>NZ_CP172937.1:3350000-3379193 GCF_050542615.1 Enterococcus sp. DIV0008 | reverse complement strand
AAATTGTCCTCCTATAACTAAGAATAGATATAACTAAAATAGCACGGATTGAAAAAGTTTTCCACAGATTACGATAAAAAAGGTTAGAAAAAAATACTTTTCCACAAAACGGGATAAATGAAAAAAGGAAATGCACATATTCGAAATTCGACTATCCACAGGCAGAAAAAGAATGTGAATAACTGTAAAAAAATCTCCTTTATCCACAGATCAATGTGAAGATCACGCCTTGACAATACTAGGTTTTAGGGCAGTTATCAACAGCTTGGAAAACGATTGTGGAAAACTTTTCTACAGGCTGTTTGTTTGTGGAAAAAGCCAAAATAACTCTGGGGAAAAAGTTATCCACAAAAATTGGCTATAAACAGCAAACCCACACAAATCAAAGGGATTGTGGATAAAGAATGCCCGATTTTGAGCAAACTTCTTATTGACAAACTAGTACTTGACTCGTTATACTATCAAAGTATGTCTGTGCGCATAAGCATTATCCTGATGGAGGTGGAAATAAATGAAAAGAACGTATCAACCAAATAAACGTAAACGTCAAAAAGTTCACGGATTCCGTAAACGTATGAGTACAAAAAATGGACGTCGTGTTTTAGCTAGCCGTCGTCGTAAAGGCAGAAAGGTTATTTCTGCGTAAGCCACTGAATGCCAGTGGTTTTTTTTTATGCCGTTTTTGCGGAATATAGTGTCTGACTTTTGGCAAATATGGTATTATTGACAGGTGAGTGGTTACGGATTCAATCCGTTTCGCGAAGCTTAATTGAAAGAAGTGAAGGAACCGAAGATGAGAAAATCCTATCGAGTAAAAACAGAGCAAGATTTTCAAAAAGTTTTTCAGGCAGGAAATTCTTTTGCAAATCGGAAATTCGTGGTGTATGTCTTACCTAAAGAGCAATCACATTTTCGAGTTGGTTTATCTGTAGGGAAAAAAGTCGGTAATGCAGTGAAGCGAAATGAGATCAAGCGCAAGATCCGTGCAAGTTTAACGGAAATGAAGCCGCGGATCGAACCAGCGGTCGATTTCATCGTGATCGCTCGTCCAAGTATCGCCACTTGTTCCTCAAAGGAAATCTACTCGAATTTAGAGCATGTTTTAAAGCTTGCCAAAATTATTCATTAATGGAAAGGAATTAGTTACGTGAAAAAAGGGAAACGCGTCTTACTATTTTTGGGAGTTCTCTCATTAGTAGTTGTCTTATCTGCCTGCGGTGCAACAGGTGAAGTAAATGCACAAAGTACTGGTCTGTGGGATCGTTACATCGTTTATTATTTTGCAGAGGCGATCAAAGCCCTCTCCTTCGGCAATGCCGGGATCGGGATCATCCTCTTTACATTGATCATTCGGGTCATTTTGATGCCGTTGATGCACTTTCAAACCAAAAGCATGCGCAAAACGCAAGAATTACAACCGAAGCTAAAAGCGCTGCAGCAGCAATATGCCTCAAAAGATACAGAAACACAAAGCAAGTTAAAAGAAGAAACACAACGTTTGTATGCGGAAAACAATGTCAATCCCTATGCCGGCTGTCTACCATTATTGGTACAAATGCCGATTTTGATGGCCTTGTGGCAATCGATCTCACGGGTTCCTGCTTTGCAAGAAGGAAAATTCTTGTGGCTGCAGCTGGGGGATCGTGACCCATACTTCATCTTGCCGATTTTAGCGGCGCTCTTTACTTTTGCAAGTACCTACTTATCAAGTATGAGCCAAGTGGAATCAAATGCGAGTCTGAAAATTATGAATTTCGCTATGCCGATGATGATCTTGCTGATGGGGATCAACATTGCCAGCGGACTTTCCTTGTACTGGGTCGTTTCCAATGCATTCCAAGTTGTGCAAACGTTGATTCTAAATAACCCATTCAAGATTCGCCAAGAAAGAGAAGAAGCCGCCCGCAAAGAACGCGAGCGTGAACGTGCGCTGAAAAAAGCAATGAGTCCTAAAAAGAAACGGAAAAAATAAGAGGAGGTTGCACTGCAATGCCGATTTATGAAAATCTGACAGTAGCTGAAGCAATTCAAGAGGGATTGCAAGTCCTTGGTATCACCAAAGATCAAGCAGTAATCGAAGTCCTGGATGAAGGAAAAAAAGGCTTCTTGGGGCTAGGAAAAAAACAAGCACGGGTCTCCATTGAAAAAAGAATCGTTGAAGAACCGGCACCCGTTGAAGAAGTACCAGCAAAACCGCTGGTAGAACCAAATCCTGTGACGACAGAGGATGCAAGCAGTGTGATGGAGGCGGCCGCGAGCGAACCTGTTTTGCTGACGGATCTTTCCGATGAGGAAGCACTGGCTCAGTTGGGACTCTATCTGACAAATATTTCAAAAGCATTGAATGCACCTGCCTTAGTAAAAACCGCTCGTCAAGACGGCGTGATCGTCTTTCATTTAGAAACGCAAAAACAAGGCATTTTAATTGGGAAGCACGGCAAAACCTTGAATGCATTGCAATATTTGGCGCAAGTTTACATTCATCGCATCGCGAAAAACAAATTATCGATCGTTGTGAATGTCGGGGATTACCGTGAAAAACGTCAAGCGATCTTAGAACGTTTGGCCAGTCGTACTGCTGAAAAAGTCAAACGAACTGGTCGCCCGGTCTTTTTAGAGCCGATGCCGGCGTTTGAAAGAAAGCAGATTCATTCCGTATTGAGTAAAGATGCGTATGTTCAAACTCATTCTGAAGGGGATGAACCGTATCGCTACTTAGTAGTGGAACCTGCGGACAAACGAATTTAATGAAAAAAGGGAAAGGCGCTCTGACAAGCCTTTCCCTTTTTTGATGGGAAAAAGCGATTGACAACAAATTTAAAACCAAGTATCCTTGACTAGAAATCATTCTTATCAAAGTCAACATACGTTACGTAGGTCAGCCTTTGGTATCAAAAAAGAGTCCGTATGCCGCGGACTCTTTTTTGTATTTTTTTTGATGATAGAGGGAATTAGCCGCCGATGGTTGATTGAGTAAATTGAACCACCGTACCATAGGCAAAGATCTCAAGATAGGTTTTGTCGCCTTCGACGATGCGATCGTGTTCGAAATGACAGTTGATCACCGCGTTCGCGCCATAGCTGTGGGCGGTTTCTTTTAAGCGATAAGTCACATCTGCCAAAAGGTCGTTCAAGTTCACAGATGTATCAAATAGATCTACTTCGATTTTGTCTGCCGCAAAGACGATATCCCGCACGACATAAGGCCGATTCACGTTTCCTGTCGATAAAATGATTTCCTTAATGCGGGCAGCACTGTTTGATGATTTGATGGTTTCCATAATAGATCACTCTTTTCTTATTCTTTGCTTTTATTTTAAAGGTTTTTGCGGACAGATGCAAAATTTAAAAGTTTTTGAAGGAAGCTTGCGACTCACGCAAAAATGTGCTAATCTATTTCCAGAATTTAATTGACAAGCAGTCAAAGTGCTAAGTCTACTCGTTTTTATTGATTTTCAATCAATTTGACGGGTGGAGTGGGCACTTTTTTTATGTGAAAAAATAGGAGGAGTATGCAACATGGCGAATATTACGCAAGAATTTGATACGATTGCCGCAATTTCCACCCCGCCCGGCGAAGGGGCCATCAGTATTGTGCGATTAAGCGGGGAAGAAGCGATCGCAATTGCGGATCGGATTTTTCAATCAGGCACTAAAACCCTCGCCCAAGTCCCAAGTCATACGATCCATTATGGTCATATCGTGGATCCAGAGGAAAGTCGTTTGATGGATGAAGTGATGCTTTCAGTGATGAAAAAGCCACGGACCTTTACCCGAGAAGATGTCGTTGAGATCAACTGTCATGGCGGGATCGTGGTCGTCAATCAACTCTTGCAGCTGGTTTTACGCCAAGGGGCACGGCTGGCTGAGCCGGGGGAATTCACGAAGCGGGCCTTTTTGAATGGACGTGTCGACCTTTCTCAAGCCGAGGCGGTGATGGATCTGATTCGTGCCAAGACCGATAAAGCGATGAATCTCGCTGTCAATCAGTTGGATGGCAATCTTTCCCACTTGATTCGGACCTTACGCCAAGAGATTTTAGAGACGCTGGCGCAAGTTGAAGTGAATATCGATTACCCTGAATACGATGATGTGGAAGAATTGACGACCCGCTTATTGCTAGAAAAAGCCACGATGGTCAAAGGGCAGATCCAAGCCTTATTAGCAACTGCCCAGCAAGGAAAAATTTTGCGAGAAGGCCTGAGTACTGCGATCATCGGTCGGCCGAATGTCGGTAAATCCAGCTTATTGAACCATTTATTAAGGGAAGAAAAAGCCATCGTGACAGACATTGCTGGTACGACTCGAGATGTCATTGAAGAGTATGTCAATGTTCGCGGGGTACCGTTGAAACTGATTGATACGGCTGGTATCCGCGAAACAGAAGATGTCGTTGAGAAAATCGGGGTCGAACGCAGCCGCAAAGCACTGGCAGAAGCGGAGTTGATTTTGCTGGTTCTCAACCAAAGCGAAGGATTGACCCAGGAAGACAAACAATTGCTGGAGCTAACTGCTGGCAGCCGTCGGATCATCTTATTGAATAAGACCGACCTTGAGCCAAAACTAGCGCCCGCTGAATTAGTGCAGTACGCAGCAGATGAACCGATTTTTTCTGTCTCTGTGTTAACGAGTGAAGGCTTGGATCAACTGGAACAAGCCATTGCCGATCTATTCTTTGGGGGCAAGACCACTGATAAGGATGCTTCCTATCTTTCTAACACCCGCCACATTGCCTTATTAGAAAATGCCGTTCAGTCGTTGTCTGAGGTCATCCAAGGGATTGAAGCAGGAATGCCTGTTGACTTGGTTCAAATCGATATGACACGCTGCTGGGACTATCTAGGAGAAGTTGTCGGCGATAGTGTCCAAGATGAGTTGATCACCCAATTATTTAGTCAGTTTTGTTTAGGAAAATAAAGAATGCGCCACTGGCGTAAAAAGGAGAACACCATGCAAGAATATCAAGCAGAAAGTTATGACGTGATCGTTGTTGGGGCCGGCCATGCCGGATCAGAAGCGGCCTTGGCAGCTAGCCGCATGGGGGCAAAAACCCTCTTGCTGACCATCAACTTAGACATGGTCGCGTTCATGCCTTGCAATCCCTCCGTCGGCGGACCAGCAAAAGGCGTCGTGGTGCGCGAAATCGATGCTTTAGGCGGAGAAATGGGCAAAAATATCGACAAAACCTACATCCAAATGCGGATGCTCAATACAGGAAAAGGTCCCGCTGTGCGGGCCTTGCGGGCGCAAGCCGATAAACATGCCTATGCGGCTGAAATGAAACGAACGATCGAAAAAGAAACCAATCTGACACTGCGCCAAGGAATCGTTGAAAAGCTGATCGTTGAAGAAGGCGAATGCCGTGGCGTCGTGACCTCTACAGGCGCTCGTTATCAAGCCCAAGCTGTAGTGATCACTGCGGGAACAGCGTTGCGAGGAGAGATCATCATTGGAGAGTTGAAGTATTCTTCTGGACCAAACAACTCCCAGCCATCGATTGGACTAGCCGATCATTTGAAAGAGCTTGGCCTAGAGATCGCTCGTTTTAAAACGGGTACACCACCGCGGGTGAAATCCAGCACCATCAACTATGAGGTAACGGAGATCCAGCCTGGCGATGAACAACCGAATCACTTTAGTTATAGCACACCCGATGAAGCCTACAATCAAAACCAAGAACCTTGCTGGTTGACCTATACGAACGAAGGGACCCACCAAATCATCAACCAGAATTTACACCGGGCGCCGATGTTTACAGGGATCGTCGAAGGAGTAGGTGCCCGTTATTGCCCATCCATCGAAGACAAAATCGTGCGTTTTGCAGACAAATCTCGTCACCAACTATTCTTGGAGCCAGAAGGGTTGAACACTGAAGAAGTATATGTTCAAGGGCTTTCTACTTCTATGCCAGAAGACGTCCAAGTCCAAATGCTGCATTCCATTGCAGGTTTAGAAAAAGCAGAAATGATGCGGACGGGCTACGCCATTGAATATGATGTCGTGGTACCTCATCAATTGCGTCCAACATTAGAAACCAAAGTCATCGAAAACCTCTTTACGGCAGGACAAACCAACGGAACCAGCGGCTATGAAGAAGCGGCCGGTCAAGGCTTGATTGCCGGCATTAATGCCGCTTTGAAAATTCAAGGCAAAGAACCCTTCATTATGAAACGCAGCGACGGTTATATCGGTGTAATGATCGATGATTTGGTGACTAAAGGAACCAATGAACCATACCGTTTATTGACCTCTCGTGCCGAATACCGCTTATTGCTGCGTCATGATAATGCCGATCTGCGTTTGACCGAAGTGGGACATCAAATTGGGCTTGTACCAGAAGCGCAATACGAAGCATATGTAGCGAAAAAAGAAGCTGTTGAAGCAGAAATCAAACGTTTATCCAAAATCCGCATCAAACCAACGCCAGAAGTACAAGCGTATTTGACTGCCAAAGGGACGGCCACCTTGAAAGATGGCGTTTTAGCAAATGAATTCTTGCGTCGGCCTGAAGTGACGTATGCGGAAATGCTGCAATTTATTGAAGCCAATGAAGCATTGAAGCCAAAAGAGATCGAACAAGTCGAAATCCAAATCAAATACGAAGGCTATATCAAAAAAGCTCTTGAAAAAGTGGAGAAACTCAAACGGATGGAAGCCAAACGCATTCCTGAAAACATCGACTATGCCGCTATCAATGGCTTGGCAACAGAAGCCAAACAAAAACTGCAAAAAATCCAACCCGAAACCATCGCCCAAGCGAGCCGTATCAGCGGAGTAAACCCAGCTGATATTAGTATTTTGATGGTGTATATCGAACAAGGGAAGATTGCAAAGGTTTAAAGACGGTTAATATTCTTTGAAAAACCAATTTATAAATGGTAAATAGAGTGTCAAAAGCCCGCTGCGAAAACAATTCGCAGCGGGCTTTTTGTGTTAGCAATTGAATTATTCCACTTTTTCAATCGTAGTGGTTCCCCAATTCATGATGTTGCTGAGATGGACATAGCCATCGTACAAATTCAAGAAAATCGAGAAGGCACAGACGATATAGATCAATACATAAAAATTATTGGCCTTTTTGTTACGCCATAAGACAAAGCCATCTAAAATCAAACCTAATGGAAAGAGAAATGAGCCGATTCCAGCTAACAGTAGCAAGAGCAGACTTTCATCTTTATCTGCTGCCATCGTTCTTTGGAGTAACGACAATTTTTCTTTCTTGTCGTTGATTTCTTGATTGTTGGTTTCGATCCGTTCTTTTAAGGCTTCGTTCTCACGTAAAAGCTCATCAATCGAGACTTGATAGAGATCGCTCAACAAAATCAAATTCTCAATATCTGGATAGCCGCGCCCATTTTCCCATTTCGAAATCGACTGGCGTGAAATCTGTAGTTTTTCTGCGACTGCTGTTTGCGACAATCCCGAAGACTCGCGACAGCTTTTTAATTGTTCTGCTAAAGCCAATGTATGCTCCTATCTGCTATTTAACAACTAGCTTCCCATTTGAGATCGTGGTTACGACACTCCCATTGGTAGTGATTATACCTGCTTTTTGCTTAAACGTACAGGTGGCTTTGGTGGACGTGTGAGTTAATGAACTAGAAGTGATACTTCCTCTGTGAGCAACTAAACTTAAATTCGAAGTGCCTGTAAATTGATTGCGGCTATTGACCGTTACATTATAACTAGCGGTCCAATTACCGGCGGATGTTTTTGACACACGATACGTTCCCGCTGCCAGATTTGCTCGGAATGACGGCAATTTTTCAATGGTCAAAATCACCTCATTGCCTTCTTCATCTACCGTGATCAGCTGCTCATAGGGACTATCTGATGCTAGGTCATAAACGAGTTCTGGTTCTTCCACTGTCTGGGCGGCAGCTGGGAGAGCAAAGAGGAAACAAATAAAAATAAACGGCACAAAAAATAATTTTTTCACAAACACCACTCCTTGTACTTTTGATAATTCAAGTATACAAGGTTTATTTAGTTAAAGAAAGCACAAGCTAGTTTACAGGGGTAACGGATGGTTTACAGTTGTTGCTAAATCAGCATTTCATAGGCTTATTTTTTAGGATGTCGAGAAATTTTAAAAGTAATAGTTCATTCAAAAGGTCTTCGTTTTTTAGGTTTCTGACAACGAACCGCTGCTTTTAAAGAGAAACGTTAAAGAAGCCGTTGCTTTAGTTTTCACTAAACCTAGCTGTGAAAGGAAACAAAAAAGCGAAAGAGTAGGCAACGTTTCACGCCGTTAAAACGACAAACGTAAGGCCTCCTTCCGCTTTTTTGCAGCCAATTTTATTCTCTCAAATCAATATCCTTTTGATGGTCGCCGTCTTTCTTATAAACGTTCACCACGGATTCTTTGTTTTCGGCGATTTCTTTGGCACGGGCGATGGCGTCTGCTTTCTTATCGAAATGATCACTGGCACGTTTGGCCCCTTTGGAACGGACTTGCCATTGGTCGTCTTCATACACAACTTCTACATCCGCATCCATTAAGTTTTTCGCATTCTTATTGGTTTGATGAGCATCGTCTTTTTGCGGATTTTTCTCTTTCTGAAAAGCTTTTTTCTCCTCTTCATCTGCATTGTCATACCATTTTTCTGCTTGACTCGTGGCGATGGGGATCGCCCGATCGTCAGAATAACCATCGGCTAGCAGGGCATTGGCGATATCGATCGCTTTTTTACGAACTAAGGGGTCTAAATTCTTCATTGATGCAGGATAATCACGGACATTCCAAGGCATTGTTTGTTTCCTCCTTTTTGTTGATCCAAGGTCATTTTCTTAGGGGTTCCCTTTTACAGGTACCACCAGTTACTACTCATTAGTTTACGCCCTTCTATAAAAAAGGGAAATCATTTGCTTTTGGTCAAAAATGAGGGCACTTTCTTTTTTCATTTTCTAATAAACGAGGGTTTATTTTTGTTAACAAAGCGTTATATTTCCCAAAAAAAAATGAATGGTTTAGAATTTTATTATAGAGAAAAGGAGGACGTAAGAATGAGTGAACCTATTTTGACTGATCCACGGGAACTTTATCACACGGGTAAATACAGCAAACAGGAACAAGATACGCCTGCTTTACAAGAAGAAATGCGACCAAAACCTGATTGTGGCGAAGACTCTTATGAGGGAAGTCAGCAGTTAGAAAACCGGCGGGTACTAATTACCGGTGGGGATTCTGGGATCGGACGAGCAGCAGCGATTGCCTTCGCCCGAGAAGGAGCAGACATTGCTCTACACTTTTTCCCAGGTGAAGAAGAAGATGCCGAAGAAGTTGCGGGGTACATCAAAGAAGCCGGACGTAAAGTGATCTTGCTACCCTATGACCTGCGAGACGAAGCGGCACCACAAGAGATCGTTGACAAAGCGGTAGCAGCATTAGGTGGGTTAGATACATTAGTATTGAACGCAGCACAGCAAATCACGCGGCCATCGATTGCAGAATTACCGATTGAACAAGTGAAAGACACCTTTATGGTAAACATTATCTCAATGTTTGCATTAGTGAAAGCAGCTGAGCCACACTTACCGGCTGGGGGAGCGATCGTGACAACGACTTCTGTCCAAGCCTTTAGTCCAAGCGCCCATTTAATGGATTATGCGGCAACCAAATCGGCGATCGCCAGTTTTACAGTCAGCTTGGCGAAACAATTTGCTGAAAAAGGGATTCGGGTCAATGGGGTAGCCCCAGGACCAATCTGGACACCATTACAATTAGACCATGGTCAACCGCAAGACCAACTACCTGAGTTCGGTCAGCAAGCATTACTGGAGCGGGCAGGACAACCAGCTGAGCTGGCACCCGTCTATGTCTTTTTAGCTTCCAATAAAGCTAGCTATGTGACAGCACAGATTTATGGTGTTACCGGCGGAGAAGCCATCAACTTGTAAGCTTATCAAAAAATCGGAGAAAAAGGAGGAGGTGTCCTATGAGTAAAGGGTGGAAAATCGTATCAATCATCGTTTCGTTGATCTTTATCACTGTCTTATTACCAATCGTATTAATGAGTAATCCTTATATGCAGCTGCCATTTGGTTTGGACAGCAGAGGCAATGTCGTCACGTATTTCTTTGACAACTTGTTTATGCGTCAATATATGTTTTGGGTAGCTGTTGTCTTGATCGCCTTATTCTTGATCGTGATCTTAGTCGTGCTGTTTTATCCAAAAACCAAAACAACCTTTGTTTTGAAAGAGGATAAGGGCGCATTGACGATCGATAAGAAAGCAATCGAAGGACTTGTACGTACGAAAGTAAATGAAAAAGAATTTGTTGAAGGACCAAAAGTTCATGTCAAAGCGACCAAAAATCGAATTTTAATCAAAATCAAAGGCCGCTTGAAACGGACGTCTGCCTTAGTTGGCAAAACCGAAAACTTAATGGCGGAAATCCAACAAGATGTCCAACGAGTGCTTGGCTCAAGTGAAAAAGTCAAAGTCGAAGTCAATTACGCGAATTTTGAACAAAATGAGACTCCGGAAAACCCGCGAGTAGAATAGGAGGGCTATGATGAACGAACTACAACAATACAAAATCCCATTGATTTTTGGAGCAATCGGCCTTGTTCTGGCTGTGTTGTTTGTAACGATCGGTTTTTTCAAAACATTGCTGATTCTACTCCTAACAGGTTTGGGTTTTGCGCTAGGATTGTATCTCCAACGTACCGGTATCATCGACGAATTTTTTAACCAACAATAACGTATTTTATAGGAGGAATTTTTAATGAATAACGATAAAAACGAATTAAACAATGAAAAAAATGTCAGTGCACATCCAGATCCAGTGGTTCCCAACACCAATCATCAAGCCAATGAAAATGCGATTCCAATGACTGAATCACCTGATCCAGTGGTACCAAATGCTGAAAAAGCAGTAGCAGGACAACAAAATGGACCAAAACCAGGGGATCATCCAGCACCAGGAAATCCAAATCCAGCTGGACATCATCCAGCACCGCCAAAACCTGGACACAACGATTTTGAAGGACCAACCGGGGATGCACCCGTTCATGGTTCATTGACCTATGATGACAAAGTGATCCAAAAAATCATCGGGATCGCATTAGAAAATGTAGATGGTCTGTTGACGGTCGATGGTGGTTTCTTCTCTAATATTGCTGAAAAATTGGTCAATACAGACAATGTGACTGCCGGTATCAATACCGAAGTAGGGAAAAAACAAGTAGCCGTTGATTTAGATATCGTGGTTGAATACGACCGCAACATCCCAGAAATCGCTGACCAAGTCAAAGAAGTCATCCAAAAAGAAGTAACAACAATGACCCAATTAGAAGTGATCGAAGTTAACATCAACGTTGTGGATGTGAAAACGATCGCTGAATACGAAGAGGAACAAGAAACGGTTCAAGACAAAGTAACGTCAGCTGCTTCTAAAACCGGCGACTTTGCTTCACGTCAAACCAACAAAGCCAAACATGCGGCTTCCCGCGCGTCTGATCGTATCGAAGAATACAACGAACCTCGCGTGAAATAAAAAGTTTCATATGAAACAAAAACAAGCATTGATCCTGAGATCAATGCTTGTTTCTTTGCGAAGAAAAGCTGACCAGCAAGGTTGGCAGCCTTGCTGGTCAAGGAAAAATGAAAAAAGTTTTTTGGATTGAAATGAGTATAATTCCCATGCCTTAAACCAACCTTAAAGCCCCAGTTAAAAAATGGTAAATTCTCCTAGAAAGCAATCGCTGGCTATTGCATCACATTGCTTTTTGCGTTAAAGTAGGAACTAGTCTGTGAAACATTTTTCTGTTTCACAAAATAGAAAGGATTCGTTATGCTACCTGAAGAATTTCATGAAGAATTACGCAAAAACGGGATCGTTTTAACCGAAGAACAAATGGAAAAATTCGCTGTCTATTTCGAGCGTTTGGTCGAATGGAATCAGAAGATGAATCTAACCGCAATTACGGAAAAATCAGAAGTGTATTTAAAGCATTTCTACGATTCTGTTTCCTTAGCTTTTGAAACCGCCTTTGACCCGCAAAGTCATTTGTGCGATGTCGGTTCAGGTGCTGGCTTTCCAAGTATTCCACTAAAAATCGTGTTTCCTGAATTAGAAGTGACGATCGTCGACTCTTTAAATAAGCGCATCACCTTTTTACAAACTCTTGTGACGGATCTACAATTGGAAAATGTCCACTTGTACCATGACCGTGCAGAAACATTTGGTCAAAACCCGCAATTTCGTGGGCAATTCGATTATGTGACCGCTCGTGCGGTTGCCCGTTTGAATGTGTTAACGGAACTCTGTGTGCCATTGGTGAAAAAAGCAGGCTATTTTTATGCGCTCAAAGCTGCCAAAAGCGAGGAAGAACTGGTTGAAGCCAAACCAGCGATCTCACTCTTAGGCGGCAAATTTATTGAAGAAAAAAGCTTTACCTTACCGGTCAGCGGCGATGAACGCCATCTTTTGATCATTCAAAAGAAAAAAGAAACGCCAAAGAAATACCCCCGCAAACCGGGAATGCCAGCGAAACAACCAATTAAATAGGAGGAAAATCAATGGCCCGTATTATTTCTGTTGCAAACCAAAAAGGCGGCGTAGGCAAAACCACCACAACGGTGAACCTAGGTGCGTCCTTAGCATTTGTCGGCAAAAAAGTGTTACTCGTAGATATTGATGCCCAAGGCAACGCCACAAGCGGTGTCGGCATTCGCAAACCAGATGTGGAACAAGACATCTATGATGTATTAGTCAATGAAACACCGATCGTTGAAGCGATTTTACCTAGCAGCCGAGAAAACTTGGATATCGTTCCAGCGACGATCCAATTAGCTGGTGCGGAAATTGAATTGACCTCCATGATGGCACGGGAATCTCGATTGAAATCGGCTTTGAATGAAATCAAAGAACAATACGATTATATCTTTATCGATTGCCCGCCATCTTTAGGTCATTTGACGATCAATGCCTTTACCGCCAGTGATTCGATTTTGATCCCAGTCCAATGTGAGTACTATGCATTAGAAGGGCTGAGCCAACTATTGAATACCGTGCGTTTAGTACAAAAACATTTTAACCCTGAGTTAGAGATCGAAGGGGTCTTACTGACGATGTATGATGCCCGCACGAACTTAGGCGCGGAAGTCGTGGAAGAAGTCCGCCGCTATTTCCAAGAAAAAGTGTATGAAACCATTATTCCACGGAATATCCGGTTGTCTGAAGCACCTAGTCATGGATTGTCGATCATTGATTATGATCCACGCTCAAAAGGAGCCGAAGTCTATCAGACGTTAGCAAAGGAAGTGTTAGCCCGTGAAGAATAAAGGGAAAGGATTAGGGCGTGGGATCGATGCGTTGTTTCAAGACCTGCAAGGGTTAGAAGAAGTCGATATCAAGACAGAAAAAGTCGTTGAACTGCCTTTAAACGAATTAAGACCCAACCCTTATCAACCGCGAAAAACCTTTGATGAGCTTTCATTACAAGAACTAGCCAATTCGATCCAACATTCGGGGGTCTTTCAACCGATCATCGTGCGGCAATCATCTGTCAAAGGCTATGAGATCATTGCTGGTGAACGCCGGTTTCGAGCGTCCAAATTAGCTGGCAAGGAAACGATCCCCGCCATCATCCGCAATTTTGATGAAGAAGCGATGATGCAAGTCGCCGTTTTAGAAAACTTGCAGCGGGAAGATTTAAATCCTTTAGAAGAAGCAGAAGCCTATGACATGCTGATGAAGAACTTGAAATTGACCCAAGCACAAGTCGCTGAACGTTTAGGGAAAAGCCGCCCGTATATCGCCAATTATTTGCGGTTACTGTCCTTGCCGAAACTCGTCAAAGAAATGGTTCAAGATGACCGTTTGTCTATGGGGCAAGCTCGGACATTATTAGGCTTGAAAAACAAAGAACAGATCTTAAAATTAGCCAATCGTTGTGTCAAAGAAAATCTGACAGTCCGCCAATTAGAACAAATGGTCGCTGAGATGAACGACACGAAAAACGAAAAGAAAAAAGTGCCGCGTCTGATTCGAGAAAAACCGTACTATTTACGAGAAAGCGAAGAACGGTTAATGGATAAATTCGGCACGAATGTCGAGATCCGCGAAAAAGAAGGCAAAGGAAAAATCGAGATCGAATACCTGTCACAAAAAGATTTAACCCGTATTTTAGATTTGTTGAACATTCAATTTGATGAAGCTTGAGGTGATAAAGATGTATGATCTTGGGGATATTGTCGAAATGAAAAAACCGCATGCCTGCAAAGCCAATCGTTGGGAAATCATCCGCATGGGGGCAGACATCAAAATAAAGTGTACGAATTGCGGCCACATCGTCATGATGACGCGCCGAGAATTTGATAAAAAGATGAAGAAAATCCTAGAAAAAAAAGAGAAAGAGTGAAGTGAAGCATGGCGTTAACTGCCGGAATCGTTGGATTGCCAAATGTGGGCAAATCTACTTTATTTAATGCAATAACCAAAGCAGGAGCAGAAGCCGCAAACTACCCGTTTGCGACGATCGATCCGAATGTAGGAATGGTGGAAGTGCCAGATTGGCGCTTACAGCGTTTAACAGAATTAGTCCGTCCGAAAAAGACGGTCCCAACCACCTTTGAATTTACGGATATTGCCGGAATCGTCCGCGGTGCCAGCAAAGGGGAAGGATTAGGAAACCAATTTTTGAGCCATATCCGCCAAGTGGATGCGATCTGTCATGTCGTTCGTTGTTTCGACGATGACAACATCACCCACGTAGAAGGCCGCGTGGACCCATTAGCTGATATCGACACCATCAATTTGGAGTTGGTTTTAGCGGATTTAGAATCCGTCAACAAGCGCTATACTCGGGTCGCAAAAATTGCCAAAACCAAAGACAAAGATGCAGTTGCGGAACTGGCCGTTCTTGATAAGATCAAACCGGTCTTAGAAGAAGGGATCTCTGCTCGTTCGATCGAATTTACAGATGAAGAACAGCGCATCGTCAAAAGTTTGTTTTTACTAACGACCAAACCAGTCTTATACGTTGCCAACGTAGCAGAAGAAGACGTGGCAGACTATGAAACCAATGACTATGTCAACAAAGTGAAAGAATTTGCAGCAAGCGAAAATGCGGAAGTGATCGTCATCAGTGCTCGTGCTGAAGAAGAGATCGCTGAGCTGGAAGAAGAAGACAAAGCAGAGTTTTTAGAAGCATTAGGAATTGAAGAATCAGGGTTGGATCAATTGATTCGTGCCGCCTATGATTTGCTGGGTCTAGCAACGTACTTTACCGCTGGTGAACAAGAAGTGCGTGCGTGGACGTTCCGTAAAGGCATCAAAGCACCGCAAGCAGCGGGGATCATCCATACGGACTTTGAGCGCGGCTTTATTCGTGCGGAAACTGTTTCCTTTGAGGATCTGAACCAATACGGCACGATGCAAGCGGCCAAAGAAGCCGGTCGGGTACGTTTGGAAGGAAAAGATTATGTCGTGCAAGATGGCGACGTGATGTTGTTCCGTTTTAACGTATAAAGGGCTTTCTTCCCAGTGAATTTGTGGTAAAATGTCCATTGTGAAGAAAACGCAGAAGGGAGAATCAATTCATGGAACCAGAAACTCTGCGAAATTATGTTTCCGAAAATCGTGAATTAGAACAACAATTAACAAAACGAAACCAACAATATATATTTGATTTAAAAAAATCGCTAGAGGCAGCCAACCTTTCTGAAGAAGAAAAAACGATTGCCTTGCATGAGATGCTGCCGGTCTTAGTCAAAGAACAAAAAGGCGGCAAAACGGCCCGCCAATTATTTGGTACAGTGTCTGAACGTACCGAAGCCATCATCAACAAACCCGTTGAGCAAAAAGAATCCGGCCCCTTCTTGATGTGGTTGGATAACACCTTGCTGATTTTAGGGATTTTTGGGTTGATGTTAGGGGTTATGGGAATCTTTACTAGAGGACAAGCACAACCTTATGGCTTATTGACCCTCTTCTTGATGGCGATGCTTGCTGGTTGGGTCTTCTACTTGATGTACAAATACATGTATCAATATGAACGCCCAGGTGCCGATAAGAGCAAACGGCCGAAGATGTGGAAGATCATTTTGATTTTAGTCGCAGCCTTCATGCTATGGATCGTTGTGATCTCGCTTTCTGCGATGATCCAACCACCATTGAATCCACAAGTGGATCCTGTGATTGAAGCCTTGATCGGGGCAGTGGCATTAGCAGCGAAGTACTACTTGAAACGCAAATACAATATCATCAGCAGTCTGTCTGTTCCTAGAGGCTGATGGCTACACGTTGATCGTGCGCCTTCTTTTGTTAAAAAAGACCGCACGATCAGCGTGTTTTTTTAGAAAAAATGGCGAATTATGAGATTTGACCAAAGGTTTGAAGAGGATTATTAAGAAAGCTTTCCGAATGGTTGACTTATGAAAAAATCTTTGCTATTTTTTTTAAAATACCTAAAAACTTTAAGGAGTGGTTACAAAAATGTCCAACTGGGAAACCAAATTTGTAAAAAAAGGGTTAACGTTTGATGATGTCTTATTGATTCCGGCAGAAAGTCACGTCTTGCCAAATGACGTGGATATGAAAGTGCAGCTTGCCCCGAATATTACACTAAATATTCCAATCATAAGTGCCAGTATGGATACCGTAACTGATAGTAAAATGGCGATCTCAATGGCGCGTCAAGGCGGACTTGGCGTGATTCACAAAAACATGAGTATCGCAGCACAAGCAGATGAAGTGCGCAAAGTAAAACGTTCTGAAAGCGGCGTGATCATCGATCCGTTTTTCTTAACACCAACCCACTTAGTTGCTGATGCAGAACATTTGATGAGCAAGTACCGCATCAGTGGGGTACCGATCGTAGAAACGATGGAAAACCGCAAATTAGTCGGTATCATCACGAACCGCGACATGCGTTTTGTCACGGATTATACGATGCCGATCAATGATGTGATGACCAAAGACCAATTGATCACAGCACCTGTCGGTACTTCGTTGAAAGACGCGGAAAAAATCTTACAACAACACAAGATCGAAAAATTACCGATCGTTGATGAAGCAGGAATCTTAAGCGGGTTGATCACTATCAAAGATATTGAAAAAGTGATCGAATTCCCGAATGCAGCCAAAGACACGCATGGACGCCTATTAGTGGCAGCAGCAGTCGGCGTTACCAGCGATACCTTTGAACGTGCACAAGCATTATTGGATGCAGGCGTGGATGCGATCGTCATTGATACTGCCCACGGACACAGTGCCGGTGTTTTACGCAAAATCTCTGAAATTCGTGCCCATTTCCCAGAAGCGACATTGATTGCTGGAAATGTTGCCACTGCCGAAGGCACGAAAGCATTGTATGATGCTGGTGTCGATGTCGTAAAAGTCGGGATCGGTCCAGGATCGATCTGTACTACTCGGGTGGTAGCCGGTGTCGGAGTTCCTCAATTGACCGCGATCTATGATGCAGCCTCTGTGGCACGTCAATACGGAAAAGCAATCATTGCTGATGGTGGGATCAAGTACTCTGGCGATATCGTCAAAGCTTTAGCAGCTGGCGGTCATGCCGTAATGCTAGGCAGCATGTTGGCAGGAACCGATGAATCACCAGGTGAATTCGAAATCTATCAAGGCCGTCGCTTCAAAACGTACCGCGGAATGGGTTCATTGGGGGCAATGGAAAAAGGCTCCAGCGACCGTTACTTCCAAGGGGGCGTAAACGAAGCCAACAAATTGGTTCCAGAAGGCATTGAAGGGCGTGTCGCTTATAAAGGCAGCGTTTCTGATATCATCTTCCAAATGATCGGCGGGTTGAAATCAGGGATGGGTTATGTCGGTGCTGGCAATCTACAGCAATTACGTGATGAAGCACAATTTATCCAAATGAGCGGCAACGGACTAAAAGAATCACATCCCCACGATGTTCAAATCACGAAAGAAGCACCGAACTACTCTGTAAAATCATAAAATGTTTCACGTGAAAACAAACGATCCCCTCTGTTCAAAAGCGGACAGAGGGGATTATTTGTTCAAAAAAGGACGTCACTCTCAGCTATCTAGGCAAGAGTGGCGTCCTTTTCTTTAAAATCGCTGCTGGATGATCAGCAAATCACTTTAGCAGCAGCTTATTCGTTTGATTTCAAAGCATCGATCATGTTGACATGAGTCAGCTTCACATGGGTGACGAACATCACGATGATCGTAAAGAGAATCGTCATGCCACCGGCTAAAGCATAAGCCGGCCAATTGATCACTAATGGAAAGACCATGTTTTCCATCGAAGCTTGGATCAAAATAAAGTCAGTCAAGAAGTAACCTACCACGTAGCCTGCGAGAATCCCAAATAACGTAAAGACGATATTTTCCCGTACGATGTACATGGTGACTTCCTTATTGTAAAACCCTAATACTTTAATGGTAGAAAGCTCGCGAATCCGCTCGGAAACATTGATGTTGGTCAAGTTATACAAGACGACAAAGGCTAATGCCCCTGATAGTACAACTAAGATCAAGACAATGGAGTTCAAATTGCCCATCGAATCATCCTGCATTTTGATCTGAGTGGAAAGGAACGTCGTGTTTTTGACTTTGTCGGTATCTAACAAGGCTGTTGATAAAGCTTCCTCTTGCTTTTTCGTTATCGTCTTGCTTTTGACTAAGAACGCATTCGGTTCAAAGGTACTATTGGTGATTTCTTCGTAAACGGTTGGTGACAGATAAAGAGAATTGCCTAAATAATTTTCTGCGATGCCACTAATAGGTACTTCAAAGGCTTCTTGATCGCTGGTATAGAAGGTCAATGTATCGCCAACCTGCAGATCATACAATTCTGCGTACTTCATAGTCAGTACGGCGCCCTCTGTTAATGACAGCTTCTGTCCTGCCGTCGTTTTCAAATGGACATAGTCTGCAAAAGCATCCTGATCTGCCGGAACCATCAAGGTCAAACTTTGTTTTCCTTGGTTAGCCGGTCGAATCTCGATCGTTTCATTGTAGACTAGCATCGAATGGGTCACAAGAGGCTCGTCTGTTAAAACCGTTTCAGCGGCAGCAACGGTTTCTTCCTTCGCATCATTTAAGGTCACGACGGCTTGATAATCCGTAATGGGCCCAAATTGTTTCGCAGTCACGGCACTTAGGGAATCTTTCAACCCAACGCCTGCCACCATCAGTCCCGTACAACCGGCGATGCCAATGATCGCCATAATCATTCGCGATTTGTAGCGGAAAATGTTACGGAAGCTGACTTTTTGATTGAAGCTTAACCGTGACCATAAGGGGGTAATTGCTTCTAATAAAATCCGTTTCCCGGGCTTTGGTGCGCGAACTTGCAGCAGCTGAGCGGGTTTTTCCCGCAATTCTTTGATCAAAACAAAGAGACAAGCACCGAGCGTCGCCAGTAAAAAGGCGATTGCGGCCAAAATAATTGGCGACCAGACATAATAGACGCGAATCCCGTCTAAAAGATACCGTTCGCTGGATAGGAAATAGATCAAACGCGGCAACAGTTCGGTTCCTAATACGGCCCCACTAATAATGCCAATGGCCGAAGAAAGGAGGGCATAAATCGAATATTTAAGGGAGATCTCGACTTTGCCATAGCCCATCGCTTTTAAGGTACCGATCTCTTTACGGTTTTCTTCTACCATCCGCGTCAGTGTCGTAAAGGTGATCAACGCAGCGATAAAGAAGAAGAAGACTGGGAATACATTGGCAATCGCGGCGATACGATCAGACAGCCCGCCATATTCTTGGAAACCGGGATTGTCTTTGCGCTGGTTGTAAAGATACGTGGGCTCTGCCAAGTCTTCGATCTCTGCCCGTTTTTCTGCCAGTGTTTGTTGGGCATCAGTTAGTTCTTGTTGCTGTTCATCTAATTGGGCTTGCTGCTGTGTCAATTCTGCTTCCCCAGCTGCCAATTGGCCTTCGAGGGCTGCTTGTTGTACGGGCGGCAGCTGTGCTAAGGCGGCTTGCTGTTGTTCTAGTTCCGCTTTGGCCTGATCCAGTTGGGTTTGTCCATCAGTTAACTGTTTTTGTCCATCGCGGACTTCTTTTTCTGCAGGGGCTAATTCATCAAAAGCGTCTTGCTGAATTTCTGCTAAGCGTTCTTTAGGGCGATCCGCAAACAGTTCCTCAATCGTTTCTTGATGGGCTGCCAGCTTGTCGGTGTACGCATCGGAGTATGTTTCAAGCCCGGCGACATCATCAAAGGCGAGATAGAGGATCGATTTGACCTCCATCGTGAACTGTTCTTCCGGTACATAAGCAAAATACGTCACGACACCGCTGCCGACATTTGCATAGCCCCGTTCGGCAGCACTAATATAAATGGGAGAAGTGGCAAACCCAACGATCGTATACTCTTTGTCCGACAGATTATCGGCATCATCGATCGTAAAAGTATCCCCTATTTGCCAGCCATAATTTTTTGCTTCGGTGTCCAGCACGATTTCATCGGCTTTTTCTGGCAGTCGGCCGTCCTTCACCAGTAACTGGTTGAGTTCCTGTGAGGGGTCATAGGAGGTCACTTGCACGACCTCATCTGAGTTGGCAGCGTAATAAAATTGATAGGCGGCTTCTGTGTGAGCACCGCTTTTTTCCGCGGCATCAATGTCTTCCTCTGTCAATCCCAGCGTGGAAGTGACTTGCAGATCTGCTAATTGCTGGCCGTTGACATATTCACTCGCGGAATGATTCAGGATCGGGCCGGTCGCTTTGACACCGACAAAGAGAAACGTTCCTAAAAAAATGATCAAGGTGATTGCGATAAAGCGGCCTTTTGATTGGCGAATCTCTCGCAAACTTGCTTTAAGATAGGTCTTATTTTTCATCAGATCCTCCTACCAAACGATTTCATCGATCGAGATGGGGTGAGGATTCTCTTCAATGGAACGGACAGTGGCATCGTTGATATGGATCACCCGATCGGCGATCGGGGCAATGGCGCTGTTATGGGTAATGATCAATACCGTATTGCCGTTTTTCCGACTGGCGTTTTGCAAAAGCTTCAACACTTGTTTGCCTGTTTCAAAATCCAGCGCACCGGTTGGTTCATCGCATAATAGCAATTTCGGGTTTTTGGCTAACGCCCGAGCGATCGATACCCGCTGCTGTTCCCCACCAGAGAGCTGCGAAGGAAAGTTGTTTTTACGGTTTTCTAACCCGACTTGTGCTAAGACTTCATCAGGATCGAGTGCATTCGGTGAGACTTCTGTTGCCAATTCAATGTTTTCTTTTGCTGTCAAATTCGGGACCAAATTATAAAACTGGAAGACGAACCCGACGTCTTTGCGGCGGTATTCCGTCAGCTGTTTGTCGTTAAACTTCGCGATATCGACATTGTCGATAATGATTTGTCCTTCATCTGGCGAATCCATCCCACCTAAAATATTCAAAACGGTCGATTTTCCTGCACCACTGGGGCCAAGGATCACCACTAATTCGCCTTCTTCAATGGCAAAGGAAAGATCGTTGTTGGCAGTGATGGTGGTTTCGCCCATCTGATAGCGTTTATATTCATTCTTTACTTCAACATAACTCATTAATAAAGCCTCCATTTTTTAAACACGTGTTGATTTAATCACATGGTGTTAGTATACTAAGAAAGAAAAGTAAGAGCAATCCTCAATGCTTGCTTATTTGTCATTAAATAGACAAATATTGATCAAATGTACAGAGAAAAGGGGAGACGATATGGTAGGGACTGTCGGGAATCGTCGAACGATCTACTCGAAAAAAGTGATCCGACGCGCCTTTCAGGAGTTATTGTTGGAAAAAGAGTACCGCAAAATCACGATCAAAGAGATTGCGGAACGAGCCGATATCAACCGAGGAACATTTTATAAATATTATAAGGATACGGCCGCGTTGTTGGAGGAAATCGAAGGGGAGCTTGTTGAGCAGATCGCATCGAACTTGCAGCAGGAAAATTTGTCATTGGATCTTTGGTTGGAAAAGCTGTTGACGATTTTGTATGAGAATCCTAGTACCACCCATTTGATACTGTTGAACAACAGCCATTTGCTGAATCTTTTGTTGTCAGAGATCAAACCGGAGACCTTGAAACGGTTTGCCCAATACTTTCAAGATGCTTCCGAGGAAGAATTGGAGCTGTGCCTGAGCTTTTTTGTCTGCGGATCTATCGGGTTGATCGAACGCTGGCTCAAAGATTTCTCAACGATGCCGCCAAAAGCTGTCGCTGAACTGTTGATCCAAATTTTTGTGACTAATGTATATGAGGATAAGAAGGGCTAAAAAAAGAGGGAACGATCCAATAACCAAAAAGGAACGCAGCAATAGACAATTTGCTGCATTCCTTTTTCTCTTTTCTCTTAATCAACGAGGCGTTCGTCGTTCATCCCAAAGTATTGATGCAGCGGTTTTTGCCGTGCTTCTAATAATTGATCGACAGTCACGAATTCGTAGCCTTCGTTTTTGAGCATTTTAATGACTCCCGGTACGGCTTTCACAGATTTCGGGTGAATATCATGGATCAAGATCATGGCACCATTAAAGACATTTTGTTGCACCAAGGCATTGATCTTCTTCGGATCCTTCAATTTCCAGTCTTGAGAATCGATGTCCCATTGAATGATCGGCATGCCAATGGTTTGTGCGCTTTGTTTGTCGATAGCGCCATAAGGGGGCCGTAAATTTCTAGGTAGTAAACCCGTCGCATTATAAATGGCTTTGTTGGTTTTTGTGACTTCTGCCTGCAAATCTTCCGCTGAAAGAGTATTCAGCTGCGGATGAGAGTAAGAATGACTGGCGATCTCGTGTCCAGCTTCTTGGACTTTTTTAGCAGCTTGCGGATATTGCTCTACCATTTGTCCCAGCATAAAGAAGGTCGCTTTAACGTCATTTTCTTGTAAGATGTTCAACAGATCCATGGTGGAGGTACTGTTGGGTCCATCATCAAAGGTCAATGCCACGTATTTTTTATTGGGGTCTAAACTTGGCAAGGCATTGTTGAGTTGGTCAGCAGCCACGAGATCAGGATCAATGAATGGGGCGATCTCGCTGTAAGGCAGGGTGATTTCCGTCGCTCCCGTCTGATTTTTTGGCAATTCGATGGTCAGCTTCTCTGGATCGTAAGTAAATTTCGAATCGAAGGTGATCCGCTCCATGGCCAAGACGGCGTCGATGATTTTGGCGGGTTCTTTGGCTTGATCCAGCAGTTTCTGCTGAATGACTTGTTGAATACCTAATAAGCTGCCTTCATCAGGAACCAGTTCTTTCAAAGACAATTCGGTTTGCGTCTTCTCTGATACGAAGATCGGTGCATCCGTTAGACTGTCCGCATCTTCAAAACGTCCGGTTTCTCGATTCCACACATAGCTGTCGGCTTTCAATGAATAAGTAGACACCTTTGACGCCGCTGCTTGTGCTTGGATGCGGGCAACGGTGACGACTTCTTTTTCCGTTTGTTTTTTGCGCAATGACTCAGCGGCTTTTGTCAACCGGTCTTTGATATCTTTGATGGGAAACGTATCGAGGTCTTGCGGGCGGTAGATCAGTTCTTTGTTTGCTCCTTTGGAGAGCACTTCAGGCATTGTTTTTAAGCCATTTTGGCTTTGTTCTGCTTGGATTGATGCCAGTAATTTCTCCGCAGCTGCCTCATATTTTGCTTGGGCGGCAACTTCTTGTTGGTGCAACGTGTAAAGGACTGAGCCAGCCGTTGCAATCAAAACGATCAATAATAAGGCGAATAAGGAAAAAATTGCTTTTCGATACGGCTTCTTTTTCGAGGGTGGTCCTTTCGGTCTTTCTTCAGCGGATGCTGTTCGTTTTTGATTATTGTTTGGTTTCTTGTGTAAGTCACTCCGACGGGCATAGGTCTTTCGTTCGGGCATTGGTGAAGCTCCCTTCATTCCATCCTAAATTATGCCCACGTTACCATAAGTCACAGGCACTTTCAACGATCATGCCCGGTTTCTGATAGAGGGTTAAAAAGACAAAGGGATTTTTCTAATTATTCGCTTAAAAATTACAACCTTGTTGCGTTGTTTCTCTTGCAAGAAGCAATCAAAGTGGTTAGGGGGGATGGAAACCACTATAGGCGACGTGAACAAGAAAACCCCTAGGGAACAGTTCACGCGGTGTGACTGTTCCCTAGGGGTTGCTACTGAGGTTACTAAGGCTTAGGCTTTTTCAATTTTTGTCAGTCCGCCCATGTAAGGAACCAGAACTTCCGGTACCGTTACACTGCCGTCTTCGTTTTGATAATTTTCAAGCACTGCAGCCACCGTCCGACCGACAGCCAGACCAGAGCCGTTTAGTGTATGCATGTAGTGAATCTTGCCCTCTTGATCGCGGTAACGGATCATAGCACGGCGTGCTTGGAAGTCTTCACAGTTTGAGCAAGAGCTGATCTCACGATACATCTCTTGGGCAGGGATCCATACTTCTAAATCATAGGTCTTCGCTGCAGAAAAGCCCATATCTCCTGTACACAAGCTAAGCACACGGTAAGGCAAATGGAGTTTTTGCAAAATGTCTTCGGCATTAGCCGTCATTTTTTCTAATTCTTCATAAGAATGTTCTGCATCACTGAATTTCACCATTTCGACTTTATTGAATTGATGCAAGCGAATCAAGCCGCGAGTGTCACGGCCAGCGCTGCCGGCTTCCGAACGAAATGATGGGCTCAAGGCAGTGAAGTAGGCAGGGAGCTGCTCTTGTTCTAAGATCTCCCCTTGATAGTAGTTGGTCAAAGGTACTTCCGCAGTCGGGATCAAAGTCAAATCAGTGTCTGCCAATTGGAAAACATCTTCTTTGAACTTCGGAAATTGCCCAGTACCGAACATTGCTTGGCTGTTGACGATATACGGGGTGATCATCTCTGTATATCCATGCTCATAAACATGCTGATCCAACATGAAGTTGTATAAGGCACGTTCCAAACGAGCACCTAAGCCTTTGTAGTAAACAAAACGGCTACCAGAAACTTTGGCACCCCGCTCAAAGTCGAGGATCCCCAAGTCTTCTGCGATCTCCCAATGGGGTTTTGGTTCAAAGTCAAAGGTTTTTGGTTCTGCCCAGCGGCGGACTTCTACATTGTCGTCTTCATCTTTGCCCACCGGAACAGAATCATTCGGCAAGTTCGGCAATGTCGTGGCGATCTCTTTGATGTCTTCATCGATTTGGGCGATTTCTTCATCCAATTGTTTGATTTGGCTACCGACTTCTTTCATTTGGGCAATTTTATCAGCCGCGTCTTCTTTCGCCCGTTTCAAGGCAGCGATCTCACCAGAAACATCGTTGCGCAATTTCTTGCGTTCTTCCGTTTGGACTAAGAGCTCTCGGCGACGTTCGTCAAGCGTTAAAAAGCGGTCCAATACTTCTTTTTGCACGCCGCGTGTTGCGAGTTTGCTTTGTACTTCAGCAAAATTTTGGCGAATCATTTTTACATCTAACATAGTGATACATCCTCCTTTGATTTTTCCATAGAAAAAAGGCCATTCCGATCCCGTATTGCTTGGGACGAAATGACCATTCGCGGTGCCACCCAAGTTCAGCTTGCGCTGCCCTTGCTGCTCGTATCGTGAGCCAACGATTTTTCTTTCGAAAAATACACGTTAAAGAACTGGATTCTATTTTTTCCAACACTGATTTTCACCAACCATCAGCTCTCTATACAGATGAAAAAAATATACTAGGTTCTGTGCCTTGATTATTTTCTCTAGCATACCCAAAAAATGTTGGGTCGTCAACCATAGGTTTGTGTGTTGGATAAGTTGTTGCGTTTCAACGGGAGATGGATAATAAAGGACGTCCATTCCGGCGTTGACTTGGCATAGATATAGCCGCCATGTAAGGCGACGATGCTTTGAGCGATCGCTAGACCTAAGCCAGTTCCTCCTGTTTCTTGAGAGCGGGATTCTTCCACTCGGTAGAAACGGTCGAATAGGGAATCAAGGGCTTGCTTAGGGATCATTTGCCCATTGTTTTTGACTGTTAAGATCGCTTCGGTCCCGACTTTCTCGACTTCCATGCGGATCTTATCGGCACCTTTGCCGTATTTCAAGGCATTCGAAAGCAAGTTATTGAAGACCCGCACCAGTTTTTCGGTATCGCCATCCATCTCGATATGCTCTGGACGGGTGTACGTTTCAATCTTGATACCTTTTCGGCTAGCTTCTAATTCAAAGTCCGCCGCCAATTGTTCCACTAGCTGAGCCATATCAAATTCCATCACATTGATCGGCACGCTAGGCTGGCGCACTTTTGTGTATTCAAACAAATCATCCACGAGGGATTTCATTTGCTTGGCTTTGACATACGCCGTATGGGTATATTTCAGCAATTCTTCTTCTGAATGGTATTGTCGATCTTCAATTAGACCTAAATAGCCGATAATCGAAGTCAATGGTGTCCGAATGTCATGGCTAACATTGGTAATCAGCTCATCTTTGGATTGCTCGATCCGGCGTTCATCTTCAATCGCCGCCACCGTACTGTCGACTAAGCCATTGATATTAGAAACGATCCGACTTAAATCGCCCCGTAACTCGAAGGGGATGCGATGATCGTAATTGCCTTCCGCAATAAAATGAAGCTCACTGATAATGTGGCGTAGCTGCATTTGATGGTAGCGGCGAATCAAACGCCAATATAAGACGATCACATCTAATAGGAAGAACATCGGTAGAATGAAGTTACGCCCACTGCGGAAGATATCTGTGTTGAAGGCAGCCGTGAACGCATTCTTCGATTCATAGATCGCTTCGACTAAAACCGGTGAGTTTTCTCGTATTGAGGTCAAGATGACCAAAATAGCGACATTTAATAGAAGTAAAAGAACAATCGTTACAATTCCTTCCGCAAATAACTCACTGATTTCCTTTGAGGTCAACGTGATCCGTTTCTTTTTTTCGATTGGTGTGTTGCGCTTTTTTTCAGTTGGTTTACTTCGCATCTATTTTGTAGCCGACCCCCCATACTGTTTGGATGACTTTTTCACCATCCGTGGCTTCTTCGATCTTATCTCGTAAGTGACTGACATGGACCATAACTGTTTTGGCAGAAACGACACTTTCTTGTTTCCAAACTCGTTCAAAAATCTCATCGGCGCTAAAGACACGGTTGGGATGCGATGCCAGTAAGTAGAGGATGCCAAATTCTAATGCAGTCAATTGAATTTCGTTGCCATCGACGGTTTTTACTTCATGGGAATCGCGATTGATAATAAGGGAGCTTACTTCTAGAATCTCTGGTTGATTTGAAGCAGCCTGCATCTTGGTTCTTCTCAATAACGATTTTACCCGGGCCATAACTTCTAATGGATTGAAAGGTTTTGTGACATAATCATCCGCACCGGCGACCAATCCACGAATCTTATCCATATCGGTTGTTTTAGCGGTCAGCATAATAATAGGGATTTGGGATTCTTTTCTCAATTCTTTCACGACTTGCATGCCATCCATTTCCGGCATCATGATATCTAAGATCAATAGTTCGATATCAGAAGTGGTGCGGATCTTGGTCAGTGCTTCTTTTCCATCATATGCTTTGACCGATTCATAACCTTCATTGTGTAAATAAATGCTTAATAGTTCTACGATCTCTTTGTCATCATCTGCTACAAGTATTTTCATACTGGGTCCTCCTAGGAACAATATTCTTTTCTCCATTTTAGCAAATATTCCACAAAATAGATAAAATCATACTTAAATTTATAAGAATGATAGGAATTAAGAAAACACAAAAAGGAAAAAGACGAACGATAGGCAAATAATAACGGAAAAAGTCCTTAAAAAATGCGGAAATCACGGACTAAAAATCACGAATCATCTTTGGAAACGGAGTAACTAGAAACGTTGGTCTATCAATCATTTTATGGTTGACGAATAGCGCAAGTCTTGGTATATTATTACATGTGCCAAATGACTAATTGAATTCCTAAAAAGAATTGAAAAAAGTAGTTGACGCACAGCTCGACAGATGATATTATAACGAAGTCGCAATTTTAAAACAGTTAATCAATGTTGATACATCAACAAAATTAATTGAAAAAAGTTGTTGACAAATAACAAATCATTTGTTATTCTAATAAAGTCGCTGAGACAGCCGCTACGAAGTTGAAAAACAACGAGCGAAAAAAACTTTTAAAAAAGAGTTGACAATCAAATGTCACTCTGATATGATATAAAAGTTGCTAACACAGCACGGTAGACCTTTGAAAACTGAACAAAGCAAGCAAACGAACCAATGTGTAGGACGTTTCAATTTATTGAAACAAATACATGCAAGCAATAGCTAGCAAAGTTAATTTTTATGAGCTTAATGACCGTATGGTCATTCAAACAAATCATTATGAGAGTTTGATCCTGGCTCAGGACGAACGCTGGCGGCGTGCCTAATACATGCAAGTCGAACGCTTTTTCTTTCACCGGAGCTTGCTCCACCGAAAGAAAAAGAGTGGCGAACGGGTGAGTAACACGTGGGTAACCTGCCCATCAGAAGGGGATAACACTTGGAAACAGGTGCTAATACCGTATAACACTATTTTCCGCATGGAAGAAAGTTGAAAGGCGCTTTTGCGTCACTGATGGATGGACCCGCGGTGCATTAGCTAGTTGGTGAGGTAACGGCTCACCAAGGCAACGATGCATAGCCGACCTGAGAGGGTGATCGGCCACACTGGGACTGAGACACGGCCCAGACTCCTACGGGAGGCAGCAGTAGGGAATCTTCGGCAATGGACGAAAGTCTGACCGAGCAACGCCGCGTGAGTGAAGAAGGTTTTCGGATCGTAAAACTCTGTTGTTAGAGAAGAACAAGGATGAGAGTAAAATGTTCATCCCTTGACGGTATCTAACCAGAAAGCCACGGCTAACTACGTGCCAGCAGCCGCGGTAATACGTAGGTGGCAAGCGTTGTCCGGATTTATTGGGCGTAAAGCGAGCGCAGGCGGTTTCTTAAGTCTGATGTGAAAGCCCCCGGCTCAACCGGGGAGGGTCATTGGAAACTGGGAGACTTGAGTGCAGAAGAGGAGAGTGGAATTCCATGTGTAGCGGTGAAATGCGTAGATATATGGAGGAACACCAGTGGCGAAGGCGGCTCTCTGGTCTGTAACTGACGCTGAGGCTCGAAAGCGTGGGGAGCGAACAGGATTAGATACCCTGGTAGTCCACGCCGTAAACGATGAGTGCTAAGTGTTGGAGGGTTTCCGCCCTTCAGTGCTGCAGCAAACGCATTAAGCACTCCGCCTGGGGAGTACGACCGCAA
>NZ_CP172937.1:3057500-3345000 GCF_050542615.1 Enterococcus sp. DIV0008 | reverse complement strand
ACCGCCAGTCGCAAATGTGGATCAAGGAGTGGTCGTGACAAGTCTAGTTGAGCCGAACTTCTCCTATAACCTATTGGATCGCTTTTTAGTGACCTTAGAGTATGAGGGGATCGAACCGATCATCTTTTTGACAAAAGCGGATCTTGTGAAAGATCTTGCCGCAATGAAAGCAATTGAGGAGACCTATCAAGCAATTGGCTACCACGTGATCACGTCAAAAGCAGAAGGCGAAGATCTATTGGAACTTCAACGGTACTTCCCTGAGCGGATTACCGTCTTTATGGGGCAATCCGGTGCTGGAAAGTCTACGCTATTGAATCGAATCGTCCCGGAATTGGCATTGGAAACAGGAGTGATCTCAGAATCTCTCGGACGGGGGAAACATACGACCCGTCATGTGGAGCTCTTGCCGATTTGTGATGGATTGGTTGCCGATACGCCTGGTTTTAGTTCAATCGATTTTCTGGAAATCGAAGCAGTAGAGTTACCAAAGCTCTTCCCTGATTTTTTAGCAGTAGCTGCCAACTGCCGTTTTAGGGAATGTATGCACCTCAATGAACCTGATTGTGCAGTCAAGCAGGGAGTTGCAGCAAATGAGATCGCCGAGACTCGTTATAAGAATTACGTGCAATTTTTAGAAGAGATTGAAAACCGACGTCCGGTTTATAAAAAGAAGAAAAAGTGAGGGAAAACATGATGAAACTAGCACCATCTATTTTAAGTGCCGATTTTGCAAATCTTCAAAGAGACATTGAGCTGGTAGAGCGCCATGGCGCAGATTACATTCACGTAGACGTGATGGACGGTCATTTCGTCCCTAATATCACCTTAGGCCCAAACATCGTTAAAGCGATTCGCCCAGTTACCAAACTGCCGTTGGATGTTCACCTAATGATCACCGAGCCAGAAAAGTATATCCATGCCTTCGCAGAAGCTGGAGCAGATATCATTGGTATCCACGCAGAAGCAACACCTCATATCCATCGTGCGATCCAAATGATTGTGGCAGAAAATGTCAAAGCAGAAATCGTCATCAACCCAGGCACACCAGTTTCAGCCATTGAACATGTTTTATCCATGTGTGATCAAGTGTTAGTTATGACGGTCAATCCAGGGTTTGGTGGGCAATCCTTTATTGAAGAATCACTGGAAAAAATTGCGGCGCTGGCTGCTTTAAAAGAAGAAAAAGGCTATCATTATGATATCGAGGTAGATGGCGGGATCGTTCCTGAGACAGCCAAACGTTGTCTGGAAGCAGGTGCAAATGTTTTCGTAGCAGGAAGCTATATTTACGATGCCGATGAACCTGCAGCACAAATCAGAGCCTTGAAAGAAGCTTTGCAATAAATGAAGATTTTGTTAGCAGCAGGTGGGCGCCCTGAAAATTGGCCACAGTTGATGGCGTATGATAAATACATTGGAATTGATCGCGGGGCCCTGTTTTTGCTTCAGCACCAACGGCCAGTCGATCTGGCAATCGGTGATTTCGACTCCCTGACCGTAGCAGAACTGCAAGCGGTCAAACAACAAGTTAGGACAGTGATTCAAGCCCCTGCTGAAAAAGATGATACAGATACCCAATTGGCATTGGTGGAGACGTTGCGCCGCTATCCAGAAGCGCAAATCGACTTGATTGGTGCAACAGGGGGACGTCTCGACCATCTTTTAGCCAATCTATGGCTGCCCTTAGAAGATCGGTTTCGTCCATTTGCCCCAAATCTGCGTTTTTTAGATCGTCAAAATGTTGTTCAGTTCTTTTTACCAGGCACCTATCAACTGGAAAAAGAACTCGGAATGCAGTATTTGGCGTATTGCTGTTTGACGCCGGTAACAGATTTGACGTTAACAGGTAGCAAGTATTTATTAGAAAACGTCCAAGTACCGTACCCAACTTCATATGCCAGCAATGAATTTCTGACACAAACAGCAGGTTTTTCCTTTAGCAGCGGGATGATAGCAGTCATTCAAAGTTGTGATTAAGAGACGGAACGTCTCTTTTTTTTGTTGAAAATTTCAGAAACTTAATTACAAAAAAAACATTAAGACGGTCAACTTAGCTTTTGTTTGCAGGGTATTAATGGTAAAATTGGAACTACAGTTTGGAATTATTTGAGGTGTCTTTGTGAAAAAGTTTAATCCTAATAAAAATATTATCATCACATTGATTATTGTGATTTTAGTTGTCACGGTATTAAGCGTGACGATCGCCCGCCGAGCAGCGGGAAACTCCACCAATGCCGTGCAATCTACGGTCAATGACTCCGTTGGCTTTATCGATAAAGTGATTACCGCTCCTTTTCGTTGGATCGAAAATGGTGCCAATTCAGTCAAAAATTTATTTGTGACCTATGAAGAAAATGAACGTTTAAAAGAGAAGTTGGACAGTTTTGAGGAACTGGAACAAGCGAAGGACAATGCGCAAAGAGAAATCGATGCCTTGAAAGAAGAGCTAGAGCTGAACGCAACCTTGACGAATTATGAACGGATCTCCGCCAATGTCATCAATCGGTCACCGGATACTTGGCAAGATATGCTGATCGTGGACCGAGGCTCAAGAGATGGCGTTGAGGTCAACATGGCAGTCATGTCACAAAAAGGCTTGATTGGTCGTGTCATTGAGGTCAATGCAGCTTCTTCTAAAATTGAACTTTTGACTTCTGAAAACCAGAATTCCAACCACTATCCGGTTCGGATCAGTGGCGAAGATGGGTCAAACTTTGGGATCCTAAGTAGTTACGATCAAAAAGAACGTTCCTTAGTCATTACCCAATTGACGGGGGACAATGAGCTGAAGGAAGGCGATGTCGTGCAGACCTCTGGATTAGGAGGGAACTCGCCCGCCGATTTAGCGATCGGAACAGTGATCCGTACCACCAAAGATGAGTTTGGTCTTGATACCCAAGTATTTGTAAAACCGTATGCCCAAATGTATGATATTCAAGCAGTAACGATTATCAAACGCTTGGCAGGTGAGGAATAGCCATGAAAAAGCATGACTACATCAAATACCTGGCAGCGGGCGTCTTCTTTTTGATGATGTTGGCAGATGGACAACTGACGCGTTTTTTGGAAAAATGGACCCAAGACAATTATATCGCCAGTGCCCATCTTTTGCTGATCGCCCTTTTGTGTGGCGCAAAGTATTTGCCGAAAAACTTTTTGATTACCACGGCGCTGGTGATCGGCTGTCTCTATGACGTGTATTATGTCGGTGTGATCGGCATCTACACGGTGGCGTTTCCCTTGATCGTGTGGATCATGTACATTTTGAAAAATACGCTTTATCAAAATGTATTTACCATGTTTTTCGGAATGATCATCTTTGTTACCAGCTTAGAAGTTGTGACGTTGGGCGTCCAGTTGCTATTTAAGATCGCATCAGTTAGCACGTCATTCTTTGTTTCCCGCTTTTTAGCACCAACGCTTTTATTGAACATCATTTTGTTTATCCTTTTAGTCGTTCCATTCATGAAGCTATTCAAAGACGAATAGCTTCATTTTTTTTTGCGTTTGACGGTATAAAAATAACAGCGATTGAAATGTTTTTGTAATATTCCTTTTATCTCTCTGACATACGGCTGTGTTACAATCACACTATCGTGAAGGACTTTAGGTATTCTTAAGCATTTATACATAAAAAAACCATATTAGGGGAAGCAACAGCCGGAGGAATGAAGAGTGAAAAAGCGAATTTTATCTTTCTTGTTAGTAAGTTCAATTGTTCTTACTTCTGCAGCAGCACCGACACTTGTCTTTGCATCAGATTTTGACAATAAAATTGAAGAAAAAAATCAAGAAATCTCTGACTTGCAAAACCAGCAAGCAAGCATCCAGTCACAAGTAGCAGCACTTGAAAGCGACGTGGCTGCAATCAATGAAAAAGCCCAAGCTTTGTTGCAACAACAAGGGGATTTGCGTGCGGATTCTGAAAAGTTGAAGCAAGAAATTGTCGATTTGAAAGTCAGAATCGAAAAGCGTGAAGAAGCGATCCAAAAACAAGCCCGTGACGTTCAAGTCAACGGTCAAAGCACAAACTTTATTGATGCAGTATTAGAAGCTGACTCTTTAACCGATGCCATTGGTCGTGTGCAAGCAATGACAACGATCGTCAATGCTAACAAAGATCTTGTGGATCAACAAAAAGCAGACCAAGAAGCAGTTGAAGCGAAAAAAGCGGAAAACGACGATAAATTGGCAGAAATCGCAGCGAACCAATTTGAATTAGAAACACAATTAGGGGATCTACAAGCCAAACAAGCTGATTTAAATGTTTTGCAAGCGGAATTGGCTGTTCAACAAGCATCGAAAGAAGATGAAAAAGCTGATTTAGAAAAACAAAAAGAAGAATACGAAGCAGAACAAGCACGCATCGCTGCAGAAGAAGCGGCGGCAGCAGCAGCTCGTGAACAAGCAGCACAAGAAGCGGCAGCAGCTGAAGCAGCTACTCAGGAAGCAGCATCAAGTGAGTCTTCAACGTCGAATTCAACGACATCAAACTCAACAACAAATTCTAGTACGACGACTGATACTACGCAAGGCAGTTCATCACAAGGTGGCGGTTCAACAAATACGACACCATCGACGCCTGCCAACAATAACAATAGCAATAACAACCAAGGATCGAACAATAGCGGCAATGGTGCAAGCAATACTCCTGCACCCGCACAAACGGTCAACGGTTCAGCAATCGTAGCAGAAGCAATGAAATACATTGGTACCCCTTATGTTTGGGGTGGTACGACACCAGATGGCTTTGACTGTTCTGGCTTTACACAATATGTATTTGCTAAAGTTGGCATCTCATTACCACGGGTAACTTACGCACAAGAATTTTCCGGTACGGTGATTTCGATCAACGAAGCAAAAGCTGGCGACCTGTTATTCTGGGGTAGCCGTGGAAGCACGCATCACGTGGCGATCGCTATGGGTAACGGACAATACATTCATGCACCAACACCTGGTCAAAGTGTTTCTGTCAGCAGTTACTCTTATTACTCACCAGATTTCGCGGTACGCGTAAACTAAATCAATTGAAGCTATTTCAAAAGCTGGCGTTTTACGTCAGCTTTTTTTGATTTCTGTTTAAAAAAACGTATGCTTTTTTTGTTTTCAGTCTTGCCAGAACATCTTATAATAGAAAAGAGAAAGGAAGCGGATAAAATGAACAAGACCTCGTCTTCCAGAGAAAAAATGATAACGGTTAAGTTTTATACGAATTATCTTTCTCGCATGATGATGCCGAATCTAAGTATTTTTATTGCGTGGATGCTGATTTCATTCCTGCTGCCTTTTTTTTCAGTCGATCAACAAGTGATCCAGCAAATGGAACAAGGGGTCTTGACTGTGTTGCTGCCCCTCATGATTGCTTATACAGGTGGGCAAATGTTGGCACCTGAGCGAGGTGGGGTCGTAGGAGCAGTGGCGGTCTTAGGGGCTATTCTCGCAACGGATATTCCCCAAGTCTTTGGGGCGATGCTACTGGGACCACTGGCAGGCTGGCTGTTGTATCGCAGTGATTCGTTCGTTAGTAAGGTCAAAAGTGGCTATGAGATGCTGGTGCGCAATTTTATTGCAGGTGCGCTTGGCGGACTCCTTTTTTTAGGTAGTTATTTCCTATTGGCGCCGCTTTTTAATTGGTTCAGTCTCGGCAGCTATCAGCTCGTGGATTATTTCGTTCGGCAAAATGTCTTGCCCTTTATTCATATCATTGTAGAACCATTGAAAGTTTTGTTTTTTAATAATATTGTCAATCATGGACTATTTACGCCGCTAGGAATCGAAGCTGCGGCAGTCAACGGTCAGTCGGTTTTATTTTTGATCGAGGCCAACCCCGGTCCGGGATTAGGGGTCTTAGCGGCGTATCTTTTCTTTGGTTCAAAGCGAAACCGAACGAATGCCGCAGCATCCATTTTTGTGCAGGCCATTGGCGGGATTCATGAAGTGTATTTCCCGTTTGTTCTGCTCGATCCTTGGGTGTTGCTCGGTCCGATCGTTGGTGGTTTCAGCGGTACACTGATCTTCCAATTTTTAGGAGTAGGCTTGAGAGCACCGGCGTCCCCGGGCTCGATTTTGGCGATATTACTCAATACACCGGCTTCTATGATCCTGGGTGTCTTAGCTGGGATTGTCGTCAGTACGGTCGTATCGTTTGCAATTGCTAGTGTGCTATTAAAACGGAAGACCAATACAGAAAATGAGGAGCGTAAGATGCCGAAAATGAAGAAAGTGACGGAGATCGTCGTGGCCTGTGACGCAGGGATGGGGTCCAGTGCAATCGGCGCCAGCATACTAAAGAAAGAGTTAGAAGAAGCCCAGCTAACGTTTCCTGTCCGCTATCAGTCGATTTATCGTGTGACGGATGATCCCGCGCTTTTGGTGATCACCCAACGGGAATTAGCAGCTATTGCCCAAAAGCAGACACCTCACGCACAGCATTATGTGTTAGATAATTTTTTGGCGGCAGATGAGTATACCCCGCTGATCCAAGAATTACAAAGAAGAGAACAGGATCCGCAACAATCGCTACAAATCGAAGCAGCAAGTTCGCTAGGGTTTTCAACGATCATCTTTTTGTATACTGGAAAAAAACGCGGTTCACAAACGATGGCAGTGGAGATACTAAGAAAAATGGCCCGCCAACAAGCGCTTCCTTTGACCATCAAAAAAATGGCATATGAAGGACAAGCTCTTGATCCTACGGCAATCTATATCCTCCCGAAAGAACTTGCAGAAAAGTGCCCGATCCCAGATGTTCCTTTACTGGTGGTGGATGATTTATTGACGACAGATGCGTATCGTCAGTTACTGACAGAAGGAGTCGACTATGTTTTTGACCAATCGTGAAACACTTTTATTAACGGAATTGATGAATAGTACCGGTCCGGTTTCTTTAGATCGCATGATGCAAGTCTTAAAAGTCAGTAAACGAACGGTGTACCGTGAACTGGCTAATCTAGAAAAATCCCTGGAAACAGTAGGAGCTACCTTAGAGAAGGTCGGTCGTGGTCATTTCCAAATTTTTGCATCAGAAACGAGCATTCGCCAATTACAAGAAGCCATTATGGCAGATACCGATCAAGAATTCGCGGCTAGTGAGCGGCAACACCGTATTTTGTTGCAACTGACTACCGCCACGAAGCCTGTATCCAGTCATTTTTTCTTGGAGCGTTACCAAATCAGCAATACGACGTTTTTTTCAGATATCAAACAACTAGAAGAAAGTCTCGCACGGCTGCCGTTAAGGATCGTGCGCAATCAAGGGTATGAGATCGAAGGCTCCGAAAAGTACCGGCGGTTGCTCACAGCCAATACACTAGTGATGGAGATCAATGAATACCAATTTTTCCATTTACTGGAAACCGATGATGAAGCCCCGTTTATTTTTCAATTTCTGTCCCGTGACCATCTATTGCTAGCCCAGCGGCTGATTCGAGAAACCATCGAGCCGCAGTTCAAAGAACTTAGTGACCGCAAATTGGCGTTTATCGTCTTGATGCTGGCGCTAGCCATGGATCGGGTAGCTTTGGGCTACACGGTGGAAGAAGAGACGTACCCGAGTCAGATCAACAAAGACTTGCTGAAGGTGGCGAAAAAGATTTTTGCTCAGATCGCCGAAAAGACCAAACTGCTTTATTCCATCAACGAAATCGTCTTTTTTGCCGTGTTACTAGGTGATTTTGCCAATTCCTTTGACCGTGATTTTTTTGATGACCATTTTGATACCGACTTGGCTTATCGTGTAAAACGCTTGATCGAATTGGTCAGTGAGCAAACGGAAGTGGCGTTTTATGAAGATACGAACTTGTATAAAATGCTGCTGACCCATATCTCAGGTGTGATGACGCGGGCGATTTTAGAAGAAGATCATTTGAACAACCCTATCCTAGAAAAAATCATGAACCAGTATGTCGAGATCGCCAGCGGGATTCGCAATCATTTGCCGCAAGTCTTTCCGCAGCAGCAGTTCTCGGAAGAAGAAATCGCCTATATGGTCCTGCATTTTGCCAATTCGTTGGAAAAAAATCCGAAAGTGTTAGAAGTCAATATTGCAGGGATCTCTCCTAGCGGATTAGCCTCCATCAGTTTATTAGAGATGCAGCTGCGGAAACATTTTCCCTTTATCAATCAAATCACCTTCTTTCGAGTGGGGGATGTCAAACGGGAAAATATCGAGGAGACCTATGACTTGGTGATCTCGACTTCCTTGCTGCCAGGGTATCAAGGAGAATACAAACTCGTTTCACCGATCTTGCTAGAAGAAGACATTCAAGAGTTGAAGAAGGCCTTCCAAGCCATTAGTCAGAAAAAACGTTCCGCCAAAAAAGCGCCCTCTGCTTTGGTCAAAGAGGAATCCTATGAAGCGGTCTTGGCTTTTATCGAAGCTATTAACCAGCTATTGGCGCTGTTTCAAGTGCAGACCATTGATAACCCATCGGACTTGGAAGAAACGTTGCAGCTGGTGCTGACGTCTTTTGATGCACATGTTGTTTTGGATCGTGAGAAAGTTGTTGATCGTCTCTTAAGGCGCTACTTCCAAGCGCCAGTGGGCATTCCTGACACCCACTTTGCCTTGTTTCACGCGGCGAGTTCGGCGATCCTGCAACCTGTTTTTCGTATTTTCGATTTGAAACAGCCACTGCCACTTCTAGCGATGGATAAAAAAGAAATCGCTGTTACCCGTTTATTAGTCATGCTGGCGCCGTATCCTATCAATGAAACAAGCTCTCAGATGTTAGGAAAAATCAGTGGTTCGATCATTATGAATGATCTAAATACGGAGATTTTTAATTCCGGCAATGATTCGATTATTTATCAGTTGCTCTCTTCGCTCTTGATTGAAGAAGTAAAACAATAGGAGGGATCAGCGATGTATATTCCACAGGAGCGGATTTTGTTGGATCAACACTTTACCGATGCCACAGAGGCTCTGACAAAAATTGGCGAGTACTTAGTCAACCAGGAGATCGTTTCCTTGCCCTATGTCAAAAGCCTTTTGCGGCGCCATCAAAAAACAGGTGTTTACATCGGTAACTTTGTGGCATTGCCCCATGCGGAAGAAGAAGCCCAGCAATGGATCAAGGAAGAAGGACTCTTTTTGATCCAAGTGCCTGATGGCGTCGACTTCGGCACGAAGGAGCAGCCCAAAATCGCTACGATCCTTTTCGTAGTCGTCCTAAAAGAGCAGCAATTAGCTGTTTTGCAAGAAATCGCCTTTTTTTGTTCTGATATGCAAAATGTTCGGGCGCTTAGTGATGCCGAATCGGTTGAAGAGATCCAACAGATTTTGCTGGCAGAAGAATAAGCGATCAGCAGCAGACTGGCTTGCAACAAGAGCAGCGAACGAAATACATGAATGAGCTGCCTCCGTGTGCTCGCTCTTTCTACCTTGAGTAGAAGGAGCGGGTACACGTTTTTTTTTTTGCGTTTTGGCAAAAAACAAATAGAAATGCTTCACGTGAAACATAACAAAAAGCCAGTGAGTGTAGGGCTACTCGCCTTTTTTTGTGATGTCCGTTTGGCTACAAGTTTTGGCACAGTTTTTTGTGCCAAAGTACGACTTTCGAGCTTTTTGGGAAGCGCCTACAATAAGGGTGTAAGCAGACGAGAGGAGAGAAAAAAATGGAACAGACACAAAAAGCAGCCAAATCATCAGTCAAAGCAAAAGTTCAAAAATTAGGCAGTACGTTGTCGAGTATGGTGATGCCGAATATCGGCGCATTGATTGCATGGGGTGTATTAACGGCATTATTTATTCCAGATGGGTATTTACCAAATGAAGCCTTTGCAACGATGGTCGGTCCAATGCTAACGTATTTGATCCCAATCTTGATCGGGTACACTGGCGGGAAAGTGATTGCTGGTGACCGCGGAGCCGTGGTTGGGGCGATCGCAACGATGGGGGTCATCGTCGGAACGGATATCCCAATGCTATTGGGTGCAATGATCATGGGTCCTTTAGGCGGTTGGGTCATCAAGAAATTTGACGAGATCTTCCAAGACAAAGTTCGCGCTGGCTTTGAAATGTTGGTCAACAACTTTTCATCAGGTTTGATCGGTTTTGCTTTAGCATTACTGGGCTTTGTAGCAATCGGGCCAGTTGTTAACACCTTGACAGAAGCAATGGCAGCAGGGGTAGAAGTGATCGTCAATGCCCACTTGATTCCATTAGCCAATATTTTTATTGAACCAGCAAAAATCTTATTCTTAAACAATGCCATCAACCATGGAATTTTGACACCACTAGGCACTGAGCAAGTCAGCGAATTTGGGAAATCGATCCTTTACTTATTAGAAGCCAATCCTGGACCTGGTTTAGGAGTCTTGCTAGCCTTCACTTTCTTCGGAAAAGGAGCAGCGAAATCTTCGGCACCTGGAGCGATCATCATTCACTTTATCGGTGGGATCCATGAGATCTACTTCCCATACGTCATGATGAAACCATTGATGTTCTTAGCAGTGATTGCCGGCGGTGTATCAGGAAGCTTTACCTTCCAATTGCTAGGTGCAGGCTTACGGGCACCTGCTTCACCAGGTTCGATCATTGCGATCTTAGCAATGACGCCATTCAACTCGGTGATGAGTGTCGTTTCTGTCTTAGCCGGAATTGCCGTAGGAGCAGGCGTGTCCTTTATCGTCGCTGCCGCAATTTTGAAAGCGGATGCGAAGGATACAGTGGATAATTTTGAAGAAAAAGTACAACAAACGCAAGCAGCAAAACTCAGCGCTAAAGGCTTGGCGGCTCAACCAATGACTGGCATCAATCGTATCATCTTCGCATGTGATGCAGGCATGGGCTCCAGTGCTATGGGGGCATCGATCTTACGTAAAAAAGTCAAAGAAGCGGGTCTTCCACAAAATGTCTCGAATTCCGCCATCAACAATTTGACGGACGATGCCAATACGCTGATCGTCACTCAAGAAGAATTGCAAGAACGTGCCAAACAAAAAGCGCCAAATGCGACCTTCGTCGCGGTTGAAAATTTCCTGAACTCTCCACGGTATGATGAAATCGTAGCCACATTGTCAGGGACTAAGACAGCGGGGGAGTCAGCAAAAACGTCTGAAGCAGGCAACCAGGCAGATGTTCCTTCCGCCAATGACCTTAAGCAAGTCAGTGAAATCATTTTGGCCCACGATGATCGCAAAGGTTCGGCAACGATGGCTCAGAAAGTCTTCCAAGATCTTTTAGCCAAAGAAGCTCTGACGATGCCGATCAGAAAAAGCCATATCAATGATCTCCATGCCAACGCCTCTTCATTGGTGATCACGAAAGAAGCCTTAACGCCGCAAGCGCAAACGTCAGCGCCAGAAGCGATCCACCTATCTGTCAATAATTTGATGGGAACGACGAACTATCAACGGATCGTAGCATCGATCAAAGCAGCAAATTAAGAAAGGATGAGCCGAATGCAAGTATTAGAAAAAGACATGATTGAATTGAACAAACAATTTGCGACCAAAGAAGAAGCCATTCGTTACTGCGGCGAAAAACTGCTGGCGGCAGGCTGCGTGGAAAAAGAATACGTCGAAGCCATGCTTGAGCGTGACGAGATGCTCTCAGTCTATATGGGGAACTTTATTGCGATTCCTCACGGTACGGATGAAGCAAAAAAATACGTCAAAAAATCAGGTATCTGTATCGTGCAAGTGCCGGATGGCGTGAATTTCGGTACCGCGGACGAAGAAAAAATCGTCACCGTCCTTTTCGGCATCGCGGGCAAAGGAGAAGATCATCTGCAATTGGTCCAACAAATCGCCCTCTTTTGCAGCGATATCGATAACGTTGTCGAATTGGCGGATGCCTTAGATAAAGAAGAAATCGCCCAAAGTTTGACCGTGGCATAAGGATTTAAGGAGGAGACAAGACATGAAGGCAGTTCACTTTGGTGCAGGTAATATTGGTCGCGGCTTTATCGGCGAGATATTGGCTGCCAACAACTTTGAAATCACATTTATTGATGTCAATGAAACGATCATTGACGCCTTAAAAGCAAGACAAGGGTATACCATCGAATTAGCCGATGAGACCCAAGAACAGATCCACATCGAGCATGTGACAGGATTGAACAATGCCAAAGAACCAGAAGCGGTGATCCAAGCGATCGCCGAGGCAGACATCCTTACGACCGCCATTGGTCCCAACATTTTGCCGCATATCGCTGAGCTGATCGCCAAAGGCTTAGAGGCACGTCAGCAACACCCAGACAAGCCAGCTATTGATGTGATCGCCTGTGAGAATATGATCGGCGGATCGACCTTTTTAAAAAGCGAAGTGCAAAAATACGTTGCGGATTGGTCAGCATTGGAAGCGACGGTTGGTTTTCCAGATGCAGCGGTGGACCGCATCGTACCGCTGCAACACCATGAAGATCCCTTATTCGTTCAAGTAGAACCCTTCTGCGAATGGGTGATCCAAGAGTCAGGGATGAAATCCTCGATCCATCTGCAAGGGGTCCATTATGTGGCGGACCTGGAACCGTATATTGAACGGAAATTATTCAGTGTCAATACGGGTCATGCTACGGTAGCGTACACAGGCGCCCTCCAAGGCTATCAGACGATCGATGAAGCGATGCAGGACCATTTAGTGGTTATCCAATTAAAATCCGTTCTCGAAGAAACTGGGCGGCTTTTAATTGAGAAGTGGGCTTTTGATCCTGAAGAACATGAACGGTATATCGAAAAAATCATCCAACGCTTTAAAAACAAACACATTTCCGATGCCATCACACGGGTGGCACGGACACCTGTCCGCAAATTAGGAACCGAAGAACGCTTTATTCGACCAGTCCTTGAGTTAGAAAAACGCAACATGCAGCCAGATCATCTCTATGAAACGATCGGCATGATCTTCAACTACAAAGACCCTGAAGATGAGCAAAGCCAACAGTTACAAGCACTTTTGGATGAAAAATCACTACCGGAAGTTATTGCAGAAATCACTGGCTTACAAGATGAAGACATGATTGAAACGATCCGACAAAACATTGAAAAATATGCGTATGTTGCCGCATAAAAACGAGTAACACACAGAAGAAGCAGATAAATTGCCGCATCCGTAAAAGCTAGCCCAACAAGCGAGCTTTTGCGGATGCGTTAATTTCTTTCAACGCTTGTTCTGTGTTTTTTTGCTCACTGATTGACCTTTGCTGCTAACTTGACGATAATAAGAAAAGAAATGAGGGAGAGCGATGGAACGATGGTTTGAAGAAGCCCAGCTTCAAGTAATTGAGTTGCCAATCGAATGGCAGGAAAACCGCCCCGTCTATCGGGCCTTTATCCGTGAATTGCCGACGATCCAGGGGGAAGGAACTTCACGGCAAGCTGTTTATCGGCAGTTGGCAGAAGCCTATGCGGCTTACCTTGCACAACTTCGAGAGGCCAATGAGACACAGGAAGAAATGACGTCTTCCTTATTATCGACGGAAGAATTATTGCGCTACTATGATGGCGAGACTTTCGATGGTTTTGAGCTGCCCTCTGACGAGTAACGGGGAAAGAGCCATTCACTGAAAACTGAAAAGCTACGCAAGAAAAAACCGCTCAGCTGCAGCTCGATCGATACGAAGGATCGAACGCTGCAACTGGCGGCTTTTTTTCTATCAAAGAAACCACGTCTTATTCGCGGTTAGTTCAATGCCTCAGTAATCGCTTGATTGAAGGCATCTAGGTCATCTGGGTTCCGACTGGTGATCAACCGATAAGTTTCGTCGATCACGACGGGCTCATCTTTGACGGTGGCCCCTGCGTAGGCTAAATCTGGTCGCACAGAATCATAAGCCGTCAAGGTCAAATCTTTCGTCAGTCCTGTTTGGATAAACAGTTGTGGCCCGTGGCAAATGGCAAAGACGGGACGATCAGATGTCAAAAAGTCTTTCGTCAATGACACATAGCGCTCATCGGTTCGTAATTGGTCAGGGGAGAAACCGCCTGGGATCAACAAAGCATCAAAACTGGCGGGATCGATCGTATCGATGGCCGCATCGACGGGAAATGTTCCACCTTGTTTGCCTTCGACGGTCTCGGCGCCTTCATTACTAATAACGACTACTTCGTGTCCAGCCGCTTCCAGTGCTTCTTTGGGTGACGTCAACTCAACATCTTCAACTAGATCAGTGACAATAACAGCAACTTTACTCATTCGATCTCCTCCTTATTACTTGATGAACAATTTGTTCACCTGCTATTATTTATGCTAACGAAGATTTTCGCTGTTGACAAATCATCTGTTTGTCCGCAGCTTGAAAAAGAAAGAAGGCAACGTCATGGCAACGATCCAACTATTTATCTCTGATACCCCCCTTTGCTTTGAAAAAGCGGAATTCACTTTTATGGAAGAAACATTTGTCATCGAGAAACAGCAATTATTTGAAAAAGTTGATGCGGTGATGCATCAGGAAGTATCCTCGGCCTTGGTTTCATTGGTAGAAAAAGCCCTTTTGACGCTAGAAGCGATCGGGGAAGAAGAGGATTATTTCGACCTGCTTTATTTGACCTATGAGAATACCCGCCATTCCCTCAGCGGACAGCAATTACTCGCGCAGCCTTTTCCAGATGTAGAAGCAGCCTTGCAGCCAGTCTTTGATGAGTTGGCAGAACCGATCGTAGAAAAGTTTTATGAGGAGCTGACCAATCAGCTAGAAGAAGTCGCTGATGATGAACTGTTTAGTTCTTATTATCTGGATGAGGAAGAAGCGGTGATCCAAATCGATGCCCCGATCCAACATGAAGAAGTGATCGCATTGCCCGCCCTTTTACGGGATTACCATGGCACGTTGCACCTGACCTTTGAAAAGTTTTATGAATACCTTGTGTAGCGGCGGCAACTGTCGTCGTTATTTTTTGTGAAAACAGTTACATGTTTAGTTTTTTTTAAATCCTGCGACAGAAGCCTCGGGAATCTTGACCCTTTTGTCAGAAACGATTATAAAGGTAAGAAGAGGCTGAAGGAACCGAGACTGCCAATGGGCAGAATCGGGTAAGAAAAGGATGAGAATCATGCGAAAAGTCCCGCCTATTTTAAAACCAATTGCACTTTTAACGATATCAACGATCATTGCCACTGCTACCGGCGTGGTGAATTCAGGCAGTTATCGCCAACCAAGTCGTGCGACGGAAACGACAGAAACGACCGAACAAGCACCAAGTGAAAGCACACCGTCTTCGATAACGGAGGACAGTCAAAATCAAACACCTGCTAGCACGGACTCACAACCGACGAACGATGACCAGCAGACAACACCGTCATCCAGCAGTGAAGTAGTAACACCAGAAACGACCCCGTCTTCTTCGGTGCCGACAGAAACGACACCATCAAGCGATGAGAGTGTTTCACCGACGACACCGGAAAACAATCAAGAAACGCCTTCTTCAAGTGAAGAAACCACGCCAGATCAGCAAGTGATCATGGATGAGAATCAAGGAAATGAGTAGGTGAGAAAATGACGCTTATTTTAGATTTAATCAACGGCATCCACAAATTTTTGGGCTATCTTGACATCAGTCCCAAATACTTGAATCGCGCCTATACCATCCTCAGTATCATTCCAACGGCGTATATTTTGCGGATCGTCTATGGAATGTTTGCGAACCAAAACTATTTTCAAGCGATCCTTTATACGATCGGCTTTTTGGTCTTAGTCTATTTCTGGGTACTGAATATCTTCTATTATTTCTTGAATAAAAACCTGAAGTTCGATGTCACTCAGACCTTTGTCAAAGTCTTGCCGGATGAAGTCTTCAATATTGAAGGGGAAACTATCAGCACCACCGACATTGATCGTTTGACGACTGAAAAAGCGGTGATCGATTTTGAAGAAGACTATCAGCTAGTATTGGCGAATCATTTGCAGACCTTGATCGCTCAAGAAGAATTGGCGATCAAACCGTCATCCAATGGCTTTACGATCCCGAAAAATACTTTGTACCCTTACTATTTTGTCAAACAGCAAGGGAAAAACGAGTACGTATTGCAGATCGGGACCAGCTACACGGAGATGACGAAAGTCGGCACGATTCAATGGACCGGCAAGCAACCTCTAGAGCCAGTGGGCTTATTTATCACTGGCGGTGATTTTGTCAAAAACGATGTCAAATACCATGAACCGTACAGTTTGAAATTGTACGTCAAAAAAGAGGTCTCCGAAGAAGAACCACAGACCTCAAGACAGGCATATCGACGACAAGCACGCAAATAAGAAAAGGCAGTTCCCCCAGAGCGTTCTCTGAAGGGACTGCCTTTTTGGTATCTCGGTTATTCGATCGGAATATTTTTTGCGGGTGCGTCTTTGTAGCTAGCTTTCGGTAAGGTCAGGGTCAAAACGCCGTCTTCAAACACTGCTTTAATGGACTCTTCATCAATGTCTGTGATGGTGAAGGTCCGTTGATAGGCACTGCTAGAGCGTTCTTTGCGCAAATAATGTCCGAAATCATCCTCGGTTTCAGTGGTCTCTGTTTGAGCCGCTGAAATCGTCAAGGTATTGTTGACGTAACTGACGCGGATGTTTTCTTTCTTGATGCCGGGTAAATCTGCTTGAACGAGATACTTGTCTTCGTACTCTTTAATGTCCGTGTTCATTTGCCGTTCTTGCCAAAAACTGTTCATTAATTTGCCTAATAGTTCTTCGCCGCCTGCTAAATCTCTTGGAATCAAATTTGCCATGTGGTTCCCCCGCTTTCTTTTATCTATTGAGTTGGTACCTCTATTTTACGAGGAACCAAGCCAAAGGGCAACCAAAATGGCAACAATCACAAAAACAAGAGAAATCACTCAACTATCTTATAAGAATCTGCTATGATAGAACTAAATAACTATCAGATGATTGGATGAATGAAGATGGAGATTATTGAAAAAGCGCCAGCTAAGATCAACCTCGGTCTCGATGTGTTAGAGAAAAGAACAGACGGTTACCATGAGTTGGAAATGGTGATGTCTAGTGTTGATCTAGCCGACCGTCTGATAATGGAAGAGATAGCAGAAGATAAGATCATTGTAGAAACCAACAAAGCTTTTTTACCAATCGATAAACGCAATAATGTCTATCAGGCCGCCAGTATTTTAAAAAAACGCTATGGTATCAAAAAAGGCATCCGCATTCGCATCACCAAGAATATCCCGGTGGCAGCTGGGTTAGGTGGTGGCAGTACGGATTGTGCGGCAGCGTTGCGGGGGATGGTTCGCCTTTGGGACTTGGATCTTTCCATGGCAGAGCTGATCGATATTGGTATGGAAGTTGGTACTGATGTTCCCTATTGTCTGTATGGGACCACTGCTCATATTGCAGGAAAGGGGGAGCTAGTGACGCCGCTGCGGCCGATGCCGCAATGTTGGGTCATCTTAGTCAAACCTCGTCTGAGTGTTTCAACGGGGAAAATCTTTCAAGAAGTCGAGCTAGACCAACTGCACCATCCAGATATCGCAGCATTGTCTGCCGCCGTCTTAGCCGAAGACTACTCGGCTATGATCGCTGCCATGGGCAATAGCCTAGAAGCCATCACGATCCCAAAATATCCGATCGTCCAACAGATCAAAGATCGCATGATGAAATATGGTGCCGATGTTGCCTTGATGACCGGCAGCGGACCGACTGTTTTTGCTCTTTGTCAAAAATATTCACGGGCACAGCGGGTCTACAATGCCTTAAAAGGGTTCTGTGACGAGGTTTATCTTGTACGTACATTGAAATGAAGGAGTCAAGGACACAGGCAGGAAGTGCCTGTGTTTTTTCGTTCCTTCGATAAAAATCAGTCATATAGCGAAGAAAAAGGCAGCTGAGGTAGGGAGGAAGCATCTAGAAGCTGCCCTACACAAAAGTCCCCGACGAAAAAAAGGCGTCGGGGTCTGATTCTTTACCTAAAGCAAAGGCTATTCTTTTTGGTGCTGCTTCTTTGCGGATTTTTTCTTTTTGTCTTCTTCATACAATGGTTTGTCGATCGTTTTGCGGATTTCTTCGGTTTGCTGCGATGCAGGATCTTCTGGTAAATCAACTCGATTCAGCAATTCGCTGTTGTTTACAGTTGGCGGCACAGTTACAAATTCGTTCATCTTCGTTTCCTCCAAGTGCTTTTAGCTTATTATCCTACATACTCTCTAATTTTTCAAGCTGACACAAAGGAATCGCATGGCCAACAGTGTAAAATAAGACGATGTTCCCGAGAGAAGAATCCGCTTCAAATGAACGTTTTCTCCTATGTTTTCCGATTTATCTCGAAATAAAAGTTTTAAATCGTAAAACGTACGATTTGTCTTGACGAACCGGAAATCATTTGATAGAGTAACTTTTGCTAACAAAACGGAGTTGTTCCGTTTTAAAATAAAAAGATGAGCCAGCAAATGGAAGGGGAAGTCCCGATGAAAAAAATCTTACTTACTACAGCACTCCTTTTAGGGGGCGTGCTTCTTGGCGCTTGCGGGCAGCAAGAAGCGACAAGTCAATCGAGTGACACCGAGAAGCTGTCGATCGTCACGACGTTTTATCCAATGTACGAATTTACGAAAGAAGTCGTAGGCGATGCAGCAGAGGTCTCCTTGTTGATCCCTGCAGGAACCGAACCTCACGACTATGAGCCAAGTGCCAAAGATATGACCAAAATTATGGATGCAGATGCCTTTGTCTACAATAGTCCTGAGCTAGAAACTTGGGTCGCTAGTTTGACGGATTCCGTCGATCCTGAGCAAACAGCCGTGATCGAAGCGGCCAAAAACATTCAGTTGGTGGAAGGCACAGAGGAAGAGCATGGTCACGAGGATGAAGACAGCCATGAAGGCCATGATCATACGTATGACCCTCATGTTTGGACCGATCCAGTCTTAGCGATCCAAGAAGTAGAAACGATCCGCGATGACCTGATTGCGAAGTTTCCTGAGCAAAAGGCAACCTTCACGGAAAATGCGGCTGCCTATATCGAAAAACTTTCTGCTTTAGATGAAGCCTACCAAGCGGCGTTAAAGGATGCGACTCAGCGGACCTTCGTTACGCAGCACGCAGCCTTTTGCTATTTGGCACGGCAGTATAATTTAGTCGAAGAATCGATTTCGGGCATTTCACCCGATCAAGAACCAACGCCAAGTCGGTTGGCTGAACTGAAAGAATATGTAGAAGAAAAGCAAGTCAAAGTTATCTATTTTGAAGAAAACGCGTCATCGAAGGTGGCTGAGACCTTAGCCTCTGAAACAGGAGTGGAGCTGGCGGTCTTGAATCCATTAGAAAGCTTGACGCAAGCGCAGATGGATAACGGCGAAACATACCTGTCTGTAATGGAAGACAATTTGGCAGCATTACAAAAAAGTATTCACTAAGGAGGCGCCTGCGTGCGTTATATCGATGTAAAAGATTTGACCTTTTATTATGATGATGAGCCCGTCTTGGAAGATATTTCCTACTTTGTCGAAGACGGCGAATTCGTGATTTTGACCGGCGAAAATGGGGCGGCAAAATCTACTTTGATCAAAGCAACCCTTGGTTTGTTGAAACCTTCTAAAGGAGCAGTCACCTTGGCGACCAAGAATGCCGCTGGTGAAAAATTAAGCATCGGCTACATTCCTCAGCAGATTGCTTCCTTTAATGTGGGATTTCCCAGCACCGTTTTGGAATTGGTCCAATCAGGCCGCTACCCAAGAGACCGCTGGTTCAAGCGACTGACGAAACGAGACCATGAACATGTCCGCCGTGCATTAGATGCCGTCGGGATGTGGGACGTGCGTCATAAACGGATCGGTGAGTTGTCCGGTGGCCAAAAACAACGGATCAGCTTGGCACGGGTCTTTGCCACGGATCCTGATTTATTTATTTTAGATGAACCAACCACGGGGATGGATGAACAATCCCGCAATCTGTTTTATGAACTGCTGCGACACAATGCTCATGACCACGGCAAGTCGATTTTGATGATCACCCATGATCACGAAGATATCAAAGAATATGCGGACCGTCAGATCCGTTTAGTGCGGAAGGAGGATTCACCATGGCGCTGCTTTCATATGAATTCATGAGAAGAGCTTTTCTTGCGGCGATTTTTATTGCTGGTATCGCACCAATGCTAGGGGTCTTTCTGGTGATTCGACGACAGTCATTGATGGCTGATACGCTGTCCCATGTCTCTTTAGCAGGGGTGGCACTAGGCTTCTTTCTAAATCTAAATCCCAGTTTGACGACGCTATTGATCGTAGTCATTGCCGCAATCATTTTGGAATACTTGCGAACACTGTACCGCAGTTATTCAGAGATCTCGATCGCCATTTTGATGTCCGGCGGTTTAGCGTTAGCCCTCGTACTGATGAACCTTAGCGGTGGAAACTCCGCAACGAGTATCCAATCGTATTTGTTTGGGTCGATCGTTACGATCACACAAGAACAAGTCTGGATCTTAGGCTTTTTGTTTTTAGTCGTTTTTGCTTTATTTTTCTTATTCAAACGGCCCATGTACATCTTGACCTTTGATGAAGATACCGCCCATGTCGATGGCTTGCCTGTGCGAGTGATGTCGATGCTCTTTAATGTCTTGACGGGGGTGGCAATCGCCATGATGATCCCGATTGCGGGTGCATTGTTGATCTCTGCGATCATGGTTTTACCAGCTGCCATCAGTATGCGTTTAGGCAAGAGCTTCAACGCGGTGATTTTGATCAGTGTCGTGATCGGCATGATTGGGATGATGTCTGGTTTGACCAGTTCCTTTTATTTGGACACACCACCGGGAGCGACGATCACGCTGGTTTTTATCGCTCTTTTCTTAGTGATCAATTTGATCAAACGCATCGTGATCCTCGTGCAACGAAAACAGCGCCTCAAATAAAGGGCTTTATGAAAAAGAAACGAAGAATTTTCGTTTCTTTTTTTTAAACTCTAATCAAAACCGAACAATATAAGCAATATTTCAGATAATGCTCGCATTTATCCCGAAAAAGCCTTATAATAAGGCGAATAAACTAAAGGAGTTGTCCGGTGTGAAAATACGTCGAAGTGAACGACTGATCGATATGACACATTACTTGTTGAATCATCCCCATGAATTGATTTCATTGTCCTTCTTTTCTAAACGATATGCCTCTGCAAAATCATCGATTAGCGAAGATTTATCTATTATCAAAAAGACCTTTAAAGAACGAGGAACAGGCATTCTTGATACCGTGCCAGGCGCTGCTGGCGGTGTTTTTTTTGTGCCTGAAATTTCTGAAGAAGAAGCGTATGCGTACGTCGAAGGGCTGGCAGAACGCTTGTCTGAGCAAGACCGTTTGTTGCCTGGCGGCTATGTTTATCTATCTGACTTATTGGGCGAACCGGAATTGCTGCGCCAAGTCGGCCGCATCATCGCTTCCAAATATTTAGGCGAACAAATCGATGCGGTGATGACCGTTGCTACTAAAGGAGTGCCGATCGCTCAAGCAGTCTCTTACTACTTGAATGTTCCCTTCGTGATCGTGCGTCGTGATTCCAAGATCACTGAAGGCTCGACCGTGAGTGTCAATTATGTCTCTGGTTCTTCAGAGCGCATCGAAAAAATGGAATTATCCAAGCGCAGCTTAAAGCGCGGCTCTAGAGTATTGGTGGTCGATGACTTTATGAAAGGCGGCGGCACGGTCAATGGGATGAAGAGCTTGATTGAAGAATTTGAAGCCGAATTAGTCGGTATTACGGTTTTTGCCGAAACGAAATTCAAAGGCAAGCGGGCCATCAGCGATTACAGCTCTCTGCTGTATGTTGAAGATGTCGATACCCAGACCAAAACGATCTCGGTAGTACCGGGAAATTATTTTGAGAAAAAAGCCTGATTTTTGTGGCTCTTAGACTGGCGCAAGCAGCTGTTTTTAAAACGGCGGCTGCCAGTCTTTTTTTGATTGGTCTAGGTGGCGATTCCTTAAATCGTTGAAATTTACAAGTACTTGGGCTAAACTGTTTATAGGAAATTCAATGAATAAAAATCCTTCAGATTGATAGGAGTGGAATACGTGGACGCACGTTTTGCAATAATTTTAGCGGCTGGAAAAGGCACGCGCATGAAATCGAAGTTATATAAAGTGTTACATCCGGTTTGCGGTAAGCCAATGGTGGAGCACATCATGAACCGAGTGGTGGAAACAAATCCTGAAGAGATCGTGACGATCGTTGGTCACGGGGCGGAAATGGTCAAGGAGCAACTGGGGGATCGCACCAATTACGCCTTACAAGCCGAACAATTAGGTACCGGTCACGCTGTCGTTCAAGCCGAATCATTTTTAAAGGGCAAAAAAGGCACGACCTTAGTAATTAGTGGGGATACGCCGTTATTGACGACGGAAACCTTGAATAACTTGTTCGATTACCATCAAGGGAAAAATGCATCGGCAACGATCTTGACGGCACAAGCGGCAGACCCAACGGGCTATGGCCGGATCGTACGGGATCATGTCGGCATCGTGGAAAAAATCGTCGAGCAAAAAGATGCGTCGACCGAAGAAGCACTGATCCAAGAAATCAATACAGGCACGTATTGCTTTGACAATGAATTGTTATTTGACGCCTTGGCAAAATTAGATACGGACAATGCCCAAGGGGAGTACTACTTGACTGATATTATCGAGATCTTAAAGGAAGACGGCAAAATCATCGCTGCTTATCAAACCGAAGATTTCCATGAATCTTTAGGGGTCAACGACCGCATCGCCTTAGCCGAAGCCAATCGCTTGATGCGCCAGCGGATCAATCGTCAGCACATGCAAAATGGCGTGACCTTGATCGACCCGGCGACGACTTATATCGACGAAGGCGTTGTGATCGGTTCAGATACCTTGATCGAAGCCGGTGTGATCATCAAAGGGAAGACGACGATCGGAGAAGATTGTGTCATTACGGCAGCTTCTGAAATTGAAGACAGCAAGATCGGCAACCAAGTGACGATCAAGGCATCGACGATCGAGGAGAGCATCATCCATGATGGCGCCGATGTTGGTCCCAATGCCCATCTTCGCCCCAATGCGGAAATTTTGGCCCATGCCCATATCGGTAACTTTGTGGAGGTCAAAAATGCGACGATTGGCGAAGGCACCAAAGTCGGACACTTGTCTTATGTTGGCGATGCGACCTTAGGCAAAAACATCAATGTCGGCTGCGGCGTAGTCTTTGTTAATTATGACGGCAAGAGCAAATTTAAAACGACTGTCGGGGACAATTGCTTTATCGGCTCTGGCTCCAATCTGGTTGCGCCCTTGACCATCGAAGAGGAAACGATGATCGCTGCTGGCTCAACGATCACCAAAGATGTTCCTAAACACAGTATGGCTATTGCCCGCGCCCGTCAGGAAAATAAAGCGGATTACGCGAAAAAGTTGCCTTATCTAAATTAGAAATAGCGAAATGACTTGATTTCTTAAGGAAAAATGACTACTATTTATTAGGAAGAAGATTCTAGTAAAAAGGAGTCATTTTTTTCTAGATGAACGCAAAGAAAGTGGAGGTTCTCATGTCAAATCATTATTTTGATCCAAGATTGAAGATTTTTTCTCTGAACTCAAATCGTCCTTTGGCGGAAAAAATCGCAGCTGCAGTAGGTGTTGAATTAGGTAAGTGTTCAGTCAAACAATTTAGCGATGGTGAAATCCAAGTGAATATTGAAGAAAGTATTCGTGGTGCCCACGTCTACGTGATTCAATCAACCAGCAGCCCTGTAAACGATAACCTAATGGAATTGCTGATCATGATCGATGCTTTGAAGCGCGCCAGTGCGAAGACGATCAATGTAGTAATGCCTTATTATGGTTATGCAAGACAAGACCGCAAAGCGCGATCAAGAGAACCAATCACCGCAAAACTTGTAGCAAACATGATCGAAAAAGCTGGTGCGAACCGCATGGTTACACTGGATTTGCATGCCTCACAGATTCAAGGGTTCTTTGATATCCCCGTTGACCACTTGATGGGTGCACCATTGATCGCCAACTACTTCTTGGAAAGAGGCATTCAAGGCGATGATGTCGTAGTTGTTTCACCAGACCACGGGGGCGTGACTCGTGCCCGCAAATTAGCTGAGTTTCTTAAGTCACCAATCGCGATCATCGACAAACGTCGTCCGAAAGCCAACGTAGCGGAAGTCATGAATATCATTGGTCATGTTGAAGGCAAAACTTGTGTCTTGATCGACGATATGATCGATACTGCGGGTACCATCACATTGGCTGCGAATGCGTTGAAACAAGCAGGTGCCAAAAGTGTTTACGCCTCATGTACCCACCCTGTCTTGTCAGGACCTGCCTTGGAACGGATCGAAGATTCGGCCATTGAGCATCTAGTTGTGACAGATTCGATTCACTTGCCAGAAGACCGCAAGTCGAAAAAAATCGATGAGATCAGTGTCGGTGCCTTGATGGGCGAAGCGATCAAACGAATCCATGAGAACAAACCAGTAAGTCCACTGTTTGAATCAAAATTATCAATTTAATCGTGTCTCATATGCATGAGAACAACAGCCAATGGTCGGTCTTTAGCCCCTCATTGGCTGTTTTTTTTCTGAGGAGTTTCAGGATGTTTTTAGAAAAAACGATCGCAGTCATGTTTCTTTTCACCAATTTATGGTATTCTTGAAAGTGACTTGCGAAACGCAAGCAAAAAATAAAATAGAATCTAATCACAAAGGGGAGTCTGCAAAGGCTGAGAATGAGAGTACTCTAAACCCTTCGTACCTGTTTCGATCATGCGAACGTAGGAATTGTGACGAGTTGAAGTGTCTAACACTTCTCCTTTGTGAATTGTGATGATTCTAAAGGAGGAGTTTTTTTGAAACGAAAAATGTCGCTGCAAGTGTGGACGGAAGGAACGATGATTGCTGCTATCGGGGTCGTCTTGTCGTATATCCCGATCCAGACAGCCAATTCCAGTATCGACTTGTCTCTAGGGCTCGTGCCCTTGGTCTTGTATTCGTATCGTCGCGGGGTGCTGCCGGGAATGACGGCGGGATTTATGTGGGGCTTGCTGAATATTTTGATTGGTAGTGCGATGCGTAACTTTATCACCGTTCCACAGATCATCTTTGAATATCCCTTTGCCTTTGCTTTTGGTGGGATGGGCGGCTTGTTTGCTAATAAAATCCAGCAAGCGATCCGACAAAACAGCAAAACCGTTACGTGGTATGTCGTCTTAGGGGGCATCGTGGCGGTGATTAGCCGTTGGTTTTGGCATTATTGGGCAGGGGTTTTTGTCTGGGGAATGTACGCACCGCCAGGACAAAGTCCGTATCTGTATTCCTTGATCTTTAATGGGTCATCGGTCATCATCAATATCGTTTATGTAGGGGTCGTATTAGGTCTCTTAGTCAAGGCCGCTCCAAAATTATTTGTGCCGAAAGTTTAGTTTTAGAAATGAAATCATAAAAAATGTCTTGATGCTCTTTGAAAAAGAGAAGCATCAAGACATTTTTTTGTCGAAAAATCCAAAAGCCAAATCTTCTTGATCAATTTCCAACGACCAGTTTTTTTTGCTGGCTGAGTAGCGCAAAACTGCAATTTGATCTAACTCTTTTTGATTGACCAATGTGCTTTTCAAGCCAGCATCTTCTGACAGATAGATCGGGATCGTATAAGTTTTATCGATCAGTTGCTCTTGTGTCAGACAGAAGACGATGCCTTCTTGCATGATTCCCCGCAATTCTTTCAGCAAATTAAAGTCGAGCTTTTCCACCGGTGTCGCTTTTTTAAAAAAGGAGAGACGATCATTGATTTTTTCTAAGACGATACGGGTGATCCGATCCGCCAAGATCCGGTAATATTCATCTAAATAGCGATAATAAACGCGGGAACGTGCATCTTTTAAGTCAAAGAAAACAAAGTTATTTTGCAGTTTGTAAAAGAAAGGGGAGTGGAGGTGTGTCTTCATGTGGCCGAAATATAACAATTCGGAGATCTCTAAAGGCGTCAATTCTTTGACCATCTCGTAATCATTAAAATCGATCCACTTCATTTCTTCGGCAATGCGACCTTTGTTGATCTGCTGAAAAAACAGTTGGACATCTTCCATTCCACGGATGACTTTTAAGCCCGTATGACCGTCGAATTCGCCGAAATCACTGGAAGGATCAAGCAAGAGCAGATTCTTGGGCTGATGGACAATGCTCTTGTTAAAATCTTGGGGGGCAAGCCCGCGGGTCAAGACGGCATTGCTGGTTGTATCAATATGTACGTAAATCGTGTTAGACATGCCGATCGATCCCTCCTATCTACTAAGTTCATTCTACAACAAAGCGCTGAAAATTGCTTGTATCTTTTCGTTTAAAGTTATATTACAAAATAACAGAAAAAACAATTTTTAAGTTCCCTTTTTCGACAAAAAAAGGCAAATCTTGTCTTTTCGTAAAAAAAATTGCCCAAATTGGCGTCTTTATGAGGATTTTGGTATGATAAAAGAAGAAACTAATGGAGACGAAAACCTATGAGAAAAAAGAAAAGCAGACTTTCGAATTGGCTGAGCAATCTCTTTTTGCTTTTGCTGTTATTGATTGGTTTAGCATTGATTTTTAATAATCAAATCAAAAATTATTTTATTAAACAAACAGGTGAAGCATACGCAGTCGGCACCATTGATCGTAGTGATGTGGAAAAAAACATGGAAGCGGAAGCGACCTTTGATTTTGATGCCGTGGAGCCGGCAAGTTCAGAAGCAGTCTTACGGGCGCAGCTGAGCAACAAAGCTTTGCCAGTGATCGGCGGCGTGGCGGTTCCCAGTGTTGGGATCAATCTGCCGATTTTTAAAGGCTTGGCCAACGAGGCCTTGCTGTATGGTGCTGGTACGTTAAGTCCCACCCAAAAAATGGGGGAAGGCAATTACGCGTTAGCTAGCCATCGCGCCCAATCGCCAGATCTTTTGTTTACACCATTGGATGATGTCGCCATCGGGGCGGCTATCTATGTGACCGATCTGGAAAATATTTACACGTATACCGCGACTTCTTCTGTGCGGGTCAATCCGACCGATGTCTATTTGCTTGACGAAGTAGAAGGCCGCAAAATGATCACGCTGATAACCTGTGGCGAAATGGGCGGTGTCACCCGTCGTGTGATCCAAGGTGATTTGGAATCTGTGACGCCAGTCGATGAAGCCACGGATGAGATGCTGGCGGCATTCAACATGGCACAACGAACATTTTAATCAAAAGAATAGCTCGAGTGGTACGGCAGCCGGCGTGTCATTCGTCTATTCTTTTTTGCTTAAGGAGGCGTCTTGATGAAAGTGAAAAAACTGACTTCGATCGATTTTCTTGCACAAAGGGCAGGGTTTCAAGAAAGCCGACTGGTCTTTTCCTTTTTTGAGTCGCACTCAAAAGCGCGACGAGCCTTTCTTGCCGACATGGCGCAGCAGGGCTGGCAGATCGACAGCCGTTATGGCCGCTTTTACCTTGCCGGGCAGTTTGATTTTGACCAAAAGACACTGACTATCACCAATCTGCTGGTGGAAGCAGCCGCCGAGTTTACTTGGAAACAACTGCTAGCTGTGACAGAAAGCTTTGCCCGCAGTCGTTTTGTAGCAGCCGTCTTGTGGCAGCTTCCTCATCGGAACCCCTTGGCTGAGTGGTTTATCCAGCAAGGGTATCAGGTGGTCCCTCAAGGGTATCAAAGAGTGCTAGCTTATCAGACGGCGCTGGTTTTAGGCGGTGGCGGTGCTCATGGGGCGTATCAAATCGGGGTTTGGCAAGCGCTGCAAGAACGAGGCATCACCTTTGAATGGATCACGGGAACTTCCGTTGGTGCGTTGAATGGCGCCTTGATTTTAATGAACGATGTGGAAGCGGCCGTCGATTTATGGGCAAATATCTCTAATGAGCAAGTATTGCACTATCCGCTTGCTTCGGTACGTGCTCAAACGCTGCGGGATTTGATGAATCAAGCCAACTCGCTGGTCCGCGAAGCGGTCAAAAGCAACGGCGCCAGTACCGAACCCTTGGCAAAGCTTTTGCAGAAGACCTTTGATCAAGAAAAATTCAGCCAAACTGCTTGTCATTTGCTGATCTGTACGACTCGTCTGCCCGACTTCAAGGAGACGATCTATGCCTTTGATCCATCCGCAGTTGAGGAAAATCTGCATTGGTTGTTGGCATCCGCCTCATTTTATCCAGCGATGCAGGCGCAAAAAATTAATGACGCCTATTACATCGATGGCGGCTATCGCAACAACCTGCCCATCGATGTCGCTCTACAGCAGGGGGCAACGGAATGTATCACCGTGGATGTCCAAGGACCCGGCATCAATAAAAGGACGGTTTTGACGGAAGAAACTGCGCAACTTTCGTTAGGGTCTCCTTGGTCCTTAGGCAGCTTTTTGGTTTTTGATGCCCAGCGTTCGCTGGATAATATGACCTTGGGCTATTTGGAAACCTTGAAAGTGTTCGGCAAATACCAAGGCCATTGGTATACCTTTGAAAAGACGGTTGATTTTCAGCCGTTATGGCGGGGTTTTTTGAAAGAGCTACGCCAGACCGACCCGTTGCTTTATCAGGAACTAAAGAAAAAAGAATTTTGGAAAAAAATGCGTAAATTCTATCAACAGGATGTGCCATTTGAGCAGTGGGGGCGTATACTGATAGAGTGTACCGCGAAAGTATTGTATCTAGCGCCTACGGTGATTTATGAGCAGGAAACGATGCTAACGGCTTTAGCTGAAAAAATTGCGCTAAAGGCAGTGGAAGAAGCCGATGCCTGGTCGATCACCGAGTGGCTGAGCTATTATCGCGACCGTTTTTTTGTCTTGTCCGAGCAAAACCGCTTTTTCTTTTTTTATCGGACGCAGCAATTGAATCTGCCCGCCCTTCAGCAGATTCGTCGGCGTTACCCGCTGACTGCTTTAATGGCAGCGTATAGTCACTATCTTTTGAAAGGAGCAGAAAATGGATAAATTTTCGTATGAAATCGTTGAAGAGATCGCCGTGCTTTCGGAAAATCAAAGAGGCTGGCGCAAAGAATTGAATTTGGTGAGCTGGAATGGGCGTCCGCCAAAATTTGATCTGAGAGATTGGGGCCCAGAGCACGAGAAGATGGGCAAAGGCGTGACCTTATCCAATGAAGAATTTGCAGAACTTAAAAAAGCCCTGCTTTCCATGTAAGAAAGCAAAAGGGTGAGGAGTGATCAAATGAAAAGTATGACTGGTTTTGGCAAAGGCAGTGCAGAAACACCAGATGTGCAGATCGAAATTGAAATCAAAAGTGTCAATCAGCGCTTTTTGGACCTGCAGCTGCGAATGCCCAAACAATTGAATCCTCTAGAAGGTGCTTTACGGCAGTCGATCAAGCAGACCCTCCAGCGAGGACGGATCGAATTGTATGTGACTTTAAAAGAAAAAACCGCAAATACGAAACAGATCGAGATCCAATGGGACCTGCTGGAACGTTTCATGCAGGAGATCGATACCGAAGCCAAAGACCGTTTTGACCTAGCAGAGCTGCCTAAAGCAGCATTGCTGGAACAATTCCTGCTCCATGAGGCTTTTCTAACGATCTCTGATCAAGAGCCAGAAGAAAGCACCTTAGCCGATGGCGTGATGGAAGCATTAGATCAAGCGCTGGCAGCGATCGACCAAAGCCGCTGGGTGGAAGGGCAAGGCATTCTGCAGATCTTACAAGAAAATCAGCGACAGCTACAGGAAAAACTGACAGAACTCAAACAATTCGTGACCCTCTATGAGGCGGACTACCAAGAACGCTTTGAAAAGAAACTGACTGCCTATCTAGGGGAAGAAGTCGAGCGCGATCGTTTACTGACAGAGTTGGCGATTTTATTGGAACGCGGCGATATTCACGAAGAACTGGATCGTTTAAGTATCCATTTAACGACGATGACGGAGCTGATGGCAGCTGAGACACCAATAGGTCGAGAGCTGGATTTCTTGATCCAAGAGATGAACCGGGAAGTCAATACGATCGGCTCAAAATCGAGTCCGATCCAAATCAAAAACAGTGTCGTCCAAATGAAGACGATCATTGAAAAAATCAGAGAACAAGTTCAAAACATCGAGTAGGAGGAATGAACCAATGAAATATTACGATATCACCTTTCACGAACTAAGCGGAAAAAATGTCATCAAGCGCAGTATTCCCTCTGACAAAGAGAATTTCTCTGCATGGGAAGATGCCTGCGTAGCCATCGAGCCGGATTTTCTTCATCTATTAGTTGATGGCGTAGCGGTTTCTTTAAATCGTCGGTACATCGTGCGTATCGATTGCCAAGAAGTGACGGATCCTACCGAAAAAGCGATCACCGCTAAAGACGAATTGGCAGGGGTCATCAATACCTTAAGCAACATGGGCTTTTAAGAAAGCAGCCGAAGTGTAGACTAGCAATTTCATGAAATTCCCATTATAATAAAGTAGTTCTTGAAAGTTGCTGAAAAAAAGTGCAAAATAGACGTTAAGCAAATGTCAGTGAAAGGACGTCATTATGTCAGAGCGAGGATTACTTATAGTTTTATCAGGACCTTCCGGAGTAGGGAAAGGGACCGTGCGCAAAGCAATTTTTGAGAGTGACGACAACGATTTTCAATATTCCGTTTCAATGACCACTCGTCAAAAACGCGAGGGAGAAGTGGAAGGGGTCGATTACTATTTCCGCACGCGGGAAGAATTTGAAGCCTTGATCGAAGCCGGTGAAATGCTGGAATACGCCGAATATGTCGGCAATTATTATGGCACCCCATTATCTTATGTCCAACAGACACTGGATCAAGGAAAAGATGTGTTTTTAGAGATCGAAGTGCAAGGGGCAAAACAAGTAAAAGACAAAGTTCCCGATGGTGTGTTTATTTTTCTGACGCCACCTGATCTGGCAGAATTACGCTCTCGTATTACAGGAAGAGGAACCGACTCTGCCGAAGTGATCGATGAACGGATGCGTGTCGCCCGTGAAGAAATCGAAATGATGGCTTTGTATGATTATGCCGTTGTCAATGATGAAGTACCTAAGGCAGTCCAACGAATTCGCGAAATTATTTCAAGTGAACATTTTCGCGTTGACCGAGTGATCGGAACCTATATCAAAATGTTAGAGGAGCTGTAAGAAATATGATGTTAAAACCTTCAATCGATTCTTTGTTGGATCGTGTCAATTCAAAATATTCATTAGTGATCTTAGCAAGCAAACGGGCGCATGAACTTGATGCCGGTGCGCAAGCAACACTAGAAAACTTTGATTCAGTGAAAAGCGTGGGTCAAGCGCTTGAAGAAATCGAAGCGGAATTAGTCGTTAATGATCCGCATCCAGAAATCAAACGGGCCCGCTTGAAAATGGAACAAGAAGAGCGCAAAGCGCAAAAAGACCAAGAACAAAAAGAATTAGAAGCGCGTATCCGCGACGAACAAAAGCTATAGACAAAAGCAAGCTAGAGCACGCCTGTGTTCTGGCTTTTTCTTTTGAATGGCGATGGTTAAATTTTTGTAAGGGGTACAGACAAACCCCCACCCATTTAGTAAAATAGAACCTAAAAGGAGGAGAAGAAATGGCGTACATAGCAGAAGTGATCGTGGATGTTCCCACGATGCAGACCGATCAGCCTTTTACCTATCTGATCCCATCAGAATTACAAGCCGCCATTGAGACAGGGATGCGGGTCGAAGTGCCATTTGGCAAGGGCGACCGCCATATCCAAGGGTTCGTCGTCGGCCTTTCAGAAGTTGCCGAACCGCAGCAGACCTTAAAACCAATCGTTCGTTTGTTGGATTTGTCGCCTGTCGTCAATGAAGAACTTCTCCAATTAGCCGACTACATGAAGGAAACGACCTTTGCCTTTAAGATTACTTGCTTGCAGACGATGCTGCCTAGTGTGATGAAAGCCGAGTACCAAAAGCAGATCGTTTTGCTGGAAGGAAATCATCCCATCAAAGAATATTTTCCCGAAGACGGCATCCTCAGTTGGCAAGACGCCGAAAGTGCAGGGCTGCTGCCGCAGTTGAAGCCTTTGCGGGAAGCCGCAGTAGTTGAATTGCAGTATCTCGTGAAAAATAAAAACAAAGCGAAAATGACCCGTTACATTGAACGCAAGATCGAGCCAGCAGAAATCCCCGCCGTCCAGCAACAGCTGCGCAAAGGGGCCAAACGCAAGCTGGAAATCTTACAGATTTTGACAGAGGAAGCCCGCTTGCCGGTTTCCTTTTTTACCGAACAAGGGATTTCCACCGCGGCTTTGAACCAAGCGCAAGAAGCTGGCTGGCTGACCTTTACGGAAGTTGAAGCCTACCGTGATCCTTACAAAGACCGTCAATTTCAAAAAACGGTCCCCCTTGAATTAAATGAAGAACAGGCAGCTGCAGTAGCGCAAATCACTGCTTGTGCGGATAACCAAGAGGCGCAGACTTTTTTACTGGAAGGGATCACCGGCAGTGGAAAAACAGAAGTCTATCTACAAGCGATCGCCCAATTGCTGAAACAAGGCAAAACCGCGATCATGCTCGTACCGGAGATCGCTTTGACCCCGCAAATGGTCGAACGCTTTAAAAGCCGTCTCGGCGACGCAGTGGCTGTTTTACACAGCGGCTTGTCCCAAGGTGAAAAATACGATGAATGGCGTAAGATCGAACGTGGGGAGGCGCAGGTGGTGGTTGGCGCCCGCTCGGCGATTTTTGCTCCGTTGAAAAACATCGGGGTCATCATCGTCGATGAGGAGCACGAAGCTTCCTACAAGCAAGAGGAAGCCCCTCGTTACCATGCGAGAGATTTAGCGATTTGGCGCAGTCAGTACCATCACTGTCCAGTGGTGTTAGGCAGTGCGACGCCATCATTAGAATCTCGTGCTCGGGCCCAAAAAGAAGTCTACCGCTTATTGAAATTGAATCAACGAGCAAAAACCAGTGCGCAATTACCGCAGATCGAAGTCGTGGATATGCGTACCGAATTTGCCAACAAAAAGTATCAAACCTTTTCTCGTCCGTTACAGGAAAAAATCACAGACCGTTTGGCCCGCAAAGAACAGATCGTCTTGCTGCTGAATCGGCGCGGCTACTCTTCCTTCGTGATGTGCCGCGATTGCGGGTATGTTTTGCCTTGTCCAAATTGCGACATCTCCTTGACGCTGCATATGGATACCAAAACGATGCGCTGTCATTATTGCGGGCATGAAGAACACATCCCCCATCGTTGCCCCAACTGTAATGCAGACAAGATTCGTTATTACGGAACGGGCACGCAAAAAGTGGAAGAAGAGTTGAAGGAACTGTTTCCTGAAGCGCGGGTCTTACGGATGGATGTCGATACCACCCGCAAAAAAGGCGCCCACGAAAAAATCTTGACCTTGTTTGGGGAGAAAAAAGCGGATATTTTGTTAGGGACTCAAATGATCGCTAAAGGCTTGGATTTCCCTGATATCACACTGGTAGGGGTCTTGAATGCCGATACTGCCTTGAACTTGCCAGATTTTCGTTCGAGTGAACGGACGTTCCAGCTGTTGACTCAGGTCAGTGGTCGGGCAGGTCGGGCGGAAAAAACCGGCGAAGTGGTGATCCAAACGTTCAACCCTGAGCACTATGCCATCCAGTTGGCGCAGTCGCAAGACTACGAAGATTTCTATCAAAAAGAGATGTGGATGCGGCACCAAAGCGGTTATCCACCGTATTATTTCACCGTCAAAATCACCTGCAGCCATCCCGAAGAGCAAGTCGCCGCTCAGAAGATTTTTGCGATCGCGCGGGATCTGCAGCAGGAGCTGTCACCGCAAAGTATTTTGTTGGGGCCGGCACCAAGTGCGATTTTGCGGGTGAAAAACCGTTATTACTACCAATTGATCATTAAATACAAAAATGAACCGCAGCTACCTGCTTTGTTGACCCGTCTGTTGGATCAAAGTCAAATCGATCAGCGCAAAGGATTGTACGTGTCGATTGACCAAGAGCCGTTGAATTTTATTTAGAGGAGAAAATATGCGTTATCCTATTATTATTACCCCCGATGAACGTCTTCGTCGGCAAGCAAAACCCGTCAAAGTAATTACCGATGAGCTCGTTCAGCTACTAGACGACCTTTATGAAACGATGGTTGCCCACGATGGGATCGGTATTGCCGCACCGCAAGTCGGCAAAAACCTGCAAGTGGCGATCGTGGAAGTCGAAGAAGACGATCGCTTTGAAATGATCAACCCTGAGATCATCGCTTCTTCTGGTGAATCCCTTGATGTGGAAGGCTGCTTGAGTATTCCTCACACCTTCGGGACCGTCAAACGAGCAGACGAGATCACTGTCCGCTATTTCGATCGAGAAGGAGAAGAAATGGAAGTGGAAGCATTCGGTTACTTGGCGCGGGCGATGCAGCATGAGATCGATCATTTAAATGGCGTGCTGTTTGTCGACAAGCTCGTCGAACGCATTCCTGAAGAAGACTTAGAAAAGTATATGGAGGAACATGAAAATGACTAAAATCGTCTTTATGGGTACCCCGGCGTTTTCCGTCCCAATTTTAGAAGGCTTGCTTGAAGCCGGCTACGAAGTGGCAGCAGTCGTGACCCAGCCGGATCGTCCCGTCGGTCGCAAAAAAACTATCACTCCGACCCCCGTCAAAGAAGCGGCGTTGAAGCATGGCTTGTTGGTTTTACAACCAGAAAAAATCAGTGGATCACCAGAAATGGAGCAGATTCAAGCTTTAGCACCTGACCTGCTGATCACGGCAGCTTTCGGCCAATTTTTACCTAGTGCTTTACTAGAAGTACCGAAGTATGGCGCTATCAACGTTCATGCGTCCCTACTGCCGAAATACCGAGGCGGAGCACCTGTGCATTATGCCATCATGGAAGGGGAGCAAGAAACGGGTGTAACCATCATGGAAATGATCAAAAAAATGGATGCTGGCGGTATTTTTGCTCAAGCTCGTTTGCCGATCACGGCACAAGATGATGTGGGGACGATGTTTGATAAGTTGAGCCTATTAGGCAAAGATTTGCTGCTGGAAACTGTGCCGAAAATCTTGTCAGGAGAGCTGCAGCCGGTTCCGCAAGAAGAAGCAAAAGTCACCTTTTCACCAAATATCAGCCGTGAACAAGAAGCCATCGACTGGCAGAAAACGGCGGTGCAAATCGATGCCCAAGTCCGAGGCATGCGGCCATGGCCGATCGCCTTTACGACACAAAACGGCAACCGCTGGAAGCTTTGGCAAGTAACACCACTGGAGCAAACGACGACAGCCCAGCCAGGAACGATCATTGAACGGACGAAAAAAACGTTGCTGATCGCTTGTGGTGAAGGCACGGTATTGGCTATCGATGAATTGCAGCCAGCTGGAAAAGGCCGACAAGACATTGCCGCATTCTTAAACGGCAGTGGACAACAGATTCAAAAAGGAGATCAGGTAGGTACCTATGAAGCGTAATCTTGGAGACATACAATATACAGTGCGCTTTGTGGCCCTAGAAGCGTTGTTACGAATCGAAAAAGGCGGCGCTTATTCCAATCTACTGCTGCGGGAATTGATGAATCAAGGGCGTTTAAATGACAAAGACGGTCGCTTATTGACTGAATTGGTGTACGGCACCATCAGTCGTCAGCTTTTATTGGATTATTATTTGGACCGGTTTATTAAAAATGCCCGCAAAGTCGATCCGTGGGTCAAAACGCTGCTGCGGCTTTCCTTGTATCAGATGCTGTATCTCGATAAAGTACCCGCCCATGCCATCATTCATGAAGCCGTGGATATCGCGAAAGCCAAAGGCAATCCGGGAACCGGTAAATTCGTCAATGGGGTGCTGCGCACGATCCAACGACAAGGAGTGCCAGACTTGGCATTGATCAAAGACCCAATGGAACGTCTAGCAACGGAAATCAGTTTGCCCCTGTGGCTAACGAAGAAACTAGTCAAACAAATTGGGATCGAAGAAACCAGTGAGCTGGGCTATGCCCTATTTGAACCCAATCATGCCAGTGGTCGTATCGATCTGCAGCGCATCTCGCAAGCAGCAGCGATCGAGCGGCTGCAAGAAGAAGGCATCGACGCACGGCCAAGTGAGCTTTCCCCCTATGGGGTTGTGGCTGACAAAGGCTTTATGGCGGGCTCTTCCCTCTACAAAGAAGGCTTACTGACGATCCAAGATGAAAGTTCGATGCTGGTTGCCCCCGTTTTACAAGTAGCTCGGGACCATCAAGTATTGGATGCCTGCGCCGCACCAGGAGGCAAAACGACCCATATCGCTGCCTTCTTGTCTGCCGCAGAGGGCGGCAAAGTGACAGCACTGGATATCCATGCCCATAAGGTTAAGCTGATTCAGCAAAATGCCCAACGTTTAGGCGTAGAAGCAGTTGTGGAAACCCGCGTGATGGATGCGCGGGAGACGGCTCAAACCTTTGCACCCGAACAATTTGATCGCATCTTAGTGGATGCCCCTTGTTCTGGACTAGGATTGATGCGCCGTAAGCCAGACATCAAATACAGCAAGACGGAAGCCGATTTCCAACGCTTGCCGCAGATTCAGCGAGAGATTTTGGAAAGTGCCGCCCCAACCTTGAAAAAATCGGGTATAATGGTCTACAGCACATGTACGATTCTAGCGGAAGAAAATCAACAAGTCGTGGCAGCGTTTCTTGCTGACCATCCTGAATTTGAGCAAATGCCTCTTGCGGTAGGACCGCTGGCAGCTGAAGCTGTTCAAGAGGATATGTTGACGATCTATCCGCAAGATTTTATGACAGATGGCTTTTTTATCAGTTGTCTACGCAAAAAGTAACGAGGTGAAAGAAATTGGAGATTCGTTTTCAAACAGATGTCGGCAAACGTCGCAACACAAACCAAGATTTTGCAGCAACCTATGTAAATAAAGCCAATGTGACATTGGCCTTGCTTGCCGATGGCATGGGGGGCCACCGGGCCGGAGATGTCGCTAGCCGTCAAGCAGTCAGTGAGATCGGCACCGCTTGGGAACAGACAGAACTGACAGATAGTGAAAAAACTGCCCAATGGCTGATCCAAAAAATCCAAGCGGAAAGCCAAGTGATTTTCCAAAAAGGACAAGAACAAGAAGAACTTAGCGGCATGGGCACCACGATCATTGCTGTGGCCTTATTAGGCGACCAGTTTACGATCGCCAATGTCGGGGACAGCCGTGCCTATCTTTTACGCAATCAAGTGCTGACCCAAATCACAGAGGACCATTCACTGGTCAATGAATTGGTGAAGTCAGGACAAATCACAGCAGAAATGGCCTTGAATCATCCTCGCAAAAACGTTTTGACCCGCTCGATCGGTATGCCAAGCGAAGTCGAAGTCGATGTGGCGATCCACTTTATTGCAGACGGGGATTATTTGCTGCTGTGTTCAGACGGATTGACCAACATGGTCTCAGATGAAGAGATCACAGCAACGATCCAAGAAACCCCTGAGCTGGAAGAAGCAGTGCAATCATTGATCGATCAAGCCAACGAACGCGGCGGTGTCGACAATATCACGGTATTATTGATTAAAGTTGGAGGAGAGCGCCCATGATCGAAATTGGGAAGAAGATAAACGGCCGATATAAAATCATCGGCAATATCGGCAGCGGCGGAATGGCAAATGTGTTTTTGGCGCATGACTTGATCTTAGACCGTGAAGTGGCAATCAAAGTGCTTCGTTTTGACTTCCAAAACGACCAAAGTGCGATTCGGCGCTTTCAACGAGAAGCCTTGGCGGCGACTGAGCTGGTTCATCCCAACATCGTAACCGTTTATGATGTCGGTGAAGAAGACGGCATGCAGTTTTTGGTGATGGAATATGTCAAAGGAATGGATCTCAAGCGCTATATCCAAACGCACTATCCCGTACCTTATTTGCAGATCGTTGATATCATCCAACAAATCTTATCAGCGGTGGCATTGGCCCATCAGCACCGCATCATTCACCGGGACCTAAAGCCCCAGAATGTGCTGATCAATGAAGACGGCGTGGTGAAAATCACCGATTTTGGGATCGCGATCGCCCTATCCGAAACGTCGATCACCCAAACCAACTCGATGCTAGGTTCGGTGCATTATCTGTCACCAGAACAAGCACGAGGCAGTATGGCCACCAATCAATCAGATATTTATGCGATTGGGATCATCCTCTATGAAATTTTAACCGGCAAAGTACCCTTTGATGGCGAATCAGCCGTAACGATCGCCTTGAAACACTTCCAAGATGAGATCCCGTCGATTCGGATCTATGACAAAAATGTTCCGCAATCGTTGGAAAACGTCGTGTTGAAGGCGACCGCCAAAGAACCGGCGGATCGTTACAAGACCGCCGATGAAATGCGGGCAGATCTCGATACCGTGTTGTCTCCTGAACGGCTCAATGAACCGAGATGGGAACCTCATGCCCTGATGGATGAAACGAGAGTGCTGACCCCTGTGGAAGCAGCCCAAGTCGAAACGCCGCCAGTGGAAGAACCCGTGGCAGAAACGGCAGCGGATCAAGCTGAAGAAGCGGCGCAGCCGAAAAAGAAAAAACGCAAACGCTGGCTACTGCTGCCAATCATTATGGTGATCGCACTGCTAGGAATAGGCAGTTACTTCCTATTCGGCGGTGGTCGAGGAGATGTGGCAATTCCTGAAGTCAGTGGTCAGACAGAAGCCGCCGCTCGGGCCGAACTGGAAGCCGCCGGTTTGAAAGTGGCAGACGAGGTGGAAGAAATCGAAGATGATGAAGTCGAAGAAGGCAATGTCGTCAAAACCGATCCCCCAGAAGGCAATGAAGTCAAAAAGAATTCCGTCGTGATTCTCTACATCAGTAGTGGAACGAAGAAAATCACCCTTGATGACTATGAAGGTCGTTCCTTTGATGATGTCAAAAAAGAGTTGATCGATTTGGGCTTTGATGAAGACAGAATCAAAGAAGAGCTAGAGTCGTCAGATGATGTCGATGAAGGGGATATTATCAGTCAATCACCAGCAGCAGGGCGGGAAGTTTCCCCAGCAGAAGACGAAATCACCTTTAAGGTCAGCTCCGGACCAGATAGCTTCGCAATGGACAACTATTATGGCATGACAGAGGCAGATGCACGAGCAGCATTGACTTCTCGCGGTGTCGACCGATCACAGATCGAAGTGAACTATCAATCTAGCAGTCAACCATCAGGCACGATCATCGCCCAAGCACCCGCAACAGGTGAAACGGTGGTGACTTCCCAAACGACCATCACTTTGACGGTCAGCAGTGGGCAGGAAATGGTCAATGTACCAAGAATTGTTGGGAAAAGCCAAGCCGATGCAGAAGCAGACTTGAATGAAGCGGGATTGGACTCAACTTTTGAGGAAGAGGACGGCTATAATGACTCAGTACCAGCTGGACATGTTGTCCGTGTCTCTCCAGGTGCTGGAACCTCCGTCGAAGTTGGCTCTACTGTAACGGTCACGATCTCTAGAGGACCTGAACCAGATGATTCGTCCTCATCGACGCCAAGCAGTAGTTCAGATGATTCCTCTGATTCAAGCGCTACGAGTGAAAGTAGCTCAGAAAGTGATTAGAAACTAGCTAAAACCAAATACTTTAACCAAGCAGCCTTCGGGGACCAAAGAATTCTCTTTTTGTTCCCCGTCCAGCTGCTTGTTTTTGTTTCTAAACCTTATAGTGAGGCACCGGTGTCTTTAAAATTTCCTTTAGTCCGGCTATTTGTGCAAGCGTACATCTTTCCAAGGATTCAAAAATTGGGTATAATGAAGGTCAGAATTAGTCAAGGGAGGGAATGAATTGAGTCATCACAATACTTCCGATTTGATTGAAGCATATTTGAAGAAAATTCTTGAAGACAGTGAAACCATTGAGATTCGTCGCGCAGAAATGGCAAATTTGTTCAACTGCGTGCCCTCACAAATAAATTACGTGATCAATACCCGCTTTACCGTTCAAAGAGGCTATGCGGTTGAAAGCAAACGCGGCGGGGGCGGCTATATTCGGATCGAGAAAGTCAAAATCACGGACAGCCACCACTACTTAAAAGAAATGAATCAATTATTCGATGAAACCATCTCGGAAAAAGATGCATATGCAATAATCCAGAAACTTTATGAGGAAGGAATCCTGTCCAAGCGAGAAGGCAATTTATTGTTGACCGTCATCGCGAAAGCAGTTCTAGGACGTTCTCCTTATGAAAATAGAACACGAGCTGATTTGCTCCATGCAATTCTAGAACGATTAAGTTACGAAGACAGGAAGTGAAAGAGATGGATGAATTATTCACCCAACGCGCGAAAGCCGTTTTGGCTATCGCCCAAGAAGAAGCAAAATACTTTAAGCACCAAGCAGTAGGTTCTGAACACATTCTATTGGCATTGGTCATTGAACAAAACGGGATCGCCGGCAAAACCTTGCGGGAAATGAATATCACAGAAAACGATATTCGTGAAGAAATCGAACATTTAACAGGGTACGGCACCGTTCGTCAATACCCAGAAAACGCCTATCTCGCGTATTCGCCACGAGCAAAACATACATTTGCTTATGCAGGGGATGAAGCCAAACGCTTAGGGGCACCACAAATTGGTACTGAACATCTATTATTAGGCTTATTAAGAGACGAAGACATTTTGGCTTCACGAATCATGCTGAATCTCGGCTTGAGTCTCGCGAAAATGCGTCAGCTTTTGAAGAAAAAAATGGGCTTCAATGAAAGCAAAACCAACGGAAGTGCTGGTCGTCGTCGTCCAGCCCAAGCCAAAGCGCAGCAAGGAACACCGACCTTGGATTCCTTAGCCCGTGATTTGACCAAATTAGCCCGTGAAAAACGCCTAGATCCTGTTGTCGGGCGTGCCAAAGAAGTCAAGCGGTTGATCCAGATCCTTAGCCGTCGGACCAAAAACAACCCTGTTCTCGTGGGGGAACCTGGTGTTGGGAAAACCGCGATCGCCGAAGGCTTAGCCCAAAAAATCATCAATGGGGAAGTCCCAGAAGACATGCAAAACAAACGCTTGATGATGCTGGACATGGGGGCTTTAGTTGCCGGAACGAAATACCGTGGGGAATTTGAGGACCGAATGAAAAAAATCATCGATGAGATCTATCAAGATGGTCAAATCATCTTATTCATTGATGAATTGCATACACTGATTGGGGCCGGCGGAGCCGAAGGGGCGATTGATGCCTCGAATATTCTGAAACCAGCCTTAGCCCGTGGAGAATTGCAAACCATCGGTGCCACAACGCTAGATGAGTACCAAAAATACATTGAAAAAGATTCTGCGTTAGAACGCCGTTTTGCTCGGGTGCAAGTCGACGAACCAACACCAGAAGAAGCGGAAGAAATTTTACGAGGCTTGCGTCCTCGTTATGAAGAACATCATGGGGTGGAAATTTCTGATGATGCGTTACACGCCGCTGTGCAATTGTCCGTACGTTACATCAATTCGCGCCAATTACCAGATAAAGCCATCGATTTGATGGATGAATCAGCAGCCAAAGTGCGTCTAGACAAAACCGATGAAAGTTCTGAATTGGCAGATCTGCAAAACGAGATCGCCAACTTGATCGAAGAAAAAGAAGCCGCTATTCGCCAGCAAGATTTTGAAGCAGCAGCTCGTCTACGGATCAAGGAAAAGAAATTGACCCAACAGCTGACGGAAGTAGCGTTTATGGAAGTCAAAGAAGCGTCAGGCTATGCCGATAGTGTTACTGCAGAAGATGTTGCCACGGTCGTTTCCCAATGGACCGGCGTACCTCTGCAGCAGATGGAGAAAAAAGAAAGCGAACGCTTGTTGGATCTTGAAAAGATCTTGCATCAACGGGTAGTTGGCCAAGAAGAAGCGGTCAAAGCAGTCGCTCGTTCGATCCGCCGCGCCCGCAGTGGATTGAAAGACCCCAACCGCCCAATCGGTTCCTTCATGTTTTTAGGGCCGACCGGTGTCGGGAAAACCGAGCTTGCCAAAGCCTTAGCAGAAGCGATGTTTGGTAGTGAAGATGCCTTGGTTCGTGTCGATATGTCCGAATTTATGGAAAAATACAGCACGAGCCGTTTGATCGGTTCACCGCCAGGCTATGTCGGCTATGATGAAGGTGGGCAATTGACGGAAAAAATCCGTTCAAAACCTTACTCCGTCATCTTATTGGACGAGGTGGAAAAAGCCCATCCCGATGTCTTCAATATCCTCTTGCAAGTGCTGGATGATGGCCATTTGACGGATGCCAAAGGTCGGAAAGTCGATTTCCGCAACACGATTTTGATCATGACCTCTAATATCGGTGCCCAACAAATCCGTGAAGAAAAAAGCGTTGGTTTTAATGTCACTGATTTAACGAAAGATCACCAAGCGATGCAAAAACGGATCTTAGAAGAGCTGAAAAAAGCCTTCCGTCCAGAGTTCTTGAACCGTGTGGATGAAACAGTGGTCTTCCAATCCCTAGGTGAAGGGGAGATCCACGAGATCGTGAAGATCATGAGCAAAGCGATCATCAAACGATTAGGCAACCAAGACATCCAATTGAAGATCACGCCATCTGCCATTGATGTGATCGGTAAAGCTGGTTTTGATCCAGAATATGGGGCACGGCCGATTCGTCGGGCCTTGCAAAAAGAAGTCGAAGACCGTTTAAGTGAAGCACTCCTATCAGGACAAATTCATTTAGGTGACAAAGTGACGATCGGTGCTTCCAAAGGATCGATCACCCTCAATGTCAAAGAGGGACAAGCACGGGTCTTGCAACAAGTTTAAGTCGAGCCAATAACGGCAGCGGCGTTTCTATGGTCGAGCAATCGGCATCCATAGGAACGTCGCTTTTTTGTCTTGCTATGTCTAGTAGTGATCAAGAAGTCTCCATTGATTATGATTGGTGATTCACAAAAAAATATCCTTCTAAATAGCTTTACGACAACGGTTGATTAATGAGCCAAGTGATATTCGTGAAAAAAAGAGTAACGAGACCTCTTGGAAAGAATCCTGCTGTGTGATACTATGAATGAGTTGAAAAAAGGAGGAGTATTATGGTTGAGATTATCGCCACGGTGGAATCGATCGAGCAAGCACAGCAGCTCATCCCTTATGTTGATACATTGTTTTTTGGAGAAGAGACATTCGGGCTGCGCCTACCGGCCTCTTTTTCTCGTGAAGAGCAAATCAGACTGATCGACATGGCCCACGAAGCTGGAAAGAAAGTGACGATCGCAGTCAATGGCATCATGCATCCAGAAAAAATGAAGCTGATTCCAGAATACCTAGCATTTCTGAAGACCAATCAAGCCGATCAAATCGCTCTCGGAGATCCTGGGATTATTTACCGCATGAAGCAAAATCCAGAATGTGCCTTGCCATTTATCTATGCAGGGGAAACCTTAGTAACGAGCGCTCGTCAAATCAATTTTTGGGGACAAAAAGGAGCAAAGGCAGCCGTTTTAGCGCGAGAAGTTCCTTTCGAGGAAATGAAAATCATGGCGCCACAACTAAATATTCCTGTGGAAGTATTGGTTTATGGTGCGACCTGCATTCACCAATCGAAGCGTCCGCTTTTACAAAATTATTATAACTATACCCAACAATCGGAAGAAAAGAACCACGACCGTGGGTTGTTTTTATCCGAACCGAAAAAAGAAGAAACCCACTATTCCATTTATGAAGATAGCCACGGCACGCACATTTTTGCCAATAACGACATTAATTTGATGCTGCAGCTGGCGGAATTAGCCGCAACAGGCTTTCAAACCTGGAAGCTGGACGGAATCTATACACGAGGGGCTGCCTTTGTGGCAATTGCTAAGCTTTTTGCCCAAGCCAAGAGCCTTGTGGAAAGTGGGAAGTGGCAAGCAGAGCAAGCAGCTGTGCTCAGTGAACAAGTTGCCCAACTTCATCCGGCAGAACGTGGGTTAGACACTGGATTTTATGCCATCGATCCTGACGATATCAAGTAAGGAGCAAGAACAAATGACCGTTAAACAAGCATTGAAACGACCAGAAGTGTTAGCACCAGCTGGTACGTTAGAAAAATTAAAAACAGCGATCCACTATGGCGCTGACGCTGTCTATATCGGCGGCAATGCCTATGGTCTACGGAGTCGCGCGGGTAACTTTACCTATGAAGAAATGGCGGAAGGGGTGGCTTTTGCCAAAGCCCACAACGCAAAAGTCTATGTAGCAGCCAACATGGTGACCCATGAGGGCAATCAGGAAGGTGCAGGGGAATTCTTTCGGGAATTGCGAGATGTCGGTATTTCGGCCGTGATCGTTTCTGATCCCGCTTTGATCCAGATCTGCGCAACAGAAGCGCCGGGTCTACCGATCCATTTGTCCACCCAAGCTAGTGCCACGAACTATGAAACATTGGAATTTTGGCGGGAAGAAGGCCTAGAACGGGTCGTCCTCGCCCGAGAAGTGTCGATGGAGGAAGTCGCTGAGATCCGCAAAAATACTAGCGTGGAGATCGAAGCCTTTATTCATGGCGCCATGTGTATTTCGTATTCTGGCCGTTGTACTTTGTCCAATCATATGTCGATGCGAGACGCCAATCGCGGCGGCTGTTCGCAATCTTGCCGCTGGAAATATGATTTGTTTGACATGCCGTTTGCAACGGAACGAAACAGTTTGACTAAAAACGGGACAGTGGAAGAAGAGTTTTCCATGAGTGCTGTGGATATGTCGATGATCGAACATATCCCTGATCTGATTGAAAACGGCGTGGATAGTTTCAAAATCGAAGGCCGCATGAAATCGATCCACTATGTTTCAACCGTGGCGAACGTTTATAAAGCAGCCGTGGACAGTTACATGGCCGATCCAGAGAACTATGTCTGCAAACAAGAATGGATCGATGAACTGTGGAAAGTTGCGCAGCGCGAGCTTGCCTCAGGCTTTTACTACGATACCCCGAGTGAAAATGAGCAGTTGTTCGGTCCGCGTCGGAAAATTCCGCAATACAAATTTATTGGGGAAGTCATGGCGTATGATCCGGCAACGAAAACAGCTACGATTCGGCAACGGAACCACTTTTCCGTCGGCGATGAAATCGAATTTTACGGTCCCGGATTCCATCACTTTCACCAAACCGTCGAAGTCATGTATAATGAAGACGGTGAATCCATCGATCGTGCACCAAATCCTATGATGCTGCTGACGATGCCGGTCAAAGAACCGGTGGAAGTCGGAGACATGATTCGGAAGAAAAAATAAGGTCGAGAGTTTCTCTCGGCTTTTTTTGTTGAATCAATCCAGCCAAAAAGGATCGATGAGAACATAGACAATCTTAAGGAGGAAACAACAAATATGGAAACATACGACTACATAGTAATTGGTGGCGGCAGCGGCGGGATCGCCTCAGCCAATCGTGCAGGGATGCACGGCGCCAAAGTATTATTGATCGAAGGCAATGAATTAGGCGGCACCTGTGTCAATGTCGGTTGTGTACCGAAAAAAGTCATGTGGCAAGCTAGTGAGATGTTAGAAATGATCAAACGGGACGCAACTAGCTACGGCATTTATCCACATGTGGATAAATTTAATTTTACTGAACTTGTGGATAACCGTGAAAAATACATTGATTTTTTACACACAGCCTATCAAAAAGGCTTAGACAGCAACAATGTAGAAGTTATCCACGGTTATGCACAGTTTGTGGATAACCACACGATTACCGTCAATGGGGAAAACTACCATGCAGCAAATATTTTGATTGCCACCGGTGGAAAACCTAGCGCGATGAATATTCCCGGCGGTGAGTACGCCATTGACTCGAATGGTTTTTTTGCGTTGCGAGAAGCACCAAAGCGTATGGTCGTCTTAGGGGCAGGCTACATCGCAGCCGAAATCAGCGGTGTCAGCCAACAGCTGGGCAGCCAAGTGGCTTGGGCGTACCGCAAAGAGCGGCCATTACGAACCTTTGACAAGATGCTTGCGGATAATCTCGTGGAGATGTACCAAGAATCAGGAATCGAAACTTATGCAGGCTACGTGGCCTCTCGTATCATTAAAGAAGGTGACGAGTATATCGTTCACTTTGAAAATGGCGAAACCTTGACCGGCGATTGCGTCCTTTTTGCTGGTGGTCGTGTGCCGAATACGGACAAGTTAGGCCTAGAAAACACCGATGTCCAATTGGATGAAAAAGGGTTTATCATTGTGGACAAATATCAAACTACTACGGCTGACTCGATTTTTGCAGTGGGCGATGTCATTGGAAAATTGGATTTGACCCCGGTTGCGATCGCCGCCGGTCGTCGCTTGTCTGAACGCTTGTTCAACGGTCAAAGCGATGCGTACTTGGATTATAATTTAGTACCGACGGTCATCTTTACGCATCCACCGATTGCCACGATTGGTTTATCCGAAGAAGCAGCCTTGGAAAAATACGGCCAAGAGCAGATAAAGGTGTATCGTTCGCGCTTTACACCGATGTACTTTGCTTTAAATGAGTATCGCCAAAAGTGTGAGATGAAATTGGTGTGCTTAGGAGAAGAAGAAAAAATCATCGGTCTGCACGGCATCGGGATCGGTGTCGATGAAATGCTGCAAGGCTTCGCTGTAGCCATCAAAATGGGTGCTACGAAAGCAGACTTTGATCAAACCGTTGCCATTCATCCGACGGGGTCAGAAGAATTTGTGACGATGCGTTAAAAGAAAAAAAGCCTCAACGGACAGATGAATTGTCCGTTGAGGCTTTTTTCGTATAAACTTCTAGCTATCAACTAAAAAGTCCCCAAAAGTAGATCAGAAATCTACCCTTGGGGGCTTATTTCAGGATGATTCCAGCTGCAAGGCTTTTGCTAGATCCTTGATCAGTTCTGACGCCCAAGGATCTGAGCAGTGATCTGATAAAGATATGTTTTGGTTTCATCTTTGGTCTCAGGCAATTTCTGGATCGCCTGCAAAGCTTTTTTCGTGTAGTCGGCAGCGAGTTTCTTGGCTTCGTCAATCCCGGCGCTTTCTTGGACGATCCGATAGACTTCATGGGTATCCGCCTCAGTCATTGTGCCTTGTTTTTCCAGCAGTGGCAACAGTTGTTGGCGGTCATTTTTCAGTGCCATCAACAGCGGCAAAGAATAGACGCCTTGCCGAACATCTTCCAATACTGGTTTTCCTAAGGCAGTCGCGTCTTGGCTGTAATCCAAGACATCATCCATGATTTGAAAGGCAAGGCCAATGGCTTCGCCAATCTCACGGGCTTGATTGGCAAAGCGCAAAGAAGTGCCGCTTTCATAAGCCCCGATGAAGCAGCTTAAAGCAAACAACTCAGCGGTTTTGCCGCGAATGTTTTCTAAGTAATCCTCGACAGTGACGGACAAATCGTATCGTTTGCTCATTTGCCCTAATTCGCCGGCCAGGATTTTTTCCATACTACGGGAATTCATCTGCAAGCTTTTCATGGAGCTGGCATAATCCGCCATCAATTTAAAGCAGCAGACAAAGAGGTAATCACCAGCATAGACAGCGACATCGTTGCCAAATTCGGAACGAATGGTCGGCAGCTTGCGGCGGATGTCCGCATGATCAACGATATCGTCGTGGATCAGCGAAGCAGTGTGGAGCATCTCGATCGAGGCCGCCAATGCGACGGCTTTTTCGCGATCTTTGTCGCTGCCATAAGCAGAAAAGAGCAGCTGATAAGCAGGACGCAGCAGTTTTCCACCTGAATGGATCATGGCCAGGATCGCTTGTTCGACCTCTTTGTTTTTTAGTTTTAATGATTTTTCCATCAATTGCAAGGAGGCAGATAAGTCAGCTTGCAGTGCTGGATACTCTTGCCACATGGAATGAAGTTTCATAATTAACTCCTTTATTCTGAATCCGAGCGCCATTTGACTTTGGTCTGGCGTTCATAATCAATTTGAAAACGGCGCAGTGTTTCGACACGGCGCAGCAAGTAGTTGGCGGCGATCCCGATAGCGATCCCGGACAAGATCCCAAAGAAAGACAGGACCGGCAAGTAGAGCATCACGCTCCAGGATTGAGCGATCCATGAGGCGGTGATCAACTGTCCGACGTTGTGCAAGAAACCGCCGGCCGCACTAATGCCGATGATACTGACACGCTTAGGCCCCAACTGTTTCACCAAAGACATCCCAAAGTAGCTCAGTAAGGAACCACTCATACTATATAAGAAGGTCGAAACCGTTCCTCCTAGTAACGTCGTTAAGATCAGTCTTAGCCAAATCAAGAGAAAGCTGTCTTTTTTCGGCATGGTGAACAAAGCAATAATGGTAATTAAATTTGCCAAACCTAGTTTCGCACCAGGCGCAAAGGCAAATGGATAAGGGATCATATTTTCAACTAAACCAATCACGACCCCTTGGGCGACCAGCAGTGAGATGAAAATTATTCGTTGTAATCGACTCATAAGCAAACGATCAATAGATTAGATCGTCGGTCTCACTCCCATCTGCGGCTTGGATTTCGATCACCAATTTATGAGGTAGACAGACGATGGTTTCCCCATTTTTACTGGCCCAGCCACGGCGGACACAAATCTGGTCGCCGCAATCAGCTTCCTTGATTCGGATCCGATCGCCTTCGATCTCCAGTAAATTGGTATCTCCGTCTTCATCTTCATAAAGATAGGTGTATGCTTTTTGACCTTCAACTAAGTCAAAACGTTTGATTTCTGTCCCATCGACCCGTAAGACGGCTTCTTTGTCAGCCGTTTGCGTCTGGCCAAAAATAAAAAGCGGTAAAAAAGAGCTGAGGATCAAAACAAGTATGATGACGCCATCCCATGGTTTTAAATGGGCATCGCGGATAAATTCTTTTAGTTTCATCAAAAAAGACTCCTGTTCTTTCATGTGATGTGTCTCATTCTAGCATAAGAAGACAAGATTCTACTAGCTGAATCCTCAATAATCCACCGATTTCTGTGCAAGGACGATCAAGAAAAAGTTCTGTACTTGGAAAGAGACCAAGACACTGATTGAAAATCAGAATGTCTTAGTCTCATGAAGTCGTACAGGTATTCTATTTTGCTGGCTTATTTATTGCCATATAAGGAGCGAGGGGTACCGTACCACCATTTTCCAAGGGTACGTTGCAACCATGGGATTACCCAACGGTCTAAACCGACTGCGCGTCCTGAACCGTTCATCAAGGCAAATGCAACTGGAATGAACCAGATGTTTACCCAGTAGAACATACCAGACATACAGAAAGTCAACACCAAAACGATAGTCGTTGCGTTTACTAACCAAGTGAAGAGACCAGCCATCAATGCAAGAGCTAAAGCAATTTCAAAGAAGACCATGAATTTTTGGAAGAACATGGCAACGTCGTTGTTTGGCATAATAAATTGCATAACTTTTGTGAACCAGTCAGGTGATTTTTCAATCACGATCATTGGTTGTTCACCGTAAGCATAGCTCAAACCGAAGTGTGCGGCTTGTGTCGCTGCATCGGCTGCTTCACCGGCACCACTAGCGGCACTTGCTGCATCGGCTGCTTCACTAGCACCACTGGCTGCATCAGCGACTGTTTGATATTCCCAAGTCCAAGGGAATACGCTGTTGCCTTGGAACCAAGAACCTTCACCGAACCAAGTACCAGGTTTGAAGACTTCCCCATTCGTACCCAAAATTTTCTTGAAGGCTTCAACGAACCAGACAAGACCATAGAAAATACGAAGCGGAACACTCCACAAGACGTTACCGTAACGAGACGTGTGACCACGAGCGACTGTCCGGTCATCTTTGATGTGGAAGATTTCATGCATCAAGTATTGGAACATGTAGTAACCAGAACGAATATCAAAGAAGTATTTCAAGTTAACGATGTGTTTCATAATGATCGCTAAGAAACCGCTCAGGTGAATCTTATTGAATAAGTTCGCCACGCCCCATTTGGCACCGATGGAAACCATAAATCCTTGGTAGTTTCCTTTGAATTTATGTTTTTCGCCACCTTTGATGGCTGAAACGATATTCGTTGCTGCAGTGTGACCTGTTTGTTCAGCTGCTTGCACGATTTGTGGTGTTGGTGTGTTCGGGAATTCTTCGAAGTAAACCAAGTCACCAATAATATAGATGTTTTTGTCTTCGTAGCCTTTTGCTTCCATGTACTCATTGGCAACTAGACGGAACCCACGAGCAGTTTCTAAACCGAAATCAGCAGCATCGCTAGTTCCTTTGACACCGGCAGTCCAGATCAATGTGTGGGTTGGGATCGTTGAACCATCTTTTAGTTTGATGTGGTCAGGTGCCACTTCAACGATTGGTGCATTCAAGACAAGATCAACATTGTTTTTCTTCAAGTAACGCTCTGCTTTGGCTGCATCGTTACGATCAAGCATGTTTAAGATCGTTGGCATTGCTTCAACGACTTTCAAGCTGATTTCACTTGGGTCCAATTTATAATCGGAAGCTAAACGATCTTTCCAATCGATCAGTTCACCGATCATTTCGATCCCGGTAAATCCAGAACCACAAACGACAAAGGTCAACATTGCTTTGCGTAATGCTGCATCTGGTTCGATCGCTGCTTTTGCGACAGTTTTTTCAATGTGTTCGCGAATGCGGACAGCATCGTCAAATGACCATAAAGTAAAGCCGTTTTCTTTAACGCCAGGTGTACCGAAGTCATTCGGTTCGCCACCCATCCCTAAGATCAAGTAGTCAAATGAATAGCTACCTAATTTTGTTTGGACAGTTTTATTTTCTTTATCGATCCCAGTTACTGTATCGGTTACTAAACGAACATTTTTCTTGCGTGAGAACAAGCGCTGCAAGTCATATTGAATTGCGGTAGGTTCTACACGTCCTCCAGCGACTTCATGCAGTTCAGTCATCATCGTATGATAAGAGTGACGGTCGATCAATGTTATCTCAACATCATTGTCTTTTTTCAATTTCTTTGCCATGTACTTCGTAGCAGAAACGCCTGCATAACCGGCACCGACAACGACAATGTTTTTCTTTGCCATTGCAAATCTCTCCTTAATAAAAATAATCTATGATAATAATTACACAATCGTTCCTATTATATAGACAAATGGTTCATTTGTCTAACGATTCTGATGAAAAAAACGCATATTTCCTGAAATTCGTGAAAACTTGCGAAAATCAAAAAATAAGTCATTTTTTCGAGAAAAAGCGGAAAGGAAGCGGTTGACATATCGTAAATTTACTTTACAATGTTAGATGTATCACAAACTTTTTTGTGGGGAAAATAAACAAGTAAAAGGTGGATAATTATGAAAGCAAAGAAATTGATTGTAGGTATGGCGGTATTTTCATTCGCAGCATTATTGTTAGGGGGTTGCGGAGCGGACAACAACAATACAGCTTCTTCGTCAACTAGTGAAAGTACATCACAAACTTCTGCAAGCGATTCAGCATCAACAGAAAGCACGGAAGCAACCGTTGTTGCAGGCGAGCCAATGCAAGATGGGACATATCGTTTAGAAGAAAAGAACTACAAAAACGACTACCGTGTTACCTTTGAGATCACAGTCAAAGACGGCAAAATCGTTGAATCAAAATATGACAACGTCAATGCGGATGGCGAATCAAAAACAGAAAACACGGAATACAATGAAACGATGAAAGAAAAAGCAGGTATCAGCCCAGAAGAGTTTATTCCTAAATTCAATGAAGAGTTAGTTGCCGCACAAAGCCCTTCTTCAATCGAAGTAGTTTCTGGCGCGACTCATTCCTTTGATTCCTTCCAAAACTATGCACAACAATTGATTCAAGCGGCGCAAGCAGGCAACACGGAAACCATTGAAATCGACAATGGGGCAGACTTGAAAGACGGAACTTATACATTAGAAGAAAAGAACTACTCAAATGGTTACCGCGTAGTCTTCTCAATGACTGTGGCTGACGGCAAAATCTCTGAATCAAACTACGACTACCTAAACGAAGCCGGCGAGTCGAAAAAAGATGATGCATCATACAACGAAAACATGGAAGCTAAATCTGGTACAAGTCCAGAAGAATTCATTCCAAACTTCAATGAAGCTTTTGTTTCTGCAGTCAATGCTGAAGATGGTTCTGTGGCAGACATGGATGTAGTTTCTGGTGCAACCCACAGCTTCCACAGCTTTGTTATCTATGCACAACAATTGTTGAATGCCGCTGAAAAAGGCGACCAAACAACAATCGAAGTGGATAACTTCGTTACTGAATAATCACAACTTTTTTGAATGAAGAGGACAGCATTCGCTTTGAGTGCTGTCTTTTTTTCGTGGGTAGCAAGGTCACAAAAGCAAGTTCGTGCAAAAGGAAGCAATCTGGTGGGAAGGTTTTTTTAAAAGAACTGTTTTTTACAAAGAAGAAAAAGTTCGATTAAGGATTCCTAAAATACGTTGCGGAATCACGGAATGCCCCTTTTCATTCTGCCAAAAAAAGGCTATTATATGAAGGTTGAAGACAATAGAAAAGAGGAAAATCATGAAAAAGAAAGTAACGTTTTTTCTGATGTTTGTTTTTTTAGGCACAATGTTGGCAGCTTGTGGCAGTGAGCAGGAAGCAACGACGCTGCGAGAAGAACCATATTTTCAAGAAGAATTTTTATTAGGCACTTATACTCGGATTCGCATTTATGATGAAGGCAAAGAGGACGCCATGAAGCCGGCCTTTGACCGCATCAGAGAGTTAGGCGATAAAATCACCATCAACCAAGCAGGGTCAGAGATCGATGAGATCAATGCGCAAGCTGGTATCAAGCCGGTAAAGGTTTCGGATGACATCTATTATTTGTTAAAAGAAGCTTACGATTACAGTGTGAAATCAGAAGGCGGCTTTAATATGGCCATCGGTGCCATCACTCAATTATGGCGGATCGGCTTTGATGATGCCCGCAAGCCAGAGCAATCTGAGATCGATGAAGCATTGAAACATATCAATTATGAACAAGTCGAGTTTAACGATGAAGATCAAACCGTTTATTTAAAAGACAAGGACATGATCCTTGACCTTGGGGCGATCGCTAAAGGCTATATCACGGACGAAGTCGTCAAAGTGTTGAAGGACAATGGTGTGACTTCCGCGATCGTCGATTTGGGCGGGAATGTCTATGTGTTAGGTCATAGTAACCGCGGCACAGATGAGCCATGGAATGTCGGAATCCAAGACCCGAACAAATCTCGCGGCTCGATTATCGGCAGTATCAAAGAAACCAATAAAACAGTAGTTACTTCAGGGATCTACGAACGCTATTTAGAAGTAGACGGCAAAACGTACCATCATATTTTCGATTCTGAGACTGGCTATCCTTACGACAGCGATGTGGCAAGTGTGACTGTCATCACCGACAAATCCATCGATGGCGATGGATTAACTACGGTGGCATTTGATAAAGGGGTCAAGGAAGGCTTAGCCTATATCGAACAACATACCGAAAAGGGTACCGATGCGATCTTTATCACAAAAGAAGACAAAGTGTATGTAACCGACGGTATCAAAGATACCTTTGAACTTTCAGAGGAATCAGGCTACACGATGGGTGATCGTGCGGATTTAGAATAGGAGGAGTGAAAGATGTCTCTTTCAGTGTTTTTAGAAGTAGTGGAGATCCGTACCAAAGTGGCCAGTGTCTTCCCCTTCATTATGGGTGTATTGTTCTCGTTGGTGTATTTTCATGAATTTCATCCGTTGAATACCGCAATCTTTTTTCTGGGGATGCTGCTGTTTGATTTGACGACGACGTCCATCAACAATTATATGGATTTCAAAAAAGCCAAATCAGAAACCTACAAATACCAGCACAATGTGATCGGGCGCGAAAACATCTCAGAAGCTACTGTTCGCAATCTGATTTTTGCGATGCTGGCAGGAACCTTACTGATCGGTCTTTACTTGACCTTTGTTACCGGCTGGCTGCTGCTAGTGATGGGGCTGGTGGTTTGTTTTATCGGAGTCTTTTATACCTTTGGCCCCATTCCGTTATCGCGGATGCCTTTAGGCGAGGTGTTCAGCGGCGTAACGATGGGATTAGGGATTTTTGCCATCACGATCTATATCAATACTATTGATCAAAAAGTGTTTTATTTGGCACTGGATTTTGTGAACGGAACCTTTGGCTTAGTGGGGAACCTCTGGGCCGTTTGTGCCATTGTGTTGGCATCCTTGCCATTGATTTTCACGATTGCTGACATCATGTTAGCCAATAACTTACGGGATCTGGAAGCCGATATCGAAAATCACCGCTACACGCTGGTGTACTACATCGGTCGCGAAGCAGGTATCCGTCTATTTCAAGGAATGATGCTAGCTTCCTACGCCGCTATTTTGTTGGGCCTCTTGTTTGGTCTCTTCCAATGGCCGATTTTGCTCGTGTTTCTAACACTGCCGAAAATCCGCCAAAACTTGAAGGAGCATCAAGCCAGCCTGCCCCACCCACGTAGCTTCGGCTATTCGATTAAGAACATGATTTTATTCAACAGCAGCTATGCATTAGGCTTGCTTTTCTGTCTGTTGTGGCAATTGCTTTAAAAAAAAGATCGACCTGCTCTTTCAAGAGCAGGTCGATCTTTTTTATGTGAGGAATGAAATAGCGCATAAAAACTGTAGAAAAGACATGATAAAAGAACGAGCATGATACTTATTATGAAAAGATGAGGCTCACTTTTTCCGCGAAATTGATCGTAGCAGTAAAGTTTGTTTGGGAGCTGCCTAGGTTGCTTTTTATTTAACCCCTCGGAATAAGCAGGTCTGTTTATGGAGTGTTTGTGTTTACGCTTGCTGTGACTGGTTACCTACGAAAGCAGCCTCAATACCGTTCCAAACTGATTTCTCCAGAAGAAAGCACCTTGCGCTCCGTCGCTGTTTCCACCACCAATTCACCGGTGTTGGTAATGTCTTTGGCAATCCCTTCATAGGTCACACCTTGTTGCGTAAATTGAACGGTGCGGCCCAAAACGAAGGATTTCTGCCGATAGCGGGCCATATAATCCATGTCAGGCAGTTGTGCCAACAATTGGAAGAACCGACGCCAAATTTCTTGAATCAATACTGCTCGAGAAAAGGTTGGATACTCCTCACTAGGAAAGAGTGAGGTCGCTTTTTCCCGAATCTCTGCTGGAAACTGCTGTTGCGGAATCGAAAAACTGATGCCGATACCGATCACAACCGAGGTAATGCGGCCTGTCTCAAAGTCACTGGTTGCTTCAGACAAAATACCGCAGATTTTTTTTCCATCTAAGTATAGATCGTTGACCCACTTAATGGCCGTTTCCTTCATTAGAAGGGCGTCGATGGCTTCGGCGACTGCCACCGCCGCCAAAACGGTATATTGTGGCAATTCTTGAAACGCTTGGTTTGGTTTTAAAAGCAAGCTCATATAGATCCCTTGTTTTTTCGGTGAGAAAAACGGACGTTCGAAGCGGCCGTGACCGCCTGTTTGTGTTTCGGTCAAAAAAAGGGCGGGGGTTGCCAGTCCACTGTCCAAAGCGGCGATCTTGGCTTCTTTCATGGTGGATTCAACAGCTTCCTTGATTTGAATCGTGGGAATCATCGGCAAGGCTGCCGCAAGTGCTGCTTGATCGTAGCGATCATCCGAGACAAAGCGATAGCCGTTGGCCAAGTGTTCGAAATGATAGCCTTCTTTCTCGAGTTCTTTAATGGCTTTCCAGACTGCTGTACGAGAGATCGACAAAGCTTGGGCTAGTTTCTCTCCAGATAGCACAGTATCTTCTTTTTGTAATAAGGTCAGTATTTTTTCTTTTGTCGTCATAAGGATATCCTTCCTAATGTTTCACGTGTAACGTTTTCGTTAGCATAGCAAGAAATCGGCAAAAAGCAAAGTAGTTTCTTACGAAAAACAGTCCCCACCAGCCTTGTTTTTTTCTTTAGAAAATCTTAGGAAATGGGTGCGCCAGAAAAGCATTGTAACTTCCAATGAAAGCTTGACAGGAAAGTGCTTCATCTGTATAATAAGGAGTTGCAAAAACTATCTGAACGAAAAAAGCAGAAACGAAATATTGTCCGTTTCGGCTTAGGAATAAGGAAACAAAAGTAGAAAATGCCCAATGCATCCGTTCTATTTTTGGTTTTTTTTTGCCTAAAAGCCGCAAAAAATGCTTTCTGTAACCTATATTTAATATTTGTTACAGTTTTGTAAATAATCGGATAGCCTTTTTGAAAGACTTTATGAAGAGGTGAAGAGCTTGGCTGGACACGTAGTAAAATACGGAAAGCATCGCGAACGTAGAAGTTTCGCACGGATCAGTGAAGTATTAGAATTACCGAATTTGATTGAAATTCAAACCGACTCTTACCAATGGTTCCTAGATGAGGGCCTAAGAGAAATGTTTGAAGATATTTTGCCAATCGAAGGATTCAACGGTAACTTGTCCCTAGAATTTGTGGATTATGAATTGAAAGAACCAAAGTATACAGTAGAAGAAGCCCGTGCCCATGATGCAAACTATTCGGCACCATTACATGTTACTTTGCGTTTGACGAACCGTGAAACCGGGGAAATCAAATCCCAAGAAGTATTCTTTGGTGATTTCCCATTAATGACTGAACAAGGAACCTTTATCATCAACGGGGCAGAACGGGTTATCGTTTCTCAGTTGGTCCGCTCTCCGGGTGTATATTTCCATGGCAAAGTCGATAAAAACGGCAAAGAAGGCTTTGGTTCAACTGTTATCCCTAACCGCGGTGCGTGGTTAGAAATGGAAACTGATGCCAAAGATATCTCTTACGTACGGATTGACCGTACCCGTAAAATTCCTTTGACGGTCTTAGTCCGTGCCCTAGGGTTTGGTTCCGATGACACGATCTTTGAAATTTTCGGCGACAGTGAATCATTGCGTAATACGATCGAAAAAGACTTGCATAAAAACGCAAGCGATTCTCGTACCGAAGAAGGATTGAAAGATGTTTACGAACGTCTTCGTCCAGGCGAGCCAAAAACAGCAGACAGCTCACGCAGCTTGCTGAACGCACGTTTCTTCGATCCAAAACGTTACGACTTAGCAAATGTTGGTCGCTACAAAGTAAACAAAAAATTAGACTTGAAAACACGTCTATTGAACTTGACCTTAGCAGAAACCTTGGTTGACCCTGAAACAGGCGAGATCATTGTTGAAAAAGGCACTGTTTTGACTCACCAAGTCATGGAAACACTAGGCGCATTTATCGATAATGGCCTAAACAGTGTAACGTACTATCCATCAGAAGATGGGGTCGTTACCGAACCAATGACCGTCCAAGTCATCAAAGTCTTTTCACCAAAAGATCCAGAACAAGAAGTCAACGTGATCGGTAATGGCTATCCAGATACTGCTACACGTACGGTTCGTCCAGCGGACATCATTGCTTCAATGAGCTACTTCTTCAATTTGATGGAAGGCATCGGCAATGTCGATGATATCGACCACTTAGGAAACCGTCGGATTCGTTCTGTTGGTGAATTATTGCAAAACCAATTCCGGATCGGGCTTGCTCGGATGGAACGTGTCGTTCGTGAACGGATGTCGATCCAAGACACCGAAACTTTGACACCGCAACAATTGATCAATATTCGTCCAGTTGTCGCAAGTATCAAAGAATTCTTTGGTTCTTCTCAGTTGTCACAGTTCATGGACCAAACAAACCCACTGGGTGAGTTGACCCATAAACGTCGTCTATCTGCCTTAGGACCTGGTGGTTTGACCCGTGACCGTGCCGGCTATGAAGTCCGAGACGTTCACTATTCCCACTATGGCCGTATGTGTCCGATCGAAACGCCAGAGGGACCAAACATCGGGTTGATCAACAGCTTGGCCTCTTATGCCAAAGTCAACAAGTATGGCTTCATTGAAACACCATACCGTCGCGTTGACCGCGAAACAGGCCGTGTTACAGACAAGATCGATTACTTGACTGCCGATACCGAAGACCACTACGTTGTGGCCCAAGCAAACAGCTTGTTAAATGAAGACGGCTCTTTCGTAAACGACGTTGTTATGGCGCGTGCTACTTCTGAAAACTTGGAAGTATCGATCGATAAAGTCGACTACATGGACGTATCACCAAAACAAGTAGTCGCAGTCGCAACCGCATGTATTCCTTTCTTGGAAAACGATGACTCCAACCGTGCCTTGATGGGTGCCAACATGCAGCGGCAAGCTGTACCATTGATCAATCCGAAAGCACCTTGGGTTGGTACTGGTATGGAATACAAATCAGCACATGACTCAGGAGCTGCTTTGTTATGTAAACATGATGGGATCGTAGAATACGTGGATGCAGCCGAAGTGCGCGTTCGTCGTGACAATGGCGCATTAGACGTTTATTCTGTTACCAAATTCCGTCGTTCAAACTCAGGAACCAGCTACAACCAACGTCCATTAGTGGCACTTGGTGAAAAAGTGGAAAAAGGCGACATCTTAGCAGATGGCCCATCTATGGAACAAGGCGAAATGGCATTAGGACAAAACGTCTTAGTCGCATTCATGACTTGGGAAGGGTACAACTATGAAGATGCCATCATCATGAGCCGTCGTTTGGTGAAAGATGATGTTTACACTTCTGTCCATATTGAAGAATATGAATCAGAAGCCCGCGACACAAAATTAGGACCTGAAGAAATCACTCGCGAAATCCCGAACGTTGGGGAAGACGCGTTGAAAGACCTAGACGAAATGGGGATTATCCGCATTGGCGCGGAAGTCAAAGATGGCGATCTGCTTGTTGGGAAAGTCACTCCAAAAGGGGTAACGGAACTTTCAGCAGAAGAGCGTTTGTTGCATGCAATCTTTGGTGAAAAAGCCCGCGAAGTGCGTGACACTTCTCTACGCGTGCCTCACGGCGGCGGCGGAATCGTCCACGATGTCAAAATCTTTACCCGCGAAGCTGGCGATGAATTGTCACCAGGTGTGAACATGCTGGTTCGCGTTTATATCGTTCAAAAACGGAAAATCCATGAAGGGGATAAAATGGCCGGACGTCACGGAAACAAAGGGGTCGTTTCTCGCATTATGCCAGAAGAAGACATGCCTTTCTTACCAGATGGCACACCAGTCGATATCATGCTGAACCCATTAGGGGTACCTTCTCGGATGAACATTGGACAAGTATTAGAGTTACACTTAGGAATGGCTGCGCGTCAATTAGGCATTCACGTGGCAACACCAGTCTTTGATGGTGCCAGCGATGAAGATGTTTGGGCAACCGTTGCTGAAGCAGGAATGGCCAGCGATGCCAAAACAGTGCTTTACGACGGACGTACCGGCGAACCATTTGATGGCCGCATCTCTGTTGGTGTCATGTACATGATCAAATTGGCCCACATGGTCGATGATAAATTGCATGCCCGTTCCATTGGACCTTACTCATTGGTTACTCAACAACCATTGGGAGGAAAAGCCCAATTTGGTGGACAACGTTTCGGAGAGATGGAAGTTTGGGCACTGGAAGCATACGGTGCTGCTTACACCTTGCAAGAAATCTTGACCTACAAATCAGATGACGTGGTTGGTCGTGTGAAAACATACGAAGCAATCGTCAAAGGGGAACCAATTCCAAAACCAGGTGTACCAGAATCATTCCGCGTATTAGTAAAAGAATTGCAATCACTGGGTCTAGACATGCGTGTCCTAGATATCGATGATGCAGAGATTGAACTACGCGATATGGATGATGACGATGATGATTTGATCACCGTTGATGCCTTAACAAAATTTGCGGAGCAACAAACAGCCCGTGAATTAGAACAAAAAGCACAAACAGAAGCTAAAAATGCCGCCGACGCGTTGAACCAACAAATCGAGACAGCAGAAGATCGCTTGCAATAATAGACGGCCCTCGCTATTTCCGCCACTAGCGGAAATAGCCCCCGTTCTATCGGATATGTCCATGAAATGAAATGGAGGGAACCTTTTTTGATCGATGTAAATAAATTCGAAAGTATGCAAATCGGTTTGGCTTCTCCTGAAAAAATCAGAAGCTGGTCTTATGGTGAAGTAAAAAAACCAGAAACCATTAACTACCGTACGTTAAAACCTGAACGCGAAGGGTTGTTTGACGAGCGTATTTTCGGTCCAACCAAAGACTGGGAATGTGCTTGCGGCAAATACAAACGGATCCGCTATAAAGGCATCGTTTGTGACCGTTGCGGCGTGGAAGTAACACGTTCAAAAGTGCGTCGTGAACGCATGGGACACATTGAATTAGCAGCACCAGTATCACACATTTGGTATTTCAAAGGCATTCCTTCACGGATGGGTCTTGTCTTAGACATGAGCCCACGTGCATTGGAAGAAATCATCTACTTTGCTTCATACGTAGTGATTGAACCAGGAAACACCAGTCTTGAGAAAAAACAACTATTGACTGAACGGGAATACCGTGAAAAACGTGACCAATACGGTCAAGAATTTTCAGCAGCAATGGGTGCCGAAGCCATCAAACAATTATTAGATGGCGTTGATCTTGAAGGCGAAGTTGCTGAATTAAAAGAAGAATTGAAAAACGCGACTGGTCAAAAACGAACCCGTGCGATCCGCCGTTTGGATATCTTAGAAGCATTCCGTGCTTCAGGAAACAAACCAAGCTGGATGGTCATGGACGTTATCCCAGTTATCCCGCCTGATTTGCGTCCAATGGTGCAATTAGAAGGTGGACGTTTTGCCACAAGTGACTTGAACGACTTGTATCGTCGTGTAATCAACCGTAACAACCGTTTGAAACGCTTGTTAGATTTGAATGCACCAAACATCATCGTTCAAAATGAAAAACGGATGCTGCAAGAAGCAGTCGATGCCTTGATCGATAACGGTCGTCGCGGCCGTCCAGTTGCAGGGCCAGGGAACCGCCCATTGAAATCTCTTTCTCACATGTTGAAAGGGAAACAAGGTCGTTTCCGTCAAAACTTGCTAGGAAAACGGGTCGACTACTCAGGTCGTTCAGTTATCGTCGTTGGTCCATTCCTGAAAATGTACCAATGTGGTCTGCCAAAAGAAATGGCGATCGAATTGTTCAAACCATTCGTGATGCGGGAGCTTGTTTCTCGTGAAATCGCGTCAAACATCAAAAATGCCAAACGCAAAATCGAACGTCAAGAAGACGAAGTTTGGGATGTTTTAGAAGATGTCATCAAAGAACATCCAGTGCTATTGAACCGGGCACCTACGCTTCACAGATTAGGTATCCAAGCATTTGAACCAGTCTTAGTTGAAGGCCGTGCCATTCGTTTGCACCCACTTGTTTGTGAAGCCTACAATGCCGATTTCGATGGAGACCAAATGGCCGTTCACGTACCGTTGAACGAAGAAGCGCAAGCAGAAGCACGTATGCTGATGTTAGCAGCCCAAAACATTTTGAATCCAAAAGACGGAAAACCAGTTGTAACACCATCTCAGGATATGGTCCTAGGGAACTACTACTTGACGATGGAAGAAGAAGGCCGTGAAGGGGAAGGCATGATCTTCCGTGACATGGACGAAGCAGTTACGGCATGGCGCAATGGCTACGTGCATTTACACACACGAATCGCCATCAATCCAAACACTTTAGGGGACAAACCATTCACGTCTGAACAAAAACAACGCTTGATGGTAACAACAGTGGGTAAAGTGATCTTCAACTCGATCATGCCCCCAGAATTCCCATTCTTGAACGAACCGACAGACTACAACTTGACGGTTCAAACACCAGACAAGTACTTTATTGAAGCTGGTACAGATGTGCCTGCCTTCATCAAAGAACAAGAGCTTGTTGGCCCATTCAAGAAGAAAAACTTAGGAAACATCATTTCAGAAGTCTTCAAACGTTTCCGCATCACTGAAACGTCACGCATGCTTGACCGCATGAAAGACTTAGGATACAGCCACTCAACAATGGCGGGTATCACCGTTGGTATCGCTGATATCATGAACTTGCACGAAAAACATGAAATCATCGACAATGCCCACAAACAAGTAGAAACGATCACGAAACAATTCCGTCGTGGATTGATTACCGATGACGAGCGTTATGAACGAGTTATTGGTGTTTGGAATGCAGCCAAAGATGAAATTCAGTTAAAACTGATGGAATCATTGGAAGCGAAAAACCCAATCTTCATGATGTCTGATTCCGGTGCCCGTGGTAACATCTCCAACTTTACTCAGCTTGCTGGGATGCGTGGATTGATGGCTGCGCCTAACGGACGAATCATGGAATTGCCGATCATCTCAAACTTCCGTGAAGGTCTATCTGTCTTGGAAATGTTTATCTCGACCCATGGTGCCCGTAAAGGGATGACCGATACCGCCTTGAAAACAGCCGATTCCGGTTACTTGACACGTCGTCTCGTTGACGTTGCCCAAGATGTCATCATCCGTGAAGACGATTGTGGCACTGACCGTGGTTTAGATATTCAAGCAATTCGCGAAGGAAACGAAATCATCGAATCCTTAGAAGAACGTTTAGTTGGTCGTTACACTCGTAAATCAATCATCCATCCTGAAACTGGCGAAGTGATTCTTGGGGTCAACCAATTGATCACCGAAGACCTAGCCAAAGCAACGGTAGATGCTGGCATCGAAACAGTATCCATTCGCTCTGTCTTTACATGTAACACCAAACATGGTGTATGTAAACATTGTTATGGCCGCAACTTAGCCACTGGTTCTGAAGTTGAAGTTGGGGAAGCAGTCGGTACCATCGCTGCCCAATCAATCGGTGAACCTGGTACTCAGTTGACCATGCGTACCTTCCATACCGGCGGGGTTGCCGGAGACGATATCACGCAAGGTCTCCCTCGTGTCCAAGAAATCTTTGAAGCCCGTAATCCGAAAGGACAAGCGGTCATTACCGAAGTTACCGGAGAAGTCATCGATATCTCAGAAGACCCTTCAACTCGGACCAAAGAAGTGACCATCAAAGGGGAAACCGATACGCGTACGTATACCGTTCCTTATACTGCCCGGATGAAAGTAGCAGAAGGCGACTTTATCCATCGTGGTGCACCATTGACAGAAGGATCGATCGATCCAAAACAACTGTTACAAGTTCGCGATGTCTTGTCTGTTGAAAACTACCTATTACGGGAAGTTCAACGCGTTTACCGTATGCAAGGGGTAGAAATCGGCGACAAACATATCGAAGTAATGGTTCGTCAAATGCTGCGTAAAGTCCGCGTCATGGATCCAGGTGATTCAGGCATCTTGCCAGGAACATTGTTGGATATCGCCGACTTTAAAGACCGCAACTACGACACCTTGGTAGCCGGCGGCGTTCCTGCAACTAGCCGTCCAGTCCTACTAGGGATCACGAAAGCATCCTTGGAAACCAACAGCTTCTTGTCTGCTGCGTCCTTCCAAGAAACCACTCGTGTGTTGACCGATGCAGCGATCCGCGGCAAGAAAGATCCACTTCTTGGATTGAAAGAAAATGTTATCATCGGTAAGATCATCCCAGCTGGTACTGGTATGCCTCGTTACCGTGAAATGGAACCAAAAGAAGTAACAGTTGCCAGCGAAAATGTCTACAGCATCTCAGACATCGAAGCACAAATGGCTGCTGAAGACGCATTGAACAGCCAAAACTAATCAATGCCCAGCACCTGATTGACTCAGTGTGAAGGAAAAGCTTGTCATTCTTCGGAATGGCAAGCTTTTTTTGTTTAGCAAAAGGAGATGTCACGAAAAAGAATGCTCCCTTCTTTCATCTTAGAAAGGGGGGCATTTGGGACGATTAATGAAAGCGTTATTTTTGAAATGTCCAAATCAGTGGACATCGATTAAGAAATACTTGAGCCAAAGAAGGCTATAGTAAAGATACGGAGGGAGACAGTATGAAGCTGAGCAAGAGAGAAACACGTTTGATTGAGCAGTTTATGATACAGGGGATGAATTTGACCGCTAATGAACTAGCCACAGCTGCTAAGGTTTCAACGAAAACCATTTACCGGACGATCAAGCGGATCAATGAGGCTGCTGGTTCAGAAATCATTCGGTCTGAAATCGGCAAAGGATTTTGTTTGGATTATGAAGCATATCTCAGAGGCACGATTGAAAATCAAGAAACGGATCAACATGATGAGCCGCTTGAGCGACGTCATGCGATTGCCTTGCATTTATTGTTTAAATCACCAAAGCGTTTAATGATCAAAGAGTTGTTCGCTCATTACTATTTGAGTGAAGCAGTGATAAGTAGTGATATCAATCGTCTTGCGGAATATTTTCAGTACTTTGAACTCCAGTTGATCCGATCCGATAAGAGAATTGCAGTGATTGGTACCGAAAAAAATATCCGTCGCTGTGTCAATGATCTCTTTACGAAAACCCATGTGTGGAATGAAGAAATGGTCACGCAAAAATATCCCATCAATGCCTTTGATATCAACTTTATTACTTCAATTCTTGAATTCATTGAGCGAAAACTCGCGAACAGTATTGCGTATCCTTACAACATGAATATTTTCTCGCATCTGTATATTCTGATTTTACGAATGAGGGAAGGAGAAATTGACCGTGAAGAGATAATTGAGGGTTTAGATGAGGAAGAACAGCATTTGATTGAACAGCACCAAGAGTTTTATCAAATTGCCCAACAAGTGATTGAAAAAATCAATGCCTATCTCGTGACGGAGCTGCCAGAAAGTGAGGTATTTTATCTCTACCAGTATCTAGTGTCTTCCAGAGTAGAAAACAAACCCTTGGCAATGACCAATCTGACAAAAGAAGCCAGCGAAATCACGGAGTTTTTTACTAAGCAGATGGAAAAAGCACTGGGTATTCAATTGAACCAGCAAACAGACAAGACCGATCTACTTTGCCATATCCAGCCGATGCTCTATCGGCTAAAGAATAAAATTATCGTGAAAAACGGTCTGCTAAATGACATTCAACTAGAGTATCCAAGGATTTTTGAGCAAGTGGCACAAGTCAGCAAGGAAGTGGAGCGAACCTATGGAACGAATCCCATATCGGAAGACGAGATTGGTTTCTTAGTGCTGTATTTTGTGAAATTTAAAGTCATTCGTCGGCGCAGACAGCGAGTCTTAATCATGTGCAGCAGCGGCGTAGGGACTTCTGAGCTGCTGAAAGTCAAAGTCCAACGAGCATTTCCTGAACTGGATATCGTGGATGTGCTTTCCGCTCGTATGTACCGAAAGCATGCGCAAGACTACCAGAATATCGATTTGATCTTAACCACCATTAATTTGCCAGTAGAAACGAAGGTGCCGACGATTTTAGTCAATTCGGTATTTACCAAACAGGATGAAAAGCGAGTCAAACAACTATTAGGAGAGATGTAAAGATGAAAAACGAAAGCCAAACGATCCAAGCGTTCAGTATCGCAGATGTAATCAATCCCAATCTTATCAAGATGGAAATGGAAGCGAATTCAAAAGAAGAGGCAATCACTGAACTCTCTGAACTTTTATATGAAAACCAGATAATTACCGATTTAGCAGGGTTCACCCAAGATGTCTTTGCCCGAGAAATGGAAGGAATGACCGGTATCGGACATGGCTTAGCAATCCCACATGGAAAGTCAGACAGTGTGAAAAAGACTTCCTTAGTGATCGGAAAAACCAAGCGTCCGCTTGAATGGGAGTCCATCGATGAAGCGCCCGTTCAAGTAATTATCTTGTTTGCAGTCAAAAATACCGATGCCAATACGATGCATATCAAGCTGCTGCAAAAGGTAGCGATGCTACTAGCAGATGAATCGTTTATTGATCGTCTCGTTGCGTCAGGGACAAAGGATCAAATGATGACCTTGTTTGCTAAAGATCCAATGGCAGAAAACTAAGAAAGGGGGAGAAGAGATGAAAATCGTTGGTGTAGCTGCTTGTACTTCAGGAATCGCGCATACGTATATTGCTAAGCAAAAAATTGAAACAGCTGCGAAAGAACTTGGTCATGAAGTCCATATCGAAACCCAAGGAACCATCGGGACAGAAAGTGAATTGACAGAAGCAGATATTCATGCAGCTGATGTTGTCATTATTGCGGCAGATATCAAAATCGGCGGCAGAGACCGCTTTGAAGGCAAGCGAATAGTAGAAATTCCAACTAGTATGGTGATCAAAGCGCCTAAGCGTTTGCTTGAAACGATTGAAGAAAAATTAAATCAGGGATGAATCAATGAATGTTCTGACAATGCAAATTTAAAGGGGGATGAAACAAATGATGAAACAGCTGCAGTTGAAAAAACATGCCTTAACCGCCATCTCGTATATGCTGCCGGTCGTTGTAACAGCCGGGCTTTTGATCGCTATCGGAAATCTTACCAACGGCACAGTCATTGAAAATTACGATGCTGCCTATACGATCCCGGATGCACTGGTCTCGCTGGGCGTTTTAGGGATGGGGCTGCTGGCGCCAGTGATTGCTGCCGCGATCGCCTATTCCATTGCCGATCGTCCAGGAATCGCTCCTGGTCTTTTTATGGGACTGATTGCCAATGCGATTGGTGCAGGCTTTTTAGGGGGAATGTTAGGAGGCTATCTCGCAGGTTATCTGGTCTTATTCTTAGTAAAAAACCTTAAAGTACCACGTTGGGCACAAGGTCTGATGCCAATGATGATCGTACCGGTCTTGTCGACACTGATCGTTGGTGCTTTGATGTTCTTCGTCATCGGTGTACCGATCGTGTGGGCTACTGAGGCGTTGACTACCTTCTTAACGAATCTGCAAGGCTCGGGAAATTTCTTATTTGGCGCGATTGTCGGTGGTATGGCTGCCTTTGATTTTGGCGGCCCCGTCAACAAAGTCGCCTCGCTATTTGCTGATGGGCTATTACTGGAAGGCATTCAAGAACCCGAAGCCGTGAAAATTTTAGCCTCAATGGTGCCGCCATTCGGTGTTACGATCTCTTGGGTCCTCTCTCGTCTCTTACGCCGACCCAAATATTCTACGGAAGAAGAAGACAACATCAAGATCGCTTTTCCAATGGGTCTTTGTATGATCACAGAAGGGGTGATCCCGATCGCTGCCGTTGATCCGTTTCGCGTCATTTTTTCTTGTACGGTCGGAGCAGCCGTCGGCGGTGGTCTAAGCATGGTTTGGGGCGTCGGTTCACCGGTACCATCTGGAGGGGTCTTCATCATTCCTGCCATGACGGATCCACTGAAATTTACCATTGCGCTACTGATTGGTTCTGCCATCACCGGTGTTTTGCTCTTTGCATTGAAAAAGGCACCTGTTGAAACGCCCATCGTGGAAGAGGAAGAAGACGTTGACTTTTCGTCGATTGAAATTTCTTAAGAAAAGGAGCGAAGAAGATGTATGTATCAATGAAAGAGATGCTGCAAAAAGCCAATCGAGAAAACTATGCGGTTATGGCGATCAATTGTTTTAACCTAGAAACCGCTAAAGCAGTGATCGATGCCGCTGCAGAAACTCATGCACCCATCATCGTGGATTTGTTGCAAGACCATTTAAAAACCCATCTGGATCATCGTTACTTAACCCAGCCGATCATTCGAATGGCGGAAAATGTCAATGTGGAGGTTGCCATCAATCTGGATCATGGACAGGATATCGCCTTCGTCAAACAATGTCTCCACGAAGGATTCTCAAGCGTTATGATGGATGCCTCTACGCATCCTTTAGAAAAAAACATCGCCATCACCAAAGAGATCGTGCAATTTGCGCAAGCCTATAATGCCAGTGTCGAAGCAGAAGTTGGGGACATGGGAGCAGTGGCTGGGGATCAGTATACCAGCGATGGGATGTATACCGATCCAGAGGAAGCCATCCATTTTATTCGAGCAACCGGGGTCGACTGTCTCGCTCTTTCTTACGGCTCCAGTCATGGGGATTATCCAGAAGGGTACCGCCCGGCATTTCGCTTTGATATCGTTCAAACCATCAAAGAAGCCACTGACCTGCCGCTGGTTTTACATGGTGGCTCGGGAGCCGGCAGAGAAAATATCTTGCGTTCCGTGGCACTAGGAATCAATAAAATCAATGTAGGGGCTGATTTTATGAAAGCCCAAAGAAATGCCCTACACCAACAGCTGGATGCTTGTCCCGAGAGCGATTATCCGACCCTGATCCACCAAACCATCGAAGCAGGAAAAGCAGTCGTTAAAGAGTATATCGAATTATCTGGATCAAAAAACAAATCACTTTAAAAAAGAATGGAGCACACTTATATGTTGATCAATATGAAACAATTACTGACCGTTGCCAAAGAAAATCAATTTGCTGTTGGTGCCTTTAACGTCGCAGACAGCAACTTCTTACGCGTCGTTATCGAAGCAGCGGAAGAAAACGATGCACCAGCCATCATTGCGGTCCACCCCACAGAATTGGCCTTTACAAAGGATGAATTTTTCCACTATGCAGTTTCCAGAGCGAAAAACAGTTCTGTGCCAATCGTGATCCATATGGATCATGGCGACAGTCTGGCGAGTATTATGCGGGCGATCCATTGCGGGTTCAGCTCAGTGATGATCGATGGGTCGTTGCTGCCTTTTGAAGAAAATATTGCTCTGACAAAACAGATTACCGAGATTTGCCATCCGATTGGGGTATCTGTCGAAGGCGAGCTGGGAACGATCGGTAATACCGGAACCTCCGTTGAAGGGGGCGTCTCCGAAGTGATTTATACTCGTCCAGAAGATGCACAAGAATTCATTGAGAAGACAGGCATTGATACACTAGCAGTTGCGATTGGAACTGCCCATGGTATTTATCCAAAAGATATCAAACCGGAATTAAAAATGGATGTCTTGCAAGAAATCAAAGATCGTGTCGATATCCCATTGGTGTTGCATGGCGGATCGGCCAATCCCGATGAAGAAATCGCTCAGGCAGTGGCAATCGGTATCCAAAAAGTAAATATCTCCTCTGACTATAAATACGCCTTTTATAAAAAATGCCGCCAAATCTTAGCAGAAACGGAATTGTGGGATCCAAATGCCATTTACCCAGAATGTATTGAGGCAGCCAAAGCAGTGGTTACGCAAAAAATGACCCTCTTCAATGCAATTGGGAAAGCAGCTCTGTATCGCCAGCAAAACGTCCAGCCATGGCGTAGTGAACAAAATTAAACAGTAAATAAATAACAAAAAAACCCTCGAAAAATCGCTAAATTGCGGCTTTTCGAGGTTTTTTTTTATTGCGCACTCTTTTCTTGCAGCATCCGAATCCCCTTTTCCTGAATCTGCCGAGCGATAAACGCCAAATCATTCGAAGTCAGGTTGATGTCTGCATAATGAAACACATTTTTTCTGCAGGAGGGGGTCAAATTGCCGATGATCAAATCATAAGTCTCGTCCAGTTTGGTCAGAGAAAACGAGTCCAGAGGATTTAAAATCGTGATTGTTAGCTGATAAGGAATAAACTGTTGGATTTTCGTCTGGATAAATTCCGTATGGTAACTATTTGTATCATAAAACAAAGCTAAGCGAAAGTCAGCGTGGGTATCGATGATTTCTTTGGCGAAATTTGGAAAAGAGGTATGGAAAATATAAATTAGGTAATTGATCGTACTTGGTCGAATGATTGGCAAATTCGAATGGGTCAAAACCTGAACGATGTCTTGATTGACTGTCTGTTGGACCAAATCACAGTTATTGACAAAACGAGCAAAGCGATCATCCAAGATGCAGTAAGGAACCTTCAAGTTGATTCCAAGAAAATAGGAAAAGACGACGGCATCCAACTTCTCTTCAAAATTGGCTTCATGATAGTTGTATTTTTTAAATATACGCTTGGTCATTTGATAAAACTCTTGTTTGGTCTCGCGAAAGACAGCGGGGTCTTGACCGATATGGGTTGTGATATAGCCGACCATTTTCTCGACGTAAGCACGACTGTAGCCAGTAAATTCGCTTAAATCGATTTTTTCTAAGAAATATTCGATGTGGTTCCCATTGGGATTGGAAGCGTATAAGCGATCGCGCTTCGTGTTGATATAGATTACAAAGGCAATTTTTTTGATGTCGGAAAAATAAAGTTTTAAGGGTGTCGCAGCAGCCATGATACGGGCGATCTTCAAGAAATCCTGCTCTTGGTTAATGTTGGCATCCACAAATTCATACTGGTACTTCTCTAAGAAGAAAATCAGAAAAAATTGGCGAATATTGTTTTCATTTCCTTTTAACTGGATGGGTTTGGTTGCGATGAAGAAATCATACGGTGCCAGAACCAAATTGATCCTCTTGATCAAACGAATGATCGATGACTTGCTTAAATTTAATTCTAGTGCCAGCATGTCATAACTAGTGAAACTTGATGAGAAGAGTAGTTCTAACAATTGAAACGCAGACGAGCGATTTAAAAACTGGCTGTATACGTCTAGTCGAGTAGCGAAAGGATGCAAGTGTAGGCGAACAGCTGAATAATCGTCAAATTGTAAGTCCAGAAACGAAAATTCATTGTCGATTTCCGCGATATAGGTTTTCGCTGCAGACATTGAAATGGAAAATTTAACTGCCAAATCGTGAAGACTCGTCCCCTGATCGTCTAATAAATACTCAATCAGCTGTAGTTTCTTTTGTGTTGTAGATGATAACAATTTCCGTAACATGATTGCCCCTGAGCCCCCTTTTAAGTAAATAGTATCACGTTTTTACATGTATTCAAAAAAATTGCGTGTTGTATTTTTTTTGAATACATCCCACCCCAAAATTTTGGGAAAATAGAAGTGTGGAATAGTAGTAATACGTTTGATACAAGTAGCAAAGACCAAAATTTTTGAATCATGGGGAGGAGGCAAAAAGCAGTTGTTTGTTGGGATATCTTGCTCACCGTTGAACAATATTATTCGTCGAGCGCTTCCGAGATCAATTGAAAAAATTTATAAAAAGGAATGAACAATTATGAAAAAACAATTTTCTGTCTATATATGTTTGCTAGTCTTGCTTGGTTCTATCCTTTGTGAACCAACGATCATACTGGCAGAAGCAATCAACGCAACCGAAAGCACCGAAAGAACGACCGAAATGTTAGAAAGTACTGAACCTGTGACCGGAACGATCGATACGGAAAAAGCACCTACGGATTCATCGACAGCGGGAGCAGTTCAGTCAGCAACGAGTCAAGTAGAAGAAGAACAAGCAACCGTTCCTAGTGAAAGTCAAGCAACCCAAGCATCTTCGACACTGAATCAAAACAGCATTCAACCCCGAGCACCAGATGCTGAGACGGAAACGGAAGCTTCTGCTACCGCTGAAAATCTTAGTGCCAACCTGAATGAACGGGGCGTGCAGCTTTTTGACAATGTCCGAATCACTGACTTAAACGATCAGCCTTTCACTGCCGAAAATCCACCGATGTATAATGACAATATCAAAATTCATTTTGACTGGTCGTTAGCAGATACGGAAGAAATTCGTGCTGGTGATTATTATACGTATCAATTGCCGAATTATTTTGCCATTCATAACACCGTCAGTGGTGAATTGACCCGTTCCGGCGGACAATCGATCGGAAGCTTTACCTTAGCACTCGATGGTACATTGACCGTTACTTTTAATGAGGCGGCACAAACACTTTCCAACCGCTCAGGGACTATTGATCTGATCACTGAATTAAGTGTAAGCACCGTTACTGAGGAAGTGACCATTCCTACCGGGATTTACGATGAAGATGGCCATGAGATCATCATTACATTGCCTATTTATGAGGTCGATATCATTAAGACTGGTAACGTGACTTCCAGCGGTTCAGTGGTTTGGGAAATTATTTTTAACCAAACCAGTCGTGAATTGCATGATGTGGTGATTACCGATAAGATGCCACAAGGATTAGCTTATAGTACCTCGACAGGCTACTTGTACGATGAATCCACCGATGAATGGATTCGTACCGATGGCTTATATACGTATAACAGTGTTAACAACACGTTTACCTTCAATCAAACGGTTAATCAACCGGTTCGAATCGTCATCAATAGTGCAGTCACCGATCCAACGGCTTCTTCTTTCAAAAACACGGCAACAATCAACGGTAGCGATTTTACAGAAAAAACCGCAGAAGCAACGGTTACCTACGATGAACAATCAGAATACAAACGATTTAAAGGCTACGATCCAGAAACGAAACGAGCATCTTGGGAAATTTCCGTTACATTGGACAAAGATCAAGCCAGAGTTTTGGATCAGACCTACTCGGGAACAGATCCTGAAAAAGCCTTGCACTTTTTTGTTCCAGAGACTTTGGTGATCACAGACAAAGATGGCAACCAAGTCCCTTCAGGAGACTGGTCCTTTGATGGGTCATACCAGCTGGACAAAGAGGGAGAAATCGTACGCTTTGGCATCACGTTTGCCAAAGCTGGCTACTACAAGATCCAATACGACACCCAGTTGTATGAATCGGTTTTAGCCGATACACGTATATACAATTACGCTTCGATCCGCGACAATCAAAATACCTCGTTGACGGGCAGTGGGACAGTGACACCAACCAAAACGATCGGTATCGTGAAAACCGCTGGCACCAAAGACTATGAAACGAAGACTGTCGCATGGAAAATTGAAGCCAATACCAATCAGCAAAAAGTTAGCGACCTGATTATAGAAGACCGCTATCAATTGATCTCTGGTGCAAACAGCAGTGCTTTAGCTTTATTGGCGGATACGCTAGTCGTGACAGCCAGCGGGGTGACCGAGCCTTTAGCGCTCAATACCGACTATACGCTAGAGCTGATCACCGAAACGAAAACGCTAGCCGATGGCTCAACGAAGGAACTTGAGACTGGTTTTCGCATCAAGTTGCAAGGAGCGTACCAAACGACCTCGGCAACGATCACTGCTAATTTCAAAACCAGCTTCGATGTTTCACAGCAGATCGCATTAGGAAGTTCTAGCAGCCGGTTTAGTAATGCAGCGTTTGTCCATTATAAAGATGAAGCCGGCAATACGTTCACGGAAGCTTCTGAATCCAATACTTGGATGGATACCAACTGGTTAAAAAATGCCTTGAAATATGGCCTATTCATTGGTGAAGGGGAAGATGTCGCCAAAGCGATTACCGCTGTATTTGGTCGGAATCTAGGAACTATTTTTGATGAGCAGACTGCTTCAAGCGATCAAGTCTATTGGATGGGGCTATTCAATACGTACAAAGAAAAAATCAACAAAGATGCAATCATCACGGACCAGCTGCAAGAAGGCCAAACCTTGAAAGACTTGGCGCTTTACACGGTCACGGTAACTGGATATACGACACAAATCAGAGCACTGAAAGAGCAATTGGTGCTAAACGAGGATTACAGTTACACTTATGACCCTGACACGAAGAAAGTTACGATCACCTTGCTGAAAGAAACGTCAGAAACACTGGCGGTCTTCTTGGCAACGGAAGCATCTGAAGAAGTATTTACCTACAAAAATACTATTACATTGACGGACAATGACACAACGTTGACGGCTGATGGGCAAGTCGACAAGTCTGCGAAAACGGACTGGTTGATGAAAAACGGCAGCCAGAATGCCGAGAACAATCGATTGCTCGATTGGGAAATCATGATCAACGCGGACAGTCGCAAAATCCACAATGCGGTAGTGACCGATACCATCAACTACAATCAGCACACCTTTTTACGCGATGCCGACGATAACGTGATCGTAGATGTGTATGAAGCGGTCTTAAACAATGGCACTTGGGAAAAAGGGGAAAAAGTCACATTCACCAACGAAGACAATCCGAAAATCACCTCGGATGTGGTCGCAGGGACGCAATCGTTAGTGATCGCTTTTGAAGAATTGATTGATAAACCGTACTTTATCGTTTATCAAACACAACTTGATCCCGGGATTTTGAACAATGAACGGGTGGCCAATAGTGTCAATTTGACGGGTAGTGAGATCGAAATTCACACAGTGACCAAAGAAGTTACCATCAAATCGACAGACGGTAGCGGAACCTCTTCTGGGACGAACGGCTCCTTGACGATCGTGAAATACGATGCCGATGGCACGAAAGAACGAGGGATCGATGAAGAAGCAGTTTTCCAACTAAGCCGCAAAAATGCGCAAAACACCTATGAAGTCATCTTGTCGAATCTGGTGGTGAAAAACAATCAGATCATGGAAAACGGCAACGCCATTGAACGGATCGACAATCTGCGCTACGGTGATTACATGATCCAAGAAATCACCGCACCAGAAGGATATGAACGAGATGCGACTCAGTACACCTTCACTATTTCTGATGAGCAAGTCAATTATGTTTTTGAACTAGCCAATAAGCGAGAAATCAAAGAAACAACCCTTGCCTTGAATGTTCAGAAAATGCTTGATGGACGCGAGTTGAAAGACGGCGAATTTACTTTCCACCTGGTGGATGAAGCTGGCTCTGTGATTTTAACGCAAACCAATGACGGTAACGGTCAAGTTACCTTTGACGCCATCACTTACAACGAGCCTGGCGAGTACCACTATACGATTCGGGAAAAAGCCGGCAACGATCCAACCATCACCTATACTGACAAGGAACTAAAGGTAACTGTGACCGTCACGGAAGAAGACAGCCAGTTGATTGCGAAAGTAGTCTATGAAGGCAATCAAGTCTTTGAAAATGACTATACGCCAAAAGCCGGTAGTGTCGTTTTGAGTGCTGAGAAAGTACTGATTGGTCGTGATTTGAAAGCAGAAGAATTTGACTTCGAGTTAGTCAATGAAGCAGGAACTGTACTTCAAACAAAAGCCAATGATGCAACTGGCAAGATCTACTTTGACGCTCTTCCTTACGATAAAGCAGGTGAATACCGCTATACCATCCGTGAGAAAGCAGGAACTGACGGCACCATCACTTACGATGCAAAAGAACTGGCGGTAGTTGTGACCGTCACCGATGAAGACGGACAGCTTGTGGCAGTTGCCGAATACGAAGGCAACCAAGTCTTTGAAAACGACTATACGCCAAAAGCCGGCAGTGTCGTACTAAGTGCCGAGAAAGTCTTAACCGGTCGTACTTTACAAGCAAATGAATTCGATTTTGAACTAGTCGATGAAGATGGAACTGTACTTCAAACAAAAGCCAATGACGCCACTGGCAAGATCTACTTTGACGCGCTCCCTTACGAGGAAACAGGTGAGTATCACTACACCATTCGTGAGAAGACAGGAACTGACGGTACCATCACTTACGATACGAAAGAACTAGCGGTAGTTGTGACCGTCACCGATGAAGACGGACAGTTGACCGCAGTGGCGGAATATGAAGGCAACCAAGTCTTTGAAAACGACTATACGCCAAAAGCTGGCGGTGTGGTCTTGAATGTAGAGAAAGTGTTGACAGGCCGCACGTTGCAAGCTGACGAATTTATATTTGAACTGGTAGATGAAGAAGGTAACATTCTTCAAACAAAAGCCAATGATGCAACCGGACAAATTGCCTTCGATACTCTTGCATATGACAAGGCAGGCGAGTACCACTACACCATCCGTGAGCAAGCAGGAAACGATGGCACCATCACTTACGATACGAAAGAACTTGCGGTAGTCGTTACTGTGACGGATGAAGCGGGACAGTTGACCGCAGTTGCCGAATATGAAGGTAACCAAGTCTTTGAAAACGACTATACGCCAAAAGCCGGCGGAGTGGTGCTGAATGCTGAGAAAGTATTGACGGGCCGCACGCTGGAAGCCAACGAGTTTGCCTTTGAGCTAGTCGGTGAAGCAGGCAACGTGTTGCAGACGAAAACCAATGACGTAAATGGTCAAATCTATTTCGATGAATTGACATATGGCGAAGTCGGCGAATACCGTTATACGATTCGGGAAAAAGCTGGCGCAGATAGTACCATTACCTATGACACGAAAGAAATTGGCGTTGTCGTAAAAGTCACCGATGAAGACGGGCAACTAGTGGCAAAAGCAACGTATGATGGCAATGCGATCTTTGAAAACGACTATACGCCAAAAGCCGGCAGTGTCGTACTAAGTGCCGAGAAAGTCTTGACCGGCCGCACCTTACAAGCTGACGAATTTGCCTTTGAACTGGTGGATGAAGATGGAACTGTACTTCAAACAAAAGCCAATGATGCAACCGGCCAAATCTACTTTGACGCGCTCCCTTACGATGAAACAGGTGAGTACCGCTATACCATTCGTGAGAAAACAGGAACTGATGGCACCATCACTTACGATGCAAAAGAACTGGCAGTAGTCGTTACCGTCACTGATGAAGACGGACAGCTCGTGGCAGTGGCGGAATACGAAGGCAATCAAGTCTTTGAAAACAGCTATCAACCAAAGGCTGGTAGTGTCGTACTGAGTGCTGAGAAAGTCTTAACTGGTCGTACCTTACAAGCAAATGAATTCGATTTTGAACTAGTCGATGAAGACGGAACTGTTCTTCAAACAAAAGCCAATGATGCAACGGGCAAGATCTACTTTGACGCTCTCGCCTATGATGAAACAGGTGAGTACCACTACACCATTCGTGAGAAAACAGGAACTGATGACACCATCACGTACGATGCGAAAGAACTGGCAGTAGTCGTTACTGTCACTGATGAAGACGGACAGTTGACCGCAGTGGCGGAATACGAAGGCAGTCAAGTCTTTGAAAACAGCTACCAACCACAAGCTGGCAGTGTCGTTCTAAGTGCCGAGAAAACCTTAACTGGTCGTACACTACAAGCAAATGAATTCGACTTTGAACTAGTCGATGAAGAAGGCAACGTACTTCAAACAAAAGCTAACGACGCCACGGGCAAGATCTACTTTGATGCTCTTTCTTACGAGGAGACAGGTGAGTACCACTACACCATTCGTGAGAAAACAGGAACTGACGGTACCATCACTTACGATGCAAAAGAACTGGCCGTAGTCGTGACCGTCACCGATGAAGCTGGACAGTTGACCGCAGTGGTGGAATACGAAGGCGATCAAGTCTTTGAAAACAGCTACCAACCACAAGCTGGCAGTGTCGTACTAAGTGCTAAGAAAGTCTTGACGGGTAGAGATTTGCAAGCCAACGAATTCGCATTTGAATTAGTGGATGAAGCTGGAAAGGTTCTGCAAACCCAACGCAATGATGCAAATGGAAATATTACCTTTGATGCATTGACGTATGACGATGCTGGGGAACATCGTTACACGATTCGTGAAAAAGCTGGCAATGACGCAACGATTATCTATGATGAAACCACTTATCAAGTAACGGTCACAGTCAAAGATCAAGCAGGAAAATTAGTAGCTGAAGCGGAGCAAACGGCAGACATGGTATTCAACAATCGTGTCAAAGAAGGCAAAACAACGAAGCCGGGAACTGACAACTTACCGAAAACCAATGACACCACGACCGCTGGTTGGGTCGTCTTGGGGCTGTTGTTAGTAGTGATCGCAGTAGGCATCTACCTTGATCGCAAAAAACGGACGCCGTTATCATAGGCAGGGGAAGCAACAGAGCAGAAAGAGAAAGCGGGATGAGGCCAACTTGTCCCGCTTTTTCCTGCCCTATTTTTCTTCACTTCAAAGAAAAAAAAGCGTCAAAAGTATGAAACGCTAGAAAGCGAACAATCAGCAAACCAAGACTCAAGAAGGGAACGAAGGGCAACTGCGCCAATCGTTTCTTCCAGATGCCTTGATAGCTAAAAAAAGCGAGGAGACCAAGACTGCTGGCTACTAGTAAGAGGGCCAAAAGTGTCGACGGCGATAGCCAAGTGCCCCAGCCTGCCAGCACTAAGAGATCGCCGTCGCCCATTTTTTCCTGCCAGACAAAAAAGACCAGTGGAACCAGCAAGCCTAAAGACAGCCATTGAAAAGAAGCGCCGCTTCTAAACTGTGCCAGCGCTAGCAGTAGGTGGGCGGGGTACAGCAGTTGTGGGTAGACGCTATAGTCTATCAAGTCGGTCAAGCTGAGTAAAAAGGCACTGGTCAGCCAGACAAAAGCCAGGAAGCTTTCTGAAGCACGAAAGGCAACCCCGCAAAGTCCGCCATAGCATATGCAAGCGAAGATCCAATAAAGTGGGGGTGAAAGCCATCTTGTAGGAAGGAGAAGAAACCAATGGTTATCCGAAACTTTGTTCACTTTCTGGTAGTGAGAACGAGAATCACTTTTTGGTAGATTCCAAAACAGGGTTTGTAAGAGCAAAAGCCAAAAGAAGCCGAGTAAAGCGCCTAAAAAAAACACGAAAATCGTCATTTTTCGTCCCCCCTCATAAAGAAATACGTAAGAGAGTGAGAAATTTTCTCAAATAGATGATTTTGTTGTACTTTTTAATTGTTTCGTATTATCCTTAAAATAGATAATTTAGAGGAGGAATCGTTATGAAATTTGAACAAACAAAAGAAGTATTAAACCAACTTGTTGCTGATTTAAGCCAAATGGCTATGGTCGTTCACCAAACACACTGGTACATGCGTGGACCTGGCTTTTTGACATTGCATCCAATGATGGACGAATTCATGGATGATCTAAATGAGCAATTGGATGAAGTTTCTGAACGCTTGATTACATTAGACGGTTCACCATATTCAACTTTGCGTGAAATGGCAGAACACACTCAAATCCCTGATGAAGTGGGTAACTGGGACCGCACGATTCCAGAACGCTTAGCTACATTGGTGGAAGGCTATCGTTATTTAGCGGACTTATACCAAAAAGGGATCGAAGTATCTGGTGAAGAAGGCGACGATCCAACCCAAGATATCTTCATCGGCTTCAAAACAGCCATCGAAAAACGTATTTGGATGATCCAAGCGCACTTAGGCGAAGCGCCATTGATCGATCCAGCGAAATCTCGCGTACGTCATTAATCCACAAAAAAACCAGCGAAGAATTTTCTTCGCTGGTTTTTTTACTGGCCTGCCAATAATGCTTTGGCGGCTTCAATTTGCTGTGCCACTTGATCAAAACCGGTGCCGCCATAGGAATGACGATTTTTGACGGCGGTGTAGGAGTCAAGTTTTTCAAAAATATCGCTGTCGATGGCAGGATGGATCGCTTGGTATTCTTCCAAGGAAACATCTTGCAGATAGATGCCTTTGCTCAAACACTCGCTGACGAGTTTGCCGACGATCTCATGGGCTTGTCGGAAAGGCACACCTTTGCCAGCTAAGTAATCCGCTAATTCTGTTGCGTTGGAAAAATCCTTTTCAGTGGATTCTTGCATCCGTGCTTGATTGACTTTCATCGTTGCGATCATGCCCGTCATGATCTGCAAGCTTTTCGTGATGGTTTCGGCACTGTCAAACATGCCTTCTTTGTCTTCTTGGAAATCTTTGTTGTACGCCAGCGGCAAACCCTTCATGACCGTCAAAAGACCAAAGAGGTTCCCATAGACACGTCCTGTTTTTCCACGGATCAGCTCCGCCATGTCAGGGTTTTTCTTTTGAGGCATGATGGAGCTGCCGGTGGAGAAGGTATCGGTCAGTTCCACGAATTGGTACTCGTGGCTGCACCAAAGAATCAGCTCTTCACAAAAACGAGACAGATGCATCATCAATAAAGAGGCGTTGCTTAAAAATTCCAAGATAAAATCACGATCGCTGACCGCATCTAGGCTGTTGCTGTAAATATTGCTAAACCCTAACTCTTGAGCGGTGAAATCACGATCGATAGGGAAGGTAGTTCCTGCTAAAGCGGCACTGCCTAAAGGCATCACATCGATGCGACTCAAACTCTCACTGAAACGCTCTTGGTCACGCGTCAGCATACTGTAATAGGCTAAGAGGTGATGGGCAAAAGAAATCGGCTGTGCATGCTGCAGATGGGTATAACCGGGCATGATGGTGTAGATGTTGGCTTCGGCTTGTAAAACCAGCGCTTCTCGCAATTCAGCGATCAAAGTGATCACGTCTTGCACGACTTCTTTCAAATACAAATGCATATCGGTCGCCACTTGGTCATTACGACTACGGGCAGTATGCAATTTGCCTGCCACGGGTCCAATCAATTCATGCAAGAATGTCTCGATGTTTAAATGGATGTCCTCATTTTCAATCGTGAAGGTCAATTCGCCAGCGGCTAATTGCTGTTGAATCGTGGTCAAGCCGCCAATGATCGCTTCGCCATCGGTTTGACTGATGATGCCCGTATGGACCAGCATTTTGACATGTGCCAAACTGCCAAGAATGTCTTGCTTTGCTAACTTTTGATCAAACGTGATGGAAGCCCCAAAAGCATCGATCCATGCTTCATTTTTCCCATCGAAACGTCCGCCCCATAATTTTGCCATATTCTCACCTCAAAAAAAGATTACGGCTGAAGCGGCAGCTTCAGCCGTGCATACTTAAATCAATGTTTCTGTTAGTTGCTGTTGTGCTTGGATCTCAGCGTGCACTTTGCTTGGCAGTCCCCATAATTTGATGAAGCCGATGGCCGCATGCTGATCAAAGGTATCTGCAGAAGTATACGTTGCTAAGTTTTCATCGTACAAGCTGTTTTCAGATTTCCGTCCTTCACAGATGACGTTGCCTTTGAACAATTTCAAACGCACGATCCCGTTGACGTAGACTTGCGTGCTTTTCAGGAAGGTAATCAAGGCTTCCGTCAATGGATTGAACCAAAGACCATCATAGATGACTTGCGCTAATTGCTGCTCGATGATTGGTTTGAAATGCGCCAATTCCCGTACAAAGACCAAATCTTCCAATTCTTTATGAGCCGTCATCAAAGCGATCGCTCCTGGACATTCATAAACTTCCCGTGATTTGATCCCCACCAGACGATTTTCGATATGGTCGATCCGACCAATGCCATGCTCGCCAGCCATCCGGTTCAGTTTCATGATCAATTCTGCTAGATTCATCGTCTCGCCATCAATGGCGGTCGGTACCCCTTGATCAAAAGTGATCTCAACGATCGTTGGTACGTCAGGAGTATCTTCTAATTCTTGCGTGATGGCGTAGGCTCCTTTTGGCGGTGTTGCCCAAGGATCTTCTAAGACGCCGCACTCACAGGCACGTCCCCACAAGTTTTGGTCGATGGAATATGGATTGTCCAAGTCAGCGGGAATCGGCACTCCTTTTTCCGCTGCATAGGCAATTTCTTCTTCTCGGGACCATTTCCATTCCCGAACCGGTGCGATGACTTTCAAGTGAGGCGCTAAAGCAGCGATCGCCACTTCAAACCGAACTTGGTCGTTGCCTTTACCAGTACAGCCGTGGGCGACGGTCGTTGCGCCAGTCGCTAATGCCAACTCCACCAATTTCTTAGCGATCAATGGACGAGACAAAGCGGAAACAAGAGGATAAGAATTTTCATAAAAAGTATTGCCTTGTAAAGCGATCAAAGCAAAATCTTGGGCGAATTCTTCGCGGGCATCGATGGCATAAGATTCAATCGCGCCAACTGCCAAAGCTTTGTCTTTAATGGATTGGGTATCGCGACCTTCACCGATATCTAGGCAGCAAGCCACCACATCATATCCTTGGTCCGTTAACCATTTAATTGAAACGGAGGTATCTAATCCTCCAGAATAGGCCAATATTACTTTTTCTTTCATACTTATTAACTCCTTTTCCACATGTTTTCAAGTGATTGAAGCTATCTTATCAGAATAAAAATAATAAATCAAGGGCAAAATTAAATATTTATACATAAAAATGGTGATTATCAGGTTTTTATACTATTATCGATGGTTAAGGAAAAGAAGTGGATGCTCACTTTATTAATGAAAGTTTATACATGATATTCATAAAGCTATTCAGTTTTAGAAGCCTGCAACAACAAGTTTCGTTTTTCAGAGAAAATGGCAGAAAATGAATGGAGAAAATTTTCAAAAAGAGGCGGAATTACGTTGACATTAGGCTTTATAGAAGGTATTATGTTATATGGTATTGTTTGCCCCACAAGAGCCCCGGAAACTCAAGTGTATGTCAAACATTCGTGAAATTGAATTGGAGGAAAAAATTGTGCGTACAACATATATGGCCAAACCAGGCGAAGTAGAACGTAAATGGTACGTAGTAGATGCAACAGATGTTCCTATGGGTCGTCTTTCAGCAGTAGTAGCATCTGTCTTACGTGGTAAAAATAAACCAACATTCACACCTCATGTGGATACAGGCGATTTCGTAATCGTCATTAATGCAGAAAAAATCAAATTAACAGGTAACAAAGCAAGCGATAAAATTTATTACCGTCATTCAAACTTCCCAGGAGGATTGAAATCAGTCTCTGCTGGAGAATTACGTGCTAAAAATTCTCGTCGTTTGATCGAAACTTCTGTAAAAGGCATGCTTCCTAAAAACACTTTAGGCCGTAAACAAGGAATGAAACTTCATGTTTATGCTGGCGCTGAACACCCACATGCTGCACAACAACCAGAAGTATTGGACATCACAAACTTAATCTAATAGGAGGGAATTTCATTGGCACAAGCTCAATATATCGGCACTGGCCGTCGTAAAAATGCAGTAGCCCGCGTACGTTTAGTACCAGGTACTGGTAAAATTACTGTTAACAAAAAAGATGTTGAAGAATACATCCCACACGCAGACTTGCGTGAAGTAATCAACCAACCATTCGGCGTTACAGAAACTAAAGGTTCATACGATGTTTTTGTAAACGTAAATGGTGGTGGATACGCTGGACAATCTGGTGCAATCCGTCACGGTATCGCACGCGCATTGTTACAAGTTGATCCTGATTTCCGTTTAGCTCTTAAACGTGCTGGCTTACTTACTCGTGACGCACGTATGGTTGAACGTAAGAAACCAGGTCTTAAGAAAGCTCGTAAAGCTTCACAGTTTTCAAAACGTTAATCTTTTTATCGAAGATTTCAAAGCACTCTCCTTTTGGAGGGTGTTTTTTATTTTGAGAATACATATTCTCAAAATAACTATCTTTTTAATATTAGTTCTTTTTCAAATAAAGATCTAATGGTAGATATTGCGAGGAAACAAGCGAAGGAAATATTTATGGTGAATTCACGATAACAATTTTTGTACCCTCCAATATCAGTCTGACGATAACAATTCCTTTATGGATACTTCAGCGTTGGAAAAATTATTTAAAAATCAATTATAATAAGTTATTTCTTACTTGATTTCACAACCGATAGATAAAGAACATAAAGTAAAGTTTTTTAGTGAAATAAATTGCATAAATAGACATGTCGGTTTTTCTCAAGGGAATATTTTAGTGTTGTTTATTGCATTTATTAAAATAATTAAAGGTCTATTATTCGACATATTCTTACAAGGAATAATTGTTGCTATTATTATGATTGGAGTGGGTGTACATATCAATAATATAGAACGTACCAAGGGAGTCGGTGTTATGAAAAGTAGAATAAGCATATAAAGTCTATTTTTTAACTACGCAGCAACTCTGTTTACAGATTTAGCCGTCGCCTTTTCTGTATTAATTCAATTGGTACTTTATTTATTGTGTTTGTTAGATAGTAAGTGGTAAATATTATTCAAATTTTTGTAATGCAGTTTTCAGCTATTCTTGTATCAAGTATTTTAGTAGTTACAATTGGTTTTGTTTCTTATGTTACGATGGTTTTAAAAAGAAGTAATTCGAATGCGAAGGGATCTTTGGATTATGAGAAGAGAGGTTTTGATTTTTATTACTCAGGTGTCCTTAAATAATCAGTCTATCTAAGTTCTCGAAAAAAGTATATAATCAACAATAGAGATCCTGTTTTAGTCATACAAAATTTACGAAGGCAGAAACAGTACAATATCTATTTAAATAATCTATAGATAAATAATTTAGGAACTTTTAAATTTTTTAGAGTAGTAGGTAATGCGAGAAGATAAAAGATAGACGATTTCCTAATTGCCTTTTAAAATATCATTGATTGTTTTGATCGACTTAGTGACGTTTGTTTTTGAAAATGTGTTAGGGGCATTTTTGTAAATGTTTTAGTTTGCTCATTCCGAAATACCTCTTCTCCTCCAACTTCTTCTAAAAAAGAATTTGGTTCTTTAGTATAATTATCTAAAATAAGTCGATCTTCACCTTCATCATGAAACGCAGTTTCTAAAAGTTATTTCATTATAGATAAAACTAATCCAATTCTTCTGGCTAATTGCTTAAAATAATCAATGCGAAAATCCAAGTTCTTATTAGTTGTCATCGTCTTTGAATAAAATAATTCTAATCTATAAGTAGAAGTGATAATAGAGGTGTGTTCAATTAAAGGTTTATAGTAGTAGCAACTTAATCCCATAGCATCATTATTAAATGGATCAAACTTCTATAATAAATTAGCATAAGATAAGGTATCAAAGAGTAGTTCATTAACGATAATTACTTCCTATATTTTATACATTTTGAAATGTATCAAGACTTGAAACAGAGAGAAATTTTGTCCGTTAGTTGTTTGTACAAACTTGATATAATTCAGGTAGAGAAAGGTAACTAAAGTTTATTGTATATTAGGAAAAAGGTTTATTAAACTAAAGATTTCAAATTAATCGATATTTTGTATTCATAAAAAAGCATTGGATTTAGATACTAAAGTAAGATAGAATTCTTTATAACAACTACTATATAATCTTAGAGCATTTGGCTTTGTAGAGATGCACATATATCAATATTAAATCTGTACATATTGAATAAATCTATTTCTCCAGTATATTATTTTGAGAGTTTTCAAATTGGAAGGTGTAAAATTGACTATAAAAAAAATTTTGGAAAGAAAAAGCATTGGTTATTGGGATTTTGCAGATTCAAAATCAATTGGAATACACAAGATAAGTGCGTATCCAGCAACTATGGTTCCCGATATGCAAAAAGAATTAATCAAATCAGTTATGGAAGAAGATCATACAATTAAAAATATATTAGACCCCTTCCATGGATCAGGAGTAACATTAGTTGAAGGTGCAAGTTTAGGATTAAATCCTATTGGATTTGATATTAATCCGTTAGCCAATTTGATCACTAGAGTAAAACTTCAAGGGGTAAGCAAAAAAAGTTTAATAATATCACTTAATAAAATGGAAAAAATATTAGATAATGATGAATTTGAATTTACTTTACATGAATTTACTAATATTAATAAATGGTTCAGAAATGATATTATTGAAAGTTTGAGTAAGATTCGTGCTGCAATTCAATTGGAGAAATATAAAAATATTAGACAGTATTATTGGGTTTGCCTAATAAATTGTATAAAGAGATACAGTAATACGCGAACTTCCACATTTAAATTACACGTTAAAACTGATGAAAATATTCAAGGGATAAGAAATAATGTAATTCATGATTTTTTATATAATATCAAAACGTCATACAAATTCTTACCTGATTTTTCTAGAGAGAGACAGGTTTCTTTATTTATTGGAGATACAGCAAATCTAATTGGTGAAATTGAGGATAACAGTATTGATATAATCTGTACATCACCACCCTATGGAGATAACGCTACTACTGTAACTTATGGTCAGTATTCTATGTTACCTATTTATTGGATAGATAGAAGAGACTTGGGAGTATTTGATGAGAGTCTTATAGAAAATTATTCAAGTATTGATTCTGCTAGTTTGGGTGGAAATAAAAAGAGATCAAATAATACTTTTGATTATTCATCTCATATACTTGAAGATTATTTGGCTAAAATAGATGAGCGAAAAAGGAAAAAAGTTAGGTGTTTTGTAAACGATTATTTAGAAGTTTTTTCTAGTTTGAAATCAAAGTTAAAACCAGATAAATATATGGTTTTAACTTTAGGAAACAGAAGAGTGGATAATCAAGTTCTTCCATTGACTGAAATTACTAGAGAGTTTCTTGAAAAACAAAATTTTACTTTTGAGTTAGAAGTTATGAGAAATATCCCATCAAAACGAATGCCTAGAAAAGTTTCAAAAGTGAAAAATCATGCAGTTAAATCAATGAATACTGAATATGTTTTGATAATGAGAAAAAAGGGGTGAATAGGTTGGAAACAACACAATCACAGATAACTGTCAGCGGTAATATAATTAGCGAATTATCTGAGAAGATTCCTAATAATATTATTGCTTTAAACGAGTTAATAAAAAATTCTTATGACGCAGGTTCACCATGGGTGGAGATAATACTTGATTCTGAAAAGAAGAATCTTATCGTTAGAGACAGTGGAACTGGAATGGATATTGATGATGTTAATAAATTGTTTCATATATCATCAAGTGAAAAAGAATATGGTCATGAGATCGAAGTAAATGGGCATAAAAGATTAATTCAAGGCTCAAAGGGATTAGGATTTTTATCTGTTTTTAAATTTGGACGAAAAGTTAAATGGAAAACTAAGAAACAAGAGGTTTTGGAATTTTCAGTCGATTTTAACAAACTTATTAAAGAGTACAATGTATCAGATTACCCATTAGCAATAACTCATTTTCAAAAAGAAGAGAATGAAACTACCGGTACGGAAATTAGTGTTGAAATTGATGAATACAATATAGGTAATTTGAAAGAGTATCTTTCTGATAAAGTTAATTTAACTAAAATTCTTAATTCTTTTATTTCCAAAAAAAATCAAAAATATAATGAAATTATCCCGGATCCAAATTTCATTATAAAATTGATAATAGATGGAAATGAGTATAGGACAAATACTCAAATTGATTTAGCTATGCAGCATGAGACAAAACAATTTCTTCGTGTTAAATTTTCATCAATCGAAAATAAAATAAATTATTTTTATAAAAACGAATTATTATACTCAGAGGATTTTGTTGCTCAAAACGAGGGTTACTTATTGAATTTAGATATTCAAACTTACATTTTAGAATCTTATGGAAAGAAAAAAATCAATGAACTTTTTTATAATCCTATTTCTCTTGAACTCACACCATTATTGTACGTAAACAATAATCTCTTTAATAATTATTCGATATTTGATACCGGTGTTATGAAACCGATTAAGACTTCTTTAATTTTATCGCAAATGATAGGATATGTGAGTGTCACAAGTTCAGATCCAAGAATTAGTTTTAATTCTGACAGAACACAATTTTCGCAAAATAGTTTAACTGATGATATTACAAATTCTATCAAAGAACTGAATAAAAGAATTCAAACAACAGGTTCAACAATAAAAAACGAGCTCAATGGTAAAACAGCATTATTAAACACAAAAATGATTGATGAAGAAAAAGTTACTGATGAATTTGACACAATGACTTTAGTTAAGTCAGATGTCTTACTAAAAAGCCATATTAATACGAATATTAATAGTGATAAAATTGAGTATAATTTATTTGGTAAAAGTTTTTCTGTAGAAATAATTAAAAAACAAAAGAAAAAAAAAGATATAGAAAGAAAATTCTATTTAGGTGAAATTGATGAAGAGTTTCAGTCTGGAGTTATTAAACTTCGCAGTAACGCTCATAGAAAGATCTTTTATGAAACAGCTGAAACTGATGAAATAAATTTTAATAAGTGTGGACAATGGATCATTAAAGATGAAATGGAAGATGAGATTGTTACTACTACAATAAATATAATTGAACCTGATCCTCCACAAGTCAAGGTTAAAATTAGTGATGTAAAATTGCATCATGAGTATAAATATGATGATCTTTTTACGGTAATAAACAGTTTCGGTGAAAAAGACAAGGGTGTAAAATTAGATGTAATTTGTGATGAATCGGATGTCAACAATCAAAAGAGTAGAGGATTGATAACCTTTGATTCCATAAGAGAAGTTAAATTGAATATAATTCTTAGTGACAAAAAAACTAGCTTAAAACATGAGATAGAGGCATATTTTAGAGTGATAGATCCTTCAAAAGAAATTCAATCTACATTCCACAAACAAGATTTTATTAAGATGCCTGTATCGCAAGCCCATAATTTACCTACAAGTATTAAAGCCTTTGTCACAGAGCTTAACGAACTGGCGCTAAACGATAATTTTAGCTATACTTTTGTGTCCTCAGTTAGAACACTTGTTGAGTTACTTGTCATTGATATTTTAAATAATAGAGGAATTCCTAAAGAGGAAAATTTATCTGATAACTATGAGTTAGTTGTAAAAGATTATGCTCATTTTGTTCAGCTGATTACTGACAACAAAGATAGGCAAATAATTAGTGGTCTAATTAAATCAATTGGCTCAAAGGCTGAGAGAGACAGCTTTTTGGCTTTTCTTAACTTAAGTACGCACGGTAGTAGCAGAATTATTTCTAAAAGTGAGGTTATGAACAAGACAAGAGAGTTAACGACTTTGTTAGAATATTTAAATGCTCTAAACTCATAATTATTTGATATTCAATTAATTAATATATAATAAAATAGCGCATGCTATGGTTTAAATGCAGTCTATAGGATTTTCTTTAACAAGTTTGATGTAGGATTAATACTACCAAGCCATTCATATAAAAGAAATCCTATAGATTGAAATTATAACTGTCTGTTAGCTAAAATGTAGTGCAATTTATTTTAGAGTTCTGATTTTTTAATGGATTATGACAAATTTGGTATAAAAGAATTACACAAAAGAAAAAAGGATAGTACGCAATGGATAATATAAAGGGTGTTCTTTACATAAAGGCCAGGTTTGAAAAACCAGATTCTCTTTTTTGCGAAACAATAAATGAGATTCTTCGTGAGAAGCAGGAATTTTCTTCTAAAGTGTATCAAAATATTGAAAAAATTAATGGTTGGAAAGAATTAGTTGGAGTCAACCCTCTTTACGGATTTATGATGAAGTCTGGTGATTATTTATTAATTGAATCAATTGAAAAAGGGCGATGTGAAATTTTCATTTTGTGGCTAAGTAACATAGAAATTTCTGATTTGTTGGCTTCTTTTGTTGATGAAATAAATCGAAATATACTCAGTGATTGGAAAAGAACTAAATATTACCAAATTTCAACGGTCAAATTGAAATACAATGATACTGAAAAAGTTGTCGTATATCCCGCTTTTGAAGGAAAAGAACAAAAAATAGATTTATATAATGAAATCAAATTTTTGAATTTTCGGAAACAAAACAAGAGATTACCAAGGTATAAAATAGTTTATAATTTCATATTAGTCTTGTTATTTGCCTTTGCTATAATTTTAACAGCTAGTAATAATGAGTCTCTTTACCTTGTTATAGGCATTTTGATACCAATAATAATATCTGTTGTAGAACAAATTATTGATTGGAAATGTTCATTAAAATATGCAATTAGTGTTGATACTTTCAGGATATCAAATGATATTACTAATGATAATGATGCAAATAGTAATATATCTGATCCAGAATAATAATAAGAGGTAGTAAAATGAAAAATAAATTTCCCTATTTTGAAGTAAAACAAAATAATCAAACTTTTTTTATGACTAAAATGCCTATCTCGTTTCTTTCTAAAGTAGTAAATTTTCATTTTCGTAGCCCTTATCAGGAAAATACTGAAGATTTTATGAATTCTGAAAATTATGTTATGAAAACTGAAAGAGAGACCGGTTTAAGATTTGAGAATAATGAAAAAGGTATCCAAAGAAGAACAGATTTGAAACGAATTAAAGACATAGCAAAGTTTGTTAAGGAGTCAGATGGTATTGTTTTTTCTACACCTATAGTTCTTTCTTTTAACGTTTTCGAAGAAAGTGATTATTTAAAGAACTACGATATCGATATAGATTCAAGGAGTCTAAGTTTTTCAGATGAGGTAAAATTTACGATTATAGATGGACAACATAGACTTGCTGGATTAGTAGAAGCATTTAAGGAAACATACAATGACATGGAAATGCCCGTAACACTAATTTTAGATGCTGATTTGTCTGTTGCTACACAGCTTTTTATTGATATTAATGGAAATCAGAGAAAAGTCAATAAATCAATGGTCTATGACCTATATGACAATATCACATACAAAGAGATAGATGAGACTAGGGAATTTGTTCAGGCTGTGAAAATATTAAATTTGAGAGAAACCTCTCCTTTGTATGGGAGAGTGAAACTATTAGGAACAGGAACAGGAACAATATCTCAATCCTTTCTAGTAGATTACTTAAAAATTGTATTTAAAAATATTGATAGTGAATATTTGAATACTCAAGACATTTATTCTATGATGTTTATTTATTTTAATATTGTAAAGACAACATTTCCAGAAAAATGGTACATGCATGATAAAAGTAAAGAAAACAGTCAGTTGGTTAAGACAAATGGTATAGGGGCACTTCTTTTACTATATCCTGAAATTTTCTCAATGTTTGGCAATCCTATAGTTAACAAGGATAAATATAAAGATTACTTTTTTAATAGGAAAGATTTTAACTGGGATGATGAAGACTATAATGGTACTGGGAAAAAGGTTCAAAATCTCTTGAAAGAAAATTTCAAGGAATTTAAAATTAATTAGTAAGTGGTTGGGAAATTGTTAATCGAATAAAAAAACAAGTATAGATTTCTATTAGCATTCAATAGTAGCTGACTTGGTTTTGGTCAATGGGTTCAAAGATTATCCATAAATGTACTTTTTTATCAATAGTCCTTCATATAAAACATAAAAACTGTTAAATATTTATCTAAAAAAATTTTTATAGACTAAAACGCTTAAGCGATAAGAACTTCTGTTTTTAAAAACAAAGACACAGAGAATAATATTGGTCCTAACTCCTCATTACTATATCTTACTTTAAATGCTTTTCTATCCTTGATGTGTATTTTTCTAAGAAAGCAAGTCATTAATCATAGAAATTAATAGCAATAATGTGTTGAATAACGAAATTAATAAATATTATTCCAGAAAATATGTTGCTTATAAAAGTAGCAAACAGTATGATAGGCATCGGTTGATACTTATATAGGTATCAATCGATACATATTATTTATCTAGTAGTTGATGGATTAAAAAAATTTAATTTTTTTCTTTGGTTAAGCCCATTTATTTTTCTAGCTATTAACATGAGAGGAGCGGAGAAAATAATTTTCTTATGTTGTGCTATTTACGAAAACTTTCATTTATCCTCAATCGTCAAAATCTCACGAATATCATCTATATTCAAAGCTTCAGCTATTCGCTCGATGTATTCAATATTGATCCGTTGCCGTTTTCCACTGGATAGTTCACTTAGTCTTGCAATGTCTATATCTGCTCACCTAGAAAGCTCCCGTAAAGAAATATTATATCTTTTCACAAGTTCTTGAATATGGATCACTAACACTTTTTCCTTATACACTAAAATCACCTCTTTATTGATGCTTATATAAGTATCATAGATTATAATGCAAACAAACCTGTTTCTTTATTAGCAAACATAAATGAGTTTTTCTATTTAGTGCTTTAAAGCTAAAGCCACATTCAGTCATTGATATAAACAGAAAATCGGAAAGAGAAAATTGGCTTAATGAGTATCTACTTATCTCTTAAAATGATTTAAAAGTGTGATTACAATGAAATCGTGGTATCAATGCTCACTGGCTTTATAAGAAGTTCTTACATCAGTCAAATTTACCAAATAATCAATACTAGTATTATAATAATTTGCTAACTTTATCAACGTTTGAATAGGAATCTCTAACTCACCGTTCTCGTACCGAGAATACGTGGACTGTGAAATATTTAAAAGAGTAGCAATCTGGTGTTGGGTTAAATCATTGTCTTCCCGCAGATCGCGGATTCGCTGAAACATTCACGTCACCTCGATACTATTCTAAATTATGCTCTTATCGCATATTGACTTTTATGCGTTTTACGCATATTATGTTGTTAGTTACGAGGATAAGGCTTTTGATGGTCTGTTAAATTAAGCAAGTAATCGACGCTAGTAGAATAAAAATCTGCAAGTTTAATCAGAGATTGGGTAGGAATGTCTAATTTCCCTGACTCATAGCGGGAGTAAGTTGTTTGGCTGATATTCAGTAGTTTAGCAAGTTGTTCTTGATTCAAGTCTTTATCTTCGCGTAAGTCACGAATTCTATGATACATAAAAATCACCTCAACCTTATTTTAGGTGAGTAATTTTGTGCTACGGCATATTATGCGTTAAACGCATAATTGTTTTGGATTTTCTGTTAAACATCAATATATTTAGTAACTTACATAGGAAATGAAAGGAGGGAGTACTTGAAAAGCAGAAACAAATTTATCTCTATGTAATTGCCATCTTTAAAGAGGGGTCCATATAGAGGAGAAGTCACTTGGTTGTTACAGACAGGACGAAACACATCAGGAGGAAGCTATGTTCCAAGAAAAAATATTCAATCCAGCAATACTACATGAAAACCGCTTGTCGCCTCGAACCAGTTTTTTTAGTTATGAAACGGTCACAGCAGCTATGCAAGGGGATCCGCAGGCATCTTTTGGGTATCAGTCATTAAATGGTCTGTGGGATTTTTATTTGGGTGAGGCAGAAAATCAAATTGTGTATGAACAAAAAATTGAGGTGCCTGCTCATTGGCAGTTTCAAGGGCATGGAAAACCGATCTATACGAATGTTCAGTATCCTTTTCCAATCGATCCGCCATCTGTTGCGATGGATAATCCAACTGCCTTTTATCGAAAAGCATTTATTGTGGAGGACATCGATCTTGCGTACGTACTTCACTTTGAAGGCGTGGAATCGGTGTTTGAGGTGCATGTCAATGATCAGTATGTTGGCTACAGCACTGGCAGTCGCTTGGTATCGGAGTTTGACATCACGCCATATCTTCAAAAGGGCAAAAATGTGCTTAGTGTGAAGGTGAAGCAATGGAGTGCGATGAGCTATGTCGAGGATCAAGATATGTGGTGGCTTGGCGGAATTTTTAGAGAAGTCTACTTGTTTTCCCGTAAGCCGCAGTCGATCCAAAATGTAACGATCCAAGCAGATTTATGCAATCAATACAAAGATGGCATCTTGGAAGTTTCGCTTTTCTTTAACCCTACAATACCAGAGCAGTTAGAACGTACGATAGAAATCGAATTGCTAGATCAAGAAAATGTAACCGTTTTAAAGAAAGCTGAGAAACGCCACCGAGGAGTGAAAGCGGATTGGACGATTTCTGCAACCATTGAAGAGATAATTCCTTGGAACGCAGAAGAACCATATCTATACCATCTTTTGGTGAAACAGTATCAAGGCGAGGAACTGTTGGAGGTCATTCCGCTCCAAGTCGGCTTTAGACAGATTTCCATAGTTGACGGTATTTTCCAAATCAATGGAAAACGGGTGGTTCTGAAGGGTGTCAATCGCCATGAGTGGCATTGTGAGTCTGGCAGAAGTCTGACGGTTGAGACGATGGAACAAGATGTGCAGATGATGAAAGCATTCAATATCAACGCCGTTCGGTGTTCTCATTACCCAGCAGATACAAAGTTTTATCACCTGTGTGATCGTTATGGGCTGTACGTCATTGACGAAGCAGACATTGAAACTCATGGGATGGATATCACCCAAAGGATCAATGAACTGAGCAGTAGTGAGGAATGGTTGCCGACGTATTTAGACCGAGCAAAAAGAATGGTCGAAAAAAATAGAAACCATCCTTCGATCATTTTCTGGTCGTTAGGAAATGAGTCTGGCTATGGGGAAAACCATTTGAAGATGGCGCAGCTGATCAAGAAATTAGATCCCAGTCGTCTGGTTCATTATGAAGGAGAAGCACGGCACTTGAAAGCCTTGGGAGAATGGCAAGCGTGCCAAGCGTCTGATGTCATTTCGACTATGTATACATCTGTTGGCGAAATGGCAGAACAGGGGGAACGTTCCTTAACACAACCGCATATTTTATGTGAATATGGTCATGCGATGGGCAATGGCCCTGGTGGATTGAGCGAATATCTGAAATTGTTTTATCGCTATCCCCGGTTACAAGGCGGCTTTATTTGGGAGTGGATCGATCATGGCATCAAGAGTATAGACCGCGTTTCTGGTGAGACGTACTACAAGTATGGCGGTGATTTTGCAGAGGAAATCCATGATGGCAACTTTGTGATTGATGGATTGCTATTTCCAGACCGTACGCCATCCCCAGCATTGTTCGAGTATAAGAAGGTGATTCAGCCTGTCAAAATCACCTTCCAGCTCTCAGAACAGATCTATCACATCACTAACCGCTTCGACTTTCGAAATTTAGCGTCTTTACAGCCAGTCCTGCAAATCAAAGAAGACGATCAGGTGATTTTCTTACAAGAGCTGCCAAGAATCAATCTCCTGCCTCAAGAAGAAACAACCATTTCCCTGCCAGAAGAAGCTACGCTGAGCTTAGCAGGAAGAGCACAGGCAGTGGTCACGCTGTTTTTCTTTGAAGAAAGTGCGCCAGATTTTTCTCTAGAACACGCAGTTGCTTGGGAACAAGCCATCATTGATCAACCAATAAAAAGCGTACAAATACCTAAAGCGGATGCCTTTCACTGTTCAGAAACGGCCAATGAACTGAGGATTACTTTGGCTGAGCAGACCTATATTTTTCATAAGAAAACAGGTACCTTGAGCCAGTGGCTCATCGAAGGGCAAGCCTTGCTTACTGAACCGATTGAAATGAACTTTTGGCGGGCACCGACTGACAACGACTTGTTAGGCAGTGAAGAGTTTGGTTCGGCAAGCATCGCCAAGGAATGGGAAGCATTTCGCATTCGCCATTTAAAGGAGCGTGTGCTCGCGTTTACCTATGAACAGCGCCCTGATGAAATAAAAGTCGAGATTCGCCGCAACAGCATGCCTATTTCCCTCGACTGGGGAATTGACTTGTTCTTTACGTATCGTCTTTCATTGGCAGGCGACATCCGTGTCGCAGTCCAAGGAACCCCGTTTGGAAACGGACCGAAAACCCTGCCGCGAATCGGTGTGCAGCTGATGATGGATAAACAACATCAGAATGTTCAGTGGCTGGGACTTGGGCCGCATGAAACCTATCCTGATAGTTGCCAAAGTGGGTTTTTCGATTGGTGGGAAAGAACCGTTCCAGAGATGCACACGCCGTATGTGCGGCCGCAAGAAAATGGCAACCGCATGAAGACCAAATTCTTCCGTTTGTCTAAGCCTTCTGGAGCGGGACTGACTATTTCCAGCAAATCGCTGAATTTTAGTGTGCATCACTACACCCAGAACAATTTGGAACAAGCGACCCATACCAATCAATTAGAAACCAGCGACGCAGTTGCCGTCAACATTGACTATGGGGTGCAAGGACTAGGAAGTGCCAGTTGCGGTCCCGGTATTTTACCGAAGTATTTATTGCAAAATCAGGCGTTTGCCTTTGATTTTCAGATGAACTATCAAAAAGAAGTGGAAGGAGCATGACAATGAAAAAAATAGCTTTATGTATGGCAATGATAGGACTAGGAGGCTTAGCTGCTTGTGGGAATGGCAGCGATACGCCAAAGCGTGAGGGGGGCGAACAAAACGGCGCAGAGGAAATCACCATCTGGGCGTGGGACCCAAAATTCAATATTGCAGCCTTTGAGTTGGCGGAATCGTATCATCAAGAAGAAAATCCAGATTTCAAAATCAATGTCACTGAGATTTCCCAACAAGACAGCGTACAAAAAATGAATACCATCTTTAGTTCAGGCAGTACCCAAGGATTGCCTAATATCGTCTTGATTGAAGATTTTCGCGCCCGTAATTTTTTAGAAGTGTTTCCAGAGTATTTCGTTCCATTGACTGAGTATATAAATGTTGACGATTTTATGGATTACAAAATCGAGGTGTCTTCGATCGATGGCGAGCAGTATGGGATGCCGTTTGATTCAGGGGTAGCGGGCGTTTACTTGCGAAAATCGATCATTGAAGAAGCGGGTTTGGAACTGTCAGATTTCACCAATATCACTTGGCAAACCTTCAATGAATTGGGGATCCGTGTGAAAGAAGCAACTGGCAAACCATTGCTGTCCATCGATATGAATGATCTAGGACATTTGCGAATGATGATGCATTCCAGTGGTTATTGGTATACCGCAGAGGATGGTGAAACGCCGTTTATTGACGGCAATCCTTCTTTGAGACAAGGGATTGAAGATTTGAAAATGCTGCTTGATTCAGGAGTAATGACAACACACAATGGCTGGGACCAAATGCTAGCAGGTTTTAACAGCGGCGAAGTAGCAGGCGTTTTACAAGGAAACTGGATCACGCCATCGGTGAAAGCAGAAGAAAGCCAAAGTGGCGATTGGGCAGTCGTTCCAGTACCAAAGCAAGAATCGATCGAAAGTTCTGTCAATGCGACCAATCTCGGAGGCTCGTCAATTTATGTGTTAGATATCGATGGGAAAGAAGAAGCCCTGAGCTATATTGCTGACGTATTCGGCAAAAATATCGCCTTTTACGAAGAGCTGATTCAAACCGTCGGAGCAATCGGTTCTTACGTTCCCGCTTCACAAGGAGATGCGTATCATGCACCAGATCCCTTCTTCGACGATCAGGCTATCTATCAAGATTTCATGAACTGGGCAAATGAAATTCCTTCAGTAAACTTTGGGAAAAACACTTATGCGTTGGAAGACATCATGAATCAAGGCTTTTTGGACTATGTCAATGGAGCAGATTTGGACGAAGTCTTAAAAAATACGCAAATGATTGCTGACAATCAATTGAATTAACACGGACTGAGGGGCATGTACGATGAAAAATAAATTATTTTATAAAAAAGGAGTGATCACGGGGTGGCTATTTATTGCTATCCCGACACTCTTAATCTTCTTTTTCTCTTTTTATCCAATGATCCAAGCGTTTCTATTATCCTTGCAATCAGGAAGCGGCACCGGGCTGACCTTTAGCGGACTAGCGAATTATCGGCGGCTGTTTTCGGATCAAACCTTTTTGACAGCCACGAAAAATACTTTGATCTTTTTGGGCTTTCAAGTGCCTGTCATGGTCTTGTTGGCCATGTTCTTTTCCGTCCAGCTCAATCAGAAAACCCTAAAGCTAAAAGGCCTGTTTCGGACGATCATTTTTTTGCCAGCAGTGACTTCATTAGTCGCATACTCCATGGTCTTTAAATCACTGTTTGCAACAAATGGCGTGGTGAACGCCCTTTTAGTGAGACTGTCGATTGTCTCTGAGCCGATCGCCTTTTTCTCTAGTCCCTTTTGGTCAAAAGTCATTATCATTTTAGCCATCACTTGGCGCTGGACCGGCTACAATATGATTTTCTTTCTATCGGCTTTGCAAAACATTGACCCAGCAATTTATGAAGCTGCTAGAATCGATGGCGCTTCTCCGACCAAACAATTTTTTAAAATCACCGTCCCTTTGCTGAAGCCAGTCATTTTGTTTTCAGCTGTGACGTCAACGATTGGGACACTACAGTTATTTGATGAACCGATGAACTTGACCCAAGGTGGACCAGGAAACGCCACATCGACGATTTCCCAATATATTTATAATCTCTCCTTTCGCTATACACCAGATTTTGGCTACGCCTCTGCAGTTTCTTATGCCATTGTCGTCATGGTCATCTTCTTTTCCATGATCCAATTTAAGATCGGAGGAGAGGACAAATGAAAAAAGTAGGCACATATGTATTTTTGGGTGTTTTTACCATTCTGTTTGCCTTTCCCTTTTATTTCATGTTAGTGAGTATCACCAATCCTACCGTAAATATCATGCAAGGCAAACTATTGCCAAGTACCCATTTGCTAGAAAACTGGCGTAACCTAGTCGCAACCTATGACTTGAAACAAGTATTCTTTAATAGTGCAAGAATTGCGTTGTTACAGACGATTTTATCCGTGACGATCGCTTCGTTGGCCGGCTACGGATTTGAGATCTATCAAAGCCGATTAAAAAATATGCTTTTTAATATTTTGCTCTTGTCGATGATGTTGCCTTTTGCCGCCACCATGATTCCGCTGTTTCGAATGTTCGGCAGCTTTTCAGTAACGATTCCTTTTATTGGGCTCGATACAGTAGCTTCAGTCATTTTGCCAACACTATCGACCGCATTTCTGATTTTCTTTTTCAGACAAAACACAAAAATGTTTTCCAAGTCACTGCTTGAAGCTGGGCGAATGGATGGCCTGTCGGAACTAGGCTTGTTTTTCCGAATATACATGCCAACCATGAAAACAACTTATGCGGCCGCTGCCATCATTACCTTCATCAATAGTTGGAACAGCTACCTATGGCCGTTGATCACCCTTCAATCACCAGAAAAGCAAACCTTCCCTCTGATGATTTCTGCCATCGGTGCCGCCAATAATCCAGATTATGGCTTAATGATGCTAGCAATCGTGATCGCAACCCTGCCAACAATGGTGGTCTTCTTCTCGCTGCAAAAGTATTTTGTGGCTGGGATGTTGGGATCGGTGAAGTAGGGACGTTTAGAAAGATAGGAAGAATAAAAGACAGACGACTAATTGAGATAGTCATCTGTCTTTTGTTATTGAGTCATTCTGATTTATATCTGATTATTTCTAACTATATCCGCTATAAGCATTGTAATTCTCCAATCAACCTGCCATCAACCTGCCATCAACTTAAAAACTGTCGTCCTTCCTTCTCAATCAATTCACAAGTCCATTTATCCTCAAACAACGACGCCATCTGTCTTGCTTGGGCAAATAAATCCGTATCTCCGATCGCAAAACTTTTTCGAGCAGTGGCTAACGAACAGTAATCATAGCGCTTGCTCTTTTTTGCCAATAGCAGGGCTTGATCCGCGGCTTCTTTCGCCTCTGGGTGTTGCTGTTCTTGCAGATAAAGCAAGGCGACATTCAAATGAATCGCACACTGTAAAGGCACAGTATTTTCTAGTGCTTCGTATTTTTTTAGCTGATGGATCAATTGTTTGGCAATGACGTGGGCGGTTTCAACTGGAAAGTGGTATAAAAGACAATTGATCAATTTGATATCATCAAGGGTCCAGTCGGAATAAGCTTGAAGCGTATCCCAGGGAACCGTCAAAAGAACTTTGGGCAGGCAAGGAATTTCTTTTTCTGCATTCGTTGAGAGCGCTGTGAGAGAGTCGATTACATACAACAATAAGTCAATGGTTTTACTGACGGATGTTTTTTGGGAAAGTAAACATTGCTCTTTCAAAGCAAGCAATGCTTTTAGATCCTGGTTGGAAAACAAAGAGAAAAATTGATGCAAGATTTGTTGTTTTTCATTTAAACGGTATCCTTGGGCGATGTAAAAAAATTCATCAAAACCGCAATCGATTCGCGCTAAAAGTGCGATAAAAAGGGTAACGGAAGGCGTTAATTTTTCATTTTCAAATTTAGACAAGGTGGTTCTTGAAAGCAGGTCTTTACAAACTTGCGCTTGCGTGATGCCGCGGCTTTTTCTGATTTTACGATATGTGGTTCCTAAATTATTCATAGGCGCCTCCTTAAGCAATGTGATTATAGTGTACATAAGATAATTTTGCCCGTCAATCTGGTATAGTAGAACTATTAGACAGCTAGGCAACACCAGATAGAGGAGGCACGAACAAAAATGAATCAGACAAAATAAAATCCTTTACTTAGCAAATGGCGATCAATAACTAGAAAAACGAGCAATCGTTATTTCTAAGTAAAGGTGGAAAACAAATGAAGAGGAATCAGGGATTTACCCAATTGATCATTGGCCAAACAGTGGCGAATGTCGGGGATACCATTTATATTGTGGCAATTATCAGTTCTATTTTTAGCTGGACAGACTCTGCTTTGGCAGCGGCGCTGGTCCCGGTACTAGTAACAGGAGGCGGTGTCATTTCCGGCTTCCTCTCACCGGTCATCACGAGTTATTTTCGCTTAGAACAAGTGCTGAAGGTCAGCCAGATGTGCAAAACAGCCGTGCTCTTTTTTATGACCGCGTATCTCTATTTGAAAGCTGAAACGATGAATCTATTGGTTTTATATTGCCTTGTCGCATTGATTTCGTTTTTGGACGGCTGTTCAGAACCAATTAGCCGTGCCTTGATCCCAAAATATGTGGAAAAGCATCGACTCGTCAAAGCCAATGGAATCTTCAATTCGATGCTTCAAACAGTCAACATCGGCAGTTGGGCGATCGGAACCTCCTTGCTGCTGGTATTTTCTGTTCATCAGTTGGTTTTATTAGACAGCTTTCTGTTTCTAAGTGCCTCGATAGTATTAGCGTTTTTGCCTAGAACGACTCGAGAAAAAAACGAAAAGCAGCCGTTAGCACACCAGTTGTTTATTGGTTGGCGCTGGATTATGAAAGATCCTCTTGTTCGGGTAATCGTTGGCATGGACATGCTGGAAAGTATCGCCAATACAGCCTGGGTGTCCGCAATTGTGTTAGTATTCGTTCGAGAAGTGATGCAGACACCTGATGCTTGGTGGGGCTATATCAACGCCACTTATTTTGTTGGCGCGTTGCTAGGAAGTGCGTTGGTGATGCGATTTTCCGAGCGGTTTGATAAAAACAAACGAACAGCGATTGTAATGGGTGCTGTCTTAGGCGGACTGATCACTGTTGCCGTTGCCCTATCAGGCGATCGCTTTTTGATTCTAGGATTATCCGTTTTAATCGGGCTCTTTTCCCAGATCAAAAATATCCCACAAGCCTCATTAATCCAACAAAAAGTAGCAGCCGATCGATTGGTTGCCATCTACGCTGCCTCAGGCATCTTGAATTCCGGTGTTTTTGCTTTATTCACCTTGTTGATGGGACAGGTGGCAGATGTTTTTGATGTACGGTGGGTGTTTGTTCTTTCCGGCAGTTTATTGCTTCTAGTGGGGCTGATTGCAGGGAAGCTTAAAGTTAGTTAAAAGTAAGCGAGGTAGTGGTCAAGATAAAAACTCCTTTACGAGGTTTTTATAAGATGAAACTAGCTTTAATAGTTTACTTTGATAATGGCACATGAAGATGAAAAAGTAGATACAGCTAGTTAGGAACAGTCCCTGACTAGCTTTTTGTGTGGTGATCTAAACGTTCTTACATCGAGAATACAATGATTATTGTAGATTTGATCGGTAGCTAATCACAGATTATTCATATGCAAAAGTATTATGTGGCTGAATATTGAGATTGACTAAGTATGGGGCTGCTATAGGAGGAAAGCGCAAGCGTCTCTATAGAAAACTTGATTACTTGAAAGAAAAGCTTTGTATTGATTTGGAGTAAATTCACAATTTTTTGAATATCTTTAGTTTTCCGAGATTCCCCTAAAAAGTTCATCTAACAGCTCCTAACCTTATATACATTTACATATCTAACTCTTATCTTTTCGCTTTTAGTTAGTTAAAAAGCAAAAAATAAATGTGAATCCGAGCTATTTTTAAATAATTAACCAGATAATCTTCCGATTGGAACGGTTAAATAGTGAATGATTGGTAGAAAAGAGATTAGAGGATGCGAGTTGTGATAAGTAAACTCATAAAAGAAGAATGCTAGAAAAGTAGAGAAAAAATAAGATTAATGAAATAATCGAGATCCTTATTTTATAACAATTTTCGAAAACCATAAATGAATTGAAGGAAGCTTAGTGTGGGTGAAAGAATAATTACAAAAAAATATTGACTTAAAAAAATGGCTATGGTAATCTATAAACGAAAATGGTGGGAACGTTTCCAAAATGCATCTTCGTTAAATTTTTATTTTTTTAAACGAAAATGGAAACGTTTCTAAAATGTATTGGGAGGAGATTGAATTGGAAAAGACATTGGGACCAGGTGGTGAGATAAGGGCGGTACAACGGGATAAAAAAAATATCTCGAAGTGGGAAAAATTAAAGAAACAGTTGCGGCGTGATAAGTGGATGTACTTGTTGCTCTTACCAGGTATCATCATGACGTTTATCTTTAAGTATGTGCCAATGTACGGTGCTGTGATTGCATTTAAAGACTATAATCCTATGCTAGGAATTTTGGAAAGTCCTTGGGTAGGACTTGATCACTTTAGGGAATTTATTAGTTCACCAAATTTTACGCTTTTGCTGAGCAACACATTAAAAATTAGCATTTATGGTTTATTGTTAGGTTTTTTTCCACCAATTATTTTAGCACTGAGCTTGAATCAAATTATCAATAAAAAAATAAAACAGAAAATCCAGTTGATTCTATATGCGCCGAATTTTATCTCAGTAGTTATTATCGTGGGGATGCTGTTTTTGTTCCTATCCGCAAATGGACCTATTAACGGGTTAGTAGAAAAGGTTACGGGGCAACCAATTATGTTCATGTCTAATCCAGCTTATTTCAGAACGATTTATATTTTATCGGGAATTTGGCAAGGAATCGGCTGGTCATCCATTCTTTACACCGCGACGCTGGCGGGAGTCAGTACCGATTTATATGAGGCAGCAAATATCGATGGGGCAAATATTTTACAAAAGATTTGGCATATCGATTTGCCTGCATTGAGGCCTGTGATGGTGATCAGCTTCATCTTGGCCGCCGGCGGTATTATGAATGTAGGATATGAAAAAGCCTACTTGATGCAAACTTCAATGAACATCCCTGCATCAGAAATCATTTCCACTTATGTATACAAAGTCGGCTTGCAATCAGGTGATTATGCCTACTCTGCTGCTGTTGGTCTGTTCAATATGATTATTAATGTCGTTTTATTACTGATTGTCAACAATATAACCAAGCGGCTAAACGATGGTCAAGGCTTGTAATGAAAGGAGAAAATTATGAATAGTGCTTTATCAAAAATCGACCGTCAAATCTTATGGTTGAATCGAGTGATTGTAACTTTTTTAGTCGTCATCACCATTGTTCCGCTGATTTATGTACTGGTAGCTTCTTTTATGGACCCAGCTACTTTGATCAATAAAGGTATAAGCTTCAATCCGAAAGATTGGACAATACAAGGATATCAGCGGGTACTTGCAGATGACTCCATTTTACGCGGTTTTATAAATTCGTTGTTTTACTCTTTTAGCTTCAGCTTATTGACTGTATTTATTACGATGATCACTGCGTATCCTTTGTCTCGACCTAATTTTGCTGGCAAAAAGATTATTATGACTTTTTTTGTCATTACAATGTTCGTTGGTGGCGGCTTGATACCTACCTATTTATTGGTAAAGAACTTGGGCATGTTAGATAGTGTATGGGCGATTATCGTACCAGGTGCTATAAATGTGTGGAATATTATCTTAGCCCGTACCTATTTTAGTGCTTTGCCAAAAGAACTTTCTGAAGCTGCTACTATCGATGGCGCCAATGACTTGCAAATACTGTTCAAAGTCATGCTTCCATTAGCTAAACCAATTATGTTCGTATTGTTTTTATATGCCTTTGTTGGGCAATGGAACTCATATTTTGATGCCATGATTTACATCAAAGATCCCGACTTACAGCCGTTGCAACTCGTATTAAGAAATATTTTGATCCAAAACCAACCCTCACAAGACATGGTGGGAGCCAATACTGCCATGGCAGAAATGAAACAAATTGCTGAGTTGATCAAATACGCAACGATCGTCATTTCTAGTCTGCCATTAATCATAATGTATCCTTTCTTCCAAAAATATTTTGATAAAGGTGTTTTAGTTGGTTCTGTTAAAGGGTAAGAATTATTCACTATTTGTATGAATAAAAATTATAAAGGAGATTTTAAGATGAAAGCAAAATGGATGCTGCCAATCGTTTTTACTTCCGTACTAATTTTGGGGGCTTGTGGAGGCTCAAAAGAAAAGAGTAAATCAAGCCCTGATTATGAACTAGAAAATGTCTCTTTTCCATTGAAAGAAAAAGTATCTTTAAAAATGATGTCTCAAAGTGCCCCTTTGGCTCCCAATGATCCTAATGACAAATTGATTTTCCAACGATTAGAAGAAGAGACCAATCTCCATATTGATTGGACAAACTACAGTAGTGATTTTGCCGAAAAAAGAAATTTGGATATCGCTAGTGGTGATTTACCAGATGCCATCTTCAACGCCGCTGCAGGTGACTATGATTTATTAAACTGGGCGGAAAGTGGCGTTATTGTACCGATTGAAGATTTGATCGAAGATTATATGCCAAATCTGAAGAAAATTTTTGATGAAAACCCCGAATACCGACAAATGTCTACTGCACCTGATGGTCACATTTACTCTATGCCTTGGATTGAAGAATTAGGCGAAGGAAAAGAGTCGATTCATACAGTAAATGGGATGGCTTGGATCAACAAGGAGTGGTTGGATAATTTGGGTCTTGAAATGCCGCAAACCACTGATCAGTTGATGACTGTGTTGGAGGCTTTCAAGACGCAAGATCCAAATGGTAATGGTGAAGCAGATGAAATTCCTTTTAGCTTTATTAACAATGGAGGAAACGAAGACTTAAAATTTTTAATGGGGGCATTCGGTCTAGGTGATAATGATGACCACTTAGTCGTTGATAACGATGGCCAGGTACAATTTACTGCTAACAAAGAAGGGTATAAAGAAGCCATCAAATATTTCAATGAAATGAATAATAAAGGTCTTATTGATAAAGAGGCTTTCGAACAAGATTGGAATTCGTATGTTGCCAAAGGGAAAGAACATAAGTATGGCGTGTACTTTACTTGGGATAAAGCAAATATCACGGGTGCAGATGATAGTTATGACGTCTTGCCAGTCTTAGCGGGACCAGATGGAACGAAACACGTTACTCGTACGAATGGCATGGGTTTCTCAAGAGATCGTTTCGTAATTACTAGTGCGAATAAAAACTTGGAACTTACAGCTAGGTGGATAGATAAAATGTATGAACCGTTACAGTCTGTCCAAAATAACTGGGGAACCTACGGTGATGAAGCACAGGCGAATATTTTTGAATTAAAGGATGGTATGTTAAAACATTTGCCTTTAGAGGGGACAGCACCGGGGGAACTAAGACAAAAAACCGAAGCTGGAGGACCATTAGCAGTTCTTGATTCTTATTACGGCACAGTCACTACTATGCCAGATGATGCGAAGTGGCGTTTAGATTTGATGCATGACACGTATTTGCCATATATTACAGAAGACAATATCTATCCACGTGTCTTTTTAGAAAAAGAAGAAACAGATCGATTAGCAAAAATTGAAACAGATATGTGGGATTACATCTATCGCAAAAGAGCAGAGTGGATCACCGGCGGTAAAATCGATGAAGAATGGGAAGAATACCTTGCTGAATTGGAACGTGTAGGTTTGGAAGAATGGATTCAAATAAAACAAACTGGCTATGATAATTTTTTGAAGGGAGCACAATAAGTGTTAGTAGAAGAAACGGCGATTTTGGATAAAGCAAATCGATTTATTGAAATGATGCGAGGAAAAGTTAACCCTCAGTATCGACAAAACTATCATTTTTCTGCACCCATCGGGTGGATAAATGACCCCAATGGGTTTATATATTACAAAGGGCATTACCATCTCTTCTATCAATACTATCCTTACGATAGTCGATGGGGGCCCATGCATTGGGGGCATGCGCGCAGTAGTGATTTGGTCCATTGGGAAGATCTACCAGTAGCGTTAGCCCCAGATCAACCTTATGACAGCGGCGGGTGTTTCTCAGGAAGTGCAATTGAAAGAGACGGAAAACTATATTTATTTTATACAGGCTGTCAAGAAATTGATGGTATTAGCCATCAGCATCAATGTTTGGCGGTCTCTGAAGATGGTATTCATTTTAGCAAATACAGTGGTAATCCTGTGGTAGCAGAAAAACAGCTAGGTGAAAATGGGCTGATACAAGAATTTCGTGATCCTAAAGTAATTGTTCACAACGATGCTTACTATATGGTAGTAGCTACTAAATCTACACAGTCTACTGGTAGAATAGTGATGTTTCAATCGTCAGATTTGTATACTTGGCACTTTTACTCTGTGTTGCTAGAAGGGACTTTAGAGCAAGGAATAATGTGGGAATGTCCTGATTTATTCCATTTAGACGGACGAGATGTCTTAATCATGTCACCGATACAAATCAAGAAGAACGGACTGGAATATCATAATATCAGTTCTACCATGGCTTGTATTGGTGAGGTAGACTGGGAAACAGGTCAGATGATAGTTGATAATTTCCATGAAATGGATTTTGGAATGGATTTTTATGCACCACAAACAACAACAGATCCTAATGGTGGACGGGTGATGATTGCTTGGATGCAGATGTGGGATCGTACATTGCCTACACATGAGTTAGGCCATCTTTGGGCAGGCTCTATGAGTTTGCCCCGAGAGTTAAGAGTGAAAAAAAATCGATTGGTACAAAAACCCATCTCAACTGTATATAGTCATTTAGTTTATCAACAAGGCAGTGAAAATATCGCAGTGACTGACACATCAGTCGTATTTCGAAACGCACTGTCGGATTCTTCATATTTACATCTAGTCGCAGATTTGGAGAAAGCAGAAGTTTTTACAATTGAATTACTGCGGTCTAAGACGGATTGTCTCAAACTAACTTATGACACTGCTAAACAGGTTTTTGAATTGGATCGTCAGAAACTAGGAAGAGAGCTTACAGGGGCGGAAGAAGACCCTCTGAATGTCCGAAAAGTTGAAGTACCTTTGATTGATAATCAGCTCGTTCTTGAGATTTTTAGAGATACCTCATCAGTTGAAGTCTTTATTAATGGGTTAGAAGTTATGACGGCTACTTTCTATGAGCTGGAAAAAGCTCGAGATATCTTGTTTCATTCGATTGGAGAAAGTCGTATTCAAGCTTTTGAAACAGCGAGTGTGAAATAAATGTTTGATTGCTTAGGCGATGTATCAATTATTTAATAGGTTTTGAAGGATAATGTTTTTAGAAAAGAACAGATAGCTAGATTTCCCATGGCTTTGCTATTAGTATTTTGAAAAAATTAGTAATTTATGACAAAATTCATTATACTAAACTTGTGCAGAAATGTGAGGGATCAACTATGAAAGCAACAATGAAAGATGTCGCAAAATTAGCAGGTGTCGGAGTAGGAACTGTTTCCCGGGTATTGAATAACGGTTCTGTTAAAGCTTCTACTAGAGAAAAAGTTGAAGCAGCAATGACAGAGTTAAACTATCAACCAGATTTTTATGCCCGGGGGTTAAAGATGAAGCATACGAACACGGTTGCTTTGATTCTACCCACTGTATGGCATCCATTTTTCGGCGAATTTGCCTACCATGTAGAAACAGCATTAGAAAGACAAAACTACAAGCTTTATTTGTGTAACTCCAGTGGTAATAGTGAAAAAGAACAAGAATATATCCAGATGGTCAGCCAAAATAAAGTAGACGGCATCATTGGAATTACTTATTCAGATATCGATGAATACATTTCGAGTAATCTGCCTTTTGTTAGTATCGACCGTTATTTCACTGAAGAGGTGATTTATGTGACCGCTGACAATGCGGCCGGTGGACGTTTGGCTGCAAATGAACTTTATCGCCGAGGATGTCAGAATGTAGCATATATCGGTGGGTACCAAGAAACACCGAATGAAACGAAGAGTCGTCGAAAATATTTTGAGATCGAGTGCCGTCAACTGGGGATTTCCTATAAAGCGTTAGATATGTTAGAACCTTTAGACCATCTCTCAGAACGTGTAACAAATTTTTTGTTAGAGAATCCCGATATCGATGGGATTTTTACGATCAACGATCCGATGGCATTAGCTGTCATTGGTATGCTTGAAAAAATAGGGAAAAACGTACCAGAGGATGTACAAGTTATCGGATTTGATGGTCAAAAGATGACAGAAGGAGACCCTTATCTCGTATCAACGATTGCCCAACCTACAAAGCAAATGGCGGAAGTGGCAGTGGCAAAATTAATTGCTGTCATTAATGGAGAGACAGTAGAAAAACGTACCGTATTGCCGATTGAATTTGGCGAAGGTGGCACAACGAAACCTTTAGTGAGAAACGATTTTGCTTAGTGCAAATACGTTTCTTTTTTTGAAAATGAGTGAATGAAAGGTGTAGATAAAATGTTATATGGTGGAATAGAAGCCGGTGGAACAAAGTTTGTCTGTGGGATTGGTAATGAACAATTACAAGTGATAGAACGGAAAAGTTTTCCTACCACAACACCAGAAGAAACGATGAAGCAAGTGTTTGATTTCTTTGATAAGTACAAAGGAAATATCGCATCAATTGGTGTAGGAGCATTTGGGCCTATTGATATTCAAATCGAATCAAGAACTTACGGATATATCACCAACACACCGAAGTTAGCTTGGCAAAATTATCATTTTGTCGGAGCTTTGGAAAACGCCTTGTCGGTTCCCATCTATTGGACTACCGATGTAAATGCTGCTTGTTATGGAGAATATATGGCAGGTTATGGAAAAGGTAAAAATAGTGTTCTGTATTACACCGTTGGTACTGGTGTTGGTGGTGGTGCTGTAGTGGGTGGGAAAATAGTCGCAGGTTTCAGTCATCCTGAAATGGGACATATGCTCTTACAACGTCATAATGAAGATCAATTTGAAGGAATCTGTCCTTTTCATCATGATTGTTTGGAAGGGTTAGCCTCAGGACCCGCGATTGAAAAGCGCTTTGGAAGAAAAGCCCAGACCATTTCATTTGATCATCCTTATTGGACGATTGAGGCAGATTATCTTGCTCAGTGTGTGTATAACACAACGTTACTATATGCACCGGAAGTAATAATTTTAGGTGGGGGTGTAATGAAACAGCCGCAACTACTCGAGTTGATTCGCCAAGCGTTTAAAGAAAAAATGGGTTCCTATGTGGATACCCCTACTCTCGAAGAATACCTACTAACTCCAATGCTTGCTGACGATGCAGGATTGATCGGCTGCTTAGCTTTAGCAATAAAGAAGTTGGAACAATAGCAGCATGTTAAAGAACGTGTGAGAGAGTTTTTATAGCAGTTAGGATAGATAAAAAGGTTAACTAAAATGTGAGCTAGAAAAAAGGATGGCTAATAATAGATGTTCATATGTATCTTTTTCGTAATCGAATGTTGCGAATAAGAATTTTTTCTTTCGTTCTCCCCTTCAGTTATATTGTTGTCTAGCTGCCTCAAAATTACTTCTTAGTGCTTGGTTTTTTTCTATTAGCCCGAGCAAAGAAAAAGGAAACAGAATGTCTTATTAAAGCCAATTAGGCCTACGCCTAATTGGTTTTCTATATTCCTGTGCTAATTGTGTTTGGGTGGATGAATATCCTTTTTATTAATAATAGTGACGGTGTAATGAACGGTTTTGCTAACGGTAAAATAAGTATATCTAATTCAACTTTCTACTAACGCGAATATCCTTTGAATTTGATTTACTAAAAGCTGGGTAGCTTCTCATCAGTCATCCTGCCCTATTCTCAACAAGTACCTGCCTAATGCCTTCTTCAAACGTTGTGATCTTAAAATGAGGAAATGCCTTTTTGAATTTATCAGAGACAAAAAGATTATCCATCGTGTATCTAGGTAATAACTCACTTAGTTCGCGCGCGTTTTTACTGAATAGCGTAGCAAGTTTAAATTGCCACAAAGGAATGACGCGGTATTTCAATGGTTTGCCTTCAATTTTTTCGGCGAGATCGATCATGTCTTGGAAACTATGAGGTGTATCACAGGGCAAATGCCAAGTCTGGCCATAGGCACTAGGCGTATTTCCGATAAGGGCCATGGCTCGGCTAGCATCAGGTGTCCATATAAGTGTGCGTAAAGTGTCCTTATTGACAGGTATTTTGACGGGAGCATTGTGGACTATATTGTTTAAGACGAGTGTATTAGTAATGCTCTGGGTCTTGCCTGGTCCGTAAAACTCTGGGGCTCGACAAATCACCGCATCTAAACGGCCACTTTCCATCTCGGATAAAACCAATTGAGCCATTTTAGAGCGTACGAGGGACTTCCTGCCTGCTGGAGAAAATGGCGTGTCTTCCTTTTGGGGTGTACGATCCTTTGGATACATATAAGTATTATCAAAAAAAACCAGTTTGCTCTGTGCTTCTTGGCAAGCGCGGATGACATTTTCTGTGATTTTCATAAAATTGGTTTCCCACAGCTCAGCGTCCATCGGTAACCCAACAGTGAAGTAAACAATCTCACTATGTTCAATCGCTTTCTTCGTTTGCGAAAAGTCCATCAAGTCTGCGGAAACGAGCTGGTCTGTAGGATTGATTCTTTGAGGCTTCCGGCTAACTAGTCGAAGCTCATTTGTGTAATTTTTGTATAGTTCTTTTGCTAGTTCATAGCCGATTTGTCCATTGCTTCCTAAAATTGTTTGCATGACTGTACCTCCTCAAGATATAGTTTTGCTACAGCACGTACAGAAAAAGGATTTTGGCCAGTGATAATCCGTCCATCTTTTAGGGCAAATGCTTTATAAAAGCGTCTTTTTTTGAATTGAGCGTTTCGTTCTTCTGCGGCGGTTTGATTAAAGAAAGGAACTTTGTTCATTTTCCCGGCGAGAAATTCTTCTGTTTTCGTAAATCCGGTGATTTTTTTCCCAGAAATCAAAAAGCTTCCTTCTCTATCTTTTATATTTAGTAAACCAGCGATTCCGTGGCAAACAGATAAAATATACCCATTATTTTCATAAATGGCTAAAGCGAGTTCTTGCAGCTCTTTATTATCAGGAAAATCCCACATGACACCATGCCCTCCGGTAAAATAAATCGCATGGTAATCGTTCGGATTTATCTCTGAGGGTTTTTTCGTGTGAATCAAGCCGCTCTGAATGAAATTTTCTTCCAGATAAATGTTCATAATGGCTTGATCTATATATTTCATGCTTCTTGGATCTAGAGGAACAAAGCCTCCCAATGGACTTACGAAATCAACGTCAATCCCTTGTTGGTAGACTTCATCTAGAAACTCGGCACTTTCTCCTAACCAAAGTCCGGTAGCTTCGTTCGTGCCAGCATATTTTTGAATGTTTGTTTCAACAACTAATACTTTCTTCATGATTGGTCCCTCTCGTTCATAATGTGAATGACTTTCGTCAAAAAAGATTGGAGTTTCTTTATTTCTGTTTGCTCGTGATCGAGATAGTAATAATTTTTTGTTCCTTCTTGTCTGAAATTCACGATTTTGGCTTCTTTCAAGATTTTCAAATGATGTGAAATGGCGGGTCTAGATAAATTGGTGGCCTCTAATAAGGAAGTGACCTGTAAGCCAGCACAATTTTCCGCTTCTAGCAACCGAATGATGATAGCTTGTCTTTTTTTGTCACCTAGCGCGATTAAAAAATCACTTAATTCAGAAAAATCTTGTTGCAGATTGGCATAATCTATCATAATTGTCTCTCCTATATGGTTTAAAAGTTTAAACCATTAAACCATAGAGAGAAGATTTTTGCAATGAAAAAAGCTCGAACGCTGGAACCTCTTCCGTCCTATTTTTTGACTATATACGTAACCCTTTTTAGTAGGGGCGTTATGACCGTAGAAAGATGAACCATTCTGAGGCAGCTTTTAAGGCTGCTATCAAGCAACTAGTTGGCAACAATAATGATTAAACGATTGTTCAAACTGGCTAGAAGAGATGGGTGTAAGGCTATTCCTATCACATTATCAAAGCAAGTAGGGCTGACACGTACGGGGCGGTTTACTTTCACACAAGGCACTGGTGGCTAGCAAGGGGGAACCCTAATGTCAAAAATAATTAGGTATCTAATTATTAGGTAGCGAATCTTTTTATTGACTTTCCTTTTTAACCGGTGTATATTCTTTTCGAATAGTTAGATATCTAACATTTGGCGAAGGGGGAGTCGTTTTGGAGGAACTGATCGTTTCGAATTTGATGCGTTCCATTATGAATAAGTCACGGGAATCGATGGAACTGCGTATAAAAGACCTGGATATCAGTCAGCAGCAAGGAAGAATGATTGCGTATATCGCACAAAATGAAGACAAGGGATTGATTCAGAAGGATTTGGCCCAAGTGTTTCAACGTCGTGATGCTAGTATCACAAGTATGCTTCAAGGGTTAGAAAAAAAAGGGTATATCGAACGCCGCATCCCAAAAAATAATGAGCGGCAAAAAAATATATACGTTTTGCCCAAAGGAAAAGCGTTGATTGATCAAACCAATGAAGCTTTTTATGCGGCAGAAAAAGAACTGGTCCAAGCACTGAATGCAGCAGAAGTCGAAGAACTGACTCGTTTGTTAAGAAAAATCGATCAAAGTCTATGAGCAATAAGCAGTCAATCACTGCTTATTGCCTTAAAGTTAGAATTCTAACAGTTAACTATCTAATAGAAGGAGGAATCATCATGGAAGAAGTCACAATGAATGAATCCAATATTTACTACTTAAGCGAAAGTCCGGTGCGAAAGGCAATTGCCCATTTATCGATCCCGATGATGGTTGGTATTTCAACCACGACGATCTATAATTTGATTAATGCCTATTTTATTGGATTGATCCATGATACCAATATGATGTCGGCGATTACCTTGGCGATGCCCATTACGATTCTGTTGATGGCCGTTGGGAACATGCTGGGTGTTGGTGGAGGAAGCTATATCACACGACTACTAGGCAATGGAGACACTCAAAAGGGCAAGAAAGTTGCCGGCTATGCGTTTTACTCGAGCATCCTGCTCGGTGTGATCATAGGGATTGTCGCAGTAATTTTCATGGATCCGTTTATTCATTTACTAGGAGCAGATGGGCAGACATTTTTGTATACAAAACAATATTCACTGATTTTGTTTGTTGGTGGAGCATCGTTCATTTTAAATTTTGCTTTGGAACAGTTGGTGCGTTCAGAAGGGGCCTCAAAAGAATCAATGTATGGCATGTTTGTCAGTGTTGCAGTGAGTATCCTACTTGATGCATTATTGATTCTCGTCTTTAACCTACATGTGATCGGTGCAGGGCTATCACTGGTGATTGCGAATATCGCTTCAACAACGTATTATGTCTGGTTCCTAGAAACGAAAAGCGAGACATTGAAGGGCTTTTTAAAGAGCATGAAACTTTCAATCAAAGATCAGCTAGAAGTTTATAAAATAGGGATATCCGAGCTGTTTAAATCAGCTTTCATGATCGTCACCACATTACTATTGAACAATTTTTCTGCTGAATATGGGGACAATGTTGTGGCTAGCTTTGGTATCGCTGTTCGAATCACGCAATTACCGGAATTTTTAACAATGGGTCTATTTTTGGGCGTCATACCGTTATTTGCCTACAGTTTCTCTGCCCATAACACGAAACGAGTGAAAGAAGCACTGAAAGAAGTATCTTTGTGGATAGGGGGAATCTCCATCCTTTTTGCATTGATTGTGTATTGGTTGCGAGTGCCTGTGCTGGGATTATTCACAAGTGATCCTCGTGTGATCCAAGTTGGCTTAACGATTTTAGGGGCACAGTTGGTTTCTTCGATCTTTAATGGTTTCTCTGGTTTATTCACGGGCATCTTTCAGGCATCTGGACTAGGTGCTCAGACCGGAGTGATGTCCACGATTCAAGGAACATTCTTTATTCCGATCGTTTTAGTGCTGCATCATTTTTATGGATTGGATGGATTGATTTGGTCAATGACGATTACAGAAGGTATCGCGTTTGTTGCGGGTGTCTTAATGATGATTCCTTATCTAAATAAACTAAATAAGAATGATCTGCCCGCCATGCAAAACCAGTAGCATATAAGAAGCAGGTACGTTTGAACTATTGGTTTCTGGATGAAAAGATAGCGAAAGGTTTCTTTTCGAGTCTCGGGCATGGGAAGCTCAACGAAGTTTGCTTTGTTGGGCTTCTTTACTTGCTATTTATTTTCTTTGCATTAAAGTAAGAGGAGATGTTCATTCTGTTATACTTACAATTGAAAAAAATTCATTCAAAGGTCAATGATTTTTGAATGTGTTGATAGAAGAAAAGTGTCTAAAATGAACGTTATTAGCAAAATTATCAAGCGATTGAGGAATCTACTATGCAAAAAAAATTTTATAAAGTTGTCTCTGTCTCGAATAATAGTCGTCTGTTTGCGATTTTAATGGCTTTTTCAGGCGGGGCATTAGATGTTTATTCTCACAATTACTTTCATGGATTAGTTGCTACCCAGACGGGGAACATTATTTTGATGGCTTCGAATTTATCCCAATATAATTGGCAGCAAATGCTGCCTAAGATCGTATCGATCGTTTTGTTTACGGTAGGATTTTTATTAGGTATTCTTCTAAAGCGCAGCAATTTCAGTCATTATTGGCGCAGTTACACCATGCTACCTGTTATTTTATCGAGCTTGATCATTCCATTGTTGTCTCAAAACTTGCACCTTTTTAAAATTGGTCTGCTTGCTTTTGGCAGTGGCTTGCTGATGCTGACGTTTACTGGAACGCAAATCGAAGGAAATCCTTATACGATCATGATGACCTCAGGCAATTATCGGAAAATGCTAAATGAATGGTATCTGTATCTGACCTCACGGAATAAAACGTCGCTTCAAAAACGCAATGCCCATAACTATACGATCGTCGTGCTCTCATTTGTCATTGGTGCTTGTTTACTAGCCTTTGTCAGTCTTGCTTTAAAAAAATATTCAATTTGGATCGTAACTTTCACGTTTCTGCTGGCTCTTTTTATTGAAATCCATCAAGCGAAAAAGACGATTCGATAGTCAAATAAAACCGTCAGAGGGACTCCTTCTGGCGGTTTTTCTTATAAGCTGAAAGAGGAATATTTTTTAGAATGTCCTCACAGCTCCGCAATCTTCCGTACGGTATTGATGGTTCGAATCGTAATCTGTTTGCCGACGATGGTACTGGCTGTTTTTTTCCACCAATTGGTTTTTTGATAGTCTTTGCGGAGGTAAGACCAGAAGACGACGTCTTTGTAAGGAAATACCTGTTCAAGCTCGGCATTCGGAGTCCCGAGTTTTTCAGATAACTCCTCGTAGGTCAGCGAAGGCATCAAAAAGATCAGGTTGTCATAGATGGTTTTATCTTCCGTTCCTGACCAGGCGGGCATATGGGTCAAGCGTTCCTGCAGCTCTGATTGGCGAATGATATAAATAGCGATATCAAAGGAAAAGTACCGTTTGATCATTGCTTTAATCATTTCGGCAAGGGCTTGTGGATCATCACTTTCACTGGAAAAAATCACATTGCCGCTATTCAAATAAGTGACCACATTGCTAAACCCCAATTCTTCAAAACCGGCTTTCAATTCTTTCATAGAAATTTTGTTCTTTCCACCGACATTGATGCCTCTTAATAAAGCGATGTATCGTTGCATGGATAACTCCTCCTTTAAACCCCTTCTTTTAGCTGATTATAGAATGGATGAAGCGGAAGTACAATCATGGCTTCTCAGCTGCCCAAAATACGTGAGCGAGAAACGACGATTGCAAGCTTATTGGTGGAGTGGCTATGGCGCATGTATTTCCGCGCTGCTGATTAGTAAAAACGAAGAAACAGCCTGGAAATGATAACAACCCTCACAAATTTGCTCAAGCAAGCGAATTTGTGAGGGTCACTTTCAGTCGTTTTCTCTGTTTCTGGCTTCGTTGTTAATCCACCGCAATCCTCACAGACACGGTCTGTACGGGGACATCATAAAAGGGATCTTCTCGTCGGCCTAAAAAGTCTTGGGCTTGTTGAGGGAAGAGGGCGTACATCAGCACGTCTTCTTCGCTTTTGGCATACTCAGCGATTTCTTCCCGAAAGGCTGGCAGTTGTGGTGCCAGTAGATCAGCTGGTCTGACGGTGATCACTTCAGCATCTCCGATGATTGTTTCTTTGATTTCGTCGCTGATGGGTGCTGGCGATTGACCGTAAAGTCCTTTGACGTAATCTTTGATCTCACTTGGGACAAGTTTGTAACGTTCTCCTGAAATCACATTCATCAAGGCTTGGGTACCGACCATTTGCGACAATGGGGTCACTAGTGGCGGATAGCCCAAGTCTGCTCTGACTTTTGGTACTTCTGCTAGGACTTCTTCATACTTGTCTTGCAATCCTTGTTCCGTCAATTGGCTGAGTAGGTTTGACAACATGCCACCAGGTACTTGATAGATCAAGGTTTTAGGTTCAATATCTTTGACTTTTGGATTCAGCAGACCTTCTTCACGGAAGCGATCACGAACGGGATTGAAATGTTCAGCAATCTCAGCGACTTTCTGCAAATCAAGTCCCGTAGCAAAGCCGCAATCTTCTAAGGCGATCGCCACAGATTCGGTTGCTGGCTGACTGGTGCCGCCAGCAAAGGAGGAGATGGCGGTATCAATGATGTCTGCACCGGCTTCCGCAACTTTTAAATAAGTCATCTCAGCGATGCCGCTGGTGGCATGGGTATGGACTTCTAGCGGTAGATCGACGGCATCTTTGATTCGGCTGACCAGCTCGTAGCCAGTTTGCGGCGTCAAAACGCCGGCCATATCTTTGATACAGATGGAATCGGCGCCGAGGTTTGCCATTTTGTTGGCAAGGTCAACGAAGTAATCCACGGTATGGATTTGGCTAGTAGTATAAGAGATTGCCGTTTGACAGTGTCCACCGGCTGCTTTTGTGGCGCGGATGGCGGTTTCTAAATTGCGAACATCATTTAAGGCGTCAAACAAACGAAGAATGTCGATGCCGTTTTCGACCGATTTGGTCACAAAGTCAGCAACGACGTCATCGGCATAGTTTTTGTAACCTAAGAGATTTTGTCCCCGTAAGAGCATTTGCAATTTGGTCTTTTTCACTTCTTTGCGGATCGCCCGCAATCTTTCCCATGGGTCTTCATTTAAAAAACGCAGACAAGCATCGAAGGTCGCGCCGCCCCACATTTCAAGGGCATGATAGCCTGCTTGATCCATGGTTTTTAAAATCGGCAGCATATCGCTGGTAGGCATTCGCGTGGCGATCAGACTTTGTTGGCCGTCCCGCAAGACGGTTTCGGTAAATTTGATTTTTTTCATTCTTTCACTCTTTCCTGAATGATTTTACGGATCTGCTGCTGCATATCTGCTACGCTATGAGTTCTAGCACGGCCACAAACTTTGGCATCTTGTTCACAGACGTAGCAGCTTCTTGCTGGCAGTCCGATTTCGGTGCGGCTGATAGGTAAAAGCTGGTCTTGGTTTTTGGCTAAGACATCCAGATCCACCAATCGACCATAAGGATGATGGGTCTCAATCTGAACCATCATTCGTTTTAGTTCATAAGGATCTGTGGGCAGTACGAGATAATATTCCGGTCCAGTTTCCAAACTACGGTATAGGTTTGCCAGTGGAATCAGTTCCTTGACGGCCTCTTCGATTTCCGTAATGAGTTCTTCAAAAACGGCGGTCAATGGGACAGAATTTTTCACGGGACCGGGAATATTCATGGTGGCAACAAGCAATGCCGCTTTTTCATCCGCAGCGAGAAGCTCCCGTTGAAGGGAGCTTCTATTTTCTCGTGCCTGCAGCATGTCGATTAGCGTCACAGGGGTTCCTGAAAATAGGGCATCAGACATTTTTGACCACATCAATGATCGTGCCGTCGCGGTATTCGATCAAAGCGACGGTTTTTTCCCCGTACTTGATTGGTTCGGGTTGACCGACAATGCTGTAGGCTTTTTCTTTTAATTCTTCAATGGTGTATTGGGGAATATCCAATGCTTCAAAATGGCTGATCAAGTCTTTGCGAGCAGGATTGATGGCGATCCCGATTTCCGTAACGACGACATCAATACTGGCACCTGGCGTGACGATCGTGTTGACGGTATCGACGATCGTTGGGATCCGTCCCCGCACAAGAGGAGCGATCACTAAGCTCATTTTGCACGCCATACTAGTATCTGAGTGTCCGCCAGAAGCACCGCGGATCACACCGTCAGAACCGGTGATGACATTGATATTGAAATCCGTGTCTACTTCCAGTGCGGAAAGAATGGCGGTATCCAATTGATTGATAAACGCCCCTTTGCTTAACGGTGAGGCATACATATTGGCATCGATCTCGTAATGGTTGGCGTTTTTCCCTAGCGATTGCGCGGAAGGATGATCAAAGTCTTGGACATCGATCAGTTTTTCCACTAATCCTTCTTCTAACAGTTCCACCATGGCATTGGTAATGCCGCCGAGGGCAAAGCTGGCTTTGATCTCATCTTTGATCATCGCTTCGCGTAAAAAACGAGAAACGGCTAATGCGGCACCGCCAGTTCCGGTTTGGAAGGAGAAGCCTTGTTGGTAGTAAGGCGAGCTGGTGATGACCTTGGCTGCATACTCAGCAATCAGTAATTCCTTTGGATTTTTGGTAAAACGGGTCGCACCTTTTGCGATCCCTGCAGGATCACCGATGGCGTCGACTTCCACGACATAATCGACATCCGTTTGGGGAATGCTGATTGGGGTATTTGGAAACGGCACCAGGGTGTCGGTGATGATCACGACTTGGTCGGCGTATTTTGCATCGACCATCGCATAGCCCAATGAGCCGCAAGTTGCTTTTCCGACGGTACCATTAGCATTGCCATACGCATCTGAGCTAGGCGCCCCTAAGAAAGCGACATCGATGTGGATATCGCCGGCGGCAATCGCACGAGCCCGACCGCCATGAGAACGGATAATGACTGGGGCATCCATAATGCCTTCGGAGATTGCGGCACCGACTTTGTCCCGCAGTCCGCTGGAGGTGATATTGGTCACGACGCCAGATTTGATATGTCCGATCAATGGTTCATGGACATTCGCGATGGAACTAGGGGCAATCGCAAGATTCTTGATGCCCATTTTTGCGATCTCGTCCAAAACGAGATTCATGATAAAGTCCCCTTCGCGAAAATGATGGTGGAAGGAGATCGTCATGCCGTCCGTTAACCCTGTTTTTTCAATGGCTTCACGAATACTGCCCAAGACCTTGCTTTTGCCCGGCAGGACTGGCTCGATCTTGCGACTCGCTTCTTTGTAGGCATGGATATTGGCTGTTTCATTTTCAAAGACCCCGTATTGGGTGGCATAGCATTCAGGGATGTCTTTTCCTGCTTTGTTTAACACCATAATTACACTTCCTCCTCGGTAATCAATTTCGCTGCTTTGGCAAGGGCGATCACGCGTTCCGCTCGCTCAACGATTGGTTTATCGACCATTTTGCCATTCAAGGAAATCACACCAGAGCCTTTGCTTTCGGCTTCGCGAATGGCCCAGATCACTTCTTTGGCCTGTTGGATCTCGGCTTTTGAAGGCGCATAGATCCCATTGACTAGGGGAATCTGCCGTGGATTGATCACTGATTTTCCGTCAAAACCAAGCTGTTTGATGCGAGTCGTTTCAGCGATAAAGCCATCTGTGTCATTGATATCAGAAAAGACGGTATCAATGGCGGCGATTCCCGCAGCTCTAGCTGCATGCAAGATCATACTGCGGGCAAACAACAATTCTTGCCCATCTGGGTAGCGACGGGTCTTCATATTGGTGACATAATCTTCTGCCCCTAAAGCGATCCCGATCAAACGCTCGGAAGCTGTGGCGATGTCTCGGGCATTTAAAACGCCTTCGGCCGACTCGATGGCAGCCATCATTTTGGTGGTTCCTACAGGCAAATCGTTTTCTTCTTCTACTTGTGTGATCACAGCGGCAACGTCAATGATGTCTTGGGCGGTTTCGGTTTTCGGTAGACGAATGACGTTGACCCCCGCTAGGACCATCGCTTCGATATCAAGGGCACCCACCGTGTCGAGGCCGTTGATGCGTACGACGGTTTCGATGGCAGAATAGTCAAAGGTTTTTAAGGCAAAATGCACCAGTGTCCGAGCGGAGTCTTTTTCATTCAAGGAGACCGCATCTTCTAAATCAAACATGACGGAATCGGCGCCATACAATGGTGCATCTCGTAGCATGGCAGCGTTAGCTCCTGGTACAAACATCATCGTTCTTCTTAAACGTTCCATGTGTCGATCTCCTTCCAAGCATACTGTTCTTGTTCGGCTGCCCGATGAACGGCTGTCAGAGTTCGGGCTTTGATGGTACAGTCCAATGCGCCTTTATCGGTGGCGGTGATTTTGGCCTGGGTCACGCCTAGATGGTTCAGTGTCTCAAGGATGACGGCGCGAATTTGTTTGCCGAATTGTTTTTCGACACTGCTATCGAGGGTCAGCTCGATGGTTTGGGTTGTGGTGGGCTCGATCGCGATCAAGATATCACTGGATTCAACAGAGCCGGCAACCGCACTTTTTTTGATTTCCACTTATTATCACCTCTAAATATAGTTATGCTGCATTAAAAATGTGAACGTTGTTTCTGGCAAAAATTGCTGCAAGGAAAGTAAATCTTTTTCTGCAATCGCTTTCCGGGCTTTTGTAGCCGAAACGGTTGATTGGTTGATCTTCAGACGGTCGATCACGATCAGTTCAAGCTCGGGTGAAAAAACGGCAGCCATGGCCTCGTTGTAGAGTTGGGTCACGGGCGAGTAAGGCTCTGAGCCTACAAAACGCGTAGTGATCGCCAACAGCGGGGCAATTTTTTCTTTGAAGAGGGTTGCATCAAAGGCGGCTTGTTTTTTGGCGATCGCCTCAGGTGCTTGCTCTTTCAAGAAATAACTGGGAAAGACCGCCGAAGAGACAAGATAGTTGTTGGTCGGCAGCACCGTTACATTTGGCAGATGAGCCACACCATCCGTCACCATCTGCAGCCGTTCGCTGGCAGAAAATTGCGAGCGGTCTTCTGATAAAACGAACACATAAACCTGTTCTTTTTGACTCGCAGCCGTTTCGACTAAGTACAAATGTCCTTTAGTAAAAGGATTAGCGTTCATGACGATCGCGCCGTTGTTTTGTCCAATTCGCTGCCGTTGCAGCTGTTGGGCATAGCTTTCAAAAGAAGGAACGCCTTGTTCCATGAACAAGATGTCTTGTGCTGCCAGCACTTCACGAAACCCGAGGGATTCAAAAAACAGGCGGTTTTTCGGTGCTGTATAGACGAAGGACTTGCTGAAGCCTTCGTCTTTGATATGATCGCTAAGGTGTGAAATCAATTGCGTCAACAGCTGTTCGGAGCGTCTTTTTTCACAGACCACTACATACTTGATGATATTGGCATAGCAAGAAGCAGTAGCAATCAAGGTTTGCTGATCAAAAATGCCCACGGTATAGGCTACTTCTTCACCGACGGCTAAGCCAGCATGAGTGATCAATTTTTGCCATTGCAAAAAGACTTCCGGATCTTTTTGCAGCCAGATTCTTTTTAAGGTATACATACAATGCCTTCTTTATTTTTTTACTGGAAAGAGCTTCGACAAAAGCAAGGATGCGAAGTAGATGATCAGGATCACGACAAAGACGCCGCCCCAACCGAATAACAACAATTCAAATGAAGTCAGTAAATCTTGACTCATAGTTTTCCTCTCCTTTCTAGTAACCTAAGCAATCAGTGCCAGCAGTAAGCCACCGGCGATGACCGAAGCAATCTGTCCTGAAACGTTGGCACCGGCTGCATGCATCAAGATAAAGTTTTGCGGATCTTCATCTGTCGCCATTTTTTGGATGACCCGACTAGACATTGGAAACGCAGAGATACCAGCTGCACCGATCATTGGGTTGATTTTTTCTTTACGGAACAAGTTCAGCACTTTCGCAAACAACACGCCGCCGACGGAGTCCATAATGAAGGCAACCAGCCCTAAACCAATAACCATCAATGTGTCGACTTGTAAAAATTCTTCATATTGCATTTTCACAGAAATTGATAAACCTAGGAGGATACTGATGATATTCACCAGTTCGTTTTGAGCAGTGATGGACAAACGATCCAAGACACCACATTCCCGCAAGAGATTTCCGAACATCAAAAATCCAACCAATGGCAATGAAACAGGCGCAATCAACCCTGCTACGATCGAGATCACGATTGGGAACAAAATTTTTGCCGTTTGCGAAACTTCTCCGGCACGATACGTCATACGGATTTTTCGTTCATGCTTGGTCGTCACTGCTTTGATGGCTACCGGTTGAATGATCGGTACTAGCGCCATGTAAGAGTAAGCTGCCACCATGATCGCACCCATATATTTCGAGTTCAGCGTATTTGCGACAAAAATCGACGTTGGTCCGTCAGCGGCACCGATGATCCCGATGGAAGCCGCGTCGTTTAAATCAAAGCCAAGCAGCACGGCAACGATGATCGTAAAGAAGATCCCGAATTGTGCAGCAGCGCCAAACAACAGAAGAAATGGATTTTGCAGCAATGGACCGAAGTCGATCATCGCACCAATCCCGATAAACAAAAGCAAAGGGAATAATTCAGTTGAGATCCCCATATCAAACAATACTTGGAACGGGCCAGCTTCTCCACCAGCACTTAACACACCTGAGTTCGGGAAGTTCACTAACAACGTGCCCAATCCCATAGGGACTAACAAGGTTGGTTCATATTCTTTCTTGATCCCCAAATACATCAATAGACCACCGATGAACATCATAACGATCCGTCCCGGCTCTGATCCTAACCCGACTACACCTTCAATTAACGTTTCCACTACGTCACTTCCTTTTCAATAAATTAGCCGATCGTAATCAGCAGTTCTCCTGGGTTGACCATATCGCCCGCATTGACTGCAATGGCAACCACGGTTCCGGCTTTTGGTGCCACGATCTCATTTTCCATCTTCATGGCTTCTAAAATCATCAATGACTGATTTTCTTGTACAGTATCACCTACATTGACCAAGAGACGTAAAATCGTTCCCGGCATCGGAGAATGAATCGGCTCGCCGTCAGCAGGGAGCGTAGCTGGCGCTGGCTGTGGTGCGGCTTCTGGTTCTGGTGTGCTGACTGGCTCTGGTTGAGTAGGTACCGCTGCGGGAGCCGGTGTTGGCACTGCTGGGGCAGGAGCGGTAGTTTGCGGCGCACCGATTTCTTCCATTTCGACAAGGTATTCTTGCCCATCGATTGCTATTTTAAATTTACGTAACATGTTTTTCCCTCACTTGTTTTCATTTTTTTGGCTATTTTTTTGATTGTGAACTGAGAATCAGGCAGCTCTCCGGCGGCAATACTGGCGGCTATCAGGGTGACTCGCTTAAATTCAGGATTGCGTTTCTCAATTCTACGAATGACAAACTGACTTTCAGGGGAACACTCGGCACCTAGTGCGGCGGCTATCAGACTGACTAGTGGATAATCTTCTGCTGGCGCCGGCTGATAGCTCGACATTTCTTGCCAAACAGATGCGGGTGGATCCGCTATCATTTCCCTTGGCTTCAGAGGAGGACTGACAGGCGCATCTGGTTCATCATGCGTTTTTTTGAACAATCTTTTAATAAGATTCATGGGCTTCTCCTTTCTCAATGATTCGTTCTCTTTCATTATAGAAACTCCTGTTCAATCAGCGAGAATTATTTCAGCTCAAAATTGTTTTTTCAGTGTTCCTTTTTTGAGAAAAGAGCGAAAAACCGAGATAAACGTTGTTTTATCAAGGTTTTTCTTGCGTTAATATTCTGTTAAGAACTTTTTAAACGAAAAATAAGATTTGAAAAGAGAAATTGTTTTTTTGCTGTTCTTTTTGTAAACGGGTCTTTTTTTCTAATTCTTGATTGTTTATTCTTAGACGTGTAAAGCATTCAATAACATTATTTCCTTTAAGAAAAGAAAAATTTTCACAAACTAGTGGCGCTTGTCACTAATAAATTACGGGCCTGTAATTTTTTTAAAAATGTTTTTTGATAACGCTTACACATTTCGATGCATGAAAGGAAGAAGAAAATGTTCTTAACAATTTTGTCCTATGCCATGATTATTGTCTTCATGTTTGTCATCATGAAGAAAAAAATGTCACCCTTTACATCCTTAGTAATTATCCCATTACTATTTACCCTCGTTGCGATGGTTGCCGGTGTTTCCGAAAAAGGCAACATCGGAGATTTTGTTCTTGAGGGAATCTCCACTACAGCCAACACAGGGATCATGTTGCTGTTTGCGATTTTGTACTTTTCCATTATGTTGGATGCCGGTTTATTTGATCCAATCACGAAAAAAATGATTTATTTTGCCAAAGGCGATCCGATGAAAGTCTTGATGGCAACGGCAGTCGTTGCCGCTGCAGTCTCTTTGAACGGTGATGGAACGACCACTACCTTGATCTGCTGTTCTGCGTTTATTCCCATCTACAAGAAGCTGAATATGAAAATGATGAACCTTGGTGTCTTGATCATTTTGCAAAACACCATCATGAACTTATTGCCATGGGGCGGACCGACTGCTCGGGCAATGGCGGTGTTGGAAGTTGATGCGGATATTCTTTCTTATTTGTTGCCAGGAATGATTTTGTCTCTGTTATATGTGATTTTCTTCGTGGCTCGCAGAATGGGGATCCAAGAACGGAAACGTTTAGGGGTTACGGAACTGACGAACGATGAGATTTTAGAAATGACGACTGTGACTGATCCTGATACATTAGCGATCCGTCGTCCGAAAAACTTTGTCTTCAATGGTATCTTAACGATCGTCTTGATTGGCTGGTTAGTAGCAAGCTCCTTTATTTCTAGTATCGCTTTACCACCAATCTTGTTATTCCTTGTAGGTACTTGTATCGCATTGATGGTCAACTATCCAATTTTGAAAGATCAATCGTCACGGATCGGTGCCAATGGCGGCGACGCTGTGCAAGTCGTAATTTTAGTTTTTGCAGCGGGCGTCTTCATGGGCTTGTTCCAAGGCTCCGGGATGGCTACGGCCTTAGCGAATAGTTTCACGCAAATTATTCCTAAACAATTGGCCGGTTTCTGGGGGTTAGTTATCGCCCTGATTTCCGCACCAGGAACCTTCTTTATTTCCAATGACGGGTTTTACTTTGGGGTCCTGCCGGTCTTAGCAGAAGCAGGTCGCTCGTATGGCTTCACCAATATGCAGATGGCCTTGGCGTCCTTAATGGGCCAAGCATTCCACTTGTTAAGTCCATTGGTTGCCTTCATCTACTTGCTATTGCGCTTGACGGGCTTAGATATGGGGCAATGGCAAAAAGAAGCGGCGAAATACGCACTGGGAATTTTCGTGATCTTCGTCGTTACGATCGTACTATTAGGTCATATGCCGTTTTATATTCCACAGTAATTTCATACAGAAACTATCGAGCAGGCTGCCATTTTGCTCGGTAGTTTTCCTTGTTTATCGATATATCTATTTTTTCCCAAAAATCTCATTTGTTTTTAGTATGATAGGAGTAAATCATGAATCCAATTATTGATGCAGTAAATAAAAATCTGGATCTGACCAAAAATAAACCATTAAAAGATTTGATCTATGAAGCGTTCAAAAAAACCATCATTTTAGGAGACATTCCCGCAGGCTCTCGCATCAATGAGAAAGAATTTTCCGATACGCTAAATATCAGCCGAACCCCGATTCGTTACGCCATGACTCAGCTCGTGGCTGAAAAACTGGTGGAGCATGTGCCAAAAATCGGCATCGTTGTAAAAGGGATCAGTATCAAGGATGCCTATGAGATTTATGATATCCGCAAATCACTGGATACGTTGGCGACTATTAAAGCAATGGCCTTGATGAGTGAGGAAGATTTCCGGGAGATGCGCTGCTTGTTAGAACATGGCGAACAGCTGAATCGTGAGGATGACGTGGATGGGGTCTTGAAAAACTTTTCTGACTTCAATGCGTTTATTTACGAAAAAAGCCAAATGCTACGGTTAAAAAGTATCGTGCTGGATCTGCAAGCGTACCTCGTGTATTTTCGTGATATTGCGATTCGCTCTTCTAGAAGAAGAGATGCGGCATTGGCGGAACATTGGCTGATTTATCGCGGCATGAGAACCAATGACACGGAACAGATCACGTTGTTGACCCATGAACATTTGGATCACTCCCTGCAATTTATTCTTGCTGAAATGGAGCGAAGAAAAATTGACTGATTCCCGTCTTTTTACCGCCAGCAACTATGCAGTCAATGCGCTGCATTATGAGGTAGCGTTAGCACCCAAGCCTGGTTTAGTAGATCCTTGCTCCTCTGGTGCGCATCAGGACATGAATGTGTTTACCTTTATCAATAGTATCACTTGTTTGGCACCGTTTTTTCAGCGCTATAGCCAAGCCGGTTTCGCCCATACAGGCGCCCTGATCCAGCTGTTTGACCAGTTACGAGGCATCGGTCAAGAAGCAGAAGAAGCGATGCTTCAGGCAACCAAAGGCATCAATACCCACAAAGGGGCGAATTTTTCCTTTGCGATTTTGTTGGGGGCAACAGGAGTCTATTATCAACAAAATGGCAAGGCGGAGCTGACGGCTGAAGATACCAATCAGGTCCTGCAGCTTGCTGCCGATATCTGCCAGCATTTGGTCAAGCAAGACCTGCAGCAAATCACCCACAAAGACCAGTTGTCTTACGGAGAAAAAAATTATTTGACCTATGGCACGATGGGGATTCGTGGAGAAGCTGCAGCTGGGTATCCAACGGTCAAAAAACTGCTGGAGTACTTGCGGCAGCAACCACAAAAAACCTCCGTTTCCTTGTTGCGCGGGTTGGTCTATCTAATGAGTGAAACCGAAGACAGCAACCTCGTCCACCGAGGCGGCTACGAGGCGATGAAGACCGTGCAGCAGGAGATGCAAAAAATTCACCAAGCCAATCTGTCGGATACAGACTTGCTTCGTGAATTAACGACCTATGATCAATTGTTGATCGCACGCCATTTGAGTCCCGGCGGCTCGGCGGATCTTTTAGCGTTGGCCCTTTATTTCTTGCAGCTAGAAGGCGTCTCCTTCTGGTAAAAAGGTATAGCCGATCCCCCAAACGGTTTTCAAAAAACGGGCTTGCTTCGGCTCATCTTCAATTTTGTTTCGCAGATGATTGATAAAAACCATCACGGTATTGGCATCGAATTGGCCATCTTGCCAAACATTGCTGTAAATCTGTTCTTTCGAGAACACTTGATCCGGATTTTCCATGAAAAAGCGCATCAGCATGATTTCTTTTGAAGACAACTTGATGGGCTGATCATTTTTGAAAAACTGATAGCGTTTTTGGTCAAAACGAAACATGCCGCTGCACAGATCTCCTTCCGGTTTAGCGATCCCTTTTTCTCGCAGCACGTTGCGGCGATCTAGAATCGAAACGATTTGTGCTTTTAAGAGTGCCGGTGAAAAAGGCTTCGTAATGTAGTGATCAGCGCCAATCTCATAGCCGTTGATCATATCTTTTTCGTCACTTTTACCGCTCAAAAAGACGATCGGCACCGTGGGGTTTTCTTCTCGAATCAGTTGTGCCAAATGATAGCCGTCATTTTCATGCTCCAAACTGATATCCAGTAAAAAAAGATCAAAGCTGACACGAGAATTGATCGCAATCGTTTTTTCAACGGAATCAGTCTGGTAGATCAAAATGCCCGTCGACTGTAAAGATTTCCAAATCAGCCGCCGAATGGCAGGGTCATCATCAACGATTAAAATTTTTTCATCTCGCAAAATATCCGCCTCCTGTATCAATAGTATTATAGTAAATATGAAAGGGGTTTACAATGAAACCGCCATCAAAGTTTTGGCTGTATTTAAGCGTGGTCGCTACCTTATTCATTACATTGATTGGACTTATTTTTACCTTTACAAGTTATAAAAGCGCACAAAGACAAGCTGAAACCGTCGGGTTGCGGCAGTTAGAAACGGTCAACCAAGCGGCGATCAAGCTGATCAGCCGTAGTATCGAATCGTACCACATGGCTCTTGCCAATTATGCCGATGACCACCTCGAAGGAGCCGCCTTGGCTGACTTGCAGCGGCCCTTAACGTTACCAGTGATCAATTCCGCGAACAATGCCATGGTCGGATTGTTTTTGATCGACCAACAAGGTCAAGTCATCGCTCAAAATACCGCAACGTCTATCAATAAACCACAAGATCCAACGATGCAGGAGCTGTTATTTAAAGATCCATCCTTAGACAAAGTATTAGCAGGACGGCAGGTACAAAATGGGCAAGTCTATTTCGATGGTAAAGAGGCCTATCTAAATGTGTATCAGTCCCTAACCCTTGACGACAAAGAAGCGGTTCTTGTGATGCCTTTGAATCTACAGCGCATGTATCATCATGAATTTACCACCGATCGCAATGTCTCCGGCTATACGATGGTCAAAAACGCCGATATGCGGATCGTTATGCACCCATCGGACGAACAAATTGGTTTTTCCATCGTTGAGAGCCGCAAAAAAGAATTTCCAGAGCTGGATTTCACCGATCTTGAGCGCTTGGAGCAAGAACAAATCGATAATGAAGAGGGCACCTCCGTCTATTATTCTTATTGGTGGAACGAAGAAACACTGCAAAAAGTGCTGAAATTGGCTGCTTATCAATGGATCACCATCGGCGACAGTCGGCTGATCGTCGCCAGCAATGCCGATTTTTTGGAGCAAAGCGGTCTCTTTTTACAAGACAACTTGATTTTGATTGGCCTACTAGGTTTGTTGTTTGTCATTATGATTTTATTGACGGTCCTGATCAAAAACTACATGAAACGCAATCAAGCCTATGTCGAAAACCAAGCATTGAAAGAACGACAACGGCTGTTAAAAGAAAAGCACGAAATCGAAAAAAACATTTTGCAAGAATCAAAACTGGAAACCATTGGCTTATTAACGACCTCGATCGTCCATGACCTAAACAACTTTTTGACGCCCATGATTGGTCATCTGCAATTGCTGATCGAGGAAAACCAACACGATGAAGTCTTGATGGAGGATTTGCAAGAAGTCTGCAATGCAGCAGAAAAAGGCAAAGAGTTATCTAGCAATGTGCTGCGTTTTTCGAAACTCGAAAGTGCCGACAAAACTGTGCAGTCGATCGCCGCCACCTTGACAGAAGCCATCGATACTATGCGCTCGCTATTGCCAAAAGCCTTTTCCCTTACGTATGATATCCAAGAAGCGGGATATGCCGTCTACGAGAAAATCGATCTGCAAGTGATCATTTACAATTTGTTGATGAATGTGTACCAAGCAAATGCCGATTGCAGCATTCGATTGAGTCGCACTTCGACAACAACCGCCAGCTTTCCGTTTCGTAAGCAAGCTTTCTCCGCGCAACAGGAATTTGCTTTGATCGAAATTGCCGACAACGGTCCCGGCATACCAGAAGCGATCCAAGAAAAAATCTTTACCCGCTTCTTCACGACCAAGAGTGCCACTGGCGGTACGGGTCTAGGACTCTTTACTGTCTCTTCAATCGTGGAAAAAAACGACTGGTTGATCGATGTTACGAGTACGCCTAAAGGAACCACCTTTTATATTGGTATTCCTCTAACTGATCCCGAAAAAGCCACTGAAACCAACTGATCCGATGGGGTGGTTTCAGTGGTCTTTTTCTTGGGCATGCTGGAAGGCATTGATTTTTTGCAGGACTAGTAAGACGAGTACCAAAACAAAGATCGCTAAAGCAAAAAATAGGGCATCGTTCGCCATGCCTTGCGTCAATAATAACTCGCGCAAAATCGCAGTGATACTGATCAAAATCAAGTAACGGACGGGAATATGGTGTCCGTCCTTCATATACCGCAGCAACATCAAAATGATTTCTAACAAAATGAATAACGTGGCAATTTCTTCAATCAAAAAGGACAGATGGGGCGCTTCACTTAAAGGAAAGAGCGTCGCGCTGATCATAAAAATCGCTTTTCCCATAAAAATCAAGACGACAACGACTAAGATCGCTAACATGCTATCAATACAGATACTGATCACTCGCTCGAACATCCGGGTCAATTTTTCCATTTGCCACTCCATTTCTGCTTTTTCTTTTATTATACAAAAGAAGGTGCAGGACAAAGGGAAAAGAACAGTGAAAGAACAATCGCGGCCATATCTTTTTACTCGCGAGCTTAACGGTCATTCTATGGGCATGTCTTTTGTGATAGCTTTCAATAGCAGAAAGTAGCGAGGAAAATATAATATCTTTTTTCAAAAAAATTAGGAAATAATGAGAATCAATAGTTAAAATATACACAAATTATTACGAGACACTTAGTTTCTTTTTTTGTTACAATGGTTAAATAAAATAGAACGCTGTTGAAATGTTGCTTAAACAATGTTTTTATCGCTATCGAATAGAAAAATAGTCCGATCGCAAGATATTTACCATTGTTAATAAAGTAACAAGTTGGGCAGAGTTCACAAGAAAAAAGCTTCTTTTCTCATCATATATGACGGGGATCAGTGAGGAGAAAAGAGCAAGAAAAACGGAGGGAAACAAATGAAAAAAAGTGGATGGTCAAAATGGGTGATTGGGGCAGCCTCATTATTGTTGCTTAGTGCATGTGGTGCCGATGGCGGAACAAAAGCCAGCAGCAGTGCGGCAAGCTCTTCTTCAGAAAGTGAAGTCACTTCAGGTGCTTCCCAACAAGAGTATACCGATCCAGCAGAGTTAAAAGATCAATATGATATCGTCATCGTTGGTGCTGGCGGTGCAGGGATGGCAGCCGCCTTGTCGGCTAAAGATGCTGGAATGAATCCAGTCATTTTAGAAAAAATGCCGATCGCAGGCGGAAATACCTTAAAATCTTCTGGCGGAATGAACGCATCAGAAACCAAATTCCAAGAAGCCCAAGGCATTGAAGATTCCAATGAACAATTTTTTGAAGATACCCTTAAAGGTGGTAAAGGAACCAACGATCAAGAATTGCTGCATTATTTAGTAGACAACTCTGCTTCAGCGATTGATTGGTTGGATTCAATGGGGATCACTTTAGACAATATCAGCTATAGCGGTGGTGCCAGTGTAAAACGAATCCATCGTCCTCATGACGGTTCAGCAGTCGGTACGTATTTGGTGGATGGCCTGTTGAGAAACATTCATGAGCAAGAAATTCCTTTGTTTGTAAATGCTGATGTGACAAAAATCAATGAAACAGACGGCAAAGTCACTGGCGTCAACGTGAAAATCAATGGCGAAGAAAAAGAAATCGCTGGTGATGCAGTGGTTGTTACTACTGGTGGTTTTGGCTCCAACAAAGAACTGATCGAAAAATACCGTCCAGATCTGAAAGGCTATGTCAGCACGACTTCTGAAGGAAGTACAGGCGATGGCATCAAGATGATCGAAGAATTAGGCGGCGCAACGGTTGATATGGATCAAATCCAAGTCCATCCAACAGTGGTTCAAGATACAGGCATGTTGATCAGTGAAACCGTTCGTGGAGAAGGCGCCATCTTGGTGAACCAACAAGGGGAACGTTTCTACAATGAATTAGAAACCCGCGACAATGTTTCAGCTGCTATCACGGATCTGCCAGAAAGCTATGCCTACTTGATTTTTGACAATGCGTTAGCAGGTAGAGCCAAACAAGTCGATTACTACAAAGAACAAGGTGTAGTGGTAGAAGCTGACACCATCGAAGCGTTAGCTGAAAAAATCGATGTCGATCCAGCAACCTTGAAGAAAACTTTAGATACATGGAACCAAGCAGTGGCTGACAAAGCCGACAAAGATTTCGGTCGTGAAACGGCGATGGACTATGATTTGACGGAAGGGCCATTCTATGCGATTCAAATCGCACCTGGGATCCACCATACAATGGGCGGCGTCAAGATCAATACGAAGACCCAAGTGTTGAAAGAAGATGGCACACCAATCACTGGCTTGTATGCAGCAGGTGAAGTGACCGGCGGTATCCACGGACAAAATCGAATCGGCGGCAATGCTGTAGCCGACATTATGGTCTTTGGTCGCCAAGCAGGCGCGCAATCCTCTGACTATGTGAAAGAAAACGGGAAATAAGCAGCTGTTTTTTCCTGAAAAAGATCGTCTATAAAGAAAGAAACTTGGAACGAATCCTCTTAAGTGATTAGGAGAATCGTTTCAAGTTTTTTTGTATTTCTCACTGAAAGGACGGAAAACTAGTCATTATAATCTTATAATGATTAGGTCATTTATTATACATATATATATATAAATAAACTATTTTTAAATGGAGGGTTTGCTTTTCACTGAATCGGAATCAATGAATAAACGGATAAGTTTGGTTTATTCGATGATAAAAAATTTTAGGAGGCAGAGTATGAAAAACGCATTGGTAAAATGGTCGGTCGGGGTGGCAATCTTACTTGGAGGGACCTTGTTCTTCACGGGGAAACAAGTATTTGCTCATGGTTATGTGGAATCACCTGTCAGTCGGGGCTATCAAGGGTCTTTGGATCGCAATACGTTAGGGTGGAGCGCTGCGTTTGAAAAATATGGCAATGTCATTTCAAACCCACAATCATTGGAAACTAAAAAAGGCTTTCCAGAAGCAGGACCAGTAGATGGTCGCATCGCTTCGGCAGATGGTGGACTCGGACAAATCGGGGACTTTGTTCTTGATGAACAAGGAACCAATCGTTGGACCAAACAAGACATCAATCAAGGACCATTGCGGGTCAATTGGCATTATACAGCGCCTCACAAGACCACAAAATGGCATTACTATATCACGAAACCAGGTTGGGATCAAAACGCGCCACTTTCAAGAGATAGCTTGGAATTGATCGCTACTGTGAATCACGATGGTTCGGCTGCCAGCAATAGCCCAAGCCATACCATTACCATTCCAGAAAATCGTCTCGGTTACCATGTCATTTTAGCGGTCTGGGATGTTGCAGATACGCCAAATGCCTTTTATAACGTGATCGACGTCAACGTTTCCGGCTCAACGGTCATTCCCGAAAAACCAACAGCACCAGCAAATGTCCGCTCAGAACGAGTGACTAGCAGCACGGTGGCTTTAGCATGGAACGGTCAAACCGATGCGAAAGAATACAACGTGTATCGTGATGGTGCCCTAGTGGCAACGACGACTGAGCCAACCTTTATCGACACGCAATTAAAAGCCAACACAACCTATAGCTATCAAGTAGAAGCAGTCGGCTTTACGGCGTTAGTTTCAGAAAAAAGTGCTGCAGTGAAAGTGACTACCTCAGCAGATAATCAAGTCGAAACACCTTCGACACCAGGCAACCTGCACCAAATGAGCGTGACAGACAGCAGCGTGTCCTTAATGTGGCAAGCATCGACTCATACAAATGGGATCGCTGGATATGACGTTTACCGCAATGGCGTCAAAATTGCTACAGCCACAGGAACAACCTATGAAGACACGAATCTAGCAGCGGATACAACCTACAATTACCAAATCAAAGCAATCAGTAAAACGGGCGAACAATCCGCTTTTAGTAACCAACTGAGCGTGAAAACCAATGCCAAAGAAGAAACGGAAACACCTGGAGGCGGGGAGTCAGAATACCATGTGTGGAAACTAGGTACATTCTCGGCACCAGAAGTGTATACAAGTGGTGAAATCGTGAGCCATAAAGGCAGCAATTATGTCGTGATTAACACCCACTCAAATTACGGGGACACCACTTGGTCTCCTGATCAAGCCCCAACCTTGTTTCAGAAGCTGTAACCCTTGAATGATCAGTAAAGCAAGAGCAGTGCGGAGGCACTGCTCTTGTTGGCTCTTTTATGAGGAAATGAATGAACCTTTGTTTGATTCGTGCAACCAATTGGACGAATTCGTTTGAGGAATGCAAAAAAGTGCTGCTATGCATCATGCGTAGCAGCACCTGTTTTTTTATTTTAGATCAAGAATAGAAGAAACGGATCAAGATCCCACCTAAAATCAACACGATTGCACCGCATAAACGATTGGCCATTTGGGCAAAAGCAATCATTTCCATTCTATCAGAGGCAGACAATACAGCGATATTGCCTGTTCCCCCCATGGAGTTGTTGATCATACCGGCGCCAATTGCGGTTTCAACGGGGTACATCCCCAATACCATCCCGAAGAACCAGCTGGCAGCCCCCATAGATACGACACTGGTTAGGCAAAGCACGACAAATTGCCAAGTAAAGGCAGAGGCCAATGTTGACAGATCGATCAATGCCAAACCAATCCCCGCCAAGACCGCGTGGGTCAGATTCGTCATCACAACATTGTTGAACATCACCACAGAATCTTCGAGTTTCTTAGGGACAATGTTCAAGGCTTTCAGAATAAAGACAATCACGATCATAAAGGCATACTCGTGAATTTTAGGGAAAAAGTCGCTTAAAATTGCACCAACGACCAACAGTGAGAAGGAAAACAGCATCCCGACCCCGATTTGTTGGGCATCAAGCGTTATTTTTGGTTTTTCTAATTCTTCTTTGGTGGCATTGATCAGGGTACCATGGCCATTGTATTTGGTTTTAGCAAAGGCCTTTGCGATAAATAAAGCACCAATAATGGCAAGAATATTCCCGAAAGTAACTGCTGGCGCTAATTGAGAAAAGATGGCGGCTTGATTGCCGTTTGCCAAGCCATCAGCATAAATTTGTGAAAGTGGGGTGATTCCCGCACCCATCCCGCCAGACATCATTGGTAGAGACACATACATCACCGAATCAGCAAAGCCATTGCCTAGCAGCATACCGACAAGGCCGACGGAGAAAAAGCCTACTACCATGGTGATCAAAGCAACAGGAATGAATTTCGTAGAAGCTTTCACCAACAAATTGCGGTTCATACCTAAAATTGAGCCGCAAATCAAAGCGGCAATATAGAAATCAAGAAAGCCAAAACCGCCCCCCATGAAGTCACTGACCGCGTCAATGACTTTCGTGGGTACGAGATGGAAGGAGGCTAAAAGGGTGGCACCAAGCAGGGTAAAAACTGACCCACCGCCCAGATAAGAATTCATGATCGGGAGTTTTTCCCCAATGAAATACAGCAGGTGTCCTAAGGCAACCAGTAATATGGTGATCCCAACCATATTTAATGGCAACTTGTCTAAGGCAATCGCAGTGAATATGACAACCATGAAAAAGAGATACAAGGGAAGACTAATTCCCGAAATCGTCATCGTTTTTAATTTATTCATTTTTCAGACCTTCCTAGTATGTTGGATACCATTTAAGATTTTGGACAGCTTTTGCCATATCGGTTTCTTGCGCTTGGGCTAACCCTTGTTCTTTGGCTTTGTTGGCAACTGCTTCAGCCACTTTGATGGAAACGTCCGCAACGTATTCAAATGGTGGAAGAACAGGTGCACCGGGTTGGCTCAAATCAACCAAACCACTTAATGAGTGAGCAGCGGCACCAATCATTTCGTCGGTCAAGAGAGAGGCTTCTGAAGCTAACATACCCAACCCAAGACCAGGATAGATCAAGGCATTGTTTGCTTGGCCGATTTGGTATTCGACCCCTTTGTATTGGATCGTTCCTGAAGGGACACCGGTTGCCACAAAGGCTTTTCCATCAGACCATTCGATTACTTGTTCAGCCGTTGCTTCTAATTTTTTGGTTGGATTCGAGATAGGGAAAATCACTGGACGAGCAGTGTTTTCACACATCGCTTCCACAACTTCTTTGGTAAAGGCACCGGCATTGGTTGAAGTACCGACCAAAATCGTTGGTTTTGCGACTTTAATGACATTGATCAATTGCGTCATATCGCCAGCATTGGCAAAGTCAGCCCGTTTTTTGGCAAATGGTTTTTGTGCAGGAGTCAAATCGGACATATCATCGAACAAAAGCCCTTGTTTGTCAACCATAAAGAAATGATTGTAGGCTTCTTCTTCTGAAAGACCTTCGCTGACCATTTCGGCATGGACACGGCTGGCAATCCCGGCACCAGCGGAACCACCGCCATAACATAAGTAGACTTGATCCGTTAATTTTTCACCTGTAATATCTAATGCGCCGAAGATACCGCCCAGTACAACGATTCCTGTTCCTTGGATGTCATCGTTAAAAGTTGGAATTGTATGTTTGTATTTGTCCAGAATCGTTGCAGCATTTGAACGGCCAAAGTCTTCCCAATGCAAGTAAAGTTTAGGGAACAATGATTCTGCCGTTTGAACAAATTGATCGATGAATTGGTAGTAGGCATCACCGTAGACACGTTCTTGACGATTGCCTAGATATAAATGATCCTCTAACAATTCTTTACGGTTGGTACCGGCATCGATCACGATTGGTAAAACAGAAGCAGGGTCGATCCCAGCAGCTGCGGTATAAATCATCAATTTACCGACAGAAATATCGACACCTTGGACACCCCAGTCACCAATCCCAAGAATTCCTTCAGCGTCAGTGGCTACGATCAAGCGAATGTCCCGATCGCCAGCGGCATTTTTCAACGTTTCTTCGATGTTTTCTGGATGATTGATATCTAAGTATGCTGCATATTGAGGATCAACGAATAGGCGGCTGTAATTTTCAATGGTATCAGCAATCGTTGGATCGTAGACGATCGGATTGAATTCAACGATATGTTGGTTGAACAAATAGTAGAACAATGTCCGATTGGTATTAAAGATCTCCATTAAAAAGTGACGTTTTTCAATGTCTGATTCTTTGGTGACATATTGCAAATAGGCTTGTTCTGCTTGTTCTTCGATCGTTTGCACGTGAGGGGGCAATAAACCGATCAATCCTAGTTCTTTTCGTTCTTCTTGTGTAAACGCGGTTCCTTTGTTTAAAAATGGGTTATTTAAAATGTCATGTGCTTTCATTATGTTCCTCCAATAGATATATTTTGAGTACTCGATCATTTCCATTAGCTACTTTAATCCTCGGACAGAATTATAGTCAACTATCGGTGGTATAATAAAAATTATTTATAACAAAACCGCTGCTGGTTTAAACCGGTTAAGGGAGGAATCAGACGATGAATATACGAGATTTAGAATACTTTAACGCTTTGGCAGATATGCTTTCTTTTACCCAAGTGGCGCATAAATTTGCCGTCAGTCAACCAACCGTCAGCTACGCTGTCAAACGCTTGGAAGAGCATTATGGCTGTGATTTGATCGTGCGAGAAGCCTCGCATCGCTCCATCTCATTGACCACTGAAGGGGAAATTTTGAAGGCTCATGCGCAATATATCTTAGATGAATTTGTGACCTTGGACCGAGCCATCGACCATGCTAAAAACAACCGGACCCATATCGGTTTGCCGCCAATCATTCGTTCCAAAGTTTTTTCAAAACTCTTAGATGAAAAAGAGATCATCCGCTTTATTTCGAAATTTCACTTGGTATCTGGGGGATCCAATGAATTGCTTTCAAAACTATTATCGGGAAAAATCGATTTTAGCTTGCTGGGCAGTGTCAATCCCCTCGTCCACCCGAATCTGCAGGTGAAGTTGCTGCACCAACAAGAGTTTTTTATTTTTGTGTCAAAAGAAAACCCATTGGCAGAAAAAAAGGAAATCTCATTCGAAGAAGCTGCCGAATATCCCTTTATCCTATTGGAAAAAGGCTATACCCATATGCGCGCCTTTCAGAATTTAAGTGAGAAATCAAAGAAGAAGCCCGAAGTCCCCTTTTATTTTTCAGACGTCCAGACGATTGGCCAGCTGGTCAGTTCCAATATCGGCATTACCTTGATGACGGAATTTCCTGTGTTTCAAGAAATGGAAGGCTTAGTGAAAATACCGCTGGTCCCTGAAGATAAGGAAATTTTTTATATTCAATATGCCTATCTAAAGAGTGCGTTGTTGAATCAAGAGGTCCAAAAGTTGATTAGGATCTTAGATGAGCTGTCTTGGGAGGATGAAGGGTGAAGAATGGGGATTTCTTGAGGTAAGGTCAGAGAAAAATGGTGTAGGTATGTGTTCTTGAGGTAAGAAAAATCTTACAAAGTAGATAAAACGAGTGAATGGTTCCTTTATTTTAGCCCTTTTTATCGCATGAATAAACGCTAAAAACCTTGATAAATATCGGTTTTTAGCGTGGTTTTTGGTATAATAAGGATACAGTAAAGTTTGTGACGGTGGCGCTTTTTTTGAAAGTGAGGTGGTGCATTATGAATGTACTATCGAAATCTGAAGAAAGGAGCAGTCTTTTGCAAGGTGTAGATATAATCGGCATTTTGTTAGCAATAGCGCCTGTTTTATTAGCCTTTATTGGTTTAATCGAAGCATGTGTGAAACTAGCAGATACGATTATAAACACTCGTTCTTCTAAGCGTAAAAGCAAGAAGAAACGAAAAAAGAGTGCAAAAAAATAACCGTCCTCTTTAGCCAGGCGACGATTATTTTTTAAAAAGTAATTAAATCTGGCCACCGTCTTAAGCGGTGCTGTAGGGGAGTTGTTGACGCAACTCCTCTTTACATAGTAATTATAGCAAGATTTCGGTAAGATATCAATCATTGACGCTACAGACGTGCTATTGCACGTCTATTTTTTTGTCCTCCTAATTGGTGGGGCGCAACGATTAGTCGCTTTGGCGTATCACTTGTTTACCAATCAAGATTTCTATGGGTTCGAAGATGGTAAGAAGTACAATATTTCTCCATTAGAAGTATTTTCTGGTATTGATGAAGCTGGTTACCAGTTGATCAAGAAAGTGATCCATCGTAGACTACAGGTTTATTCATTAATCTTAATTATTGTGTTCAGAAACACGTAACAAAATCTATGTTCAGTTATTCAGTCGGTATTAAGTTAGGGTAAAATTTATGATGAAATCGATCAGCCTATAAATTAAGAAGATTACCAAAATACTGACCTTTTATTTTCAAGGGATTACTAAAATAGATAACCATATCGTGCAAAAGCAAAAAAGATAGATCGAAGAGGCTGGTGGAAAAATCGAATCTTTAGAAGAGTGGGTCCCTCTCATGAAAAGATGGGGGGCAACAAATAGAAAGACGAATACGGTAGAATAGCATGTTTTCAGGGATGTAACATGATAATTGCGTGTCTGTTTTGTCGAACACAATGTATAATCCTACTTGACTGATATAGTAATCAGAAAAAATCGGAGATGATCATTGTGAAGAAAATTATTTTAGGGATTGCAGCTGTTCTATCTTTATTAATGGGGTGTAGCAGCTTCAGCTGAAGAATCAGAGATTTGGGTTTCTGAGGGAATTGAAATTATTAGTGATGTTGAAACGGATGCCGATTTAAGCGATCACCCAATTGAAAATATTGGCATAACTATCCCTGGGTTGACTAGAGGAGCTAATGTGCCAAGTAGCAATTGGAACATAGCCTCCAAAGGTAAATATTCCCTTAGTGGAAGTAGTGATCGAGGGGGATACGTGTATTCTTCTTATACATTCAAAGGAAAAACTTCTTATACCGTATCGATTAGTAATACAGGAAAAAATGTTATAGATATAAAGTGTAAAAATAGTAGTACAACGTATATTTCTTTTTCTGTCAAAGCAGGGAAAAGCCGGTCAGTAACCTGGAATGGAATTAAATCTAGTACAACTTGGTATGCTCAATTTTATAATGGTAACTTGATAAACAATTCTTACTCGTTTACAGGTACAATAAAATAATTAGAGCAATTTATGTTTTACAAAATCAATTGTTAAATGGCAATTGCTAAACAAACGAACCCTTGGAGGATAAACTTTATTTATGGAAATCGGAAAAATGTTACGCCAAAAGAGAACTGATTTAAATTTAACACAAGAAGATATTGCGAAGCAGTTTAATGTTACACGTCAAACTGTTTCTCGCTGGGAAAATGAATTATCATACCCTAATATAGATACTCTTGTAGAACTTAGCACTTTTTTTGAATTTTCCTTAGATGAAATTTTACGAGGTGATTCTGTAATGGTAAAAGATTTCGCACAAAAGGTTAATATGTCAAAAAAATACAAAGGATGGAAAATAGCGACACTTTGTTTAACCTTTTTAATTTCTATATTTGTTTTAAACTATTTTTCTCCCTCAATGGATATTGGTAAAGACGATGTAGATTCTGTTACTGTTACTAAATCAAAGGATCACACTAATATTGAGGTTCAATTGAATCTCAATGTATTTGAACAACCTGAAGTCTGGGAATATTATCCGGATCTAGAGGATGGAAAGGGGATTATTGAAGTCTCGAAAAGGATACAGCTACAAGCTATTTTTAATCCAAAGAAGAGAGTGAATTTAGAAATTCCTAATGATTTTCTATCTGATAAGCAAACTATCAAAATTAAAAACACGAATTATACCATCGATTTAGAAACAGGAACTGTAACTAACTAATTCTCTCGTTGAGGATTACTTAACGAACATATAGTGCACGTGAGAGTATCCAGGTAATGTCAACCTATGAAAATATTCCCCTTATTTAATAGAGTGTATTGTAAACCCAAAGGTTGTTTTACCCACAAAATAAAGAGTGTCCAGAGTTATTATCTGGGCACTCTTTATTTTGATCAACTTAATATTATAAATTTAACATCTGATCTAATAAACTATGCTAGGACGGGAGATACTAATCTATTTTACCTCTATCGATTGTTCGTAAAAATCTGAATCACTTTCAATATAGTTAGTTATATTATCCAAATCATTTTTTATATCAGTAATAATCTTCTGATCATTACTCATTACGAAAACACCTAACTTGTTTTTTTCTTCAGAACTGTAGGGGATGAATGCAACATATTTTTGATCAGCCGTAAAAGTGCTAGTATCCGATAATTCTTCACTACCTGAAGCCGACAATGAGACTTCAAATTTATTGTTTTGAGTGGTAAAAATCAATTCTAATTCTCTGCTTTGGGAGTTATTTACAAATTCCGAAGTAACTATTTCTGTCGCTTCTTCAGTCTTTAGATTAGTAGACATGATATGAATGGATTGCCCCGCTTTTTGTTCTACTTTAAACCTTGCGTTATCGCCATCAGTTCTCATAATATCGATGCTATCTCCCGTAGGATTAGTAGCAGAATCACTTGTAGCACTTACTTCGATACTGGAACTACTCGTTTCGTTATTGTTATTTCTGGAAGTACATCCCCCTATAGCCACAAGTACTAGTAATGCTGAAATACTTAAACTGATTTTTTTCATTATAAATCCCTCCTCATTTTACAATATGACTCTTATTTATCTCATTATATATGAATGAGTTCGAATTATGCAAACAAATAAATTTTTAATTTTAAAAGTCTGATAAAGATAAAAAAATAAATAAAGTGCATTATATTATTTATTTACTCTTATGAAAAAAAGATGTATAATAAGTTAAGGCTAGATTAAATTAGTCTAATAAAATTATTTGGAGGTTATCATGAATAAAATTGTTCTTGTGTTATCCGTACTTGTCGGTAGTGTATTTTTGTTGTCAGATAAAGTTTCAGCTAGTCAAATTGAGAACCCTCACGAAATAAATTTTTCAGTTCAAAATATTGATACTGGGGAGTACGCAAATGAAAATGTTGAGATACTAACTAATAAAACTTATGAAGTACCTTCTTTAAGATCAAGTATGATCACTGATGGCAATGTTAGCGAAGAAAAGAGCTACGTTTCTGAGTTTGAGATTGAGTTTACTCCTGAAGATGAAACTATCGGCGATATGATCAAACCATTTGCTAGTAATGATAATGAAACAAATTCAACCGGAGCTGTGAAAGTACTCGCAAGAATTACTTATACAAAATCTGGAGACAACATTAAAGTAACTAGCGCTTCTTCCAGATTTACATTGACCAGTTCCTTTGCAAGTGTTTCAAGCAGAAACTTAAAAGTTCAACAGGGTTTTACCAATGCCTTAGAAAGAACGCCTACTTCTAATTCATTAACCACGTATAATACTGGATGGGGATATGTTTACAATTATGGTGGAGCTGCTACTGCAAAAACTACGGTATCAGGAACAGTAGCAATGTCTGGAATGGCTAGCTATAGAGTTTCTGCAACAGCCTCTAGATTATAAAAAAGGAGAACACAAATGAAAAAAATACTTATCACTCTTATCGGATTTGTCTCATTAACAATATTGTTTGGAAATACTTTACAGGCTAAAGCCGATTCTCTAGCAACTATTCCTACAGTTGAGGCAAAGATTACTTCCGCTGAAGGTGCTGTCGGAGAAGGAAGTACGCAAACAAAAGTTATCGAACATAAGGAATTAACTTATTTAAGTAAATTTTCAATAGTTCCTGCATTAGAAGAAAAGAAGTATGAGACTACTATAGAAGTCGACTATTACTTTACTCCTGATGAATCTGATAATACTAATATTTCCCCATTATCTACTAATACTGGTTCAGCTAATAATGGTGTTGCGAAATCGAGTATAACGTTGACCTATTGGATTTCTGGTAATACTATCAAGGTTGAAAAATGTCATGGATCCTGGAGCAAAGCTTCTACCACATCAATTATCGTCTCCGATCGTTATGTAACTTATAGAGGACCAAATGTTCAACAGACTGCATGGAAATATCCTACTAGCAATACCTTCTCTTATAATACTGGATGGGGATATGCTTCCCAAAATACAGCTGGAAATGGACGTGCATACATGTCTGCTTATACCAGTATTAGTGGTATGGGAAGATTATTCTTGGAAGCAGCACTAAACCTGTAATTGCTTGAAAAATATTTGATTATAATAATAAATATCCCTCGCCAGATTCACTTTATTGGCGAGGGAATTTGGGTGTCCAAAATATACATATAAAAATTTGAGTTTTGGTCCTTATTTTTTGGAAGGCGTATCTAATTAACTTATGTCACGCCCCCATTTTCATTTTACCAATTATATTTTGTTGTTAGTGTTACAGTGTTGTAGCCTGATTTTTTAAACTGATGATACCCTAAAGATTTAGGGCTAGTGTGCAGTATACCAAACGTTGCTTGAGCGCTTCCATATTTGCTATTTTTTACTGTATTCTGATCGCTGTTTATGAGTTTTTTTCCAGATGTATAAGACTCACATTTCGACCAGATAGAATCTTGTTTTTGACTAGCAGTTGAAGTAGCCACAAAAACTAGATTAGATTTTGATAGATTTCCTTTTACTGAAATAGAAGAGCGTGTGCGTGCGTTCGACATTGTTGCTTCGTTTGAGTCAACAACTTCAAGTAGATTTCCTTGTTCGCTTGCAAGAGATGTCGTTGGGGCAGTGAGTGCTATGGTACTTAGAAAGAGTGTAAAAAGCATAATTTTTTTCTTCATTACTTATTCTCCTTTATTGATTTGCTCTAACTTCATGAGTGACTGTTGAATAGCCTGACTTTTTAAATGTCGAATTTGCATAGGTATAGTTTTTTGAAACACTTACTGGTGCATGATTTGTTTTAACAGAATTATAGGCTGTTTTTGTTTTAGTAGAGGACTTATCATTTTTCAGTACACCGTTTGAATTGTAAAGTCGTGATCGTACAAAGATACTGTCCATCATTTTAGCAGCTTCTCCAGTTGCAGAGGACGCTGCACTTATTGGAGCGAGTGTGTAATGGATTGTAGCAGTAGTAGTACACTTGATGGAAGCCCGTGAAACTCCACCAGCCATGGAGCTGGAATCACTATTCGAGACGACTACTTCTTCTAGAATTGGTTCTTCTTGAATATTTTCACCTTCTTCAGAGGCGTATGCAAAACCTGGTAGTGTTGTGAGTGGTAAGAGGCTCAGTACCCCCATTTTATATAGTACTTTTTTCATTATGATGACCTTCTTTCTTTTTATTCTCAAAGTTACCCTTCAAGATGAAAACAATAAATAATACTGCTTTCACGAAAGAGAAACTGTGATTTACTGTATCCAAAGGAACCTCTTTTGCTAACAATAACTGGAAAATAAATGGCACAACTATTGGCGAGATTATGACGTATATACAATATATGAAATATGCGAAAATTAAGTTATTTACAAGATTTGCTGTTTTTTTCATATTTTTCCACCTACTTACTATTTTTTATGAGGATAGGATTTGAGAAATCAATCTCAGTAATAGAATATATCCCATCGTTCATTTGATATGGCGACAGAACATCAACTAATTGAAAAATACTGTTTTCTTTTTTTGTGAAGGGAATTTTAATCGGAATCCTATACAATTTATTATCAGAGATTTCATACACGGTGTTTGGAGGCAGTTCGTTTTTTTCTATGAGAGAGCCATTTACAAAGGAAAGGATAGAGTGTCTGCTGTTCTCATGACTAGTTTGTCCCAAAAGAAGCTCCACACTGTCATTAGATCTTTTTTCAAGTTCGAGGATCGCTTCATTTGAAGATTGAACATTTACCATTGAAATTCTGGCATTGTAATCGTTCGTATCATTATCATTAAGAAATTTAATGGACTGAGGATAGGTACTGTTATTAGTCAAATTGAATCTTAGTCCCATAACTGAGTATTCTAAACTTCTTTCCAAGGTCATCGAGTCGTTCGATTTCGGATATTTAAAAAGTAAAACCATTAGTTCGTTTCCCTCAGAAATATTATCTATTGAAAGGTCTATATTTATTTTCTGTTTATTGGTCAATGAAAACATGTTTGCCGAAGTAACTTCTTTACCATTAACTTCATAGGGAATTTCATGCAAGTCCTTTAAAATGTTTAAGTAATAAAGGTATTGTCCCTCCATATCTTGGATAATTTCAAGATCCCCTGAAAATGAAGATGAGCCGCTTTGGCTTATTTGTGTACCTACATCAACTATCTGACCATTACTATCACGTAATCCATAACTTATGGTGTTTTCGAAAACAATAGTTTGAGTTTCTTCGGACTTATGATTAGTTAATAAGAGGCCGGGCAAAACTAAAAAAATAAGTATGGATAATGCAACTATTGAAAGTATGGTAAACAATAATGACGTTTTTTTATTTTTAAATATTCTCTTTTCCATCATTCACACTCCTTTTCCATTTACATTTTCATAATGCCACATATCTATTTACTTTAAAGGACTAATCTATTTACATTTCAGGTTTACGAAGGGATGTAAACCTGAAGTTTACGTAGTGTAAATAGAACGATACTTATAAATGCCATTATTACAATGTATACTAAGAGAAAAATTTAGAATAGGAGAACGAAATGAACAAAATATTTGCGTTATTTATATTAGGGGTAGGTATTCTTTTTTTTCCAGCCACGGGACTTGCGCACGAAAATGAGGAATTAGTATTTGACCTTGATTCAACAACTATTAGAAGCGAGTCATCGTATATAGATGACTCGGGAGAAACCATTGAACTAATGATTGAAAATATTTCATCCGGTACTAGGGTAGGTAAAGGGACATACAAAGTCTCGAAAAAAAGCACGGGTAATTGGTTAGTGTCGTACAATGTGACTGTTAACTCGAACAAACAATTCACAGCTGCAACTAATTTAAATATGACCACTTATCAAGGAAGTATTACTTCAAGTTCTTTGAGTAGCAATTCATCAAGAGCTATCTGTAATTTCAAACACAAGATTGGAACAATGACTTCTAGTGCGAGCGTGACGACGACTATTTCAAATGGTAAACTGGTTGTAAAATAATAAGTAGGTGTATTTAATGATGGAACTCGGGGAAAAACTTAAGTCACATCGAGAAAACAAAGGATTCTCACAAGTGTTTGTAGCTGAAAAGCTTAATGTTTCAAGACAATCTATTTCAAAGTGGGAAAATGACCGAGGCTATCCTGACTACGATAACTTAATTCTATTGAGCCAACTTTATGAAGTTTCTATTGGAGAGCTACTCGATGAGAATGAAAAATTGAAGAAAAAAATTGAACATAATAATGAAGATATTGCTAGTAAGAAACAGAAGCTCAGACTTTTAAGAAATACCTTGGGAAAAGATGAAAGTCTGGTTTTAATCGGTCTTTCAGCGTTAGCATCGTTCATATTTCCAGTAGGCATTATTGTGTGTATGTTCGTATTTGTCAGAAATAAGCGCTGTAATTCATACTACAAATTAATTTGGCTTATCAGCATTTTAGCACTGGCGTTAAATTTATATGCTGGATACGGACACTTAGCAAATTATATGGGTTGGGGATCAGTTTCGATCGAACAGATTGAATAACGTCAAAATCAGTAGGAGTAAGAATGAAAAAACGAAATTTACTTACTGTTTGTAACGAAAGAAGAAGCGTCAATCAGCAAAAATTAAACTATGCGGAAGAATTTCTTCTATTTAGGGGTAATACTCAGGAAGAACTGTATTCTGATAAAACATTTCTTACACTGATTGATAAAGAAAAAGAATTAGTTCAAGAAAGAGATAAACTATTAAATGAGTAGTCCCATTCTATGGTGAAGACAATTTTAATTCTGAAGGTGTAATAGTAACTACTAAAAATAACCTTTTCGTTTACCTTTAGTAGTAAACCGATGATGTAAACTTTTTGTTCCTTACATTTTTTTCATATTTCAAGGATACTTAGTGTATAAAAAATGAAAGAGGGATCAAAATGAAAAAATCTATCGTAACAACTATGTTAACAGCAATAATTGCATCCACTGTATTTACAGTTTTTGGTGGTGCAGTAACTTATGCTAAAGCAGAAACAATGGAAGAAACTAACGAACTTATTCTTCCTGACGAAAATGCACCAATTTTTTCGGACGAAGGAGCAGAGTACTTAAACATTCCTGAAATTAATCTTGATAATGATACGAACTTGTACTCGGAAGGTACACAAGTAAATACTAGGGTAGCTCAATATAGAATGTGGAGAATTGAATCGAAAACATCAGCTGGTACATCCTATGGCGCATGGAGAAATGGACCGTCTGGAAAGGGAAAAGCAACATTGTCAGCCACTAACTCAAATACTTCTAGTAGATCTGTTTCGTCTTCTATTTCAGGTAGTTATCCAATTGGTGCCGATAAAATCGGAGCATCGTTGGGAATTACAATTGGGCAATCAAAGACTTACGGAGTATCTTATTCTATAAACATCCCCGCAGGTAAAAGACAACAAATAATTTTTAGACCAGTGTACAAATCTACAAAAGTAGTACAGCGTGAATATATAAGTGGGGTCAAAACAAAGACAACTAAAACCGCTACTGTAAAAACCTTTAGTCATTGGGATTACTCATTTAAAAACCTCTAAGGAGAAAAAGATGGAGAAACAATACATTTATAGTTTATTTATCGGATTCATTCTATTTTTTCAATTACAATTGATCAGTTACTGCAACTATCTTTTGGTTAAACAAGGTACAGTCAATGGTGTTTTAGATCCTTATTTATTACTAAAAACGCCATTAATCGTTATCCCCGTCTTGTTTATTTTATATTGTGCATACGGTATTTATAAAACGATTAAGAAATGATAATAAATTAGTGCGCGTGTTAATTCTTCCCCAAATTAACATAATCTCGATATGGAATTCAAAATTAAGAAAAATTATAAAACTGTGGTTACCATTAAAATTGGAGTGTTCAGAAAATGACTGTTTTCTGGACATTCTTTTCTTTGAACAAATTTCTATGAAAAGTATTCTATATAGTGCACAGAAACTCGTAACAAAATCTATGTTCAGCTGAAAATAGGAGACGATGAATTTTAGAACAGTTCGTTACCGGAAGAATATCCACGAAGTTTCAGAGGAAAGCGATAAAAACATAAAAAATCCTCTAGACTCATTCAAATCTACCGAGTATTCGGTTAGCAATTGTGAGTAAGGAGGTGTTTAATAGTTGTTGAAGAAAAACAAGTTGGAAATAGGCACTATTTTTATAGAGTACGTGCATGAAGTTTGAGATTAAACGATTCGTCATTCCAATAGGTGAAACCGATAATATTAGTCTAGCATTTATCAAGTCCGATAACGGAATCTTATATAGAATCAGTACATAGGTGAGGTGGAAGAAATGATTCAAGAGTTGAATCGGTTGATGACGTATATCGAAGAGCGATTAACACAAGAGATTTCACTGGCAGAGGCTGCTAAAACGATGGGGTTATCTGAATACCATTTAAAGCGTACGTTTTCATTTATTGCTGGGATTTCATTAGTAGAATATGTTAGAAATCGACGGTTGGCATTGGCTAATAGTGATTTAATCAACGGTGAATCCGTAACAGAAGTAGCCTTTAAATACGGCTACCAGTCCGTAGAGGGATTTTCAAGAGCATTCCGAGAATGGTCAGGCTTCTTGCCTTCCGAGATTATCAAAAATCAGTTTCAAAAGTCTTTTCCTCCACTATCCTTTTATATTAATGTTAAAGGAGGAGTTTCAATGGATTTTAAAATTGAAGAAAAACCCACATTCAATTTAGTGGGTGTCTCAAAGCGTGTTCCCATACAATTTGAAGGAACAAACAAGGTGGTTCAAGAGCTGGCACAATCAATGACGGAAAAGCAACGAACAGAAATGCGTAAATTAGGGAATATGTATCCTAATCAGGTGTTGAACGCTTCCTACGGGTTCGATGAAGGAAGGATGGAGGAAACAGGAGAACTAACACATTTCATCGGTTTTGCGACAACACAAGAAAATCTTTTTGATGATTTGGAGCAACTACCTATTGCGAAACACAAATGGGCGATTTTCCCAAATAAGGGACCATTTCCTCAGACTTTACAAGATACTTGGGGAAAGATCTACTCTGAATGGCTGCCCTCTTCAAACTACGAATTGGTCCAAGCCCCAGAGCTTTCTTTTACAAACTATGATGAAGGGCTAGAAAATTGTTACAGTGAGATTTGGGTTGCAGTGAAAGAGAAGGAAGCAATTCTTTCAATGTAAAAATATAATAAAGATCATCATTAACCAGAATAAGTCGGCTTTCAGATAACTTATTCTGGTTCTTTGAGTGTCAATATATAGATATGATGTAGCTATTTAGAAAAAAGAATTTTTGAATACTCTTTTTTTCTTTCAGACTTCTTTTTAAGTAAGGTTTTGAAGTGCGAGTTACAGGGTCAGAAACTTAATAGTTTTTGATACGTTGGTAAACACTCGGTATAATAGGCTTGAGAGTCTTCCATAAACTTATTTCATAAAGTTAAGAGGATTTTGCATGATTTTAGATAACATTTTGGTTTAACCAATCAAGCTGCATTAGACAAGGCTGAAGAAAAACTAAGCAAGCAAAAAGCGAAGGAATTATATGATTCAGGAAAAATAAATGAAATCGAAGTTGGCACGTTTAAAGGCTTAGCTGAAATTCATGAGTTTCTCTTTTCAGAAATCTACGATTTTGCAGGAAAAATTCGAACAGTCAATATCACAAAAGGAAATTTTCAATTTGCGCTGGTCATGTACTTGGAGCGTTCGTTAAAGCATATTGATCAGCTGCCGCAAACTTCTTTTGAAGAGATTATCAAGAAATATGTAGAGATGAATATCGCTCACCCTTTTCGTGAAGGAAATGGTCGGACTACTAGAATTTGGCTGGCTCTCATTTAAAAAAAAGAATTGCAGAAAGTTGTCGATTGGTGCTTAATCAACAAAGAAGACTATCTTTCCGCAATGGAGCGCAGTCCAATAAATGACTTAGAAATATGCTATTTAATTTCTAATGCTCTGACTGATAAAATTGACGATCGTGAGTTATATATGAAAGGAATCGATGTTAGCTATTTTTATGAAGGGTACTCTGAATATACGATCGATGATTTGTAAGAGCAGGTGGATCAAATGACAAAATATGGCTATGCACGTATTTCAACTACTTCTCAAAGTACGAAGGAGCAGATTCAACAGCTGCTTGAGAACGATATTGAGAAGAAGAATATTTTTTCTGAAAAATTTACAGGTACAAAACGAGATCGGCCAAAGTTCAATCAGCTTTTGGCTGGTCTCAAGCCTGGAGACGAAATCGTTGTTACGAAACTTGATCGGTTCGCCCGTAATACACGGGAAGCTTTAGAAGTCATTGAGCCTTTGCTTGATGAAACCGTTACGATCAAGGTTTTGAATTTAGGGACAATTGAAAATACGTTGATGGGGAAAATGATCGTCCGCATCTTGAGGAGTATTGCTGAAATGGAACGTGCCATGATCGTAGAACGTACTCAAGAAGGAAAGATTTTTGCTAAAAAGAATAATCCGAACTTTAAAGAAGGACGCCCGAAAGCTACAATTACTCCAAAGAAACACCATGCATATGAACTTCTTATTTCCGGCAAATCATACAAAGAAGTAGAAGCTATCACTAGGTTTAGCCGCAGTACACTTTTTAGAATAAAGAAAAAAATTGAAGAGGATGAGTAAAAAAGTATCAACTATATTAGGATGACTAGTAAAGGAGGACTGGTTTAGCGATGGATATCACCTATAGAAATCTAAATCTGAGTGAGGTTCATTTATTTTGGGATTTGAAAAAGTTATTGGATCAAGAAACTAGGTATATGATGTATGAACCGTCAGAACGAGTGAAAGATGAGGAGAGTTTAAATCAGATTGAAGAGAATATTAAATCAGCCATTAAAAAACGTGACTTTCTTAAGGTAGCATTGAACAATAATAAATTGGTAGGCTATCTATCAGCAGAACGTGGAATTTTTGCTAGAAATCAACATGTAGCCTACTTAACTATTGGAGTATTAAAGGACTATAGCGGACAAGGTATTGCGAAAAAGCTATTTGTATTATTAGACTCATGGGCTAAAGATAATGGGATTGAGAGAATAGAGCTGACAGTTCTTTCACATAATAAAAGAGCCGTTGATTTATATATTCATAACGGTTTTGTTATAGAAGGTGTACGGAAGATATCAATGAAGATAGATGGAGAAAATAAAGATGAGTATTTTATGGCAAAATACTATCATTAGTTTTATGAAAGTAATAATTCAAATGTTGATTGGACCTACAAAGAAAAGAAGTATCTGCTTTGGTTGTGCCAGTTAGATATAGATACCTATGAGACCCTTGAAATGATTCTGGATAAAATTAAGCATATTTGTTTGTTACTTCCTATTCTTCTTATACAACATATATTCAGTGACTACAGCTGCAAGCATATAAACGACGAGACATAAAACAGTATAGACCCCATCTCCAATGAATCCATTCCTATTAAATAGTATTACGATGAAAACAAAAATAAACGACATAGGGAAGAATGTTTTTTGAGCGAACCTCCAGTTTTGATCGTTAGACATACTTTGTTTAGTTCTGTAGCCGATTAGAAAATTTGGTGATGAATTTAATTTGAAAATACTCGCAAGTGATGCTAATAATGAAAGCGTCAGCATAAATAACCCAATATCCACTATGTACCCTCCTTGTTATAACATATATATTAATATATATTAATTGTATCACAGAAAGTAATCGAGTGTCTTTGTGGCTGAAGATGTCCAACTTATTTTTAAGCATGTTATCAATAAGTTTGAAAAAGGTGAAAGTATCGAAGTGAATCTGTTTTTAATAACTTGAAAATTAAATTTCCGAAATATGGTTAAAATTTATAATGAATAGAAAAAAATTAAAGATAGTGTAGCAAGCCGACTTATATTAGTCGTTATTAGCAAGCAAAGCGTTCCCTTTCTTCGCAGTTAGGGAGTGCTTTTATGTTGTAAAGCTAAAATTTTTCTGCCGCTTCCAAACATGGATACGTCATAGATATTAGAGAAAGATTACTTTGTGAGAATAATAGATGCAAAATAATATGAGTACATTCCTAATTATCATCAAATCCTTTTGACATTTTGATACACTAGATGAGACAACTTGCCCCTGAAAGGGGGTGCTTTTATGCTTCAACAAATTCTCACGTTGGTTATCGCCCCAATTTTTTGCGGATTGGATCTGGAAATGATTTCTCGTTGGTTAGACGAGAAAGTCGATGACTAAGAGCTAGTTGTCATTAACCCACACGTTCCGAGTCGCAATGAACGAAAAGAAGCCAGACCTATTGGCAGTAGGGCTGGCTTTTGTACTTCTATGCTCGAAATTCTCACGTTTCGCAAATCTATTTTATCATAGAATATTGAAAAGAACTACCTAGGTCGTTTTTCATATGAAGCGCAACTAAAGATGAACCAAACGGTCCATAATGGTTGCTGTAGCATTGGATCTTTAAAATTTTCTTCCCATTGGTCAAAAGGAAAGATTCGTTGAAATGATCATTTACCCAGTTACTGTTCGCTTTGAGAGTAGAATGAATGAGCTTGATTAAAAGAGACGCAATCAAGCTCATTCAAGGTAGGTGAGTAGAATAGTGAGGTACATATCGAAAATTATTTTACATAATATGGACTCAAATGTGTTTTTCTAACTAGGATACCAGAATAAAGTGCAATATCCAGCAAATCTAATCTGGGTGTTTTTGTTATGTACTAAAGGATAACGTTGACTTATAAGTTAGTTTAAGTTAGTATGTAAATAAGCTTACATCGGCTTAGAGGGAGGCGTATTTATGATTCAAAAGAAAAGGCTTGAGTTAATTTTGGAGGAATTGAAGTCGCGTGGAACTCTTAGTTTGAAGGAAATCGTTACCTTAACAGGTTCTTCAAGAGATACAGCAAGAAGAGATATTGTCAAATTAGCTCAAAATAATGCTATCGATCGCACATATGGTGGAATTAGTTTGCCCAATACCTTTAGTCGTTTAGATGAATATCTTGAACGTACTGAAGATCTTAGTGCTGAAAAAGATATTCTAGCAAAAACTGCTAGTAATTTAGTAAAAGATAATTCCCATATTTTTTTAGATATTTCAACAACGGTCAGTTGCATTCCTAGACATATAAGACCCTATGAGAATATCGTAGCAACGACAAATTCATTAGATATTGCCGATCAACTATTGAGAAATACTAAATGTAAAACTAAGATTTTAGGTGGAACCATCGATCCTATCAAACGAAATGTCGTTGGAACGAAACCAATGCTGGAACTGGATTCATTTATCTTTGATGTTGCTTTTATGAGTGCCGCTGGAATCACAACTTCAGGTATTTATTACGCCTACGATGAAGATATAGATTTCAAAAAGAAGATAAGAAAACAATCCAAATTTGTAGTTTTACTAATTGATAATACAAAAATCGGCTTAAGTCATAACTATAAAGGTTTAGATTTCGAAGATATTGATTTTCTTGTTGTAGAAAGTCGTCTACCAGATGATTTAGAAAGAACAATATCAGATAGTAATGTCTCTATAATAAATTCAAAGTGGGTGCAAACATGATTAAAACGGTGTTATTTGACGTAGATGGAACAATCTTAGATACAGAATTTGTTATGATTAAGTCTTTACAAAAAACTCTAAAAGAAGAGAAAAACTTGGATGTTCCAGAAGAAGATTTAGAGTATATCTTAGGGATACCAGGAAAAAAAGCAATTGAACGGTATTCATCATCTGGAGAGGAAGCTGATAAGCTACATGCATGTTGGTCCGAAAATGTTAAACAATACTCTCATCTTGCGACTTTGTTTCCTCAAGTGGAAGAATCATTGACTAAGTTAAAAGAAAATGAGATACAAATTGGGATTGTTACATCCAAAACAAATGAAGAAATGGAAAATGAATTTGAACATTTTGGTTTAAGTAAACTTTTTGATATTTCAGTAACTGCCTCTGATACAACGAAACATAAACCTAATCCTGAACCAATTTTATATGCATTAAATAAATTAGGAAGTTTACCAGAAGAATCAATTTACATAGGTGATTCTATCTATGATATGCATAGCTCACAATCAGCTGGAGCTAAATTTGCTTTAGCAAAGTGGGGAGCAAAAGAAAATCCACTATTCTCAAGTGCAGATATTAGTTTAGAAACTCCTCTGGAAATATTACAACACTTAAAATAGATTACTTCCTAAAGAAATTACTTTATTTCATTAACGGTTAACATAAGTGAGGATTATTTCCAGTGATTGTTGTAGCAGGAATTTAAAGCCCTGAATTGTGAAATGAGATTGGTCTATCTACGAATGCCTTGTCATTAGTATGTATATGAAAATTGAAACTGGATATAATAGAGCAGATCACGAGCGAACGTTATACAAAAACAATCACATGTTGCACTTAATCCTAACATTCGACATATGTTTTTTTTAAAATTGAAGAAGACAACTTGGGTTTAAGTTTCATCTCCCTGAGGCATGTCTATATCATAAAAATAACCAAAGAAGAAAAAGTATAAATCTTATCGATTATTTTATTGATATAATATACAAAATCATGATATTTCTGCGTATTCATTCATTTATAATTTAGTTCCCCTTGCAAAAGTAAACCGCTTTCTATAAACTAGAAGGCGAATAGAAATCAAAAAAATAGGCACTTCGTATCGGTGCTACCAACACCAATACGAAGCCCTGATCAGTCACACCAATACCCGGATGACCAATCAAGTTGCCATAGTTGATACCCGTAGGCATCAACGTGTTTATTGTACCGAAAAAACGCCTTCATTTCTAGTAGGAGTATGCATTTTTTTCGACAAAAACACAAGAAGCCTAACGCTTATTTAGCTATCTCACAGGCATTGGACAAATCCGTCCAATGCCTTTTTGCTGTGAATCACTACGATTGACTCACGAAGTGAGACAGAGTAGATGATGAACAGTACTAGGCGAGTGCAAGGGAGCGTAGTCACCAAACTAGGAATCACTACGATTGACTCACAAAGTGAGGCAGAGTAGCTGATGAACAGTACTAGGCGCACAATGGGGAGAGTCGTCCTAAAAAAACTGTCGGTTCCACAAAAATGGTACCTGCGCAGTACCATTTCCGCTCCCTAAGTCTAAGTATCTAGCTAATACGAGGACAACGACCAGAAGTTGGCAGAAAAATAGGCAGTCATAGTTGATTCTTGAGGCAAAGAACGACGTTGAATGAAGAAAAAGAAATACCATTGCCAAAAATGGTCAAAATAAGCGTTCATGGGTCAGCCTTTTATTCTAGATAAAAAAGGAAATTTTTGATTTCTATTCGTAAGTATAAACAATGGTTTCACTAAAAAGTCAAAACAGCTAAAGGAGAGTATATGGATAACTACGAAGTGAGTTTTACCCTGATTCTACATGCGGGAAATGCAAAATCAGCTGCCATGATGGCGATTGAGGCGGCCCGCGAAGGAAATTTTGAAGAAGCACAACGTTTGTTAGAAGAAGCCAAAAAGGAGCTTCAGCAAGCCCATCAATGTCAAACCGATTTGGTACAAGCGGAAGCCAAGGGAGAAAAAACGGAATTATCTATTCTATTGATACACGCTCAGGATCATTTAGCAATGGCAATGACCGCCACAGAACAAGCAGCTGAGTGGCTTTATTTATACCAAAAAATTTCTGAATTACAAGGAGGAGTTTCATCATGAGAATTATGTTAGCTTGTGCTGCCGGAATGTCCACTAGTATTTTAGTTGCCAAAATGGAGGAAGCTGCAAAAGAACAAGGAAAAGATTATAAAATTTGGGCGATCGATCAAAGCATGATTGAACGAGAATTAGGCAACTTTGATGTCTTACTTTTAGGACCGCAAGTACAACATACGATGCGTAAAGTGAAAAAAATCGTCAATGATACAGTGCCAGTAGCAGTCATCAAAGCAGTCGACTACGGTCGGGGCAATGGAGCAGCTGTCTTGAAGCATGCGGAAGAGTTAGTAAATGGAGGACAAGGATGAGCGCTTTCGATAAATTCGCTGACAGTGTCAGTATCATTGCAGAAAAAGTAGATGATAACAAATATTTAGGTGTCGTAAAAAATACCTTTACCGTGTTGATGCCCTTCATTATCGTAGGCTCTTTTGCAACATTGGGTAATTCATTGTTAACGAGTGAAACCACAGGGCTGGCACAGTTTTCTGCCCTAAGTTTTTTAGCCGTTATGGAACCAGCCTTTACCGCCATCAACTTTGCGACGATGAATACCATGACGTTAGCCGTAATCGTCATCTTGGGTTGGATTTTAGGCGAACGTAACAATGAGAACGGTATCATGTGTGCAGTGGTTTCCTTGAGTGCCTATGTTTCAGTTGTACCACAGGGACTTGAGACGGTCGTTGATGGAGTGGCAGGAATGGCGGCTGGGCTGCCAGTAGAAACCTTGAATGCTGGCGGACTGTTTATCGGTATGATTTTGACGATGGTTACCGTAGAATTCTTTTGCAAGCTGAATAAGATCGAGCGTCTGCAAATCAAAATGCCGCCGAGTGTTCCTAGCGCCATCAGTAAGTCCTTTAGTGTGTTGGTACCAATCTTTATCACATTGTTTGTGATTGCCATTGCTGGGCGGTTGTTTGAATTGGCATCAGGTCTCTACATCAACGAAGCATTGTACCGCTTCTTGCAAGCCCCATTGGAAGGAATTTTACAGCATCCAGCCGGGATTATTGGTTTAGTGATCATTTCTCAAGTTTTTTGGCTAGTGGGTATCCATGGAGGACTCGTTATTTCTCCAATTCGTAATCCAATTTTGATTGCAGCATTAGCCGCCAATATTGCTGCCTATGAAGCAGGACAAACACCAGATCAAGTCATCACGATGGGTTCTTGGGTAACTTTCCTAGTTGTCGGTGGTGCAGGATTGATTCTTTCTCTGAATATCGGCTTATTGATGTTTTCGAAAAAAGATGACTTACGAGCTGTCGCCAAAATTGGTTTAGTTCCTTCTTTATTTGGTATCAGTGAACCCGTTGTGTTCGGGTTACCGCTAGTATTGAACCCGATTTTTGCGATTCCCTTTGTTCTTGGAAGTGGACTTCCAGCGGCGCTGTTATTAGCTGCCAATCAGTTTGGACTAATCGGCTCGAACATTGTGGATGTACCTTTTGGCTTACCGATCATTGTCGGTGCCTTTCTTGGCTGGGGAATCAATGGAGTCATTTTACAATTGCTGATTATTGTAGTCGGGGTGTTCATTTATTTGCCATTTATTTTCTTGAGCAATCGCCAAAGTGAGTTAGCTGAATAGTAAGAGGATTCTCAAGATGGGTCTGTTTAAGAATACAAGGGAATAGAATGAAGGAGGAGTTTTATGACAAAAAGTTATTTTCCAGAAGGATTTCTATGGGGCGGTGCGATTGCAGCCAATCAAGCAGAAGGGGCATGGAATGTTGATGGCAAAGGCATGTCAGTTGCAGATGTGGCACTATACAAGCCTGACGTTTCTGTAGAAGACTATAAGAAGCAGTGGCATGTCGATGAACAAGCCATTGCTGAAGCGATTGCCGAAAAAGGAACAGGGAACTATGCAAAACGTCGTGGCATTGATTTTTATCACCGATATAAAGAAGATATCGCATTGTTTAAAGAAATGGGCTTTAAGGTATTGCGAGTATCGATCGCATGGACGCGGATTTTTCCTCGGGGCGACGAAGCAAAACCAAATCAAGCAGGATTAGCATACTATCGAGACCTTTTGACTGAGCTGAAAGAGAATGGCATTGAACCATTGGTGACGCTTTCTCACTATGAAATGCCGCTACATCTTGTCACCGATTATCAAGGGTGGGTCTCTCGAGAAGTCGTTGATTTCTTTGTCAAATTTTGCAAGGTCGTTTTTGCCGAATACAAAGACCTAGTGACCTATTGGTTGACATTCAATGAGATCGATAGTGTTTTTCGTCATCCGTTTACGACCGTGGGCGTAGTCGAAGAGCGTTATGAAACAAAACAAGCCGCAGAAGCCGCCATCTACCAGGCCTTGCATCATCAATTTGTGGCAAGTTCGTTGGCAACCAAGTATGGGCGTTTATCAAACCCACAAGCAAAAATCGGGGCGATGGTCACTAAGCTCATGACCTATCCAGAAGATTGCCATCCCGAGAATATTGCTTTAGCAGAAAAAGCCAACCGAGAAAATCACCTGTATTCTGATGTACAAGTCTGGGGAGAATATCCGAAATGGCTTTTGCGAGAATGGCAGGAAAAAGGCATTGAAGTGGCGATGGAAAACTGGGATTTGGCAACGATCAAGGAATACACAGTGGATTTTCTTTCCTTCAGTTATTACATGTCCCTAGTAGTTTCAAAAGATGCCGAACAGCGAGAAAAAGTCAGCGGCAACATTGCGACAGGGGTAAAAAATCCCTACTTACCGATGACAGAATGGGGCTGGCAAATTGACCCAGTCGGACTCCGAATCTCATTGCTCTCCTTGTATGATCGCTATCGAATCCCTTTGTTTATTGTGGAAAACGGCATAGGCGCAGCAGATGAAATCGATGAGAAGGGAGAAATCAATGATCAATACCGCATTGATTATTTCAAAGCCCACTTTGAACAAATCAATTTAGCCCTAAAAGAAGGCGTTGACCTGATGGGTTATACCTCATGGGGCTGCATTGATATCGTCAGTGCCTCGACGTCGCAAATGAGTAAACGCTATGGTTTTATCTATGTTGATGCTGATGATGAAGGAAATGGCACCTACGATCGGAAGAAAAAGAAATCCTTTGATTGGTATAAAAAAGTGATTGCGTCAAATGGGAGTGATTTGGCATAGGGTATTAAGACGAATTTCGCAGGATAGGAAACCTTCCTTTCTTTCTCTGTTGGTCTAAGCAATCACCTTCATGAATTTGGTTTTGAAATTAGGAGAAATTCGAATAGTATTTCTACTTGGAATGATTGTAAAAGGAGAGTACAGAGAAGTTTTTCTCGGTATTCTCCTGCTTTTTTGAGACAAGCTTATGCAATACACCCATTTTCTAAGAGTGAGTAAAAAGTAAACCAAGCCCATTATTGTTGCATATGCAACAATAATGGGCTATTATAGTCCTAGATAGGGAGGGGATAGTTCGTGGAGGATATACTTCGTGAGATAGGTTCGATCAGTAGAATGTTGGAATCAATTGCTAATATTGAATTTAAAGAGGTTCAACTCAGTAAAGGCCAATACATTTACTTAGTTCGTATATTTGAAAATGAAGGAATTATTCCTGAACGATTAGCCGAACTGATCAAAGTTGATCGCACGACTTTGTCCCGGGCGGTAAAAAAGTTAGAGGAAAATGGCTTCATTCTAAAAGAGTCAGACAAAGAAAATAAAAAAATCAAACACTTATACACAACCATCAAAGGAAAACAGGCGGTTCAATTAATCATAAGAGAAAATAACTATTCAAATAAAGTAGCGATTCAACAGTTATCTGCTTTAGAAAGAAAAAATCTTGCGGAAATGCTGGCAAAAATAAAATCTTCGGTAGAAGTTGATTGGGTCAACGTCAAGAATGGGATCAAAAGAGACTATTGAACGAATAACGCCGCTGGGGAGATTGGAACTGAGTGAATGGACATTCATGCTACCTAGGGTAGGAAGCACAGGTAGCTGATATTTTGTTAAGAATGATATAGCTCGGCTGGCTGCTGAAAAAACAGAGAGCCTGAAAAATAAAGGACATGAGTTTGTTCAAATAAACTAAACAGGAGTGTAGAGAAAGTGAAGAAAATAATGATCGATCAAGAATTTTGGGCACTATTTCCAGAAGCACAAATCAACTGCCTTGTTGTAAAAAATATAAACAATGTTGCCGATGCTGCACACGAAACGTTTTTTACTGACTTGCTAAAAAGTAGTAAAGAACAAGCAAAGCGCTACTTAACGACCGACACCTTCAGTGAAAACCAAGTGATCCAAGAATGGCGAAGTGCTTTTCAGCAATTTAAAACGAAAAAAGGGGTACGCTCTTCCATCGAAGCACTGTTGAAACGGGTGAATCAAGACAGAGAATTTTCTCCCATCAATCCTTTAGTAGATATTTATAATAGTATTTCCTTGAAATATGGTGTCCCTTTAGGCGGAGAAGACCTCGATACAATCGTTGGCGACCTTCACTTAGGCGTTGCAAAAGGTGGCGAATCTTTCTTTCCCTTAGGTGCAGATACTGATTCCCCAGCCTTGGAAAAGGAAGTCATTTACTATGATGAGAAAGGGGCAATTTGTCGATGCTTGAATTGGCGGGAAGCCCAACGTACGATGCTAACAGAAGAGACCACCCATGCTGTTTTATTCATTGAATCGATCAATGAAACGCAACGGGCTCGGGCGAATGAAGCAATCAAAGAGTTAAGTCAGTTGGTTCAAGAGTATTTTAACGTAGCAGGTAATGATTATGTGCTAAGGAAAGAAAATCCTGAAATCATTTTGTAAGGGCGAGCTTCTTGTCTATAGGATAAGGATGTACACGTACTTTTTCTCGATTTTGCATACCATTCTCTCATTTTGATTGATTGGTTATCGTGAAAATCTTGACCCAAATATTCGGATGTGCAATAATTAGGTGGAATTTAAATAATGACATTAGATTTGTTCGCCGGAATAAATCTTATTGAAGTCAGAAAAACTAACCTTAGGCTTTTATGGTTAGTTTGTCTGACTTCTTTTTTGTTTTAGGAGGTATAGGCAGATGGTAAAAGAACAATTGAAAGAAAACGGAAACAGCCCTAACCAGTCAGGACTTTCCAGTAAAGAAGCAGAAATGAAGCTAGAAAAATATGGGTTTAATTCCATAGAAAGCAAAGAGGAGAAGCACTTTTATGACTATTTGAAAGAGTCGATGAAGGATATTACCATCTTGATTTTAATCGTTGCAACACTCTTATCTAGTTATGTTGCATTTCAAAATCATCCTGATGATTTTACGGAACCAATAGTCATCTTTTCAATTGTCATTCTTAATCTATATTTGTCGATTCGACAGCAAAAACATGCGGAAAAATCAATGAGTGAATTAAATAAGATGAGTGTTCCCGTAAGTAAAATATTCAGAGATGGGGCGTTAAAAGAGATTGAAAGTTTGAACATTGTTCCTGGTGATATTGTTCAGTTGGCATTAGGGGACCGTATTCCAGCAGATGCTAAGCTTTTAACGAGTAGTAATTTCTTTGTTGATGAATCGTTTCTAACTGGTGAAAGTGAACCAAGTGAAAAAGATCCCACCTATATTTCTTCTAAAGAAGATTCTTTAGGAGACAGAAAAGACTTGGTTTTTTCTGGCTCATTGGTCGTCACAGGAAAAGCAAACGTTCGAGTTGAAAAGACAGGAATGAATACGGAAATTGGTAAAATATCGAGCTTATTAAGCAAGGAAGAAACAACCATAGCACCTTTACAAATAAAAATGCAAAAACTGGGGAAAGTTCTAGGCCTAATCGCTATTCTCTCTGGCTTTCTAGCGATTGCTATAGGAATCAGCAAAGGATTGTCTTTAGAGACCAGTATCATGACTGCAATATCAATGGCTGTTGCTGCTATTCCAGAGGTTTTGCCAGTCGTAGTAACAATCTCTCTAGCTGTTGGGATGAGGAATATGGCACTGAAGAAAACCATCGTTAGGACTCCTTCAACAGTAGAAACCGTTGGGGGTGTTTCAATCATCTGCTCAGACAAAACTGGAACGATTACCGAAAATAAGATGACCGTGAAAGAAGTTGCCACGATGAAGGATAAACTGACTTCTTGCTTAGAAATAACAAAAGAGAAGGAAAAAAATCTCTTATTTCTCTTCTATCTTGCTAGTTCGATGGAAGAAAATACAGCAGTAACCAGCAATCCAACAGAGTTGGGGATCAGAAAAAAACTGGCATCGCTCTTCACTGAAGAGGAATTAGGTAAAGTCGCTTCAACCTTTGAACAGATTCATGAAGTTCCCTTTGATTCAAAACGAAAAAGGATGACCGTCTTATATAAAGTAAACGACCAATATGTTTCTGTCACAAAAGGGGCTTTTGATCGCTTGGATCTCATTGATGCGAACAACCCTGCCTACTTGAACAAGCATGATGAGTTGGCCAATCAAGCATACCGTGTTTTGGGCGTTGCTTATAAAAGATACGATGAAAAACCTACACGTTTTACTGAAGAAATTCTTGAAAGTCAGTTAGAATTTGCAGGATTTGTTGGGATTATCGACCCAGCTCGGCCCGAAAGCTATACGGCTGTTTCTATTGCAAAACAAGCAGGGATTCAAACCGTAATGATCACAGGGGACCACTTACTGACAGCAAAGAAAATCGCAGAGGATGTAGGAATTCTCACCGATGGGAAAAAAGCAATGACCGGAGCGGATTTACATGAAATGAGCGATGAAAAATTAGCTCGTGTGATTGATGACTATCGAGTCTTTGCTCGTACTTCCCCAGAAGATAAAATTCGAATCGTAAAAGCATTCCAAAAAAATGATGAGATTGTCGCTATGACTGGCGATGGTGTCAATGATGCACCTGCATTAAAAGCAGCTGATGTAGGGATCGCAATGGGAGGTGGCACAGAAGTAGCAAAGGAAGCTTCTGATATGGTTTTAGTAGACGATAATTTTGCGACGATTGTTCAGGCGGTTGAAGAAGGTCGACGGGTATACAGCAATATCAGAAAATCATTATATGCGATGTTAGGTTGCAACATTTCTGCACTGACAATCGTTTTAATTTCCTTGCTCGTTGGGTGGGGAGCACCTGTTACAGCGGTTCAATTGTTAATCATAAAAGTAGTTGCAGATGGAATCCCAGGAATGAGTCTTAGCATTGAACCAGTCGATAAAAAAGCAATGATGGAAGCCCCGATCGCTAAATACACGAGCATTTTTGCGCAAGGATTATTGGTAAAAATTTTAGAAATCTCAATGGTTTTTACAGTCGTCACATTAGGCGCTATTCTAATTGGACGTCTAGAATCGATAGAGGTTTCGCAGACAATGACATTTATTGTATTGGGATTATCAACTATTGTGCATATGTTTAATTGTAGAAGTAAAGAATCTATCCTGAAGCTGCGTTTTTTGAGCAATCCGTTGTTAGTAATGACAACCTTCATAGGTGCATTGATCATTATCTTGTTAGTAACGATTCCATTCACGCAAACCATTTTTGGCTTTGTCTCTCTTCGTGCAGTTGACTGGCTATGGGTAATCGGCTTATCCATTTTTCCTTTAGTGTATATTGAAGTGAAAAAATACTTTGGTTTGTTTTAATGTGAATGATAGGAGGGGAATCTTCTGTTTCGTTAAAGCTAGTTACCGAATTAGCAAGGTGGCAAAAACTAGATTCTATTTTTTATTATTGAGATATCAATAATACGGTGAAGCGATGATGCTTAATGAATTGGAGGAATCGTGGGGAAAATAAGCCATCATTCTCCTTTACTCACTATCAAAAGCAACGAGTACTGTTTAGCTATTTCATCTTTATATGAAAATCGTGATTTTAATTTTTTTAAAATTCTTGGTAATCTTAGTCCTGTAAGAAAGATGTATGCATACAAACTTACAGATAAGAGTATCAAAAACCTTCGTTTATGAGAATAACGACTGTGTATCCATCTGTTTTAAAAAAACTTAATCTAACAACATTATTTGAGGCATTCGATTGAATCGGGTGCCTTTTTTTCGTTTTTTCATAAACGAAGATTTTTGGGACAAAACAAGGGGGAGGGACATGTTCAAAAAATTATCAGAATGGATAGTCTTCACTCTAATTGTTGTTATATTTTCATCTAGTAAAGCCGTTGCCGCAGAGGTTCAACGAGTTGAAACAACCGGCACCATTGGATTCACTGGAATCTATGAACCTATTGGTACCCCTGATCCAAAACCACCTGAAAGTATTGTGAGACCACCAATAACTGATGTGGCTAAACCAGATGGTAGATTGCCACAAACAAATGTGATAGGAGATCCCATGCTAATTTGGCTAGGAGTCCTTCTAATCAGTACCGTTTTCTTTTTAGGGAAACGTCAGAAAAACCAAACGACAAAACGATAACAATAAGAAAGTAGGAATCATCAAATGAAATTTATTCGTTTAGCAACAATTGCCGCACTATCAAGTACGATCTTAGCTGGAGGCGCAGTTTCTGTGCTTGCTGAGGAGATAAGAGAAGTGACGACTGAAGGTCAGATCGAATTTAAACCAGCAGAGAACGAAGAATTAGAAGTAATCCCACCGACCGGTCCTGAAGAAGGGCCAGATGTAATCGTTGATCCTGAAGTACCTGGGACAACTGGACCGTTATCTATTTTGAAAGCTGCGACAATGAACTTTGGCTCACAAGTTATTTCAAATCAAGATCGAGATTATAATATGGTTGCTGAGATGCAACAGTTGCGTGACACCGAGGGTGATGAAAACAAAGTACCCTATGTTTCTTTTGCTCAAGTCCAAGACTTACGTGGAAACAATGCGGGATGGGACTTAAAGGTCAGTCTTTCAGAATTTACATCAAATACGCAAAATAATGTATTAACCGGTGCGGAAATTACTTTTGTAGATTCCTATATTGATTATGTAGGTAGTAACCAAGAAAATGCTCCGGTAGCACATGAAGCTGGGCTAAAACTTTTACCAAACGGTGCGGGCCGTTCCGTAATGACTGCAGCACAAATGAAAGGAAACGGCGCTTCTTCCGTTGTCTGGGGGGACCAAGCAGAGTTGAACAGACGGTTTGCGGATGAAACGATTGAAGTTGTCGAAAATGAGGCCATCAAACTATCAGTTCCAGGTTCAACTGCCAAAGATGCGACAACTTATAAAGCAATCTTGACATGGGAGTTAACGACAACTCCAGGTGAAGATGCAGGAGAGTCAGATCCAGGTCAAACAAACCCAGATGGAGACGAATAAGTATAACCACAACATTTGTTGAAAAACTCTCGGCAGCGTCACAATGAAGTTGTGGCGCTGTTTTTCTAAGAAAGGAGCTTTACATTGAAACAATCGATCGCAGTTGCTCAGTCTTGGAAGGGGACTTGGTGGCTGATCCCCCTTTTTTCTTTTATTATGATGCTGTTTCCATTGATCGCTCATGGGGAAGAAGGAACGCTCTCTTTTTATGTCACCCCTGAATTTCCTGAGAGTCAGGTAGAAGGATCTACTAGTTACTTTGATTTGAATCTAGCTGCTGGAGAAACGGAAAACTTGGCTTTAAAACTACAAAATGCCAATAGCGAACCGATTCAAGTGCAAGTGACTCCACATACAGCATATACCAATGTTCATGGTGTCGTTGAATATGGAAAAGATGCCCAAGAACCAGATAGGAGTCTTCCTTATTCCCTAGATGAATTGATCGACCCTTCAGGTGTCATTGACTTAGCAGGAAATGAAACCAAAACAATTATGGTTCCTTTACATATGCCAGAGGAATCGTTTGAAGGATTCTTAGCAGGCGGTCTGCGTATTACAGAAGTCAAAGAAGAAAGTGCAGAGGAACCTACAGAAGAAGAAGGTCTAGCGATCGAGAATGAATTCGCCTATGTCATCGGTGTTGTTGTCAGTAATTCTCGAAATTCAGTCCAACCGAATCTTGATTTGCTAGATGTATTTGCGGATCAGTTGAACTATCGCAATGTTATCAGTGCGACGATTCAGAACTTTACCCCAACGTTTGTAAACCGCATGGCTGTGGAAGCGACCGTTCAACGAGTGGGAGAAACGGATATTCTCTATGAAGCGAGTGAAGAGATGATGCAAATGGCACCAAACTCGCACTTTCACTTTCCGATTTCCCTAGAAGGAGATCGCTTTGTGGCTGGGGAGTATCTCTTGAAGCTAAAAGCAGCTTCTGGTGAGGAAGAATGGACGTGGGGGCGAACGTTTACGATTGAAGCAGAGGAAGCACGCGCCTTTAATCGTGCAGATGTGACGATCGCTACGAGCACCAACTGGTGGATGATTGGGGCATTTATTTTGATCTTTCTTTTGTTGGGACTGGTTTTTTATCTTATCCTCTTGAAAAAGAAAACAAAAGCCAACGAGCAAGAATAACAAAAAGGAGTGAGTAGAATGAACATCCGACTGAAAAAGCGAATGCTCGTGCTGAGTACAACATTATTGTTGTTCATGCAGCCCCTTTCTATGCCAATCAGCATGGTCTATGCAGTTGACCATGCAAGTTCAATAGAAATCCCAAATGACCTCGAACATTTGGATGAGGACGAGGAGAAAACACCGGTCATTGCTTCTTTTGAAAATACGCAAAAAAAACAAGTCGTAGATGAATTGTTCACACTACATTTTAGTGTAAACCGTGAAATCACCGAGGTGACAATCAATATACCAAGAGAAGCAACGATCGTGACAGATGAGCTAGCCTCAGGGATCACTCTGCATCGCACGGAAATGGAGAATCAGTGGATCGTTCGCTCCGATGTACCCTTAGATAAGTTTTCGCTTCCTTTTGTTTTTACGGCTGTCGGCAAGTACGAGCTGATGATAGCTGACACGAAAATGGCAATTGATATTCAGTCAGAAGCCGATGAGCAAACTATTGAAGAAATTCCCATAGAAGCAGAGGAAGAAGTGGGGAGCATCGAGGATGATCAAGCAGATTTAAAAACGTCTGAGTCTTTACAAGAGGATCTGGAACGTTCGTCGGAATCCCTTCGAGATACACAGGATTCTAGTATTCAAGATGTAGCAAATTGGGAAGAATTTATTCGGGCCTTTGTGAACCCGACAGTCACGACGATCAATGTCGTCGCTGATTTTCAGACGCCCAACAATCCTCGCCTCAATCTAACGGATGTAACGGCGGGAGGTACTAGCAACGTTAGTGGGGGAATTACATTTGTTTACCTTACTGTAGCAAATATTTCTAGAAGTTTAACTATTGAAGGAAATGGGCATGAAATTGATTTTCGAGCTGTTACACTCTGCTTTAACAATGTCACCGCCAGTTTAGCAAATCCATGGAATTTGACGTTAAAAGACCTAGAGATCTATCACGGGAACTATTATGGTCCAATAACTTTCAACGATTTGAATATAACAAATCAAACTGCGAGTGAAATCACTTATCACAATATTACTAACTATGGAAACCAATTGATTCATTCCCCGTATTCCAGTATTAAATTTTCAGGCAAGTCTAGTAGTAAACAAGTAGCTGAATACACATCATCGTTTAATTCGTGGCGCATCAATGCATTAGATCAAACAAATATTTTCGCCTCTAATTTAACGATCATGGAAGATGCCGAAGTTGAGCTGGAGACGATCAGTGCCGGAAATTTGGATTTGGGTGGCGTGGTCCATCCCAACAATAACTTTAAAATGGAAAAGAATTCATCTTTGAATGCAATATCAAACGGAAATGCTGGTGAAGCGGATGGGACAAGTTTGCTGGTTAGAAGAGGAAATGTTGAAATCGATGAAGGTGCAACCATGACTTTACAGCCCCAAAACCTCAGGTCAGCTATTTCATTGCGAACGGCAAATTCTGCTCTCAGTATCAAAGAACAAGGTTCCCTTACAATTGACTCTAAAGGAACAAAGTCAAATTTTAATGGGAATATTTACAACATTATTTGGATGGCTGCTGGCAGCAAACTGCTAGTAGAGAATGGGGGTACACTGAGTATTTCAGCCACTGAAATGGGCGCTTCTCCATCAAATATTATCCATGTCGCCGGGAATGCGCAAGTATCCATTGGGAAAGATGCCACATTGGATATCAAAAGTGACAGCACTTCGAATAATCAGAGTTTAATGTACTTTGCTTCTGGTGGTTCAACATTTGAATTTTCTGATGCGCAAGAAGTAAATCTAGAGCGCACGGGGACCATAGCAGGAACTTCTACAGCCAATGGACTGATTAACATCGCAGGAAGTAATGGCCTTCTAGATATAGATGTGCAATCAGTGAAACAGTGGGGGAGAGGAAACTTTGGCGAAACACCCGATCATTCATGGACCCCTATTTTTAATTTGAACCTGCGATATACCGGAGTGGTTCCTCGTATCGAAAGCAGTTCCTCGATCTCACAAGAAACCATTGATAGCTTTCGAGCGAACTTTACGACTCAAAACGTTCAACGGGTCCTATTTGAAAAAATACCAGATGTCCAAGTAAGTATTGATCCTTTAACAGAAGATCCTAATGAAACCAATTCTTACACAGTTACTGGAAAAGCTACACCTCACAGTCTGGTACGATTAGCCGGGGATCTAGCAATCCCAGAGGGGGAAATTCCTTCTCCCAATCTCTCCGAAGAAGCGTTTTATCATGTTGCCGCAGATGAAAATGGTGATTACTATTATGAAATACCTGAAGGACTGCATTTTACCGCGGGCAATACGGTAACTGCCTATGCTTTTTTAAACGGAAAAGATGATACGGCGAGTACGATAGTCGAAGAGAGAAAAAAGATGCCTCCTGTTGATCCGTTAGATCCTGGAATAGAAGTTGTTCCGGAAAATATGCCTATACTACCAGAAAACCAAGGGCAGTTAAGCATTGATTTCATTTCATCCTTTCATTTTGGTTCCCAAGCTATTTCTGCTCGCAGCCAAACCTACTATGCACGTCCCCAACGTTTGTTGAACGAAGATGGGACAGTGAATGAAACGGAAGAACGCCCAAACTATGTTCAAATCAGTGATCGACGACCAGCCAATATACGTGATGGCTGGGAATTAGCTGTGACGCAAAAATCACAGTTCAAAGGGGCAGAAAATCAAGAGCTTATTGGTGCTAGCTTAAGTTTGTCGAATCAACAAGTTATTACCGCGCAAGGTGGTACGGAACCTGAGCTTCAATCGGTTCGCGAACTCATTCCTGGAAATCGAAGGACACTACTCAAAGCCCAAGGAAATCAAGGAACAGGTACTTGGATCTATCGCTTTGGAGATGGAGATACGGCAGGGAAAAGTGTTGCGCTTCACGTACCACAAGGTACAAATCCAGATGCGACTACCTATTCTACCACCCTTGTTTGGGAATTGAGTGCTGTTCCTAGCAATTAAAAACGAAAGGGAAAGAGGATGTGCTCTTTTCCTTTTTCTAATAGTTACGACCACTCTATTTCTTAAGAGAACGGGGCAGAAGTCAGTTGGTTTATTACTTAGTCTATGAGGAAAAAAGTACGCACTAGGTGTGAGTTCTATGCCTGTTAAAAGAAAACTGTGACAGTTAAAGCTTCATGGAAAAAACTTGCCAAAAAGCGCACTCAGGTAGTGAACAAATACAAATTAGGAGATCGACTTTCCTTTATCTGGAGGATTGCTCTTGTCCCTTTCACTATTAAAAGGATAACCTCGACTAGATCAAAAATTTTTTCTTTTTAGTTGATCAGTATTCAACTGGACTCAAAAAGCTATTCTCGAATAGCTAAAAATATTCAAGATACCGCAGGCCGTTTCGGTGAGACGAAACGACATGTAGCTAGACTGAACACTTAGTCTGCTGTCGGGCATTTTTTAGATGGATCGAACCTCAACATTATCCCCTCGCTTTTTAAAGAGAGCCGCAAGACGAGGGAGGATTCTCTTGACAGATATTTAACGCTGGATCAGGGGAGATAGTTGTATCAGAAATAGCCTACATATTGGAAATATCGAAAATTTTTTTGTTTGCATGCCCAAGGAGCAGTGAAAAAGTACCGCTTTTTACTGAAATGAAAGTTAGCGATAGAACAAGAATAGTTTCTAACAGGGGAATTCTGAAACTGAAGGCAAACAAGTGAAAGAGTACTGGGATGAAGGGAAATTATACGAGAGAAAGGAGAACAATCTGATGGGCTTTAAGACGAAAAAAGAGTATATCAATCGTTTTTCTACCGAACTTGAAGAGGCAGTAAACAAATGCGGTAAGTTAAAGAAATATACTCATGAACAATTCGAAAAGTTAGATAAGCTTGAAACAGCTATATCAAGTGAAACATTTTGGAGAATAATTCCAGAAATACTGGGAATTGACGCTAAATTGTGTTTATTAGTTGAATTCTGTCAATATGATGAGTTTTCCAGCGAAGAAATAATCGGCATCATTGAAAATGACTATCGAAATTATCATAAAGAACTGTGTGGCTATTCCTTAAATATGGAACCAACTACCTCTTTGATATTCAATGTATCGTAACAGGATATTGCTCTTCATAATAATCAAGAGCACTCGATCACTATCTCCTGAGTATACTGAATAGGTATGTTGCTCAATCCAGAGGAGCCGGCTCGTGATCTTGTCGATCAATACTAGGTGCGTAAGCTAGTGTAGTCACTCATTTTTTTACAAATCGCCCACCGCTAAAAGTGCATCAAAGACGCTCACGTTCGAGAGGTGTGTGTCTTTTTCGCAGCTCTGAAAGGGCGGTGTTCAAAGGATATAGATAGAGGGAGCGCGAGATATGTTCTGGATGAGCATTAGGCGAAGTACTTATGCTGACTTGATCTATCAAAAAAACGTCTTTGCTCACAAATGATTTTTTTAAGAAATAAAAAAAGGCATTCCCAAAATAGTGAATGCCAATAAAGCTAAAGCTTGGATGAAAACAAAGCTTTTTTACGATTAATTCCCTGTAGGGTTTCCATTAAAAGGACCACTTACGACGACTTTTCCCAACATATGGCCACTTTCGACATCTCTCGTTGCGCGCTTCAAATTTGCCGCGTTGATTCCATCCGAATAGACTTTGCTTAAGGTTGTTTTTAGTGTCCCTTCATTTGCTAAATCAGCAATCATTTTTAGCGCTTGTCCTTGTGTCTCGATTTGATAGTCGTGGTCTGTTTTAGCGAACATATACTCCCAATCAAAGCTAACAGAAAGGTTTTTCCATACACTTAAATCAAGGGGCTCGTGAATGCCAACGATCGTGCCCACATGACCATAAGGTTTTACCAAATGGCTGATTTGATCAAAGTATTGGGTGATGTCAAACAAGACAGCGATATAACCGACATTCGGAACGCCTAATTCTCGAAAGCTGTCTCTTAGGTCATGATGGTAGTCTAAAGGGTGGTCAACCCCGGTTTTTTGAAGCCAGTCAAAATTTTTTGAACTAGCGGTAGCATACACTTCTAGACCTGCCCAATGAGCCAACTGATTCAGTATCGATCCGACACCACCCGCACCATTGATAACGAGAATACTTTTCCCTTGATTGGCGTTTTCTTTAGGAGTCAAGCCGAATTTTTCAAACAGCAATTCATAAGCGGTTAATGCAGTCAATGGGAATGCAGCCGCCTCTTCATCTGTTAAATTTTTAGGGGCTAGAGCAACGATCCGTTCATCGACTGCTTGATATTCTTGATTGCTTCCTGATCGAGTGGTGGTTCCTGCATAAAAGACCCGATCACCAACAGTAAATTTCATGACATCTTTTCCGACAGCGACCACTTCTCCGACCGCATCAAAACCTAAGATACGCAGGGCATTTCGCTTGCGAGTCGTTTGCCGTAATTTGGTGTCGACTGGATTGACCGAAACGGCTTTGATTTTTACTAATAAATCACGAGGACCTGGAACAGGGATTCCTTCTTTTTGGTCAATAAAACTATGCGTAGATTCAATTGGCAGGCCTTCGAAAAAGCCTATTACATTCATCGTTTTCTGTTCTGACATCTTAATTCCTCCTTTTCTGGATAGAAAATCGTATTATTTCTTTTACGTATTGCCCTCCATTTGGATCAAGACCGGTTAGTTTGCTTTCGCAGGACCTTTCCCGATAAAAATGCGGAACAGACTGTAAGGCTTCTCTCTCAGGTCTTCTCCTTTGTGAAAACTAGCCTGCCGTTGCAGCTGGTTGGCGTTAAAATATAAGTATTGATCTGGTCCAATAGATAAAGTATCTGGCCATAAAATACGCGGATCGTGAGCCAAAGTTTCCATAGTACCATCCGTGTGAATCACACGAATGCTGTTGTTTTCATAGTCGCCAGCATAGATCGTTCCATCTTCTGCCGTAATCATGCCATCGGAGGCGCCTTTTTCGCCCCAATCTTTAACATGTGCTTCTAACGCATGATCGTCAATTTCTTTGTTGAAAATTTTATCAGTTTCAATTGAGTATAAATGTCGACTGGATAAAGGACTAAAAAACAAGGTTTTTCCATCGGGAGAAATCGCTAGGCCGTCAGCTGCCACTTGCCAAGGCGAAGTTGTTCCATCAGCCGAGCGATTTAACAAAATCTCGCCTTCAACTTTAGGAATAAAGGCTGGATCAACCGCGGTGGAGGGTGCGCCATCTAAAATACGAAACGCATCGCCAGTACCTAAATCGAGTACGATCAACGCACCAGGACCGGTAATAGAAGAATCGGTTATATAGGCTACCCCTTCAGAACCGCGGCGTAAATCAATTCGAACATCATTCAAATACGTAGAGTCTAGGACGACATCCGGTGAAAAAGTATAGACTTTGCGAATTTGATTAGTACTTAAATCCACAGCAACCAGTTTTGCACCACCCTTAACAGGAACGGTGAATTTGGGTGCAGCGGTATCCAATACCCACAAAGTACCAGCACCATCAGCAACAATACTTTGTACACTTAGAAATCCGTTTTCCGGATTTTGAGGATCAAATGCATTCGCTTCTTGGCTAGGATAAGGAATTAATTTGCCGTCTACTCGTTCAACGACTGTCGCGGTTACTTGGTCTCCCCATTCAGGAAAATTAATAAAGATTCTCCCGGTTTCCGATAAGCTAACACCGGTAGGCATCGCACCATAAAATTCATGGACTTGTTCTAGTTTGCCAAAATAGTTTTCTTTTGCAGCATTCATTACGTATCTTCCTCTCTGAGATTTCCCTATTTCACTTCGACTTCAAAGTTCACAACACCACGAGCTAGGACATGTCCAAAGGTATTAAAAATGAAAAAGGCTGGGGTAGAATCCTCAGGAATTTCAACTTTCTCAATAGCCAATGCCCAAACCGTTAAGAAGTAGTGATGAACACCATGACCTTTGGGCGGCGCAGCACCAATATATTTTTTCATGCGGGCATCATTTGGTAATTGAACGGCTCCTTGTGGCAGCTTTGCGTTATCGCTACTGCCGGCTCCTTGTGATAATTCCTCTACAGAAGCGGGGATATTCATGACTGCCCAATGCCAGAATCCGGATCCAGTTGGTGCATCAGGGTCGTATAAGGTAACCGCATAGCTTTTCGTATTGCTTGGTGCACCGGTCCAATGAAGCTCTGGTGAAATGTCTTGTCCATCCTCAATCCCAAAATCGCCAGACATAAATTTCTTATCCATAAGTTTCCCGTCAACAATGTCCTTACTGGTCACGTGAAACGCTGGCACGTCTTGTAATCCTAAAAATGGATCGTTCATACTATCTCCTCCTTGAAACGTGTTTTTGTAACAAGGACAGCGTAATCCTCGGTCAATGAAATGTAAATTAGGGAATTTTTTTATACCACAATTAGAGGTGAACGAGTGTAAACTGACTTAAGAAGCCTGCTTGCCAGTCTTTATCCGATCTCAAATGGACTTGACCGTAATCAACTAGCCAACCATGAAAATTTTGTGCTTGTTCATTGGTAAATGTATCCGGTAATTCGATCATATTTTGAAGAGTGAGGTAAGTAAGCGGCTCATTTAGGCCTAAGCGACTAAAAATTCGTTGTGCGTATTTATCAGCGATAAACACGACCTTATTAAACACAAAAACCATTAGTACATCTGCCGTTTCATAGCCAACACCATAGATAGCTAGCAACTCTTTTCGTAACTCAGCCTGTTCTTTTTTCTGTATAATACCGATATCATAGTTGTAGCGCTGAAACCAAGAAAAGATTTCTTTTATCGCGCGGGATTTATTTTTGTAGAAACCACTGGGCCGAATCAGATCCTGAAGAAGGAACTGATCAATTTCTGCCAATCTTTTCGGAGAAAATCCAATCTCTCTTCTGATGTTTGCTAAGGAATAGGCCACATTTTTCCAATTGGTATTTTGAACCAAAATTGATCCGACAACGATTTCCCATGGATTTTCTGTATCCCACCACGTTGAATGTTCCATTGATGTGCTTAATGCTTCATATAATTCTTCAATATTTTCAATCTTTTTCACGTTAAAAACCTCATTTTTACTAGCAGTCGCGATCAATTGCAAGTTAAACATTCTTCTTCAAGTAATCCCGCGTTTTTGTGATTAAAATCTTCGCCCCAGCGATACAATAATTCAATGATCTCTTTTAAAGAGTAGCCATAATCGGTCATTCCATACACAACCTGTAATGGTTTTTCCTGAACGACCTTACGATAGATCAATCCATCCTTTTCTAAATCTTTCAACTGCAAAGAGACCATTCTTCTAGTGATGCCAGGAATCAGCTTTTGTAGTTCGTTATAGCGAAGCGACCCATCAAACATCAAATGATATAAGATAACGCTTTTCCAACGACCTGAAATCATTTGTAAAGTCGATTCGACCGCGCAGCCATTTTCGCAATTGTATATTTTTCTTGTCATCTTCCGTTGTCTCCTTTTCCGTATGTCTGAGAGTATCATAAGGATTTACTTACTATTTGTAAAATAATTCATCTCCTAATCGTAAGAAGCAATAAGAAATAGACGTATAAAAAAATTCCCTAATGTACAATTCTTTCTTTTGAATCTATAGTACACGAGTAAGCAAATTTATTACCTTTACAGCTATCTCAAGTAATCCTAATAAACAACTTGCAAAAAACATTTAGGAGAGATTTATTATGAATAAGAACGGTGCAGACTTGATTGTAGATACATTGATTAAAAATGGCGTGGAATATGTCTTTCAATTGCCAGGCGGCAAGTTGGGTCCGCTATTAATGGCTTTGAAGAAACGTGAAGAGATTAAAGTTGTTACGGTAAGACATGAACAAAATGCGGGTTTCATGGCACAAGGAATTGGGCGCATGACTGGTAAACCTGGTGTAGTGATGACTACGTCAGGACCGGGGGCTTTGAATTTGGTCACACCTTTAGCTACGGCGACTTCTGATGGTGACCCGGTATTGGCTATTGCCGGACAAGTTCCACAAGCGAAGTTAGTAACACCGGATCCTCAAAATCCTAATATTTCTGGCGTAATGAATGATTCAACGATTACTAAATATGCCAAGGAAATTCAGCATACCGATGCTCTTGCAGATGAAGTAGCGAATGCGTATGTCTCAAGTATCAATGGCAATCCCGGGGCCGTTTTTATGGATATTCCAGGTAATATTCTGTTAGCTGAGACCACTAAATCTGGTTTGGCTTTTTCGACCTTAGTGAATCAATTGGACAATACGATCAGTGACGAAGCTGCCATTTTTAGTGCAGTTGAGAAAATCAAAGCGGCAAAACGCCCAGTTATTATCGTTGGTGCTCGGGCAGCCGACGATAATGCGGCGGCTGCCATTCAAGCGTTCGTTAAAAAAACGGGAATTCCGGTCGTGGAGACGTTCGAAGCTACAGGTCTATTGACGGACGAGTTTTCTAAAAACTATGTGGGTCGAGTGGGGCTGTTTAATAACCTGCCTGGGGATGAACTAGTTTTTAACAGTGATTTAGTGATTACATTGGGATTAAACTTGGTTGAATACTGGGCTTCTGTTTGGAATACCGATAACAAGCGCATTATTGATATTGATACTGTAGTGGATCATTTAGATGAAACTTATCTCCCTGACACCATACTCTTAGGCAATATCGCAAAAAATCTAAAAAATATTACCAATAGCATAACGGATCAAGCCATTACGGATGAGTGGAAAATGGTTGTCCATGACTTGCAAGAAAAATTGACAGCGAAGAAAAAAGTACCCAGCCAAACAACTGAGGATGAACTACATCCATTGGAAATTGTTGATTCTTTGCAAAAAATAATCGATGCTCATCCAAATACGACCGTTGTTATGGATGGAGGAAGTCATGAAGTGTGGCTAGGTTCATACCTAAAGGTGTATCGGCCAAAACATTTCTTAATGTCTGATGGGGAACAAACCTTAGGCGTCGGTCTTCCTTGGGCGATTTCAGCAGCATTGTTGCGTCCTGAGGAAAAGATTTTGTCTTCAGGTGGGGATGGCAGCTTTATGTTTTCCTCACAAGAATTAGCTACAGTAGCCCATTACAATTTGAATATTGTGCAAGTAATCTGGGTGGATAAAGAATACAACATGGTTGAATTCCAACAAGAACTAGACTATAACGGACAAAAAGAAGGGGTCGATATCGATTATATTGGGTATAAAGAAATGGCTGAAAGCTACGGTATTAAAGCAGTCCGTGTACGCTCCAAAGAAGCTTTAGATGCTGCGTTGAAGGAAGCGTACGCTACGAGTGAACCAAGAGTGATTGAAATGATCGAAGACAATCATGAGAATCTTCATTTACGAGACAAAGAACCGTTTAAAAAGTACTGAATCTTTTTACTACGGACCACAAAACATGTCCTAGAAAAGAATGGCAATCCACCTTTGCTAAGCTAAAGAAAAGAAAATTTTTTTACAATAAAAACAGTGCCTGACTAAAAATATGAAGTGGAATTTTTAGAGAAGCTAGGACAGAACCTTTCATAAAATGCCGTTGGTAAGGACGATGATTCGTTTACTGCTAGCGGTTTTTTTTAGCATCCCCTCTGATTTTTTCGGAGAAAAGGTCTGCCATTTCGGCACTGTCTTAAAAAAGCACATCGATACTCTAAATACGGTGGATAGCGGTGATTTGGATACGTGTTTCTAGTCTTCATAGAGGCAGATTTCAAGTAAGTCGAATGAAGGAAATTAAACACTTCCTATGTTGTTTGATGGAAGGATTATTAGTGAGGAGACTCCTTTATCCAGCTAAGGAATGACTTCTATAGGATGATTTCCTTGTTAATTGTTGCAAGTGTGATGTGTAAAAATATTTTAAGCTTCTTTTTTTAATGAATGGTATGTATAATAAGATCATAAAGCAATAAAGTGTATGCTGAAAAGAGGTCTCTTATGAAAAAATTTGCACTCGGCGTTTTTTGTTTCAGTCTTTTTATCACGGTCGTTGGCTTTTTTTTACAAACGATTTTGATCCCTATTCAAGATTTTGACACAATCAGTCAAGAAGAACTTAAGAATATCCAACTTGACCTTGCTATTAATTATCCGTTAGGAATTGGTATGCTCTATGTCGGACTTCCTTTGTTAGTATGCTCCAGTGGTTATTTGGTTTATTGTTATTTTAGAGATAGGAAGAACTGAAATAAGAGTAAAACTATCTGGAGTATAAAGCTTTCGTTCAATAGGAGGGATAAGTTGAAAAGAGGGTTATTTTTATTGTTTTATGTCCTATGGAAGGGGCTAGCAATACGTGGCATTCCTTCTTCTTATGCAAGATATTTGATGAGTTATAATTATATTGGAATAAAATTACTATTCATTTTATTCGGTACTATACTCTTTCGTAATTATTTAGTAGAGAGTTATCAAAAGCTAAATAAAGTTAAATTAATAAAAATCGTTCTAATCGTTCCTGCGAGTATTATCCTTACCATCGGTTTAATTAATATTCTTTTATTTCGTGATCTCAATGCGTTGATTTTTGTTTATCCCTCAGATCAAAGAACCCTTGCCTTTGTATTTGATGCTCTTTTGCTAGCACCTGTTTTTGAGGAAATGCTTTATCGCTACATACTGATTTATGTTGGAGAAAAACGATGGTTGAGAATCATCACTGCTGTCGGAAGCCTCTTGCTTTTTACTCAGAGTCATATTGTAAATGCGAACGGGAATCTTTTTGCTCTTTTTCCCTACTTTGTCATAGGGTTTTATTTGACGATCACCTATTTACGTAGGGAAAATATTTGGGAATCCATTTTTGCACATAGCTTCTATAATTTCGTTGTGATGGCAGCAGCTATCTTGATTTAAAGATTTCTTTTATTGTTTCCCCTTAAGAGTAGAAGAATTGGGGGCAATTTATCTATAGGTACGTATAGAATCTCTAAAACATATTTGGTGAAAGGAAATTTGAGAGGCCAGATAAGCGTCTTAGGCTTGTTGCTTTGCACAGTTCTACGAATGTACGTCCTTCGTCACTTTGTAGGTCATCATTTAGGACCCACGATTAAGTATGAAAGGCAGTTATTTGATCCGTGCAGATTCACTAGCCGGAGTTTCAAAAACAGTTTCATTTTTACAAAGAAAAGTGACGACCTACCATTCAGTAAGAAACACTATAAGTCCGCCTCCTTTTGCAAGGGGAGCGGACTTATAGTGTTTTCCTTATTAGCTTTCAGTATCTAACATCCGATTCATAAACCATTCCACTTGTTGGGGAGCATCGTGGTCAAAGAATGCGGACTCTTTTTTATCTAAAGCGGCTATTTTTTCAATGTCTTCCTGGGAAAGCTCAAAGTCAAAAATAGCAATGTTTTCAGCCATCCGTTCTGGACGAACTGTTTTTGCTAAAGCGACAATCCCTCTTTGCATCAACCAGCGAAGAACAACTTGGCCAACCGTTTTGCCATATTGCTTGCCAATTTCTGCTAATGTCGGATTGGTAAATAGGTCATGGCGTCCTTCTGCAAAAGGTGCCCAAGCTTCAACTTGGACGTCATATTTATCATGCCATTCCTGATCTTCCACTCGTTGATTCCAAGGGTTCACTTCGATTTGATTGATTTGAGGTTTCACCTCATTCAAGCCGACAAACTCGATCATCTTAGCTGATTTGAAATTTGAAACGCCAATTGCACGTAATTTCCCTGTTTTTTGAGCAGCAACCATGGAGCGCCAAGCACCATAAATATCTCCATATGGTTGGTGAATAAGATAAAGATCAAGGTATGTCAACCCCATTGTTTCAAGCGAAAGTTCAATCGTTTCTTTCGCTTTATCTTCGGAAGTTTGGAGAATAAATAATTTAGAGGTAACAAAAAGTTCTTCTCGAGTGACTAGACCTTCAGTGATGGCGCGCTTGATTCCCTCGCCTGTTTCTGTTTCATTTCCATAAATAGAAGCGGTGTCGATCAGTCGATACCCAGCTTTGATTGCTTGGTAAACAGCTTCTGCTGTTTCTTCCAAAGGAATTTGATAAACGCCAAATCCTAGTTGCGGCATGGTGACACCATTATTGAGTGTGATTGTTTGCATAATGTTTCCTCCTCTAATTTTCATTGCATGTTCTATCCTAAACCTTGGAGTTAAGTCCATAGCAAGTAAAAGATGTTACTTTTTTCGTTCCCATAATTTTTCCACTTTATCAGGGGTCATATTTCCTGCTTTGAATTTTGCGATATGCTCATCATACGTTTCTATCTTATAAATAAGCAGGTCTCGCACTTCCTGCATTTCTGCTAACTTTTTCTCTAATTCTTCGAGTTGATCGGCTAAAATCTGTTTCTGAGCTTTTTCGACATTTTGACTTTCACGCACTTGTGCCAATTGAGCAAATTCAATTAGCGATTCGATGGACAGTCCTGCATTTCGTAAATGTTTTGCTAAATAGATCCAGTTTAGATTATTTGTTGTGTACACCCGATAGCCACTCTCATTGCGTTGGACAGGTGGAATCACACCGACTCGTTCATAATAGCGCAATGTGTCTACGCTCAAATCAAACATTTCCGCTGCTTTTTTTATATTCATCGTTGGTTCTCCTTATCTTTTTCTATAAGTAATCATAAACCCTAAAGTGGACTCTAGGGCAAGTGGTTTAAAATCGTTTGTTTAAAAGAATATATTTTGTTCGTTATGGCGACTATTCGGGAAGAAAAAGCTACAAGTATTTTTATTTCAACAGAATGATTTGAGAAATTATCAATATTGAAAGCTCCTTTTTTAGTGTGTTTCAAAGCAAGTCATACTCTCTTAGAATTGATTGTTTCGTTATCTATTTGAGCGAGGCATTTTTTATCCATAGATTTTAAATAAATCCATCTCATGGTATGATGATGATGAAAATTCTTAACTTGGATCAAGGAAATAATCGGTTCTTGTTATGAAAAACGAAAAAAAGCTGATGAGAGTGTGACTATCCATGAATATAAAAGAAGTAAATAATATGAATCAAAAGTTAGAGCAACAATTAATTGAAGTTTGGGAGAGTTCTGTTAAGGCGACGCACACCTTTTTGTCAGAGTCTGAAATCCAAGCCATTAAGCAATACATTCCAGAGGCATTGCATCATGTGCCGCATTTGATTGTCGTAGAAAGTGAGCATGGAGAGCCAGCTGGTTTCATGGGGATCTCGGATCGAAATCTTGAAATGCTGTTTATAGCAAATGAACAAAGAGACAAGGGCCTAGGAAAGAAACTCTTGGCATACGGGATGGAAAACTATGCTGTAAATGAACTGGGAGTAAATGAACAGAATCCTCAGGCGAAAGGATTTTATGAGCATATGGGATTTGAGGTATACAGAAGAAGCGAGTTAGACGAACAAGGAAACCCTTATCCAATTCTGTATATGAAGAAAGTTGATAACAAATAGCTGTTAAAAAAATTATTTGCGTTTGCGGGAAATATGTAAGAAGGGGTCGAGACATATATAGCTAGTCACGACCCCTTCTTTGATTGCTATTATCCTTATTAATAAGTAAAGTAAGGATCAAATGATTTTCTCTTAACTAGCTTTCTCTTCTTTTTTTATCTCTTCTTTTTTCTGATTTGAAAATGGTGTATCAGTCTCTTCAGGTAAGATGATTGGTGGATGATGGGAATGCTGATTACTTCCACACATGGTGATGATTTGTTCTTTTGAAGCTTCAGAGATTACTTTCATTGTATACCTCTCCTTTCTTTTATATTTCCAGATGACATAAGGTAGGCCTATATCATCTAAATTCATGATCTATTTAACTGAATTAGCTCATCAAATGAACCTAGAAATTCCTGATTTGTTGAGTGAGTAACGACAATGACTATTTTATCTGTAAGTGAGCAGATTAAGTCACTGATAATCATCTCGTTTATACTGTCTAGACCAGATGTTGGTTCGTCAAAAAGAATAACATCGGAATCTTTAAAGATTGCCCGAGCAATCTCAAGCCGTCTAAGCTCGCCGCCAGAAAGAAAGTTTATCCATGTATTATCTTGCGTATCGGTTAAATCATTGTTATCAAAACGATCATCTAATCCACTTCGTTTTAAAACATCAACGATTTTTTCAAGTTCGTATTCACTAAAAATAGAAACGTTGTAAGCAATACTCGTCTGGAAGATAGCAGTTTTTTGTTGGACAAGTGCGACTTTCTCATAAAGGGAGTCTCTAGATAGCTGATTCATCTCTTGCTGGTCAACCAATACTTGACGATCGTCGATAGGGTAAATTCCCGCTAAAATATTCAATAGTGTCGACTTCCCACTACCGCTTGCGCCAGTGATAGCATATTTTTTTCCACGCTCAAATGTTTGAGTAAAACCATTAAAAATCAAGCGATTTCCATGATGGAAATGCAGATTTTCAATCGATAAAGTAGTTATTGGTTCTGCAAGTTCAAGTGAGCGATTGGGCTCATCATCATCGGTGCCATCAATGAAAGCTATAAGATCGTCCGCGACCTTCTTGCTCGCTAAAATATCTGTAACTGAAGTACTGAAATACTCTAACGGACCGGCAATCGTACTCATTAGTGTAGTCATCGCAATAAGATCGGGAATGGTGATTATTTTGGCAGCAACAAAGAAGCCACCAACGATCCATGTCCCTGAATAAGCAAGATCCCCAAGTCCAAAAGAAATTGCATAAGTCAGTCCTTGTAAGGTTTCAAAAGTGATACTTTCCTTTTTTAATCGTTCACTACTGTTAGTAAAAATTTTCGTATATGTTGGAAAACCTTTGCCGACACGTAAGGTCATGTATCCTGAGAGAAGTTGGTCAAATAAACTAAGAGTACGATCTTGCTCCAGAACAACGGACTTGCGACGATCACTAAGGATTCGCTTAGCGAAATAAGGGGCTAGCAAAGGACTAAAAGCTAAGAGCAGCATAATCAATGAAAAAGAAGTGTTTAATTTTAGTGTGAATAAAAGAGAGAATAGAAAGGTAAAAATGCTTAAAATCAGTCCAAATCCGGGCTTTAAAAATTCTAATTCAACGACTTTCATTTCATTTGCCAACTTTGAGAGATACTCGTTTTTCTCATTTTTAAGAAATAGTACCGGATTCATTCGAACGATTTTCTGCGAGAGACTCTCTCTCAGTTGATTCATTATTGATTGAACTAAGACGGATTTACTTCTTCTTGGAATAAAATCGCTCATCGTGTTCAATAAGATGTAAAAGAAGGCGAATATACCAATAAATAAAAGTCTTTTTACATCTCCTGACATAGCAACCTCAGTGATTTGTCTATACACCAAAGCAACCCCAACTTGAATGAGCGCTGCAATTGCGCATAAAATCACATGCAAAAAGAAAAGTGGTTGGTTTCTTTTTAATATTTTTTTCATTCTCTCCCTCCTATGTAAAAACTATATCACAAATTAAAAAAATGTATAATTAATAATTTGTGGATGGTGCGGCTACTAAAAATGAGAGAAAGATACAATTTTAAAGGTATTTAAGCTCTTTTTTGCAATGTATTGACGCATGTAATAGTCACTATTGAACCTTATAAAACAAAAAGCAAAATTTAGATTTTGAGGGAAACGAATGAAGGAGCATGAGAATATTTAGTTGAAATGGATTTATATAGGTAATTTGATAGATCATTAATAGAGTTCAATGATATTCAAAGAGAGACTTAGCTGCTGTACTAAAAATTATAAGGAGTCAAACAAGGTGTAAACCCAAAGCAGCCCCCCGAAAAACAGTTTCGGAGGCTGCTTTGGGTTTGGGGGCTTAGCTAGCTAAGTAATGATCGATCACTAAAAAATGATCAAAACAGAATAGGCAATTTTTTCTTTTCAATCAAAAAATTTTGATCATTTTATCAAGCAGAGGATGGCACAAGTAAGTGGAAAGTAGGTAGTGGCTATTTTTTGTGTTCAGGATGGGGAAGTAGATTTGTCTAGGATACACGTGAGGATAAACGTTTTGAGGATCATTTGTTTTTGACTTACCTATGTGCCATCACTGCGGAAACCCTGTGGATGAAGGCGTCATGTACGACACCAGATACTCGGATGAGAGCTAAAGACGTTTGATTGCCTGTGCCTGACATGCTTTTTCTAACCGCAAAGTCGTAGGGGCTAAAGAGCTACAGCGCTGAGAAAGATGACTGCCCCGTGCGGTTTTGGGTGTTTTTTGAACCCTACAAGCTGCTATTGCTCCTCGCCTATTCGTCGCAAGCTTGGAAGGTCTTCTCAGAAAATGCCCGTCAGCTGTAAGCAAGCTGTCTTTTGCATCAGGAAGCATCAGCGTTCCGACGAATCTTTGTGACCTAGTAGGCGCCCACTCATTTTGGGCAACTTCTATCCGAGAAAACATTGCGTTAGAAGTATGTCTGTCCGTCCTTTCCAGATAAAAGTCAGCTGAAAGAGGGCTGATACTTAACAAAACGGCAGCTAGGACGACCACAAGCGCTCTCAAAAAAACTCAGTCCTTTCTTTTCAATGGTCATTGTTCTTATCTGCACTTCATGATAGCACCGAAACGCGAATTATTTTTCGCGTTTTTTTGTTTTTAAAATAAAAAATTAGGTATTCGCTTTTTTGGGTTAAATGGTATACCTGAGATGGAATAAAAATAATAAAAGAAAGGACAGGATTTACAATGAAGAAAACATCATTAGTTGCAGGTTTCGTTTTAGGTGTAGGCGTTTTGTTTACTCTAGGTGCATGCTCAACAGTGGAAGAATCAGGGGAAGTGGTCTCTGGGTCTGGAACGGAAACGTTGATCAGCGATTCGTCAGATGAAGTAGTTGTGGGAAGTGAAAAATTGAGTGATGACGGGTATTTTGAAGAAATCGTAACTAAGGGAATCGATCCGAAAATCAAAGACGTCGTTTGGTATGAAACGAATTATGAAAATGCTGGTTGGGATCACATTCGCTTTTTAGTGAATCATGTAAAAATCGTGAATGTAGAAGAATTCAAAGACAAAGACAAAGAATACAAAACATTGCTCTCACTGAAATATCAATTGTTTAATGAAGATTCGAAAGACAAAAAAATCAAACCTGACAAAGCCTATTTGGTGTTGAATGATGGCAAAAAAGTAGAAGCGGAAGTGTTTGTGGACTACTTAGATGATGAGATTTTGACCCATGACAAACATAAAGATGGCTTTATTCATTTTAAAGTGGCGCAAGAACAAAGTTTGCCAGCGATCAAAGCGGTCGAAATCGAATTTAAAGCAGATGGAGATTTGACACATACGTACCATATTGATCTATCTTCCGCTGCTGAAAAATAGTATCTAACGATAGGAGGTAAAAAAAATGGATACTAGCAAGAAAAAACTATCATTGTTGAGTTTTTTTGCAATAACTGCTTCAATGGTGATGACGGTATATGAGTATCCAACCTTTGCGACATCGAAGATGAATTTAGTTTTTTATTTACTCGTCGGCGGTTTCCTCTGGTTTATCCCTGTAGCCCTTTGCTCTGCGGAGATGGCTACTGTAAAGGGATGGGAAAAAGGGGGACTCTATACCTGGGTCTCAAAAACATTAGGGAGAAAATGGGGCTTTGCTGCCATTTTCTTCCAATGGTTCCAAATCACGGTAGGCTTTATTACGATGATTTACTTTATTGTCGGGGCGCTTTCCTATGCCCTAAATTGGCCGGCTCTTAATACGAATGTTTGGCTGAAGCTGATTGCCACTTTAGTGATCTTTTGGCTGATTACGATCTCACAATTTGGCGGAACAAAAAATACTGCGAAGATTGCCAAAGTAGGGTTCTTTGTGGGGATCGTCGCAACAGGGATCATTCTTTTTATCTTAGGAATTGTCTACATTGCTCAAGGGAATCCCGTCAAAGTTTCTTTTGGATCAGGCGCTTGGATTCCTGATTTCACGAAAATCAATACGCTGGTCGTTTTTGTTTCCTTTATTTTGGCCTATGCAGGGGTTGAATCTTCTGCCAGTCACGTAAAAGATATGGACAATCCTGGAAAGAATTACCCGAAAGCTATTTTGATTTTAGTTGTAGCAACGATTCTTTTGGATACGTTAGGTGGGGCAACGGTGGCTGCCACGATTCCCCAAAATCAATTGTCTCTTGATACTGGCGTGATTCAAGCCTATTCTTATTTGATCCATCATTTTGGCGGCGGAGAATGGCTGGTTCGTTTGATTGCCGTGGTCATCTGTTTAGGTGTCATTGCAGAAATTGCTGCTTGGGTAGTCGGCCCATCGACGGCGATGCTTGAAGCAGCTGAAAATGGCTTGCTGCCAAAACAAATGGCCAAAGTCAATCAACACAATGTCCCAATCAATATCGTTTTGGTACAAGGCATCATTGTTTCCATTTGGGCGGTTGTCTTGACATTAGGCGGTGGAGGCGCCAATCTATCCTTCTTCGTTGCGATGGCTTTGACGGTCTGCATCTATCTGGTGGCTTATGTCCTCTTGTTTCTTTCCTATATTAAATTAGTCAAAGAAAAAGACGACTTAACAAGAACGTATCATATTCCTGGTGGGAAAAATGTGAAAATTGGTGTTGCGATGGTTGGTTTGCTTGTTTCTATTTTTTCTTTCTTTATTTCCTTCTTTCCACCGAGCGATATCGGCTCCGGAAAGGGCGGAACCTATTTAGCCATCTTGATCATCAGTTGGCTGATTATTGTCGTGATACCGTTTGTCATCTATAAATATGTAGGTGAAAAAGCAAGCGATAAAAAATAAAAAGCACAACCTATGAGGAGGAGAGCTGCATGTTATTTAGTAAAAAAAATCGAAAAGAAGCCCAATATTTGGAGCCTATCTATGGGAATGAGGCAATGGATCAAGCGATCCCTATGTACAAATTACCAAAAGAGTCCTTGGTACCGCGGGATGCCTATGAATTAGTCAAGGATCAATTGATCGATGAAGGGGTCTCAAGACAAAATTTGGCGACGTTTTGTCAAACCTACATGGAACCAGAAGCAGTCAAAATCATGAGTGAAACCCTTGATAAAAACGCCATCGATAAAACCGAGTACCCACGGACAGCAGAAATTGAGAACCGCTGTGTCAACATGATCGCTGATTTATGGCATGCCCCAGAAGCATCCGATTTTATCGGTACATCAACGGTAGGCTCAAGTGAAGCGTGTATGCTAGGTGGATTGGCCTTAAAATTTGCTTGGCGCAATCGGGCAAAAAAACTTGGCTTAGATATCAATAAACAAAAACCAAACTTAGTGATTTCTTCTGCCTATCAAGTCGTTTGGGAAAAATTCTGTGTCTACTGGGACATTGAAATGCGGACAATCCCTATCGATGAAGAACATGGCAGCATCAATGTCGAAAAGGTCACGGACTATTTAGATGAATATACGATCGGAGTCGTCGGTATTTTAGGGATCACTTACACTGGACGATACGATGATATCAAAGCACTAGATAAGAAATTAGAGGAATACAACAAACACACCGACTACAAAGTCTACATCCACGTGGATGCGGCTAGTGGTGGATTGTACACACCATTTATGGAACCAGAACTTGAATGGGATTTCCGTTTGAAAAACGTTCGTTCCATCAGTACGTCTGGACACAAATATGGGTTAGTCTATCCTGGTATCGGTTGGGTGCTTTGGAAAGAAAAAGATTTCTTACCAGAAGAGCTGGTCTTTAAAGTAAGTTATCTTGGCGGTGAAATGCCAACGATGGCCATCAACTTTTCAAGAAGTGCCAGCCAAATCATCGGACAATATTACACCTTTATCCGTAATGGGTTTGAAGGCTACCGCTTGATCCACAAAAAGACCAGTGATGTTGCCCAATATTTAGCAAAAGAGATTGAAAACATAGGTTACTTCGATATTTATAATGATGGTTCACGGTTGCCGATCGTCTGCTACAAATTAAAAGAAGATGCCGATATTTCTTGGAATCTGTATGATTTGACGGATGAATTTGCGATGAAAGGCTGGCAAGTCCCTACCTATCCATTACCTGATAATCTATCACATATCAATATCCAACGCTTTGTCTGTCGGGCAGATTTAAGTATGCAAATGGCAATGGATCTGGTGCAAGACATGAAAGAAGGAATCGAGCGCTTGAACAAGCGACCAAGCCGTCATGTTTCATCCGATCAAACCTATGGCTTTTCACATTAAGAAACGGTATCGCTAGAAACCCTTTCATTGCTTTTTTCAATGAATAAAAGGTCCCTTTATGAAACGTTTTTTGCAAGACTGAATGAACAATGGTTTATAGAAAAATCAAAGGCGGTTGCATCGACTGCCTTTGATTTTTTTGTTTGTAAGAACGGGTAAGCACTTGATAGTGTCGTTTTTTAAGAGAAAGTAAAAAAAACAGTGCTTGATAATTTCATTTATTGACATTTCTGGCTTGTGATAGTATTAATTATTATGGTCTAAATATATTTTTTTAGAGAAGAACGTTTTACATAAACAAAAAGGAAATCTTAGAACGTTGTCGTGAGGGAATTCTTAGGGAAATTCGTCTTGCATCGAGGGTTTTTGTTTGTCAGTCATGGTTTGTTGGGGAGTAAGTGAAGGAAAAGTATGTGGAGAAAGGGCCTGTTTTTACTGCGCTTGTTTGTTTCATAAGTAACGTACTGCTATCTTTTTCTGTAAATTGGTTGTAACTATTCTGAATGAATATAGATTTACACTGGAGGAAAAACAGTCATGTATAAAGAAGACTTACTGGATAAGGACTTGAAATTAGAGTATATCTTGCTCAAATTTTTGTATTTATCGACCGGTCATATCAAAAAAAGTGATGCGTGTCGGGAATTAGATATTACGATGCCGACCTTGACGAAATTATCAGAGAGCCTTCAACGGCAACTAAAAAATGAGAAGGTCTCTTTTATCATCAACCGTTATACGTTGGAACTGCAAGTAACCGATAGTGTCTCACTGGATGATTTGACCGACACGCTATTGAAAAAATCTGCTAAATATCAAATCATCCATTATTTGTTTCAACATGCAGGCTATGATGCCTTCGTCTTGGCTGATGAATTAAACATAAGTGTGGGGACCCTCAATCGATTGATTGCTGAGTGCAATCAGTTGTTGCAGCATTTTGAATTAAAGATCAGAAACAAAAAACTAGTTGGAACGATGACACAACGCATTTATTTTTACTATAATTTTGTCAAAATGGGTGCAACAACGATCGATTCTGTTTTGATCGATGACCTGGTTGCGGAGTTAGCGAAAAAAATAACATTATCGATTGCCCAACAAAAGCAGCTGAAGATCTGGTTGTATGTGATTATGAAAAAAGTCACGTCTCACACGACCTTGGGAAGTTTAAGTCCGGAAGAACAAACCAAAATCGAGCGTTGCCAAGAGATGCCCCTCTGTCACTTTATTCGACAGATCTATGCTTCTAAAAAATGTATCTGCTCAGTAGATGAAGCGAAGATCGTGCCATTCTTTATCTGTCTCTTCCTCATTACGGTGGGCGGGATTCCTTACGAGGAACTTCGCTTAGGACTGTACACTAATAAAAATCCCGTCTTTGAGATCACCGATGAAGTCATGGCAGCAATCCAGTCCATTTATCGTCTTGATGCCTCGCGTACGACGATCGATATCAAAGCCAATGTCTTTTCCTTAATCGCACAAGTTTATTACTTTCATGGAGTGAATTATTCCATCGATCGAGTCACGCTAAATTATTACCACAAAATGTTTCACAATTCCTTGCGGGATCAAGTGATCTCAGACATTCTGGAACACATTATTGCACCGACCAACTTGTTTACGTCCACGAAACTCAACTATCTCAAGAAACGCCTAGTCTTTTTAATTTATATGTTATCGCCTAAAGAAGAATATCGGGTACGGATCGGGGTCTTAAATATGTGCTCCAGTCTTTTGGCGGATGCTTCGATTTACTTGTTAAAAAATGAACTAAAAGGCAAGCAAAATGTTGTTGTTTTACCCTATACTCCGGACGAGACATTTGACTTGTTGATTTCCAATGCCAATCTCCCCCAATTAGGGAACAATTATGACCAATTTTATCAAGTGACCGCCATTGGTGCCGATTTAGATGTCAATCAGGTTTCTGCGATCGTCGATCAAATTGCTTATTCTAAATATCATTCTTTTGTGGTGTGAGCCATCACTTGTTAGTTAAAAAGCAGCGAGTCAACGGATAGGTGATTCGCTGCTTTTTCAATTATCTGCGAAGTAGGGAAAGGAAAAGGCGCTTGAATTGCTCTTGTCATTGATGCCGAGATGAAAACAGAGTCAGTCAAGCAGCTTTCTGCTAGATAAATGTGTCCAGTATCCTTGTATAACGTATCGCAACAGAGCAGAAGTCATCAAACGTGAAAATAACAGAAGGGATTCAAAATGTGGGTTTTGGAAGGATGTAAAAAAAGACCCACATAAAGATGTGAGTCTGCAGTCGTTAGTTGGCTCTATCAATATCAACAAACCGACTAGCTATATTTTTCCAAAAACGGAAGTGTGATAAAATAGAATTCAACTAATAGTTTAGTTCTGATTTTCTCTATTCCGCACTCCGTTCATCAAAAAGTTAATCTCAAGGAAGTTATATTAATGTTCGAGAGAAGAAAAAATCAAACAATTAAGGCAATCTAAAATGATGACTCAAAAAAGCTTAACAGAAATTCTGAACGATAATTTTTTATTAAGGAACTAATGAAAGCGTTCTAATAAGCGCTGAGATAGAACTCAACCAATAGTTTAGTCCTCATTCCCTCTATTCAACGATCCGTTCATTGAAAAGATAATCTGAAGGGAATTATATTAATGTTAGATTTAGGAAAAAATATCAAAGAATTAAGACAATCGAAAAAAATGACCCAAAAAAGTTTAGCAAGAATTTTGAACGTTACGCCACAAGCTGTATCAAAGTGGGAAAGAAATGAGAGCAATCCAGACATTCAGACGCTTATATCTTTGAGTAACTACTTCAATGTTTCTGTTGACGAGATTTTAGGAAGGAAAAGACCTACTTTTTTTGAGACTCTTTTTTCTAAAATGAAAGGATACCAGAACATGGGAAAAACAGGAGATTTAATTAAAACAAAAGATTCAGAAGAAGAAAAGAAGTGGAAAAAAGTTGTTATTTTTGATATCGTCTTTAGCTTCATTGCGGACCAAGGGCTTTTACAAACGCAGGCTTTAAGTAGGAAACTGGAGATGCTTATGCAGAAAAGAGGACATAAAGTTTTAATTGAGACCTATAATTCGAATCAGGTAAATCAATATGGCGGTGAAGCCGATCTTATTTTGCTGACTCCATCTTTCGGGTATGCGAAAAACGAAATTGAACAGAATTTTCCTACAACACCAGTCATAGCTATTTCAAAAAAAGATTACGGGATGCTTAATGTTGAAAAATTGTACAAAGAGATAGAAAATGCATTCGATCGATAGCGGATCTCAAAAGATTTGCTATTTTTGTTTTACGTTTCACTTTGGGACTTTGGTTGGTTCAGCAACCTTATCCGCTATTTCGTTTAATTGAGTTTCTGTTCGTAGACTCAAAGTTGTGCGACACCACTTCCTGCACCTTGTCATTACTGTACTCGGCTTGTGGTTCGCTGCACTTGCCAGTAACTATCTGCGATTGGTTTTGTACCAGCTAGATAAGTGCCATCCATGTCCAGTAGACTCAAAAAAAGATGAAAGTCATTAGCAAAAAAATCTGAGCCAGAATGTGATTTTTTCTGACCCAGATTTGATATTGTGCAACTCATTAGTCCTTATTAACAAAAGCTCATTAGTTCTGATTTTCTAATTTTTCTAGAATCTTTTTGGGAATTGCGTCTTTTTCAACGCCATTCGGGCCTTTTATTGTCCGCTTTTCACTGATCACCGCTTTTACATATGAATTTGGTGTTAGTGGTTTTGCGTTATCTTCTGATAATGAAACCTCGAGTGTTTGTGTGCTACCATCTTCTTTTACAAAGTTTAACGTGTAATCGTAAGAATACCAAGGCGACTGGTCGCCGATGCCGCTTTTACTTTCATGTTCTACCTTAGGCGGAATCTCAGATGGGACATACGCGTAAGCTGTTTGTCCTGAATAGGTGGATTGATAATATTCATAGCCTTTGTATCCGGCAAACCCTAAAAGTACGACTAAGACGAATCCGATTATTTTTTTCATATAAACCATCCTTATCCTCAAATATGGAGCTATTATAACAGAATGGTTCTATAGATGACCTTTCATCAGACGAACAGTTTTGCAAGGAGAAACATTGCTAGCCAGTCGTGAAAAAGCAGGGAACGCCGCTAGTAAAGGGTTCAATCTATAAATTGTCAGGGGATTGGTGCTTAGAGCGACTAGAAATAAGAGGGAAAGTAGACAACAAGACCTTAATTAAAAAACACAGCATGGAAAATGCTTCTTTTTTGTATGCTCACCAGCAGACTATTTGATGAGACGTGCCGTTTGTTTTTTCACTATTGAAAGGCGAAAAATGGCGCACCAGTTTAATAAAAAACCAGCAAAGACGAGCTCTTACGGAGCGTCTTTGCTGGTTTTTTTCTACCGATAATGTTTGAAAGCAGGCCATGACAGCTGCTCACGGCTCGATTTTACTATACAAATCGAGGGCTCTTTTCCTGGCTTCGTTATGGTCGACTATAGGCAACGGATAGTCGGTGCCTAAAACTACCTTTAGGTCGGCTTGTTCTTCGTCAGTCATCAGGTAAGGTTCGTGGATGAATTTTAGCGGCAACTGGGCGAGTTCGGGAACAAATTGTTTGATAAACGTCCCCTCTTTGTCGAATTTTTTCCCCTGAGTGATGGGGTTGAAAATTCGAAAGTAAGGAACGGCATCGGTGCCGGTCGAAGCTGCCCATTGCCAGCCGCCGATATTGCTGGCAGCGTCGTAGTCGATCAATTGTCGAGCAAAATAGGCTTCTCCTTGCCGCCAATCGATCAGTAGATCTTTGGTTAGAAAGGAAGCGACGATCATCCGTAGACGGTTATGCATCCAACCGGTTTGATTCAGCTGCCGCATCGCGGCATCAATGATCGGATAGCCGGTTTGCCCTGCTTGCCATTTGTTAAACGCCTCTTCATCCTTTTGCCAATCCATGTTTCGATATCTCTCAATGAGTTCATAGTTTTTTTGCTCCGGATGAGTGAAGTAGATCATATGATAAAAATCTCGCCAAGCCAGTTCTTTTAAAAAGGTCGCTTTGCCAGTGCTGGGTGGCATTCCTTGGCAAGCGGCCCAAACCTTCCGAATAGAGAGTTGTCCAAAAGACAAGAAAGGGGACAGGCGGCTGGTTCCTTTGATCGAAGGGAGATCACGGTCTTTTTCATAGGCGGCCAAACGCTTTTGCACAAAGGCCTGCAATTGTTTATGCGCATAGTCTTCCCCAACGATCGTTGAAAAATCGGTCTTTCTATTTTTTAGCAGCTCAGCAAGCAACGCTGTCCCTGCTTTAAAGTGACGGGCATCATTAAAATGAGCGGCTTTTTCAAAATCAAGGGCCTGCTTTTGATAGACCGGTTTGGGCAGCTGGATCCATTTCTTATAATAGGGCGTAAATTTTTTGTAGTATGTCCCATCCTCTTTGGTGACTTCCGTTGGTTGGTGTAGATGATGTTCTTCAAAGGAATGGACAGTGACGCCTTTTTTCTCGACCAATTCTTTTATGTAGAGGTCGCGTTTACGACCATATCCACGGTTATCAAAGTTGAAGTAAAGCTGGCTCCATTCTGGATAGTGAGCGAACAACTGATCAAAGGCTTCTGTCAAAGTCCCCGTTAAGAGGTGGATCGTCAGATTTTGCTTTTTGGCAGCCTCGATAAAGTGAGCAACTGCGCTAAAAAAGTAATCATGGCTTGGTGCATCGGGGAGAAACTGCTTTTCATTGAGATGAAACATACACAACAATTGGTCGTTTGCTTGAAGAGACAAAAGCGCCTCAGTCAGTGCCGTGTTGTCCTCTAAGCGTAGATCCTTTCTAAACCACATCACATGAATTGCCATACAAACCTCCTTGATAGTATAACCGTGCAAAAAACGATCGGATTTCGTTTATAGTAATGGAAAGATGGGATTTATTCAAATTTGGCGATTGTTTCAGCTAACCAGAAATCTTGGCAAGCGTGCGTGACTATAGAAAGCGTATGGAACATGAAGATGCGTCGCTTTTCAATAGCCGATCTTGTAAACAAAAAAATCGAACACAGAACAAGAGTCTGCGTTCGATTCTAGCAATCAACAAAATTATTTCATTTTCCGTTCATCTGGCACGATGTCTGCTTTTAACAACCATTTGTGGAAGAACCATTCTGCCACACCGATCAATACTGCTGGGATCAATACTAACATCCAAATGTCATTTGTATAGTCCATATAAGTCAGGTACAGCCATAGGATAAGGGCTGCTGCGCCGGCATCTGCGATCGTTGCCGCAATGTTACCGATCTTCCGCAAAATGACCAAGTCGCCTAGCACATAGATCATCACCACAATGATCACACCGACGATCGTCGAGTCCATAAAACTGACATCATAAATCCCCGACAACACAATCCACAAAATCGCCCAAATCATTAGTGCTTTAACAACCAACGCTTTTAGATGTTTCATTTCATACACTCCTTTTTATTATTTATTCCAAAAGCAAGAAGGTCATCTTAGTGATAACCTTCTATTTCAAGGCTATCATCTGACATTTTTTGTGTCAAAAAAAATGATTGGGATGGTTTTTTATACTAATTTAAGCACAATTGCTTGACGAATGGTCGTGAATAGTTTAAACATTTTAAGGAATAATCAGTGGGATTAGTTTGTTAAATGAAAGAAGAATAGGGTGGATTTTGTAAGGAGAAAAAGTATCGGTACAGTATTTACTGGAATCAAACAATTTAACAAGGCAATTTAAATGGAGCGACCCGCAAAAGTCAGATTTTGATCTGCTTTTCGAGGGTCGCTTTATGCCGTCTTCTTATTTATTTTCTCCTAGCGGCTCGAAAATAATTGATCCCGGTTCCTGCAAATACTACGAAACTAGCCAATAGGAACAAAAATCCTACGGGGATTAGATAGAAATTTTCATGTAAAATGCCGGATTGATCGATGTATTCCACGGCGCTTGCTTTGATGAAGAAGCAGGCAAAGCCGAATAGTAGTAAAAATGTTCCGATCAAGGTCGTGATCAAATTGAGTTTGGCGCGTCGGGTCTCGCTGCCGTCTTTGATTAGTTTTTCAGTGATCTTGTTCACTTGAGTTCCTCCTAAAATCAATTCATCAAGCGAGAGTTCAAAAATCGTGGCGATGGCAATCAGCATTTCTAAATCTGGTAGATTACGATTGTTTTCCCAGTTCGAAACGGCTTGTCTTGTCACGTGTAGTTGAGTGGCAAATTGTTCTTGGGTCAAGTTATTTCTCGTACGTACTTCTTTGATTTTTTCGCCAAATTCCATCTTTTCTTCCTTTCGCTGATGTGACTTAAGCATAGTCGAAACCCTCGTTGGTTCCAAGAAAGCAGGGCTTGCTGCTTGATAAATCAAGGGAAAGTGGTGATTGCGTCACTTGTTTGTCCGCTATTGGTTAGGGAGAGAGCCAATCATCTTTAATAATCAAAGCGATCAGCTGCTAAGTAAACGATTTGATGTGTGTTATTTTTACAATGTATCTTTTCTTTTATTATAGCATTGTGATCGAGGGGAGGGAAATGTGTGATACGGGTCTTTCGCTACTTGATTGGTAGATGTCTAACAGCTGTCGAGAGTATCGAGCGGGGAGCAGCGCAACAGCAAGTTTCTTTTCTTAAAGAAAATCACTTAGTTGACAAATCGCAAAACATCTTGTTTAATATACCCCGAGGGGTATACGAAAGGGGCAAGAAATGTTTTCACTATTTAAGCGCATACCAAGTATGTCAACAGCAGATTTACAAAAAGAAGGAGCCAAAGAATGGACAGTTCTGGATGTACGCACGCCGGCGGAGTACCGCAGCGGGCACATTGCCTATGCGAAAAATGTACCGTTAAATAAGGTTGCTGGATTTACTCAAAAAGGCGACAAGAAACTGGCAGTCATTTGCCAATCGGGGATGCGAAGCAAACAAGCAGCCAAAATCCTAAGTAAAAAAGGTTTTGATGTGGTCAACGTTCGTGGCGGCATGAATCAATGGCGCGGAACAACCAAAGGAGGAAAGTAATGATGGAAAAAATAGTTATTGTCGGTGGGGTAGCAGGGGGAATGTCGGCAGCCACGCGCTTACGTCGGCTTAAAGAAGCAGCGGAGATCATTGTTTTTGAAAAAGGTCCTTTTGTCTCTTTTGCGAATTGCGGGTTGCCGTATGCCATTTATGGTGAGATCAAAGAGCGAGATGCCCTATTGGTCCAAACACCTGAAGCATTAAAGAAACGGTTCAACTTAGATGTGCGACCTTTTCATGAAGTGCTGGCGATCGAGCCAGAGGAGAAAACGGTGACGGTCAAACATGGCGAACATGTCTTCACGGAATCTTATGATGCGTTGATTTTATCGCCGGGGGCAAAACCGCTAGTACCAGCGATCAAAGGGCTAGAAGAAGCAACCAACGCCTTTTCTTTGCGCAATGTTCCTGACTTAGACCAAATCATGGCGCATCTTGAAGACAAAAAGCCTCAAAAAGCCACGATCATTGGCGCTGGGTTTATTGGGTTAGAAGTCGCTGAAAATTTACATAAAAAAGGCCTCGAAGTAACGATCGTAGAAAAAGCACCCCACGTATTGCCACCTTTGGACGAAGAAATGGCTGCGTATGTCAAAAATGAATTGATCAAGCAAGGGGTCAAAGTTTTGACCTCGCAGTCAGCGACCGCTTTTGAAAAAGCAGGGCAAGAAATCGTTCTGGAAGATGGCACGGTCCTGACTTCAGATCTCATGATTCTTTCGGTTGGTGTCCAACCAGAAACGGATTTGGCGAAACGTGCTGGTATTGAATTGGGACGCCGGGGGGGTATCTTAGTAGATGAGCAATACCAAACCAGCAAGAAAGATATTTACGCGGTGGGTGATGCCATCGTTGTGAAACAACAAATCACCAACGAAGACACGCTAATCTCCCTGGCTTCACCAGCCAATCGCCAAGGTCGGCAAGTAGCTGATGTGTTGGGAGGACTGGCTCGCAAAAACAAAGGCAGTATCGGGACTGCGATCGTGCGCGTATTCGATCTTGCAGCAGCTTCCACAGGGTTGAGTGAGCGCAGCGCCAAACTGGCAGGGCTAAATCCCCAGGTGGTTCATCTTTCAGGCAAAGACCATGCAGGGTATTATCCGGATGCGACGGATATTTATTTGAAACTGATTTTTGATGCGGATACTGGAAAAATCTATGGTGCGCAAGGCATCGGTGCCAAAGGGGTCGATAAACGGATCGATATATTGGCAACAGCGATCAAAGGCGGCTTAACGATCTTTGACTTGCCTGAACTGGAATTCACCTATGCACCGCCTTTTGGCTCAGCCAAAGATCCAGTGAATATGCTTGGCTATGCAGCGATCAATCTGGCGGAAGGAATCAGTGAGAATATTCAGTGGCACGAATTGACGGAGGCCTTAGAAAACGGTAAGCAGTTGTTGGATGTTCGTTCAGAGATGGAATTAGCCAATAATGGACGTTTTCAACAAGCGCTCCACATTCCGTTAGATGAATTGAGGGATCGGTTGTCTGAATTGGATCCAAGCGTTTCGTATGTCGTTACGTGTCATAGCGGATTGAGAAGCTACATTGCCGAACGCATCTTAAAACAAGCGGGCATCAATTGTCAAAACCTCGATGGTGCCTTTTCGTTGTATAATACTATTAAGCCGGAGATGATTATTCATGATTAAAGCCATATCTATGGAGGAATTTGCCCAAAAAGAAAAACGTGAACCACTTGAGATCCTTGATGTCAGAGAAGTCGATGAGTTTGCACAAGGACACATCAAAACAGCACAAAACCTACCGTTGAGCGAGCTGACAGAACAAATCAGCGACTTAGAGAAGGATAAAAACTACTATGTCATCTGTCATTCAGGGGCTCGTTCGCAAATGGCATCTGAGTTTTTGAGCCAGCAAGGGTTTCAAGTGACCAATGTCCTCGGCGGCATGTCAGCATGGAGAGGAGAAATCAAACGATGACCGCATGCAACAAAGATATTTTGAATCGGTTAAAACGAACCGAAGGCCAGTTGCGGGGGATTCAAAAAATGATCGAAGACGAGAAAGAATGCGTCGATGTCATCACGCAATTGTCCGCCGTCAGTTCCAGTGTTAACCGTATTATGGGGATCATTGTCGCTGAAAATTTGAAAAATTGTTTGGAAAATCCAGACAGCGACACGGAAACCCAAAAGCAGAAAATCGATCAAGCCGTTCAGCTGATCGTGAAGAAGTAGCGGGATTTTTGACAGTGTTACGATTTAATTTCGTTTGAAAGAGTCTGCTTGTCATCTAGATGTAAGATTCGAAGCTGACCGCAAAAGAAGGGAAATACCTATTTTGCGGTTTTTTGTACATAAAAAATGATTGCGTTTTCTTTTTTTGGATGCTATGATTAATTTAAGAAATAAATAGTGATTTTTTTTATGTGTATGTGACTGTACGGCAGGCAAGGCATAATAAAATCAATTTTGCGAAGGTTCGCAGATTTGATTTTATTATGCCTTTTTTTACGCTCAGAAAGGAGGAAGGGGAAGAATACATGTATTTGATTAAGAAAGTTTTGAATGTAAACGTTATTATTGTTGAAAAAGACAACAAAGATGTTATTGCTTTTGGCAAAGGTATCGGTTATCAGCAAAAGAAAGGTCAATTGATTTCGGAAGAGAAAATCTCTAAATTCTATCTTCCGATTGAAGATAATCGAATGGAGTCCTTGATCACGTTTATGAACAATGTACCTGTAAAGTATATCGAGCTAGCATATGAAGTCATCCAAGAAGCGGAGAAATATCTAAACACGGAATTATCTGCTAATACACTCTTTTCACTGACCGATCATATTTATTTTACTGTCGAGAGGATCAGAGACAATGTCATTATGACTTCTTCAATGTATTGGGAGTTCAAACGATTTTATCCTGAAGAATTTCAGGCTGCTCAAAAAGGTGTTGCCATTATTGAAAAAGCACTTGGTGTTTCTTTGAATGAACAAGAAGCAGCGAACATTACTTTCCATATCATTAACGGAAATAGTCGCTCAGCAATTCATGCCAATGCTATCCAAATCACAAAAATCGTGACAAATATTTTAAAGTCTGTACAAATGTTGGTGAAGAAAAAATTGGATAGCCACAGTCTGCACTATGAGCGTCTGGTTACACATGCCAAATTTTTTGCAGAACGCTATTTAACGAACACGATGTTAAACAATGATGCAGTTTTAATAAAGACAGTCTCTACGCTGTATCAAGAACCGATGGCCTATAGTCAGCGAATAAAACGGACTTTAGAAGAAATCTATGAGAAACCAATCACTGAAGAAGAAATTGCATATTTAGCTATTCATATTAATAGACTATTACTATCACAAAATGAGGAGTGAACCAAATGATTGATAAAAAGAAAGAATCAGTAGACAAAATCATTCAATCGATCGGTGGAGAGAAAAATATTAACGCGGTCTATCATTGTGCAACTCGCCTTCGCTTCCAGTTAAAAGATACCACGCAATTCAATCAAGCACAGGCGAAGGAAATTCCAGGAGTACTAGGGACCAAATTGACTGGAGATGAAGTACAATTTGTGATTGGCGGAGAAGTAGGAAATTACTATTCGACTGTAATCAATCAGTATAAAATCACGGAAAAAAACAGTGATGAAGCTGTAGATACACCTAAAAACGGACTTGTGAAACGAATCGTCGAAAATATTGTTGGTGTAATGGCGCCAATCATTACAGCATTGATCGGATTTGGTTTAATTCGGGCGGTTTTAGCTCTACTGGTCCTTTTGGGATTGAGTAGAGAAAGTTTAAATTATCAAATCATCAATATGATTGGAGACGCCGCCTTTTACTTTTTACCTTTTTTAATTGCGGCTAGTGCGGCACGGCAATTTAAAACCAATCTTTATTTAGCATTGGGGATCACAGGCGTCTTATTACATCCAACATTTCAGAGTCTGGTTGCCTCGGATGTTTCTATGCAGCTGTTTGGGCTTCCGATACGTGAAGCCGCTTATTCAGGAACGGTTATCCCAATCATCTTGATCGTCTGGGTTATGAGTTATGTTGATCGTTTATCTGAAAAGATCATTCCAAGTGTTTTAAAAACCATGTTGAAGCCGCTTTTTATCGTGATCATCATGGCTCCGCTCGCATTGATGATCTTAGGACCCATCGGCGCGATTTTTGGAGATGGATTGTTCTTTGTTGTGGATTATCTGCGAGTGACTGTTCCATGGCTCGTGCCGACACTGATGGGCATCTTCACGCCTTTATTAGTAATGGTTGGTATGCACACGGCTTTGACTCCGATTGCGCAAGTCTCCTTTTCAACCGTAGGCTTTGAAATCGTCCAAGGACCAGGTATGTTAGCAAGCAACATTTCGCAAGCGGGTGCCGCCTTTGGGGTATTTGTTAAAACCAAAGATAAACAGATGAAACAAATTGCTTTTTCTAGCGGCATCACGGCGCTGTCTGGTATCACGGAACCTGCGCTGTACGGGGTTAACTTGAAACTGAAAAAACCACTGATTTATGTGATGATCTCAGGTGGAATTGCTGGTTTTTATGCGGGTATCAGCGGACTAGTCCGCTATTCATTCGGATCGCCAGGGCTTTTGACCTTGCCGGTATTTTTCGGAGAGGATGCCTCTAATATTGTAAAAGCAGCCATAACATTGGCGTTAGCTTTTTCGATATCATTTGTTTTGACAGTCATTTTTGGTTTTGAAGAGAGTATTGAAGAAGATATGAAAGCGTTGGAGAAGCCTTCACCGATTGCTTCAGAAAAACGAACAGCGGCTGAAGAAGCATTGATTCAAGGCTTCGTCCGTGGCAGCATTTTGCCGCTGAGTGAAGTAGCTGACGAGGTTTTTGCCACCGAACAAATGGGACCAGGGCTGGCGATCGATCCTGTGTCAGGAGAATTCCATTCACCGATTGAAGGCACGATAACAACTGTCTTTCCAACAAAACATGCCATCGGGTTGCGACATGATAATGGATTAGAAATGTTACTGCATATTGGATTAGATACAGTGAAACTGGATGGAGAGGGATTTGAACTTTTTATTGAGGAAGGTCAGCGAGTAAAGGCGGGTGATTTGCTAGCCCGTGTTGATATTGATTTTATCAAGTCTAAAGGCTACGATCCAACTTCTGTTTTGATTTTTATGAACAATCAGAATGAACCGGTATTTTTTGAGCACGATGAATTGATTGATTACTCGAATAAATTAGTAACAATTATTTAGAAGAAAGAAGGGGAAAAAATGAAAGCAAAATTTCCAGATGGATTTTATTGGGGTGGGGCGACAGCTGCCAATCAATTAGAAGGAGCGTATCAAGCGGACGGCAAAGGAATGTCAATCAGTGATCTGCTTCTGGGAGGCGATGTGAACACGCCTCGGCGAATCACCACAGAAATTGAAGAAGGTGCTTTTTATCCAAGTCATGAGGCGATTGATCATTTTCATCGATACAAAGAGGATATTGCTTTATTTGCAGAAATGGGATTTAAGCTGTATCGCTTTTCTATCGCATGGACTCGTATTTTTCCGACCGGTTTAGAGAAAGTACCAAATGAAGAAGGGTTAAAGTTTTACGATGGTCTTATCGCAGAACTAAAGAAGTACGAGATAGAACCGATGGTCTCATTGTCTCATTATGAATCACCGATAGAAATGACAAAGCAGTTTAATGGCTGGGAAAGCAGAGAAATGATTGAAGCATATGAAAGATTCGCCAAGACGGTCATTGATCGCTATCAAGATGATGTGAGATATTGGCTGACGTTCAATGAAATCAATATTTTATCCAGAGATGTAGGGGTGGGTACGTATTTAGGAGGAGGAATGTATCCAAAGGATATTGATGATTTTTTGAATACTAAAAATATCGATAACAGCCAGCAGCGGTTTCAGGCGCTCCACCACCAATTCGTTGCAAGTGCCCGAGTGATCAAGTACGCAAAAAGTCTACACAAAAATTTGCAAATGGGCTGTATGATTGCCTATCGAATGATTTATCCGTTGTCTTCTCATCCAGAGGATATTCGTTTCGCACAAGAGATGACTAATATCAGTAATTTTTACTGTGGTGATGTTCAAGTGAAAGGTCGCTATCCATATTTTGCTAAAAAGTTTTGGCAAGATAGAGGGATCGATCTTACTATCGAAGCAGGAGATTTAGAAGTACTGAAAGAGGGCACTGTTGATTTCTATACGTTTTCTTACTACCAATCTTCTACTGTGACTAAAGTAAATGATCAAGCCGAAAAGCAAACGGGGAATTTTTTCAATGGGGTTAAAAATCCGCATCTTACAGCGAGTGAATGGGGCTGGGAAATCGATCCATTAGGATTGCGCATCGCGTTAAATCAAATTTATGAACGCTATGAAATTCCCTTGATGGTGGTCGAAAATGGGTTAGGTGCAATAGATACCCTCATTGAAAAAAATGGTGAATATACAGTCGAGGATGATTATCGTATCGACTATTTACGAAGCCATATTAAGGCAATGGCTGATGCTATTGCAGATGGCGTCGATCTTATCGGATATACTTCTTGGGGGCCCATCGACCTTGTTTCAGCAGGAACTGGACAAATGGCAAAACGCTACGGGTTTATTTATGTAGACAAGCATGACGATGGTACTGGCTCGTTGGCTCGCTATAAGAAAAAGTCCTTTTATTGGTACAAAAAAGTGATTCAATCAAATGGTGAAGGAATTAATTAGAAAATCGCAAGCTCAAGTTATTATAGAAAAAAGCGAAGGTGCTGCTGAGCCTTCGCTTTTTCGTTGCCTACAATTGGACAGGTGGATTAGTTGTGGCTGACTTCTTCGTAAAAGATAGCATTGCGTTCTGCAATTAGTTGGGTTTCCCTTCGCTCTAATTCAAGAAAGGTTTCGTCTGCCAGCAATTCGGCAGCGGAGTAGCCGGCAGCCAAGAAATTTTCGGCATAGGTCAATTTCTGATTCGTGATGTTTCTTCGTTGCTCGGCAATGACGAGCAGCTGTTTCACATTCATACACTCACTCCATTCTTATATAAAAAGCAAGTACTAAAAGAGGACAGCTAATAATACTTGCAAGTCAACGGTGAAGGCGGGATATCAATCATGCTCGGCTATTCATAAAAAGAGAAAAACGGCAGGTTCGTTTCTGATTGGTCGTTTTATACGGAAGCTTTATACTAAGTATAAAAAAATTTCCCCCGTAGTAACAGAACCTAGTCGTTTACATAAAGCAACCATTGGTTTACATTACTCGGACAAGTGGGTGTCACAAGAAAACCAAGCAATTTTTTCTAGGGAAACGGCGGGATTTGACGACAAAAAAAACTGTGGCCGCATCAAGCGGTCGCAGGTTTCACGGGCTAGTAGAAATAGCTTAAACGGTTTGTTTTGCTGGGCGCAGCAAGACTTCGCTGATCGCCACATGTTTGGGCTGTTGAATGGCATAAACCACTGCATTTGCTACATCTTCTGGCGTTAGGCTGTTGCCTTCTACGCGAGAGGTTTCTTTCAAGGCTGCTTCTAGTTGAGCATTACCGACGGTTTCAAACAATTCCGTGGAGACCATTCCCGGAGAGACGATGGTTGAGCGAATGCCATGTTCACGTTCTTCTTGGCGCAAGCCTTCCATAATTGCACGGACTGCAAACTTTGTCCCGTTGTACACGGCAGAACCTGGGTAAATGACATGTCCGGCAACTGAGTCAGTGGCGATGATCAAGCCGTCTTGTTGTTTTTGCATGATGGGCAGCACAGCGCCGATCCCGTTCAATACCCCCATGATATTGATATCCAGCATTTTTTGCCAGCTGTCATAGTTCAACTCTGCTAAGTTTCCTTGAGGCATGATGCCAGCATTATTGAAAAGGACATCAATCCGACCAAAGGAGGTCATGGCTAAATCAATGACTTGTTGGACTTGTTCGCGATTGGTGACATCGGCTGTTTGATACAAGACATTTTCTCCTAGTTTTTCAGCCAGTGCTTTGATGCGCTCTTCACGGCGGGCGGCGATTACTACTTTTGCCCCTTGTTCGGCTAGTTTAACGGCGGTTGCTTCCCCAATTCCTGAAGAGGCTCCCATAATTACGATAACTTTCTCTTTGATTTCTGACATTTGTCTTTCCTCCAGTGAATGATTTTTTTCATCGAATCCTGCTACTGCCAATGCCAAACCTGTGAAACGATAGGTGATTGACAGTACAGTGCTTGCGGTGTATTTTAATTGTAGAACCTGAAGTTAGGTTTAGGTCAAGCGATAAACAAAATTTTTTTAGGAGCGATGCAAGTGAGTTACTCGATTGGTGAAGTATCAAAAACAACTAATATTCCCATCTCGACACTACGTTACTACGATCGAGAGGGAATGTTTCCGAATATGGCCCGTAGCAATGGCGGCATTCGGGTGTTTTCAGAAAAAGAAGTAGCGACGATCAAAGTGATCGATTGTTTAAAAAATACCGGCATGCCCATCAAAGACATCAAGAATTTCTTGGATTGGGGCGAGGAAGGCGATGCGTCTTTGCAGAAACGGCAGCAGCTGTTTCATGAACGCTTGGAAGAAGTCACAAAGCAAATGGCAGCCTTGCAAGAAACCATGAATACGATCAAATACAAATGCTGGTACTACGATACAGCAATGGCAGCAGGCACCGAAGCGGTAGTAAAAGAGCTACCGCTAGAAGAAATACCAGAAGAAGTCCGGGCATACAAACTGTAAGCAAAGAGAAAAACCACCTGCTGTTTTTGCAGGTGGTTTTTCGATTGTACTAGTTTTGCTGGGAAAATCAACCTTGCCAGTTGCCATTTTCTAATGAAAGACTGACAATCCCACGAAAATGGGCTCTGTTATTCAGTAGCCCTACTCAATAACCCCCACTGGAATCAAATAGCGGGGTTCATTTTCCGTCGGCAGTTGTAATAATTCTTTGAGTTCATGATCCGTGAAGGCGCCGATCGGCACAGCGCCTAATCCTAACGCTTGGGCTTGCAAAAGGACGTTTTGGGCGGAATGTCCGACTTCGATATAGGCATAACGTTCGATTCCTCGGTCCCCATAGCGCTCGATCAGTCGTTCATAAACCACTGTATAAAGCAATGTAGCAGGTGCTCGTTGGATCGCTTGCTGATCCAACGAACCTTCCGCCAATGCGGTCCGAAAATCGCCGGCAAGAACTTTTGCTAAGGCATGTTGCTCAGGTTGATACAGATAAAGCCCTGGCTCAAGCCCCGTTACCTGTGTAACCACGACATAGAGGTCTAAGGGATACAAGGCACCAGCCGAAGGCGCTGTCCGGCGACCATCTTCTGTAGTGACACCGGCAGCGGCCCATAAAAGCTGTGCCAGCTGTTCTTGTGTTAGCTCGGTGTCTTGAAAATCCCGTTGCGAGCGCCGCTCGAAGAGAGCTTCCGCCACACTGGTTTCCCCATCTAAGATTGGTTGCGGCAATGGAAAAGTTTCATAGGAAACCGCTGGTTCAAAAGGAGTGACCGTGTCGGTAGTCGGTTGTTCTTCAATCGGTGCCGTATCCGCACTGCAGCCAGTGAGGAGTAAGCCCAGCACCAAAAGAGCGCCTAAACGAGCAAAGCGAAATCGTTTGTAACGGATCATGAGGATTCCTGCTTTTTACTATGGACTTCGTGTTATTTATAAGTATAACAAGGATTGCTTTTTCATGCGCTTTTATTCACAAATGTGTGAGCAGTGGCAACCGCATCAGCTCAATCAGGTCATAGGGAAAGCAGACTTTTTAATATTTTCTAAAGGCTTTAAAAGTATTGCCATCGAGAAATCGTCTAGATTCTGTTCTGGCTCTTTCAATCAATGATCATTGGAAAAGAGTGTAGCAAATGCCAGAGTGTTATCTAAAGGAAGACAAGCATCATAAGATGGGGAACAACCCTTCGAGGAGCTTTCTGGAATCAATAAAGCCCCCTTGTCTCTTGCGACAAAGGGGGCGGGACTAACTATTCATTTCTGCGACTTCTTCCTCCATATCAAATTCTAACTGTTTGGCAGCATTAAGCTGGTCGCTATAGTAGCTGGCAAGCTCTTCAGCAGATTGCGGTGTTAGATTGTTGAAGGCAAAAGTCACATAGGAGCCATGATCCTCTAGACAAATCGAATTGATAGTGAAGCGACGCTTATCATCGTAAAAGACGTAACTTTCACATGGTACGAAGATTTGCTCGGGATGAGTCCGGACACGGAAGCCATTGAAACTCATTTGATACATTTCGAACGTCTTCGCATCATAAGAAAGCTGACGATTGATGGCGATACTCAAGGCTTCACTATCACTTTCGATAAAACGGTTTTTCCCGATCAAAATGGCATAAAACAAGCCATAGAGGTTATAGATCGACCAAATCAAGGTCACGATATAGCCGAATTCATAGCCTTCTCCTCGGTACAAACGATACCCAGCTACCAGACAGGCAAAGGAAATCCAAGTAAAGAGGATGATGTGGGGCAAGACAGTTCGCCAATCAAAGGCGTTGCTGCCGACGATCTCTTTTTTGGTCACGTTGAATTTTTTCTGTGATTTCATAAATTCTTTGATCAATGCCCCAGTGTGGATAGGAGCGACAAAGCAATCATAGATGTGGGAACTTGTCAGGTTCCTGATCTTAGGGACATACAGCCGAAACGACAGGGAAATCATAATGAAAGGCGGTAAAAAGAACAACAATAATTGGTGATTGTTGCTTCTGACGATAAAGATATCAAAAACCATAAATAAGGTTGGTGCCAATAAAAAGATGATTTTTTGGAAAGAGGTAAACCAATACAAATAGGAGTTGTAATAACAAAGTTTTTGCATAAAAGACAACCCTTTTAACCGGCGCGGTTTGAAGTGGTCAAAAATTTGTTTCGTTCCTTGCGCCCACCGAGTCCGTTGTGAGGTCAGCTCTTTGGCAGTGTAAGGAGTGATCCCCAAGGCATAGGCTTTATTGATAAAAATCGTTTCATAGCCGGCGTCTTGTAAAAGCATCCCGGTCGCCATATCTTCGGTGATACTGCTGGTAGGAACGCCGCCGATCTCTTCAAGGGCACTGCGACGAATGATGGCATTGGTACCGATATGGATCAAAGCATTCTCACGAGAAAGTGCTGGTTCTAGAAAGCGCATGAATAATTCCTGTTCGTTGTACATGGATTTGCGCAGTAATTGAAAGGGATCTTTGTTATAAAATGTTTGTGGATATTGCACCAATGCGACTTTAGGATTGCGGAAATAGTCGACAGCTTCAAAAATAATGTTCTTTTTGACGATAAAGTCAGCATCCAGAAGCAAAATCAAGTCACTGCTGGTTTGGGACAAGGCATAGTTGATATTCCCAGCTTTGGCATTGGCATTTCCTTCGCGGGTCAAATAGCCGAGATTCATTCGCTCGGCCATTTCTTTTAGTTCCTCTCGATGGCCATCATCGCAGATATAGATTTTTTTATTGGGGTATTTCAAGGCTTTGACAGCTAATGCTGTGGCGATCACCAGCTTGATGTCTTCATTGTAAGTACAAATAAAAGCGGCGACACTTGGCAAGAATTCTTCTGCTTCATCCCCCTCGTAGCGGTATTCTTTTGAGAGCTTATTGGAAAAAAGGTAAACAAAAAAGCCATAGACAAATAAACCAATGACTTCCGCAATATAGAGAATGATCCCAAATACTAGTGAAGCAGAACTATCAATCGGGATCGTGAAAAATAAACGCCAAACCAAGTAAATAAACAGAAAAGTAATCGTGATCTTCGAAAACAGCTGTTTGATGCGATTATTTTTCTTTGCCAGGAAATACAACAAGAAAATGACCAAAAACAACCCAGATAAATAAACCAATTCCAAACCAATCTCCTCCTTTGTTATACTAAAATAGTAATAAGTTTTTAAAAATAAATCAAAGTAAACGATTGCATGTTTTTTAACATGTAAGAAAGAAGAAGGAGGACAAGTACGAAGAAGCGAAAAAAGCCATACAAAAACCCTCCAGCAATTCGTTGCTGGAGGGTTTCATTTAATTGGCAGCTGCCAATGCTGCTTGGTTTTGTTTGGCATGATAGGCTTCCACGTCTAGGATGGCTTGTTTGAACATTTCTCGCGTGATCTCATAAGGCACGTGGACGATGTCATTGGTGGTCATTGCTTTGTCTAAGATTGCCTCAAGATCGCTGGTGTCGTTAAGGCCCATATCCGCTAGGCAAACCGGCAGTTTGTTTTCCTTCATAAAGGCGTAGATGCGCTGGAAGAGGGCTTCTTGCTGATCGAGCTGCAACAAGGCCAAAACGCCGTAACTAACGGATGCGCCGTGTAAATAGTCTTCCATTTTTTCCAAAACGGTCGTTCCGTAGTAAAAGGAATGAGCAAGGGCGGAGTTGTAATCATTGATGACTAAGACGGAAACTAAGCCGGTGGTTACGATGATATCCAAGACGACTTGCTCAATGGCATAAGACGGCTGATTGGCGGCACTGTCTTTCAAGGCTTGTGTGCCGTATTGCAATAAGCGTTCCGTGCACATTTTGCCGATTTGGATGCCTAACCCATCGGTGTAATCTAACTGATCGCCCCGCGCTGAAAATGTCGATTCGATCTCTTTGGAGAGGGCATCGCCGATTCCTGCCCATAAGTACTTGTCGGGGGCTTGGGCGATGATCTCACTGTCGATAAAGGCATGGGTCGGCGGTTGCGAAGGGAAAAACAACCCTTGCATCTCGCCGTTTTCTTTATAGATGACACAAACCGCGGTGACTGGTGAGCAGTTGGAGCCGATCGTTGGGAAGGTGAAGACTGGTTTGCCAGCTTTTTCCCCAACCACTTTGACGGTATCGCAAACGCGGCCGCCACCAACGGCGAATAGAACATCGGCGGCTTGGACACTTGGAGTAGCTAACAGCTGATCGACGTTTTCATAGGTCGAGTTGCCGCCGTACCACAAGGTATCCGTCACTTGGACTGCTGACGTTAAAGCGGCTTTAATCTTGTCTTCAGCTTTTTCAAGGGCGGTTTTTCCGCCGATGATCACGGCATTGGTGCCGTATGGTTTTACGATGTCATTTACTTTTTCGTAGGCGTCCGCCCCGATTGTGTAGTTTGGCAAAAAGATACTTTGACTCATACTGTTTTCCTTCTTTCTTGGCCACGAGATTGGCTAAAATTGGTCCGGTAATTTGATGGATCACCATGCCGACTGCGGCAGGGGTAACGGCTGCAGCAATGGCGGCAAAGTGGGCATTAGCTAACGAGATCGCTAGGCCGGTATTTTTCATTCCTAATTGAAACATGATGGATTTGGCTTGGGTGGCACTGACGCCCATCACACGGCTCAGACCATAGCCTGCGCCGTAGCCGATCAAGTTATGGAGCAAGACTAAGAAAATTACGATCAAGCCAGATTGGACGATGACGGCGCCGTTGCGAGCGACAGTTCCGGCAACGATCAATAAGATACTAACGGAAGAAATCAACACAAATGATTGTAGGAATCGCTCGATGTGCTTGGCAATGAGTTTGTGGACGATTACCCCTAAAATGATCGGCAAAAGCACCATCTGCAAGACAGACAAGAGCATTTCCCAGAAAGAGATCTCAGTATACTGACCAGCCAAGACGTAAACTAAAAAGGGTGTAACGACGGTCGCTAACAAGGTCGATACCGTGGTCATAGAAACGGTGAGGGCGACATCGCCTTTGCCGATAAAGGTCATGACATTGCTGGCGGTTCCACCAGAAACGCAACCTAGTAGGACAAACCCGATGATCAAACCGGAAGAAAGACCAAACAGCTGCGCTAAGCCGTAAGCCACCAAAGGACTGATGGTGAACTGGAAAAGCACTCCTAAGATGAATGCTTTAGGCTGTAAGACGACCATTTTAAAAGCAGCAACGTTTAAAGTCATCCCCATACAAAACATGATGATGCTCAGAAGAATCGTTGTACGAGGCGGAATCCATAAGAAGGGTTGCGGGAAGAAATAAGAGACGATCATCAATAAAATCATGATGTAGATCAAATACTTGTTTACAAAAGCAGCGATCGTGTTGACGGTTTTCATAAGAAAAAATCATCCTTCCTTTTTCTGCTTGACCAATCAAGTGTTCAAACAGAAGGGGTCTTTAGAATAAGTGCAGTGCATAACCGCGGGGAATCGGCAGCAGTTGTTCAACGAGCGTTTTCGGATCTATCTGACATCAATGTGTCAGTTTGTAAAAGGTCGCTTCCTTGAAAATGGGTATAAAAAAACACTCCATCTCAAGAAGCTGTTCTTCTTTTTGGATGCAATGTGAATAGGGACTCTTTGAATGTATAAAATCAAACAGTCCCGGCTATAATAATAAAATAATTCGTTTGCTAACATTGGTGCGGGTCATATACGCCACCTTCCTTTTCTTTATTTGGAATTTTCTAAATATTTAAATTATTTCTACCTAGTCTACAAAAGAGTCGAGGCTTTGTCAATCGTTTGAGAAAATTTTTTTCATTTTTTTGGGTGTTTTTTTAAAAACATGGGTTTCTATGGGGAAAAACAGCAAGAATTGGTTTGTGCTGTGCCTTTTTCCCTTTTTTTAGGAACAGAATAGTTGTTGGATCTTGGTTTTTGTCCTACGATGATACTAGTAAGAGTTGGAAAAAGAAACGAGAGGAGCAAAGAAAATGAAAATTTTTGTCGTTGGTGCTACCGGACGGGTGGGCCAAAAATTGATCGCCTTTCTAGAAAAACAAGGACACATCGTTTATGCTGGTGCGCGCAGCAGTGAGAAAATCACAGAAACGGAGACGATCAAGCCCGTGTTCTTTGATTTACACACGGAACCGGAAGAGATGGCGGCCAAATTCGCCGATGCGGAAGCGGTATACTTCGTGGCGGGTTCCCGAGGCAAAGACTTGCTGCAATCCGATCTGTATGGTGCCGTCAAAGTGATGCAAGCCGCCGAATCAAAAGGAATCAAACGCTACATCCACCTTAGCTCAGCCTATGCCTTAGAACCTGAACAGTGGCAAAGGGAAGGCATGGCGTCATTGATGGATTACACGATCGCCAAGTTTTTCTCTGATCGCTGGCTGATCGACAACACCGCACTAGACTATACGATTTTGCAGCCGGGTGCGTTGAAAGAAACTCCAGGATCTAGTTTGATCGAGATCAGTGAAACGACCTCTGGTGCGATCCCCATCGAGGATGTCGCCGTCTTGTTAGGTGAAATGCTGGAACGTCCAGCAACCTATCAAAAAGTCATCAAAGTCCAAGCTGGGGAAACACCCATCAGTGAGGCACTGGATCAGCTTTAAGGCGAGCCTTTGGGCTTGAAGAGAATGTACTGAAGGAGCTGTACGGCAATGAATCGTTGTCGTGCGGCTTTTTTTCGTAAAAACTTTGAGATGCCCCTTCATTGCTATGAAAGCGATGACTCTTGACTTTGGAAAAATAGTTTGTTACGCTTATTGCTAACTTTAGAGGGGGTGGTAAACGAATGTCAAGCGACTCGAGTGACGGTGAGCAGAAACACTATTTTGACTTACCTTACTTTTTAATTGAATAGGAGACCAACAACAGCGCGTTATTTAGGAGCAGTTTCTAAATAAGGGGCTTATTTGTGTTATCCATCAATGAAAAAAGAAAAGGAAGAAGAATAAATGAATAAAAAAGAGTTTCAATTATCAGTGTCAGAAACAATCGAACAGTATCAGGTGCCCTCTATCGATCAAGGATTAGATGAGGCGCAAGTAACCGAGCGGTTAGAAACCTACGGATTGAACCAATTAGCGGTCAAAAAAACCGCCAAGTGGCGGTTGCTGCTGCGGCAATTCCATAACACGATCATCTACATTTTGATTTTCTCTGCCATCTTAACGCTGCTGATGGGGCATTTCTCTGATGCCGTGATCATTGGCATCGTCGTACTGGTCAATGCGTTGATCGGTTATTACCAAGAAGCCAATGCTTCCGATGCGTTAGAGCGGATCAAAGAGATGCTATCAGCAGAAGCCACGGTCTATCGGAATGGGATTCGTCAAGATATTCCAGCTGCCGAAGTCGTTCCGGGGGATGTCGTATTCTTAGAAGCCGGCGACAATGTGCCTGCGGATCTGCGGATCATCGAAGCCGATAACTTGCGTATCCAAGAATCCGCCTTGACTGGTGAAGCCGATTCGGTGGAAAAAATAACAGATGCCTTAGTGGATGAAGCAACCCCATTAGCAGAACAACGGAATTTGGCGTTTGCTTCAACTTCCGTGACGTCAGGAAGCGGGAAAGGGATCGTGATCGCTACCGGCGCCACGACTGAGATCGGGAAAATCTCCACAGAAGTCAACCAAACAGAAGAACGAAAAACGCCGTTAATGAAAGAGATCGATGGACTGGGGAAAGGCATCACCTATGTGATCATGGGCGTGGCAGTCTTGCTGTTTATCGTCAGTTTGTTCCAGCAAACCTATGCGATCTCTGTCTTGTCCTTAGCCGTCGTCACCATGATCGTCGGTTCGATCCCAGAAGGATTGCCCGCAACGACCTCGGTGGTTTTGGCGATGGGTGTCAGTGATATGGCAAAAAACAAGCACACCATCATCAAAACACTGCCAGCGGTTGAAACGCTAGGCTCAGTGGATGTGATCGCGACGGATAAGACCGGTACCCTGACCAAAAATGAAATGACAGTTAAAGACATCGTATTGGCTGAGCAGGAATACGAAGTGACGGGTGACGGCTATGCGCCGGTGGGCGTGATTCGTCCAAAGCAGGAGGACGTTCGCACGCAAGACATCTTGCAGTTGTTTTTGGAAGCTGGCTACGAAGCCAACGATACGGTATTGGTGCCAGAAGGAAATCACTGGACGATCAATGGAGAACCAACAGACGGCTCCTTTTTGACGCTGTATCATAAGCAATTTGCCTATCCGCAAGCACCCGCTTACCAAGAACTGGATATGCTACCCTTTGATTCGGACAACCGCTACATGGCGAAACTAGTGGCAAACCCTGCGGGGGAACGCTTGTTATTTGTTAAAGGCTCCCCAGATAAATTGTTTGAAATGGTGCAAAAACAAGCGGCACCTTTTAATGAAGCCTATTGGACAGGTCATGTTCGCCGCTTGTCGGCAGAAGGCAAACGAGTGGTAGCGGTGGGCTATCAGAAAGTTTCGATTGATCACATTGATGAAACGATTTTTGGGCAAGGGCTGCAATTACTAGGGATCGCCGGGATCATCGATCCGCCGCGAGAAGAAGTGATTGCCTCCCTGAAGGAAATGAACCAAGCCGGTGTTCAAGTGAAAATGATTACTGGGGATCACCCTCTGACCGCCAAAGCGATTGGGGAAAAGCTTGGCTTAGCGGATGAGATTCACGTCGTGACTGGGGCCGAGTTGGATCAGATGAGTGAAGCTGAATTTCAAGATGCTGCCTTGACGAATCAAGTCTTTGCACGAACCACGCCGAAAAATAAATTGGACATTATCAGAGCGCTGCAAGCCAAAGGCAAAGTCACGGCGATGACAGGGGACGGGGTCAACGATGCCCCTGCGTTGAAGCGGGCGGATATCGGTGTAGCGATGGGGATCAGCGGCACGGATGTAGCCAAAGACTCTGCTGATATGATCTTGACCGATGACAATTTCGGTACCATGTCCTTAGCGATTCGCGAAGGACGCAGGATCTATGACAACATCAAAAAGAGCATTCTGTTTCTGTTGCCGACATCTTTTGCCGAAGGGCTGATCATTGCCTTTACGATCATGATGCAAAAAGAATTGCCGCTGCAGGCGACACAACTGCTGTGGATCAACATGGTTTCTGCTATTACGATCCAGTTTGCGTTTATCTTTGAACCAGCAGAGTCTGGGATCATGAGCCGCAAGCCGCGAAAGACAGGCAATAAATTGTTGAATCGTCACGATATTTGGCAGATGGCGTATGTGTCGATCTTGATGGCAGTCATCAGTTTGATCGCCCATGACTGGCTCTTGCTACAAGGCGTCAGCGAAGCCGTTGCTAGTACCATGATGGTCAATATCGTGGTCTTGAGTAAGATTTTCTATTTGTTCAACATCCGTACCAGTGCACCAGCGTTTTCTAATGCTTCCTTCACCAATCCAAAAGCGTTCGTGATCATTGGGGTGATGCTGGTTCTGCAACTGTTATTGACCTATGTTCCATTTATGCAAAGCGCCTTTCATACTGAGGACATGTCCTTGATTGGCTGGGTCATCTCAGCAGCTTCTGGGATGGTCGTCTTACTCGTGACGGAGTTCGATAAATGGCTTCGTTCGAGAAAAAATATTTAACCTAGGTTTTCTCGTGTTTTTTACAGGCAAAATCGCCTTGCTGCAGCTCAGGAAAATGGCGGAACGACAAGGGATTTCTGCTGTCGCTGCTTTGGGGTTGCCAAAAGAAAAAGCCAAGAGGAATTCCTATTGGCTTGTAATCAGGCCTATTGACAAACAAAAATGGTCGGGCTAAAATGCACATGAATTGAATAGTATTCTTCGGGGCAGGGTGTAATTCCCGACCGACGGTGACAAGTACAATGCTTGAAGTCCGTGACCCGCATAGCTATGCGGTGGAGCCAGTGTGAATCTGGCACCGACAGTGAAAGTCTGGATGGGAGAAGAAAAACCACAAAATTTCAAGGGGCGCAGTGCGTCTAAAATTGATTTTTTGCCGGTCTTGTTTGTCTATGCCTCGTGAGATTCTCACGAGGCATTTTTTTATTGAAAGGAGGAAGGAAGATGCATAACGAATACATGCGTTTGGCGATCGCAGAAGCCAAAAAAGGGCGTTACCAAACCTTTACCAATCCGCTAGTGGGCGCTGTGATCGTCAAAGAGCAACGGGTCATTGCCAAAGGGGCTCACTTAGTCTATGGGCAGCCCCATGCGGAACGAAACGCCATCGAACAATGCCATTCCTCCGAAGACCTAATCAATTCGACTTTATACGTGACGTTAGAACCTTGCAACCATCAAGGAAAACAGCCGCCTTGCACCCAGCTGATCATCGACAGCGGCATCAAAAAGGTAGTCGTCGGCCAGTTAGACCCTAACCCGATCGTGGCTGGACAAGGCAAGCGCTTTTTAGAAGAACAGGGCATCGACGTGTTGGTGGGCATCGAAGAAACAGAAGTGCGCCGTTTGAATCCACACTATAATTTTTACCATCAGCATCAGCGACCTTACGTGGCGTTGAAGCAAGCGATCACTTTAGATGGCCGGATCGCTCATGATGCGTTAACCCGCAGTGCGATCACTGGTTCAGCGGTTTGGCAAAACGTCCATCAAGAACGTGGGGACTATCAAGGAATCTTAGTGGGCAGTCAGACGGTGTTGACGGATGATCCCACGTTATTGACCACGGTTGAAACCAGCTTTCCGCCGATTCGCATCGTGTTAGACCGTCGGGGGCGAACGCTGTCGCAACCCCATTTGGCACTGTTTGCCGATGATTCAGCACCCGTGTGGATTTTTACGCAGCAGACAGTTGTCAGCGACTTGCCAGCGCATGTGTCAGTGATCCAGCTGGAAGAGTTGACGATTGTTGCATTGTTGAAGGAGCTTGCCGAACGACAGGTCCAATCGCTTTACGTAGAAGGAGGCGCTGCGATCCATGATGCCTTTTTAGCCAGCGGACTGTGGCAAGAAAGCATTACCTATGTGGCGCCAAAGTTTCTTGGGGGCAATAGTCTCGCAAGTTTTACCAGTGAGCGTACCCCGAAACAGCTGCAGCAGCTAACAGAGGTGACGGTGACGGCAGTTGGGGAAGATGTTTGCATCCGAGGAAGGAGACCAGAGGAATGTTCACAGGATTGATTCAGGAAAAAGGCCGCATCAAAGAGATCCGCAAGCAAAGCCACACGATCCAGCTAACTTGCAGTGCGTCGGAAGGCTTGCTGGCGGATTACCAGATCGGAGACAGTATGGCGATCAACGGGACGTGTTTGACGGCGATCGCCAAACAAGCGACGACGTTTACGGTGGATATCATGCCAGAAACCTTTCAACGAACGACCTTTAAACAACTCTCGGTGGGTGCCGAAGTCAATTTGGAGCGAGCGATGGCAGCGACACAGCGTTTTGAAGGCCACTTTGTCGCTGGCCACATTGATGTAACGACCCGTTTGATCCAGAAAAAGCAGTTGGAAAATGCCTTGATCTTGACGTTTGCTTATCCTGTCAGTGTGCAAGGGGAAATCATTCCGCAAGGGTCGATTGCGATCAATGGCGTCAGTTTGACGGTCACCCAGACGACGGCACAGGCCTTTTCCGTTAGCTTGATTCCCCATTCCAAAGACCAGACGACGCTGGGGCAGTTGAAACAAGGGGAGTGGGTCAATATCGAGACGGATATGATCGGGAAATATGTCAAATACCAACGAAAATGAAAGAAGGCAGACGATGCATAAAGTAGAACAAGCAGTGGAATGGTTAAAAAAAGGCGGCTTAGTGATTGTCGCCGATGATGAAAATCGGGAATCAGAAGGAGATTTGATTGGGATCGCTGAATACGCAACGCCAGAAGCCGTCAATTTTATGGCGACTTATGGCCGCGGCTTGATCTGTGCACCCATCTCACAAGCGATCGCTGAAAAGCTGGCATTGCCTGAGATGACCGCCAATAATACGGATGCCTTTGGCACCGCGTTTACCATCAGTGTCGATCACGTGACGACGAGTACGGGAATTTCTGCGAAAGACCGGGCAGTGACGATTGAAAAGTTGGCTGATCCTGCGTCACAGGCTGCGGATTTTTATCGCCCTGGACATATCTTCCCATTGACCGCTCAACCTGGCGGCGTGTTGGAACGCAGAGGACATACAGAAGCGGCTGTGGATTTAGCGAAGCTTGCTGGCAGCGTGGAAGCAGCCTACATTTGTGAGATTTTAAATGAAGATGGCACGATGGCTCGGGTCCCAGAATTGAAAAAATTAGCAGAAAAATGGCAGCTGCCGTTTTTGACCATTGATGAGTTGGCGGAATATCTACGAGGAACTGCACCTATCACCGTGGATCTGCCAACGGCTTATGGGGCGTTCCAATTGACCTTATTTGAAGATGAATTCGGCAATGAACACCTTTTACTAGCTAAAGGCGAGATTCAACATACTACCGAGCCGCTGTTACTACGGATCCATTCAGAGTGTTTAACAGGCGATGTCTTCGGCTCTCATCGCTGTGATTGTGGCGAACAGCTGCAAGAAGCGATGCGGCAGATCGAAGCAAAAGGCCGTGGTGCGATTTTGTATCTACGCCAAGAAGGCCGCGGTATTGGCTTGCGGAACAAGCTCCGTGCCTACCAGTTGCAGGAACAAGGATTGGATACGTATGAAGCAAATATTGCATTGGGTTTTGCAGCAGATGCTCGTCATTACACGTTTGCTGCCGATGTTTTACGTTCCTTAGAAGTGCAGGAGATTCAACTGATGACCAATAACCCTGACAAAGTGAAGGAATTAGAAAGCTTAGGGATCAAGGTAGCAGAACGGATTCCGCTGGAGATGCCTGCGCATAAAGAAAACAGCAGCTACTTGAAAACGAAGAAAGAAAAGTTTCACCATTACCTATCTATTTAATCAACCAAAGGAGAATGAGCGATGACAGTATTTGAAGGAACGTTTCAGGGAGAGGCAGTCAAAGTAGGGATCGTGGTCTCACGATTCAACGAGTTTATCACTTCCAAGTTAGTGGAAGGCGCCAAAGACAATTTGTTGCGTCATGGAGTCAAAGCAGAAAACATCGATGTGTATTGGGTTCCAGGGGCTTATGAGATTCCGTATATTACCAAAAAAATCGTTGACCACAAACAATACGATGGGATCGTGACATTAGGTGCCTTGATTCGCGGAGCAACGACCCACTATGAATTGATCTCAAATGAAGTGGCGAAAGGCGTAGCCCAAATTGGTCTGAATGCCGACATTCCGATCATGTTTGGTGTGTTGACGACTGAAACGATCGAACAAGCCATTGAACGGGCGGGAACCAAAGCTGGCAACAAAGGCAGCGAAGCCGCTCAAGGTCTTTTGGAGATGATTTCGTTGAATCAGCAAATCCTTGGCAACGCATAGGTTTCACGTTCGAACAAAGGGAAGCTAGCAAGAACAAGCCTGCCTAAGCATAGGCATTAGACTGGAGACAGACTTCGTACAAAATGAAGTCTGTCTTTTTTTCATCATTAAAAAAAATGGATCATTTTACCAAATGATTCGCTTCTTCACGGGTACCGTATTTTCGATAGGTCAATGGAGAGGAAAACGCCCAATCAATCACGAACATTAGAATAACTCTTATTTAAGGAAATTTTCAGAAAATTATTTACATTTCACAAAAGGTTCCTTATAATGACTCTATTCATTGAGAGTGATTCTCATTTGCAAATAGATGTCAAAGCAGCACATGGCTTTGGCGCTTTTCATGAGAAGAACTGTTATAAGCGAAAAAACGCACAGATGCTTCTTTTACGATGGCGGCGAGGCAACAGTCAGGTTGTTTTTGCTGTGAAATCTGAGGGGATCGTGCTGAATAAAGGAGAATCACATGTCGGTAGGGTTGATTAAATCAAATCGTTGGATGGTTTCGACAATCATTTGCTGTGTTTTAGTTGTCGCCATTCTCTTATCTGTAGGAGTTGCTTTGGCAAACGGCCAAGCCAATATCACCCTTGGCGAAGTTTACCAAATTCTCTTCTATAAAATCAGCTATGGGTTGGTTGGTGATCTTTCAGGCATTTCAGACGCAAACATCAATATCGTCTGGTTTGTTCGGGCACCGCGGGTCTTGCTTTCTATTTTTGTGGGCATGGGGTTAGCGATCAGCGGGGCAGTTATGCAGGCGGTGGTCCAAAATCCATTGGCAGATCCCTATATCCTAGGGATCTCTTCAGGCGCATCCCTAGGGGCGACCTTCGCCATCTTAGTCGGTTTTGGCGGATCGGCGCTAGTCTTGCAGCTGGGCTTATCGTTTGGCGCCTTTGCAGGAGCGGGGATTGCCACCATTTTGGTGCTGCTGCTTGCCAGTATCGGTGGGAAAATGACTTCCACAAAACTTGTGCTGTCGGGGACGATCGTCAGTGCCTTATGCAGCTCTGTTTCAAACTTGATCATCTATCTGGCTAGCAATGCAGAAGGGATGAAGACCGTAGCGTTTTGGTCGATGGGCAGCCTAGCCTCGGCTTCTTGGAACAAATTGGGCTTTATCGTGGTTCTGGTTTCTTTGATCACGCTCTTCTTCCTGACGCAATACCGTGTTTTGAATACGCTTTTGCTGGGGGATGAAGTTGCCTCCACCTTAGGGGTCAAGCTGACCTTCTATCGTCGTTTTTATATGCTGCTAGCAGCGCTATTAACCAGTATCATCGTTGCGAATTCTGGTATGATCGGCTTTGTCGGCTTGATCATTCCTCATATCGTACGTGGAGTCAGCGGGTCGGATCATCGCCTGTTGATGCCATTGACCGCTTTGACAGGCGCGTTGTTTTTGATTTGGGCGGATGTGATCGCCCGTTCGACATTGCAAGGAGTCGAACTGCCAATCGGGATCATTACAGCGCTGATCGGTGCCCCGATCTTTATCTATATCATTGTCAAACGGCAATACAACTTTGGGGGGTGACGGAATGAAATTAGCAGTTGAAAAGCTCAATCTGACGATCGGGGATCAGCAGATACTAAAAGACATCTCCGTCCAAACCGCACAAGGGCAATTTGTCGGCTTGATTGGGTCCAACGGCAGCGGCAAATCTACATTGTTAAAAGCTATCTACAAAACGTTGAAACCTGACAGCGGCGACATTTATTTGGGTGAGATGAATATTTTGAAAAGTTCCGAAAAAAAAGTCGCCCAGCAAGTCAGCGTCGTCAGTCAATTCAATGAGTTGAGCTTTGATTTAACAGTAGAACAGATGGTGCTTTTAGGCCGCACGCCCCACAAGGGGTTGTTGGAACAAGACACCAAAGCCGATCATGAGCTGGTCACCGAAGCCTTAGCCAAAACAGGGCTAAGTGCCTACAGAAAACGCAGCTACCTCTCATTATCAGGAGGCGAAAAACAGCGGGTCGTCCTTGCTCGTGCCATCACCCAAGAACCGAAATTTATGATTCTCGATGAGCCGACCAATCATTTGGATATCCGATATCAACTGGAAATCTTAGAGACCGTCAAGCATCTGAAGATTGGCTTGTTGGCGGCGCTGCACAATTTGGAACAAGCAGCCAATTATTGCGACATTATCTATGCCTTAAAAGATGGTCGGGTCGTAGGGTATGGCGAACCAGAAACGTTGCTGACAGAAGAACTGATCGAAGAGATCTATGGCGTGAAATGCAGTATTTACCATCATCCGATCACAGGCGGATTAGGGTTTCATTATTATTTTGAAAAGGAGCAAACAGATGAATAAATGGGGAAAAATGATTGGGGTAGGATTGGCAGTCTTTACATTAAGCGCTTGCGGCAATGCGAAGGATGAAGGAACTTCGGCTTCTTCCTCACAGGCAGAAAGTACGTATCCTTTAACCATCAGCAACTACACCAAAGCAGAGGGCGGCACGCAATGGACTGCCAAGGACCAAACCTTTAATGAGGCACCGAAAAAAGTCGTTGCCAACACACGACCAGCAGCGGAATTGCTGCTGCATCTCGGCCTCAAGGATCAGATTGCGGGTGTCGGTGCAACCTTTGGTGCCGCTGATGAGGAAGTTGCTGCTGATTACGCAGAACTCAACGACCTGGGCAGCGACTATATCAGTAAAGAAACAGCCTTAAGTGTGGATCCAGATTTGATTTTTGGCCGCGGGGGACTTTTCGATAACCAAGATTGGGGCGTCGGCACCGTTGATTCCTTAAACGAGATGGGCATTCCGACTTATGTCCAAGAAACCTCTGTCACTGGGGCGACGTTTGATTCTGTTTATCAAGACATTGAAAACCTTGGTAAGCTCTTCAATGTCCCTGAGGCAGCCGCTGCTTTTGAAAAAGAATTAAAGGATCGTCAGAGTGCCTTGGAAGAAAAAGTAGCAGACAAAGAAGAGCAAACCTTTGCCCATCTCTTTATGTCCGATCCAAGTGTGGTCAGTGTCTATGCCGCTCAAGATGAGTCTTTTTTCAATAGCAACTTTGATATGATCAAACTGAACAATGTGTTTCAAGACTATTCAGGGGAAGTCAGTGTCGAAACTTTGATCGAAACGGATCCCGATGTCTTGATCGTCGGCGACTGGTCAACGATCGAAGGCAGTGTTTCCGGTCAAGAAATCATTGAAGGCTTATACAAAAACGACAAACTCTCTAGCATGAAAGCCATCAAAAACAAACAAGTCTACAGCATGGACTACAATTATCTCTTTGGCTACGGCTACCAAGCCTTAACTGGTTTGGAAGAACTGGTAGAGCAAATGGCACAATAAACACCTCCTGTTGCATAAAAAGGAGAACCAACTTTTTATATAATAGAAGAAAACCAACGTTTCACTGGCCAATCGACCACAGAAACGTTGGTTTTTTTGTATTTAAGAAAAGCACCCTTTGCCGCTGCCCGTTCCGCAACAAGTAGCCCGTTAGCTGTTTTTTTCTGTCACGTGGTCCATTTGATAGCGAGACAACAGCTTTTCTTTGTGTTTTTGCATGATCGTCTCGAGAGAAATATCGTATTTATCGGCGAGAATAAATAAGTTATCCAGTACATCGCCCAATTCTTCCGTCAGGTTTGCCAGTTTTTCTTCTGGCAAGCCTTCTTGTTCGTCGGGACGGTCACGACCGATCTCCAATGTCCGAATGGCACGGCTCACTTCCCCGACTTCCTCTGCTAAAAAATTCGCCCGAATAAACGGATCATATTGATACCAGTTGCGGGCTTTGTAGAAGTCACTGATAAATCGTTGATATTCCTCAATGTTCATAAATTTTTTCTCATCCTTTCCCAGAACCTTTATCAGAATCATGATATACTATTTCAAAATGATTGAGAAGGATGATGAAGAGTTTTATGAAAATTGCAGTCTATTGTGGTGCCAGTGTCGGTAATGAACCTAGTTTTGCAACAGCCGCCCAAGAATTGGGGCAGTGGATCGCTTCAAGAAAAAATACGCTAGTTTATGGCGGCGGAAAAGCCGGCTTGATGGGCGTGCTGGCAGATGCTGTCTTAGAAAATGGCGGTCAGGTGATCGGGGTGATCCCAACCTTTTTAAAGGATCGGGAACTAGCACATCCTGGATTGACCGAACTCCATGTCGTCGAGACAATGTCAGAAAGAAAACGAAAAATGTTCGAATTGTCGCAGGCGTTTGTCGCACTGCCAGGTGGTCCGGGTACGCTGGAAGAAATCACGGAGATGATCTCGTGGTCAAGAATCGGTCAAAACCCGAATCCTTGTGCTTTTTATGATGTGAACAACTTTTACCGCGCAACGAGAGCCTTGTATGACAATATGGTGGAAAACGAGTTCTTGACGCAGGCCGATCGCGAAAAAATCGGTTTTGCGCAAACAACGAATGAACTTGAAGCCTTTATTCAAGCCTACGAACCGCCAGTTATTCGGCAGTATTAAGCGGCGGCTATTGCAAAAGAGCAGGGCGAAGTACCGGTGGGTGTCGTCTTGCTCTTTTGCTTCTTTGACGCATTCTTAGTATAATGGGGTTTGTTTTGCAAGTGGGGTCATAAAATAAGATCCTTGGACAAAGAAATGGAGCGTAAATCATGACAACAAATTTTTGGGCTGAATTGCCGAAGCCTTTTTTTATCCTAGCACCAATGGAAGATGTCACCGATGTCGTTTTTCGGCATGTCGTTCAAGCTGCCGGCGCACCAGATGTTTTCTTTACGGAATTTACCAACTCCGATAGTTACTGTCATCCAGAAGGACGCGACAGTGTGCGGGGACGTTTAGTCTTCACCGAAGATGAGCAACCGATGGTGGCACACATTTGGGGCGATAAGCCAGAGTATTTCCGTGAGATGAGTATCGGATTAGCCGAGATGGGCTTTAAAGGGATCGACTTAAATATGGGCTGCCCAGTGCCAAACGTTGCCGGACGAGGCAAAGGCAGCGGCTTGATCTTGCGACCGGACGTTGCGGCTGAGCTGATCCAAGCAGCCAAAGCTGGCGGGCTGCCGGTCAGTGTCAAGACGCGTTTGGGCTATACCGAACTAGGAGAAATGGAAGCTTGGTTGACCCATGTCCTGCAACAGGATATCGCCAACCTTTCGATCCATTTGCGAACCCGCAAAGAAATGAGCAAGGTCGATGCTCATTGGGAATTGATTCCTGAAGTGGTTGCCTTGCGGGATAGAATCGCCCCACAAACGAAGCTGACGATCAACGGCGATATCCCTGATCGTACCAAAGGTTTGGAGCTAGCAGAAAAATATGGCGTAGACGGAATCATGATCGGTCGGGGTATTTTCAAGAATCCCTATGCCTTTGAAAAAGAACCGAAAGAGCATACCTCAGAAGAGCTATTAGGCTTGTTGCAGCTGCAATTAGACTTGCAGGACCATTACGCCAAAATGGTGCCACGCTCGATCGCAGGATTGCATCGTTTCTTTAAAATCTATGTCAAAGGCTTCCCTGGTGCCAGTGATTTGCGAGCAAAATTGATGAATACCAAATCAACGGATGAAGTTCGGCAACTGCTGGCAGAGTTTGCTGAGAAAAAGAACCACGAGGAAAGTATTGAAGCGTAAGTTTCAATGCTTTTTTTGTTTTTGGTTGCTGTACCCGCTCTCATTGTCAATCCTTCCTTGACAATAGATAGGTACCTATGTAAAATGGAGAGCGGACTTTTAACTAGGTACCTATCTAAATAGTGAAGAGGCGAAAGGAGCTGAAGGTCGATGGTTTCCGAACAAGAAATCGTGGAACGATTGTTTGAAGTGTATAAATTAAATCGGCGGTATGCGGAACAAAAATATGGGCGCTTTATGCCAGGTCGGGGACAGTTCAATTGCCTACTGGTATTGGACGAAAAAGGCACGTTGACTCAAAAAGATCTCGCCGCGTATTTAGCGATTCGTTCGACATCCACTGGCGAACTACTAAAGAAACTGGCTGAAAAAGGGCTGATCCAAAAAGAAGTCGATCCGAAAGATAAACGCAGCCATTTGATTTCGCTGACAGAAGCAGGCAAGGAAGAGGCACAGCGAATGAAAGAAAAACGTAGCAAGGCGCACCAAGAAATGCTGACCTATTTGACGGCAGAAGAAAAACAAGCCTTTGGTCAAGCCTTAGCAAAAATCGAACAGTTTTATCTTGAGAAGGAGGCGGACGTTGATTGAGTGAAACAGTCCAACGAACGGAACGTCAGCGGACGCTGATTTTTATTAATTTAATGATTACATGTATTGCCGTATCCATGTTGGCGACCGCCTTGACGACGGCTTTACCCGCCATCGTCACTGACCTGCAGATTTCCGTCACTACGGGCCAATGGCTGACAAGCGGTTATTCCTTGGCGATGGCGATCGTTATGCCCTTGACGGCATATCTTATGAATCGTGTGCCAACCAAAAAGCTCTATCTCGCTGCATTAGGAATTGCGTTGGTGGGCTTGCTGCTTTGTGCTGCAGCGCCCAATTTTCTAGTCATGATGCTTGCTCGTATTTTGCAGGCCGTAGGCAATGGAATCTTGACCGCAATGGCGCAAGTGATCCTCTTATCGATCTATCCGATCAATCGCATCGGTGTGGTGATGGGCTGGTATGGACTCTCAATTACCGCGGCACCCGTGATCGCACCGACGATCGCTGGGCTGATCGTGGACCGCTTGAACTGGCATGCGATTTTTTATATCGTTGCCGTGATCGTTTTGATCTCGTTGATTTGGGCCATAAAGGTTTTTGATGATGTGTTACCAGTAAGCAACAGCAAATTTGATCAGACCTCTTTTGTTTTGAGTGCCTTCGCCTTTGGTGGGATCACTTTAGGCTTTGGCAATATCGGCAGCTATGGCTTTTTCAGCTTACCCGTTTTAGGAACCTTAGGGATCGGTTTGGTAGCAGGGATCTTCTTTGTCTTCCGTCAGTTAAGAGCGGAAACCCCATTTTTGGATCTGCGGGTCTTGAAAACAAAAGAATATGCCATCAGTGTCTTTGGCAGTATCATGCTTTACTTGGTCTTGATGGGTTCGGCGATGCTGATGCCGCTTTACGTGCAGTCGATTTTAGGCAAATCAGCGACGATCTCAGGGTTAGCCGTTTTGCCAGGTTCCTTGGTCTCGGCTTTTTTAAGTCCGGTGGCTGGACGAATCTATGACAAAGTCGGCATCCGTCTGTTGACGATTTTCGGCGGCGGCTCACTGGTCTTGAGCAACATCGGCATGTATTTCATCCATATGCACACGGGTATTTGGGTAGCAGTGGTTTTGAACATGCTGCGCTGTGCCGCCACCGGCTGTTTGTTGATGCCCTTTGTGACGTGGGGAAATAAAAATATTCCGCCGCAGCTGACGGCGCATGGAACAGCGTTATTGACTTCTTTGCGGACGGTGGCAGGCGCCATCGGAACAGCATTATTTGTCGGGATCATGAATAGTGTGGCGCAAAACAGCACGACCTTAACGGGGACGAGTGCACTGCTTCATGGGATGAATGTTTCTTTCTTATTGATGACGATCGCTTCTGGTCTGCTGTTTGCAACGGGGCTATTTTTGATTCGTGATCAGAAACCAGAAGCCGTGTGGCTGGAAGGTGCGGAAGAACCGCTGGAATAAGCTCATCATTTAGTACAGTTCATAAAGCGTAAGAAGGTTTGCGAAGTTTTGGAATCAAGAAAAACGAAGGAAAACACACCCTCTCCAATGAAGATGAAAATATAGGTTGAGAGAAGAAAATCTGCCGGATCCGCAAGAAGCGTTCTTTGCGGCCGGCAGATTTTTTTAACCGTCTTCTTTTAGGTAGCGCCATAATGTCGTTCGGCTGATTCCTAGTTGAATAGCGGTTTTGGTTTGATTGCCCTCGTTTTGCTCTAATACATTTAGAATGATTGTTTTTGTATAGTCAAACAATGTCGGAGGTTGGAGGCTGCTTTTAGTCGTGAAATTGTCTTGTATATTAGTGAAATTTTGTATCAAACGTTCTTTATTTAGTAATTCTGCAACCTGGTGTTCAGAAATATAATGGGAATTCGCATTTAATACCAGTTCTTTGACACAGTATTGCAGCTGATCAAAATTTCCCGGCCAGTCATAGGCCATAAAGGCTTCTAACGCTCTAGGATCGAAGCCCATGATATCTTTGCTGCATTCAATATTCATCTTATTTAAAAGTAGTGTCGTGATAATACTCAATTCATTTTTTCGCTCACGAATCGTAGGAGCATAGATTTTGGCACTGCCTAACTGGCTTGCCAAGCGAGTAAAGGTTGTTGAATCACTTGTTTTATTGTTGTCATAGGTAAAGAGCAGCCGGTTGTTTTTCAAGACATTCGTCGTTTTGATCAAAGAGACAAGCCGTTCAATTGAAGCGGGCTTAAGCTGCTCAGCATGATCGAAGAAAATGGTATTGTGGACATCAACAAAAGGGCCATTGGCTGCATTGACTAGAAACTTCCATAACTTGTCTGTAATCAAAGCACAGTTGACGGTAATCAGATAGTTAGTGTCTTGCGTCTGGGACAAGTAAATCTGATAGGCGATATTTTTCTTCGCTGTGCCGCTTTCTCCGAATACTAGGTAGGAAGAATAGCTGGCTTCTTTTTTCTTGAGTTCCAGCTTGATTTCTTGAGGAATGAATTGTGAAAACAGCAGCTGCTTTGAAAAAACGGCTGCAACCTCAGCTTTTTTTTGATAGGTGATACCGTGTTTATTGGAAATAGGTGGTGTATTTTTCTCGTTTATAAAACAACAGTAATACTTCTGGTGATCAATAATATATGTTTTGACTGTAACTGTAACGAAACAGTTCTTTACTTGAGAATAGTGCTGTAGCTCTTTTTTTTCGGATTTCGTCTGTAAAATTTTGATGATTTCTGATGCAAAAATCGGGTCAAGGGTGGAAAATTCAACCTTATAATCATCGTCGCAAAACAGAATATCTTGTTTCAGGCAAAGCAACCCTTTTTCCAGAATCTCTTTTTTATGTTTGACTTGATTGACGTGATCGATGATCGTCAGGGCGTCTTCATAGGCACGTTTGATGCTCTCCAATCCTGACGTGATCAAAAGGGTGTTTAACGATTTTAAAAGAGCAGTACGATTCGTAATTGCATCGCATAAAATCAATTCATATTTTTTTTCTGCCAATGAATCGAGCATCTCGTGAGCATTGATATCCTCGTCGATGGTATAGATTTCAATGTTCAAACCTAAGAGATCGCAAAGTAAGTGCGCTTTTTCAGTAATACTAGGGTAGCCGACAATGACGAAGTTGTCTGTGTAATTTTCGGCCAAGCGAATGGCACTATGAACATCGTAAATCGATAGCGAGACATCAATTACCGGCAAAGAAACCACTCTTCGGATTAGTTTGGCAGTCCCACCGCGAGAAATGATCGCATCATATCCGTCATTGCAAAGTTGCGTTGCCAATTTTTGCCCTTCCACCAAATCGGCCGTATAAATAGTCGTCTCAACTTCAGGGTATTGCTCACCAATAATAGTCATTGAATAATTTAATTCTTCATAAGGTGCGATTCCTAAAATTTTCCTCTTCATTTTCTTCACCTTCAAAAGTGTTTCATTTGTAAACGATAATAACACAGAAAAACGATTAAGTATCCGTTTTCATTTAAACTGTTTCGAAATTAAACGATTTTTCTTTTTTTTAGAATGTAACCGCTTATTTTTTGTCGCTATAATCAAACCAAGAAGTCCGAGGTGGTGAGTAGATGTTAAAGTTGTTAGTTATTGCAGACGACTTTACAGGAGCGCTTGATACTGGGGTTCAATTTTCTAGACAGGGTATTCAAACTTTGGTCTCGACGGAAGCAGTTGTTCATTATGAGGAGATTCCGCATGAGATGGAGGTGCTGGTTCTTAACACAGAGAGCAGGCACTTAAACTTTGACACGGCTTACGAAAAAACCAAAGCCATTCTAGAAGAGGCACAAGCTGCCGGAATTCCCTATATCTATAAAAAAGTAGATTCGGCATTGAGAGGAAATATCAGTGCTGAGATAAAAGCAATGATAGATACGCATAAGCAAGCGGTCATCCCGTTTTTGCCTGCGTACCCCGAAATGAATCGAGTGTTGATCGATGGTCATTTATATATTGATGATGTCTTGGTTACAGAAAGTGTTTTTGCAGATGACCCATATGAACCAGTAATAGAAAGTAGTGTGATACAACGATTAAAGACGGAAGCTGACATCGAAGCAGTACTGGTACAAAATGATCAATTGCCAAACATTGGTGTGGCAGTCTTTGATGCCCAGACAGACGAGATGCTGGCAAAACATGGCAGACAGCTGAAAGAAAAAAAACTTCTGGGACTGACAGTCGGATGTGCTGGGTTTGCAAAGACTTTAGCACATGAACTGTTTCCAGAAGGGAGTAAAGTCCAGTTGCAGCTTGAAAAACCGATCGTGGTCATCTGCGGCAGTGTGAACCCTATAACGAAGAAGCAGATTGCTTATGCGCAAAAGCGCTCCCCACGCATTTCTTTGTCGGCAAAGCAATTGTTGGATGATACCTATTGGGAGAAAGAAGTGGGACGGCAAGAGGTGAGCGCCTATCATGAGCTGTTGAAAAAGGAATCCCTGGTCGTTTTTGATACCTGCAGCGATCAAACGACTGCTGAGCTTCTTACGCTTAGCAAAGAGCTGGGACTGACTGCAAAGGAGTGCCGCTTTCGCATAGGAGAGGCACTGGGGAAATTGACAAAAACACTTTGGTCTCAGCAACACAAAAACACATTTCTATTTACAGGTGGAGACACCTTATATCAAACGATGAGGGTTTTAGGTGTGACCGGTATCAAACCTTTGGTAGAACTCAAACCTGGCGTGGTTTTATCTGTAGTGGAGTGGAATAACAAAGAAATGCAGGTGATTACAAAATCCGGTGGGTTTGGCTCAGAAACATTATTTGAAGAAATCAAGCAGTACGAAACAATCAAGGAGGAATTGAAATGTTAACAGATTACAGTTTAAAAATGCCTAAAACGATTTTTGCAGGTGAACATGCAATCGAACAGCTGAAACCGATTATCAATAGCGGGATCCGTAAAATCGTTCTGTTTACTGATAAAAGCCTTCTCGCTTTGGGATTAATCGATTTGCCGATTCAACTAATCGAAGAAGCTGGAATTGAGTATACAATTCTTTCAGATATTCCAGCAGAACCTAATTATCACGAAGCCCAAGCGATGGTTGATGCTTTCAAAAATGAGCAAGCGGACTTTATTGTTGCTGTCGGCGGTGGTTCGGTCATGGATGTAGCAAAACTTGCTTCGATTTCAGCAACAGATGAGTATACCATCAAAGATTTGTTGGATGATCCGCTAGCGGCTAAAAAACACGTGAGAAGTTTGATGATTCCTTCGACGGCCGGAACGGGTGCAGAAGCAACACCGAACGCCATTGTCGGTGTACCAGAAAAAGACTTAAAGATCGGGATTGTCAATCCGGAAATGATTGCTGATTTTGTTCTGCTAGATGGGCGAATGATCAAGGATTTACCCAAACCAATTGCCGCAGCTACCGGTGTGGATGCGTTATGTCATGCGATCGAATGTTTTACCTCAGCAAAAGCCAATCCAATCAGCGACACCTTTGCCCTAGAGGCTCTAGACTTGATTATGAATCATATCATTGAAGCCTGTACAAATCCAGAAGCGCTTGAAGCTAAGCGCAGTATGCTGTTAGGCTCCTTTTACGCCGGTGTTGCGATCACGGCGTCTGGTACGACAGCTGTCCATGCGCTGTCTTATCCGTTGGGCGGAAAGTATCATATTGCCCATGGAGTGTCCAATGCGATCCTGTTAACACCAGTGATGAAATTTAATGAACCTGCTATCAAAGAATTGTTGGCTGATGCCTACGATCGCGTGATTCATGATGGGGATCAAACCCTCTCTATCGATGAAAAATCAGCGTTCATGATTAACAGATTAGAAAACATCGTTCGCATCTTAGAGATCCCGACAAGCCTAAAAACCTTCCATGTGCCAGAAGAAGACTTGGAAGGTTTAGTGGCAGCTGGTATGGAAGTTACCCGTCTGCTTGTCAATAACAAACGGGAAGTGACACCTGAAGATGCTCGAGCGATCTATCAGCAAATCTTATAAGTCAGTGTTGGAAAGGAGGATGAGTATTATGAAGAAAATTATCGGCATTACTATGGGGGATCCTGCTGGAATCGGACCTGAGATTTCTCTTAAAGCTTTTGCAAAACCGGCCCTTTACGATCATTGCCGACCATTATTAGTGGGGGATCGGAGTGTTGTTGACTATTATTTAGCAAAGCATCCGGAACTAGCACTAAAAGTAAATTCCATTGAGCAGCCCAAAGAAGGAAGGTATATCTTCGGCACAATTGATTTGATTGATTTGAAAAAGGTAGATATGGCCAGTTTTCTTATTGGCGAGGTATCAAAGACTGGCGGTGATGCCGCCTTTCAATACGTCAAGAAAGTCATTGAGCTAGCATTAGCCGGAGAGATTGATGCCACAGTGACTAATCCTCTGAATAAAGAAGCGATGAATGCAGCCGGACACCATTATGCTGGACACACAGAAATCTATGCAGACCTGACAGATACAGACAAGTACACGATGATGCTGGCAGATGGGAATCTGCGAGTCGTTCACGTATCAACACATGTTTCTTTGCGGGAAGCTTGCGATCGTGCAACGAAACAGCGTGTATTGGATGTGATCCGTATCGCAGACAAAGCTTGCAAAGATTTGGGTATTGAAAACCCGAGGGTCGCTGTTGCTGGGTTAAACCCTCATTGCGGAGAAAATGGCTTGTTTGGTCGGGAAGAAATCGAGGAAATCAATCCTGCTGTTGAAGCAGCTAAAGCAGAAGGTATCAATGTTTCCGGTTCACTGCCAGCGGATACACTTTTTTCAAAAGCCAATGGGGGGATGTATGACATTGTTGTAGCGATGTATCACGATCAAGGACATATTCCATTGAAATTATTAGGGTTCGTTTATGATCAAGAGGCACAAACTTGGCAAGCAGTAGAAGGGGTCAATATCACCTTGAATCTTCCGATTATCCGAACGTCGGTAGATCATGGGACTGCCTTCGACCAAGCTGGCAAGTGGACTGCCAGCGAATCCAGCTTAGAAAATGCCATCGACTATGCGATTCGCCTGGCTGAGCATACTAAATAATAGGACAAACAATTCAAAATAAACAAAAACAAAGGGGAGAATTATGGTGATTCAACTAGAACAAGTTCGTCAATCTGAGCCGAATGGGATCATGTACCGAGATGCATTTCTAAATATTGATTTTGGGCTGATTCCTACCGGCGGCAACAATACGGCTCATGCGCCGGCTTTGATCGAAACCGTAGATAACGGGATGCTGTGTGCGTGGTTTGCTGGCAGCTTTGAAGGAAGTGGGGATATCTCGATCGTGGTCTCTAAATTAGAGCCCACGACTCAAAAATGGTCTGATCCAATCACTGTTTCGAAAGGTATCGACCGAAGCGAACAAAATCCTTCTTTTTTCCGCGCACCAGATGGAAAGATCTGGCTGATTTATACCTCTCAACTCAGCCGACAAGAAGGTAAAGACAATATGCAGTTTACTTCGATCATCATGGTCCAAAAGTCAGATGATGAAGGGCAAACTTGGGGAGAGCCCGAGGTTTTATTTGAGAAAGAAGGCACCTTTGGTCGACAAGGTATCCAAATTTTGAGTAATGGCCGCTGGATATACAGCACTTGGCTGTGTGAAGATTCTGCCGAAGGTTTGACGAATGATCCAACAGAATTTCAAGTATCGGACGACCAAGGAAAAACATGGCGGGCTGTACGAATGCCGGATAGCAGCGGACGCGTCCATGCCAACGTCGTAGAGGTAGAACCGGGACATTTGGCAGCGTTTATGCGGAGTCGATTTGCCGATTTTGTGTATATTAGTGAGTCCTTTGATTTTGGTGATAGTTGGTGCGTGCCTGCGGCCACAGGACTACCGAATAATAATGCAAGTGTTAGTGCGATCAAACTGGCTAGCGGGGAGATTGCATTGGCGTACAATCTTAATTCTGCGCCAAATGCGACTTTTGGTAAAGTTGCTTGGCCGGGACTGCGCAATCCAGTGGCTGTCTCTGTAAGTGAAGATGTTGGCAAAACATGGCCAATTGGCCGGATTTTTGAAGCCGCAGAGGGATATATTGGGACGGAAAACAAAACCAATAATTCACAATATGAATACCCAACGATCTATCAAGACAAAGAAGGGCTTTTACATCTAGTCTATGCCTATCGAAATCGACTTTGCGTAAAATATATTCGGTTTACTCCTAAAGATCTATTCGGAGAAAAGCGGGAAATGATGGGGGTGTATAATCCGACCTCCGGTGAAGGGGTTGAGGAGGCAAGTAGTTGACGATAGAGGTGTCTTAGGCTGTTGCCAATCATCAAGCAAAGCATCTATCAGCCAATCTATTCAAATGAAAACGTATTCTGAAGGAAGAAAAGGAGTAATCACAATGAAATCAATTGAATTAAAAGGAATTATCAGCCCTATCCTAACACCTATGTACGAAGATGAGAGTATCAACTTTGAGGAGTTGCGTCATCAAGTAGATCGAATGATCGACAACGGAATTCATGGCATCTTCCCGTTTGGAACAAACGGCGAAGGTTACATCTTATCTGCAGAGGAGAAAAAGCAGGTATTAGAAGTCGTTGTAGACCAAGCTGCCGGTCGGGTACCAATCTACGCTGGTTCCGGCGCGATTTCTACGAAAGAAACGATTGAACAGAGCAAGATGGCGCTAGCTGTTGGAGCAGATGTTTTATCGATCATTACACCAAGTTTTGCAGCAGCCAGCCAAGAAGAAATCTATACCCATTACAAGACGGTTGCTGAAGCTGTAGATTTGCCAATCGTCCTGTATAACATTCCAGCTCGGACGGGAAATGCCATTGCTCCAGCCACCGTTGCCCGTTTGGCACAAATTGACAACATCATTGGTGCCAAAGATTCTAGTGGGAATTTTGCTAATATTCTAGGTTATATCGAAGCTGGTAAAGCAAAAACAAACGGAACGTTTTATACGTTGTCGGGGAATGATCAGCTGATTATCTGGACGTTATTAGCAGGCGGAACCGGTGGCATCGCTGGATGCGCGAATGTGTATCCGAAGACAATGGCTTCTATCTACGATCTTTTTGTAGAAGGGAAGATTGAAGAGGCGAAAACTGCAAATGAACGCATTCAAAACTTCAGAAACTGCTTCAAATATGGCAACCCGAATACGATTGTCAAAACAGCCACTGCTTTACTTGGTAGCAACGTCGGAAAATGCCGAGCACCATTCAATCAGATCCCAGACGAAGGGATCGCTGCATTGAAAAAAGTATTAGCAGAAGACAAAGAAAAAGGTCTGTGTTAACAGGCGTAAAACGGCAGCTCTTAGCTGCAAACGTAAGCATGATGGATAGGCGGACGAATCAGCCGCTTATCCGACAGCTTGCAGCAAAATTAAAAATTAGGAGGATGTTATGACTATTCAAATGATGACTGCACTAGCTATTACCGTAGTCATGATTATTTTGATCATGATTGAAAAAATTCCCTTCGGGGCGGCGCCCTTATTTGCTTGTTTATTATTAGTTATTTTCGGTATTACAGATATCAAAGGTGCCTTTGCGGGTTTCTCAAATTCAACGATCATCATGTTGGCGGAGTTTATGGCCATCATCGCCGCATTGGAGAAGACTAGCTTCATCGTCGTCTTTAAAAAAGCGATGTTTTCCATGGCCAACAAAGGCGGCTTCAAATCCTATCTTTTGATCATTCTTGTCGTGATGTTAGGTGGCAGTTTGTTTGGGACGGGATCAACTGCGTATTATGTACTGACATTGGGGTTGTTGTCCACGTTGCCCTATTCAAAAAAATTGCCGCCGTCAAAAGTCATTATGACTGCCGGTTTTGCTACTAATCACCCCTTGATTCCTTTTAATACAGCGTTGCAGTATGGCATCGTCATTGCTGTGTTAAATGCTGCAGGGATCATGGCGGAAGTTTCTGTCTTTAAATTTGCAATTGTCAATTTATTTTTGTCGATCGGCTTCTTACTCAACTGTATCATCCAATATAAGTTTCTTCCTGACCATCCGACATCAGAAGACTCGCAAGCAGTGGTGTCAAATGATGGGCAGGTACCTGCTTCGCAACTGCCACGATGGAAAGAATTGACTACCTATGGTGTATTTGTGTTTGCTGTTGTTGGTATGCTGTTGCAAAGTCAAATTGGGGATGCAGGGTATGCGATGGCCGGTCTATCCGTTGCAGTGATTTTACTGATCGGTGTTTTGGATTTCAAAGAAATTCGAGATGCGATCAGTGCGCCAATCATCTTAATGTCTGCGGGGGTCATCGGTGTTGCTGATGCTCTGGGAAGTACTGGTTTAACGAATTTAGTCGGAACGACTGTAGCAGATATGCTGGGTACAAACGTGAACCCTTTCGTGATGATTTTTGCCTTTTGTGTTCTGACCAGTCTATTAGCGACGTTGACTGGTTCGACAATCGGTACGGTTTACGTCTTTACGCCGTTGGCAATTGCTACTTGTACAAGTTTAGGATTGGATCCGACTGCTGCTGCTTGTGCTATCGTCATCTCTGGCTGGTGTGGCCATTTCTTACCGATTGATGGTATGCCCGCGATGATATTAGGTACTGGAAAGTACACGGCGGTTCAATTTTGGAAGTTTACCGTTCCGCAATACTTTATTCGACTGGTCTTCTTGACTGTCGGATCGATCTTAATGTTCCCAATGTAAGAGGGCAAAAAACTACTTTGAATGAGGTGTAGAAAATGGAAAACAATTTTGAATTAGAACACATCGGTATCAATACTGCAAATGAAACACAAGCACAAGAGCTTGCGAAACAACTGAGCATGATTTTTAATCTAATCCCCCGTCATGGACAAAAATCAGAGTTTGCTGGCGATTATTTTGAATGTATGAAGGCACCTTTTTTAGGAACAAACGGTCATATCGCCATGCGTACAGCTGATTTGGAGAGTGCTGTTGCGGAACTTGAAGCAAAAGGCCTGGTGTTTAATATGGATACAGCAGCCTACGATGAAGAAAACAAACTGAAAAATATTTATTTAGCAGATGAGTTTGGTGGATTTGCTATCCACATTTTAAGAAAATAAGACGTTCTTTTTCGATTTTCTTTTCTGGTCAAGTGAAAGTCATAGCAGGCTGAATCTACATTCTGCTATGACGTTTTTTAATAAGTTCAAAGTAGGGCGGCCGAAAAAGAAAGGAAACAGCGGTAATCAAAGAGGAGTTGAAGACAATGGACTTATGGTTTACTCAAAGGAAAGAAGAAGTTTTGCGTGCATTGGATACCAATGAAAAAACTGGATTATCCACTCAAGAAGCGCAACAGCGGCTGCAGTCTTTCGGCAGAAATGAATTAGAAGCCAAAAAGGGCGATAGTCTATTAAAAAAAGTGATCGATCAATTAAAAGATCCGATGATCATCGTTTTGTTGATTGCAGCATTTTTATCCTATGCTGCTAGCGGATTTGAAGATTGGATCGAGTCAGTGATCATATTGCTGATTGTTGTGATCAATGCCATCATTTCGATTTCGCAAGAAAATAATGCCAATAAATCTTTAGAGGCTTTGCAAAAGATGTCAGCACCATTAGCAAAAGTGATTCGGGACGGAAAACGAGAACAAGTAGATACCGCATCACTAGTGCCGGGAGATATTATTGAGTTGGAAGCCGGAGACTTGGTACCGGCAGATGTCAGAATCCTTTCAGCAGCGAACTTAAAGGCAGATGAGTCAGCTATGACGGGGGAATCTGTTCCTGTTAATAAAAAAGCGCTGGAAGGACTGCCGCAAGAGACGGTTCTAGCTGATCGCAAAAACATGCTGATTTCCTCAACGGTTATTACAAATGGCCGTGCTGTGTGCGTAGTAACGAATACGGGGATGAAAACAGAGGTCGGAAGAATCGCGAACTTACTGATCTCCGAAGACGAGAACATCACTCCGTTACAGCGTAAAATGGCTGAAATCTCAAAACTGCTATCGATGATCTGTTTAGGAATCTGCATTTTAATGTTTATTGTCGGGATCTTGTACGGTCGCCCGATTTTGGATATTTTTATGATGGCAGTCTCGCTGGGGGTAGCTGCGATTCCGGAAGGATTGGCTGCAATTGTAACGATTGTTTTGGCGCTAGGTGTGCAGCGGCTAGTCAAGCGACACGCAATCGTTAAAAAACTGCCGGCAGTTGAGACCCTTGGTGCAGCTTCAGTGATCTGCAGCGATAAGACCGGGACATTGACCCAAAACAAAATGACGATCGTAGAAACTTTCCTTTATGATGACCATACAGTCGACAGGTTGTTGACGATCGGGGCACTGTGCAATGACTCTAAACTAGTCAGCAGCGGTTCTAGTGAATTTCAAGTATCCGGGGATCCTACCGAAACAGCTTTTGTAACGAAAGCCTATGAAGAAAAGCTGGACAAAAATGAACTGGAAGCAAAATTTCCGCGAAGGGCAGAAATCCCTTTCGATTCAGAGCGTAAATTGATGAGCACCATCCATCAAACAGAACAGGGCTTTCGGGTAATGGTGAAAGGTGCCCCTGATGTTTTGCTGAATCGATGTCTACTTTCAGAGACAGACGCGGAACAAATATCTGCGAAGAATGCTGAGATGGCATCAAAAGCTTTACGAGTTCTAGGGGCTGCTTACAAAGATATCGCTGAAATTCCACAAGATTTAAAGACAGAGGACATCGAAAGTGAGCTGACTTTTGTTGGTTTAGCAGGAATGATTGATCCTCCGCGTCAAGAAGTCAAAGAAGCAGTCGCACAGTGTTATGAGGCGGGAATCCGACCAGTCATGATCACAGGGGATCACAAGTTGACGGCGGTTGCGATCGCCAAAGAATTAGCTATTTATCGACCAGGTGATCGAGCGATGACGGGTACAGAGCTGGATCTGGTCCCGCAAGAGATTTTGGAGGAAGAAGTAGGCAACTATTCTGTTTATGCACGGGTTTCGCCTGAACATAAGATGCGGATTGTCAAGGCTTGGCAAGCAAAAGGAATGGTCGTTGCGATGACAGGCGACGGGGTGAATGATGCCCCAGCACTAAAAGCTGCGGATATCGGCTGTGCGATGGGAATCACAGGAACCGATGTAGCTAAAGGTGCAGCCGATATGATCTTGACGGATGACAATTTTGCCACGATCGTTCATGCAGTAGAACAAGGGCGAGGGATTTATGCCAACATTAAAAAGTCTATCCAATATCTGCTGAGTTGTAATATTGGGGAAATCATCACGATCTTTGTTGCTACCGCACTCAATTTCCATCAAATGCCGCTAGTTGCGATCCAACTGCTTTGGTTGAATCTTGTCACAGACTCACTCCCTGCATTAGCCTTAGGGATGGAGCCCGTTGAGCCAGGTGTCATGCAACAAAAACCACGAGATTCCCGAAAAAGTATTTTTGCAGACGGTTTTGCCGCAAATATGATTTTTTACGGTGTGTTGGTAGGGGCAATCACATTAGCTGCATACTGGCTGGGAGAATATGTCTTGTCTGATCCAACCATCGCAGATGGTACGGCAAATACAATGGCTTTTGCCACTTTAGTTTTTGGTGAACTGACGCGAGCTTTTGCTGTTCGCAGTGAAACACGCTCTATCTTCCGAATTGGAATTTTCTCAAATAGTGCAATGAATAAAGCATTTCTGGTCAGCTTGGTCTTGCAATTAGCTGTATTGTTTATTCCATTCCTGCAAGATATTTTCAAGGTGCAAAGCCTGACAGGCGTTGAATGGACGATTGTCATCTTGTTATCACTGATTCCGCTGATCGTTAGTGAGATTTCTAAAGTTTTTCGTTTTAAGGAAGTGCAGACAGCTGTTGCTAAGTAAATTTCCCTAGAAGATAAAAAGTTGGGTCCCTTCTCTAAGGAGTTAATCAGAGAGGGGACATTGTTTCGTTCCTAAGAAAAACCCAACTGGCCGTCTGCTTGCGAATGAAGCTCAGTTTATATGGACAGCAATATGCTAAAAAAATTCTGTGCATGGAGAAAGAGCTATACGCGTTGGAACCGCCCAATGGCAGATGTTCTTGATTTATTTCATGAAACTCTATGAAAAACCAAAAAATTCGATATAATAAGATAACTTATGGTTTAGGAGGAGTATTTTTTTTCAGGAAAGACTTGCTTTCATGGAAAAAAATCAGGGAGAAAATGAAGAATAAAGGCGTTTATTTTGGGTTGTCTGCCTATGTCTTGTGGGGCTTGGTCACACTATATTGGAAAATAATCGTTGGGGTTTCGCCGTTAGCAACGATGTGCTACCGAATCTTGTGGTCCTTTGTTTTTATGGTGTTGTTTATCGTGCTTTCCGGGAAGAAAACGCAATTTTTACAAGAAGCGCGTCTGCTGTGGAAGAACAAAGCATTTGCTGGACTGATCGTTTTAGCGTCTGTGCTGATCTCCATCAACTGGTTCACTTTTATCTTCGCGGTGAGTGCGGGCCACGTGATGCAAGCCAGCTTAGGCTATTACATCAATCCGCTAGTCAATGTCTTGTTAGCAACCGTTTTTTTGAAGGAACGTCTTAGTCGTACTGGCATGCTGGCGTGTCTGCTGGCAAGTATCGGGGTAATCTTATTATCGATCCAAACAGGAACGATTCCTTATGCCTCACTGATCATGGCCTTTTCCTTTAGTACGTATGGCTTGATCAAAAAAAGGATCCCCATTAGTTCGGTTACTGGGTTAACGATCGAAACGATGGTGATTTTCCCCTTTGCGCTCGTGTATATTTTAGGATTTTCAACCGTCGGCTTTATGAATTATCCCTTGCAAACCAATCTCTTATTGATGGGTGCCGGGATCGTGACGGCTATTCCGCTGTTGCTGTTTGCGGAAGCCGCGAAAAATGTTTCTTACATTACGCTTGGGTTTATTCAATACGTCAACCCGACGATCATGCTTTTGTTGGCCATCTTTTTGTTTCACGAAACCTATTCACTGGCCCAATTTTCCGCCTTTGCGTTTATTTGGCTGGGGATCGCGGTCTTCACCTATGGCACGTTAGGCACGGCGATGAAAGAGCGGCGCATGGGACAGCAAAGAAAGCAACTCTGATAGATCAGGAATGGCTGCAACTGGGCCGTTCCTTTTTTATTAAAAAACAACTCAATTTAGATAGTGAAGGATGTTGCAAGGAGAATTGTTCAATGGTATAACAAAGGAAAAGCACGTTGCAGAAATTCTGATTGAAAAGGGTTGCATCTGCCACAGGGGTGTGTTATTATTCTTTCAGTTACAAGGATTGTTACTGTTCGGCAGGCAAAACCAGAATTGACCGTAGCGCGCTAATGGGGAGATTCTAGGTTTTTTTATTTTGGAGTGAGGGAAAACGATGGTTATTGGGAAAATATTAAATAATAATGTCGTCATCTCGACCAATGATGCCGGTCAGGAAGTGATCTATATGGGTCGTGGCATTGCGTTTAAGAAGAAGGTCGGCGATCCCGTGGATGAAGCCTTTGTCGAAAAAGAATTTGTGTTAAAGGATACGTTTACCGCAAATCAGTTTCAGCAATTGTTTTCAGACATTCCTGTGGAAGAAGTCGAAGCCGTCAAGCAGGTGGTGGATGATGCAGAAGCGTCATTGGGGATCGAGCTGTCGCCAAATATTTATTTGACACTGACCGATCATATCCATTATGCGCTTGTTCGGGCACGTGAAGGCATTGAGCTGCCGAATCCATTGTTGTTTGAGACCCGCAAATTTTATCCGAAAGAGTATGCGGTTGCAGCAGATGCCGTTGCTTATTTTGAAAAAGTCTTCGGGATTTCATTGCCGGAATCGGAAATTGGCTTTATCGCCTTTCATATCGTCAATAGCGAACAAGCCAATGGTACGATGGAAACCACGATGCAAGCGGTAGAGATCGTACGTGACGTACTGGCGATCATCAGTCGCTTTTATGGACGAGTCTTTAACCCAGATTCCTTGAATTATCAACGGATCACCACGCATTTGCAGTATTTTGCGCAGCGCTATTTAAGCGATGAACTTTCGGGGGAAAAAGATGAATTTTTATTTGCCCTTGTGCAATCGAAGTACCCTAAAGCGTTTCAAACGGTCCAACGGATCAACGAATATTTGATCAAAACCTACGACAAATCGATCGGTGAATCAGAAATGATCTACTTAACGATCCATATCGAACGTGTCGTCAATGATCAAACCAATTAACATTCAATCATTAACGGATTGTTACTGTCAGGCAGGCAATACCCAGATTGAAAAGACAACAGTCAGCGAGGAAAAGACTCGTTGGACGGTCGTTTTTTCAATCTGGGTTTTTTTATTAAAAAAGGAGTGTTGAAAAAATGAGTTCAAATAAAGAAATTGCCGTTCGCGTCCTCGATGCGGTGGGTGGAAAAGAAAATGTCAACAGCGTGGTGCATTGTGCGACCCGCTTGCGTTTCAAATTAAAAGATGAGAACAAAGCGGATACGGCACGCTTGAATCAAGACGACGACGTGATCCAAGTCGTTCAAAGCGGCGGACAATACCAAGTGGTGATCGGCAGTCATGTCAGCGATGTTTATCGTGAATTGAATGGAGTAGCGAACTTCGATGGCGAAGCAGACAGCAAAGGCGACAAAGGCAACCTGTTGAATCAACTGGTGGATATTATTTCGTCGATCTTCACGCCGTTTTTAGGCGCAATGGCAGGTGCCGGGGTCTTAAAAGGATTCTTGACGCTGGCAGTCACCTTGAATTGGCTGGCAGCTGATTCTGGTGTCTACACTGTATTGTATGCGATTGCCGATGGGTTATTTACCTATTTACCAGTGATGTTGGCTTTTACTGCAGCGAAGAAGTTTCGTACCAATGAATTTCTAGCGGTTTCCTTAGCGATGGCATTGGTTCATCCAAACATTACCGCTTTGGCAGGACAAACGTTGAGTTTCCTAGGCTTACCGGTCATTATTGGTGCGAGTGCTTATATGTCTTCCGTCATTCCGATTATTTTAGCGGTCTTTTTACAAAGCTATGTGGAGCGTTTCTTTAAAAAAGTCATTCCTAGCTTCTTACAGATCATCTGTGTGCCTTTAGCGGTCTTCTTGATCATGGCGCCATTGACCTTTATTGTCGTCGGTCCACTAGGAACGATTTTAGGAAACTTGTTAGGTAGTGCTTACGACAGCATTTACCACTTTAGCCCACTGATCGCCGGGGCTGTCATGGGTGGTTTATGGCAAGTCTTTGTGATGTTTGGCATGCACTGGGGCTTTGTACCGATCATGATGTTGAATCTCAGTCAAACCGGTGTCGATACGATGGTGCCGATGCTGTTGCCAGCTGTCCTTTCTCAAGGGGGTGCAGCGCTAGCAGTATTCTTTATGACAAAAAATGTGAAACTGAAAGGGTTGGCCCTTTCTTCAACGATCACCTCAATTTTTGGGATCACAGAACCGACGGTGTATGGGGTAACCTTGCCTTTGAAAAAACCATTTATCGCCGCGTGTATCAGTGGTGCCATCGGGGGAGCCTTCATCGGCTTCAGCCAAGTCGAAAACTATACCTTTGGGTTAGTCAGCTTACTAAGTCTGCCGTCCTTTATCCCACAAGATACGAAAGATCTAAGTGGTCTGATCGCAGCTTCCATCGGCACGGCTATCGCTTTTGGCGCAGCGTTTGTCTTGACCTTCTTCTTACGTTTTGAAGATCAGCCAGCAACCGATGCCAGTGCAGCACCGGCAAAAGAGCCAGTTACACCCACAGATAGTTCGTCTAAAGAACGTGTGATCCTCAGCAGTCCGTTAGAAGGCAAAGTGGTTCCCTTAGCAGAAGTCAAAGACCAAGTCTTTTCTTCTGGTGCATTAGGAAAAGGCATCGCCATCGAACCGACCATCGGGGCTTTGTATGCGCCGGCAGATGGCACCATCACGACGCTCTTTCCTACCGGCCATGCCGTTGGTTTGACCACCACGGATGGAGCAGAAGTCTTGATGCATATTGGTATGGATACCGTGGAACTAGATGGCAAAGGCTTTGAGGTCTTTATTAAACAAGACGATCAAGTCAAACGCGGTGATTTGTTAGTGAAATTTGATCTAGATACGATCAAAGCAGCCGGCTTATCCGCGATCACACCAATCGTTGTGACGAATACCCCGCAATATTTAGATGTGATGGATATGAATCAAACCGATGTCTTGCAAGGAGAAGACTTCTTAGCCATCGTAAAATAAGCAAAAGAAACCCGATCCTCGACTGAATATCAGCAAGGATCGGGTTTTTTGTAAGAAAATAAGGCGCAGTTGCCCTTCTCGCTTGCCTGACATGGTAGCAAACGCTTGTCACAGCGCGAGTTAAGAGCAAGACCAACATCAGGAATGCCTACTCAGGGAAAACCCGAACATTCTTGGGGACTGCTCCCTACACATGGCTTAAATTTTCGGCAAGCGACTCTAAAGCGGGGAAATCGAGAATTGCATAGCCCTGTTTTTGTTTTTCGATCAGCTTGTCTTCCCGAAAGCTGGTAAAGGTTCGTAGCAGGTGGCGATAGCTGACATTCAAGATTGCGGCACAGGTGGTCAACTGAAAGGAAAAGTGTTGATTTTCTTGATGGGCAAGAATAAATTTGGCCAACCGTGTCTCTACAGGTTCCGTCAATGAATTCGCTAAGTTGATCCCCGAATTCAAGCGGGAACTGAGCAACTGACAGATGGTTTGCAAAAAGCGGACGTCTTGTTGCAAGGTGCTGCGGTAGCGATTCAAAGGGATGCAGACGCAGACGCAAGCAGAAGCGGCTTTGACACTGCTTTTTGGCAAGAGTTCCCACAAAGAGGAAGCTTCCCCTAAAGGTGCAGCCGGCTTGGCGTAATCAATACAAATCGTTTGGGTATCCGAAGAGAAAGAATAGACCATCACGGTTCCTTCTACGAGAAAATACAAGTATTCAGAAGGCGTACCCGTTCGAATCAGGTGCTCTTCTTTTTCAAAGGAATGCAAAGTGGCCATCGCTAACAAATCATTGTCCATATAAGATTGCAGATCGTATGTGTCAATGTAATTACTGAGGCGTGCGGTATCATCGATTTTTTTCATGGAAATCAGCCACTCCTGAATGGTTTTCTTTAAGTATAGCTTAGTTCCCCTTTTGACTCAACACGAACGATAAATAAAATCTAATGTAAATTGTATGTAAAAATAAGGTAAAATAGGACATGTGTCACTTCATTTTGACGGGATACTTGGTATGATTTGAATGTAAGAAAGCGTCAAACCATTAGGAGGAGAAAAAATGCCATTGAAACGAATTGTTAAAGGAATGTTAGGAATTGCGTTAGTTGCCGCATTGACCGGCTGTGGGAATGGGAGCAGCAGCAGCGACAGCAGTGCCGCAGCCGAAAAAGAAAAGCTGGTGGTACAATTCGTGCCGACCAATAATGACGGCTCGATGCAAGCCAAAGCAAAACCGTTTGCTGAGTATTTATCAAAAAAATTAGACCGTGAAGTAGAAGTAACGTTAGCAACGGATTATTCGACGATCGTTGAAGCCATGGCTTCTGGACAAGTTGATTTAGGAATCATGCCGCCAGCCGCTTATGTTCAGGCCAAAGACATGGATGCAGCCGAAGCGATTTTGACTTCTCAATTAGGTGCCTATGATCCAGAGACCGGCTTGCCATTAGAAGGGGAAAAAACCAATACCTTCAAAGGGGAGATCTTGGTTCGTGCGGATAGCGATATGACAGAATTGACGGACTTAAAAGGGAAAAAAATCGCTACATTGAGTCCGAACTCTGCCAGCGGCTATATTTACCCAGTTGCCGAGTTGAAAGATGCAGGAGTTGATCCAACGACGGATGCTACATTAACGACGGTGAACGATATTCCAAGTGAGATCACTGCAGTCTTGAATGGTCAGATGGATGCCGCCTTTGTGTTTCAAGGGGCACGGAATGTCTTTGCGTCAAGCTTCCCAGATAACGATTTATTCGAAGATCTAAAAGTTCTTTACTTAACCGAAGGGGACATCCCGAATGACGCCATTGCCGTTCAACCGACGATGGATGCTGAACTAAAAGAGCAGATTAAAGAAGTGTTCTTGAACATGGCAGATGATGAAGAGGGTGCCGAAGCAATGAGCTTGTGGGGACACCAAGGGTATGAAGAAGCAGCAGATTCTGCTTACGATACCATTCGCGATTATACACAACGAGCAGCAGAGTAAAAAATCAGGGATTGCGGTAGAAGGATAACGGGACACGGAGATGTGCAGCGATTTACTAGGGGAATAGGTGGAATACGCAGTACCAGTGCATTTTTTAGTGAAATAGACCGTGACCGATTGGGGAAACTTTGCCGCGGTCCCTACATAATGGAGAAAACAGATGATAACTTTTGAGAATGTATCCAAAGTCTACCCAAATGGGGTCAAAGGATTACAGAACATAGATGTAACGATTGAACAAGGAGAATTTGTGGCAATCATTGGTTTGAGTGGTGCTGGTAAGAGTACCTTTCTGCGCTCGATCAATCGCTTAGTGCCAATCACTGAAGGAGATATTCGGGTAGACGGCAAATCAGTCACGAAAGCCAATAAAAAAGAATTGCGCTTGATTCGTCGACAAATCGGATTGATCTCGCAAAGCTTCAATTTGGTCAAACGTAGTACTGTCCAAAAGAATGTGCTATCTGGTCGTTTGGGGTATTACGGGACATGGAAAAGTATTTTAGGGTTGTTTACGAAAGAAGACTACGAAAGAACGAAAGAAGCGCTAGCGACTGTCGGCTTGTCAGACAAACTGCAAACGAGAAGCGACCAGTTGAGTGGTGGTCAACAGCAGCGAGTATCCATCGCCCGTGCCTTGGTTCAACAAGCGCCGGTGATTTTAGCTGATGAACCCGTGGCATCACTAGATCCCATCACGACAGAGAAAGTGATGGAGGATCTGAAGAAGATCAATCAAGAAATGGGCAAAACGATTGTCATCAATCTGCATTCGATTCCCTTGGCTCGTCAGTATGCGACAAGGATCATTGCCTTAAAAGCAGGTGCGATCGTTTTTGACGGCAACGCAGCCGCTTTGACAGATCAGCGTTTAGAACAAATCTATGGCAAAGCAATTTTTGAAGAAAAGGCAGGAGAAATCGATGAAACTGAAAGAAACAGTTCATTTTAATTGGTACAAGCACCTGCTGCTGGTTCTTTTATTGCTGCTCTTTTTTCAAAGCAGTGCCTGGATCACGGGGGCTGATTTTGCCCAAGTGTGGTCGAATCGCAGCCAGATGACGGCTTTCATGGCTCGATTTTTGCATCCGGATTTTAGTTATTTACCGCAACTGATGATGCCCTTGATCAAGACATTGCAGATGTCCTTTTTAGGCACTGTTTTAGGAGTAGTCGCAGCAATACCGGTGAGTCTGTTGGCGACGACAGTCGTGACAGAAAGCCGTTGGGTCTCGGTGCCGATGCGTTTTCTCTTAGGGCTGGTGCGGACGATTCCCAACCTATTGTTGGCGGCATTGTTCGTAGCGATTTTTGGGATCGGTGAAGCCACTGGTGTTTTGACCATCGCGGTCTTTACCTTTGGTATGGTTTCACAGCTGATGTTCCAAGCGATCGAAACCATTGATTTTGCGCCAATCGAAGCAGCAGCGGCGGTAGGAGCGAATAAATTTCAAGTGACCGTTTGGGCGATCATTCCTCAAGTCATCAGCCAGTTTGCCAGCTATACTTTTTATGCCTTTGAAGTCAATGTTCGAGCTTCGACGGTGTTAGGGTATGTTGGTGCCGGCGGGATCGGGGTCATCTTGAACGCCTCATTGGCATTGTTGAATTATGAGCGGGTCTCGATCATTATCTTGACGATTTTGCTGACGGTAGCGATCGTTGATTTTCTCAGTGAGCGGGTAAGGAGGTCATTCCTATGATGATCAGAGAAGTGAAGAAAACGACTTGGCTATTATGGGGACTCTTTGCTATCTTACTGGTATTATCCGCAGCGACGCTGGATTATTCCGGATTGAGTACTTTTTCCTTAGCGATGGGAAGAGATGTCCTGCAAGGGTTGAGTCAGCCAGACTGGTCTTTCTTTTACGACGGTAGCGGGGAGGATCTGTGGAGCTTATTGTTACTGACGATCGGCATCGCTTGTCTAGGAACGATGATCGCAACAGTCTGTGCGATACCGGTGACTTTGCTGAGTGCCGCCAACCTATGGGCTTCTGCGCCGTGGGTCGCGAAGGCCGGCAAAATGATCTGCAATATCTTGCGGGCATTTCCAGAGCTAGTTTATGCGATTATTTTTGTCCGTGTGGTAGGTCCGGGACCTTTCGCTGGGGTTATGGCGATCGGTGTCCACCAGATCGGTATGCTGGGCAAGTTGTTTACCGAAGAAATGGAAGCCATGGATGAGCGCTTGACGGAAGAGATGCAAGCAGTTGGTGCCAACTTTTGGCAGACGATGTTTTTCGTGCGGGTCCCTTATTTAGCACCCATCTATAGTTCCTTTGCATTGAATCATTTTGAAATTGCGGTCCGCAGTGCGGCAACATTAGGATTAGTCGGTGCTGGCGGGATCGGTGCACCATTGATTTTTGCTATTCAAACCAGAACCTGGAGCAAGGTAAGTATTATTTTGTTGGGCGTCGTTGTGACCGTCTTCTTATTAGACCAGTTGACTGGAATCATCAGAAAGAAATTGAGATAAACCTATGAATGTATTGCATATATCAGATATCCATTTTCGAGAAAGTTACCTGCCTTGTGAAGAAGGGTATCAAGGAATGCTGGCAGCCATGCAAAATCCCTTGATTCCTCTGGAAGAGTGTATCCAGGATGCCAAGGCGCGAGGGGCGATCGATTTGGTGGTGATCAGTGGCGATTTGACCGAAGATGGCGCGCCTGCCGATTATGCCTCTTTGAAGAGATATTTAGAAAAAGCCTTTGGCTCAGTGCCGTTCGTGGTAACGCTAGGTAATCACGATATCAAACGGCATTTTCGCCAAGGCTGGCAAGGCAAGTCAGTAGAAACCGCCAGTGATACGCCTTTTAATCAAGTCTATGAAACGGAGACATTGGCGATTGTGACTTTCGATAACTCCTGTTATGGCTATGCCGACGGTATCGTAGATGAGCGACAGTTTGAATGGCTGCAAGCCACGCTGGCTCAGCTCAAAGAGAAAAAGATCGCCTTTGTGACGCACCATCATTTGTTGCCTTATCAAGCAAGCACGCCGGCGTGGGCCGGTGCCGATCGTTTGGTAGCATTATTGCAGCAGTATCAAATCTCTTGTATTCTCAGTGGACATACCCATCATGCGTTTACGGGAACGATCGCAGGGATCCCTTACTATACTGTGGCAAGTATGTCGTTTGTCGGGGAAGATGAAGGCGAGGGGATGGTCCGTTTTGAAGAACGCTATGGATATAATTTGTATCGTTTCGAGGAAGGTGCGCTGGTTCATCAATCCTCAGAAAACTATCGACCGAACCGTGTATTGATGCGGGTCAACATGCAAGGATAAAAAACAGACGTTCCGTCAACTCTGCCTTTAGCAGCAGAAAAGGAACGTCTGTTTTTGTGTAAAAAAGGCTTAACCTTGATTGCCAAAGGTTTTGACAACTTCAATCGTGCCGTCGATATGGAAAAACAAGGTATAGTTTTCTTCGGTTTTGATACCGTCAAAGCGGCGAGCATAATACGTGACCGCATCTTTGAAGGTTTGTGGGGGAACCCCTAAAAAATCAGCGCATGCCGCCAATGTTTTGCAGCCTTCTTCAAAACAAGCGATGATATCATAGGGCGTGACCACGATCGCAGAACCAATGTCGCGGGCTTTGCGTTCTTGTTTGCGCTTTTCGTTGGTGTCTTGGGCGGTAATGTCGCCAGCACTGGTCAGATAATGACCGATTTCTTCACCGATGGTGCTCAAGAGGTCTTCTTGTGATTGGTCAGGGTTCAAGTAAATATGGTGATCGATGTACAATCCTTGCTGACCATCAGGCATATTTTTATCGAAAATAAAGTGCAAGTCTGGGTAGGCGGCCATCAGTTCTTCTACTTTATCCATTTCCATCATTCCTTTTGGGCGTGCCGCTGTTTTATAAATTCAATATAGCTGAGGATGTCTTCCATCTGCTCATCGGTGACGTCATCATCAATATGGGCCGCAACGGTTTGAACTTTTGCAGAGGGCGGAGTAAAGCCTGCCGGGACTTGTCTGCCTAATAAAAAATCGGTGGATACTTGAAAAATCTCCGCGAGTTTGACGATGGTCTCGCCATCGGGTTCGTTACGATCATTTTCGAAATGCGAATACGCTGCGCGGGTGATCCCTAGCTGATCTGCGATCTGCTGTTGGGTTTGATTGGTTCGTAGTCTGAGTGTTCTTAGCCGTTCGCCAAGCATGAGTGATCGCCTCCTTTTTTGTAGTATAGCACGTTGGATATAATTTGTATCTATTTTTGTATTATTTGATATAAAAAATATCACATCAGTTGACGATACGAATCGTATCTTTTATACTGGAAACAGATGATATGAATTGTATCAAAAAGAATGGGGGAGGATCATGGATACATCGATCGTAACAGTTGTCTTGCCGTCACTCATTACTGGTGTACTTACTTATTTGGCTACCCGAGTATCCAGCAAAGCGAATTTGGAACAAACGAATATCGAAAATGCCCAAAAGCTTTACCTAAAATATGAACAGATCAATCAAGAATTGACCCATAAAATCGACCAGTTAGAAGAAGAAGTCCAAAAGACCACCAAAACCTACCAAGAAGAAGTCTTGGTCTATCAAGGAAAGCTTGCTACTGCCCAAAGCGAACGGGATTTTTTGCGGGCAGAAAATCAGGTGCTGAAAGAATGGCAGCGAGTAAATCAAGTGCTTGGGACGCGTGAAGAGAAGCAACATTCCGCCGTTGGCTAATAGAAAAAAACTGCTTATCCATCAATAAGCAGTTTTTTTTCTAGTTTTTATTCTTTAATTGATCATTTGTTCATTCACGTAGGCAGCATAAAGCGGGTGATTGCTGATCAATTCTGCATGGGTACCTTGACCGGTAATGGTACCTTTTTCTATAAAGTAAATTTGATCGGCATCCACGATGGTCGATAAGCGATGAGCAATCACTAATGTCGTGCGCCCTTCCATCAAATGATCCAACGCCCGCTGGACCTTTTCTTCCGACTGAGAATCTAGGCTGGCGGTCGCTTCATCCAGCATCAGCAGCTTGGGGTCTCGCAAGAATGCTCGTGCGATGGCGATCCGTTGTTTTTGCCCGCCAGATAGTTTGACGCCGCGTTCGCCGATTTGTGTTTCTAGTTTTTCGGGGAACTCTTGGACGAACTGATCGGCATAAGCCAATGCCAGTCCTTGCCACAATTCCTCCTCTGACAGCGTCCGTCCCAATCCGTATTGCAAGTTTTCCCGAATCGTACCGGCAAAGACCGCACTGTCTTGGGAAACATAGCCAATCTGTGCCCGCCAGTCCTGCAGATCAATGTCAGCTATCGGCTGTTCACCAATCAGCAAGCGCCCGCTAGTGGGTTCATAAAAGCGTTCTAGTAAAGCAAAAATCGTGGATTTTCCACCGCCGCTTGGTCCCGCAAAAGCAATCACGGTGTTGGGCTTGGCTTCAAAAGAAATGTTTTGCAAAATCGGCCGTTTGGGATCGTAACTGAAATCGATCTGTTCTGCCCGTAAGACAGCGCCATCGATGGCAGCTTTAGGTGCTGCCTGGATCGGCTCCAGCGGCGTATCCAAAATTTCTTGGATCCGTTCCGTAGCACCCATCGCTTTTTGAACTTGCGAAAAGAACATCGCAAACGTCGTCACCGGCGCAATAATATTAAAGAGATACAGTAGAAAAGCGATCAATGCACCACTCGTCAAGGTGCCGGCTTGGACGCGGATCGCGCCATAACCGAGGATTCCTACGAGTAAGCCCAGCATGGCCGTCGTCATAATTGGCTGCAAAATCGCACTAACTTTCGCATCCTTGACCCCGAGGGTAAAAATTGCCCCAATGTTGCGCCGACCGTTTTCCTGTTCACTGGCTTCTCCGTTGCTGGCTTTGATCAAACGGATCTCTGAGAGTTTTTCGCTAGCATCCGCATTGAAATCGGCAGTCGCTGCTTGCAGCTGGCGTCCTAGTTTTGACATGATCTTGCCGATTGGCCACATGATCAAGGTGATCAAAGGCACCGCACTGAACATGATCGCCGCCATCTGCCAATCCATCAAAAACAAGATGATCATCGAACCAACCAATTGGATCAAGCCAGTGACAAAGCTGGGAAATTGCGAGGTGACTAGTTCTTTGATCACGGAAGTATCGTTGACGAGTCGCGAACTGCTTTCCCCCGACTTGTGGTCATCAAAATAGCTGACTGGCAAATGCAGCAGATGTTTCCAAAGACGTTCCCGCAATGTTTTCACGGCACTTTCTCCCACATAGCGCAAGAGAAAGCCGCCTAAAGTCCCTACGCCTAATTGCAGCACAAAGGCTAGGATCAAAACGACCAGCATGGAGGTGCTGAACGTGGGGGTGCCGCTGGCATCGACCAGCGTTTTCGTCAGCTGCGGCACGACCAAACTGGCGGCACTTGTGATCAGGCTAAAGAGCATCCCTAAAAGAAACAAGCCTTTCTTGGGGTTGACACTGACGATCAGGTGGATAAAGTCTTTCATTTTAAATTTGTTTTTGTTCACTGTTGGTGTCGTTGTTTCCATTCGTTTTCCTCCGCAGCAAGCAAGGTAGCTCACTGCTTTTTCTTTTTAATTAAGTGCTATTAGAAATCCTGCCAATCATCCTCGGCTGTTTCGTCTTTAGAAGTGGAAGTAGGGTTTGGTTTGTGGTCTTGTCCAAACCCGTAGGCATCAAAAAAGTTGCCTTTTACCCATGTGTACCGTGGATCATTCGCCTCGCTATTATCAAACGGTTCTAATGGCTCAAATGGCCGATTGCCAAACAGGCCGCGATGTCCAGGAAACGGCATTTGCCGCATAGCTTCTTTGATTTGTTTTTTCATTTGGCGTCGCTCGTTAGTGCCCATGTCTTGCCAAGTATCTTTCATTTGTTGCCTCATTTTTCGGCGTTCGTCATTCGTCATTTCCTGCCAATTTCCGCCCCATTGCTTCATCATTTCTTCACGAATCTCTTGCATGACTTGCAAACGATCCATGGGATCAACAAAGCGTTGTGTCTGTTGCTGAAAGTCAGCCTCCCATCCAGCAGCAATGTTTTCAAGCAGACGGGCAAATTCGGTTTGTTCTTCCTCTGTTAACCCAGCAAAAAACGTTTGACTGCTGGTGGCTTCTTTTTGTGCCAGTAATTTTTCTGCTTTTTTTCGTCCAGTCTCTGTCAGATAGATTCGTTTGATCCGTTTGTCGGCTGCATCTTCTTTACGCTGGATATCCCCACTGTTTTCCATTTTCTTCAATAGTTCTGCCAAGGAACTTGGCCGTAAATCTAAAACTTCTGCGAGGTAATTTTGCACCAAGCCATCTTCTAAGTTTAAAACGGCAAGGACGCGTTGCTGTCCAGAAAGGCGTTGGTTGTTTTGGCTCATAAAGGCATTGCTGGCTTCGCTGATAAAACGAAGCTGTTTCATTAAGTGATCGGTCATTGTACTCATTGAAAACACTCCTTTTGGATTATTGTTCGGTACCTAACGATATCGATGGATTGATTATAGTTCGGTGCCGAACGAATGTCAAGAGAAAATAGTTTGTTTTTTTCTAACAAAAAGTAAGCAAAAGGATTGACTTACTAAAAGTAAGTTTGGTATGCTGAGTCCATCGTTTAAGAAAACACAATAAAAGGAGTACAAAAGAATGGTCTTTGGATTTGGGAAAAAAGAACAAATAATTGAAAAAGAAGTGATTAAAGAGGTGTATCGCACCCCGGAAAAGAAAAAAGCGCAAAAAATCGGAATCATCGTTGGCAGTACGAGAGAAGGCCGCGTGAGTCCGCAAGTAGCCAATTACGTGTTACAAACAGCACGAGCACATAGCGACCGCTCGTTTGAAATCATTGATATCAAAGACTACGACTTACCCTTTATGGGTACAGGCGAAGCGAACCAAGCGTGGAACGAAAAAATCGCTGAATTAGATGGCTACATCTTCATCGTGCAAGAATACAATCATGGGGTCTCGGCTTCCTTGAAAAATGCGTTGGACAGCGCCCGCGAGGAATGGTTCAACAAAGCAGCAGCAATCGTCAGCTATGGTTCAGCAGGTGGGATTCGGGCCGCTGAGCAAGTTCGCTTGATTTTGGCGGAACAAAAAGTAGCCACGGTGCGCACTAATCCAGCCTTCAACTTATTTACTGATTTTGAAAATTTTGCCACCTTTACTCCTGGCGAACATATGACGGCAGGAATGAACGATATGTTGACGGAATTATTGGACTGGGCAGACACATTTGCCAATCGTTAAAAAACAAACGAAGACAATCTTAGGAGGAACCTATCATGAAATTTGGTATTATTTTAGGCAGTACAAGAGAAGGACGCGTTAGTCCGCAAGTCGGAGCATATATTCAAGAAATTGCTACTCAACGGTCAGAGCATCAGTTTGAGATCGTGGATGTAAAGGCATTTGATTTACCGTTTATGGGAACGGCTGAGCCAAACATGGCATGGAACAAAAAAATCGCTGAGTTAGATGGCTATATCTTCATCGTGCAAGAATACAACCACGGTTTTGCAGCTTCCTTGAAAAACGCCGTAGATTCTGCTCGGGAAGAATGGTTTGATAAAGCAGCTGGGATCGTCAGTTATGGTTCTGGCGGTGGGATTCGGGCCGCTGAACAATTGCGCAACGTATTAGCTGAACAAAAAGTTGCCACCGTGCGGACTAACCCAGCCTTCAATCTCTTCACTGATTTTGAAAATTTCAGTACCTTCAAACCAGGTGCGCACATGGCTGCAGGTGTCAATGACATGCTAGATGAATTGTTGTTGTGGTCAACGGCTTTTGCCACGATTCGCTGATCTGTTTAGGATGTCACCATTTATCATCGATCATTTGCTGTTTCATTCATTGGATGGAACAGCATTTTTTTGCGTTTCCAAGGGATGGTTTTCACTGGAAAGGCTATTTCACTGAAAGAATGACTAAAAATCGGGTATACTAGAAGAGCAGAAGATGCGGGCAACTGCGTTCGATTTTTCCAAAAACGAGCACGCAACCAGTAACAGAGGAGTGAACAAGAGCATGAATCTACTTTTTGCGATTGATGATCGATTCAGTGAACAATTAAAAACAACGTTATATTCAATCAAACGTCATACGACAGCAGCATCTTTCGATGTCTATGTCTTACAAGAAAAAGAATTGAGACAAGGTGCAGAGCTAGAGGTCTTTTGTCAAAAATTGGCGATGACCTATCATCCCGTCGTCATCGGTTCTGGTTCGATCTTTAAAACGGCACCAGTTAGTGACCGCTACCCAGAGTCGATCTACTATCGATTGTTGGCACAAAATTACTTGCCGCAGCAGGTGGAAAAAATCCTGTATCTGGATGCGGATATTTTGTGCATCAATGATTTGCGCCCCTTGTATGAGCTGACGTTAGGGGATTTTCTGTATGCCGCTGCCAGCCATTCTAAACTGACAGAAGTGACAACAGTCATCAATAAAGTTCGGTTACGCAATTATGAGTCGGAAGGCTACTACAATTCAGGCGTTTTGCTGATGAACGTGCATCAGCTACGGCAAGAGGTCAAAGAAACAGAGATCGCAGCCTTCATTGAGAAAAATCATTTGAACCTCTTTTTGCCGGATCAAGATATTTTGAATGGGTTATATGGTGATCGAGTGCTGGCGATTCCTGATCAGCTCTATAACTATGATGTACGGAAAAACCGTACGTATGAGACGATCAGCCTAGGGGAATGGAGTTTGGATTGGGTCATCGAACATACCGTTCTGCTGCATTTTTGTGGCAAAGAGAAGCCGTGGAAGAAAGGCTATCGCAGCCGCTACGGTTCGTTATACAAATATGTAGAAAATGAACGGCGGAAGTTTGAAGAGGAACAATCAAAGTAGCTGTCATTGAATATAATCAAAATTACCTTGAAAGAAACGTCCACACGGGCGTTTCTTTTTTTAAGCGTTCTATTCTGCTTTTTTTCGATTCGATGGTACGATGAAACTAGCGAGTCATGAAAAAAAGAAGGAGTGGAGAACATGAAATTTTTAATTTGGCTGGTCTGTGTAATCGGCATTGAAGCAACAGGAATCATCTCGAGTTTGTTTGCAGGGGACATTGCCGGAACGTATGCGCAAATGGAAAAACCCTTTTTGGCCCCTCCTGGCGGGATCATTGGGATTGTTTGGACGATTTTGTATGCTTTTATGGGAACGGCGTTGTATTTACTGATCGTAGCCAAAGTCAATCCAGCACTTAAAAAGAATGCCTATATCTTCTTTGCGATCCAGCAAGTATTAAACTTCTTGTGGAGTATTGTTTTCTTTGGCTGGAATGCTTACTGGGCCGGAACCATCATTATTGTCTTGTTAGTGTTATCAGTAATTATCTGTATGATCCTCTTTGCTCGTATCGACAAAAAAGCAATGTACTTGTTTATTCCTTATTTGATTTGGTGTTTATACGCCGGCTACTTAACGATTGGCTTAACTTTATTGAATGCCTGATAGAAAAACCCTCTTCCAAGCGTCATGTTGGAAGAGGGTTTTTTCTTTTAGATATAGTCTTCAGTCAATTCCATAAAGCTGGCAACATCTTTTAGGACCATGTCGATCCCTGCTTGCCAGAAGTCTGGTTTCGTTAAATTGACACCAAGGTGTTTTTGTGCCAATTCTTCGGTGGTCATTGAAGCAGTATCTTGCAATAAAGCAATGTATTCTTCTTCAAAACTAGACCCTTTTTCATTGGCATACGCGTAGATCCCCATACTAAAGAGGTAACCAAAGGTATACGGGAAGTTGTAGAACGGCACATCGTCAATAAAGAAGTGCAATTTGGCTGCCCAGAAATGTGGGTGATAAGTCGCTAACCCATCGGCATAGCTTTCTTTTTGCGCCGCTGTCATCATTTCCGTGATTTGTTCCGCTGAAACCAAGCCCTTTTGACGAGCTTGATAGAAACTGTTTTCAAAAATAAAGCGTGCGTGGATGTTCATGAACATCGCGATCGCATTTTGCATTTTGGCATCCAATAGATTGATTTTTTCTTCTTTTGTTGTTGCTTCTTTAAGGGTTGCATCCGCAACGATCAATTCAGCAAAGGTACTTGCTGTTTCGGCAACGTTCATGGCATAGTTGCGGTTTAATTCCGGCAGCTCCCAAAGAACGCTGCTGTGAAACGCGTGACCGAGCTCATGGGCAAGCGTCGCTACTTCGTTGACTGAATTGCTGTAGGTCATGAAAATACGTGACTCTTTGGTTTCTGGCAAGCTGGTGCAATAGCCGCCAGGACGTTTGCCTGGACGATCTTCTGCTTCGATCCAGCTTTTTTCAAAAGCAACTTGGGCAAAGTCAGCCATTTTCGGACTGAACTTACGGAAGTTGGTCAAAATAAAGTCAGCTGCTTCATCAAAGGTGTAGGTTCTTTCTTCCATGTCCCCAAGAATGATCGGCGCATCTTGGTCTTGCCATTCCATTTTTTCTTTGCCGAAAAGCTGGGCTTTGCGGGTCAAGAAATCAACGATCGGCTGTTTGTTTTTTTGGATCGTGCCCCACATAGCATCCAATGTCGCTTTTTGCAGACGATTGTATTCTAATGGTTCCTTCAAGTAATCAGTGACACCGTGAAGTTTGAAGGTAGAGAGGCGGAAACCGTCTAAGTGGTTCAAGGTATCCGCAAAGAGGTCTTCTTTTTCTGCCCACGTCTTTTCCCAAGTATCGAATAAACGCGCACGAACTTCCGGATCAGGATCGCCCATCATTTTATTGAAGGCTTGACCAGCTGACAACTTGATCGTCGTGCCGTCTTCTTGCAGGAAAGGAATTTCGATTGAGGCAACGATTGTATCGTAATGTTGGCTCCAAGCATTCAAGCCATCTAAATTTAAAGTGTTGATGATGGTTTCTTCTGCCTCGGATAACAACTCTTTGCCGTCGCGGCGAATCTCGCTTAAACGAAAAGCGACAGATGCTAAGTTTTCTGCTTTAACTAGTGCTGTCCAATCATCCTCAGAAATTTCTGTCAATTTTTTTGAAAAAACGGTTTGTGCTGCTTGCAGTGCTGGCAATTTTGCATAGAGGTCACCCGTCAGGATTTTGGCTTTGCTGTCATTGACATTGGCTGAAAGCAAGGCATTGATAAAGCTGCCACATTGTGAAAATCCTTGATTGATAGTTGCGGATAAATCAAGTAACTCTCCTAATTTTGCTGCATCGTCTTCGCTGTTGGGCGACCATGCATCGACTGTTGTTCGGTAATTTGCAATTTGTTCTTCCAGTTGGCTCATGCGTTCTTTTAATTGAACAGAATCGCTGCCTCCCGGAAAGATTGTTTCTAGATCCCAATTGATTGAATAGGTCATTCCTATCAAACCCCTTTCTTTTCCTTCGATCTTATTAAGTATAGCATAACGAAATTTGGTCGCAACCATCAGAATCCTTATGAAATAAGGGTTTTTGATGAAACTGTACCAAAAACAAAAAATGGAATGTATATCTCCTTGATCTATTGATAGGGCGGAAAAACGTCAAAAATAAAAAAACTATTACATCCTCATCAAATTCTTAGAAAAAAAACGATGGATAAATATTACATATGAAAAAAAACAGCGAGTAAAAAAACGTCTGAAGAGCGATATTCGCTTTTTCATGCATAATGCCAAATCCTTTGCGAAAAGAACACGAAATATACCACTACGAAAGCGTATACAATTAGGTAGCATAGAGGCGTAAACAGAAGAAGGAGGAAGAAAAATGCCAAATGCTATTCATGTTTTTTCAGAGATTGGACGCTTGAAGCAAGTCATGCTTCACCGCCCTGGTCGGGAATTGGAGAACCTTGTTCCTGATCATTTGAACCGCCTGCTATTTGATGATATTCCTTTTTTGGAACAAGCCAGAGCAGAACATGATCGGTTTGCGGAAGTCCTACGTCAAAATGATGTGGAGGTGTTGTACCTAGAAGATTTAGCTGCTGAATCGCTCACGTCACCAGAAATCAAACAGCAATTTCTCAAGGATTATTTAGCGGAAACAACGATCCAAAGTCCCGAGATCATCAAAGAAGTCACGGATTATTTTCTGTCTTGCGACAATGATCGGGAACTGATCGACAAAACCATGGCTGGTTTAGCCAAAAATGAACTGGAGCTGCCAAACACCCAGAGCCTCGCTGGGACCGTGGATGATCAATACCCATTTCTGATCGATCCAATGCCGAATTTGTATTTTACGCGCGATCCCTTTGCGACGATTGGAAACGGCGTTTCGTTGAATCGCATGTATTCAGAAACAAGACGGCGCGAAACGTTATACGGCAAATATATTTTTGCTCATCATCCAATGTTTCAGCAAAATCCGCCTCATATGCTTTATGATCGCGCCCAACCAACCCGCATCGAAGGTGGCGACGAATTAGTTCTGTCAAAACATGTGCTGGCGATTGGTATCTCGCAACGAACGGATGCCGCTTCGATTGAGCAGCTGGCCCGCAAAGTGTTCGAAAATGAGCCAAGCTTTGAATATGTCCTAGCGTTTGACATTGGTCAAGAGCGCAAATTCATGCATTTAGATACGGTATTTACAATGGTCGATCATGACAAGTTTACGATTCATCCAGAAATCGAAGGAGAGCTGACGGTTTATTCAATCTCACGAGCAGGTGATGGGGTGACGATCAAAGAAGAAAAGGACACGTTGGAAAATATTTTATGTCGCTATCTAGAACTAAATGCGGTTGAATTGATTCGTTGCGGTGGCAGCGATTTGATTGCAGCGGCTCGGGAACAGTGGAATGACGGTTCGAATACTTTAACGATCGCACCTGGCGAAGTCGTCGTATATGACCGCAATACCATCACCAATCAGAAGTTGGCAGAAGCCGGCATCAAATTGCACAAAATCTCCGGCAGTGAATTGGTTCGCGGTCGTGGCGGCCCTCGCTGCATGAGCATGCCATTTGTTAGAGAAGATATTTAAATCAGAGGAGGAATCATCGATGGAACAAGTATTTAAAGGAAAAAGTTTTTTAGCAGAAAAAGATTTTACGAAAGCCGAGTTAGAATACCTCATTGATTTTTCAATCTATTTGAAACAGTTGAAAAAACAAAATATTTCTCATCGCTATTTGGAAGGCAAGAACATTGCTCTTTTGTTCGAAAAAACATCGACTCGGACACGGGCGGCCTTTACGACAGCTGCCATCGATCTTGGTGCCCATCCAGAATTTTTAGGCGCGAATGATATCCAGCTAGGCAAAAAAGAATCCGTCGAAGATACAGCAAAAGTTTTAGGCAGCATGTTTGATGGCATTGAGTTCCGCGGGTTCAGTCAACAAGTCGTTGAAGATTTAGCCAAATTCTCCGGTGTTCCTGTTTGGAATGGCTTAACCGATGAATGGCACCCAACCCAAATGATCGCTGACTTTATGACCATCAAAGAAAACTTCGGTACCTTGGAAAACATTACGCTAGTTTATGTGGGTGACGGTCGGAACAATATGGCAAATAGTTTGTTAGTGACGGGGGCGATTTTAGGGGTCAACGTTCGTATCTGTGCACCAAAAGAACTTTTCCCAGCGCAAGAAGTGACAGATTATGCCAACGAATTTGCTAAAGAATCTGGCAGTCAGTTGATGGTAACAGACGATATCCAAAAAGGTGTTAAAGATGCAGACGTCTTGTATACCGATGTTTGGGTGTCAATGGGGGAAGAAGACCAGTTCGAAGAGCGGGTGAAGCTGTTGAAAGATTACCAGATCAACCGCGAAATGGTGATGGCTACCGGAAAACAAGACGATGGCCTGATCGTGCTTCATTGCTTGCCAGCGTTCCATGATACGAATACGACGTATGGAAAAATGATCGAAGAAAAATTCGGCATTTCTGAAATGGAGATCACAGACGATATTTTCCGTAGTCACTGGGGTCGTCAATTTGAAGAGGCTGAAAACCGGATGCACTCAATCAAAGCGATCATGGCAGTAACCTTAGGCGATCTATTTATTCCTAGAGTGTAAGAAGGAGCAGTGAGCAGATGAGTGAAAAGAAACCAACGATCGTTGTCGCCCTTGGCGGCAACGCCATCTTAGCAGAAGATGCCAGTGCCAAAGGGCAAAAAGAACGGCTTAAACAGACGGTCGAGTATTTAATTCCCCTGATTCAAAAAGACGTTCATTTGATCATTACCCATGGGAATGGGCCCCAAGTGGGAAATTTGGTGTTGCAGCAGCAAGCGAGCGATTCTAGTAAAAATCCAGCGATGCCTTTAGATACCTGTGTCGCCATGACCCAAGGCAGTATTGGCTATTGGTTGCAAAATGAGCTGAGAACCCAGTTGAAAGCAGCTCAAATAGCGAAGCCGGTGGTGACTGTGGTCACGGAAATTACAGTCGATGCCCAAGATCCAGCATTTGCCCATCCGACAAAACCGATCGGTCCTTTCTTAACGGAAATGGCTGCCAAAGAAGCCATGGCGGCAACAGATGCCATCTATCGTGAAGATGCTGGTCGTGGTTGGCGGAAAGTCGTAGCCAGTCCTGCACCACAAGCGATCCAAGAAGTTGCCAGCATCAAAGCGCTGATCGAACAAAACACGATCGTCATTTGTGCAGGAGGCGGCGGCATTCCTGTGTTAGACAATGGCCTGGGTGTTGAAGCCGTGATCGATAAAGATTTTGCTTCTGAAAAATTGGCTCGTTTGGTCGATGCGGATCAGCTGATCATTTTAACGGGCGTAGAAAAAATCGCTTTGAACTTTGGCAAGGAAAATGAGCAGTGGTTGGATCATGTGACCGCCGCTGAATTGGAAACCTATGTCGATGAAGGCCATTTTTCACCAGGTAGTATGTTGCCGAAAGTGCAAGCCGCTTTGAATTTTGTCAAAATGGGGGCGGAAAAACAGGCAGTGATTACTTCTTTAGACAAGCTGGCAGACATCGAAGACGCTGGTACGCAGATCACCTGGAAATAAGCGAAGCAGCAAAGCAAGACCCAAAACATTGGAGTGAGAAAAATGATCGACCACCAAATAAAAGATCCATCAACAAGAGTGAACAGCTTTCAATGGCTGGAAGAAGAAAATCAGCAGCGGTTGAAAGAGCATATTTACTGCCGTACGTACAAAAAAGGCCAGGTACTTTTTTATGAAGGCGACGTAAGAGATCGGATATTCCTCGTGATAGAAGGACTTGTGCGGATCGAAAAAACCGACGGAACTGATTCCTATTGTTATGTAGATTTTGTTGGGCCTGATCAGTTATTTCCTTTGATTGGCTTGTTTGAAAGAGACAACTATGATGTATCGGCATTCGCTGCAACAGACATTGTCGTGCAGTTTGCAGCGATGTCGCTGTTTGAACCGCTAGTTGTTTCGTCTACAAGTCAGTTGCTGTGGCTCAATCAGCAAATGAGCCGGCAATTGGAAAAACAAAGACGCCGTGTCGAGTATTGTGTCACCTCCAGTGCGCAAACAAGAGTCGTCAATACGATTGGTCTTTTGATGATCGAACATGGGCAGACACAAGGTGAGCAGATTCGCATTCCTTTTCCCGTTTTTATCAATGATATAGCCAAGTACAGTGGAACGACCCGAGAGACAGTCAGTCAAACGCTCAAGGCGCTCGTGCATAAAAGAAAGATTTATTATCGCTACAAAGAACTCATTATTTATGACCAGGATTATTTTTCTCATGTTGTCAATTAATGGTAGGCAGCAAATAGGATTGATTCAATAAAGGGGGAACACAGATGAAAAAAAAGCAAAAAGAAAAAAAGTCGCTGACATCGTTCAGTATCTTATTTCTGATCATTATCGCCTTGACGGTCGCTTCCTGGCTTTTAGCAGGGCAGCCTTTTGCGCCTTCTTTACCAGCAGGCCAAGAAGAGATGGTCAGCCAAGTGGTAGGTGCCAAGTTTTCTGATTTCTTTATGGCGCCTTTTAACGGATTTCGTGATGCGATCGAGATCTGTGTGTTTATTCTCTGTTTAGGTGGTTTTTTGAATATCGTCACGCGAACAGGCGCTTTGGAAGCCGGGATTCAACATTTGGTCAAAAAACTCAAAGGCAATGAGTTGATTTTGATTCCGATTTTAATGATCCTGTTTTCGATCGGCGGCTCCACTTATGGAATGGCGGAAGAAACGATTCCTTTTTATTCCTTATTAGCAATCACGATGGTGGCATCAGGTTTTGATACGATCGTCGCAGCAGGAACCGTTATGCTGGGTGCGGGTGCTGGCGTGATTGGCTCCACCGTCAATCCCTTTGCGACCGGCGTTGCGATGGATGCCTTGCGAAGCATCGATATTGCCCCAAACAACGGCACGATCTTAGTAGTCGGGGCAATGCTTTGGTTAGTCACGACCGCATACTGTATCTTTGTAGTGATGTCTTATGCCAAAAAAGTCAAAGCTGACAAAGGGTCGACGATCTTATCGCTGCAAGAGCAAAAAGAAATGGAAGAACATTTTGTCAAAGACACGAACGAAACCTTGGCGTTTACGCAAAAACATCGACTGATTCTAACGATTTTTGGCTTATCCTTTGTGATCATGGTGGTTTCCTTGATTCCTTGGGGAGACTTTGATATCCATGTGTTTGACGGTTGGACCGCCTTTTTAACCGGCAATAGCTTCGGAGAATGGTATTTTGGTGATTTGGCCATGTGGTTCTTCTACATCAGTATCATTATCGCGTTGATTCAAGGGTTCTCAGAAAAAGAAATCGTGACCAACTTTATTGATGGGGTCAAAGACATTTTATCAGTGGTCTTGATCATCGTTGTGGCACGGGGTGCTTCCTATATTATGCAGACGACCTACTTGGATCTGTTTATTTTGGATCGGGCTTCTCATCTTTTAGAAGGCTTATCGCCCGTCCTGTTCGTGATTGGCGCCTACATTTTGTATTTGCTCTTATCGTTCTTGATTCCATCAACTTCCGGACTAGCGTATGTATCGATCCCAATCATGGGAGCTTTGGCGCAAAGCATCGGACTCAATCCGAACGTTATGGTGATGATCTTTACTGCTGGTTGCGGATTAGTGAATTTGATCACACCAACTTCTGGCGTCGTGATGGGGGGATTGGAGCTGGCTCGGGTCAACTATTCCACTTGGACCCGCTTTATGCGCAAACCGTTACTTGTGATTGGGGTTTCGAATCTGCTGATCTTGATCTTCTCGATGCTCTTCCTTTGATAGGCAATCTGTCTTGCTGCTCCCCCACTGAGTGAGAGGTTCTGCTTATTTAAAAAGATCTGAGAGGAGCTGATTGAACAAATGAAGAAAAAAGAGCGTCAAGTGATCATCAAACGTCTTTTTGCGGAACACCGTATCGAATCTCAAGAAGAATTGATGAACTTATTAAAACAAGAGAACGTTACAGCAACCCAAGCGACGATTTCCCGTGATATGCGAGAAATGAATATTGCCAAAACCTATGCGAAAAATGGCCGTCCTTATTATTCGATTTTTGAATCAAAAGAGCGCAATTTGGAGGACAAAATTGCTTTTTCTATGTATGAATATTTAAAAGCGATCACGCAAGTCGAGTTTATGGTGGTGGTGCATACTGCGGGAAATGGAGCAGATGTCATCGCCAACTACCTAGATGAGATGGAGCTACCGGAGATCGCCGGTACCATCGCAGGTTTTGATATCCTATTGATCATTACCCCTTCAAAAGCTGCTGCTGAAGCCGTCGTTCGCCGCTTAAATCATTATGTCGAGGGCTATGAGATCGGTACAAGCCTCTTCAAGGATGAACCACAGGTCTGAAAATAAGCAAAAACTTGCAGGTAGGCAGCGATGTGTCGCTTAAGTTGTTTCAAAAGAAGTATGTCAGCTCTATAAGGATGAACAAAGCTGTTTTTACTGACTAGTGAATGATGAAAAAATCCGTGCGTCGAACAGAGATAGGTTCGACGCACTTTTTTTATAGGTAGAACATGGTTAAGCAGGAAGGTCACGACAGCAGTTGGTTATTATGGGAGAGTGCTGAAAGGAGACGGTATTATTGAATCAGTTGGTCACTGATCTTGTAGGATCAACGGTCTCGAGATAAAAAAAGTGGCCATTTTCATAAGTAAAGACCATAAAACCGCAATTAGCCAATCGTAAAGGGGGGACTTCATTTGGAAATAAGTGTTTGAAAAAATAAAAGATTGCACCGTTGTGGGAGACAACTAAGGTATTGTCAGCTTTGGTAGTGGTCATGATATCTACAAGCTCGGCAAACATTCGTTGGCGAACTTCAGCAGCAGATTCTCCGCCGAAGGATTGATAAAAATGTTCGTAAGCTTTTGGTCCTTTCGGCTGCAAGTGGGTACTTTCTCCCTCGAATAGACCAAAATTCATTTCTTTCAATCCTTTTCGGCGCTCATAGTCGGTTGTCCCGCAGATTATTTCTAGTGTGTCACAGGCCCTTTCTTGAGTCGATGCTACTGCATGGCCGAAAGTTAGTTGGTTTCTTGCAAAGTAAGCTTTTGCCTTATGGGCTTGCTCTTTGCCGGTCTCCGTTAGGGGAGAATCACACCATCCTTGTACTTTGCCAAGTTTGTTGAAAAGAGTTTCTCCGTGGCGCATTAAGTATAACCGCTTCATAATCATTACTCCTTTTTTACTATTGTAGCTGTTTGGGTGTACTTGAAGTCAAGGGGAACAAGCCTTGTTTTTTTTGTGACCACAAAAGCCATATTGAACCCTTAAAAAATGGATAAGCATTGTTTCTAGCTGCGTAATTTTGAGCAGACTATTTATTAAGTGGATACATCACTTATCTTAGGAAAGATCAAGTGATCACCTAATCGCCAGAAAGTCTATGCCTAAAAAGCATAGGAAGGCGTTTTTTAAGCAATAGACATCGCTTTTTGTTTGAATTAAACTTTAGCTAACAAAGAAAATAGTGGGGAGTGATCAGTAAAATGGAGTATACCAAATTAGGCAATACGGGTTTGGATGTTTCCAAAATCTGTTTAGGTGCGATGAGTTTCGGTGACCCAGTCAATTGGATACACAAATGGGTTTTGGAAGAAGCTGACAGCCGTCCAATCATTAAAGGGGCACTTGACTTGGGAATCAATTTTTTTGATACGGCGAATGTTTATTCAATCGGGCGTAGTGAAGAGATTCTAGGCGCAGCATTGAAAGACTATGCTAAACGGGATGAAATCGTGCTGGCAACAAAAGTACATCAGAAAATGTTTGATGGCCCTAATGGCGGTGGACTTTCTCGGAAACATATCATGTCCCAAATAGATCAAAGCTTGAAACGTTTGCAAACAGACTATGTTGATCTATACATCATTCATCGATGGGATTACAACACACCGATCGAAGAAACGATGGCAGCCTTACATGATGTGGTCAAATCAGGAAAAGCTCGCTATATTGGCGCATCAGCGATGCATGCTTACCAATTTCAAAAAGCCAATTATATTGCTGAGAAAAATGGTTGGACCAAATTCGTTTCTATGCAGAATCATTTAAACTTGATCTATCGTGAAGAAGAAAGAGAAATGATTCCTTATTGTGAATCAGAAGGTATCGCTCTTACACCGTACAGTCCATTAGCCTCTGGTCGTTTGGCCAGAAGCAACAATGAGTCATCAAAACGGTTAGTGACTGATGAGGTTGCTCGCTCCAAATATGACGAAACCGCAGATAAAGACCAACTGATTATTGACCGCGTTGGAGAATTGGCTAGTCGCTATGGTGTCAGTCGAGTAGAAATCTCTTTAGCTTGGTTATTCAGCAAACCAACTCTGGCAGCACCAGTGATTGGCGCGACGAAAATGTCTCATGTTGAAACAGCAGTTAAGGCGACAGGCATTGCTTTGGATCCCGCTGATATTGCATATCTCGAGGAGCCTTATGTTCCTCATCGAATCGTTGGGTTTGAATAATTCGTTTCCTTCTAGGTTATGGTCTGAGAAATGAGAAAAGTATCTGAATGGCATGAAAAGCTGTTTCAGATACTTTTTTATGTTTTTTGAGGAATCGCTTTGAAAGAGAGACTCTAAAGGAAGATCGTTTTTCATCGAAACGCTGAAAGATCAATAGAACGCTCTTTTTGAAAAACAGTTGCATCACCAAATGAAAATGGTAAGATAGGAAAATGAGGAGTGAAAATTATGAAAAAATTACTGAAAGAACCGAATTTTTACTTTTGTATCGCAGTTGCGGTCATGGTCATCCTCTTTATCAGCTCTTCACAAACCTATGAGCAGCAATCGCAAATCGGGTTGCTTTCACGAATCTTAAAAAATGAACCATTGAAAGAGTGGCTAGAGAAGATTTCTTTTTCCTATGCTGGTTCGGAGATCAGTATTGCGGAAAAAGGCTATTTCTCCTTTGTGGAATTTTTCATTCGTAAAGGCGCACATTTCTTTACCTATTTTGTCCTAGGGGGCAGTTTGTTTTTCGTGCTCGTTTATCGCCGTATGCCGTATTGGCTAGCCGCTTTTTTTGCTTGGTTGGCAGCCACCGGCTATGCTGGGATCGATGAATACCATCAAATGCTGACGGGAGGTCGGACGCCGCTTTTTCAAGATGTCATGCTGGATTCAGCTGGAGCACTGACCGCCGTTCTTTTGGGGTGGTTGATTTGTCAGCTATCGAAAAAGTCACCTAAACGCCGCAAAACATAACGAGTTGTCGGCGTTTTTAAGCGTTAAGCTGTTAGAAAGTATAAAAAACAAGAGGCGAAACCAATGGAAAAAAGTTTGAGTAGTGTCAAAGGCAAAACCGAGTTTGTCGTGCATGAAAGTTTGCCGGTGGGGGTTCTTCTCGCAATGGCTGGCGGCTTTTTAGATGCCTATACCTATCTCTTTCACGGTGAAGTGTTTGCGAGCATGCAGTCGGGGAATGTTATTTTGTTAGGGATCAATCTTTCAACGGGGCAGTTTGAACAAGCCTTTCGGTATCTGCCACCAATCTGTATGTTTTTAGTGGGGATCGTGGTGACGAATTATCTGCAGCATCATTTTCCGACTGGTGGTTGGATCGTTTGGCAAAATGCTGCGTTGATCTTTGAAGCAATCGGTATTTTGGTTCTGGGCTTTTTTGCGCGTTCTTTACCCAATGTCCTGGTTGATTCCGGATTATCTTTTTTTGCAGCGATTCAATATGCCGCCTATCGGCGCTTGGCAGGGATGCCCTATGCCACCACGATGACCACTGGCAATTTACGTTCGCTGGCTGATTACTTGTATTTGCGCTGGTTTAAGCAGGACCGATCAGTGACACCCAAGATCATTTCTATTTCCTTGATCATCGGCGGTTTCTTTTTTGGGGCGGTTTTAAGCAGCTTGCTAGGAATTTTCTTATTCCACCGGACCATCTGGGTGGTTTCAGGAATTTTAGCCCTGGTGTTGGGAATCACGATCCACAGTCAAAATAAAGAATAGAAAAAAGACATTTCCCGGAATGTCTTTTTTGTCTTACTTTTTTGTGCTCGCGCGTGAATCTTTGAGATAAAGCGCTATTTCTACCAGCAGTGCTGCTAGAAGATAGCTGCCAAGTACGGCTAGCTGGTAAAATTTCTCTTCAATCAGCTCGTTGCGCTGCAGCAAAATGACCCCACCTAGAAAGAGCATCGCCAACAGGGAGAACCACTGCTGGGAAAAACGCCAATTGCTGACACTGGCTGTACTGCGCTTGGTGCGAAAGCCGAAGATATAATTGGGTTCTTCTCGGTAAAAGAATCGGAAGACGATGAAAAAAATACCCGTAAAAATCAACAACAAAAGGCCAATATCGATCGAGATCACTTCCTTTCAAGCGAGGTTTGTTGGGAAAATCAGCGAATAAAGAGGATTATCTATTTATTGTACTCGCTGTAAAGGGTTCTATGAAGGGGAACTATTGAAAAAATAGATAGTTTTGCGTAAATAAAAAGGGAGGGCGCTATAAGTCGCCATCCCTTTTTCAATTATCCGCGTTGAAATGGTCCTTTTGGTGCAATCAGTTCAAGATTGGTACCGTCTGGATCTGTAAAGTAGGCAACACCTGTCCCGAACCCGCTTTTTAAACCATCTTGTTCTTCAAAAACGATTGGGGTACCGTCAGGTTCAACCCCGATGGCTTTTAGACGAGCAACGGCTTCATCAATATTTTCGACTTCAAAACAAAGATGCATGGCACTGATTTGCTCATTGGAATAGCTAGCTTTGTTGGATTTTGGTTCGACGTATTCTAAAAGGTCGATGTTGAGATTGTCTAAATGAAGATTGGCGTATTTGATCAATGTATCCTCTAAACCTTGCGTTTGCGCCATTCGTTTGCCACCGATCGTATCTTGATTGGCGATTTTCTTTCCAGTTAATGCTTCATAAAATTGGATGGAACGTTCGAGATTGCTGACGGTGATTCCCACGTGGTTCACCATTGAAAATCCTGTGTTTGTGTTTGTCATTCTACTTCCTCCTAAGGTTTTGTTTAGTATATAGTGTGATTAATGAAAATCGAATGTGTCTGGATCTGGACCCACTCGCAGGTCCTCATTTAATGTGTTCAAGCGGGCCATTTCCTCTTCTGATAAACGGAAATCAAAAATCGCTGCATTGGCAATCATTCGCTCAGGGTGTGTCGATTTGACATTGACTAAGATTCCTTGTTGGATAGCCCAGCGTAAAAGCACTTGTGCCGCTGATTTTTGCTGTGCATCGGCAATCGCCAAGACGGTGTCATCTTTCAGCAGTTTGCCTTGCATCAAAGGTGACCAAGCTTGGATCGCAATCCCCTTTTCAGCACAAAAGTTCCGCAGGTCATGCTGCGTCAGTTTGGGATGCAGTTCGATCTGATTGACGACAGGAACGACCTTAGCAACGGCCAATAATTGCTCCAAGTGATGAATCTGGAAGTTGCTGACCCCGATTGCTTTGATTTTTCCTGCAGCATACAAGTCTTCCAATGCGCGCCATGACTCTTGAAATGCCTGATTTCCCGGCCAATGGATCAAGTACAAGTCGAGATACTCGAGGTTTAAGCGGGCCAAACTTTCATTGAAGGCGTGGATCGTTTCATCATAAGTTAAATGATCGTTCCAAAGTTTGGAAGTGACAAAGAGTTCTTCACGAGCCAGCCCCGTTTCTTGTAAGCCTTGTTTGATTCCTTCCCCTGTTCCTGTTTCATTGCCGTAAATAGCCGCCGTATCAATCAGGCGATACCCATTGACGATGGCCTGTTTCACGACCTCTGCTGTTTCAGCTTCAGGGATTTGAAAGACACCTAACCCCAAACCGGGGATTTTACTGCCATTGTTCAGTGTAACGGTATCCGATAATTTTTCGATCATAAAAACATCTCCTTTATTTTTTTCTGTAATCATCATATAATGAGGAGGTAAGGTTGTATAGTACGTACTTTTTTGTTTGATACACACCTTTTGGTAACTTTTGTATGTTAGCAAACATGATGAGGTGAAAAAAATGGAAGAAAAAATTTATAATATTGGTGTAGAAGCAACAATGGATGTCATCGGCGGGAAATGGAAACCAATCATTCTTTGTAATTTACGCCATGGGGCATTGCGTCCTAGTGATTTACGGCGGAAAATTCCTGGCATCAGTCAAAAAATGTTGACGCAGCAATTGCGGGAATTAGAAGAGTCTGATATCGTTACCCGTAAGTCCTATAATCAAGTACCACCCAAAGTTGAGTATTCCTTGAGTGAATATGGAGAAACGTTAGGCGGCTTATTGGATACCCTTTGCCAGTGGGGGACGATGCACGTCGCCGCGCTGCAAGACAAAGGAGAGCAAGTTACTTTGTTAGAACAAGAAGAAGCGATGGTCTAGCAAAGGGCAAGTGGCATGAGAAAAGGCCGGCAGAAACCATTGGTTTCCGTCGGCCTTTTTAGGTTATGCTTGTTGGATCAATTCTAGAATGCCTTCAGTATTCATGCCGCTGTAATGATTGACAGGAAACGACAGGCGTTTGATGCGCGGTGGGATAGCTTGTTGGATCATTGGATCTGTTAAAGAAAGCAAGGGGTCGACCAAAACGATTTTTTCTTGCGAAAAACGATAACTTGCTAGTCGTTCCGGTGCCAGAACCGTCACGCTGATTTGATCCTCAGAAAGCATTTGGATGTTGCGGGCAAAAATTTTAATCAAACTTCCAGCCAAAGTAGAACGATCGATGAAGACGACTTTTTCCAAAATGATTCTCCTTGTTAATCAATATAGTTAATTAAGTATATTAATTAACTGGTGCTTTGTAAATAGGAACATGGGGGAAATAACAAAAAAGCCGCAAAAGAATTTTCTTTTGCAGCTTTTGGTTCATCTATAAAAAGGTCTGAATCTTTTTTCGGTTAAATCACGATCACGGGTGTCCCGACTTCGGCTTGGCTGTACAATTCTTTCATGACGCCTGGCGGAGTATTGATACAGCCGTGAGAGCCGCGGGTTTTCCAAAGATCACCACCGTATTCCGTTTGCCAATCAGAATCATGGATTCCGACACCCGTCCAATCAATCGGCATCCAGTAATCAACAGGGGACGCATAATCTTCACCGGTCAAGGTTGCATCTTCTTCTTTGTTCCAGACATAGAAGACACCAGTTGGCGTTGGTGTAGCTGGTTTCCCAGAGATAATTTTCGTATCTAGCACCAGCTCGCCATCTTTGTAATACCACATGTGTTGGTTTTTCAAATCAACTTCAATATACGTGTTGCCAAATAACGGGCTGCCAGCATCGGTGCTTCCTTGAGCAATCGGTGTGCGGGTGAAGTCTTCGCCGGCTTTTAATGCCTCGATCAATGCTTCTGTTTCCGCATCGGTTTGGATCGTCCAGCTGAGGGTGCCGGCTGGAACTGTTACTTCGCCTTGTTTGGTACTCTTGAAGGTCGAAGAATTGGTGCTGGTGTTGTATTGCTCACCGATCGAAGCGACATAGCTTCTTACTTTGTCTTCGTCGATCGTGGTGTTGCCATCTTTGTAAGAGAGCCAATCCATGATCGATTCTCTTGGAATTTGAAACGTGTTTCCGTTGATCGTATAATTGCCGGTTACTTTGGCGATTTTATTCAACGAATCCATTTCTTTGGTTAGATCAGGATCATCAGCGGTCACACTTGGTTTTGTGATGTAATCGCCGAGATTTAGTTCCTTTTCGCCGCTGACGATGGCTTCTTGTAAGTCAGCCACTGCTTTGTCCACATCAATGGCATCGCCGTCAACTTCTGGTTTGATAGAAAAACCGTCTTCGCCTTTTTTCAATGTTGCATCGGCAGACTTGGTGCGATCCTCATTTAAAGTTTCTAGTTCCTTTTGAATCGTGTCTGTTTCGCTGTTTAGCGTATCTTGATCTACCGAGAGATTATCCAGTGTTTTTTCTTCTGTAGCAGAAACGTAAGCCATTCCCCAACTCCACTGGTTCTGTTCATCTTTTAACGATTGTAGCTCATCGGTGAAATCCGTCTGTAAACCAAATTGAGCAAGGTTGATTGTCTTCCATTCGCTATCGCCTTCTTTGATGGTGAAATCTTCTTGCGAATAGCGGTCATGCAGCAGAGCATTGGCCTCAGCGACGGTTTTGTTGCTGATATCGATGCCCTCAATTTCAGTCTTTGGTAAAAAACGGTTTGCATAATATGTACTTCGGTAGGTATAGCCGCCAGCGATCACTACTAATAAAGCAGCCACAACGATCAGAACAATTTTCTTGGTATTGTTCTTGGCGTCAGTATGTTTGTTTGAACGAGTCATTCAACTACTCCTTTTTTCTAATGGCATAATAGATAATAACGCTTAAATCATACCATATTCCCCCAGGAAAGCGAATATGGCAAATGAAACTTCCATGAAAAATAGAAAATTCTTAAACTATCTTTAGCTAAGCTGTAGAAAAGCATTTCATTGCATAAAAAAACTGAACGAACCGGCAGCAGGTCATCTTGATCAAATTGTTCTGAAAAAGAGTAAGCTGTAAGGTTCGTTCAGTTGCATGGTTGATTAGCTAAACGAAGTGAAAGAAATTATTGATTGTCTTCTGCATCTAGTTTTGCAAAAGCTTCATCAAGAATATCTTTTAATTGTTTTGCAGAAGCGGCCATCCGGTCTTTTTCCCCATCCGTCAATGGGATCTCAATCACTTTTTGGATCCCTTGGGCGTTGATGACTGCAGGCGCACCGATGTACAAGTCGTTTAAACCATATTCGCCATTCATATACACAGATAGTGGTAAGACAGCATTTTCATCGTCTAAGATCGCACGAGTGATCCGTGCTAAAGCTACTGCGATCCCATAGAAAGTCGCACCTTTTTTCTCGATGATGGTGTAGGCTGCATCACGAACGCTGAAGAAAATGTTGACCATGGCTTCTTCATCGATGTCTGGGTTATTTTTGACCCATTCATAGATTTGTAGGCCAGCTACGTTGGCATGAGACCAAACAGGGAATTCTGAATCGCCGTGTTCCCCTAAGATATAGGCATGGACGTTACGGGCATCGACATCGACCAATTCAGCCAATGCTTGACGGAAACGGGCAGAGTCTAATGAGGTACCTGAACCGATAACGCGTTCTTTCGGGAAGCCTGAGAATTTCCAAGTAGAATAAGTCAAAATATCGACTGGGTTTGCTGCAACTAAGAAAATTCCGTTAAAGCCTGAATCAACGATTTGGGTAACTACTTCCCGGTTGATTTTCAAGTTTTTATGAACCAAATCTAAACGGGTTTCGCCTGGTTTTTGAGGCGCACCAGCAGTAATAACGACTAAATCAGCATCATGCGCGTCTTCATAAGAAGCGGCATAGATTTTTTTAGGGGAAGTAAAGGCCAAAGCATGGGACAAGTCAATTGCGTCGCCTTCTGTTTTTGCTGTATTTATATCAATGATTCCGACTTCTTGCGCAATGTTTTGGGTCACCAGCGCAAACGCGTAACTAGAACCAACCGCACCGTCTCCAACAAGAATTACCTTTTGGTGATCTTTTTTGTTCGTTTTTGCAGTCATCTGTGTATCATTCCTTCCGCATAATTGTTTTACTCGCTATCATCCTACCATTTTCAAGTATATTTGTCATGTGATTTGCACAACAATATTACACAAAATATCACTGTTTCAGTTGTAAATGCTTTCTTTGTTATTACGTCAAAAAGAAGATATACCAACGTTTTATTAAGATTCGTTAAGAAAGATAAAAACTGAGCAAGAGGACGCCACCATAACAGTCCATTTCGTGTTATAATTACCTAAGCAAAAGAACTGGGCGCATTTGTGTGCCCAGTATTTTGTGTTTGGATAAGAAAACCGATAAAATAGATGAAGAATCAGCTTGAAACTAGAAATAATGGAGCGTAACTAAAAAATGAAAATGATTGTAGGCTTGGGAAATCCCGGCAAAAAATATGAAAAAACCAAACATAATGTTGGCTTTATGGTAGTGGATGCGTTGGCACAAAAGTACCAAGCAACCTTTAAAAAGTCGGCTTTTGAAGCAGAGGTGGCAGAGTTTTTCTTGAAGGGTGAAAAAATTCTTTTGGTCAAACCGCAAACCTTCATGAATGAATCGGGTCGTGCGGTAGGTCCGTTGATGACCTATTTTGGCATCTACCAAGAAGAATTAGTGGTGGTCTATGATGACCTTGATTTAGCATTAGGGAAAATCCGCTTGCGCCAAAAAGGCAGTGCAGGTGGCCACAATGGGATCAAGAGTTTGATCGCTCACTTGGATTCGACAGTCTTTGACCGTATCAAAATTGGGATCGATCGGCCGCGTCCGGGACAAACCGTGGTCAATCATGTGCTGAGTCCTTTTGCAAAAGACGATCTGCCGATCGTTTTACAAAGTATTGATAAAGCGGTCGAGGCAAGTAGTGATTACTTGACCAACGGCGACTTTCTTGCCACAATGAATCGATTTAACTAAGGAGGGCCGAGATGGATTTAATTGAATTAATAAATAAAGTGCCGACAGTGGCGGCTTGGCATACAGGTTTACGTGAACAGGCCCCCCGGCAATTATTGACCGGTCTAGCTGGATCGGCAAAAACATTAGCGATCACCGGTGTGTATCAGGCATTTCAAAAGCAAGTGATCGTGGTGACACCAAATCTCTATTATACAAATCAACTAGCCGAAGATCTGCGTAATGTGACGGAAGATGTCTATGTTTTTCCAGTGGATGAAGTGTTGTCAGCCGAAATGGCTTTTTCTTCACCAGAAGCACGAGAAGAACGAGTGGCCGCGCTGAATGCTGTTTCGCAAGGGAAAACCGGGATCTATGTGTTGCCGGTGGCGGCTTTGCGAAAGTATTTACCTGAAAAGAAAACCTGGTTAGCCAACCAATTCCAATGGCAGATCGGCGATGAGATCGATTTAGAGTGTTTGCCGCAACAATTGATCTTGATGGGTTACGAACGGCAGTCAATGATTGGCAAACCCGGCGAATTCAGTATTCGTGGAAGCATCCTCGATATATACCCATTAAATGCCGAATACCCCGTACGGATCGAGTTGTTCGATGTGGAAATCGACTCGATGCGTTCTTTCAACGTGGAAACGCAACGCTCAGTGGAAACGCTGCAACAAGTGGCTATTTTACCCACTACTGAATTAGTTTTCTCAGCGGAAGATTTAGCTGCGGGGCAAAAGCAGTTGCAAGAATTATTGAACAAGCGGTTGGCAGTCACCAAAGAAGCAACCGATCGTGCCTTTTTAGAAGACTATTTCGGCCAATTGGCCTCCCAGTGGCAAGCGGGGATTCCTGGTGAAAGTGCCCGTTATTACACGGATTTGCTGTATCGTCAGCAAACAAGTGTCTTAGATTATTTTTCTGAGGATGCCTTTTTAATGATCGATGATTATGCCCGGATCATGGAGACCAATCGTGAGATCGAACGGGAAGAAGCGGAGTGGCATACCCAAAAATTAGCGGAACTGCGGGTCTTTTCTGAACAGCAATTCGGGATCGATGTCCATCAGCTACTACAAAAAGAAACCTTTGTGACCAGCTTCTTTTCTTTATTCCAAAAAGGAATGGGGAACATTCGCTTCCAAGCGATCCATCAATTCCAATACCGGCCGATGCAGCAGTTTTTCAGCCAAATGGGTCTCTTGAAAGTTGAGATCGATCGCTGGGAGAAGCAGCAGCAGACGGTGATTTTCCTGGTCAGTGACCAAGAACGGGCCAAGAAGTTAGAGCAAGATCTGCGAGATCATGATATCTATGCCGTGCAGACGCAACAAGACCGCCTGTTTACGGGACGCACCCAAATCGTGGTGGAACGTTTGCAAAGCGGCTTTGAAATGCCGCAAGACAAGCTAGTGGTGGTTACGGAAAAAGAAATTTTCCAAAAGATGAACAAAAAAAGAGCCCGCCGGCAAAATGTCACCAATGCGGAACGGCTCAAAAGCTACAATGAGTTAAAAGCGGGCGACTATGTCGTCCATGCGAATCATGGGATCGGGAAGTACATCGGCATGGAAACCTTAGAAGTCGATGGCGTCCACCAAGATTACATGACGATCTTGTACCAAAACGAAGACAAGCTCTTTATTCCAGTCACCCAACTGAATTTGATTCAAAAATATGTGGCTTCCGAATCGAAAACACCGAAAATCAATAAATTAGGTGGCAGCGAGTGGGCGAAGACCAAGCGCAAAGTGACGGCTAAAATTGAAGACATCGCGGATGATTTGATTTTATTGTATGCCAAACGCGAATCAGAAAAAGGTTATGCCTTTCAACCAGACGATGCCTATCAAAAAGAATTTGAAGATGCTTTTCCGTATTCGGAAACCGATGATCAACTGCGCAGTACGGCAGAGATCAAGCGGGATATGGAAAAAGAAAAACCGATGGACCGCTTGTTAGTCGGAGATGTCGGTTTTGGGAAAACAGAAGTGGCGCTGCGGGCTGCTTTTAAAGCAATCAAAGAAAGCAAACAAGTGGCTTTCTTAGTGCCGACAACGATCTTGGCGCAGCAGCACTATGAAACGATGGTCGATCGTTTTGAAGGGTTCCCCGTCAATGTTGGGGTGCTGAGTCGTTTTCGGACGAAAAAACAGCAGAATGAAACGATCGAGCAAGTGCGCAAAGGGCAAGTCGATATTTTGGTGGGGACCCACCGATTATTGTCAAAAGATGTTGAGTTTGCCGATTTGGGCTTGTTGGTGATCGATGAAGAACAACGTTTTGGGGTCAAACACAAAGAGCGCTTGAAACAACTGCGTTCGCAAGTCGATGTGTTGACGTTGACAGCAACGCCGATCCCACGAACATTGCATATGTCGATGCTGGGGGTGCGGGACCTATCTGTGATCGAAACACCACCGGAAAATCGTTACCCGATCCAAACCTATGTGATGGAGATGAATCCAGGAGCGGTGCGAGAAGCGATCCAACGGGAGATGGCCCGGGGAGGGCAAGTGTTTTATCTCTATAATCGTGTCGATACGATCGAGCGAAAAGTCGAAGAACTGCAGGCGTTAGTGCCTGATGCACGAATCGCTTATGCCCACGGGCAAATGACCGAGATCCAATTGGAAAATACGTTGTTTGACTTTATTGAAGGCCAATACGATGTGTTGGTGACAACGACGATCATTGAAACCGGTGTGGATATTCCCAATGCCAATACGTTGTTTGTAGAAAATGCCGATTACATGGGGCTTTCGACGTTGTATCAGCTGCGCGGCCGTGTCGGACGGAGCAATCGAGTCGCCTATGCGTATTTCATGTATGAACAGCAAAAAGTGTTGAACGAAGTCAGTGAAAAACGACTACAAGCCATTAAGGACTTTACGGAGTTAGGTTCAGGATTCAAAATCGCGATGCGCGATCTTTCGATTCGGGGAGCGGGAAATCTATTGGGGGCGCAACAGCACGGCTTTATCGATGCAGTCGGGTTTGACATGTACTCGCAAATGCTGTCGGAAGCAGTCACTCGTAAGCAAGGGAAAAATACCCAAACAGAGAAAACGACCGTTGAGATTGATCTGGGGATCGATGCCTACTTGCCGACTTCGTATATTGAAGATGAACGGCAAAAAATCGAGATCTACAAACGAATTCGTGAGCTGGAATCCCAAGAAGCAGTCGATGAACTTCAAGATGATTTGTTAGACCGTTTTGGAGAATACCCTGTTGAAGTGGCGCACCTCTTAACGGTGGGCGAGATCAAGATGAACGGCGATCGTGCCTTGTTAGAAACTATCCGTAAGCAGCAACAGACGGTGTCATTTACTTTGAGTAAAGTCGGCACGAAAAATTATTCGGTGGAGCAGCTGTTTGAGGCATTAAAAGCCACTAAATTAAAAGCCACGATGGGTGTCGATCATGAGCAAATGACCATCAAATTACAGATTCCGCCAGTGATGAAAGAAAGCACCTGGCTATTAGAAATCCAAGATTTTGTCAAAGCATTACGGGAACAAAAATACGCCAGTCAAGGCTAGAAAGGAACCAGAGGGATGCCGAAATCACAATTGAAGCGTACGATGGAAGGGGCGTTTATTTTAACGATCGCTTCCTTTATCGCAAAAATCTTAAGTGCCGTTTATCGGGTCCCTTTTCAGAACCTGGTAGGGGACGAAGGGTTTTATGTGTATCAACAAGTCTATCCGATTTATGGATTGGCAATGACTTTGGCGTTGTCAGGTTTGCCACAGTTTATCTCCCGTATTGTCGCTGAAGAACCCGATCCTTTGAAAAGCAAGGAACGGCTGCAAGCTTTGACGCCTTATGTGCTTTGGTCGGCGATCGGCTTATGGGCTATGACCTTTTTATTTGCCGGTCCAATCGCGCAAGTGATGGGGGACTACCAACTGTCAGGCTTGATTCGAGTCGTTTCCTTTACCTTCTTGTTTGTCCCACCTTTGACCTTTTATCGAGGAATGTTTCAAGGGAATTTACAAATGGTGCCAACCGCAGTTTCCCAAGTCGTAGAGCAGCTCCTTAGAGTCGGGGTGATTTTAGGTGCTGCGGCAGCTTTCCAGCAATTGGGTTGGACGGTTTATCAAACGGGGACTGTCGCCATGATGGGTGCCTTAGTCGGGGGGCTTGCGGCGTGGTGGATTTTAAGTTACTATAGCCGACAAATCAACGGCAAACGCTTATCGTTATGGCATAAACCAGTCACTAGTATAGGAGAAAACACTGCTGTTTTATCAGCCTCTTTGAAAAAACGGTTCTTCTTAGAAGGCGGTCTGTTGACGATTTATAGCGGCTATTTGATCTTGTTCCAGTTAGCGGATTCGTTTTTGTTGACCAATGCACTGGAAGCAGGTGGGTTGACGGCACAAGCAGCTCGGATTTCGAAAGGGATCTATGATCGAGGACAACCCCTCGTCCAACTAGGTCTTGTGGTGGCGATGGCGCTAAGTTCGACGTTTTTGCCAACATTGACCAAGTATTTGACGGTAAAAAATCAGCAGCTGTTTGAAAAGTCGGCAAAAATGTATTTACGCCTAACAATCGGGATTGCTTCGGCTTCCGCCGTAGGCTTAGCGATTTTGCTGCCTTATATCAACTTTGCCTTATTCAAAGACGGATCTGGCAATGCGGCGCTAGTATTGTTTGTCTTTTCCATCGCTCTGATGGCGACAATTCAAGCTTATCAAAGCATTCAACAAAGCCGCAGTACCTATACCTTCGGCTTGATCGCTGCGGGGATCGGTCTTTTGGTTAAATGTCTATCGATGTGGCCGCTGACTGCTTCTTATGGGACTGCAGGAGCAAGTATCAGTACGCTGTTGGGGTTAGGAGCGACCTTATGCTGTTTTGTGGTTTCCGAACAGCGTCGAGCACAAAGTAGCATCAATCGCTTTTGGTATGAAGGAAATTATGGAAAAAAATTATTTATTTGTTTAGGGATCATGGCAAGCGTGCTATTCTTATATTATAGCTTCGTGGCGATCTTATTGAACGGTCCTTTGACCCATCGACTACAGGCGCTGCTTTTTTGCCTAGGCGGTGTCGGTCTGGGAGGCGCAGCCTTTATCGGGGCAGCGATCAAAATCAAATTGTTAACGATTCGCGAATGGCTGTTAGTTCCATTTGGAAAGAAACTATTAAGAAGAGGTGAAAAACATGAGATTAGATAAATTTCTTAAAATCTCCCGCATCATCAAGCGTCGCTCTGTGGCCAAAGAAGTGGCAGACAAGGGACGCATTCAGATCAACGGCAAATTAGCCAAGTCAAGCAGTGACGTCAAAGTAGGCGATACTATGCGCATTCAATTCGGGAATAAGGTCTTGGAAGTAAAAGTTAATGAATTGCATGAATCGACGAAAAAAGAAGACGCTGCAAAAATGTATGAGATCGTTTCAGAGGAAAGAATCTCAGAAAATGCTTGATTTTTACGGCATTTTCAGTTAGACAAGCTTTGCGGATGTTGGTATAATGTAAAAAACAAAGACAGCGACGGGAGCGAGTTCAGGTGGCAAAAGAATCAAATAGAAAAATAGAACTATTGCAGACCGATTATGCGAAAGAGCAATTTGCCAAGTTTGAAAAAGAGCGGCGGCAAGTCGTGTTTCGCCGACGTCGGCTGGTGGCGTTTTTCGTAGCGGCATTAGCGATATTTGCGATCGTAGGCATTCAGATGTTCAACGATCAAATGCGCCTGCAAAAGCTAAAGGAATATAAGGCGGAAACAGTCGCTGAACAAAAAGAAGCTGAACAAAAAGTGGCTTCGTTGGAGCGGGATGTTGCCTTACTGAAAGACGATGAATATGTAGCGAAATTGGCCCGGAGCCGATTCTTCTATTCAAAAGATGGCGAAAAGATCTATCCGGTCTTGCCGGACGGAACGGATTCTCAGAGCACGAATGAAGACTCTTCACAAAGCGAGCAAGAATCATCATCCACAGAGTCACAAGATTAAGCAATGTCATACCTACTCAGCGCAGTAGTTTGAATTATTTTAAATGGGTAAAAATTAGGAGGAACATTTTTTATATGTCAATCGAAGTTGGAGCGAAACTAAAGGGCAAAGTGTCTGGTATTACAAATTTTGGTGCGTTCATTGATCTTGGTGAAGGGAAAACTGGTTTGGTGCATATCAGTGAAGTATCAAACGGATTCGTCAAAGACATTCACGACGTGTTGTCTGTTGGGGATGAAGTGACAGTACTTGTTACGGCAATCGGCAACGATGGGAAAATTGGACTATCGATCCGCAAGGCAGAAGATAAGCCGGAAGAAAAACGTGAATACCCGAAAAAAGAATTCAATCGACCAAATCCGAAAAAATCTTTTTCACGCAATCAAACTACGAATGTAAATAAACAAGACTTCGATTCATTGATGAGTTCTTTTCTAAAAGATAGTGATGATCGTCTTTCATCATTACGTCGAAATACAGAAGGAAAACGCGGTGGCCGCGGCGGACGCCGTAACTAAACATGAATAGCAAGTTGGAAAAAGCTGGAACAAAACTGTTGGTTCGTTTTGTTTCAGCTTTCTTTCTTGTGGGTCTACCGAAAGAAAAGGAGGTCATAAGATGGTCATTCAAACCGTTCGAGGGCAAATCGCTGCTATCGATCCGGAAAAAAAACGCCGCTTTTTGCTGGCGGTATCGACGGGCGTCGACTCCATGGTCTTGTTGCAGGTCTTTTGTCAGTTGTTTCCCGAAATGCAAAAAGAGCCATGTTTTGGCGTGGCACATGTGAACCATCAATTGCGTCCAGCATCTGCTGAGGAAGCGGCTTTTTTACGGCAGTACTGCCAGGAACGCGGCATTCCTTTTTATGAGCGGTGTTGGGAAAATCCGCCAGAAACCGGCGTAGAAGCTAGCGCTCGTGACTTTCGCTATACGTTTTTTGCCGATGTCATGTCCCAAGAAGGCTATGATGTTTTGCTGACTGCTCACCACAGTGATGACCAAGTAGAAACGATGCTGATGAAGATGATTCGAGAAGGCCGCTTGCAATCGGCTGGCGGGATGCAGCAGCAGCAGCCTTTTCACACAGGAGTCCTGTTGCGGCCGCTGCTTAGTGTCAGTAAGGCAGCGATTTACGACTATGCGCAAGCACAGCAGATTCCCTACTTTGAAGACGAAAGCAATCACGAACCGTTGTATTTGCGAAACCGACTACGCCAGCAAGTAGTGCCGGCATTAAAAGCGGAAAATCCGCAACTGCTGCCACATTTTCAACAGCTTTCTGTAGAAATGCAGTTCGCCAATCAGTTGATCCAGCAAGAGCAGCAGCAATGGTTGTCTGCGTTCGTTCAACAGCAAGCTACTCGCTTAGTGATCAATCTGCAACAGCTGCCGACGTTTTCGCCGGCGCAGCGCTATTTTTTCTATGCTGGGTTTTTGCAGCAAGCAGAAGCTTTTACAAAGCAGCCACTCAATCAAAAACAGCTGCCGCAGTTATTGCGTCTGCTAGACGAAAAGAAAGGGCAATGGCAATTGGCATTGCACAAACAGTGGCAGTTGCGGCGCAGTTATGACCAATTATTATTGGAACCTGTAGCTGTTTCCCAAAAGCCTGCAACGCCGTTGACAGAAGTCAGTCAGCGTCTGGTTTTAGGGGAGGGGATCTATCTGTCTGAAAAGGAATGGATTGGGTATTTTCCGATAAATGAACAGCATATTCCCAAAAAAATCACAAATTGGTCAGAGTTTTCCCAAGATTTACCGCTAAACTATTCCTCTGAGCTGATCGTACGTAAGCGTCAGCCCGGAGACCGAATCCGCTTGGCGCGTGGCCTGACCAAAAAGATCAGTCGTTTTTTTATCGATTCAAAAATTCCTAATGAAGAGCGAGAAAAAAGTTGGGTCGTCACAAACCTTGATAAACAGGTGATTGCCTTACTACCTCATGCATTTTCCTATTTGAGTATTGCGCCAGAAACTGATAAAATACACTACATACTTCTTTATAAATATCAGAAGTAAGAGTTGGAAGGAGAACTTTATGCTAGATAAAGATATTGAGAAAATTTTGATTTCCCGTGACGAAATCAAAAATCGTTGTGTGGAACTTGGTCAAGAATTAACGGCGGCTTATGCGGATAAAAATCCTCTAGTCGTAGGTGTACTGAAAGGTGCCGTTCCTTTCATGGCAGACATCGTTCGTGAGATGGATTGTTACTTGGAGTTAGACTTCATGGATGTCTCAAGTTATGGCAATGCCATGATTTCATCTGGAGAAGTCAAAATCATCAAAGATTTAGATACAAATGTTGAGGGCCGCGATCTTTTGATCGTTGAAGACATCATTGACAGCGGTCGCACGTTGGCTTATCTGGTAGATCTATTCAAATACCGTAAAGCGAAATCAGTGAAAATCGTGACGTTATTAGATAAGCCGGAAGGCCGTGTTGTTGAGATCGATGCTGATTATGTCGGTTTCGATGTGCCAAATGAGTTTGTTGTTGGATATGGACTGGACTATGCAGAGCAATATCGAAACTTACCTTACGTTGGCGTCTTAAAACCTAGTGTTTATCAGTCAAATTAGTGACTGTTCTAAATCAATTGTGATACAATTAAATGGTCAGGATTGATAAAACAAAATAGCCAGGGAGGTACGCATGAATAAGAAAAATAACGGTATGGTAAAAAATACCTTATATTATGTACTTGTCTTGTTGGCAATGGTCATGGTCGTTTATTTCATCTTTGGAAATGGCAATCAGCAGACCCCAACGATCGAGTACTCCACGTTTACAGAACAACTGAAAGACGGGAAGGTCAAACAATTTACTGTCCAACCCGCTAACGGTGTTTATCGAATCGTGGGTGAATACAATGAAGAACAAACTGTCAGCAATGACAACAGCTTGTCTGTTTTAGGCAATACACAGGCAAGTTCGACCCGCTTTTCAACGATTATTTTACCAAATGATTCTACGCTGAGCGAAGTCACCAGTCTGGCCTCAGCACAAGGGGTCAAAACTACCATCGAAGAAGAATCCAACAGTGGTATTTGGTTATCGCTTTTGGTTAGCTTCTTACCACTTGTGATCATCATTTTCTTCTTCTACATGATGATGAGCCAACAAGGCGGCGGCGGTGGCGGTGGCGGCCGTGTGATGAACTTTGGCAAATCAAAAGCCAAAGAAGCGGACAAAAAAGCCAACCGCGTACGTTTTTCAGACGTAGCCGGTGCAGAAGAAGAAAAACAAGAGCTTGTCGAAGTCGTGGAATTCTTGAAAGATCCTCGACGTTTCGTTGAATTAGGCGCTCGTATCCCCGCAGGTGTCTTACTTGAGGGACCTCCGGGAACCGGGAAAACGTTACTAGCCAAAGCCGTTGCTGGTGAAGCTGGCGTACCGTTTTACTCGATCTCTGGTTCAGATTTCGTTGAAATGTTTGTCGGTGTCGGTGCAAGCCGGGTGCGTGACTTATTTGAAACAGCGAAGAAAAATGCACCAGCCATCATCTTTATCGATGAAATCGATGCTGTCGGTCGCCAACGTGGTGCCGGTATGGGTGGCGGACATGATGAGCGGGAACAAACATTGAACCAGTTATTGGTTGAAATGGATGGTTTTGATGGAAACGAAGGCGTGATCGTCATTGCCGCAACGAACCGTTCGGATGTTCTAGATCCAGCGTTGCTACGTCCAGGACGTTTTGACCGTCAGATTTTAGTTGGTCGTCCAGACGTGAAAGGCCGCGAAGCAATCCTCCGTGTCCATGCCCGCAACAAACCTTTATCAGATGATGTTGATTTGAAAGTCGTTGCCCAACAAACACCAGGGTTTGCCGGTGCGGATCTGGAAAACGTCTTGAACGAAGCGGCATTAGTTGCTGCTCGTCGTAACAAGAAAAAAATCGATGCTTCAGATATCGATGAAGCGGAAGACCGCGTGATCGCTGGTCCAGCGAAGAAAGATCGGGTCATCAACAAACGCGAACGTGAAATGGTTGCTTACCATGAAGCAGGACATACCATTGTTGGGTTAGTCTTGAGTCGTGCCCGTGTGGTACACAAAGTAACGATCATTCCTCGGGGACGTGCGGGTGGTTACATGATCGCCTTGCCGAAAGAAGATCAATTCTTGATGACCAAAGAAGATATGTTTGAACAAATCGTTGGGTTGCTTGGTGGTCGTACGGCTGAAGAAATCATCTTCGGGGTACAATCAACGGGTGCTTCCAATGACTTTGAACAAGCAACTGCGCTTGCAAGAAGTATGGTGACAGAATATGGAATGAGTGACAAGTTAGGTCCAGTTCAATATGAAGGAAACCATCAAGTCTTTGTTGGTCGTGATTATGGTCAAACAAAAGCTTACTCTGAACAAGTTGCCTTTGAAATCGATCAAGAAGTTCGCAAGATTTTAATGGATGCTCATCAAAAAGCCCATGAAATCATTGAAGAACACCGTGCACAGCACAAATTGATCGCTGAAAAACTGCTTGAACATGAAACATTAGATGCCAAAGCAATCAAATCCTTGTTTGAAGAAGGCAAAATGCCTGAAGGAACCGAAAGCTCTGAGTATCCTAGTGAAAAAGCCCAAACGTTTGAAGAAGCGAAACGTGCGCTGGAAGAAAAAGATGCAGAGAAGCAAGCTGCAGAAAAACACAGTGAAGATGCACAATCAAACGATTTTGATCAACAATTGGAAGACGTTCGCCGCAATAGCGAAAGCCAACCGACTGATCAAGAAAACAAAGATGATAACGCCTAAAACAAGACGTATCAAGGCGCCGAGGGAACTCGGTGCCTTTTTGTTTCTATTTAAGAAGACTTTCCTTAAATTCAAACACATTCAGTTGAAAAAAGCGGCGCTTCCTAGTATGATTCATTAATGAATAAAAAGGAGAATCAAGATGAAGGATTATTTAGTAAAAGCACTAGCATATAACGGCTTCGTCCGGGCATACGCCGTATCGGCAACAGAGACGATCGCCGAAGCACAACGACGTCATGAAACATGGAATACTGCATCTGCTGCTTTAGGGCGAGCGATGGTGGGAAGTTTGTTATTAGGCAGTACCTTAAAAGGGGAAGACAAATTGACCGTCAAAATTCAAGGAAATGGTCCTGCTGGGGCAATCGTCGTAGACAGCAATGGCCGTGGGGACGTAAAAGGATACATAAAAAATCCGCAGATCAGTCTGCCGTTGAACCCTCAAGGAAAATTGGACGTTCGGGGCGCAGTGGGTGACCAAGGGATCTTTACCGTGATCAAAGACTTAGGGCTAAAAGAACCCTTCTCTGGACAAACACCGATCGTCTCGGGGGAGCTTGGGGAAGACTTTACTTATTATTTAGCAGTGTCAGAACAGATTCCTTCTGCTGTTGGTCTGAGTGTATTAGTAGAAACCGATGATTCGATACGGGCAGCCGGTGGCTTTATGTTACAGATCATGCCTGGTGCCAGTGAAGAGATCATTGATGCCATCGAAAAACGTTTGGGAGAATTGCCTCGAGTATCAACCTTGATCGATGAAGGCCAATCACCAGAAGAGATCTTAGCGACATTGTTGCCAGACACGACAATCGAAGTACTAGAAAAAATGCCAGTCCAGTTCCATTGTGATTGCACGAAAGAAAAATTTGCGACAGCGATCATCACCTTAGGGGCTGACGAGATCCAAGCGATGATCGATGAAGAACATGGGGCAGAGGCAGTCTGCTCGTTTTGTGGCAACAAGTATCATTTTGATGAAACGGAACTGGCGGCGTTGAAGAAAGAGGCGGAAGCGTAAGTGAAAGATAGACAGACATGGCAGATCGGCTCGGTTGAGATTCCTAACCGCGTCGTCGTTGCGCCAATGGCAGGGATCACCAATTCTGCGTTTCGTGTGACAGTCAAAGAATTTGGCGCGGGTTTAGTCGTCTGTGAGATGATCAGTGATCGAGGAATTCAACTGCGTAATAAGAAGACCCTTGAGATGCTGTTTATTGACGAGACGGAGCATCCTCTTAGTATTCAGATTTTTGGTGGGAATAAAGCATCCTTAGTAGAAGCAGCGCAATTTGTCGCAGAGAACACAACTGCCGATATCATTGATATCAATATGGGGTGTCCTGTAAACAAAATCATCAAAGCAGAAGCTGGTGCGAAGTGGCTCTTAGATCCCGACAAGGTTTATGAAATGGTTCATGCTGTTTCCAGTGCGATCGACAAGCCCGTTACCGTCAAAATGCGGATCGGCTGGGATGAGCAGCACGTCTTTGCGGTTGAGAATGCCCAGGCCGCAGAAGCAGCGGGTGCCGCAGCAATCGGTATGCATGGCAGAACCCGTGTACAGATGTATGAAGGATCGGCTGATTGGGACGTTTTGAAACAAGTGAAGCAAAGTATCACGATTCCCTTTATGGGCAACGGCGATGTCAAAACCCCTGAAGATGCCAAACGAATGTTGGAAGAAGTCGGCGCCGATGCAGTGATGATCGGACGGGCAGCCTTAGGCAATCCGTGGATGATTCACCGCACCAAGCAATACTTAGAGACAGGCGAGTTATTGCCGGAACCAACACCACGAGAAAAAATTTCGACAGCGAAACTTCATTTAGAACGGTTGGCTGATCTAAAAGGGGAAAAAATCGCTTCGCGAGAATTCCGCCAACATGCTGCGTACTACTTAAAAGGTATTTCGCGGGCAGCCAAAGTGAAGGCAGCTATCAATCAAGCAGAAGATAAGCAGACGATTTTTGATTTATTAGATGCATTTGTGGAAAAGACCGAAAAACAGCCGGTAGCAACTCTTAAGGAATAAGAAACAAATCAAGTCGATTCGAAAGTTCGGCTTGATTTTTTGCGTCATCATTGGCATTATAAGAAGGAAACCCAAGTTAAGAATGGAGGAAAACTCGTGACAGAGGAACGACAAACACAAGAAGAATTGAATGATCAAATGTTGGTTCGCCGTGAAAAGATGGAAAAACTACGGGAAGAAGGCATTGATCCTTTTGGCAAGCGATTCGAACGCACCCATAATTCTGCCGAGTTACATGAGTTATTTGATCAAAGAACCAAAGAAGAATTAGCCGAAATGAATCTTTCAGCAAGCATTGCAGGAAGAATCGTTACAAAACGTGGAAAAGGGAAGGCTGGTTTTGCGCATTTACAAGACCGCGAAGGCCGTATTCAAATATATGTACGTAAAGACCAAGTAGGGGACGAACCTTACGAAGTATTCAAACATGCAGACTTAGGTGATTTCTTCGGCGTATCTGGCGAAATCATGAAGACTGATACCGGCGAAGTGACCATCAAAGCCAAAGAAATCGTGATTTTATCAAAAGCATTGCGTCCATTGCCTGACAAATACCATGGCTTGACGAACGTAGAACAACGCTACCGTCAACGATACTTGGATTTGATCAGTAATAAAGAAAGCTTTGATCGTTTCATGAAACGAAGCCAAATCATCAGCGAAATTCGTCGTTACCTTGACGGTCATGGGTATATCGAAGTCGAAACGCCAGTATTGCATAATCAAGCAGGTGGTGCAGCGGCTCGTCCCTTCATTACCCACCACAATGCTTTAGATATGGATCTGTATTTACGGATCGCTCTTGAGCTTCACTTAAAACGATTGATCGTGGGCGGCATGGAAAAAGTTTATGAGATCGGCCGCGTTTTCCGAAATGAAGGAATCGATACGACCCATAACCCTGAGTTTACGATGCTAGAAGCGTATACGGCATATACAGATTTTAAAGATGTGATGGATCTAACCGAAGGCATTATTCGTAATGCTGCTGAAAAAGTCTTGCATACAGCAACGATCCAATACGATGGACAAGAAGTCGATCTAGCTAGCGACTTTGCACGAATCCATATGGTCGATGCAATCAAAAATCAAACAGGTGTGGATTTCTGGCAACCAATGTCCGTTGAAGAAGCTCGCAGCTTAGCGAAAGAACATCATGTTGAAATCACTGATGCCATGACTGTTGGCCATATCATCAATGAATTCTTTGAGACATTTGTTGAAGAAACGTTACAGCAGCCAACCTTTGTCTTTGGTCATCCAGTGGAAGTTTCGCCATTAGCGAAAAAGAATCCAGAAGATGAACGCTTTACCGACCGCTTTGAATTATTTATCGTTGGTCGTGAATTTGCGAATGCCTTCACGGAATTGAATGACCCAATCGATCAAAGAGAACGTTTTGAAGGGCAAGAAAAAGAGCGCGAAGCAGGAAATGATGAAGCCCATGGGGTGGATGAAGATTTCTTAGAAGCGCTTGAATACGGTATGCCGCCAACTGGTGGATTAGGGATCGGGATCGATCGCTTAGTGATGTTGTTGACCGATGCGCAATCGATTCGCGACGTTTTATTATTCCCGACAATGAGATAAAAAAACTCCGTCCACTCGCAAGAGATGGGCGGTTTTTTTCTTGTCTGCTGGATCAGGGAGAAAAACAGCGAGGAAATAGAGGGAAATACGTTAGGGCAGATGCTAGAAAACGGATTAAATGCGAACGATAAAAGCTGGATCCAATGCGATTAGACGGGTTTGTAAAAATTAAAAAAAGCCATAGAAAATGATTGACCGCAAGGGATTTAGTTGGTATATTATTACATGTGCCAAATGACTAAATGAATTCCTAAAAAGAATTGAAAAAAGTAGTTGACGCACAGCTCGACAGATGATATTATAACGAAGTCGCAATTTTAAAACAGTTAATCGATGTTGATACACCAACAAAATTAATTGAAAAAAGTTGTTGACAAATAACAAATCATTTGTTATTCTAATAAAGTCGCTGAGACAGCCGCTACGAAGTTGAAAAACAACGAGTGAAAAAAACTTTTAAAAAAAGAGTTGACAATCAAACGTCGCTCTGATATGATATAAAAGTTGCTAACACAGCGCGGTAGACCTTTGAAAACTGAACAAAGCAAGCAAACGAACCAATGTGTAGGACGTTTCAATTTATTGAAACAAATACATGCAAGCAATAGCTAGCAAAGTTAATTTTTATGAGCTTAATGACCGTATGGTCATTCAAACAAATCATTATGAGAGTTTGATCCTGGCTCAGGACGAACGCTGGCGGCGTGCCTAATACATGCAAGTCGAACGCTTTTTCTTTCACCGGAGCTTGCTCCATCGAAAGAAAAAGAGTGGCGAACGGGTGAGTAACACGTGGGTAACCTGCCCATCAGAAGGGGATAACACTTGGAAACAGGTGCTAATACCGTATAACACTATTTTCCGCATGGAAGAAAGTTGAAAGGCGCTTTTGCGTCACTGATGGATGGACCCGCGGTGCATTAGCTAGTTGGTGAGGTAACGGCTCACCAAGGCAACGATGCATAGCCGACCTGAGAGGGTGATCGGCCACACTGGGACTGAGACACGGCCCAGACTCCTACGGGAGGCAGCAGTAGGGAATCTTCGGCAATGGACGAAAGTCTGACCGAGCAACGCCGCGTGAGTGAAGAAGGTTTTCGGATCGTAAAACTCTGTTGTTAGAGAAGAACAAGGATGAGAGTAAAATGTTCATCCCTTGACGGTATCTAACCAGAAAGCCACGGCTAACTACGTGCCAGCAGCCGCGGTAATACGTAGGTGGCAAGCGTTGTCCGGATTTATTGGGCGTAAAGCGAGCGCAGGCGGTTTCTTAAGTCTGATGTGAAAGCCCCCGGCTCAACCGGGGAGGGTCATTGGAAACTGGGAGACTTGAGTGCAGAAGAGGAGAGTGGAATTCCATGTGTAGCGGTGAAATGCGTAGATATATGGAGGAACACCAGTGGCGAAGGCGGCTCTCTGGTCTGTAACTGACGCTGAGGCTCGAAAGCGTGGGGAGCGAACAGGATTAGATACCCTGGTAGTCCACGCCGTAAACGATGAGTGCTAAGTGTTGGAGGGTTTCCGCCCTTCAGTGCTGCAGCAAACGCATTAAGCACTCCGCCTGGGGAGTACGACCGCAAGGTTGAAACTCAAAGGAATTGACGGGGGCCCGCACAAGCGGTGGAGCATGTGGTTTAATTCGAAGCAACGCGAAGAACCTTACCAGGTCTTGACATCCTTTGACCACTCTAGAGATAGAGCTTCCCCTTCGGGGGCAAAGTGACAGGTGGTGCATGGTTGTCGTCAGCTCGTGTCGTGAGATGTTGGGTTAAGTCCCGCAACGAGCGCAACCCTTATTGTTAGTTGCCATCATTTAGTTGGGCACTCTAGCGAGACTGCCGGTGACAAACCGGAGGAAGGTGGGGATGACGTCAAATCATCATGCCCCTTATGACCTGGGCTACACACGTGCTACAATGGGAAGTACAACGAGTTGCGAAGTCGCGAGGCTAAGCTAATCTCTTAAAGCTTCTCTCAGTTCGGATTGTAGGCTGCAACTCGCCTACATGAAGCCGGAATCGCTAGTAATCGCGGATCAGCACGCCGCGGTGAATACGTTCCCGGGCCTTGTACACACCGCCCGTCACACCACGAGAGTTTGTAACACCCGAAGTCGGTGAGGTAACCTTTTTGGAGCCAGCCGCCTAAGGTGGGATAGATGATTGGGGTGAAGTCGTAACAAGGTAGCCGTAT
>NZ_CP172937.1:1537500-3052500 GCF_050542615.1 Enterococcus sp. DIV0008 | reverse complement strand
GTACTCAAGTGGCTGAAGAGGCGCCCCTGCTAAGGGTGTAGGTCGGGAAACCGGCGCGAGGGTTCAAATCCCTCCTTCTCCGTTTTTTATTGGTCCGTTGGTCAAGTGGTTAAGACACCGCCCTTTCACGGCGGTAACACGGGTTCGAATCCCGTACGGATCATTTTTTACTTTTGGAGGATTACCCAAGTCCGGCTGAAGGGAACGGTCTTGAAAACCGTCAGGCGGGTAAAACCGTGCAAGGGTTCGAATCCCTTATCCTCCTTAACTGTCTCTTTTGTTGCGAGCAAAAGAATCACAGTCCTTTAATTACTGTAAAGTAATTACTTATCGCGGGATGGAGCAGTCTGGTAGCTCGTCGGGCTCATAACCCGAAGGTCGTAGGTTCAAATCCTGCTCCCGCAATCGCTTTGTTTAACGGCAAAGCAGCAATACAAAGCTTCTGGTTTGGTAGTTCAGTTGGTTAGAATGCCTGCCTGTCACGCAGGAGGTCGCGGGTTCGAGTCCCGTCCAGACCGTTGTTTTTGGCTCGGTAGCTCAGTTGGTAGAGCAATGGATTGAAGCTCCATGTGTCGGCAGTTCGATTCTGTCCCGCGCCATAGGAATGCGGGTGTAGTTTAGTGGTAAAACTACAGCCTTCCAAGCTGTTGTCGCGAGTTCGATTCTCGTCACCCGCTTTGCATTTTTTATTTGGGGCCTATAGCTCAGCTGGTTAGAGCGCACGCCTGATAAGCGTGAGGTCGATGGTTCGAGTCCATTTAGGCCCATTACATTTTTAAACTGGTCCGTTGGTCAAGCGGTTAAGACACCGCCCTTTCACGGCGGTAACACGGGTTCGAATCCCGTACGGATCATGCAAACACTCTTGAGAGTGTTTTTTTATTACCCAAAAATGATCTTTTTATCATTTTCTCAAGCATGAGCAGTCAAAATTTGTTATAATCAGTCCGTTGCAAGTTCCCGAAAGGATTCGCAGCTGCGAAGATGCCTTGTAACCGAAACATATATTAGGGGGAATACAAAAATGACAGAGAAACACTTATTTACATCAGAGTCCGTTTCAGAAGGACACCCAGACAAAGTAGCCGACCAAATCAGTGATGCCATCTTAGATGCGTTGCTTGCCGAAGATCCAATGGCACGGGTCGCGTGCGAAACGTCAGTTACTACCGGACTGGTTTTAGTCTTTGGAGAAATTTCTACTTCTGCTTATGTAGATATCCAAAAAGTCGTCCGAGAAACCATCAAAGAAATCGGCTATACACGAGCAAAATTCGGCTTTGACGGCGACACGGTTGCTGTTTTAGTAGCGATCGATGAGCAATCACCAGATATCGCTCAAGGCGTCGATGATGCTTTAGAAAGTCGCGGAGAAACGGATAAAGAAGATATCGGTGCCGGTGACCAAGGCTTGATGTTTGGTTTTGCCGTTGATGAAACACCTGAATTGATGCCTTTACCAATCGCATTGAGTCATCGGTTAGTCCGTCGTTTAGCAGAGTTGCGTAAAAACAATGAACTAAGCTACTTGCGTCCAGATGCAAAATCACAAGTAACCGTTGAATATGATGATAATGATCAACCACAAAGAGTGGACACCGTCGTTATTAGTACCCAGCATGATGATGCGGCTGATAATGAAACGATCCACCGTGATGTCATCGAAAAAGTGATCAAAGAAGTGATCCCTGCTGATCTTTTAGACGAGCAGACAAAATATTATATTAATCCTACTGGTCGTTTTGTGATCGGCGGTCCTCAAGGGGATGCCGGTTTGACTGGCAGAAAAATCATCGTTGATACTTATGGCGGCTATGCACGTCATGGTGGCGGTGCGTTTTCTGGAAAAGACGCAACCAAAGTTGACCGTTCAGCCAGCTATGCGGCTCGCTACATTGCCAAAAACATCGTAGCAGCAAAGCTAGCCAAAAAAGTGGAAGTCCAATTAGCCTATGCGATCGGTGTGGCACAACCCGTGTCGATCAGCATCAACACTTTTGGTACCGGAACTGTCAGTAACGAACGCTTGATTCAAGCGGTGCGGGAAAACTTTGATTTGCGACCAGCAGGAATTATTGAAATGTTAGATTTGCGCCGTCCGATTTATCGTCAGACTGCCGCTTACGGACATTTCGGTCGTACAGATATCGATTTGCCATGGGAACGCACCGACAAGGTGGCGGCACTTTTGGCAAGTGTGAAGGATTAAAAGAGGCGACCTCTATTGATGGCTATCAATAGAGGTTCTTTTTTTTGGAGTAAAAGGAGGAGTTACATGCGAACCAATGTAAAATTAGTCACCATTGCGGTCTTTGTCGCAACGTTTATGACCGCGATCGAAGGAACGATCATTACGACAGCGATGCCTACCATCGTTAGTTCATTGAAAGGAATCGAGATCATGAACTGGGTCTTCTCGATCTATCTTTTGACCAGTGCGATGTTGACCCCGATTTACGGCAAGTTTGCTGATAATATCGGCCGCAAACCAGTCTTTTTATTTGGTACGCTGCTATTTATTATCGGGTCGGCGTTTTGTGGGATGGCCAATACGATGTTGACGTTGATCATTGCCAGAGCGTTGCAAGGATTAGGCGCAGGGGCCATGATGCCCGTTGCCCTAACGATCATTGCGGACCTGTATCCTGTTGAAAAGCGGGCGAAAGTCTTAGGGCTCAATAGCACTGCTTGGGGGATCGCCAGTGTCGTCGGACCCTTAGCCGGTGGCTTGATCGTAGATACGATCGGGTGGCATTGGATCTTCTTTATCAACGTACCCATCGGATTAGGGTTGATCGCCTTGATTTGGTTTTATTTTCATGAAGAAAAAAAGGCCTTTGCTGCAGTCAACATTGATTATGCTGGCAGTCTCTTGTTGATGTTGACGCTAGTAGGGCTCCTGCTAGGCTTCCAGTTGCTGGGAGATTATGGTATGAGTCTGCCTGTCATCGGGCTATTCGTTTTTTCTGTTCTTACGTTCATCGGCTTCATTCGAGTGGAGAAAAAAGCAACAGATCCGATTATTGATCTGAAACTGTTCCGCTCAAAATTGTTTGTGGTGGTCAATATCGTAGCAGCTTTGGCTAGCGGCTTCCTGATGGGAATCGATGTCTATATCCCAATGTGGATGCAAGGGGTCTTAGGCATGAGTGCGGGGATTGGCGGGCTTGTGTTGGCACCGTTGTCGATTTTATGGATGATTGGTTCCTTCTTAGCCAGCCGTTGGTTGACACAACACAGTGTCAGTTGGGTCTTGACGGTTAGCTTAGTGATCACGGCTACCGGTGCTTTGTGGCTCTTTTTGACACCGGCACAGACGTCATTCTGGTTGTTCTTGATGATTTCTTCTATTACGGGCGTCGGTTTAGGGGCAACGATGGTGGTTTGTACCGTTACTGCCCAAACCAGCGTTGCACCCACCCAAGTCGGCGTGGCAACTTCTTTCAATACGCTGCTGCGCACGATTGGGCAAACCATCATGGTAGCGGTCTTCGGTATCGTTTTAAATACCAGTAATAGCATAGGCTTGGCACAGGCGCAAGTCACTGACAGCAGTGTCATGAATCAGCTGGTTGATCCAGCCGCCGCGCGTCAGCTGCCAACCGCCTTATTAGGACAATTACGGGAGATTCTTTATAGCGGTCTACACTGGGTTTTTGGGATCGGTGTTTTACTCATTGTGCTAGCGATTGGTTTGACCCGCACGATTTCGCGAGAATCTGGTACAATATAAAAAAAGGATCGCAGGTGATTGTATGGCTTTTTTACAAGCAAATATCTATTCAAATGTTCTTGAAATGGAGGTAATGATCGATGTGATCTTGCCTCAAAGTACCAAGAAAAAAATCGGCACCCAAAGCCAATCGACGGGCACAGATCTCCCAGTGCTTTATTTATTGCATGGGATGAACGGAAATCATAGTGTCTGGCAGCGACGGACGTCGATCGAGCGGTATGCCGCAGAGTATCAACTAGCGGTCATCATGCCGTCTACTAATCTAGGCTGGTATACTGATACGACCTATGAGATGAAGTATTGGACGTTTATCGCCGAAGAATTACCACAGATTTGCCATGAGCTGTTTCCTCAGCTGACGCAAAAACGAGAAAAAACTTTTGCAGCAGGTCTCTCGATGGGAGGCTATGGGGCTGTAAAACTTGGGCTGCGCAAGCCTGACCAGTTTGCGGCGGTAGCGTCTTTGTCTGGGGCATTAGCGCTGGCTGAAAGCATGGATTCCTTGCTGCAGCTGCGAAGCCAAGCTTATTGGGCAGGAATCTTTGGCCCTTTAGAGCAATTCAAAGGATCTGAAAATGATTTGATCCATCTGATTGAGACCATCGATCCAAGCACCGCGCCGCGCTTTTTTATTAGCTGCGGAACCGAAGATCAACTGTACCCGGCAAGTGAGTATGCGGCGGATAAGCTGCAAAAACGCAAAATAGCCGTAACGTTTGAATCGGGAACTGGGGATCATGATTGGAATTTCTGGGATCAATGGATCCAACGAGTCTTGCAATGGCTTTTTAGCGAATAAAAAAAACCATCAGTCGATCGACACATTAACGTGTCGAGGACTGATGGTTTTTTCGTTCGATACAAAATAAGATCGGCGGCTGATTCCGCTGATTGATAAATTGATAGGAAAGGACATTGAATGCCTCTTGCGGCAGCTGCTGACAAAAGGAGTGGACTTCTTTCAGCTCTGCTTCGCCGCCAGCGTGTCCATAATAGCAGACGAGGATGATTCTACCTTTCGGGGCTAAACGTGTCAGTAAAGCTTCTAAAGCCGTTTTCGTTGTATCAGGCAGCGTGATGATCGCTTTGTCTCCTTTAGGCAAGTAGCCTAAATTGAAAATGGCGGCGTGAACCGGACCACTCACAACATCTGCCAACGTCTCATGGCCTTGATGGATCAGCTGGACTTGCGCCAACAGCTCTTTTTCAGCCAACCGCTTTTTGGTAGCTTGCAGGGCTTGTTCCTGAATATCAAAAGCAAACACCTGACCAGTCGGTCCAACTAAGGAAGCCAGTAATTCCGTGTCGAAGCCGTTGCCCATCGTGGCATCAACGGCGGTTTGTCCCGGTTGCAGAACTTCTTTTAAAAGGGTGTGGCTATAGCGCATGGCGGTCGGCAGCATCGACTGGCTCCTTTCGCACATTGAATTTTCCTTGATAGGAGTTGCGGCGCAACATTTCTTGATCGATCTCATTCAAGACTTCCCATTTTTTCAAACTCCACATTGGACCTACCAGAGAATCCCATGGTGCATCGCCTGTCAAGCGATGAATGATGATCTCTGGGGGGATCATCTCTAACTGATCACAAATCAATGACACATAGGTATCGCGCCGCATCAATTGCAAACGTCCCTCATGATAATCCCGCAGCATCCGAGTATTGCGCATCAAATGCAGCAGGTGCAGTTTGATGCCTTGAATATCAGAATCTTGAATGGTACGGCGGACGTTTTCTTGCATCATCTCGATCGTCTCGCCTGGCAGGCCATTGATCAAATGGGTACAGACACGAATATTGTGTTTGCGCAGGCTGGCGACGCCGTCTAAGTAAGTTTGATAATCATGGGCGCGGTTAATGGCGTTGCTCGTGGTTTCAAAAGTCGTTTGCAGTCCTAATTCGACCCATAAATAAAAGCGTTGATTGAGTTCTGCCAGATAGTCAACAACATCTGCTGGTAAGCAGTCTGGTCGGGTCCCAATGGAGATCCCGACAACACCAGGTAGTGTCAGCACTTGCTCGAAGCGCTCGCGGATCACTGCCACCGGTGCGTGAGTGTTCGTAAAGTTTTGAAAATAGACAATGTATTTGTCCACTTGCGGCCACTTTTTGTGCATCATGGCGATCTCTTTTTCAAACTGCTCTGGTAGCGGGGCTTCAGGTGCTACGATCATATCGCCAGAGCCGGACACACTGCAAAATGTACAGCCGCCTTTGGCAACGGTGCCGTCACGATTGGGGCAGTCGAAGCCCGCATCGATGGGAACTTTAAAGATTTTTTCGCCAAATTCTTGCCGCAAAGCAAAGTTCCATGAATGGTATCGTTTGTTTTTATCTTCTGCATAAGGAAATGGATTCATTTTTTTACCTTCTTTTATAATTGTTTACGGGTGAAGCGCCAGACAAAGCGTTTTTGCAAGTAGTACGGATAGGTCAACAGCAGCCAAGACAGGCCGACACAAAACCCACCTAACACATCACTGGGAAAATGCACGCCAACATAGATGCGGCTGATGCCGATGCAACCGATCAATAGGCCTAACAGAATGCGGAGTCCCCATTGCCAAAAAGGCTGCTTGAAGAAGACCGGGACCAAGAAGAGCAATGTCCCATAAAAAACCATACTGCCCGTCGAGTGTCCGCTGGGGAAACTGAAACTTGATTCCGTGACTAAGCGTTCAAGGGTTGGTCGCTCCCGTAAAAAGACGAGTTTGATCAATGGATTAAAGAGCCCAGCAATCCCGATGGTGCCGATACTGAGCCATAGTGCTTCTGCATAATATTTGTTGATCACTAAAACGGCTAAAACAGCAAGAAAGAGCAAGATGATCGTGGTAGGGTTCGCAAATTTTGTGACCCATAGAAAAAACGGTGTCCAAAACGGATAGCCGCTGCGGATGATGCGAGTCAAGGTTTCGTCAAAGGAGACCAACCAAGTAGGATAAAATTTCACGAGATAGCCGAGAAAAACGAACAGCAGTAAAAAGCAGCTGCCGGCAAATTGAAAATATAGTTTTTTATGCATGGAAAAGCCTCGTTTCTAGAGAATTTCTGTCCCTACAAGCAAAGAGACATCTAGAAGGTATTATAGCATTTATCGCACGACGGAAAAAGCAGGGGACCAATCAAGGATTCTCCCACTTTCAAAGAATAGCTTTCGTTTGGTTAAATACAAACTCTTCATTTCAATAAATGTTTGTTTGATTACAAAGAGTTTACAGTTTCTGAAATCGGCTCAAATACCTTTTATAAATTCTTAAGAAATTGTATACTAAATCTACGTTCACTATAAGGAAAAAACGGAGGAATAACGGACATGAACACGAGTCAATCAAGAAAAGTACATCGTCAAGCAGACCAATCGGGCGATAAGTATCGAGTGATCAAAAAAAGTGCAGTTGTTTTAGGAACGACACTGACTGCTTGCTCTGTTGTAGCTCCATTGGTGTCATCGGTTCAAGCAGAAGCCGTAGAGACCTCGATCGCCCAAGTTTCTACTAGCAATTTTGCCGCGCCGAATACTTCCGCATTTATTGCCGAAATCGCTACGTACGCTCAGCCCGTGGCACAAGCCAACGATTTATATGCTTCTGTGATGATCGCACAAGCCATTTTAGAAAGTGGTTGGGGCCGAAGCAGTTTATCAAAAGCACCAAATTATAATTTATTCGGGATCAAAGGCAGCTACAACGGTCAAACCGTTTATATGAGTACCTTGGAGTACTTGAACAATCAATGGTTGACTATGAATGAACCTTTTAAGCGCTACCCATCTTACACGCAATCATTCGAAGATAATGCACGTACTTTACGCTCAACCTCTTTACAAAGCGGTGTCGCGTATTATTCTGGCGCTTGGAAGAGCAATACGACTTCATATCTTGATGCAACCGCATGGCTAGCAGGTCGCTATGCGACTGCACCAAACTATGCTTCTTCCCTGAATGCCGTGATCCAACAATTTGGTTTGACGCAATATGACACACCAGCTTCTGGCAATGCCGGTGGTGGTGCCACAGCTAGCGCATCAACCAATACCACGACTACAACGGCAGCTGTTAGCACGAGCGGCAGTCAAACCTATACAGTCGCTTCAGGCGATTCGGTCTGGTCGATTGCTAACAAACATGGCATCTCCATGGATCAGTTGCGCAGTTTGAACAACATCAAAAACGATTTTGTTTATCCGGGGCAAACGTTGAATGTCAACGGCAGCACCCAAAGTACTTCGACAACTTCAACAGTATCGATCGTCAATCGTAATACTTCAGCAACTACATCAGGCAACACCTATACCGTAGTTTCTGGCGATTCGGTCTGGTCGATTGCCAATAAGCATGGCATTTCGATGGATCAATTCCGCAGCTTGAACAACATCAAAAATGATTTTGTCTATCCAGGGCAAAAAGTTGTCGTCAGCGGTGGATCGTCTACGAATACCAGCAGTACTACGACCGTCAGCACGGCATCAACGGCTAGCCAAAGCAGTGGCGGCACCTACACGGTGGCAGCTGGCGATTCGGTCTGGTCGATTGCTAACAAACATGGGATTTCGATGGATCAATTCCGCAGTTTGAACAATATTAAAAACGACTATGTCTATCCAGGACAAAAGGTGGTTGTCAGCGGTAGTTCCGCAACGAGTACTACAACAAGCACGACCGTCAGTAGCCAAACCAGCAGTAGTGCTGCAGGCAATACCTATACGGTGGCAGCGGGTGATTCAGTCTGGTCAGTTGCCAATAAACATGGGATTACGATGGATCAATTCCGCAGCTGGAACAACATCAAAAATGATTTTATCTATCCAGGACAAAAGGTGGTCGTTAAGCAAGGCGGCACGGCAGCTACCACCAGCACTTCCGCGACAAACGGTTCTTACAAGGTCGCATCGGGGGATTCTGTTTGGGGAATCGCAGATAAGTTCGACATCACGACGGATCAATTTATCCAATGGAACAATATTCAAAATAACTTTATTTACCCAGGACAAACAGTTAGGGTAAAATAGATTGCTATTCCTAATGATTTTTGTTAGGATAAGTGCAAAGAAACTTTCACGTTTGAGAAGGAATAGTAGAAGTACGGTGGGACTTTTAGAGAGTGCATGGTTGGTGGAAATGCACAGCACACCTTTCGAACTCGTCTTCGAGTGATATCTGACTGAACCTGAATTGGCTAGGCAGATACGGCGATGGCCGTTAAAACATCGAGGTCTGCTTTTTTGAGGAGCAGATAAACTTAGGTGGTACCACGTTGATAACGTCCTATAAAAATCATAGCGATTTTTATAGGACTTTTTTTAAGTTTTGCTGGTTGATTTGACGAGCAAAACACCAATTTTTAGGAGGAGTCCATCGTGAATTACAATCACAAAGAAATCGAAAAAAAATGGCAAAAATATTGGGCGAAGAAAAATGAATTCAACACCCATGATGAGCCGGACAAACCAAAATTTTATGCGCTAGATATGTTCCCATATCCATCTGGACAAGGTTTACATGTCGGACATCCAGAAGGCTATACGGCTACGGATATCTTGAGCCGCTTCAAACGCAGCCAAGGCTACAATGTACTGCACCCAATGGGCTGGGATGCCTTTGGTCTGCCTGCCGAACAGTATGCATTAGACACTGGAAATGATCCAGCGGAATTCACAAAGAAAAACATTGAGACCTTCCGTCGTCAAATCAATTCGTTAGGCTTCAGTTATGACTGGAATCGTGAAATCAACACGACAGACCCTGAATACTACAAGTGGACCCAATGGATCTTTACCAAGCTTTATGAAAAAGGGTTAGCTTATGAAGCTGAAGTTCCAGTAAACTGGGTACCAGAGCTTGGAACTGTGATCGCCAATGAAGAAGTCATTGACGGCAAAAGCGAACGGGGCGGCTATGATGTGATCCGCAAACCGATGCGCCAATGGATGCTGAAAATCACGGCATATGCTGATCGTTTGTTGGACGATCTTGAAGAAGTTGATTGGCCAGAAAGCATCAAAGAAATGCAACGCAATTGGATCGGACGTTCTGTCGGAGCCAACGTAACGTTTAAAGTGGCAGGGATGGAAAAAGACTTTACCGTCTTTACGACTCGCCCAGATACCTTGTTTGGTGCGACCTACGCCGTATTGGCGCCAGAGCATGAGCTAGTGGCCCAAATCACTACCCCTGAACAAAAAGCAGCCATTGATGCCTATGTAGAAGAAGCGTCGAAAAAATCTGATTTGAACCGAACAGATTTGGCCAAAGAAAAAACCGGTGTCTTCACTGGTGCCTATGCCATCAATCCCGTGAATGGCAAAGAGATCCCGATCTGGATCGCCGATTACGTTTTGGCTTCTTATGGAACAGGTGCGATCATGGCGGTTCCTGCCCATGACGAACGTGACCACGAATTTGCCAAAACATTTGGCTTAGAGATCATTCCTGTATTGGCAGGGGGCAACGTGGAAGAATCTGCCTATACCGAAGATGGACTGCATATCAATTCAGACTTTTTGGATGGGCTAGACAAAGAGACTGCCATCGAAAAAATGGTCGCATGGTTGGAAGAAAACCATGTTGGGAAAAAAGAAGTCAGCTATCGTCTTCGCGATTGGTTGTTTTCTCGTCAACGGTATTGGGGGGAACCAATCCCAATCATCCATTGGGAAGATGGGACGACTACGACGCTTCCTGAAGATCAGCTGCCGTTGCGTTTGCCAAAAACCGACAATATCAAACCAAGCGGTACTGGTGAATCGCCATTAGCCAATGTCACGGATTGGGTCAATGTCACCGACCCTGAAACTGGGAAAAAAGGACGTCGGGAAACCAATACGATGCCGCAATGGGCTGGAAGTTCCTGGTATTTCTTACGTTTTATCGATCCTCATAATAAGTCTGTTTTGGCAGACTACGATAAATTGAAACGCTGGATGCCAGTCGATATTTATATCGGTGGCGCAGAACACGCTGTCTTGCACTTGCTTTATGCTCGCTTCTGGCATAAATTCTTGTATGATATCGGTGTCGTGCCAACGAAAGAACCATTTGAAAAATTGTTTAACCAAGGGATGATCCTTGGGGAAAACAATGAAAAAATGTCGAAATCCCGCGGCAATGTCGTTAATCCTGATGATGTCGTCAACCAATATGGGGCGGACACCTTGCGTTTATATGAAATGTTTATGGGCCCACTGGATGCATCGATCGCTTGGAATGAGAATGGTCTTGAAGGCAGTCGCAAATTCTTGGATCGCGTGTGGCGCTTGATCGTCGATGAAAATGGCAAAATGCGCGACCGCATCACGACATTCAACGATGGCAAATTGTCGAAAGTGTACCATCAAACAGTTAAGAAAGTGACGGAAGATTTTGAGCAGCTGCACTTCAATACGGCGATTTCCCAATTGATGGTCTTCGTCAATGAAGCCTATAAAGCCGATGCCTTGCCTTACGAATATGTCGAAGGATTTGTGCAGCTATTGGCTCCGATCGCACCGCATATCGGGGAAGAGCTCTGGTCGATCCTCGGAAATGACAATGGGATCTCCTATGTGCCATGGCCAACCTATGACGAAAGTGCCCTAGTGGAAGATGAGATCGAAGTCGTCTTTCAAGTCAATGGCAAAGTTCGTGCCAAAGCAATGGTGCCAGCGGATGCCGAAAAAGCAGTGCTTGAACAATTGGCGCAAGAAAACGAACTTGTCCAAGAACAGCTCCAAGGAAAAACGATCCGCAAAGTGATCGTCGTACCGAATAAATTGGTCAATATCGTTGCAAACTAAACGCTAAAAAAGTAGCTGCCTAACAGATCGACAGTCTGTTAGGCAGCTTTTTGGTAGCGACAAAGAAAAAAAGTGTTACTGAGTGGTTCTCAGCAACACTTTTTTGTTATTTTTTGCGAATGATCCCATAGAACAAAGCGGCTGTTGCGACCAATGGAATCAAGATCACTAATAGAAAGCCGTTTGGATACGTAGCGCGAGTGAAAATTTCTGATGAAGCATCATTTCCGCCAAATAGATGATTGGAAATCATGAACTGAGCCATCATAGCAACGATTGCGACAAAACCAATTGCAGCACCAGTACCGACGAATAATTTTTTCTTTGCGTTGTTCATTACATTTGCCCCTTTTATAGTCTCTATGTATCATTATACAAAATTTGGATACGTGTTCAATCTGATTTTGTCAAATAATTGATTCGTAATACACTTGAAATGTTTCTGACATATTTAAGCGCCAAAAAAGCCAAAATTCCACTTGTTAGCGATCATATTATTCGCTGATCCTCACGGACTCTCGTATAATAAAGAAAGAGAAAAGAAAGAGGGGACTTACATGGAGTATCAATCATTTGAAGGCCAAACGGCTTTTTTTGAAGATTATGCACGGATTGCCAAACCTGGCTATGAGGAAGAGGCAGTCACTGCCGATGTCTTGGAACAGTTGAATCAACAATTAACAGAAGAAGAGCTGTTTTACCGTTTAGCAGCCGAAGATGCCAAAGAAGGGCAAGTCTTTTTGTTTCCTTTCAGCAAGCGAATGTTTACCGAAGACCTTGACGCTGCCATTTCAACAGAATTCCGTTATGATGGCGCACCCTATGTCTATGAGACTTACGAAGACGAACAACCTTAATCACGCAGAAAAAAGCTTTCAGATGATTTAACCGATCATCTGAAAGCTTTTTTGGTTGAGGCATTGCTATTAATGCTTGGCTTGCTGCTGCGCTAAGGTCAAGTCACCAATGTAAGGGACTTTTTTTCCGGCAACTTTCAAGTATTGTTCGGCACCTTTGCCCGCAATAATCACGATATCACGACTGTCTGCTTCAGCGATCGCCGATTTGACGGCTTGTTCCCGATCCATCTCAAGAATGACGGCAACTTCAGGATTGATGATAGCGTCGGCGATCTCTTGGGCAATCGCCGATGCTTCTTCAAAATCAGGATCATCGCTAGTCAGATAGACTTTGTCCGCATATTCTCCTAGCGCTCGTCCCATATCTGCTCGGCGAGATTGGGCTTTGCCACCCGCACTACCAGTGACAAAAAGCAGGCGGCCATCTGGGCGCAATTGACGGGCAAGTTCACTTAATGATTGGAAGCTAAGGTAATTGTGGGCATAATCAACAATCATGACTGCCCCATTTTCTTTTTCTAAAACGATCATTCGTCCAGGGATGATCACTGTCGGCAGGACTTTCTGGGCGTCCTCACGAGAGGCACCCGCTAAGCAGGCAGCCAAAATCGCCGCTGCGGCGTTCTCATGGTTGAAAGAACCTAAGAGCCCCAGTTGATATTCACCAGAGACTTGCAAGACATCAGAAGTAGCTGTCAGGGCAAAACTCTTTAGGTCCATTCCTTCTTGAACGACATAATCGGCGTCTGAACGTCCGTAGGTGATATAAGGAACTTGATGGACTTCACAAGTTTCTCGCAGCAAGTGGTAGTGATCACTTTGCCGATTTAAAATCATTTGTTTGCTGTTGCGGATCAGTTCCCGTTTGCAGTAAAGGTAATCATCATAAGTCGGGTGTTCCACCGGTCCAATGTGGTCAGGCGAAATATTCAAGAACGCGCCAATATCAAAGGTAATACCGGCGACCCGTTTGGTTTTATAGGCTTGGGAAGAAACCTCCATCACAAGATGGGTCAGGCCGTTTGCGACAGCCTCAGCCATCATTTTATAGAGATCCAGTGTTTCGGGGGTCGTTAACACTGCTTCATTAAAGGTTTTTCCATCGACTGAGTTTTCCTCAGATGAAAAGAATGCTACTTTTTGACCCGTCGATTCTGCTAAAATCGCCCGAGCAAAATAGGCGCAGCTGGTTTTGCCTTTTGTGCCAGTGATGCCGATGGTCACCAGCTGTTCTTGCGGGTTGCCATAAAACGCTTGGGCGATCACTGCCATCGTTTCTCGAATGTCCGTAACAATGATCCCGTAGGTTGCGAAGCTGTCATAAGGTGTTTCTGAAATGTAGCATTGAATGCCTTGGTCAATGGCGGCAGCCAGGTAGCTTTCTTTAAAAGAAGCCCCTTTACAGAAAAAAAGCGTCGCCGCATCGGCTGTTCGCGAGTCGTAGCTTAATGAGGTAAAGGCAAGATCAGTCATTTCTTGCGGCACGGTATAAACCCAATCAGTGGGGGTGATGATTTCTTTCAATAGGTTTTCCTGCAATAAGAGCTTGCGGATCTGGGGCACGGTAATGAGTTCCTTTTGCATCGTTGTTCTCCTTCATTCCTCTAAAGATTTCTCTTATTATAGCATAACTCCTAAAAACCGCCGTTTGGGAGAGAAAAGTTTTCTTTTTTTTCTCCTTATTTTGAAGAAACTTTAAGATGTTGCAAAAATAGATTGCGACCAACCCTTTTTCGAATTAAAATGGAAGGGATATGTTTGTAGAAAGTTGGAGATAATGGCGATGGATAATCACATGCGTTCAGTGTCAAAAGAATTAACTACACAAGAAAAAATGGCTCAAGGATCTGCTTGGATGACGATGGGAAATATCGGCTCACGTTTGCTTGGCGCCATTTACATTTTACCCTGGTATTATTGGATGGGGGCAAATGCTGATAAAGCAAATGCGTTATTTGGAATGGGCTATAATGTTTACGCCTTATTTTTAATGATCTCCACTGCGGGGATCCCATCGGCAATTGCCAAACAGATTTCTTTTTATAATTCTCGCCAAGAATACCGCACGAGCCAGAAACTCTTTTTAAGAGCCTTCCAATTGATGGCAGGCTTTGGCGTGGTGACCGCCGGCATCATGTATTTGGCAGCCCCATGGTTGGCAACGGCTTCAGGTGGCGGGGAAGAATTGATTCCTGCAATGCGCTCATTGAGCATTGCACTATTGGTCTTTCCTTGTATGAGTGTCATGCGAGGATACTTCCAAGGGAATCAAGACATGAAACCTTTTGCGATCTCGCAAGTGGTGGAACAAATCGCCCGCGTCTGCTATATGCTTTTGGCGACCTTCATCATTATGCGGGTCATCGAAGGCGAATACACGGCAGCAGTGACGCAATCGACTTTTGCCGCCTTTATTGGTGTCTTAGCAAGTATTTTGGTTTTAGGCTATTACTTCCAAAAGCAACGGGTGCGGATGGATGTCTTAGTCGATATGAGCAAAGAAGAAACCGTGCTGCAAACCAAAGAATTGGTTTTAGCGACCATCAAAGAAGCGATCCCTTTTATTATCGTTGGTTCTGGGATCACGATTTTAAAATTGGTGGATCAGTACACCTTTGTACGGATCATGAGTAGTTTTACTGAATTTTCAAATGACCAGCTCTTAGAATTAATGGCGATTTTCGGTAGCAATCCTGATAAGTTGACGATGGTCGTTATCGGATTAGCTACTTCCATGGCTTCAACAGGCTTGCCTTTGATCAGTGAAGCAGTCGCCAAAAAAGACAAAAAGAACTTAGCAAAATTGATCAGCAACAACTTGCAATTGTATTCCTTTGTAATGTTCCCAGCGACCTTTGGGATGATCGTACTGTCTTATCCCCTATATACCTTGTTTTATCGCCCAGATGCGTTAGGGGCGAGCGTCCTAGTCGCTGCCTGTCTGTCTGGACTGGTCTTAGGCTTGTTTATGCTTAGTTCCAGTATGCTTCAAGGAATGTACCACAACAAAGAAGCCGTTATTTTCTTCTTTGTAGGATTACTGGTGAAAGTGATCTTGCAATACCCAGCGATTCGGTTGTTCCAAGTTTACGGCCCATTGGTTTCCACCACGATTGCTCTAGGGATCGTCTGCTGGCTAAATATTCGCAAGATGATTCGCAAAGGCCATTTCAATGTAAACTTGACGTTGCGACGGACGTTATTGATTGGCGCGATGACGATCATTATGGTGATCGCAGCGTTGATCGCTCGTCAACTCTTTGGGCTTGTCCTCAGTTCTGAAAGAAAAGTTCAAGCCTTTATCTTGAGCTTGCTAGTAGCAGGAGTCGGTGGCAGTGTGTACATCTACATTGCGCTGAAATTACGTTTAGCTGAAAAACTGCTCGGCTCATCAATGGTTCGTTTGCGCCAGAAATTACACATCAAATAAAACCAGAAGCAGTCGCTGAGCCTCCATTGCGAGACCTTGGCGGCTGTTTTCCATGAAAGGAAGAAAGCAATGCGTTTAGACAAGTTTTTAGCGGATATGGGCTATGGCTCCCGTAAAGAAGTGAAGCAGTTTATCAAAAAAGGCCTCGTGACCGTCAATGGACAAGTCATCAAGAGTGACAAAACGCACGTTCAAGAAACACAAGATACCGTTTGTTTTGAGGGGGAACCCATCGTCTATCAAAGCCAGTTTTATTATTTACTAAATAAACCCGCTGGAGTGATTTCGGCAACCGTCGATTCCTATGAAGAGACGGTCTTAGATTTGTTTTCTGAAGAAGCGTTTCGCGAAGATTTGTTTCCAGTAGGACGGTTGGATAAAGACACCGAAGGCTTTTTGCTGATTACGAACGATGGCGGATTGGCGCATCAATTATTGTCGCCTAAGAAGCATGTGGAAAAAGAATATTATGCCCAAGTCGAGGGAATCATGACAGCGGAGGATCAAAAAACCTTTGCCAAAGGCATCAAATTAGACGGCGAGTGGACCTTGCCGGCTGAACTGCAGATCCTCAACGTCGATGAAGAAGAAACGCGCAGCGAAATCAAACTGATTCTCCATGAAGGCAAGTTTCATCAAGTCAAACGGATGGTCCAGGCAGTAGGAAAAGAAGTCGTTTATTTGAAACGGATTCGCATGGGAGGCCTGTCCCTGCCAGATGATTTGGCATTAGGCGAGTATCGGGAATTAACTCCTGAGGAATTGGCGAAGCTGCAAGAGCGAGGATAAGACGATCGGCGAGCTAAAGAAATTCTTATAAAAGTTGTTATTCGGCTGCAATATTTGTAAAAAAAGCCCGTTTTATAGGTGATTTACATGAAAATTTGCAACAATAGACTTTAAACTGTTGGAAAAACCCTCTTTTTTTTCATGAATAAGCATGTTACAGTAGCCAAGCTACTAAAAAAAGAAGGAGTTACCTCATTGAAGAAAAAGATTTTTTTATTGCTCGCCCTTACGTTGCCGCTTTTCCAGCCAGCTGTCAGTTATGCTGCTGAAACCAAGAGCAGCGAGGAACTGACGGTTTTGACCACAGAACTAGCCTCTTATGAAGAAGAAGTCACCACTAGCCAACAGAAAGTCACAGCGCTGGAAAGTCAATTAGCAGATTATCAGGAAGAATTAAACCAATTGGCAGAAGAAAGCAAGGAAGTTCAAACGCAGATCGCTGCTCTGAATGACCAAAAAGCCCAGCACCAAGGAAGCCAAGCGCAAAGCAGCCTGGTAGTCGATGGACCGCAAGCCACGATCCAGCAACTACGCAAGTTTAGTGAAACACAAGCAGCTTTACGGGAAGTGAACCAACAGTTGGCGGAAAAAGAAGCCCAACAACAACGTATCACTTCGTACCAAACCTTGACGCAAGCCCAATTAGTACATAGTAAAGAACAACTAGCAACAGCCAAAAATGAATTGCAGAACCAACAAGAACAGCTGCAGCAAACGCAAGCGCAAGTACAAGACTTGCAAGAAAAAGTGGACAAAGAAGCAAAAGCCGCTGAAGAAGCAAAACAAAAAGCCAAAGAAGCAGCAGAGAAAGCGGCAGCCAGTGAATTTTCACTGCCAATCACGGGCTCCGTGTCGATCTCCAGCGGTTTTGGTACTCGAGCTGACCCAACTGGTTTTTCAGGGACGCAGCATGACGGGATCGACTTCACAGGTCAAGCGGGGGAGAAGATCGTCGCCGCTCGTGATGGACAGGTAGAAGATGCTGGCTATGGCCCAAGCACTGGAAACTACGTGATTTTGGCTCACGATAACGGCTTTTACTCGTATTATTTTCATTTAACAGCTGTCAGTGTCTCGAAGGGGGCGACCGTTGCAGTCGGCGACCAAGTCGGTACGATGGGGACGACTGGAAACTCGACTGGTGTCCATCTGCACTTTGGATTGAGTAAGACGTTGTGGTCAGAGTTCGTTGATCCAGCAGCTTACTTGCCGCTATAAGCCAAAGCTCCGAGTAGAAACATTGAAAACAATCATCTGAAACCAAAAAGCATGACTGACAAGAGGGGTTCCTCAAGTCATCATGCTTTTTTTTGTTTACCACAAGCCCGGTTGAGCGATGATCACTAACTGTTCTTTGGTAAAGGGATGCTCTAGATGCAATTCGTAGCCATGCAGCAGCAAACGCGGCGCTGGTTTGTTTTGGTAAAGCGGGTCACCAACGACTGGATGACCGATGCTGGCAAGGTGGACGCGAATCTGGTGCGTCCTCCCCGTATCTAACACACAATATACATCGGTCGTCTTTTGTTGGGCGTGGGCGATGGTTACATGGGTGACGGCGGACTGACCGTTGCGGGGGTCAATGATCCGCTTGCGCCGATCGTGACGGTCACGACCGATTTTTTTGGCGATCGTTTGATCTTGCGTAAGTTTGCCCCAAACCGTGGCTTGATAGCGGCGGAAAATCTGTTTGTTTTCCAACATTCGGCCCAAGATCGGCAACACCAAGGGATTTTTTGCGAATAAAACGACACCGCTGGTTTCTTTGTCTAGACGATGGACCACATAAGGCTGCTGCTGTTTCGGCGCAAGGTAAGCAGCTGCATCATTCAACAGGGTATCTGCTTCTAATGGCTGATTGGGGTGCGTCTTGACCCCGGCTGGCTTGTTCAGTACCAATAAGTGCTCATCTTCAAAAAGTACGTCGACTTTGTCTGCTTGGCCTAACTGGATCGGCTGGTAGCTGTAATCACTGTCTTCAATGATCAAAGTGATTTGATCGCCGCCACGAACTTCTTGATGAAACATCGCAGGCTGCTGATTGACGGCCACATTTTTCCGTGTGCGCAGAAAATGGCGCACTTTTCGTGGGACGAGCCACTCCTGTTCCAACAACTCGCGAAGCGGCATGGGCGGGTGATTTTCGGGTAAAGTCATGGTGTATTCCATAAGAACGTCCTTTCTTTGCTGTTCGCTACCGACTATTATAGCATCTTTAAGCTTTTCTTATAAAAAAAACAATAAAAAACAGAGTATTCAATGCTAGAATAATAAAGCATTCTTTTCGAATGAAATTACGTCTAGAGCCGTATAACAAAGAAAGTCATTTATGCTACACTTAACCAAAGGAGCGTGAAGTAATGGATTGGAAGCACATCCTTCACAAAATAAAAACCGGTTGGCTGACCTTTTGGCGCTGGTTAAAACCATATTTGCAGCAATTTCATCAATGGCGCAAACGGGTTTGGAAAAAATACCACGTAAATAAAATTTTTATTTTACTTAGTTTAGTTGCTATTTTAATCATGAGCGGGTATTTGTTTTATATCGCCAAAAATACGAAAGTTAGTGAATTAGAGTCAGGTCTGAAAGAATCAACGGTGATTTTTGATGCCAATGGCGATGAAGCAGGGCAATTGTACTCGCAAAAAGGCACGTACGTTTCTCTTGATGCCATCTCCAGTGATGTAGTCAACGCCTTGATCTCAACCGAAGACCGCAACTTCTATAATCACCACGGGTTTGATATCAAGGGGATCGCTCGGGCAGCCCTACGCATGCTGGTTAACCGCAGTGCCGAAGGCGGTGGGGGAAGTACCATCACCCAACAGCTTGCCAAAAATGCCTATTTGTCCTTGGATCAAACCTTTAGTCGAAAAGCCAAGGAGCTTTTCTTAGCGATCGAGATCGAGAAGAAATATTCCAAAGATGAGATTTTGGAAATGTATTTGAACAGTTCCTATTTCGGTAACGGGGTTTGGGGCATTCAAGATGCCTCGCTAAAATATTTCGGTGTCAATGCTTCTGAACTAAGCGTGGGAGAAGCTGCGACGTTGGTGGGGATGCTCAAAGGTCCTTCGATCTATAACCCAATCGACAATCTGGAAAACGCCACGAACCGTCGCGATACCGTCTTGAGTTTGATGGTGGATAACGGCAAGTTGGACCAGTCCGTTGCTGACCAGGAATCACAAGTTGCCTTAGCCAATTTACTGTATGATGGATTTGGCAATTCAGAATCTGGCTATAAGTATCCTTATTATTTCGATGCGGTCATCGATGAAGCCGAATCTTATGGGTTGGACGCCGATGATGTCATGAATCGCGGCTACAAGATCTATACAGCGCTGGATCAAAACTACCAAGCGCAAATGGAAGCTGCCTATAAAAACGATGCCTTGTTCCCTGAAAATGCCGCTGATGGCACGATGGTGCAATCTGGCTCTGTCGCACTTGATCCGAATACCGGTGGGGTGCAAGCGGTGGTGGGTCGTCGTGGCGAGCACGTCTTTAGAGGCTTTAATTTTGCCACGCAAATGAAACGTTCACCAGGCTCCACGATCAAACCAATCAGCGTCTTCGCCCCTGCCCTAGAAGCTGGGTTTGAACCCGATAGTATCCTGAAAGACGAGCCCCTTGATTTTTATGATGCTCAAAACTTTGATGGGACCTATGCTGGCGAAGCAGTCATGTATCAAGCCCTCGCCCAAAGCTTGAATCTGCCAGCAGTTTGGCTGCTGCATGAGATCGGCTTAGATCGCGGGTATAGCAAAGCACAAGAATTCGGTCTTTCCTTGACCGAATCCGACAAATATTATGGTTTAGCATTAGGTGGTTTGGAAAAAGGGGAATCACCCATGACGATGGCAGCAGCGTATGGCGTTTTCGCAAATGGTGGGTATTACTACAAACCGCATTTGATCACCAAAATCGTTGATTCAACTGGTGCCGTGATCGTTGACAATACGTCTGTGCAAGGCAAACGGGTGATTTCTAAAGAGACCGCTGATAAAATGACGAGCATGATGCTGGGCACCTTTTCTAACGGGACGGGTGTTAGTGCTAGTCCGTACGGCTTTACGATCGCCGGTAAGACGGGTACGACAGAGACCAACTTTGATGCTTCTAAGGTCAATGACCAATGGATCGTCGGCTATACCCCTGATATGGTTCTGTCAACCTGGTTAGGATTTGAGCATGTGAGTGAAGATCATTACTTAACGGGAACTAGCGGACAAGTCGTTGGGAAAATATTTAAAGCAGAGGCCGAAAGCTTACTGCCTTATAGTCAAGGCACCCAATTCCAAGTTGCAGACGCTTATTGGACAGGCGGAAAATTAATGGCAGCCGATGAGGTACCAGATCCTGATAGCAGTACGTCACAAAATGGCAATGATTGGCAACAAACCATCGATGACTTTGCCGAAAGCGCCAAAGAAGGTATGAAGGAATTCGGCAGCAAGATCAAAGAAGGAACGAAAGAATTGTTTGGCGGCTTGTGGAATTCCATTAGTGGAAATTAAAGGAATTAGGCAACTGCTAGTCTAGAACCTGAGAAGAATGGTATACTAGAAAAAAAGAGGAGGCGTCAAAATGGCAAATATTTATGATACAGCAAACCAATTAGAACGTGAATTACGGGAGTCAGAACAGTTTCAAGATTTGAAAGGTTCTTTCGACCGCTTGAAAGCAAATGAAGAAGCGTATGCGTTATTCAAAGAGTTTCAAGAGTTGCAACAAAGCCTGCAACAAAAAATGATGGCTGGCGAAGAAATGACAGAAGAAGAAGCGCAAAAAGCCCAAGAATTATCGCAAAAAATTCAACAAGACGGCATCGTTTCTGACTTGATGCAAAAAGAGCAAGCCTTCAGCTTAGTAGCCAATGACTTGAACCGCATCATCATGGGTCCTGTAAGAGATCTATACGAAGCGTAATCGCCAACAGACAAAGACCAAAGAAGCTAGTGAATCTTCAGAGAAATCGGCTGCAACTGCAAGAGCCGTTTCCAAAGAAGTTTCAAAAGCGCTTCTTTGGTTTTTTTTATGAAAAAGGCGAACAAATTTTCGTATTTTGCTGACGAAATGCCTGAGAAATGTTATGATAGAAGCATTAAGGAGGGAGAAAGAAATGCGATTTTTACATAGTGCAGACCTGCATATCGACCGGTCATTTGAAGGGGTTCATTTGTTATCTGAAAAAGTGAAGACCCAACTCCCTGCCATCAATCAAAAAATCATCCGTAATTTGGTGGATGTTGCCTTAGAAAAAGCGGTCGATTTTGTTTTGCTGGCTGGGGATACATTCCATCAAGCACGGCCGAGTCTAAAAGTGCAGCATGACTTTTTTGCCCAACTGCAACGACTAGGGGAAGCACAGATCCCAGTCTATATGATTTTCGGCAACCATGATTATTATGATCCGCAACGGTATTGGTTTGCTTTTCCAGAAAACGTCATTCTCTTTTCATCAGAAGAAGTTCAAACGGTTCAAGGAACAACGAAAAACGGTGAAACCTATGCAATCAGTGGATTTAGCTACCAACATCCTTGGATCGCTGAAAATAAAGTAACAGAATTTCCCGCAAGAGCAGCGGTGGATTACCATATTGGGCTTTACCACGGGGATCAAGCCGGTGAACGGTATGCCCCCTTTTCAATCAGTGAAATGAAGCAAAAAGGCTATGATTATTGGGGCTTGGGGCACATCCATGTACCTAAGACGCTCTCAGAGCAGCCGCCGATCTTCTATCCCGGTACACCCCAAGGAAAGACCAAGAAAGAACAGGCGACTGGGGTGATTTTGGCAGACTTAACGCCGCAAGGATCAACGATCGAGCGCTTGGAGATCGCTGAGATCGCTTGGCAAAAGCAAGTGGTCTCCTTAGCGGATGTGACCGCCTCGAATGCCGTATTGCCAGCGATCATCGAGCGTTTAAAAAGTCCTCGTTCGCGCTTGCTGCATCTGGTGTTGACCGATGTGCAGCAGCTGCCGCCAGATTGGTTTCCAGCTGCGGAAAAAAATGAATGGCTAACCTACCTCAATGAACGGTTGGCGCAAACAGAGCCACTGCAAGTGATCTATGCCCTTGAAGTCGAGCAAGCCAATGAAGACAAGATCGCATTGGCGGTATCAGAAGATTATATGCTGCAGTTTTTAGCGATGTATGAGTCACCAGAGATGTTTGCGGACCGACTGTCGGACCTATTGCAGCATCCGCTGATCCAGCGAGGGATCACCCATGAATCATTTCAAGAAGAAGTCTTGCAGCAAGCTAAACAATTGTTGAAAGACGACTTTCAATGGGAGGAGCAGTCATGAAAATTTTAAAAGCAGAGATTACCGGTTTTGGGAAATACCATGAACAAAGTTTTGCCTTTCATCCGCAAAATCAGCTGCTCTTTGGGCACAATGAGATCGGAAAATCGACGTTGTATCAATTTATTGCCGCCATCTTGTTTGGCTTTCCGAAAAAGACAGCCAAGAAAAAAGACTATACCCCCAAAAACGGTGCTGCTTACGGTGGCAAGTTATGGTTGGCGCTGGAACCCTTCGGCGAAGTGATCGTCGAACGCTATCGGCAAGTGGACCGTGGTCGTGCCAAAGTCCATGTCGCTGGTCAGACGGTTGATGAGCAATGGCTGGCACAACACTTGCAGCCCCTCAATCGAGCGTTGTTCTTCGATGTCTTTACTTTTCAGCAAGAGCAATTGACCCAGATCGATAAGCTAGAAGAAAATGAGCTGCACCAAGCGTTGATTTCTCTAGGGATCAGCGGCAGTCAAAAAATGCTGCAGCAAGTGGCGCAATATGAAACCACCAATCAGCAGCAATACAAGCCGCGGGGGCAAAAGCTGCCTTTGAACCAGGCGTTAAAACAATTAGAAAAACTGCAAAAAACGATTGCGGAAAAAGAAAGCGAAGAAAGCCGTATCCAACAGCAGTATCAGCAGATCGCCCAGCTGCAAGAACAGATCCAAGACTTGCGACACCAGTATCAAGCATTGAATGACGCCTATCAGGAAAATCAGCAGCAGCTGAGTCATTGGGGTCTTTATGAAGAGTGGCAGCAAATGGCACCAGCAGATACGTTAGCCGATCCTCAGCAAGTCCAAGCCATCAAACAGTTTTATCAGCAGTATCAGCAGCTGACGGAAGAAATTCGCAAAAAAGAAGCTGAATTAGATCAGTTGGAGCAAGGAAAAGAATCAGATAAGTATTTCTTTTATCTTGATCATGAGCACCAAATCCATCACTTGCTGCAGCAGCAAGTGACGATGGCGCGTTTGGCAGATCGTGAAGCAGCGGCCAATCAACAAGAAGCCGTCGCTATCACGGAGCTGAATCGCTTGATTGAAAAGCGCCAATGGAGCAGAGAATCGCCGCCGCTAGTAACGGCTTCGATCCATGAACAAACCACACGTTTACTACAAGAACGTGTGCAGTTAGAAGAGCTCGAAAAGCGCATGATGCGTTTAGAAGAAAAAGCGCAGCCTTTGCAAGCCACCGCAGCTCGCTTAGAGCAGCAGCATCCTCAATTGATTGGCCGCAAGCCGGTTTCTCGCCCGCTATGGCCGCTAGGAATCGTCGGTGGGCTGCTAGCAGTGATCGGTATCTTTTTGCCGAGTCCCTGGCGCTGGCTTGCATTAGGTGCGGGGATCGCAGCGATCATCGGCAGTGTTTTACCGCTGATGAAAGCAGCGCCAAACAAGCAGCAAGGCATCAAGCAAGAATGGCAGACGATCCTCATGCAGCTGGATCTACTGGGAGAAGAGTTGGCACAACTGGAAAATGAACAGCAGCAAAAGCAGCAGCAGATCGATCGTGCCTACCAAGCGTTGACCCCCTTTTTTGGTGATTTGCCGGTGGAAAGCTGGCAGGCGTATCTATTGGCCTATGATGAAGATGTTGCTAGCTATCAAGCCTACTCACAACAACGCAAACAAGCCTATCAAGAACGACAAGCCGTCGCAGAAGAACTGGCCCCCTTTGACGAGCAGTTCCGTCCGTATGCGGAGTGGCTGCCGCTGCAAAACAAAACAGTGTTAGAAAAAGCGGCGATGTTGCAGAAGTTTCATGAAGAGATGCAAACGATCAAGCTTTCGCGGTTGCAACAACCTAGCACGTTACTGGCCCAACAATTGACTCGTACCCGCAACGAACGCGACCAGCTGTTTGCCCAAGCCAGTGCGCTCTTGCAGCAGCAAGGCTTAGATCACCCCGCAGAAATCAGCCTCTGGTTGAAGCAATGGGAAGCGGCGCAACGCACGCAGCAGCGAGCAGAAGAATTGGCGGAGATGTTAACACCGATCTATCCCAAACCAGTGACACAAGCAGAATTGCTGCAGCAAAAAGACCAGATCAAGCAGCAGCAAACACAGCTTCAAGCACAAATACAGCAGTTGACAGAGCAAAAACAGCGCTTGGAATTAGAAGCAGCAGCCAGTCAAAAAAACGGCACCTTGAATCAGCTTTATCAAGAAGAAAGTGAGCTAAAGGCGGTCATTGAAGAACTTGCTGTGGCATGGGGGAGTCGTCAGTTGGCGGCTTCAATTTTGACGGATGTCACGACCGAATTGTCAGAACAGCAATTGCCGCAGCTATTGTCAGCCGCTTCGACTTATTTTGAACAGCTTTCAAACGGACGTTATCAAAAGATTCTTCTGGAAAATGGTCTGTTAGTAGCGGCAAATGCCAGCGAGACCTTTTCGATCATCGACTTGTCCACAGGCACGAAGGATCAGTTGATCATGGCGTTACGTTTCGGTTATCTAGCGCTGCAAAAAAATCATCCGTTGTGTCCAATCATTATTGATGATGGTTGGTTGCATTATGACAGTGTTCGTAAGGAACGCTTCGCCGCGCTGTTAAAAGAGTTTGGACAAAGTTATCAAGTAATTTGTTTGTCTTCTGACCAAGAAATGGTAAGCTATTATCAGAAGTACCAGCAGCCTATCCAGGATCTGAGTAAAGGAAGTGAAAGATTTGGCTGATCGGCCAAATAAGCCCATGAAAAAAATTCGTGAATTAACTGTTGATGAAACGTTTCAACTTTTCTTACTGATTAAGAATGCCGATGTACGAATCGCGAAAAACGGCAAAAAGTTTATTGCCTTCACCTTTCAAGATACATCCGGCACGATCGACGGAAAGTTCTGGGATGCATCAGATGAAGAAATCGCCCGTTTTGAACCCGGGAAAGTAGTACTGCTAGATGGGAAACGGGAAGTCTACCAAGGCAATCCCCAAGTCAAAATCATGCATTTGCGCTTAGCGAAGCCGGAAGAACCTCATGAACCAAGCCAATACATGGAAAAAGCGCCCTTGCGAAAAGAAGAGATGGAAGAAGAAATCAGTCAAACCTTGTTTGAGATCACAAATCCTCACTGGAATCGCATCGTCCGTTTCTTGTTGAACAAGTATAAAAAGGAATTCTTTGACTTTCCAGCTGCAAAGCGCAATCACCATGCCTTCGCCAGTGGATTGGCGTATCATACGACAACTATGCTGCGGTTAGGAAAAGCGATCGTCAAAGAATACCCTGAATTAAATGCGTCACTGTTGTATGCGGGCATTATTTTGCATGATTTAGGAAAAGTAATCGAGTTGACAGGTCCCATGACGACAGAGTATACCTTAGCAGGGAATCTAGTAGGGCATCTCGTCTTAGTGGATGAAGAAATCACACAAGCCTGTATTGCTTTGAAATTTGATGATAAAGAAGAAGATATCGTTGTTTTGCGGCATATGGTCTTAGCTCATCACGGGTTGCTAGAATATGGGTCACCTGTTCGGCCCCGCATAATGGAAGCAGAAATCCTCCATCAGATCGATAACTTGGATGCTTCCATGCAAATGATGCTGACGTCAATCCGTTTAACGGAACCTGGTCAATACACGGATCGTATTTTTGGCATGGACAATCGGAGTTTTTATGTACCGAAAGAAGTGTAGCAGCGACGTTGCAGCACGATCAACCAAAGTGAATGACGGAAAGAACAAAAACCACGCTAGGCTTGCTTAGCGTGGTTTTTGTTAGCTGCTGGAAAAATTTGAATCGTAGATAGAAATCTAATCGGTACAAAAAAAGAAGCGCCGCTATGAGGGCACTTCTTTTTTTATTATTCAGCAGAAGAATCTGTAGCACTTTCACTCGTTGCAGTAGAGTCATCGGTTGCATCAGTAGCAGAAGAATCTGCCGCTGAGCTGTCCGTTGCATCGGTAGCAGAAGAGTCAGCAGTTGAATCTTCTGTTTCGGCTGCTGTGATGTAATCAGAAAGCAAGTCTGCTAAGTCAGAGTCTTTCATTTTCACATTAGCTGCTTGCAATTCTTGACCGATCGTTGCTGCCACGAATGTTTGATCATTCAATAAGGTGTTTTGAGCGATCTCAGTCAAATCATCTTTGTATTTATCCATATCGTTGCCTTTGTCTTGGTTTTTCACCATTTTCACGATGTAGTATTCTGTCGTGTAAGTTGATGTGTTGGTGGCAGAGATCACTTCAGAGATTTCACCATCTTTTAAGTCAAAAGCGGCTGTTTTTACTTCATTCGGTACAGCTGATGAAGTAGAATCGAATTTGATCGTTCCGCCATCTTCTTTTGTGGCTGCATCGGTTGATTTTTCTTTGGCAATTTCACCAAAATCAGCATCATCTTTTTTCACTTCTTCTAAGACATCTTTGGCATCATCTTCACTTGCTACTTTGATGATTTGTGCCTCTACCTCTGGGTGGAAAGAATCCCATGCTGTTTTCATGTCTTCGTCAGTAATATCCATGTTGGCTTTTAAGCCTTCACGTAAAGCAAGTTGTTGCTTCAATTCTGCCCGGTAAGACTTCACCGTATAACCAGAGGCAGTCAAGGTTGATTCAAAGGAATCATTCCCACCGTATTGTTCAGCCATATTGTTGAATTGCTCATCGATCATGTCTTCGGTAACATCATCACCATATTTTTCAGTAAAGACTTTTAAGACGATCATTTGACGCAACGCATTTTGGTTTTCTGAACTTGTTTTTGCTTGGTCATAAAAATCTTGAACAGTGATTTTACCGCCCTTCATTGTTGCGATTTCCTCACTTGAATTACCACAAGCCGCTAATGCAAAAAGACTCATTGCACTGACTGCTACTAAAATTAATTTTTTCTTCATTCGTTTAAGCACTCCTAATTCTAAAAAAGATTCATAATAATCACTGCACCTACTATACCACTTCTAGAAATGGTTGGGAAGAAAACAGTGGATGTTTCAAACAAAATTCATAAAAACTACAAATTTTCAATTTGTTTGGTATCCTCTGCGCTTTGGGCTTGAATCGTCGTGATGTGCTGATTCAACTGCTCCATTTGGGTTTTGATCCGAGCAAGGCGCGGTTGCGCTTGGAATTTGAAGGCTTCCAGATCTTTCGTAAAAGATTCGGTCACAACGGGGATGGTTTCGTCGATCGTTTTGCGGGTCACCATCACAGCATCCTTTAGCTGTTTAACGCTGTCATTGAATTCTAAGGTCGCTTCTGTCGTGTCATCTAAATAGCGAATCAATTCTTCACGAGTTTCATTGCCGCTTTTCGGTGCAAAAAGCAAACCACCTAAGCCGCCGGCGATGGAACCGAATAATAGTCCTTTAAGAAAATTGCCGATCATTTAATCCACCTGCTTTCCAATTTTTTCGGCGATTGCCGCTAGTTCTTCCCCCGTGTAGTTGTCTGCGTGATTGCCAAAATGGATCTTGAAATCATCGTCTTTGCTGTAACGAGGAATCAAATGGACATGGGAATGAAAGACCGATTGGTACGCCAATTCTTTATTGTTGTTGATGATATTTAAGCCTTCGATCTCAGGGAATGCTTTTTCGATCGCTCGAGCAATCTTAGGAATGCGGGCAAAAACCGCTGCTGCCAACGTTTCATCGTACTCAAAAATATCCGTCACATGCGTTTTGGGGATCACCAATGTATGACCCGGGGTGACTTGGGAAATATCTAAAAAGGCATAGACTTGCTCATCCTCGTAGACTTTGTAGCTAGGAATCTCACGATTGTTGATTTTACAAAAAATACAATTTTCCATTGTAAAAAAACCTCCTTGATCTAGTACCTCTACTTTACCATATTTTGCTTTTTTTCGTCTGGTTTCCTCTTTGAAAAAGTCGGAACAAGGCAACTGTTCCTTCAACAAAGGCGCTTTTTTAAAGAAATGCGAAAAGCGAGCGAGAAACGCTTGCATTTAGATTCCAACAACCCTAGACTTAATATCAGAAATCATTTGGAAAGAAGGAACCTATGAAACCGATCATTAGAGAAACCTTACAGAAAAAAACAACGACTTCAGCGAAGCTTCGCTACTTAGCCTATGCCTATAAAGAGTGGTTGATCGCGATCACGCTGTTTGTGGTGTTTGCTGGTTCAATCACTTATTCTCTGACACGTCCGCAAGAAGAAGTAGTCAATGTCGCCATTGTCACTGAAACAGCAATGGACCCTGCAGTGCAAAGTGAATTGGAAGCAGCCGTTGAAGCATGGGCGATCGACCAAGGGTATCAAAAAGAAGAGCTGAGGATCAGTCTGGTTTCTTATGCCGAACCAGCCGCTGTCCAAGCCTTTACCACCCGTCTTGCTGCTGGTGCGATCCAAATGGTCGTCTTTCCAGCCAGCGAAGCACAAACGTGGCAAGAGCGCTTTGGCAGCCAAGAACTGCCGCAAGACCCCATTACAGTGGGAGAAAACGAATTTATCTTGCAAGTTACGAATAAAGAAAAATAAATAACTGTTTTGCCAGCTGACTGAATTGAACAAAAAGAGCCTACGTTGAAAAAGTGTCGTAATTAGGTGAATCGGAGGAAAAAAATGACTTTACAAGTAGCAAACGTGACAGGCGGCTATAATCAGCTGCCAGTCTTAAAAAATATTGATTTTACGATCGGCGATGGGGAGCTCGTCGGCTTGATCGGCTTGAACGGGGCAGGAAAGAGTACGACGATCAAAGAGATCATCGGGTTACTGCAACCTCACAGCGGCACCATCACGATCGATGGCCTGACCCTGAAAGAAAACCCAGAGCAATACCGCAAACAAATCGGGTATATCCCTGAAACCCCTTCTTTATATGAAGAATTGACCTTAAGAGAGCACATCGAAGTGACGGCGATGGCCTACGATCTTCCGCAAGGAGAAGCCATGAAGCGAGCAGAACGCTTGTTAAAAACGTTTCGTTTAGAAAACAAACTCGATTGGTTCCCAGCAAATTTTTCAAAAGGAATGAAACAAAAAGTCATGGTGCTCTGTGCCTTTTTGATTGAACCAAGCGTTTACATCATCGACGAACCCTTTTTAGGATTGGACCCTTTAGCGATCAATGCATTATTGGAACTGATGAATGAGATGAAACAAACTGGAGCATCGATCTTGATGTCCACCCACATTTTAGCAACCGCAGAGAAGTATTGTGATAAATTCATTCTACTGCATAACGGTGAGATCCGCGCACAAGGGACTTTGGCGCAACTAAGAAACCAATTTCAAGCACCGGAAGCCTCCCTTGATGATCTGTACCTCGCACTGACAAAGGAGAGTCAAGCATGAAGCAGTTTTTCTCGCAACGCTTACAGCGGCATCAAAAACAGATGACACGCTATTTGCGCTATGTCTTCAATGATCATTTTGCTTTGATCAGCACCTTTTTAGTCGGAGGCCTCGGTCTTTACTATTCGGAGTTATTAAAAACATTGCCGCGGCCGTTTCCCTTAGGCGGCGTCATCGTGGTGGCTGTTTGGTTATTTGTTTTACCGTTAGGACGCTTAGCGACATTGACAAAACCGGCAGACTTGATTTTTCTTTTAGCCAAGGAAGGACAAATGACAAGTTACCTCAGCCAAGCGTTACGTTATTCCCTCTGGCTGCCCTTTGGGGTTTTATTTTTAACCGTAGGGGCAACAATGCCTTTGGTCGTGGTCACAGCAAACAGCACCTTTGCCTCATTCCCATACTTTTTAGGGATGATGTGGCTCTTAAAACTGGGGGATCTTTCACTACAACGGATCCGTTTGTATCAAGAAACCCAGCAGCAAGTCAAACAGCAGCGAGGCATCTGGTTGGTCAGTGCGCTAGTTGCTGCACTTGCTAGTATTTATGTAGTACCTTGGCTAGGGTTGGTGATCAGCATCCTCCAAGCAATCTGGTTCCTCTTTGGCGTGAAAGCTAATCGTCAGCTTTTAGATTGGGACTATATGATCCAAGCCGAACAGTCGCGCTTAATGCGGATCTATCGGTTTATCAACTTATTTACAGATGTTCCCCAAATCACGACGGAAGCCAAACGGCGCAAATACCTCGATTGGTTGCTGGCAAAGATCAAGCCATTGCACAGCAATACGTATCTCTATCTTTTCTTGCGCCGAGTGATTCGTGGTGGGCAATACGGCGGCCTTTATGTCCGGTTATCCTTGATTGGTGGGTTCGTCTTGTTCTTTGTCAATGAGCTTTGGATCAGTCTGCTGATCGGCTGCTTGTTTCTTTATCTGATCGGTTTCCAACTGATTCCTTTGATCAATGAATTTCAATACATGGTTTTGACCCATCTGTATCCCGTGCCAGAAAAACAAAAAGCCGCAGCGATCAAAAAAATTCTTGGGGCACTCTTACTGGTGACCGCAGTTCTTTTCGGCGTGATCTGTTGCTTGCGCTTGCCTTTTGTTTGGCAAGGCGGTATCGTGTTTCTTGGCTTCTTAGGGTTTGCGGGTCTCTTTTTAGGCATCTATTTACCAGGGCGATTAAAGAAAATGCATGCTTGATCCACAAGTGGCTTCTCTTACAAAAAGCGAACGCATATGCGCTTGACGGCGACCCTTTGGGAAGCTAGAATAAGAGGTACTGCGAAATAAGGAGAGAAGCTAGGATGGATATTCGCTTGGATCAAGATTGGCGTATGCGGCCGATCAAAGGCGACACCGGGAAAGCCTATATCGGGCTCAAGGACAACGACAAAGTCTTTATCAAACGAAATACGACCCCGATGCTTGCGGCACTCTCTAAAGAGGGCATTGCACCCAAACTCGTCTGGACGAAACGGACGGGAAATGGCGATACGCTCTCCGCACAAGAATGGCTGGATGGACGGGTCTTAGATCCCGATGAAATCGGCCAAAGAAATGACGTCATTGATGTGTTGTATCACTTGCATCATTCAAAAACACTGGCACAGATGCTAAGTAAAATAGGGGGACAAGTCAGATCGCCTGAACAGATGCTGATGGATTATCAGGATCAGCTGCCTTCTGCGGTCGCCCAAAACGGTTTTATTCATTTGGTCACCGAGTATTTAAAAGCTAATATTCCAGCTTTTGACGAGCAAAAAGCCGCGGTCGTCCATGGCGATGTCAATTATCGAAATTGGCTAGTTTGTCAAAATTATTTATATTTAGTCGATTGGGATTCCGTGATGTTTGCAGATCCAGCAATCGATATCGGGACTATTTTAGGTCACTATGTGCCGCTATCCAGCTGGTCTCATTGGCTGGTGCGCTATGGTATCCATAGCAGCAGCGAAGTGATCGAAAAGATTTATTGGTATGCATTGTTGAGTATGCTGCAAGAGGTCAAAAAATATTATCTGCGGGGCGATTACAAAGCCATGAATGCAGAGATTTTACAATTAAAACGAATTTATAGTGAATGAAGAGAAGATGGAGCGAGGCAATTTGGTTCCATCTTGTTTTTTCGGAAAGGAAGAAACATGAGAGTAAGAAAACGTGCAGGTGCAAAAGAGCTGATTGAAGCTCATCCACAATACGTCGTTGCAGAGCCTACCGAATGGAAAGGGCGTTGGCATGAACGCTTTGGCAATGATCATCCGCTACACATCGAAATCGGCATGGGAAAAGGCCAATTTATTACAGAAATGGCGAAAGCTCATCCCGAGATCAATTATATTGGGGTAGAGATGCAGATCAGTGTCGTTTCGATCGCATTGGATAAAATGATCGAGCAGGAGATCCCAAACTTGCAACTGCTGCATGTGGATGGTTCCGCATTGACCAACTATTTTGCGGACAATGAAGTAGACCAGATCTACTTGAATTTTTCTGATCCCTGGCCTAAGAAAAAGCATGAGAAGCGCCGTTTGACTTCCAAAGCCTTTTTAGCAGTGGACGAGCAAATTTTACGACCTAATGGCGAGATCCATTTCAAAACGGACAACCAAGGATTGTTTGAGTATTCCTTAGCGAGCTTTTCTCAATATGGCATGATCATCAAACAAGTTTGGTTGGACCTGCATAACAGTACCTTTGAGAACAATATCATGACGGAATATGAAGAAAAATTCTCCAGCCGCGGGCAGCGAATCTATCGGGTGGAAGCCCAATTTGTGGCAAAAGAACCACAGAAATAAACGAATGATGAAAGATGAAGCAAATTTGCTTCATCTTTTTTTCTATTCTCAAAGCGTTTGCGTATTTCTTTTTAGGAGGGATAAGTCGTGGATATTCAAGCATTCTCAGACGAGTTGATTCTTTATGGAAGACAAGAACGTATGCAGGATCTGGCCATTTTGCCTAACGGTTCACAGATGGAGGTAATTTTCAGCAAAAGCTATCTCAGAGAGTCCTATCAAGTGTTGACGAATGAAGAAGCCCAACAGCTGATCACTCGCTTCAAATTTTTAGGAGGAATGGAGGTGGGAGAGCGACGTAAAGCTCAGTTAGGCGCAGTCAGTTATCCGTTCGGCGATCAGCTGCAGCGGCTGCGCATCTCAACAGTCGGTGACTACCAAGGGCGTGAAAGTCTCGTGATGCGGTTTCTTTATCCCTTGACTCAGGAGCATCTGCGCTATTTCTTTGCAGAAGATGTCCAGCAGATCCAGCAGGGGACCAAACAAAGAGGGCTGTATTTGTTTTCAGGCCCCACTGGCTCAGGAAAGTCGACCCTCATGTATCAGTTAGCACGGGCAACCAAGGGGCAAGTCATTACCATTGAAGATCCCGTCGAGATCGAAGAGCCGCGCTTTTTGCAGCTACAAACTAATTTGAAGATCGGGCAAGATTATGATGAATTGATTCGCTTGTCTTTGCGGTATCGTCCGGACCTGCTTTTGATTGGCGAGATCCGTAACAAAGAAACGGCGCAAGCCGCTGTTCGAGCCGCTCTGACAGGTCACCGAGTATTTGCCACGATCCATGCCCGAGGTGTAGCAGAAACCAAGACGCGGCTGCTGGAATTGCTCGGGACAGACGATCGTCTGGCACATGCGCTGCAAGGGATCATTTATCAGCGATTGCTGCCAAATGAAGCGAATGAACCTCATGGATTGCTGGCGTATCACTTTTATGAGGGGCAAGTGGAAAAACAGTGGCAACACGTACTAAACCGAGTGAAAGAAAGTGGGTGGATCAGCGATGAAGTTTATGAAAAAGAAGCCCCAGCTACCACGCCGTGCAACTGAAGCCCTCTTAGTCACCTTCACGGTGTTATTGGAGAGTGGCTTTTCCCTACAAGAAAGCCTCCAAGTGCTGCTGCGCAGCCGCCAGTTTTCTGAACCTGTGATCGAACAGCTGATTGTCCATCTTGCCCAAGGGCAAAGCTTTGCAGCAGCGGTAGCGCCGTTGTCGTTATCAGCTACTGAAAAAAGTCAGCTTCATTTAGCAGAAAGGCATGGGGATCTCACGGCGACCTTGCGGCGGATGGTCGACTACCACACATTGGTCAACAAGCAAAAACAGCTGCTGTACAAAGTAGCTGCCTATCCGCTTTTGTTACTGGTCTTTTTACTAGCTGCGCTTTTTGGGATGCACCGCTTTTTATTGCCCCAATTGTTAGCCTCTGGCATGATCGACGAAGGTCATTGGGGCATTCGCGCCATCACTTGGGCACCCGCAGTACTTATCCTCTTCTTGTTGTTAAGTGTGCTGCTTTTTGTGACCAGCCGCTGGGTGTTTGCCCGCCGCACTGCCTTGCAAAAAGCTGTGTTTTTCAGCCGCCTGCCATTGTTCGGAGCATTGTACACGAGTTATCACACGAGTTTTTTCGCATTGGAATGGGGCAAGTTGTTTCAGCAAGGGTTAGATATCCAACAAATTATTGAGTGCATGGAACAAACCAGCAAAGCCACGCTGATTCAAGAATTAGCACGAGAGCTGCGAGTGACCTTGACACTTGGGGGAGAACTCCCAGAAAAACTTCGGCGTTTTTCGTTTCTCACACCAGAATTTTCTTTGATCGTCTTTCAAGGAGAAGTACGAGGAAAGTTAGGAGAAGAGCTTTTTTTATACAGTCAATTATTGATGGAACGCTTGTTTCAGCGGATCGAAAAAGCCATCCACTGGGTTCAGCCTCTGATTTTTTTGTTGGTTGCTTTAATGATCGTTGGGATCTATGCCGCTATGTTTTTGCCGATTTATGGAAATATCCAAGGAGTGATCGAATGATAGAAAAGAAAGTAGCATCTCCTCGCAAGCAGGGGATTTGGCGTGTCAAAAAAGGCTTTACATTGGTTGAAATGCTAGTCGTTTTATTAGTGATCAGTATTTTAGTTTTATTGTTTGTCCCGAATCTTGCCAATCAAAGAGGAATCATTGATGAAAAAGGAAATGCGGCGATCGTGAAAGTAGTGGAAACCCAGATCGAACTCTTCCGTCTGAATGAAAATCGGGAGCCTTCGAGAGAAGAATTGATTGCTGAAGGGTATGTATCTGAGGAACAATATGCGATTTATGAGCAGGGGAACTGAGGATTGTCAATGGCGCTCTTTTGCTGGGTTTACCTTAATAGAAAGCCTTTTGGTCCTTCTTGTCAGTAGTATGTTTCTCTTTTTTCCTATTGTGGCCATTGAATACTATCAGCAATCTGCCGAAGTCTTAGGCTTTTGTGCTCGCTTAGAAAAAGGGCTCTACACTTTACAGCAAACGGCCATCATCGACAACACACAAACCCGGGCCGTCTATCAAGCAGAGCCAACGCCAACTGTTTCATTTTATGGCGCTGCAACTGAGCCGGTAACGAAGATTGAAGTTCCTTCACAGCTAGCGATGCAGGCGTTTCCCGACATCCTGTTCAGTAGTCAATCTGGCAACAACAGCAGTCTGCGAAAGATCGTTTTTTATTGGCAGGAGAAAAAGCAAACCATCAGCTATAAGTTTTTATTTGGGAGTGGCCGTTATGAAAAAATCGTTGAATAGCGGGTATATCTTGGTCGAAAGCCTGATGGGGTTTGGGGTGTTAGCAACGTGTATCTTATTGTTTTTAGTGATGCAGGCTGCTGTACTTGCTCAAAGTGCGGCATTGCAGGAAAAAGCCCAGATGATGAGGGTGCTGTATGAAGAAGTCCAGAACCATTCCTTTGATTCTTCAGCCATCACCTACACGACGCAGCGTCAGGCGGTCTATCAAGTTCGCTTTTGGCAAGCAGCGCAGCATCAACAGGCACGCATCCAAAGTGGCGGACAGCTCTGGGAGATTTTGTATGAAGAGTAAAGGCTTTACTTTGTGGGAGTGCCTGTTGTCTTTATGGGTATTGGCGATCTGCTTATTGATGATCAGTGGGATCGTCAAGCACCTGGCACCGGTCAATCAGCAGATCATGGCTCGCAAAGATCAAGAGTGGCATGTGTTTTTGCTTCAGCTGGAACGGGAATTAAGTACCTGTACCTATCTATCAGTCAGCGAGACGACGCTATATTTGCGAAGCAGTCAAAACAATTCGGTAACGATCGATCGCATCAATCGCGTGCTGCGGAAACGGGACAACAATGGCTATCAACCACTATTGACAGAAGTAGCGGATGTGTCTTTTGAGAAAATTGGCGCAGCGATCCGCTTTACCGTTTCCTTTGAGAATGGAGAGCAAAAAATTGGGCAATGGAAAATTCACACACAAGAGGCGGCATAAGGGCGGTATTTTATTGACAGCATTATTGTTTGTGCAGCTGATAAGTTTGATGCTATTACTGGTGTTAGAAAATAGTCGTACAACGGCACTTTTTTATACAAAAACCATTGAAACTTATGAAGCTCGCATCATGAGTGAACTGTTCCATGCGGAATTCTTGCAAAACGAAATGGCTGATCAAGGGTCACGTCTTTATAATGTGGGAAAGTTGACCTATGAACGGCAAGGACAGGTCTTACAGATCGAGTGCCATGTCAAAAGCCGCCGCTTTACATTTACCTTTTTGTTACCCGAAGAACAGCCTGAAATAGACACAGAAGACTAAGAGGAATAGTACAGGGAAAGGATGGTTGTTTCGACCATCCTTTTTCATACAGAAATAGAAAAAGAATGTTTACAGCTTCACAAATTATTCTAAACGAAAGCGATTGATTATTTTGGATGAATCGGCTAAAATTAAACAGGTATATATGTTGTTATAGTTTTGAAAAGAGGTGCAAGATGTCCGCAGAAAAAATGGAAACGTCTTTTCATTTGACCGTTGAAGCGATCCAATTGCTTCAAAACGCATTGGAAACGTCTTTTTTTGATGCTTACGTAGAGACGATCGAAAATTTTGTTGATCAATACCAAGTTCGTGTGATCGATGGGGTACCTGATGAAGCAACTGCTACTCGTTTAGAAACCATCTATCAAGAAATTCGAGCAATGGAACTATCGGCAGAAGAAAAACGCAAGCTTGCGCAGTTGGTTTTGCTCAAAGGCAGCCAAACGGAGCGCTTGCAGGCCAATCACCAACTGACACCAGATAGTCTTGGGTTTTTATTCGTTTATCTGATCGAGCAACTAAGCAGTGCCGATCAACCAGTGAAACTTCTGGATTTATCGGTAGGCATGGGGAATCTCTTATTGACAGTCTTGCTGAATCTACAATTAGCCAAGCGGCCAGTAGAAGGAACCGGTGTGGATATTGACGAAACCTTGTTGGCGATCGCAGCTGCAACGGGGGAATGGACCAAAGCGCCTTTGCATTTGTTCCATCAAGATGGCTTACAAGAGCTATTGATCGAACCAATGGATCTGGCAATCAGCGATCTACCGGTGGGCTATTACCCACAAGATGAAAAAGCCCAAAGTTTCATTACAGCGGCTCCTGAAGGACACAGTTACGCCCATCATTTGCTGATGGAACAAGCGATGAACTATGTCAAAGCAGGTGGGTACGGTTTGTTCTTGGTACCAAGCAACTTCTTGGAAACAGAACAGAGTGAATTTTTGAAAAAATGGCTGAAAGAAAAGGTTTATTTGCAAGGAATGATTCAGCTTCCTGAAGAACTCTTTAAAAATGAACATTCACGTAAAAGTATTTTGCTTTTACAAAACCATGGAGGGACAAGCAAACAAGCAGACGAAGTCTTGCTGGTCAAGCTAGCCTCACTGAAAGAACCAAAGAACATCACAAAACTTTTTGAACAATTTGCGGCTTGGAAAGCAGCAAATCTGTAATATAATTCGGATAAGGAGATCATCATGTCAAAAACAATCGCAATCAATGCTGGAAGTTCAAGTTTAAAATGGCAATTATATCAAATGCCAGAGGAAACAGTTGTCGCTAAAGGAATCGTTGAACGAATCGGTTTGAAAGATTCTATCTTTACCATCAAATATGGGGAAGATCAAAAATTCGAACAAATCATCGACATCAACGATCACGAAGTAGCGGTAAAGATGTTATTGGATCAACTGATCGAATTAAACATTTTAGGTGCCTATGATGAAATCACTGGTGTCGGCCATCGTGTCGTTCACGGCGGAGAAGATTTCCCTGATTCTGTTGTGATTACAGACGAAGTGATGGAACGCATCCAAGCATTGGCTGAATTTGCGCCATTACACAATCCAGCAAACTTGATGGGGATCACTGCTTTCAAAAAAATCTTGCCAGAAATCATTAGTGTCGCTGTTTTTGATACTTCTTTCCATGCAACGATGCCAAAACACAATTACTTATACAGCTTGCCACTAGAGTACTACAACGAGTTTAAAGTACGTAAATACGGCTTCCACGGTACAAGCCACCGTTATGTTTCTGAGCGTGCGGCAGAAATGTTAGGCAAACCAATCGAAGAATTAAAAATCATCACTTGCCATCTAGGGAACGGTGCGTCGATCACTGCGGTTGACGGCGGAAAATCAGTGGATACCTCAATGGGCTTCACGCCATTAGCTGGTGTAACGATGGGCACACGTTCAGGTGACATCGATCCTGCTGTTTTACCATATTTAATGGAAAAATTAGATTTGAACATCGATGAAATGGTGGATGTTTTGAATAAAAAATCTGGTCTATTAGGCTTAACTGGTATTTCAAGTGACATGCGGGATCTAGAAGCAAACTACGACAAAGAAGAAGTCAAAGTTGCTTATGATGTCTTTACTGACCGGATCCGTAAATATATCGGTGGCTATGTCACAACCATGAATGGCGTTGACGCGATCGTCTTTACTGCTGGTATCGGTGAAAATGATGCCCACGTCCGTAGCGAAGTCATCAAAGGCATGACTTGGTTTGGTTGCGAATTAGATGCCGATCAAAATGCAAAACGCGGCGAAGAATTAGTGATCTCAACTGAAGAGTCAAAAGTCAAAGTGCTTTTGATCCCAACAGATGAAGAATTAATGATCGCTCGCGATGTGGAACGTTTACGCGGCTAAGCCAAAGCAATCCTTAAATAGAAGAGGAAGCACATGCAAGAGAAAATACTTGCATGTGCTTTTTTGTAGGAAAATCAAAAAAAATGGTGTCAGAGGTAAAAATTGGTGAAGACCAGTTTCTAATTTTTTAAACAGAGTATTTAATAATTATACATATGAAAAGTGGTTCATACTGGACTTATTTAGAAGGCTTCTCATTTTACTTTCATTTGAATTTAAATTTCCCTCCTTTTTTGTAGGATGTTCTCAGGGAAATACCCTTGTAAAAGTTGCCAAATGGGAATAAACTGGCATTTGTGAATTTTCAGAAAAATTCCGCTATTTTATTTTCACTAATTTTTATAAGGGGCCATTCATATGGAAAAAGAAAAAACATTTTTAGGTCAGCCGCGTGGGCTGTCGACGTTATTCTTCACGGAAATGTGGGAACGATTCAGTTACTATGGTATGCGGGCGATTTTGGTGTACTTCATGTACGATGCAGTTGCCAACGGCGGCTTAGGGTTGCCAAAAGGAACGGCTGTGGCGATCATGTCGATTTACGGTTCCTTAGTGTATATGTCAAGCATTGTTGGCGGTTGGATCTCGGACCGTCTTTTAGGATCAAATAAATCCGTTTTTTATGGTGGGATCTTGATCATGTTAGGACACATCGTCTTGGCAACACCTTTAGGGATTCCAGCGTTGTTTGTGTCCATGATGCTGATCGTCATCGGAACCGGACTATTGAAATCCAACGTATCGGGTATGGTGGGGCATTTGTACAGCAAAGACGATATCCGTCGGGATGCTGGTTTCTCGATTTTCTATATGGGGATCAATATCGGCGGCTTGTTAGCACCGATTATCGTCGGGATCTTAGGACAAGAGGTCAACTACCACTTAGGCTTTTCGATTGCTGCCATCGGGATGTTCATCGGTTTGGTGCAGTATTATGTGCAAGGAAAAACCACGTTGAAAAGTGTAGCGATCGCGCCAACGAATCCCTTATCGGCAGCCGAAAAGAAAACCTTCTTCCGAGCAGTCGTTCTGGTTCTTCTCGCATTGGCAGTGTTGTTTGGCGCAGCAGCTGCAACGGGGCATCTGACGGTTGATTTCTTCATCAACTTTATCAGTGTTCTAGGTATTTTCTTACCGATCTACTACTTTACCAAAATGCTGCGCTCGAAAGATGTCACACCAGATGAAAAGAAAAAAGTATTGGCCTACATTCCGCTGTTTTTGTCAGCGATCGTCTTTTGGTCCTTAGAAGAACAAGGCTCATCGATCTTGGCATTGTTTGCCGCTGACCGTACGCAATCAACGTTATTCGGCATCAATATTCCAGCAAGTTTGTATCAAACCTTAAATCCACTTTTTGTTGTCTTACTGACACCTGTCTTTGTTTGGTTGTGGACCAAACTAGGTTCTCGTCAACCGCGGACAGAAGTGAAGTTTGCCATCGGTTTAGTCTTAGCCGGTTTGTCTTTTCTCTTATTGATGCTGCCAAGCCTTTTGTTTGGAGTAGAAGAACGGGTCAGCCCATTATGGTTAGTATTGAGCTTCTTCATTATGATTGCTGGGGAAATGTGTCTTTCACCGGTGGGCTTGTCGGTGACGACCAAACTAGCGCCAAAAGCCTTTGAAGCACAAACCTTGGCGATTTGGCTGCTAGCAGACGCGTCTTCACAAGCCATCAATGCGCAAATCGCTCGGTTCTATACACCGCAAACAGAAGGGATGTACTATGGCATCGTCGGCGGAGTAGCCGTTGTTGTCGGCATCATCTTGTATTTAGCTAGAAAACCGATCCGCAACTTGATCGGCAACATTCATTGATCAAAAAATAAAAACTTGATTTTCCGCCTATGCATGGATTGAACAACCCATGCATACGGTAGGAAAATCAAGTTTTTTTGTTGCAAATCAATGTCTTAGTCAATCAAGGGACTCAGAGATTGGCGCGTGATCTGCTGCTGTTCAATAACTAAGGCTTCTTGGAAGTGCTGCTGTAAAAAGTAGCGGTCATGGCTGACTGCCAGCAGGGTCCCTTGATAATCTTGCAGCATTTCTTCAATTTCTTCTCGGGCATAGCTGTCGAGGTGATTGGTTGGTTCATCCAAAATCAGGACGTTGATTTTTTCTAAAAAGAGTTTCAGTAATGCCAAACGGATTTTTTCACCACCAGACAAATCTTTGATTCGTTTGGCCACATCACTTTGATAAAAACCGCTTTTAGCTAACTGTCGGCGAGCCGTTTCTTCGTTTCCTGTCAACGTCTGTACGTAGGCCAACAAGCGGCTCTCGGGGTCGGCAAACTGCAACTGCTGGGGCAAATAGCCGATTTGTAAGCTGCTGCCGCGCTTGATGGTGCCGCCACTGGGAATTTCCTCACCGAGGAGTAACTTGAGTAAGGTTGATTTTCCGGTACCATTGTCGCCGATGATCGCTAGATGCTCCCCACGGTAGACCGCAAAACTGCTGTCTTTGAATAGGAGCTGATCGGTATATTGCTGGTGCAAGTCGCGAACGATGAACACCTCTTTGCCAGATTTTTCGCCATTCGCCAAGCCTTGCAGCCGATTTTTCGGGGGCGCTGGCGGTTTGACCAGGGTTAGTTTCGCTAGGCGGCGCTCCAATTCTTTGGCTTTTTTGAAGAAGGCCTCATTGTCTCCTTCATGGGCCCACTGACGAAATCGCCGAATCATGACTTTCAGGCGCTGGACCTCTTTTTGCTGCAGTTCGTAATTTTTGGTCAACTCCGCCAAGCGAGCTTCTTTCAAGACACGAAATCGGCTATAGTTCCCAGGATACTCAATCAAGGCGCCTTCTTCCAGTTCCCAGGTCTTGGTGGTGACTTGATCAAGAAAGTGCCGATCGTGAGAAACGACTAGGACCGCTTTTTTCGTATTCTGTAAATAATTTTCCAACCAGCGGATACTTGAAAGATCCAAGTGATTGGTTGGTTCATCCAGTAACAGCAAGTCAGCATCGGCAACTAGCACTTTGGCTAAAGCGACTTTGACCCGTTCACCACCGCTAAGCTCTGTTAGCCGTGCGTCCTGTCGATGGGGAATTCCTAAGCCTTGTAAGATCGCGGAAATTCGGTCTTCTAATCCATAACCGCCCAACTCTTCAAAGCGCTGCTGCAACTCGCCATAACGGATCAGACACTTCTCTAAATCAGTATTGGGTTCTGCCATCAAGGCTTCGTAATGACTCATTTGTTGTTTGAGTTCTTGAATGTTAGCAGCAGAATGGAGCAGGTAGTGGGTAACGGTTGCTTCAGAAACGGTCAGCTCTTGCTCGACCGTCCCGATCCTTAAGCCTTTTTGGCGGCTGATAACGCCGCTATCGACGCCTTCAGCGCCAGTCAAGATTTGTAAAAAGGTTGATTTGCCCGTTCCGTTGATGCCGACTAGGGCTATTTTTTCTCCAGCTTCGATTTGGCAGGATAACTCCTCAAATAACGGATTTCCGCCGATGGTTTTTTTAATAGCAATTGCTTGTATGATCATGATCTCTCTCCTTGAGACCACTCAAAAAGGCCATGGATATCCATGGCCAGTGTTATTTAAACTCAGATTCTTTCGAGAAAAATACCTTGAGATGGCCATTGATTTTACGTAAATTTCACTGTTTTGGACAGACTAGTCCCGTCAACAGCAACTGTAAAACCAATTGCATGGCTAAATGCGATATGGTATCGTTGGTAATTTTCATTACTTGTTATTTTAGTCATGCGCATCATGGTCGTTTTCCCTCCTTTGTGTCTTTGTCTTTTCAGTGTACCTGAAAGTATCAGAAAGTTCAACCAGGACTGGCGGTTTCTTAGCGTTCCTCGATGCGTAATTCTGTCAGAGAGCTTTCTTTCATCTGACCGATGACCAATGGGACGGTCTCATGAACCACATCGCTATATTCTAAGCCGAACCAGCGTTCAGGTGAAATGGTATGGCGTTTGATAAAAAGCTTCGTCTGCATGACTTGCTTCTGCCATTTGCTTAATGCCGTTGCATTCGACAGCTCTTCTTCGATCATCACGAATTGGAAATCACCCACATTGCGTCCAGGCGTTAAGGAGTAGCGTTGCGGCTGCAGCGGCAAGCGACCATCTTTCATTAATTCTTGAATGATTTGGCGAATGTAGAGATTGACTTCTTGCGGCACCCGAAAGCCGAGATAAAGCTTTAGTTTAACGATAAAATCGGTATCTGCCATCGAAACTTCATATTTTTTCGTATAGGGTTCATCGGTGACTTCCACATTGACGAACCAATACACTTTGGCACGCTTCGGCCGTTTGTCTAAAATGGAATAGATGAACTGCTGACCGATCTGATCGTCTTGCAGTTTAGGAACCATGAAGACGACATTCGTCTGAGATAATGGCAAAGAATCATCTTCCCGCAACTGTTTCAATTGAGGGATGTAGGTAGAAAGTGCAACTTCTTCGGCAGCATTTTCTTGAATACGATTGCCCCATTCCCAAATCAGCATCACGCCGATGATTAGGCAGGCTAGTAAGATGGCAACGTAACCGCCGTGGAAAAATTTGGTCGCACTGGAGATAAAGAAAATGCCCTCGATCACTGCAAAAAAGAGCGTGATGAACGGTGCCAAGAAACGGGTCTTCTTGTTTTGGTGCAAGTAGAAATAGAGCAAAACAGTGGTCATCAACATCGTTACCGTAATGGCCAATCCATAAGCGGCTTCCATATGCGTAGAAGTCCTGAAGAATAAGACCACACCGGAGCAGGCGATCCACAACAAGGTGTTCAAGGCAGGAATATACATTTGCCCGATAGACGCCCCCGGATAGATGATTTGCATCCGTGGCAATAGTTTCAACTTGATGGCTTCAGAAACCAAGGTAAAGGAGCCAGACAGCAGGGCTTGCGAAGCAATGATGGCAGCGAGGGTGGCAAAGCTGACACCAAAGACTGTCCATCCTTGCGGCAATGCTTGGAAAAATGGATTCAAGTTTTCGATTTCTTGATAAGTCGGGTTTTGATAGACTTGCAGCAACCACGCCGCTTGACCAAAGTAATTCAGCATCAAGCAGACTTTGATATAGGGCCAGCTGGCATAAATGTTTTTCTTACCCACGTGACCTAAGTCCGAGTAGAGGGCTTCTGCACCAGTCGTTGCCAAAAAGATATTGCCGAGAATAAAGAGCCCGGAACTGTTATCGGGACTAAAGAGCAGATTGATCGCATACCGGGGATCAAGGGCGCGAATCACCGAAAGGTCACCGGCAAAGTTCATCACCCCGACGATGCCTAAGAAGGTAAACCAGCCTAGCATGATCGGTCCGAAGGCTTTGCCGACAAACTCAGTCCCAAAGCGCTGCAGGGCAAAGAGGACCAATAAGATCGCTAAGGTGATGCCGACAATGATCGATTGGTCATTGCCGAAGCGATCAAAAAAGACTGGAATCCCTCGTAATCCTTCGATGGCAGTGGTCACCGTCACGGCCGGCGTCAACACGCCATCTGCTAGCAGGGCTGCGCCCCCGATGATTGCTGGAATAATCAAATAGCGACTGTTTTTACGAACTAAGGTATAAAGGGAGAAAATCCCGCCTTCTCCATGGTTATCCGCGTTTAATGCGATCAAGACGTACTTGATCGTCGTTAACAAGGTCAGCGTCCAAAAGACGAGCGAGACGCTGCCTAAGATAAAATCAGGTGTTAAGGTGCGTAGTCCGCCATTGTCCTCCACCAAGGCTTTCATTACGTAAAGTGGGCTCGTACCAATATCACCGTAGACCACCCCCATGGCGACTAAAAGTCCGCCGGCGGTCACTTTTTTCATTTTGCTTGAACTCATTGACTGTTTTCCCTCCATGTTAAACTGCAAAAAGACCTAAGCGGCCCCTTGCCACTTAGGTCTTGCAAGAAACATCTTAAACCAGCGGATTCCCGCTTGCTGTTGATTTAAGATCATGGAACGATCCATGTGCTACTCCCCTAAAGTGCTCTTATTATCTTTGTTTTTGCAGCTCCTGTCAATTGATTTGCTAAAAATGGCAATAAACATTTTTCATTTCCTGCTTTTCAGCGTAAGATAACAATAGGTATGGAATAAGGAGGCAGGAAAATGATTGAGATCAAGAATCTGACGAAACAATATGGACCAAAAAAAGCGTTGTCTGATCTTTCCCTGACGATCCGTCAAGGGGAGATCTTTGGCTTTCTGGGACACAACGGGGCAGGGAAGTCGACTACGATCAAAAGCTTAGTGAGTATTTTGCAGCCAACAAGTGGAGAAATCTATTTTGATGGTCAATCCCTCGTGGAACATCGGGAAGCGATAAAAAAACAAATTGCTTATGTGCCGGACACACCAGATTTGTTTTTACAGCTAACAGCAGGGGAGTATTGGGACTTGATTGCCGCAGCGTATGAGGTGCCAGCAGCGGAAAAGGCTGAGCGTTTGCAAAAATTAGGGCGCTTGTTTGATATGCTGTCTCATGAAGAAGAGACCATCGCCAGCTTTTCCCATGGAATGCGGCAAAAAACACTGCTGATTGGGGCATTGATCCCCGATCCGGACATTTGGATCTTGGACGAACCGTTGCAAGGCTTAGATCCCCAAGCGGCGTATGATTTAAAAGAAATGATGAAACAGCACGCTGCCAAGGGCAAGACCGTGATTTTTTCCACCCATGTCTTGGACACCGCCCAGCAGTTGTGTGATCAATTGGCGATTTTGAAAAAAGGCGAGCTACTGTACAATGGCTCAGTGGCAGATTTGCTGGCACAGCATCCGTCGCTTTCTTTGGAAACGATCTATCTGCAAATGACTGGGAGAAGTCAAGAAGAAGCGATTCTTGCAGAAGCGGAGGAAGCGTAGATGCGAAAACAACAATTTCTGACGCTGACCTCCGTTAATTTGCGGTATGCCAATCCCCAACTAACAGACAAAGCCCGCAAAAAAGGCAAGGCTGGTTCGACCTTGACCAGTTATTTGTTGTTTCAATATGCGCTTTCTGGGGTAGTGTTTTTGCTAGTCTATGGGTTGACGATGATCACATTGGATTTTAGTCAGATGCCAGGCTTTTTTACCGCTTATGTCGCTTTGTTCGGGATTTTAGGCTTTTCCCAAGGGATTTCGTCTATTTACAATGTCTTTTTCGAGAGTCAAGACCTGCCAGCGTATTTGCCGCTGCCCTTTCGACAGAGTGAAATTTTTCTGGCAAAAATCGTGGTGGTATTTCTCACCGTTGCGCCGTTTATTTTTCCTCTGTTGGTCTTATTTCTCCTGACAGGGATTCGGGCAAACGTCTTTTTCTTGCTGACGATCTTATGGGCGTTTTTGCTGTTCGGCTTGTTTTTAGTCTTGATCTTCAGCATTTGCAGCTTGATCGTCTTCAGCCTGACGCGGACTAAGTTTTTCTTGAAGCATAAAAAATTGGTCACTAGTTTGTTGCTAGGCGTGACGATGCTGGTTGTTGTGATCGGGGTCTTAATGATGAATCAGGTGAATACCTACGAGGCAGACGTGGTAGACCGAGGAGCGATCAGCTTTTTATTGCCCTTTTATTATGTGATGGTGGCGCCGTTTCAAACAACTGGTTTGCTTAGCTTGCTAGGGATCATCGCCACAGCAGGCGTGTTGCTTTTTGCCCTCTATCGGTTGATCTTGCCGAAGTTTTATGAGCAAGTGGCAGCCGCGGCGCCCAACCAAGGAAGTGTTCGCCGGAAGCATAAACCCAATCAAGGCTTGGGCCAGCTGTTGTTTAATTACAACTCGCAGTTGATCCGAGATCCGAATTTGATTATGCAAGTCTTCTCTTCTTCGTTGCTGATGCCCATCATTTTCTTAGTGTCCTTTGTGTTTACAGGAGCGATTCAGTTAAGTGAATTGGATGAGCGGTTTATCGGTGTCGTTTTTGTGGCAGGGATCGCCTTGGCAGCATTGATGGTCAATCCGACTTCTTTTATCAGTAATTTGATCTCACTGGATCAGGAGAATTTCTTGTTTGTCCGCTCCTTGCCGCTATCGATGAAGCGCTACTTACGGGAAAAATTCCGCTTTGGGGTCGTTTTGCAGCTGAGCTTAACGGCAGTCATCGTGCTGGCAGCAGTCCTTCTGTTCAAAATGCCGCTGATTTTGGCTGTCTCTTTTCTAATCGGGGCACTTTGGAGCAGTTTTCTTTTGTGCTTGAAATATTTTGCTCGTGATTATCGATTGCTGCTTTTGGATTGGACCAATATCAGTCAATTATTTACGAGAGGGGCGGGGAGTCTTGGGTTAGCCATTGGAACGATCGCAACGCTGTTTCTTTCCATCATTGTTATCATCCTTTATGGCTTTGCTGCAACTTCGGTTGATTTTTGGTTATTGAATGGTCCGATTTTCTTCGTGATCCTCTTGACCAGCGGCCTCTGGATAGCCCATTATCAATACAGATTTTGGCGTCGTTTTTCCTAAGGGAAACGACGCTTTGCTTTTTTATTAAACAACGGGCAAATTGACTATTTATTCAGAAAATTCAGAAAAACTATTTACAATCAAAAGGAAACATGGTTAGATAGGAGTACCTATTACTTTGCTTTCATTTTTTGCTGTACAAGTTTGGATAACCGACTTGTCAAAGAGCTGTGACCAAAGGCAAAAAGACCAATGAGACCTAAGTGCTCGTTGCCTCTTTTGCTTTTGTCACGGTTTTTTTTGCACAAAAAAACCTGCCGTTCGTCGGCAGGTCGTCTCACTATCAAGCTTTGGTGTGGTCTTTTTCTGGGATTTTGTTTTCTAGATCTGTCCGTACAACTAACACATCACAGCCAGCATGGCGAATGACATACTCAGACACAGAACCGATAAAGATTCGTTCCACGGCATTTAACCCAGTGGCACCGATCATAATCAAATCGATGTCGTGATCTTCGGGCAATTGTTTGGCAATGATCGGTTTTGGCGAGCCATATTCGATCACTGTTTTGACAGCAGTTACTTGGTGTTTGCGTGCATAATCCTCATAGTCTTTCAAGGTTTGTTTGGCCATTTCGGTTGCTTGCTCAGCAAGCATGCCGTCAAAAGAAGAAACGGTTTGAAAGGCCCGAGTGTCGATCACATGTGCTAAAACTAATTCAGAATCATTCCGCTGTGCCACGTTCACGGCTTTTTTGAAGGCTAATTCGGACTCGCTGGACCCATCGACGGCTACCATGATTCGTTGATATTGTTGTAACATAAGAAACACTCCCATCTGTTATCTTCTACTTTTATTGTAATGCTTTTTTCTGAAAAAGGAAAACCTAATCTTCCTTTTTTTTCATTTTTTGTGCCAGCAAGATGCTGAAAGATGCGGAAGAGAGCAGCAGCAAAGCCAAATAAAACAAGGCAATCAGCTCCCTATCGACAAAGCCCACAACCAATGCCACCACGCCTAAAAGGAAATGAATGAGGCTATAGGTTTTTAAGAAGACCTTATTCGCCTCGGTGGTAGGGATCAAAGTGAAAAAAATCGCTTGTTTGGCATAAAGCAAATAACTGGTGCCGAATAATACGAGTGCCACGATCGTAAATAATAGAAGAATCATAAACATACGCCATCCTGTCCTAAGTTGATAGGTTTAGTATAGCGAACCCTAGAAAGAATAGCAAAAGCCACCCTTACTTTGATATCAGATGAAGGACGTTGTACGGTTTCTAACGGCTAGAAAACGCAAAAAAGCCATCTGTTAAAAACAGATGGCACATTCTAAAAAGAATGGGTAATATCCGTTGATGCCGTTCTTTTTCCCATAGTATTGATCCCGCAAATTCTAGCAGGTGGGTTCCACGGTCTAAGCTTCGAACTACCAAAGGAAAAGGCATGTTACCAGCATTGACACAAGACGGATCCCAAGATATCAATAAAAATGTTCGGTCAACACACAAAAGGGACAACTCGTACATCACAGAATTCCCACCCTTATAGTAGCATAGGAATGACGAAGGTGCAATAAAGTTGTTTGAAAACGATACCAAAAAGTCGCTATTTTTCCTAAGCACCTAGTTTTTTTTCTTTCGCTGCTGCAATTGTTGGTACCGTTGGCCTAGTGCTTGCTCATATTTACCGGTGGCTTTTGGTTGGTAATAATGAGTATTTTTCAGCTTATCAGGTAAGTATTGCTGATCGACCCAGGCATCATCAAAATTATGCGGGTATTGATAGCCAACACCCCGATTCAAGCTTTCGGCACCTTTGTAATGACTGTCTCGTAAATGATCCGGGACATCGCCAGCTTTGCCGCTGCGAATATCTGCGATCGCTGCATCCAATGCCATGTAGGCAGAGTTGGATTTGGGTGACAGACATAGATCGACCACTGTATCGGCTAACGGAATCCGAGCTTCCGGTAAGCCCAAACGTTCAGCGGCTAACACAGCATTGACGGTTCGAGCAGCGGCTGCTGGGTTAGCTAAACCGATGTCTTCATAGCCGATGACCATCAAGCGCCGACAAATGATCGCCAGATCGCCTGCCTCTACTAAACGACCTAAGTAATGCAGCGCACCATCCACATCACTGCCACGAATCGATTTTTGAAAAGCAGAGATCACATCATAGTGCGCATCCCCATCTTTATCGTGGGTCAATGCTTTACGCTGTACGCACTCTTCGATGATTTCTAAGGTCAAATGAATAATGCTGTCTGGTCCTTTTGGTGTGGAACGGGCAGCGAGTTCTAAGCCATTTAGCGCACTTCGTAAATCACCGTTGGTCGCTCGCGAGAGATGCAAGCGGGCAACATCGGTCAATACGATGGTTTCTGATCCAAGACCGCGAGTTTCATCTGCTAAGGCTTGATCAATGGCGGTCAAAATATCTTCTTCTTGGAGCGGTTTGACTTCAAAAATCTGTGTCCGACTGCGAATCGCTGGATTGATCGTAATGTAGGGATTTTCCGTCGTGGCACCGATCATAATGATCTTGCCGCTTTCTAAATGGGGCAGTAAAAAATCTTGTTTTGTTTTGTCTAGTCGATGGACTTCATCCAGCAATAAAATGACAGTACCGCTCATTTTGGCTTCCTCTGCCACGATTTGCAGGTCTTTTTTTGTATCTGTGGCGGCGTTCAGCATGCGAAACGCATAGCGTGTCGAGCCGGCGATCGCACTGGCAATGCTGGTTTTTCCGGTTCCCGGCGGTCCGTATAGGATCATCGAAGAAAGCATTTTGGCTTCGACCATTCGGCGAATGATTTTCCCCGGGCCAACCAAATGCTGCTGTCCGACGACTTCATCTAAGTTCCGTGGCCGCATTCGATAAGCAAGTGGCTGCTGCATAAAACGATCCTCTCCTTTTCCTGTAAGTATAACATAAGAACGTACATTCTCATAAACAAGCTGATTTGCGCCCTTACGGAAACAAAAGGGCCCTTATTTTCCACTCAGTCAGCAAAAATCAGGATCGTTGAAAAGAAATCGTTGAGATCGTCGTAACTCTGTAGTCAAAGATAGTAAGTTCGCCGAGAATTGTGTAGAATAAAGAGGGTGATGAGAATGGATGAATTAATGGCACTTTTTGCGACACAGCCGACAACGACCATCGCACGTGCCTTATTAGGGATGTATTTGGAACATGAGACCCCAGTAGGAACATTAGGTGGGTATATCGTGGATTGTGAAGCGTATTTAGGTCCCGATGATCTGGCGGCTCATAGTGTGGGCATGCGAAACACACCAAGGGTTCGGGCGATGTATCAGGAACCAGGTACGATTTATTTATATACGATGCACACGCATCGAATCGTCAACTTTATTACGCAGCCAAAAGGCATCCCGCAAGGAGTCATGATTCGCGGGCTAGAACCGGTGGATGGGATTGACTTGATGGAACAACAGCGACAAAAAACGGGACCGGATGTAGCCAATGGCCCCGGGAAACTAGTGCAGGCACTACAGATTCCAGCTGAGCTTTACGGCGAATCGATTTTTACGAGTCCGCTGCATTTGGTTCCTGAGCGCCGACGTACCCCAAAAGAAATTTTGGCATTGCCTCGGATCGGTATCCCGAACAAAGGTGAATGGACCCAGATGCCGCTTCGTTTTGCAGTGGCTGGCAATCCTTATTTGACAAATATACGAAAAACCGCTGTTCAGCAAGACCATGGATGGTGTTAAGAAAGAAGGAATAGTGATGGCGAAAGAAACGATATTGACTTACTTAGATCAGCGATTAACGAAAAAAATCACCGACTATGATGTGGCGATCGATTGGGATGCCAAAAATCATACGATCGAATTGGTGCTGCGCTTGTTTGCTGAAAATCCTCACCACGTGCAGATCGACGATGCGCAAGGTGTGGCATCAGAAGAAGCGATCATTGAATTTGAAGATGGGATTTTGCTGTATGATCCACAAAAATCAACGTTTGATGAAGAAGATTATTTAGCGACGATCCCTTATGCAGGGAAAAAAGGGATCCAAAAAGCGTTGTTAGACGGATTGGTTGATTACATTCAAGAAATTTTAGAAGAAGGCCAAAGCGATCTGCTTGATTTCTTGAACGATGACAGTGAAGAAGCGATCTTTGAATTGCGATTCAACGAAGAAGCATTTGTGGAGAAAATGACGAACTATCAAGCCGGGTCTGGGGAAACCATGATCCCGTACCCTAGTTACTAAGGAGAACGAACATGAAGTGGAATGAAGTAACCGTAGCGACAGCTAGCGAAGCAGTGGAAGCAGTCGCCAATATTTTAATGGAACACGGAGCAAGTGGGGTAGCGATCGAGGACGTTTTAGATATCGAAAATTTTAAAAGCGATGCATATGGCGAAATTTTGGATAAAGAAACCTATACGACCTTAGAAGAAGGCGCGCAAGTCAGTGCCTATTTCCCAGAGACGATCTTTTTACCAGAAGTGCTACCGACGATCAAAGCAGCCATTGACCGTCTGCCAGAGTATGGTTTGGCGATCGGCAAAAACAACATCACAACGAGCGAGGTCGTGGAAGAAGCATGGGCAACGGCCTGGAAAAAATATTACCATCCAGTCCGTATCTCCCGCTATCTGACGATCGTGCCGAGCTGGGAAAACTATCAACCGCTGCAAGAAGAGGAAAAGATCATCACCCTTGATCCGGGGATGGCTTTTGGGACCGGCACACATCCTACAACACGGTTGACATTACAAGCCCTAGAAGTCTACTTGCGAGGCGGCGAAACCGTCTTAGATGTCGGGACGGGCTCAGGCGTGTTGAGTATCGCCAGTAAATATTTAGGTGCCAAAGACGTGTTCGCTTATGATCTAGATGAAGTCGCTGTGAGGTCCGCTCAAGAAAATATGGCGATGAACCCCATTGCTCACGATGTGACTGTCCAAGCCAATGACCTTTTGCAAGGAGTGACAGTCCCTGCTGATCTTATCGTTGCCAATATTTTAGCGGACATCATTTTATTGATGATCCCTGATGCGTGGCGTCTATTGAAGCAAGAAGGCACCTTGATCGTTTCTGGGATTATTGAGACGAAAAAACAATTAGTGATCGATGCCATGATCGCACAAGGCTTTGAGATCGATCAATTGTTCAATCAAAAAGACTGGTATGCGATCGCCTTTAAAAAACCAGAGGTAGAGTAAGATGCAGCGATATTTTTTACAGGAGCCTTATGAAGCAAAAGCGGTGTTTGCCGTTTCGGGAGAACCTTTCCACCATATGATCCGAGTGATGCGCATGACGCCCGGCACGAAAGTCGGTTTAGTCTTTGAGGATCATTTGGCGATCATCGCCAAGATCAAAGAGGCGGATGAAGAAACGGTTTACTTAGAGGAAGTCGAAAAAGAACAGCAGGACAAGGAATTGCCGCTGCAGGTCACGATCGCTAGCGGCTACCCGAAAGGCGACAAGCTGGACTTGATCGTTCAAAAAGGCACGGAACTGGGGGCGGCAGCCTTTATCGGTTTTCCTGCGCAAACTTCGGTCGTGAAATGGGATCAAAAGAAGTTACAGAAAAAGCAGCAGCGGCTGCAAAAAATCGCCCAAGAAGCGGCGGAGCAATCCCAACGGCAGATCGCACCAGCCATCACACTGCTGGATAACGCCAAAGCATTTTGGCAAAGCCTCAGTCAGTATGATGCGGTCCTAGTGGCTTATGAAGAATCAGCCAAGCAAGGAGAAGCAGCGATGCTGCTGCAAGTGATCACCGCATTGTCCGTTGGTAGCAAAGTTTTAGCGATCTTTGGCCCAGAAGGCGGTCTGACCCCCTCCGAAATCGAAGAAGCCCAGGAAAACAACGCCAAATTATGCGGGTTAGGCCCTCGGATTTTACGAACAGAAACAGCACCGTTTTATTTTTTAAGTGCTGTCAGTGTGCTAACGGAACTAAAGAGGATGTGAGTTGATGAATAAGAACCAAGAAGCAATCAGTGTCCGTTTGTTGACGGCCGATCTGACCGACTGGGTCTTGAAGGATTTTATCAATCAATATAAGACGGCCTTAAAGGAAGTCGTCGTTTTGCCTAGTGCCATTCGGCGGGCGAAAATCTTGGCACAAGGCTCTTCCCTACAAATCGGCGCAGTGATCGATTACCCCCTTGCCCAAGGAACACTGGCAAAAGTAGCGTTTGAAATCGGTCGGGCGTTTATGGAAGGTGCCGATTTTTTAGAAGTCTGGCTACCGGCTTCTTCCTTCATGGAAAATGATCATGGCTTTGCAGAGTTGACCGAAACGATCCGCTCCTTGACCTTGACAGGAGGGGAGATCCGCTTAGCTGTACAGACCGAAATCATGAATGAATTGACGAAGATCCAAGTGGCACAGCGCTTGAAAGAAGAAGCTTGGCCAAAGATCGTGTTAGGACAAAAACAACCACTAGCAGAAGCATTGCATGACGTGAGCTTGTTTTCCTTAGATGGTGGCAGCCAACTGTCGATCCAGATCAATCCCGATACGGTCGATGAACAAGCTCTGGAATCATTACGAGCTGCCGGCGCCGAGAAAATCGGGCTCTCGTATCATGTTTTTGAAGAATTGCTTAAGGACCAGCCAGCACCCGATATGCTTTGAACAACAGCGATTGAAAAATAGCTGAAAAATTTGTATAATAATACTACTAAATAAGAACTGCAGGTTAGACAGGAGTCCCATGCTTAGAACGTTTGTCCGCAAGGCTTTGGGTGCGTGACGAGACGTTAACAGTGACTTCTGTCTGCCTTTTTGATAGCACAAAAAAGAAGAGCAGGAGGCGGAATGAATGGCAAAAGAAGTTATATTGACCGGGCCCAATGTCATCAAATTGGTCGCTCATTATATGAGTGAAGAACACGTTGCCTTTGTCCAAAAAGCATTAGACTATGCGACAGAAGCCCACAAAGAACAATTCCGTAAATCCGGCGAGCCTTACATTATTCATCCAATCCAAGTTGCGGGGATCTTGGCAGAATTGCAGATGGACCCACATACCGTTGCAACAGGTTTTTTGCATGATGTCGTCGAAGATACTGATGTGACGCTAGCCGATCTAAAAGAAGAATTCGGTGCCGATGTAGCGATGCTAGTGGATGGCGTGACCAAGCTGGGTAAGATCAAATACAAATCTCATGAAGAACAATTAGCAGAAAATCATCGAAAAATGTTGATCGCCATGGCGCAAGATTTACGGGTCATCATGGTCAAACTGGCTGACCGTTTACATAATATGCGTACGTTGAAACATTTGCGGGAAGACAAACAACGCCGTATCGCCCAAGAAACGATGGAAATCTATGCCCCATTGGCTCATCGTTTAGGGATCAGCCGCATCAAATGGGAATTAGAAGATATTTCTTTGCGTTACTTGAATCCACAGCAATATTACCGAATCGTGCATTTGATGCAGACCAAACGAGAGGAACGGGAATCCTACGTTTCCGAAACCGTGGAAGAGATTCGGATCGCTACGGAAGAACTAGATATCTATGCTGAGATCTATGGTCGACCAAAGCATATTTACTCGATCTATCGCAAAATGAAAGACCAAAAGAAACAGTTCAATGAAATTTATGATTTGTTGGCGATCCGAGTGATCGTTGACTCCATCAAAGATTGTTACGCGGTTTTGGGAACGATCCATACAAAATGGAAACCAATGCCAGGGCGGTTCAAGGACTATATCGCGATGCCAAAAGCCAACATGTACCAATCACTGCATACGACGGTTATTGGTCCCAAAGGCAATCCTGTCGAGATCCAAATTCGGACCCATGAAATGCATGAGATCGCTGAATTTGGGGTTGCTGCGCACTGGGCCTATAAAGAAGGCAAGACGGAAAAAGTCAAAGCCGACAAGATGACCCAACAAGTTGGTTGGTTCCGCGAAATCTTGGAACTACAAGACGAAAGCTATGATGCTTCTGAATTTATGGAAGGTGTCAAAGGCGATATTTTCAGCGACAAAGTCTATGTCTTTACGCCAAAAGGTGATGTGACGGAGTTGCCTCAAGGCTCCAGTCCACTGGATTTTGCCTATAGCATCCATACCGACATCGGTAACAAAACCACCGGCGCCAAGGTCAATGGCAAGATGGTCCAATTGGACTACAAGCTAAAAAATGGGGACATTATCGAGATCTTGACCTCACCAAATTCCTTTGGGCCAAGCCGCGACTGGGTCAAACTAGTGGCTACCAGCAAAGCGAAGAACAAAATCAAACGATTTTTTAAAGCCCAAGATCGTGATGAGAATATCATCAAAGGGCATGAGGCAGTGGTTCGTACTTTACAAGATATGGGCTTTGTGCCGAAAGAATTTTTGACGAAAAGCAAAATGGCGGAAGCTTGCGAACGGTTCAACTACCAAACAGAAGATGATCTATTTGCCTCTGTCGGCTATGGGGAAGTCAGTCCCACGACCTTAGCCAACCGTTTGACCGAAGAAGAACGGCGGGAGAAACAAATCGAGAAGCAAAAGCAGCAAGTCCAAGAGATGATCAATCAACCGGCGAAAAAAGAACCAGAAAAAATGAAGGTTCGTCACGAAGGCGGCATTGTCATTGAAGGGGTCGATAACTTGTTGATCCGCATCTCCCGCTGCTGCAATCCGGTTCCTGGGGATTCGATCGTCGGCTACATTACCAAAGGCCGGGGGATCTCGATCCACCGCAGCGATTGTCCCAATGTTCAAAACAAAGACGCCGCGAACCGTTTGATCGACGTTGAGTGGGAAGATGCCACCGACATCAACAAGGAATACGATGCCGATCTTGAGATCTATGGCTATGATCGTTCTGGTTTACTCAACGATGTCTTACAGACAGTCAATAGCGTCACCAAGCGTTTGGTAAGTGTCGAAGCCAAAACCAACAAAGACAAAATGGCAACGATCCGCATCACGGTGGCGATTCAGAATTTGACTCATTTGAAATCGATCGTTGATAAGATCAAACAGATTCCAGATGTTTACAGCGTCAGACGTACGAAGGGATGAGAAAGAATGCGGGCAGTGATCCAGCGAGTCAGTCAAGCAAGCGTGTCGATTGAGGACAATGTCGTCGGTGCGATCCAACAGGGATTCATGGTTTTGTTGGGGATCACCCATGAGGATACAGGTGACGATGTGGCTTATCTCGTAAGAAAAATCAAGAATTTACGGGTTTTTGAAGACGAAGAGGGCAAAATGAATCGGTCACTGGAAAGCATAAACGGTTCCGTCTTGAGTATTTCACAGTTTACCCTCTATGGGGAGACCAAGAAAGGCAATCGCCCCAGCTTCATTCAAGCGGCACCGCCAAGTATTGCGATCCCGCTTTACGAAGCCTTTAATGAAGGCTTAAAAGCCGAAGGGATCACTGTTGCTACCGGAAAATTTGGCGCAGATATGCAAGTCGCCTTGGTCAATGATGGCCCGGTGACGATCGTGATCGATACGAAAGAAAAATAAGTGATACAAAACGAAGGATTTTCTCGCTGGAAAAAGTGGGAGAATTCCTTCGTTTTTTTATCCTCTCGAAAGCGCCAAGCGTTTTTGATGGGATCCAAAGGAAATCTAAGTTGAAATCGGGAAATCTTACAAAACTGTTAGCAAAAATCCCATTCTTTTATTTGTTATTTAACATCTTTTTCTTGTTCTTTTATAAGGGTTTTTAAATGAAAATGTCGTTTGCGTTCGTTTTTTAATATTTTAAATTCGAAAAACGACCCTTTATTGCGATTGTTCTTAAGGGAGAAGTATGGAATAATTGTTAAAAAATAATGTCACTGGAGGAAATAACAATGAACTTTTGGCAGCGTGCATTAAAAAGTATCACCAGAAGAAAAGGGAAATCATTTATTTTATTTTTAGTTCTATTTATTCTAGGCAATGTGATCGCTGGTGCTGTAGCAATTCAACAATCCACTGCCAACGTGGAGCGTGAGACAAAACGCAAAATGGGGAACGTAGCTACGGTGGAAATGGATTGGGAAGGTTTTGAAAAAGACAACGCAGATGTTTCGGATGAAGAGCGGTCTCGAGAGGATTTTTATCCGAAACCACCAGCATTGGATGTTTATGAGCAAATCGGCCAGTTAAGCTATGTGAAATATTTTGATTACCAAAATCAAGCGTGGTTAGAAACAACAAAATTGAAAGCCTATACGCCAGAGGATGGCTCGGTCGGCATGGGTGGCAACTATTTCACCTTGAAGGGTGGAAATTTGGTTGAGCCATTAGACATGCAAGAAGGCTTGATTCGCTTGGAGGAAGGCGAGGGATTGACAGAAAAAGATGTCAGTGAGTTGACGAACGCGGTATTGATCAGTAAAGAGATCGCAGAATTGAATAACCTGAGTGTCGGTGATCAATTGGTGTGGGATACACGGGCAGAAGTCATGATGGAAGAAGGCTCAAGCGAAGCAGTGAGTGACGATAGTGAGGAGGCGACGGACGAAACAGCTGAAAGTGGCAATCGTGTCGCAACCTTTGATTATCCCGTGACCATTGCAGGGATCTTTTCTGTCGTTAAAAAGGATCAAAGCAATCAAGGCAATTCATCAGATCAGAGCAATTCTCAAAATAGTGATCAGATATGGCAAGTGATGGATCAAATCAACACCTTTTATGCTAGCAATAATTTAGTGCAAGATTTTAACAAATTGCAGTCTGAAAAGCTTTGGGGTCAAGAAGTGATCGAAGAAGAGTCAGACGCCTATTATCAGCCGATCTTTGTCCTAAATTCAACGGATGACGTCGAAGCTTTTAAACAAGAAGCCGGTGCGTTATTGCCGCAATATTACCGCGTCGTTGCCAATACGGATCAATACGAGCAGATCGCCGGTGGTTTTACTCGTTTAGGAGTGATCGCAAATTACATCGTGATCATTGCATCGATCGCAACCATCTTTATCATTTCCTTAGTGGTCCTACTTTTCTTACGAGATCGGAAACAAGAATTAGGGATCTATCTTTCCTTGGGGGAAAGCCGTGGGAAAGTCATTGGACAGATCGTGATTGAAGTCTTGCTGGTTAGTTTAGCCGCACTGCTATTGTCCTTAGTGACTGGGAACTTATTAGGTGGGGCCGTTTCAAATACCTTGATGCAAAACGATTGGATGAGCAATCAAAATGATATGGGCGGTGTTTATTATGGCGGTTTGATGGCAGCTAATATTGATTACATGGATATCAAGAATGCCTATCAAGTGTCCTTCTCAGCAGGCTACATCATCACGTATCTGCTGTTAGGTCTAGGAACTGTCTTACTCTCAGCGATTTTACCGCTATTGTATATTTTGCGCCTGAATCCAAAGAAAATCATGATGTAGGAGGAACCAACGATGACTTTATTAGAAACCAAAGCAGTCGATTACTATTACCAAGACGGCGATCAGCGTCGCTATATACTGAAAGAGACTTCTGTTTCTTTTGAAAAAGGCCGATTTTATGCCATCTTAGGTCAATCTGGTTCGGGAAAAACGACGTTTTTGTCCTTGATCAGTGCACTGGATAGTCCGAAAAGTGGACAAGTACTTTATGAAGGCACCGATATCGAAAAAATCGGGCATGAGAATTACCGCCGCGACGACATCAGTATTATTTTCCAAAGCTATAATCTGATTCCTTATTTGAGTGCAGTCGAGAATGTCTTAGTGCCGATGGCAATCACGAAAAATCAGTTGCCGGACAATCAACGAGAAGTGGCGTACAATTTACTGGATTATATTGGCATCACCAAGGAAAAAGCTGATCGGCTCGTCAATCAATTATCTGGTGGTGAACAACAACGGGTAGCGATCGCGCGGGCATTAGCCACCAATGTCGATATCATTTTAGCGGATGAACCAACCGGAAATTTGGATGAAGAAATGGAGCAAGAGATCATCGATATCTTTAAAGAGCTGGCTCACGTCCACAACAAATGTGTGATCGTCGTGACCCACGCCAATGAGATCGCCCAACAAGCAGATGAAGTCTTGTATTTACGTAAAGGTGTGTTGAGTAAGCATGAGTGATTTTTTATCAAATTTCAGCCCGGACAACTATGATGGCAAAAAGAAGCCTGCTGGCAATAGCGAGAAAAAAACTAGCGAACCTGTCGGAGATCAAAATGCAAGCGGCGCTGAGCAAGCGAGCAAACCAGCGGAGCCAACGACGGTTCACCAATCAGAAGAGCCGACAGCTAGTGAGCCGATGAGTCGCTCGGCAGCCCGTCAACAAACACAGACGACTGAAGCAAAAGCAGCGAGTTCTTCGACGGAGAAGATAGCGTCAAAGGAACCAGTCAGCCGTTTTGGGAAAGAAGAAACGGAATTTGATCCGACCTACAAAAAGCGTCGGCAGAAAAAAATCTTGCTGATTGCTTTACTGACCGCCTTGGCGGTTACCGTGATCGGGATCGTCTATTATCAGATGACCCATGTGAAGGTGCCGGATTTCACTGCCCAAGATCTGTCAGAAGCGCGGACGTGGGGCATGGAAGAAGGCGTCGCTATCAAAGTGGAGCAAGAATATGACTTTGACAAAGACGTCAACCAAGTAATCGACCAAAGTGTTGACCCTGACAAAAAGATCAAGAAAGGTGCCACACTGACACTGACGGCGAGTCTCGGGCCTGATCCTGAAGAACGCTTAGAGCTGCCAGATTTTTCAGCGATGCAAGTGACCGAAGCAAAAGAATGGATCGCCAGCAATAAAGCCGAGAACCTCTCTTTGATCGAACAATTTGACGACAACGTAGCAGCAGAAGCTTTTATTAAACAAGAAGCAGCCAACAAAGAGCTTGATTTAGCCGAATACAAACGCAAAGACCGTTTGAGTGTCTATTATTCAAAGGGCAAAGAAGTTTTTGAAAAAAATATTGAAGTACCTGATTTTACAGGCAAAGCCAAAAGTGAAGCTTCCGAATGGGCGAAAAAGAATGACTTGAAATACAAAGAAGAAACCGTCTTTTCTGACAGTGTCGCCCTAGACCTGGTGGTTTCACAAGAACCAGTCAAAGGCAGCAAACTTGCGAAAAAAGAAGAATTTGTGGTGAAGGTCTCAAAAGGCCAGGCTTTGACCGTTCCAGATTTTTCACAATACACGATCGAAGAAGCCCAAGGTCTAGAATCGAAGATCCCGCTGCAAGTCAGCACGGTCTATTCCGATCAAGTGGCGTATGGTAGTTTCTTGAGTCAGTCGGAGGAAGCCGGCAAAGAATACAGCGAAAGCGATACTTTGCCAACTGTCAAAGTCGTCTACTCATTAGGCAGACCGTATTTGAAAGACATCCGTTTCCAAGCAACGGAAGGCGACTTGCCAAAACTATTCTTTGATGAATACAAATCAAAAGGCGCCAATGTCTATTACGAAATCTACTATGTCGATTCGGCGGAACCGAAAGGAACCGTCGTTGAAATGAGCCGCTACGGCGAGTTTATTCCCTTAGAAACGTGGATCACTATCGGGATCAGTCGTGGCAATCTGCAAGGCAGTACCCAAACACCGCCGGCAGATGATGGCGGTGACGATACCGATGAACCGATCAGTACCGCTGGTTCAAACGCTACCGAATAATTCCTACCAAGCGCTTTTTCAAACCGCATCAAAAGGTAAGCACCCTTCCTTGGAAGGGTGTTTTTACTTACTAATTGTAAAAAAAAACACGAGCGAGCCGCTTGAAATCGCTGGATCGATAAAGTAAACTTGATGGTAACGATAAAAAATGGCTCCGCAGTGCCATCTATAGAAGGGACGAAACAAATGATAAAAAAATTACTCGCGAATGTTGGCAGCTATAAGAAGGACAGCTTGCTGACCCCTGTGTATGTAGCAGGAGAGGTTGCCTTAGATGTCATTATGCCCCTGATCATGGCCATGATGATCGACCAAGGGATCGAAAAAGGAGACGCCGGTGTGATTCTAAGAGATGGCGGCTTGCTTTTTTTATGTTCCTTGATCGCATTACTTTTAGGAACGCTTGGCGGACGAACCGCAGCGATCGCTTCGGCTGGTTTTGCCCGCAACCTGCGGCACAATCTGTTTCGCCGAATCCAAGATTTTTCCTTTTCAAACATTGACCGCTTTTCTTCCTCCAGTTTGATCACCCGCTTGACCACTGACGTGACCAACGTCCAAAATGCGTATCAAATGATTATTCGTATTCTGGTCCGCAGCCCGTTAGTTCTGATTTTCTCACTTGCAATGGTTAGCACCATCAGCCCAGAACTTATGACGATCTACTTAGTTGTTTTACCGATCTTAGCGATTGGCCTTGCCTTAGTGATTCGTTTTGCCCACCCACTGTTTTTAAAAGTATTCCGCATTTATGACCGCTTGAATAATGTGGTGCAAGAGAATTTACAAGGGGTTCGTGTCGTGAAATCGTATGTTCGGGAAGAACAGCAAGAAGAACTGTTTGGCGAAGTGTCCACCGATGTTTATCGGAATTTCACGCTGGCGCAACGGATCGTTTCCTTTAACATGCCATTGATGCAATTTGCAGTCTATACATGTATGCTGCTCTTGTCATGGTTTGGTGCCCAGTTGATCGTGGAACAAAGTAGCCTGACGACTGGTGAATTAGTCAGCATGTTCAACTACACGATGCAGATTTTGATGAGCTTGATGATGATGTCGATGGCTTTCGTGCAGATTTTGATCGCACGAACGTCGGCAGAACGGGTCGTGGAAGTATTAGATGAAGAAAGTGACTTGAAAAATCCCGCCGATCCGGTCAAAGAGATCAAAGACGGCTCCATCGTTTTTGAAAATGTTGGCTTTAGTTACGCCAATGACAAAAACAAGTTGGCGCTGACGGATGCGAATCTACACATCGAATCCGGTGAAGTCATTGGGATAATTGGTGGAACCGGGAGTGGGAAATCCACCCTCGTCCAGCTGATCCCGCGCTTATATGATGTGATTGAAGGGCGTGTCATCGTCGGCGGTCATGATGTTCGCGACTATGATTTAGAAGCATTGCGGGACCAAGTAAGTATGGTCTTGCAAAACAATGTACTCTTTAGCGGCACTATCAACGACAATTTGCGTTGGGGCAATGAAGAGGCATCGGATGAAGAGATCCAGCGCGTGGCAACGATCGCACAAGCCGATCCTTTTATTCAAGAGTTTCCTGACAAGTATGAAACACAGATTTCGCAAGGAGGAAACAATGTTTCCGGTGGGCAAAAACAACGGTTGACGATTGCTCGCGCCTTGCTGAAGAAACCGAAAATCTTGATTCTCGATGATTCTACTAGTGCCGTCGACACCAAAACCGATCGCAGTATCCGCGAAGGCTTGAAACGAGAAATTCCGGGAACGACGACGATCATTATTTCTCAACGGATCAACTCGATCGAAGACGCCGACCGGATCATCGTAATGGATGATGGAAAAATCAACGGCATCGGTACCCACGAAGAATTGTTGGCAAACAATGCCATCTATCAAGAAGTGTACCATTCGCAGCAGAAAGGATTTGGTGAAGGTGAAGAATAGACAAGCAGCAAATCCCAAGCGCACATTGAAACGTTTATTGCGAACGATGTTTGGCGACTACAAAGGACAACTCCTGTTCGTCGTGGTCATGATCTTGTTAAGTGCCTTTGCCAACGTACGCGGTTCGTTGTTTTTACAAGTCGTGATCGACGATCATATCACACCACTCTTAGGGCAAGCCAATCCTGATTTTGGCGGCTTGTTTCGGGCGATCGTTCAAATGGCGATCATCTACCTGATTGGAATCTTGGCCGCACTGACCTATAACTTTATGATGGTCAAAATCAGTGAAGGGACACAGAAAAAAATCCGGGACCAAATGTTCACGCATATGCAGTCTCTGCCCGTCGGCTACTTTGATGCCCGCTCAGATGGCGACATCATGAGCCATTTTACTAATGATACGGATACGTTGCGTCAAATGATCTCTCAAAGTATTCCGAACTTGATGATGGCGGCAGTAACCTTTTGTTCCGTCTTTATCGCCATGTTCTCCATCAGTGTCCCATTGACTCTGTTCGTGATGCTGTCGGTTATTTTGATGCTAAATGTGATCCGCATCATTTCTCGCCGCAGCGGCCGCTTCTTTGGCGCCCAGCAACGAGATTTAGGCGCTGTCAACGGGTATATCGAAGAAATGATGCACGGGCAAAAGGTCGTCAAGATCTTCAATCATGAAAAGATCGTCATGGAAGAATTTGATGCCTTAAATGACCAACTACAAGAAAGTGCCACTAAAGCCAATGTCAATGCCAATACCTTGATGCCGATCATGATGAACTTACTGAATGTCCAATATGTCTTGATCGCCATCATTGGTGGCCTGTTTGCCATCAATGGTGTTTCTGGACTAACGGTTGGGATGATCGCTTCTTTCTTGCAGCTGAGCCGTTCATTGAATGGTCCTATCAGCCAAGTGTCACAACAAATCAACTTTGTGATCATGGCGTTAGCCGGTGCTGAGCGAATTTTCAACCTATTAGATGAAACGCCAGAAATCGATCATGGCTACGTCACACTGGTCAATGCCAAATGGTCCCAAGGTCAGCTAGTTGAAACCAAAGAACGAACCGGCACGTGGGCGTGGAAACATCCCCACGAGGATGGAACCATTACCTATACGGAAGTGACGGGAGACGTGCGGTTTGAAGACGTTGATTTTGGTTATGTCGACAATCAACTGGTCTTACATGATATCAATCTTTATGCAGAACCCGGACAAAAAGTTGCCTTTGTCGGTGCCACAGGTGCTGGTAAGACAACGATCACCAATCTGATCAATCGATTCTACAATATCCAAGATGGGAAGATTCGCTATGATGGTATCAATATTGAAAAAATCCATCTGGAATCCCTGCGCCGCTCATTAGGAATCGTCTTGCAAGACACCCATTTGTTTACCGGAACGATTCGCGAGAATATTCGCTTTGGGAAACTAGATGCTAGTGATGAAGAAGTGCTGGCAGCGGCGAAGCTAGCCAATGCCGACATGTTTATCAACCATTTGCCAGATAAATACGATACCGTGATCACGGGAGATGGCGAAGGACTTTCCCAAGGGCAACGTCAGCTGTTGGCCATTGCTCGCGCAGCGATCGCTGATCCGCCAGTGATGATCTTAGACGAAGCCACCTCAAGCATCGATACCCGTACAGAGCGGATCGTCCAATCAGGGATGGACCGTTTGATGTCTGGACGGACCGTGTTTGTGATCGCCCACCGATTGTCTACGATCCAAAACTCCGATGTCATCATGGTAATGGATCATGGCCGCATCATTGAGCGGGGGACCCATGAAACACTATTGGCTGAAAAAGGCACCTATTATCAGCTATATACTGGAAAAATCGAATTGGATTGATCCTGCCAGTGCTATGGCTCAAAGTTGGAGCAGCTGGAGAGTAACCTATTTTCCCACTATTTGCAACGACCGATTGGCAATAAGCCAATCGGTTTTTTTGCGCAGCTCGAAAAAATGGTATACTGTCACTGAGACAGCCGCACAACGGCGGCAGCACGTAAGCAGTTGTGCTGCGAAAAATGGATTCCATGAGGTGAAAACATGAAACTAGCATTGGCAAAGATCGTTTTAGATGATGAGTGGTATGAAGTGGTCCAATCGGAAAAAGGGCTAGTATATTTTGGTCGGCAGCAGGATCATCATGAATTACTCAAGTTCTTTCCGCTGGCTGAAATCAGTGATACAGCTGACCTTGATTCAGTAATTGAAGCGCAGCTACAAGCTTATTTCGCAGGGGAACCAGTGACATTTACTTTTGCGTTTGATTTTGTCGGGACGCCGTTTCAACAAACCGTTTGGCAAGCACTGACCCAAATTCCTTATGGACAAACGACTACGTACAGTGACTTGGCGCTGCGCATCCAACGTCCGACCGCTGTTCGAGCTGTCGCCAATGCAGTGGGGCGTAACCCGATGATGATCGTGGTTCCTTGTCATCGTGTGTTAGGAAAAAACGGTCGCTTGACGGGGTATCGGGGCGGGTTAGCAACCAAACGCCGATTACTGCAACTGGAAGGGATTCCTTTTAAAGAATAGATGAAGCAAATTATTTATAGTAAAAAATACTAAAAAGCAATTTCATTTCCTTGTTTCTCTGGTATAATAAAATTGATTCCGGTTACAAGAAGGGGTGGAGGAAATGAACATCGTTGAATTACAAAATGGTTCTGATATTCGGGGAATTGCGATCGCCACTGAAAAAGAACAGGTGACACTGACGGAGCAAGCGGTCCGGCAAGTTGCTTCAGGCTTGCGCAACTGGTTGGCAACAAAGGGCAGCGGACCTTTTTGCGTGGCAGTCGGTCGTGACAGTCGCTTGAGTGGTGAAGCACTGCAAGAAGTGTTGATGGCACAGCTGCAGCAAGAAGGCGTGGCAGTGATCGATTGCGGCTTGGCAACGACACCAGCCATGTTTATGAGTACACAATTTGAAGATTTTGACTGTGATGCCGGTGTGATGCTGACAGCGAGTCATTTGCCTTATTACTTTAATGGAATAAAAATTTTCAGCCGCCAAGGCGGTGCGGAAAAATCCGATATCCACTATATTTTGACCCACACTACCGTTCATGAGGCAGCGGAAAAAGGAAGCTATCAGCAAAAAGACCTGCTGACGCCTTATGCCCAAGATCTGCTGCAAAAGATTCGCCAAGGAATGGGCACCAATACCGAAAAACCATTGGCTGGATTAAAGATCATTGTTGATGCAGGCAATGGTGCCGGCGGCTTTTTTGCAGAAAAAGTGTTAATTCCGCTGGGAGCAGATACGAATGGCTCGCAATTTTTAGAACCAGATGGGCATTTTCCTAACCATATTCCCAATCCAGACAATAAAGAGGCGATGGCGAGTATCCGTGAAGCCGTCTTACGAGAACAAGCCGATCTAGGCATTATTTTCGATACCGATGTCGACCGTTCAGCCGTCGTGACCAAAAGCGGTGAGCCATTGAACCGCAACAATATGATCGCTGTATTAAGCAAGATCATCTTAGCGGAACACCCTGGCACACGTATCGTCACCAATTCGCCAACCTCCAATCATTTAAAAACCTTTATCGAAGCACTGGGGGGACAGCAAGTACGCTATATTTCTGGCTATCGTAATGTGATCAACAAAGCGATCGAACTGAATGAAGCAGGACTGGACACACAGTTAGCCATCGAAACCAGCGGGCATGCCGCGTTTAAAGAAAATTTCTTTTTAGATGACGGGGCGTACGTGATCGCCAAGCTCTTGATGATGCTGCCACAACTGCAAGAGCAAGGTACGACGCTGGATGAACTGATCGCAGCATTGCAACAACCCGCTGAGACCCAAGAATTGCGCTTTACCATCCGGCAAAGTAATTATCAAGACTATGGTCGCCAAGTGATCGCGGATTTAGCCGATCATTTGCTGCCAGGCTGGCAGATTGATCCAGAAAATGAGGAAGGCATTCGTATTAATCTAACGGGTCCCTATGGTCAAGGCTGGTTCTTGCTGCGAATGAGCCTGCACGAACCATTGCTCGTGCTGCAGATTGAAAATGATGAAGCGGGTCATCTACCGGCAGTCGTTCAAGCGATCGGTCGCTTCCTATCGCAGTATGAAGCCATCGATCAAAGCAAGCTGACACAGTTTTTAGCACAGCAACCAAAAATTTGAAGAAAAGCAGGGAACTAAAATGGTGATTTTGATGCTGCTGATCATGGCAGTGACATATGGTGTGAATTTTTTCTTGTTTCGTTACTTGAACAAACGACCAAAAATTGATGTCGTTGAACGGTTATCGATGTTATTAGGTGTCAACATGAGTGTGCTTTTTTTCGATGGGATCTTATTGTTTATCGGTAAATTACTGATCGAGACGGTAGAGATCATCGAATAACCCAATAGACGTTTTTGCTTTGCCTCGCCACTGGCTTCTACCGTCAGTGGCGAGGTTTTTTAGGGTTTGCTAAAAACGGCGATTAATGTTCGCATTCGTTTTTGATATTTGATAAAGTAAAGAGGAGAAAATTACGCAAAGTGAGGGAATTCACGGATATGGCAAAAATAATGGTAGTAGAAGATGAAGCGGTGATTCGCCAACTAATTATCGAAGAACTAGAAAAATGGCAGTTTGAGACCTTTGGCACCACGGATTTCCATCAAGTGTTGACTGACTTTGAAGAACAAGAGCCCCAACTGATTTTACTGGATATCAACTTGCCGGTTTTTGATGGCTACTATTGGTGTCAAAAAATCCGCGAAGCTTCCAAAGTACCAATCATTTTTATTTCTAGCCGCAACACCAATATGGATATGATCATGGCCATGAATATGGGAGCGGACGATTTTGTGACAAAACCTTTTGAGATCGACGTTCTGATTGCAAAAATCAATGCCTTATTGCGCCGTTCCTACAACTATGTAGAAAGCAGCAGCGAAACATTAGTGCATAACGGTTTGACCCTCAATATCGACAACAGCAGCATGTATATCAATGGCGAAAGCATCGATCTTAGCAAAAACGAATACCGCCTGCTGTATATTTTGATGAAAAATCACGGCAAGATTTTAAGTCGGGAAAAACTCTTGCGGGCCTTATGGGATGACGAGCGTTTTGTAGATGACAATACCTTGACGGTCAATATCAATCGTTTGCGACGAAAAATCGAACAAGCGGGGATGAATGGCTACATTGAAACCAAGGTTGGTCAAGGGTATATCGTACCATGACAAAGTGGCGGGTTTTGCGCAGTTTTTTGAAAGATCGTTGGCTGCTGTTTATTGGCTGGCTGGTCTTTTTCGTGTTGACGGTCTTAGTTTTTTGGCTGACTCCTCATTCCCCAATGGATTGGGGCACAGTCGGGTATCTCTTTTTGATGCAAAGTGTCTTGATGGTGTTCTTTTTAGCAATCAGCTACTTATCTAAGCGGCGCTTTTGGCAAAAAATCACCCCCAAGCCCGGAGACAGCTTGCTGCAAAACTACTTGCAAGGAGCACGCTCGGCAGAAGAAGAACGGATCGAATCCTACATCAATCAGTTGATCCGAGAGCACCAAGAATTGATGCAGCAAGTGGTCAGCAATCAAGAAGAGCAAAAGGAATACATCGATTCGTGGGTCCATGAAATCAAAGTCCCGTTAGCCGCCTCGCGGTTACTGCTGCATTCGATCGAATTTGATATTCCTGATGAAAAATTTATCTTACTAGAAAATGAATTGAACCGTATGAATGAATACGTCGAGCAAGTCTTGTACGTCGCCCGTTTGGATAGCTTTTCAAAAGATTATCTGGTCCAAGAAATTTCATTGAAAGCCGTCGTTCAGCCGGTTTTGCGCAGTCAGGCCAATTATTTTATCCAAAAGAACTTGCATTATGCTGTTGAAGGCGAGGACCAGCAAGTGTTGACCGATGAAAAATGGCTCGGCTTTATCTTTCGCCAACTGGTCAGCAATGCCGTGAAGTACACACCACAAAATGGACAGCTGACGATTCGGATCGAAAAAGATGCCCAAGGGACCTATCTCCACTTGCAAGATAGTGGGATCGGCATTCCTAAAGAAGACATGCGGCGCATCTTTGATAAAGGCTTTACGGGCGAAAATGGGCGCCAAACGGACACCCACTCGACGGGATTGGGGCTCTTTTTAGCGAAAAGTTTAGCGAAGGAACTAGGCATCGAGCTAACGGCTTCGTCGACAGTTGGAAAAGGAACCACCATGACGCTGTTCTTCCCGTTACTAAGTTATTATGAGGAAAAACGCTAATCTGCTTTTTTTCGAGTATCTTTTTGTGTTTATTGACAAAAATCACTTGTCCCTAGAACGTTTTCACTGATACACTAAAGCCTGTGTTTAAAATTGAATGGTAAGGATGAATGAAATGGAGATACTCGTTGCATTAGTACCAATGTTTGCTTGGGGCAGCATTGGTTTGGTAAGTGCCAAACTTGGCGGGGATGCGAACCAGCAAACGCTAGGAATGACGATTGGTGCCTTTTTCTTTTCTCTGGTCGTATTTTTTGTGACGATGCCAGTGATTGATGGAAAGGTGATTTTGATCGGTCTTTTGTCTGGTCTCTTTTGGTCCGTCGGTCAAAACGGTCAATTCCATGGTATGAAATATTTAGGTGTGTCTGTTGGCTTACCGCTTTCAACCGGCATGCAGCTAATTTTAAATACGGTCGCCGGTGCATTGTTTTTCGCAGAATGGACCCAGACCCGCGATTATGCGCTAGGTGTCACCGCCTTGATCCTATTGGTGATCGGGGCGTATCTGACCGCTCGCCAAGATGGCGAAAGTCCGGTAGAAGCCGGCAGCAAGATGCTTGATTTTCCTAAAGGATTTCGGTCCTTGATTTCATCAACGATTGGTTACGGCGCCTATACGATTTTGATTACTTGGGCAGGATTGGATCCGCTAGCGATCATTTTGCCGCAAAGTATCGGAATGCTGATCGGAGCTAGTATGTTTGCTTTAAGAAAGACGAAGGTCGATCGTTTTGTAGGGAAAAATACTTTGTCAGGGTTGTTATGGGGCATCGGCAATGTCTGCATGCTGATCACGGTTCAGCAAGTCGGACTCGCGGTGGGCTTCTCATTGTCGCAGATGGGGATCATCATTTCAACGCTAGGCGGGATTTTTATTCTCGGCGAAAAGAAAACCAAGAAAGAACTGCGTTATGTGGTGATTGGTTGTCTGCTGGTGATTATCGGCGGTGTTTTGCTAGGGTATATGAAAGCAACATAAACGTATATGTTTGAGGAGGAATTATGGATTTATTTCGAAAAAAAGTCATACAACGGGAAAGTGTGACGAATTTAAAAAAAGAGTTGAAGTTAAAAGATTTGATTATGTTGGGGATCGGCGCCATTATCGGCACAGGTATCTTTGTTGTTACAGGGACTGCTTCTGCTGAATATGCCGGACCGGCATTGATTCTTTCCTTTGTTGTAGCTGGTATCGTTGTTGTGTTATCAGGGCTTTCTTTTGCGGAATTTGCTTCTCGGATCCCTGTTTTAGGGGGCGCCTACTCGTATTTATATGTCGTTTTTGGTGAATTTACCGCGTGGCTGGCAGGCTGGTTTTTGATTTGCGAGTTCTTATTGGCCGTTTCTTCGGTGGCATCTGGCTGGTCAGGCTATGTGCAAGGCTTTTTGGCCAGTGCGGATATCCATTTACCAACCGCTTTGACTGGCGGTTATGACCCAAGCAAAGGGACCTACATTGATTTGATCGCTGGTTTAGTCATTATTTTTGTAACCTTATGGGTTAGCCAAGAAGCGAAAAAAGCGTTACGTTTGAACAATGCCATGGTATGGGTGAAATTCGGCGTGATCGTCTTGTTTATCGTCTTTGGTGCTTTTTTCGTGGAACCAGACAACTGGCAGCCTTTTATGCCCTTTGGGTTTTCAGGCGTCTTTAATGGTGCAGCGTTAGTCTTCTTTGCTTTTCTTGGCTTCGATGCTGTCGCAATGGCGGCGGAAGAAGTCGAAGATGCCAAGAAAAATGTCCCTCGGGGGATCATTGGTTCGATTGCGATCGCAACGGTACTGTACATCGTTGTTACCCTGATCATGACAGGGATCGTGCCGTTTGCTGAATTAGGAGTCAATGATCCGGTGGCTTTTGCGATGCGTTATGTCGGTCATGGGGTTGTCGGATCAATCATTTCCGTAGGGGCGATCTTGACCTTATTAACAGTGACGATCGCTATGATGTACTCCTTGGCGCGTCTGTTATATGCCATCAGTAAAGATGGGTTATTGCCAAAAGCCATGCAAGCCATCGATCCAAAACATCAAACACCAAAGAAAGCGACCTATATCGCCGGTGTTTTTGCTTTCTTCTTTGCAGCAGCTTTCCCATTGAATATCTTAGCAGAATTGACCAACATTGCGGCATTGTCGTATATGATCTTGATGTCCTTAGGGATCATCAAGCTGCGGAAGATGATGGGCCCCCCTGCTAAAGGCGAATTCAAAGTACCACTGGTACCGTTATTGCCTTTGTTGTCCGTTGCCAGCTGTCTCTTCTTGATGACACGCCTGAAAACGGCGACTTGGATCGTTTTTGGGATCTCCTTAGTGATCGGAATCGCGATCTATTTTGTATATGGCTATCGTAACAGCGAATTAAATGAGAACATTGACGAATAGGATTGTGAAAAGGCAAAGACCCGGATGCGGTCTTTGTCTTTTTTTGTGTAAATATAGCCGAGCTTCCTATAAGCAGCGTTTTAGGAGGCTTTTTTTGTTATTCAAATAGTGGCCATTTCTGGTGCTGCTCATTGCAACGACAGTCTTTCTTGATCAAACGTCCTCTATGAATCTGCTTTTTTTGAGAAATTTTCCAAATGACAGATTCACTAAAGGTTCATCCAGTATGCTTTTGTTAGAGAAAAAAAGAGAGGATGTTGGCAATTGAATTATATGAAACGGGCATGGCTGAGTGTGACGAGAAAGCGAGGAAAATCTGCAATATTGTTTGCTGTTATTCTAATTTTAGGAAATGTGATCGCTGGCGCAATTGCGGTCAATCAGTCGACTCAAAATGTCGAAAAGCAGATCAAAAACCAATTAGGTTCCCTCGCAACGATCGATATTGACTATGAAGCCTTGATGGCAAATAGTGAGGGCGGCGCAAGTATGGAGGAGATTCAGCCGCTGCCGGAGGAGCTGATCAAACAAATTGGCGAGCGCTCGGAAGTCAAACAGTATGACTATTTGCGAGAAGCATCGATTGCTGTTGAAAACTTCAAACCTTATCGTTTTAGTCCTCAAGAAGATGATGACAATGTCATGATCGTTGGGGGCATGCTTTCCTTGATCCATTTAGCAGGAACCAATCTCTTAAAGCCGCTAGACTTTGAAGAAGGCACGGTGAATTTAACACAGGGACGCTTCTTCACTGAAGAGGAACAGCGTACCGGAAAACGTGTGGGGTTGATTTCTGAAGAGTTGGCTCAGGAAAACGGCTTAGTCGTTGGTGACACCATGGTCTTAGATGGACAGTTTATCGACTATTCATCTGGTGAGGAGCCAGAGAAACAAAAAGGCAATGATTACCCAATTGAAATCGTCGGGATCTTTAAAAACACAAATTTAGAAAAAGCGAATGAAAAAAATGATAATTCGAGTTCGTCCTTTTTTGATGATAGTCCCTTCAATCGGATCTATATGCCAAATGATGCTGTGAAAACGATTGTTGAAGAGGAACGTGTGGGGCGACAAGCGGCGTTTCCAGCGACAGACCCCGGTTCTGACGAGGATTTCTTTACCCCGCAATTTATTTTGAATCAACCAGAAGATGCAGAACAATTCAAACAAGAGGTGACACCACTCTTGCCAAATGGCTATAAGGTCAATGCTTCTACGGATGAGTATGACCGTGTGGGAACCAGTATGAATCGCTTATCACAAATTTCCTCGTATGTCGTAGTGATTGCGGTGATTGCTTCCTTGATTATTATCTCCTTGATTATTGTGTTGTTTACCCGAGATCGTAAATATGAATTAGGCATCTACCTTTCGTTAGGAGAACGTCGGAAATACGTGTTTGCACAAATCGTGATCGAACTCCTGCTGATTGGTATCAGTGCGATGTTGATTTCCTTAGTCACCGGCAACATGCTGGGCAAGATGGTTTCTGAATCTTTGTTAGCCAGCAGTATGCTAGAGGCAAACCAAGCAGGGATGGAACAATTCTTTGTGGGTGCACCGAAAATCGACCAAGCGACGATCAACGAGGCGTTTCGCGTTCAATATACCTTATCTTATGTGATCGCCTTTTTAGCGACTGGGATCGTGACGATCTTGCTTTCGGCAGTGGTGCCGCTGTTGTATATTTTACGGTTGAATCCGAAAAAAATCATGCTGTAAGGAGCGATGAACATGGCAATTTTAGAAACAAAAGACATGACGTATTACTACCAAGATGGCGAGAATCGCCGGAAAATTTTAGATAAAACCAATATCTCCTTTGAAAAAGGCAAATTTTACACGATCTTAGGAAAATCAGGCTCAGGAAAGACCACTTTTCTTTCCTTGATCAGTGCATTGGATCAGCCAACCGATGGGGAAGTGTTTTTTGAAGAAAAAAATATCAAAACGATCGGTTATGAAGAATATCGCCGCAACAAGATCAGTTTGATTTTTCAAAGTTACAACTTGATCCCTTATTTGACGGCTTTAGAAAACGTCCTTGTTTCAATGGCGATTTCAGACAACAAACTACCAGATCAGCACGATCAAATTGCGTATCGTTTGCTGGACTATATCGGCATCAATTCCACGAAAGCCGATCGTTTCGTCAATCAGCTTTCCGGTGGGGAACAGCAGCGGGTCGCCATCGCTCGTGCTTTAGCGACCAACGTTGATATCATTTTAGCCGATGAACCTACCGGGAATTTGGATGAAGGCATGGAACAAGAAATCGTGGATATTTTTAAAGAACTAGCGGCGATCCACAACAAGTGCATCATCGTAGTGACCCATTCGACTGAGATCGCCAAGCAGTCAGATCAGACATTTTATTTAAAAAAAGGTGCGTTGACAGCCTATGAGTGATTTTTTATCGAAGTTTGAAGAAGAACCGAAAGAGCCAGACAAGGAATCAGCTACAGCTAAAGCACCTTCTTCCCGTGCTTCCCGCAAAGAAAAAGGTTCAGCTTCTTTAGAAGAGGGGATCGAACACGATCCCTCCTTCAAAAAGAAGCGGCGGAAAAAAAGGCTGCTGGGACTAGCTGCCCTGCTCGGACTCTTTATACTCAGCGGCTTTTTATTTTTCCAATTGGCGTATGTCCGGTTGGATAACTTTGTGGACAAAGAGATCTCAGAGGTCAGGGAATGGGCGGCGGAACATGATCTTGCGGTTGCTGTCACACCAGCTTATAATGAAGCCCCAGCCAATCAAGTGATTGCCCAAGAAGAAGCTGCCAGAAGCCGAGTCAGAAAAAGAAGCACGTTGCATCTAACGGTTAGCCAAGGACCAGATCCAGAAGAGAAATTGGCGTTGCCAGACTTTATGGAAATGACCAGAGACGAGGCAGCAGAGTGGATCGAAAAAAATCAAGCCAGCAATTTGACGATCGTCGATGAATACCACGATGAGATCGAGGAAAAAGCACCGATTCGAGTAGAATTTACCAATAAAGAAGTCTCACGAGAAAACTATCATCGTCGAGATGTCGGACGAGTCTTTTATTCAAAAGGCGAAGAAACCTTTGAAAAAGATATTGAGGTACCTGACTTTAAGGATAAAACCCGTTCAGAGGTAGAAACATGGGGGAAAGTCCATGAGCTGGACCTAGAAGTCAAAGAACAGGCTTCAGACACTGTGGAAGAAGGCAAAGTCATTGAACAAAGCGTGGCACCAAAAGAAAAAATCGCGAAACGGGATGCGTTTCAAGTAACGATTTCCCTAGGAAAAGGAGTCACCGTACCGGACTTTTCAACGATTTTACCAGATGATGCCCAGGACGCTGTTGAGGGCGTCAATGTACGGGTGCGGATGCAGTTTACTCAGAGTCTGGCTTACGGACAGCTGATCTCCCAAAGCGAGTCCGCCGGGACAGTCCTGACTAGCAAAGATGACCAAGGGATTGACGTCGTCTACTCCGCAGGTCAACCGTATATCAGAGATTATCGTCGAGGAGAATACCTTGAAGGAGATCTGCAAAAGCTTTTCTTTGATGAATTCCGTTCAAAAGGGGCGAACATCAGCTATCAAGTCCGTTACGTCAACTCAGCAGAACCCTACGGAACGATCGTGGGGATGAGCAAGTTCAATCAGTTTCTGCCGTTAGAAGATACGATCACCTTTGATATCAGTTTAGGCAATCAGACAGCCCCAGCGGCACCTGATCCTGAATAGTCGCTTTCTTTTTTTAGTCAACCTGCAAAAGGAGGAAACCCATGCGTCATCAAGAGAATTTTCAAGAACTTAGGAAAAAGCTGTTTGTCTTTTTACTAAGCGGTATGGTAGCATTGTTGCTACACATGTGGATTCATCAATCAAGTGTACACATGCGGATCGTTTCAACAGAACGTTTTATTGGAGAACAATTGGAATGATCCTAAAGGAATGATTGTGCTTACCGAAAAGTGATTGAAAAAAGAAATGATGAGTGTAAAAGGGGGACTGACCGATGCGGATCTTATTCGTAGAAGATGAGCCATCGATCGCAGAAGCGGTTGCCAGCTTATTGAAGAAACACCATTATTCCGTTGATTTGGCCTTTGACGGCGAAACCGGATTAGATTATGCTACGAGTGGTGTATATGACATTCTCGTTTTGGATATCATGCTGCCAAAAATCGATGGGATCACATTGCTAAAGACGTTACGCAAGAAGAACATCCGGACGCCGATCATTATGTTGACGGCCAAAAGCGAAGTCGATGACAAGGTGCTTGGCTTAGATGCAGGAGCCGATGATTATTTGACGAAGCCTTTTCAAATGAAAGAGCTGCTGGCGCGGATCCGTTCGCTAGGCAGAAGAAAAGACTTGGATTACCAAGAAGACCAGTTAGCATTTGGCAATGTGGTCTTGGCGCGTAATGAGCTGCAGTTGGCTACGAAGACCAATCAAGTGGTGCTGTCACCAAAAGAAATGAAACTGATGGAGCTATTTTTAGCCAGACCTAAAGTGATTTTATCAAAAGAAACCATCATCAATAAGATTTGGGGCTTTGATCCCGATGTGGAAGAAAACCGTGTTGAGATCTATGTATCTTTGCTGCGAAAAAAACTGACGCTGCTAGAAGCGGATATCGGCATTCGCACGATCCGCAATGCCGGGTATATTTTGCAGAGCAAGGAGCCGCCATGTTAAAAAAATTGCGAAATAAAATGCTATGGTTCAATATGGCATTGACCTCGATTATTGTCTTAGGTGCCTTTACCTTTATCTATATTTTGAATGCCACGCAAATCGAAAATGAGATTCAATCACTAATCTCGCAAGAAGCAAACAGTTTAGGTGCGGCACCTCTAGAGGAGGACGAAGTAAGGCAATCACTAATCGATCCAGAATATCCAATGATTTTGACCGTCATCAATAGTACCAGCGATCTCAGAGAAATTGGCTTAGTTGTCAGCGATCAAGTCGACGTTGAGATCCAAAGTGATGATGAGGGTGTCGATGAGAGCGAACTGTATGCCGCTTTGGTCGATACAGCAACGAAGCAAGGAGCAGTACCAAACGAGGTGAAGTTGAATGATCGTTATTGGCGCTATTCCCTCTTTTTGGTGGCTTCTTTCAGCCATTATTCCATCAATAATGAGTCAATGGGAATGTATTCCACCAGCATCAATAGCTATGAGCCATATTACCAAGTAATGTTTTTTGATGTCACCGATTATAAGACTAGTCTGAGAAATCTAAGAAACACGCTTTTGCTCATCGGCGTTTTAGCTTTAGCCAGTATTTATATCGCTAGCTTTTATGTCGCCAATCGAGCCTTACGACCAGTTGAGCTGGCTTGGCGCAAACAAAAAGAGTTTGTTTCTAACGCATCCCATGAGTTGAAAACACCACTGGCGATCATTCAAGTCAATGCTGAGGTATTAGCTGGCAGTCCAGAAGAAACCTTGGAAAGCCAAATGAAATGGCTGGAAAACATCCAGTTAGGTTCCGAACGGATGGATGAGCTAGTAAATAGTTTATTGATGCTGACCAAATTCGAAAGTGCCGAGCAAGAAGTCGTGCGTTCGGTGATCGATGCCAGTCAAGTCGTGCAAAGTGTTTATCAAAGCATGGAGGCCATTGCGCTGGAAAAAGGGATCCACTATCAGGAACAGATCGCTAAACAGGTGCGCCTTGAAAGCAATGAGCAAGCCTTGCGGCAATTGACCATGATTTTGGTAGACAATGCCTTGAAATATACACCTACTGGAGAAACCGTCACAGTGGTACTCGTTGAACGCCAACGAAAAACGGTGCTGCAAGTCTCCAACAGTGGTTGCCCGATCCCTGAAGAAAAAATTCCCTATGTCTTTGATCGCTTCTACCGCGGGGATCCTTCTCGCAACCATCAAGACGGTGGCTATGGGTTAGGTTTAGCCATCGCCAAAGCCATCACAGAAATGCTGCAGGCGCAAATCAGTTTGACGGTGGATCAAGACGGCGTCAATCACTTTGAAGTTTTATTTCATTGAAAAATGAGCTTTACCGTTAGGAAATAAAAGATATGTTGCTGCGCTCATCAAACCTTTTGCCGCATCTCGAGAAAGTCTCGCTTCCTCGAAATGCGGCTATTTATGCAGCAAAACGCATTTTTAGGAGAAGGGGACACCAAGGGAAAAAGTTTTTTTATTTCTCCTTGCAATTTTCACAAAGTTCGGCTATGATAGGTGTGTAATCGGTTACACAGGAGGGGAGCAACATGCCAACAATTAAAGATGTCGCCAATTTAGCTGGCCTTTCCGTGGCGACAGTTTCAAGAGCCATGAATGGGACTGGCTATGTGAGCGAAAAAGCCCGTGAGAAAATCCATCAGGCGATCAATGAATTGAATTATTCCCCCAATGAAGTCGCACGTTCGCTGTATCAGAAAAAGTCAAAATTGATTGGTTTGCTACTTCCAGATATATCCAACCCGTTTTTTCCGCTAGTAGCCAAAGGCGTCGAAGACTTTCTACAAAAAAAAGGCTATCAAGTCATCCTTGGCAACATTCAAGAAGACAATGAGAAAGCCAATGAATATTTACGTGCGTTTGAGCAAAACAATGTGGCGGGGATTCTTTCCGCTGTCGAAAATAAAAATCGTACCCAAAGCAATATTCCGACGGTCGTCTTGGATCGGATCGATCAAGATGTCGAATATGGGGTTTATTCGGATGACCTTCAAGGGGGCGAACTTGCTGCTGAAGCGATCTTAAAAGGTGACCCCAAAAAGGTAGTCGTGATTGCTGGGCCTGAATCTGTCACCCGTGCTCGGGATCGTTTATTGAGTGTTGAATACACATTGAAAAAAGCACAAGTTCCTTATGCACTAGTGAAATCCACATCCTTTCTCTTAGAGGATGCGACCTTGACAGCGAAACAAGTTTTTTTAGAACATCCCACTGTCGATAGTGTGATTGCCCCAAGTGATACCCATGCGATTGCCATCATGCAAGAGGCTTATCATCATGGCGTAAAGATCCCAGAACAACTTCAAGTGATCGGCTATGACGATATTCCCATCAGTAAATTGGTGGTGCCACGCTTGACGACGATCCATCAGCCTGCTTATCAAGTAGGTTACAAAGGAGCAGAAATGCTCTTTGCATTGATCAACGATCAATTTATTGAACAGAAAAAAATCATCCTTCCTGTTCATTTAGAAGAAAGAGAGACAGTAAGAAATGGAGGAACGTCAATTGAATAAGATCATCGTCATTGGTAGTATGGCAACAGATTTTGTAGTCACTACGAAGGTGAAACCCAATCAAGGAGAAACGGTTTTTGGGGAAAAATTTGACACGAACTTTGGCGGCAAAGGAGCAAACCAAGCCATCGCCGCTAGCCGTTTAGGTGCAGAAGTAGCAATGCTAGGCCATGTAGGAACTGATCGTTTTGGAAATGAAATCGTCGAAAACTTAAACGTGAACGGCGTTTCTACGGAGAATGTGGAACCCGTTACACATTCTCCATCTGGTGCCGCGCATATCATTTTGCATGAAAATGACAATAGCATCATTGTCATACCCGGTGCCAATAATGCGCTTGATTTAGCTCGCTTTTCCGAAATAAAAGGAAACATCACAGAGGCTGATTTAGTGATTTTGCAAAACGAGATTCCCCAAGAAGCCAATGAAGCCATCATCGACTGGTGTTGGGAAGCAAAAATCCCTGTTTTATATAATCCAGCACCTGCGAGAAAGCTCAATCCGCGTATGTTATCTAAGGTGGGGTATCTGACCCCTAATGAACATGAGTTTAAGTTACTTTTTCCCAATCAAAAGCTTGCTGACGTTTTAGCAGCCTACCCTAATCGATTGATCGTTACCCTAGGTGCCAAAGGAGCGATTTTTCACAACGGGAAGTCGGAGGTCTTAGTTCCTGCCTTTCCAGTTGCTGCGGTCGATACTACAGGAGCTGGGGATACCTTCAATGGTGCATTAGCAGTAGGGATTTTAGCAGGTGTTCCCTTAGAAAACGCCATTGCCTTTGCCAACTTAGCAGCAGCGATCTCCGTCAAAGGATATGGTGCTCAAGGCGGAATGCCTACATTAAAGGAAATGAAGGAGAGTCCATTGTATGAAGAAGCATGGGGCATTAAATAGTGAAATCGATAAATTATTGGCGGATTTAGGCCACACCGATCAGCTTACGATCGGGGACTTGGGGTTGCCAGTACCCACAGGGGTGAAAAAAATCGATCTGGCATTAAAACTAGGTAGTCCGAGTTTTGAAGAGGTGTTATCGGTAATGCAACAAGAGATGGCAGTCGAGGCGATAGTTTTAGCAGAGGAAATAAAGACGGAGAATGCGGAGCAGTGGCAATTGATTCAAAAAACGTTCCCGAATGTTCCGATTCGTTTTGTTCCACATGAGGCATTCAAAGAAGAAACAAAGGAAAGCAAAGCCATTATTCGAACAGGGGAGGCGACACCCTATTCGAACATTATTTTACAAGCAGCCGTTATCTTCTAAAGAGACAGGAGGAAATCATGTGCAAGTCGAGATGAGCAATATTGAGAAATCCTTTGGGAAGAATCAAGTGTTAAGAGATGTCTCATTAACATTGTACCCTGGAGAAATCCATGCCCTAATGGGAGAAAATGGGGCAGGCAAGTCAACGTTGATGAACATTTTAACTGGGTTACATGCCAAAGATGCAGGGACGATTTTGATCGATGGCAAAGAAACGAACTACGCCGATCCGAAGGAAGCCGAACAAGCCGGTGTGAGCTTTATCCATCAAGAAATGAATAACTGGGAACAGATGACTGTATTGGATAACTTATTCTTGAATCGGGAATTGAAAACCACCTTTGGGCTACTAGATACGAAGAAAATGGCAAGCAAAGCGCAGGCAGTCTTTGAACAGTTAGGGATTCAGATCCCCCTTCAAAAAGAAGTGGATGAACTTTCAGTCGGGCAACAGCAAATGATCGAGATCACGAAAGCGCTGATGACTGATGCCAAGGTGTTGATCATGGATGAACCGACTGCTGCCTTGTCGGATAAGGAAATTAATAATTTGTTTCAAATCATTCGTCGCTTGAAAGAAAACGGCGTAGCGATCGTTTATATCTCTCACCGAATGGAGGAGATTTTCAAAATAAGTGACAAGATCACTGTGATGCGGGATGGTCTATCGATCGATACGAAAAAGACGGAGGATACAACGATGGAAGAGGTCGTGAAGAAAATGGTCGGTAGAGAGTTAGCTGATTATTATCCAGAAAAACAAGCGCAGATCGGTGAAGTCGTTTTTGAAGTAAAAAATTTAACAGCAGCTTCTAAAGTTTACCAAGGCATCAATTTTCAAGTCAGAGCAGGTGAGATCCTTGGGTTCTCAGGTTTAATGGGTGCTGGACGCACAGAAGTCATGCGAGGAATATTTGGTTTAGATGAAATTGAAAGCGGTACCTTAATCGTCGAAGGGCAAGAAGTGAAAAACTCTTCGCCTTCAAAGGCAATCGCCAATGGCTTTGGCTTTCTAACAGAAAATCGGAAAACGGAAGGCTTGGTCTTAGACTTTTCCCTGACCGATAATATCAGTTTGCCCAGCATTGATAATTTTGTCAAAACAGGCATGGTCGATAGCAAGACTGAAGCCAGTTTCGTTGCGTTAATGATCGAGCGCTTACGCATCAAAACGATGAGTGCCCAGAATTTAGCCAGCGAGCTTTCTGGTGGAAATCAGCAAAAAGTGGTTTTGGCGAAGTGGATCGGTGTCGGACCAAAAGTATTGATTTTAGATGAACCGACACGCGGAGTAGACGTAGGTGCCAAACGAGAGATTTATCAGCTGATGAATGAGTTAGCGGAACGTGGTATTGCGATTTTGATGGTTTCTAGTGATCTACCAGAAGTGCTAGGTGTCAGCGATCGCATCATTGTTTTACACGAAGGAAAAATATCAGGGGAACTCTCTCGGCAAGAAGCCACACAAGAGAAGATCATGACGTATGCGACAGGAGGAAACTAATATGGAAAAAAGTGGTATGAAAACAAAACAACTCTCGGAATCAATTAGTAAATTGGGACCTTTACTCGCTTTGATTGCTCTAGTGGCTGCTGTCACTGCCTTAAATCCAAGCTTTTTATCACCCAGTAATTTGTTGAATCTTTTGCGGCAAGTCGCAGCGAATGGCTTTATTGCATTTGGAATGACCTTTGTCATTTTGACTGGGGGCATTGATTTGTCTGTAGGGTCCACCTTGGCACTTTCCAGTGCCTTGACAGCAGGAATGATGGCCAATGGGGTGTCACCTTTAGTCGCTATTTTGATTGGGTTACTAAGCGGAGCGATCCTTGGTGCGTTGAATGGACTACTGATCTCAAAAGGAAAAATGGCGCCGTTTATCGCAACCTTAGCAACGATGACGATCTATCGGGGCGCTACCTTAGTGTACACCAATGGAAATCCAATCACTGGACTAGGTGACAGCTTTCTATTCAGCTTTATTGGTCGTGGGTATCTCTTCGGGATTCCTTTTCCAGTCGTATTGATGTTTCTCGTGTTCTTTCTTTTGTTCTTGTTGCTTCATCGCACCGCCTTCGGACGAAAAACCTATGCCATCGGTGGCAATGAAAAGGCCGCTTTTATTGCTGGGGTGAAAATCGATAAGATAAAACTGATCATTTATTCGATCTCTGGATTGATGGCTTCAATCAGTGGCATGATCATCACTTCTAGGTTGAATTCTGCGCAACCAACAGCAGGGCAAGCCTATGAGATGGATGCGATTGCAGCAGTCGTTTTAGGTGGTACGAGCTTATCTGGTGGAAGAGGCAGAATTTTTGGCACGTTGATCGGGGCATTGATCATTGGTACGTTGAACAATGGTCTAAATCTATTGGGTGTCTCAAGTTTTTATCAACAAATCGTTAAAGGGATCGTGATCGTAATTGCAGTGTTACTGGATCGGAAAAGGAAATAAAAAATAGGAGGATCTATTATGAAAAAAATGTTTTTATTGGCAGCAGGCTTATTGGTACTTTCTGGATGTGGAGCGGCAACATTGGACAATGGTGGCAGTAGTGAGACACAAAGTGAGGAAAAAGCAGCTTCAGAATTGACAGTTGGTGTATCGATCTCCACCCTCAATAACCCGTTTTTTGTTTCCATGCAAGAGGGGATCAATCAATTGGCTGAGGAAAATGACACCGATGTACGCTTTGTTGATGCCCAAGATGATACTGCCAAGCAAAGCAATGATATTGATGATTTGATCCAACAAGGCGTGGATGTGCTTTTGATCAATCCCGTTGATTCTGCTGCTATCGTCCCAGCTGTTGAAGCCGCTAATAATGCCAACATCCCAGTTATTGCCATCGACCGTAGTAGCGATGGAGGAACGCTTTTGACGACTGTTGCCTCCAATAATGAAGAAGGCGGGAAAATGGCAGCAGAATTTATCCTCGAACAATTAGGGGAAAACGCAAAAGTGGTAGAACTTGAAGGCGTCCCTGGCGCTTCTGCAACCAGAGAGCGGGGAAAAGGCTTTGATGATTATGCCAAAGACAAACTGGATGTTGTTGAAAAGCAATCCGCAAACTTCAATCGAGCAGAAGGATTAACGGTTATGGAAAATATCCTCCAAGCCAACAATGACATTCAAGGCGTCTTTGCACAAAACGATGAAATGGCTTTAGGGGCAGCCGAAGCGATTGGAAACCGAGAAGGCGTAGTGATTGTCGGGTTTGACGGTACTGAAGACGGTCTCAAAGCCATCGAAGAAGGTAGAATGACGGCAACGATCGCTCAAAAACCAGAAGAAATGGGCCGCCTTGCTTTGCAGGCAGCGTTTGACCATTTCCAAGGGAAAACAGTCGCTGAACAAATCGATTCACCATTAGAGTTGGTGAAAAAATAATTTGGCGCTCAATGCATTTCCTACTTTTAACATCGAAAGCCCCTCTTTGGCTGACCATTCAGGTCACCAAAGAGGGGCTTTCTTTAATGCGTGATGTTTCGTTTACTTGTTGCTAGTTAAATCCAATAAGCGGTCTTTCAAGTCTTCTTCTAGATGACCCAATTCCACTTCGGCAGCCCGACGTTTTTCTTTTCCTTCTTTTTGGATCCGTAATGTTTCTTGGATCGTTTCCACAAGGTCGTTTTGTGTTTTTTGCAATGTTTCGATGTCGACGATGCCGCGTTCGTTTTCTTTCGCTGTTTCAATAGCAGAAACTTTCAACATTTCTGAGTTTTTCTTCAATAGATCATTGGTGGTCTCAGAAACTTGACGCTGTGCCGTAACTGCATCTTTTTGACGCAATAAAGTCAAGGCAATGACTACTTGGTTTTTCCATAGTGGGATCGCTGTATTGACAGAAGCTTGGATTTTTTCTGCTAACGCTTGGTTCGTGTTTTGGATCAGGCGAATTTGCGGTGCCTGTTGGATCGTGATTTGACGTGCCAAGCGCAAGTCATGAGTCCGTTTGTCTAAACGATCTAGGAATTGCGTGTAATCGTTGGCGATCTGTACGTCCATTTGATCATTCGTTTCTTCTGCTTTTTTCATAGCTTCAGGAATGATTTTGGTTTGCAATTCTTGCATCTTCAACTCGCCAGCGGCAATGTAGATGTTCAATGCATCGAAGTAATCTTTGTTCTTTTGATACAATTGTTCCAACATCAGGTTGTCTTTTAGCAAACCGTCTTTTTCTTTATCCAATTTGACGGCGATCTTGTCGATTTGGGCACCGATTTTTTGGTATTTAGCGGTGATTTCAAAAATGGATTGTTTGACTTTACCAAACATCCGCTTGAATAAGTTACCTTCACCTGCACGCAGTTCGTCCGGATTGGCTTCTTGCAAGCGATACATCAACTCCGTCAATGAGTCGCCCACAGGTCCAATATCGGCTGCTTGGACATGGTTTAACATGGATTGTGAAAACTCCCCAAGTTTGGTTTGGGCAGCTGCACCATAGGTGATGACCGCTTGTTGGTCAGTTGCATCGATCTTGCTGGCTAATTCTTGGGCCTGTGCTTGACGCTCTGGCGGTAATTTATCAATCAAACGCGGTGCCGTTTGCTGTTCTTTCAGCTGACTGATCTCCGCTTGTTGAGTGGTGGTCAAAGTGTCGACAGGGGTTGAAAATGGGTTGTTCAATAAATCGTCAAGCGTATCCGTTACGGGTTTTGCTTGATTTGGTGTTTCACTCATAATAACTCCTCCTAATAAGTGTCTGCTTTCGAAAAAAATCTAGCCCAGGCTAGATTTTTTTTTTTAGATTCTTTTCTTGTTGCCAATCAGAATCTATCCCTATTCATTATCTCGTTTTATGCTTTGTTTGGCAATGGATAACTCAACATCCATGTCATCAAGATCGTCTGCTACAAATTGGGAGTAGTCTTTGGCGATCAAGGAAGCCATTTGCTCGATGATTTGGGTGCTTTCTTCGATTTTATCATAGGTCTCACGACTTTTGATCTCATGGCTATTGATTTCAATGAACTTATCGGTCAAATCGACCATATTGGGCAAGTGGGTATAAAGGAAATGACTTGCCAAAGGCAGCTTGGTTGGTTCTTTTACGAGTTCTTTGAAAAGAGCTTTTGAGGCACGCAAAGCATCGTGACGCAAGTCAATGGCTTTTAACTTGTTATTGCTAGTGATATTTTTTTGGTATTTATCGATTTGGTGTTTCGTCTGATTCATCGTTTCCCGGAACAATTCGATCTCACGAGTAGTCATCCCGCTTTTCAAGTAATGGGCTTCTCTTTCTCTCGTTAAAGAAGGCAAAACTTGTGGATCGGTTGCTGGAACTTTACGTCCTCTGATACCGACGTAGACTAAAATCGCACCGACGATTAATAATAGGCTCGCAAATGAATCGCCTACTACGTTAAAAATAATACTGATGAGGACGATCGCACCAACGATCAGCCAGATGTTTTTTTTCATTTTTCCTCCTCCTAAAAATCTCTTGGACAAGTAGATTGGGTTATTCGACATCTTTATTTTAGCATGTTCACTAAAAGAAAAATATCAGACTTGGGGTGGATTTTCCGATATTTAGTAAATTCATAAGCTTTCTTGCTATTTCTTAAGAAGATATTTTTTCCAAATTATGCTAAAGTGTTTGATAGATAAGACGTATGAGGAAAGTTAGGTGTCGATAGATGTTAGAATTTAAAGATTTTGAAGAAAAAACGATCCAACGAAATGAAATTTTCCATGGCAAAATCATTGATGTAGTGGTTGATGATGTCTCCTTGCCAAATGGCGGGACCAGCAAACGAGAACTCGTCTTTCACCCAGGCGGTGTGGCCGTGATCGCCTTGACGAGTGAGAACAAGATGCTGTTCGTTCGCCAATTCAGAAAACCATTAGAGCGAGTGATTTTAGAGATACCAGCAGGAAAAATCGATCCAGGAGAAGGTGCTCGTCCGGATTTGACTGGCGCCCGGGAATTAGAAGAAGAGACTGGCTATCGTGCAAAAACGCTGGAGCACGTTTCTTCTATGTACCTTTCACCAGGCTTTGCGAATGAAATCTTGCACGTCTATTATGCGAAAGAGCTGGAAAAAGTGACAAATCCATTGCCGCAAGACGAAGACGAAGTGCTGGAAGTCTATGAATTGAACTTAGAGCAGGCACAAGCCGCTATCGCTGATGGAACGATCTGTGATGCGAAGACCGTGTTTGCAATCCAATTTTGGGAGTTGCTGGAATTGAAACGGAGGAACGGACTTGCCTAAAGAACCATTGATCACCCGCAGTGAGCTTCGACGCCGACGCGAAGAAGAACAAGCGGCAGCTGAACGCAATCAGCAAATCGTAGAAAAACAAAGCAAGAAAGAATGGAAACAAAAAGAAAAACAAATCGATAACCACTACCGAAAAGTGCGCAAGAAAAACAAAGAAATCACGAAGACCCGTGCGGGCGAGAACCAAAAATCTCGGGATCTGAATCGCTTTTTAATGAAAGCCATCGTGATCGTCACTTTATTGTTAGTCGTCGTCGGTTTAGCGATCTTTTTGTTGTGATTCATCTAGTACTAAGAAAAAGCCGCCCCTGCATCTTCTGCAAGTGCGGCTTTTTTGTTATTCGGTCGGCTTTTTCAAAATAGCTAAAAACATGGCAGCTGGCTGATTCATGAACAAATGATCCGCTTCATGAAAAACGGTAAAGGAAGTGTCGGTAAACCCAATCGCCTCTGTCAGTTGAGTCAATGCAGCAGGGTCAAACCCATTATGAACCAGCGGGTGAGACACGGCGGGATTTTTGAGGAAATCCACTAGGTAAAGGGTTCCTCCTGGCTGCAGTAAGGCGTATAGTTTTTCCAGCATAGCGGCTGTGTCAGGAATATGCAGCAAGACGAGGGATAGCAGCACCGCATCTGCTTTTGCTTGCAAGGATTCTTGCAGCAGATCGTGGACAGTTGCAGAAGCATTGGCCAGCTGCAGTTGGTTGATTTTTTTTTCAGAAACCTCGATCATGTTAGGGGCAGTATCCCAGATGGCTAAGTGCTGGACATAAGCTGCTAAGGGCAGACTTACCAGGCCGGTACCGCCGCCGATATCGATCAAGGTTTGGTGCTGGTTGTCTTTAAAATAAGGGTCAAGGGTTTGGGTGACCAAGTGTGCTAACGCGATTCGCTCAGGGGTATCGTATTTTGCTGCCATGGCGTTGAAAATTTCAGACATAAGTGCCTCCTTTTATAATGACAAAAAACTGTTCGTTTCGTCAAAACTAGTTTATCATGAAAGGAGAAAAACACGTCAGTAGATACGTGGGAATTTCTGTTGTTTTTCATTTCAAAGGATGAAAAATAAACGAGAAGCAGGAGGCAAACACATGAAAATTGGTATTATTGGTGCAATGGAGGAAGAAATCAAGGCGTTGCGGGAACAGTTGATTTCACCGCTTTCTTGGGAACGCGGCGGCGCACTATTTATTTCAGGAAGTATCGGCAATCATGAAGTGATCGTTGTTCGTTCAGGTATCGGCAAGGTTCTGGCATCGATCACCACTAGCTTACTGATCCAACAATATGGGGTCAATATGGTGATCAATACTGGATCGGCTGGTGGGATTGGTGCCGGTTTACAAGTAGGGGATTTAGTGATCTCAGATACAGTGGCGTATTTTGATGTCGATGTGACGGGATTTGGTTATGAATATGGCCAGCTGCCTGGCGGGATGCCCTTGTATTATGAAGCCAGCCGCTACTTGATCAGTGAGATGACGAAAGCCGCAGAAGCGACCCATCATACCGTGAAAAAGGGATTGATCGTTACCGGCGACAGTTTCATCAATGACCCGCAAAAAGTACAGGAGATTTTAGGACATTTTCCAGATGCCTTGGCTTGTGAGATGGAAGGAGCCGCGATCGCACAGACCGCACAGCAATTCAATATTCCTTTCTTGATCGTGCGCGCGATCAGCGACACCGCCGACCATGCAGCGACTGTCTCTTTTGATGAGTTTATCTTAGAAGCTGGCAAGCGTTCCGCTGAAATGGTCTTGGCATTCGTTGAAACATTAAAGTAACTTAAAAAACAGGAGAGCCGATCCGTAAGAGGAGGAAGGAAGCATGAGAGCATTACTATCGATTGATTATACGTTTGATTTTGTTGCAGATGAGGGACGATTGACCACGGGGGCTGCTGGGCAAGCGATTGAAGCTGCCTTAGTGGCTCGCACGCAAGCCTTTATCGAAGCCGGTGAGTATGTCGTTTTTGCCATTGATCGTCATGAGGAAACAGATAACTATCATCCTGAAAACCGTTTGTTCCCACCCCATAATCTTGCGGGCAGTGCAGGTCGACATCTTTACGGCCGTTTAGCCCCGCTTTATGAAAACTATCAGGAAGCGCCAAATGTCTATTGGATCGACAAGCGCCATTACTCAGCGTTTAGCGGTACCGACTTGGACATCCGTCTGCGGGAAAGAGGGATCACGGAATTGTACTTGACCGGCGTTTGTACCGATATCTGTGTCTTGCATACAGCAGTGGATGCCTATAATTTAGGCTACCAACTGGTGATCGATGCAGATACCGTTGCCAGCTTTGACGCGGTCGGACATGAATGGGCACTGCGCCATTTTGAAAATACCCTTGGCGCGAAAATCATTTCTGCGAAGGAGGAAGCGTAAATGGGATGGATGGATCAATTAAAAGCAAATTTCAGCTTCAGTGAACTGACTAGTCTTTATCAAGCGTATCAAAAGGGAGATCTTGATGTGAAGGCATTGTTGAATAATGACTTCTTGCAAAAGTATACGGATTTTCAGAATTTGGATGAGTTTATGGCTAAATTAGGCATCCAGAATGAAAACCAAATCTTCGACTTTCTAAAAGACCGCCCCAATCGGCAAAAAGCCGATCAAGTCGTCAATGAGCATTCCCAATTCGATTCTGTGATCAGTATGATGAAAAAAGCTTTGCAGAAATAAACAATTGGCGAAGAAAAAGCGCAAGCAGAAAAATCTGCTTGCGCTTTTGTTTACCAAATCTGCACACGATCTTCTGGTGCACGATACATAGGGTCACCAGGTTTGATATCAAAGGTTGTATAGAATTCATCGATATTTTGAACTTGGATATTGGCCCGTAGTTTAGCTGGTCCGTGGACATCGATCGACAGTAAGAGCTGTTGGTATTGTTCTTTGGCTTTTGTACGCCAGATCTTTGCCCAATTGGTGAAGAAGTCTGCTAAAGAAACATCGCTTTCTTTTTGCGCTGCTTCTAGCGCACAGCTTAGTCCGCCTGCGTCGGCGATGTTTTCAGAAACAGTCAATGTGCCGTTGACGGTACCGCCGGCAAAGGGCAGGCCATCAAACTCGTCGATCATCGCTTGAGCTAAGCGTTCAAAGTGGGCCAAATCTTCCTCTGTCCACCAATTGTTTAAATTACCATATTCATCAAATTTTGCCCCGTTGTTGTCAAAGGCGTGGGAAATCTCATGAGCAATGACCGCGCCGATCCCCCCATAATTTGCGCTGGTGGATTGCTCCAAACTATAAAAGGGTGCTTGTAAGATTGCCGCTGGGAAAACGATCACGTTTTTAAATGGGTGATAGTAGGCATTCACGGTAGCGGCGGACATTTCCCATTCCTCACGATCCACGGGCTGCTGCCATTTTTTGAAGGCATCTTCTCGGAACAAACGATTGAAATGCAGGGCATTTGCCAGCAGACTTTTCTCTTCATCGGTATGCAACTGGTCATAAATGACAGGAACTTGATCAGGGTACCCGACATGGATACCTAAACGATTCAATTTGATAATCGCTTTTTGGCGGGTTTCTTCACTTAACCACGTGTTGTTGCGCAAACGCTCTTGGTAGACAGCAATCATTGTTTCCACCATATGTTTGACGTCTTTTTTCGCTGTTTCCCCAAAGTACTTGCGTCCATAATAATCACCGATCACTTGACTGAAATGACCCATCGTTAAGTAATAAGCCGCTTTTTGTTGGGGAGCCGCTTCATCGATCCCTGATAAGTAGCGACTGTAGGTTCCGCCTAACTGACGCAATTCTTCACTCAGATAACTAGTATAGCGCAAGCTTTGGTTGACGATCATCCAGCCTTTCAAGAGTTCAAAATGGCTATCAGAAACAATAATGTCAAAGGCTTCAAAGTAAGCGGGTTCCGTTACGATCAGCTCTTCCGGTGTACCTGGTAAAAGGGCCGTCAAGAGTTGTCTAAAATCGATCTTGCTAGCTTGCTTTGCAAATTCCTCCAAGGAGCGAGGATTGTAGTTTTTGCTATAATCCGCACTTTCTTCCGCACTGCGGACGTGAGGGGCGATCAATTTATCAAATGCGATCGCTTGCTCTACCAACGATTCCGCTTCTGCTTGGTCTTTTCCGTAAGCAACTAACACGTTGACGGCCATCTCAAAGTAGACTTGTAGCATTTCGCCTGCTTGGGGATTTTCTGTGTAATAGGTTTTATCCGGCAAAATAGTAGCAGGCGGATAGACCGATAAAGTATTCATTTGCGCATTTTTCATGTCTGCATCGACATCTAGTTGAAAAGGTAAGGCGATACCATCTAAAACGAAACTTGCCAGTTGCTGATTCAATTCCTCATAAGAACGCAATCCTTCGATTTTTGCTAATAGTGCATTTGCTTCAGTAGCGCCCGCTGCCTCTCGTTGGGCAAAATCGCTGGCTAAGCGGTAAAAAGCCACAGCATCCTTCATACGGCCTTTTGGCGTAGCATGGGGATCGTGTGCCATATTTTCAAATTCTGCGATCATTAAGGAATCGATTCCGTCAACGAGATCTTGGAATCCACCCGTAGCGGGTTTATCTGCTGGAATAACAGCGGTCTCCAGCCACTCGCCATTTACATAGTCATAAAAATCATCTTTTAACAAGGTTGTCATGTCTTTCGCTCCTCTCGCTTTCTACTATTATGAAACAAAATCTGTAAGGACGCAAAGAAAAGTTTTCTAGACGAAAAAGGGTTTTGATCCAAGTAGGAGGAGAATCTAAGGTATAATAAGAAAAAAGGCAGGTGAACGAGATGGAACAAGTAGAGTGGAAAGGGATCGCCGAAGAGCGGTTTCGTCCGTATAAGCAGTGGGTCACTCCTTCAGGGTATTTATGCGGCACCTATGCGGCAGCCGTCTTTTTGGCCTACTATCAAGATTACATCGATGAAACGATCATCCCGAAAGCGTTTCGCAGAAAAAAACAGCGGGATCTGACAGTAGTGACGGAAATGCTGCGTGTGCTGATTCAGCCTCATGGGTTGCCGACGATCGCTTGGCAAGTCAGTCATGGATTGACTCGGTTTTTCGATCAATTCCAATTGCCTTACCGCGGACGTGCGACCGTTGTTGGCGGTTGGCATCGAGCGTGCAAACGAATCGACGAAGGTAAACCGGTGATCATCGGTATTTTGAAGCCTTTAGGTAGCACATATGGCAATCATTGGGTCGTGGCTTACGCCTACGCTGAAACCGCCAGCGGAGAACGCTATTTTAAAGTTCATGACAACTGGGGTAACTACAAAAAAGTGATTCCCGCCAGTTGGGTAAACGGTACCGTCACACTTCCTTGAACGAGAAGGTTAAAAAAACAGTCACTTTGTGCTAGAATAGAAGAAAACAACCACATTCATTGGAGGCAATCATGGGCGAAAGTTATAAAGATAGTTCGTTGAAAATTTTTAGTTTAAATGGAAATTTACCATTAGCAGAAAACATTGCGAAAGTTTTCGGTACAGAACTAGGGAAGTCAAAAGTGACACAGTTTAGTGATGGAGAGATTGCCATCAATATTGAAGAAAGTGTGCGGGGCGACCATATTTATATCATTCAATCGACGAATGAACCCGTCAATGATCATTATTTAGAGTTGTTGATCATGATCGATGCGATGAAACGGGCTAGTGCGAAGACCATCAATGTCGTTTTGCCTTATTACGCATATGCACGGCAAGACCGAACTGCCAACCCGCATGAGCCGATCACTGCAAAATTGATTGCCAATATGCTGGTGGAAGCAGGGGCTTCTCGGATTTTGACGCTTGATCTGCATGCCGTTCAAGTTCAAGGATTTTTCGACATCCCAGTGGATAATCTCTTTACGATCCCATTGTTTGCCCATTATTATCGCGAACAAAAAATGACTGGTGACGACTATGTCGTTGTTTCACCAAAAAACAGCGGTGTCCAACGGACCCGTAGTTTGGCAGAATACTTAGATACAGCGATCGCGATCGTCGATCAAGATGAAGCCGATGGCGGCTATGTGATTGGTGATGTCGTTGGGAAAAAATGTATTTTAGTTGATGACATTTTAAATACCGGCCATACATTGGCAAAAGCGGCAGACTTGTTGAAGGAAGCTGGTGCCAGCGAAGTGTATGCTTGTGTGTCTCACGCCTTACTTTCGCCGCCAGCTAAAGAAATTTTGGATCAATCAGCGATTGAAAGGATTTGTGTCACCGATTCTTGTTGGACCAGCGAAGAACGCCATCCAGAAAAACTGCACTACATTTCTTGTGCTGAATTGATGGGGGAAGCCGTTCGCCGCATTCACGAAAATACACCAATGAGTCCATTGTTCCGCCTGGAAAGCAAAGAGTATAAATAAAAATATGAAAAGCACCCGCTATCCTTAGGGACAGCGGGTGCTTTTGCGTGTGGGGGAAGTGGACCAAACACAGTGGATCAGTTCAACTGATTGCGGTTCAAGACCGTTTCTCGTTTGATCAGCTTATGTGGTACGACCAGCTGTACGCCGTTTGAATCTTCATGATTCAATTGCGCCATCAGCCGTTCGGTAGCGATTTTTCCTAAGGACAACACGTTGATATCGATACTAGTCAAATACGGGTGTGTCAAAGTAGCAAAGATCGAATTGTTGAAACTGATGATGGATAAATCGTCGGGAACTTTGTAGCCATACATCGTCGCTAATTGAATAATCCGCACAGCAAACAGATCATCGATCACGACGATGGCCGTTGCTTGGGATTCTTTGATCGTTTCTTCAAACGTGACGTAATCTTCTGCTTTTTCAAAGGTCAATGCTGGATAAAAGGGAAGATTTGCCAGCATCATGGCTTTTTGGTAGCCGAAGAAACGCTCGAAATACAGATTTTCATGGGTCGTATTAGTAGCAAATAAAATCTTCGTATGCCCTTGGGCGATCAGATGCTCGGTTGCTTGCTTGCCTAACAACTGGTTGTCATTATCGACAAAAACGATTTTGTCTTCATTGCTGTATGGTTGACCAATCAAGGTAAAGGGGACTTCTTTTTCGACCAGATAATCGATGATGGGGTCTTTTTCATCGGAATAGACCAAAATAAAGCCATCTACTTGTTTTTGCAGGTGCATCCGTTCCACGTTTTTTAGTAATGTAGCAAAGTCACGGGCGGAGGCAACGGCAACCGTCATTTGATGATGGCGGGCCTCTTCATTGATGGCTTCGATCGTTTCTAAATAAAAGGGGTTTCCTAGTCGTTCTTTCGAATCAAGAGGCGGCAAGATCACGCCGATGGCACTGGATATCTGTTTGCCGAGATTTCGAGCTGCAAGATTGGGGACATAGCCCATTTCTGCCATTACTTTGCGCACTTTCTTCTTGGTATCTTCAGAAATGCTGGGATGATCGTTTACGACACGAGAAACCGTGGATGTAGCGACGCCAGCCTTTTTGGCGACATCTTTGACCGTAATGCTCACTGATTTCCCTCCTTTTTTAGCTTATAGTATCACAAAGTGTCGGCACAAGGGTAGAGCCAATCAAAAGAAAGAAGAAATGCAGACATTTCTTCTTTCAGAAGGCTTGTTTAGTTAATCGCTGTACTGATTTCGTCTTCTAAAACATAGTCTTTGCCATACACCTTGATTGGCAATGCCTCACCGCTGATTTTTTTCAAAGTCACCGTCGACTCATTGACGGAAACGAAGAGCAGACGTCCACGATAGTTGATGTGGAAGGCATAGCGGCTCCACGTTTTAGGTAAGAATGGCGCAAACCCTAAGTGGTCGTGATCGGTTTTCATTTGAGCAAAGCCTTGAACGATCGCTAACCAGCTGCCGGTCATAGAAGTGATGTGCAAGCCATCATCGGTATCATTGTTGTAATTGTCCAAATCAAGACGAGCAGTCCGCTCATACATTTCCAACGCTTTTTCTTCCATACCTAATTCCGCTGCCAAAATCGCATGAATACTTGGGGAAAGGGAAGATTCATGCACTGTCATCGGCTCATAGAAATCAAAGTTCCGTTGTTTTTCTTCTTTGCTGAATTGATCGCCGAAGAAGTAGATCCCTTGCAAAACATCGGCTTGCTTGATAAAGCAAGAGCGCAAGATATGATCCCACGACCAATTTTGGTTTAACGGCAAGTGTTTTGGATCAAGATCGGAAACGGGCATCAAGTCTTTGTCTAAGAAGGTATCATGCTGGACGAACACACCAAGCTCTTGGTCTTCTGGGAAGTACATATTGTCGATGATGTCTTGCCATTTAGCTTGTTCTTCGTCTGAGATCGTGACAGTCGCTTCGTCTTTGAAGGCTTCATAGCTGGCTAAGGTATAAGCTAAGACCCAAGTAGCCATTTTATTGGTGTACCAGTTGTTATTGATATTGTTTTCGTATTCGTTTGGTCCTGTAACGCCATGGATCATGTATTTTTGCTGGCGTTTTGAATAGTGGACACGATCTGCCCAGAAACGTGAGATCGCGCTTAACACTTCTAATCCTTCTTTTTTCAGGTAACTTGTATCGCCAGTATAATTCGTATAGTTGTAGATGGCATAAGCGATGGCACCATTTCGGTGGATTTCTTCGAAAGTGATCTCCCACTCATTGTGGCATTCGATCCCAGTGAAGGTCACCATTGGGTAAAGGGCACCTGCTAAGCCTTGTTTTTGCGCATTGATATGGGCTTGCGGCAATTGGTTGTGACGGTATTTCAACAAGTTGCGGGTCACTTCTGGTTTTGCTAATGCCAAATACAATGGGACTGCATAGGCTTCGGTATCCCAGTAAGTCGCACCGCCATATTTTTCACCAGTAAAGCCTTTCGGTCCAATGTTCAGACGCTCGTCTTCACCATAATAGGTTGAGAACAATTGGAACAGGTTGAAACGAATCCCTTGTTGCGCCGCAGCATCGCCTTCAATGATCACATCAGCTAAATCCCAGCGGGCTTTCCAAGCAGCGACTTGTTCTGCACGCAACGCATCATAATCTGCTTTGTATAAAGTGCCTAATTCGGTGACTTTTGCTGGATGATCATGAGCGGGAACATCACGACTCGTAACGATCAAGACTTCTTTGATCAATGAGAAGGTGTCACCGGCTGCCCCAGAAAAAGCAAAGGTATCAGCGACGCAAAGTTCGCTTTTCACGGAATCGATCGGTGTTTGGCTATGACGCATAGCAGAAGTGACAGTGAAGCGTTCAATGTCAAAATTATTTTCTACAGTCCGAGTGGTCAAGTAATGGAAGGTTTCGGTTTGGCCATGATCTAATTCTTCCCAGAAACGTTCGTCGTAGTTGCTGTCTTCGTTATGGACGTTGTTATCTAGTTTAGAAACGACTTTGATCTCAGCGTCGCCTTCAATGATCTCAGCATCCATCTTAATGAGGGCAAGTTCACGTTTTACGATGCTCAAGAAGCGTTCAAAAGAGAATTTAACCGTTGCACCTGCCAAAGACACAGTGTAGTTACGGCGCAAAATCCCAGTTTCCATGTCTAGTTCTAAATAGAAATCACTTGGGCTGATTTTTGCTAAGTCGACTAACTGGTCGTTGACAAATAGGTCCATCGCAATAAAGTTGACCGCGTTGATCACTTTGCCAAAATAATCAGGATAGCCGTTTTTCCACCAGCCAACACGGGTTTTGTCTGGGTACCAGACACCTGCGATATAAGTACCTAAGTGATGGTCGCCGCTATATTGTTCCTCAAAGTTGCCGCGCATTCCCATGTAGCCATTCCCGATGCTTGTTAGCGACTCTTGCAGTCGACGATTTTCTTTATCTAAGGTAGATGTCGCGATTTTCCATGGATCGATCTCGAACAATCGTTGGATTTTTTTCATGAAAGTCCCTCCAGAATCTTTTTGATATCTCTATCATAAGCGCAAACGATTGCATCGTCAAGTGAAAGTTGTTGCGTTTGTAGATTTTCCTGTTGGGAAACATAAAGAAGGAAAGATTCAGTTAGATAAAGGCGAAAAAGCGAATAGAATACCTTTTGATATTTCTGGGTTTACAAAATCTTTTTTCTCCGTTAGAATGAAATCATTAAGAAACCGATTGCGTAAATCGATTCAGGGAAGGAAGAAGGAAGATGAAAAAATTATTGAGCTTCGAATTTTGGCAAAAATTCGGAAAAGCGCTAATGGTGGTTGTCGCTGTTATGCCAGCCGCTGGTTTGATGATCAGTATTGGGAAAACGATCCCAATGATCAATGCCGACTGGGCATTTTTGATCACTACAGGAGGCGTCATTGAAAACATTGGTTGGGCAATTATTGGTAACCTGCACTTATTATTTGCATTAGCTATTGGTGGTAGTTGGGCAAAAGAGCGAGCTGGTGGGGCATTTGCTGCTGGGATCGCCTTTATTTTGATCAACCGGATCACTGGTTCGATCTTTGGCGTGACAAGCGCGATGTTAACCGAAGAAGGCGCCTTCACTCATACGTTGTTTGGGACAAAGATCATGATCGACGGCTTCTTTACTAGTGTACTAGAAGCACCGGCTTTGAACATGGGCGTCTTTGTCGGGATCATCGCCGGTTTTGTGGGGGCAACAGCCTATAACAAATACTATAATTTCCGCAAATTACCGGATGCGCTTTCCTTCTTTAACGGCAAACGCTTCGTCCCTTTCGTGGTGATTGCCCGTTCAGTGGTCGTCGCATTAGTATTATCGATCGTTTGGCCTTACATTCAAGCCGGTATCAATAATTTCGGTTTATGGATCGCGCAATCACAAGAAAGTGCGCCCGTTTTAGCACCGTTCTTGTTTGGAACCTTGGAGCGGCTGCTCTTACCATTCGGGCTGCATCACATGCTGACGATCCCGATCAATTACACCGAATTAGGTGGAACCTACACGATTCTTTCTGGAGCACAAGCCGGCACCCAAGTCTTTGGACAAGACCCCTTATGGCTTGCTTGGGCAACGGATCTAGTGAACATGCGCAATGCTGGCGATACGTCACAATATCAATTTTTATTGGAAAACTTTGTTCCTGCCCGCTTTAAAGTTGGACAAATGATTGGTTCCTCTGGGATCTTGATGGGCTTGTCTTATGCCATGTATCGCAATGTCGATGCGGACAAACGGCACAAATATACCTCTATGTATTTATCAGCTGCCATCGCTGTCTTCTTGACAGGGGTAACGGAACCGTTGGAGTTCATGTTTATGTTTGCTGCCGTACCGCTTTACATCGTTTATGCAGTCGTACAAGGGGCTGCGTTTGCGATGGCGGATATCGTCAACTTACGGGTCCACTCTTTTGGGAATATCGAGTTGTTGACCCGTACCCCAATGGCGATCAATGCCGGCTTAGGACAAGATTTGATCAACTTTGTGTTAGTGACCATCGTCTTTGGTGTTGGGATGTATTTCTTGGCCAACTTCTTGATCAAAAAATTCAACTTTGCAACACCAGGTAGAAACGGCAACTACGAAACAGAAGGAGCCAGCGATGCGCCAGCAACAGCTTCGGCGGATGGCAATTTGAACCCAGATTCGCAAGTCGTGAAAATCATTCATTTATTAGGCGGACGTGAAAATATCGCCGACGTTGATGCATGTATGACCCGTTTACGGGTCTCTGTGAAAAATCGAGAAGCGGTCGGCGATGAAAAAGCATGGAAAGCCGCAGGGGCTTTAGGCTTGATCGTAAAAGACAACGGCGTGCAAGCAGTCTATGGACCGAAAGCAGATGTTTTAAAATCAGACATTCAAGATATCTTAGATTCTGGTGTCACGATTCCCGAACCGACGGCTAGTCAAGCACCAGTAGAAACCACTACCCACCAAAGCCAAGGCGTGACCGCTGAACTAGCTGCCGTTGCCACTGGAGAAGTGATGCCGATCACCTCTGTCAAAGACCAAGTGTTTGCGGAAAAAATGATGGGTGACGGTTATGGCGTGCGCCCAGAGCAGACGATAGTTGTCGCACCAATCAGCGGGAAAGTCACCAACATCTTCCCAACGAAACATGCGATTGGCTTGCTTTCTGATGAAGGCATCGAAGTATTGGTTCACATGGGCTTAGATACCGTTGACTTAAACGGTGCCCCCTTTACGGTAGCTGTCACTGAAGGACAACAAGTGGCGGTAGGTGACAAGTTAGCGGAGATGGATCTCGCTGCAGTAAGTGCTGCTGGCAAAGACACCACCATCGTTGTAGTGTTGACCAACAGCGATCAAATCGATTCCTTTGAATTGACCCAAATCGGTAAGCAACAAGCAGCCGCAGTTGTTGGAATCGTAAAATTATAATAAAATGACAAGCGGGTCGACTCTTTTGTTGACCCGCTCTCTTTTATTTTTTAAAGGAATCGTACAAGCAAACCGAGAGAAGGAGCCTTATTCATGAAGGTATTAACATTGAACACCCATAGCTGGTTAGAAGAAAATCAGCTCGAAAAATGCAAAATGATCGCCAAAGAGATTGCAACAGGCGACTATGACATCATCGCCTTGCAAGAAGTCAACCAAACGATCGCTGCTCAAACCATCGTTCCTGATGGGCTTTATTGCCCCACAGATACGCTGGTGGAAATCAAGGAGGACAATTTTGCTTTACGCCTAGTGGAAGAACTGCAACTGTTAGACTGTGATTACTACTGGTCATGGACCTACAGTCACGTAGGCTATGACATTTACCACGAAGGCAATGCCTTATTGTCCAAACAGCCCATCATTGCCAAAGAATACCTTGCTTCACAAGCCACGGATGTCTGGGATCATACCACACGCAAAAACCTGAGCGGCGTGACTGAAGCCGATGGACAGATCGTACAAGTCGTTAGCTGTCATTTTTCTTGGTGGCAAGACGGTAAATTTGCCTACGAGTGGCAACAGACAGAAGCATTTTTAGCAGAACGGGCAGATACCTTATTGATCCTAGGAGATTTCAACAACGATGCGGCCAGTTCTGGTCATCAACTCGTCCTTGACAGCTCCTTACAGCTGCAAGACAGCTTTTTAACGGCTACCGAAACGATCGGTGAAGCCTCTGTCGTTAAAGCTATTGATGGTTGGCAAGACAATCGAGAAGCATTGCGGATCGATTATGTTTTTGCATCCAATGACCTGCAAGCAACGGAATATGAAGTCGTTTTTGACGGAACGCGTACTCCGATCGTCAGCGATCACTTTGGAATCAAAGTGGTTTTTGCTTCAAAAACAGAGCCAAACTAGCAGAAACGACAGCAAAAAGCAGTGCCAACCGGCACTGCTTTTTTTGGGGGGGAAGTTAAATCGCTGATCGAACAAGGAGGAAAAAGAATAAACTCAATAAAAGAATGAATGCTAATGCCCCATAGGTAAAACTCTTTTCGCCCCAAGTTGCGTTTTCCTCCTGACTCGAAAGACTTCTTCTTGTAAAAAAGACGAGTCCTGCGCCGATGACATTCGCTGTCAGTAACTGCTGGAAGAAGATCAGGAATAAATACTGTCCCAAAAGGCCTTTTTTACTCATGGAAAACCGTTGAATAAAGTACAGGCAAGCCCCTTGCAGCAAAAGGAGACTACTTAACAAGACCCCTAAAGCGGCTAACGGTTGCGAGTTGAGGTACTGGGCAAAGGTCATCCCATGGTTGAAGGCAGTCAAGGAAAGATAAAGATAGTAAGCACCGGCGATCAAAAGCCAATAACTCAGTAAAATCAATGGAAACGCCCATTTTCGTTTAGTCATGGTTGCCCTCCTGTAAAGTGAATAGTCCGTAGGAACGGATCAAATAATCAATCAAGCAGCTCAGTCCGATCAAAGACTGACTAGGGATTTTCTTGCGGCCGATTTGAAAAAAATCGCAATAATAGGTCAGATGGAACGTTGAATGGCGAGCAAAATAATTATCTCCTGGCGCACTCAATGTCAAAACGGGAATCTGACGAATCGCAAAAGTCGTCAGATTCTCTTTGACGTTTTCTGTTTCGCCGCTGAGTGAGGCGATGATCACACAATCTTCGGCAGTGATCATCGGCATGACCATATCAAATTCCGTTTTGTTCGGCAATACGATCACTCGTTTTTCCATAGAAAGCATCATTTTGGAAAACTCCTCCAGTGCTTTCTTTTGGGAAAACCCAGTTGGGTAGCAGTAGATGGTTTTGCTGCGGTCAAACAAGCGGTTGAGGGCAGCTAAGTCTACCGTTTTTAAATAGTTGAGGGTGGCGAAAATATCCTCTTGTTGTTTTTCAAAAATCGTTTTTTGCTGCGAAATCGTTGTTATCTGTTCTTGCTGATGCCGTAAAAAATATTTGAACTCGGAATAGCCAGAAAAACCAAGTTTTTTCGTCAACCGTAAAATAGATGACTTTGAGACGTGAACCTGCTCGGATAGCTCGACGATCCCCATAGATAAAACGGTATCGCCGTTGGAAAGAATATAGTTCAGAATGCCACGATCAAGTTCACTTAACTCCGATTGGTGCTGTTGAATCAAATACTGTAATTTCACAAAAACCCCTCCTTATGGATTAAGTATAGCTGAAAAGCCAGGAGGGGAGGCGAAGAACGCTGGCTAGTGTAATTCTGGCCAAAAGGCTTGATTTGCTTCAATCAATTCATCGAGTAATTCTTTGGCTACACGGGCATTTGGGACCACTTTTGAAAGAATCAGTGCTTGCCATAGCTTCTGATAAGAACCCTCTGCCCAAGCTTCCACGACTAATTTTTCTACGGCTACTTGTTGTTCCATCAATCCTTTTTGGAAGCGAGGGATCTTGCCTTGTGTGATTGGTTCTGCTCCGTTACTGCCGACGATACAAGGCACTTCTACCATTGCTTGCTCATCAAAGTTGACGATCGCTCCTTCGTTAGGCACGATCAACAGCATCCGTTCTTGCGTGTTATAAGCAATCGCTCGTGCAAGGTCAACAATGTAGCTGGCGTGTTCATCCACTTCAAGCGTGGTGTCAGTCGCTGTTTGGTTTTCTACGATGCGTTGGCATTCACCAAAGACGTGTTTTTCGCGGCCAGCCATGACTTCATTTGCCCGTGTAAAAGATGGGTTGGTGTGCGCCACTTCATCTTGAGGGAAAAAGTAATACTTCAAGTAGGTATTTGGCAAAGTGGATGGATCAACCTCGTACACTTCTTTTGCTTTGGCAAAGGTGTGCATCCAGCTGGCATCAGCATGTTGGCTCGCTTCGATTTCTTCTGGCAATGAATAGCCGTATTTTGCCACATGCGCCTGGATCTGTGGCAGCAAATCATTGCCAGCTTTGTCTCGTATATCTGTCCACCAGCCAAAGTGATTCAAGCCATAATAGCGAACCACCAATTCTTTACGAGAAGCTAAGCCGATCGCTTGCGCCATCCGCTCTTCGATTCCCACTGGCATATCACAAATATTAATGATCTTAGCATCAGGGCGTAATTTACGAGTAGCTTCTGCGACGATCGCTGCAGGATTGGAATAATTCAACATCCACGCATCAGGAGAATATTTTTCCATATAATCGACTAACTCCAATACACCGCCGATAGAACGCATCCCATAAGCGATCCCGCCAGGACCACAAGTTTCTTGGCCGACCACACCATATTTCAAAGGGATTTTTTCATCCTTTTCGCGCATTGCATACAAGCCAACTCGGATATGCGCCATCACAAAATCGACATCCTGAAACGCGGTTTCGGGATCAGTGGTTGCTAAAAAGCTGATTTCGGGTGCACGTTCTTTCAATAAAATCTCACAAGCTTGTGCCACTTTTTCTTGTCGTTCTTCCAAATTGTCGTAAAACTTGATTTGGCGAATCGGAAAACGATCCAAGTGTTCCAAAAGCATCAAGACGATTCCTGGGGTAAAAGTACTGCCGCCTCCGGCGATCACGATTGAAAATTTTTTCATTTTTGTTTCCTCCTTAGTCTGATACAGCTAATAATTTTTCGAATTGTTCTCTCACTTGTGGCACATCCAGGCCAACGATCACTTGGAAGGCGTTGCCGTTGCGAACGACACCATGGGCACCAGCGCCTTTAAAGATATCATCTGGCAGCACTTGGTCTTGATCTTTGACGGTGATTCTTAGGCGAGTGGCACAATTAGTGACTTTATCAATGTTGTCGCGACCGCCAAACCCTTCTAAGTAGACTGCGGCTTGTTCGGTGTAGCGATTGGCACCAGCAATCACTGGAGTTCCAGTGTTGGCTTGTTTTTCTTTGTAATCTTTTTTGGTGTACAGTTTGACTTCGCTATTGTTTTCTTCCCGTCCTGGTGTGGCTAACTTAAATTTGAGGATCAAGAAGCGGAAAACAAGGAAATAAAGGGCAGTAAAGGCTAACCCGATCACCAGCTGCGTGAAGATCATACTGCGATGATTTTGAAATAGCGGAATCCAGACCTTCGCTAACAGATCGATCAAGCCGCCCCCCATATCTCCAACGACCCCGAAGGCAAACATCGTTGCCGCCATGGTCGCTGCTAAAACAGCGTGCACCGCAAAGAGGGGTGGTGAGATAAAGAGGAAGGTGAATTCCAATGGCTCGGTGATACCAGCTAAAACGGCAGTTAAAGTGGCAGGGATCAAAATCGCTAAGACCTTCTTTTTGTTCTCAGGCTTGGCTGTGAAATAAAAAGCAGCAGCGATCCCTGGAGCAGCAAAGATCTTAGAATTGCCATGTAAAGCAAAGCCCCCTTCAGGGAAAAGCTCTTTCAATGGTCTGGTGGATTGGGCAAATTCTTGTAAATGTGCCATCCAGTATTTGGAGATTCCTTCTTCGACGACAGCGGGACCAAAAACAAAAGGGGTATACACGAAATGATGGAGACCTGTGGGAATCAATATTCGCTCTAAGAAAGTATAGAGCCAGACCCCAAAGACCCCAGCACTTGCTAGAAACCCTTGCATGGACCCAATGCCAGCTTGGACTTTCGGCCAAATCAATGCGATCAAGAAAGCAACTGGCAGCATTAAAAAGAAACCGAGGATCACGACAAAGGAAGAGCCTTGGAAGATTCCGAGAAAATCAGGCAGCTTCGTATCGAAAAACTTGTTGTGAAGATAGACGACGATCGCCGAAATAAAAATTGCTCCGATAATACCAGTATCTAATGTTTTGATGCCAGCGATCATTTTCAAGCCACTCTCACCGCCGGGATCAGCTGCAAAGTTGACACCGAAGAAGTTACCAAAGTACTCGATCATGCCAGAAATAAAATAATTACAAGTAATATAGACGACAAAGGCTTCCATTGCCGCTCGCGCATTGGCTTTTTTTGCGAGACCGATCGGTAATCCAATGACAAATAATAATTCCATTTGGTTGAAGACCGTCCACGCTCCGTTTTCAATGATCGTCCAAATGTTGTTCCAAGTAGAGCCTTCAGTGGCGATGCTCCCCACAAGCATCGGATTTTTAAAGATAATACACAGCGCGACCATGATCCCTGAAAAGGAAAACAAGAGGACCGGGGTAAACATCGCACCGCCAAACCGCTGAACTTTTTCCATCATAATTTCTTAACATCTCCTTTCAATTTTTACTACAACCTCAGTATAGAAAAGAAAGATAGCGGTTACAATAAAACGAGGCAGCATAGGAACGTAGAAGCAAACAAAGAGAAAAGGTGGCAACTGTGGGGAAATTTCCCATAAAAAAACAAACCTGCGAAAAACAGGTTTGTTTGCTACGTACGTGTATTTAAATTTCGACGTTGCCATAACGATTGGCAAGGGCGGTGCGGATCAAGCGCTCTGCCAAATGCTCATTTCTTGCGAGAAGCGGTCCGTGGAAGTAAGAGCCGAACACATTGCGGTAAACCACGCCTTCGGTTTGGTCTTCACCATTGTTTCCTTGTCCTTGGATGACTTTCCCCAATGGTTTTTCCCCTTTACCTAAGAAAGTACGACCATTATGGTTTTCAAAGCCATAGTAGGTCTCATCGAATTCTTCATTGTGGATCACGATGTCACCGATGAACCGGTTGTTTTCTTGGCTCAAGGTGTAATGATCCAAGGCGCCGATCCCATTGATTTTCTCGCCGTTGGCACCGATGTAGTAATGACCCAGCAATTGATAGCCGCCGCAGATCGCCAGCATGACGCCATCATTTTCGATATAGCTGGTCAAGGCTTCTTTTTTTGATTGGATATCTTGTGAAACGATCACTTGTTCAAAATCTTGTCCCCCACCGAAAAAGACGAGATCATATTTTTCAGGATCGAAGGGCTCGTGAATGCTGACGACTTCTGCGTTGAAGGTCACGCCTAATTTTTCGGCCACGTAGCGCAGCATCAAGAGATTGCCGTTGTCGCCATAAGTATTCAAAAGATTTCCATACAAGTGGGCAACATTCAGTTGATACTTAGTCACGACTCATTCCTCCTTTGATATAGCCTTTTTCCGCAAGTTTTTTGCGTAGCTGCAAGACTGCAGTGTAAGTCGCTAAAATATAGACTTTTTCTGTAGGTAAGTCTGCGATTTGCTTGATGACGTCATCAAGTTCAGGGGTTTCAATGATTTTCTCTTCAGGGATCCCTGCAACTTTTAGCCGCAACGCCATATCTTTGTGACGATCACCACCAGCGATCACTTGAGGAATCCCCATATCGGCAAACGCTTCATGGTCGCCATCCCAAATCCAGCTGACGTCGATCCCATCTGCGTAGTTGGCATTCAACAAGCTGACTAGCGAGAAAGGATAGGGTGACAGGCCGATCATATCAATGACTTGGTTCAAACCAACAGGGTTTTTAACTAAGACTAACGTACATTCTTTGTCCCCGATGCGGATCACTTCTTGGCGACCAAAGACTTTTTCGTCATAGGCCAAACCAGCTTTGATTTTTGCAGGTGCTACGCCATAATATTCCGCAACCGCAGTTGCCGCCAGCGCATTGTAGACATTGTACATCCCACCGACTTCGATGCGATAGTCATTGCCATCGATCACAAAATCAGCAGAGGTGTTGTCCATTGCGGTCATTTCCGTCAGTTTATAATCCAATTCTGGTCGATGGAAGCCGCAATTTGGGCAGTAGTATTTTCCAAGATTGGCATAGGTGATCATTTTATAATGCAAAATGTGATGACACTCAGGACACAACACGCCATCCGTATTGTAATGGGCCATCTGCTCTTCATCTGGCAAATGATCAAATCCATAGTATTTTCGCGGATTGACAGTTGCCACCGAATTGAACAGTGGCGAATCCCCATTGCAGAGGATCGTTGCTTCCGGTGAGTTTGCGGCACCTTCAACGATCATTTTATAGGTCGTATAAATCTCGCCATAACGGTCCATTTGATCACGGAAAATATTGGTGAAAACGAACAATTCCGGTTTGATGTACTTCGTTACTTTGCTGAGACTGGCTTCATCAATTTCTAAAACCGCAAATTTTTTGCCTTTTTTAGGGCGTGCCGATAGAAAGGTTGAAACGATCCCTTGGACCATATTGGCGCCGGTGGGGTTCGTCAATACTTCATCAAATTCTTGGCGCAAAATATTGACAGTCAAGGCAGTTGTCAATGTTTTGCCGTTGGTGCCTGTGATCACGACGACTTGGTAATCTTTCGCCAAATGATCTAATATATGTGGATCAACTTTTAATGCTAATTTACCAGGCAGGCTTGAGCCGCCTTTGAAAAAGTTCTTTAATACCCATTGAGAGGTCTTACCGACTGAAACAGCCAGATGACTTCGTATTCCCATAATGTAACCCTCCATTAGAGCGAATGCTTTCATTGTGCAAATTCAATTTATCATACCATATACCAAGAAAAAGGTTAAATTGCTTTTGCGATTCTTTAAATTTCTGCAAAGACCATTCTGATAAATGGCTCTTTTACTTGCGCTGATCAAAGGCTTGAAAAGCAAAACAGCAAACCTTCTGTCAGGTTTGCTGCTGCTTTAACCGATAATGATTTTTTCCGTTGGGTACTCGTAACCTAAGTCACGTGTTTCTTTTGGTACGAATAACATCAAAGTGTACAGCATACCGACACGGCCAATAAACATCAAAAGAGCAATCACGAGTTTGCCAATAGTTGATAAATCGCCCGTGATTCCTAAAGAAAGCCCTGTGGTTCCAAAGGCCGAGGAAACTTCAACAATGATGGCAATCAAAGGAATATCCTCGATGGCGGTCAAGAATAAGACACAAAAGAAGCACATGCCCATCGAAAGCATGAAGACTACCACCGATTTGCGGACGTCATCTTGATCGATGCGGCGACCAAAGATATTGATATTGTCCTCACTTTTTAAGAAGGCATAGAGGTACAGCCCAATGATGGCAATGGTCGTCGTCCGAATCCCGCCACCAACAGAGCTGGGACTACAACCAATAAACATTAGCAAGGAGAAAACGATCAACGTCGTGGTTTGGAAGTTGCCTAAGTCATGGATCTGCAAGCCAGCATTCCGCGTTGTCATAGAATAAAACATGCTGTTCATCCACATACCACTAAAGCTGTAATCTTTGAATAAATAATCTTTCTCAAGGAAAAAAATCGCCAATGTGCCGCCGACAAAGAGGATCACAAAAGCCAAAACAGCAATTTTTGTGAACAAAGAAAAGCGAAAAGGCAAGCGGCGGCGTTGTTTTTTCATTTTAAAAAGGACCCATTCCCGAAAGTCCATGATCACTGGAAATCCGATCCCCCCGATAAAAATCAAAATCATGATACACGTCAGGAAGAAATAATCATGGGAAAACGGCAAGATGGAATTGCCCGTCACATCAAAGCCAGAGTTGGTCACAGCAGAGATCGCTTGATAAAACCCATAAAAGATCGCGTCTCGCCAATTGTCATAATACCCGTAAAGATGAAAATAAACAGCGAAGATCGTGCCTGCTACCAACTGACAAACTAAAATGATGGTAAACGTCGTTCGAATCATCCGAACGATCCCGCTAAGCTTCGGCTGGTTCATATCCGTCATGATCAACTGGCGCTGCTTTAAACTGATTTTGCGCCGTGAAACGATCGCAAAAAAGGTCGAGATCATCATGATCCCTAAACCACCGACTTGAAAGAGGACTTCCAATAAAATGACCCCGCGGTCGTTAAATACGTCATTGATCGGGAAGGTAGTCAACCCTGTGACACTGACCGTGCTGACCGCCATAAAGAACAGATCGATAAACGCGACATGAGAGCCGGGTTCCCGAAAGAAGGGGAGTGAAAAAAGCCCCAAAGAGACCACCGTCATCACGATATAATAAAAAACGATCACTTGGATCGAAGACACATTCTGGGAAATAAATGTTTTGCTCCTGCGCTGTGTCAAGCGAGCAAAGCGGGTAAAGTTCATTACAAAAAACCCCTCACTAAATAAACTATCCCCAGTATACCAAAGAACCAAGTAGATTTGAAAGAAAGCAGGATAGAATTTATGAGCAGCAGAAATTGTGCAAGGAAAAGCTTTTGGAAAGTGTCGTTGAGAAGAAATGATCAGACTGTGCTTCTTGCGGCAGCTTGATTGTTTAAGAAACTTAAAAACTCGAAGCAAATCAGTAAGGATTTCTCGATTTCAGAAGAAAACGCTAGCAATTTATGAGAAGATAAAAGAAGTAAAAGATAACAGCGACGATCCGCACGGAACAATAGCGAGAAAGCGGACAAAAAAGCGTATCAAATTTTTTGAAAATCGAGACGGAAATGGGGAAGATCATGAAAGACGTAAAAATTATTTTTTTCGATGTTGATGGCACACTGATCGATATGAGCAAAAAGCAAATCTCTGAAAGAATGTTAGCCACATTAAAAGCCTTGAAGAAGCAAGGGATCCTGTTGTGCATTGCGACTGGCAGAAGTCCCATCGCGTTGCCGCAATTTGAAGGCGTGACCTTTGATGCGTTTTTGACCTTTAACGGATCGTATTGTTTTAATCAAGCCGAGGGGATCCACCAAAACCCCATTCCTAAAAAAGATGTTCAGCAAATCATAGAAAATGCCACGGCACTCAAGCGTCCAGTAGCGATCGCTACGAAGGACCGAACGGTTGCCAATGGCAAAGATGCTGATTTAGTTGAGTATTTTTCCTTTGCCCACCAAGAAGTGATCGTGGCAGAAGATTTTGATGAGGTGATCCAGCAGCAAGACATTTTCCAAGTGATGCTTGGCTCAGGGAAAGAAGACTACGCCAAAGTGATGGCAAATACCACAGAGGCGAAAATCACCGCTTGGTGGGATCGGGCAGTCGATATTATTCCAGCCAGCAGCGGAAAAGGAAGCGGCATTGCCAAAATGCTGGCTTACTATGGCTTGGATAAATCCGAAGCCATTGCCTTTGGGGATGGCAACAATGATATTGAGATGCTGGAGGCAGTCGGCTGGGGTCTAGCAATGGACAATGCTTCGGACAAGTTAAAAGCAATCGCCGACGAAGTGATCGGTCACGTAGCCGAGGAAGGCATTTATCATTACTGCTTAGAAAACGGGCTATTGGGTGAAGTCGTGCAGTGATGGGCAATGCGCCAGTTGCTGTCGCCCGCTAAGAATATGCGCAGCCAGGATCGCTACTGCGTGTCTGTTTCATCAAATAAAAAAACTGTTTCCGAAATGCATTAGGGAAACAGTTTTTTTATTATAAAGTTGTTTAGCAATGTGTACGGTTTACAGCGCCTCCACCGCTTCGATCGCCTGATAGACTTTTTCGGGTGTGATCGCAGGATCGATCAAAATAAAGGTTTCTTCTTCTTTGACAGCATAGGTCAGAACCGAGGCGAAGTAATCCCGATCAAGGCGCGTCACGTGGAGATCCTTCAGCTTCATTGGCAAGTGCAAAGCTTCGTAAAACGGCCGTAATTTTTCAATCACATCAAAATCATTGGTATAGGCAAGCTGGACCCAAATGCAGTAGGCGACTTTGTTGCCGTGCAAGACGCTATGGGTCTCACTCAAATAAGACAAGCCGTCATGCAGCGCATGCGCACCGGACGTGCGGCCAAATTCGACTGCAAAACCGCCAACTTCGCCTGCCAAAGCAATGATCGCATCGGTGATGCGGGCAAAGGCGGGGGTCAGCTGCCCGGTTTCTAAGTCTTTGACGGCTTGGATCGCATCGGCAATCAGCAAGTTTTTGATCAAAAGAGCGCTTTGGAAACCTAGCCGTACTAAGGCAGTCTTGTCGTCTTCTGCCATGTTGCGGACGATGGCTTCCATTTCATAATATTTGGCTAAGGTATCAGCGATCCCTGCGATAAAGTAATCAACAGGTGTGGCTAGTAAAAAACGGGTGTCGACGATCGTCATGTAGGCACCTTTTTTGGCATAGTCGATTTTACAAATCGTATGATCGGGGTAATAGGCGACGATCACCGGGGTGAAGGGGGCACAGTTAGAAACCAATGTAGGGATCACGATCAATTCTGCACCAAGGGTTTGGGCGGTGATTTTTGCTGTATCAGCGACCTTGCCACCGCCGATTGCCACCACGGCATCTGCTTGCTGAATCGCTTCAGCTAAGGTTTGCGCATTTTCATAACTCGATGATCCATCGTAGCGGTAGATCGGGTAGTCGAATGAATGAGGGTAATAGTTCGAAAACACATCGAATGACTGCTCCCCAGTAATTACTGCTACCTCTTGGAACTCTCGTAAATACTCCGGCAAATCAGTTAAGACCCCATCGCCCGTAATATACCGATTAGGACCTGGACGGACTTCATTGGCTAACATCAAACAAACACTCCTTTATAATCGTCAGAATTTTCTAATCAGTGTATCGCGAAAATGCCCTGACTGTCAATTTCCTTTTGGCAAAAAAAAACAGAAAACAGCCGATCTGCTGACGAGGCAGATCGGCTGTTAGTGATGAATTGTAAGGAACGTTCCCCAAAAAGTTAAGCCCAGTTTTGGCGAATAAAGCCGGCTCGACCGGAGCCTTCGCTATAAGCATTGTAATGGGCTGCATTTTTTTTGTAAAAATCTTGATGATAGTCTTCTGCAGGATAAAAAGGTTCTGCTGGTTCGATCTTCGTTACGATCGGACGGTCAAAGCGGCCACTAGCTTGCAACTGCGCCTTTGATTTTTCCGCAATCGCTTTTTGTTCTTCACTATTGTAAAAAATCACTGGACGATAGGAATCACCACGGTCGGCAAACTGACCAAACGCATCTGTGGGGTCTGTCTGTTGCCAATAGATGGCAACCAATTCTTCATAAGAGATGACTTCAGGATCAAAGGTGATCTCAACTGCTTCGGTGTGACCGGTGGTACCTGTCGTTACTTGTTGGTAGGTTGGGTTAGGCACATGGCCACCAGTAAAGCCAGAAACCACTTTGAGGATGCCTGGCAGCGAATCAAAAGGCTTCACCATGCACCAAAAACAACCGCCAGCAAAAATTGCCGTATCTTTCATAGGTATTCCTCCTTTGCTTCTATGGTATGCTTCTAGTAGAGAAAAACAAGAGATATGCTTAGAAAACAGGGCAATGAAGAAAGGAAGTTTGCATGGAAAGTATTTTGATTTTACTTCGAGGTAATTCTGGCAGCGGCAAAACCACTATTGCCAAAGCTGTTCAGCACGTTTTTGGGGAAGAGGCAGTGCTGATTTCACAAGATGTTTTTCGGCGAGAAATTTTTTGTGTCAAAGATACCCCTAATAATTTAGCCAGCGGTTTGATGAAAAAAGCTGTCCTATATGCGAAGGGGAAAGTGCCGGTGGTACTTGTTGAAGGAATTTATTCTCGTGAAAAATACCAAGACTTTCTCGACTTTCTAATGAAACTCTTTCCCAAAAAAAAGCTAGTTTATTATTTTGATCTTTCTTTTGAGGAAACGGTCAAAAGACATCAGACCCGAATGCAGCGAGACTATTTTTCCGAGGAAACGATGCGTAAATGGTGGCTTGAGCGAGACTTGCTTTTCCCAAAAGGATCTTCAGAGGAAAGACTGATCAAAGAAGGCCTAACGATAGCAGAAACGGTCGATCAGATCATCGCAGATTATCAAGAAACAAGAAGGAGTGATTGAATATGACGCGAATCATTGAACAAGGAACAGACCAAGAATTGGCTGCGTTAGAAACAGCATTAACAGCTTACACAAAGCACCAAAAACCATTTACACAAACAGAGACCTATCAGAACTTTAGCAGTGTAATCAAAAAAGAGGGTGTGGTGATTGCTGGTGGCATTGCCTACGCCTCAATGTATCATATCGGCTATCTTGACACCCTGTGGGTCAAAGCATCCGAGCGGGGAAAAGGGTATGGCAAGCAGATTCTTACGGATCTTGAACAGCAGTTGAAAGCATTTGGCTGTGAAAACTGTCAGACGGCGACCTTTGATTTTCAAGCGCCAGATTTTTATCAGCGAATGGGTTATGACGAAATTGGGAGAATCGCCCATACGCAAAATCAGCTAACAGAAATTTTTCTAGTAAAGAAATTACATGATTGATTCCAAATTGATTCTCAAATAAACCTTTGAACAAGGAAAAAACCAATGAGAGAGAGGCACAACCAATGTTAGATAAATCAATTCCATATGCAGAAATCTGGATGAAGCGAGCGCACAAAAACACACCGATCCAGCCCCTTCAATCCGATAACTATTCGCTACGCAGCTACCAAGCAGGAGACGAAAGGCACTGGGCACGGATCGAAACATCCGTCGGAGAGTTTGACAATGAGGCCGAGGCATTGGCGTATTTTGAAAAGGAATTTATGCCCGAGCAAGCACAGCTAGGACAGCGAATGTTTTTTGCCCTTGATCAATCAGGTACACCGGTCGGTACGGCTACCGCTTGGAAAAAAGCCAAGCAAGACGGCACACTGGTTCCACTAGTCCATTGGGTAGCAGTAATGCCGCAAGCCCAACGCCAAGGGATCGCTCGCGGCTTGGTCACGCAAGTCGTTTCTGTCTTGGAGGCAGCCAATGAATCGATGTATCTTCATACGCAAACTTGGAGCCACGCAGCAATCAAGCTCTATCAGCAGCTTGGATTTGCGATCATTGCAACAGATATCAATGGGAATGAAAATCCAGAATACCCACTGGCTTGTCAAGTATTGGCAGAAGTGGCCCAAAAAGCCAGAAACGAGTAAGAGATGCTGGCGGAAAAAAATCCGTTAACTTTTCGTAAAACTCTTGCGTAAAAGGCGGCATGTGTCGAATTTAAGTCTGTAAAAATTCTCCTTTTTCAAGTATAATACCAAAGGAGTATGAGGAAGGATGGGCGAGATGGCACAGCTTTTTTTTAAATATGGCGCAATGAATAGTGGGAAAACGATCGAGATACTGAAAGTTGCTCACAACTATGAAGAACAAGATAAACCAGTCGTGATCATGACAAGCGGATTGGACACGAGAAGTGGCGTGGGAAATGTTTCGAGTCGCATCGGCTTAGAACGAGACGCGATCCCGATTTTTGATGAAACGGATCTGTTCCATTTGATCAAAGACCTGGGTTATAAACCTTATTGTATTTTGATCGACGAAGCGCAGTTCCTAAAGAAGCATCACGTGCTGGCTTTCACCAAAATCGTGGATGAGTTAGGTATCCCTGTGATGGCCTTCGGTTTGAAAAATGATTTCCGTAATGAATTATTTGAAGGCTCAAAATACTTGCTGCTTTACGCAGATAAAATCGAAGAGATGAAAACCATCTGCTGGTTCTGTCATAAAAAAGCAACCATGAACTTGCACTATATCGACGGAAAACCCGTTTACGAGGGCGATCAAGTACAAATCGGCGGCAATGAAGCGTATTATCCAGTTTGCCGCAAGCATTACTTTCACCCGGGAATGAAAAAAGAAGGAGAATAATCAATGTACGATCAGTTACAAGCAATCGAAGACCGTTACGAAGAATTAGGCGAATTACTAAGTGATCCAGCCGTGATCTCTGACACCAAACGCTTCATGCAGCTTTCAAAAGAAGAAGCCAATACACGGGAAACGGTGGAAGTCTACCGCCGTTACAAAGAAGTCGTTGAAGGAATCAAGGATACCGAAGAAATGCTTGGGGAAAACCTTGATGCGGAAATGGCAGAGATGGCCAAAGAAGAACTCTCTGACTTGAAAAAAGAAAAAGATGTTTTAGAAGAACGCATCAAAATCTTGTTATTGCCAAAAGATCCGAATGATGACAAAAACATCATCATGGAGATCCGTGGTGCAGCAGGCGGCGATGAAGCAGCCTTATTTGCTGGCGATCTTTTCAATATGTATCAAAAATATGCGGAAAACCAAGGTTGGAAAGTCGAAGTCATGGATGCCAACGTCACTGGGATCGGCGGCTACAAAGAAGTCATCATGATGATCACTGGCGACAACGTCTTTTCAAAATTGAAATATGAGAGCGGCGCCCACCGAGTGCAAAGGGTACCGTCTACCGAATCACAAGGCCGAATCCATACGTCTACGGCAACGGTCGTGGTTATGCCTGAAGCAGAAGAAGTCGAAATCGATATCGCAGACAAAGATATTCGAACCGATATTTACCATGCCTCTGGTGCTGGTGGTCAGCACGTCAACAAAACAGCTTCTGCTGTTCGTTTGACGCACTTGCCAACAGGGATCGCTGTTGCGATGCAAGATGAGCGTTCACAGCTGAAAAACCGTGAGAAAGCGATGAAAGTCTTGCGGGCACGGGTCTATGACCAAATGCAGCAAGAAGCACAAAGCGAATACGATGCAAACCGTAAATCAGCAGTGGGTACCGGCGATCGTTCTGAACGGATTCGGACCTATAACTTCCCACAAAACCGCGTAACAGATCACCGTATCGGGTTGACTATTCAAAAATTGGATCAAATTTTAGCTGGAAAACTCGATGAAATTGTTGATGCACTGATCGTTTACGATCAAACATCAAAATTAGATGAGATGCAAAATGGCTAAAACCTATCGAGAAGTCCTTTCACGGGCTTCTTCTTTTTTAGAAACGAAAGGGCTGGACGGGTATGCGATCCAATACCTGTTTTTACAGCGAAAAAACTGGCAGCAACTCGATTGGCTGCTGCAGATGGACCAACCCATCCTAAGGGAAGATGAGGCACAGATCGCAGCAGATCTTGAACAGCTGCTACAGCATGAACCCCCGCAATATTTACTGGGGTATGAAGAATTTTATGGGCATCGCTTAAAAGTGACTCCTGCAACCTTGATCCCGCGTCCAGAAACCGAAGAGTTGGTGGAAAAGTGTTTGGCAAAAGTACCAGCAGATCAGCCACTACGAGTCGTAGACATCGGTACAGGTACTGGAGCGATCGCCATTGCCTTAAAATTGGCACGTCCCCAGTGGACCGTAAGTGCCGTGGATCTTTCAGCAGAGGCATTAGCCGTTGCTAAAGAAAATGCGGTAACCTTAGGCGCAGAGATCCGCTTTTTCCAAGGAAATACTTTAGAACCTGTGGCAGATCAGCAATGGGATCTGATCATTTCCAACCCGCCGTATATCAGTGCTGAAGAGTGGCCGCTGATGGATATCAGCGTACGGGAAAAAGAGCCTAAAATGGCGCTTTTTGCTCAAGAACAAGGGTTAGCGATCTATAAACAATTAGCACAGCAAGCACCGAAGTGTTTGGCGCCAAGTGGGCAAATGGCGCTAGAAATCGGCTTTCAGCAAGGACCCGCCGTTCAACAACTGTTTGCAGCCGCTTTTCCCAACAAAGAAGTCACCGTAGTAAAAGATCTTGCGGGTCAAGACCGGATGGTGTTCGTCAGTCATCCACAAGATGTGGATAAATAAATTTTTTTACACAGGAAAAATTACAAAAACCTTATGAAATGAACGTCTTCTAAATAAACCGAGTTATAAACAGGGTTATCCACACTTGACAAACGACTTATCCACAAAATGTGGAAAAGAAACCAGAAAATGTTGATAAGTGTGGAAACTTCTCAAAAAAGGATGTGGATAAATTGTGGAAACAAAAATTTTTGATCAATCACAGTTAAACGAAGCAGCAGCTATTTTAGCTGAAGGGGGATTAGTGGCGTTCCCGACGGAAACCGTCTATGGACTAGGGGCTAGCGCGCTTTTGCCCAATGCTGTTGCGCAAGTATATCAAGTCAAAGGACGACCTAGTGACAACCCTTTGATCGTTCATATTGCCGAGCCAGAGCAGTTGGAACCGTTTGTGGATAACAAGCATCCCTTCGCTGATAAATTGATGGAAACTTTCTGGCCGGGGCCCTTAACCTTGATCTTTTCGATCAAAAAAGACAGTTTACCTAGCATCGTTACTGGCGGCTTATCCACAGCGGCTTTTCGGATGCCCAACAACACCAAGACGTTAGCGTTGATCAAACAAGCCCAACAGCCATTGGTTGGTCCTAGCGCGAATACATCTGGTAAACCAAGCCCAACATCAGCTGCGCATGTTCAGCATGATCTGGCAGGCAAAATTGCTGGCATCTTGGATGATGGGGTGACGCAGATCGGTGTCGAATCAACAGTCTTAGATTTGAGTGACCCAACGGCGCCGCCGGTCATCTTACGCCCTGGTGCGATCTCTAAAGAACAGCTTGAAGCAGTCTTACAAACGAAAGTCCTCGTCGATCAGCACTTAGTAACAGAAAGTGAAGCACCCAAAGCGCCAGGCATGAAATACAAGCACTATGCACCGAATACTAACGTCATGATGGTCAATGACCAAGATTGGTCGGCAGCCATGGATTGGGCAAAAGAACAGCAGCTTAAGGTAGGTGTTTTAGCTGGACCGACGATCGCCGAGCAAGTCCGCTTTGAAGCGGCAGCCATTTATTTATTTTTTGATGACAGTGTGGAAGCCGCGACAAAAGGGCTGTTTGCGGGGTTACGGGCGTTAGATGAATCGATTGCTGAGCTAGATATCTTATTTGCACCCACGTTTCCAGAAAGCGGCTTAGGGGCTGCTTATATGAATCGGTTGAAAAAAGCTGCAAATCAAAGTTTCTTTCAAGAAAATTAGCAAAAAACCAGAATTCATTATAGGTAGCTTATGAAGAAATGTGATACAATGCTACCATTAAGGTAAAGGGGTGTTGTAAGCATGGATTATCAAACGTTTGATCCCGAATTGTGGCAAGCGATCGAAAAAGAAACGAATCGTCAACAAAACAATTTGGAATTGATTGCGTCTGAAAATATCGTTTCAGAAGGTGTAATGGCTGCGCAAGGTAGTATTTTGACAAATAAATACGCTGAGGGTTATCCAGGTCGTCGTTACTATGGCGGTTGTGAATTTGTTGATGTGGTAGAAAACTTAGCAATTGAACGGGCGAAAAGTATTTTCGGTGCGGCATATGCCAATGTTCAACCGCATTCTGGTTCTCAAGCCAACACAGCAGCTTATTTAGCGTTGATCGAAACAGGCGATACAGTATTAGGGATGGATCTTTCCGCAGGCGGTCATTTGACCCATGGCTCACCAGTGAATTTCAGTGGCAAGACCTATAATTTTGTTAGTTATGGTGTTGATCCTGCAACAGAAGTCATTGACTACAATGTCGTTCGTATTTTGGCGCGCAAGCATCAACCGAAACTGATCGTTGCCGGTGCCAGTGCTTACTCACGTACGATCGATTTTGCGAAGTTCCGTGAAATCGCTGATGAAGTTGGCGCAAAATTGATGGTGGATATGGCGCATATCGCTGGTTTAGTAGCGGCTGGTCTTCATCCAAACCCAGTTCCTTATGCGGACATCACGACTTCTACGACCCATAAAACATTACGCGGCCCTCGAGGCGGCTTGATTTTAACAAATGATGAAGACTTAGCGAAAAAAATCAATAGTGCCGTTTTCCCTGGCATCCAAGGCGGACCATTAGAGCACGTGATCGCAGCGAAAGCTGTCGCTTTTAAAGAAGCACAAGATGAGTCGTTCAAAGAGTACTCTGAACAAGTCATCCGCAATGCGCAAGCAATGGCGAAAGTCTTCAACCAAGCACCACAAGCCCGCTTGGTCTCTGGTGCAACAGACAATCACCTATTATTGATCGATGTGCGTGGCTTTGATTTGAACGGAAAAGAAGCAGAAGCCTTGCTGGATCAAGTCAATATTACCGTCAATAAAAACTCGATTCCTTTCGAATCATTAAGTCCTTTCAAAACGAGTGGGATTCGCGTGGGGACACCAGCGATCACTAGTCGTGGCTTTAAAGAAGAAGATTGTGTCGAAGTAGCGAAATTGATCGTCAAAGTTTTAGAAAAACCAAATGATGAAGCCGTCTTGGCAGAAGTAGCGGCGCAAGTCAAAGAATTGACGGACAACTATCCACTTTACAAAAACAAATAAAAGGGGACTGTGACAGAAGTTAAGGTCAGACAAGACGTCTCACGCGTTTTTCCTGCGCTCCAGCTCTTTTTGATCACCAAAAGTGAAAAAGGGGCTAGAATGAACGTAGAGGCGTGTTACATGCCGTCTTGTCTCCTTCCTTCTAACACAATCCTTTTTTTGAGGAAAAGCAGCATTGCCTGGGGCAGATGGTTGTAACAAGAGCCGATTTGCTTTAAAATAAGAGAAAAACCAAAGGAGATTTTTTTAAATGGGTAAATTTCAAGTAATCGATCACCCGCTGATCCAACACAAATTAACAATGATCCGCGACAAGAACTGTGGAACAAAGGTTTTCCGTGAAGTTGTTAATGAAATCGCAATGTTGATGGCGTATGAAGTGTCTCGCGACATGCCGCTTGAAGATCTAGTGATTGAAACACCAATTGAAGAATCAACACAAAAAACACTATCTGGTAAAAAGGTAGCGATCATTCCGATCCTGCGCGCAGGTCTAGGCATGGTTGATGGTATCCTTGAATTGATCCCAGCCGCAAAAGTTGGTCATATCGGGATGTACCGTGATGAAGAAACGCTAGAACCACACGAATACTTCGTAAAATTACCTGAAGATATCGATGAACGTCAATTATTTATCGTTGACCCAATGTTAGCTACGGGTGGTTCAGCGATCATGGCGATCGATGCACTGAAAAAACGTGGTGCTTCAAACATGAAATTCGTCTGCTTAGTTGCTGCACCAGAAGGCGTGAAAGCATTGCAAGATGCCCATCCAGATGTTGACATCTACACTGCAAATCTTGATGAACGCCTAAATGAACACGGCTATATCGTTCCTGGTTTGGGCGATGCCGGTGACCGTCTATTCGGTACAAAATAAATCAATACAAATACGACAACGGCAACTGCTTCAAGTTTTGCCTCGTCAATGACGCCATGGAAGAAGATCGACAGCCAAAACGGTTCGATCGGTTATCCATGGCTTTTTTTGCGTTTTTCAAAAAAACAGACAATGAAAAAAGGAGAAAATCAACTGATTTTCTCCTTGCATTAAACGGGTTATAGTTTGGTTAATTGTTTGTAATTGATGATCAATACACCATTACTTTGCGAAACTAATTTCTGGTTTTCTGGGGTTTCGTTCAGCTCGACCACCGCAGAGTTTTTCAACTGCTTTGTGATGGTACCAGTTTGTTTCTTCCCATGGAACGTGAACATGACAGGAGTAGCGACCTCAAACGTTGAACCTTCTTGTGACGGGACAATTGTTGTTTCGAATTTACCAAATGTTGCCATGTAAAAACCTCCTTGATACTTCTATTATATCACAATTTTCGGAAAATTTCAGTAAGTAGATTTTTTTCAGCAGACCTCTTTACAAAACAACCGTTTTTGCATATAATTTTCTTTGTGCCATACAACGCCAGCTTAGCTCAGTTGGTAGAGCAACGCACTCGTAACGCGTAGGTCACAGGTTCGAATCCTGCAGCTGGCATAAGAAATGAAAAACCATGAATCTTCTTTTAGAGGATTCATGGTTTTTCTTTTGCAGGCGATAAGTAATCTAAATTTTTCCTGATTTACCCGATAACTGTTCTTATTCGCCCATTAGCATTACATGGCATGTCCTATTTCGCACACGATTTTGATCGAAATCAACAAAATAGATATAGCCTACAGAGCCGATCTCTAGCTTGCCATTACTTAAAATAAAGCTTTCGCTTGCACCGAAAAAACTCGAGCGAATATGTGCATCGCCGTTTAAAATCGTTGCTGGATCTGTTGGGTAGTTTGGATCGTCCAGACTCATCAAAAATTCTAAATGCTTTGGTCCAGGATAACGATAATCGGTATTTTCTGATAGTTCACGAGGAATAATTTTATCGAGAATTCGGTTTAAATCAACTTGAAGAAATTCATCTCCGTTAAAGTCTGTATCATGCATGTATTCTTCAAAGATAACAGAACAAGTCGTATGGGGAGACTGTACGAGACAGATTCCATTTGAAATTCCGCTTTTTTCAACCATTGCTTTCACTTCTTCTGTGATGTTGTGGTAAGACACTCGATTCCCGTTAGAAGTTAACGTCAGTTGCTCTTTTAAAAATTTCACAGTGTTAATCCTCCTTTTTGTGCTTCACCGCTTGTTTGATCATTTCTGTAAGGGTTTGAACTGGATCATCTGCTTGCACAATACCGCTTGTCCCTCCGGTACCATCAGCACCTGACGACAAAGCTTTTTCAACATCGGCAGCACTAGATATACCAGCAGCCTGCAAAATCAGGATTTCTGGATCAATTTCCCGAACAACACGATTTGTTTCCGTCATGTATTGAAGATCACTGGTTTGTCCTGTCCCAATTAGTTCGGTTGGCTCGCAAACCATCACATCGGGTTTTAGGGAAGCCGCGGCTCTCGCTTCAGTCAATGAATTCGCACAGACAATTGTTAAGAGACCCAATTCATTTGAGCGCTGAATCGCTTTAGTCAGTTCTTGCAATGTCATGGGGTGTTCAGCATGGTTTAAAAAGGTAGCTTCAGCTCCGGCTTCTGCCACTGCTTCGGGTAAAACATAGCCCATTCCACGACCAATTTTGATTCCGTCTAAATGTTGGACAGTGACGAATAAATGTGTTGTTGCCTGTTTAATTAAAGAAACGTCTGCATGCTGAACAGTAAATAGAATGTCGATGTCATACAAAGATGACAACTCATCAGCAGCTTTTGCCAATGCCAATGCTTGTTTTCCATAAAGATAGGCTTTAGGATTGATGACAAAGAATGGCGTTCTTAAAGTTCTTTTTTTCATTAGCTTTCTCCTTCACGGTAAGGTTTGGTATGAAAGACTGTAAAATAGTGCTCGAGTGTCTTGGACATTCCATTGCTTGCTGAATGAAGTAAATCGAAATAGTCATTTGGTTGATTTTTGTGAATTTCATTCATAGCAGCAGTGACAAAGTCAGTAAAAATATTTATTTTCCGGATACCTTCTAAGGCACATTTTTCAAGGTTTTCATCGCCAGAAGAGGATCCGCCATGCAGAACAAGAGGAACATTGACGGCATGGTGTATTTCCTTTAAAACGTCAAAATTTATTTTGGGTATCCCTTGATAATGTCCGTGAGAGGTGCCAATAGAAACTGCCAACGAATCAACCCCGGTTAATTTGGCAAATGCAACAGCCTCAGAAGGTTCTGTGTAAATAGATTGACTATTTACGGCTGATTCCAGACTGTTTTCCGACCCAACGTGCCCGATTTCGGCTTCAACAACGACACCATTTTTATGAGCGTAATCGGCGATCTCCTTTGACCGACGGACATTTTCTTCGAATGACTCCTCAGAAGCGTCGATCATTACGGAAGTAAAACCTAAATGAATGGCTCTTTTGATGACCTCTTCATCGGTACCGTGATCTAAGTGCAAAGCGATAGGTGTAGTGCTTTTTTTTGCTAAAAATTTTCCAATCATGGCAGCCTCTTCTAAAGTCAACATGTTCATATGGGACTGAGCGAAGGCCAATATCAAAGGCTTGTTTAAACGTTCAGCAGTCTCCGCGTATGTTCTTGCACTAGTTAAGTCGAAAAAATTTGCTGCGGGTAATGCATAATTGTGTTTTTCTGCATGTGCGAATAGTTCTTTTGTTGTGACCAACATAGGGCATTCTCCTTATTCTTTGATTTTCTTTTCGATTTCCGCGTACATTTCTTCTGTACCAATCCCTGTTAAGAGTGGCAGCCCCATAATTACGCGATCTTTGATTGAGTCTGGAACAACCGTTGTACTCACCACGATGTCATAGTTATCAATTTTATTCATCTCATCTGCCACTTTGGATTGATACAGTTTCACTTGATCAGTCATCCCTTTTTCTTTCAGCCATTCTTTTACCTTATTTGTTACAATTGTTGAAGTTGCAACACCTGTACCGCACATAATCAATAGTTTTTTCATTATCATTTCCTCCTATAATTTCGATGTTTGTTTCTTGGGACGAATTTTATTTACATAAATCAATCCAAACAAAACAGAGACGCCAATTATGGCTAAACCGCCCCAGCTTAATATTTTGGTTAAGCCGACATAAAGGAATGTGGTCCATAAACCACCTTCAGCCATAGCAGTGATCATAGAGTTTCCTTGTAGATCAAAGTTTGCGGATCGAGCAGCAGTAGTGACAAGCGGTGCTGCCCACGAAGTAATATAGAGAATGCTTACCATATAAATCGTTCCAGCAATTACTGTTCGAATGATGTTTCCTCCAAAAACAGCAGCCATCAAGCAAATCAGAAAGGGAATGGTTGCTAAATCACCAAAAGGCAAGGTCGTATTGCCAGGTAGAACTACGGCTAACAAAATAGTGATCGGAACTAGCAGCAATGAGGAAGAAAGGACAGCTGGATGACCAACCGATAATGCTGCATCCATACCGATGTAAAGCTCTCTTCCAGGAAACCGTTTTTTGACGAATTCATTTGCAGATTCAGAAATAGGCGTTAGACCTTCCATCAGTAAAGCAACCATTTTAGGCATCAAAACCATCACAGCGCCTGTTTGGACGGCTAATTGGCCGACACCTGCTGTGTCATATCCGGCAAGTATTCCCATGATGAGACCAATCAAAAAGCCCATAACAGTAGAGTCACCAAAGACACCAAATTTTTTCTGAATGGTTTCTGGATCTGCTTTCCAATCTTTTAGTCCCGGAATACGATCAAAGAGCCAATTCATCGGAAGTGCAAAGATGAATCCTGGTGCGGCGGTACCATGAGGAAAAGTGATATTAGGAAATCCGTAGAACTTATTAATGATCGGACCTAAAATATCTCCCATTAAAAGAATCATCATCAAATAGATGACGGTGGCCGCGATCCCCATTGCAAAGTCTCCAGTGAGGGCATAAATCAGAGAAGAGATGAAGGCTGCGTGCCAAATATTCCAAATATCTACATTCAATACTTTAGTCAGCCCTAAAATGATGAGTAAAACATTTAGGACCACACCAATCGGAATCGCAAGGCTTCCTAAAATCGTCCCGTAAGAAATTGCCGCTGCGGCAGGCCATCCGACATCAATCGTTGTCAAATTTAATCCTAGACGTTCAACCATATGCTGGGCGGCAGGACCCAAGCTGCTGCTTAGAAGGTCAATCACCAAATTCAATCCAACAAACCCGACACCAACAGTTAAGGCTGAAGTAAAGGCTTTGCCAGGCTTGGTTCCCAAAATTATTCCAAAAATAAAAATTAAAATAGGCAAAACAACGATTGAACCTAGATCAACGAACCACTGTAATGCATTTAACATAATTGTTCCTCCTTTTTATTGCAGTCCATTTTTTTCAATAATCGAAAGATACGCTTCTTTAGTCGTTACTGAGGATAGGGCTTCCAAAACCCCTGGTGTTTGAAACATAGAGATAAGATTTTGTAGCATACCCAATTGCTCATGTGGTTCCTTCAATGCAAGCATGAACAACAGAGATACATCGATTTTCTTTTCTTGCGAACCCATTTCAATAAATGAAAGGGGAGAGGCAAGTGACATAAAAGCGACTTGGGATCGTAAAACAAATTTGCTGTCCGTATGTGGGATCGCTACCCCAATGCCGTTAATTTTTAAACCTGTAGGAAAGGTTTCTTCTCGCTGTACGATATTTTGATAGAACTGATCATTTACACAATGAGTTTTGATGAGTTCGTCTGCTAATAGTCGAAAAGCTTCCTCTTTTGTTTTAGAATCTTTTTCAAGTAACACGATTTGGTGATCAAAAAACATGATCAATTTCCTCCTCTTAACAATCTTTGATACAGTTCTTCTTGCGTTTGACTATTAACGATCCATTGAATTTCTTCGGCTGAGTTAAACAATCCGTAAATCGAAGCGATCAACTCTTTTGCCTCGATCATGTTTTCTTCAGCAATCGCAAGCAAAACAATTAGTTGGATTTTTGTGTCTCCCCAAGTAATTGGCGCATCGAGGGTGAGAAAAGCAAGTTTTGTTTCTTTCACTGTATGTGGATCAGCATGTGGAATGGCTACTCCCGTCTTTAAGCCAGTGCTTCCTAGTTCCTCTCGTTCAAATAGAGAATGCTTAAATTTTGTTGTAACAAGCTTTTTTTTCAGATAATCATCTGCTAAAAAATCCAGTACATCTTTTTTTGTTCGAAACTTTTTTTTGACAAAAAGGAAAGTAGGATCTAAATATTTTTGTAATAAAGTCGTTTTCTGGTATTTTTTTGAGTAAAAATTTTTCTCATTCTCATTAAGATTAGATATCTTTGCTGAGATTCTTCCTATTTCTTCGGTAGTAGGAAGCGGCGAAATATAAATAACTGGCGGTGCTGTAATGTCCAATGGAATAGTTGATATGATCAGATCAACAGTTTCAAGAGATGTACTGACCAGTTTACTCAAAGGAATGATCTCCAATACGGTATCAGCAGCGATCGTTTGTTTGATACGGTTAAAAATCAACTCCGATGTAGCAAAACCAGATTGGCAAACAATTAGTATATGGTTAGTAATTTTTATCTTTTCAAAGGCTAGCTGAAAATGGATCGTCAGAAAAGAAACTTCGTCTTCTGTTAATAAGATTTGAAATCGCTCCTCTAAATCTCCAATTGCATATTTGGTCAATGTATACATTGTTGAGTATTGTTTTTTGATACTTTTTATCAGTGGGTTTTTCAATAAAATTCCTGTCTTTGATCGATGGATCATGGGAACGATATGAGCCAATAATGTTTGCAGCAATAATTTATCTTGTGTCAGATCTGCGTTTAACATATGTGACATTTTTTGAATAATTTGTTTCGTACAATTTGTGATAGTAGATTCGTGAGGCTCATCCATTTGACCAAAAGGCTCGATGCCGTGTGCTAATAACAAGGAACATACATATTGAATATCTGTATCACTAAATTGAACAGGTAGTTGCTGTTGGATCATTTCAGAAAAATCAACCGCGATCATATAGAATTTCATTCGTCTAAGTTCGTCAAATACTAGCTGCTCTTGTTTTTCAATGTGTTTATCTATAAGAAGTCTTGAAAGAAAAATTCGCAATGAAAGCTTCAAAGATTCAATAGAATAATTATTGACTGGATGGCCGATTGTTTGAGTCATGTCTGAGACAAATTTCTTCGTTAAATCGAGAACCTTAGAGTCAAAGAGATTGTTGACCAAAAGATTTTCACTGGCTTTGGCGTCGGTATACTTCTCTAAAAAAGATTTGAATACGTTTTGAGCAGCAGATTCAACTGAGGTTAGCTTGAGTCCGCTAGTAGTCATTTTTGTTGATACTTGATGGAATCGACAGAAAGCAACGATTTCATCAACATCTTTCTTTATTGACTGGTTGCTAATATAAAAATATTCAGAGAATTCCTGATAATGCATTGGTTTTACTGAAAACAGATAGTTAGCGAAAATAAAGATTTTACGATAATTAGGTGAAAATAGTTCGAGTTTAGTCTCTTTTTTTGCTAACAATCGATAACCATTCTGTTTTGCTGATTCAGAACCAGATAAAAAGATTCCTTTTCTTGGTACTTTTTTGAGAGCTAGTCCCGAATCTTTTAGTTTCTTTTCTAAAGTCGTTAAATTGTTATAAACCGTTTTTTGGGATACATTTAACTGCTTTTGAAAAAAAGAGGCAGGGCGAAACTCCGTTTGTTCTAATAGTAGTTGCAACAGCAGTTGTTCTCGATTATTTAAAATCATTGGTTCACCTCCGGAAGCGCTTCCTTAATTGTATTCTAGTGAAATTATGTGGTGGCGTAAATAACATTTCATTACCACATTAATGTGGTAAATAGGCTCGTCGTGCATCAATTTATATTTTGGACAAAGTAGTTAAGAGTAGTCATATGTTGCTATCTATTTGAAACGAAAACTAGGTGGCGATCTATCATGGAGTTAAAGTTGCTTTATTCTGTTACATTGAGGAAAGATTTATCAAAAATAAAGAAGAATACTTAGAATAAGATATTTTTATTAAGTAAGGAGAATAGACGAATTCAGCGAGTTTTCATTGAAAAGTATGTCGCTGAACTTCCTATCTAGTACATATACGATCGTTTTACTCTGATTGATCAGATATGAATCAGAATATAGCCCTTCTTTCACTGTAATTCTAAACAATTTCGGATTGTTTTTAACCCTCTTTTCCCGAAAATCATTAAAGTTTCTAAATTTTTTGTGAATGCTCGTGGACAATCCTTTCTTTTCTCCTCAAATATCACTATAATGGATAAAGATTCTACAGAAGAGAGTGTGGACATGGAAAATTCACGAATAAAAACGAACGATAATCGAATTGACTACGGTGTGATTCTACCCGTATTTTTATTATGTCTGATTGGTGTGGCGTCCTTGTATGTGGCGTTGACCCACGATCCAAATAACCCGAATATGTTGCGAACTTTAGGGTTTCAAGCTTTATGGTATGTGCTAGGTATTATTGCGGTGATTATTATCATGCAGATCAAATCAAAATGGCTTTGGAAATTGACGCCCTATATTTATGGAGCCGGATTAGCCGTCATGTTGGCGCTTTTGAAATTTTACGACCGGACAATGGCTGCCTCGACAGGGTCAAAAAACTGGTTCCGTTTTGGGGCCTTTACTCTCCAGCCGTCAGAGTTGATGAAGATCGCCTATATTATGATGTTGGCCTTAGTCGTCACACAGCACAATGTCAAGCATCGGGAACGAGATCTGAAAACAGATGGGTTGCTGATTGCGAAAATGTTGGCCGTCACGATTCCAGTACTGATCCTGATCACCTTGCAAAACGACTTTGGTACGATGTTGGTCTTTCTGGCGATTTTCGGTGGGGTCTTCTTGATGTCGGGGATCTCTTGGCGAATCGTTGTGCCAGTGATTGCGGCATTCGTGATTCTCGGCGGCGGAACGATTTTCTTAGTGACTACCGATGTTGGTCGTGAGTTGCTGTACAATACAGGGATCTTTAAAGAGTACCAGTTCGCCCGTATCGATTCGTGGCTAGATCCTTTTCATGATACCCAAGGGCAATCCTTCCAATTGGCGTACGCTCTGATGGCGATCGCCTCTGGCGGGATGTTCGGGAAAGGATTTAATGTCAGCGATGTGTATGTACCAGTCCGAGAATCCGATATGATTTTTTCGGTGATCGGTGAGAATTTTGGGTTTATTGGCAGCGCGTTTGTCATTTTATTGTATTTTATTTTGATCTATCGGATGATCCGCGTATGTTTCGATACCAACAATGAATTTTATGCTTACTTGGCAACTGGGATCATTATGATGATTCTCTTCCATGTGTTTGAAAACATTGGCGCAAACATCGGTCTCTTACCGTTGACGGGAATTCCACTGCCGTTTATTAGCCAAGGAGGATCTGCCCTATTAAGCAATATGATTGGGATCGGTTTGATTTTATCGATGCGCTATCAAGCTGAGACCGCACCAAAAACACTTTAAGGAGTTCACATGATTACATTTTATTGGTACCCAAAATGCAGTACATGCCGAAATGCGAAGCGTTGGTTAGAAGAGCACGAGATTCCCTTTGAAGCGATCGATATGGTGACCACACCGCCTCAACCGGAACAATTGCTGGCTTGGATCCAATCAAGCGAAGCACCGTTAACCCGTTTCTTTAACACAAGCGGCATGAAATACCGTGAATTGCAATTAAAAGAAAAAGTGCCGACCATGACTGCCCAAGACGCAGCCGACGTGCTGGCAACCGATGGTATGTTGATCAAGCGCCCACTGCTAGTTAGCGGCGACCGCTTTTTGATTAATGGATTTAAAGAAAATGAATATGAAGGAGTCTTACTAGAATCATGGAAAAGAAATGCTTAAGAAAAAAAGATAATTTGTGGGTTTTGTTTAACGGGAAAGAATATTGTGTCGGTTTAACAAAAGAAGCGCAAGAAGAACTTGGTGCGGTCACGTTTGCTTCGATTCAAAAAGCAGGAACTGCTTTAAAACAAGGAGAGACCCTTGTTGAGCTAGAAGCGGAAAAAGCAGTCAGTGAATTTCCAAGTCCATTGACGGGCGTGATTTCTTCCGTAAATGAAAAAATCGATCAATCCATTGATACCTTAAATGATGAAGACGAAATGAATGCTTGGCTGGTCAGCTTCAAAGAGGTTGACCCAAGTCAATTTGAAGCTTTGTAAGTCAAATCTGTAAAAACGACTATTTTTTCAAAAAGAATTGACAGTCGGATAAGACGTTGCTATAATTTGCTCAATAAATGAATGCTTTGAAAAGAAGAGTACATGTTCTTAACGTACACAGAGAGCCCTGTTTGGTGCAAATGGGCAACGGAGAGAGGATGGAAGATGGTCTTTGAGCATGAGAGGTGAGTGGAAACAAGCCTATCACGGGAGGCACCCGTTACAGTGCAGCAGTATGCGAAGCAATTCAAGTACTGAGCGAGGCTGTTGATGTGAATCGACAGTAAATCAAGGTGGTAACGCGGAAGTTGTGCTTTCGTCCTTTGTAACAGTATAATGTACAGAGGATGAAAGCTTTTTTTGTGTTTAACCAACCAAAGAGGAAAGATGGGAATAACATGGCATTAATCGAATTGTCGCATGTAAAAAAGTCATTCGGCAAAAAGCAAACGGCTGTCCACGCCGTCAATGATGTTTCACTGCAAGTGGAAAAAGGCGATATCTATGGAATCGTCGGCTACTCTGGTGCTGGGAAAAGTACATTAGTTCGTTTGTTGAACGGCTTAGAATTGCCGACAGCAGGAGATGTAGTCATTAACGGTCAAAATATTTTGGCATTGAAAAACAAAGAATTGAGAAACTTCCGCAAAAAAATCGGCATGATTTTTCAGCACTTTAATCTATTATGGTCTCGAACGGTGGCGGAGAACATCGAATTGCCATTGGAGTTGGCAGGCGTTGAAAAAGCAAAACGCCGGCAACGAGCGCAAGAGCTGATCAAGTTAGTTGGGTTGGAAGGACGGGAAACTGCCTATCCGGCACAATTGTCTGGCGGACAAAAGCAAAGAGTCGGGATTGCTCGTGCACTAGCGAATGAACCAGAAATTTTGCTGTGTGATGAAGCAACGAGTGCGTTAGATCCACAAACAACAGAAGAAGTGTTGGATCTCTTGCTTTCCATCAATAAAAAATTACATTTGACGATCGTGCTGATTACCCATGAAATGAACGTCATTCGCAAAATCTGCAACAAGGTCGCGGTGATGGAGCACGGGCAGATCGTGGAAGAAGGATCAGTACAATCGGTTTTCCGTAACCCGCAGCAGGAAGTGACCAAACGTTTTGTTCAGCAAGATTTGGAACCAGAAGAAGATGTCGAAGAACTACGACAAGCCTTCTTACGAGAAAATCCGCAAGGGCATTTAGTGACCTTGACATTCACACAAGACAACGCCAATGAACCAGTCATTTCACAAGCGATTCGCCGCTTTCAGATCGATGTCAATGTCGTTTATGGAAAGATCCAACAAACCAATGAAGGATCCTTTGGCGGCTTGACGGTCTTATTGACAGGTGAAGCAAATGAGATCGAAAAAGCGATCACCTTTTTCAAAGAGCAGCAAGTAGGCGTGGAGGTGATTGAACGTGGATAAGTCATTTGTAGAAACCTATTTTAATTTTGAAAAAGTCGATTGGGCCAACATGCAGCAAGCAACCCTAGATACCTTGTTTATGACTTTCTTCTCCATGGTTTTAGTGGTTGTGATCGGTTTGCTTCTAGGATTGGCGCTTTATTCACTAGGGCGTAAACAAACGGCGGGAGCCAACATTTTCTATAATGTGGTTTCCATCATCAGCAACGCCTTTCGCTCAACACCATTCATGATTTTAATGGTCTTGATCATTCCCTTTACAACGTTATTAGTCGGTTCGTTCCTAGGGGCAAAAGCAGCGATCCCAGCATTAGTTTTATCGGCTGCGCCGTTTTATGCTCGGATGGTGGAAATTGCTTTTCGTGAAGTCAATCCTGGTGTGATTGAAGCTGCAGAAGCGATGGGCGCTAGTTACTGGGAGATCATTTATAAGATCGTGATCCCAGAAAGTGTTCCGGCATTGATTTCAGGACTGACAGTCACAACGATCTCAATGATTGGTTATACCGCCATGGCAGGCGCGATTGGTGCCGGTGGGCTAGGCGCTTTGGCTTGGCAAGAAGGATTTCAACGTGGAAATTACACTGTTACCCTTGTCGCAACAGTGATTATTTTAATTATCGTTTTCATTATCCAAGGGGTCGGCGATTTCCTTGCGAAGACCACCGACAAACGGTAAATGAAACGAAGAACAAAAAGTGGAAAATATGGGAGGAAATGGATATGAAAAAGATTTTTGGTATTGCAACAACGTTATTATTAACTGCCGCTTTAGCTGCTTGCGGAACGGGCTCAAATTCAGGAAGCTCTGACTCATCTGCGGCTGAGGGAGAATCAACAAAATTAGTGATCGGTGCATCAGTTACCCCTCATGCGGAAATTTTAGAACAAGCCAAACCTTTACTAGCAGAAGAAGGCATTGACCTTGAAATCAAAACCTTCGATGATTATGTGTTGCCAAACAAAGCATTGGAAAATGGTGATATCGATGCCAATTACTTCCAACACATTCCTTATCTAAACAAACAAATCGCAGACAATGGCTATGACTTTGTCAATGCCGGTGCGATCCATATCGAGCCAATGGGTCTTTACTCAAAACGAATCTCTGATATTTCGGAACTAGAAGATGGTGCAACGGTTCTTACCTCCACTTCTGAATCTGACTGGGGTCGTATCCTAACGATTTTACAAGATGCTGACTTGATCACCTTAAAAGACGGCGTTGATACAGAAACGGCAACCTTTGATGATATTGCTGAAAATCCGAAAAACTTAGAATTTAAACATGACGTCGATCCATCTCTTTTGGCGACTGCTTATCAAAACGACGAAGCAGACCTAATTGCCATCAATGCGAACTTCGCCTTCGGAATCGATTTGAATCCAGCGGATGATTCTGTTTTGTTAGAAGCGGATAATTCTCCTTATGTCAACGTGATCGCTGTCCGCAGTGGTGATGAAGATAGCGACAAAATCAAGAAATTGATCGAAGTGTTGCATTCAGACGAAATCAAAGACTTTGTTGAAAAACAATGGCAAGGTTCAGTGAAAATCGTTGATGCTGACGCACAATAATTTACTGATAGTAAAATGATTTTAAAAAGAGCGTACCGCTATTCAAGCGGGCGCTCTTTTTGTTGGGGAAAGGCAATGATCGGTTGGAAAAAAGAGAGCTCTTGCCAAATGCATTCATAAAGCAAGGGAAGCTCAGGGTGCTTCTTTAAAAGTTTTTCGTAATGGGGAAGCTGTGTCAATAAAGCCTGGACCAAACGTCGGGAACGTTCAGATAAGCGAGGGTTTAGTGGCGGATAGACAAATAAATTGCCTTCCAACAATGCCCCCAGCAGATGGGTTTGAAAAATTTTCGGCAAAAGAACCTCTAACGGCTGTTGGAGCGGATGCTCCAACAAAATCGGCGTGATGATTCGTCGCAAAAGGAAGGCTTCTTCTGTTGGCACATAGAAAGGTTCCAGTGTTAGCAGCTGTTTCCATAAAAATAAGTAGCTGCGTTCACCAACTAAATAAAAACGTGGCACAAAACATGTTGGATAAATTTGCTGAGTAAACGGGGCGGGGGTGCTAGGATAAAAAGCCTTTGCTCGTAACTGATGGATCTTCTTCAGTTCTTGAAACGCTTGTTTGGGGGAAAGCGTTGGGTTTGCTAAGAGGGTAAGGCGAAAAAGCAAATAGCGCAGTTGTCGTTCATTGCCAGTAATCAAAGGATAGCTGCGGCGATCGATAGCTAGTTGATAAGGTGCTAAAAAGCTGGAAAAGGCTGAAAAGCGCCGATGCAAACTGGATGGGCTAAGATAATAGCGTTTGTAGAGATCTGCAAAGGAAATAGTCGGCATTTTTAACAAGAGCAAGAGAAGCTGATAATTCACGCTTTTGTTGAACAGTGCAGCAATCATTTCTGTATGGGACAGGGAGTGGCCGGTTGATGGCTGCTGCAAACGATGGATTGCGCGAATATGTCCTTGTTCTACATCATAGTGGAAGGAAAGATCCTCGTTTAAATAGCTTGATAACAGTCGACGGATCGTTTTGACAGAGAGATTTTGGGCGGCAGCAGCTTTACTCAAGGGGAGGGGATTTTCGGTTAAGAGTGTTGTGGACAGTCGCAGCATTTGCATAATATCTTTTTCAAGAATATTTTTCAACATCATGCACCTCTTTCAGCTGAATTTTACAACTGTCCTTATTATAAGGGAAATTCACTCGTTATTTTAATGCACAAAAAATAGTCAATAAAACGTAATAAAAAACGAGGTTTTTTGTCGAGCATTTATTTGAAATTGCTGCTAGATAAAATTAAATGAGAGGAGGGATGCAAAAAAAAACCACCTTCTAAAACAAAAAGGGTGGTTTTTTATATAGGTATCGTTATAAAAAATCAATATGAATGGACGTTAACGGGTCTCACTAGGCAATAAAATCGTTTGCCGTTGCCCATCGTCATATACATAGACTTTTTGGGGATACAGGTCGGAATACCGGTACGGTAGATCAACACCAAGTTCGATTTGACTTTGGGCTTGAGAAAAAAGCAGGGTGACACGACCATGATTGTTTTGGACTTCAAAGGTGAGCAGATTTGTCAACGGAATAAACCCTTTTAAATCAAGATCAATGATTAACCATATACTATCGATCAGTTCGCTAGGTAGTGTTTGAACAATACCGCCAGAAGCGTAACGACTGCGGTGATCATCAAATGTTTCAAACATAATAAACCCCTCCTTCAAGTAGGCTTGCCATTAACATCAAATTTGTCTATTTATCATAATGAAGAACCGTCAAAAATGCAACTACTTCTGCTTTTCTTTTTGGTCAGCGACGCATTTTAAATATTCTCTTAAAAATTTGTTGGGATGGTTGGACAAAGTTTTGCAATGACGCCTTTCAGCGGAAAATAGCCAGTTGCAGCGCACTAGCCCTTCGTAAGAATGAAAAAGACTCTTAAAGGGAAAGCCCTTCAAGAGTCTTACATTTCTTAGAACTGTCTGTTGATTGAAGACGCGATTATAAGAATGTCGGTCTATGATTATTCTTCGTCTTCACCGATAACTGCTGGCTCAGCAGCTTCGCCGGCTTCTTCATCTTCAGAGATTTCTTGTGGTTCAGTAACCGCAACGATTTGTTCTTCTGGATCGGTCACGATCGTGTACTCGTCGTTCTTAGGCAGATCAGCCACTGTTAATGAATCACCGATCTCTAATGACGTTACATCGATCTCAACACGTTCCGGCAATTTGTCTGGTGTTGCTGATACAACGACTGTATACAAGTTTTGTGCTAGAACACCACCAGCTTTGACACCAGCAGATTCGCCAATCAAGGTTACTTCTGCTTCTACTTCGGTTTCTTCATTCATATCGACAGATAGGAATTCAACGTGGGTTAAATTGCGTGTGAAGGTATCTGATTGATACTCTTTGATCAGTGTATTAACTTTTTTACCTTCTAAACTAATCGTAATAACGGTATTCAATCCATTTTCACGCAAGATCTTTTCTAATTCTGCTGCATTGACAGCAATCGGTGTGCTTTCTACTTTGTACCCATTGACAATTGCAGGTACTTTTCCTTCGTGACGCAACTTGTTCCGTAAAGAACGTGGGCGAACTTCTCTTTTCGTAACTTCTAATGATACTGACATAACTCAATTCCTCCTAAAATTTTCTCGTTAATAACGAGATTTTTTAAGCAAATTTTGTTAACTCTGCACATTAAGTGGTACGTGAGTGAAAACACGCAAAAGGGCAGTTGTGTACACAACTGCCCCAGAAAGTTTTGGTTCAACTTTTCTCCACCAGGTCATAACGCTGTGTATGAGAAACTATATTTACTTTACTCTTTAACCTTACGCAAAAAGACAAAGAAAGTCAAATCATATGAAATCCCAGCAGTTTCCTTTCGCTAGATCCTGAGCTATAATAGCCACTATGGAGAAGAACTTATGCGTTTAGATAAAGTGATCGAGCAACAATTGAATACTTCTCGGAAAGAGATGAAACGGTTGTTCCAGCAAGGAAAGGTCCTTGTGGATCAAAGGATTGAGCGAAGACCTGAGCGCAATGTCGATAGCGCCATCCATCAAATCATCGTTGCGGGTCGGCAGTTGGAGACGCAGGAACGCTATTATATCGTCAACAAGCCCAATGGTGTTGTTACAGCGAATGTTGATCAACAGCACCAGACAGTGATCGATTTGATTGCACCAAAGGACCAGCACCCAGATCTTTATGCCGTCGGTCGATTGGATCGGGACACGGAAGGGTTGGTATTAGTTACGACGAATGGTCAGTTAGGCTATGACTTGCTGCATCCCACGAAAAAGGTGACCAAGCGATATGAAGTGGTGGTCAATGACTTGGTGACCCCTGAAGATGTGGCGGCATTTGCCACAGGGATCACCTTTCATGGTGGTGTCACTTGCAAACCAGCTGCCCTAACGATCATCGATGTCCGAGCGGATCGTTCCTTTGTTTCGTTAGAAATTGCTGAAGGCAAGTTCCATCAAGTGAAGAAGATGTTTCTAGCTCGGGGAAAAAAAGTGATTCAGCTGAAACGAACAGCGATGGGTTCGCTGGTTCTACCAGATGATTTAGCAGTGGGCAGTTATCGCTCGTTGACGCAAGAAGAATTAAAAGGATTGGCGGCGCATTTCCGCTGAGAAAGAGGGAGAAAATGAAGTATAAAACATTATTATTTGATGTCGATGACACGATCCTCGACTTTCAAGATACCGAAGATCAAGCCTTAAAAGCACTATTTGAAGCTCATGGCTTGGAAATGACCCCAGAGCGCAAACAAAGCTATCAAACCATCAATCATGATTTGTGGCAGCAGTTTGAGCAAGGAAAAATCACGAGAGACCAAGTCATCAATGAGCGTTTCGGCTTGTTTTTTGAAACGCAAGGCATTCAGGTCGATAGTTCAGCAGTTGAATTGGCGTACCGAGAATTTCTAAATGAAGGACATAAACTGTTAGACAATAGTGATGAGGTCTTAGCGGAGTTAGCGCAACATTTTGACCTATACGTGGTGACCAACGGGGTTTCTGAAACCCAATACCGCCGCTTGGAAGATGCCAAATTAAAGCCCTATTTCCGTGATATTTTTGTTTCAGAAGATACAGGGTATCAAAAACCAATGAAAGAATATTTTGACTACGTGTTTGCTCGCATACCAAACGTAAAAAAACAAGAAACAGTCATCATTGGCGATTCACTGACTTCAGATATCTTAGGCGGACAATTGGCAGGGATTGATACGATTTGGTTCAATCCAAAGAAAAAAAACAGTGGTGAGATTCAGCCTACTTACGAGATCGAACGTTTGCAGCAATTACTTCCTTTATTACAGCACTGATTCTACAGAAACAGTAGTAATTTGCCGAATTTTCGCTATAATAGAACCAGTGTGAATTTTTTAAGATGAAAGAGGTTAATTGAATGACGAATGGCAAGCCCATTATTATTGGTGTGACAGGTGGATCAGGTAGTGGAAAAACAAGCGTGAGTCGGGCGATCTTTAATCATTTCCCCAACCATTCTATTATGATGCTTGAACAAGACTCCTACTATAAAGACCAAAGTGATCTGAGCTTTGAAGAACGGTTGAACACCAACTATGACCATCCTTTTGCATTTGATACTGATTTGTTGATCGATCACTTGCAGCAGCTGCTTGCATATCAAACGATCGAAAAACCTGTCTATGATTATGTCGCTCATACTCGCAGCGAAGCAACGATCATTCAAGAACCCAAAGAAGTCATTATCTTGGAAGGGATCTTGATTCTAGAAGATGAGCGATTACGTAATTTAATGGATATTAAACTTTATGTTGATACAGACGATGATATTCGGATTATTCGCCGAATCAAACGTGATATGGAAGAACGTGGCCGGACGTTGGATTCTGTGATCGAACAATACTTGACGGTGGTAAAACCAATGTATCATCAATTCATCGAACCGACAAAACGGTATGCTGATGTCATCGTACCAGAAGGCGGCGAAAACCACGTAGCCATCGATTTGATTACGACCAAAGTAGCGACCTTCTTATCCTAAGTTTTTTTAACCGTCGATGGGAATGTTTCTATGAAAAGTAACCATTGATTCATGAAAAAACTGCTGATAGGCACTCTTTCTTGAGAAATGCGTATCAGCAGTTTTTGATTTTATAAAAAAACAGTAGTATTCCGACTATTTTTATGGTAAAGTAATCCTCATGCGACGAGTCGAGAAGGTCTAGCATTAGCTGACCAGATTGATAGCAGAGGCACACCGCGTAAGCAACCTACCGGATTTGTAGGGTGTCGGAATATTCCTTTTGTGGAGATAGGGTATTCTACTAGCAATAGTACTGTGAGTGAAGAAAGCTGTGAACATTTTTGTTCACAGCTTTTTTTGTTTATTTAAGTGAGGGAACAGCGATAAATGGTGGAAGATTCTCCCCAAGGATGGTAACCAGTGCCAATCGGTTCAAAAGCAAACTGCTCATAAAAAGTAGAAAGATCCGTACATAGATACAGAGAATCAAAACCAGCTCCAGCAGCACGTTGCTTGGCTTTTTCGATCAAAAGGCGGGCACCGCCTTGGCCACGCCACAAAGGGTCCACATACAAGGCGCAAAGCCAAGGGGTCAAATCCATCCGACTGATGAAGTCGTTGGGGATCAAGCCGCCGCAGCCGATGATTTGATAACGTCCGTCTGCTGCGATTTCTTCGTTGACCAGTAGCAGCCATTGCGGCAAACTGCTTGTTGAAAAACTATGGGTCAGGCTGTCTTCATAAACCATGAGGGAGTCGGGGCTAGCCCACTGATTTTGGAAGTAACGAATGGCTTCTGCCAAGTATTCAGGGTGTTCTTTAAGGGTGATGACCTGCATTTGTTTTTCTCCTTTATCCTTCTTTAGGTAAGCGAATCTGAAAAATAACCCCTCGTGGCTGCAAATCTTTGACCTGGATTTGTCCTTTGTGCTCTTCGACGATTTGCTTGGCGATCGCTAAGCCTAAACCATAGCCGCCGGTCTCCTTGGAGCGGGAACGATCCTCGCGGTAGAAGCGGTCAAAGATGCGAGCTTTCTCTTCATCGGAAATAGTTGGGCCAGTATTTTTGACCTCGAGCAGCCATTGCTTGTTAGAAATCTCCGATAAGAGCGTAATTTTATCACCGCTGCTGGTATATTTTAAGGCATTATCTAGGAGAATCACGAGGACTTGATGAATTTTCTTTTGGTCAAAGCAAGCGGTCGTTTTGGCAAAATTTTCGACAATAAAATGTTTTTGATCCAATTCGGCAATTTCTTTGAAAGGTTTGACTAAGTCATCGATAAACGGAGCTAATTCGACGGTTTCTTTCGTTAACAGCAGTTGATTGGAATCACTGCGGGCGATCGTCAGCAGGTCCGCCGTTAAACCAGTCAGCCGCCGGGTTTCCGCTAACGCTTGGGCAATGCTTTCAGATTCTTCAATGATCGTATGATTGGGCTTGGTAAACAGGCGCTCCAGACTGTTTTGAATGATCGTCAATGGTGTGCGCAGCTCGTGAGAAGCATTTTCGACAAATTCTTGTTGTTTCTTCCACGAGGCTAAAATCGGGCGCATGTTCAAGCTGGAAAGCAAGTAGCTGATCCCGATCGAGAGAATCCAGAAAAAAATCATCGATAAAATCAAGATGGTTTGGAAATTGTTCATGGCATTTTTGATTTGATTGGTGTTCGCTAAGACTTGGATATAGCCGACCCCGGCGTCATTGGTTGGGGCTTTAGTGGTGATTGAGCGAAACAAAAGGGTTTCTTCTTCCTCTGACAAGGACTGATCCACCACTGAAAAAGACGTGATACTGTCTAAGTGGCTCGTATCTAAAGATAGACTTGCCAATTGTGAAAAACGTCCGCCTAAGGTCTGTTTGTTTAAAATCTCGCCGTCCTCAGACCAGAGGATCAACTGGGTATTGAAGCGATTGGTCCCAGGGATCTTTGGCATGGCACTATCCGGCGGCAATACCTCTAGATTGGATTGCGAAGCGCTGATCTCTGCTTGGATCAAGCGGGTATCTTTGACTGCTTGTTCCAAAGAAATGTCGGTTTGTCGATAAGCCGATTGGTTGAATAATTGGAGGACGATGGTTCCTAAAAGTAAGAAAACCAAGGCAAAGGCACTGACATTTAGGAGAAAAGAGTGCAGTCGTTGTCTCTTAGTGCGTTCTTTGTTCATAGACTAGGCTCCTTGCATGATATAGCCGACATTTCGCAACGTGCGGATCTCTTTGTCGATTCCTGTCTGGCGCAAGTGTTTTCGCAGATTGCTCATGTAGACTTCGACGACAGTTAGGGTCGTTTCTGAATCAAATCCCCAGATGCGATCAAAAATCTGTTCCTTGGTCAAAATAATGTTTCTATTTTGTAGAAAATAAAGCAGTAGCTCAAATTCTTTCCCTTGAATCGGTAAAAGCTCTCCTTGGTAGCTGACCTCGTTGGTGCCAAGGTTACAGAGCAATCCATTATATTCCAGTGTATTTTCATTGAACAAACCTAAGGAGCGTTTTAGTAACGCTTTGATCCGCATCAATAACTCTTCCCGATAAAAAGGCTTAGTCAAATAATCATCAGCCCCTTTTTGAAAGCCGGTTACTTTGTCTTCTAAGCCGTCTTTAGCGGTCAAAATCAGGACGGGTGTTTGGAGTCCTTTTTTTCGCAATGCTGAAAGCACCTCATAGCCGTTCATCTCAGGCATCATCAAGTCAAGAATAATCAAGTCATAGATCCCCGTTTCTGCCTCGTACAAGCCTTCGCTGCCATCATATGCTTGCGTGACTTCACCGATTTCGCTGATGATTTCTTTCATATTTTCAGATAATGTTTTGTCATCTTCGATTACTAATAATTTAATCATGTTCCCACCTCTTTAAGGATAAGAATAGCACGAATAGCATAAAAAATGCTTAAAAAAACTGTTTTGTCTTAAGCTGCATTTAAGATAGCTGCCGTAAATTCAGTGCATGGATTTCAAGGGAGGAACATTTTATGAAATTAAAAAAAGTCTTTCAAAGAAAAGAGACGAAATATCTATTAACTAAGGAGCAATTTCCAGCATTTCTTGGCGAGTTGCAGCAAAAAATGGCGATCGATGAATATGGGCAACACACGATTATGTCCTTGTATTACGATACCCAGGATTACCGCTTTATTCGTCATTCGATGGACAAACCGAAATACAAAGAAAAATTTCGGGTCCGTAGCTATGGGGTACCGACAGAACAACAGTTGATTTTTTTAGAGATCAAAAAGAAAGTCAGTGGCGTGGTCTACAAACGCCGCGTTCCGATGCCCTATGCTGACTATTGCCGTTGGATGCAAACGGGGGTCTTGCCGTCAATGGAGGAAGCCCCGCAAATCGCCGCGGAGATCCACTGGTTATTTAAGAAAAACCCGGACCTACTGCCGAAAGTCTTGATTGCCTATGATCGCCTGTCGCTGTTTGTTGATGATGATAGTGAATTTCGCGTGACGTTCGATCAAAACATTCGCTTTCGCACCTGTGATCTCATGTTAGGTTCTGGCAGTGACGGTGCGCTAGTCGCACCGAAAGTCGGAGTGTTGATGGAAGTCAAAGCCCTCGGCTCTTATCCAATATGGTTTGTGGAACTACTGAACAAATACAGTGTGCGCAAAGGCAGCTTTTCAAAGTATGCCCAAACCTATCAACGGCATTTATTCAAGAAGGAGGAACGGTTACATGTTATCTAGTCTATTTTCTGGCGATACGAGCACCCTTGAATGGAGTAGCTTATTGATCTGTATCGCCGCCTCATTGCTTTTAGGGTTATTAGTGGCAGCGATCCATATGATCCGCAATGTCTATACGAAAAACTTCGTCATTACCTTGGCAGTCTTACCGATTCTCGTTCAATCGGTGATCATGCTAGTCAACGGCAATCTTGGCACAGGGGTGGCGATCTTAGGCGCTTTCAGTTTGATTCGTTTCCGCTCGGTTCCCGGGGGTTCTAGAGAGATCACCAGCGTCTTTTGGTCGATGGGGATCGGTCTGGCAACTGGGATGGGGTATGTCGGCTATGTGGTCATTTTTTCCATTATCGTGGCGCTTTTCTTGACCCTTTTATATACGGTACCCTTTGGCGATCGACAAGCTACGAGTGAACGGGAACTGAAGGTCACGATTCCGGAAGATTTGGATTATCCGCAATTATTCGATGATCTCTTTGAAAAATATACGCATTCTGCCAAACTGACATCGGTTCGAACGACGACGATGGGAAGCTTGTATGAATTGCGCTATCAGTTGCTGTTAAAAGACCAAGCGCAAGAAAAGCAAATCATTGATGAAGTTCGGGTTCGTAATGGCAATTTACCTGTTGTTTTAGGCAAGCTCACCGCTAACCGCGATGAGCTGTAGAAGGAGGAACCTTTTATGAAAAAACTCATTTATCCACTCTTGCTCTCATCGCTGCTCTTAGGCGCTTGCGGGCAAACCGATAGTACTAGCACGAGCAGCAGTTCCAGTTCCGCAGCAGCTGTTTCCGGTTCGGCCGCAGTGACCAACGTTTCAACGACCCTTGATGATTCTGTGGACTATTACGGTAGTTACGAAGAAGAAGATGTTGATGCTTCCTACGATGAGTCAACTGCTACGCAACTTGAATTGAATGGCAGCGACACGACGGCTGTTGATGGCGTTTCAGTGGAAGACCAAACCGTGACGATCACCCAAGCCGGCACCTATGTCGTCAGCGGGTCGTTAAGTAATGGGCAACTGGTTGTCAACGTCAACAAAGAAGAAAAAGTCCATCTGATCTTTGCCGGTGTCACGATCACCAATGAAGACGGGGCGGCCGTCGTCATCGAACAAGCAGAAAAAGTCATCACGACCTTAGCCAGTGATACGACGAATACTCTGACGGATGGCAGCAGCTACACCTTGGCTGAAGGCGAGACAGAACCAGATGCTGCCTTTTATAGTAAAGAAGATTTGTCCATCAACGGCGATGGGACGCTGGTGATCACAGGAAATTACAGCAACGGACTGCGCAGCAAAGATGATTTGGTTTTAGCAGGTGGTACGATTGAAATCACAGCGAAAAACAACGCCATCAAAGGAAAAGATTCCGTATCGATCTTGGCGGGGAACTACACACTGAACACCACTGAAGGAGATGGCATCCAAGCGAATAATACGGAAGATGCGGAAAAAGGCTACGTTGCGATCGATGGTGGTACCTTTACGATCCAAAGTGGTCGTGACGGGATCCAAGCAGAAACAAATTTAAGCGTACAATCAGCTGATATTACGATCAAAACGGCTGACGGGGCACAAAGTCAATCGCTAGTGACGGATGAAAGTTACAAAGGATTGAAAGCTGGCGGTGTGATGACCATCAGCAGTGGTACCTTTGCGATCGATAGTGCGGATGATAGCCTGCATGCCAATGATACGATCAACATTGCAGGTGGCACGATCACTGCCAGCAGTGGCGATGATGGGATTCACGCCGACAATGAATTGACGATCTCCGACGGAACGATTTCTATCGAAGAATCCTATGAAGGACTAGAAGCAAGTGTAATCACGATTGCTGGTGGCACGACACACGTCGTGGCTAGCGATGACGGGATCAATGCCGGTGGTGGCAGTGATACGGATGAAACAACGGGACAATTTGGTCAAGACAGTTTTGGTGGCGGCCCTGGCGGTGGCGATACCGCGGATGACAGTAAACAGATCACGATCACTGGTGGAACGTTGGTCATTGATGCCGAAGGGGACGGCCTAGATAGTAATGGCAATGTCACCATGAGTGATGGCGTCGTCATCGTAAATGGTCCAACGACCGGAGGTAATGGTGCTTTGGACTATAACGGCACATTTGAACTCACCGGCGGCGTCTTGTTAGCGGCAGGCACGACCGATATGGCCATGAACGTTAGCGGTGGTAGTCAACAGTCGATCGGAATCAGTTTCGATCAAACCCAATCAGCAGAGACCCTAGTGACCTTAAAGGATAGTCAAGGACAGACGATCTTGTCTTATGCACCAAGCAAAAGCTACCAACACGTGGTTCTTTCTAGCCCAGATTTGACCGATAGCAGCTATACATTGGTCAGTGGGGGAACAAATGATGCACAAGCAGTCTCCGGTTATTATGCTGGCGGAACCCTTAGTGATGGGACAGAATTAGGAACATTGTCCGTCACGGATACGATCGCTAACTTGACCCAATCAGGTGCAACGGCGACAACCAATCAGATGGGCGGTGGTTTTGGTCGTTAGTTGAAGTTTCGCCAATCATCACCAAATGTTTATCCAAAAAATCAACAGATCGCAGGAAGCAGCTGCGGTCTGTTTCTACGATTCAAAAAATCAGGAGATGGTTTAAGTTCAATTTAAGCTAGGATCCTTATAGTCGAAAGACAATAAATAGCTATTCAGGAGGAACAAAGATGAATTTTTTGAAACGAGGTCTTCAAAGTTTATGGGCGAAAAAAGGCCGGAGCCTGTTGCTGATCGCCGTATTTTCTGCAATCTTGATTTTTGTATTAGCGGGTTTGACGATTCGCAGTGCGGCATTGGTAGCGACTGAAAATGCTCAGAAAAGTGTTGGCGCAACTGTGACGTTGCAAGCAAACCGCGAGCAGGCTTTTCAGCAAAGAAGTTCTTCTTCTGACAGCGATGACCAAAGCACCCGACCAGATCCAGGGAGTTTTCAATCGACGCCCGTAGCGATCACTGATGCCCAAGCGATCGCTGATTTAGACGGGGTTGCTTCATATAGTTTTGAAGTCAGTACCTCGGCTGATGCCGTCAGCGGGATCGAACCGATCTCTAGCAGTGACTCCTCGACAGAGTCAGGAACAACCGATAGCAGCGAATCGGGGCAAATGGGCGGTATGCCAGGAGGTATGCCTGGTGGGAATATGAGTACGGGTGATTTCCAAATCACTGGCGTATCAACCAGTGCGGCGTATACGACTTTTTCGGAAGGAACAGCGACGATCACGGATGGAGAAGGCATTACTTCTGAGGATGAAGGTACGAACCAAGTCCTGATCGAATCCTCACTAGCTGAAGCGAATGATTTGGCGGTCGGAGATACGTTTTCGATCACTGATGCAGAGGACAATGAAGTAGAAGTGACCATCAAAGGGATCTATGAAACGAGTGAAGTTGGCAACAGCATGAGCCAAATGTTTAACTTTCTCAACCCAGCCAACACGATCTTTGCTTCGTATACCCTTGCCAATACGTTGAGCGGCAATGAGGACACCATTGATTCGGCCACCTATACCTTGAGTGATCCGTCTGAAATGACAGCATTCGTGGAAGAAGCAGAAGGGTTGATCGATACAGAAACCTACAGCATCCAAACCAACGATCAAATGTATCAATCGATGCTGACACCGTTGAATAATGTCGCTAGCTTTGCCAAAAATATTATTGTCTTAGTTGCTGCTGCCGGTATTATTATTTTGACGTTGATCGTGATGATGTCGATTCGGGAACGTCGCTATGAGATTGGCGTATTGCTCTCTTTAGGTGAGTCACGGGCCAAAGTGATTCTACAATTTTTCACAGAGATTTTTGTCTGTATGGTGTTTGCTTTAGGGATTGCGGCCGCTAGCGGCAATCTTGTCGGTAATGCTGTCGGAGAGCAATTATTGGCGCAACAAACGGAGACGACGACTGACCAAGCAGCCACTGAAAACGCTGGTCCTGGAGGCGGGGAGATGCCGCAAATGGGCGGCAATCGTGGTGGTTCTTTCCCATCCTTCACCCAATCAGCAGAAGTGGAGTCCTTAGAAATCACCGTTTCCCCTCAACAAATTGGTCTATTGGCATTACTCGGTCTAGGGATCAGTTTTGGCTCGATCTTACTCTCTTCCGCGGGCATTTTGCGGTTGAATCCGAAAAAAATCTTGGTTTCTTAGGAGGAACGACATGACATTACGAACAGAACAATTAGGCTATTGGTATCAAAGCGAAGCAGAAGCGCTGTTTCGTGGCGTTGATTTGACCTTTGAACCTGGCAAGATGTATGCGATCTTAGGTTCCAGCGGATCGGGGAAAACAACCTTCTTGTCGCTGATCACGGGCCTAGATACCCCGAAAGAAGGAAAGATCCTTTACAACGAAGAAACGTTAGCGAAAATCGGATTGCGGGAATATCGTCGCAAAGATGTTTCCATCGTGTTCCAAGCCTATAATCTACTGCCTTATATGTCGGCACTGGACAATGTGATCACAGCCATGGCGATCGCCAAGTCACAGCAAGCCGATAAAAAGGCCTATGCTTTAGCCAACTTAGCCAAAGTTGGCATCACAGAAGAGCTGGCACTGAAAAAAGTGACCCAATTATCGGGTGGGCAACAGCAGCGGGTCGCTATCGTTCGCGCGTTGTGCTGTGAGCATGAGCTGATCGTAGCCGATGAACCGACTGGAAACTTGGATGAAACGACCTCCAAAGAAATCGTTAAACTGTTTCAAGAAATTGCCCATGAGCAAAAAAAATGTATTATCTTAGTGACCCATGAACAAGAAGTAGCAAAGGCTTGCGATGTCGTTTATGAGCTGAAGGAACGAGCCTTTTCTAAAGTTGATAGGTGAGCTTAACTGCTCGTTAGTGAAAGAAAGATCGTCATTCTAGTTCCCTCATTGAGCAAGACTGAAATGAAAATACCGCAAAGTCTGCTTGCATCTTCTAGGTGCTCCTCTTACAATAGAAGTAATTGTAAACGAAGAAATTTGTGAGAGGAGCAAGCAGATGCGGCTTTTTATTGACGGCGACGGTTCGCCAGTGAAAAATGAAGTGATTGAACTGGCTCAGCAGTATCAGCTGCCGGTAGTGATCGTGACCAGTGTCGATCATTATACGACCAAAGATTATCCTGCCCACGTTCACTTTGTCTATGTCGATAAAGGCTCGGATCGCGCGGATTATGAAATCGTGAAGGAAATAGAACCCGGCGATTTTCTCGTCACTCAAGATTATGGCTTAGCCTCGTTGGTCTTGCCGAAAAAAGCGCGGGTTTTTCACCATAATGGCACAGAGTATTTGCCAGAAACGATCGATTTTTTACTCGGACAACGCTACTTAGGTGCGCAGATGCGTAAAGCAGGCAAGCGCACAAAAGGACCGAAGCCTTTTACGAAAGAGGATCGGGAAGCCTTCAAACGAATCTTTGAAAACGAATTGCGACAGACCCTTGCAAAATAAGCACCCTCAAGACCCAGCTTCTGCATGAAACACGGGAATTGAAGGTGCTTATTTATTTCTTACGAAAACGATCATAGAAGTATTTACCAACTAAAGCCACAATCGCGAAAAATGCCAAGGTATATCCGAAGATCCCCATCTGATGGACGAAAGCTCCTTGTTGCGGACTGGCCACCACCAATAAAGAAGAACCAAGGATGACCGCAGCTAGAATAATACCGATCACCAGTCGATTGACCATCTGATCAAAGCGGTCCAATAGCTGTTTTTGTTCGCGGATTTCTAGATTCAACCGGTGTTTACCAGTCGCAAACGTGTCTAAGACAGCCAAGGTCCGATCAGGAAGATGGCTAAGTGCCCGCAAGCTTTTTGCGGTTGCCAAGGCGCTTTTTTTCACCTCATCTTCAATACTCAGCTGCTGTAGGAAATATTTTTGTGCAAAGGGCTGAGTGACTTCCATCATTGACAATTCGGGGTCTAAAGCTTTGATTACACCTTCCAAGGTGCCAAAAGCCTTGATCAGCAAGGTGATGTCTCGATGCATCTGCAGTTGGTTATCATGGCAGATTGTGATGACTTCCGCCATCACTTTTTGCAAGTCGATATCCTTTAGCGGCATATTATAGTAATTTTCAACAAATTTTTGTAGGTCTTGGTAGAAGGCGACTTCGTCAAAGGAACTGCCGCTGCTGTTGCACAACCGCAAGACAGCTTTACCGACTTCTTGGGTGTCTTGGGTATAAAGAGCAATCAACGCATCGGCTAAACGGCTGCGTAAAGACTGATCCAAATGCCCCATCATCCCAAAGTCCAAGAAAATCACTTGGTAAGGCGGCATGACCGCTTCTTCTTGCCATTTCAACGAATAATCGACACCACCAAGGACACCGACGCGCTGCTTGACCTGAAATGGTTTTGGTCGATTGGCTTGATCTGTGAAGACATGTAAAAAAAGATTGCCAGGATGCGGATCAGCGTGAAAGAAGCCATCTTCAAAGACTTGCTTCATAAAGTTTTCGACTAATAGCGTGCCCACTTGTTTTTTCACGGCTTTCACGGACTGATTGTCATAAACGATGTCTTGATTGTTGCGGGTCAGCAAGCAATTCAAGCTTTCACCGGCCATGTAATCCATGACTAATACTTTTTGAGTACACCATTCGGGATAAACTTTAGGCAATGCCAACTGCGGGTCTTGGTGATTGTTGCGGTAGAATTCCTGTGCATTTTTCATCTCTTGCAAAAAATTCGTTTCATTGGCAAGGGATCGTCGGACTTCGCTTAGCACGCTTTTTAAATCCACTACATTGGCTTCTGGAATTGCGCGAACCAACGGCAGGGCTTTTTCAAAAAGATCGAGATCCACTTGGATCGCCGCAATGATCCCCGGATGCTGTACTTTGACGATCACTTCTTTGCCGCTGAGCAAGTTTGCTCGATGGGCTTGTCCGATGGAAGCTGAGGCGACTGGAATTTCATCAAAAGCGGAAAAAACTTCCGTTAGCGGTTGCTGCAGTTCTGCTTCCAGCAGTGCTTTGACCTTGGGAAATGGATCACTTTTGACATTGTCCTGTAGCTGCTTGAAGGCATCAACGAAGGTGCTGGAAAGCAGATCATTGCGGACCGAAAGCATCTGCCCGATCTTGATAAATGTTGGTCCTAATTCTTCAAACGCTTGACGCACCATTTCGGGGTGCTGCTGTTTGCTGATATTTTGAACGACTTTGTATTTCAAAAAGACTTGAACGATTTGTTTTAATCGTCCTTTTCTAGAAGGAGCGGTTTGTTCTGTCATAAGTCCCACCTCTTTAAACGTGCCGTGATATATTCATAGTACTGACAAAATCAAAAACATTCAACTAACGACTGTGTAAGCTTAAAGAAATTTCTGCAAGATTTAATGCCGGTTGGTCGATTTTGTGCTAAAATGTGGAAGACTTAGTTTGGTAGAATCAATGAATACAGGAGGAAATTCTTTTGAAAATCATTTTATTATACGGGGGACGCAGTGCAGAGCATGAGGTATCACTGTTATCCGCTTTTTCAGTTGTTAATGCTGTATATTATAATTACTACCAAGTTCAATTAGTAATGATCACCAAAGAAGGACGCTGGTTAAAAGGCCCGTTATTGTCTGAGGCGCCAACGTCACCAGATACTTTGGCATTGACCAACGAAGAGACCAAAGGGGAAGAAATTTCACCTGGGGAAATCTATGAAGAAGACGCGATCGTCTTTCCATTGCTCCATGGACCAAACGGCGAAGACGGCACGATCCAAGGGTTTTTAGAAACCATCGGAATGCCTTATGTCGGAGCCGGTGTCTTGACTAGTGCCTGCGGGATGGACAAAATCATGACCAAGTACATCTTGCAAGCTGCGGGAATTCCGCAAGTTCCGTATGTACCAGTCTTGAAAAATGCGTGGAAAGAAAATCCGAAAAAGATTTTTGATCAATGCGAAGGCAGTCTCCTTTATCCGATGTTTGTCAAACCAGCCAACATGGGCTCAAGTGTCGGTATCTCGAAAGCAGAGAACCGCGAAGAACTGCAAAATGCGTTGCAAGAAGCGTATCGCTACGATACCCGAGCGATCGTTGAACAAGGAATCGAAGCTCGTGAGATCGAAGTCGCTGTTCTTGGAAACGAAGACGTGCGGACCACCATGCCGGGAGAAATCGTGAAAGATGTTGCCTTTTATGATTACAATTCCAAATACATTGACAACCGAATCGAGATGCAGATTCCTGCACAAATTCCCGAAGAAACACAAGCCAAAGCCCAAGAGTTTGCGAAAAAAGCCTATACAATGCTAGGCGGCAGCGGATTGAGCCGTTGTGATTTCTTTTTGACCAATAAAAATGAGCTCTTTTTAAATGAGCTGAACACGATGCCAGGGTTCACTGAATTTAGCATGTACCCACTGTTATGGGAGAAGACCGGCTTGCCTTATGGGGATTTGATTGAAGAATTGATCCAATTAGGGATGAATCGTTTCAACCAAAGACGTTCGTTCTTGACCAACGTAGAAGCAACCGAAACGGAAGCAGAAAACGAAAACGAAGCAGAATAAATAGCAGGAAGAAAGCCAGCTCAACTCAAGGAAAATACTTGAAGCGATCTTGTGCTTTCTTTTTTTGTAAAAAAGGAGCGAACCTGATGAATTTTACTGTAAAAGAAGCCGCTGCCGTATTTGGTCAGCAAATTGAAAATGAAACGCCACTTGCCTCTGTGGAATTCGACAGCCGTCTGATCAAAGAAAACAGTCTTTTTGTTCCCTTAGCGGGGACCCGTGATGGACATGAATTTGCCCAGCAAGCCAAAGACAATGGTGCGATCGCCACACTGTGGAGCCATCCTACGATCGAACCACCGCAAGACATCCTTGTGATTCCTGTCACGGATACCGTCAAAGCGTTTCAACAATTGGCACGAGCGTATAAAGAAAAGCTTGCACCGAAAATCATCGGTATTACTGGAAGTAACGGGAAAACGACCACCAAAGATATGGTTGAAGCGGTCATGGCCCAAAAGTACCAGACCTATAAAACCCAAGGCAACCACAACAATGAATTAGGCGTGCCTTTGACTATCTTGCATGCACCAGAAGATACCCAAGTGTTGATTTTAGAAATGGGAATGGATCATGCAGGAGAAATCGAAGTCCTTTCGCGCTTAGCAGAACCTGATGCAGCAGCGATCACTTTGATTGGGGAAGCCCACATTGAAAATTTAGGATCCAGAGAAGGGATCGCCAAAGCCAAAATGGAGATCACCGCAGGATTGAAAAAAGACGGCTTCTTTATGATGCCGGCAGATGAACCATTGTTAGAGCCCTTTGTTCCTAATTTGACGCAAACCATTGAAACTTTTGGCTTAACTGAGGGAGACCTGCAAGGAGACATCGTAGAGGAATCGCAAGACCATACGATTTTTACGGTTGCAGGTACCACCTTTACCCTGCCGGTATTAGGCGGCTATAATGTCAAAAATGCCTTGATCGCGATTGGGTTAGGACGTCATTTTGGTGTAGCAGATGAAGCCATCAAGGAAGGCTTGGCGCATTTTCAATTAACGAAAAATCGGACCCAATGGGTGACTGCCGATAATGGGGCAGCGATTTTGAGTGATATTTACAATGCCAATCCGACAGCCATGGGTCTCGTATTGGATAGTTTCCGCAAATTGCCATTAGCAGGACGACGGATCGCCGTATTAGCAGATATGCTTGAATTAGGACCAGATTCTGCACAAATGCACGAGCAGATGGCCGCACACTTAGACGACTCGTTCCAACTAGTTTTTCTTTATGGCAAAGAAATGCAAGCATTGCACAAACGACTAGCTCAGTCACCACTTGCTGACAAGGTGCGCTATTTTGCGATCGATGAAAAACCGCAACTGATCGCCTCCTTAAAGGAAACTTTAGAACCTTCCGACAGCTTGGTAATCAAAGGGAGCAATGGCATGGGCTTGAGCGAAGTCGTTGATGCACTAAAAGGAATGTAAAGGGGAGTTGAAATCTTGCTGAAACTTTCAAAACGTGTTATACTTATCTAACGCCGAAAGATGAAGCACAGAATGATTACTGTAAAAAACATTGACGTTTTGAGATAAAATGATGGCTGAGACAAACAACACTTGTTTTAGCCTTTTATAATGCCTTCGTGAAGCGGTTTTTCGGTACCAAGAGAAAGATAAGAGTAAATGGGACTACTCTTGTGTTTCTGAAGAACTAACCTACGCTTCGATGATAGAAAAACAGGCATCGAAAAGATGACCAGCCTAGGAGGATCCATTTGAAATTTAAAGATCTAGAATTATCCAACGAATTATTGACTTCTGTTGAGCGTGCCGGCTTTGAAGAAGCAACACCCATCCAAGAAGCAACGATTCCATTAGCCTTAGCAGGCAAAGACGTGATCGGTCAAGCACAGACCGGTACTGGTAAAACCGCCGCATTTGGTTTGCCAATGTTAGAAAAAATTGACCCAACGAACCATCAACTACAAGGATTAGTGATTGCCCCAACCCGTGAATTAGCGATCCAAACCCAAGAAGAATTGTACCGTCTTGGTAAAGACAAAAAAATTCGTGTACAAGCAGTTTACGGTGGAGCCGATATCGGCCGTCAAATCCGTCAACTAAAAGATCGTCCCCACATCGTAGTTGGTACACCAGGTCGTATGTTAGACCATATCAACCGCCACACCTTGAAATTAGGCACCGTTGAAACGCTTGTATTAGATGAAGCGGATGAAATGTTGAACATGGGCTTCTTGGAAGATATTGAAAAAATCATCAGCCAAGTTCCAGATGTTCGTCAAACGTTGCTATTTTCAGCAACAATGCCGCCAGCAATCAAAAATATCGGCGTGAAATTCATGAAAGAGCCTGAACATGTACAGATCAAAGCCAAAGAAATGACCGCTGATTTGATCGATCAATACTATGTTCGTTCAAAAGACTACGAAAAATTTGATATCATGACTCGCTTATTGGATGTGCAAACGCCAGAATTGACCATCGTTTTTGGTCGTACGAAACGTCGTGTCGATGAATTGGCGCGCGGCTTAGAAGCCCGTGGCTATAAAGCAGAAGGCATTCATGGAGACCTTTCTCAACAAAAACGGATGAGCGTTTTGCGTTCATTCAAGAGTGGTCAACTAGATATCTTAGTTGCCACAGACGTTGCAGCTCGTGGATTGGATATCTCTGGCGTGACACACGTATATAACTACGATATTCCTCAAGATCCTGAAAGCTATGTTCACCGGATCGGACGTACTGGCCGTGCTGGAAAAGGCGGAATGTCTGTGACTTTCGTTACACCAAACGAAATGAGCTATCTGCACGTCATTGAAAACTTAACGAAAAAACGGATGACACCAATGCGCCCACCGACCGAAAAAGAAGCATTCAAAGGTCAACTAGGTGCCGCAATCGAATCTGTTGAAACCAAATTGGATGAAAATGGTTTGGATAAATACTTGCAAGCAGCCGACGATCTATTAGAACGTTATTCTGCACAAGATTTAGCAGCATTGCTTCTAAAAACCATGGCGAAAGATCCTGCTGATTTAGCACCAGTCAAGATCACACCAGAGCGTCCATTGCCTCAAGGGAAAAAATCATTCAACAAAAATGGTCGTCGCAGCAATAACAGCAATGGCGGCAATCGTAACCGCAAAGAAAACGGTGGGAACCGTGGCGGCGGCAACGGCAATAAAGCCCGCGGCAACTATTCAAAAGATGGTGCCCGTAAAAACAACCGCCGCAGCAACGACAAAAAACGCGGTTTTGTTATCAGAAATAACCAAGACTAATTAAGTTTGTGGACCTTGTAAGTAAACTTGCAAGGTCTTTTTTTATATAAAAAACAAATGCCAGTGATTGAAAATCTTAATCTCCGTATAAACTCGTCAGATTTGAATGGTAATTCGCCATTTTTTTGGTAGAATGGTAACTAGCTAAACAAGGGCCAATTCCAATTTGGAAACCCCTATCTTAAGTAAAGGTAGCGAGAAGAATGATCAAAGGAATCGGGATCGATGCAGTCGAGCTGCCTCGAATGAAAGAATTAATTGAAAAAAAACCGCAGTTTATAACGCGTATTTTAACAGAGAAGGAAGCAAAATTATTTGCCCGTTTGCCCCTGAAACGTCAAGTTGAGTTCCTCGGGGGGCGCTATGCCTGCAAAGAAGCGTTCTCGAAAGCTTGGGGGACAGGGATCGGCAAAGTTTCTTTTCACGATATTGAAGTCTTGACCAATGAATTCGGTGCACCGATCGTCACTAAAGCACCGCACCCTTTAGAAAAAATTTTTGTCAGTATCACTCATACAAACGATACTGCCTTTGCACAAATTATCTTAGAAGTATCGGATAGCGAGTAACCTGAGTGGAAGTCGTCACTTGGTGAAGAAAATTACGATACTTTATGGACGAACAGACGACTACATAAAACCAACTTAATTTGTTTGTCTGATCAAGCACTAGTAGAAAGAAGGAACTGGAAATGGTGGTTGCTTACCATAGACCAACGAAAGCGATTATTGATACAACAGCGATTACCGAAAACATCAAAAATGAGATTGCTCACTTACCAAGTGAGACGTTTCTTTTTGCGGTAGTCAAAGCCAATGGGTACGGGCACGGAGCGGTACAAACGGCTCAAGCAGCCAAAGAAGGCGGCGCAGTAGGTTTTTGCGTTGCGACGATTGATGAAGCGATCGAATTGCGAGAAGCAGGGATCAATGAGCCGCTACTGATTTTAGGAGTTGTGAACGTGCATGACATTCCCTTACTTGCGGAATACGATTTTTCTTTTCCAGTCGCTTCGATGGACTGGTTGGTAGAAGCTGATACTTATTTAAATGAAAATCCTATAAAGACATCCCTTAAAGTACATGTCAAAGTGGATACCGGCATGGGGAGAATCGGCTTTTTAACCCCAGAAGAAGTGCGTCAAGCCGTTCTTTGGTTGGAAGATCATCCCTCTTTTGATTGGGAAGGAATCTTTACCCATTTCTCTACAGCTGATCAAGCTGATACGACTTATTGGGAAACCCAGCACCAGCGATTTAAAGAAGTCTTAACTGTTTTGCCTTATTTGCCGACATATATACATACAGGCAATAGTGCGACCTCCTTGTGGCACAAAGAGGCTGTTGGGAATATGGTCCGTTTTGGGATCGCGATGTATGGATTGAATCCGTCAGGTCATACATTGAAGGAACCATTCTCCTTAAAACCAGCCCTTTCACTTGTTTCTGAACTGATCCAAGTGAAATTACTTGAAAAAGGAGCGGGGATTGGCTATGGTGAGACATATATCACGCCCCGTCAGGAATGGATCGGCACCGTGCCTATCGGTTATGCGGATGGCTGGTTACGAAAAATGCAAGGATTCTCGATCTTAGTAGAAGGCGAACCTTGTGAAATCGTCGGTCGGGTGTGTATGGATCAACTGATGATTCGTTTGCCGAAGGAATTTGCTGTCGGTACAACGGTCACGTTGATTGGTGAGAATCATGGGAAACGAATTACGATGCAGGATGTTGCAGACCAGTTAGAAACGATTCACTATGAAGTAGCGTGCACCCTCTCAGCAAGGGTTCCGCGAGAATATAAAAGTTAGGGTGGTCCTATGGTAAAAAGGGGAGATATTTATTTTGCCGATCTTTCACCAGTCGTTGGATCGGAGCAAGGCGGAATACGGCCGGTCTTGATCATTCAAAATGACTTGGGCAATCACTTCAGTCCCACCGTGATCATTGCGGCGATCACGGCAAAAATGGCGAAGCCGAAATTACCAACCCACATTGGGATTTCCGCTTCTTGCACAGGGATTGGCAAAGACTCCGTCATTTTGATGGAACAGATCCGCACGATCGACAAAAGTCGGTTGAAAGAAAAGGTTTGTCATTTAGACGATAAAGTGATGTGTGAAGTCGATGCTGCTTTGATGATCAGTATTGGTGTGGAGCCGACCTTTGCCACATCAACGATCGAGGTGTAAAACAGCAATGGGGTATTTATTTTTAATAGCAGTTGTCATTTTATTGATTCTCTTTACTTATAAACATATTCGCCGTTTTCTTTCAGAAACCAAAAAGCGCAACGAAACCATGGAACAAGGGTATTACCTTGTGAGTCATACATATGAAGAGAAACGGGAACAGACCTATTATTATGGCGTTTTTCAACAAGGAGACAAAGAACTAATATTAGAAATGTCACTCCAGCTTTATTTACAGCTACAGCCACCGCAACGGGGGATGTTGACCGCAAAAGAAGGCCGAGTCCTTTCTTTTGAAGGGTGATCTTGTCAATAAAGCAACGCCCATGGGGAAAGAGCCGAAATAAGCAGGAAAGAACCGCTCTATTTTGTTCATAGGAGTAGGTTCGACTCCTGCTTTTTTTGTGCATGTCTTTGTGAGAGTGTTTCTATGGATAAATGAACCGTTAAACGGAATAAAGGAGACCTTTAAAAAAGAGCAATGCAACAAAAAATTGCTGCTGAAAGACTGAGAGGAAGGGACAAGGCACGGTTGCTTTTCACAAAGAATTCAGTTATAGTATGTAGCGACTAGTTTGAAAAGAGGGAAAAAAGTGAACCCATCGATTTATGGACTTACCAAATCAGATTTATCTTTGTGGATAACTGAACAAAATGAAAAGAAATTCCGGGCCAACCAAGTGTGGGAGTGGCTCTATGAAAAACGAGTAACCAGCTTTGAAGAAATGACCAATCTACCGAAGCCTTTGATTGAGAAACTGTCGGCAGCCTTTGTGATCAATCCCCTGAAACAGATGGTGGTACAAGAAGCCAGTGACGGGACCGTCAAATATTTATTCCAATTGCCAGACAATCACATGATTGAAACGGTCTTGATGCGTCAAGAATATGGCATGTCCGTTTGTGTGACGACCCAAGTCGGCTGCAACATCGGCTGTACCTTTTGTGCTAGTGGGTTATTAAAGAAACAACGAGACTTAACGGCAGGCGAGATCGTGGCTCAAATCATGTTAGTGCAACACTATTTTGATGAACGCAACGAGGGAGAACGAGTCTCTCACGTAGTCGTCATGGGGATCGGCGAACCTTTTGATAACTATGACAATGTGATGCATTTCTTACAGATTATCAACGACCCGAAAGGCTTAGCGATCGGCGCGCGGCATATTACCGTGTCAACCAGCGGCTTAGCGCATAAAATCAGAGAGTTTGCGGAAAACGGCTTGCAAGTGAACTTGGCCATTTCGCTGCATGCCCCAAATAACGAAGTCAGAACCTCTATGATGCGGATCAATCGGAGCTTCCCAATTGAAAAACTGATGGCAGCGGTCGATTATTATTTAGAAAAAACCAATCGCCGCATCACGTTTGAGTATATCATGCTGGATCATGTCAACGACCGACCGGAACATGCCCGTCAGTTGGCAGCATTATTGAAGGATAAAAAGAAATTGTCTTACGTCAACTTGATTCCTTATAACCCAGTGAGTGAACATGACCAATATGCTCGAAGTAAAAAAGCCGATGTGTTAGCTTTTTATGACATTTTAAAGAAAAACGGCATCAACTGTGTGATTCGTAAAGAACATGGGACAGATATTGACGCAGCTTGCGGACAGCTGCGAAGCAAACAAATGAAAAAAGAAGCCTCTGCTTCTTAAATACGTAAAATAAAAGAAGGACTGCACAAGCGCAGTTCTTCTTTTGTTTTTTATTATCTAAACATTAAAAAAACGCCTTAAAGAAAGCGTATTCCCGCAAAGAAAATTCAAAAAATATTGTTTTACAAGAAAAAAATAGATTATACTAAAGGCTGGTATTCATTAAAAATAACTTATCGTGAAAGGATGATTTGATGGAATGGATTAAATTAATTGGTATTCTAGTTATTTTAGTCGGCTTTTTGCTGAAGCTAGATACTATTGCTGTCGTAATCGTTGCTGGTTTTGTCACCGCGCTTGTGTCGGGGATTTCTGTTGTTGATTTTTTAACAATGTTAGGAGAAGCGTTTGTCAATAATCGACTCGTGACACTGTTCTTGCTGACGCTACCAATGGTCGGCTTGTCGGAACGTTTTGGCTTGAAACAGCAGGCCGTCATATTGATTGAAAAAATCAAAGGCTTGACACCAGGGAAGTTTTTGAGTTTGTACTTATTTATTCGGGAACTTGCTGGCTTTTTCTCTATTCGGATCCAAGGACATACGCAATTTATCCGCCCAATCGTTAACCCAATGGCGCAAGCTGCTGGGGAAAATAAATTTGGGGAACTGGATGAAAAAGATCAGGAAAAAATCAAAGCTCGGGCTGCCGCTAATGAAAATTTCGGGAATTTCTTTGCGCAAAATACCTTCGTGGCTGCTTCTGGTGTGCTGTTGATCGTAGGAACGTTGCAATCTCTTGGGTATGATGTGGCAGCTAGTTCAATCGCGCAAGCCTCATTGCCGATCGCATTGATCGTCTTAGTCATTGCTACATTGTCGAACTTGCTCTTTGATCGAAAATTAGCAAAAAAATATGGCAAGAAGGAGGAGAAATAGATGGAAGGAATCGTTAACGGATTATTGGAATTCTTTTATATCTTGATCGGATTGCTGTCGATCATGACGGCTGTACGGGTTTTTCGTGAAGCGGATCATCCTACCCGATTAGGCACCTCTGCTTTTTGGTTACTGCTAGGGATCGTCTTTGCTTTCGGGAATTTCTTGCCGTATCTTGTGGACGGGATTTTGATCGTTTTGATGGGCTGTTTGACCTTCTTCAAACAAGTGCAGATTGGTAAAATCGTGAACGTGGATGATGAAAAAGCAGAAGCATCGGCTAAACGGATCGGTAGTACGATCTTCGTGCCATGTATCAGTTTAGCATTGATCGCTGTAGTGATTTCTTATACGCCATTAGGGGGCCAAGTTGGGATCGGGATCGCATCGATCTTAGCACTCTTGTTGGCAGTCGTGTTGACTTCCGCTAAACCCAAAACAGTGCTGGACGATTCTGATCGGATGCTTCGTCAAGTCGGAACTGCGGGTATCTTGCCGCAGTTATTAGCAGCACTAGGTGTCATTTTTAACGCTGCTGGTGTCGGTGATGTGATTTCTCAAGGAATCTCTGGTGTCGTGCCAGAAGGCAATCGTTTTATCGGTGTCGTGGCTTACTGTTTAGGAATGATGATCTTTACTATGATCATGGGAAATGGCTTTGCGGCATTTACTGTTATTACCGCCGGCATTGGTGTACCTTTCGTAATGGCGCAAGGTGGCGACCCCGTCGTTGCTGGTGCGTTGGCAATGACCGCTGGTTTTTGTGGCACATTGCTGACTCCGATGGCAGCCAATTTCAACGCATTGCCAGTGGCCTTGTTAGAGATGAAAGACCCCAATGGTGTCATTAAAGCACAAGCCCCAATTGCTTTAATATTGTTAGTGATTCACATCGCTTTAATGTACTTTTGGGCATTTTAGTGGTAAAACAGAGATGGAAGGATGATGGAAATGAAATTATTAATTACCGGATTTGATCCATTTGGCGGAGAAGCAATCAATCCTGCCTTAGAAGCAGTGAAATTACTGCCAGATACAATTCATGGTGCACAGATCGTGAAAGCAGAGATCCCCACTGTATTTGGGAAATCAGCGGCGATCGTCGAAGAGAAAATTGAAGAGATCCACCCAGATGTCGTCTTAAACATCGGTCAAGCGGGCGGACGGTTTGCCATCTCACCAGAACGAGTGGCAATCAATGTGGATGATGCCCGGATTCCTGATAATGAAGGCAATCAACCCGTCGATGAAGTGATCCAAACAGAAGGAAAGCCTGCCTACTTCACACAACTGCCGATCAAAGCAATGGTAGAAAACATGAAAAAAGCCGGAATACCTGCAGCCGTTTCTAATACTGCTGGAACCTTTGTCTGCAACCACATCATGTATCAAGTACAATACATGATCGATACAAAATACCCGGAAATGAAAGGTGGTTTTATCCACGTGCCGTTTATTCCTCAGCAAGTCGTCGATAAAGCAGGACAGCCTGCAATGAGCATCGAAGACATCGCCAAAGGATTAACTGCAGCAGTGGAAGCCATCGTTGATTATGCCGACAAAGAAGATTTAAAAGCGATTGGCGGCGCGATCCATTAATCATTGAAGGGCATCCTTTCGCGGAGGCAACAAGTGTCCTTGAAGCGAGAAGACCTGATCCTATGGGATCAGGTCTTTTTTTGGACTGTTTTGAGAAAATTCATTGGTGATTGCTGTATATTTACACTTCTATCAGGGGTTTCTCATTTTGACGGATCAAATGAAAAAGAAAGGCAGAAAACGAATGTAAGTTACATTTAACCATGTTTTTTTATTATTATTTTTGCATTATTTCTTATAAATAAAGAAAGGAAAAATAGCATTTAACGAGTGTTTGATGAGAGTAAGGTAAGTAAATACCAATAAAACTTTCTTCCAAAGGTGTTTTTTATCGAAAAAGGGATTGCTTTTTTAATAATTATTAATTAAAATCTTATCTAACTTCAGAAATCGAATGATTATTCTGAAAATTAATTCAATTAAGGGGTAGGACAGGATGAAAAATAAATGGGCCTATGGTTTAGTAGCTGTGTGTGGCGTGGTGTTAGCCGGCTGTACAACAGGCGGAACAAATAGTTCAAGCAATGACACAGCAACTAGCGGCGATAGCAACGCAGAACAAGTATTTAACGTAGTGGTTTCACAAGAAATGCCAAGTGCGGATCTCTCATTAGCAACCGATACGATCAGCTTCAGTGCGTTGAACAATGTATATGAAGGACTGTATCGTTTGGATGCTGACAGCACACCACAACCTGCTGGTGCAGCTGAAGCAGCTGAAGTCAGCGAGGATGGACTAACTTACAAGATCAAATTGCGTGAAGATGCGAAATGGTCAAATGGTGACCCTGTTACAGCAGCGGATTATGTCTATGGCTGGCAACGGACGGTCAAACCTGAAACTGCATCAGAATATGCGTATCTATTTTCACCAGTCAAAAATGCGGATGCCATCACAGCTGGCGATACCGATCCATCAGAGCTAGGCATCAAAGCAGTGGGGGATTACGAATTAGAAATCACCCTAGAAAAAGCAACACCTTACTTTGATTACTTATTAGCATTTCCATCCTTCTTCCCACAAAATCAAAAAGTAGTGGAAGAAAATGGCGATCAATATGCATCAACCAGCGACAATGCCGTTTATAATGGACCATTTGTCTTGACTGGTTTTGATGGACCAGGAACGGATACAGAATGGGCTTATGAAAAGAACGATCAGTATTGGGACAAAGACACTGTTAAATTACAAACGATCAACGTAAGCGTCGTGAAAGAATCCTCAACTGCCTTGAATCTTTTCCAAGATGGTCAAGCAGATGATGTCATCCTAACAGGTGAACTGGCGCAACAGATGGCTAACGACGAAGCATTCGTTTCTCAACCAGAAGCAACGACTTCTTACTTAGAATTGAATCAACGTGATGAAGATTCACCTTTCCGTAACGAAAACTTGCGTAAAGCAATCTCTTATGCGATCGACCGTGATGCCTTAGTAACATCGATCTTAGGTGATGGTTCAATTGCTTCAACTGGTTTGGTGCCGGAAGGCATGACTTTCAGCCCTGGCGATCATACAGACTTCACAGAAGCAGCTGGCAGCGTCATTAGCTACGATCAAGAGAAAGCAAAAGAATATTGGGAAAAAGCCAAAGAAGAATTAGGAATCGATTCATTAGAATTTGATATCTTAGCTTCTGATACAGACTCAACCAAGAAAATCATTGAGTACTTGCAAGACACGATCGAAAAAACATTGGACGGTGTGAAAGTCACGTTAAGTCCAGTTCCATTCTCTGTTCGTTTGGATCGTTCAAATGCGGGTGATTTTGATACAGTAATGGGCGGTTGGGGTGCTGACTATGCCGATGCAAGTAGCTTTACTGACTTGTTTACGACAGGCAACTCATACAACCGTGGTCAATGGAGCAGTGAAGAATACGATGCAGCTGTAAAAGCAGCAGGTACGACCAATGCCAATGACCCTGACAAACGTTGGGAAGATTTAGTCAATGCAGAAAAAATCATTATGAATGAACAAGGTGTCATTCCAGTTTATCAAAAAGCGGAAGCACACTTACGTGCAACAAAAGTCAAAGGTGTTGTTGCTCACGCAGCAGGCGCACAATACGACTACAAGTGGACATCAATCGAATAATCACGAGTAGTTGACTTGAAATGCCGAAGAAAAGGCTGGGACAATTTCTTGTCTCAGCCTTTTGCTTCTCATTTCAACGAGTAAAAATATAAGAATGAAATTAACTAGTAGCAATCATTAAAAAGAGCAATGAAAGGAATAACAAGAAGACACCAGGCCATAACCAAAAGGCGTAACTCTGTTTGCCAACTTGGGATAATTTCAGATAATCTGTTTTATTTTTGGAAAAAGCTTTCTTCATGGAATATTGAAAACGGTCAAAGAAACCAGAAGCAAATACCCATAAAAAACCGCCAATGATCAAAAAGAACAGCGCCCACAAGAAAAGGGCATCTGAAAGAGCTGCTATGGAAAATTCATTTTTTATGGCTAACCATCCGCCAGAAATTGCGAGGCATAGGAGGGGTATGAGCCCACTACTTTTTTTTATTTTCATGATCTGACTCCTTTTTAATGATTCGTACTATGTTAATTTACATAATTATTGAATAGAAGTCAAAATACTTAAGGGGGAAACTGCGTGAACAGCTTTTTGAAATATTTATTGAAACGAGTGTTCTACATGGTCTTAACGTTATGGCTGATTGCCACGATCACCTTTTTCTTGATGCAATTTTTGCCAGGAACACCATATACGAATGCTGAAAAATTAAGTCCAGAACAAATTGCCTTGCTAAATGAGCAAGCAGGATTGGACAAACCGATCATTACCCAATATTGGCTTTATTTGACCAATCTACTAAAAGGTGACTTTGGGATCTCTTTCCAATTTAAAAACCAGCCAGTAGCGAATTTACTATCAGGAAGAATCGGACCTTCACTGCAACTAGGGCTACAAGCGATCATCTTTGGTACCTTCTTTGGGATCATTTTAGGAACGATCTCTGCGATGAAGCAAAATACTTGGATCGATACAACGTCTACCTTAGTGGCGATCTTAGGGCGTTCGATCCCTAACTTTGTCTTTGCCGTTTTGCTGCAATACATTTTTGCCATCAAACTAGGGATCTTGCCGATTGCTAAGTGGGAGACCTTTGCTAGCACGATCCTACCGACCGTCGCCTTAGCGATGTCGCCGTTAGCGGATTCCGCCAGGTTTATTCGAACCGAGATGGTGGAAGTGCTGCATAGTGATTATGTCGAGTTGGCACGAGCAAAAGGATTGAGCCGCTGGGAAATTGCCTTCAAGCACGGTTTGCGGAATAGTTTGATTCCGTTATTGACGTTGTTAGGACCGCTAGCTGTCGGTTTGATGACGGGTTCTCTTGTCGTAGAAAATATTTTTGCGATCCCAGGTATCGGTGAACAGTTCGTAAAATCAATCATGACCAATGACTATCCAACGATCATGGCGGTAACAATTCTTTATTCCGCGATGTTGGTCTTTGTGATTCTTGTTGTTGATATTTTATATGGAATCGTTGATCCGCGGATCCGAGTTTCAGAAGGGAGTCGTGGCTAATGGCAGAGAAACCTTACACAGCAAATGATGTTGCTGCCATCGATGCAGCCAAATTTCAACCGTTACAAAAAAATACCAATGAAGAGCGTGAAGCGATCGCAACCCCTTCATTAACCTTTTTCCAAGATTCATGGCGTCGTTTGAAAAAGAACAAAGCCGCGGTTTTCTCAATCATTTTGTTGCTGATCATTATTGCGATCTCAATCATTACGATTTTTGTCTCGCCACATGATCCAACTGCACAAAATGTGACCTTTACGAATCTGCCGCCGAAAATTCCCGGTATCAACATCAATGGCTTAAACGGCTATGCGATGGTGGGAGGCGAGCTAGTAGATAAGTATGCAGCTGCCAATGTTCCTGACGGGACGTATTTCCTTTTAGGAACGGATGGATTAGGTCGTGACTTATTGAGTCGTTTATTTGTAGGAACACGTATCTCCTTATTGATTGCGTTTATCGCAGCGATGCTAGATATCATCTTTGGTGTAACCTATGGCTTGATCTCTGGTCTTTTAGGTGGACGGATCGATAATGTGATGCAACGTTTCTTAGAGATCTTATCTGGTATTCCCAACTTAGTGGTAATGATCTTGATGCTGGTAGTTTTCGAACCAGGGATCTTCTCGATCGTGGCAGCAATGGCGATCACTAACTGGATTCCAATGGCGCGGATCGTACGGGCCCAAACAATGAAACTAAAAGATCAGGAATTCGTTTTAGCCGCAACGACACTGGGGGAAAGTCGTCTCAAGATTGCGATGAAACACGTATTACCAAATATTTCCAGCGTGATCATCGTACAAATGATGTTCAGTATTCCCTCGGCGATTTTCTTCGAGGCCTTCCTAAGCTTTATCGGGCTAGGACTAAAACCACCTTCAGCATCTTTAGGGATGTTACTAAGCGATGGCTACAAAACCTTCTTGTTCCTGCCTTACCAAATGTGGGTGCCGGCTGTGACCTTGTCTGTGATTATGATTGGGTTCAACTTGCTGGCAGACGGTTTGCGTGATGCCTTTGATCCGAAAATGAAAGAGTGATTGCGATGAAAAAAGTCTTAGAAGTGAAAAACTTAGAAATTTCTTTTGACACCTTTGCTGGGAAAGTCCAAGCGATCCGTGATGTCAGTTTCGATCTATACAAAGGAGAAACCTTGGCGATCGTGGGCGAATCCGGGAGCGGCAAGTCCGTGACAACCCGTAGTATCATGGGGTTGTTAGCCAGCAATGCCAATGTCGATAATGGCCAGATCCTCTTCAATGGGACGGACATTTTGAAAAAATCCGAAAAAGAACTGCAAAAAATCCGTGGCAAGGAAATCGCCATGATTTTCCAAGATCCAATGACTTCACTAGACCCAACGATGCCGATTGGTAAGCAAGTGGCAGAGTCATTGATGAAGCACAACAAAATCAGTAAAAAAGAAGGCTTGCGACAAGCGTTGGAATTACTGAACCTTGTCGGTATCCCGAATGCTGAGAAACGCTTGAAAAATTATCCGCATCAATTTTCCGGTGGTCAGCGGCAGCGGATCGTTATTGCGATCGCGTTGATCTGCTACCCACAGATCTTGATTGCAGATGAACCGACGACTGCATTGGATGTAACGATCCAAGCACAGATCTTAGAGTTATTAAAAGATATTCAGAAGAAAATCAATTCGTCCATCGTCTTTATTACCCATGACTTAGGGGTCGTTGCCAATGTGGCTGACCGAGTAGCCGTGATGTATGGTGGGAAAATCGTCGAAGTGGGGACCGCAGAAGAAATCTTCTACAACCCGCAACATCCGTATACTTGGGGCTTGTTAGGCTCGATGCCGACGTTAGAAGGGACAGGCGATCGGTTGTACGCGATTCCTGGTTCACCACCGGATCTGTTGGACCCGCCAACAGGGGACGCTTTTTATCCACGAAACGAATTTGCTTTGCAGATCGATGCAGAACAGCAACCACCGTTCTTTGATGTTTCACCGACTCACAAAGCAGCAACGTGGCTGTTAGCGCCGCAAGCACCGAAGGTAACTCCGCCGGATGAGATCTTGATTCGCTGGAAAAAATTCCAAGAAAAAAATACTCAGGCATCTGTCTAAAGGAGGAGAAACGGTTGGAAAAAGTTTTACTTGAAGTAAAGAATCTTAAACAATATTTTAACGTTGGCCGCAAAGACGAAGTCAAAGCCGTCGATGATATCTCCTTCCAAATCTATGAAGGAGAAACCTTTGGTCTAGTAGGCGAATCCGGAAGTGGAAAATCGACCACTGGACGGACGGTGATTCGTTTGAATAACCCTACCGGAGGCGAAGTTCTTTTTGATGGACAAGATGTTATGAAAATCAAAGGCAAGAAACCGCTGGCTGATTTTCGTCGGGAAGTCCAAATGGTCTTCCAAGATCCTTATGCCTCCTTGAATCCCCGGATGAAAGTTCGGGACATTATTGCTGAAGGAATCGATATCAACGGATTAGCCAAAAATGAAAAAGAACGCAATGATCGGGTGGATGAACTTTTGCGAACGGTCGGACTCAACCCAAGTCACGGGACCCGTTATCCCCATGAATTTTCAGGGGGACAACGTCAACGGATCGGGATCGCCCGCGCGTTAGCCGTCGATCCAAAATTCATTATCTGTGATGAACCGATCTCGGCATTGGATGTTTCGATCCAAGCCCAAGTCGTTAACTTGCTGCAAGATCTGCAAGAAGAGCATAAATTGACCTACTTGTTTATCGCTCATGACTTATCGATGGTCAAACACATCAGCGACCGGATCGGCGTGATGCACAACGGCAAACTACTAGAAGTGGGAACTAGTGATGAAATCTATCATTACGGGGTTCATCCATATACTGAAAGTCTGTTATCAGCGATTCCACTGCCAGATCCTGACCATGAGCGTCAACGTAAACGGATCAAATACGTCAGTGAACCAAACGATAACCAAGAACGAGCAATGGAAGAAATCGCACCAGGACATTTCGTTTATGCCACGAAACAAGAAGCCAAGATCTACCAAGAAAAGTTAGCACAAAAAAAGGGGAACTAGCGTCAAAGGTATAGGGAGTGTTAGGAGGAGATGAAACTGGGTGTTTTAAAAGCATACAAATTTCGGATCTATCCTAATGGACAGCAAAAACAGTTTTTCATCGAAACTTTCGGCTGTGTACGGTTTACGTACAATCAACTGCTGGAGGCGAAGATGGAAGAGCTGGCCAACAATGAAGCAAAGCAAGGGTTGACGCCAGCCAAACTAAAAAAGGAGTATCCTTTTTTGAAGGAGACCGATAGTTTGGCATTGGCGAATGCACAACGGAATCTGGATCGAGCGTTTCGAAATTACTTTCAAAAGCGGGCTGGCTTTCCAAAAATGAAAACCAAAAAAAGTATCTGGCAATCGTATACCACCAATAATCAGCAGCACACCATTTATTTTGAAGAGGATCAAATCAAGCTGCCAAAGCTTAAAACACTGGTTCCCGTAAAAAAGCATCGGGAGATCAAAGGGAAAATCAAATCGGCAACGATCTCAGCAAAAAACAACGAAGAGTTTTACATCTCGATCCTTTGTTTGGAAGAGATCACGCCACTCCCGAAACAGCAAGCGTCTATCGCGGTTGTTTATGATCCACAGCAGTTGGTCAAAGCCAACCAGCCGGTACCCATCACCTGTGAACATGCCATCCAAACGAAGCAAAAGCTGACACGAGCAGAACGCAAACTTCAGGTGAAAGCTACGGCGGTCAAACGGAAAAAAATCCTTTTGACTCAGGCACGAAATTATCAGAAGCTAAAAGGAAAGGTCGCTCGCCTTTATCGTTTTCACTGCTGTCAAAAGCGGGAATTCATCGATCAAGTCAGCTACCATCTCGTAAAACAGTATGATACGATCTATTTGGAACAAATCGCAGAAGATACGGTTTTAAAAGCTGGTCATTACAGCATCAGTGATTGGCATCAATTCGTTCGTAAAATCCAGTACAAAGCGCAGTGGTACGGTAAAGAACTGCGTTTTGTCACGTTGGATACGCAGGACCAACAGAAGCTAGAACGGCTCTCAGGCGAAATGAGTAGCTGAGCCACTTGAACTGGAAGGAACGCCAGGGATCGCCTAGGGTATAGAAAAAATCTTTAAGATTTTTGTTTCTAGGAACCACGTTCACTAATTATGATTAACCAGCAACCCCCTGCCAAACTAAGGTCTGACAGGGGGTTGTATTTTTTTACATTTTATCACCTAAAAATGCATCATTTAAGCGATAGATCTTTGAGGGACGCCCGATGCCGACGGGCTTTTCGCCAACTTCCGTAAAATATTGGAGCATGGATTTTTTGAAGTTGGAATGATCGATCATTTTAAAATCGATCCCTAAAAACTTGGCGAATACTTTACGGGCTTCCGTGATCGTAAAGTCTTTGCCTAACACAAGAAGCACTTGCGGCTCGTGTTCCATCTTGTTGGCAACCCGTTTGAAGGCTTTGAGAATGATCGCGCTGTGGTCAAAAGCCAACGTATCTTTTCCAACAGAGGCGCCAGTCACCAAGTCAAGAATGATCTCGATCTCACCGCTGGTCAAATAGATTTGATTGGCTTTTCTTTCCAGAGAGAACCAGCGCACTTGATTCGCATCGTCCCCAGCACTCAAAGGCTCTTCACCAATAAATGCCAAATAGCTGACGGTGATTACCCACCCACGCGGATCACGACCAGGGGTGCTGAAGGTATGCAGCTGTTCGATGTTTTGCTTGGAGATGGTGACCCCAATCTCTTCTTGGGTCTCACGGATTACACTTTGCCCCGTCGATTCATTGGGATTGACGAAGCCCCCTGGCAATGCCCAAGAATTCCGGAAAGGATGCCCTTTTCTTTGGATCAGCGCAATTTTGAGTTGTTCTTTTTCTTTGTTGTAACACATCAACACCATATCGACGGTTACGGAGGGTTTCTCGTATTTTGGCTGATCTTGTGCCTGATACCACGTAAGAAAGTCTGCTTCAGAAGCTTCTTTTTCAAAGTAGTGCTTTTCAGCTGATTTTGAGGTAAATTCTTTCATTGGTTTCTCCTGCCTTAGATAAAGTAAGTAACTGAGCGCGATGGTTTTCCTTAACGGAAAAAATAAGGAACGATCAAATTAATGAAAAACAATGCGAGATAAAGCCAAGAAGACCGAGGGTGTTCTTTGAGCGCTGAATAACCCCAATGAGCGATCCAGAGCAGAAAAGCTACCCGTAGGATTGCCAGCGCTGTCGCAAAAAGCGCCGCGTAATCATGGCTGTTGAAGTAAGCAAACAAAAAGGGGTAACCTGTGGTTGAAAAGAGCAAGTGCCCCACAGAAAGCACGGTTAAAAGCAAAAAATGCTGTTTGTTTTTTCGGGTCATAGCGTTCCTTTCTATAAGTGAAGTCTTCCTCATTATAGCAAAAGAAGTACCTGTTAATCAAAGAGAGATAAAACAGCTTTATTTCCTATGAGATTTGTTGTCAGGATCAGATTCTTCCCCTAGAACATTGAAGTGAACGGCTATCTGCGCTATGATAACTAGTAGAAAAGAAATACTCAAATCTGCTGGTTTATTTGCTGCGTTTTAAGGACCAAAACGATTCCTTTGCTTCTTTTAGAGCATGAAGAAAGGTCTTAGGTTGTCCGCTTTTTTGATTAAATTTATAGCATTTTTGGGTTGCGAACTGTATACTACCTAAGTATACACTTTACTAGTGAAAAGGAGGACTTGCGTCCATGGCTGAAAAAGAAACATTCTATATTACGACGCCAATTTATTATCCAAGCGGCAAGCTGCATATCGGGAATTCTTACACGACGATCGCTTGTGATGCGGTAGCACGATACAAACGATTGATGGGCTTTGATGTCTTTTATTTGACGGGTGTCGATGAGCACGGTCAAAAAATCGAGAAAAAAGCAGAAGAACTTGGCGTAGATCCGCAAGAATATGTCGACAAAATGGCAGCTGACGTCAAGAAATTATGGAACACACTAGACATCAGTTATGACAAATTTATCCGTACAACGGATGACTACCATAAAACAGCCGTTCAAAAAATCTTCCAGCAATTGCTTGATCAAGGCGATATCTATCTTGGAGAATACGAAGGCTGGTATTCCGTTTCTGATGAAGAATACTTTACCGAAACGCAACTAGCAGAAGTTTACCGCGATGAAGAGGGCAAAGTCATCGGCGGTAAAGCGCCAAGCGGTCATGAGGTAGAATTGGTGAAGGAATCTTCTTATTTCTTCCGCATGAGCAAATATGCCGATCGTTTGGTTGAATACTATGATGAACACCCAGAGTTCATTCAACCAGAATCACGTAAAAATGAAATGCTGAATAATTTCATCAAACCCGGCTTAGAAGACTTGGCTGTTTCCAGAACGACCTTTAAATGGGGCATCCCAGTCACTGCTAGTCCTGAACACGTGGTATATGTGTGGATCGATGCGTTATCCAACTATATTACGGCATTAGGCTATGGCTCAGACGACGATTCTTTGTTCCAAAAATACTGGCCAGCTGACGTGCATATGGTTGGGAAAGAAATCGTGCGTTTCCATACGATTTATTGGCCAATCATGCTGATGGCCCTAGACTTGCCATTACCGAAAAAAATCTTTGGCCATGGCTGGTTGATGATGAAAGACGGCAAGATGTCGAAATCAAAAGGCAATGTCGTTTATCCAGAAATGTTAGTGGAACGCTATAGCTTAGATGCGTTGCGTTACTATCTATTACGGGCGGTTCCTTTTGGTAGCGATGGTGTATTTACACCAGAAGATTTCGTCTCTCGTTTGAACTACGATCTAGCCAACGACTTAGGAAACTTGCTGAATCGGACGATCGCCATGATCAATAAATATTGTGATGGTTTAGTGCCGGACTATGCCTCAAAAGTGACACCTTTTGATAGCGAGTTGTCAACGACTGCTGCCAATGTGGTCGGTCGTTACCATGAAGCCATGGACAAAATGGAATTCAGTACGGCATTATCCGAAGTTTGGACATTGATTTCTCGCGCCAATAAATACATTGACGAAACCCAACCATGGGTGCTAGCCAAAGAAGAAGAAAAGCGCGCAGAATTAAATAGTGTGATGGTTCATTTGGCGGAAAGCTTACGCATCGTCGCAATCTTATTGCAACCGGTGATGACAGAAACACCAGCCAATATTTTCCAACAACTAGGGTTAGCTTCTGTTGCCATGGATCTGAAAGATTTACGCTTTGGTGAATTTCCAAGTGGCACGAAAGTCGTTGCCAAAGGCACACCGATTTTCCCTCGTTTGGAACTTGAAACAGAAGTAGGCTACATCCAAAAGAAAATGGCTGAAGGGACACAAAGTCCAGAAGAAACGGTGAAATGGGATCCAGAAGAAACCACACTGCAATCAGAGAAAGCCGAAATCAAATACGAAGACTTCGATAAGATCGAATTAAAAGTGGCAGAAGTCGTTGACTGTCAAAAAGTCAAAGGCGCCGACAAGCTGCTGCAATTCCGCTTAGCTGCTGGGGATGATCAAGATCGTCAAATTTTATCGGGGATCGCTGAATTTTATCCAGAACCACAAGATTTGATCGGCAAAAAAGTCGTGATCGTTGCCAACTTAAAACCACGGAAAATGCGGGGGCAAGTCAGCCAAGGAATGATCCTTTCGGCAGAAGACAATGATGGTCGTCTGCAAATCGTGGAAGCACCAAAAGGCATGCCAAACGGCTCGATCATCGCTTGATTTTTAGGAGAAATCCTTTGTTGAATTTCAGCGAAAATAAAATTGCCAGACCCGAAAAGTTTTTGTATAATGTAGGTTATTGATATGAACATGAGGGAGTAATTGGCGGATTTTATCTGCGGCAGTATCACCATCCTGAAAGAAATTTCTGGTGCTGTCTTAAACAGTGAGACTTATGTATGCTTAGACAGTGCATACATAAGTCTATTTTTTTTCATATCATGTACAATAAAGGAAGAGTAACTATAAAAGGAGGAGAAACATGTCAGAAGAAAATAAAAAGGAACAGCTTTCGCAGGCGTTTTATGCGCAAGAAGCGCAGCATGTTCTGGAAGAAATGCAAACAGATGCCAATGGATTAACGAACGATGAAGCGCAAAAACGCTTATCTGAGTATGGTCCCAACGAATTAGAAGAAGGCAAAAAGAAATCGATGGCACAAAAATTCTTTGAGCAATTCAAAGATTTGATGATCATCGTTTTGCTAGCGGCGGCGATTATCTCAGCAGTCGTTTCCCATGAAGTCGTGGACTCAATTATTATTTTAGCAGTTGTCATTATCAACGCGATCATGGGTGTTGTTCAAGAGGCAAAGGCAGAGCAGGCCATCGAAGCGCTAAGGGAAATGTCCACCCCAAATGCCAACGTCTTGCGTAATGGTCATACCGTCACCATCAAGAGCGATGAATTGGTTCCGGGGGATATTGTCCTATTAGAAGCTGGCGATGTCGTACCGGCGGATTTACGCCTCTTAGAAGCAAGTTCGTTAAAAATTGAAGAAGCCGCTTTGACCGGTGAATCCGTACCAGTCGAAAAAGAATTGACTGTCATCGACGGGACGGATGTCGGGATCGGCGATCGCGTCAATATGGCTTATTCAAACAGTAATGTGACCTATGGCCGCGGAAAAGGGGTCGTGGTCAATACAGGGATGGGAACTGAAGTTGGGAAAATCGCTGGCATGTTGGCTAGCGCCCAAGAAACCGAAACACCGTTGAAGCGTAACTTAAATGAACTAGGAAAATTCCTGACGATCGCCATCATTATCATTGCAGTGATCATGTTCTTTGTTGGAACGATCTTTAACAATACGTCATGGGTCGACATGCTATTGACTTCGATCTCATTAGCAGTAGCGGCGATCCCAGAAGGGCTGCCAGCGATCGTAACGATCATCTTAGCCTTAGGTACGCAAGTCATGGCGAAACGAAATGCAGTGATCCGTAAATTGCCTGCGGTTGAAACCCTTGGGGCAACCGATATTATCGCTTCTGATAAAACTGGTACTTTGACGTTGAATCAAATGACCGTGGAAAAATTGTTTGTCAATAACAAACAACATGCTGCTTCAGAAGATATTCCGTTAGACAACATGGCATTAAAAGTCATGAATTTTGCCAATGATACAAAATTTGGTGAAGAAGGCAACTTGATCGGTGATCCGACCGAAACTGCCTTGGTACAATTTGGGATGGATCAAGGATTCCATGTGCGGGATCTCGTCAATCAAGAACCACGGATAGCGGATCTGCCATTTGATTCTGACCGAAAACTAATGAGTACGATCCACCAACAAGAAGACGGACGCTATTTAGTTGCTGTCAAAGGTGCGCCGGATGTCTTGCTAGGCAGAACCTCCAAAGTGCTATTGGATGGCCAAGAGCTGCCAATGACCGATGAGGAAAAAGAAAAAATCTTATTCAACAATACCGATCTGGCAAAACAAGCGTTACGGGTATTGGGGATGGCCTACAAATACGTAGACCAAGTACCAGAAAACTTAGAATCAGAAATTGTCGAAAATGACCTCGTCTTTGCTGGCTTAGTCGGAATGATCGATCCAGAACGGGCAGAAGCAGCCGATGCGGTACGTTTAGCCAAAGAAGCTGGAATTCGTCCAATCATGATCACCGGAGACCACCGCGATACAGCTGAAGCCATTGCGGGACGTTTAGGGATCATCAAACCGGGCGATGATGATGCCGTCTTGACTGGTGCTGAACTCAATAAAATGAGCGATGAAGAGTTCGCTCAAAAAGTAGCCCACTATTCAGTCTATGCGCGGGTATCACCGGAACATAAAGTCCGCATCGTCAAAGCTTGGCAACAAGAAGGCAAAGTCGTTGCTATGACCGGTGACGGGGTCAACGATGCACCATCACTGAAGCAAGCCGATATTGGTGTCGGCATGGGGATCACAGGTACCGAAGTTTCTAAAGGTGCTTCTGATATGGTCCTAGCCGATGACAACTTTGCTACGATCGTCGTAGCAGTGGAAGAAGGACGAAAAGTCTTCTCCAATATTCAAAAAGCGATTCAATACTTGCTAGCCGCTAACCTAGGGGAAGTTTTGACCTTGTTCTTAGCAACCTTGTGGGGTTGGGACTCGCTATTGCCGATCCACTTGCTTTGGATCAACCTAGTAACGGATACCTTCCCAGCAATTGCCCTAGGAATGGAGCCTGCTGAAAAAGATTTAATGAAACATGCACCGCGGGGACGCAGTTCCAACTTCTTTTCTGGTGGTGTGATGAGTAGTATCATCTACCAAGGGATCTTAGAAGCGGCAACCGTGCTGTTCGTTTATTGGTCAGCGATCCAATGGCCCGTTCACAATATGTACGATGCGATCCATGCCGATGCCTTAACGATGGCTTTTGCCACGTTAGGATTGATGCAGTTGTTCCATGCCTTCAACGTCAAATCGATCCATCAGTCGCTCTTTAAAGTAGGGGCATTTAGAAACAAAGCCTTCAACTGGGCGATCCTGTTGTCCTTTGCGTTGATGCTAGTGATCTTCATCGTGCCAGGATTAAATGATATCTTCCGTGTTGCACACCTTGACTTGTATCAATGGGGCATCGTTTTAGGCGCCTCCTTTGCGATCATTCCAGTCGTTGAGATCGTCAAAGCGATCCAACGAGCAATGGGACGCAAATAAGCCAAAATAAACGAAAAAACAATCAATGGTCTGCTGTCCTTCTCCATGGGCAGCAGGCCTTTTTTGCTGGCTTATTTTCGATAAACCCTGTGTCTGTTTCTTGACCTTTTCATTTGCAGTAAGAAACGGTAAAATAGAAGATAATAACAAAGAAAGTAGGGAACCCACTGTGCGACCAAACTTAGGTTTTTATGTACAAACAATCAACGATCTTGTCAAAGAAACAGAAGCAATCGGGGAGAAAATGAATCCCAATTATGAAGAGATCCGCAAAGCGATTGACGAGAAAAAAGAAGCCGAGGTAACACCTGAGCGGCTAGCTGAGATTACCAGAATTTTTAAAGAAGGCACGGATAAATACCGCTTGATGCTGGAAAAAATCAGCAAATTGCGTCCACCAGCGAATGTGATGGGGATCCATAAAAAATTCGAGCGGGCGTATATGAAATATGTTGCCGGCTGTGATGAGATGATTTTGAGTCTGGATAACAAAATCGACCAAGAAGCCTTTGATGCGGCAGAAGCTAAGCAAGATGAAGCAACGGATGAAATTTCTTTTGCTATCCAACGGATGACCGCTTTATTGTTAAAAAAATGATAAACATTCAAGTTAAACAAGAGTTATTTAATTTAACTGTTATGTTTTTCACATGTAAAGTTTTTTTATCGGAGGTATAATGAATTCACAACCAACAACCTTTTTATTTTTCATTTTACTCCTTTTGCCATCAGGACTAACCAACCTGATGGTTTTTTTGTTTTTCAAGTGTTTTTTAATGAGACGTTTCCAGCGATAACGGGTTTAGTTTGTGAATAAAATAGAAAGATAAAGCAGCAGTGAGTACCGAACTTGCGCTTTTTTGTCGATCAATGCTATACTTAGGGCACTATTAAACGAAATGAGGGATCCTCCATTGAAAAATTAACCAATTTGTTGAAAGCTGCATGAAACTGTTCCTCCAAGGGGATAGTCTGCAGATTTTCAGGATTGGTTGACTTTTTCAATGGGGGATCTTTTTGTGTACCTCTAAAAACTGATTCTGAAAATAGCTTTAGTCTACTCTATTCCGTGAATAGAGACGAGGTATATTTATGTCGAATATCAGTATTAATCATTTAACTTTTGGCTTTGATAGCCAGGAACGGTTGCTTTTTGAGGATGCCAACTTGAACCTTGATACACAATGGAAATTAGGGTTGATTGGCAGAAATGGTCGCGGCAAAACGACCTTGCTGCGTCTGCTGCTCAATGAATTGCCTTATAGCGGCTCGATCACCCATGAGCAACAATTTGTTTATTTTCCCTTAACCGTCGCTGATGATCAGCAATTGACGCTTTTTGTTTTACTGGAATCTGGCGAATTTGAGCAGTGGCGTTTGGAGCGGGAATTGAACCTGCTGCAACTTGATCCAGAAGTGCTTTGGCGTCCCTTTGCGACTTTATCTGGCGGCGAGCAAACGAAAGTCCTATTGGCGCGGTTGTTCGTTGATGAAGAGAATTTTCCTTTGATCGATGAACCGACCAACCATTTGGATGTGACCGCTCGCCAACATGTTGCCCGCTATTTGCAGCAAAAAACCGGGTTTATCGTTGTGAGCCATGATCGACAGTTTGTCGATGAAGTCGTCGATCATGTATTGGCGATCGAAAAAAGCCGCTTGGTGTTGTACAAAGGGAATTATTCAGTCTATGAGCTGCAAAAGCAGCAAAAAGATGCCTATGAGCAAGAACAAAACAGCAAGTTGAAAAAAGAAATCGGGCGTTTGAAGCAGACAGCAGCCGAAAAAGCGGAGTGGTCCCGAGGACGCGAACGGGACAAATTAGGGTCGCCGACCAAAAAAGGCAGCGGGGCAGTCTATGATACGGGGGCGATCGGTGCCCGAGCGGCACGGACCATGAAGCACTCGAAAGCGATCGTTAAACGGATGGAAGATCAAATTCAAGACAAGTCTGCGTTGTTAAAAGACATTGAGTGGATCGATCCGCTGAAAATGACCCCACTGGTTAGCCATCATGACGTGTTGCTGGAAGCAGAGCATTTTCAGCTCGGCTATGAGCAGCCTTTGTTTAAACCGCTGACGTTTGCGATCCGTCAAAAAGAGCGCTTGGGGATTCAAGGGGCCAACGGATCTGGCAAGTCCAGTTTGATTGCGAGTATTTTAGGTACTTTCGATGGACAGCAGACAGGGACGATCAAAACAGCCCACGGGATCACTATTAGTTACGTCCGGCAAAATTATGAGGACAACCGTGGGATGCTGACAGAATTTGCCCAAGAGCATGGCTTGAATTATCAAGATCTGCTAAATAATTTAAAAAAACTTGGCTTGGAAAGAACTGTCTTTCAAACCCCGATCCAGCAAATGAGTATGGGGCAACGTAAACGCGTGGAGCTAGCCAAATCATTAGCAACACCAGCGGAATTGTTTATCTGGGATGAACCGCTGAATTATTTGGACGTCTTCAATCAGAAGCAATTAGAGGAAGTGATCCATTTGGTGGAGCCTTCTATGCTGATCATTGAACACGACCGTTATTTTCTTGAGCAAGTCTCAACGAAATTGCTGACGTTGACGATCGATGAAAAAGAATGAATAAAGGGAAAAAAGGACGATTGTTTTCTTAAATAAATCGTTCTTTTTTTGTTATTTTAAACGGGAATTTACTGGCAGGTTTAGTAAATAAATACTAAGGGTGCTTTTGATAAAAAAGAAGTGTAAAAATAGTGTTATTATACACAGCTGCGTATATTTGATAAAATTCATTCATTTTTTCATGAAAATTTTCGAAAAATGACGAAATGTTCGTGTTTAGTGGGTGCAATCCCCTTTGGGCTACTCATCGTTTTCTCATTATTAGGTAAATTAATTAAAAATTCTTTCATAATTCCCAATGATTTTTACAAAACATTTACAATAATAGTATCGAATAAAAACATTCGTTTGTTATGATTAAAATCGAATTTCTTTGAGCGTTTGACCGAAACATCAAGAGTTCGTTTTTTTTGTGACTTGAAATGCCAGTCAACTATTCGGAGGAAAAAGAGAAAATGGAGGGGCAGTTTTGATAGAAGTAGTCGGGTTGAAGAAGGTTTTCGATAATAAGTTTGAAGCCTTGAAAGCAGTAGATTTTACAATAGAAAAAGGCGATTTGGTTTGTTTGTTGGGACCGAGTGGTTGCGGGAAATCGACGATATTGAATTTGATCGCGGGGTTGTTAAGTCCCACCGATGGAGATATCCGCTTTAATGGTACTTCCGTTGTTAAGACGGAGCCGAAAGACCGCAATATCGGGTTTGTTTTTCAGAATTATGCCCTTTATCCCCATATGACTGTGTTAGAAAATGTCATGTTTCCCTTGACAGTCGGAGAGAAAAAAATCAAGAAAAATGAAGCACAAAAAATTGCTGAGAAGTTCATGAAACTGACCAATATTGAAGAATTAAGTCAGAAAAAACCTGGAACCCTTTCCGGTGGACAGCAGCAACGGGTCGCTATCACTCGTGCTTTGGTACAAAGTCCAGAAGTCTTACTGCTGGATGAACCATTGAGTAACCTAGATGCCCGTTTGCGCTTGAAGATCCGTGAAGAGATTCGTCGGTTAGTCAAAGAAGTAGGTATCACCACGATCTTCGTGACTCATGACCAGGAAGAAGCTCTTTCTATCAGTGATAAGATCATTTTGATGAACGAAGGGATCATTCAGCAAAATGATGATCCGCAAAACCTTTACTTAGAACCAAACAATCTTTTCGTAGCGAAATTTATTGGTAATCCAATCATCAACATCTTGCCAGTAGAAGTCAAAGAGGGACAAATGATCCATCCAGCGTTTACGATCCCGGTTGACCGCTTTACCGACATTCGCTTCAAAAAAACATTGACAGACGGCCAATATACGTTAGGTATTCGTCCAGAAGATGTGCTGACCACTTTACAAGCAGGGTTGTTCCAAACAGAAATCAAGAGTGTAGAGCTGATCGGACGAGAACGAATCTTGAACTTTGATCTGGCTGAAAAACATATGAAATCGATCGTTAGTATTGAAGAGATCATTGAAGAAGGCGCGCAAGTGTCATTTGATTTTCATTACAAAAAAGCCTTTATCTTTGATGAAAAAGGAGAGCGGGTCTACTAATGTTCAAAAAAAATTATAACCCTGAGAATCAACCAAAGGCGTGGCTGTTTTTACTGCCTTCATTGGTCATTATTTTCTTATTCAGTGTGTATCCGCTGTTTCGTTCCTTCATCATGAGTTTCCAAAAAGGAACCTTGATTAACCAACAGTATGCTGGGCTTGAGAACTATCAAAGGGTTTTAACGGACCCCGTATTCTTTCGAGCACTGCAAAACACAGCGCTGTTTGCTTTTGCGGTCGTGCCGATCTCGCTGATTCTCTCATTAGCGATTGCTTGGATCATTTTTGAAAAAGTCAAATACAAAAGTTTTTTTGAAACGATCTTCTTTATGCCCTATGTCACAAGTACGATTGCGATCGGGATCGTGTTTCGTTACTTTTTCAATGGCTCTTACGGGATCATTAATTATCTGCTAGGTCTTGTCGGCATTGCGCCAGTCAACTGGCTGGATAATGTCAATATGAGTATGACGACCTTGATCATCTTTGGCGTTTGGACGAGCCTCGCCTTCAACATTATTATCTTGTTGGCAGGAATGCGCAACATCGACAAAGAACACTACAAAATCGCAAAAATGTTTGGCGCCACCGATGGCGAGATTTTTCGGAAAATCACCTTTCCGCAGTTGATCCCGACCTTTGCCTTCTTGTTAACGGTCAATCTGATCAGTGCCTTTAAAGTCTATACTCAAGTATATGCCTTGTTTGGCGGACAGCCAGGGATCGCCCGCAGTGCAACCACGGCAGTCTTTTATATTTATGACAAATTCCATATCGCCGGACGTCCGGGGATTGCAATGGCGGCAACCGTGATCTTGTTCATCATTATTTTGCTCGTCACCTTTATCCAAAATAAACTTTTGAAGAAAGTGGGCGAATAAACGAATGAAAAAAATTGTGACGATTGTTTCGATGTTGTTTTTAGCAATTTTAGCAGTGATCACGCTGTTTCCCTTTGTCTATATGATCTTGGCTGGGCTAATGACCTACAGTGAAGCAACCAGTATTCCACCGACGATCATGCCGGAGTCTTTCCAGTGGAGCAACTACGGGGAAGTCTTTACCCGAGCACCGTTTTTACGCTACTTCTTTAATACGGTCTTCGTTTCTGCGGTGACGACTATCGCGACGCTGATCACGGCGATTCTAGCTGCCTTTGCATTAACAAGTCTTGAATTCAAATACAAACGTCTCGTGATTGGCTTGATGATCTCGTTATTGATGGTTCCTTATGAATCGATCATTTTCACCAATTACAATACGATTGCGCGGATGGGCTTATTGAATACGTATAGTGCCTTGATCATTCCCTTTTTGACCAGTATTTTTTACATCTATTATTTAAACGGTTATTTACAAAGTATTTCTAATACCTTTTATAAGGCAGCCAAAATTGACGGTGCCAGCGACCTAGCTTATATCCGCCGGATTTTGATCCCCATGTCAAAACCAGCCTTAGTGACAGTCGGGATTCTGACGTTCATCTCTAGCTGGAATTCCTTCTTATGGCCGTTGTTAGTGACCAATGAGAAAAAATACCGCCTCTTAAATAATGGGTTGGCTGCCTTTACCACAGAAAGCGGCAGTGACGTTCATTTACAAATGGCGGCAGCGACCTTGACCGTCATTCCAATTCTGATCATTTACTTGATCTTTAGAAAAGAAATTATCAAAGGAGTGGCTAAAGATGGCATCAAAGGATAAAACAACGATCACCTTCCATAGCGGGATCTTAACGATTGGAGGGACCGTCATCGAAGTTGCGTACAAAGATGCCCATATCTTTTTTGACTTCGGTTCGGAATACCACCCAGAAACACCTTTACCAGATGAAGAATTACAAACTCTAGTCTCCCACCGTTGGATACCAGAACTGAAAAATGTCTACGATCCACGCTTAGACTACACGTATCAAGGCAGTGAAACGAAAGAATACCAAGAAACAGCAGTCTTCCTCTCCCATGCCCATCTGGATCACTCAAAAATGATCAACTTTTTAGACCCAAATATTCCTATGTACACCTTGAAGGAAACCAAAGCGATCCTTGAAGTGTTGAATCAAAAAGGGGACTTCTTGCTGCCCGTTCCTCATGAGGAAAAAAGCTTTGTCCGTGAATTGATCGGCTTAGAACCGCACGATGTGATTCGAGTCGGGGAAATTGAAGTCGAGATCATTCCAGTCGATCATGATGCTTATGGAGCGGCAGCTTTGTTGATTCGCACGCCGGATCATTTTATTGCTTATACCGGTGATTTACGTTTGCATGGCTATCATCCAGAGCGTACCAAAGAATTCTGTCAATTAGCCAAACACACGGATCTATTGATGATGGAAGGGGTCAGCATCAGCTTCCCAGAAAGAGAACCAGATCCCAATGCGATCACGGTGGAAAGTGAAACAGAATTGATCGAGACGTTTGTGCGTTTGGTCAAAGAAAATCCCCAACGACAAATTACCTTCAATGGCTATCCAGCCAATGTCGAGCGCTTTATGGCGCTTGTCGAAGCCGCACCACGGACGGTTGTTCTAGAGGCGACCCAAGCCGCATTGCTGAAAGAAATTTTCGATAAAGATGTACCGTTCTATACGATCGATGATCAAGTACCAGCGACCCTCGATCCAGCCTTTGCTATTTCATATCAGGCATTATGTGACGACACGAGCCAGTACCTTTGGCAAGCAGTCGCGCATTTTGAAAACTTGCAAACAGGTGGATTGTATATCCACAGTGATGCACAGCCGTTAGGCGATTTTGATCCAGCTTATCAAGTCTTTTTGGATCAACTGGCAGCACTGGAGATCGAATTTGTCCGTTTGCCAAACTCGGGACATGCAAAACCAGCTGATTTAGATCAGATCATTGCCTGGATCGAGCCCCAACGATTGGTTCCAATCCATACGCTGAAACCAGAAAATCTGGTGAATCCGTACGGTGAAAGAATATTGCCGCAACGCGGTGAAAAAATTATTTTAGAGTGATAGAGGAGAGGAAAAAATGAAAACAAAGAAACTTGCATTTGCAGCAGCTGCAGCCGCGACATTGGTATTAGGGGCTTGTGGAAACAACAACGATTCATCTGGTTCTACGGAAAGTGATGAAATCGTTACAGAACTAAGCGAAGATACGACTGTCACCTTTTGGCATGCAATGAATGGTGCGCAAGAAGAATCATTGACGAAATTGACGGAGCAATTCATGGACGAAAATCCAAACATCAAGATCGAATTGCAAAACCAATCCAGCTACTCTGATCTACAAGCAAAGGTGAATTCAACCTTGCCTTCACCAAAAGATCTACCAACTATCACCCAAGCATATCCTGGTTGGTTATGGAATGCTGCCCAAGATGACATGTTGGTTGACCTTGGCGAATACATCAACGATGATACTATCGGTTGGGGTGACCAAGAAGAGATCCGCAGTGCCCTTTTAGAAGGTGCACAAATCGACGGCGTGCAATACGGGATTCCATTCAACAAATCAACAGAAATGCTGTTTTACAATGCAGACATGTTAGACGAGTATGGTATTGACGTACCAACAAACCTGGAAGAATTAAAAGAAGCTTCTCAAGAAATCTATGAAAAATCAAACGGTGAAGTAGTCGGTGCTGGTTTTGACTCATTAAACAACTACTACGCCATCGCAATGAAAAACCAAGGCGTTGATTTTGACAAAGACTTGCAACTAGACAGTGACGAATCAAAAGAAGTCATCAACTACTACCTAGATGGTGTCAAAGACGGCTACTTCCGAATCGCTGGTTCTGATCAATACTTGTCTGGACCATTTGCTAACAAGCAAGTCGCAATGTATGTCGGCTCAATCGCAGGGGAAGGCTTTGTTAAGAAAGATACTGAAGGCAAATTCGAATATGACGTAGCAGCTCGTCCAGAAGCCATCAACTTGCAACAAGGAACTGACTTGTACATGTTCAACAGCGCAACACCAGAGCAACGTACGGCTGCTTTTGAATACATGAAATTCTTGACTTCTCCAGAAGCGCAAAAAACATGGGCAATCGATACCGGCTACATGCCAGTTGTTGAATCTGTTTTGGAAAGCGATGAATACAAAAACAATCCTGAAACAAAAGTAGCTGCCAAATTAGAAGACGCAACCAAAGAATTGTTCTCGATCCCAGTGATTGAAAATGCTGATCCTGCTTACAATGAAATGCGTTCAATCATGGAAAACATTTTGTCTAATACAGATCAAGATGTCGATCAATTGATTGAAAATGCAAAACCACAATTAGAAGATGCTTGGAACCAATAATTCTGAATTTCTTCGTCAAAATAGGGTATAATCAGGGAAACACCTGAGAATGAAACACCAAAGGGTTTGTGCCATAAGGTTTGAAGACACAAGGAAGCAGAAAATGCTGGCTTTCGAAGGGTTTCGACTTATGCGCATGCCCTTTTGGTCTATTGAGGGGAAAAGGAGTCTTTTGAATGAAAATCACGTTTTTAGAAACGAGCGATATGCATGGCTATGTCTATCCAACCAATTTTGCCGATGATACGGAACAAGGATTCGGCGTGGCAAAAGTTGCCACCAAAATGAAAGAGCTACGTCAAGCAGCCTCCGGGCCGGTCGTAACGATCGAAAATGGCGACTTTATCCAAGGCTCGCCCTTAAGCTATTACATCGCCAAGAGCCAGCATTCCGTTGCCGCATTGACCGCTGTCGTCAACCACCTAGACGTTGATGTTCATGTCTTAGGCAATCATGAGTTCAACTACGGTCTGCCTTATTTGCAAGAAGCGATCGCCAGCTACCAAACACCAGTACTGGCAGCGAATATTTTAAATGAAGCGGGAGAACCATTTTTTGGGCAAGCCTACACCATCATTGAAAAAGAAGGGGTCAAGATCGCGATCTTAGGAATGGTGACGCCGTATATTCCTCACTGGGAACAGCCTGCGACGATTCGCGGGATGCAGTTTGTCAGCATCGTTGAGACAGCGAAAAACTATGTACCTTACTTACGAGAACAAGCCGATATCGTTGTTGTCAGTTATCATGGTGGCTTCGAGCGTGATTTAGTCACTGGGGAACCGACTGAATTATTGACCGGCGAAAATGAGGGCTATCAATTATTGCAGGAAGTCTCAGGAATCGATGCCTTCTTCACAGGACACCAACATCGTGAGATCGCCACAAAAATCAATGGTGTTCCCGTTGTACAGCCCGGTTATCGTGGAAGCTTTATCGGCGCCATCGAATTGACGGTTGAAAAAAATCACACAGGGGTTCATGTCACAAACAGTACGGCTGCGTTGATCCCTGTTGCGGATGCTCTCCCAGATCAAGAGACGTTGGCTTTGTTAGCACCCATCGAAGAAGAATTACAAACATGGCTAGATCAGCCGTTAGGCAAAGTCAGTGGGGATATGCGAGTCACCGATCCGATGGGGGCACGCTTGAAAGAGCATCCTTATATTGAATTTATCAATCGTGTTCAGATGGCTGCCAGCGGCGCCAAAATTTCTGGCACTGCTCTTTTCAACAATGAAGGCAAGGGCTTTGGCTCAACCATCACGATGCGGGATGTGATCACCAATTATATTTACCCAAATACGTTAGCTGTAGTCAAAGTAACAGGTGCTGAATTAAAAGCCGCTTTAGAACAAACGGCGGATTATTTAGCCGTTGTTGACGGTCAGATCGTGTTCAATCCTGCTTTTATTGAGCCAAAACCGCAATATTATAATTACGATATGTATGAAGGCATCGAGTATACGATCGATCTTAGCCAACCCGTCGGTCAACGAATCACCCGCTTGGATTTTGAAGAAAAAGCCATTGCGATGGACCAAGAATTAGAGATCGTCATCAACCAATATCGTGCCGTGGGCGGTGGCAACTACGCGATGTTTTCTGCCGAAAAAATCGTTCGTGAGATCCAAGTCGATATGACAGAACTGATTGCTGACTATTTAAAACAGCATCCTCAGATCGAAGCTACGACGAATCAAAACTTTCTAGTGACGTTATAATAGCAAAACAGCCTGCGATGAAGGAATCATCGCAGGCTGTTTCTTAATTTTCTACATTACGTACATAATCATCAAAGTACTTTACCAAATCCGCTTTGACTTGTTGATAGTCTTCTTCGGAATAGTCTTTGTCTTCTAGTTTTGCTTCGAAAAATGGCATCGCCAATTCTTCTCGTAAACGATCCAACACTTGTTCTTGGTTCATAACGTCACCTTTTTCACTTTTGATTTGATTTCATCATAACAAATGAAATGAGGCTGTCAATGCTTCGTAAGTGTCTTTCATTTTTTCTAAACGATTTTTTAAAGAAACAAAGTCATCGTCATCATGAAAAAGGACTTGTTTTAATTCAAAATAATAGATCTCAAAAGCATCAAAGAAAGCAATGACTTCCGCTGTTTGCAGCTCTTTGGCAGTATCGCAGCGAATATAGGCTTTTTCAGCGATCGCATACGTTTCCGCAGTCGTTAATAGGACCAATGATTCATTGTACTTGCGGCTCGTCACTAGTTCAAAGGTTGACTGACATTTATTGTAGATATTAGAAAAATCTTTGAGCACAAGTTCCTTTGGTGTTTTATCAAACATGGGGGAATCCTCCAAAACTTTATTTTTTGAATAAGACGCAGACACATTCTGGTGCGTAGATGTCTTTTTCTAAGACAGTCAATTTGCCAGTGGCTTCATCGCGTTTGTATAACGTTAGGTTATCAGAATTTTGGTTGGCACAAACCAGATAATCGTTTGTCGGGTCCAAATCGAAATCGCGAGGGAAGTCGCCTTCTGTTGAGATTGATTGAACAAAAGCCAGACCAGCGCCTTCATCGGTTACTTCAAAAACAGCGATTGAATTATGGCCGCGATTTGAGCTGTAAACAAAACGTCCATCGTTCGAGATACGTACCGCAGCGCCACTGTTGAAATCCGTAAAGTCCGCAGGGATCGTTGGCACTTTTTGGATTTTCTCAAAACTGCCATCTGCTTGATTGTAGCGTAAAACAGTCAATGAGCTGTCTAATTCGCCCACTAAGTAAGCGTATTGGTTATTTGGATGGAAGACCAAGTGACGTGGACCAGTTCCGTCTTCTGCCACATAAACGGCAACTTCTGTCAGTTTGCCATCTTCTGAAATATCATAAGTATAGACCCGGTCCGTTCCAAGGTCACAAACTGCTAAACGTTGGTCTGGTGTTAAGTCAGTATAATGGACATGAGGTTTGTCTTGGTTTTCATGAGAGCCGACGGGTTCATCATGGTAGATGCTGTCTGTTGCTTCGATGCTGCCATCTTCTAGAATTTTATAAACATTCACTTCACCTTTGTGGTAGTTGGCACCATATAAAAGCTGACGGTTTTCATCAACTGCTACATAGCAAAGGGGTGCGCCTTCTTCCGTTGCGGTATTCAGCAAGGTAAAGTCTGGAGTATAAGCAGCGGCGCCGCCGTTGCCAGCTACTTCTGTGACGCTGTAAACTGCTTCTTTTTTACTGCGGGCAAGATAAGTCGGACTTTTTTCTTCCGCACATAAGGTCAAATCGGTCAGTGTTCCTTTTTCCGTATCTAAAGCGATCGAATAGATCCCTTTACTTTCGCGACGAGTGTACGTACCTAAATAAATCGTTTGCAACATAAAAAAACCTCCTAATAGTTTCATTCCTCTTTAATTCTACCATAGAATGCGGTTTTGGGCGGGCAGAAAAACTCTTTATGTTATAATAAACGAGAAGATAGAAAGGGGAGTTTGTCATATGAAAAAAGGGACGATCAAAGAAATTGGTCCACAAGCGATCGATTCACAAGAAAGAATGATCATCTTCTTTGGGGAAGAAGCGACCGACACACTGCGAGAATATTCAGTCATTCAAACGATTCCTGATTCGCAAGCGTTAGTCGTCAAAAAAGGGGATCAGATCACTTTTGGTGATCAGACCTATCAAGTCCAATATGTAGGAACGGTGGCTAACCAAATCCTGCAAACGATCCAGCATGTGACCTTTGTCTTTGACGAAGAGCCGGCGGAAGATCCGCTTTCAAGTGCGATTTATTTAACGCCAACTGTTTTGCCGAACCTCGAAGTCGGCATGCAAGTGACGTACAACTAGGAGGCAAAGAATGTCATGAAAGAAACGCAGAAAAAGCCGCATTCCTGGTTTTGGAAATGGTTTTTAAACAATCAAGCAGTGACCAGCTTGCTGGTCATTTTATTGATTCTCTTGATTTTGCTGCTCTTTACGAAAGTGTCGTATTTGTTTGAACCTGTCTGGCAATTTTTGGCTATCGTCGGATTGCCAATCATTTTGGCGGGCATTTTATATTACTTGATGAATCCAACTGTTGACTACTTAGAACGCAAAGGGATCAAGCGAATCTACAGTATTTTCGGTCTCTTTATTTTAGTGGTTGGTCTGATCGTCTGGGGTGTGGTGGTGATCATCCCTAAGATTCAAGAGCAATCCATGAGTTTTGCGGATAATTTGCCAGGCTACTTGACGATTATTGAGAATAAGGTAAATGAAATCTTGTCTGATCCAATCTTCTCGCAAGTCCAAGAGCAGATCGAAGCTTCCAATGAGAAGTTGATTTCTTCTCTGACGGATATCGTCCAAAACCTTTCCCGCAGCACGATTCAAAATCTAGGTAGTTTCTTCGGGGCTGTTGCGACGATCGTTTTAGCGGTCATTACCATGCCGTTTATTTTGTTCTACCTACTGAAAGATGGCCGCAAACTAGCCCCTTATTTTGTCAAATTTTTACCAACCAAAATGCGCCAGCCGTCACTGATCGTTTTAAAAGAAATGAATGACCAGGTATCCTCCTATATTCGGGGACAGCTGACAGTGGCGTTTGCGGTCGCAGTGATGTTTATGATCGGCTTTAGTATTATTGGCTTAGATTATGCCATCACACTAGGCATTGCAGCTGGCTTTTTAAATTTGATCCCTTATTTAGGATCTTTTTTGGCCATGATTCCAGCGGTCTTTTTAGGAATTGTTGGTGGGCCGGTATTGCTGATCCAAGTCCTGATCGTCTTTGTCATTGAGCAGACCATTGAAGGACGCTTGATCTCACCGTTAGTTTTAGGAAACGAATTGTCGATCCATCCTGTCACGATTCTTTTAGTCCTCTTGACTTCAGGAAAACTATTTGGCCTTGTTGGGGTCATTTTAGGGATTCCTGTCTATGCAGCTGCCAAGGTGATCATTACCCATGTATTTGAATGGTATACGCGGGTTTCCTCCTTGTATGAAGACGAAGAACCGATCCCCGAAGCACCATCAGAGGAGACACCCGAAGTCTAGCAACTTCGAATGTAAAAGAGTCCATACGTATTATCAACGGTACAGCCTTTTTCTGTGGGCTGTATCTTTTTTGTACAGATAAAAGAGTCAGCAATCATTGGGAAGTAACGGATGATCTACAACCTATGAACGGTGATTTGTGAGAAATCGACAGCTATTTATTCAATAGAAAGAGCGAGGGATATTGTCTTGAGCTCAATTGACTTCGAAGGAACAAAAGAATATAATCGAGTTATATAAATTATTTATATAACTAAGATATAGGAGTATGATGGATGCCAAAACAACGAATAACAAAGGAAATGGTGGTTGATGCTGCTTTTGAGATTGCACGAAAAGGCGGTATGGAGCAAGTGATTGTCAAGAACATTGCTGAGAAGTTAGGCTGTTCAGTCCAACCCATTTATAGTTACTGCACCAATATGGAGGGGCTGCGGACCGAGGTAGAACAGAGAGCACGGCAATTTTTACAAGAGTATTTAGCAGCCCATATTGACAAGCGTGATTTGTTTCGTAGTACCGGACATGCGTATGTGCAACTGGCGAAAGAAGAACCCCATATTTTGAGAATTTTTGTCTTACAAAAAAGAGCGAATGTTTCTTCATTAGAAGAGCTGTATCAGTTGGAAACGAATCCTCAAGTAGCAAAAAGGATTGCCGCCGATTTGAACATTAGCATAGAAACCGCCAAACAGCTACACTTGCATATGCTGATTTACACCATCGGAATCGGCACGATTTTCTCAGTAACGACACCCGGTATTCCACTAGATGAAATCTATGCACAACAGGAAAAAGCGTACGAAATGTTTTTGAAACAGGCAATAGATTCCACAGAAAAATAAGTCGCAGTCCTAACTGCAGGGAGGAGTTCCCCAATGAAAAACGGCATTATTGTTTACCAATCGAAATACGGCGCTGTCAAAAAGTATGTTCACTGGCTTCAAGAAGCAACAGGTTTTTCTAGCGTAGAAACTCCAAAAGCGAAAATAGCTGAAGTAATGGATTATGACACAATTATCTTCTGTGGGGGAATCTATGCTTCCGGCATTGCTGGACTGTCCTTTTTAAAAAAGAATAGCAACCAGCTAAAAGACAAAGAGATACTTATCTTTTGTGCGGGAGCCTCTGCTTCTGAAGAAGATGTGGTGAAAAAACTCAGAGAACAGAATCTCACGGGTCCGCTAAAGGACATTCCCCTTTTTTACGGAAGAGGGCAATGGCAGGAAAGCAAAATGACCTTTTTTGATCGAACCTTAGTGAAAATGTTAAGAAAAGCGTCCGCTAAAAAAGAGCCACACACCTATGACCCACAGACGAAGGCGCTCATGGAAGCCAATGGACAGGATTGTGATTGGACGGATAAAAAGTACTTGGTTCCGTTGGTGGATTATTTGGAACAGGAACTGTTTTGAAAGAGCAAACAAGTTTTTTGAGGTTTTATGAATCAAAGGAACAATGATAAGTCAGAGAAAAAAATGAAGTGTTCTTACTACGCATTTATGTTCTGTTTGCTACCAAGAATTTGCCAATATGTTCTTAGAAAGTTTTCAATCTATTTCTAAAAATCAATGATTAAATCGAATACCGATCACGCATGGGCTGATGCCTTATGTGTGATCGATTTTTTTGTTTTTACCCACATCGCTTATCCCATTAGAAAAAGAGATGCAACGGCTTCCTTTTTTAGTTTCTCAGTTAACTACATCCAATGAGGTCGTTTTTTTGCTTTGAATGAGGCAAATTCTTGTGAAGTTGAGGGGGACATCAGCTCTTTCAAGTGCTAGAAAAATAAGTTACGAAGTTATCGCTGGCTTTTTAATGGTCCTCTTTTTAAATGCCAAAAATCTTCTATTTCGCGCTTTTTCAATGCTTTAAAGGATTTGACACATTGCTGCAAGAAATACATATGGTCGAGAAAAACATCGGTTGCGTATACTGAATCTAAGACAAAAGAAAACCTTGTGAGGTCAACAAAATGTGGATTTTAGCAATTGATATTGGCGGTACTGCTATTAAATGTGGGTTAGTGAATAGTCAGGGGGAACGTAAACAATTGACTCAATTTCCCATGAACAAGGAATATTCCACAGTCACGCAACGTATATGTCGACAGATCGATGCATGTTATGCAGCAGCATTTGATGGCATTGCTATTAGCTCAACGGGACTGGTTGATCCCCGAAGCCAAGAAATCGGGATGACATCCCCTTTATATGAAGGATTTGGTAAAAGACTGGTTAAGCATTTGCGCAGTACATACCAATGTCCAGTGGCTGCCGAAAATGATGGCAACTGTGCGTTATTGGCAGAAAAGTGGTTGGGTCACGCTCAAAATTGTGCGTCCTTTGCGACAATTGTTCTAGGTACATCCGTTGGCGGTGGCTTGATGATCGATCATCAACTGGTTCGCGGCAAACACTTACTAGCAGGAGAGTTTGGGTATATGCTTTTTCCGACCGAAAGGAAGGATTGGGAACTTTGGAGCATCGCAGGGTCAACCAGAACCTTAGTAGAGAAAACAGCAAAACGCATCGGAGACCCAACAATCAATGGTCAGCGTATTGATACACTGGTTCAAGAACAAGATCCGCGATGTCTGCCAGTAGTAGCTGATTTTGTCGATAAGCTGGCGGCAGCTTGCTATAGCCTGCAATATATGATTGATCCGGAAATCATCTTGATTGGCGGTGGAATCAGTGCGAGCCGTTTCTTGATCCCACATGTAAACGCACGATTAGCTATGATTGCTGAGCAGATTCCCAGTACGGTTATCGTGCCAAAAATTTGTGCCTGTCGTTTCGGCAATGAATCTAATTTGTTGGGGGCTTGTTATAACTGGTTAAGAATATACAAGCCTGATAGCTGACTTGTAAAAAAGCATTGTTTTTTATTGAAATAAAGCGTATTTTATTAGAGTATCATACATTCTTTTCTCCTAAATAAGTACCGATAAATGAAAGCGTTTTTGAGCTTTCGAAATAACAGAGAATAGGTGATGCAAATGGGAAAGTACACGGAACTGAATCGTCAAAAACTATTTAGGGGAATCATTCGTGCCATCAGCTCTTATTTAATCGTGTTTTTAGTGCCTTTTTTAGCCGTGTCATGGATTTGGTATGATACCTCTGTCAAAAGTATCAATGAACAGGTGATGCTGACCGCTAGAAACCAATTGATTCAGTTGAAATATTCTTTAGAAAATACGTTTATTCAATTGAATTATCTGACGCAAAAAATGACCAATGATCATGTTGTCTCATTGACATATTTGCAGCATCCTTACTTGACCAAAGAAGCAAGAGAGGCCATGCAAACATACAAAATCACCAACGACTTAGTCGAAGAAGTCTATTTATATTATAAAGAGTCCCCAGCAACCTTGTATTCAACCGTCGGATCATTCTCTTTTGACACATTTTTGAAAAAAGTACTGCCGAAAAATGAAATGGGCCAGGAACAGTTAGCCGCACAATTGGATTCCTCAGCGCCTACATTGTTGACATTAGAAGGCGCCGGTGAGGAACAGCGCTATTCCCGCTTTTTTTATATCGTTCCCATTCAAAGTGAAGAGATGACTGTCTATGGCTCAGCGATCTATGAAATCAAAGAGAACAATTTGAAGAGAATTCTTGATCTTAGCAATAACGATGGGATCAGTAACACCTATATTATCAATGATGAGTACCAGTTATTAGCCAGTACCACCAATGATGAGTTAGCGCGCTTTTTAAATCATCCCGAACGCATGAAAAAAGGCATTCAAACAGGACGAATGCGGTTTGAACAATCGACGTATTTTGTTCAAGCGATTGCCAACAAAGAATTGAATATTTCGGTCGTAGCTGTCGCCAATCCGAATCAAGCATTGGCTTCAGTCAACCGTGTCCAAGAGCAGTTCGTCCTAGTATTTATTGCCATATTGTTTACGGGGATCACCGCAGTCGTGATGCTTGGTTTACGCAGTTATCGGCCGATTCGCAAAATCGAAAATCTAGTTCAGGAGTTTCATCGGGACCCCAAAATGACCCTTCATTCGATGGATGATGTCCATAATACCTTGGCGGCATTTTTGGTTGAGCACCAAGAACTGCATCAGGAAGTCCGCCTGCAAACACCTCATGCCAGAGAGCAAGTGTTGCGCAAATTAATGAGCGGACGTTTTCGGTCCGAGCAAGAATTGGGTCTGCTTTTGGAAGCAGTTCATGTCTGCTTTCCTAAGTCAAACTACTTTGTGATCGCCATTGATACGAAAACTGTGGATTCCAAAGCCAAGCAAGGAGATAAAAAATTTCTGATCGATTATATCGAGGAAATCAAAGAGGCAGATTATACGGCATATGCGACGGAAATTTTATCCAAAGAAATGCTAGCGTTGACCGTAGGGTTTGTTGATGGCAAAGAACAAAAAGAAATTGTGGATGCCATTGCGGAAAAAATAACCCATGCGATCTCCCTAACACCCACAATGGGTGTCGGTATGACGGTGGATCAACTAACGGCTATTAATGAATCGTATATCGAAGGATTGGCGGCACTGGAAAATCAAGGAAGTCAAGGGAAACAAATCAGCTACTATGCGGAGCTTTCCAAAGAGACCAATCATTTGCCAATCAATTATCCAGACAATCAAAAATTAAAATTGATCCAAGCCTTGAATCAAGGAAATATTGAGATTGCCAGTGAAACGATCCAGCGGTTGATCGAAGAAGGCGAGAGTAAACAGACTTCGCCGCGTGTCCAAAAAATGTATGGTTACTACTTGTTGAATACGATCGCACAAGTCGGCGGTGAATTGGTGGGGGCAGAAGTACTGCATACCGCTTCTGAAAGTGCTGATTTCAACAGCTTGAATCAATTGCAGTCTGCCCTGTTAACGATTGCCCAGCAGATTTGCACGAAGGTGCAGAAACAGCCGCTGGATGATGAGTCGGAAATGAATGAGAAAATCTTCAGTTTTATCCAAGAAAATTACCATTCCTCACAGCTCTCCTTGGAATCGGTGGCAGAAGAGGTTGGTGTTTCTGTTTCTTATGTCAGCCGTTTTGTAAAAAAAGAAAGCGGCAAAACCTTCTCCAAATATATTCAAGAACTACGGCTGAAAAAAATCAAAGAGGAACTGATTGAAACAGATTTGCCGATCAAAGAAATTATTCGCAACAATGGGTATTATGATGTTTCCAATTATACGAGAAAGTTCCGAAAAATAGTAGGTGTGACACCAGGGCAATACCGTGAAATGAACCAAAAAATGAGAAATTATTGAAAGTATGAGGGGAAATGAGATGAACAAACAAGTTGATTTAACAGAAGCTCAGCAACGAGCAGCCGTCTTTTTTGAGGAAATAGGTTGGCAGTCGGCGAAAGATCCGTTACCGAAAATAGTGGTCGATCCGCAGCTGGATGCTGATTTTCGATTTGAAAACCAAACAATCAGTGTGTCCTCGCCAGAACATGCCTTTTACGCGTTAACCAAATATGGCCGAGATCAGGCGACGGGTCAATTAGCACAGAAAAGCTATCTAGCAGCGCTTAAAGAACGCTGTCTGATGATCGATATCGGGCGCAAATTCTATTCGCTAGCTGATTTGAAAGCAATCATCCGCAGCATGGCTTGCTTCCAATTCACGCATCTGCAACTTCATTTTTCGGAAAACGAAGGCTTTCGGATTGAATCCCAGCAATTTCCAGAAATTGTTTCGGAAGAATATTTGACCAAGCAGGAGATTCGTGAATTGATTGCGTATGCCCAAAACCATGAAATTGCCATCATCCCTGATTTTGATTCTCCTGGTCATTTGCGGCAAGTATTGGCTCAAAAACCCGAGTGGCAATTACCGACAGCCGATGGCACGCGTGATGATCGAGCACTGAACATTTTGGATTCAGAAGCGGTAGCCTTTATTCAGGAAGTTTATCGGGAATATGCGCAACTGTTTGAAGACAGCACTTATTTTCACATCGGGGCCGATGAGTTTATTGATTTTGACCAGTTAGAAAACTTTCCACAAATGATCGAAGCAGCCCGCGAGCGCTATGGGGAAAAAGCCAGCGGAATCGAAGTCTTTATTGATTATGTCAATGAGCTGGCGGTCTTTGTTGAAAGTCTCGGCTTTGTTGTGCGGGTCTGGAATGATGGTTTTTACCGCTTGAATCGCCAAGAGCAGACAACGTTGACGGAGAATTGCCAAATCTCCTATTGGACCCGTTGGAACCAAAATATGGCGCCGGTGGATGTCTTTTTTGAAAAGGGCTATACCATGATCAATCACAATGATAATTTTTTCTATTATGTCTTAGGAGAAGCGGCAGGGTATACCTATCCAACTTACGAAAAAATCAGCAATGAATTCCAGTTGACGACGTTTGCCAATGGACAACAAGTTGCACAGGAACAGCTTGCCCAAACACAGGCGATCGCCTTATCCGTCTGGGCGGATGTACCTGAGGCTCAGACTAGCCGTGAAGTGATCCAAGCGTTTTTTTGGCTCCAAGCGGCCATTAGCCAAAAAGTTTATAATGAGCCAAACCGACCAAAAGAGACATTTCAAAAGCTTTATGATGGGTGGGAAGCGACATTCAGCTGATTGTTAGAGGAATTGGGTGAAAGGGCGCATCGCTAACGATCACTGTTGCTTTCTTTATGCTGAATAAGTTTAGCGACAAGTGAAACAACAGCCAATAGTATTTTTGATAAAATGAACGTAACTCCGAGTGAGGGGAGAAATGGAGCAAATAAGTGATCATAGATATTCAACCGTTGAAGAGAAAAGATATTCTTGAAATGGATCAAATGTTTTTAAAGCAAGGGTGGCCTTCTCGCCAGCAGCTCTTGATGGAGTATTTAAATGAGTAAGAAGCGGGGGAGAGATACGTTTTGCTTGCCAAAATAAACAACAAAACTGCCGGGTATTTGACTTTGGTCCCTCTAGCAAAGCACGGGCCATTTAAAGGCTTGTATCCAGAAATTGCGGATTTTAATGTTTTTGAATCCTATCAAAAACAAGGGGTAGGCAGTCAGCTTTTAAAAGCAGCCGAAGAAAAGTCACGAGAAATAGCTGCCGTGGTGACTTTGGGGGTAGGTTTACACACTGGTTATGGATCGGCCCAGAGACTGTATGTAAAACAAGGCTATATTCCAGATGGATCTGGTGTTTGGTTCAATAATCAGAATTGTGCGATGAATGCGCCTTGTTGTAACAATGACGATCTTGTTCTTTATTTGTCCAAGAAACTTTGACCCTCCCGTGGTAAGTACCTTTAAGGAAGGAGAAAACACACAGCTTGTTTGCATATTCTCATCACCTGTTCAACAAACTAGTTTGCTACTTTCGTATAAGCGAATTTGGGGAGTTCTTGAAAAAATAGCCATAAAAAATGACTAGAAACGATCAGTTTCTAGTCATTTTTTTGTAAAGAAAGTAAGGACAGTGTTTTTGTATCAATAAAAATATTCATTTAGCACAGTGCAATAGGCGCTTACGTTTCTCTTAAAGTGATTTCGACCACTGGTACCAACACATCTGGTGGGCAGACGGGTAAGCTGAGAACAAGGTCCTCTTTGTTGATGATGGCTTCCGTTGAAGTGAGAACTTCCTCGGGATCAAATCCTCGATAAAACAACTCGGAGCCATCATGTAAGAAACGGATATGCTTCACGCATCCTGCAAGCCCCGGAAGATGCAAGGATTTGTAGGGGTAGGAGAAGAGGTGCAAGTAAAGTTTAATCCCGTTTTGGGTGTAGCGACTGTCAATAGGCGGTTGAAAAGAGCTGGCACCACAGCCGATAATCGCTTGCTGATGATAATGCATCCATGAACCGATGGCTTCTAAATGGCTGCGAGTTGGTAAGTTGATTTCTCCACGAGCAGTCGGGCCGATATTTAAGAGAAAGTTCCCATCTTTTGCTACTGTGTCAATCAGCATTTTGGTCATCATTTCACTGGATTTCCAGTGCTGAGCATCACGATCATAGCCCCACGTTTCGTACATCGTTTGGCACGCTTCCCATATTAAAGGCAATCCATCCGCTTCTAATGGTTTGTCTGGTTGGAATTGCTCAGGGGTGGTAATCCCGCGGCCCAAATCCAAACGGTCATTCAGCAGCATGTTCGGTTGCAGGTTTCGACAAATTTTTTCGATCCGTTCGCTATCCCAATCGGCGGCACCTTTGCCTTTTGACCAGCCCCAATCTCTATGACTATATGGAAAATCAAACCACATATAATCAATGGTCCCATAATTGGTCAATAGTTCGGTGACTTGACCAGCCAAAAAATCTTGATAACGGCGCATGTCCCGCTGGTCATTGGTTTGACGGGCTTGAATAGTCTCTCGTTGCGGATGCAGGCCGTCGGGCGTGAAATCTGGATGATACCAATCGATCAGCGAATGATACAGTCCGACCTTAATGCCGACCTTGCGAAATGCCGGCAGCAGTTCTGCTAAGAGGTCTCGCTTGAATGGGGTGTTGGTTACTTTGTAGTCGCTGAGCGCGGTGTCCCAAAGGGCAAAGCCTTCATGATGTTTCGTCGTGAAGACCATGTATTGAAAACCGGCCTTCTTTGCGGTTTGAGCCCATTCCTCCGCGTTGAAAAGATCAGGATCAAACTGAGAAAAATAGTTCTCGCGATAGGTGGTAGGTTCAATTTTTTCTGTCGTCATAAACCATTCGTGTCGAGCGCCAATACTGAATAGGCCGAAATGGATGAATAAGCCAAACCGATCATGGAGAAACCAGTTTGGGTCAGGGTAGTTGGCAGGCCAATTCCTATACGTTCTCATTAAAAATCACTCCTTTTTCACTCACTTAAAGAAATTCTGTATTCATCATGACTGTTTCTTGAATTTTCCAGCCATCTGCTTCCTTAACGAAAGTATGGTAAGCCTCTGTGATGTGATCACGGTAGGAAGAATCTTTTGGGCTGATCGTTTTCTGTTGCGCCGCGACCAGCATGGATTCTGTCTCTTGTTTAACGACTTCAAAAGAAAGCAGCGTGTGCTGCAGCTGTTCTTCTGCAAAAAAAGCAGCCAATTCTTGGGTCGTCTCTGCTCGCGCCGCTGCCACGAGCGTGGCGGCATAAGCTGTCGCGTCTTGGTCAGAGGCTGCTTGTAAATTTTCTTTCAGCACTGCCAAACAAGCCTCCGCCGCTGCTTGATTTGTAATATTACCTGTCATCTCCAGTTTTTCTGAAGGTTGGGCATGAACTGGAGCAGAAGAATCGGTTGTTAGAAAATAGAGAAAGAATAGGCTAACAACAGCCAGCAAACTCACGAGGATGGTTCGGCGCAGCAAGGATGTTTTCATAATTTCTCACTCCTTCTTTTAAACATCAGAAATTTTCCCCGCACTATAGATTCCATGAAATAAATTGCGACCCACAGAAGTGTTGCCGCTGAAAGGGGTCACCATTGGTAAGGACGGTTGAGTCAATTCTTCCAAAGTATCGAGCTCCCCGTCCAAGAAGGCAGTAAGCCGCCAGAGTGTCGTGTCGCAGCGCATCAGCAAGGCGCCGTAGCGCAGATCGATACTCTCAAAACCGAAAGGTCGATTCCAGTCAAACCAGACTTGACGATGGGCTTCATAAAGGGATTGCAAGGCGGATTTATAGACACTGAGCTCATCGACTGCTTGGCGCAATTCCGTGAAGTCCTTGCTTTTATAGGCACTGGTGATTTGGTCGGTAATACAAGCTTTTTGTGCCAAAACATCAGCCAGCTGCTGATAAAAGGCAAACATCGTTTGTGTGTCCCGTGTTGCTTTCACAGCGGCCAACTCTTGAGCCAATGCTTGATAGTGGGATGCTAAAGAAAGATCGGTTAAGTTTTCCTGATACAAACCATACAGCAAGTCTTGGTAGAGCAGCAGCTTGCTGGGGTTTTCTCCGTGAGGATTGTTTTCTGGTACACCTGCAGTTTGATCAAAGCGATCAAGCAGTAAAAAATCGCTGGCTATTGATTGGTGAAAGAACTGAAATTTTTTAGTTAAATTCTCTAACGAAAGGTCGTTTCCAAACTGCGCTTCACTGAAATATTGTAAACCTAGTAGCGCAGCAATCAACGGTGTTTCAGCTCCGTCGTCGCCCCAAAGTGTGGCATAGACTTCCTGAACATCGTTTTCTTTGGCGGCTTGCAAGGCATGACGCATGGTGGCGAAACTTTTGCCATAGTTCGGCGCCAAACCGTTCCAAGTCCAGATACCTCCAGCAAAGACGATTGGCTGTTTTAATTCCCGATGTTTCGCAAACATTCGCTGATAAGAGGCATGATCATGGTGGTAATAATCCCAGTAAACCATTTTGACAGCAGGAAGGTCAGCAAACAATTCTGTTGGAAAGCACACGTCTGGATCGTAATAATCACTAGTAGGTGCACCGATCCTAAAAAACATATCGCTCCACATCATCGGCTTAAAACCCACGTTTTGACAAAGCACAGCTACCCGCTGCAGATGTTCGGCCATAATCGAGAAACGGTCTTTTAAACCGTGCAATACCAAATATTTTCCTTTCCCCAATTGGTGTGCTTCATCCATGCCAATGTGTAGCTGATCCGTCGTAAAACACGAACGGATCGAACGGATCGCTGCTTCCAAAAAGGTATACGTTTCTTCTTCTCCCACCAGTAAAATATCTTCCGTGTCCCGAATGTTTTTAGCAAATCCCCATTTTAAGGGATTCGTTAAGTGTGCCAATGTTTGAATCGCCGGAATCAAAGTTACACCTATAGATTGCGCATAGCTATCAAGCTTCTTTAACTCAACTTGTGTATAAAGGCCTCGTAAATGACCAAAATAAGGATACTCTGGAATTTCATAAGTGTCTTCCATATAAAGCATGAGGCGATTAAGCCCCATCTTGCTTGTCAATAGAATAACGCGTTGCAGTTTTTCAACGGTCATTACTGCATTGCGGGACAAATCGATCATTGGTCCAATTGCTTCAAAATGAGGGTGTTCCTCCAGGATATAGACAGGGCGGTCCTCATGCAACCACAAGGTCAACGCCCGAAACAAATGGGCTTTTTCTTGATAGTAAATGATTGTTTCTAGCGGACCGTGGCAAATTTTCAGAGAACCGGGCCGTTGAATCAGCTGTAATGGATGCCCTTGCGGTGATTCTCGCAACGCTAGTTCCGGTAGTATGTGACTAAAAAAATCATCAAGATTTTCATTACTTTGGATAAAAATGTCTTTCATTACGAACGCCCCTTCTTAAGTTTCTTTTATCAGCAATGATTCTGAACGTTGGATCGCTTGAAAAGAGAACCAACTATTGGGAAAAAGGAAAAAAGGAACAAAGCCGATGACTAATAAAATCGGTAAAAAAGTCAAAATGATTGTAGTTACTAAGATTCCCAAAATCATCGCAATCGTTTGGGGAACACTGATAACCATCAGTATTACTGCTTGCTTAAAATAGTGAAGAAGGGGCAAGTCATAACGCAAATACACTGGCAGCAGATACAAGCTGATCAAAAGGGCACTGATAAACAACAGCAGCAAAAAAAAGTGAAGCAAGCTATTTTGGATAAAGGTACTAGAGATGCGCAATTCTAGCCATAAGAAAAGCAGCAAACCCACTTGCATGGCTCCTAATTGATTGGCGCGACGGAAATTTTTTTTCACGACAGTTCTGAACCAAGGCTTCAAAGCCGCTGGTCGTCCCTTTTTTTGGAAACTGTCGAAAAAAGCTTGGATGATCGTAGCGGTGGCAGGAAAATTCCCTAAAAATATCCCGTATCGCAAAACCCAATAGAACCAAAGAAACTGCAATTTTAGGCAATGGAGGAGCCATTCACCGACTTGATAGGAAACATGATAAAGACCATTGGATTGTTTCATAAGATCCTCACTTTCTTACGGATAACCATATTGTATCCGCTTTAATTGTTGCCCTTATCGTACCATTGATCCATGGATAGTGGGCATGGATGAAAAAAAACACACATCCCATACAGGAAAAACACAGCAAATATGTTTGACCCGCTTTATTTCTCCTAACGTTTTTATGGAAGGAAGCTTTCTTCATTACAAATTTTGCAAACGCTCTTGCTTGGTTTAACACAGTGAAAAAAGTTACATATTGTTAGATGGACTTTTTTTCGCTTACATTTAGAACAAAGAAAGGAGTGCAAATGCATGACAAAAATTCGCGGCGATATTGAAGAAGCCAAGGAGAGAGAGCAAGCAGCGTGGGTCCCAGAAACAGAAATGCTCAAGCAGCGTCTGGAATGGTTTCAAGACTTGAAATTCGGAGTGATCTTCCATTATGGGCTGTATGCCGAAGCGGGGATCGTTGAATCATGGCAATTATCTGAAAAAGATGAATGGGCTAGAGAAAACCAGCCCTATCGAGAAACTATCGAAGCACTACGTTTGGATTATTGGCAGTTGATCAATCAATTTGAGCCGAAGAAGCTGGATACCCGCAAATGGGCCAAGATCTGTAAGGATGCAGGATTTAAGTACTGTTTGTTCACGACAAAGCATCATGACGGGTTTTCGATGTTTAATACTATGGAATCAGAGTTTAAAATCGGTGGGAAATTAAGTCCCTTTAAACGCGATATATTGCAAGAAGTGTTTACGGCATTTCGAGAAGTAGGGATTGCAACAGGAGCCTACTATTCTAAAGCTGACTGGTATTCTCCTTTTTACTGGTTGGATGATGATACGGTCAAAGGCCGTCATGCCAGCTACGACACCCACCTTCATCCAGAAATTTGGGCGCGCTATGTGTCGTTTGTGCATCGCCAGATTGCAGAGATTACTTCCAATTACGGAACAGTCGATTTTCTTTGGTTAGATGCCGGTTGGTGCGGACAAGGCAAAGAAGACCTACAAATGGATCGTTTAGCTGAGATTGCGCGTGAGAAACAGCCGGAATTGATCATCGTTGATCGGATGATGGGTGGCCGTCATGAAAATTATGTGACACCGGAACGCAAAATTCCTGCATTAGCAGAAATTCCTAAAAAAGTTTGGGAAAGCAATATCCCGATTGGGAATGATTGGGGCTATGTGCCGAATGATACTTTTAAGAGCAGCCAAGAACTGCTGGAAACCTTGATTGATGTAGTCAGTAAAGGGGGAAATTTGATTTTAGGTGTTGGCCCAACACCTGAGGGCGAATTTACATTCGAAGAGACCCAACGCTTAGAAGAAATCGGCCATTGGTTGGCGCTATATGGTGAAGGCATCTATGAAACGCGGGCGAGACCAACAGCTTGGCCAAATGAATGGCATTTGACCTATCAAAAAGACGGCAAGGCTCATTTTGCATTTCGCAGTATCGCGGCAGTGGTTTGCGAACAGATTCCTTTAACAGAGATCGGCGCAACTGAAGAAGACGAGCTAATTGATCTAGCCACTAAAAAAGCGTTACCAGTCTATAAAAATGCTGATGAACCGTATCTCTTATGGTCGGATATCAGCCACCCGAACGTTGGGGCAGTTGGGATTCGCGTTTCGACACATAGGGAAAAAAATACACATTGATTTGAAAGCGAATACAATTCATGATAAGGCTAACACCAAGCAAGGAGGAGGAAGAATGGAAACAGCGCCAATCAGACAAACCGTTTCAGTACCTAAAACAAAGAAACAAGATATAAAAATGAAGATCAAGAAAAATCGGCAATTGTACTTGTTTGTGTTGCCAGCGTTTTTGATTATTTTGATTTTCTCTTATGGACCGATGTATGGAATCATTATTGCATTCAAGGATTATATGCCATCATTAGGGATTTTGGGCAGTCCTTGGGTTGGATTTAAACATTTTCAACGTTTCTTCGATTCCTATTATTTTTGGGAACTCATCAAAAATACTTTAGGAATCAGTATCTATTCATTGGTTGTCGGTTTTCCGCTGCCGATCATCTTGGCATTGGCTTTGAATGAGATCAAAGACGGCCCGTTTAAAAAAATTACCCAAACAGTCACTTATGCCCCAAACTTTATTGCTGTGGTGGTCATGGTTGGTATGGTCATTGCTTTCTTATCTCCCTCAACAGGGATCATCAATCACCTATTAGAATTTTTGGGTTTCGAGCGGATCAGCTTTATGACCAATCCCCGTTGGTTTAAAACGATTTATGTCCTGTCGGGGGTTTGGCAAGGAACGGGATGGGGGTCGGTGATTTATCTGGCAGCTCTATCTGGAGTCGATACGCAACTGCACGAAGCGGCAACGATTGATGGCGCGTCTCGTCTGCAACGCGTTTGGTATATCAATATTCCAACGATCATGCCCACGATGGTGATCTTATTGATCATGAGCTTCGGCAGCTTGATGTCAGTTGGGTTTGAAAAAATCATCTTGATGCAGAATCCTTTGAATATGCAATCCTCGAATGTGATTGCGACCTTTGTTTACCAGCAAGGGCTGTTAGATGCGCAGTACAGTTTTGCTGCGGCAGTCGGCCTATTCAACTCATTGATCAATTCAGTCTTGTTGATCGTAGTCAATCATATCGCCAAACGTTTAAGCAACTCTAGTCTATTGTAGGAGGGAGGACCAAAAGTGAAAACAACTTCTTTAATAAAAGATACCCGTGCTGATAAAATCTTTTTGATCTTTGTTTATGTGTTTTTAGCAATTTCATTGCTGATCGTTTTGTATCCGCTGATCTATATCGTCAGCGCTTCGATCTCAAATCCGCATCTGGTAAACTCAGGTGAAATGTGGCTTTTACCAAAAGGAATCACCTTCGAAGGCTATCGAACATTATTGGGCAACAGCAGTATCTGGCGTGGCTATTTGAACACGATCTACTATACAGTGTTAGGAACATCGATCAATCTATTGGTAACTTTGCCTTGTGCCTATGCGTTATCGCGAGAGGATTTTTATGGGCGACGGGCCTTCACCAATTTTATGCTGGTCACCATGTTCCTGTCTGGTGGCTTGATTCCCAGCTATTTGCTGATTCGCAGCTTAGGCATGCTGAATACCGTTTGGGCATTGGTGATTCCAGGGGCCGTCTCAGTTTACAATGTGGTTGTTACACGAACGTTTTTTCAATCCACAATTCCGCGAGAGATGGAAGAAGCAGCGATTGTGGATGGTTGTTCCGATTTTCGGCTATTCATGCAGATCGTTTTACCATTATCAACGCCGATCATTGCGGTAATGGCTTTGTTCTATGGCGTCGGACATTGGAACAGCTTCTTTAACGCATTGATCTATCTTTCTGATCGATCGATGTACCCGCTGCAGATGATTTTAAGAGAAATTTTGATTCTTCAAGATATGTCTTCAAATACCGTCAGCAATGTGACTTCAGAAATGGCGAACATGCTATACAGCAAACAGCAACTCGCTCAAGTCATCAAGTACGGTGTCATGATCGTTTCTTCGTTACCGGTAATCATCGTCTATCCGTTCTTACAAAAGTATTTTGTCAAGGGCATGATGGTCGGTTCAATTAAAGGATAAAAAAATCAAAGGAGGAAGAAAATGGGATTAAAAAAGAAACTTTTAGGAATGGCGGGTGTCGCTTTATGCAGTACCCTCGTCTTGGGTGCCTGCGGCAATTCTTCAGATGAGGGAACTGGAGAAAAGAAAGAGGTTGCTATCAATCATGACAGCCAATTTCCAATCATCAAAGAAGGCGAAGAGCTGACCTTGAATATCATGGCACCAGGTGTGGGAATGGCCGAGTGGGAAGACATGCCGACGCTACAGGATTACCAAGAAAAAACCGGTATCAAACTGACTTATACGACACCGCCATCGGCTGACTTTAGTACGAAACTGAACTTAGCCTTTGCTTCCGGCGACTTGCCGGATATCGTTTACGGTGCTGGTTCGCAAGCACTGACTGCTTCGATGGAGATCGATTACGGTTCACAAGGGATTTTACTTCCCTTAGAGGAGTATATCACGCCAGAAATCATGCCAAATCTTTATGCACTGACGCAAGAAGATCCTTCTATTTTAAAATCGATCACCACGCCAGATGGGCACATTTACTCCTTACCGATGATCTCGCGGAATGCGACTTCAATCTGGTGGCAAGGCCCGATGTGGTACAACGGCACGTGGCTAGATAATTTAGGGGTATCAGAACTGCCGAAAACCACAGAGGAACTGCAAGAATTGTTGACGCGTTTCAAAGACGAAGATCCTAACGGAAATGGTCAAGCAGACGAGATTCCATTGACGGATGTCGATATGAACTCGACACGTGTTTGGTTGATGGCCGCCTTTGGCTTACGGACTCGCGGGATTCAAGTGGACGATGATGTGGTCTCCTACACACCGACATCAGAAAACTACAAAGCATTCTTGGAATACATGAATACACTGTACGATGAAGGATTACTAGATAAAGAAGTTTATGGACAGTCCGATGAGCAGAAAAAAGCGAAGGGTGAAAACAATCAACTAGGGCTTTTTGCCGACTATTTCAGCTTCTTTACTACTGGCCGCAGTGAGGCAGAGGCAATGAACGATCCAATGTTCCAACCGTTGACCTCTGAATGGGCACCAGAAGCCAAGATTCCTGGCAGTCCACGAATCTCCCGGGGAACTTTTGCATTGACCAATGTCAATCCTTCCCCAGAAGCTTCCATGCGTTGGGTGGATTACTTCTATTCGGAAGAAGGCACAAAATATATTGAACAAGGGCCAGAAGGTGTTCTTTGGGAGTACCAAGAAAATGCGGATGGCGAAAAAGTCCGGGTTTATGTGGATGGCATTGATACAGACAACACGGAAGACGAACGCGGCAAAATCACGCCGGCGTATGGATTGACTACACCAAACATTGTCATTGATACAACAGGTGAATACCATATCCGCAAAACGGCTGATGAAGAACCAGATACTCGTTTTAGTGATTGGGTTGCACAAGAAACGGCAGAAAAGATGGAAGATATCGCTGAAGTACCATTCCCGCTACTGTATTTAACGATTGAAGAAAATGACAAAGTAGCAGCCACTGCCACTGATTTGACAACTTATGTAGAACAAATGGAAGCGAAGTTTATCACAGGTGTCGAGCCATTAGACAATTGGGACGATTATGTGAAAACGATCGAAGCAATGGGCATTGACGAATATGTCGAAGTCTATCAAACGGCCTATGACCGCTGGAAAGCAAACTAATATCATACGATAAGGGAAACGGGTCGAGACAATCAATCTCCACCCGTTTTTTTTCAAAAAATAGATAGAGGAGTCAAAAGAAAAATGAGAGTTATGCAGCCTTACGAGTTTGAACGCATCCGAAAAATTTTCTACAAATTAAAACAGTACCGTGTACGCTACCAACAGCCAATAGACCTGCTTTTTTTAAAGCAAGAGGATTGGGTACCGTATGAACAAGGGAGTTATTTCGGAGAAAAAAACACCTATTATCAGTTGAAAGGCAGCTTTCAAGTTCCCGCTGACTGGGTAGGGAATCCTTGTGTCGTCTTACAAGTCTATTCAAGTCTCTCAGAGTGGGACAACACCACCAATCCCCAAATCAAAATTTATTTGGACGATACCTATGTCCAAGCTATCGATGTCAATCATCGAGAGGTCACTTTGACTGAAGGATATCAACAAAAAGCAGTCAAACTGAAGATTGATCTGTTCTCGGGCCGTTCCGATAAACCATTCCCACTGCATATCAACTTATTGGCATTGGATCCTGTCGTCAATGAACTCTGGTTTGATTTTTATACGCTGTTTGATAGTTGGCGTGCCATTCGTGCGTTTGGCGGTGACGAAGCATTTTATCAACAAGTCCTTGGTCAAGTCGCCAATGTCTTGGATTTTCGTACGCCCTACTCAGCGGCATTCTATGAAAGTCTCGCAAAAGCAAAGCAGCTGCTTGCGTCATGTTACTTACCAGCGCATACACCAAAACAAAAAGTGACGGCTGTCGGCCATACCCACATCGATCTGGCGTGGCTTTGGACGGCACAGCAAGCAATTGAAAAAGGTGAGCGCAGTTTCCAGACGGTCTTGAAATTGATGGAGGAGTATCCAGATTACACGTTTTTTCAAAGCCAACCACAACTGTATCTCTCCATGAAAACACATTATCCTGAACTTTACGCTGCAATCAAAGAAAAAGTTCGAGAAGGAAGATGGGAAGTTGACGGGGCGATGTGGGTGGAAGCCGATTGCAATTTGACTTCAGGGGAATCGCTGGTTCGTCAGATCCTTTATGGCAAACGGTTTATGAAAGAGGAATTTCAAGTCGATAGCCGCATCTTATGGCTACCGGATGTCTTTGGTTATTCAGCCGCCTTGCCGCAAATTTTACGCAAAACAAATACGCCCTACTTTATGACGACGAAGCTGTCATGGAACCAGTTCAATCAAATTCCTTATGATTCCTTCTATTGGCAAGGAATTGATGGCAGCCGCGTTTTGACGCATTTTATTACCACCATCAGTGAAGGATACAGTCCAAGAGATTATTATACGACGTATAATGGATTGCTAGATCCGTATACGATTAAGGGGAGTTTTGAACGTTATCAGCAAAAAGATCAGCACGACGAAATTTTGATTGCCTATGGGTACGGTGACGGTGGCGGAGGCCCGACGAAAGAGATGCTAGAAGTCCAGAAACGGCTGCAAAAGACACTGCCAGATATGCCGACGATTACTGGCAATCATGTGGGGGGCTTTTTTGATCGACTGGCAGATTCTTTTGTGGAAGAACCTGGCCCGGTCTGGTACGGCGAATTGTACTTTGAATACCATCGTGGAACACTGACTTCGATTGGTAAAAACAAGAAGGCCAATCGCCAAGGAGAATTTTTCTTACAGACGATTGAAAAACTTTATAGTATTTGTGCAATCAATCGTTATCCGCAAGCTGAATTAGAACAACTTTGGAAACAGCTGCTATTTAATCAATTCCATGACATTCTGCCGGGAAGCTCGATCAAAGAAGTTTATGATCAGACGGATCAAGAGTATCAACAGCTCTTTGATAAAGGCTGCAAGCTGATCGAAGCTTTGATTCCAGCGGCGCAAGCAGCCGAAGCTACGTCATGGCATGTCTTTAATCCGCTGGGACAAGAGCGGACGGGTCTGGTCTATTTAGACGATCAGACAGGGATCAAAGAAGCTTACCTGACTCAGCGGACCCATGATGACCGGCTCTTAGTCAAAATTCCCGCTATGGCTGGGTTGAGCAGCAAAACATTGACTCCTGTCTCAGCTGTGCCTCAATCAAAGCAAGTGGCAATGCGGCTGGAGGAATCGTTTGAAACGGTTGATTTTAAAGTGATTTTTGACGAACACTTTGACATCATCTCTTTATTTGACAAACGGCAGCAGCGAGAAATCGTGCCAAAAGGCGAGCGGTTGAATCAGTTAGTGGCTTACGAAGATCTGCCAATGGATTATGATGCGTGGGACATTGATATTTATTACCAGAAGAAGCCTTATCCTGTGAAGCAAGTTCTCTCAGCTGAGGTTGTTGAGCAAGGGGAGATTCGCGATACCTTGAAGATCAAACGTCAGTTTGAAGATTCTTTTATTACGCAATGGCTGCATTTTTACCATGGCACCGGAAGAATCGATTTTGAAACAACGGTTGATTGGCACCAGCATCAACTGCTGTTAAAGGCATTGCTGCCGATTGATGTTAACACATTGGAAGCAACGTTTGATATTCAATTCGGGCAGGTAAAACGGCCTGTGCATCAAAACACGACATGGGACCAAGCGCGTTTTGAGAGCTGTGGACAAAAATGGGTAGATCTCTCAGAAGGGAATTATGGGGTTAGTATTTTGACGGATTCGAAATATGGGTTCAATACGGATTATCAAAAAATCGGGCTTTCTTTGATTAAATCGCCGATCGATCCGTATCCTGAAGCGGATCAAGGCCTTCATGAGTTTACCTATTCCTTGTACGCCCACGAAGGAACTTGGCAAGACGCGCAAACGATGGAAGAAGCATTGGCATTAAATGTTCCCGTTCTGACGGTTCCAAGGGTGTCACAACTATCAGGGGATGCTTTTCTAGCAGTCGACCAAAAGAATGTCTTACTGGATACGGTGAAAAAAGCCGAAGATGAAGAGGCACTGATCGTGCGGTTGTATGAATATCACAATCAAACCACCGCCTGTCAAATGCGCTGCCAGAAAAGAATCAAAAAAGCGGTTTTGACGAATCTTTTGGAAGAAACCGTCGCTGAACTGCCGGTCGAGCCGCTGGATGCCCAAAGCATCACAATCCATTTCCAGCCTTTTGAGATCCAGACCATCATGCTTTATTTAGAAGACTAAATAGAAATGGAGAAGCATATGATTGAGACACTTTTACGGCAAATGACATTGAAAGAAAAAATCGGCCAGCTGAATCAGCGTCTGTATGGTTGGGAAGTTTACGAAAAAAACAATGGAAAAATTATTTTAACTGAAACCTTTAAAAAAGAAGTAGCTCGTTTTGACAGTCTTGGCTGGATCTACGGCGTCTTTCGGGCTGATCCTTGGTCAGGTAGAAATCAGCAAACCGGCCTGACGACCACGGAGTCCTATGAGCTATCCCTTATGATTCAAACTTATTTGCAGGAGCACACTCGGCTGGGGATTCCGGCCCTTCTCAGTGAAGAGTGTCCTCACGGTCACCAAGGTTTGGAAGCGACGACGTTTCCGGTCAATTTTAGTGTTGGTTCTAGTTGGAATCCAGAGCTGTATCAAGCGGCCCAAACCATCACTGCTCAAGAGATTCGGGCAAAAGGGGCCCATGTCGGCTTGGTTTCCGCATTGGACATTGCTAGAGATCCTCGTTGGGGGCGAACAGAAGAATGTTTCAGTGAAGATCCGTTTTTGACCAGTAGCTTTACCAAAGCAGCCGTCAGAGGGTTACAAGGATCAAAAGCAACGATTGAAAAACAGAACGTTTTAGCAGTGTTAAAGCACTTTGCTGCCCAAGGTGCAGGAATGGGGGGACACAATGCAGGGCCAGTCGCAATCGGTGATCGGGAATTCCGCGAGATCCATCTGCCACCAATGAAAGCAGGGATTGCTGCCGGAGCTTTGGGGTGTATGGCTGCATACAATGATCTAGATGGTGTTCCTTGCCATGCTAATGCTTATTTGTTACAAGAGGTTTTACGAGAAGAAAGTGGCTTTACGGGAATTGTGATGGCCGATGGGTGCGGGCTGGATCGGATTGCTGACTGGCTGGGGAGCCGCCCGCAAGCGGCCGCCAAATCCTTGACCAGCGGTGTGGATGTTAGTTTATGGGATGAAGTTTTCCCAGTGTTAGAAGAAGCTGTCCTTGAGGGGCTGATTGCGGAAACGGCGATCGATGATGCAGTCCGCCGTGTGCTTCTTTTGAAAGAAAAACTTGGCTTGTTTAAAGAAGCAACGCCCCATGTTTCATTGCCCCGTAAAGAAAAGGCGCAACAAGTTGCCTTGAAATTGGCGGAGGAATCGATTGTTTTACTAGAGAACAATGGCATTTTGCCTTTGAAGAAAACGCGACAAAAGATTGCCGTCATCGGTCCTCACGTTAAACAGCTCTATCATCAGCTGGGGGATTATACGCCATTCAAGGAAGAAACAACATGTACGACCCTTTGGGAAGGTTTGACCAGTTTAAGTACGCATCAAGCTGACTTCTTCTACGAGAAAGGCTGCGAAATCTCTAGTGGCACACTGGCTCAACGAAGGCAAGCCTGTCAAATTGCAGAAACAGCGGATGTCATCTTAGTGACGATCGGCGGCTCCAGTGCCCGTGATTTCACAACGGATTTTGACAAAAACGGTGCCGCCTTAAGGGGATCTCAGGAAATGACCAGTGGAGAAAACATCGACTTGGCTACCCTCGATTTGCCGCAATGCCAGTTGGATTTACTGTTTGCGTTGAAGAAGAGTAAAAAGCCGCTGATTGGGATCGTGATTTCCGGTCGACCACATTGCTTAGCACCTTTGCAAGACTTGTTCGATGGGTTGCTTTACGCTGGCTATCCCGGACAATATGGAGGAGAAGCGATTGCTCGGATCCTTTTTGGTGAAACGGTACCTAGTGGAAAATTAGCAGTTTCTATTCCTGATACGGTTGGACAGTTGCCTGTCTGTTATAATTATCGCAACACAGCGTTTCAAAAAGACTACCTCGATCAAAAAGGCGCACCAGTATATTCTTTTGGTTATGGGCTTAGTTATGCTTCTTTTATTTGCAACTCGGTTTCGGCTGAATATGCAGGAGAAGGCATTATCGTCAGTGGCACACTTGAAAATCATTCTACTGTGTCTGGTAAAGAAGTGATCCAATGCTATCTAAAAGAGTATACAAAAGCATATGTGCCGAGGAAAAAAGTCTTATGCGGCTTTCAAAAAGTATGGGTGCCTAGTCAAGGACAAGCAACTTTTCAACTCGTAATCGGTGAAGTATCATTGCAGCAGCTGGCAATTTCTCTGGAAGAAACAACATCATTTTGTTTAGAAATCGAGGCAGCTGCGCAGCGGTATCAGTTTGCATTTCAACGATCCAACCCTGACCGCACGTGGCAGGTAATTCAGAAAGGAGCAAAAGAATGATTCAATTTCCAAAAAACTTTTTATGGGGAGCGGCCGCGTCAGCACCGCAAACCGAGGGGGCCGCGGCGGTTGACGGCAAAAGTCCCTCTACATGGGACAAATGGTTTGAGTTGGAGCCGTCACGCTTTTACGATGGTGTCGGACCAAGCGACACCTCAAATACCTACTATCAATACCGGGAAGACGTAGCAAACATGAAGGCCATGAACTTGAATTCCTATCGGACATCGATTGCATGGACCCGCTTATTACCAGATGGAAAAACATTGAATCAAACAGCAGTCCGGTTTTATCGGGCATATTTTCAGGAAATGCTGGATCAAGGCATCGAACCGATCATTAATTTGTTTCATTTTGACATGCCTTGGTGGCTGATGGAAAAAGGAGGCTGGGAGGCGCGGGAATCCGTGGACCATTTTGCATTTTATGCAAAAACTGCTTTTGAACAATTCGGCGATCTAGTGAAAAAATGGGCGACCTTTAATGAACCGTTGGTGCATATTGAATGTGGGTATTATGGAGATGCTCATTGGCCGCAAGTGCGTGATTTCAAGCGGGCGATCCAAGTGGGTTATCATACTTTGCTAGCTCATGCGAAGGCGGTTGCTGAGTTTCGTAAACTCGCACTTCCTGATGGAGAAATCTGTATCATCTTAAATTTGTCACCTGTTTATCCAAGAAGCCAAGAAGCGGTTGATCGAGAAGCCGCTGAATGGGCAGATCTCTTGTATATTCGCAGTTTTTTGGACTGTGTCGTTTATGGACAATTTCCTGAAAAGCTAACGAGCTTATTCAAGGAGCATCACTTGTCCCCTGAATATGAAGCAACAGATGCGGAAATTTTTCGTGAAAATACCGTAGATTTTATTGGTTGCAATTATTATCAACCGTTGCGGATCCAAGCACCACTTCCGCAGAAGGCAGCATCCGGTCCCTTTGAGCCGCGTCAGTTATTTCGTGGGTACGATTGGCCAGAGAAAAAAATCAATCCTCATCGCGGCTGGGAAATCTATCCAGAAGGGATTTACGATATTGCGATGCGTCTAAAGAACGATTATCAATTCATGCCATGGTTTGTTTCCGAAAATGGCATGGGGGTATCTGAGGAAGAACGATTCATGGACGCCACGGGGCAGGTCAATGATACGTATCGGATCGCCTTTGTTGAAGACCATTTGCGTCAGCTGCATCATGCAATCGAAGATGGGTCACCTTGTTTCGGCTACCATATGTGGACCTTTATGGATTGCTGGAGCTGGTTGAACGCATATAAAAACCGTTATGGGTTTTATCGAGTGGATTTGAAAAATGACTTCAAGCGTTATCCCAAAGCGTCCAGTTTTTGGTTGGCAGAAGTAGCTGCCAAGAATGCCCTTGATTGATCAAAGTGTCCTTAGAAGAAAAAATACCGCAGGAAAACTTTCCTGCGGACTTCTTTGGCTATGAGTATTTTATAAATACTTCTCACGAAAATAGGCAATGGCTTGGCGTGAGGCATAGATATTGCGTGCCAGCTTTTCATTCTTACTTAAAAAGACATAGAAAAGGACATCGACCGCCAATAGGTGGGCGATAATCGAATTCGTAGCAGCACTACGTTGGTTGGCTTCTTTGGAACGGGACACTTGCAGGGGAACATCCGCCAACTTTGTTAACGGATTACTGCCAAATCGGGTGAGTGACAGAATCGGGACGCCAAGATTTTTAACGATTTCTGCTAAGTGAACCATCTCAGGCGTGTGTCCACTGTTGGAAATGACCCAGAGGAGACTTTTTTTCTCGTTTTTGACGAGTTGCGGCAACAAGAGATTGTAGTCATTTTCAAACACGACGATCTTGCCTAAACGGGTCCATTTTTGTTGGATATCTTGTGCGATCAATGAGGAAGCGCCGATCCCGCAGACAAAGATGCGCTCACGAGTCGCGATCAGTTCAGCGGCAGCCAACATCAGCTGTTCTTCTAACAATTGGGCCGTCTCATTCATAGTCACCTGTGCATTGTGGCTTAATTTAGATGTGATGGCATGAAAGGGCTCATTTAATTCAACATCGGCATAGCCCAAGTGTTCATTGGCATTTTGGCGCAAGCCGGATTCCGCAGATAATTGTATTTTTAAATCTGTCAAACTAGCAAAGCCGGTTTTTTTCGCAAAGCGTACGACAGTCGGCGCACTGATCCCAGTGGCTTCTGCTAATTGACTCGCAGTCATCGACGGCACTTTTTCAGGATTGGCCTCCATGAATGCGAAGAGTTTCTTCTCAGAAAGCGATAATTCATTTTTCATGCTCTCGATTCGGGAAAGAACGCTCATCCTTACACTTCCTTTAGATAGAATAGTATCCTAAGTATAACATAAGTTTTGGAGGAGCTTTCAAAAGAAACGAAAAGAATAGGTAGATAAACTTGCTTTTTTACTTAGAATCAAGTAAAGTAATTACGTGTGAAAAGCACAGTACCTGTTACTTGGTTTAACGAATCACCAACGTTTTACTCAGTCGCAGGGGAAAAAGAAAAAGAGGTGAAAAACATGGCAATTTCAAAAGAACGCAAAAACGAAATCATCAACAAATTTGCACGTCATGAAGGAGATACTGGTTCTCCAGAAGTTCAAATCGCTGTTTTAACAGAAGAAATCAACCATTTGAACGAACATGCACGTATGCACAAAAAAGACCACCATTCATACCGTGGGTTGATGAAAAAAGTTGGACATCGTCGTAACTTATTAGCTTACCTACGTCAAAAAGACGTACAACGTTACCGCGAATTAATCCAAGCTTTAGGATTACGTCGTTAATCAAACAAAGAAAAGTGAGGTTCAACCCGAATCTCACTTTTTTGCTATGAATCACTGCGACTGGGCGGCGCAAGCCGCTCAGAGCAGATGATGAATAGTACTAGGCGAGAGCAGCGAGCGTAGTGACCAAGCAGCGGAATCACTGCGACTGAGCGGCGCAAGCCGCACAGAGCAGATGATGAAACCTACTAGGCGAGAGCAGCGAGCGTAGTGACCAAGCAGCGGAATCACTGCGATTGCATTGTCGGCTAAAACAGCTGATGCAGTCTGACAGGTGATCTCGAGCCATCTAAAAAGTGAAACACCGAAAGAGCGGCCTTTTGACTGGTGAATCAAAAAGCGTAGCTAAAAAGAATTTTGGGTCCTTGTAAGCAGCATCCTACTAACCAAATGAAAGCAGCGGAACGACATTCCGATTTTTTCATTTGTTTAGTAGTGACTTGCTGGGATCCGATGAAAAGGAGCAGAACATGACAGAAAAACAAGTATTCAAAACAACTTGGGGCGGCCGCCCATTAGAAGTAGAAGTTGGCCAATTAGCCAAACAAGCAAACGGAGCTGTATTGGTTCGTTATGGCGATACGGTTGTCCTAAGTGCAGCGGTTGCATCTAAGGAAGCAAAAGATACCGACTTTTTCCCATTAACAATCAATTACGAAGAAAAAATGTATGCCGTAGGGAAAGTACCTGGTGGCTTTATCAAACGTGAAGGACGCCCAAGTACGGAAGCAACCTTGACCGCCCGCTTGATTGACCGTCCGATCCGTCCAATGTTTGCGGAAGGTTTCCGTAACGAAGTACAAGTAACAAACATCGTAATGAGTGTTGAACAAGATTGTACGCCAGCAATGGCGGCAATGTTAGGTTCTTCTTTAGCATTGTCTATTTCAGATATCCCGTTTGACGGACCGATCGCTGGTGTTGATGTTGGTCGGGTCAATGGCGAGTATGTCTTGAATCCAACAGTAGAACAAGCAGAACAAACTGATATCGAATTGACAGTAGCTGGAACGAAAAAAGCTATCAACATGGTTGAATCAGGAGCGAAGGAAGTTTCTGAAGAAGACATGTTAGGTGCGTTATTATTCGGTTTTGATGCTATCAAAGAATTGGTTGCCTTCCAAGAAGAAGTTGTCGCAGCTGTGGGCAAACCAAAAATGGAAGTCAAATTGTTACAAGTAGATGCTGACTTGAAAAAAGAAATCTTCGACGGCTACTACCAAACAATGAAAACTGCTGTTATGACTGAAGAAAAATTGGCTCGTGAAGACGAGATCGATAAAGTCAAAGACACAGTGAAAGAAGTGTATGCAGAAAAATTTGCTGGACATGAAGAGGAAGCACAATTCTTGAAAGAAGTGAAACAAATCGCGGAAGATCTTGAAAAAGATGTGGTTCGCGAATTGATCACCATCGACAAGATTCGTCCGGATGGCCGTCAATTAGACGAAATCCGTCCATTGGCATCAGAAGTTGGCTTATTGCCACGTGTTCATGGTTCTGGTCTATTTACTCGGGGACAAACCCAAGCATTGTCTGCTTGTACATTAGCACCTTTAGGCGAACACCAAATCATTGATGGATTAGGGGTTGAAGAATCAAAACGGTTCATCCACCATTACAACTTCCCTCAATTTTCTGTTGGTTCGACTGGTCGTGCCGGCTCACCAGGACGTCGTGAAATCGGTCATGGTGCATTAGGCGAACGTGCCTTAGCACAAGTGATTCCTGATGAAACAGACTTCCCTTACACAATCCGTCTCGTTGCAGAAGTATTAGAATCAAATGGTTCTTCTTCTCAAGCAAGTATTTGTGCTGGAACTTTAGCATTGATGGATGCAGGGGTACCAATCAAAGCACCAGTTGCAGGTATCGCAATGGGACTTGTATCTGATGGTGAAAACTACACGATCTTAACTGATATTCAAGGCTTAGAAGATCACCTTGGCGATATGGACTTTAAAGTTGCTGGAACCAAAGATGGGATCACTGCGTTACAAATGGATATCAAGATTCAAGGAATCACTGAACAAATCTTGACAGAAGCATTAGATCAAGCGAAAAAAGCACGGATGGAAATCTTAAATGAATTGACATCAACATTGGCTGCTCCTCGTGAAGAGTTAAGCCAATACGCACCGAAGATCGAAATGATCCAAATCGATCCTGCGAAGATCAAAGATGTAATCGGTAAAGGCGGCGACACCATCAATGGCATCATTGATGAAACTGGCGTGAAAATCGATATTGATCAAGACGGAAAAGTTTCGATTGCTTCTGCTGATGCAGAAATGATCCAAAAAGCTATCAAGATCATTGAAGAATTGACGAAAGAAGTAAAAGTTGGCGAAGTGTACCTTGGGAAAGTTGTCCGTGTTGAAAAATTCGGTGCGTTTGTCAACTTGATCAAAGGCAAAGACGGCTTAGTTCACATTTCACAACTTGCGAACGAACGGGTCAACAAAGTAGAAGACGTTGTCAAAGAAGGCGACGAAATCTTAGTGAAGGTCACAGAAATCGACAAACAAGGCCGTGTGAACCTTTCAAGAAAAGCACTATTGAACGAAGATAAAGCAGAACAAAAATAAGCTGCTACTTCTAAATTATCGCATTGAAAAGCAAAGTCTAGGAAACTAGACTTTGCTTTTTTTTGTCTAAGTAGCAGCTCTTCAAAAGGGTCTTACTTGACAGGAGTTATTTTTTGCTTTAGTGCGAAAAATAAGAGATAATTCAGAATATTGTCTTTGCCATGCAAGCAATAATTCTAAGATGTTAAACGCATCTTATTTAGGATAAGGAGTACGATATGAAACAAACATTTCCAACTGATTTTTTATGGGGAGCATCGATTTCCGCTCACCAAACCGAAGGGGCATATCAAACCGACGGCAAGGGGCTGAGTGTCCAAGATACTCGTCCAAGAGACAACCACAAGATCGCGGATTTTACTGTGGCTGTCGACCATTACCACCAGTACAAAGAGGATATCGCCTTGCTAGCAGAAATGGGGATCAAAATTTTCCGTTTTTCGATCGCTTGGTCGCGAATTTTTCCAGAAGGGCGCGGTACTATTAATCAAAAAGGATTGGATCATTACAGCGATGTCATTGATGAATTGCTGAAACACGGCATTCAGCCCTTTGTAACGTTGAACCATTTTGACTTGCCGCAAGCATTGGAAGACGAAGGCGGCTGGACAAAACGCAGCACCGTTGAGGCATTTGCCGCATACGCCAAAACGCTGTTTACAGCCTATGGGGATCGAGTGACGCACTGGCTGACGATCAATGAACCAAATATCATGCTGTTGGTGGATCAAAAAATATTAGGGAAAAAGATTCCATTATCAGAAAAATACCAGCAATTTCATCACCTGATGATTGCTGAAAAATATGCCTTCGAAGCGTGTCATGAAATCGTTCCGAATGGCAAAATCGGACCGGTGCCGAATATTTCGTTGGTCTATGCGGCAACTAGTCGGCCAGAAGACAATCAAGCAGCATTGTATTTCAACAGTGTCCGGAACTGGGCGTACCTTGATTTCGCCTGCTTCGGTCGTTACAATACGGTCTTTCAAGATTATTTGAACCAAAACGGCCTCACGATTGACTTTGGTCCGGAGGATGAGGCGTTGATGAAACGGGCTCTGCCTGACTTTGTCGCAATGAACTTCTACACCACGGTGACAGTGGAGCAGCCGACGGAAACTGGAGACATGAAAAACGGCATCAGTGATCAGCAAAGTGAAGACATTATGGAGCGTGGTTTTTACAAAGGGTTCACCAATACGTTCTTGAAGAAAAATGCCTTCAATTGGACCATCGATCCCTTAGGACTGAAAACGACGTTGCAAACACTTTATGATCGTTACCACTTGCCGATCATCATTACTGAAAACGGCTTAGGGGCCGAAGACCATCTAGAAGCAGATGGCACGGTTCATGATCCGTACCGTATCGATTATTTGTCGCAGCATATCAATCAATGCTTAGCCGCGATCAATGCTGGGGTGGATCTGATCGGATATAGCCCGTGGTCTGCCATTGATTTGATCAGTGTGCATGAAGGGATTCGAAAACGGTATGGTTTTATTTACGTAGATCGCAATGATGCAGAGGAAAAAGAACAAAAACGAGTGAGAAAAGACAGCTTTTATTGGTATCAAAAGCTGATTGAAGAAGGGGCGATCCCTTCGTTGGAGGAGTAACGATGACAAGTGTTTTTACCTTTTTAGAAACGCGTTTGATGCCGCCTTTGAATAAGTTGGCGAATTTACGCTTTATTCGCGCAATCATGCAAGCAGGGATCATTACGGTCCCTTTTACGATCGTCGGATCGATTTTTTTGATCATTAATAATTTACCACAAATCATTCCGCCACTGGCTAGCTTTTTCGAACAAACGATTTTACGATTTTCGCCGCTTTATAGTGTCGTAACTACCATGTCTGTCGGTTCGATTGCTGTTTTTTATTGTTTAGCAACAGGGTATTATTTAACTGAGATTTATCATAAAGAAGAGCATTTGACTATGAGCAGTTTTGTAGGAGCGTTATTAAGTTTGTTTGCCTTTTTAATGACGATCATTCAAGTCGATATCACAGATGGTACTGCACAATTGCTACAATCAGAAAGCGAAACCGCCATTGTTTACAATGGGGTCGCTTTAGGCGGTTGGATCACTCGCTTCAGTGGAGTAGGGATCTTCATCGGGATTATCACCGCAGTAATTGCTACGTCAGTCTATCGTTTTTGTGTAAAAAGAAAGATCACCATCCAGATGCCTGAAGGGGTTCCTGATGGAGTCAGCAAAGCATTTGCGTCATTGATCCCAGCGATTTTGATTGCCTTTTTGATGGTCGTGATCAATGGAGTACTGGCGGCTTTCCACACGGATCTTCACGGATTGCTATCCAAACCCTTTGAATTCGTGAAAGAGTTGACGGGTTCTTGGTTAGGAATCATCGTGATTATGCTTCTTATCCACCTCTTATGGGCAGTGGGGGTTCATGGGACGGCAGTTATTAAAAATAGTTTCATCAATCCCATCCTATTGGTGGCTCTAACGGAAAATATCGATGGTGCCAATAATATTTTTGCTGGGGATTTTGTGAACATGTATATTTTTATGGGCGGAGCAGGAAGTACGCTTGGATTGGTTTTATTGATGCTGTTTGTGGCAAAATCACAACAGCTCAAAGTCTTAGGAAAAGCAGCAATCTTACCGGGGCTTTTTAACATCAATGAACCAGTGATCTTCGGGGCACCGATCGTCTACAATCCGTATTTGATCATCCCCTTTGTCGTAACCCCTTTGATCAACGTGACGATTGCTTACTTTGCTAGCTCGTTTGGCTTTGTCGATAAAGTCATTACGGGAATTCCCTGGATTTCACCAGTCGGAATTGGGGCGTTTTTAGGAACCGGCGGTGATTTCCGAGCCATCCTGATCGCTTTGATCAACTTAGGGGTTTCCATTCTCTGCTATTATCCATTCTTTAAGATGTACGATGGCAAACTCTACACGGAGCAACTTGCCAATCAAGTATAAGTAGAAAAAATACAGTAAAAACGCCCATTGTTGGACTTCTAGTGAAGTGCCAACAATGGGCGTCTTTGCTAGTGCAAATAGTGGTCACGTATGCAAAGACTGTTGATACAAGACACAATCATCGCAATCTTTGTGGGTTGGTTTGGCTTGCTGGGGTGTTTCTTTGTGTAATGGCAAAAGCATACGCAACCCGTTTAAGATAACTAAGATCGTGCTTCCTTCATGACCCACGACCCCTAGAGGCAGCGTGAGAAATTCAAGGAAGTTTGAAGCGATCAGCAACAAGATGACACTGATAGAAAAGACGATGTTTTGTTTGATGATCCGCTGTAATTTCTTAGCCAAACGGTGACTGTCGACCAAACGCAGCAAATCATTTTTCATCAAGACGATGTCCGCCACATCCATTGCGACATCTGTTCCTTCGCCCATCGCGATCCCTACACTTGCGGTCGCTAAGGCTGGAGCATCATTGATCCCATCACCGACCATAGCATTGATTTGGTAGGTTTCTTTCATTTCTTTGATACGAGTGGTTTTCTCATCAGGCAGGCAATCACTTTCGTAGTCAGACAAGCCGATTTCTGCGGCGATCACTTTGGCAGTACCTAAATGATCACCCGTCAGCATCGTCGTGTGAATTCCTTGCTTATTGAAGTAGGCAAGACTTTCACGAGCTTCAGGACGGGGCTGATCCAATAGCGCTAAATATCCTGCTAATACACGGTCACGATTGATATAAATCAAGGTTTTTCCAGCTGCTTTCAATTCTTGGATGCGGGTTTGCTCACTGGCAGCAACAGAGGCTAGATCGACTTCTTTTCCAATCGTCCAATGGGCAGCTTGGTAAGTAGTAGCTAGACCGACCCCCGCTTGTTCTTCCACTGCTAATTCTAATGGTTTTTCATCATGAAAATACGCTAGAATCGCTTCAGCCAATGGGTGATTTGATTGTTTTTCCATCCCGACGATCAGTTGGGGGATAAAGGGTTCATCTAGCAACAGATGAACATCAGTGACAGCAGGTTTGCCGCGAGTCAGCGTCCCCGTTTTGTCAAAAGCGATCGCTTTGACATTGGCAAAGGCATCCAAGGCTTGTCCGCCTTTGCATAAGACGCCCAAACGAGCAGCGTGAGAAATGGCTGCTAACGTCGCAGGAGTAGCAGAGGCAACTAAGGCACAAGGAGATGCCACCACCAGTAAGACCATGCCACGATAAAAACTTTCTTGGAACCCCCAATTCGTGAAAAACGTACACAAAACGATCATTAGTGGGACGGCGATCAAGACGATCGGCACATAGATCCGTTCGATTTTTTCAATCAGGGTCGCCGTTTGACTTGGCATTTGCTGTGCTTCTTCCACCAATTGAATGATTTTTGCAAAGCGGGTGTTTTCACTCGTTTGAGTAACTTCAATGTACAATGGCTGTCCGAGGTTGATGGTTCCGCCAAAGACTTCACTGCCTAAACGTTTCTCGACAGGAATGGATTCGCCACTGATAGCCGCCTCATCGACGCTGCTGTTTCCTTGGATTACGATACCGTCGATCGGGATCGCACTGCCTTTTGCCACCATAATCGTATCTTTTAACTGAAGAGCTTCGACTGGTACTTCGACGAGCTCCCCAGATTCAATCATTTTTAAGGCAGTCGTTGGTTGCAGTGCCATTAATGAACTAATTTCTCGCGTACTTTTGTTGGTCGTATATTCCTCAAGGGCACCGCTCAAACAAAAGATAAAGGTCAGCATCGCCCCTTCAAACCAATGACCAATGATACAGGCACCAATGGCGGCTAACGCCATCAGTAAATCGACGTTCAACCGTTTGTCGTGCACCAATTCTTGCGTGCCTTCCCAGGTTTGTTTCCAACCCCCGGCAAGAATCGCTAACAGATAAGGGACAAAGCTATAAGGAATGGAAAAAGATGCCATAAGAAAGCCAGTTGCCATCAATAGCAAACAAGCGATCGTTGAAAAAACAGCCGACGATTCTGATTTACTCATAAGAAACGCCTCCTTTTGAATGTAGTCTAGGAATGAAAAACCGATCCTTTTCTCAAGAAACAATCGATTATTCCTCTCTCAACTTGAGCATAGCACATTCGAAACCAAGATGGTAAAAAAACAACGTACCTGATAATGAAAGTGATTATCAAGTAGCGATTAAATAACGTTTATGTCCGGATTACAAATGGAGAATCTGTTATTATAGAAAAATAAACACAAAAAAAGCAGTACAATAAAAAACGAATTGTACTACTTTTGCTTGTTCGATGTGGTAGTCAGCGACTGGAGCGCTTAACGCAAACTATACTTTGCTAAGGGAATTTGACGTGCTTCACACCACTCTTTGACAGCACCAGAAAAAATCAGCTGAACCTTGGTAAGGTCTTTGGTGCTTGTCTGTCCTGCCATTGTGTAGAGCAGCTGCAGCTGTTCCTTCCATGATTGTAAGGTGGCGATGGTTTCTTCTTTGCCTTTTGACAAAAGCAGCACGAGGATCGTGGCGGATAGTCCTACGCTATCGGCACCAAGGCAAAGTGCTTTGAAGATATCGTAAGCATCCCGAACTCCGCCTGAAGCGATGCGGGTAAAGGGCTGTTGGATCTCATTTGCTTCCAGCAAGGAAATCACGGTGGATTGACCAAAGGTGTCTAAATACGCCAATTCACGTTTTTTTCGACGAGCATTTTCGATTTGAGTAAAACTTGTGCCGCCGCTGCCAGCAACATCAATCGTTTGTACGCCAATCGCCAGTAACTGCTGGATCGTTTCACGGGACATCCCAAAGCCGACCTCTTTGACGACAACAGGAACGGCAACGGAAGCAATCGTTTTTTCCAATAAGGACAGCCATTGGCTAAATTGACGATCACCTTCGGGCATCACTAATTCTTGCGGTGCATTAAGATGGATCTGCAAGGCATCGGCACCAAACAATTCCACTGCCCGTTGTGCATTTTCAACGGGACTGCCCGCACCAATATTGGCTAATAAGAAGCCGTCAGGATTGGCTTTACGGACGATGCGGAAAGAGTCGGCGACACTTGGGTCTTTTAAGGCAGCCGAAACAGAGCCGGTTGCCATCATCAACTCACAGGCTTGTGCGATCTCTGCTAACTCTTGGTTGATTTTTAAGGTTTTTTCACTGCCGCCCGTCATGGCATTGATGAAAAAAGGGCTGGAAAATGAGCGATCAAAGACAGTTGTCGCAATCGACACATCAGCCACATCAATTTGTGGAAATGATTGGTGGACCAAGCGAACTGCATCAAAATCATTGCTGTGTTCTTTATGGAACGCTTTTGCTAAGGAAACATGTTCATCTTTTCGATTCATGATAGGTCCTCCCGGTAATGGTAAACATGCAGCGGCAATGGGGTGATCTCGGCTTTTTCCCACGCACTCATCAATGGTAAAATACCGGTTTTCTGGTCAACGATCACGATGCCGCAATCGCCGCCGCCGGCACCAGAAGATTTGGCTGCGCCACAATAATTTTCTGCTAGATCACAAAGCTTTTTAAGTGCGGGGGTTTCAATCGGTACACCAGTCAGTGCAGACAACTCCCGCAGCAGCTTTCGATTTTCCGTGATCATTTTTTTGATCGTGCGACTGTCTTCATTTAAGAAGCCGTCGATCAATCGATTGACGCAGTCTTTGCTGGCAGCTAAAAAGGCAGCATAGGCGTTTTCTTTTTCTTCTTTGGATTGATAGACTTGATCCACTAAATCAGAAGTAGAGGCAGGAGAGCCTGTCCAACCAATCAGCAGTCGAAGCGATTTCGGAACAGTCAAGGGACGGATCGATAATCCTGGCCAATCGAAAGCGATCAATTCAGTTAAGGTATGTTCTTTTTGTTTGGCTAAGACCCAATCGTGGTCGAAGGTTGAAAAAGCGATCCAGCCGCCATAACAAGAGGCTGCAATATCACCACACGACCCATTGCCTTGAACAGCGAGATGAGCAAGAGCCGCAATTTTGAATTGGGTCAACCGATCCATTTCCATTTGATAGTACAGATTCAATGCTTTGACCGTGGCAACAGTCACGGCGCCGCTGGAACCAAGGCCATATTTGCGGCCGTTCGAGTTATCCAGTTCACTGGTCACTTTTAAATCGTAAAAGGAAAGGGGGATGCCTTTTTCTTGGGCATATTTTTCCGCCAGACGAATGGCTGCCAAAATATAGTGGAAAGGATTATCCCGATGGTCTAAGACTAATTCGCCTTTGCGACGCGTCCAGCGAATCGGCAGGTCGCTGTATTGGGCAGACTGGATGCTGCCGTTTTTACGGGCCTCTTCCACAGTGACCGTAATAAATTGGTCAACGGCAACGATGATTGCAGGATGACCAGGTTCGACAACGGCGTATTCACCAGCAATAAATAGTTTTCCAGGAACGGATAGTTCAATCATTTCGACACTCCTAATCGATGGCTTCTTAATGGCTTCTTAGTTGATGGCGGAAGATTCTTCCACCGGTAAAAAGGCTAATCCTTTACCCGCATGAGCAGTTACTAATTGTTCTGAGGCAAAGTGAGCACTTAATTCACGTAAAATCGTTTGTTCTTCTTGTTTTTGGCATAAAACTTTGACATTGGGACCAGCATCCATCGTGAAATAGCAAGCCAATCCTTTTTTTCGCAGCATTCGGACACATTCCATAGCTCGTAAAGATTCAGAAGACCAATAAGTAAAAGGTGGTTCGGCGGCTAAGGTCGTTCCATGCATTTTCAAGGCGTTGGCCTCGGTCGTTTCACCTAAAGAAGTAAAGTCTTTCTCGGCAATCGCTTGTTTCATTTTCACGAGATCGGTCGCAGTGGCAGTAAGCCAACCCGGATAAAAGCTCGAGGTTTCAACGGTTCGGCGCATCCCCTCACGACTGGAAACTTCTTTGGCTTGTGCGTTGATTAAAATAAAGATCATACTCAATTCTTCTTCCCAGCCATTCGACGGCACTTGGGTGGCAAAAGAAGTCTCATCGGTGCCTTGATGCCATTCAGCAAAGCCGCCGTAGATACTCCGACAAGCCGAACCAGAACCGCGACGGGCCAAACGTGATAATTCTTGCTCCGAAAAGTTTAAGTCCAGTGCTTCACTACAGGCACCCGCCAATGCCGCTAATCCACTGGCAGAAGAGGCAAGTCCGGCAGCGGTTGGGACGAAGTTTTGACTTTCCACCGTGGCATACCACGGGCAGTCCGCTTTTTTTCGTACCAGATCCAAAAAGTCCGTAACTTTTTTGGTGGCAGCGTCTGTTTGCACCACGCCATCCAGCGTAAAGCGATCCTGCGTAAAATCGGGTGAAAAAGCCACCGTTGTTTCTGTGTAAAAGGCATCGAGGGTCAGGGACAAACTATTGTTCATCGGTAAAATGAAGGTTTCATCTTGTTTTCCCCAATACTTGATCAATGCGATATTCGTGTAGGCGCGAGCCCTTCCCTTATACATGTTCATAAACTCCTAATCCTTGTATCCATGCCGCACGAGCGCCATCGGACAATAAAATACGGCTGATATTCTCAGCCTGTTCCTTCGTTTTGGTTAGTGCGATCATACAGCCGCCCCGGCCCCCGCCGGTCAGCTTTGCCCCGTAAGCCCCGTGTGCCAACGCTAAGGAAACCAACTGATCCAGTTGCTGATTGCTGACCCCTAGCTGCTGCAGGGCCTGATGGGCGTTGTTCATGCTTTCACCCAATGCTTCTAATTGATTGGCTATGATGGCCTCTTTAGCTTTTTTGGTTTCGATCCCTAAACGCTGGATTGCTTGACTAGCCAGCTGCTTGCTGGTTTCAAAAAGATGGGCGACACTTTTGACTGCTTCTCTCGTTTGCCCTTTGATGCCAGTATCAGCGACGAGCAAATAACCGTCGATCGTGAGGGGAAATGAAGTGATGGGATGTCCTTTGATAAAGTAAATGGCATCTGTCCCACTGGCTGCCGCAGCATCGATCCCGCTAGGATTGCCGTGAGCGATTTTTTCAGAAAAGTTGACATAGGTCATCAATTCTTCTTTTGTAAAGTCTTTTTTGATCCAATCAAAAAAAGCGCGAGTCAGTGCAACAGCGACCGCCGCGCTAGAACCCATTCCCCGTTCAGAAGGGATGGTGCTGACGATGGAGGTTGCAAAAGGACCCGTGTGGAAATCTTGTTGCAGACGATGCAGCAAGTCTTTGACATTTTTTAAGTGGCTGGGGACTTCTTCAAGCAGACCGTGATAGTAACTTGAAATCAAGGTGTTTGTTTCATTTGCTGTGATCTCGACTTGTACTTTTGCTCCCGCAAAAGGGAAAGCAATTGCTGGTTCACCGTAAACAACTGAATGTTCACCCATTAAGATGATTTTTCCTGTAGCTATGCCAGTACCAATTGACATTATTTTCCTCATTTCTCTAGGGAGCTTACCCCACATGATTCATTTATCGTTTGTCAGTCAATTGTAACTATCTCCTGACGAAAACACAATTTAATTAAAGATCCTTTCCTATTTTACTAGAAGAAGGCTCTTTCGTTAAGCATTCCGTATGAGATTTCAAAAAAAAGCAAAAATCTTTAAACTTTTATTGAAAAAAATCTTGATCTGTGCTTCGAAAGTTTCAGTTGACGGCACAAGATATAGTATTGTATAGTTGGTATCGCAAAGGCAACATACAATATTTAGTGATGAGTGAGTTGGGGGATATGAGCGTGATCGTATTAGCAGGAACGATTGGTGCCGGTAAATCAAGTTTGACCGCATTGATCGCCAATCATTTTGGCAGTCAAGCCTTTTATGAATCGATCGATGACAATGAAGTGTTACCATTATTTTATGCAGATCCAAATAAATATGCGTTTTTACTGCAAATCTATTTCTTAAATAAACGATTTGAAAGTATCAAGCAAGCCATGAAAGATGACAATAACGTCTTGGACCGTTCCATTTATGAGGATTCACTATTGTTCCATTTAAATGCGGACCTTGGGCGAGCAACCGATACCGAAGTCAAAGTCTATGATGAATTGTTAGCCAATATGTTAGAAGAGCTGCCGTATGCAGCCCACAAAAAGCATCCAGATCTCTTGGTGCATATTCGCGTTTCTTTTGAAACGATGCTGGAGCGTATTGAAAAACGCGGACGGGAATACGAACAATTGACCTTTGATCCTTCGTTATACGACTACTACAAAGAGTTGAACAAACGCTATGATCAGTGGTACGAAGAATACAATGAGAGTCCAAAAATCCAGATCGATGGCGATCAATTCAATTTTGTCGAAGACCCACAAGCGGCACAGGCCGTTTTAACGATGGTGGAAGAGGCCTTGAAAGACGCCCGTAAATAAGTAATAGCCGATACAGCCAGGAAAGTCCTTTGATTGGGCTTCTGGCTGTTTTCTTTTATAATAGAAGAAAGCAAGAGTGGAGGATGGATTGTGGAAAACAAACATGTCTTTTATGACGGAAACTATGAATGGATTCAAGTCGACCAACAAGACGCAAAAAGCGTGATGGCACTGCAAAAACAATATCATTTGTCTGACGAGATGCTTACGTACTCTTTAGATAAAAATGAACGCGCACGGGTCGAATACGATGCCGAAGAAGAAGCACTGCTGCTGGTTTTCAATGTACCTCAGCAAGAAAAGCGTGACAATCATTTTGAGACCAGCCCGATGACGTTTATTTTAAAAAGGAAGCAACTCTTTACTTTTGCATCCCACAATACCCGTTATGTGATTCCAATGATGGAGCGCTTGATCCTGCAAAATCCGCTGCAAACGCCCATTCATTTTTTGTTTCAAAGCTTATTCTTGATTTCTGGCACGTTTTTTCCGCTAGTGGAAGAAGTCAATAGTGAGCGGATTCGCTTGAATCAGCGACTACGGGAAAAAACCACCAATAAAAACCTACTGCAAATGTCTGATTTGGAAGTTGGACTGGTTTTTTTAGTGTCTGCCACGAAACAAAATGCGGTCCTCTTGGAGCAAATCAAAGCATTGTCCATTTATCGTTTGATGGATGATGATGAGCGGGAACAACTGGATGATGCCTTGATCGAAGCCAAACAGGCAGTGGAAATGACCCAACTGGCATTCCAAATTTTGGAACAATTATCTGGTACCTACAATAATCTATTAAACAATAACTTGAATGATACCATGAAGTTTTTGACCGTTTGGTCCCTCTTATTGACTGTGCCTTCCATCGTCACCAGTTTCTTTGGCATGAATGTTCCGCTGCCTTTTACCAATAGTATTTTCGGTTGGGGCATTGCCTTGCTGATTAGTTTAGTATTATCCGTCTGGATGTTGATTGCTTTATGGCGCAGAATTCGTTAGTCGATCACCAAACCTAGACCGGCGGCAATGACCAAGGCTTGTTCTTGATCGACTGTTAGTCCCCGCAATTGTTCAATGGACAACGCGATCTTTTGAAATTGATTGGTCCGAAAATCTAAAGTTGCTAATTTTGTGTGAAACCAGTTGCTATTGTTCAACTGGTTTTCTTGTAGCGTCAAGTGCTTCCAATCCATCTCATAAAACTCACTGTCGTTTAGTTGGCACTGACGAAACAGTATCGTCCGCAAATTGGTATTGCTAAAAGAAGCAAAATTCGCCACGCAATCTTCAAAGGTACAGTCACGGAAATAGCTTTCCGCAAAATTCGTACCAGTCAATTTACACTGTTTAAAGTGAACGCGATGAAAGCTGGCGCCAAAACATTCCAGATTAGAAAAATCGCAGTTCTCAAAGAGAACGTTTTGGCATTCCCATTGACTCAAGCGTGTTTTTTGCATCGTCACTTTCTTGAAATGACATTGCTTCAAGATGAGGTTTTTGCAAGCATCATAGCTATAGTCACCGCCTTCGAAGAAAGCACCTTCGAAAAGCAGTTCTTCTTCTAAATAAAAATCCTGTGGCTCTAATGCCGACAATAAGGGCGGTACTGGCAATACGATTTTTTTCTTCATCAAGATCCCATCCTGTATGTTTTTCTCTCAGTATAACACGGCGAATCGATGCCGCGATAGTTACGAAAAAGCGGTGGGGCATTGTGAAATTTATTCAATCGGTTTGCAGAATGCTTTTATAACAAGGAAAACCTTTGATTTTGAATACATATTTTTTCACAATCTTTTTGCTTGCAAGACGAAAATAATTTTGATATAGAAACTTAACCCGCTGAAAGTGACGTATATCAACGAAAAACTGTCACAAATTTTTAAAATCGCGAAAAAGTTGATAGTTTTCAAATTCACAAGCGAGCTATAATGACAATGTAAACAAAAGGAGGAAATTTTCCATGACAAAAACAGTTATTATCGGTGCAAACCACGCGGGGATTGCTGCTGCCAATACACTATTAGATAACTATAAAGACCAAGAGGTCGTAATGATCGACCGTAATACAAACTTAAGCTACCTAGGTTGTGGGACTGCTTTATGGGTTGGACGTCAAATCGATTCATACGAAGGCTTGTTCTATACAAAACGTGAAGATTTTGAAGCAAAAGGTGCAAAAATCCATATGGAAACTGTGGTTGACCATATCGATTTTGAGAAAAAAGAAGTACACGCTGTGACCAGTGAGGGTGAAACGATCGTTGAATCTTATGACAAAGTTGTCATCGCAACTGGTTCTGTTCCGATCTCACCCAAAGTACCTGGACGTGACTTGAAAAACATCCATTTCTTGAAAAAATTCCAAGACGGACAAACGGTTGATAAAGAGTTAGCCTCAGAAGACGTGAAAAACGTTGCCGTTATCGGTGCTGGTTACATCGGTGTTGAAATTGCTGAAGCAGCAAAACGCCGTGGTAAAAATGTGTTGCTTTTTGATGCAGCGACACGGGCATTGCCAAACTACTACGACAAATGGTTCACAGAAGATATGGACAAAAACTTAGCTGACAATGGCATTGAATTGCATTTCGGTGAATTAGCACGTGAATACAAAGGAACAGAGAAAGTAGAAGCAGTTGTAACAGACAACGGCGAATACCCAGTTGATCTAGTGATCAATGCGATCGGTTTCTTACCAAACAACGAGCTAGGCAAAGATCATTTGGAATTGTTTGCTAACGGCGCGTACTTAGTGGACCGCCATCAACGGACAAGCGATGCAGATGTTTACGCAGTCGGTGACTGTGCAACTGTGTACTCAAATGCTTTGCAACAAACAACGTATATCGCATTAGCAACGAATGCCGTACGTTCAGGGATCGTCGCTGCCCATAATATCGGCGGAACGTCTCTAGAATCAACGGGTGTTCAAGGATCAAACGGGATTTCGATCTTCGGCTACAACATGGTTTCAACTGGCTTGTCAGTCGAAGCTGCCGAACGTAATGGCATGAAAGTGAAATACTCTGATTACGAAGATACCCAAAAACCAGGCTTCATGAAAGAAAATGCGACAGTTAAGATCCGCATCGTCTATGAAGAAGAAACACGCCGCATCGTTGGTGCACAAATGGCGTCACGTACATCTGAAATCGCAATGGGCATCCACATGTTCTCACTAGCGATCGAAGAAGGCGTAACGATCGACAAGATGAAGCTATTAGATATCTTCTTCTTGCCTCACTTCAACCAACCATACAACTACATCACGATGGCTGCGTTGAAAGCAGAATAAGAAACACAAAAGTCGGAGCGTATGCTCCGGCTTTTTTTTTGAAACAATCATGAAAACTGTTGACAATAAGAGGGAAAAGCAGTATACTATAAAAGTTGAGAAATAAAAGCAGAAGCACCCGCTTCTCGCCTGAGTGAAGATATCGCTGGGCAGAATAGGATTCCTACCATTTATTTGTGTGGAGTACGTGCGGGTTCGTGAAGAACTCGTTTTTTTATTGTCTGATTTCGAATCGACAAGCTTTTCTTTCTCTCAAAAAACTCGGAGGTGAATGACCATAGCAAAGGATATGATGGTAAACGACGGCATTCGTGCACGTGAATTGCGTTTGATTGATCAAAACGGCGAACAACTTGGTGTAAAGAGTAAAGCTGAAGCATTGCAAATTGCAGAACGAGCAAACCTTGATGTGGTATTGGTGGCACCAAATGCTAAGCCGCCAGTAGCAAGAATTATGGATTACGGGAAATTCCGCTTTGAGCAACAGAAAAAAGACCGTGAAGCTCGTAAGAAACAAAAAGTAATCAACATTAAAGAGGTTCGTTTAAGTCCAACGATCGACGTCAATGATTTCAACACAAAATTGCGTAATGCACGTAAATTCCTTGAAAAAGGGGACAAAGTGAAAGCTTCGATCCGTTTCAAAGGCCGTGCCATTACCCATAAAGAAATTGGTCAGAAAGTGTTAGATCGTTTGGCGGAAGAAACTGCTGATTTGGCAACTGTTGAGCAAAAGCCAAAAATGGATGGCCGCAGTATGTTCTTAGTATTAGCACCAAAAAACGATAAATAATGACTCACTGAGTTTCAGTTTAAAGTCAGATAACGAAAGATTTTGAGGAGGAAATTAGTTATGCCAAAACAAAAAACACACCGTGGATTAGCAAAACGCGTAAAACGCACTGGCGGCGGCGGATTGAAACGCTTCCGTGCCTTTACCAGTCACCGTTTCCACGGCAAAACAAAAAAACAACGTCGTCAATTGCGTAAAGCTTCAATGGTTTCAGCTGGCGATTACAAACGTATCCGTCAACAACTAGCACGCATGAAATAATTGCGTAACCCAAGCTTCACGTATACAAACAATTATCGATTTTCATATTAGGAGGAATTATACATGGCACGTGTTAAAGGTGGAACAGTAACTCGTAAACGTCGTAAAAAAGTGCTTAAATTAGCAAAAGGTTACTACGGTTCTAAACACACTCTATTTAAAACAGCAAAAGAACAAGTAATGAATTCATACAACTACGCATACCGCGATCGTCGTCAAAAGAAACGCGACTTCCGCAAATTGTGGATCGCTCGTATCAACGCAGCGGCTCGTATGAATGGCTTAAGCTACTCAAAATTGATGCACGGCTTGAAATTAGCTGAAATCGACATCAACCGCAAAATGTTAGCTGACTTGGCTGTAAACGATGCAGCAGCATTTACTGCATTAGCTGACCAAGCAAAAGACGCTTTAAACAAATAATCAGATAACGATTTATCTAATAATGCAAAGGCCGCTCATTCGAGCGGCTTTTTTGTCCTTTATCAATAATAAATGGTCGCTTGTTTTTATTTCAATCGGACCAAGGAATATTATCAGACTGTTGGTACCTCTTCCTGGATTGGGAGAAGTTAAAGCATATCCTAATTGTATTTGTAAAAATTTGAAGATGCCCCTTTAATAAGTAAAAAAAGTAAGTTATCTGATGGCCTCAAAAGAAAATCACACTTTCAAAAGCGCTGGAAAGTAAAATAACCGACCATTCATTCTCGTTCAGTGAGAAGTAGGCACTTAGTTGTATAGAAGCTTTGACAAGTTTTTTGTTGATAGAGCTGTGTTTCCATCGTTCTATCAATATTAGTACATTCCATATTAGTATTTTAGTCGTATATTGCATCAACTAGGTATAGAATTTTAGTGAAAAGCCATTTGAAAAGTAAAAACTCTCTCTTTCCGTATGCTATATTTTTTTTATTGAATCATTTGTTTTTGTTCATCACAATCACGCTCTTTTTTTTTACATTTTTTGAACTAAAAAAAATTGGTTATTCGGTTTGAAAGCGCTTATTATTTACTGAAGGAGGTCTGCAAAATGAGTAATCGTGATCAGGAAATACTTCGACAGCTGATAAAATATCGAAGTTTAAAGGAAGAAGATTTATTAGCTCAGTTTGAAATATCTTCAAGACAATTGGCTTATAGTGTAGAGGCAATTAATGAAAAGTTGCTTGAAAAAAAACTACCTATGATAGAAAGAAGAAATGGCTACTATTATGCAAAGAATGAAGTCGCTGATTATTTAACGATTCATCAATCGGTGCAGGATATTGTTTTCTCAAAAGAAGATCGGGTGTACTTACTACTGATAATGATTTTAACAAGAATTGAAGAACTATCGCTTGATCATCTCTGCATTGAACTTCAAATCAGTAAAAATACTGCCTTAACTGATATAAAAAAGGCGAAGGAATTACTGGGAAAGTACCATTTGAATATAGAATTTTCTCGAAAAAAAGGCTATGTGATTATTGGGGATGAATGGGATAAACGGATTATTCTGTTTCACTCGATCATTCGAATTTATAAAAATTATGGAGATCATGTTACCGTTCAATTGTTAGAAAGCTCGCAAAGATACATGGATCATGTTACCAATGATGTCTTGAAGATAGAGAAGTTTTTAGGTGTTAAGTATACGGATGAAGATTTTTATCCATTGATTTATTTTATTTCTTCCATATTTGTAAGAATTGAACGTGGACAACTAATCGACAGTTGTCGTATTGATGATCGGAAAGAAATCGAGAATACAAAGGAATATCAATCTCTTTCTTATATCACGACAGATTTTCCTGATTTACCAGAAGATGAAAAAGTCTTTATCTCTCTACAATTGTTAAGCTCAAACGTTAGAAACAAAAGAATGGTTTCAGAGAAGGATTTGCCTTTACTGGCTAATTCTTTATGGGAATTCTTGACTGAGTTTGAGATGAATACGCTGTTGGTCCTGTCTGATAAAAAAGATCTGTTAAAAAAATTACTGAATCATTTTAAACCGGCCTATTATCGTATAAAATACGATCTTTCTACAGGAAATGTTCTTTATGATAAAATTCGTTCTGAGTATAGTGTTTTACATGATTTTGTACGACAATCTATTTCACCTCTAGAAGCGTTCTTTCAAACCGAAATAGCGGATGAAGAGATCGCATATATTACCTTATTTGTAGGTGGTCACCTAATCAGTACAGAGCATAGTGACTTGGAAGACAAAATCATCAAGGCGGCTATCTTATGCCCAAATGGAATTTCCATGTCAAAATTGATTGAACAAAAGCTGAAAGAAATCTTCCCAGAATTTCTTTTTTATCCAACAAATTCCCTTCGAGAATACGAAAAATTTTTACTCCCACATGACATTGTTTTTTCTACAGTCCCTGTGAAATCGGATAAGAAAGTTTATGTCATTAACGAAATTTTAAATAGAAGCGATCAGTTGCAATTACGGCAAGATGTAATAAAAGATGTTTTTCAACTTGATTTTGATAGTATAAGATCTTCACAGATTGTGGATGTTTTGAAGCAATATGTCTCAGTTGATAAAAGTATTGAAACAAAGATTATTGAAGATCTAGATTCTTTATTGTTAATCGATCGCAAGTCTGGACAGGAAAACAAGAGCAATTCTAATAGTGAGATAGCTGACATTGTTTGCGAGAAGCATGTCTTGTTTGTAGAAGAGCAACTATCCTGGGAAAACATTCTTGAATTGGCCAGCCAAACGTTGATCAAGGATAATATTGTGACGGATGAATATACGAAGATGCTAAAGAAAGAATATAAGAATCAACCAGCATATATTATGCTTCGACAACGGGTCGTCCTGCCTCACTTAGATCCAATGCGAATGAAACAGAATCTAGGCGTGTGTATTTTAGTATTAAAGCATGGAATCATTTATCAAAGTGAGCGAGTCCATGTTGTCGTTTTATTGACGACACCTGATAAAACGAGTCATTTACCAATTCTTTATCAGATCAATCGTATTGCCAAAGATGCTGAATTCATTGATAGAATAGTTAAATATGGCGATGCCAAAAAGATAACTAAAGCAATACAAAACTTTTCAAGGGAACAAAACGAGGCTTAAAAGTACAATTCTTTTTAATCAGAATGACTTGAAAAGCGAGACAAATCCGATTGTCTTGCTTTTTCTATGTACATCACAATTGAGCCAGATTTATTTACACTTTTTGTGAAAAACAGAAATAGTAAATCTGATTGAAAGCGCTTATGATTTAGTCAAGGAATGAAACACTCACCAAAAAAGTAAAGGAGCTAAATTCATGTTAAATGATTATGTCAAAGAAGAACTAATTATTCTTAATTTAGATAGTGCAGATCGTACAGAATTATTTAAGCAGATGGCTAAAACTTTTAATGATAAAGGTTATGTCAAAGAAAAGTTTTACGACTTCATTGTTGAAAGAGAAGAAAACTATCCGACGGGATTAGATTTAGGAACACACACAGTTGCTATTCCCCATGGTGATCCAGAGTATATCAACCATTCATTTATTTCGGTAGTCACATTAAAACGACCAATTAAAATAAAAAAAATGGAAGATGCAGATGAAGAAATAGATGTTGATTTATTCTTTATTTTAGGGCTAAGTGATGGGACACAGCATTTACAAATCTTGAAACAAGTGATTGGCCTGATTCAACAAGAAGCATTTGTAAAAGCTATTCAGTCAGCAACGTCAGCAAAAGAAGTAATGGAGAAAATATCAGCAGTCGTTGCTGAAAAATAAGAGGAGGAAACAACGATGAAAAAAGTAAATGTTTTAGTAGCTTGTGGAAGTGGTATCGCAACGTCAACCGTAGCAGCAGATGAAGTGAAGGCTTTATGTAAAGAAAACAATATTCATATCAGTTTAAGCAAATGTAGCATGACGGAATTACCGTCCATGAGTCAAAATGCTGATATTGTCTTGACAACAAACAACTATAAGGGCGATCTTGATGTACCAGTGATGAGTATCATGGGATTTGTTACAGGGATTAATGAAGCCAAACTAAAAGCAAATCTGTTAGAAAAACTAAAAGAGATTCAAAACGCTTAAAAAGTATACCAGTTCCGCTTTGGTTTCGAGGCAAAAGCGGAATAGGCATACAATTCTGAAACTGACTTCATAATATCATATTCTACAAAAAATATTCTGGTTGAACATGAAGAAAATAAGAAAAATAGTTTATATAATATCAGATGCTTCAATTTTATGTTCGTTTATTACATTAAAAGGAGAATTGAAATGGATACATTAATTAATATCGTACAAACCATTACGGGTATGGGTGCTTCAGCAATCTTACCGATCATAATCACGATTTTAGGATTAGTCTTCCGAATGAAATTAGGTGATGCTGTAAAAGCTGGTTTAACAGTTGGCGTTGGGTTTATCGGACTAACTTTAGTTGTAGGATTGTTGAATACGTCATTAGATCCAGCAGTTGATTACTATTCAAAAATGGGTTCAGGATTTACGATCACGGATATTGGTTGGCCAGCTGTTGGGGCGGCATCGTGGATGGCACCTTTTGCCGGCTTGGCGATTCCTATCGGTTTAGTTATCAATTTAGTTCTTGTCCGTTTGAAGTTAACTAAAACATTAAATGTTGATATTTGGAATTATATGCATTTTCTAGTACCTGGTGCATTGGCTTACTTTATTTTTGATAACTTCTTTATTGGTCTTGGTGTAACAGTTGCTTTGTCAGTCTTAGCCTTGTTTGTTGGTGACTGGGTAGCACCAATGTGGCAGGAATACTACGGTTTAGAAGGCACGACTTGTACGACGATCATTCATACTGGCTGGACGTTGATCATTGCTTGGTTATTGAATAAGTTGATTGATTTTATTCCTGGTTTAAATAAATTGGATGTTAGCTTAGAAGGCGTAAATAAAAGGATCGGTGTGCTGGGAGAACCGGTGATCATTGGTACGATTGTGGGTGTTCTCTTAGGATTGCTGACGCGTCAAGGAATCACTGAAATCATTCCAATGGGGATGGGCGTTGCAGGTGTAATGGTTCTAATGCCACGAGTAGTAGGCGTGTTGATGGATGGTTTATCGCCAATTGGAAAAGCTGCGAAAGACTTTATGACGAAACAAATGGGTGAAGATGCTGATTTGAATATCGGGATGGACGTAGCACTAGGATTAGGCGACCCGACAACAACGACGACAACTGTTATTTCGATCCCCTTAGTAATGCTTTGTGCATTGGCTTTACCTGGGATCAAAACATTCCCAATCGGAATCTTGATGTCGATTATTTATATGTCCGTCATGACAGTTATGGCGAGCAAAGGAAACTTATTGCGATCGATTATTACAACAGTATTATTTTGTGTCATTGTTATGTACTTGGGAGGTTATGTCGCTCCGGGAGCAACTGAAATGCTGAATGGGGCAGGTGTTGGCCTGCAAGGTCAAGGAACTGACTTTGTATTGACAGGGCCTTGGAGTATCTTCACTTACTGGTTATCGACAATTTTTTAAAAAAATGTTCTAGATAAAAAAAGAAAGAGGCGTATATAAAAATGGCACAAATATTACCATCGATTTTTGGAGCAGATATCATGCATTTACAAGACGATATCCAGTTTTTAGAAGAAGAAAAGACAGAAATTTTACACGTAGACTTGATGGACGGCAATTTCGTTTCTAATATTGCGTTTGGCCCGAATCAGATCGCTGAAATGAAAAAGAATTCAAAAATGGTCTTCGATGTCCATATGATGGTTCAAAATCCTAAAGATCATATTGATGATGTGATTGCTACAGGGGCAGAAATGATCTCTGTTCACTACGAGTCAACACCACATATCCATTCGATTTTGCAAAAAATTCGTAAGGCTAGAAGAAAAGCCGGTGTAGTCATCAATCCTGGCACGCCAGAAGCTATTTTAGAATATTTGCTGGATGACATCGATTATATTTTGATCATGACCATCAATCCTGGACAACCAGGTCAAACATTCATTCGCAAAAGCCTAGAAAAAATTCGTCAGACAAAAGAGCTAATTGGTGATCGCAAGATTCAAATAGAGGTCGATGGTGGTGTAAACAAAGAAATTGCTAAAGAATGTGCCGAAGCTGGGGCAGAAATGATCGTAGTCGGTGGCGCACTATTCTCAGGAGATAAAAAAGCACAATATCAAGCGCTAAGAGAAGCGATTAAATAGCTGATTCTTGATGCGATTCCCACTTTTTGTTTTAAGTGGGAGTCGCTATCATCAACAAAAATAAGAAATGAGGAGAAAGATCAATGGGAAATTTTAAAGGAAAAGTTGCATTAATAACAGGAGCAGCACACGGAATTGGAAAAGGGATTGCCGAAAAATTTGCGGCCGCTGGAGCGAACACAGTGATCGTGGACTATAATCCAGAAACAGGGACGAAAACGGCTGAAGAAATTACTGAAAAATACGTTCAATCATTGTTTGTTCAAGCGGATGTCTCGAATCCGGATGCTTTGGTAGAAGCTCGTGAAAAAGTTTTCAAAGAATTTGGCCGAATTGATTTCTTAGTGTTAAATGCGGGTGTGGCTTTTGCCAATAAAATGAATGATATTTCTTTTGAAGAATGGAATAAAACGTTAAGTATCAATCTTACAGGGTTGTTTAATACAGTCAAAGCTTTCTACAATGATTTTTTGACAAACGAAGGGGCGATCGTCTACATAAGTTCAGGTTCTGCATTGAGCGGAACGGGTGGCGGTGTTTCCTATCCGGCCTCTAAAGCAGGAGGAGAAGGACTAATTCGTGGATTAGCAAAAGAATTAGGACCAAGAGGTGTCAATGTCAATGCGATCGCTCCACGTTTGATCGATACTGGTGAAATGATGCGAGTGAACTACCCAACGCAAGAAAGTTTAGATGCAGTTATTCAAAAAATTCCGGTTCGCCGTTTTGGTACGATCGAAGATGTTGCGAACTTAGCAATCTTTTTAGCTGATCCGGCGAATTCATATATCCAAGGACAAACGATTTTGATGGATGGCGGAAGAACGATCGCTTAGAGGAGAGAATAATCGAATGAAAAACTACACACTGGATATACTGAATGAGCTAACTCAAAATGTGAAGAAAATTGATCTCTCTGAAATTGAAAATTTTGTTCATCAAATCAAAGCCGCGAACCACATCTTTTTAAATGGTGCCGGCCGTTCGGGTATCGCGATTCAAGCTTTTGCAAATCGTTTAATGCACTTAGGGTTTTCTGTTAGCTTAGTTGGAGAAATCAGTTCACCCCATTCAAAACCAGAGGATTTATTAATCATCTGCTCTGGTTCTGGAGAAACTGGCAGCTTGAAGAGTTTGGCGGAAAAAGCCAAACAAAGCGGTGTTGACTTAGCATTGGTTACAATGAAGAAAGAGTCGACAATTGGGAAACTTGCCGATGCTGTATTAGTCTTGCCCGGAACGACGAAAGAAGAAAATGAACGCAGCGAAGATGATTTCGCTCAACCAATGGGTTCAGCTTTTGAGCAGCTAGCGTTTTTGATATTTGATGGCATGGTATTGAATTTAATGGAAGAAACTGGAGAAACATCAGAAAAAATGTTTGGTCGGCATGCGGATTTTGAATAGGTTGTTGAAGGGTGAATCTGTTTTTTTAAACAGTTTCACCTTTTATTTATAAAGAAAACTCAGAATTGTTATAGATTTTATGATAGCTAAAGAGTTGATTTTTTAAATTATACTGCAGAGAAACTTGAAATCGGGCCTGTGAAAGCTTACATTGGTGAAGATGAAAAAACACAGGGTGCAGCTGCTCATTTATGAAAAGCAGCTGCACCCTGTGTTTTTTGTCAGCGCATCAGTAAATACGGCAGTGTACTAAGCAATGCAAGGATGCCAACAATCAAGGCAAAGGCCAAGACGATGACTGTTTTTGAGAGGATATCTTTTTTGATGTCCCGCTTTTTCCTAATGGCATCGAGGTCTTGATTTTCCATGAAGGCAACGATCTCTTTATACGTTTTGATATTTTGGGTTTTCTTGATTTTTTCGATCTTCAATGCGGCATACATGGAGACGAGCCAAAAACATAGAGGCGGGGCAATCCACCAGTGTCCTGGTAAAAAGAGAGCAGGCCCAACAGATAATGCGGCCAACAATGTAAAGACCAACATTATTTTCGTGTAGCGATCCATTGCTGTTTTCTCAATCGTTTCTTTCATTTGTTCAACATCCCCTTTGACTAATTCATCTAAAGAAACATCAAATAGAACACTGAGCAATAATAAGTTGTGAACATCAGGATAACTTTTTTCATTCTCCCAATTTGAGATCGTTTGTCGGGAGACATAGAGTTTTTCTGCCAGCCCTTCCTGAGAGAGACTTAATCGTTCCCGATGTTTTTTTATTTGTTTGCTTAAGTTCATTTTATCCGCTCCTTCTACCATTAGTGTAGGACAATGTCTGCGTTCTAACGATCAAATGTCTTTGACAATGCCTTGAAATCAAGTGTCAAAATGTTTTTACAGTTGGTTTTATGCTGTTTACATAGCACAACAGCATTGATTTTCTTCAACGAAAAAGCGACAGTCAGCTTGCTTATTGTTTTTTATAGAAGAACCTGCTGGTTTCTTAACAAAGAAAATGATGACGAGTCTGTGCTGATTTTTAGTGTTTGTCCTTATCTATTATTCATTAATTTCGCAAAGATGGGAAGAGGAGAAAACAACTAAGCGTGTGAAAGCATCATTTTCCATTAGTGCATCTTTAAAGGTTCCTGTGTGTTGAAATGGAGCCATTCAGAAGACACCTCTGTTTGTTGGTTCCGTTCTAGAAGAAAATCGACTGTTGATAAGCATATCTCCCCCTAAAAACGTCTGCTTTGTGCTATACTGAGGCTTTGTAAAAATAAGTTTGTACAAGCAAGCAGCAACGGTTTTTTCATTGATTGCTTGCAAGAAGGAGCGTATACGCAGTGAAAAAACTAAAGGTTCAAGATTTAATTGCAGTAGGGATCTATACAGCGATCTATTTTCTTTTAATGAGCGTCTGTTTATTGATTTTGCGTTTTGTGATCCCAGGTTTTCATAATTTATTTATTCCAGCAGTCACCGCTTTGTTTTCTGGCATTATCTATCTGATTTTATTGAATAAAGTACCGAAATTTGGCGCAATCACCATTATGGGTACCGTGGTAGGGCTCTTTTTTTTGATTTCAGGACATTTTCCATTGGCCTTTTTGCCCAATATGATTTGTGCCTTAGCAGCTGATTTGATCCAATACAAAACAAAGCTCAAAGAGAACGTTCGCGTACTGGCGAGTTATATCGTTTTTAGTTTTGGCTTGATGGGCCCGATCTTGCCCCTGTGGTTTATGAAGAATGCCTACATTGATTCATTAGTGGCTCGCGGAAAAGATGAAACCTACATTGCCGGCGTGTTTGCTCATACCTCCAATTTGATGTTAGGGCTTTGTGCATTGGCGGTTTTGATTGGTGCGGTGGCTGGTTTAGGTATTGGTAGCCGCTTGATGGAAAAACATTTTCAACCAACGATCCAATCGCATAAAGGGTGAGGAATGTGTCGAAAACAAGGTTTGATCCCCGCAGCAAATTAGCGGTGATTCTCTTTGCTAGTTTTACTATGATGGTGACCATCAGCTGGATCGATGAGTTTGCCTTTGTCACTTTCTTGCTGCTGCTATTTATAGTCAGCGGCTTTTGGAAAAAAGGCTTGCTGCTCTATGGCGTGTTTGTCTTGCTGACACTGGCAGATAGTTTTTTGTTTCGCCAAGGCAACCACATACTAATCGTGTTGCTGGATTTCTTTTCCGTCGGTTATCGCCGCTTATTACCAACGATCATGGCGGCGGCTTTTGCTATTAGCGGGACGAAGAACAGTGAGTGGATGGCGGCGCTGCAAAAAATGCACGTGCCCAATGTATTATTAGTCCCGTTGGCAGTCTTATTTCGTTTTTTCCCCACACTGGTACAAGATTTCAAAAGTATTCGCCAAGCGATGCGCTTTCGCGGCATCTCGCTGTCGGCAGGATCGATCTTGCTTCATCCACTGCAAAGTGCGGAGTATTTTTTGATCCCATTACTGATGTCGGCTGAAAAGACCGCAACCGAACTGTCGGCTACGGCGCTGGTTCGCGGGTTAGCATCAGAAACTCCCCATACCACCGTCCACGAACTGAAGCTGCGCTGGTGGGATGGCTTGGTCTTTTTAGCATTAGGCGGCTTTATCGTGAAAAGGATGTGGCTTGGATGATCACATTAGAACAAGTGTCAGTGAAACGAGAAAATCGAACCGTATTATCTGAGCTCTCTTTGACGGTCGCAGCTGGGGAAGTCATCGTTTTGTGCGGCGCTAGCGGCAGCGGCAAATCGACCCTGCTCAATGTTTTGAATGGCTTGATCCCTGAGCTGTATCCCGCCGAAGTGAAAGGGAAGATCCGTGTCGGAGAAACAGACTTGCCAGTTGCCGATTTCTCCCATTATGCCCAGACGATTGGCGTCGTCTTTCAAAACCCCAAGACTCAATTTTTCACCACGGATGTCTATTCGGAGTTGGCTTTTTCGATGGAAAATGCGGGCGTCGCACCAGAAAACATTCGGCAGCGAATCACCGAAGTAGCACAGCAGTTTTCCCTGACCCCATTGCTTGATGCTAGTGTCTTTGACCTATCTGGTGGGGAGAAGCAGCTGATTGCTCTCGCTGCAGCCACGATGTTGCCCCATGATGTGTTCTTATTGGATGAGCCTTCCAGTAATTTGGATCAAGAAGCGATCCAAAAGTTGACTCAAGGATTGGCTTCTTTAAAACAACAAGGGAAAACCATTGTGATCGCCGAACATCGCTTGGCGTATTTGGCGCCACTGGCAGATCGCTTCTGTCTATTAGAAGCAGGACGATTGCGGGCGTCTTATCCAGCAGCTCAGCTTTTGTCACTGCCCGAGGAGGCAATTCACGAGTTGGGATTGCGAAAAGTAGGCGAGGCGGCATTGGAAACTCAGCACTGCCGAGAATCTTTGCCAGAAAAGTCTGGATTAAGGGCAACGCATCTGCAGATCAAGCAATCAAAACGCTCAGCAAACAGCAGAAATTGGGCGCTTAACTTGCCTGAACTACAATTGCCGACGAAGCAAGCTGTGGGGATCGTTGGACCAAATGGTGCTGGCAAAAGTACGTTGGTGCAAGTCCTGTCAGGATTGAAAAAATGCCCAGAAGCAGTATTTGCCATCAATGGACAAAAGCGGACCCAAAAGCAGCTGCTGCAGGAAAGCTTTCTTGTGATGCAGGATGTTAACTTGCAGCTGTTTTTTGAAACGGTGGAAAAAGAGCTGCTGATCAAAGCCCAAAACCCAGCGCGTTTTGAAGAAATTGTCTCATTGTTGCACTTAAAACCACTCCTTGCCCGACATCCGCAAAGCTTGTCGGGTGGGGAAAAACAACGAGTTGCCATCGGCAGTGCCCTGCTTTCTGGTAAACGCCTGTTGTTTTTCGATGAACCAACGAGTGGGTTAGATTTGCAGCAAATGGAAGAAGTCGCAAAACTGTTGCGAACAGTCGCTAAGGAAGTTGATCTGTTAGCGGTGATCAGTCATGATCGTGAGTTTTTAGCTGAAACATGTCCTTACGTGCTTCAACTCCAACAAGGGGAACTCGTTGGCACGTATCAGCTAGCAAAAAATATGGAATAACGAAAGACGGAGTGGACCTTGGTTCATGCCGTCTTTTTTTGTTGAACATGAAAAAATCTTCATGTTTTTTTTCTTTCAATCAGTTAGGAAGTTTCGAAAAAATCCGTTATGATAGAAGCAAAACCAGAGGAGGAACGCATATGGCTTTGAAGATCTTGCTAGTGGAAGACGAAGAAAGTTTAGCCAGTTTTATCCAGACCGAATTGACTTTTGAGGGATATGACACGGTCTGGGCCAAAGATGGGCAAGAGGCATTGGCCTTATTCAATCAGCAAGCAAATGCTTTTGATCTGATTTTATTGGATTGGATGCTGCCAATCTATGATGGCATCACAGTGGCACGGCGGATACGCAAAGAAAGCGACATCCCGATTTTGATGATGACCGCCAGAAATCAAACCGCCGATGTGGTGACGGGGCTTGATGTCGGACTAGATGATTATTTAACGAAACCTTTTGAAATCGAAGAACTGTTTGCCAGAATTCGGGTGATCGATCGGCGGCTGCAAAGAGAAGCCCAACAACAAAAGAACCAGCAAAACCAATTAGTGGCTGGGGAGTTGATGATGGACATCGCCAAGCACTTGGTTCAAATTGCTGGAGAGACCATCGAATTGACGCCCAAAGAGTTTGGGATTTTATATGAACTAATGAAAGAGCCGGAAGTCGTCAAAACAAGAGATGACCTATTGAATGAGATTTGGGGTTATGAATACGACGGTCAAACGAATGTTGTAGATGTCTATATCCGTACACTGCGGAACAAGCTAGATGTTTGCGGCAAAGGCAAAATGATCGCAACCGTTCGAGGATTAGGCTATGTCTTGAGGACCGACCATGAAGAATAAGTCAGTCAACCAACGTAGAAAAACAGCCCAGTTTCAATTGACGAGCCGCTTTTCCTTGATACTCTTTGGTCTGTTGATTCTCTTCAATCTGCTGTTTATTCTATTGTCCGTAGGTTATTTGTTTGAACATATTGAAAATCGTGCCAGCAACATCCTTGAAGCCATCGAAAAAGGCGAGGCATCAGGGGATGCTTGGGACACTCTCGTCAATGCCTATGTTTCGGCAGATGAAGAAGACGCCCTGCAAGTGATCTTAGCCGATGGCAGTGTCGTTTCATCAGAAGATGCGGAAGAGATTTTTGCCGATATCAATCAAGGACGAGTGCTGCCATTTCTCGAAGACATCGTTTTTACAGAGGATGGCATCTATTACACGAAAACCCAAGAAGTCGATGGGGATCAGGTGACGATCGCTATCAATGGGGAGGATAGTGTGGAATTAGCCTATGGTCTCTTTATGATCAGCAGTTTCTTGAATCTGATCGCTGTTGTGATTGGCAGCCTGCTGATTTATTGGAGTGTCGGGAAATGGAGTCAGAAACTTACCGGCATGGCGCAAGAAATTGCTGCCATTGAGCAAAGTCGAACAGGAGAACTGACGGTTTCTGAAGAGCCCATCGAGATTCGTTCGGTGGCATTGGCCTTTAATAAATTATTGAAAGAACAGCGAGAGACGATCGAACGGGAAAAACGGTTCGTTGCCGATGCTTCCCATGAGCTGCGAACACCTTTAGCTGCGATTCGCGGACATGTCCAATTGATCCAGCGGCGTGGAACCAAACATCCCGAAGTCATTCCTTCCTCAATGGCGTTTATCGACAAAGAGTCGAAGCGTTTGGAAACATTGAGCAATCAATTGTTGGACCTAGAAAAAAATCAATCCCAAGATGAAATGACCCTTGTTGATGTTTCCCAGATCGTCCGAGAAGAGTGTGAAAAACAAGCGACGATCGTTCCGCAATCAATTGAATATTTTGTGGAGAACCAATGTATGAAACGTGGACATAAACGTGACTTCCAGCAAATCATCCAAAACCTATTAGAAAATGCCGCGAAGTATTCACCTGCCGATCAGCCGATTCATGTGACCTTGACGCAAGAGCAAAGGCAGTTGTCTTTAACCGTCGCCGATTTTGGCATTGGGATTCCCGATGATAAGAAAGCCTTGATTTTTGAACGGTTCTATCGGGTAGAAGATTCTCGTTCTAGCCAGATTGCTGGTTCAGGCATCGGGCTTTCATTGGTAAAACAGCTGGCAGACACGTATCATGCCCAAATTACCGTGACAGACAATCAACCGCAAGGCAGTATCTTTAAACTTGCCTTTCCAAGCGATAGAGAAAGATGAAGATTTTTTTAGATTTTCTTCAAGCAATTTTGATTCTTTTTCTTTGGGAACTTGTTATTCTAAATATATAGAAAAAAGGAATACTCAAACAATTGGAGGAATGAAACATGAAAAAAATAACTATTTTATTCGGAATTGCCGCTTTAGGATTATTGGCAGGATGTACACAAAACAACACTGGAAATTCAGAACCTGCGCAAAACAGCAGCTCAAGCACAGCAGTTGCCTCATCAAGTGAAACAACGTCGTCACAAGCAACAGACAGCTCTTCAAGCAGTGCAGCGATCGCCAATGGGGGCTTACCTACGGTGACCGTAGAAGAAGCGATCCAAATATTCCAAGACAAATACCCAGATGCAGCCATCACTTCGATTGATTTGGATACTTCTTTTGGCAATTACTTCTACCAAGTAGAAGGCGTGGATGACACGAATGAGTTTGAATTGAAGATCGATGCAGAAACCAAAGAAACTTCTGAAGAAAGAACGGAAAAATTGGATGCCGATGAACAAAACGGTGTCAAAAAAGATGCCGATCAATTGGACCTAACCAACTTGCTTTCATTGGAAGAAATTTCTGATATCGCCGTGAAAGAAGCTGGCGGTGGTCAAGCAACAGATTGGTCCTTAGACAAAGAAATGAATGTAACCTATTGGGAAGTCAAAGTAGAAGATGGCAACAAACAAACAGATGTGAAAATCAATGCCCAAACAGGTGAAGTACTAGAAACCGAATTAGATGACTAATCCTGTTTCGCAGTAAAAAAGATAAGCCGCTATCGTCTATGCGCAAAAGACGATAACGGCTTATTTCTTTACGTATGCTGTTTGACTTCAGTTAACGGTTTGACGCGACCACCAATTTTATCTGCAAATGCTTCGGACTGCTTCCGATCTTCAAAGACCCATAACTTGTCTGGAATTTTTTCACGAGTGCGACGACCATCTTTGCCAATGTAACCATGCAAAACTTTAATCACGTACATCGCCATCATCCTTCCCTGAAATTACTTTTGATTATACGAAAGCCGTTTCAAAAAGCAAGGATTTTGACTTAAATGAGTGATCAGAATTGATTATTCCCCTGACAGGGCGGCATAATCAGCAAATCGTTGATGGATTTCAGGAAAACTACGCTTCAGCTGCACGATGCGATTGGTCTCTTTTGCTAAAAAACAATGCTTTGAAGTCCCCGTCGTTGCCAACTGACCATCACTAGTTTTGTAGATCTCATAGCGAAAATCCAAACGCGTGCCAGTATATTTGTCGACCAAAACATCGATTCGCACCTCATCTTCGTAACGAATCATCGTTTTGTATTGCGCACTGACTTCCAGCACGGGAACGATCAAGCCCGCTTCTTCGATGGTATGATACGGTAAATCCAAGAACGCGAGTAACTCCACGCGGGCCTCTTCAAACCAGCGAATATAATTGGCGTGATGGATGATCGCCATTTGATCGGTCTCATAGTAGTGTGGTTGACGGATATAGCCTGAATATAAAGACATAAAAACAGCTCCTTTCATAGAAACAAAACCTTCGTTATTCAGCATAACGCAAAAAGGAAGAAAAGCAAACAGAAGGAGAGCTTCTTTGTGTTGACGACTAAAGAAAATGCTACTAGAAAGCAGCGGAGGGAAAAAGACAGTGAAACACCTTGACTTTTTCATAGCTTTCTTGTAGTTTATAGATAATATCAAAAATCAGTGAAGGATCGAGTACTTTATTCTATTCCTTAAAAGAGAAAACTGCCCCGGCTGAAAGCAGTTTAGGACGTGTAAAGGAAAGACAATCTGGAGATGAACAGAAGAAAAGCTGTTCCGTGACCGAGCGTTAATCGAGAGGAGAAGAACATTTCTCGAATTTAGGTGGTACCGCGTGTAATCAAAACTCGCCCTTGTATAAAAAAACAAGGGCGAGTTTTTTGCTGTGAATCACTATGATTGGCTTGCGGAGCAAGACAGAATAGATGATGAACAGTACTAGGCGACCACAGGGAGCGTAGTAACCAAACTAGGAATCACAATGACTGGTCCGCATAGCGGAACAGAGCAGATGATGAACAGTACTAGGCGAGTGCAGGGAGCGTAGTAACCAAACTAGGAATCACTGGGATTGTCTTTTGGAGCAAGACAGAATAGATGATGACCAGCAGCAACCAACCACAAAGCGTGCAGATACCCAAAAGCCAAGCACGAGAACAACCCACCCACATCAACGAGCAACAAACAATAGGTGAATAAGCAAACAAGTAATGAAAGCAAAGAACATGGGCAACCATGAAACAAATAGGAGGATGCATACGATGAGTTACCAACGTCCAAAAGGAACCAACGATATTTTGCCAGGAGAATCCGAAAAATGGCAATTTGTGGAAGAAACAGCACGCTTAGTGTTTCGCGATTACCAATTCAACGAAATTCGGACACCGATTTTTGAGCACTTTGAAGTGATCGCCCGCAGTGTCGGGGACACAACGGATATCGTTTCAAAAGAAATGTATGATTTCTACGATAAAGGAGAGCGTCATGTGACGTTGCGTCCAGAAGGTACCGCACCGATTGCTCGTTCTTATGTCGAAAACAAACTATTCGGACCAGAACATACGAAGCCTTATAAAGTGTTTTACATGGGACCAATGTTCCGTTATGAACGTCCGCAAAAAGGCCGTTTGCGTCAATTCCACCAAATCGGTGTCGAAGTTTTCGGTTCAGCAAATCCAGCGACCGATGTTGAGACAATGGCGATGGCAATGGATTTTTATCGTCAATTAGGACTGAGTCAATTGCGCTTGGTCATCAATTCATTAGGCGACAAAGAAACACGCCAAAACTATCGCCAAGCGTTGATCGACTATCTAGCGCCCCATGAAGCGGAGCTTAGTGAGGATTCAAAACGCCGCTTGCATGAAAATCCTTTGCGAGTCCTTGACAGCAAAGACAAGCGTGACCAAAAATTCGTGGCGGATGCGCCATCGATCCTAGACTACTTAACACCAGATGCCAAGGCACATTTTGAAACCGTAACGAGTATGCTGGATGCGTTGGAGATCCCTTATGAGATCGATTCAAATATGGTGCGTGGTCTGGATTATTATACCCACACGATTTTTGAGATCATGAGTGAGGCACCAAAAATGGGGGCGCAAGCCACCATCTGTGCCGGCGGTCGTTACAATCATTTAGTGGAAGAGCTAGGGGGACCAGAAACACCTGGTTTTGGTTTTGCTTTAGGGATCGAACGTTTATTGATCACTATGGAAGCCGAAGAAGTTGTAATTCCTGCTTTGAATGAGTTAGATGCGTATGTGGTTGGTTTGGGACAAGAAACCAATTTAGAAGCGCTGAAAGTCGTGCAAGCGATTCGTAATTTCGGTTTTTCTGCCGATCGTGATTTCATGGATCGTAAAGCCAAAGCCCAGTTCAAATCTGCTGATAAACAAGGGGCACGGTTGGTTCTGACTCTAGGCGAAACAGAATTAGCAGAACAAGTGATCAATATCAAATCCATGGCAAGCCGTGAAGAAAAACAATTTCCGTTAGCGGATCTTTATGCCCGCTTCGATGAGATCTACGATGAAATGACAACCAAAATGTTTGAGTGAGGAGAAAAAGAATGACAAAACGTACAGTATATTGCGGGTTAGTAAATGAGACCCATTTAAACCAGACAGTGACACTAAAAGGCTGGGTGCAAAAGCGCCGTGACTTAGGTGGCGTGATTTTTATTGACTTACGCGACCGGGAAGGGATCGTGCAAATCGTCTTCAATCCTGAGGTTTCGAAAGAAGCCTGGGAAATCGCGGACAAATGCCGCAGCGAATATGTATTAGAAGTAACGGGTCAAGTCATCAATCGTGCACCAGAAGCCATCAATCCGAAAATGGTGACAGGTGCCTATGAAGTGATGATCAGCGAAATCACGATTTTAAACACTGCAAAAACACCAGCCTTTTTGATTGAAGATGATCAAACCGTTGGCGACGAGATTCGCATGAAATACCGTTATTTAGACTTGCGTCGTCCAAAAATGACGAACAACATCGTGATGCGGGCGAAAACGACGCAAGCGATCCGCAATTTCTTAGACACGAACGACTTCTTAGATATCGAAACACCTTATCTAGGAAAATCAACACCAGAGGGCGCGCGGGATTATTTGGTTCCTTCACGGATCTATCCAGGTCATTTCTATGCGTTGCCACAATCACCACAAATTTTTAAACAGTTATTGATGGGTGCTGGCTTCGATCGCTACTATCAAATCGTACGTTGCTTCCGTGACGAAGATTTGCGGGGCGACCGTCAACCTGAATTTACCCAAGTCGATATCGAAACCTCTTTCTTGACGGCAGAAGAAATTCAAACCTATACGGAAGAGCTATTGGCAAAAGTGATGCGAGAAGTCAAAGGCATCGAAGTTACCTTGCCATTCCCACGGATGACCTATGATGAGGCAATGGGACGCTACGGCAGTGACAAACCAGATACACGGTTTGACATGGAGCTTATCGACTTATCAGAAGTTGTGAAAGACGTTGATTTTAAAGTCTTCCAAATGGCTCTTGAAAAAGGCGGCGTTGTGAAAGTCTTAAACGCCAAAGGGGCTGCAGACAAATACTCCAGAAAAGACATGGACAATCTAGGTCATTACGCTGGCCAATTTGGTGCCAAAGGATTGGCATGGGTCAAAGTTGAAGAAGATGGATTGAAAGGACCGATCGCTAAATTCTTAACGGAAGCAACCGACGCGATTATTGCAGCAGCCAATGCGGAAGTTGGCGATATTCTGATGTTTGGTGCCGATTCCTTTGAGATCGTTTCAGCAACGTTAGGTGCGATCCGTAATAAATTAGGAAAAGAATTAGGCTTGATCGACGAGAGCAAATTCAACTTCCTATGGGTTACTGACTGGCCGCAATTTGAATACGATGAAGAAGCAGGTCGCTATGTTTCTGCTCACCATCCGTTCACATTGCCAAAAGAAAGCGATCTGCCGTTGTTAACGACAGACCCTTCAAAAGTCTATGCGCAAGCCTACGATATCGTGCTAAACGGTTACGAGCTAGGTGGCGGATCATTGCGTATCCATACACGGGAAGTGCAAGAGCAAATGTTTGAAGCGCTAGGCTTCTCACGTCGCGAGATGCAAAATCAATTTGGCTTCTTATTGGATGCTTTGGATTATGGTTTCCCACCACATGGCGGCATCGCCCTTGGGTTAGACCGATTAGTGATGCTATTGGCTGGTGAAGAAAACATTCGCGAAGTCATTGCCTTCCCTAAAAATGGGAAAGCGGCTGATCCAATGTCACAAGCACCAAGTACCGTTTCACCAATGCAACTGTTTGACTTGAGCATTGATGTAACAACGGTTGAAGAAAACGAATAAGCGTTAAACCCATGATGAAATGAGTGATGAAATAGAAATTGGTGAATGAATGAAAAAAGTTCATGAGAATTCACCCATTTCTTTCATTGCTCGTTTCTTTTTTTATGTGCTGAAGTATAATAAAGGCAAATCAAAAAAGTGAGGCTATGAAATGCAATGACTCCTCTGTTTAAATGGCTCCCTCATCCGGAATATGCCAACAAACTTTCATTCTCGATCGTGTACGCACTGCTGGCATCGATTGCGGTCAATTTTTTCTATCAGCCGGGCAATATTTATTCCAGCGGCATTACCGGTGTCGCTCAGATCATTACTACGATCTCAAGAGAATGGATCGGGTTTTATATCCCCTTATCTCTTGCGCTATTATTGTTGAATGTGCCATTATTTTTTCTTGGCTGGTTTAAGATCGGCCACAAATTTACGATCTTTACTGGAATCACTGTTTTATTGACATCCTTATTCGTGCAAATTTTGCCAGAAGAAACCGTCACGACGGACCCGATGATCTGTGCGATTTTCGGTGGTGCCATCAATGGAGTGGGGATCGGCTATGCCTTGAAGAATGGTCTTTCTTCCGGAGGGCTGGATTTTGTCAGCATTGCCATACGCAAACGGACAGGGAAGACGATCGGCTCGATATCGATTTTCTTTAACATTGTTATTTTGTTCGCCGCTGGGATCTTGTTTGGCTGGCAATATGCGTTGTATAGTGCGATCGCGATTTTTGTCAGTGGAAAAGTGACGGATGCGGTCTTTACGAAACAAAAGAAAATGCAGGTGACGATCATCACTCGCAACCCAGAAGAAGTCATTCAGACGATCCAAAAACATATGCGGCGAGGCATTACCATCATCAATGAAGCCGAAGGAGCCTACAAACATGACAAACAAACGGTTTTGCTGACGGTAGTCACACGCTTTGAACTGCCGATGCTGCGCAGTGCTATGAAAGAAGCCGATCCAAAAGCCTTTGTTAGTATTGCGGAAAATGTCCAGATTTTGGGTCGGTTTTATGAAGAAGAACTGTAAAAAAGGAGTTGAAAAAAGTATTTCTTTATAGAAGTACTTTTTTTTCGCCAAAAATTAATTTTTTTGAAATATAGCAGATGTTGCTAGCTTTATATGGGGGATTTCTGGTAAATTATGAGAGTATGGAATCAATAGCGTTCATGCTGAAATTGTTTTTTTATGAAACAATTGGATCAATTAGAGAAAAGTGGTTGGAGAATGAACAAACGTTTAAGTACAAGCCGCTATATTACCGGGTTCGACGGCATTCGCACCTTGGCAGTCATCGGCGTTATTTTATATCATTTACTACCTACTCATATGCGAGGCGGGTATTTAGGAGTTCCAGTATTCTTTGTCGTATCAGGTTATTTAATCACTGACTTGCTGAGGCAAGAGTGGGATCAAAACGGCAAAATCAAAGTCAAAGATTTTTATGTACGGCGGATGAAACGGCTTTATCCAGGAATGGTGGTGATGCTGCTTATCTCAGCAGCGTATATCACTTTGTTCCAGCGAAACCTGCTGAATAATTTGCGCGGGGTTTTTGTTAGCTCGTTGCTGTATTACAACAACTGGTGGCAGATCAATCATGGGTTATCCTATTTTGATCGGTTCGGCAATGAATCCCCCTTTACCCATCTGTGGTCACTGGCTGTGGAGGGACAGAACTATCTGATTTGGCCTTTAGTGTTTATTTTGTTGATGAAAATCGGCAAGCAGAGGCATCGCGCCTTTAAATTTACTGCCGCAGTCACGATTTTATCGGCAATTCTGTTAGCGGTCCTTTACACACCAGGCGCTGATCCAACACGGGTCTATTATGGAACGGATACGCGGCTCTTTTCGATCTGGATGGGGAGTGCCTTAGCATTCATTTGGCCAAGTACCCACTTGAAGAAAGAGATACCGCAAAAAGCCAAACGGGTCTTAAATATCTCTGGTTTTGCTTCCTTGGCTGGTCTGATCGCAGCGTTCTTTTTCTTAGATGATCATTTAACCTTTGTCTATTATGGCGGCATGTTCTTGATCAGTATCCTATGTACGATTCTTGTGGCAGTCACCGCTCATCCCGGAGCCAGTTTGAATCGGGTATTGAGTAATCCGATTTTCAGTTATATCGGCAAGCGCAGTTATGGGATCTATTTGTATCAATTTCCAGTGATGATATTTTACGAAGCAAAAGTGGGAAATATCGGTGAGAACGTGCTGATGCACACGTTAGTGGAACTATTCTTGATCTTGTTTATCAGTGAATTGTCCTATCGGTTTATCGAAAACCCAATGCGTAAATTCCAGTACAAAGATACATTCAGAACGGTCCGCGGTTGGTTCAGTAAACCAATTTTTAGTTGGAAAAAACCGTGGTTAGTGCCCAGCTTAATCATTACCCTCGTTGCTTTGTTTGGCGTCGTGACTGCACCGACGAATTATGTCGATGCCCAGCAGCAGCAGTTGAGAGACAACATTGCGGCCAATAAAAAAGCGGCTGAGCAATCGCAAAAGAATGCGAACGCTGAAGGCAATGAAACGGACGATGAGGCGAACACGAGTGAAGATGAAAAAAATATCATGGAAAAGTATGATCTAACAGCAGCCCAAGTGAAAAAAGCAGAATCTCTTGAAATCACGGCTTTTGGTGATTCTGTGATGCTGGATGCAACGGCTGACTTGAAAGAAGTCTTTACCCAAGCGGTAGTTGATGGGGATGTTGGGCGCCAGCTGTATGCGAGCCCTGAATTGATCAAAGACTTGAAAGAAAAAAATCTTTTACGGGATACCGTCCTTGTGGGGCTAGGGACGAATGGTTCCTTTACAGAAGCCCAATTTGACAGCTTTATGAATGAGATCGGTGATCGCAAAGTCTACTGGATCAATGTGCGGGTACCGACACAGCGTTGGCAAAATGAAGTCAATCGGATGTTGGAGCGCATGGCGGAAAAATACGACAATATGACCTTGATCGATTGGTATGATTTGAGTAATGACCAAGAGTCCTGGTTTTATGAAGATCGGGTCCATCCAAATCCAGATGGCATGGATCAATACGTGAAGCTAGTTGCCCAAACGATTTTACAAGAGGAATAGGCAAGAAAAAGACAAACCTTATGCAATCATAAGGTTTGTCTTTTGTCTTAAACGGTGCTTTGAAAGAGCATCGTTTTTTAATCTTTTTCTATCACCGTTAACAGTGAGTCAAACAAAATCGCACTAGAAGCTGATCCGGGATCGATATGACCGATGGCACGTTCACCAACATAAGAGGCACGGCCTTTTTTAGCAACAAGTTCTTTGGTATGTTCTTTCGCTGCTTCGATCGTGTCCTTGGTCAATTCCCCTTTTTTCAAGGCTTCTGCGACAGGTTGCCAGACATCGACCATCGTTTTGTCTTCAAACTCAGCTTTTCCCCGCATTTTGATGCCGGTCAAGCCTTCTTCAACGATCGTACCTAATTGTTCAAAGGAGTCGATTGTTTCTAGTTCCTTCGTTGCTTTGGTCATATTCATAAACGCCGAACCATAAAGGGGACCCGAAGCGCCGCCGACTTTTGAGATCATTGCCATCGAGAAGACTTTAAAGGTATCACTGATCGTCGTTGGCTGTTGTTTGGCATAAGCTTCTTGATAAGCAGCTACGCCGCGTGCCATATTGTTGCCATGGTCCCCGTCGCCGATCGGTGTATCTAAATCGCTTAAATAGGCCTTGTTTGCTTCGATTTCTTTCGTGAAGGTATCTAACCATGCTTGCACCGTTTCTGTTGTCAATTGCATCTCTATTCGCTCCTTTACCAGGCTATTGTTGTGACGTCTTCATTTAACGCATCGGTGTGATCCGTTTCGCTGAAATCGATCATGGTCAGTGAAAGTCCCTGCATATCGATGGAAGTCATGAAATTGCCGACCTTATGGAAGGAGACAGGGATGTCTTTTTCTGCGAGTAATTTCGCGACATCATTGGCAAAAATGAACAACTCCATTTGCGGCGTACCACCCATACCGTTGATCAAGACACCGACTTTTTCTGGGGTCTTTTCATAATCCGCTAAGATTTTTTCCACCAACTCTTGTGCTAGTTCACGTGAGGGTTTCAGTTTTTCTCGACGGTAACCAGGTTCGCCGTGGATGCCCACGCCATACTCGATCTCATCATCGGCTAAGTCAAAACCTGGTTTCCCAACTTCAGGAACTGTTGCCGCTTTTAATGCGACCCCAATGGTTTTGATCGATGCAACCAAGGCATCGCCCAGTGTTTTTAATTCACTTAAGCTGGCACCATTACGAGCAGCTGCGCCTAAAATCTTGTGGACTAAGACCGTACCGGCAACTCCTCGTTTGCCAGCAGTATAGGTGCTATTTTCAACAGCGATATCATCATCAACGACCACGATCTCAGTTGTGATCTCTTCCATTTCTGCCATATCTTTGGCCATCTCAAAGTTCAAGATATCGCCAGTATAGTTTTTGACGATCAACAAGACGCCTTGCCCTTGATCAGAATCTTGGATAGCCGTCAAAATCTGGTCGGGGGTAGGGGAGGTGAAGACATCGCCTAAAACGGCGGCGCTAAGCATCCCATCACCGACAAAGCCAGCATGGGCCGGCTCATGTCCGCTCCCACCGCCAGAAACAAGACCGACTTGTTCTTTTTGATTATTCTTAGCAATCACCCGTGAGTCGGCGACTTGATGGACCAGTTCAGGATAACTGCCTACGATACCAGCCAACATTTCTTCTACGATCATTGAGGGATCATTAATGATTTTTTTCATGCTTCATGCCATCCTTTCTCGGCTGCTTTTTTTGCTTCTGCAACGATTTGCGCCAAATCATCACTAAAACCAGCGGTGATCGCTGCAGCAAAGGCACCTTCCACCAGCGGCGCGTCGATCAGGTGATAGCGTTCTTGTTGCTGAGGTTCTAGCATGTCGTAAGCAAGTTCGGCATTCAAAACGGCACTGCCTAAATCGGCAAAGACTAAGATCAGTTCAGCATCTGCGGATTCGTTGACGGCATCTACGATTTTCGTGGCGTCAGAACCCAGCTCTCCTTCTGCTGTCCCGCCTAAAGAATAGATCGTGACTGACTCGCCATCAGCCATTTCTTCGATCATCTGTTTTAATCCTTCGGTGAGTTGCTGACTGTGAGAAACGAGTAAAATACTTTTTTTCATCCAATTTCACCAACACTTTCTGATTAAATTTGGCTGTTTGACAAGGGGGTTGCCTTTTCCAAAGAAACACCGTCCTTGTTGAAACCGCCTACAGGTTCAGTATACCAAATTTCTTTCTTCTTGTATGGTTGCACCTATGGAGAGGACAAAAAAACAGCATCGTCTTTCTGGACAAAGCAAGAAAGAGCGATGCTGCAAAATCAATTAAGACTGTTTAACAAGCACTTTGGCTGAAAAGCGCTTCGTTAGGAAAGAAAGCCCAACGTACAGGCAGATGTTCAATGCCATCATGCCAAGGAAGTAAGGCAAGGTCACGGCGGTCAAGAAACCGACTTCCAGCAACCCGTGAAAGAGCATTGCTGCGACATAGATCCCCACGGTAGTGGTAATCGCTAAGAACAATCGCAATGGATTTAATGGCAAGCAAGCGCGAATCACAGCGATACAGCTGATCCCGATCAACAAATAGTACAACAAGGTCGTCGTATCAAATTGTGACCAACCGTAGTCGGTTTGTAAAAAGCGGATCGCAAAGTAATTGACTAACACCAACAAGGCATTTGGCAACGCATTGAGCAAGACTGTCGGCAAGTAACGCCCCTTGATTGGTGCTTTGTTTTCTTCAAAGGAAAGGAAGAAAGATGGATAACCTTCAATTGCTAAGTCGATCAATGTGATTTGGATCGGCAAGAACGGAAAGGCGCTGGATGTCAGGATACAAACCAAAGAGAGCAAGAAGCTGTAAATCGTCTTGATAAAGAAGATTCCCGACGCTTTGGTGACGTTATTGACGACGCGGCGTCCTTCAAATAAAACATCTGGCAACGTAGTAAAGTCAGAATCCAATAAGACAAAGTTAGCGATTTGACGAGCCGCACTGTCGCCAGCAGCCATTGCAATGCTGACGTCGGCTTCTCGTAACGCCAACACATCATTGACGCCATCGCCCGTCATGGCAACGGTCCGTTGATTGGCTTTTAATTCTTGGACAAGTAGTTTCTTTTGTTCAGGGGTCACACGACCAAAGACCGTATAACGTGTCGCAGCTTCTCGGACTTCTGCTTCGGTCGTTAAGGTAGAAAGATCGATGGCTTGATCGGCATTCGCAAGACCTGCACGATGGGCGATCGCTGCGACAGCTATTGGATTATCGCCAGAGATCACTTTTAGATCGATGCCTTGATCCGCTAAGTAAGCCAAGGTTTCTTCTGCGTTTTGGCGGATGATATCGGATAAAATCAAGACAGCCACCGCTTGTGCGTTGGTTGGGTCAAAGGATGCTGGCGCTTTTGGATCGGTCTCTACGGCTAAAATCAACACCCGTAGACCTGCTTCTTGCGCTTCTTTGACTTGTGGCAAGGCAGCAGAGCCGGCGACTTTTTCAGGTGCACCAAGATAAACATTTCCTAGATGTTCAAAAGCCACAGCACCCCATTTGCGCTGTGAAGAAAAGGCAGCGACTTCGATCGGCTGATGATCCGTTAGCTCAGGGCAGCCTTGACGCAATGCTTGCATCGTTAAATTGTTATCTGTGCTGGCTGCCAAATAATTCCCTAAGAGCATGTTAGGGTCGCTATCGGTTTGGAGAGGAACGATCGACTCGAGAACCATATGGCCTTCCGTCAACGTCCCCGTCTTATCCAGACAAAGGGTATCGACATGCGCCAAGGTTTCAACGGCATACATGTCTTGGACCAAAATCCGTTTTTTGGCCAATTTAATGACACCTGTCGTCAAGGCGATACTGATCAGCAGGACAAGTCCTTTTGGTAACATTCCTAATAAGGCAGCGGCAGAAACGACGACGGATTCCTTGATCCCAGCATCTCGCATCATAAAGGCTTGGAAGAACAAAATCACCCCTAAAGGAACGATTACATAGCTAGTGAATTTGGATACACTACGGATCGAAGCAAGCAGCTCAGAGCGGATCGGTTTGTGGACCTTCGCCTCATTGCTTAGTTTCGCTGCGTAGTTTTCTGCACCGACATGAAGGACTGTTCCTGTCACTTCACCGCTGACGATGAAACTCCCTGAGAGTAAGGAAGCACCTGCTTCTTTGACAACCAGATCGGCTTCACCAGTCAGCATCGCTTCATTGACTTCGACTAGTCCAGAAAGCACCGTCATATCAGCGGGGATTTGGTCCCCAGCACCAAGAATAACTACGTCCTCTAAGACCAATTCTTTGGCTGAAATCTCATGGATTTGAGCATCTCGAATCACTCGTACCGTTTGCGGTGAAACAAGTGAGAGTTTTTTTACTAAATTACGCGCATGCAATTCTTGGCTGATCCCAATGGTGATATTCACAAAAATAATCGCTAAGTAGAACATGTTGGAATAGGCGCCTACAGCAAATAAAAAAACGCCAATCAATAGATTGAGAAAATTGAATAACGTCAGTAAATTGTCTTTGATGATCGCAGCAGTTGATTTACTGGTTTTTGTTTCATAATCATTGTGCAGTCCCTCTTGGGTTTTCTTGGCGACTTCTGCTGCAGTCAAGCCGGTGGGTAATTGAGTCATAAGCATCTCCATTTCATTTGTTCATTTCTTTCTAATTCCTTTATCTAGTCTAGCATTCGAAAAAGGCAATGCAATCGTTGCGAGGAAAATAACGATAAAATTAATTAAAATCTTAAACAATCAACACGTGTTCTTTTAAAGAAAGAAAAAAACGGGGGGACAAACCGCACCATCGACTTTTTTCAGGTGCTTACGTATAATAGGGGAAGAGAAAAAGCCGAGAAGCAGATGCTTAGCGGACAAAAGAGGGTAGCGTGCATGTCTTTAAAAGAAAAAATTATTGCAGAAAGCAAGCGAATTGGCATCGACAAGATCGGGTTTGCTTCAGCGGAGCCGTTTTTGGCATTGGAGCCTTCCTTGCGGGAACAAAAAGCCAAAGGCCATACCTCTGGTTTTGAGCATCCCGTGATCGAAGAGCGGATCTATCCTGAACGGACATTTGAAAATCCGCAAACGATCATTGCGATCGCTTTAGCTTATCCGACAAAAATCAAAGAGAAAGTCCCCCGGGATGAAAAGCGTGGCATGTTTGCCCGGGCTTCTTGGGGCATCGATTACCATGATATTTTGCGAGAACGGTTGGATCGCTTGATCGCCTTTATCAAAGAACAAGCACAAACGATGGAAGAACAAGTCGAATGGCGTTTCGCACCGCAAGTCGATACAGGGGAATTGGTGGATGTGGCGGCAGCGCAGCGGGCGGGTCTTGGCTTTATCGGTCGTAATGGCTTGCTGATCACAGAGGAATTTGGTTCGTTTGTTTATCTCGGAGAGATCGTCACTAATATCTCTCTTGAACCGGATGAAGAGGTCCCGTTTGGTTGTGGGGATTGCATGCGTTGTGTGACGGCTTGCCCCACCAAAGCGTTATTGGGCGATGGTCGGATGAATGCCCAGCGCTGTTTGTCCTATCAAACCCAGACGAAGGGCATGATGCCAGAAGAGTACCGCAAAAAGATGCATAACGTGATTTACGGTTGCGATATTTGTCAGCTGGTCTGCCCTTATAATCGGGGGAAGGACTTCCATTTTCATCAAGAGATGGAGCCTGAAGTCGATACCGTTTATCCAAAACTGCAACCGATGCTGTCTTTATCAAACAAAGCCTTCAAAGAACAATTTGGCCATCTATCTGGCTCTTGGCGGGGGAAAAAACCGCTGCAGCGTAATGCCATCATCGCCTTAGCCAATGTGGGAGACCGCAGTGCCTTGCCAGCGATTTGGCGCTGTGCGACAGAAGACGTGCGCCCAGTGATTCGAGGAACGGCTTATTGGGCAATTGGCCAGTTGGGCGTCAAAGAACCAGAGATGTGGTTAGAGCGACTGCAACGGTGCGCAGAGTTAGAACCCGAAGAAGAGGCGCTACAAGAATTGCAGCCTGCCATCGAACGATTGCAAGCAGTCATGACCAAAAAGCAGGAAAAAGAGCTATAAAAAAAGCAAAACGTGCCCGTGGCCGTTTTGCTTTTTTGTTTAATCTAGTACGTCATCACTTTCAACGATTTCTTCTGAATCGAGTTCAAAATCTGGTGCTGGATGCACACGCTCAGGTAGCTCCATTTCTAACTCGCCTTCTTCGGTGTATTGGTTGTCGGTATCGGCAACGTCAACTAAAATTTCTTCAGGAAGCTCTTGCTCCACCCGATAGCCTTCTGCATGACGTGCATCGAGTAATTCCAAAAGATGTTGCCACTCGTCTTTCGAGATCACTACAACGTCAATGCCATCTTTGTTTTGTACCTCTACAACAGAGGAAAGATCGGTGCCGACCGTTTTAATGATCGATTCCAACGACCATTTACTCGTTTCTAAGTCAATTTTTTGTGCCATAAGAATTACTCCTTTTTTGAGAAAAATTTTGTCCTACCTTAATTGTAACGGTAAAGTTGCAGAAAACAAAATAGCTTGATTGGGAATCGTCCCTGATATGCGCAAGAACATTTGCACAGTGGCTTTAACCAAGGTAAGATAAGAGCAAGAAGGGAAGGAATAAAAATGACAGAAAAACAGACATTTCATGTGAATGGGTATTTAGCACTAGTTGTGCTGATCGGGTTATTAGTTGGCGGCGGTTATTTGTTTTATCATGGGTTCGTAAATGAGAGCGTTCTTGAAATCGTTCTCAGTATTCTTTTATGGATCGTTTCGTTTCTTTTCCTTAGTTCGTTAACGATCGTACAGCCCAACCAAGCCAAAGCGATCCTCTTTTTTGGGCAATATTTAGGGACCATTAAAGACAACGGCTTATTCGTGACAACCCCCTTAACCCAAAAAATCAATGTTTCATTGAAAGTCCGCAACTTTAACAGTTCGCTGTTGAAGGTCAATGATTCAGACGGAAACCCGATCGAGATCTCGGCGGTGGTGGTTTTTAAAGTCGTAGATACGGCGAAAGCATTGTTTGATGTCGATTATTACCAAGATTTCATTGAGATCCAAAGTGAAACAGCGATTCGTCATATTGCGACGCAATACCCGTATGACACGTTCAATGACGATGATCTGACGTTGCGAGGCAATACCAATGAAGTTTCGGAAGAACTGGCAAAAGAATTGCAAGAACGATTGGCTGTTGCTGGGGTCGAAGTCTTGGAGACGCGCTTAAACCATTTGGCGTATGCGACTGAGATCGCTAGTGCGATGCTGCAGCGCCAACAAGCTAAAGCAATTTTATCAGCACGGCAAATCATTGTTGAAGGGGCCGTCTCCATGACACAAATGGCGTTAGAACAAATCGAAGACGGACAGGACATCAATTTCACAGATGACCGCAAAGTCCAACTGATCAATAATTTATTGGTGTCGATCATTACCGATAAAGGCACGCAGCCGGTGATCAATACGGGCGATGTCAAAGAGAAAGGAGTGTAGCATTTGAAGAAACTTTACATCAAACAGAAGGTTTTCAGCATCGGCGAAAAATTTACCGTCACCGATGATTTACAAAACCCTCGCTATTATGTCGAAGGCAGTTTTTTTAAGATCCCGAAAAGTTTTACGATCTTCAATGAGCAGCAGCGACCGATCGCGGAGATCACCAAAAAAGTGTTCAGTTTATTACCGAAATTTTTTGTGGAAGTCCACGGCCAAGAAGCGATCGTTTTAGAAAAACATTTCACATTTTTTAAAGCCCGCTATTCCATCAGTGCAGAAGGCATCGATGTGGACGGCAATTGGTGGGATATGGATTTTGTGGTCAACCGCAACGGTAAGCGAATCGCAGAGATCCACAAAAAATGGATCTCTTGGGGCGATACCTATGAAGTTGTGATCTATGAAGAAGATCTAGATGACCTGATCATTGCATTAGTGGTAGCCATCGATCGCGTCAAAGCAGATGATGCCGCAGCGTCAAGTTCAGCAAGTAGTTAGAAAAAAAGGAGCGATGTGCATGTTATACGGTTCGATTGAAGCAGGCGGCACAAAATTTGTGTGTGCCATTGGCGATGAAGAAATGACAATCAAGGAAAGAGTGAGCTTTCCGACAACGACACCTGAGGAAACAATGCCTTTAGTCATTGGTTTCTTCAAACAATACCAAGCAGATTTAGCAGGGATTGGGATTGGCTCATTTGGGCCCATCGATATCCATCGCGATTCTGCCACTTATGGGTACATTACCTCGACCCCGAAATTGGCATGGCAAAATTTTGATTTCATCGGTACCATGAAAAAAGAATTTCCGATCCCGATTTCTTGGACAACAGATGTCAATGCGGCTGCCTATGGTGAGTATGTCTTCGGCAGTGGCAAAGGATTGAGTAGTGTCGTTTATTACACGATCGGTACAGGTGTTGGCGGCGGTGCCTTACAAGAAGGGCGCTTTATCGAAGGCTTTAGTCATCCAGAAATGGGGCATATGCTGGTCGTCCCTCATCCAAAAGATGACTTTGCTGGCAGCTGTCCATTTCATGGCAACTGTTTAGAAGGGATGGCTGCTGGACCCGCCATCGAAAAACGCTTAGGGAAAAAAGGGCAAGAGGTTGCAGAAGATGATCCTTATTGGGAAATCGAAGCCTCCTATATTGCTCAATGCGCCTACAATACAACCTTGATGTTTTCTCCAGATGTGATCATTTTTGGTGGTGGTGTGATGAAACAGCGCCATATGCTGCAAAACGTCCACGACGCATTTGCAAAATTGGTCAATGGGTATGTCGAAACACCTGAGTTAAGCAAATATATCGTGACCCCAGCATTGGAAGACAACGCTGGAACGCTCGGTTGTTTGGCATTGGCTCGAGAAGCGGTCTTACATTCATAAACGAAAAAACGGATCATACTCTTCGGGTATGATCTTTTTTTACAGCTTATCAGTGGCGCTTTTGGCGACTTTTTGTATACTTAAGCTGAGGTGGAAAAGAATGAAATTAGCTGTTCGAAAAAGAAAAATCGGGAATATTCCGGTCTTAGAAGTCGTACCAGAAGAAATGATTTATGAGCCACTGCCATTGATTATTTACTATCATGGCTGGCAGACGAGTAAAGAATTAGTGTTGACACAAGGCAGAAAGTTGGCTAGAGAAGGTTTTCGGGTGGTATTGCCAGATGCAGCCAATCATGGGGAGCGCAAGACCCAGCTATCGGAGATTCCTTCATTAACTTTTTGGCAAAGTATCCAAACCAATCTATTTGAGTTTTCTTACTTAGTCGATTTTTTTGAAAATCTTGGTTTGGTCAACGGTCAGATCGCAGTTGGCGGAGTCTCCATGGGAGGGATGACCACGTGCGGTTTATTGTGCCAGCATCCAGAAATCACAGCGGCAGCTTGTATCATGGGTTCTCCTTCCATGTTGAAATACCGTGACCGCATCCAAATGCACGCTGGCGCTGCTGGGTTCTTTGTACCCGAGGATTATGGTCAGCTATTAAGCTGGATGGATGCTTACGACCTGTCTTCTCAACCAGAGAAATTAGGACAGCGTCCTCTTTTGTTTTGGCATGGTACCCAAGACGAGAAAATTCCTTATGGTGATGTGGAAGCCTTTGTGGCAGAAAATCCAGAAGCAAATCTGCAGTTTATCTCGCGAGAAGAACGCCATCTGGTTCGTGGAGAAACGATGGATCAAGTCACAGCTTTTTTCGTGGCAGAGCTCAATAAAACCAATCCATGACACGGTTTGCTCAAGGAAAAAGATTGTGTGGAAAAGTACAAGCATAAAACTCGTTTTTTGTCACGTGATAACCTATACTGTAGGGTGCAAAAAAAGGAGGAATTGGTTTGACATACCGCGTTTTATTATTTTATAAATACACAACAATTGAAGATCCGGAAAGCTTCGCCAAGGAGCATTTAGCATTTGGAAAAGAAATTGGCATCAAAGGCCGTATTTTAGTAGCCAATGAAGGGATCAATGGCACGCTTTCTGGAACGGTTGAAGCAACGGATCGCTATATGGAAAAAATGGAAGCTGATCCCCGTTTTAAAGGGATTTTTTATAAGATTGACGAAGTAGAAGAGCATGCGTTTAAAAAGCTATTCGTTCGTCCGCGCAAAGAATTGGTTTCATTGAACCTTGAAGACGACATCGATCCATTAGAAATGACTGGAAAATATTTAGATCCTAAAGCGTTCAAAGAAGCGTTGTTAGATGAAGATACCGTGGTGATCGATGCCCGTAACGATTATGAATATGACTTAGGCCATTTCCGAGGAGCCGTTCGTCCCGATATCCGCAGCTTCCGTGAGTTGCCGCAATGGATCATCGATAATAAAGAAAAATTCATGGATAAAAAAGTCGTTACTTATTGTACTGGTGGTATCCGTTGTGAAAAATTCTCAGGCTGGCTGCTGCGAGAAGGTTTTGAAGATGTGGCCCAACTCCATGGTGGTATCTTTGCTTATGGGAATGACCCAGAAGTTCAAGGCGAGCTTTGGGATGGGAAAATGTACGTCTTTGATGAACGCATCAGTGTGGAAATCAATCATGTAGATAAAAAAGTCATCGGCCGCGACTGGTTTGATGGCACACCTTGCGAGCGCTATGTAAACTGTGCCAACCCAGAATGCAATCGCCAATTCTTAACTTCTGAGGAAAATCAAGCTGCCCATTTAGGTGCCTGTGGCTATGATTGTGCCATCCACGAACACAACCGTTACGTGGAACAACATGGGATCACAGAAGCGGAAAAAGCTGAACGGTTAAAAAACTTTGCAACAAAAAACGAAACAGTCACTGCCTAAACCGACAACTGTTTCACAGAAAATGAATGATTAAAAGAGTCGCACGTGAGTCCGAAAACTGGCTTAGCTCAGTCAAGTTTTCAATCTTCCGTGCGACTTTTTTGAATGAACAAAGTTGGAAACGACCGTTTTTTAATTATCTGAAAAATCTAACTATTCCAATTGTTCTTTTTTCTTTCCTATCGAGAAAAAACGCAAGGCTCTCGCATATTTCACGATTTTAGAGTAAACTATACCTAATTGTGGAAGAGGAAAGAGGAATTCAGATGAAAATTGTTATTGCTGGTGCAGGTGCTATGGGCAGCCGTTTTGCTATTATGTTAAAAAGAGGCGGAAATGACGTCACGTTGATCGACGGCTGGCCGGCGCATATCGAAGCGATCCGTGAACACGGATTACGAGCGAACTTAAACGGTGAAGAGATCGCAGTCCCTTTTTCGATCTATTCGCAAAATGAGATCCCAACGACTGTACAAGCAGACTTGATCCTGGTCTTTACTAAAGCGATGCAACTGGATCAAATGATGCAAACGATCAAACCGATGATTGGCGAGCAAACGAAAGTCTTATGCTTATTAAACGGGATCGGTCATGAGGACACGATTGAAAAATATGTCAGCACGGATAAAATCTTTTTAGGAAATACCATTTGGACGGCGGACTTGATTGGTCCTGGTAATGTTCGCTTGTTTGGGGATGGTTCTGTAGAACTGCAAAATATCGAATCGGGGAAAGAAGAAGATGCCCGTCAATTGGCGGCAGTCTTGGCTGATGCTGGGTTGAATGCGTCTTATTCTGAGAACATCCGTTACTCCATCTATCGCAAAGCCTGTGTCAACGGCACCCTAAATGGCTTGTGTTCGATTTTAAATGTGAATATTGCCCAATTCGGACAAACCTCAACGGCGCGTGCGATGGTCCAAACGATTGTGGAAGAATTTGCGGCAGTTGCTGCCCATGAATCTGTTGAACTGGATGTATCCGAAGTAGTCCACCATATTGAGGAAACCTATGATCCAGAAGGCATCGGAATGCACTATCCATCCATGTATCAAGATTTGATCAATAATCATCGCAAAACCGAGATCGATTATATCAATGGCGCAATCTCACGAAAAGGCCGCAAGTACCAAGTCCCAACGCCTTATTGCGACTTTTTGACTCAAATGATCCATGCTAAGGAAGATATTTTAGCAGCAGAATAACCTAAGTAAATATGGTCTTAAAATGAAAAAACGGCGTATCCTTTTAGGGTTCGCCGTTTTTGGTCCATTTATTGAAAATATGTTGAAGAGTGCATTCAAAGGTGACGCTATTGTGCAGGCAGATCCGCCATAAACCGTTCGCTACCTTGAAAGACCGCTAATTGATTGACACCAAAGGAACGCAGCAGATCGCTCATCGCTGCAAAATCTAACCGATAGTCACTGGCTTTATGGGCATCAGAACCGAGGGTGAACAATTTCCCACCGACACTTTGATACAGCGGGATAGCATATTGATAAAGGTGGGCATTTTGATAGGGGCCAAAACTCTTAGCGTTGATTTCCATCGCTAAGTCGCGGGCAACGATTTTTTTGAAGATCGTCGTTAACTCTGTTTCAAAATGGGCGGCCAATTCCTCAGCTGTAAATTGGAAACGTCGCAAGCCATAATCAAAGTGGGTCACGATATGTCCGTCAGAAAACGAGTCCAACACGTGGGCCATTTGGTCAAAGTATTGTTTGGCAACTGCAAATTTGTCCTTCGTCAACACGGCATCGTCCATATAATCAAAGGTACCGTTTTGATGGATACTGATCAATTTCAAGTCATAAGGATGGCTTTCAAGATAGCGCAAGATTTCTTGTTCTTGACCAGGCACGACACCAATCTCGATGCCTTTTAAGAGTTTCGTCGCTGTGGTCTCTTGCAGCTTCTGGTGGGTATTTACTAGTAATTCGTAGTCAGGAATATCATCACGGAATCCCGAATAGGGGTTCTTCAAATCGAAATGATCTGTCGCAACGAAGTAGGCAGGCTGGTAAGCTAGATAATTCTCAAACTGTTCATCTGAATCAAAAGACAAAAATGTATGCAGATGTTGATCATAATAATTCATAAACAAGACTCCTTTTCTTGAATACGATACCACAAAAAAGCAGAAGAAACTATGATTGGCTGAGAAAAGGTTTTCTCTTGGACAATTTTTCGCTTATAATAAATAAGAATAGAGCGAAGGAGTCGGTCAGCCATGAGTATGTACCTTGAAATTCCTGAATTTGAAAGTGAATTTCGTTTTCGAACGTTTCTAAATGATGGGTTGACCATCGTTTACCCCCATGTCCATAAAGAAATCGAGATCATTTACGCTAAGCGCGGCACGGTGAATATTGGTGTTGACGATACGATCATTGAGTTGGAGGAAGGGGATCTGTATCTTTTTTCCAGCGGGCAACCCCACTATTTTCTAGCATCGCCTGAGAGTGAACGCTATGTCTATCAATTTGATATGCAGCTTTTTGAAGAGCCGTTGCTTCGAGAAAATGAAGTATCCTTGATGACACTCTTTGAAGAAGGGGAGCCCCACAGTAAAAATTGGCCAACGAGTTTTACGGAAAAAATAACAGGTCTCTTGATCGAGTTGTATCAGTTGGAAGAAGAAAATGTTGTTGGGAAGCGTTATTTGACTCTCGGGCTGCTTTACCAGTTGATCGGGGAGTGCTATCAAGGTTTGCCAAAGCGCAAACAAGCCGTCAATCCGCTAAAACGAACGGCCGCACAATACAAAGAAACCTTGCAGCGTCTGAATGATGTCTTTGAGTACATCGAATCTCATTACCAAGAAGTCTTGACGATGGAGGACACCGCAAGACATGTAGGGTTTAGTCCCCATTATTTCACGCGTTTCTTTAAAACCAATACTGGCAAGACCTTCATGCAGTTTTTGACGGAATACCGCATCAATCAAGCCAAATTTATCTTGGCAAACGAAAAGATCCCAATGGCAGAAGTCGCCGAAAAAGCAGGCTTTGCTAGTGTCAAAACATTTCACCATGTCTTTAAGGAAGCCGTTGGTCAATCACCGTTGCAGTACCAGAAACAACTGAATCAAAATTGATAGAAACAGCCGATGAGCCTTTGCTTGTCGACTGTTTTTTTGTCAATTTGGCACTATTTTTTTCTCGATAGTGTTTTTTTAATCGCTTTGCATAAATTGTGGAGTGGTTCTTTTTGTTAAAGTTTCATAAGATAATTTTCGGGAATTTTTTCAATGGAAACTGGGAAGAACTGCTTTCGATGTTTCGCTATAATGAGGAGGTAGAAAATAATAAGCGTTTTCAGGAGGAAAGATATGACAGTTAAAGTTGGAATCATTGGGTGCGGTGGGATCGCTAACGGCAAGCACATGCCTGCCTTGTCTCAAGTAGAAGAAGTAGAAATGGTTGCCTTTTGTGATCTGCTGGTTGAACGTGCAGTTGAAGCGAAATCAGCATTTGGGACCGAAGATGCCCAAGTATTCAGCGATTATCAAGAAATGTTGGCACAAGCTGATCTAGATGTGATCCATGTGTGTACACCAAACGCCTCACATGCTGAGTTGACGATTGCTGCACTAGAAGCAGATTGTCATGTCATGTGTGAAAAACCAATGGCAAAAACAGCGGCAGAAGCCAAAGCAATGATCGAAGCAGCCAATAGAACAGGAAAAAAACTCACGATCGGCTACCAAAACCGTTTTAGAAAAGATTCTCGTTATCTTCATGAAGTGTGCGCCGAAGGACAATTAGGAAACATTTATTTTGGGAAAGCTCATGCGATCCGTCGTCGGGCTGTGCCAACTTGGGGTGTTTTCCTTGATGAAGAGGCGCAAGGTGGCGGTCCGTTGATTGATATCGGTACCCACGCATTGGATCTGACCTTATGGATGATGAACAATTACAAACCAAAATTTGTTGTCGGAAAAGCGTATCATGAGTTGTCGCAAACCAAAAATGCCGCAAATGCTTGGGGCCCTTGGGACCCAGAGAAATTCTCAGTAGAAGATTCGGCCTTTGGTTTTGTGGTCATGGAAGATGGCGCAACGATTTTCTTAGAAGCCAGCTGGGCGCTCAACAGCTTGGATGTGAAAGAAGCCAAAACGACACTGATGGGTAGCAAAGCCGGTGCGGATATGAACAACGGTTTGACCATCAATGGGGAAGACCACAGCTTGCTGTATGAAAAAAATATCGAACTTGAAACAGGCGGCGTTGATTTTTATGAAGGAAACGGGGAGACGCCAGAAATTTTAGAAGCACAATCGTGGATCCATGCGATCATCAACGATACCGAACCAGTGGTCAAACCTGAAGAAGCAATGGTCGTGACGGAGATTTTAGAAGCGATCTACAAATCATCGCAAACCGGTGAGCCAGTCTACCTATAAGAACTGCTGGAAGAAAAGGAGCGAGCATAAATGACAAAACCGAAAATCGCTTTACAGCTTTGGAGTATTCAAGAGGACTGCAAGACAGACCTTTTTGAAGCGTTGAAAACAGTAAAACAAAACGGCTATGACGGTGTTGAATTTGCTGGTTATCATGGACATAGTGCTGCACAGATCAAAGAAATGCTGGAGCAGTTGGATTTGGCGGTCGCGGCTTCCCATATCCCGTTTGAAGCATTGCAAGATCGTTTTGAAGAAACCGTCGCTTTTGAAAAAACGATTGGCAATCAACGGATCGTGATTCCGTATGCCAGCTTTGATTCTTTGGAAAAATGGCAAGCCTTTGCTGCGGAGCTGACCCAGATCACCCAAAAATTGCAAGCAGAAGGGCTGACTTGCTACTACCACAATCATGCCCATGAATTTACTGAAGTTGCTGGAGAATCTATGATCGATGAACTGATCAAAGACAATCCGCAACTGCGTTTGGAAGCCGACCTTTACTGGTTAGTCTTTGCAAATGTGGCTGTTTTACCTTGGCTAAAGGAACGCGAAACGAAGATCGGCTTGGTTCATATCAAAGATATGCAAGAGCAGCCGCAGGAAAGCACCGAGATCGGCAATGGGATTTTACCAATTAAGTCGTATGTAGAAGCAGCTAAAGCATTAGCACTACCATGGCTGATCGTCGAGCAGGAAGCTTTTCAAAAATTCGCTCCTTTAGAAGCCAGCGGGATTGATTATCTGCAATTAAAAAACATCGTAGAGGAGGTCTACCAATGATCCATGTTACGGTATGGAACGAGTTTCGTCATGAAAAAACGAATGAGACCGTCCAAAAAATGTATCCAGAAGGAATCCATGGTCAAATTGCCAAGTTTTTAGCAGAGGATGATTTCCAAGTGCGAACGGCGACCCTTGATGAACCAGAACACGGGTTGACGGAGCAAGTATTGGCTGACACGGATGTGTTGGTTTGGTGGGGCCATATGGCGCATGAAGAAGTCGATGATGCTATCGTTGCTCGTGTGCAGCAGCGTGTATGGGAAGGAATGGGACTGATCGTCTTGCATTCTGGCCACTTTTCGAAAATCTTTAAAACGTTGATGGGAACGTCGTGCGATTTGAAATGGCGGGTAGACGATCAGCATGCGCGGATCTGGAATGTTAATCCAAGCCACCCAATCGCTGAAGGAGTCGGCGAATGGATCGAACTAGAGCAAGAGGAAATGTATGGCGAGCACTTTGATATTCCAGCGCCGGATGAATTGATCTTTGTCAGCTGGTTCCCTGGTGGTGAAGTTTTCCGAAGCGGCTGTACATTCCGCCGTGGGAATGGCAAAATCTTCTATTTCCAGCCTGGTCATGAGACATTCCCAAGCTATTACAATCCCAAAGTGCAAAAAGTGATCCAAAATGCGGCTCGCTGGTGTGCACCAACAGAAAATCGTTACCCAACGTATGGGCATTTTCAAGCAATTGAGGAGGAAAGAAAATGAAATTAGGTGTTTTTACCCCGTTATTCAATCAACTTAGCTTTGAAGAAATGATCGATGAAGTAGCGAAAAAAGGGCTCCAAACCGTTGAGATCGGTACCGGTGGTTCTCCCGGCAATGCCCACTTAGACATTGACCGTTTACTAGCAAGTGAAGCAGAGCGAAAAGAATACTTAGCGAAATTAGCTGATAAAGGATTGGAAATCTCAGCTTTGAGCTGTCACAACAACCCAATCTCTCCATTAAAAGCAGAAGCGCAAGAAGCCGATGAACTTTTGCGCAAAACCATCAAATTAGCCAGCTTAATGAATGTACCTGTTGTGAACGGATTTTCAGGCGTTTCAGGCGGAAATGCAACAGATACGCAAGTCAACTGGCCAGTATTGCCATGGCCAACGGAATACGATGACAATTATAATTATCAATGGGAACAAAAACTGATTCCTTATTGGAAAGGCATCAACACGGAAGCGGAAGCGGCTGGTGTTAAAATCGGGATCGAACTTCATGGCGGCTTTTTGGCACATACTCCTTATACGATGTTGAAACTGCGAGATGCTGCGGGGAAAGCCATCGGCTGTAACTTGGATCCAAGTCATTTATGGTGGCAAGGGATTGACCCAGTGGCAGCGGTCAAAATCTTAGGGGAAGCCGATGCGATCCATCACTTCCATGCCAAAGATACGTATTTGGATCAAGACAATATCAACATGCATGGCTTGACGGACATGCAGCCATATAGCAATGTCAAAACCCGAGCTTGGACCTTCCGTTCAGTCGGTTGCGGCCACAGCTTACAAGTCTGGTCAGATATTATTTCTGCGCTTAGAATTTATGGGTATGATTATGTCTTGAGTATTGAACATGAAGATCCAATCATGTCCATTGATGAAGGACTGACTCGTGCCATCAGCAATTTGAAGACGATTATGATCCGTGAAGAAGCTTCATCCATGTGGTGGGCATAAGAAGAAAACCGAGGAGTGTCAGACATGAGTGCAATCAATTTTGCAGTAATCGGATATGGCGGCATGGGTGCGTACCATGTCCACAATATCTTACCAAATGAAAACGAACGAATCCACATCGTAGGAACTTACGATATCAATGAAGAACGTCAAGCGATCTCACAAGAAAAAGGCCATAAGATCTTTAAAAGCTATGATGAAGTCTTAGCCGATGAGACGATCGAAGCAGTATTGATCGCCACACCTAATGACTTGCATAAAGAGTTATCGATCGCTGCGTTGAAAGCAGGCAAACATGTTGTTTGCGAGAAGCCTGTTGCGCTGAATACTGCGGAACTAGATGAGATCGTGGCGGTTGCCCAAGAAACTGGCAATACCTTTATGGTTCACCAAAACCGCCGTTGGGATCCTGATTTTCTACTTGTACGCGAACTGTACCGTAATGGACAGATCGGTGATTTGTTCCAATTAGAGTCACGGGTCCAAGGGGCAAACGGCATCCCAGGAGACTGGCGCCATGTGAAAAAACAAGGTGGGGGAATGCTTTTAGACTGGGGCGTTCACTTGTTGGATCAAATGCTATGGCTGATCGACAGCCCAGTGAAAGACGTCAAAGCGGATCTTAGCTTTGTGTTGGGGGAAGAAGTCGATGATGGGTTCTTCGCTTTGATTACTTTTGAAAATGGGGTCAAAGCAATCGTGGAAGTTGGAACCTCCAATTACACGCAATTGCCTCGCTGGTACATCAAAGGAACAGAAGGAACAGCCACCATCACCGATTGGGATTTAAATGGGGAAATGGTGCAAGCAACAGGTCGCGAAGATGTGGCAGCACCAAAACCAGTCCAAGCAGGCGTCGGCTTGACGAAAACGATGGCACCCCCATCGGAATTGGCAGCCAAAGAAATTCCTTTCCCGAAAGCCGAAGCGGATTTTGAACCTTTCTACAAGAATTTTTACAACGTTGTACGCAACGGTGCCGAACCTATCGTTAAAAACGAAGAAGTCCGAGCAGTGATGCAGTTGATTGAACGCATTTTTGCCACAGCGTAAGAGAATAGAAAAAAGCACTAGCTGAGGGAGTGATCTCTCTTCGCTACGTGCTTTTTTTGTGTAATGAAACGACAACAGTCATTCCGATACGTAAAAATTGAACAATAAATCTTGAGGATAATTTCCCCATCGATCGCCGAAAATGGTCAAACCACCAGCGTTTTCGGCAGTTGCAGGTGCAGCAATTTTAAAGGTGAAAAAGTCACTGTGGTCTAAGTCGATTTCATTCAGGTTGTGATCTGTTAATTTTTCTCCATCGAGGGAAGTATCATAGCGATTGATGCGTAAATGCTTAAGCAATCCATATTGACTGAACTCATCGATCCACCATTGCGGAGTCAGAGAACCTCTGACATCCGAAAAGTTTCCTGGTACGGTGTAACTACCGATGCAGTGATTGTTTAAGTAAAAGGAAAGATCACTGGGCCAATAGTTATTCGAAATTGGGAACTCTGAAGCGATCTCCATACTGATTTCCAGTAATTCGATTTTTTCGCCATTTTTCAAAGGATTTGGGATTTTGTATTCTAAAAAACCGTTATTTAGCCAGATGATACTTGCATCAACACGTTCTTGATCCAGAAAAGATTTTGGATCATCTAAGGCGCCAATCAAGCGGTCTTTGGTCGCCATTCCACAAGAAGGCTCAGCTTTAAAATCGGTGAAGTGGCCGATTTTCACAGATTGGGAGGTTAGATTCATTTCTGGAAACACTTTTGCTGGGAAATTGATATTGATGAAATCAGTTTTTAGGGACAAATATTTTTTCTTCCAGTCTTGCCCCGATCCTTTTTCGGATTTGATCAACTGAGCTTCTTCGAGTTTACGGATATGTTTGGTCATTAAAGCATTGCTGATTGCTAATTTTTGTCCGATTTCACTGATGCTTTTCTTCTTATCGCCTAATTCTCTTAAAATCGCTAAGCGAGTTTCATTTGCCAGTGCTTCGTAGATCGGTAAAGATGCGTTCGTTAGATCCAATTCCATGACGATCACCTCGTTATACTAAAATGTTTAATGAAAAGATAGTTTAATTATAACACAACCTTATGGATTTACAAAATTGTAAAATGATATAAGTTTTGATTATTCCTTGATAAAATAATGTTGACAGCGCTTTATATTTGTAGTAACTTTACGGTGTAAACATTGTTCGACGTTAGTCTAACGATTATGTTTATTGATAACTGGATGTCATTTTACTTTTTAGTTAAATTAAAAGGAGTGTAAAAAATGAAAGTAAGTAAATCTATTGTTTTAGTAGGGACAAGCTTATTATGTACAGTGTTGTTAGCTGCTTGTGGCGGGAGTGGTGGCTCAAGTAATAATTCAGAAATTTTGCTTTGGTCTTCGACGACAGGACCAGACGGTGAAAAAATCAAAAAAACGATTGATCAATACAATGAAACAGACCCAGACTTTAAAGTGAAGTTAGTAAGCATGCAAGGTGACACCTTTACTTCAAAGTTGACGACTGCGGGGAAATCGGGGAAGGGTGTTCCTGATTTGGCTTTGATTGCCTCAGAAGCTTTGCCTACGTACAAACACCAAGACATGCTTGAAACTTGGGATGACATGATCGATGGGACAGAATTGGCACGGGAAAACTACGTTGAAGCTGCTTGGGACACTGGTGTAGTGGATGATAGTCAATATGGGATTCCGGCAACTATGGGTTCGTGGGTGATGTATTACAACCAAGATTTGGTGGATAAATATGTTCCAGGAGCGTTGGATGATGGCGTAGTGACGTATGAAGAAATCAGACAAGCTGGGGAAAAAGCAAAAGCAGATGGTATCTATAGTTTTGGCTATACATGGGGCATGCAGAATTATTCGAATCTCTACCAACAAATGGGTGGGGAATGGCAAGATGCACAAGGAAACATCAATATCGATAACGAGTTTTCTTACAATGCCGTTCAAGAGTTTAAGGATTTATATGATGCCGGCTACATGGTCCCAGATGGTGAAGATGCAAATAAACTTTTTGCAAACCAGAAACTGATTTTTCTTCCAGAAGGAACATGGATGCTAAGTAATATGGAAGAAATCAGTGACTTCACTTGGGGCCAAACATTTACTCCTCAATGGGATGCGGAACATATCATTCAAGGTTCAGGCGTCGATCAGTTTGCGATGTTCAAAACGAACGAGGAACGTTCCGATGAAAAGAAAAGTGGCATGGTCGACTTTCTGACTTGGTTACAAGCAAACCAATTAGAGTGGGTCAAATCAGGTGCAAATCCTACTTCCTTAGCAATGCTAGACAATGAAGAATATGTTGAGATGCCACAATCCTTCTTATTGAAGACAGAAAAAGGACAAGCGGCAATTTCTGTTAACGCAGTTGATGGCTTATCGTATATTTTTGGAGAATATGATAATCGTTCATGGGACATGATCACAGGAAAAGCAGATATTCAAACGACTTTTGGTGAGATCCAAAAAGTTGTAGAAGAAAAGATGAAATAATCTGCTCACGTGGAGGCTGTGGCAGAAGGAAGAGTGACCATAAAAAGAATTCAGTCCATTTTTTGATAGGGGAGGAATTCTGATAGGCTTAAAGGGCTGTCACAGTCGTTTCTTGTTGAGAGCTGCACTAGAAATACAAGGAAGGATGGGTATTGATGAAAAAAAGGTTAAATGGCTGGCCAATCGTTTTTATTGGTCCACATATGCTCCTTTTTCTTTTATTCTTTTTAGTTCCTGCAGTGATTGGGATCTATGTTTCTTTTACTGAATGGGATCTGTTCAGTACACCGATTTTTGTCGGGTTTGATAATTTTCAAACGATTTTGTTTGATCAAGACTCGTTGTATCATACGCAATTTTTTAATGGAATGAAAAATACGCTGTTTTTTGCGGCAATCTCCGTTCCGTTATGTATTGTGATTCCCTTGTTGCTAGCGGTTGCATTATCTGCTAAACCAAAAATGATGCGTTTTTTTCAATCGATTCTCTACCTGCCAACATTATTTGCAATCTCTGCCGTCATGATTATTTGGGGGTTCCTTTTGAGCAAATCTTTTGGACCGATCAAAGAAGTATTCGGTATCGACATCAATTTTGTAGGCACGCAACCATGGGCATGGATCGCTATTTTGATCGTGACGATTTGGTGGACATTAGGTGGGAATCTAATTATTTATGTTGCTGCATTAAATGGCGTCTCCAAAGAGCAGTTAGAAGCAGCAGAATTAGATGGTGCGAATAGTATCACGAAATTTTTCCGTATTTCTTTGCCGAGTATTCGCAACCAGCTTGTTTTTACCACGGTCATGACGACCATCGCTCAGTTTAATATTTATGGTCAGCCACTAATGTTGACGGGTGGCGGACCCAACAATTCTACTCGCGTGTTGATGATGTACATCCAAGAAAATGCTTTTGGTAGTAGTACCTCGGTTGCAGGAATTTCTTCAGCGATGGCTATTTTACTAGGTTTTGTAATCATGGCAGTTTCGATTGTGCAATTTATGGTCATCAAAAAAATGGAAAGATAGGAGGGAAGAAGATGCGAGAAAACAAACTAGGGAAAAGAATTGCCTTTATTTTGCTAGCAATCGTCTGTGTGATTTGGCTCTTTCCTTTGATATGGGCAATTTTTACCTCGTTTAAATCGGAGGCAGAGATTCAAAAGGTTGGGTTCAGTTTGATTCCACAAGATTGGACGCTGGCTAACTTTTTGGGCTTGTTACAAGGCAATGATTCTTCTCCTGTGTTCCGCTGGTTTGTGAATTCAATGATTATTTCAACTTCACATACGCTGTTGGTTATGGTGATCGTCTCGTTTGCAGCCTATGGCTATACACGACTCACCTTTAAGGGGAGAGATTTGATTTTTGCCCTATTGTTAGGAACGATGATGTTTCCGGGGGTGGTCAATTTGATCCCGAATTTTAAAATCGTTGATACGTTAGGTTGGACCAATACATTTCTGGCAGTCATCGTTCCTGGGGCTGCAGGTGTTTATAACATTTTCCTCGTTCGGCAGTTCATTTTAGGGATTCCTAAAGAATTGGATGAATCGGCTGTGATCGATGGGGCCAACGAGTTTCAAATCTTTTATCATATTATCTTACCACTGATCAAACCTGTATTGACGGTGGTTGCGTTATTTAGTTTTACTGGCTCATGGAATGACTTCTTGTGGCCATCGATCGTGATAAACGATATTGATAAATTACCGATTACACCGGGGCTGCAGTTGCTACAAGGGCAATACATGACCTATCCGGGAATTGGAACTGCCGGAGCAATCTTGGCTTTGATCCCTACCTTTTTATTGTATTTGGTGGCGCAAAAAAGCTTTATGGCGTCAATGTCGTTGCAAAGTGGCATAAAATAATTTGTTTTTGGAGGAAATATGAGTAGAGAAGAATATCCGAGACCGCAATTTGAGAGAGAGAATTGGTTAAGCTTAAATGGTGAATGGCAATTTGCCTTTGATGACCAAAATCTTGGTTTAAAAGAAAAGTGGTACACAAACGAAGCAAACTATCCGTACAAGATCAATGTACCCTTTGTCTATCAAAGTGCATTGAGCGGCATTGATCATCGAGAAGTGCACGACGTTGTATGGTATTATCGGACCTTCAATGTGCAAGTCCCTGAAAAAAGTCGTGTCCTTTTGCATTTTGGGGCGGTGGACTATGAAGCAGATGTGTTTGTCAATGGCAATCATGTGAAAAATCATTGCGGAGGGCATACCTCTTTTGATATAGACATCACGGATGCTTTAGTATCTGGACAAGAGCAAATACTAAGTGTGCGAGCATTTGACCCGCATTTTGATGAAAGCATTCCACGGGGGAAACAATTTTGGGAAGAAGAATCAGCAGGAATCTGGTACACAAACTCAACAGGGATCTGGCAGCCAGTCTGGCTTGAAGTAGTTGCCGAAACCCATCTGAAACAGGTGAAATTTACGAGTGATTTTGATGCTGGCGCCGTGAAGATCGATGTAGAACTGAACCAGTTACAGCCGCAAGTAGTCCTAGAATATCAAATCTATTTTAAAGGTGCTTTAGTTACCAGCGGAAAGGCAGACTTTATCACTTCTGAGTTGAGTTTTGCAGTTGATATTTTCCAGCAAGAAATTTTTCGGACGAATTTTCACCACGAAGGCTGGTCTTGGACACCTGAAAAGCCGCAATTATTTGATGTTGAATTGACGCTTAGAGAAGCAGGGAATGCCATCGATCAGCTAAAAAGTTATTTTGGTATGCGTAAAATACATACAGAAAACGGTATGATTTACTTAAATAACAAGCCTTACTACCAGAAGTTGGTTCTCGATCAAGGCTATTGGCCGAGCGGCTTGTTAACTGCACCAACAGATGAGGACTTTAAACAAGACATCTTATTGGCCAAAGAAATGGGATTTAATGGTTGCCGAAAACACCAAAAAACAGAAGACCCACGCTTTTTATACTGGGCAGATAAATTAGGATTTCTTGTTTGGGGAGAGTGTGCGGCGCCCGCAATCTATACCGATCGTTCTGTGACGCGTTTAATGCAAGAGTGGGCAGAGATCATCACTCGGGACTATAGTCACCCTTCGATCGTTACTTGGGTTCCAATCAATGAGAGCTGGGGGGTGCCAAAAATATCATTTGATCGTCAGCAACAGCATTTTTCTCAAGCGATGTATCACTTTATCCATTCGCTAGACCAGCAACGGTTGGTTATTTCAAATGATGGTTGGGCGATGACGGAGACAGATATTTGTGCGATTCATAATTATGCGCATGGGCAAGAATCTGAACGGCAAAAATATCTATACTTCAAAGACAGTCTCAGCACGAGAGAAAAATTGGTGAATCGAGTATCGACCCCATGGCCGATTTTCGCTGGAGGATTTTCTTATCAGGATCAGCCTATTTTATTGACCGAGTTTGGCGGTATTGGCTTCGATGTTTCGGGGCAACCCGGTTGGGGCTATACCTCAGTGGAAAATCAACAAGATTTCTTGAAGGATTATCAGCGAATCATGACAGCTGTTTATGATTCTGTCGGACTCTGGGGCTATTGCTACACTCAGTTGACAGATGTTGAACAAGAAATCAATGGATTACTGACCTATGACCGCCAACCAAAAGTTGATTTGGCAGCGATTAAAGAGATCAATGAGCAGTTTCATCCACCACAGATAGAATAAAATGATTGGTAAGGAAAGGGGCGATGTCCGATGGGGAAATCAGCAGCTTGGCTCAGTGGAGTAAGTATCTTGATTGCTGCGCTTATGATAACCGGTTGTAGCACTGGAACTGATCCAGGGGAAGAAGTGTCCGATTTTACTTCAATTATCGATAATAATGGAGCAGATCCTTGGATCTTGCAAACGGAAGCGTTCTTTTATTATACCAAAACGACTGGGAATAATTTAACGCTTTGGCGTGCTGAAAACCTCTCTCACGTTGCTGCTGGTGAAAAAAAGGTCATCTGGGAAATGCCAGCAGAATTTGAAAGTATCTGGGCACCCGAGCTTCATTACTTAGATGATCGATGGGTGATGTATTTCGCGGCTAATCGTCCTTCAGAAACGCATCGTATGTATGCATTAGTCAATCATCAAAAAGATCCTTACATGGGTGAGTGGGAATTGGAAGAGATCAAAGGGATGGATGATAAATTTGCGATTGATGGAACAGTCTTAGAGATCAATGACAAACGCTATTTCCTTTGGTCAGGCTGGGAAGGATATGAAAATGTTGCGCAAAATCTTTATTTAGCGGAAATGGCCTCCCCTACGGAAGTGATTGGGGAGAAACGGCTGATCTCAGAACCAGAATATGAATGGGAAATGCGGCAAACACCATTGATCAATGAAGCCCCTCAAGTGATCATCAAAGACGAAACAGTCAATTTGGTATACTCTGCCAGTGGAAGCTGGGACAATGATTACGCTCTTGGTCTTATGACCTTAGATGTAGCTGATGATCCGCTAGAAAGAGCGAATTGGCAAAAGGAACCAGCGCCGATTTTCCAACAGACAAACACTGTCTATGGACCTGGTCATAATGGATTTGCCAAATCAAAAGATGGTTCTGAAGACTGGCTGATTTATCACGCTGCTCGGTGGGATCATTCGGGCTGGGACCGTTCGATCCGCTTGCAAAAGTTTGGTTGGGATCAAGAGGATAAAGTCCTACTGGAAGCTCCTTTGGATGAGTGGCATGTTCAAGCGTTGCCAAAAGCTGAGCCGAATCGACTGCGATTAACTGCTAGCCGTGCTTTGCTGGAAGGCGATTTAGTGCTTGTCGAAGATGAGGCAGCACTCTCGAAAAAAGTCGTCCAAGGCTTTGAATCAACGACTGACAAAATTATCTTTACCCCGCAGATTGAAGAAGCAGAAGAATTTCTGGTGATTGCCTATGTCAAAACCACTGATTACCTCTCCTTAAATGACCCAATTCAGGTCAGGATTGAAACGAAACAAGCAAGCCACGTGGTGGATGTCTATCCTTCCGAATATTATCAACCGCTACAAGTCCGCATGAAGTTACCGAAAGGGGCGCAGGAAATCACCCTTTCGTCTGAGATTGGGGTGGATACGCTAAGTATTGATCGTTTAGAACTCGTCAAATTCAAATAAAAAATAGTGAGGAAGTTTTCCAATCCAAGCGATGGGTAATGATCGTTTGACTCCTGCTACTTTGTCTTTAGACAATGTGGCAGGATTTTTTCGTCCTCGAAAATTCCCAACTCCTACCGCCATAGCCTAAAATTCCATGTATAATAAAGAAAACAACCGTTTTATTTGGCGGAGAGAAAAGAAAAAGCAAAAGAGGTGCAAACTATGAGGATGAATCAAGAAAAGCTGACTTCATCAAATGGGAAGGATCAGCTTTTTGTCAAAACGTGGCTGCCAGAAGAACAGCCAAAAGCAGTCGTGCAAATCGTCCACGGAATGATCGAGCACATTGAACGTTACCACGAGTTTGCGGAATGTTTGACTACGCAAGGCTATGCGGTGGTCGGTCATGATCACTTAGGGCATGGGCAATCCGTTAAGGACACACAGGCCTATGGGCATTTTGGTGAAAAAGAGGGCGCCAAATATTTAGTGGCAGATGTGGGAGTGGTCCATCAGTACGCCGCTGCTTGCTACCCAGACCGACCGTACTTTATCTTAGGGCACAGTATGGGGTCGCTGGTTTTGCGGAATTATTTGTTTAGTCAGCCCCATCCATTGTCAGGAGCGATCATCATGGGCACCACGATGGAAAAAGCCGTGCTGATGCAAGGAGGCAAACTCGTCACGAACTTGTTGCGCCCGTTTGCCGCTCAGCAATGGCCTTATCAAGTAATGGAACAGCTAGTTTTTGGTCAGCACAACCGGCGTTTTGGTCCCAATCGAACCGCCAAGGACTGGTTGACCAGTGATCCGCAGCAAGTGGATCGCTATTTGAAGGACCCTTACACCCAATTTCATTTTTCCTTAGCGGCTTACAAGGATCTCTTTACATTGACGCAAGCTGCCAGTGATCCGGATCAACTGCGCAGGATTGACCCAGAATTGCCGCTGCTCTTGATTTCAGGTGCAGACGATCCTGTTGGTCACTATGGCAAAAGCGTCCGCCAATTGGCTCAGCAGCTGAAGCAAAATGCTGACGTGACGATGTATTTGCTTGAGCAGGGACGTCATGAGATTTTGAATGAGCGTAATCGCGAGATCGTTTACAATGAAATTTCTCGCTGGCTGTTTGAAAAAATGCCGAAATGACGAACGTTAAGAAATTGGTAGTCTTTTCTGAAAATTCAAAATTATTTTCTCTTTTAAGGCTTTTTTCATTTTCGGCTATCTGTTATAATGATTTTCACATCTAACATAAAGGAGAGATTTTTTGTATGACAGTTTATAACTTTTCAGCTGGTCCTGCCGTATTGCCCCGTCCCGTATTGGAGAAAGCACAATCCGAACTTTTGAATTACCGCGGAAGTGGGATGTCCGTTATGGAGCTGAGTCATCGGTCCTCCTTGTTTGAAGCGATCATTAAAGATGCAGAAGCACTTTTACGAAAATTGATGGGAATTCCTGAAAACTATCAGGTACTGTTTTTACAAGGCGGCGCGAGTCTCCAATTCAGTATGATCCCTTTAAATCTTGCACAAAACAAAAAAGCCTTATACGTAAATACCGGTTCTTGGTCAAAGAAAGCTATTGAAGCAGCAAAAGCGCTTGGAAACGTGACGGTGGAAGTTGTTGCCTCTAGTGAGGATCAAAACTTTACCTATATTCCAGAAATTTCAGAAGATGCGATCGATCAAGAAGCGGCTTATTTGCATATCACCACGAACAATACCATTGAAGGGACGGCCTTTCAAACGATTCCGCAGGCTGGCAATGTGCCGATCGTAGCGGATATGTCCTCAAATATTTTAGCCAATGACTATCGCGTAGAAGACTTTGGTGTGATTTATGCTGGGGCCCAAAAGAATATAGGTCCTGCAGGGTTGACGGTAGTGATCATCCGAGAAGATTTACTCAATGATGATGCTGTTTTCGCTCCAATGCTGGATTATCGTTTACAGGCTAAAAATGACTCATTGTACAATACACCACCAACGTATGCTATCTATATTGCTAAATTGGTGTTTGAATGGTTGGAAGAATTAGGCGGCATTCCTGCAATTTTAGAACAAGACCGCCAAAAAGCGGCGCTTTTATACGAAACGATCGAATCCTCTGCTCTTTACAGTAGTCCTGTGGCTGTTGACAGCCGTTCATTAACGAATATTCCTTTTGTGACAGGGGATAAAGCATTAGATCAGCGCTTCAATGAAGAAGCTGTCAAAGCTGGTTTTGAGAACTTGAAAGGGCATCGTTCCGTTGGAGGAATGCGAGCAAGCTTGTACAATGCCTTTCCATTAGCTGGCGTTCAAGCGTTAGTCGACTTTATGAAATCATTTGAAGCGGAGGTCAAATAAATGTTCCAAATCAAAACATTCAATGCGATCGCACCAGAAGGATTACAGCGTTTAGAAAAAGAAAAGTATGCCATCAACGAAAGCGACCAACCGCAAGGGATTTTGCTGCGCAGCCAGAAATTGCACGATTACGCTTTTCCTGAAAGTGTCTTAGGTGTTGCCCGTGCAGGGGCTGGAACCAACAACATTCCCGTCAAAGCATGTACTGAAAAAGGGATCGTCGTCTTTAATACGCCAGGTGCCAATGCCAATGCGGTCAAAGAATTAGTGATCGCTAGTCTGCTCTTAAGCGTCCGTCCGATTTTACGAGGTGCCCAATGGGTGCAAACCTTGAGCGGTGATAATGTGGAAGAACAAGCAGAAGCGCAAAAAAGTCAATTTGCTGGAACAGAGTTAGAAGGCAAAAAGTTAGGAATCATCGGCCTTGGTTCTATTGGAGCGATGGTCGCCAACGATGCTTATCGTCTAGGGATGGAAGTAGTCGGTTATGATCCTTACGTATCAGTGGATACTGCTTGGACGATCTCTCGTCGGGTCAAGCGTGCCAATGATATTGCGGAAGTCTTTTCAACCTGTGATTTTATTACGGTTCATGTGCCGCTAATGGAAAACACGCATCATCTCGTCGGGGAAGCCGAACTTGCGAAAATGAAACCAACAACGAAGCTATTCAACTTTTCTCGTAAAGAAATCGTCGATACAGATGCCGTTTTACGTGCGTTAAAAGCCGACCGTTTAGCGGGCTATACGACTGATTTTGCGGATGAACAATTGCTACACAATGAAAAAGTCCTCGTCTTGCCGCATTTAGGTGCATCAACAGAAGAAGCTGAAGTCAACTGTGCCAAGATGGCAGCCCGAACATTGAAAAAATTCTTGGAATTCGGGACCATCAAGCGCTCGGTGAATTTTCCAACCGTTGAGATGGCCTTTCATTCGCCTTATCGTCTGACGATCATCAATCGCAATGTACCGAATATGTTAGGTCAGATTTCGTCGATCATTGCGGAATCTGGGATCAATATCGACAATATGCTGAATCGTGGACGAGAAGACTTTGCTTACACCCTAGCAGATGTCGCTTCTGAAGATGAAGCCTTGTTGAATCAATTAGCCGATAAACTGCGAGAGAACGAAAATATCGTTCGTGTGCGGGTCATCAAGAATCAGGAGGTTGGGTATTAATGGTTCAAGTATTTCCGTTTAAAGCCATTCGTCCAGAAGCCTCATTGGCAGAAAAAGTGGCCGAGCTGCCTTATGACGTGGTCAATTCACAAGAAGCCGCAGCGTTTGCGCAAGGCAATCCTTACAGCTATTTCCACATCGACCGTTCGGAGATCGACTTGCCAGGAATCGATCCTTATGATCCACAGGTGTATCAAAAAGCGGCAGAAAATCTTGCATCTTTTCAAGAAGCAGGCTGGTTGATTCAAGAAACGGCGCCCGCATATTATTTGTATGAATTGACGATGGCTGGTAGAAGCCAAACGGGGCTTGTCGCCTGTACCTCGATCGATGATTACGTCGCTGGGAAAATCAAGAAACACGAGTTTACCCGACCAGAAAAAGAAATCGATCGGATCAATCATATTCTGGCATGTGATGCCAATACAAGTCCGATTTTCTTGAGCTATCGCCAACCAGCAGCAGTCAAAGAAGCGATCGATGCGTGGCAAGCAGAACATGCGCCAATATATGATTTTGTTAGCTATCATGAGGTGCAACATCGTGTTTGGCTGATCGATGATCCGGCGCTAGTCGCCTCTTTTGCCCAGCAGTTTCAAGCTGTAGATGCCCTTTATATTGCGGATGGGCATCACCGCACAGAGTCAGCAGTCAAAGTCGGCTTGCAAAAGCGAGCCGATGGCCAAAACAGCCAAGAAAGTGACCGCTTTTTAGCGATCTTATTCCCAGAAAATGAATTAGCGATTTGGGAATACAATCGGGTCTTGCGGGTACCGGTGCCAGAAACTTTTTTTGAGCAGGCAGCCCAGCATTTTACGATTCAAGAAACTACAACGAAGAAACCAGCGCAACGTGGTTCGATTCATCTGTACCTAAACCATGCGTGGTGGGAGTTGACCATCAAACCGGAAGCTGTGCCGCAAGATGCGGTAGGACAGCTGGATGTGTCGCTTTTACAACAATACGTGCTGGCTGATATTTTCGCGATCCAAGATGTGCGGACAGACAAACGCATTGATTTTGTCGGCGGGATTCGTGGTCCAGAAGAATTGGAACGTTTGGTGGATAGCGGAGAATGGACATTGGCTTTTTCCATGTATCCAACGCAAATGGCCGATCTTTTGGCAGTAGCCGATGCGGGAGAAATCATGCCGCCAAAATCAACTTGGTTTGAACCAAAACTGTTGAGCGGTCTGTTTTTACACGATTTAGAAACGAATTAACCAAATAAGCTTACGAGGCAGCCTCGTAAGCTTATTTTCGCTATTAGAAGTTGCCGAGTGTTTCGATGATCAAGCGGACATTCAAGACCGTCAGTGCAATGGCACAGATCCAGCCTAAGGTAGAGACCCATAGCGGATTCTTGAAGCGTTCCCCCATGATTTTTTTTGAGCTGGTAAAAAGAACCAACGGAATCATCGAAACGGGTAAGGCGATGCTTAAAAAGACTTGCGAATAGATCAGCAGATCGTCCAGAGCTTGTTCGTTGCCGCCAAAGTAAATCGTACAAAGCAAGACGGGGATCACCGATAAGCCACGGGTGATCAGACGTCGCGCCCAAGTAGGGATCTTCATATGGATAAATCCTTCCATCACGACTTGCCCCGTCAGTGTCCCAGTGATCGTTGAATTTTGTCCGGATGCCAAGAGCGCTACGGCAAACAGAACGCTCAAGACTGGACTGGCGACAGCACCAGCAATGGAGGAATCTTGCAAAGCATCAAACAGCGCGGAGAAGGTGCCGACTTCTTCGCTATGACCAAAGAACAAGGCGCTTCCTAAGATCAAAAGCAGGCAATTGACCAAAAACGCAGCGGATAATTGGATATTGGAATCCCAAGTAGCGAACCGCACGGCCGTTGCCACTTCTTGGGTATCGCTGCGATCGATTTTTCGTGACTGGGAGATCGAAGAATGCAGATAGAGATTATGGGGCATCACAGTCGCACCAACGATCCCCAACGCCATTGTCAGCTGCCCATGGTTCAAGACTTGCTTTTGGGGAATAAAGCCTTGCAAGACAGCCGGTAGATCCGGTTGAGCAATAATGACTTCGTAACAAAAGACCAGCATAATGACCAAAATCAGTGTCATGACGATCGCTTCGATTTTACGGAAACCTAGTTTCATTAAAAAGAGCAGAAGCAATACATCGAAAATCGTTAAGATGACCCCAACTAATAACGGTAAGCCGAATAGTAGATTGAGAGCGATCGCTCCTCCGATCACTTCCGCGATATCCGTTGCCATGATAGCCAATTCGGTGACGATCCACAAGACAAAGCCTAAACCTTTGCTGGTGTGTTTACGAGTTGCTTGCGCAAGGTCCATCTGGGTCACGATCCCTAGCTTGGCTGCCATGTATTGCAGTAGCATAGCGATCAAACTGGAAATCAAGATCACAGAAAGTAAGAGATAGCCATATTCAGCACCGCCTCCGATCGAGGTGATCCAGTTTCCTGGGTCCATATAGCCCACGGCTACCAATGCCCCAGGACCAGAGAACGCTAAGAGATTGCGCCAAAAGCTGCCGTTTTTTGGGATGGCAACTGTATTATTTATTTCTTCCAAGCTAGGACCGTTGGCCGCTTGGATCAATTTTTTTTCTTCATTCATCGTTTCACGTCCTATCTTTTTAGGTATACCTAAAAACAAATCTATTGTATTCCTCATTTATGGATTTTTCAAGAGAAACCTTTTGGAAGTCAGAAGGAAGGACAAAAAAACAGCAGCCAAGGGGATGGCTGCTGCCTGTTAGGTTTTCTTATAAAATTAGTCGGCGCGTAAAGCGATCGCTGCATCTTTTTTCGCTGCCATTCGAGCTGGAATGTGGCCGCCAATCATCGTTAGAACGGTGCTGACGGCAATCAAGATCAGGCCGTGGACCGGATTTAATTGAGCAACATTTTCGAGATCAGTCATACTATATAAGATCGCGTTGATCGGGAATGTAGCTAACCAAGCAATTAGGACACCTAAAGCCCCTGAAGCGATCCCTAAAATACAGGTTTCGGCATCGAAGACGCGGGTGATGTCTTTTTTACGAGCACCTAATGCTTTTAAGACCCCAATTTCTTTCGTGCGTTCTAGTACAGAGGTATAAGTGATGATACCGATCATGATCATGCTGGTTACCAAGGAGATTCCTGCAAAAGCGATCAAGACATAGGTGATCGCATCCATCAAGCCACCAGTCAATTGAGTCATCGTACCGGCTAAATCGGAATAAACGATTTGGTCTTCTTTGTCTTTGCCTTTGTTGAAGTCATCCAAGTAATCAAGGATTTTTTCTTTGGCACTGAAATCATTTGGATAGATCATAATGCTGTTTGGTAAATCACTGCCGCCGAGATAAGCGATCAATGAATCTTTGGCACTTTCGTCAACGGGTTCATTCGTCATCACGTTGGTGTCGCTATCTTTTTGTGCTTGGACGATCGCTGAGTCTTGGTTTTCTTTGATCACTTCTTGCGCGAGGGCATCACTGTAGGCAATGCCGGTTGACAGCAAGTTCATCGTAGAGTTTTGCTTGATACGTAAGATTCCGCTGATCGTTAATTCTTTGTTGTTGCTGTTATCGAAAACTTCATTTATATCTTGGTTTGGAATGAAGTTTCCAGTCGGCAATTCGGTGTAAAAGGCATCATTAGACGCCAATGTGATTTTTGTTCCCACGATATCGTCGAAGGAAACCGTGTCACCATCTTCAATATCAAAACCGAGATTGATCAATGCATTGACATTCGTTACGTTGTTTTCATCGACGATCAAAACGACATCTGTGCTGGCACTTGGGTAGCTGCCTTCTAAAAGGTCATAGTTGTCTTTTAAGAAATTGCCGTTATCCTCTGATAACTGCTCAGGGAAAGTCGAAACCCCAATACCGGTTGAGGCACTCATGGCAGACATCATGGCATTGGTTTGTTCATTGTCAGGCGACGCGTTGGAGAAGCTGACTTGTTCCACATTGTCATCGATCTTGCGGAAAAGATTCAATGAAGTGGAACGAGTGTAGCCGATATTGTTACTTAACTCAGGATCAATGTCGTTGATGTAATCGAGAAACTCTTGATCGATTTTGTTGATATGAGTTGCACGATCCGTATCACTTAATTTGGCAGTGACCTCTTTATCTGAAGGGAAATCTTCCGATTTCTCCCGCGTACCCATCGCTGATGGATCTTGTTCAGTGGCCACTTGTGAGATCGTGATCGGAAAACGAGCTAATGTTTCTGACTGGGTATTGTCGATTTGTTTTTGGAATCCCGTTGACAGTGACAAAACAATGGCGATTCCGATGATTCCGATACTAGAAGCAAAGGCTGTCAAGAAGGTGCGCCCTTTTTTGGTGCGGATATTGTTAAACGACAAACGTAAGGCCGTCATGAAACTCATTTTTGTGTGCTTTAATTCGAATTGGTCTTTCTTTTGTCCTTCGACATGGGGGTTCGAATCTTTAATGATTCGTCCGTCTTTGAATTCAATGATCCGTCCAGCGTATTTGTGGGCCAATTCAGGATTATGGGTAACCATGATGACCAATTTTTCTTTTGATAGTTCTTGGATCAGTTCCATGATTTGGACACTTGTCTCTGAATCCAAGGCACCTGTAGGTTCATCACAAAGGAGGATATCAGGATCATTTGCTAAGGCACGAGCGATCGCTACCCGCTGCATTTGACCACCAGAAAGCTGATTTGGTTTTTTGTGCATATGCTCAGCTAAGCCCACACGCGTCAAAGCATCGGTTGCTTTTGCGCGTTTTTCTTCTTTTGACACACCGCTCAAGGTCATCCCAAGCTCGACGTTGTCGATGATGCCTAAATGACTGATCAAATTGTAGCTTTGGAAGACAAAGCCGATCGAATTGTTCCGATAGGCATCCCAGTCACGATCTTTAAAGGATTTCGTTGATTTGCCATTGATGATCATATCACCAGAGTCGTAATTATCTAAGCCGCCGATCACGTTCAACATGGTTGTTTTCCCAGAGCCGCTTGGCCCTAAAATGGCAACAAACTCTTGTTTACGAAAGGCGACGGAGACGCCATCGAGGGCTTTCGTAGTACTGGAGCCAACCGTATAATACTTCTTGATATCTTTTAATTCTAACATGGGGTCACTCTTTTCTTGCCGTTTTCACGATTATTTTCATTATGTAACCACGCTATCATAATGGTTAACAAAAATCAACGATTATCATTGTTTAAACAAATAATTTATACTAAACTAAAGACAGAAAAGAGGGAGAGTATGGAAAAAGCGTTAGGAACATTCAATATGGCGGTGTTTGCGGAGATCTTTTCGCTGATGGGAAACATATTGTTTGAAGAAATCGGTCTGGAAGATTTAAAATTGACCAAAATGGAAATCTTGGAACTCGTGGTGATCTCTAGTAATGAAGGAATCACGATGTCCGAGTTGGCCCAGCAAATAGGTACGTCAAAAGTCCAAATCAGTCGTTCGATCTCGGGGTTAGAAAAGGCTGGCTTTGTGGTTCGCAAAACCAACGGCGTCAATCGCCGCAACGTCAATGTTTATTTGGAAGAAGCTGGGAAGCAGTTGTTTGTCCAAAAGAAAAAACAAGTGGAAGACCGCTTGAATGCCAAAACCGCTCAAATGGCTGCAGAAGATATCCAGCAGTTGAGTCAGTCGTTGACGGAAGCAGTGGTGATCTTGCGGAAATATGACATTTTACGGAGTGGCAATCAATGTGAGAAAAATACGCCGTTTGATTAAAAAAGGGCGAAGCAATCGTTTGCTTTTTAATTACTGAATTAATTTCATATTAACTTATATTATCGATTTTTTAGATAAAGCAACCGATTGCGTTTTTCTCTTGTTTTGACTTCTGATTTGTGCGACAATGAGTATATCAAACAAGTCAAAGGAGTCTGCTATGAATACTACTGCCATCTATCATCGTCCCGAAAGTGAATTTGCGTATTTGTACGAGAAGGATAAAATGCATATCCGTTTGCGTACCGCCCGTCAAGACGTCCGCCATGTCCAGCTGCTTTGCGGTGATCCTTACACACTGTATAAAGAAGCGTGGTACCAACAAAGAATTGAAATGCAAAAAATTCTTTCCACGGACTTGCATGATTATTGGCAAGTATCGGTCGGAGCAGAATTCCGCCGTTTGTCTTACGGCTTTTCCATCGAAAGTTACGATGGGTTGCATGTCTTCTATGGGGATCACGGGGTCTACCCCTTTGAACAGCAATATTTAGAAATGAACAACAATTATTTTCGGATGCCTTACTTCCAAGAAGCCGATCGTTTCAAAATTCCCGAGTGGGCGAAAGAAACGGTTTGGTATCAAATTTTCCCTGAGCGCTTTGCGAACGGGGATCCATCAAATGATCCAGAAGGTGTATTGCCGTGGGGCTCAAAAAATCCCGATCGCCAAGACTTTTTCGGTGGGGATTTGCAAGGGGTCATCGATCATTTGGATTATCTTGTCGATCTAGGGATCAATGGGATCTATTTCTGTCCGATTTTTGAGGCCTATTCGAATCACAAGTATGATACCATCGATTATTTGGCCATCGATCCTGCTTTTGGTGATAACGATACCTTTAAACGCTTAGTGGAGGAATGCCACAAACGCGGCATCAAAGTCATGCTAGATGCTGTTTTCAACCATATGGGGGATACTTCGCATCAATGGCTAGATGTCATTAAAAACGGCAAAGATTCGCCGTTTGCTGATTGGTTCCACATCAATGAGTTTCCTGTCAACTACAAAGAAGGGGAAAACTTTGAAGATGCTTATGACATCACTTATGATGTTTTTGCCTTTACGCCGCATATGCCGAAACTCAATACGGAAAATCCCGATGTGCAAGATTATTTGTTGAAGATCGCTCGTTATTGGATCGAAGAATTTGATATCGATGCTTGGCGCTTGGACGTGGCAAATGAAGTTAGTCACTTCTTCTGGAAAAAATTCCGCCAAGTGTGTGATGAGGCCAAAGATGATTTTTATATCCTTGGGGAAATTTGGCATTCTTCTCAACGCTGGTTACAAGGCGACGAGTTTCATGCAGTGATGAACTACGCCTTTACGGATGCAATCATTGAATATTTTGTCAAAGACGAGATCTCTATGACGAAAATGGTCTCGGAATTAAATAACCAGCTGATGTTGTATCGGGAGCAAACCAATCAAGTGCAGTTCAATATTTTGGATTCTCATGATACCCCGCGTTTGTTAACTTTGGCTCGGGGAGACAAAGATTTGATGCGCCAAGTGATGGCCTTTACGTATCTGCAACAAGGCGTTCCTTGCCTGTATTACGGCGATGAGATTGGTTTGACCGGCGATATGGACCCGGATTGCCGTAAATGTATGATTTGGGATGAGGAAAAGCAAGATCGTGATTTGCTGCATTTCACCCAGTCATTAATCAAACTACGCAAAGACAACCAAAAAGTCTTATCTGAAGGTTCCTTGAGTTGGAACTGGGTTTCGGAAGAAGATGGCCTGATCATTTTCGAACGAGAGTTGGGGGCACAGCGGATCATCGGTATTTTCAACACTGGCGAGGACCAACTTACACTCTCTCGTCCTGATTCAATTTTGATGGAACAGTTTGTCCAACTGGAAGATGAGACGATGATCATCGATAACAAAGGCTTTGCTATCGTGAAAGTAAATAACGAAGAATCGAATGAAGCATAAAAATGAGGCAAGAATTGCATATGCAATTCTTGCCTCATTCAATGTTTTGGGTATTTTTAATTTCCCCATGCACGTTGGAAAGAATCTTCCCCAAAATTCCTTCTGTCGGTATTATATCCTATAACACCTAAATGTGACAAATGATAACCCTTAAATATAGGTAGTTTTTTCCAAAAACGGGGAAAACGATTGAAAATTTAGATAGTTCTGCCTTCTTTTTGCGCTTCTTTCCACGAAAGGTCTTTTCTTTTTTACAAGATATGATAAACTAGTAAAAATGTATTTTTATTCGAGGAGTGATTTGATGAGTACAGGGTATCACATAGCAGTTGTCGGAGCTACCGGCGCAGTAGGAACAAAAATGATTGAGATGTTGGAGAAGACCACGTTGCCGATCAAAAAAATAACGTTGTTGGCATCCAAACGTTCTGCTGGGAAGACCCTTGTGTTCAAAAATGAACCGCTCGTTATTCAAGAGCTGACCGCAGATTCCTTTGCGGGAGTCGATATTGCATTGTTCAGTGCCGGTGGTGACATTTCAAAACAATTTGCTCCAGAAGCAGTCAAACACGGTGCAGTCGTGATCGACAATACCAGTCATTTTCGGATGGATCCGAATGTTCCTCTAGTCGTTCCTGAGGTGAATCCTCATGCATTAGCGCAACATAAAGGAATCATTGCCAATCCGAATTGTTCAACGATTCAAATGATGGTGGCATTAGAACCGATTCGTCAAAAAGTCGGTTTATCGAGGGTCTTGGTTTCAACGTATCAAGCAGTTTCCGGTGCTGGCGCACAAGCCTTGGCTGAATTGACTCGTGAATCTCAAGAACTATTAGCCGGCAAAGCCGCTGATGAACTAAACCCTGAGATTTTACCAGCAGGCAGCGATAAAAAGCACTACCCAATCGCGTTTAACGCTTTGCCGCAAATCGATGTTTTTGCCGAAGAGGATTATACTTACGAAGAGTGGAAAATGATCAATGAAACGAAGAAGATCATGGAAGATACGCAGATCAAAGTAGCAGCTACGTGTGTGAGAATCCCTGTGTTTAGCGGTCATTCGGAGTCGATTTATATCGAGACCAAAGACCATGCCAGTGTTGAGGAAGTTAGGCAGTGGATCAGCGAAGCGCCAGGAGCTGTCTTACAAGATGATCCGAGTCAACAAGTATATCCGCAAGCTTTGACCAGTGTGGACAAAACGGAAACCTTTGTTGGTCGGATTCGCAAAGACTTGGATGTCGAAAACGGCTTGCATTTATGGGTCGTTTCTGATAATTTACTGAAAGGTGCGGCATGGAACTCCGTTCAAATCGCCGAAAGCCTGCATCAGCAAGGATTAGTTCATGTGTAAACCATAAGTTTTTCAGAAAAGTGTGGTGAATGCCACGCTTTTCTTTTTTTTGTTGTATAATAATAGGGACGGCTTATGCTTGGGAAATAATACAGTAGAAAAAAATTAAGAGGTGAATAAAAGTGGAAACGATAAAAATCATTCCTCTTGGCGGTGTACGCGAAAACGGAAAGAACATGTACATTGCTGAAGTTGGCGAGGATATATTTGTGCTGGATTGCGGTGTCCGTTATCCAGAAAATGAATTATTAGGGATCGATACAGTGATTCCAGACTTCACATATTTAGAAGAAAATGCCGACCGTGTGGCGGGTGTCTTCTTGACCCACGGGCATGCAGATGCGATTGGTGCATTGCCTTATTTCTTGGAGAATATCCAAGTACCGGTCTTTGGGACCGAGTTAACGATCGAACTAGCAAAATTGACCGTGAATAAAAATGAAGCTACCAAGCGCTTCAAAGATTTTCATGTGATCGATGAACATTCGGAGATCGACTTTGGCCATGCGACCATCAGCTTTTTCCGTACGACCCACTCTATCCCTGATTCTGTTGGAATCAGCGTAAAAACAGAAGCTGGCAATATCGTTTATACAGGAGATTTCAAGTTTGACCAAACAGCGATCCCTATGTATCAAACCGATTTTGGCCGCTTAGCGGAAATTGGAAAAGAAGGCGTCTTAGCATTGCTAAGTACGTCTTCAAATGCCGAAAATCCAACGCCGATTGCTTCTGAATTGACGATCCAAGATGAAGTTTATGACAATATCCGTTACTGGGAAGGTCGGATCATCGTCGCTAGCGTTGCTAGCAATTTACAACGGGTGCAACAAGTACTAGATGCGGCATTTCGTTCTGATCGCAAAGTCGTTTTGACCGGGCAAGATTTTGGTCGGATCATCAAAACGGCCATGAAGTTAGGGAAATTAAAATTACCTGCCGAAGACTTGCTGATCACCCAAAAAGAAATGAAAAAATACTCAGACGAACAGTTGTTGATTTTAGAAACAGGTCGCATGGGGGAACCAATCAAAGCGTTGCAAAAAATGGCCAACGGCTCTCACCGGACGCTGCGCATCAAAGAAGGAGATCTTGTTTACATCACAACGACGCCGACAACGGCAATGGAAACGGTGGTTGCGAAAACGGAAGATATCATCTATCGCGCTGGCGGTACCGTAAAACAGATCTCGGATAATTTCCGTGTTTCTGGTCATGCCAACCCGAATGATCTGCAGCTGATGTTGAATATGATGAAGCCGAAGTACTTTATCCCTATTCAAGGCGAGTACCGCCAATTAGCCGCCCATGTGGACTTGGCGCAAGAAGTCGGGATTCCGATGAAAAATATCTTCATTACTGCACGTGGAGATGTGTTAGAATACAAAAAAGGCGAAATGCTTGCCGCAGGTGCGGTTCCAGCTGAAAACGTCATGATCGATGGGATCGGTGTCGGTGATATTGGGAATATCGTCCTGCGAGACCGCAAAGTCTTATCTGAAGACGGAATCTTCGTTGCGGTAGTGACGATCAATCGTCGTGAAAAGAAAATTATTTCTGCCCCTCAAATCACTTCTCGCGGGTTTGTCTACGTGAAAGCCAGCCGTGACCTGATTCGTGAAAGTGGCGAGATCGTAGAAGAAATCGTAGAAAAACACCTTCATGATGAAGAGTTTGAATGGAGCAAATTGAAACAAGATATCCGTGATCGTTTGAGTCGTTTCTTGTTTGAACAAACCAAACGCCGTCCAGTCATCTTGCCGGTCATCATGGAATCAAGCCAAAGAAATCGCAACCGTAAATAATTCGTTTTGACCTACTGACAAAAGCAGGTGAAAGAATAGCCGTTTGACGGCCGATTTCTTTTCACCGAAGCTTTTGTCTTTTTTTGTGAAGAAAACAAGCGGCGGTTTTTTTGCAAAATGACCTTTATTTTGATCGTGAATGGCAGATAAGGATTGACGGCGAATGGATTTCGATCAATAATACAAAGTTGTCCCCCTAAGACTAGAGGAACAAAACAAGCAAAGAGAGGATGGTCGATTTGTGAATAGTTATCAAGAAAATCCCGTAGTACAACAGAGAAAGTGGTGGATTCTCATTGCTGTTTCGATGTTTACCTTTATGTCAACATTGGATGGGAGTATCGTAAATATCGCATTGCCGACGATCTCGGCAGATATGGGTGTACCTATGAATCAAGCGGAATGGGTCGTATCCGTCTACTTGATGATCGTTTGTGCCTGCCTTTTATTATTCGGTAAGGTAGGGGATAGTTGGGGCAAGATCAAAGTATTCCGCTTGGGGATGCTGATCTTTATTATCGGTTCGCTGTTATGCGGGTTTAATCACTCCTTAGCATTTCTTTTATTTGCCCGAGTGGTGCAAGCGATCGGTGCCAGCATGACGATGGCGACGAATACCGGAATTATTACCGAAGTCTTTCCTATGAGTGAACGAGGACGCGCCTTAGGGATGATCGGTGCCTTTGTTTCGTTAGGCTCCATCGCCGGTCCTGGATTAGGCGGAGTGATTTTGGCGCATTTTTCTTGGCCGTTTATTTTTTGGATCAATGTTCCTGTCGGTATTCTGACGATGATTGCTGGAGAAAAGGTGTTGCCAAAAGATATCACCATGAGTCATGATTCCATCGATAAAACCGGGTTTGTGCTGTTTTCAATTGCAATTATTAGCTTCTTCGGCGGCATTTTTCTTGGACAAGAGCGTGGCTTTCTAACGTGGCTGCCGCTGCTGTTGGTGGGGATCGCCTTAGTGGCATTCATCGTCTTTTTGCGAGTAGAAGCGCGTGTGAGCAAGCCGCTGATTACCTTTGGGATCTTTCGTAATAAAATTTTCACCATGAGCCTGATTACGGCGTTGCTGATCTTTTCTGCAAACTTTTTTGTCAATGTCGTGATTCCCTTTTACTTGCAAAGTGCCCGAGGCTTAACGCCGAGCGTGGCAGGAATGCTGATGATGGTCTTTCCTTTGATGATGGTCATTGGTTCACCACTTAGCGGGTATTTGACGGACCGCGTAGGACCGGAGATTTTGGTCTTAGCTGGCTTAGCGTTACTATCCATCACTCAGCTGATGTATATGTTTATGAATCAGGATACGCCGATTTGGTATTATATCGTTGCCACTGCCATCATGGGGTTAGGCAATTCGTTGTTCCAATCCCCCAACAATACGATGGTGATGAGCAGCGTCACCAAAGAAAATCTTGGGGTGGCAGGTAGTCTAAATTCCTTTGCCCGTAACTTGGGCATGGTCTTAGGGATATCCTTAGCAACGACGATTCTTTATGCCGCAATGAGTCAAGCCTATGGAAAGCATGTGACGACCTATATCGCAGGTCGGGCAGATATTTTTGCCTATGGTATGAAAATTACCTTCTTTGGGGCGTTTCTTCTTTGCATCACAGCGTTATTCTTAACAGTCTGGCGCATCTATAAACAAGGCGGACGTAAGAAAACGCTATGATTGCTTGAAATCATCAGGTCGAACTGTTCTATTCCTTATTCAGAGAGGGTAGAACAGTTTTTTTCATTTTTCTTGACAAGAACCAGAAAAAGGACGGATGTATTAAAGTTGCCAGAATTTGTGCTTTTGGATTTCTGGCGTTATCTGTTATAATGAAAAATATTAGACTGTATTACTTAGATGGAAAGGGGAATGTTGTATGAAACTCACGTATCACGGACACTCAGTGCTTGCTATCCAATTAGCGGATGGCCAAAAATTGTTGTTTGACCCTTTTATTACTGGAAATGCTCTGACTGATTTGGATGCAGAGACAGTGGAAACCGATTGGCTTTTGATCACGCATGGTCATAGTGATCATATTGGGGATATGGTGCCGATCGCCAAAAGAAACGAAGCGCCAGTGATCAGTGTCGTTGAAATTTGCCGCTATGCAGCCCGCAAAGGCGTTGCTGAGACGCATGGCATGAATATGGGAGGCTCTTTTGAGTTTCCGTTTGGCAAAATCTCAATGGTGGAAGCAAAACACAGCTCTGGTCTTGAAGAAGACGGCACGATGATCTATATGGGCAATCCAGTGGGGATCATTTTAGAAGCAGAAGGCAAAACCATCTACCACGCTGGCGATACTGCCCTCTTTAGCGATATGGCGATGATCGGTGAACGTTTCGACATCGATGTGGCGTTTTTACCGATCGGGGATAATTTTACGATGGGCGTTCAAGATGCTGCAACAGCAGCAGCGCTTTTAAATGCGAGCAAAGTAGTACCGATCCATTACAATACGTTTCCAATGATCAAGCAAGATCCGCAAACCTTCGTGAATTTATTGCCGGCAGGTGTGGGCCAGATCCTTGCAGTCGGTGAGACATTAGAAGTTTAAGCAACAGGAAGATTCGTAGTAGGAATAGGGGATAATTATGGCGACAAAACACGATTTGATTTTAGCGCATATCGAGAATCTGCCTGTAGGCGATCGCATCTCGGTGCGGGGAATCGCAAAAGACTTGAATGTCAGTGAAGGAACAGCCTATCGGGCGATCAAAGATGCGGAAAATATCGGCTTGGTTTCAACGATCCAACGTGTGGGAACCATCCGTATCGAACGAAAACTAAAGAAACACATTGAAAAACTAACTTTCGGCGAAGTCGTCCAAATCATTGAAGGCGATGTTTTGGGCGGCGCAGCCGGTTTAGACAAAGACTTGAACAAATTTGTTATCGGCGCCATGAAGGAATCGGCAATGGAACGCTATATCACGCCTGGTTCTTTAGTGATCGTCGGAAACCGTAACGAAGTCCACAAGTTGGCACTGGAAGATGGCGCAGCCGTCTTGATCACGGGGGGCTTTGAAACCTCAGAGGAAATCTGTCGCTTAGCAGACGAATTGGAGCTGCCGATTTTACAAACGACCTATGACACCTTTACCGTGGCAACGATGATCAACCGTGCCTTGAGCGACCAGCTGATCAAAAAGGACATCATGCTGGTGAGTGACATTTATATGCCATTGGAAAAAACCAAGTATCTGCACACCTTTGATACGGTCAAGGATTACAAACTGCTTTCGGAGTCTACCAACCACTCCCGCTATCCAGTCGTCAACAAGAATATGCGGGTCGTTGGGATCATCACAGCCAAAGATGTCTTAGAAAAGCCTGACACGCAGATCATCGAACGAATCATGACCCGGGAACCACGGGTCGTAAAAAAAGAGATGAGTGTGGCCTCTGCCAGCCATCAGATGATTTGGGATGGCTTAGAAGTGATGCCCGTCGTAGCAGATGACCTTTCTTTGATTGGGATCGTCACACGCCAAGATATCATGAAAGCGATGCAGATGGTCCAACGACAAACGCAAATTTCAGATACGATTTCTGACCAAATCTCGGGACAGATGCAAGTCATCGAACAAGATTTTGAAGGGAACAAATTGGCGCAGCCGCATTTCAGTTTTGCGGTGACGCCCCAAATGGTCAATGAAGTCGGAACGATCTCTTTTGGTGTCTTGAGTGAAGTGATCGCTAATACGGCAAAACGTACCATGCAGTTGAATCAACGGCGCAATAGTTGGATCGAACAAGTCAATCTGCATTACTTCCGTTTGATCCAATTAGAAAGCGAGATCATCATTCAACCGAAGATTCTAGAACTGGGGCGACGTTCGGCGAAAATCGATATTGAAGTATCGATCGAAAATTCCTTAGTGGCAAAAGCGATCGTGGTATGCCAAGTAATGGAACGCCCATAAATCATCGAAAACGGCACTTATGGAAAAATTTTAGAGAGAAAGTTGAGACCATTCATGAAGGTACAAGAAGAAATACTTGCAACAATCAAAGCATTCGACCGAATCATTATCCATCGGCACCAACGCCCTGATCCAGATGCATTAGGATCACAAGTGGGCTTGGCAGAAATTTTACGAGCTAGTTTTCCGAAAAAAGAAATCTATCAAGTCGGCGGACCTGTTGAAGGATTGGATTACTTGGCGCTGATGCAGACGATCCCTGATGATTTGTATAAAGGGGCACTAGTGATCGTTACAGATACGGCCAATGCACCACGGGTCAGTGACCAACGCTATGATCAAGGGGCGAAATTGATCAAAATCGATCATCACCCTAATGATGAACCTTACGGAGAGCTGGTCTGGGTCAATACGAAAGCCAGCAGCTGTAGTGAGATGATCGTTTCGTTTTGGCAAATGTTTCAAAACGAGCTGACGATGACCCAAGAAGCGGCTCGTCTACTGTATGCGGGCATTGTTGGTGATACTGGACGGTTTTTATATCCGGCAACGACAGCGACAACCCTGCGCTTAGCGGCTGAACTATTGGATTACGGCTTTGATGCAGCGAAGATCAATCGGCAATTGGATCAAGTCTCTCGCAGTGTTGCCCGCCTTTCAGGGTATGTCTACGAAAACATCGAAATCGATGAGATTGGTGCTGGCAAAGTGATCCTATCACAAGAATTGCAGCAGCGTTTTGGCGTAGTGGATTCGGAAACCTCAGCAGTCGTTTCCTTACCAGGGAAAATCGATGAGGTGCTGGCTTGGGCGATCTTTGTCGAACAACCAGAAGGCTATTACCGAGTGCGGATGCGTTCGAAAGGTCCAGTGATCAATGAGATCGCCAAACGTCATCATGGCGGCGGACATCCCCTTGCCAGTGGAGCAAACGCAAAAGACCTTGAAGAAGTTGCCGTGATCTATCAAGAGATCCAAGCAGCGATCAAAGAGTTTCAAGCAGAATAAACACTTTTACAAGAACATTTGCCAATAAAAAAAGGGCGTGCCAAAAGCTTTCGGTACGCCTTTTTTTAGACAAAACGCAGCGCAGGCTCATCACTGAACCGGCACTGCGTTTTTTTGCTTATTTTTGAGAAAAAGCGCGGCTTAGCCCCGTAGATCGTCTAAAAATTCGGTTTTGCTTTTCGTTTTCTCGTCTTTCATTTTGATGACTTTGGCTGGTGAGCCCGCAACGACTGCTCCAGCAGGGACATCTTCAGTCACCACAGAACCGGCAGCAACGACTGCACCTTCGCCAACACGGACACCTTCAAGGACGACGGCATTTGCACCGATCAAAACATTGTCTTCTATGATGACTGGGCTTGCTGAAGGTGGCTCAAGAACGCCAGCCAAGACAGCACCAGCGCCAATATGGGCTTTTTTCCCAACGGTTGCCCGGGCACCTAAAATCGCACCCATGTCGATCATGGTTTCTTCACCAACGACGGCACCAATGTTGATCACGGCCCCCATCATGATAACAGCATTTTTTTCAATGATGGCTTGGTCACGGATAAAGGCACCTGGTTCGATACGGGCGTCGACTTTCGTCAAGTCTAACAAAGGGATCGCTGAGTTGCGGCGATCATTTTCCAGATAGTGATCGGTGATTTTGTCTTGGTGCGCGGTTAAAAACTCAGCTACTTTTTGACTGTCACCAACCACGAAATAGAAGGTGCCGTTACCAAACAATTGGATGCCATCTGCTTGGACGTCGCCAAGATCTCCATTGATATAGACTTTTACAGGTGTTTGTTTATTTGCTTCTTTGATATATTTTGCTAATTGATAAGGATCGGAAAATTGTAATTCTGTCATGAGAGACCACCTTTACTTGTCGATTAGATTTTGCATGGAATAAAAACCGGCTGGTTGATCGGCTAAAAATTCCGCTGCTTTTAGCGCACCATTGGCGAAGATTTCGCGGGAGAGCGCAGTGTGTTTTAATTCAATGATTTCATCCTGCCCAGCATAGATGACAATGTGTTCCCCAGGGATCGTTCCGCCGCGAACGGCATGGATGCCCATCTGCTTGCGGTCATTTACTAGATCACTGCCTTCACGCCCGTAGAGATATTCTTTTTTTGTTTCACAGCTGTCATTGATACTATCTGCCAACAGCAAAGCTGTACCGCTTGGCGCATCGAGTTTTTGATTATGATGCTTTTCGATGATCTCAATGTCAAAGTCAGCTTCTAATGCGGGGGTGATATTTTGTAGTGCTTTGATCAGCACATTGATCCCCAACGACATATTGGCAGAATAGAAAACCGGAATCACTTTAGCAGCTAACGGCAGCATCATCTGCGTGTCTTCCGTCAAACCAGTTGTAGCAACCACGATTGGCAGCTGCTGTTCGACACAATAGTTCAACAAGGCAGGGACATTGCTATAATGAGAAAAATCAATCACCAAATCGATCGGCTGCGTGATTTTTTCTGGACGATCATAGATTGGAAAAGGACCATCTAATTGCTCGGTACGATCCAAGCCGGCGGCCACTTCTAACTGAGGGTGCTTTGCGATCAGGCTTTGCAACACTTTGCCCATGCGACCGTTTGCACCGCTTAATAAAATCTGTTTCACCAAAAACTCCTCCTTACAGCAATCCGTAATTGGTCATTTCTTCTTCTAAATGAACGAGGGTCGCATCTTCTGGGACACCCAAAGGCAAACGATAATGCAATTCGCATTTGCCTAGCAAGGAGACCGCTGCTTTGATCGGCACAGGATTTACTTCACTGAAAATCGCATCGATCAACGGTTTTTGTCGCAATTGCTCTTTGATGGCTGCTTTTACATCACCATTTAAGAAATCAGCAACGAGTTGTGCCGTTTGTTTCGGAGCGATATTGCCGATCGTTGAAATCACGCCAGAGCCACCTAAAGCTAGAATTGGGGTTACTTGATCGTCATTTCCTGAGTAGATCGCAAAGTCATCATCCGCAAGACGAGCGATTTCTGCGATTTGCGAAATGTCGCCGCTGGCTTCTTTGATGCCTTTGATATTAGGGATTTTTTTCAGTTCTGCCACAGCTTCAGGTGTTAAATTTAAGCCGGTTCTTGAGCTGACGGAGTATAAGATCACTGGCAGCTCAACGCTTTGACAGATTGCTTCATAGTGAGCGACTAAACTTTTCTTGGTCGCTTTGTTGTAGTAGGGTGTTACAACCAATAATGCGTCAGCACCAACGCGCTGTGCTTCTTTTGAAAGATGGATCCCATGTTGGGTGTTGTTGGAGCCTGTTCCGCCGATGACGGGGATTCGACCAGCAACTTGTTTTACCACCGCTTCGATCACCGCGATATGTTCTTCATCGTCTAACGTGGATGCTTCACCGGTCGTACCACATGCAATGATTGCATTCGTTCCTTGCTGCACATGCCACTCCGCTAACTCCTTCAGCTTATCGAAATCCACCGAACCATCTTGAAGCATAGGGGTGATCAACGCAACGCCAGAACCTTTGAATATTGTCAAACTACGACACATCCTTTCAACCAATTTATTTTTCGTAACTCTACGTATAAGTGTACCAAAACGAGGGGTAAATTTTTCAATAAAAATCGAAACATTTCGACAATTTATACTATAGATTATTCGAATTATATACTATAATATTAAACAATATCAATGAAAAACTGAATATTCGTTGGTTTTTATGGATATTTTTAAAAGGAATGAATAGAAAGGTGTTTTAACATGCAAGTATCGCAAGCAGTCAAAAAATTAACCGAAGACGTGGTTCGTTTTCGTCGTGAATTACATACAATCCCTGAATTAGGGTTAACTGAGTTCAAAACAAAGGAATACTTGCTGCGTCAGTTGCAATCCTTTGGAATCAAAGAAATCTATCCAGTGATTGAAACCGGCTTGATTGCGGTCTTTCGCAGCGATCGTCCAGGAAAGACGCTGGCCTTTCGAACGGATATCGATGCACTGCCGATCAAAGAAGAGACAGGTGTTTCCTTTGTTTCCAAACATGAAGGGAAAATGCATGCCTGCGGTCATGACGGCCATATGGCAACGATGCTAGGGTTTGCTAAATATTTAGCAACACATCCTGAAGTGATTCGTGGAACGATCGTTTTGATTTTCCAACCAGCCGAGGAAAGCCCCGGTGGCGCTCAATTGATGATCGATGAAGGCATCTTACGAGATTTTGGCGTGGAAAAAATCGTGGGGCTGCATGTCTTCCCAGACTTTCCCGAAGGAGTCATTGCGAGTCGGAAAGGTCCGATGATGGCCCGTAACGGCGAGATCAATCTAACGATCAACGGCACGAGTGCCCATGGTGCCCAGCCTCATCAAGGACATGATGCCATTTTAGCCGCGGCTGCGATCATTCAAGGATTGCATTCGATCATTTCACGCAATATCAGCCCGCTTTCTGCTGGGGTCATCACTTTTGGGAAGATCCATGGGGGAGATGCGGAAAATATCATTCCCGGCAAGGTCGTTTTAAAAGGAACGATGCGGGCGTTTGAAGATGAAGTCTATGAAACGATGACGCGCAGAATCACCACCGTCGCACAAGAAATCGCCAAAGGATATGATTGCACGGCGGATGTCGAATTCGAGCACCTTTATCGTGTCGTGGACAATGATCCTGAGATGGTGGAAGTATTGGAAAAAGTGGTTGGGGAGAGCTACCGAGAAACACCGCCATATATGTTGGCAGAGGATTTTTCGATATACCAAAAGGAAATCCCCGGCGTCTTTTTCTTTGTCGGTACCCGAAATGAAGAAAAAGGTTATGTCCACCCTTTACACAGCAGCAAAATGAATTTTGACGAAAAAAATCTATTGCAAGGCATCGAATGCTACGTTCGTTTGATCGAGGCGTTGAACGAGCCGACAGACAAGGAGTAAAGCGATGGCAAAAGAAATCAAGAACAATCACTTATACATTGACGGTTGCGATACCGTTGAGCTGGCAAAAACCTTTGGAACTCCCCTTTACGTGTATTCCGTTTCGGAGATTCGCGAAGAATGCCAAAAGATTCAGGCGCAGTTTTTGACGCGCTACAGCAAGACACGGGCAGCCTATGCCGCTAAAGCTTTCTGTACCACAGCGATGCTGCAAGTGATCAAGTCAGAAGGACTTTCATTAGACGTGGTTAGCGGTGGGGAACTGTATACAGCGATCCAAGCTGATTTTCCAGCAGAACACATCGAGTTTAACGGCAATAACAAATCCATTGAAGAATTAGCAGCCGCCCTTGATTATGGCGTGGGACGGATCATCGTTGATGGCATTCAAGAAGTCGGCTTGATCCGCGCGTTATGTCAAGAAAAGCAAGTCGTTGCTAAAATTTTGTTGCGCATCACACCCGAGGTTTCGGTCAGCACCCATCAATTTATCTCGACCGGACAAAAAGATTCAAAATTCGGGATTCCTTTAGATGAAGAAATCTTATTTCCGTTAGTGGAAGAAGTGATTCAAGCACCTGAATTGGATTTCTATGGCCTGCATTTTCATGTCGGCAGTCAATTGTCGGACAATCGCTCACATCTAGCGGCAGTTGATGCGGCTTTGGCCCTTGTCCAAACTATTCATGAACGTTTTGATTATTGGATCAAAGAACTAAATGTTGGCGGCGGCTTTGGCGTTCGATACACAGATGCAGATATTCGCCAACCCTACAGCTACTTTTTAGATCCTGTGATGGAAAAAATCGACGCCTTTTATGCGCAGCACCAGAGCGAACGTCCGACCATCGTTATTGAACCCGGTCGCAGTATCGTCGCAGAAGCAGGCATTAGTTTGCACACCATCGGCAGTATCAAGACATTGCCGGGAATCAGAACATACGCCAGCATTGACGGTGGCATGACAGACAATATTCGTCCTGGTCTTTATCAAGCAACTTATACTGGTATCTTAGCCAACCGCGCTTCCGAAGCTGCGACACAAAAGATCACCATTTCTGGCAAAGCTTGTGAGAGTACGGACATCTTAGTAAAAGATCTTGCATTACCGCCCGTTGAAACTGGGGATCTGTTTGCTACGTTCGCAACAGGAGCTTATGGCTATTCGATGGCCAGCAGCTACAATAATTTACAGATTCCTGCAGTCGTCTTTGTGGAAAACGGCCAAGCGGAATTAGCCGTTAAACGCCAGTCCTACGAGCAAATGCTGCAAAATGAAGTGGTTCCTTCGTTTCTAAAAGAGGGAGCTTCCAGCAAGTAAAATTTTGAAAAGCAGGTGACAACATGACGATTCCTTATACAAAAATGCAAGGTGCAGGAAATGATTTTATCGTAATCGATAACCGCACATTGAAATTCTCCCATGAACAACTGTCGCAATTTGCTGCTCAGGTTTGCCATCGGAAATTTTCTGTTGGCGCGGATGCAGTCATGGCAGTGGATTTTCGCACAGGAACCGCTGATTTTCGGATGCGGTTTTACAATGCTGATGGGACCGAAGCAGAAATGTGCGGCAACGGCGCTCGCTGTATTGCCCGTTATGCCTTTGAGAAGGGAATTGCTGGCGAGCAGATGACCATCGAAACAGTTGCTGGCGATGTCCCCGCATGGCGCTTGTCGGCAAAACACTACAAAGTAACCTTGAATCCACCCACCGTGACTACATTTGATCAAGCGTACCCGAATCCAATGGTTTCTTTCGTGGACTATGTGGAATTGGGTGATCCAGGAATCCCTCATGCGGTGGTTCACTATCCTGGTCTGGCAGAAACTGAGTTGGAACAGCTGGCTGAACTTGCCAAAGAGATACGCTATTGGGAGGTTTTCCCCAAAGGGGCGAATGTCAATTTCTATGAAGAAGATGACAAGGGTGATCTGATCGTTCGCACGTATGAACGAGGGGTGGAAGGTTTTACCTATGCGTGCGGCACAGGTTCTGGTGCCACTGCGTATGTCGTGACCAAACGTCACCAGCAAGCGGCAGCGAATGTCTTGCTGCACGTGTTAGGTGGCGAGTTAACGGTAGAAGTTGATGTTGATCAGGGCGCATTAGAATTGATCGGCGATGCGGTTATGGTCTCTGAAGGCTTGATTCTAGATGAGAATTTGGCTCTGTAAACACTGTGAAAATTATTGCAAAAAGATGATATTTTCGTGAAAAAAAGAATTGACATTCATTTGAGGCTATCGTATAGTTAAACACAAATTAAAAAACACGCGATGATAAGAAGAGTAAGTCAGTTTCGATTGGATCAGAGAGCTCGGATTGGTGAGAAAGAGCACAGCCGTTTGACTGAAGATGGCCTTGGAGCGTTTGGACGTGAGCAAAAGCAAGCGTGCAGCGGGATTGCCCGATACAGCAAAGCAGTTAATAAACTGATAAGGTTGGCTGGTTCAGCCAATAAATTAAAGGTGGTACCACGAACAAGGTTGTTTCGTCCTTTCTCTATGATGGAGAAAGGACGTTTTTTTATTATAAAAAGGGGGAACAAAGAAATGAAACAGTTGAAAAAGGGAATCGTTGGATTAGTTGCTGCTGCTGTCTTAATTACATTGGCAGCTTGTGGCAATACTAGCAGCACAGAGGATACGCAGTCTGGTGAAAACAGTGTAAATGCAGTGGAAGAAAAAGTGGTTGGAGTGGCGCCGGGACCATACGGGGACATGGTGACGGAGGTGATCTCGCCATTAATGGAAGAAAAAGGGTATCAACTCACGACCAAAGTGTTTAATGATTATATTCAGCCGAACAATGCCTTGGCGAATGGCCAAATCGATGCCAATTTGTTTCAACATACGGCCTATCTAGAAAAATTTTCGGCAGATAACCAGTTATCCCTTACGGCATTACAAAAAGTGCCAACACTGGGAATGGGCATCTATTCGAAGCAACTGTCCAGCTTGGATGAGTTAGCAGACGGGGCGACTGTTTCGATTGCCAATGATGCCTCAAATTTAGCTCGGACCTTGCAACTGTTAGCTGCCAATGAGTTGATCACCATCGCAGACAATATCGACGAAACGAAAGCAACAGTGAATGACATCGAAGAAAATCCGAAGAATCTGACATTTAAAGAATTAGACGCAGCTCAATTGGCTCGTTCGTTAGATACCGTCGATTTAGCTTTAGTACCAGGAAACTTCGCTTGGGCGGCTTCTCTTGATCCTGCAGATGCTTTGGCGTTGGAGTCATTGAAAGAAGAATATAAAAATGTCTTTGTGGTGTCCTCCGAAGAAGAAGACAGTGATTTTGCTAAGGCAGTTACGGAAGTATTAGAAAGTGACGCATTTAAAGAAGCGATTGCCGAATCACCGTTCAGCAACTTTGATCAACCGAAATTTTGGACTGAGTAAGAAGGGCATATCTTATGGCAAAAATAGAAGTAAAACAAGTATCAGTGACATTCACTCATAAAAAACAAATCAAAAAAGCAGTGGATTCCGTTGATTTTTCCGTTCAAGCTGGAGAAGTATACGGGATCGTCGGATTGAGCGGGGCTGGGAAAAGTACCTTGGTTCGTACGTTGAATCTACTGCAGGTACCATCTAGCGGTCAAATTCTGATTGATGGTCAAGACATCACGCAAGCCAAAGGGAAACACTTGCGTGAAGTACGACAAAAAATCGGGATGATCTTTCAGCATTTCAATCTGATCCATAATCGAACCATCAAGGAAAATTTAGCCTTTGCTTTGCGTGCTGGGCATTATCCGCAAGAAAAGCAAGAAGCGAGGATTAAGGAACTGTTGGAAATGGTGGATCTGCCTCACAAAATTCACGAGTATCCGAATAATTTGTCTGGGGGAGAAAAGCAACGGATCGGCATTGCACGAGCGATTGCCAATGAACCTGAGATTTTGTTATGTGACGAAGCTACCAGTGCGTTAGATGTTGAAACGACTGAAGAAATTTTGAAATTATTGATTCGAATCAAGGAACAGACAGGCATCACCATCGTCTTTATCACCCATGAATTGGATGTTGCCCGCAAGTTTTTTGATCGGGTGGCAGTGATGGAGAAGGGTCGCATCGTTGAAGAACAAACGACCTACGGCTTGTTCAGTCAGCCTAAACAGCCTATGACGAAAAAACTGGTAGGTCGTTACTTGGATCTGACGCTTCCCGAGGAGATTCTAGCATCCTTCACGGAAGGCGACTTGCTGGAATTGCGCTATCAAGGGGAGTATACGTTAGAACCACTGATTTCGACTGTAGCCAAAGCCTATGATGTGTCGATCAATATTATCCACGGAAAAATTGAGTATATCAAAAAAGATGTGATCGGTATTTTGTATATCTATTTGACTGGCCCCGCCGAAGAAGCAGCAAAAGCCCGAGCACACCTAGCTGCGAACGTCTTTTCTCTAAGAAAGATAGGTGAAGAAAATGGCTGATACGCTTGAGATTTTAAAAACAAACCTGCCCCAAGCACTATGGGAAACATTCTTCATGGTGGGAACTTCAGCAATTATAGGAGTAGTTTTCGGCTTATTGATTGGATTAGTCCTGTTTTTAGTCGGCAGTAAACTTTTTCATAAAAATGTTTTCTTGCATCATCTGGCCGATTTTGTCGTCAATGCAATCCGTTCGCTACCATTTTTGATCTTATTGATTACGCTGATTCCGTTATCAGCGATGCTGATCGGTGATCCTTATACCCCGGCCGGCGGAGCGATTGCTTTATCGATTGCCGCGATTCCTTTTTACGCCCGAATCGCTGAATCCGCATTTGCCGAAATCGACTATGGCGTCCTTGAAGCTAGTGTCGCTTCCGGAGCATCGACGGGGCAAATTATTCGCGAAGTGATTTTACCAGAAAGCTTGCCAGCCTTGATTCGCGGATTTGTGCTAACTTTGATCAGTCTTTTAGGCTACTCAGCGATGGTGGGAACAATTGGTGCAGGCGGCATTGGCGATTTAGCAATTCAGTATGGTTATTATCGCTATGAAACGGCGATTTTGATTGTGGTGATTCTCTTGTTGATCCTTTTGGTACAACTCATCCAGTGGATCGGCGATGCTTGTGCAAATTATTTCTCGAAATAAAAATGAATTCTGTGTAGTTCCTTTTCGGATACACGTGAATTATCGCTTCTGTTATTACTCTACAGAAGCGATTTTTTTGCTTATCGGTCACTGATTTTTGGTTGCGCCACTAGTGGTTTTTCGGTATGCTGATGGTGAGTTGTTTTTTACAGCGAAAATTATATTTTAAAGGAGCAACATTATGACTCAAATTCCTAACTGTCCAAATTGCCAATCTGAATACGCTTATGAAGATCGCGGGCTGTTTGTTTGTCCTGAATGCGGAAACGAATGGCAAGAGCAACAAGCGGCGGAAGAAGCACCCGTATACAAAGATGCCAATGGCAATATTTTAGTAGATGGTGATACAGTGACAGTCATCAAAGACTTGAAAGTCAAAGGCGCATCTGGCGCCATCAAACAAGGAACGAAAGTGAAAAACATCAAATTAGTCGAAGGCGACCACAACATTGATTGCAAGATCGATGGCTTCGGCGCGATGAAACTAAAATCAGAATTTGTAAAAAAAGGTTAAAAACAAAATCTTCCAGTCATCTTCATAATTTTTTCACCACTTTAATGGTAAAATAAGGTCAAAGATTAAAAGGGGGAATTTTATCGTGTATGGTATGGGCGGATACGGGTTCGGCTTTTTTTATGACCCGACTTTCATTCTCGTAATTATCGGTATGGTGATATCGCTAGCAGCGTCAGCGTACGTCAAAAGTACCTTTAACAAATATGACAAAGTCAGAAGTAAAAATAATATTACCGGCACAAAAGCGGCGCAGTACATCTTGCAGAGCCAAGGAATCAATAATGTTGGTGTGCAAGCGATCGCTGGTGATTTGACGGATAATTACAATTCTGGCAACAAAATGCTGAGTTTATCACAATCCACCGCACAATCAACTTCGGTAGCAGCAATCGGTGTTGCAGCCCATGAGTGTGGTCACGCAGTCCAAGATGCCAAAGGTTATTTTCCTTTGCGTTTGCGTCATGCGATCGTGCCGATCGCCAATATCGGAACTAGCATCTCGATCCCGTTGATTTTGATCGGGGTACTGTTACGAGGCTCGTTTCTGATCAACTTAGGTTTGTTGGCTTTCTCATTGGCATTTATTTTCCAATTAGTGACCTTGCCAGTCGAGTTCGATGCCTCAAAACGGGCGATCCGTATTTTGGCAGATGGTGGCTTGTTAACAGAAGAGGAAGTGCCTCAAGCGAGAAGAGTGCTCTTTGCCGCAGCGTTGACCTATGTCGCAGCTGCCGTAGCAACCTTATTGCAGCTCTTACGTTTGATTATTTTATTCGGTAATAACAACCGTCGGAATTAATCGACAGTATGACAGAAAAAAGACCAGCTCAGGCATCCTGAACTGGTCTTTTTTCGTTATTCTACTATTAAGTAAATGTAATAGACGTTTTCAACGCTTTTTAAATTTTCTTCGGACAAGTTATTTTCCATCACATCATATAATTTTAGGTCGCCACCTTGTGCAATATAAATCAAAGGAATCTCAACATTTTTTTGGATTTCTAGGGGATCTTCTTCAATGTGGTAGATTGCTCCCCCGGGAAGATCATTGTCTTCTCCAAGAGAAATATACTGAAATGCCGTAAGATCTGTCGTTGTTTCTGATGCTCCGCCATTGGAAGATAAGTTTACGAGCAGCTTTTTTTCCCCTTTAGAAATACCAATTGTTAAATAACCGTTATAATTGCTTTTGGTATCTGTCATTAAGGAAGCAATCAGCTTGTGGGTTGTTTTATCGCCTTTTTGATAGTGATCAAAATAAACCGTCATCGCTCGAGCTTGGGTATTAAATTTTAGCTGTGAGCCAAAATCAAATAATAATCTGGAAAGATCCATTTGATTTTCGACTTGAACTAGATGATTATCTGGAACACCCGCTATTTTTTCTCCTCGAAAAGGACCGTAATTGTAATAGTTTAAATAAAGCCCCCCTGGTAGACCAATCAATACTATCAAAGACAGTACAGCAATAACAATTGTCCTATGTGTGTTTTTTAGCCGAGCTTTTTTCACGATTTTTTTAAATTCTTGATCTTTAATAGTCATGATTCTTTTCCTCCATTCGTTTTTTCAGTTGTTTTCTTCCTCGGTATAATGCTGTTTTGATGCTATCTTCCGGGCGATTCAGTAAAAAGCTTATTTCTTTTAAACTCAAATTTTCTGCGTACTTCATGATCAAAAGGGTGGAGGTAGAAACGGGTAATTCTTGAAGTGTCTCATAAAGATCATCATCAGTTTCTTGCCAGTTGATACCAGAAGCAGTCACTGGCAAATACTGCCTGACGATTTCTCGCCGTCGCTTTGTTTGTTTATACAACGTAAAGTAACCATTGATCCCCACACGAAACAGCCACGGACGAATCGCTTCTGCGGTTAAGACCGAATCGATTTCAAGGATTTTAACAACTGCTTCTTGAGCAATATCTTCGGCATCCTGTTGAGAAGCGCCGAGGGACTGCAGGTAATGAACCAAGTCATTCGTTAACTTCAGTAAATAATGTTCGTAAGCATTCAAACGCATTTTTCTCCCTCCTTAACAATACAACAACTGAAAATAAAAAAAGTGAACATCTTTCAACTGAAAAAATCGAAAAAAATCGATAAAATGTTAAATTAATCGATTGAGTTGTGCTTATTTTCTCAAAGAACAAAAAGAATGACAATGATTGGTTGGAGAAAATCTAGAAATTTTTAGCAGAATGAGTAAGAACTAAACGAAAATGAAAAAAACTGCAGTGAAATGACATGAAGACACGTGTCATTTCACTGCAGTTTTTTATAAAAGGAGATATGCATCTCAGTTGTTTTTAATAGAATCGCTTAAGAATTAACGGATATGACAGATAGGTACTCTGTCCAAAAATCAGTAAAATCTTTGATTGTTCCATCTTTATTTAGCTGTGCCTGTTCAAATACTGCATTATTTTTTCCGAATGGATCAATTGCGATAATTGTTCCAATCCCAGCACGCTTGGCAGCAAGCAAACCTGAATAAGCATCTTCGATAACAAGACAATCAGCAGGAGCTAAGCCCAATTTGCCAGCCGCTTTAAGAAAAATATCCGGTTGCGGTTTTCCAGGAAAAGAGCCATCGTCATAGACGATCTTATCCCAATCAAACCAGCGTGCTAAATCGAAAGTATCAAAATAAAAAGCAACATTCTCTTTAACAGTAGCCGTGGCAATCGTTAATGGAATCTGCTGGTCAGTCAGCTGATCAAGAGTCGCTTCAAGCCCCTTTGTCAATTGGAGATCGTTCTCATTTTGCAAGCAAAGCATACGATAATAGCTTTCTTTTTCTTCTGACAAGACGGCGATCTCAGAGACAGTCAAATGTTCTGAAATGAAATGTTTTAAAATCTCCGTATTCGTTCGACCATGGATATTTTTTAAAATATCCTCATCTGATAAACCATCTTTTGTATGATCATGAATCATGTGCAGCCAAGCAGCTTCATGTAGATGAGAGTCCAAAAACATTGTTCCGTTAAAATCAAAAATAATCCCTTTCATAGTTACACTCCTATAGTGGTATTTTCGGTTGAATCAGCAATTTGCAGATCGACATATTGTGCATAGTGCTCTTGTAGCTCAGGTGATATTTGACGATCCGTAATGAGTAGGTCGAAGTCATGCAAATTATAAAATACATAAAAATCATCACGGTTGAACTTTTTGTTATCAACGAGCAGATATTTCTTACGGGAATTATTTAATGCGATCTGCTGGGCTTCTCCTTCTTCTGTACTATAAGTAGAAATGGCTTCGTTGTGTACCCCGTTTGAACTGATAAATGCTTTTGTAAACTTTAATCTTCTTAAATTGTCGTTAGTAATCGGTCCAACAAATGCACCGGTATTTTTACGAAAATCGCCGCCAATTAGTAAAATTTCCGGTCCATCTGCTTGCGCAAGAATATCAAAAACCGGGTAATTATTAGTAATGATCCGGATTTTCTTGTTCAGTAAATGTGTCGCCAATAGTTCGATTGTTGTACCTGGTCCTAAGAAAATCGTTTCCCCTTCGTGAATCAATGAGGCTGCTGCGGCAGCAATTTCTTTTTTTTCTTGAATCTGTAGAGTGGCTTTTTCGGTGTGAGAAAGTTCTTGATCTAAAGTATAGGAAAGACTTTGAGCCCCTCCATGGATACGTAGCAGCTTGCCCGATTTTTCTAATTCATCTAAATCTCTGCGAACGGTCATATCAGAAACATCTAATTGATTGATGATCTCGTTAACAGTAAGAATTCCTTTTTTATTGACCATTTCTACGATAGTAAACAATCTTTCTTTTTTCAGCATCGTCTTCACCTCTAATTTAAAGATAATCTATCATATAATCGGCTAGCAGTCAATCTAATTCGAACAAAAACAAACATTTTAAACATATTCTATGTTTGTTTCAATAAAAACCATCATTATTTTCCGATTTTTGTGATTATTTATGTTTGTTTTTGTTGACAAATGTTTTGGATGCGATTACAATTCAATCAGTTAGAAAATGCGGAAACTGATTATAGATTTGAGGAGAGATGTACATGCTTAAATTACCAGAAGATTTTATTTTTGGTGGAGCCACAGCAGCCTATCAGGTTGAAGGAGCCACTAAGGAGGGCGGCAAAGGCGCTGTTGCTTGGGATGATTTTTTAGAGGAACAGGGTAGATTCAGTCCTGATCCGGCAAGTGATTTTTATCATCAATATGCAAGGGATATTGAATTGTGTGAACGATTTGGTGTGAATGGGCTAAGATTATCCATTGCATGGAGTCGAATTTTTCCTGATGGTGATGGGGAACCGAACCCAGAAGGAATCGCTTTTTATCATCGTGTGTTCGAAGAATGTGCGAAAAGAAACGTAACGCCGTTTGTGACATTGCATCATTTTGATACCCCTAAACGTTTGTTTGACCAGGGAGATTTTTTGAATCGAGAAACAATAGAAGCATTCGTTTCCTATGCCATTTTTTGTTTTCATGAATTCAAAGAAGTGAAAGTGTGGAGTACCTTTAATGAAATCTATCCTGTTGCGACCAATCAATATTTGTTAGGCGTTTTCCCACCAGGAATCAAATATGATTTTACAAAAATCATCGCCTGTCTTCATAATATGATGGTTGCCCATGCACGTGTTGTGAACTATTTCAAAGAAAACGAACTTCCAGGCGAAATCGGTGTCGTTCACTCATTGGAGACGAAATATGCGGCAACAGATGCTCCAGAAGATAAGCATGCAGCCTTTTTAGACGATGCATTGTCGATCCGCTTCTTATTAGATGCTACTTATTTAGGCTATTATTCAACTGAAACCTTGACTGCTCTTGATGAGATATGTGAAGCAAATCAGGCCAGCTATCATTTTCCTGAAGAAGATTTCGTTGAATTGAAAAAAGCCTCCACGCGTAATGACTATTTAGGGATCAATCACTACCAATGCCATTTTGTCAAAGCTTACGATGGAGAAAACGCGATCCATCATAATGGCACGGGTGAAAAAGGGACCTCTGTTTATAAAGTGAAGGGGATCGGAGAACGCATTTATAAAGAAGGAATTCCTCGAACAGATTGGGACTGGCTGATTTATCCAGAAGGTCTTTATGACTTGTTGTTGCGAATTAAAAGCGATTACCCGCATTACAACAAAATCTATATCACTGAAAACGGCATGGGGTATAAAGACCAGTTTGAAGATGGCATCATTATGGATCAGCCGAGAATCGACTATTTGAGAGTCTATTTGGAATCCTTAAGCAAGGCGATAACAGCTGGGGTAAATGTGAAGGGATATTTTTTGTGGTCGCTTATGGATCTTTTCTCATGGACAAATGGGTATAACAAAAGGTATGGCTTGTTTTATGTTGATTTTGAAACCCAGAAGCGTTACCCGAAAGAGTCAGCATACTGGTACAAATTAGTTAGTGAAACCAAAACGATTATTTAATAAGTAATAATGGAGGAAGAAAAGATGAATAAAGAGGAATTACAAATGCTTGGTTTTGAGATCGTTGCTTATTCAGGGGACGCTCGCAGTACATTATTGAAATTATTGAAAGAAGTAAGACAAGGGAACTTTGAGCATGTTGATTCAGCACTGAAAGAAGCCGACGAAAATTTAACTCTTGCACACAATTCGCAAACGAAAATTTTAGCGGAAGAAGCATCGGGAAAAGAGATGGAGATGGGATTCATTTTTATTCATGGACAGGACCATTTAATGACCACTTTGTTGCTGAGGGATCTGATTCAAGACTTTATTGCACTGTACAAGCAGAATCAAGGATAGGAGAAGAACGCTATGGATGGAATCATTAAACAAATCGAAAAAGGGAAACCGTTTTTTGAAAAAATCTCACGCAATAGTTATCTGGGAGCCGTTCGTGACGGATTTTTAACAGCGATGCCGGCTATTTTATTCTCAAGCATATTCATTTTGATTGCTGCGGTTCCTGAGATTTTTGGTTACCAATGGCCTGAAGCTGTCTCCACTTGGTTGTGGAAAGTCTATAATTATTCGATGGGGGTTGTAGGGTTACTTGTTTCAGCAACCACTGCTCGCTGCTTGGCTGATTCGATGAATCGCCGCTTACCGAAAAACAAAGTGATCAACACGACTTCTGTGATGCTGGCTTCTGTGGTAAGTTTCCTGTTGTTAAGCGTCTCTCCGATCGAAGGCGGATTTTCAACGGAATACATGGGGACAAAGGGGCTATTGGCGTCCTTTGTCGCTGCATTTTTAACAGTTAATTTATATAAGTTTTGTGTGCTGAAAGACATTACCATTAAGATGCCTAAAGAAGTTCCTGGTACGATTTCGCAAACCTTCCGAGATATTTTTCCTTTCTCTTTTTCAGTATTTGCGGCCGTTTTAATTGATTTAGGTATTCGGCAAATTTTCCAAATCTCATTTGCAGAAGCAATCATTACTGTGCTGCAGCCATTATTCACAGCAGCCGACGGTTATTTAGGAATCGCTATCATCTGGGGAGCGATGGCGCTATTTTGGTTTGTCGGTGTTCATGGACCGTCAATCGTGGAACCAGCAATTGCAGCAATTATCTATGCCAATGTGGAAACCAATCTGCAATTGTTCAATTCCGGTGAGCAAGCTTCAAAAGTACTGACAGTCGGTTTAGGAAATTTTGTAGGAACTATGGGAGGAACTGGGGCCACATTGGTCGTTCCTTTTATCTTCCTACTCTTTGCTAAGTCCAAACAATTGAAGGCAGTCGGGAAAGCTTCCTTTATTCCAGTAAGTTTTGCTGTCAATGAACCATTGTTGTTTGCAGCACCCATGATTTTGAATCCTTATTTTTTCATTCCGTTTTTGTTAACACCAGTTGTAAACGTTTGCTTGTTTAAGTTTTTTGTCGATGTGCTAGGCATGAACAGTTTTATGTACGTTTTACCTTGGGCAACTCCGGCACCGATCGGTCTGGTTCTAGGAACGGGCATGGGGGTGTTAGCCTTTGTTTTAGCAGCGGTTCTAATCGTCGTTGACTTCCTGATCTATCTACCATTTTGTAAAGCATACGATGCTGTTTTAGTAGAGCAAGAAGCACAAAAAGCGGAAGTGATCGCAACCGAGGAAGGTGCTTCTGCTGCTATACGTGAGGAAGTACCTGTGGTAGCGAGCCAAATTATCAGCGATACAAATAAAGAAATCAATGTGTTGGTGCTTTGTGCTGGAGCAGGGACAAGTGCGATGTTAGCTAATGCTTTAAAAGAAGGCGCATCTGAATCGAAAGCACCGATCAGTGCAATGGCGGGTGCTTATGGTTCTCATTACGAAATGCTGCAGGATTTTGATATGGTGGTCTTAGCACCGCAAGTCAATTCTTATTATGATGATATCAAAGAAGATACCGATCGCTTAGGAATCAAGCTGGTTGCGACAAAAGGAGCAGAATATATCGGATTAACGAGAGATCCTGAAAAAGCCGTTCAATTTATTCTGAACCAATTTCAATAAAGGAGGAGCAAATGAATGAAAAAGGGAGCGTGGTTACGTAAAGTCGCTTTATTTGCAGCTGTGATAGGGACTTTGGGGGCTGTTTCAAAAACAGTTGAAGCATCTGCCAGCGAGTTTATTCGCGGAGCAGATATTTCAATCTTGTCAGATATGGAAAAATCTGGTGCAAAATATTATGAAGATGGTATTTCAAAAGATGCCTTAGAGATTCTAAAAAATAATGGTGTCAACTATGTTCGACTGCGTTTGTGGCAGGATCCTTATAATAGTAACGGAGAAAGTTATGGGGCAGGGACAAATGATCTGGAAACGACGATTGCCCTTGCAAAACGAGCAAAGAGTCTTGGACTCAACGTGTTGCTAGATTTCCATTACAGTGATTTTTGGGTTGATCCTGGGAAACAGAATGTTCCTAAAGCGTGGCAAGATCTGACCTTTGAAGAAATGAATACGGCGTTGTATGACTATACAAAGAACGTTCTGTCGGAAATGAAGCAGCTAGACGTTTATCCTGATATGGTTCAGATCGGCAATGAACTGAATAGTGGCATGCTCTGGCCTTATGGCAAGTCTTGGGGAGAAGACGGGGGAGAGTTTGATCGATTAGCTACTTTTTTGAAGTCTGGTGTCCAAGCTGTTCGAGACACTCAACCTAAAACAACTCCAGTAATGCTCCACTTAGCTGATGGTGGCGATACAGGAGCATTTACTTGGTGGTTTGATGAAATCACCAGTCGGGGTGTGTCATTTGATTTAATTGGAGTATCGTATTATCCGTATTGGCACGGTTCAATGAATGAACTTCAAACCAATATGAATACGATCAGTCAACGGTATGGCAAAGAAGTGATCGTAGTTGAAACAGCTTATGGGCATACAACAGCGAATGCAGATACTATGCCAAATGCCTTTGGCGAAGCCGAAGCAGCGGCGGGGGGATATGAACCAACACCGTCAGGACAAGCAGAGTATTTGCTGGATCTAGCCGATCGTATTCAAGCGGTGCCGAATGATCGCGGGGCGGGCTTCTTTTATTGGGAACCTCTTTGGTACAACGGAAACGTGAGTTGGGCAACACAAGCAGGTATGAATTATCTCGGTGTTCAATCTACTATGGGAAACGAATGGGACAACCAGGCGATGTTTGATTTTGCTGGAAACGCCTTGCCAAGCTTGCGTGCGTTTAAACAAGCAGGGGCGCAAACAAATCTGGTTAAAAATGCAAGTTTCGAGAGCGATGGACCAACGACCAGTCCTTCCGATTGGCAAACGTGGTTTCAACAAGGAACAGCTGAAGGTACGATCAAAACGGAAGCTGGGACTTTTTTTGGAGACTACAAATTAACTTTTTGGCAGGACCAAGCTTACGAGGCATCAGCTTATCAAAATGTTAGTGGCATCAGCGATGGAACTTACACATTGAGTGCCTATGTAATGTCTGGGGGAGAGTTTGATACCAATCAGTTATATATCAAAAATTATGGTGGAGCGGAACTAAATACTGCGGTTGTTAAAACAAGTGAATGGACAAAAATTACAATCAAAGACATTCCAATTACAACAGGTGCTTGTGAAATCGGGGTTTACAGCAAGGCTTCAGCAAATGCTTGGACGAACGTTGATTTTGTTTCATTGGTTAAACAATAATCTAAGGATTGCTGCGATTGATCCTCAGAGCTTCCTTTCAACCGCATCACTAGCGTAGAAGGCAGGAATCGAACCTGCACCTCGTCTTTGCCAAAAATAACCAGAAATACGTTCCGATCATTTTTACCAAAACGAGTAAAGCGCCAGACTTCATCTACACTTTGTATTATGCCAAAGAGAGTTCAACGATTTCGTAAGAAGCAATGAAAAAATTGCAAAAAGTTGTGTAGAAAACATGAAGGTTGTTTAAGAAAGAGTAACCATAGAATGCCGGCGTGAAAAAGGAGAAACTAGCTGCATCGAAGCGTAAAACGCTTCGTTTGGAAACCTCCGTTTTTTCTGAAAAAATCAGATAAAGTTTTCTTGACATTTGCTAGGTGAGAATGTATCATTCTGTTTGGGCACTCTTTACAAGAGTCAGAAAGTGATTTAGAATTTTCGCTCCCTATTCATTTATGGATAGGGAGCTTTTATTATTTTCTAAATGCTTTTCCTGTAAAATAGATTAAAGGAGTTTTTCAGTTTATGACAAAATATATTTTTGTAACCGGCGGTGTGGTTTCTTCTATTGGTAAAGGGATCGTAGCAGCATCATTAGGACGTCTGTTGAAAAATCGCGGCTTGAAAGTAACCATTCAAAAATTCGATCCGTACATCAACGTTGATCCAGGAACGATGAGCCCATACCAACATGGTGAAGTATTCGTAACCGATGATGGAGCAGAGACCGACTTAGACTTAGGTCACTATGAACGCTTTATCGATATCAATTTGAACAAATACTCAAATGTAACAACTGGAAAAATCTATTCAGAAGTTTTGCGGAAAGAGCGTAAAGGAGAATACTTAGGCGCGACTGTTCAAGTGATCCCGCATATCACCAACGAGATCAAAGAAAAAATCATGCGGGCAGCCAAAATGACTGATTCAGATGTGATCATCACAGAAGTCGGCGGTACAGTAGGGGATATTGAATCATTGCCGTTTCTAGAAGCTTTGCGTCAAATGAAAGCAGACGTAGGTTCAGACAATGTGATGTACATCCACACGACGCTGATTCCTTATTTGAAAGCAGCGGGCGAAATGAAAACCAAACCGACCCAACACAGTGTGAAGGAACTGCGCGGCTTAGGGATTCAACCAAATATCTTGGTCGTTCGGACAGAACAACCCGTAGGACAATCAACAAAAAACAAATTGGCACAATTCTGTGACGTGGCACCAGAAGCCGTGATCGAATCTCGTGACGTTGAGACCCTTTATTCGATCCCATTGGCACTGCAAGCGCAAGGCATGGATCAAATCGTGTGTGATCATTTGAAACTGACCGCACCAGTTGCTGACATGACTGAATGGCAAGCATTGGAAGAAAAGGTGCTGAATTTGAAGAAAAAAGTACGCATCGCATTAGTCGGAAAATATGTGGAATTGCCAGATGCTTATCTATCAGTTGTCGAAGCCTTGAAACATTCTGGTTTTGCCTTTGATGCAGACATCGAGATCGATTGGATCAAAGCCCAAGAAATCACACGGGAAAATGTGGAGTCTTACTTAGGTGAAGTAGACGGAATCCTTGTTCCTGGTGGATTTGGGGATCGTGGGATTGAAGGGAAAATCGAAGCGATCCGATATGCTCGGGAAAACGATGTGCCATTCTTAGGGATTTGTCTAGGGATGCAAATGGCTTGTGTGGAGTATGCCCGCAATGTCGTTGGCTTGGAAAATGCCAACTCCGCAGAAACGGATCCTGAAACAGCCAATAACATCATTGACTTGATGGCTGACCAAGAAAACATCGAAAACTTAGGTGGAACATTGCGTTTAGGCTTGTATCCATGTAAAGTGAAAAAAGGCACCAAAACAGCTGCAGCTTATGATGGGGAGGAAGTTGTTCAAGAACGTCACCGTCATCGTTATGAATTTAATAACAAATACCGTGAAATCTTTGAAGCAAATGGTATGGTCTTCTCAGGTGTATCGCCAGACAATCGTTTGGTTGAGATCGTTGAGATTCCAGAAAACAAATTCTTCGTGGGTTGCCAATTCCACCCAGAATTGATTTCTCGTCCAACACGCCCACAACGCTTGATCAAAGCATTTGTTGGTGCTTCATTAGACAACCGTCAAGCGTAATAATCGCTAGCCGCAAACCAAAAAATGAATGTGCGAAACTCCTCATCTCAAGATGGGGAGTTTTTTGAGTTGCGCGATCCCAGTAATCCGTAAAAGGTTGACACTTGCGTGAGCGTTGGTGGAAATCATCTGTTTCTGCATACAAAAAACTTCCGTCAAAACGACCGGAAGTTTCAGGCTGATGCATTATTTTTTTCGCTAACAGTTCGAATGAAATCCGCCAGCGGAAACGCGTGTTGATTTGCTGGTGCCTAGAGAGGATTATTCTTTTAATTTATACCCTTGATCCAAGAGCATTTCCTCTGTACGTTCCATGCTGATCCCATTTTCGGTATTTCCTTCAAAACTAACCCCAGGCAATTGTTTTGCTGAATCATAATCCAACTCGTCGTAATTGATCTTCAAGGATTCAGTCGCTTCACTATCTGTATAGTCGAGGGAATAGTCCAACCCTTTGACTTGCTGATACTGTTCTGCGATCGGATCAAGTACCGTCTGTGCTTCTTCTTTGGTCGTTACCCCAATTGCTGAATAAGGCATGACATTGTTCGCAGTCTGAGTTTTTACTTTATCGCCTTCATAAGTGAAGACCAGTTCCATCGAAACCCCATTTTGATCCATTGTGAATGTTTTGGTTTCTTCTTTGGCCCCCGAGCTGCAACTTGCCAAGAAAAGAACTCCGATGACTGCCAAAAATCCAATAAGCGCTTTTTTCATTTTATCCCTCCTTTTTTACATAATAATATAGCCGCTTTCACAAGGCTATTCTTATGCTCAGAGGAGAAGAAGGAAGGATTTACTGGAAAATTATGATAAAACGACGAAAAAATATGTGAAATTTTTCTCGAATTTTCACACGCTGATATGTTATCTAACGACCGCATATAGGAGAGCAAAACCTTACAGAATCGTAGACTTTCAGAAAAGATGATGAAAATGCTGGATTTTTATATTTGTGCAATCTTTTTTTGAAAAGAGAAATTCCTCTTTTTAGTAGCAAATACCGCAAATATTTGCTAAAATAGCATTGTCGGTTAAGCATTGCTTAACAAATAAAGTTTTTCAAAACTTAGGAGGAATTTTTTATGCCAGTAGTATCAGGAGCTGAATTCTTAAAAGCTGCTCGTCAAGGCGGATATGCAGTCGGCGGATTCAACACAAACAACTTAGAATGGACACAAGCGATTTTAAAAGCTGCTGAAGCGAAAAAAGCGCCAGTTCTAATCCAAACTTCAATGGGTGCTGCCAAATATATGGGCGGATACAAAGTTGCTAAAGACATCGTTACAAACTTGGTTGATTCAATGAACATCACTGTTCCAGTTGCAATCCACTTAGACCATGGTGATTATGATGCAGCAATGGAATGTATCGAAGTTGGTTACACTTCTGTTATGTTTGATGGCTCTCACTTACCATTTGAAGAAAACTTGAAATTGGCTAAAGAAGTTGTCGAAAAAGCACACGCAAAAGGCGTTTCTGTGGAGTGTGAAGTTGGTTCAATCGGCGGAGAAGAAGATGGAATCATCGGTTCTGGCGAATTAGCTGACATCGAAGAATGTAAACAAATGGTTGCAACTGGTATTGATTACCTAGCTTGCGGAATTGGTAACATTCACGGTCAATACCCTGAAAACTGGAAAGGCCTTGCTTTTGACCACTTACAAGCAATCGCTGATGCAGTAGGTTCTGATGTACCATTAGTATTACACGGTGGTTCTGGTATTCCTCAAGACCAAATCGAAAAAGCAATCTCAATGGGTGTTTCTAAAGTAAACGTAAATACTGAATTCCAATTATCATTTGCTAAAGCAACTCGTGAATACATCGAAGCTGGCAAAGATAAAGAAGGTAAAGGATTCGACCCTCGTAAATTATTAGCACCAGGTGTTGCTGCAATCGTTAAAGATGCAGAAGAACACATCGACTGGTTCGGTTCAGCTGGTAAAGCTTAATCTTAATCAAAGATCAAAACTCTTAGAATCACTGATTCTAAGAGTTTTTTTGTTTTCCAAGAAAATATTCTTGATGCGGGGATCAAAAATATCCTGCATCTTTTTTCTTTGAGGGATCTGTGCTAAAATTGGAATGATACACATAAATTAAAAAAGAGTATAGGTGGAATTCCATGAAAAAAATTGTCATCAACGGCAATCGTCCCTTAAAAGGTGAAGTCACCATTAGCGGCGCAAAAAACAGTGCAGTCGCATTGATCCCGGCAGCGATCTTAGCTGATTCACCGGTCATTTTAGAAGGAGTGCCTGACATCCAAGATGTGCACTCATTAATTGAGATTATCGAAATCATGGGTGTGAAGACCCATTTTGAAAACAATACGCTTGAGATCGATCCGACAAACATCGTTTCGATCCCGATGCCTAACGGAAAAATCAATAGTCTACGAGCTTCTTACTATTTCATGGGGGCATTGTTGGCGAAGTTTGGTGAAGGCGTCGTTGGATTGCCTGGCGGCTGCTTCTTAGGCCCGCGACCCATCGATCTGCATATTAAAGGCTTCGAAGCACTTGGCGCAAAAGTCACCAATGAACATGGTGCTATGTATTTGCGTACCGAAGAAGAAGGCTTGACTGGCGAACGGATCTTCCTAGATATGGTCTCCATCGGAGCAACCATCAATGTGATGCTGGCAGCAGTAAAAGCCAAAGGCAAAACGATCATTGAAAATGCCGCACGGGAACCTGAGATCATTGATGTTGCCACCCTTTTAAATAATATGGGAGCGAAAATCAGAGGTGCAGGTACCAATGAAATTCGTATCGAAGGCGTGGAAGAATTGCACGGTTGTCGTCATTCCATCATTCCAGATCGGATCGAAGCAGGAACCTACCTTTCTTTAGCCGCAGCAGCGGGGGAAGGCATTACTGTCAAAAATGTGATTTATGAGCATCTAGAAAGCTACATTGCGAAATTGGAAGAAATCGGCGTGCGAATGGATATTAGTGAAGATGAAATCTATGTGCATCCCTCAAAAGACTTGAAACCAGCGACTGTGAAAACTTATCCTTATCCAGGATTTGCCACAGACCTGCAACAGCCGATCACACCATTATTGCTAAAAGCAAAAGGAACGTCGGAAATCATGGACACGATTTACGCCAAACGGGTCAACCATATTCCTGAATTAGCACGAATGGGCGCACAAGCAACGACAGAAGGCAACATGATTTTTGTCAGCGGACCAAGCCAATTGCACGGAGCAGAAGTTGTCGCTTCTGATTTACGAGCAGGAGCTTGCCTTGTCATTGCCGGATTGATGGCGACTGGCACGACCAGCGTCTTTAATGTCGAGTACATTTTGCGCGGCTATGATCATATCATCGAAAAACTAACGGCTCTTGGAGCTGATATTCAAATGATAGAGGAGTAATTATGAGCGATTATCTTACGATGGCAGAGTTGGAAAACAAAACCTTAAAAGAAATCTACACCTTTGCCAAAGAGTTTCGAATTCCTTATTACAGCCAAATGAATAAAAAAGAATTGTCATTGGCTGTGATACGGGCGCAGGCGGAAAAACAAGGCTTCTTTTATATGGAAGGAATCTTGGATATCGTAGGCCAAGAAGGCTACGGTTTTTTACGCCCAATCAACTACGGACCGAGTGCAGAAGATATCTATATTTCTTCGTCACAGATTCGTCGGTTTAGTTTGCGTAATGGCGATAAAGTCGCCGGTAAGGCGCGCCCGCCCAAGGAATCTGAGCGCTATTATGGATTGATGCACGTTGAGTCTGTTAATGGCAAAGATCCAGAAGATGCCAAAGAGCGTCCGCATTTTCCAGCGTTGACGCCGCTTTATCCGAATCGTCATTTAAAATTAGAAACAACGTCAGGACGCCTTTCTACTCGGATGATCGACATGCTGTCGCCAGTGGGTTTTGGACAACGGGGACTGATCGTTGCTCCGCCTAAAGCTGGGAAAACCAGTATATTGAAAGAAATTGCCAATGGGATCACTGACAACTATCCTGAGGTGGAATTGATCGTTCTTTTGATCGACGAGCGCCCAGAAGAAGTGACTGATCTGGAACGCAGTGTCAAAGGCGATGTTGTTTCTTCAACCTTTGACCTGCAGCCTAGCAATCATACCCGTGTCTCTGAATTGGTACTAGAACGGGCGATGCGTTTGGTAGAAGACAAGCGTGATGTCGTGATTCTGATGGATAGTATCACTCGTTTGGCAAGAGCCTACAACTTAGTGGTACCTCCAAGCGGACGTACACTAAGCGGCGGGATCGATCCAGCTGCTTTGTACAAACCAAAGAAATTTTTTGGTGCTGCCCGTAATATTGAAGAAGGCGGCAGTTTGACGATTCTTGCCACAGCACTGGTGGATACCGGTAGCCGCATGGATGATGTCATCTATGAAGAGTTTAAAGGAACCGGCAATATGGAGCTGCAGCTTTCTCGCAGCTTAGCAGAACGTCGAATCTTCCCTGCGATCGACATCAAGAAATCTGGTACCCGTAAAGAAGAATTGCTGATGAGCAGTGAACAATTGGAAGAAACTTGGCGCTTGCGCAACAACATGTTAGGGGATTCCTTGGAGTTCACAGAACAATTCATTCAATTCTTGCGCAAAACGAAGAACAATGAAGAGTTTTTAGCGGCTTTTCATGATGTCCATTTCGGAGACAAGCGGCAAAAAAGAAATATAAAAAGATAATTGCATCTAAAAACTAAACATGGTAAGATAGTCATGTTGTAAAATCGACAAATCAACTCTGGTGAAGCAAATGAGCCAGGGCAAAGGAGAGAAGAAGAAATGAAACAAGATATCCATCCAGATTATCATCCAGTTGTATTCATGGACTCAACTACTGGTTTCAAATTCTTATCAGGTTCTACAAAGAATTCTCAAGAAACTGTTGAGTGGGAAGACGGCAACACGTATCCATTGATCCGTGTCGAAGTAACTTCTGATTCACATCCATTCTACACTGGACGTCAAAAATTCACACAAGCAGACGGACGTGTGGACCGTTTCAACAAAAAATACGGTCTCAAAGACACAAACGCTGCAGAATAAGACAAACATTGTCCAAGGGCTGTCTTATCAGCTTTCTAGAGGTTTTCCTATTTATAGGGAAACCTCTTTTTTTACATTTGACTACCCCTAGTATTTTTATCTGGATATGGGCTGCCGTTTGCCATGAAGTTTGCAAAGTCATGAGCAGTTTTTTCTTTTCTTTGTTCAGTTACGTGAGCGTATATGTTCATAGTAGTTTAATATCAGTATGGCCCATTCGTTCCTGCACGTCTTTTATTGAAACACCTGCTTCAAAAAGTAAACTACAATGAGTATGTCTAAATCCGTGGACAGTCATTTTAGGTAAAATGTTTTCTTTCAGGATTTTTGAAAGATTATGGTTCAGGTAATCTAGATAAAGCGGTTTGTTTTCAGTAGAAGGGAAGAGCAATTGCTCTTGAGATAATGAGTTTATGCCAAACTGAAAAAGAAATTTTTGTTGGTGTAACTTCCATTTTTTTATCAGACCCAGCGTCTCATCATCCAAAGAGATAGTACGAATACTTTTTCTTGTCTTCGGCGGCTGAAAAACTAACTCCCAATTCTGAATAGTTGCTAGTGTTTGTTTGACGGTAAGAGTTTTCTTATCGAAATCAATATCTTTCCAACGTAAGGTATGCAATTCTCCTTTGCGAAGACCCGTATACCCAAGAATGCGAAACATCACAAATAATTGTTCTGAATAGTTTTCTTTTACTTCTATTACCACCGACAAAAAAGTAAGCAACTGTTCACGATCATAGAAAGGTGCGATGTAGTCCTCTTCATCTACTTTTTGCTGTTTCTTAGGTCGAATTACACCATCCATTGGCTTATTATTGAGTAACCGGATATTGATAGCATAATTGAATACTGATGCCGTGATACCGATTAAGTTGGAGTACTTTTTATAGCAACTAAACCAATGATTTACCTATTTTTGGCAAAATTGAATAGTAATCTTACTCATTCGGATATGACCAAATAAAGGGAGAATGTGTTTGTCTATAGCAACTTTTTGAATATTTTAAGTGTCACGATGAAGTTACGGAGACTACCCACTTTGTTATCAAGAATGGCTACATTTACGTTTATCGATACCTAAACTTCAAGCGTTGGTTCTCAGAAGACGGTACGTTACAAGCTTTGGAGAAGGACTTGCATGAATACATACAGCTAGGAACTTTCGCTAACGGTACAAACGGTTATGGCGGTGTGTATTGCCAACACTGGAGCTATCCTGAAGAGTCAATGAAGGTTATTCAACAAAAAGTTATTGATATTGGTTTTTTTCAATACCATTGTCGAAGACCTTTTTAACTATAATTAATCAGTAATCCACCAGAATAGTTGATTGGTGGAAGAAATAGAATAATAGGAGGGATAAGAATGAAATCAGAACTTGAATATGATTCTTCGAGACCGTTAATGCGTTTGGAAAAGGGCGACAAAGTTTTCATTAAATATAGAGAAGCTATCTACGAAAATGAAAAGGATAGATCAATGTACAAAAATGTGCCAGATGGGTATTATAACGGAACTTACATGGGAAATTACACTGTTAAATGTAGTGAATACCCAGAATTAAGCGGAAAGTATAACTACTGGCGAGGTGATCGCTGGGGTTCTTCTTCGTTCTTGTTCGCTGACGAGAGCCTTTCTAGTAACAAAAACTAATTACAATAGTGACAGAGATTAACAACTTAAATACCAGTTTTTTGAGAAAACAAAAAGGCAACTCAAGAGTTACCTTTTGTAGGTATATTCTGCTTATTTTTTCTTCCTATCAATGCCGTAAGTAGCGAAAGCAGGAATAAAGAGGACCGCTAAGAATACACCAACCCATTTAAATGCTTTAGGAACTTTTTTCAAAGAAACCGCCTCCTTTATAGATATGATTATAGATTATAGAGGAGAAAAATAGTCTGATATGACAAAAATGATAGAAAGATTTATAGTTTGAGCAGTCAGCAATCCACCAAAATAGTTGACTGTGAAGCGGTCATAAAACAATGGATCCTAACCAGTTAGAGAATAGTGCAGTTATCCATTCAGAATCTTTTCTTCTGTTATCAAATGGAGTATAGCCGTTATAAGAATAGTTATAATCAGTTTTCCATCCACCGGAAGATGTTTGTTTTTTTCGGAGCACTTCCAACAGTGGGGAAACTTCTGGTCGATTAAAACTATTTGTTTTACTGACTATATAAACAAGATCCGTAAAGGAGAGCATATAACTTTGAGGAAACATAATGTCGGTAATATGGGCGCTAATCGGTTGACGATTACTTAGGCGTTGGAACATATTGTGCTGTAACATATATTCTAATCCGATATGAATTAAATGTTTTACCTCTTTATCTGGAACAGGAGAAAATTCACGATAGGTAATTAATGCTCGGATTGTTTTACCTATACCAATATAACAAGGAACATTATTCATACATCCGCCATGTTTACAAATACCACTGTACGGCCAAGTAGTTTTCGTAACACGATCAAAAACTTGATAGTTTTTAATCCAATAAAGCGCATTTTGAGCCTCTGTAGATTGATGTAAACCAAGTCGGCAGTAAGCTTCAAAAATCATTGCATTGTAACAAGGAACAATATCATTAATTGATCCGGTGTAAGAAAAACCTTTGTCAGTGGATAAATTTTTATTAATAAAGAGCAATAAGTTTTGTGTGTATTCTAGGTAAATTGAATTCGGGATTTCTGCTATTCCGATTAAATTCCAGATATAACTCAATAGATTTTTATGTTCAATACTCGTCAGCTTTTCAATAAGCTTTGAGTCTGTTAATAGATGCATCACTTCTATATGAGTTTGGTCTTTGAGTAAATTTTTTTCTTTGAGCAATCGAAGTTTTAATGCAGTATCCATTCTTTACACCTGCTTTTTACTTTAATTATAGCAAATAAAAGATATTTTATAAGTCAGCTATCCGACGAAATAGAAAAAAAGAACCCTATAAAGGATTCTAGTTTAGAAAAGCCACCTTTTTAGCAGTTCATAAATTGGATCTGAAGTTCTTCTTCAAAAAGGAATTCAGTAGGTTCTACTGCATTCAATAGTTCTTCCGTTAGTTTAACTGCAAAAATGCTATTTGTATCATATGGGTTAAAGTAATAGATTTTGTTTGAAGCATCCATTACTGCTCGGTATTGTGTGTAATCATCTAGTCCATCGTCCTTGATATTTACTCCTTTTGGAATAGTCACACCGTTTAAAATTTTCAATATCGTATTTACGGCTTCAGTGGAATCAGCAGCTTGTTTGATCAAGTGTTTCATATAGACTGTTCGAACAAATCTTTCAGGAGAAGTAAAGCCGCCTGGCAATCCGAATGTTCCTGAACCTTGACCGAAAGGATGTAGGGTGAGTTCGCCTACTTGTCTATTTTTTACATTTGTTGGTTTTAACGAGAGAAAATTATTTAAATTTGTTAAATGCCATTCGAATTTTGGGCTATTTGTCATTACTCCTACTGGGTTCTCTTTGATGACTAGCTCTTTATCTTCGGTCTCGATTACAATCGACTCTCCAGTGGAATCGGTAATGATGTAGTGTAGTGGAGGAACATCATCCAACAGTGAGACTTTTTTATTGATTAATCGGACACCGCCGATATTTTCTTTTATTTCGGCAATGGATTTATTTTCTCCCATCACCCACATTATGAATTCATGTGGAGCTAAGTTAAGCTTGCCTGGTTTTTTAGAATCATGATAGGTTGCTTCATTTGGATGATATAGTTCGGCCACCGACAATCCAAATTCATTCACACCATCAGCAAAAAAGTACCCATCCAATTTACGTCCAGTTCCGACGAAACCGTATCTTGTTTTAATTTCTTTGCCATTTTGTCTTTCCCACACATAGTTTCTAGGGATTGCGACAGGTCTACCTTCTAACTTAACCCCAAAATCCATTGTTCTTGCAAGAAAGAATGTATGGTTCTTTGCTTCATAAGTTAAGCTTGTACACATTGTTGATCTACCTCCTCGGATTAATTCTAGTTCGATTCTGATTTTATCATACGTAGGTTTTGTATAGATGGAAATGTGTATTTTATAATAAAAAGTTGAAGGGTAATGAAAAAAAGAGCGTATTTACTAATTTTAGATTTTGATAGCTTGTTATCATCGACAGTAAACAAAAGAAATTGAAGAGAAGGAGCGATTATATGGTCAGAAAAATAAGAGTGGATATTGAAACGACTTGGTCAGGTGTTGGTGAAACCGAATATTTTGAAGTGGAGGATGATGCAATCGAAGATGAGGGATAAGATATACCAAAATTAAGAGCTTGGGATAAAGGGTTAGAATCTATGATGCCGGTTGAAAGTATCGACTTTGAATACGGAATGATAAATGTAAATGCCGCTTGGCGGTGGTTCGAAGAAATTGAACACATGCAATCACCAGGCTTGAAAGACAACAACGGCGTGGAGATTTTCGAAGGGGATATTATCTTCTATACTTATTTTGAAAAGAATGCAAACAATCGCCTAGTAATGTTTGTGAATGGCCAATTTATTACTGAGTTAATTAGACATGGTTACTACAAACCTTTAGTTAATGTTAGTGATGATGCAAAGAAAATCGGCAACATATACGAGAATCCAGAACTATTGGAGCCGGCCGATGAAATCTAAAATTATCTTTCTAGACCTACACATTGAAAATAGAAAGAAGGCGATTATTTTAGATTCTAAGCTAATTGAATCGAGAATGAAGCAAGAGGCTTGAAAATAGGGTGACCCAGGTTGATGTAGCAATTAGGAATCTCTAGTAATTATTATGGAAGCATTGAAAATGGTAAAAATCCACCTGCTGTTTAGAAGCTAAGTTCAATAATAAAAGTACTTGGATGTCGCTTACATATTACATGGATGACATGGAAAAGCGTGTGACAGAAGAAAAGGATCGTCTTCAACAAATGTTCAATACAATTCCTCGTGACAAACTTAGTATGGTTGAAGAACTAATTACTCAAGCTGCAAGATTAAGAGTTTTGCTAGATGATAATTGGATCTGACATTATTCGTACAATCCAAATGGGGCTTAAATCTAGAGGAGGATATTATTCTAGTGTAATGGATGGTTTATGTGGCGAAGCAACAATCAAACCGATGCAAAAAGTATTGGGAACAATGGTTGACGGTATTGTTAGTCAAGTTTCTGATATAGTTAAGGAATTGGAACGAGCGATGAACGATAATAAGCTTCCATGGTAGACTCTTTCTTGGATAAGTATAATCTTGCAAAAACAGGATAATTGAAAGTGTAGGAACTCGTGGAAATATGTTATATAATTAAGTCACGGATAGAACATAGATTAGTGCTAGTCACAATCTCCTTACTTTGGCCCCCTCATTATGAGGGGGTTTTGTGTTATGTCCCAAGACTTTTTATTCCAAATTCAACCATGATTTTGTATTGGAAGTATCAAAATGCTTTCTTGGAATTTCCCGATTTAGCAAAATTTCGCAAAAATAAGATAATGGATGTTATTGAAAAAAATTATTCTTCTTATATAATGTATTTATGAATAATAGTCATAACCTTACTATTATTACATCCTTTTTTCTGTCCTCCTCAAACGAGGGGGATTTTTTTTTAATTGCTTGCAGTAGCTAAGTTTAGGATTTAAATTAGTAAGTGCATGCAAAAGAAGCTGAGGAGTATTAGGCCGGAATGCTTGGGGAAGTGTACCTGATACTCTTCAGTTTTCTTATTCTAGCACTATTCACGACAATGAATATTTATATTTTGATTGTCGGAAAATTTTTATGTGTAACAAAAAGATTCTAATCATAACCTAATGTCAAATAGTTCATTCTCTCTACCTTTTTAGCTTCTGTACTTTTTCGCAAATAATTAACTATAGTGGGATTGTGCACAAAAGAAATAAACACCTTGAATGTCTAATGAAATGGTATTTACAAATGTTAGTAAGTAAGAGATATTTTTTTATAAGACAAATAGAATTACATGATTAAAATTACTATGCCAAAATCTCTTGCTAAGTACACTATAAACAAGATTTCGATGGCTGTTTTTGATCAAAATCTTCGCCCTAAAGATAACAAATTTGCTATAAATAGAAAACTGCGTTCTGTTTAGTCCTTCAGGATTAAATGATGGGGCATTGGCGGCAACCGGTGCTCCTTTTTATTTTACCGAAAAAAATCGCAAGAAATGAACGCTTTCTCTTCATTTCTTGCGGTTTTCTTTTATGGACTTATGTCAAAGCCTCTTTATTTAGGTGTAATTTAAACAAACTCGTTCCATACGAATGTTCCATCATGCAGTCGGAAGACTGAGTGCCTAACTCTATGGGTTGCAAAATGTTTTGGAAAGACGAGGCGGTAACGAACGCGTATATGATACTTTCGGCAGATTAAGTGATCGAAAAAGCAGCGATTTTTTGAAGCAGGACGCAATTTTGGTATGTCCTACTGCTTCTAAACAGGGGATAATGAGTAAATTAGCTACGGTTATTTTGAAGCCAGCTCCCCGTGTTTTTGACGACTTAAAGTGTATTTGAATAGAAGAAAACGTAAGAAATGGCAATCAAACAAACCAACAATAAACCAGAGAGTGACAGAAAAAGCAGCATGATCCGTTTCTTCTTCAATCCTAGTACAAGTATCACTACATTCAATAGAAAGAAAACAAGTAAAATCGCTAAATATTCCATAACTGGTCCTCTTTTACGTTTTTATTTATCTTACCAGAGATTGCTTGCTTTTCCTAGCCAGTTTTTGTCTTTAAGGGGATAAATATTTACAGTATATCAGGGACGGGATTGCTCAAATAAAAAAGCGACTGAGCAATTTTACAATTATCGAAAAGAAAAAGAGCATCAATCATTAGAGGATGTGTCTTCAATGATTGATGTCTAAAAGGGCTTCTTGCTTGTTCTATGAACCCGTTGAAATATAATTCTTCAAACCTACTCGCCAAAAGAAGAAGGCGGGAAAGGCAAAGAGCAGACAAACCAACGGCGATAAGATCCACCAAGGATTAGTTACGCGACCAATGACATACAAAAACGGATAATACTGAAACCAAGCCATCGGCACGACGTAGGTCAACAAACGCAAGACGTGTTTTCCGTAGATACTAAATGGGTAGCGACCAAACTCGCGGGCACCATCGGTAAAAATATTCATAAATTCAAGTCCTTGGATCGTAAAGAAGGAAATGGCAGCATACACTAAGAACAATAGGGCGAAAAAGAGGGCGCCGCAGACGATCATTAGAAAAAGAGTCAGGACATTTCCAAAATGCCAAGCAATTCCACTATTGGGAATCGCATAAGCAAACAACAGCAAGGCTTGAATAAAACGACCGAGACGCGAGAACTCCATTTTGGAAGCTAAGACTTGAAAGATCAAGGAGCGGGGACGCACGAGTGCCCGATCGAACTCGCCATTACTGATCATTTGTGGAAAAAGATCGAACCCGCGAAAGAAGCATTCCGCAATCGAAAAGGCAAACAAAACCGTCGCAAAGGAAAGCAGGACTTCCTCAAAGGTAAAGCCATCCACTTGATGAAACCGCGTAAACATAAACCAAATGCCTAAAAAAGCAGTAAAGGAACCTAGAAATTGTCCCAAAGCAGTTAACATAAAGGAAACTTTATACTGCATCTGACTTTTGATATGAATACAAAAATAATGCCAATAAACCATATTCCTTAACCTCCTTGCACAACGACACGCTTGAGTGCCTGATGCAGCCAAATTTTTCCGATCACGATCAAAAGTACGAGCCAAAAGACTTGTAAGAGCAATGCGGAAACCAGCGCAAAGCCAGTCAGATCCCCATTGTAAATTCGCAGCGGGACGTTTTGCATGGAAGCAAAAGGCAATAGTTCCACGAATTGGCGAAAAGGCTGCGGAAAGAAAGGCAGAGGAATGACCCCGCCAGCTAAAAATTCACCGATGGAGCTGATGACGATCCGCACCCCGATGGAGGATAATGTATAAAAAGTTGAGATGTAGACCAGCTGCGACATAGCGATCACTACACCTAAACTCAGCACCATAGACAAAAGAAACAAGAACAGGGCAGCGACGTTTGTTGGCAGAATCAAGCGATAAGGGGCTGGTAGTAAAAAAGCAATCACAAAAATTGGTCCGCAACGCAAGAGGGCTTTTGCTAAGCGATTGGCAGCCGATTGGCAAAACCAGCGATTGTATAGCTCCATCGGCCGCACAAGTTCGTAGGCGATCGACCCTTTGGTGATGGTATCGAAAATTTCTGCCTCAAAGAACCACAACATAAACAAGGATAAGAAGGCTTGCTGGAGCCAAACATAGGAGACGGTTTGTTGAAAGGTCATGGGAAAGGCACTAGGATCTGCTTGGTAAAAGGCGTGGAATGCCAGAATCTCCATCAAGCCCCAAGCTAGTTGTGTAGCCATCCCGGCAATCGCCGCCGAGCGGTATTGCAAGGTATTGATAAAGCGAATGCGGAAAAATGCCTGATACTTCCTCATATTTGATACTCCTGATACAGCTTGGCGACCATTTCTTCGGCGGTGATACTGGCAACGGCCAAATCGGTGATCTCGACTTGATTGCTGAGCAGACTGAGCAGCTGAGCGACTGACACTTCTTTGGGATCAAGCTTCAGAACCAGGCGACCAACGTCTTTTTGAAGCAGCTGGACATTTTCTGGCAGATGGGGCTCCTTCCCTTGATAGTCGATCTCCAGCGTTTTGACATCAGAAAAACGATGCTTTAGTTCATCGAGGCGACCATCCAGCAAAATTTGCCCTTTGCCGATCAACAGAATTCGTTGTGTCAGCGCCTCGATATCTTGCATATCGTGGGTCGTCAGGATGACTGTGGTACCTTTTTCTTGGTTTCTTTTTTTGATGAACTGACGCACAGCAATTTTTGATACAGCATCTAAACCGATGGTGGGTTCATCAAGAAATAAGATTTTGGGGTCATGGAGTAAGGAGGCGGCGATCTCACAGCGCATACGCTGACCGAGACTCAAGGAACGAGCCGGGGTTTTTAAGATCTCACCTAAATCTAGTAAGGTGACTAATTCTTCTAGGTTGCGCTGATAACTAGCAGCGTCAACTTTGTAGATATCACGGATCAAATCAAAGCTGTCATTGACGGGGACATCCCACCAAAGTTGACTGCGCTGACCGAAGACGACGCCGATGTCTTTGACATGTTGGATACGTTCTTGCCAAGGGGTACGACCATTGATGTGACAAACGCCTTGATCAGGGGTCAAAATCCCACACATGATTTTGATGGTGGTACTTTTTCCAGCACCATTAGGCCCGATGTAGCCAACCATTTCGCCCTCATTGATGGTAAAGCTGATGTCTTGCAACGCATGGACGGTGGTGGTTTCACGAGAAAGAAAGGCTTTGGCTGCTTGGCGAAAGCCGCTTTTTCGCTTGGATACTTGGAAGGTCTTGCTGAGGTGTTCTACTTGGATCATTTGGATTCACTCACTTTCTTTTGACAAACGCGACAAAAAGAGCATTCGAAATCGAATACTCGCAACGAGTTGGTCCAAACGAACATGGTTGGGGCAGCGGTTCGTCAGCCAAACAAAAGTAGGAACAGTGTAGCATAAGAGAGCGCTTTTTTCAAACATTACTTATATTTTTTTGAGAGCAGCAAAAGAAAAAACGTGGTTTATTGGATAAAATACGCAAAATAACTGTTTTTATTTTTTATTTGTTGTAAATACTGAAGAAACTCAGTATCATTAGAAACAAGCCGATAGCGGCTTGCTTCTGGATATATGGGGAACCAAGTGATGAGCTGTGTCATGATTTGTCGTAACCCAATCCTGCAAAATGCAATGAGAAAAAAGGAGGAGAGCATGAAAGCAGTAAAGAACTTATTTATTTTGATTGGCTTATTCTTACTTAGTCAAGTAGGGATGACCGTATTCAGTGTGGTAAAAATCTATTATTTGGAAGCCGGAGAGCCGAGGATTCCTGCGATGATGAGCTACGGATTGATTGCCTTGCTTTTGGCAAACATTGGCCTGATGATGTATTTGGCTTGGAAGCTAGGACTTGCCACCTTTGACTTTGGCTGGTCAACGAAGCGCAACTGGTTATGGATCATCGGTGGCTTTGTTTTAGGACGAGTTATTGCTGTTGGTGGTACCATGTATCTGCAGCATATTTCCGATCAAGAAGCGACCGCCAATGATGCAGTGTTAGGGGAACTGTTTACAGGCGAAAATCCGCTTTTGATCTTTCTATTGATCGCCGTGGCGGCGCCAATCATGGAAGAGATCGTTTTCCGGGGTGGATTCATCGGCCTTTTATTCAAGAAATACCCGATAGTCGGGATCATCTCAAGTGTGGCGGCTTTTAGTATCATCCATTCCGTCACCAATCTGGTCGAGTTTCTAATTTACGGTGCTATGGGATTGATCATGGCGCTGATTTATGTAAAAACTAAGCGCTTAGAAACAGCCATCGCCATGCATTTTCTCAATAACGCCTTGGCAGCGATCGCAATGATCTTGTTAGGATAAGAAGTCAGCAAAAAACCACCGATCAAAACGATTCGGTGGTTTTTGTTTACTCTGGCAGTTGTCCTTGTTCAAAGGGTAATTGTTCCAGTTCTTCTGCAGTAAAGAGGAGATCGCCTTCGTCTTCGATAGAAAATGTGTCACCTGCTGCAGATTTTTGATAGGCGCGTGCTTTATTCATATTACGAAGATAAAGATCCTTGCCTGCATTTAATTCTGGTGCAGCTAAATTGTCTTGGCGATTGCTGCGAATGACGATTTTACTTGTTTGCGTGCCAAAATGAAAACCGCGATGACCAAAAGCCATTAATTGGCTGGCATTTTCGCTGCTGTATTCTTTATAACCCGACAGACGGCCCGTTTTTACCAATGGCCGATCGATCGTATAAGTGATCAAGTATTCCGTATCTTCAGGCAGCTGAATCACTTGTCCGGTTTCCTGATTCGTTATCTCAGTGGCAGGCAAGTGGTACTTTTTAATAGAAGTGATCGTTAGGTCTTCTTTTGTGAAAAAGACTGGATCGATCCAAAATCCTGCCAGCAAAATCGTACTTAAGCTAATACTGAGAACAGTCAAAAGGGCGATCAATACGAGGCCAATTCGTTTGCGGTGGGTGGTCAGATTGAGTTCTTGCACCATCTGCTGATCTTCTTTTAATAAATAGTCCAAGGTCAATTCAAAATAGTTGCTCAGCTTGACTACTTGATCTAGATCAGGATAGCTCTTGCCGTTTTCCCATTTTGAAATCAGTTGCCGAGTGACAAAAAATTCCTGCGCCAATTGTTCTTGTGTGAGATTTCGTTTGGTGCGTTCTTCTTTAATAATTTTCCCAATATCCATGTGTCTGTTTTGCCTCCATCATTCTTTCTATATTATAGCAAACTCTTTTCTATGCGAACGAGGATCTATGAAATTAGCGATGCAACAAAGGGTAACATCCTTTATTTATCAATGTTTCTACTTGTTGCACTGTCTTTCTATCCTGGAAGCTTTCAGTGCTGGTCATAAAAAGAAAGGGTCAGTAAAGTGAAGGATGTTTGATCAAATTTGACGGAGAAAGGAGAAACGATTGAATGAAGACAAAACAACCTATGGTTCCAATTGGCTACATCCAATTCATCGCTTCCTTACTGGTGATTCTCGTTCACTGTGGTCGACTGGCGGAAAACAACGGGCTTCATTTTTTGTTAAAGAGTCTCTTATGTCGTTTGGCGGTTCCTTTTTTTCTGCTGCTGAATGGCTATTTTTTTCAAAAGAGCACCTGTTCATGGCAGCAATGGTGCAAACGACAACTTAAGTTATATTTGCGTTGGTCGATCGTGTATCTTCCCTTAGGCTGGTTTTATTTAGGAGAGCAAAATCTTGCCGATCCATTACGGGTCATCGGTTTGGTTGTTGGCTTTTTTACTGTAGGCATTTGGTATCATCTCTGGTATTTTCCAGCGTTGCTCTTTGGCATGTGGTTAGTACGGAAAACCCGCTTTCTTGGCTATCGGCGGCAGTTTTTACTGGCGATCAGTTTGTATGTGATTGGCTGTCTTGAAACGTACAGCAGTTATTTAAGTGGACCTTTATTAGTATTTTATCAAAATTATCGGACCCTATTTTTTACAACGAGAAACGGTCTTTTTTATGGGTTTCTTTTTTTGCTGTGCGGGTTTTGTTTAGGTGAACACCAGAAACGTCCTTTTTTCACGAAGCATCTTGGCAGAAAATTCGCGGTCTCTCTTTGTTTATTAGGCATTGAAGGTCGACTGGTGTATCTCAATCAGGGGGACGATAAGAATTTCATGCTGTTCTTTGTGCCGACGACTCTTTTTTTCCTTGCTTGGCTGATCAAGCAGCAACCACAAAAGCGGACTTGGCAAGCAAAACAAGCAGCTGAGGCTAGTCGATTGATCTTTCTGAGTCACCCGCTGTTTCTGGAATCCGGGAAAGTCTTTTTTTCACTCACAGGGTTTCCGTTGTTCTTTTATACGATAGCTTTAACGGGAGCCTTTCTTAGTTTGAGGAAAGTGGGCAGCCGTTTGAAATCCTATGCGGTTGGTTTTGCTAAAAAAACAGTTGATGAAAAGAAAAGCGTCTAAAGTATTGCTGTACCAAGGATAATACCAAATTGTGCCTTTTTTAAATAGCAGCAGAGTTCTAAGTTTTTCTTCATTTCAGACCCTAGACGTAGGCTTTGCAAGAAAACCTATAGTACAATAACAGCAGTAAGTGGGAAAAATCCCTGAAAAAGAGATCAACACTTGGAGGATATAGTGATGAAAAAACAGACTCGAAAACCAGCGATGATTTTAGCGACTCTCTTGGTATCTAGCCAAGTTTTATTAGCAGCACCACAAGTTTTTGCTGACGAAACCAATTCAACGACCAGCAGTTCCACTGCAACAAGCAGTTCTACTGCAACGACAGCCACTACCGACAGTCAGACGAGTACCTCTGACAGCAGTTCAGATCGTTTGCAAGTCAATGCCGTGGCGATCGGAAATGCCTTGACGAAAGCACAAGAAGACTACACACTTGAACGCCTGGGCATTCAAGGCGAAACACCGATTTATACGACAAACGGTACTGACTTGATGAAATACATTCCCGATGGTGGCTTTACCGCAGATTGGGCGGTCTATAGCTCGGTCAGAATGCAGACGCTAGAAAGCGGAGCAGGAATCACTGTCGATATCGCGACACCAGATAACATTACCCGCATCACCGCAGCCCAATATCAAAATGCAGCGCTGACGGCAGGGATCACTGATGCGAAGCTAACGGTAGCTTCTGCTGTACCGATCGACGGTTCCGGTGCTTTAGCTGGGGTATACAAAATCGTTGAAGAATCAGGCGGCGTCATCAATCAGAATCGAGTAGCTGTAGCTCAAGATGAGATGGATGTGCTTTCTACGATCACCGAAGAGAACAAAGACAAAGAAGGCTATTCCGATGAAGCATTGAATGCAGCGCAAGAACAAGCGAAAACCGATTTGGCTGCTCAAACCGCAGATGGTACGGAATTAACCCAAGCAGACATTCAAGAGACAGTAGAAAAAGCCTTGAAGGACAACGGACTTGAAGGAATCGTTACGGAAAATCAAATTTCTGAATTGACCTCTTTAATGAGCGACATGCGAGACAACAATATCTTCGATGACTTCATCAAAGAATTGGATCTATCAGAAGCCCGCAAGCAAATCGAAGAAACCTCTAAGGGCCTTTGGGAAAATATCAAGAGCTTTTTTAGCGGCATCTGGTCTTCGATCACCGGTGTCTTCGGCAATGACTCAAATGAGTCCAACAATAGCAGCGAATCAACCGTTGATTCTGGGCAATAAGCATTTTACAAAATAACACATTTCGCTCGTATTAAGAAAAAAGAGAAGCGCGCAGGGGAAGGATCACCAGACGATAGCGCATGTCTGAGTGCTAACGATGCCCCCTGCTTTCTTTGCTAAAACAGGAGCAGTCTTTATTAAAAAAAGAAGGAGGGCAATCAGATGAATTTTTTAGGCAACGTGATTTGGTTTGTCTTTGGCGGCTTGATCGGTGCGATCTCATGGTTTTTGGCTGGGTGTTTATGGTGTATCACCATCATCGGCATTCCCATTGGTCTGCAATGTTTTAAGTTTGCGACGTTGTCACTCGCACCATTTGGGAAAGACATCGTTTACCGTGGCGGTGGCGTGTCCGTGATTCTAAATATTTTATGGTTGATTTTTTCTGGTATACCACTGGCTTTAGGACATTTAGCTAGCGCAGTCATTCTAGCCATCACGATCATCGGCATTCCATTTGCGGCGCAATCATTGAAAATGGCGCGCTTAGCGTTGATGCCCTTTGGAGCAGAGATTGTGTCTAGTCGTTATTGATTTACCTAAAAAAAGATAGTCTTAAAAAACCACATTACAGAGCGGATAGCTTTGTGATGTGGTTTTTTTGCGACCATCAGCAAGAGTAAGGGACAAGATTTTTGGCAGGCTCAGCGCATTTGAGATTCAGAACTGAAGAAGTTGTTAAGAAACCAAAGAAGAGTACAGAAAAAAGCACAAGTTTTTTTTGCATATCAACTGTGATTCACAAAAGATTTAGCGAAACACAGAAAAATGTTAAGTTTTTTTCTTCCCTTCTCAGGGTTCTTTGATTTTTGAAATGGAGCGCCGAATTTTGGCAATCGATTGTTGCGCTTTGTCTCGATTAATAAACATTAAGATGACATAGAGGGAATCCATGATGCTCAGTTGAGCGATTCTGGATGCCAATGCCTCTGAGCGAAACTCAGTTTCTTCGGAAATAGAGATGAAAACCACGTCGCCGAGTTTGGCTAAAGGGGAAGCAGCATGGCTAGTAATGACGATAATTTTGGCACCATTGTTTTTGGCAACTTGAGCTAGTTCAATGGTTTCTCTTGATTTTCCAGTATGAGAGATAAAAATGCCGCAATCATCTGGCGTCAACAATGAAGCCTCCATCAGTTGGATGTGATAATCACTGCTGTGAAAAACAGTGATCGGCGAGCGCAAAAATTTGTGATAGGCATCGGTTGCCACGATCTCTGAACCACCAACGCCGAAGAAAAAAAGTCGTTTAGATTGATTGATCATTGCAGCAGCAAGCTTTAAATCTTCTTCTTTCAAAAGATTTTTAGTATCAGTCAATGTGGTCATATTGGAATCAAATACTTTTTGAGCCATAGTCAATTCATTATCAGACTTCTGGATATTTTCATGGATCGAAATGGCAGAAAAATCATTTTCCTGCATTAGCATTGCCATTTTGAAGTCTTTAAATCCGTTGTAACCGAGTTTTTTTGTGAATTGAAAAAAGGTCGAATCAGCGATGCCTAATTCATTGGATAAATCACTGATTGAACTGTGGCTGACTTTACTAGGATTTTCCAAAATGTAGTCGGCAATCGCTTGTTCTTTGAGACTTAAGTCTTTATAAAGCGTTTTTATTTGCAGGCGAATCGAAACAGTCAAAGACGGTTACCTCCTTTATATGAACATTATTATCTTTGTATTGTTACGTTACCTCTTTTAAAGAAAAAAAGCAAATAAAAATTATTTTTATTTTTTATGTTTACAAAAAAATATTTTTTTGTATAATGAAAGTATGAAATGGAGGCGCTGTCATGGAGATAGGAATTATCGGACTTGGAAAAATGGGATTGAACTTGGCCCTCAATTTAAAAGATCAAGGTTATCAAGTAAAAGGGCTGGATCTTTCGATACATGCGCAGAAAACAGCGCAAGAAGCTGGAATTACACTCTATCAAACGCTAGCTGATTTGACGAATTCTTTTAGCGGCCGACAGATTTTATGGTTGATGCTTCCTGCGGGAACGGTGACTGAGGGGATTCTTGAAGAACTATGGCCCCTTGTATCAGCGAAAGATATCGTGATTGAAGGCGGAAATTCTAATTACAAAGATTCGATTCGCCGAGCAGCCTGGTTTAAAGAAAAAGAGGTGCATTACTTTGATTGTGGGACTTCTGGTGGGGTTTCCGGAGCTAGAAAAGATGCATGTTTGATGATTGGCGGGAATGAAATCGCTTTTTCAGAAGTGGAATCTTTGTTTGCAGATGTGGCTATTTTAGGAGGCTACCTTTACGCAGGGGAATCAGGAAGCGGTCATTTTCTAAAGATGGTCCATAACGGTATCGAATACGGAATGATGCAAGCGATCGGTGAAGGCTTTCAATTGATTGAACAAAGTGCCTATGACTTTGATTTGGCTTCCGTCGCAGAGGTATGGAATCATGGATCTGTTATTCGCAGCTGGCTGATGGAAATCGCAGCGGCCCAATTTAATGAGAGCCCTAAGTTGGAGGAATATCGCGGGGTTGTTGCAGCTTCTGGTGAAGCTAGGTGGACAGTGGAAACGGCTTTGGAGATGAATGTTGCTGTACCGACGATCGCTATGAGTTTGTTTATGAGAAATTTGTCCCAAGAAGAAGACAGTTTCTCAGCAAAAGTCGTCTCTGCGCTAAGGAATGGTTTTGGTGGTCATGAGATTGTTGCAAAAGAGTAAGGAGGAAGAATATGGAACAGTTTAAGATCGCTATAGTGAATTCCAGCAGCTTTGGAAAAATCTTTCCGCAACATATCGAGCGGTTGCAAGCAATCGGAACTGTCAGTCATTTCACGTTCGATAGCGAAATCAATGGGAAAGAATTAGCAGAAAAGCTTAAGGGATATAACATCATTATAGCAAGTGTTACCCCGTTTTTTACCAAAGAGTTTTTTGAGTACAAAGATGAATTGCTACTGATCACACGCCACGGGATCGGCTATAACAATATTGATTTAGAAGCAGCGAAGGACCACCAAACGATTGTTTCGATCATTCCAGCTTTGGTCGAGCGAGATGCAGTAGCAGAAAATAATGTGACCAATCTATTGGCGCTTCTGCGCTGTACAGTTGAATCGAATACAAAGGTCCGCGAAGATCAATGGGAAAAACGAGCGGACTTTGTCGGACGGGCATTATTTAACAAGACGGTAGGAGTGATCGGTGTCGGCAATACTGGAAGTTGTGTAGTAGAAATATTGAGAAATGGTTTCCGCTGCGAGGTTTTGGCATACGATCCATATAAGTCCGCTTTGCATATTCAAAGCTATGGCGGAAAAAAAGTCGAGCTAGACGAGCTGCTAGCAAAATCAGATATTATTTGTCTATGTGCTAACTTGACGGAGGAAAATTATCATATGATTTCCTTTGAAGAAATTTCAAAAATGAAAGATCAAGTGTATCTCTCCAATAGTGCCCGTGGCGCACTTTTGAATGAAGAGGCAATTGTAAGCGGATTAAAAAGTGGGAAAATCGCTGGTCTTGCCACCGATGTCTTAGAGGAAGAGCCTGGTCATAAAGATCATCCGTATTTAGCTTTTGAAAATGTAGTTATGACACCGCATACATCAGCTTATACTATGGAATGCTTAGAAGAGATGGGAAACAAATGTGTCACGGATATTGAACGAATCGTTAAGGGACTGCTGCCAGACCGTGCTGTTCAAGCGGAAAGTCGGTTTTTAGCTGTATAAAGGAGAGTGAAACTCGTGCTAACGGATTTAAAAGTAAAGGTTGGACCGCAAGTTTATCGTTACCATGAAGGCGCGATCGACTATGTGCCGGAAGTATTAAAAGAGTACAAAGTAAAACGCCTGCTGCTCGTACATGGAACGGTTTCTTGGGAAAAAGCGAAACCAAAATTACCCTTTTTAGAAGATGCGCATTTGGAAATTTTTTATCATCGCTACACAGGAGAATGTAGTTATTATGGCGCTGGACTGATTGCTGATCTTGTTGAAGAACTGGCGATCGATTTTATTCTGGGGGTTGGCGGCGGGAAGTTAGCCGACTTAGTGGGGTATGCAGCACATGTAGTCAATCGACCCTTTGGACTGATCCCAACATTGGCCAGCAATTGTGCACCATGGACACCCTTGTCTGTCATGTATAAAGAGTCAGGAGAATCTGAAGGAAAGTCGGAACACTATTTAAGACAGGCTGCTTTTTTGATTACCGATCCGACGTTAGTGATCGATGCACCAGTCTCCTACTTTATCGCCGGTTTAGCAGATACGTTGGCAAAATGGATTGAATCGGAAGCAATCTTAGCCCAACCACATTTGGAAAATGAGCCCTTCTTGCAAATGGCAGGCTATACAGCAAAATTATGCGAAACAGCTATTTTGACACAAACGAAACAAGCGATTGAAGATATGAAGCAGCAGGAAGTGACAGACGCCTTTTGTCATTTGTCGGAGATCGTTATTGCAGTTGCTGGAATGGTAGGCGGGCTAGGCGATAAATATGCCCGCAATGCAGCGGCGCATGCGATGCATGATGCCATCAGTAAATATCTGCCTGAGAGTCATCGTTTTCTTCACGGGGAAAAGGTTGCCTATGGGATGTTTTATCAATTAGCCCTTGAAGAAAAATGGACGGTCATCGATCAGTTGATCCCCTTTTATCAAGAATTGCACTTACCAATGAGTTTACATCAAATGGGTATTTTTCCTGAAGATGCACAGGTCATCGATCAGTTGGTGCAGTTCATAGATTCGAAAGAAAAAGTACACTTGATTCCAGTCTTAATCACCAAAGAATGCTTGAAAGAAGCTGTTCTTGATTTAGAAAACTATTTGAAAGAAGTTTAGGAGGAGGAAAAATGGATACATTAAGTGTTACACAAAGTTTACTGATTGCGCTGTGGGTTGCAGCAGTCATGTCTCGTTGGCTCGGCGGAGGCGCCACACTGACTTTACGTTTTTCACCATTGATGACGGGATTAGTTGTCGGACTGGTGATGGGAAATGTGGCTCAAGCCATGATCGTCACTGCCGCTTTACAAATGATTTACATGGGGGTATTTTCTCCTGGCGGATCCATGCCGGCGGAACCTTCGATTGCTGCGGCGATTGCCGTACCGGTAGCTTTGCTAGGAAATCTGCAACCAGAAGCAGCGATTGCTGTTGCCGTTCCTGTTGGGTTGCTAGGGAGTTATTTGTATCAGTTCCGTTTCTTTATCAATACCTTCTTAGGAAAGTATACGGATAAAGCAGTAGAAGATCTGAATGCCAAAGCAATGACTCGTTCAATTATTTTATACCCAACGTTGGCTTCATTTATTTTATTTGTTCCGCTGGTATTTATTGCACTTTATTTAGGCGCTCCACTGATTGCTGATGTCATCAATGCCCTTGAGGGGACAGTCGTTATCCATATTTTAGAAGTAGTCGGTGGCGGATTGGCAGCGATCGGGATTGCAACTACCGTCTATGTGATCGGTCGAAAAGATTATATGGTCTTTTTCTTCTTGGCCTATTTCATGAGTGTAGTTTTCAGTTCGCTGGAAATTACCATGGTCACCTATGCGATTTTTGGTATTTTAATCGCGTTGATTTTTGTTCAGTCACAAAAAGGAAAATTGGCCCCAGCCCCAGAAACGAATACAGCATCACCATCCTTTGATGATGACGATGACTATGATGACGGGTTCTAATCGATAAGGAGGAGCAGTAATGACCGAAATAATTCAAAAAGCGCAAGGCGCACCGGAAGAAATCACGAAGAAAGATGTCACAAAAGCATACCTAAGATGGCATTTCGCCAATGAGATCCCGCATTCATTTGAACGGTATTTATCACCCTCGCTTTTATACGCCATGATGCCGATTTTGCGCAAACTTTACAAAGACGATGAGGCACTGAAAGCTGCCTACAAACGCCAACTGCTGTTTTTCAATACCCAGCTGAGTTGGGGTGGCGGAGTCATCACTGGGCTGATGTCATCAATGGAACAACAGCGGGCCGAGGAAGAGCATGAGAAAAAAGAGATCTTGATGCAAGATGATCTAATGTACAACACGAAAGCTGGTTTGATGGGGGCTTTAGCAGGAATTGGGGATGCCATCGACTCAGGAACCGTTCAATATATCTTTATTGCGATTGCCGTCCCTTGGGCACAGCAAGGAAGTCCGCTAGGTGCGTTGTTCCCATTCATTTGCTTTGCACTGTATCAAGTTTCTCTAGGAATGTTTTTCGCCCGTCAAGCATTTTCGATGGGGCGCAATGCAACTGGTTTGATGCAGAGTACAGGCGTCCAAACCGCAATTGAAACACTGTCGGTTCTCGGTTTATTTATGATGGGGGTTCTGGCTGGAAACTATGTCAAAGTCAGTTCTTCGCTACAGTTTGATATTTCTGGACGAGAATTTATTATCCAAGATATCCTTGATCAGATTGTACCAGGGATTTTGCCGTTAGCAGTTGTAATGGGCGTCTACTGGTTCTATACAAAGAAAGGATTAAAAGTCACGCAAGCATTACTATGGCTGACCTTGATTCTGATTATTTTAGCCGGTGTCGGTATTTTATAAGAAAAGGAAGTGTCAAAAATGGGTGTAGTAAATTTAGCACGAGTCGACGAACGATTGATCCATGGGCAGGTCATGATGACCTTATCGCAAAAAAGCGGAGTCAACTCGATCTTTGTAGTGGATGAGGTAGTAGCTAAGGATAAGTTCATGCGGGAATTATACAAAAATGCCGGTAGCCGCACAGGGCAAAAAACGATCGTCGTGACACCAGAAAAAGCCAAATTTTACTGGGATGAATACAACTTCAAAGATTACAACTGTATTTTGATCGCTAAAACCGTCAGTGTGATGTACGACTTAGTCAAACACGGCGTGCCAATGAAAGAATTGAACATAGGCGGTATCGCCCAAAAAGATCCTGAAAAGGACCTTCTCGTTACAAAATCTGTTTATTTAAATCAAGCGGATGCGCAAAAACTCAAAGAAATGAACGAAGCGTACGGTGTGGAATCAATCTATTTTCAAGCAACACCTTCTGCACCGAAATCAACACTTAAAGATGTGTTGAAGCAGTTCAATTTGTAATCATTGAGCGAGTTCGTCATCTGTTGAAGAGGAAGGCGGAGGATCTTATAAAAAAAGAGTTCCTCCTTCCTTGTCGGTAATTTGTGAATAGGAGAATTCGCCATGAATCAAACAGAAACATTTCGTGATTGGCTTTTTCGTTATCGGTATGTCTACCAGTCGCGATCCACGGATAAAAGCAAACAAAGATTTTTGAAGGCACTCATCGCAGATATCATTCCGTTTCGCAAAGATCTTCAGGTGATCGAATATGATCACACGAAAAAAAACGCCTCACGCAATTTGTATGTTGGCGATCTGACCAAAGCAAAACGGATCATCTGCACATATTATGATACACCGCCACAGCATTTCGGCGATTACCATTTTTTTGATCGGCAGGAGCAAGGGCGCAAAACAAATCAATTTATTCTGACTGCTTCAGCAGTGATGATTCTTTTAGGGGTGTTGGGTACCTGGCTTTATATCCACTTTGCCTCAGGGAGATTTCCCTTGTTGTCATGGCAAACAGCGCTTTTTGCTTTAGGAGTCGGTATTTATTTTCTACTATTAAATCGCGTAAGCCGCGGGGCAGGATTTGAGCAAAATTTGACCCGCAATACATCCTCTATCTTAGCGCTGCTGTCACTGATTAGTCAAAACAGTCAAACAGCGACTGCCTTCGCATTTCTTGATGAAGGAAGTTACGGAGAACGCGGGTTGGAAGTGTTACGTGATTCAGCAAGGCCGAATGCGAAGATTTATTATTTAGATTCTATTGGTGCCGATGCGCCGATTCGAGCTATCGGCAAGCAATTCAATGAAGGGCAACTGCAGCAGCTGGCGATCGAACACAGCACTGAAGCGATGGGCAGCATCAACTATCTGTTTTGTGCAGAAAAGCAGCAGGATCAGACGTATGTGTTGCCTAGAAAACAATTAAAGCAAAAAGAGCTGAATAGTAGGAATATGCAAAAAGTCCTTGCATTATTTGGTTAGGAAGCGAAAAAGGAGGAACAACATTTGTTAGGAATCGTATTGGCAACTCACGGACAGCTGAGTACTGGTTTTAAAGATGCCGCAGAGGTGATCATGGGCAGTGTCGAAAATATTGCGGTCGTTAATTTGAACCACGGAGAGGATATTCAGCTTCTGGGAAACAAAATCCATGAAGCAATCCATGAAACAGATCAAGGGGACGGTGTATTGGTGTTTGCTGATCTATTGAGTGCGAGTCCCTACAATCAGTCGGTTGTAACGATCAATCAATTAGATGAACCACTTCAGGAAAAGACGTATGTGATCGGCGGGGTGAATTTGCCGATGGTATTAGAAGCGATCAATCACCAATTTTTGGCGACACCGATTGAACAGGCGGTGGCAGCAGTGATCCAGCAAGGAGAAAACAGTGTAGCGCTTTGGCACAATTCTTCGGCAGGTGATAGTAGCAAAGAAACTGATGAGGACGATGATTTTTAAAAACGAAAGGATGACAGCAAATGCAATGGGGGTTTCGATGGTACGGGGAAGGGGATACGATCCCGTTAACGAATATTCGACAAATTCCAGGAATGCACGGCATTGTAGGAACACTTCTGAATAAAATGCCCGGAGATGTCTGGGAGATTTCCGAAATCAACGCACTAAAAGCATCAATTGAAAAAGATCATCTTTCGCTATTAGGGATTGAGAGTGTGGCGATCCACGATGCGATCAAAGCCGGAACAGAGGAACGGGATCACTACATCGATCATTATATTCAAACGATTCGGAATTTAGCAGCTTGTGATGTACATATGATCTGCTATAGCTTCAAACCGATCTTCGGCTGGGCCAAAACAAACCTATTTTATCAAAACGAGGATGGCAGTTTCTCCTTGCTCTATGATCAAGCCGTTGTAGATGATATGGAACCTAGTGAGATGTATACGTTGATCCATAGCCAATCAAAAGGCTTTAAATTGCCAGGCTGGGAAGAAGAACGACTGAAAAAGTTCCAGCGTTTGATGGCAACTTATGAAGGGGTCACTCAAGAGATCCTCTTTGATAACTTAAGCTATTTCTTAAAGCGGATCATTCCTGTGTGTGAAGAAGTAGATGTGAAAATGGCGATCCATCCCGACGACCCACCTTGGGAAATTTTTGGCTTGCCACGGATCACCAAAAATTTAGAGGACTTGAAAAAAATCATGGCCATCGTGGATTCACCTTATAATGGGGTGACGTTGTGCACCGGTTCGTTAGGTGCCGATCCAGAAAACGACATGGTGGAGATCGTTCATGCCTTAAAAGGCCGCATCAACTTTGTTCATTTCCGCAATGTGTTGTTTATGGGGGAACGCAAATTTAAAGAATCTGCCCATCTTTCCACTGAAGGATCGTTAGACATGTATGCCATCATGAAAGCCTTGGTTGAGGTCGGTTTTGATGGCGTCATCCGTCCTGATCACGGACGGACGATCTGGGGGGAAGTGGCGATGCCAGGCTATGGTCTGTATGATCGCGCGATTGGAATCAGTTATCTTCAAGGGCTTCATGAAGCCGTCTTGAAAGAACAAATACAATCGAAGGAAACGAAGGGAGGAAAGAGTGTATGACACTCTATGAACAATTGGCAAAAACAAGGGTATTGCCTCTTTACACTGCAACGGATCTTACCTATTTGCCAGTAGTAGAATCACTGCTGATTGAGCATGAACTGTATTTTATTGAAGTGACCTTCCGCAGTGACCTTGCTTTAGCAGCGATTGAAAAACTCTCTCAATCGGGCAAATTGATCGTAGGCGCAGGCACGGTACGCACCTTAGAACAAGCGAAAGCAGCAGTTGAGAAAGGGGCGCGCTTTATTGTTTCCCCTGCTCTTGTACCTGATGTGGTGGAATTTTGTCTTGCCAAAAACATTCCAGTATTTCCAGGAACAGCTACCCCAAATGACATTCAACGAGCAGCGGCTTATGGCTTATCAGTTGTGAAATTTTTCCCCGCGGATATCTACGGAGGCTTGTCGGCGATCAAAGCCCTCAGCGGTCCGTTTTATGATATTCGATTTGTCCCAACTGGTGGCATCACTCTCGAAAATATGCAAGACTATTTATCTGATCCGCAGGTGCTAGCAGTTGGCGGCTCCTTCATTCTTTCAGAATCACTAGTAAAAGAAGGTCGGGAAAAGGCTGACAGCCATTTGGCGCATGTAAAATCATTGCTAAGTTGAGCAGTCAGCTGTAAATAAACAAGGTGAAGCAATGGGTGCCAAAGGATTTTGGTACCATTGCTTTTTTATTCGCAGAAAAGTAAAGGAGGCTATAGGATGAAAAAGATAAAACTGGTGATTTTTGATATGGACGGTTTGATGTTTGAAACAGGTCGTCTAGCTTACCGCGCTTATTTAAGCGCCGCGGAGGAATATGATTTTGAAGTTTGCCAAGAAGTTTATTATTACCTGACTGGCAGAACGGAAGCCGATATTCGTAAAGGGATGCAGGAACTTTATGGCAGTACGGTACCAACGGATCGGTGGCGAGCAGCGATGAATCGTCAGAAAGAAGTGATTTTAGCTGAAGAAAAACGGGTATTCAAAAAGCCCGGCCTTCTTGATCTGTTGGAAGCATTAAAAAAACAAGATTGCTTGATAGCCGTGGCATCCTCTTCATCGAAAGAAAAAATCAAGGCGTATTTTGAAATGGAACAGATGCCAGATTGGTTTGACACGGTGGTTTCTGGGGATCAAGTGCGAAAGGGCAAACCTGATCCAGAAATCTTTCTAACAGCTTGCCAACAATTAGGCGTAAAGCCTGAAGCAGCCTTGGTGTTAGAAGATTCTCTCGCCGGCATAAAAGCCGCAAAACAAGCCGAGATCCCAGCTTTTCTGATTGTGGATGATTTGAGTGCTTTGCCAGTCAAAAAAAATGGGAAGTATCCTTTGCTTAAACAGCCAAAACTTGAGCAAGAAGTAGCTGCACAGGTGAAAACTTTTTCTGATCTGACGGAAGTCAAAGACTGGCTAGTCGTGAATCATTTTTCTTGGGCTTGATCAATATTTAAAGAAGCTTCGATCAAGCAAACGGTATTAGGCAAGAACATACGGTGCTGTAAATCAGGGATAGTGTTGCGGAATCGGTAAAACAACAAAGGTTTATTTTGGCAATTGTTTTTTTTCTGCTCATTTCTCTATGAAGAAGGGGAGCGTTAGAACGTTTTTCACTACTTTCTGGGAACGTGGCAAAAGGTTGACTAGAATAACGAGTAAGATTGTAGCAGCTCACTTTATAGGTAAGTGAAGCTGCTTTTTTGCGCTATTCCTTCAGCAACGAAAAATGAGCATTGTGTTTTAAGCGGTATTCTTTCGGAGTCAGTGAGGTCAATGCTTTGAAATTTCGATTGAAGGTTCGCACGTTTTGAAAGCCAGCTTGTTCTGCTACTTCCGTAATCGGCAAGAGACTATGGGTCAGCAAAAAAGAGGCATGGCGAATTCTTGCTTGATTCAAAAGCCGAGGAAAGGTGCTTTTCAATTTATCAGTGATCATTCTGGAAACGTAGACGCTACTATAACCGATACTGCTGCTTAGTTTTTCGAGCGTCAGCTCTTCTTTGAAGTGTGACTCGATATAGGCAAGCAGCTGGATCAGGATATCCTCTTGGTTTTTGGCTGGTAGTAAAGTCGTTTGGTGCTCAAAAAGGTAAAGGACTTGATACAGTGCCGATTTTCGTAAATAGAGGGAATCCGTTTCAAATAAAGGATAATACAGCTGATTTGCGACAGACGGATCAATGGTGATAACGGGATCTGACAAAGCGAAATCTTTGGTTTTGGCATAAAAATCTGGAATAAACTCCGGCGAAAAAACCAGAATATGCAGTTGTGATTCCTTAGGGGTTTCGATGGCATGGGTCTGGTAAGGCATGACTAATAACACTTGGCCAGTTGTAAGGACATAGGGACTTTCTTCAATTTTGACAACCGCTTCGCCGTCACTACAAAAAAGCAATTCAAAGGAACGATGAAAATGTTCCATGTAATTAAGCGAGTAGGGATGGTAACTGGAAACGCCTAGATATTCGCCAAAATGGTATTCTTCTAAAATGGTCACGCAATCTTTCCTCCATTTTTTGTCTATCGATGTGTGGAAATCGTCCTGTGAATGATAGCGATTTCATTTTATAATTATGACAGTTCAGCTGAAGAAAGTAAATAGAACAATGATTAGTGAATATTTTTAAAATGGACTACAGCAGCAAGTTTCTTTTTTTAGTTAGGTATATTAGTAAAGAAAACTTACTAACTGAAAGAAGCTCATTCCTACTGTCTCTCAGTTGAATCACAAAATGCCAAAAAGGGAAAGAGGAGGAAATTTTTTTGATTACCAATCCGATACTAACAGGCTTTCATCCAGACCCGAGTATTTGTCGTGCAGGAGAAGATTATTACATTGCTACATCGACCTTTGAATGGTTTCCAGGTGTGCGCATCTTCCATTCGAAGGATTTGAAGAACTGGCGCTTGATCAGTACACCAGTCAATCGTGTCAGTCAGTTGAATATGCTGGGAAACCCTGATTCTGGGGGCGTTTGGGCGCCAAACTTAAGTTACAGTGATGGTCGTTTTTGGTTGATTTATTCAGATGTCAAAACCCAATCCAATAGCTGGAAAGATGTGAACAATTATTTGATCACCTGTGAAACCATTGATGGGGAGTGGTCAGAACCAATCTATATGAACTCTTCTGGTTTCGATCCCTCGTTATTTCATGACGACGACGGCAAAAAATATTTTCTGAACATGGTATGGGATTATCGCCCGACAAACCATTCCTTTTATGGGATCGCTCTTCAAGAGTTTGATTGGCAAGCCAAGAAATTGGTGGGGCAGCCCAAAATTATCTTCAAAGGAACAGAGCGCAAATTGACGGAAGCACCGGTTATGTATAAAGTAAACGGCTATTATTATTTATTGACGGCAGAAGGTGGCACCAAGTTTGAACATGCAAGTACCATCGCTCGTGGAACGCACATTGAAGGTCCCTATGAAGTTCATCCTCAAAACCCTCTGATCAGTTCCTGGGGACAGCCAGAGATCCTGCTACAAAAAGCTGGCCATGGTTCATTTGTGAAAACGCAGACCGATGAATGGTATTTTGTTCACTTAACAGGGCGAGCGCTGAAGTATCCAGAAACGCCCCTCTTAGAAAATCGCGGCTATTGCCCGCTCGGACGGGAAACAGCGATCCAGTCTGTTTATTGGGAAAATGATTGGCCGTATATCACAGGTGGAAACTTTCCAAAAGAGGAAGTCCCACAGCCACAGCTGCCCGAACATCCGTGGGAAACAGAATCAGGCTTTGATGATTTTGAAGAGAAGTCTTTGGCACCAGTGTTTCAAACCTTGCGGATTCCTTTTTCTGAGGAGATCGGTAGTTTGACCGCACGACCTGGATACTTGCGCTTGTATGGGCGAGAATCATTCAATTCCTTGTTCCATCAAGCACTGGTGGCAAGGAGATGGAGCGATTTTCGTTTCGAAGCAACGACTGCCGTCGAATTTTCACCGACCTCGTTTCTACAGTTGGCAGGCATGACGAATTACTACAATACACAAAATTGGTCGGCGATCTACATCACTCATGATGAGACGAAAGGAAAAATCATCACTGTATTGGCAAGCGAAAAGGGCCAACTGAAGAGTCAAAAAGCACCAGAAGTTATGATACCAGCCGATGTACAAACAGTCTACTTCAAAACGATCGTCAATTATGCCCACTATCAATACGCGTACTCCTTTGATCAAAATGAGTGGCAGGTCATCGATCAGCTATTTGACAGCTTGCAATTGTCTGACGACTATGTGGCAGAACATTACGGTGGGTTCTTTACGGGGGCTTTTGTGGGGATGTTTGCGATCGATACGACTGGCAATCGTTTGGCGGCTGATTTTGATTCATTTGACTATCAAAAAATCGAGGAGGAAGAAAGATGAAAAATTGGAAACGGGTCTTACAAACAGCGTCAGTGGCGGGCTTAGCGGCTTTTATGCTTAGTGGCTGCGGGAATGGTTCAGGAAACAGCGGCTCGGATAACAGCGCAACGGGAAGCAGTGGCAAGAATGAACTCGTGGTTTGGACCTTTACTTCAGAATTATCAACGATGATCAATGATTACTATTTGCCGGCGCATGACGATTTGGCCTATGACATTCGGATCGTGGAGATTCCTTCTGACCAATTCGAGACCAAGCTCGATCCGATTCTCGGTTCCAAAGATGCACCAGATGTGATTGCTTTAGAATCTGCCTTTGTCAAAAAATATGTGGAATCAGGGATGATGGCAGACCTTGGTTCACTGGGACTTGATGAAGCCGCGGCAGATACGTATCAATATGTCAAAGACGTAGGAACTTCAAAAGACGGGGTTCTTCATGCCTTGGCTTGGCAAGCTGCTCCTGGCGGGTTTTATTACCGGGCGTCGATGGCAGAAGAGCTGCTAGGGATCGATGATCCAGCGGCTGCGCAAGCGGCCTTGTCAGACTACGACAAGTTCTATGAGGAAGCCAAAGCAGTCAAAGAAAAAAGTGGTGGAACCACCTATATGATCTCTAGTGTCCAAGATTTGGCGAAGCCTTTTTATGGTCAACGCGAACATGGCTGGGTTGAAGACGGTAAATTAGTGATCGACGACAGTTTGTATGATTTGTTGGATATATCACGAAAATTTGTAGAAGAAGGCCTGACACAAGATACAGAAGGACAATCAGAAGCTTGGTTTGCTGGAATGAATAGCGACAATGTATTCGGTTATAGTTTGCCGACATGGGGGCTGCACTATTGGTTAAAACCAAATGCGACAGCTGCCGATAACTCCAGCTCAACAGAAGGGGACTGGCGCATGATCCAAGGACCGTCGTCGTGGTTCTGGGGCGGCACATGGATCGGTGCTACGGCAAATTCTGAGATGCAAGAAGAAGCGGCGCAATTGGTGGCTTACTTGACCACAGATCAAGCATTTTTAAAACAATGGGCCGAAGATACCGGTGATTTTGTATCGAATGAGCGAGTCGTTGAAGAAATTAAAAGCGAATACCAAGAGGAATTTTTAGGCGGTCAAAACCACTATGCAGAATTTGCCGATATGGTTCAAGACATCAACGCGAAAATTCTGACCGAGTATGACCAAACGATTGAAACCCTCTTTACGGATAGTTGTTTGACACCATATTCAAAAGGTGAAGTGGATCAGGAAACGGCGATCCAAAACTTTAAAGATGCGGTCGTCAATGCTTATCCAGATGTTCAAGTAGATTAGGTGTTGTTGAAACCGGCACCGAAGACGGGGTCGGTTTCAACCTTTTCTAGGTACTAGGCGCTGCTTAAATGGCTTGTCTTTATAGGCAGAAGTTGACAGTGGAAGAAAAAAATATCAGGGGGATTACGATGCAGAATAAGAGAAGATTTGAACAGTATCATCGCTATGGGCTATTATTTATCGCACCATTTTTTCTAGCATTCTTGGTTTTTCAGCTTTATCCAATTCTCTATACAATTTACCTGAGCTTTACAGATCTAAAAGGGTGGAATCCGACTGCCAATCTTGTCGGACTGGATAACTATCTTGCGATTTTTCGCAACCCGTTATTTTTAAAATCGATCAGCAATACCTTTATTTTGTGGGGCGTAAACTTTGTTCCTCAAATTGGCTTGGCTTTGTTGCTGGCGGCATGGTTTACCAATATCAAGCTGCGCTTGCGGGGGAAAGGCTTCTTCAAAGTCGCTTTTTACTTACCCAACATCATTACTGCCGCTTCAGTAGCAATCTTATTTTTTGTTTTGTTCAGTTTTCCGTTAGGTCCGATCAACCTAGTCTTGCAGCATTTCGGTGTTTTGGACCAGCCCTATGACTTTTTCCGTAGTGAAACGGGCACTCGGCTGATCGTTTCCTTTATCCAATTTTGGATGTGGTATGGTCAGACCACGATCGTTTTGGTTTCGGGCATTTTGAGCATTGATGATGCTCTTTTTGAATCAGCAATGGTCGATGGAGCCAATGATGGTCAAATTTTCCGCAAGATTACGCTGCCTTTGTTAAAACCAATCTTGCTTTATACATTGGTGACGTCCTTGATTGGCGGCTTGCAAATGTTCGATATTCCTTTTTTGCTGACAAATGGTAATCCCAACAATAGCGTCTTAACGATCACGATGTTTATCTACAACCAGGCCTTTACCGGGAGTCGGAATTTCAACGTTGCCGCAACCGCGTCGGTACTATTATTGGTACTTTCAATCGTATTAAGCACGTTATTGTTTCAATTTTTCAAAGAAAACAGCAAAGTGGGGCGAAAATAAATGGAAAATAGCTATCGAGCAAAACGATTGTTGATCTATGTCTTTTTGGTGTTGCTGACCATCCTAAGTATACTGCCGTTTTGGGTCGTCTTAGTCAATGCGACCCGTTCAGCGGAACAGATCCAGCAAGGGCTGTCCTTGTGGCCCGGCGGTAATCTCCAATACAACTGGTCCGTCTTAATGGGCAGAGGTTTCAATGTTTTCAATGGGTTTAAAAATAGTTTCCTGATTGCTGCTGGTGCTACCGTTCTCAATGTGTATTTTTCGGCGCTGACGGCTTATGGCGTGATCGCCTATGAATTTCGTGGCAAGAAAGTCCTGTTTGCTGTCATTCTTGGGCTGATCATGATTCCTCAGCAAATCAGCATGATCGGTTTTTATCAATTTATGAATCGCTTAGGGCTCTTAAATAATTTTCTGCCATTGATTTTACCAGCGATCGCATCACCCGCTACCGTTTTTTTCTTAAAGCAATATTTAGAAACGATCTATCATCCTGATTTGGCAGATTCTGCTCGTTTGGACGGAGCCGGCGAAATCAAAATTTTCCATCGCATCATGTTGCCCTTGATGAAACCGGGCTTAGCTACCATGGCGATTTTCTCGTTCGTGACCTCGTGGAATAATTTCTTGATGCCCTTGATCTTGATCAACGATACGGAAAAGTATACGTTGCCGATGCTGGTCCAATTGTTGAAAACTGATGTTTACCGTACTGAATTTGGCAGTATGTATCTAGGGATCTCATTAAGTATTATTCCTTTACTGCTGATTTACCTGTTTCTATCGAAATACATCGTGGGCGGTGTGACGGCTGGCGGAATCAAAGGATAGCGAGACCCTTTTACCAAAAGAAAACGCTGGACTGAGTTTTCAGTCCAGCATTCATTTAACGGATCACACGGGAGAGATCAAGTGCCGCAAAGCGCAAATCGTTGATATTCAAGAAATGTTTTGCCACTAGAACGTTACCGCCAAACAGCGGGGCTTGATCGCCTAATCGGCTGTTTTTGATCTTCGTGTTTTTGGTGAACTGACTGGTTAATTTTTGCTGCAGCGCCAGTAATAAATCAGGAATTTTGCGATAGACCGAGCTGTTGATATAGACTTCTTCGGGATCAGAAAAAGTGATGACATTGTTTAGCCCAATGCTAAGAAACTCAACATTTTGTTGCGCCAATTCAACTGCTGATTTTTCTCCGGCATGGTAGGCTTGTGCGAAGGTATCCGAATTTACGAAGGCAGTTTTTGTATAGTGACTGTAGGTGTCAAACAAGACTTTGTTCGAGGCATATTGCTCTAAGCAGCCTCGATTGCCGCAAGGGCACAAGTTGCCGTGAGGAAAGAGCGTAGAATGGCCAACTTCCCCCGCCATACCGTGAGTACCGGTTTGCAACTGCCCATCAACGATGATTCCGACACCGATCCCGCTATGGACGCTGACGCTCAGTAAATTCGTGGAATCAGAAGAAAAACAGTACTCGCCTAAAGCTGTTAAATTGGCTTCGTTTTCTATATAGACCGCCGTATTGTATTTTTGGCTCAAAGGGGCGATCAAATCAAAGTGTTCCAAGTCGTAGTAGGGGGCAAAGGTGATCGTCTGATTGTGAACGATGCCGTGGATCGCCAAACAGATTCCTACTAATCCATGAGTAGTTTGCGGCATTTGCGGCCAAAATTCTTTCATCATAGAATCGATCGTCGCCAGTACATTTTCTTTGGTGATCAATTCATGGGAATGATCGGCGGAGGCGATCATCTCGCCATTGATATAAGAAAGCATTCCACGAACATAGTTATAGCCGATGTCAAAGGTAACAGCTAAGCTGCTGCGGTGATTGAATTGCAATTGAATCGGTTTGCGACCACCGATCGAAGTGGAATCCCCAATGCCGACTTCGCGCACGAAGTCCGTGTCGATCAGTTTTTTGGTTATTTGAGAAACAGACGCTTTATTGAGATGGGTCAAATTTGACACTTCCGCTCTTGACACATTTTCATTGTCAATGATTGTCTTCAATACAGCCGCTTCATTTTGTTCGCGTATGCCCATTTTATTGATAATCATGTGTTCTCCTCTTCGTAGATGTGATTAGTGTTAGTTTACCGTGCAAATTAATATTGTGCAAGCTGAAGAATAAAGAAAAAACGAAGAATGTAGGAACAGTAGTTTGAGAACGAAAAACCATAAAAGAATCGTTGAAAGCGCTTGACAGGAATGCGAGAATCGTTTACTATCCAATTAGTTAGTTTTGAATGCTAATTAACCTATTGAGGGTCAATGGTTAACTGCTTCAAACAGAGGAAGGAGAGAAGAGATGGCTTATTTTTTAGGGTTGGATCTAGGAACAAGTGCGTTAAAAGGCCTAGTTTTTGATCAAACCGGGGAACTCCAAGGAACAGCAAGTGCTGACTATCCATTGTCATCCTCTAGACCGGGGTTCAGTGAGCAAGAGCCGGTGCATTGGCAAGAGGCGGCAGATAAGGTAATCAAAACCTTGATCCAGCAGCTTCCAAAGCTGCAGAAAGAATTGATCGGCATCAGCTTTTCCGGACAAATGCATAGTCTTGTTTTACTGGATGAAGAAAACCGAGTCATTCGCCCGGCAATATTATGGAATGACGTTCGAACCACCAAACAATGTCAAGCGATCATGGCATCCTTTGGAGAGGAAATAAAAGCAATCACCAAGAATGTTGCTTTGGAAGGGTTCACCTTACCAAAAGTTTTATGGGTTCAAGAACATGAGCCTGAACATTGGCAACAAGTTCGTCACATGATGCTGCCAAAAGATTACTTGGCTTTTTGGCTGACTGGTAACTATTCGATGGATTATTCCGATGCAGCGGGTACATTACTGCTGGATATCGAAAAGAAGTGCTGGTCTGAAGCCATTCTAGAAAAATTCGCAATCGCATCGGATTTACTGCCGCCGCTTTTTGAATCAGCAGCGCCTGTAGGGCAAATGCGAAAAGAGCTGCAAGAAGCCTTTGGCTTTGAACAAGAGGTGACGATCTATGCAGGTGGCGCAGACAATGCCTGTGCTGCATTAGGGTCAGGGATCATTGCCGAAGGTGTCGGCATGGTGTCGATTGGCACTAGCGGTGTGTTCTTATCCTTTGAAGAAGCGCAAGAGGTTGATTATCAAGGCGATCTACACCTTTTCCGTCATGCGATCAAAGACAAGTTGTATTCAATGGGGGTCACGTTAGCCGCTGGAAATTCCTTAAGCTGGTATCGTGATACGTTTGCCCCAAACCAATCGTTTCAGGAATTGCTTTCAGCGATCAGTGAGGTAAAACCGGGGGCAGAAGGCCTGCTGTTTACGCCTTATATCGTGGGCGAACGCACCCCACATACCGACAGCCAAATCAGAGGAAGTTTTATTGGCATTGACACACGGCATCGCGAAAAGCATTTCAGTCGTGCCGTCTTAGAAGGGATCACCTTCTCTTTGAAAGATTCCCAAATGATCATGGAAGAACGAGCACAGCGGAAATTCACCCAGATCGTTTCTGTGGGGGGCGGTGCGAAAAATGCCGAATGGCTGCAAATGCAAGCCGATATTTTTAATGCAGAAATGCTGACTTTGTCTACTGAGCAAGGTCCAGGTATGGGCGCAGCAATGCTGGCAGCAATCGGCAGTGGCATTTATCCAGATGCAGGTGCTTGTGTTAACGCCTTTGTCAAATATGGAAAGGCCATTGCACCGATTCCTGAAAATGTCGCCAAATACCAAGAAATCTATGCGATCTACCGGACCGTCTACCAGCAGACCGCGCCTATCTGCCATGCGTTGGCGCAAATCGAATAGCGTAATGGCCACAGGCAATCTGCTTGATCAAAGCGAGGAATCGTTTTTGGTTCTAAATGATTGGAAACAAGTAAGTTAGTTTATTACACTAAAAAACATAAAATGGAGGCAACAATAATGACTTATTTCCCAGAGATCGAAAAAATCCGCTACGAAGGTCCTAAAACAGACAATATGTTTGCATTTCGCCACTACGATGCCGAAGAAGTTGTTTTAGGCAAGAAAATGAAAGATCATCTACGTTTTGCAATCGCCTATTGGCATACCATGACGCAAGACGGCTCTGATCCTTTCGGCGCACCCGTCAACAAACGGACGTGGATCGGTGACACCGAAATGGAAACAGCGAAAAATCGAGTAGAAGCCTTCTTTGAGATTTGCGAAAAATTAGGAGCAGAGTTCTTCTGTTTCCATGATGTTGACGTGGCACCTGCGGGAGAAACGTTAGAAGAATTTTTCCAAAACTTAGACGAAATCACCGATTTAATCAAAGAAAAAATGGAACAAACGGGAATCAAACTATTATGGAATACAGCAAATATGTTCTCACACCCTCGTTTCAACAACGGCGCTGCTTCCACCAATAATGCGGAAGTTTACGCGTATGCAGCAGCCCAAGTTAAAAAAGGCTTAGATATCTCGAAAAAATTAGGCGGTGAAAACTATGTCTTCTGGGGCGGCCGTGAAGGCTATGAAACCTTGTTGAATACAGACATGAAATTTGAACAAGACAACATCGCCCGTCTATTCAAAATGGCGATCGCTTATGGCGAAAAAATCGGTCATAAACCGCAGTTCTTATTAGAGCCGAAACCAAAAGAACCATCAAAACACCAATATGATTTTGATGCAGCGACAACGATGGCCTTCATTCAGCACTACGGCTTAGAAGGAGATTTCAAATTAAACCTAGAAGCCAATCATGCAACATTAGCTGGTCATACCTTTGAACATGAAATCGCTGTTGCCCGCAGCTATAACGCATTAGGCTCACTGGATGCCAACCAAGGAGATATGCTGTTAGGATGGGATACGGATGAATTCCCAACTAACGTTTTTGACTCGACACTCGCTTTATACGAAGTCTTAGAAAACGGCGGCATCGCACCGGGAGGAATCAACTTCGATTCTAAAGTCCGTCGTTCGTCATTTGAAATGGAAGATCTGTTGTTAGCCCACATCGCTGGTATGGATACGTATGCCCGAGCGTTGAAAGCAGCAGCCAAACTAAAAGAAGACCGCTTTTTAGACGAGTTGAAGGAAAAACGATACGCCTCGTTCCAAGAAGGCATCGGAGCGAAGATCGTTGCTGATGAGGAAAACTTAGAAACACTGACAGATTACGCATTGGCGCATGATCAAATCGAATTAGAATCCAGCCACATTGAATATGTGAAATCGCGTTTGAATGATTATCTGTTTTAATAAGAAACGACTGTCGTTCTGAGGAGCGACAGTTTTTTCACCTAAAAAATATCTTTTGGCAATTGTTACGAATCAACCAAATTATGATACGATAAAATGTAACCGATTTAACTCGGTTTAGGAATTGAAGGAGGCAACTTGATGTTTCACACAAACTTAGATCCTTTCCCAGAAAACTTCTTATGGGGGGCGGCTTCGGCGGCCTATCAAATTGAAGGTGCGTGGGCAGAAGACGGCAAAGGTCCGTCGATTTGGGACACCTATGCCCAAATTCCCGGCAATACCTTTGAGGAAACCAACGGCAAAGTGGCGATCGATCACTACCATCGATACAAAGAAGATGTTGCCTTGATGAAGCAAATGGGCTTGAAAGCCTATCGCTTCAGTGTGGCGTGGTCGCGAATCTTGCCTGATGGCGAAGGCGTGGTCAACGAAGCGGGTGTGGCGTTTTACGAAAAGCTGGTGGACGAATTGCTTCGGCAAGGAGTAGAGCCGGTTTTGACGCTGTATCATTGGGACCTTCCTCAGGCTTTGCAAGACAAGTACCAAGGATGGGAGGGGCGAGAAACAGCAGCGGCATTTGAACGGTATTGCCGAATCCTTTTTGAACGCTTAGGAAAGAAAGTCACCTATTGGGTCACCATGAATGAACAAAATGTCTTCACTTCCTTAGGGTACCGTTGGGCGGCACATCCACCGGGCTTGAAGGACTTAAAACGGATGTATGCAGCCAATCATATCATCAACCTTGCTAATGCAAAGGCGATCAATTTGTTCCATGAGCTGGTTCCACAGGGCAAGATTGGTCCAAGTTTTGGCTATGGTCCGATGTATCCGTTTAGCTGTGACCCAGAAGATGTGCTGGCAGCAGAAAATGGCGAAGCCTTCAACAACGCGTGGTTTTTAGATGTCTACTGCAAAGGTGAATACCCGAAATTTGTCTACAAGCAATTAGCCAAAGTCGGTCTGGCTCCTGAAGTTACTCCAGAAGATCAAGCACTATTAAAACAGGCAAAACCTGATTTCTTAGGAATCAATTACTATCACGGCGGGACGGCCCAGCAAAACAATTTGCAAAAGCAGTCAGCTGAAAAGAAAGAATTTTCTAAAGTCGATCCGTATTTGATGCAAGCGGCAGCTGGTGAGTTCTCACCCGAAGAAACCATGTTTGCGACAGCAGAAAATCCTCACTTGAAAAAAACAGATTGGGGCTGGGAGATCGATCCCGTTGGTTTCCGTGTAGCCTTGCGGCGCATCCAAGCCAATTATGACTTGCCGATTTTTATTACTGAAAATGGGTTAGGCGCTATCGATCAATTGACAGAAGACAAACAGATCCATGACCCATATCGCATCACCTATTTGCAGGAACATCTGGTGGAACTGCAAAAGGCCATCACGGATGGGGTTGAGCTGATCGGCTATTGTGCTTGGTCCTTTACAGATCTACTAAGTTGGTTGAATGGATACAAAAAACGCTATGGGTTTGTTTATGTTGATCGCGACAATCAAAGCGAACGTCAGTTGGCGCGCATCCCGAAAGATAGTTTTTATTGGTATCAAGAGGTGATTCGCACCAACGGGGCAAGTTTGACAAGTGAAACATGATGTAACGAAGGAGTAGCTGAAAATGGAGGTTGGAAAATGCGTAAAGTGTTGATCGTTGACGATGAAGCATCGATCCGAAATGGGCTACCTCTGATCATCGATTGGGAACGTCTGGGGTATCAAATCGTCGGGTCGGCGGAAAACGGCGAAGCTGGCTTGGCAATGATCCGCGAATTGAAGCCAGATGTTGTGATCGCTGATATCCGTATGCCGGGAAAAAATGGTCTTGAGATGGTGCAAGCAGCATCGGAGGAAGGGCTTTTGTTTTTTGCCATTATTTTGTCCGGATACTCAGATTTTGATTATGCCAAACAAGCGTTGCAACTGGGCGCTGTGACCTATTTGCTGAAACCAGTTGATGAAGAAGAGCTGATCGGTATTTTGACGAAAATCGATCAAAAAGCCAAGACCGATCAGCAGAAAAATCAGAAGAGTCAGTTGATGGAGAAATTGTTTGGCGGGGATCCAACGGGGATCAAAGACGCACAAGCCATCAAGCTATTGCGACTTCCCGAGGAGGCAGATGCCCAAAAGCTGGTTGAGAAATTGCAGGAGCAAGTGGCGCAAGTCATCACCTTGATCCATCGGCATCATCGGTATTTGGTTTTGTTAAACGAGGAACGCTTTCCCGACGAGGCGATCGATGCGTGGTGCCGCAAAAAAATGGCTCATCAAGAGATCTTGATCTCTCGCTGGTTTGCGGCGCAAGATAACTTGAAGCCATTGATGATCGATATCCAGACATTAAGTAAATTAATTTTCTTATTTCCCAATCAAGTCATTTCCCACCATGTTTTGGATACGACCCGAGAAGCAGAAGAACGAAGCGATTTGCGTGAAGAATTAGTTAAGGCGATTTTGGCAAACGATCCATTGGAAAAGCCGTTATCCCGCTATTATCAAACCTTTTATCATTCATTGGCATTGGAAGAAGAGATCAAATGGCAAATCAATGGTGACATCGAATGGTTGCAGCATCAAATCAGTGAAAAAGTAGCCTTAGCAATCGAATGGTCGACAGACGAAGTGCATCAGCAGATTTTTCTCGCCCAAACGTTTCCGATGCTGCAAGAGGTCATCACCGCAAAACTAGCAGCCTTGCAAGCAACAGTCGCCAGCAGTTTGAACCAAATCGATATCATTGCAGAATTGATCCAATATACAAAAAAGCATTATCAAGAAGATTTGACCTTGAAAAAAATCGGGGAACGTTTCAATTACAATAGTGCCTATCTAGGCAAGAAGTTTCGCAAAGAAACCGGTAAAAATTATTTGGCGTTCTTGGATGAAGTACGAATGGAAAAAGCGGTGGAAATCTTACGTCATTCCAATCTAATGGTCTACGAAGTCGCTGAATTGGTAGGCTACAGCAATGTTGATTATTTCTACAAAAAGTTCAAACAATACCATCAGGTTTCACCAAATGAGTTTCGGAAAAATGAATAACCACAAAGATGTCCGTGATTTTCTACGGACATCTATTTTTTAGGGTAACGATGACTAAATTGCTTGGTAGGTTTTCTTTTTTTTCTTTTATATAATTTAGATGAAACTGTAAGCGCTTTTTGAACGGAGGAGGAGAAATGACAGATGTACGCCTGTGCTTTGATGTAGGCGGGACCTATATCAAATTCGGGGTTTTTACCGAGAAGAATCAATGGCTGGACCGAGGCAAAATCAAAACCCCGAGTAATACGCGGGATGAATTTTTTGCTGCCTTAGCTGCCAAAATACAAGAAGTCGAGCAAGCGCATGTTATCGAAGCGATCGGGCTGAGTTTTCCTGGTTTCATTGATTCAGTCAATGGCCGAGCGATCATGGCGGGGGCGTTGGCTCCTTTACACGGCTGTGCTGTCGTACAAGAGCTGCAGCAGCGTTTAACCAAGCCCTATCCGATCTGGATCGAAAATGATGCGAAATGTGCTGCTTTAGCAGAACTTTCGACCGGCAATGCTACTGACGTACAAGATTTTGTCATGATCACATTAGGTACCGGTATTGGTGGCGCGCTCGTTCATCAGCGCCAGTTGATTCACGGGAATGGGTTTCGGGCAGGAGAATTCGGGATGATGATCACTGATTTTCAAGCATCTTCTTTTGCGACCCTCCATGATCTAGCTTCAACGAGAGGACTGATTGCTGCCTATCGACGGGCAAAAGCGATTCCTGAATCAGAGGAGATTTTAGGCGAAACCATCATGCAGCAGCGGTCGAGTGATCCTGAAACGCAGGAGATTCTGAAACAGTGGGCACGTTATGTCGCACTTGCGATTTACAACCTAGCTGTCACGATGAATCCCGAAAAAATACTGATCGGCGGCGGCATCAGCCAAAACCCTGATCTATTAGCTATAATCAAACAAGCAATCAATGAGAACCCCCATTGGCCAGATTTCCAAGTGCCGATTGAGACTTGTCGTTACTATAATGATTCCGGTCTGTTAGGGGCGTTGACATTGATCCAACAAGGAGGAAAAAAATGAAATTTTCAGATGGCGGTTGGTTATTTCGTGAAGGATTTGATGTGAAATTTGCGGTGCATGTCTACGATGCCCGTAAAGAAGAAAACAAATTGGTCTTATATCTGCCTTATAGCTATGTCGGGCATAAAGGGGCAACCTTGGATGGCGGATTGTTAACGATGGAAGTCACTACCCCTAGAACCAATATCATTGGGATCACCCTCTATAATTATAAGGGAGTCCAAGCCAAAGCCCCCGATTTTGAATTGATGACAGAAGCGATCACTCCTGATATTTCAGAAGATGAGCAATCGTATGTTTTTCGCTCGGGAGACTTGCAAGTCGTGATTAGCAAAGAGGAAAATGTGACAGCTTCGTTTTATTACAAAGACCAGCTGATTACCCAAAGCAAACCTCGCAGTAAAGCCTTAGTGATTGATCCGCAAGCAAATACCCATATCAGCGAACAGTTGACCCTGGATGTGGGAGAAACGATCTATGGTTTAGGGGAACGCTTTACAAATTTCGTGAAGAACGGCCAAAGTGTTGATATTTGGAATGCCGACGGGGGCACTGGTACGGAGCAAGCTTACAAAAATATTCCGTTTTATGTAAGTAATAAAGGGTATGGCGTCTTCGTCAATTCACCAGACCGGGTGCAATTTGAAGTGGGGAGTGAAAAAGTTTCTCGTGTTCAATTCAGCAATCCAGGACAATCGCTGCAGTACTTTGTGATCGCCGGTGATGAGTTAAAACAAGTGATCCAGCGCTACACTGATTTGACGGGGAAACCGTCGCTGCCACCTGCGTGGTCCTTTGGGTTGTGGCTAAGTACCTCGTTCTTGACGGATTATGATGAACAAACCGTAACATCTTTTGTAGACGGTATGGCAGAACGTGAGATTCCCCTTGAGGTCTTTCATTTTGACTGCTTATGGATGAAAGAATACGAGTGGTGCAACTTCACGTGGGACGAACGAACTTTCCCAGAACCGGAAAAAATGCTGCAGCGCTTGAAAGCCAAAGGATTGAAAATCTGTGTTTGGATCAATCCTTACATTGGGCAAAAATCCCCCTTGTTTGACGAAGGAATGGCGAATGGCTACTTTTTGAAACGCGCCAATGGAGATGTCTGGCAATGGGACAAATGGCAAGCAGGTTTGGCGATCGTCGACTTCACCAACCCTGAAGCGGTCGCTTGGTACAATAGCAAGCTGCGTGCCTTATTAGACATGGGTGTGGATTGCTTCAAAACGGATTTTGGGGAACGGATTCCCACCGATGCGGTATACTATGACGGCTCTGATCCAGAAAAAATGCACAATTATTACGCCTACCTATACAATAAAGTCGTCTTTGACTTGCTGAAAGAAGTCAAGGGAGCAGAAGAAGCCATCGTTTTTGCGCGGGCAGCTTCGGTTGGTTCGCAACGTTTGCCTGTACACTGGGGTGGCGACAGTACCTCAGATTATCCATCGATGGCAGAGTCACTGCGAGCAGGTCTGTCCTTTGGGTTAGGCGGCTTTGGGTATTGGAGCCACGATATCTCAGGGTTTGAAGCTGGCTCAACCCCAGACCTTTACAAGCGCTGGACACAATTTGGTCTGCTGTCTTCCCATAGCCGTTACCATGGCAGCTGGGAATACAAAGTGCCTTGGGTCTATGACGACGAAGCCGTGGCGGTAGCCAAAGCCTTTACCAAGTTAAAATTGTCCTTGATGCCTTACTTGCAAGCCCAATCGGTGCTAACCGCCCAAACGGGGATTCCGATGATGCGGGCGATGGTCTTAGAGTTTCCTGAAGACGAGATGACCCATCATTTGGATCGCCAATACATGCTGGGGGAACACCTTTTAGTTGCACCCATTTTTAATGATCAAGGAACGGTCTCCTTTTACGTACCGAAGACGAAGGGGCATTGGATCGACTACTTATCTGGCAAAGCCTACGAGGGCGGACACTGGTACCAAGAAACCTATGACTATTTCCACTTGCCACTGTTAGTCCGACCAAATCAACTGATTGTCGAAGGCCATGAACAAACCAAAGCAGTCTATGACTATGCCCAACATCCAACGATCCATCTCTTTGATCCGCAAGACAAGACCGCTGCCGCTATCTATGATCACCACGGTGAATGGCTTGGCGAGGTAGCTGTCGAAAGAGTCGCTCAAGAACTGATCGTCAAGCTGACTGGCATCCAGCAAGCATCCTTGCAGATTCACACGACTGCTGGAAAAACGAGCCATGAGCTGACCGCTGACCAAACCACGATAAAGGAGTTCTAGATGCCCATGCGAACCATCACGAATCCAATTTTGCCTGGATTTCATCCAGATCCCAGTATTTGCCGTGTCGGTGAAGACTTTTATCTGGTGACGAGTACCTTTGAATATTTTCCTGGATTACCAATCTATCACAGTAAAAACTTGGCAGACTGGCAGCTGATTGGCCATGGACTTTCGCGACCTGAGCAGCTGCAGTTATCGACTGAAAATCCCAATGCTTTTGGTCTGTATGCCCCAACCTTGCGTTTTATCAAGGACCGCTTTTACCTCGTTTGCACCAACGTTGGCGCAAACGAAGGAGGAGAAGGCAACTTTCTGATCTGGACGGATGACATCGCCGGTGAATGGTCTGCCCCGATTTGGCTGGACACTCCTGGGATCGACCCGACGATTTTCGCAGATGACGATGGACAGACCTATTACTTAGGCACCCATAAGGAGATCTATCTGCGGACGATCGATTTGGTTTCTGGAGAACTAGGCCCGCGCCAAAACATTTGGACGGGCAGCGGAGCGGCTGATCCAGAAGGCCCCCACTTGTATAAAAAAGACGGCTATTACTACCTGTTGATCTCCGAAGGCGGAACGTCCTATGGGCATATGCTGACCATGGCCCGCAGCCGTTCCTTGACGGGACCCTACGAAGCATGCCCCAACAATCCAGTGATGACCAATCGCAGTACGAATTTGCCACTGCAAGCCGCAGGGCATGCGGATCTCGTGCAAGATACTAAAGGCAACTGGTGGGCAGTCTGTCTAGCAGTACGCCCCATCAGCTATCCTTTGAGGCATTTGTTAGGGCGGGAAACATGCCTACTGCCAGTGGACTGGTCAAACCCATGGCCGGTGTTTGGCGAGGAAGGTCATTTACCAGAAACCATTCAGGTAGACACAGCGGCAGCACTAAAGGAAACACGAAAGGAGAGCAGCAAGCCTGATTACGTGACTTTATTCGAATGGGACCCAACATTGATTGAAGAAGAGCCACATGGCTTCTTGCTGCATCCTAATCAGACGGGTCTGTCTGATCAAGGCAAACTCGCCGCAGTGTTCCAACGGCAAACCGCCTTTGAGCAACAATTTCAGGCAACCTTTGATTGTCGGCAACTAACGGATGGACAAGCAGGATTGACGGTTCTCTTAAATGCCACCCATCACTATGAGGGTTACCTTGAAAAAACGGCATCTAGTCAGCAGCTGGTTTTCCGCCGACAAATCGGTTCCTTATGGAAAGTGGAAAAGAAACTGCCTTATGCAGCAGATATGGTCACCTTGCAGCTGAGCGCCGATAAAGAAACCTATCGTTTTTCTGTTCTTGATGAACAAGGACAAGCACAGCCTTTAGGCAGTGGAGAAACAAAATATCTGACTACTGAAGTCGGTGGTGTCTTTACTGGAATCATGGTGGGCTGTTACGCCAGTGCTTCTTCACCACAACAAACCGTTCGTGTGCGGGATTTCTAATCAATCAAAAGCCCCCCTTCGATTTCTGAAACAGGAATCGAAGGGGGGCTTTACTGTTTTAGCGAGGAGAAAATGAATCTTGGCTTAGATCGTGGATCCGCAAGGTGACTTGTGTGCCGCTGCCCAACACACTCTCGATCGTTAAGCCGTATTCAGGTCCATAAAACATTTTGACCCGATGATTGACATTGGCTAGCCCAATGTTCTTTTTGGCATGGGTGGAGGGCGTCTTGATTTTTTGCTGCAAGTGTTCAAGTTTTTCTGGCGGTATCCCGCTGCCGTTGTCTTGTACCACGATCACCAGATCATGGCCGTCTTTAGTGATCGTCAAACGGACAAATCCTGGATAGGTGATGCCTTCCAAGCCATGGGAGATGGCGTTTTCCACCAATGGCTGAATCAGGAGGGGCAATATTTGGACTTCTTTTTGGTCGATCTCATTGGAGACTGAATAGGAAAAGTTGACTCGATCGCCAAAGCGCATCCGCTGGATCTTGACATACACGTGAACGGCATCTAAGGACTCTTCTAAACTCGTTCGCTTGGTCCCGTGGGCTTCTAGCGTATAGCGCATCGATTTTGCCAGTAATTTGATGGCATAAACTACGTCTGAATTGCCGGAAGTCAGCGCCATCATGCGAATCGTTTCTAACGTATTGAACAAAAAGTGGGGATTGATCTGCCCCGCTAAGATATTAAATTCCATTTGCTGCTGCTGAGTCAATAGCTCTTGCTGTGCCAAACGCGAGCGGTAGATCTCTTCTTCTTTTTTCTTGATTCGTTGAATGATCTTATGGAAATCAAGAGAGATCTGAGAAATTTCATCTTCGCCGCTAATATTTTGAAAGAAATCATAATCCTCGATCGAGGCAAAGTAGACCGCCTGCTGCAGTTGAGAGATTCGTTTGGTAAAGAATCGAGCAAAGAGAAAGACGATGATGAAAGTAGTGATCAAAATCACCAAAACGATCGTGCTCCACCGGATCAGATTGGCGCGTAGATTGCGATAGGCATTGGTATCCGCACTATAAATTGTGATGATGTCTTCTTTGTTACTCATGGGTAAGGTGCTTTTTGCAATCAGAAAACGATCATCATTTTTCTTGAGAAAGGTGTCTGCTGTACTTAGTTCAGAATCACTTGAAAAACGAATTGGTTCCCCGACTTGATTGATCGTATCACTGTAAAAGTTGACATCATCGTTCAGTTGCAGTTCTAATTTATAGGAAGAATTACGAAGTCGGTTACTTAAATAATTGTAATCCACTTGAATGGCTAAAACGGCTCTTTCCTCAGAGAGCGGCAGGGGAAGATTTTTATATAAGGTGAGCCGATTCATTTCCCCCTCTTGTTCAGAGGTCATTAAAAAAGCATCCGGCTGTTTCATTGCTCGTTGGTACCAGAGGCTTTCTTTGATCGCATCATCCGCTTGGCGAAAGAACTTGTAATCTGGAATCGTCTCATTTGTAGTATAGATGGTCAAATCAGCAATCGAAGTTTGTAAACTACGTATTTCATCGATACGTTCATACTCACTAATCGTATCAACTGCTTCTTGTTCTTCTGAGAAAGCAGTTGTCAAAATCGTGCGTAAATGCGTATCATTAGAAAGCGTGCTGGCTGAGTTGGTCAAAGTGTTAGTGGTATCGAACAAAATAGATTTGACACGCTGAGCATTCAGCTCTGTAAGATGCTGATAATTGCCAGTCAATTGTTTGGTAGAGTCCCAAACCAACATCAAACCGATAGTGACGGTCGAAAGAATAATAATCGGCAGATAGATAATAAACAACTGTCGACGAATAGAGAACTGGTTGAGGTGTTTTACAAAGGAATGTTTCATTCAATCATCCTCACGCTTGATATCTGGTGAAAATCTTTAATAAGAGAAAGCAACTGCAGTAGATAACAAAAGCAATTCCGAACATCAGAAAGAGTATTCTGAAAAACGGTACGAATAACCATAATACACTGGTAATCACTAGTATTAACAACAGCATCATTGAACGCAGTGGTTCAACCAGCGGCAGCAACATCGCATTTTTAAGGGTTTGTTTGATCGTCGTGTCATATCGACCAACCAATGCTAAGCTATAAATCAGCACGATCAAGAAATAACTGCCTAAAATCAAAGCAACTATGCCAACGATACCGGCAAAGAGTGTCTTGAGGGAAAACCAGAAGCTAATACTGAAAATCAAGATTACCAATGGTAGGAGCAAGACAAAAAATACGACAGTTGCTGGTTTCCAATTGCTTTTTAAGGCTTGAAAATAGTCAGGTATCAATTCGCCTCTTTCACCATCAGCATAGTTGAGGCAGACTTCATACAAAGCGGATGTGGCCCAGCCAATGGTAATGACGGGCAAACATAATAAAAGATAAACAATATTTAAAAAAATGAAATGGATGAGTGTCGTCGTTACTTGATGAAACGTACTGTCGGGTTTGAACTTCATTAACTGTTCCTCCTCGTTGATGTTATTTGTAGTTTACATGTAAATCAGGCATTTTGAAAGCCTTATCAAAATTGTTTTTTTATGTTAAATGCTGATTTAATAATGTTTCTGGACAAGTTGTTATTTAGAATGTCTAAAATGTACGTATCAAAGTCCATTTTTGTCAGATGGCAAATAGAAGATGAGATGATAGGATAATTAATGTAAAGCGTTTACAATGCGAGGGGGATGAAAATGGAGATTGGAAGAAATAAAGAACCGGTTATCAGCAAGAGGGCAAACCGAGAAGGAAAGATCATGTTCCTTTGTGTCTTGCCTTTTCTTTGCTTAGTATTTTTATTTGCTTATTTTCCTTTACACGGATGGATTTATTCATTGTTTGATTACAAGCCGGCGTTAGGATTATCCGGAAGTGAGTTTGTCGGATTAAAGTGGTTCCGCATGCTGATTTCAAGTGAAACGCAAGTTGCACAGATCGTGCAAGTCATGAAAAATACTTTTGCGATGAGCTTTTTAGGTATTGCTACATCGATTTTTCCTGTGGCTTTTGCAATTCTCTTAAATGAAGTCAAATGGAAGTGGTTTAAAAGTTTGGTGCAGACGTTGACTACATTGCCCAACTTTATTAGCTGGGTGTTGGTTTATACCATTGCTTTCAGTCTCTTTTCTACGACGGGCCTATTGAACACACTGCTAGAAGAGTGGGGACTGATCACAGATCCAATCAAATTCTTAGACAGCGGCAATCATACGTGGCTGATGATGTGTCTATGGAACATCTGGAAAGGTTTGGGCTGGGGAGCAATTATGTACTTAGCGGCGATTGCGGGGATCGATCCTGAATTGTATGAAGCCGGACGAATTGACGGCGCCAGCCGCTTTCAATTGATGCGCCATATCACGCTACCTGCGCTGATGCCCACGTTTTTAGTCATGTTGATGCTGTCGATTGCTAATTTGCTTAATAACGGGATGGATCAGTACTTTGTATTCCAGAATGCCTTCAATAAAGAAACGATCCAAGTGTTGGACCTCTATGTCTATAACATCGGTCTTGGCGGCAATAGTTTGTCATTAGCAACTGCCATCAGTATGCTGAAAAGTTTAGTCAGCGTCGCTCTTTTGGCAATCGTTAATATTGCATCAAAGAAAATCAGAGGGTCATCGATCATCTAAGGAGGGATAGTCATGGAATTATCAGAAAATCTCAATCGAAAACGAACCAAAAAGAAAACAAAAGAAGCGCGCAGCAAAGGCGACGTCGCATTTACGATTTTAAACTATACATTTTTTGTTTTGATCACGTTGATTTGCGCTTATCCCTTTTATTATCTGATCATTAATTCAATCAGCAACAACGAATTAAGTGCATTAGGCGATGTTCGGTTTGTACCAAAAGGGATTCATTTTGAAAATTATCGACAAGTATTTCAATTAAGCGGATTGACCGCTGCGGCCATCGTATCGGTTGCCCGAACAGTCATTGGTACGGCTTGTACAGTACTAGCTTCTGCTTTTCTTGGCTTCATGTTCACGCAAGAAAAAATGTGGAAAAGAAAATTCTGGTATCGGTTTATCATTATCAGCATGTACTTTAATGCAGGACTGATCCCAATGTTCATCACCATGAAAACCCTTGGTTTAACAAATAACTTTTGGGTCTATATTTTGCCGGCGATTGTTCAACCATTTAATATCATTTTGGTGAAAACCTATATCGAATCGATTCCAAAGTCGCTACAGGAAGCAGCTGAAATCGATGGAGCAAACATTCTGCAAGTTTTCTTCAAAGTCATTTTGCCAAACTGTATGCCGATATTAGCAACTGTTGCAATTTTTTCGGCAGTTGCTCAGTGGAATTCATTCCAAGATACATTGATTTATATCACCGATCAAAGCCTTTATTCACTGCAATATCTGCTGTATACCTATATTAATCAAGCCAATTCACTAGCCCAGATGGTCAAAAATTCCGGCGGTGCGCTATCTAGTGTGGCCTCGGCAGCCACGACACAAACACCTACATCGATTCGGATGACCGTTTCAGTGATCGTTGTGTTACCAATTATGTTTATTTATCCGCTTTTCCAACGGTACTTTGTAAAAGGAATCATGTTAGGAGCGGTCAAAGGGTAGATAATAACAAAACAGGAAGGGGAAAAACAAATGGAAAGCAAAAAATGGTTGAAAAAAACAGTAATGGGTCTCGTATGCGGGGGAGCCTTGCTCGGGTTAGCTGCCTGCGGTTCATCGAATGAATCTTCGAATGAAAGTTCTAATGATAACAGTGAAACACTAACGATCGATGTCTACAATAGTGTTGCTAATTATATGGGCATCCAAGGCGGATGGTTTGGTGAATTAGTTAAGGATAAGTTCAATATTGAGTTAAATATCATTGCGCCTAATGTCGCAGGTAACGGTGATACCTTGTATCAAACTCGTACCGCAGCCGGTGATTTAGGTGATTTGATTATCATCAATAATGGAAAAGAGTACAATGAATTGGTACAAGGCGGCTTACTGTATGAATCATCCGAATTGTATGAATCAATGGAGAACTTAAAGCAGTATGATGGTGCTGTCCAATTTTTGAATGAAGGACAAGATGGAATTTATGGTTTTCCAACAGAGGTTTCCACTTCTGCTCCTGATACTTCTTCTGAAGGACTTGATTTGAATGTAGGGCCTTACTTGCGCTGGGATCTTTATAAGGAAGTCGGCTATCCAGAAATGAATACCTTGGAAGATCTGCTTCCAATCCTTCAACAAATGCAAGAAGCCAAAGGGACAACCGAAGATGGTAAACGCGTCTATAGCTTCTCCTTGTTCAGCGATTGGGACGGTGATTCCATGTCAAATGCAGTTCAATTAGCCCAAATGTATGGCTATAATACAGTAGGATATGCATTGGCGAGAGCTGATGGTAGTGATATCCAAGGGCTGTTGGATGATGATTCAGAATATATGCGTGCGTTGAAGTTTTATTATGAAGCAAATCAAATGGGGCTAGTTGATCCTGAATCTACGACGCAAAATTATGACACTCTTTATTCAAAATTCCAAGGCGGCCAAGTTTTGTATTCGTGGTTCCCATGGTTAGGTCAATCTGCTTACAACACGACCAAAAATATGGATGAAGGTGTTGGGTTCATGCTGGCACCGATCAAGGATCAAAAAAATTATTCTGATGGTGCTAAAGTCAACGGTGGAAATCTTTTCATTGGCATCGGTTCAAATGCAGATGATCCACAAAGGATTTCTGAATTTATCGATTGGCTATACTCCCCAGAAGGAATTATGGCGAATTCGTCTCAAACCGTCGGTGGTTCCGGTCCAGAAGGATTGACTTGGGAAGTCGGCGAAGATGGTGCGCCCGTATTAACAGATTTCGGGAAAGAAGCATTGATCGATGGCGATGCAGATGTACCAGAAGAATTTGGTGGTGGCAGTTATAAAGACGGTGGTTCAGCATTGAATTTCAACTCTGTCTTGCTGATCGATGAAAACCCAAATACGGGCTATCCTTATAATTTCAATCAATGGGATTCGTATGCAGAAGCCACTTCTAATGCATTGAAAGAAGACTGGTCGTCTCAAATGGGCGGTGCTTCAAGTGCCATCGAATTTTTACAAGAAAATGATCAAATCATGGTAGCACCAGGTGCTACATTTGTTACCCCAGAAGATAGCTCTGAAATTTCTACGCTACGAAGTCAGATCGGATCAACGATCAAAGAATTCTCATGGAAAATGGTCTTTGCTTCTAACGAAGAAGAATTTGAACAGTTAAAAGATGAAATGCAGAAAACCGCAATTGGTTTAGGTTATGAAGATGTCTTGGCTGTTGATATTGAAAATGCTGAGAATCAAAATAAAGCAAGAGAAGAGATTATGAAATAAATGACAGCGAATCTGTACGAACCGGTTGCTTAAATTGCATAAGAAGAAAGTCTGGCAGAAAACGAGTTGACGTTTTTTGCCTCTCTTTCTTTTTAAGTAAAACTAGATAACGATACTAGCTGTCTGAAAAAAATATAGCAGTGATTCGCTGCTTTTCACAAGGAGGATGATCCATGATCACGATCGAAAAAATCAAACAAGTCGCGCACCAAGGCCCCTTTTTCCCAAATTGGCAGTCATTGGGCGCTTTTGTTCTACCAGAATGGTTCCCCAAAGCAAAATTCGGGGTCTTCATTCATTGGGGATTGTATAGTGTTCCTGCATTTAATAACGAGTGGTACTCCAGAAATATGTACATCAAAGACCATCCGGAATACGATCACCATATCAACACCTACGGTCCACAAAAAAACTTTGGCTACAAAGACTTTATTCCCATGTTTACTGCAGAAAAATTCGATGCAAATGAGTGGATTCGACTGATCAAACAAGCCGGTGCCAATTATCTTTTTCCCGTTGCAGAACATCACGATGGGTTTCAGATGTACAAAAGCGAGCTGTCTGAATGGAATGCGGCAGTTATGGGACCGAAAAAAGATATTCTTGCGGAATTAAAAGAAGCAGCTGAGGAACAAGGCCTGCATTTTTGCACATCATCTCATCGTGCCGAACATTGGTTTTTTATGGGACACGGTAAGGAATTTGACAGCGACATCAAGGAACCGTTAGAAAAAGGCGACTTTTATTGGCCTGCTATGCCAGAACCTGATAATCAAGATTTGTATAGCGAGCCATATCCATCAAAAGAGTTTTTAGATGATTGGCTACTGCGAACTTGTGAATTAGTCGATAACTATCAACCAGAGCTGCTCTATTTTGATTGGTGGATCCAACACGAAGCCTTCAAGGAGCACCTGCAACTTTTCGCTGCTTACTATTACAATCGTGGGGCTGAATGGGGCAAAAAAGTTGGTATCTGCTACAAACACGATGCCATGATGTTTGGTAGTGGTATTGTGGAGATCGAACGGGGAAAATTTGCCGAACCACAACCTTTTTACTGGCAAACAGATACAGCGATCGCTCGTAATTCATGGTGCTATACCACAACGTTGGATTACAAACCAACGCGTGAGATTTTACAGGATTTGATCGAAGTCGTCAGTAAAAATGGCAATCTCCTTTTGAATATCGGGCCGAAAGGGGATGGTTCGATCCCAGAAAAAGATCAAACGATCTTAAAAGAAATCGGTGCGTGGTTGGATGTAAACGGTGAAGCCATTTATGAAGCGAAACCATGGCGCAAAGCTGGGGAAGGACCCACGACCGTTGTCTCAGGCCAATTTCAAGAGGCACAGGCGACGACATACACGAGCCAGGATTTCCGCTTTACGGTTCAGGGGGATTCGTTGTATGCTATTGGCATGGCAAGTCCTGAGAATGGACACGCAAGGATCCAAGCACTGGCCCAGTCTAAAGATCAAAATTTGCCAGAATTTCACGGCATCATCCAAACCGTGACGATTCTAGGATACGAAGAACATTCTGTTGATTGGCAAGTGACCGATGAAGGCTTGCAACTAACTTTTGAACCAATTGAAACCGACCAACCAATTGTCTATAAAATTACAATGAAATGAGGCGCAATCCGTGATACATGAAAAAATAACCGCACTTTTACCAGAAAGCCAAGCCAGTTTAACTACCTATGTCGTCGAAAATTCTCCTGAAATGGAACCAGATCGTGTCCGACCGGCGGTCATCATCTGTCCTGGCGGCGGCTATGAAATGTTGTCGGATCGTGAAGCGGAACCTATCGCCATCAAAATGATGAGCTTTGGTTTCCAAGCCTTTGTGTTGCATTATAGTATCAAACCGGCTGTCTATCCGTTAGCCCTAAAGGAATTGGCGGCTGCCGTTCGTCTTGTGCGCACCAATCATGAGGTCTGGCACGTCGATCCTGAAAGAATCATTGTTGCCGGTTTTTCAGCTGGTGGTCACTTAGCTGCTAATCTGGGTGTGTCTTGGCAGCAACCTTTTCTAGCAGAGGCTTTACAAGGAGCCAATGAAGAATGGCGACCTAACGGGTTACTGTTGAGTTATCCAGTATTGTCTAGTGGAGAGCTTGGGCATCAAGATTCCTTCCGTTCATTATTAGCAGATCGCTATGAAACAGAAAAAGCCGCTTTGTCTTTAGAGACTTTAGTCAATGAACAGACACCGCCGACGTTTCTTTGGCATACGTTAGAAGATGGATTAGTCTTGGCGGAAAACAGCCTCCTTTTTGCCGAACAGCTGCGCAAATTTAATATACCTTATGAGCTGCACATTTTCCCTCGGGGCGGTCATGGACTAAGTTTAGGAACACCGGAAACCGCCAACAGCGATCAATACGGGATCGAAGCGTCGGTTGTCCGTTGGCCAGAATTATTTGCTGATTGGGTGAAGTGGAATTTTTGAGAAACGTTTTAAGGTCGGAAGAAATAAGCCATTGTCTGTTGAGTTCAGACAATGGCTTTTCTTTTGTTGCTATCAGATAGTTTATTCAGCTGAAAAGACAACCGTTCCTCGATAAAAACTTTTGCTGACGAAGCCTTTACGGGCAACAAATTCTGCCGTACAAGCAGCTGGTGTCAGTAAGAAATCAGCCGAATCACCAACCTTAGGCCATTGCTGCGCACCGTTTTTATCCAATGGCACTTTGCCATCCGTGACTAAACCTAATGCTTGCGTCAAGTCTTCCTGACTTTTGACGGCAAATATCTCTAAATAGCGGGCCAGTTTTTCTTGTAAAGAACCATCTCCTAGAGAAGACCAGGAATCATAGACGTTGTCGCAACCAATATGAACAGCAACGCCATAGCATTGCAGTTCCTTAAGTGGCGGAATCGTGCCAGGGCTGATGGGAATACTTGAAATGATGTGGATCTCTAAATCTGCTAACGCTTGAAAGACTTCTTTGCGTTCTGCGCCTTCAAAGTCATTTAGACCAAAGGCGTGACTGATGGCCACTTTTCCTTGCATATTGAATTCCTTCGTCAAACGAATCATTTCTTTGACGGTCGCTCTGCCAGCTTCTTGCCGATCATGAAGATGGAGGTCAATACCGACATGCCCTTTTTGAGCAAGTTCAAAAGTTGTCTGTAAGGAAGTTTTATAATCTTGATCGAGTGTATACGGATCAACACCGCCAATAAAAGAAGCTTTGCCCGTTGCTAAGGCTTCTTCAATCAAAGAAGCAGCATTTGAACGCAATAAGCCATGTTGTGGGAATAAGACCAACTCCGAGCCAAAAGGTTGTTCGGCAACTAATTCGGTAATTGCATCAAAATAACGCAGCTGAGTCATTGGTTCAATATCAATATGTGAGCGGAACATCACCGCACCATGAGGCAGTTCTAAATCGATTAGCGCTTGTCCGCGTTCTTTGATCGATAACGGCAAGGCATCTAATTGGGGAATCTCAGTTTCAAATCGTTCTACCAAGCTAGCTGCCGGCGTTACTGGACGCCAAGGAGTACCTAATTTACTTTTGTCCAAATGACAATGTTTTTCGATCAATCCTGGCAACAATAACTGATTTTCCCCATCAATGATCGTCGCTTCGCTTGATGCCTGCCATTCGGTCATCGGCACGATCTCCGCTATTTTTCCATCATTGATCCCGATTGCTGTATTTTCTGTTTTGGTTCCATAAGACCAATCGCCTTCTTTTAAATAACTCGTCTCAAGTTGTACATTTGTAAGCCATAAATCCAAGAAATCGCCTTCTTTCGTGTTTGCTTCATGGTATCACAAGTAAAGCTGGTTCCCAACCAAATCGCTTGCAAAAAAACAGACAATCTAAAACGTTTTAGTGTTTACGCGATTTTCCATTAGGAAATCGGAAAAAATAAAAATTATTTTTTATGAAAACGCTTGAATAGAGAAAAAATGTCTGGTAATATGTGGATATAACGAAAAGGTTTTCGAAAAGAGGGGGACAAATATGCTGTTACTAAGATTGCTAGCATTTTTGATTGATTGCATGATCATTTTTTTACCAAGTACCATGCTTAGCTATCTCCTAATGGTACCTGCTGGAGTAACGATTGTCTTGCCACAACTTCTCTTTGTGGTCTACAACATGATTTGTTTGAGTAGCTTTGAGGGGAAAACGATTGGCAAACATTTTGCGAAACTCGTTGTTTTTACGAATCAACGTAATATATTAACTGTAGGAATGAGGGAAGTAGCAAAATTGCTCTACTTTTTACCAATGATCGGTTGGTTGTTTTTCACTGGTTCTTTCTTCCTCTATCTAGGTACGAAAAAAACGTTACACGACATTTTAGGACAAAGTGTAGTGGGGTTCAATAAGAAACAGGGGAATGATCAGTATGAACGAAACCTCCTTCGATGAGTTGTTAACAGGGAATCCTTTATTGGAGATCAATACACAAGCGCTACTTTTGCTAGTTATTTTTGCTTGGGCTATTGCTAGTCTTATTGCTTGGAAGTGGCGAAACGAATACCAAGCCGCAAAAATAATTAGAGATTATGCTTACTATGCGCCACTCCACTTGATCGTAGGATGGGTGTTTCTTAACGCAGCAATTGTCCTAGTAATTGGTAGTTATTTCATGGGCTTGATTGTACTTTTGTTTCGGTCCAATAACTATTTTTATAAATAAAAAATTTTTGAAAGAAACTAAAACGTTTTCTGAAGAAATAGGAGGAAGAAATGGAGACAGCGATGCAGTATTTAAAAGAAGACCCTTGGAAAATTACGGAAAAGACCTTTGATACAAAATGGTTAGGCAAAGCAGAAGCCATCATGTGTTTGGGCAACGGGTATCTGGGGATGCGCTCTGTGACAGAAGAGAAATATGTTGGCGAAACGCGTAATCTTTTTGTTGCAGGAACCTTTAATAAATTCGACGAAAATGAAGTGACTGAGCTTCCTAATGTGCCGGATATGATTGGAATGGAGCTCCTTTTTGATGGCGAACGATTAGATTTATCAAAAGGCAAATATTCAAACTATTCACGTGTCTTAAATTTGAGAACTGGGGAACTCACGCGCTCCTTTCAATGGAAACATGGTCAGATTAATGTCGAACTGACCTTTAAGCGATGTGTTTCCTTTGCCCAAAAGCATGTGTTTGCGCAACAAGTGCTGGTCGAAAATTTAGGAAAAGAAGTCACGTTGGAAATTATTTCTGGTATTGACGGACAAAAGACAAATAGCGGCTCGCAGCATTTTACTGAAGGTGACAAATCATTAACAGAAAATCGTTTCTTACAAATGATGCCAAAGACCACTCAATCTAAGATCGCCTTTGTTCTTTCGACAGCACATAATCTAGAAAAAACAGAAGATTGCTATGATGGAACGAAGAAGCGGATCGAGATGGGAAGACGGAAAATCTACAATCGTTACTGGCAAACCTTGGCACCTAATGAGACGTTGAAGCTTGAGAAGTTTTCTTCTGTTTATACCACGATCGATAAAGAGCATTTAGGAAAGACACCACAAGATTTGAAGAAGATTGCCCTTGAAGAGCTGAAAGAGATTCGCAAAAACGGCTATCAGGAATTAGCAAAAGCTTCAGCAGCGGCATGGGACAAAGAAGTCTGGTCCGTCTTTCCAATCAAAATCAAGACAGAGAACACACTAGATCAATTAGCGATTCATTTTGCAAAATATCATCTTCATGTGATGACACCAGCCCATGACGAACGCATGAACATAGGTGCCAAAGGCCTATCTGGGGAAGGGTACAAAGGACATACCTTTTGGGATACAGAGATTTTTATGCTGCCATATTTTACCTTCACACACCCAGAAATCGCCAAAAAATTAGTGACTTATCGCTATTTAGGTTTGGCTGGTGCCCATAAAAAAGCTACTGAGAACGGCTATCAAGGCGCCCAATTTCCGTGGGAAGCTGCTTGGCCTGAAGATGGTGAGACTACGCCAGTTTGGGGCGCTGCGGATATCCTTACGGGCTTACCAACGAAAATTTGGTCAGGATTTATTGAACAGCATATTACCAGTGATGTCACCTACGGCATCAAACAATTTATTGATGTAACGAATGATCAACAATTTGCATGGGAAAAAGGTTATGAAGTGATTTTTGATACGGCGATCTTCTGGGCGAGTCGTTTAGAGTGGTCCGAAGAAAACCAGCGCTTTGAAATTTTAGACGTAGTCGGACCAGATGAATATAAGGAGCATGTCGATAACAATGCTTTCACGAATCATACTGCGCACTGGAACATTCAATTAGCTATTTCATTGTATGAAGAGTTGAAAAAGAACCAGCCAGAACATTTTGCGAAACTAGCTGAAAAATTACCATTAAATGAAGCTTATCAAGAATGGCAAACAAAAGTAGCTGCTATTTATTTACCGCAACCGAATGAAGCGGGAATCATCCCGCAAGATGATACCTATTTGACGAAAAAAGAGATCGATCTCACGAAATATAAAAATGATTCGCAGGTAGGCACACTGTTCCATGAGTATAACTTAGAACAAGTCAACGAGATGCAAGTTTCGAAACAAGCGGATGTTCTTTTGCTCTTGTTCTTATTTGAGAACCTTTTTCCAAAAGAAGAGAAACGGTTGAATTGGGATTACTATGAGCCGAAAACGTTGCATGATTCTTCCTTATCCTTATCGACACATGCCATCCTCGCTGCTGATTTAGGGGAAATAGCACTTTCTTATGATCTGTTTCAACAAGCAATCAACATTGATATGGGAGAAAATATGCTGTCTTCTAATGAAGGGATCCATGCAGCATCACTCGGCGGTATTTGGCAAATGACGGTCTTCGGCTATGGCGGTGTCCGTTGTTTAGACGGCCAGTTAAGAATCGAACCACATTTACCAAAGGCTTGGGAAGCACTTGAATTTGGTATTATGTGGCACCAACAGCCATTAAAGATTGAGGTCACACAGGAAGGTTTTACGGTCACCAACCATGGGGAGCAAGCGATTGAGTTTATCGCTTTTGATAAGGTTTATCTGCTTGAAGAACAAATCAAAATCACTTTTTAGGGGGAAATAAAATGACTGGATGGAAAAAAGTAGTAGGAACAGGGCTTCTATTGTCTGGAGCAGTGGTGCTGGCAGCTTGTGGGGGAAACGAAGACACCAGTAGTTCGACAGATCAGACGGATTTCACAGGGGATTCGTTAACGATCGGTGTTTGGGGTGGCAACGAGGCAGAAGAAAAATCGTTGGATGAGATGATCCAATCTTTTGAAGAAACAACGGGTGCAACAGTTGAAAAGAAAGTATATACCGATTATAATACCCAAATTCAAGCTGACATGGCTGGTAGAACGGCACCAGATGTCTTTTACGTGGATGCCTATATGTTCCCATGGTTCTCAGAGAATGGCACACTTGCAGAGCTGGATCCGGCTAATTTTGAAAGTGAGCAGTTTTATGATAGCTTGATCGATGCTTTTACGACTTCGGATGGACAACTGCAAGCTGTTCCCAAAGATATGTCAACTTTAGCACTCTATTTCAATACAGCGATTTTTGAAGAAGCGGGTGTGTCGATCGATGAAGTGCCAGACACACTTGAAGCGTATGTTGAGTGGCTGCCGTCGTTCCAAGAAAAAATCAATGAGGCATATGGTGACGGAAATGTTTTTGCCATGAGCTATAACCAAGATATGGCTCGCAACTATCATCTTGCAACGCGGGAAAATGCTCAACCAATCAATGAAGATGGGACGGCTAATTTGGCTGATCCAGCAGTAGTTGATAATCTTTCGATTTTAAAAGAGTTGGTCGATACGAAAGCAGCTGTTACACCGCAAGATATCGGAACAGGTTGGAACGGCGAAGCTTTTGGTTCTGGAAAAATTGCGATCATGGATGAAGGAAACTGGGTGTATGAGACACTTAAGACAGAATTTCCTGATATTCCTTTTGTTGTAAAAGAAATGCCAACGTATAAAGGAACGGAAGGGTCAATGATGTTTTCTGTCGGTTGGGGAAAATATGTTGGGACTGAAAAAAGTGGCTTGGCAGATAAATGGATTCAACACGCTACTGGTCAAAGCGGTATGCAAGCATGGGTTGAAGGAACCGGGACATTACCTAGTCGTCAAGATGTAGCAGATGCGGCCAAAATCACAGAAAACAGTGACTTGAATGTTCACCTAGAGGCTTGGGATTATGCAACGATTTGGCAAAAGGGCACCACTTTAGATACGATCAACAAAGCCTATCAAAACTTTTTACCGAATGCTTTAAATGGAAACATGACCTTTGAAGAAGCAATGGAAGCTGCTGATGAACAAGCGAACGCAGATATTACAGCAAACTAGTCTGAATTTGAACGAGGGAGAGGAACTCCTCTCTCTTTTCTTTTGGGAAAGGTGACAACATGATGGAACGAAAAAAAACTAACTATACAAAAAGCCAATGGCAAGAAATCCGACAAGCGTGGCTCTTTCTGGCTCCAGCAATCATTGTCGTAGGAATCTTTTTCGTCTTAGCTGTTCTCTTTGCTTTTTATCTATCTTTCAACGACGTCAATTTGTTTACCAATACATTTTCTTTTAAAGGGATAGAAAATTATTTACGTATCTTCACCGATCAAAAAGCGCGAATCGCTCTTAGAAACACGGCCACGTTTGCCTTGGTCGTCGTTCCGTTACAAACGATTTTTGCTTTGATTATCGCGTATATTTTAAGCAGCAAAGGAATCAAGGGGAAGAAACTGTTTCGGATGGTTTATTTTTTGCCAACTTTAACCTCTAGTTCAGCATTGACGATCATCTTTATGTTTATTTTTAATATTTACGGTCCAGTCAATGACTTATTTATGAATTTAGGATTTTACTCAGAACCAATCAATTTTTTACAAGAACCGGCCTATGCGTTGAAAGTGATTATGGTAATGAATATCTGGTCGACCGTGCCTTATTATATGACGATCTATTTGGCTTCTTTAGTTGATCTGCCTCATTCTTTGTACGAAGCAGCAGAGATCGATGGTGCGACAACCGTGGATAAATTACGGTATATCACGATTCCTTATCTACGCCCAATCACTACCTATGTACTGCTGACGGGGATCATTGGTACCTTTCAGATGTTTGACCAGGCGTATATCTTCTCGAACGGATCAGGGGGACCCAACAATTCGACTCTGACCTTGTCACTAATGATTTACCAATACGCCTTTGGACAAATGAACACGATGGGGTATGCGGCAGCATTAGCGATCGTTTTAGCAATTATTATCTTTATCACGTCACTTTTAGCAGAAAAATTGAACAAAGAAAGAGGGTAACGTCCGTGAGAGGAAAAGAGAAAACAAAAATTTTAAAGATCTTGCTCTATACGATCTTGATTCTTTATGCAGTACTGACCTTTTATCCTTTTGTCTGGGCAATTGCTGCATCTTTCAAACCCTATAGAGAAATTGTTTCTGGGGATATGAGTTTGATCCCCAATGAGTTTACTTTAGACAATTTTCGATATGTCTTGGGGCGCTCTTCTTTGTTTATGCGCTGGTTTCTAAACTCCGTGATTATATCCGTTATTGGAACGACCATCAATATTTTATTAAATACGATGGCAGGTTATGCCTTAGCAAGATTAAATTTTCCGGGGCGTGAACGAATTTACTATGGGTTTTTGGCATTGATGATGGTGCCAGCTCAGGTTTTGTTGATTCCAAATTACTTAATCTTGATGAATCTAGGAATGTTAGATAGTTTTTCAGCGTTGATTTTACCAGCTGCGATCAACATCGGGAATATCTTTATGATGCGTCAATTCTTTTTATCTTTTCCAAAAGATGTGGAAGAAGCTGCGGCAATCGATGGTCTCGGCAGATTTCAAACATTCTTTCGTATCGTGATGCCATTAGCAAAACCATCCATCGCAACCCAAGCTGTCTTTATTTTTATGGGCTTTTGGAATGAATTCATGAAACCAATGCTCTATTTGACCACGCCAAGTAAATATACTTTGACTCTAGGGTTGCAGACTTTCCAAAGTCGAAATGGTGGTGTACGATGGGATCAGACGATGGCGGCAAGTGTGATCACGATCATTCCCATTGTGATCATTTACTTGCTGTTCAACAAATATTTCTTACAAGGAGTGCGAATGGATGGCGAAAAATGATTCATTTAAAGTAAGTGCAGAGGAACTTTCTCATCAAACCCCTGAATACTTAGAAACATTGTTTGCAGTTGGCAATGGTCAAATTGGCGTGCGGGCAGGGCATCCTTTAAAAGTTAATGAGCTTTACGGGGGGAATCCGGGCTCCTTTGTTAACGGTTTTTTTGATAGTGAGCCGATTCAATACGGTGAATGGGCATACGGCTATGCCAAAGAGCATCAGACGATCATCAAGCTGCCGAATCTAAGAGGCGTACGTTTACAGATTGGTGACGAGGACTCTAGTGCTTCAGAATGGCAAGTAAAGCCTATACAAATGACTTTGGATTTGGAAAAAGGCGTGTTGGATGAATCCTATAAACTAGTAACGCCACTAGGTAAAACTTTTGAATTGGTGATGCAGTCGTTTGCCTCTGTGACACGAAGTGAGCTCTACGTCTGTCAGTATCAAATTAAGAACACCAATTTCTCAGAGCCAATTTCCATGACACATCCGTTAGAACAAAAAGCAGCAATTGTTCAAACAGATGATCCTCGGGTTGCCAGTAAAGCACATCACTTACGAAAAGCTGATTATCAGGATTATGCGATTTGGACTGCTGAAAATAGTCAACGAAGTATAGCAATTCGAGTGATCAATGGCGAAAAGCAATTACAAGCAGAGGAAACGCTTACGGCGGTTTTCCAAATGAAACTACTTGAAGATAATCAAAATCACGAAACACCTTTTAACCAAGAGTTAGCCGATTTTGAAGTTCTCTTGCAAGAGCAGCAACAAAGTTATCAGCAATTTTGGGCGGCAAGTGATATCCAAATCGAAGGAGATCCAGTTCTTCAAAAAGGCATTCGGTTCAATTTGTTTCATTTGAATCAAGGTGCGGGGCGAGACGGCAGAACAAATTTCGCAGCCAAAGGATTGACTGGCGAGGGATATGAAGGGCATTACTTTTGGGATACGGAAATGTATCTGTTGCCATTTTTTATTTTCACGAACCCTGAAATAGCCAAGGCATTGCTTTCCTATCGCGGGAAGATCTTGCCGCAAGCCAAACAACGGGCGCAGGAGCTAAGCCAAGAGGGTGCTTTGTTTGCTTGGCGAACAATTGATGGAAATGAGACGAGTGCTTATTATCCAGCGGGAACTGCCCAAGTCCATATCAATGCGGATATCGTTTATGCATTCCAATTGTATGAACGAGTGACTGGCGACCAGGCATTCATCGAAACGGTTGGCAGTGATGTTGTTTTTGAAACGGCGAAATTCTGGTTGAGCTATGGCGATCTAGTAGAAAAAGAGGGCAAGCTTGCCTTTTGCATCAATGGAGTGACTGGACCTGATGAGTACAGTGCCCTTGTTAATAATAATTTTTATACGAATAAAATGGTTCAAAATAATCTTTACTACGCAATTGAGTTAGCACAGCGGTATGGTAAATACCAAGAAACAATTAGTGCTTGGCAGCAAGCAGCCGACTTAATGTACTTTGGTTACGATGAACAGCGAGGGATTACGAAGCAAGACGATGGATTCTTAGAACAAGCAGTCTGGCCATTTGAAACTACACCTGCTGAAAAGTATCCTCTCCTGCTGCATTATCATCCAATGGTCATCTACAAACATCAGGTCTGTAAACAAGCCGATACGGTTTTGGCCCAAATGCTTTATACAGGAGATTTCAGTCTTGAGCAATTAAAAAAAGATTATGATTATTACGAGCAAGTAACGACGCATGATTCTTCCTTATCTCGTTCTATTTTCAGCGTGATGGCGAGTCGAATTGGGGACTCTGAGAAGGCGTATCGTTATTTCATGGATACGGCTTTGATGGATTTAACGGATTTACAAAAAAATGTTGTCGATGGCATTCACGCAGCCAATATGGGGGGAAGCTGGCTGAGCTTGATTTACGGATTTGCTGGTTTGTATTACGATCAAGGGTTGCGATTAGCGAATCACTTGCCACAGAAAATAAAAGAACTAAAATTTACGCTCTTTTATCAAGGAGAACCTGTTAAAATCAATTTAAAGGATCAACGTATTGACTGTCAGTTAGCGGAGGAAACACGATTGATCGCTAGTAAGACTGATGGTGGTATCTGGATAAAGGAGAGATAGCAAATGCGAACAACGATTCGCGATGTGGCAAAGGCAGCCGGTGTATCAATAGCGACTGTATCCAAAGTTTTTAACGGGTATAGTGATATCAACCGGCAAACCAAGCAAGAAATTTTAAAAATAGCGAAAGAATTAGACTATTCCCCAAACATGGCAGCAAGGACACTGTCTTCCAAGAAACAACAAACCATCGCCTTGATTTTAAATGAGTTGAATTTTAACCGAAAATCAACGATGCCTTTGGAAGTGTTGAATGGAGTTTATCGTTATACAGATCAGTCAGATTTTGAGTTTGTCTTTTATGGGACAAGTACTGAGAAACAAAAGCAAAAGACGTTTAGTCAGTTCTGCAATGAGCACAATATCACTGGTGTAGTGATCCAAGGGTTAAAAACCACCGATCCTTACTACCAGGAAGTACAGCAAACCTCTTTGCCGACAGTTCTGATTGATATGGAAATCGACAATCCTAAGATCGGCTTGGTTTCGATTGACAATGAAAAAGCGGCGCAAGAAGCTGTGGATTTTTTGATTGCCAATAATCATCGACAAATTGGCATGATCAACGGGAGTCGTGATGCCAATGTCAGTGAACTTAGAGAAAAAGGCTACCGCGCTTCTTTGGCAGCGCATGGCTTGTTAGTGAATGAGTCGTATATCCAGTACGCCAACTATGAAGAAGAAATTGCCTATTTGATTTGTAAAAATCTGTTAGAAAACAATCAAGAAATCACTGCACTGTTCTGTGCTAGTGATATTATGGCAATCGGAGCGATACGTGGAATCAAAGACATGGGCTTGCGGGTTCCTGAAGACATTTCGGTCATCGGGTTCGATGATATTATTTTGGCTAGCTACGTAACGCCTGAATTAACAACCGTTGCTCAAGATATGGAACGAATCGGTTATGAAGCAGCTGAATTACTAGCAGACATCATCACCAATCAAGCAGAAACGAGCCATCGAAAAATTAGTCCCCATCAATTAAAAGTGCGACAGTCGGTAGAGAAAATCAGCGAGGTTCGCTAAATAAAAAAGACATGACCTTCATTTAGTGAAGATCATGTCTTTTTTTGTGGAGAAGAAAACTCAAACAAATTGGTCGGTCATATGTGGCAACAACAAAGTGAAAGTCACGACCATTCGTTTTTTTGATAAGAAGCAAAGCACAAGTCAAGCAACTTCTTGTAGAAATTTCCCTTAATGAAAGGGAAGATATACCTATGGAGGTTGTTTGGGTTTGACTCTAAACTAGTAAGCGAGGGAGAGAGAGATGGAAAAATTAAGCCTATTGTTGTTAAGAACACTTTCGGAGCATGACGGTTTTATGACGAGTAAAGCGGCTGCTACCGAGTTGGGTGTTAGCAGGAAAACCGTTCGCCGTTATGCAGAAGAAATTAACCAGCATCAAGAACGATACGGTTGTATGATTCAAGCGAAAAAAGGGAGTGGGTTGTATTTACAAATAACGAACGAAGAAGCTTTTCAGCGAAGGAAAGAACAAGCGTCACACAATGACGACTTTGTTTCTAGAATTATTGAATTCTTTATTCAAGAAGAAACGTATATTAAGTCCGAAATGCTTTGCGAACGCTTATTCATTTCTCAAAGCAAGCTATCTCAAGAATTGAAAAAGCTGCGACGGATACTAAGCCATTACCAGCTCTCCATTCAAACGAAGCCGTATTACGGAATGAAACTTAGCGGCAGCGAATTTGACTTGAGACGATTTATGGCTAGTAATTATTTGCAAAGAACCCATATCAAGCAGTTAGAAGAGGGCACAATCAGCGAAGATACACCGTCGCTTCTTCACCAGCAGATAAAAGCGATCGTTTCGTCGGAGTTTTCGCAAAAAGCCTACCCCATGTCGGAGGCTATTTTGAACAATCTGGTGAATCATTTAGCGATCGCTGTCTTACGCATGCAAAGCGGCCGCTACTTAGATCGAAACCTACCGATCAGCGGCAGGACCAATGATGAACAGACATTACTAGGAGAGCGAATCATCGCCAGAATTGAAAAAGAGTGTGCTGTACATTTTACCGAATACGAGCGAAATTATGTTTTAGGGCAAATCGTTGGCAAACGAGTAGTCCCTAGAAATGAAAAGATGACTGTTTCAGATGAAGCAGCAGAATTGGTCAGCAAAATTTTAAAAGCGATCAAGGAAAGCCGCCAAATCGATTTCATTAAAGACTTGGATCTGCAAACGATGTTGATGTTGCACTTTGCTCCGCTGATCGATCGGATCGAATTGGGGATCGAGCTGAAAAATCCTTTGTTGAATGAGGTGAAGGTACACTGTAATGTCGCTTATGATTTAGCCATTATTGCCGGTCAAGTCATTGCAAAGCAATTTGAAAAGACCATCAGTGATCATGAACTCAGCTATTTGGCGATGCACTTTGATGTGGCTTTAAATAAGAAAGATTCGCAAACACAGCGCAAGTATATTTTAGTGGTCAATGACCTCGGCCGAGCGACCAATACCTTCCTTAAAGAGAAATTTGAGTTTTATTTTCGCAATTATATCAAGAAAGTCACGGTATGCAATCAATATGAATTTTTGCAAATGATCGAAGAGCAGGAGTTCGATTTTATCTTTTCTTCGATTCCACTTCCTTACGAAGGAACGATTCCTGTTATGAATGTTGATTATTTTATGCAACCGGATATGATCAAAAAGATCGAAGCCGCATTGGCTGCTGTCTTCACAGAAGAAGTGCTTTTGAACTACTTTAAGGAATCGTTATTCATCTGTGAACAAGAATTTGAAACAAAAGAAGCGGTGTTGCATTTTTTATGCCAACAAATCAAAGAACAGTATTCAATGCCTGAGAATTTTGAAACCTTAGTTTTTGAACGAGAAGCCTTTTTTGGAACCGATTTCTTGCCGTCAGTCGCTTTCCCTCATCCCAATGCACTGATTGGTTCAGAAACGGTGATTGCCGTTGCAAACTTGAAAAAGCCAGTGTTCTGGTACAAACAGACGGTTCGTCTCGTTTTCTTATTAGTGATTGCTGAACAAGATCACTTAAAAGTGAAACCGTTGAATGATCATTTGATCAAACAATGTTCTTCGTTGGATAAAGTAAACAAACTAGCTGCGACAACGGATTTTATGACGTTCATTAATTATTTAAAGGAGTAGTATATGACAAATGAAAAAGTAACCTTAGAAGGTGCGTATAATTTTCGCGATTTTGGCGGCTATCGGACCAAAGAGGGCAAATACGTAGTGACTGGAAAACTATACCGCTCAGACGAATTGAGCAAATTGACAGAAGCCGATCAGAAAAAATTAGCAGCTCTGGGAATTGAGAAAATTATTGACTACCGCAATGCCCAAGAAAGAGCAGACAATGAAGACAAACCTATTGGGAATGCTCAGATCCTTTATTTGACGCCAATTGCTGATATTGCTGCTTTAGCTTCTTCAGAAGAAGGGGAGCCAATGGCGCTTTCTTCAGAAAAAATCACCGCCGAAGTTGCAAAAGAATTGATGATTCGGCAAAATTATGAATTTGTTGAAAACAGTCAGTGCAAGACCGTTTTTAAAGAAGTATTGGACATTCATTTGGAAGCTGAAGGTGCAGTGGTTCAGCACTGCCGTGGTGGCAAAGACCGCACCGGGTATGGGGTTGCCCTGATTCAGTTACTGTTGGGTGTCAGTTATGAAGAGGTCATGGAAGATTACCTGCTGACCAACGAGTACAAAAGGGAGAAAAATACCAAGAGTCTCAAGCTGATACAAGAAGAAACGAACAACCCCGATTTTGTGGCAGCAATGCGATACTTCAAAGAAGCTGATCGGTGTTTTTTACAAACCGCTTTGGATTTGATTGAGGCTCATGGGGGGATTGAAACGTATGTAAAAGAAGAACTGGGTTTTTCACAGCAGAAAATCCAGCTGTTTAAAGATAAATACTTGCGGGATTAAGTGAAGGAGGACCTTATGAATACACTGAAAGATAAAATACTAGCTGCAGCCGTTCAAGTACAAAACAATATTTATATGAAAGCCATTGCCAATGCAATGATGGGCTTAATGCCCGTCATGATGATCAGTTCCATTGCTTCCTTGATCAATGCGATCGACATCGGGGCAACGCAACAGATAATGGAACAAATTGGTTTGAAAGCATTATTAACCCAAGTCAACGCGATGACAATCGATGTCGTTTCCGTTTATGTCGCCTTTCCAGTCGGCTATAAATTAGCCGAGCATTTAAATGCGGATCAACTAAATGCCGGTATCATGAGTTTGGTCTCATTTTTGATCTTGAGTCCGATTTCGACTTTAGAAGAAACCCGTACGATGGAGTTGTCGACCCTTGGCTCCGGTGGGATGTTTGTCGCCATGTTTGGCGGATTGTTGGGTGCCAGAATTTACATTTTATGTGTACAGAAGAATTTGATGATCAAAATGCCGGATTCGGTACCGCCGATCGTCAACAAATCCTTTGCAGCGATCGTGCCAGCAATTATTGTTTCAGCCATTATGGGCATCATTTATGTGGGCATGGCGGCAACTCCTTACGGCACGCTGACAGATATGATCTATACTTGGGTACAAGCTCCATTGACCTTGCTAGGAGCGAATATTTTTGCTTGTATGATCATTGTGGCGTTTATCGAATTTCTTTGGTTCTTTGGCATTCACGGAGTGTTGGCTGTTTATCCGATCTTGATGTTGGTCTTTTACCAACCAGGGCTTGATAATCTGGCGGCGTACAGTGCCGGCCAAGCATTACCACATTTGTTTACGATTGGGTTTATTTTGAACAATCGCGGGGCTCGTTCATTTGCAGTCGCTTTACTGGCTATTTTTGGTTGCAAATCAGAGCAGCTAAAAGCTGTTGGTAAAATTGGTTTGATCCCTTCCATGTTTGGTATTTCTGAGCCAATCAAATTTGGGATTCCTCAGGTGATGAATATCAGAATGCTGCTTCCCTTGATGTTAACACCGGCTGTTTCCGTGTTGTCAGCATATCTCTTAACAATTGTCGGCTTTTTGCCTTATCACAATGGAGTCAATATCCCAACTGGATTTCCGATTATTTTCGGTGGCTTCTTAGTGAATGGCTGGCAAGGGATCATTGCACAATTGATTCAATTTATCTTATGTGTCATCATCTACATCCCTTTTATGCGTCTGCAAGACAAAGCAGCACTCGCTGAAGAAAAGAATCTGCAAACCCAAGCGGCAGTCGTTGAGTAACAAATAACGAGAAAATGGAGGAACAATGATGAAAAAAATAGTATTAGTTTGCGCTGGCGGCATGTCTACTGGCGTCTTAGTAAATAATATGAAAAAAGCAGCGCAAGAAAAAGGAGAAACGGTGGCGATCGATGCGTTCTCTATTGAATCGGTCACGACTGCAGCAAAAGATGCTGATTGCGTACTGTTAGGACCGCAAGTTTCATACCGATTAAATGAAGTCCAAGGTTTAGTTGCTTGTCCAGCAGCCAGTATCGACATGCGCACCTATGGCATGATGGATGGAAAAAAAGCATTGGAACAAGCACTTGAACTAATAGGAGAGTAGAATGGAAGAAAAAGAACAAATTTGTTTTCAGATTATCTCGCAAGCGGGTATGGCAAGAAGTTGCTTTTTTGAAAGTATTCAAAAAGGAAGAGAAGCCCAGAATCTGGCTGCACTGCAAGCAATCGAAAAAGGAAAAGAACACTATCATGAAGCCCATTTGGCACATCGGAAGTTAGTTCAACAAGAAGCACAAGGGGACAAAGTTTGGATGTCCTTACTACTAAGTCATGCGGAAGATCTTTTGATGAGCGCAGACATCATGAGTGAGCTTGCAAAAGAGTTTCAAGGGTTGTATGAAGAAATTCAGGCAATTAAGCAAACAATTCAGTCTACTGGCTCCTAACCGAAAATCGCAATAAGAAAAAGAAACGAAGTGTCAGTCTTTTGACAACACACTTGGTTTCTTTTTGCTTAAATTTGGCACGCAAGTTGACAGGATTGCTTGAAAGTGTAGGATAGAAGAAAGATGGAACTTTAAATCAAGGCAAGGAGTCGGACGATGAAAGCTTTAAAATCCCATACCGCACTTTTGATCATTAGCAATACGATCACGATCATCCCGTATCTTTATTTCTTATCTTTGAGCAAAGAGCAGTCGCTAAGTGCAGCATTAGCCTTTGCGCTCTTTTATACCTTTCGCATGACAGGGGTCTTTTTCTTACAGACGCTAACGGCGCTTTTCGCACCATCGCTCTTAGCAGCCAGTGTCTTGATCGGCGGCGCCGGCGCATTGGTAGGTATCTTGAGCACTTGGTGGAGCGCTGCACTCTTGCCAGCTGCTGGTTTGTTGGGGATCAGTGCTTCTTGGTTGCCGCCAGCTGACCTGATGGTACGCCAAAAAGCCAAGCTCACTGAACAGCCGCTGAAAAATGATTGGAAGGAGGCGCTGTTCTTTCTTTTCGTTTTATTGTTTGCCTTACGGTTGCCTGATGACCTTCAAGGCATTGGTCTATTTGGCAGTTATCTTGCACTCTTTGTGCTGGCGGCTAAGAGTAGTCAAACCTTCAAAAACCTACCGAAAAGACCGCTGATGCAGCGCAACCAGTTATTCAACAAGCAATTTTTGTTGTATTTCTTTTTCTTTCTCTTACTGTTTGGCTTGCGAGCAGCCAGGCTGATCAAGTCGAATGCCCTCTTTGAGTGGGCGATCACTGGTTTCTTGTTTCTCTTTGCTTTGCTGCTGATCACTTTAACGAAACGCAGTAAGTCGTGGAGACAGCCGCTTCACTTGAACACCCTCACCTTTATTCGGGGAGTGATCGGTAACTTTCTTTTTCTTTTCGGCTCGGTCTATGTTACCGGTCGATTTGGGGCACAAGCGCTCAGTACTCATGTTTACTTGCCGTATGCACTGGGCCTTTTTGGCGCAATGTTTCTCGGAGGAAAACTCGCACGCTTGCTAGAAAAACAGTTAGTACCGGCGTATTTGCTTGGATTGATGGTTGGTGTTCTTCTATTTAGCAGCGATTTTTTGATCCCAATAAGTTTATTTGTCATTAGTTTCTTTAATGCGGGATTGAATCAATGGCTCACGAAACAGTATTTGGCGGCAAAACCGGAAGCAATTGAACAGCAGAGCTTAGCCAAGTATGCCACACAAAACAAAGGGAGTCTGGTACATCAATTTCTTTTGATGACACTCCTATTTGTTATTCTTCGTTTTGAACATCAGCCGCTGGCTTTCTTGTTTCAGCTATCAGGAACGACGGCAACGAATCAAACCTCAAGAATCCAAAGCTTTTTAGAGCCAGCAAAATGGGGCTCGATTGCAGGAGTACTCTGTTTGCTAGTAGGTGGACTGGTGGTATTTCGCCGACAATCAAAGAAAACAAAAGAATAAGCGTCTTTAGCAGTCACTATCTTGATTCAAGACAGTGGCTGCTTTTTTTTGAAATCGCATAAAAACCGAACGTTTATCGTTTTATCTTCCTTTATGATAGTGAATTTTATTGCACTATTTTCGAATAGCGTTAAAATAAGAACATCGTGTTAGTGAAAAAGGAACATTAAATGAACAGCTTTTTCCTGACAATGTCTTAGAGAACGGGGGAAATCAACCAAATGGCAACCATTCGCTATTTTAAAGGAGATGTTTTCCATACGCCAAGTGATGGAAAATTGGAGTATATAGAAGAAGCTTTGATTCAAGTCGATGACGCAGGGATCATCACAAAAGTCACTGCTAAAACAGATCAAGGGTATGAGTCAGAGCTGGCGAAAGCATCAGAGAATCTGCAGGCTTTATCTGAAGGCCAGTGTTTTTTACCAGGGTTTGTCGATCTGCATGTCCATGCACCACAATGGCCGCAAGCAGGGATCGCGTTAGATGAACCGTTAAATGTCTGGTTAGATGAATGCACGTTTCCGCTGGAGGCAAAATATGCCGATCCGGCATTTGCCAAAGCTGTCTATCAGGATTTGGTGGCACAGTTGTTGGCAAGAGGAACGACAACGGTTCTTTATTTTGCAACGATCCATCTAGAAGCGAGCCTTCAATTGGCGAAGATTTGTGCCGCTCTTGGTCAACGGGGATTAATCGGAAAAGTCGTTATGGACGATCCTCAAGCCAATCCTGCTTTTTATCGGGACGCATCAACAGAAGAGGCATTAGCGGATACAGAACGTTTTATTCAAGAAGTACAAGCAATCGCAAAGACCGCACCTCAAGGCGTTTATCCTGTGGTTACTCCGCGATTTGTCCCGAGCTGTACCGATGAAGGCTTGGCAGGGTTAGGCGCATTGGCTCAAAAATATGATGTCCATGTTCAGACCCACTGCAGTGAAGGGCAATGGGAACATGACTTTGTTCAAGAGCGATTTGGCAAAACGGATACCGAAGTGCTGCAAGATTTCGGCTTGTTGCGAGAAAAAGCAGTGATGGCTCATGGCAATTTCATCAGCCCAGCTGACGGCGCCCGTTTTGTCGAAACCGGTGCTGCAGTTGCGCACTGTCCCATTTCAAATGCCTACTTTGCCAATGGCGTGATCCCAATCAAGCGCTTGAAAGAGCAAGGGGTCACGATTGGTTTAGGAACGGATATCTCCGGCGGTTTTTCACCGAGTTTGTATGACAACATCAAACAAGCTGTGATGTCTTCGCGAATGTTAGAAGATGGTGTAGACGTCACGCTTCCCCAAAACACACGAGGAGTAGCCGATTCTCGTATATCCGTGATCGATGCGTTCTCATTGGCGACAAAAGGCGGCGGTGAGGCACTGAAATTACCAGTAGGTGTCATCAAAGAAGGTTATGCGTTTGATGTGCAAATGATCGATACGCGCCAAAAAGAAAATCCTTTGCCTGACTTCGGTGTGTTCACCTCACCCGAAGCAAGATTACAAAAAATCCTGTACTTAGCAACGATGCAAAATATTCGCCAAGTCTGGGTCCAAGGAAAAAAAGTACACGAAAAATGAGGAGAATGAGACAGTGGAATCAACGAAAAACAAACATTTAACGATCGGAATGAATGAAGACATTCCCTTTGGTCAAGCAGTACTATTAGGATTGCAGCATGTGTTGGCAATGGACGTGTATGTGCCGCCATTTATTATCGCAACGGCGGTGGCGATGTCCTCTTCAGACGCATCAGGTTTGATCCAATCGACCTTTTTAGGAGCAGGGATCGCTTCTTTGATCCAAGTCCTCTTTTTCTTGAAATTACCCGTATGTCAAGGGCCATCCTTTGTCCCCGTTGGAGCGATCATCGGTATTTATTTTGGTGCCAACGGCATGGACACGGTGTTAGGAGCCAGCATCGTTGGTGCCGCAGCAGTCATTTTACTAGGTTTTACGGGCATCTATAAGTATATCGTTCGTCGTTTTATTCCTACGATCGTCAGTGGAACGATCATTATGATCGTTGGGTTGACCTTGCTGCCAACGGCATTTACTAGCAATATCTATCCTGCCACTGAAACACTAAGTGCCAATCAAAACATGTTGTTAGCTGCGATTACTGCGGCGATTTTGATCTTGTTTTCCATGTTAGGTGATTATTTTCCGGGAATGGGAAAATACTTCCGGATCAGTTCGGTCATTATTGCATTGGTTATCGGTACCGTGATTGCTTCCTTTATGGGGGGCGTTGATTTTCAGTCGGTGGCGGATGCTTCTTTCTTTAGTCTGCCAAAACTGGTATTTCTAAACTATGGCCTGCACTTTGATGTTTCAGCGATCTTAACGATGCTAGTGATCTATATGGTGCTCCTAGCAGAAACAACAGGTACTTGGTATGCGGTCAGCTCTGTGACAGAAGAACCTGTTACAGATGAACAGATCAATAAAGGCGTGATCGGTGAAGGGTTAGGCTGCTTGGTTGCCGCCTTAGTAGGAACGACCCCTGTGACTGGTTATTCTACCAATGCAGGGATCATTTCGATCACAGGGGTTGCTAGTAAAAAAGTCTTTGTGATGGCATCCGTCTGGTTTATCCTATTGTCCTTTATGGGAAAACTTTCAGCCTTGATTCATGCAGTACCTTCTGCTGTCATCGGTGGCGTGTTCGCGGTCGTCTGTGTCATTATTTTGTTGAGCGGCTTTCGGGTCATTAAGAATGAAGAGTTTTCCGAGCGGGAGTTGTATATTATCGGGGTACCGTTGATTATTGCCATCGGCTTGTTGTTTATGCCAGCAGAAATCAAAGAATCTGCGCCTCAATTCTTACAATATTTATTAGATTCACCGATTGCTTTAAGCGCTATTGCGGCGATCGTCATGAATAAATTGATCCCAGTGAAGAAAAAATAGGAAGTAAATGAGGAATGAGACCTTGTCTCGTTCCTTCTTTTGTTACAATCCTGTGTAAAAAGAGGGTTTTTTGTAATATAGGAAAGGTTTTCTAAGGTTAACTGGTTTACCTAAAAACAAAATAACTGTAATGTTAAAAATTACAGCAGAGAAAAACTTGATATGATAGTCTTTTTCAATTCTTACGAAACGTAAGGCAACTGTCGTTTTCGTAATCATCTGTAATGATTTTTTTACCTATGAAATATTCTTCGGTGTTAGACTTGTTTATGCGCTTGAGTCATCTCAAATGACGCAAAATGAGTTTCAAAGAAGGAGATTTAATTATATGAAGTCTTTAAAAACTGTTTTACTTAGTACAGCTGTCCTTGCCGGTTTCGGCCTTTTCTTAGGTGGGAAAGACGCCTTTGCAGACGAACAATACACTGTTCAATCTGGTGATACATTATCAACAATCGCTACTAACTTTTATGGTTATAGCTCTGATGATACGATCAATGCGATCGTTGAAGCAAACGAGATTGCTGATAAAAACTTGATTTTTGTTGGGGAAGCATTGATCATCCCTACAGATGGCACTGCAACTTATACAGAATCTGCAAACACGACTGCTGCAGCAAGTGTCCAACAACCAAGTGAACCAGCAGCTTCACAATCAAGCAACACACAATCTGCTGCTGCAAGCACTCAAAGCAGCTCAAGCTATAGCTCTTCAGCTAGCGGCTCAGAAGCTTCAGCAAAAGAATGGATCGCAAACAAAGAATCTGGTGGTTCTTACACAGCGACAAACGGACAATACTACGGTCGTTACCAATTAACCAACTCTTACTTAAATGGTGACTATTCAGCTGCTAACCAAGAAAAGGTTGCCGATGAATATGTAGCATCACGTTATGGTTCTTGGTCTGCTGCCAAAGCATTCTGGGAAGCAAATGGTTGGTACTAAGATTCTAAAATGAATCTTGTCCATGACATCTAGTAATCAATTGCCCTTATTGGCGAGTACATCTTACTCGCTGATGAGGGCTTTTTTTGTATCTTCTGAGAGAGATGAATGAATGTAACGCCGCATGCAACTCTCAAGAGTCATTTTCAGGCGACATGCCATTGATAAAAAATCCCTTTTTACACGGCAACCATGTATAATAGTAGGAAGTAGAGCAGAAGGCGATTCAATCTGTCAAAAATTGAGACAGAAAATGACGGTTTTGATAGTAGAAAGTGAGGGGCACACAATGAGTACATCGATTGAAGAAAAAATTGCACAAAAAATGCAGCGATTTCAAGCATTTGGGGAAAGCTTGCCGGGAGCCAAAGTCTATTACCGCGAAGATTGGGATGCAATCTACTTTGATTTAGTAGGAAAACAGTTTGGGATCATGAGTCCGCAAGCAGAAGAAACAGCGTTTTTGACTTTGAAAAATCTGCCCGAGGTCAACGAAACGCTGCGAGAGCAATTTCCTGACGTCATCATTCCGGGGTATTATGCCAATAAGACCCATTGGAATACCATCAAGTTGGCATCTGATGCCTTGATGGAAGAAAACATCGAACAAATGATTTTGGTTTCCTACGATCTAGTCAAACAAAAACTGACAAAAAAACAAAAAAGTGAGCTGGAAAACAGCGAATCGTAAGTCAAAGATTTAGCGACAGAAAATAAGGAAGACCCTCTTGAGGATCATCATAATCCCTTTATTATTCGTTATTTTCGCCAACGTTTATGCAATATTTTCAAAGAGCTTTCATGAAAGCTCTTTTTGTTTTATTTGTTCGCTTGTTTCTAGTCGTGATCCATGGTAAATTGTTGTGCAACCGAAATTTTTTGGCAGTCTTTTCTGCTAAACACAAAGGAGTGGTACGTATATGGATCTGGTCTTACGCCATGTCAAAAAGTACAAAGCGGCAACCAGCATTGCCTTATTATCGGTCATTTTAATGGTCGTTGCTGCATTATGGCAGCCAAAGCTCTTGCAGCAAGTGCTAGAATCAATTATTACCGAAAACAATGATGAAATGAAAAAAATTGGTGTGCAGCTGATTGGGCTAGCATTGCTAGGCCTTGTTGCAGGGATCATCAACACGATTTTTTCTGCGAAAGTGGCGCAAGGCGTTAGTGCCGATATTCGGGAAGAGATGTTTCGGAAAATCCAGACATTCTCATTTGGTAATATCGAAACCTTCTCGGCAGGAAACCTAGTGGTGCGCTTGACCAATGACATCACGCAAATTCAAAACTTAGTGATGATCTCGCTGCAATCGTTGTTTCGCATCCCGTTCTTATTTATCGGTGCCTTCATTTTGGCGATGACAACCATGCCACAACTTTGGTGGATCATCGTCTTACTGATTATCGCTGTTCTAGTGATTACGGCACTCTCCTTTACACGGATGGGGAAACACTTTATGATCATCCAAAACTTGATCGATAAAATCAACGGGATCGCCAAAGAAAATTTGATGGGGATTCGTGTGGTGAAATCCTTTGTCCAAGAAGACAACCAACTGCAAGGCTTTTCCAAAGTCAGTGAAACGTTAACGAAGCATAATATTATTGTAGGAACCCTGTTCTCTGTAATGATCCCCTCCTTTATGCTGGCGGCCAACTTAGCAGTGGTCGGCGCGATTTTCTTTGTCAGTGATCTAGCGAAAGATGACCCAACCTTGATTGGGGGAATTGCCTCATTCATGAACTATTTGATGCAAATTATGATGGCGATCATTATCGGCGGCATGATGATGATGATGACATCACGGGCTGCAGTTTCCCTAAAACGGATCAAAGAGATTCTAGATACCGAACCAGATCTGCAATACCAAGATGTCCCAGAACAAGAATTGTCTGGAAGTGTCGCTTTTGAAAACGTCAGCTTCCGTTACCCTGGGGATGAAAAAAATGCCCTAACGGATATCAGTTTTACCATCAAACCTGGCGAAATGATTGGGATCGTAGGAGCGACTGGTGCCGGCAAATCAACACTGGCGCAGCTGATTCCCCGTTTGTTTGACCCAACGGAAGGTATCGTGCGGGTTGGCGGCGTTGACCTAAAAGAAGTCAATGAACAAAGCTTGCGTAAAACGGTCGCCTTTGTCTTGCAAAAAGCGATCCTCTTTTCAGGAACGATTGCCCAAAACTTGCGGCAAGGGAAAAAAGATGCTTCAGAGTCTGAGATGTCTCGGGCAACAGAAATCGCCCAAGCCAGTGAATTTATTCAAAAATTGACAGCGGGTTTTGAAGCGCCGGTCTCCGAGCGCAGCAGCAATTTTTCTGGAGGACAAAAGCAACGCTTATCGATTTCTCGAGGCGTGATCGGTGAACCGAAAATTTTGATTTTGGATGATAGTACGAGTGCATTAGATGCGCGTTCGGAAAAGTTGGTTCGCGAAGCGTTTGAAAAACAATTAAAAGACACGACAACGATCATTATCGCGCAAAAGATTGCCTCTGTTGTGAAAGCCGACCGTATCTTCGTTTTAGATAATGGACGTCTGGTTGGTGAAGGAAGCCATGAATTTTTAGCCAATAACAATGCCATCTATCAAGAAATCTTCGCAACACAGAAAGGAGAGGAGTAACCATGACAGATTTGTTCAAAGCGAGTAAATTTTTCTATCATTACTTAAAACAATACAAGTGGTCGTTTCTATTCATTTTTGTAACGGTGATTCTGGCAACGTATCTGCAAGTGCAAGCACCAGTTTTTGTCGGAGAAGCGTTCCAAGAGTTGGCGAATTATGTTGGTGGTTTGATGCAAGGGGTCGATGATAAATCGGCTTTTCTATCAATCATTTGGAAATTGTTGATTTTTTATGTCTTAGCCAGTGCAGCCAATTTTGTTTATAGTATCTTGTTCACGCAAGTGGTGGGAAAATCAACCAACAGAATGCGGATCGGCTTATTCAATAAACTGGAAAAATTGACAATCAAATTCTTTGATTCCCATCAAGACGGTGATATTTTGAGCCGTTTCACCAGTGACTTGGATAACATCCAAAACAGTCTGAACCAAGCATTGTTGCAAGTGCTGACCAATGTAGTCTTAATGGTGGGAATCTTGATCATGATGTTCCGTCAAAACGTTGAATTGGCATGGGCAACGATTGCTTCTACCCCGATTGCGGTGTTGATCGCGGTGATCGTGATCCAAAAAGCCCGCAAATATGTCGATCTGCAGCAAGATGAAGTCGGAAAATTAAACGGCTATATCGATGAAAAAATCAGTGGTCAACGAATCATCATCACCAATGGACTGCAAGAAGAAACCATCGACGGTTTCTTGGTCCACAACCAACAAGTCCGCGAAGCTACCTACAAAGGGCAAGTCTACTCTGGGCTGCTTTTCCCCTTGATGCAAGGGATGTCCTTGTTGAACACGGCAATCGTGATTTTCTTTGGTGGCTGGTTAGCATTGAACGGTGACTTAGAACGTTCCGTTGCTTTAGGATTAGTTGTGACCTTTGTCCAGTATTCACAGCAATATTACCAACCATTGATGCAGATCTCTTCTGGTTACAGCATGATTCAGTTGGCGATCACCGGTGCGCGCAGAATCAATGAAATGTTTGATGAACCTGATGAAATCAAACCAAAAGACGGGATCAAAGTGAAGGGCATCAAAGAGGCGGTTGCTTTGAATCATGTGGACTTTGGGTATGACAGTCAAAAATTGGTCCTAAAAGATGTCTCGATCACGGTCAACAAAGGCGAAATGGTCGCATTGGTCGGGCCGACGGGTTCAGGAAAAACGACCATCATGAACTTGTTGAATCGGTTCTATGATGTGAATGGTGGTTCTGTGACCTTTGATGGCATCGACATCCGGGAGCTAGACTTGGATCTGCTGCGTTCTCAAGTGGGGATCGTTTTGCAAGAATCCGTGTTGTTCTCAGGGACGATTCGTGAAAACATTGCTTTTGGGAAACCAGAAGCGACTGAAGCCGAAGTCATTGCAGCAGCGAAACAAGCCAATATCCATGAGTTTGTTATGACGTTGGAAAAAGGCTATGACACGGAGATCACCGAAGAGAACAATCTTTTCAGTACTGGTCAAAAACAATTGATGAGTATTGCCCGAACGATTTTGACCAATCCAGAATTGTTGATTTTGGATGAAGCCACCAGTAACGTTGATACCGTGACTGAAGCGAAAATTCAACGAGCAATGGATGAAGCAATCAAAGGACGAACCAGTTTTGTGATCGCCCATCGCTTGAAGACGATTTTGAATGCCGATCGCATCGTTGTCTTGAAGGACGGCGAAGTCATTGAAGAAGGCAATCACCATCAGTTGGTGGCGGCTGACGGCTTTTATGCAGAACTGTATCACAATCAATTCGTTTTTGAATAAGCGCAAACCAACGTAAACTCATTAAGAAGACACTAGCAGGACAGCCCGCAATTTCGTCAACCAATCGACGAAACAGCGGGCTGTTTTTTAGGTTAGAGTAAGCGCTTCTTATGACCACAATGTCTATGAGCAGTTAGTGGTATAAGGGGTCCGTTGTTCTGATAACCAAAAAAAGACCAGCCTGAAGCATGGTCTTCTTTGGTTTTTTAGTGATACGCAGCGGTTTGTGCCAACCACTCAATAAAATGGTCTGGCTGTTGCGTATCCTGTGCCACGATATTCCACTGCTGGTTTTTGCAACGAGTGCATTCATGCAGCAGCTGATAGCCTTTTTGGGAATGTTGGCGATAGTCGATCGGTCGCATCAGGCCATGGCAAGTATTTTGACGATCACCCGGGCGAATATCCACGTGTAACGAGTAGAGGCATTGGGGACAATGGTTGCGGTACGAACCATTGGTCAAGGGGGCAACAGGCGTACTGCAGTTTTTACAAACAAAGGTCGTGTTTTCATCTTTTCTCATTTTGCTTTCCTCCAAAAGAATGATTTCTTTTGAGAGAAAAGGGTTCCGTTCGTTCTTCATCAGGCTTCTTTGGCTAGGGACACATTCACCGTCCGTAACGATTACTTCTGCTTCCAGCTTCATGCGATTTCGCAATCCGTACCACGCTTAGTTTTTTTGTTTTGTGCTAAGCACTGTGTTGCGGCAGCCCACAACCCAGCAGTAAGTGTAGTCCAAAGTCACTGTCATTGGCGTCGTCCCCTAGAAAGCAATTGAGGAATGCTTTTTCATAGAGTCCCTCCTATGTGTTTATGAGGGTATTATAGCAGAGAAAGAATTGGAATTCTAAAATAGATAAAAATATTGATCCTAATTATGGATTCGTTTTTCGTAAAAAATATAATGATTTATATATAATGCTCATATTTTTTGTATAAGTAGATAGCTTCCAGTTGAATTTTATTTATAAAAGAAGAGACACTGATTCATAGCATGGAGAAAGGGTAATTGAATGAAAGGAATGCCATGAGGTCTTCCGCTAACTAGAAAGCTGAAGATTCAAACGGAACAGTAGCAAAAAATGTATGGGACGCGATAGAAAAACCGAAGAACGAGCTGAGCGTTTTTCCTTGAAAAGGAGGCAGCTAGCTGGTTCTTCGGTTCTTTGTTGACGATGAAAGATTAATAGTACTCCCCGTGGCGATAGTCCCATGAGTTGAACTGATCAGAAAGGTACATTTGGATTTTTTCAACATCGAGTCCTTTACGGATCAAGACAGGTGCTGGCGTGATGGAGCGTTGGTCTCCTTGCTCTGGAATCAAGTTGCCGTCTTGGTCAACGAAAGAAACCATGACTCCTTGCTCATAGCGGGTTTCCAGCGTTTTATCTGGTTGGATCGATGCAACATAGTCGTTTCCTTCGATGATCAGATCGGCTTCTTGAGCGATTTGTTCACCGATCCCTTCAACAAGTCCACGATTTCCTTTGCCTGAAGGGTTCGCTGAGCTGGCGAAAAGCAATTTCTTTTTTTGATCCCAAAGTTCTTTTGAGATCTGCTCACCAGGGACACCGAATTTGATCACGAAACAGCTAGTTCCCCGAACGTCCGTCATCAATTCTTCTGAGCCATCGTTTGTGATATAGGCTTTTCCTGATTCTTTCCAAGGCAAAATCGCACCGAATAACACGTCATTGTTCCAACACGTTTCATAAACAGCGGCGGTTTCCGTATTTAATTCAGCTAGTTCGTGTAGCTGCTCCAATGAGCTGCAAAGAACGACACCTGGTTTATTACGTTTGCGATTCTTTGCCGAAAACTTGCGTTCCAGCCCTTTTTTATCAGAGACGGCAATAATATAGCCGACTTTGGTGGGGCAGACGATCACTTTGCCTTCTTCATTCAAATAGTTGATCGCTCGTTGGTTAGGTTCTCCTGTCCATGGGACTTGTTTTGCTTCATTCACTCTCTTCATCCTCCCTGTCTTCCAATGAATCGCCGTTATGAAAAATATAACGGAATATTCTGAAAATTCTGATTGAATATGGTTACCCTTGATGATAAGGGAATCAATCTGCGTAGTCAAGGGGATTTACACCAGAATGTAAAAAGAATAGGCCGGGGAAATCGAGTATCTGTAACGAGGACTAGGAAGAATGAGTGACAGCAACACTATTTTTTTCCGCTTTGTATGAAAAAAATGACTGTTTTTTATGTTATTTATATGGGAAGATAGGCTTATAGATAGAAGAATGCAATCAAATTGATAGTTTTTTTGAAAAAAAGAAAGAGGAATATCATGAGTGAAAAGAAAAAAATACGCAAGCTCTTGCTGGCATCGATTGTCGCTGGAAGTATCTATGGCGGCGGTGCCTTGCTTTTTGGGTTACTGGTCAGTTATAACGTTCTCTTGTTAGATGGAGTTTATACATTGATTGGTGCAGTGATGTCGCTGATTGCTTTATATGTAGCAAAGTATATCCAAGCCCAAGATTTTGAACGTTTCCCATTCGGTAAAGAGGCATTGATGCCATTAGTGGTATTTATTCAATATAGTATCATCCTGCTGATCTCAATTTATGGGATTATTGAGTCTGCCTTTAGTTTGTTACACGTTAGTGACGGCATGATTGATCCAATCGGTTTGTATTTCTCACTGGTTGGTACGATCTACTGTTTCTCTTTTTACTTGTACTTAAAAAAGAAACCACTGACTCATCCCTTTTATTGGGTGGAACTAGAACAATGGCGTTTCGGCTTTTTCTTTAGTCTGGGTGTTGTCGGTTCGTTCCTTGTGTCCTGGCTGATCCAAGCCAGTCCCTATGGAAATTTCGCAATGTATGTCGACCCAATCATCTCCATCGGGATCACCTTGTTCTTTATTCAGCTTTCGATTAAAGAGTTGAAAGCGGCCATTCTGGAATTGACTTCTTCAACACCGAAAGAAGAACTACGAGAGTCCATCATGACGATCGTTGAAAAAGAATTGCGCGCAGAAGAAGTGGTGGACTTTGTGTTACGTACCGCCAAAGTCGGCAATCAAGTCATTGTGGAATTAGATGTGGTGATTTTACCTGCCAGTCCTCTCGATACAGTTGGGCGGCAAGATCCCTTGCGAGAACGGTTGAATCAAGCAATCAGCCGACAGATATCCGGTTATTCCCTCTGGCTAAACATAAATTTTGTCGGAGACATCAAATGGGCGTATAGTGAGGAGTAAGAATGGCTGCTAGGCGGTCACTGACGGAATCAACTTGTGAAAATGACAAAGAAAAGAGGAAACAAATGACAATTCTGAAAACTTATGGAAAAATTACCGCAGCACTTTTTTTGCTAGCGGCAAGCATCAATTTATTTTTAGGCCCGCATCATGTGGCAGCTGGCGGTGTCAGCGGAATCGGTATTTTATTAGAGTCAGCACTCGGTTGGGATCGAGCGGCTGTTATTATGGTGTTGAATATTTTTATGCTTATTCTGGCCTATGCTTTCTTAGGGAAGGGGCCTTTTCTGAAAGTCCTCTATGGTAGTTTTGCTTTTCCAGTAGCAATTGCTTTAGTCCCAGAATATATGGTGGCTGAAGATCGGCTGCTTTCCGTGATATTTGGCAGTGCGATTTTTGCTCTAGGTGTAGCGATTTTGTACAAAAATCAATCTTCCAGCGGCGGCACAACGATTCCACCGCTGATTTTCAAGAAATACTTTAATTTGAATCCAGCGATTGGCTTGCTGGCGACCGATGCGATCGTTGTTTCCATGAACTTGTTCGTTTTCGGGTTTGAAGAGTTCTTGTTTGCGATATTATCGATCGTGATCACCTCTGGTGTGATGACCTACATTGAAACGGGCTTTAACCGGAAGAAATCCATCATGATCTTAAGTGAGAACCACGTGAATGAGATTCGAGAAGCGGTCTTTGATAAAACAGCTCGTGGTGCCACTCTATTGGCTGCCCAAGGCGGTTACCAGCAAGCCGACAAGCAAGTGTTGCTGATCGTGGCCAGCGACCAAGAGTTTATGCAGATCAGACAAATCATTGAGACCATTGACCCCAAAGCGTTTGTGATCGTCAATAATGTCTCAGAAGTACTGGGCCAAGGCTTTAGTTATCACCCAATCGAATGAGCGTATTCTCGCTTGTTCAGCGTATGAAACCACCCTCGTCAAGTAGGCTATCTACTCGACGAGGGTGGTTTTTAGGGTCCATGATTTTCAAATAGCTTTACTCCGTAAAGTAATCGGGAAAGGCCTTTTCCACAAAAATCAAATCGTTATCAATGACATCAATGTGTTGTCCGACCAAGGGAGCAATTTTGGCTTGGTCTTTTTCTTTTAAAGTGGCTAAGATTTCTTCGTGATCCCGCAAAATAATTTCCCAAGACAATTCCTCCACCTCTAAACGTAAGAAGCGGAAGCGATTTAAAGGCAGATTGATCGTTTGTAGCCAATTCCAGACATTTTCTTTGTCGGCGATTTTATAAATCAACTGATGGAAGGCCTCGTCGAGTTGGAAAAACTCGATTTCATCCTTCAATTGGGCATAGGTCCGCTGCAAAATAACGAGTTTTTCTAGTTCTTTCAGCTGTTCTTCTGTAACGGCTTGGCAGGCAGCTACGAATACTTCTTTTTCAAGCGTCTCTCTGACAAAACGAGATTCTTCAATTTGTTTGATACTGATTTTAGAAATATAGGTGCCGCTTTGGGGAACGACATGGATCAGTGCTTCACGGCGCAGACGAATAATTGCTTCACGGATCGGCGTCCTGCCAATGGTTAGCCGTTGCTCCAATTCCTTTTCAGATATTTTTTGACCGGGAATCAGTTTGGCGGTTAAGATCAACTCTTTGATTGATTCATAAGCTTGTGATTGAAAATTTGTAGGGTTCAACATAAACGCTTCTTTCTGTATCAGGCATTCAATTCCCTTCTAAAGAAAAACTCTGAAGGAAGGTGCCTAGGGATAGTTTTGAGTAATAAAACTAGTATATAAGTTGAATAACCTTTTGTAAAGGCTTGCAATTCAGTATAGAATGAACTAGAATACTAATATATCAGTTTCAAGAAAAAGGAGGAAGTAGGATGTTTGATTTTGCTGCCTTGAAGCAGGCAGGAGTTACGATGCCGATCGTTCCCAAAGAAGTGACGGATCAATCAGATACTCAGTTTCAATGGCTACACTTTGGTGGGGGAAATTTGTATCGGGCATTTCACGCAGAAGTAGCCCAAACGTTGATCGATCAACAAGCACTGACAAAAGGAATCGTAGTTTGTGAAACCTTTGATGAACAGGTGATTGATCAAGTATATGCCCCTTACGAGAATGATATTTTAGAAGTAATCATGGACGAAGGGGGACGGTTGGAGAAAAAATTGCTCCAGTCAACGGCGGCTAGTTATTATTGCCATCCTTCCCGTGCTGCGAGTTATGAGCAAATACGCAAAGTATTTCAGGAGCCGTCACTACAGTTGGTTACCGTAACGATCACAGAAAAAGGCTATGGCTTAAAAGACAGTCAGGGGAATTTTTTACCTGTTGTCCAAGCGGATCTTGCTGCGGGTCCCCATCAGGTCAACCATACAATGAGCATTTTGGCTAGCTTTTTATGGGATCGTTTTCAATCAGGGGCACTTCCGATCGCTATGGTCTCCACCGATAATTTTTCGCAAAATGGGCTCCGTTTCCAAACGGCGATTGTCACCATCGCAAAAGAATGGCAAAAGCTAGGGCATGTTTCAGAAGCGTTTGTCCGATACTTAGAAAACAACGCGCAGGTGACGTTTCCGTGGTCAATGATCGATCGGATTACACCAAATCCTTCAACAGCAGTTGCAGAAGATTTAGCAGCAGCTGGCATTCAGCAGTTGCCAGTCATCCGAACCGATAAAGGAACGACGATCGCTCCGTTTGCTAATACAGAGGCGACTCATTACTTAGTGATTGAAGATGATTTTCCAAATGGTCGCCCGAATTTGGATAAAGCGGGGGTGATCTTGACGAGTCGAGAGATCGTCGACAAAACCGATAGTATGAAAGTCACAACTTGTTTGAATCCACTGCATACCGCAATGAGTTTGTTCGGCTGTTTACTCGGTTATACATCCATTGCTGCGGAAATGTCCGATCCTGATATTGTTGCTTTGATCAAAGGAATCGGCTATCGTGAAGGCTTGCCGGTAGTGGAAGATCCTGAGATCATTCAGCCAAAGAAATTTATCGATGAGGTGGTCGGCCTTCGTTTACCCAATCCGCTGATTCCTGACACTCCACAGCGGATCGCCGCAGATACCTCACAGAAAATCGCCATCCGTTTTGGCGAAACCATCAAAAAGTATGTGGAAAAAGAAGGCTCGGCTTCTGAGCTGACTTTCATTCCCTTAGCGATTGCAGGCTGGTTGCGTTATCTATTAGCGATCGATGATGAAGGCCATCCATTTGGCCCAAGTCCTGATCCCCTCTTAGCAGAATTACAAGAGAATTTACATGAGTGTCAGTTGGGGACAGTCGCTGATGTTCAAGGGATCATTCGACCAATCCTAGCAAATCCGCAGATTTTTGGTTTGGATCTCTATCAAGCAGGAATCGCTGAAAACGTGGGTCACTTGTTTGCTAAGATGCTGGCAGGAACCGGCGCAGTCCGTAAAACATTACATGAAACAGTAGAAGGGATCGAATAAAAAATGGAAATGACATTTCGTTGGTATGGAAAAGACTACGATAAAATCAAATTAGCAGATATCCGGCAAATTCCTGGGATGAAAGGCATTGTCGGCACACTCTTTGATTTGCCTGCTGGGGCAGTTTGGCCGAAAGAACGGATCAAGGCGCTCGTGGAAGAAGTCGAAGCAGCTGGACTTTCCCTCAAGGTGATCGAAAGTGTCAATATTCATGATGACATCAAGATTGGCTTGCCTTCGAGAGACCTGTATATCGAAAACTACAAAGAAACGATTCGAAATTTGGCAGCATATGGGATCGAAGTGATCTGCTATAATTTTATGCCGATTTTTGATTGGATCAAAACGGATCTCGATTATCGATTGGCTGATGGTTCTTCTACGATGGCATTTGAAAAAGCAGGGATCGACAAAGACCCAGAAGAGATCGTCAAAGAAGTCGAGGAATCAAGCTCTGGCTATACCTTGCCAGGCTGGGAACCAGAACGTTTGGCACATGTCAAAGAACTGTTTGCTGCGTATAAGGATGTCGATGATGACAAATTAAGAGAAAACTTTGCTTACTTCCTAAAAGCCATCATTCCCACCTGTGAAGAGGTCGGCATCAAGATGGCTGTTCATCCAGATGATCCCCCCTATTCGATTTTTGGTCTGCCGCGTATCGTTAAAAACCGCGATGATCTGGATTGGGTCTGCAACGTGGTCGACAGTCCGTCAAATGGCATCACACTTTGTACTGGCAGTATCGCCGAAGACCCAGACAATAATGTCTATGAGATTTTGGCTGAGTTTTGTCGCCGGGACCGGATTCCTTTTGCCCATGTTCGTAACATTCAATACTTGGGTAATGACAAAGACTTTTATGAAGCACCGCATCTCTCCTCTGAAGGTTCGTTAGACATGTATCAAATCCTAGAAGCGATGTACAAAAATGGCTTTGACGGCTACATTCGACCAGATCATGGGCGAATGATCTGGGGAGAGACGGGACGTCCAGGCTATGGCTTGTATGATCGGGCGATCGGCGCTTCTTACTTATTAGGGTTGTGGGAAGCCATCGACAAGAGCGTGGGGCGTTAAGAAAAGGAGCGAAGAAATGTTTTTAACTGATGATTTTATTTTGAAAAACAGCTTTGCCAAACAGTTATACCATGGGTATGCAAAAAAGCAGCCGATCATTGATTACCATTGCCATTTAGATCCGAAAGAGATTTTCGAAAACCAAAACTTCACCAATCTCACCCAAGCGTGGCTGGCGGAAGACCATTACAAATGGCGCTTGATGCGAGCCAATGGTGTTGCGGAATCATTGATCACTGGCGATGCTGACGACTACGAAAAATTCTGTGCTTGGGCGCAGACCTTGGAGGCTTGCATTGGCAATCCCTTATATGTCTGGACCAATTTGGAATTGAAACGAATCTTTGGTATTGATGAGCGGTTGACACTAGCCAATGCAGCAAGCATTTGGGAAAAAGCCAATCAACAGCTGCAAACGAAGGAATTTTCACCACGAGGGCTGATCAAAAAGATGGCCGTTGAGGTGATCTGTACGACGGATGATCCCATTGATTCGTTGACGTATCATCAAAAGCTGGCAGAAGAATCCTTTGCTGTGTATCCTACCTTTCGTCCTGACAAAGCAATCAATCTGCAGAATCCAGAATTTCCAGCATACCTTAAGCAATTGGCTGTAGCTGCGAGCAAAGAGATCACTAGCTATCAAACGCTAGTTGAAGCATTGACCGTACGTATTTCTTATTTCCAGCAACAGGGCTGTCGTTTAGCAGATCACAGTCTGTCACGTCTTGGAGAGGAAGCTTATGATGTCGCTGCACTTGAAGCGATTTTTCAAAAGCGTTTGACCACTGAGACATTGACTAATGAAGAAATCAGACAGTTTCAAACCGGCTTGCTGATTGACTTGATGCGCCAGTATGCGAAACAAGGCTGGACCGCGCAATTGCATCTGATGGCGACTCGCAACAACAGTCAAAAGCTCTTCCAACAACGAGGACCTGATAGCGGCGGTGATGCGATGGGGGACGACCGTCTAGCGAGGGGCTTAAGTCGGACATTGGCGCAGCTTCAGGCGGAAAGCTTACTGCCGAAGACAATTTTGTATTCACTGAATCCCAAAGATTATCCGGTGTTGACTGCGCTGATGGGGGCGTTCCAAGAAGAAAGCAAAGGTAAGCTGCAATTAGGCTCTGCTTGGTGGTTCAATGATACGTATTCTGGCATGCGGCATCAGTTGACGACCCTAGCAGAAGGCGGGATTCTCGGAAACTTCGTCGGCATGCTGACGGATTCCCGCAGCTTTTTGTCTTATCCACGCCACGAGTATTTCCGGCGGATTTTGTGTCAGGTGATCAGTGAATGGGTGGAAGACGGTCAACTGCCAGCAGATGAAATATATTTAGGACAGATCGTCGCAGATATCTCTTATCACAATGCGAAAACCTACTTTGATTTTCCAAACTAATGACTACTCGATTCGTTCTTGGCTTACTAGAGAAGGAATCGAGTGTTTGTACGGCTATTGCTAAAGTTGCGTCTGTTCATTTACTATTGGTAGGGAATCCAGTACTATGATAGAAAGATCAAAGAAGGAGCGAACAGTATGAATCCATTCTATGAAGAAGTCTATGCGCTGGCGCGGCAGATCCCTTTTGGTAAAGTCGTCTCCTATAGTCAGATCGCATGGAAATTGGGACAAATCAACGGTGCGCGGGCAGTCGGTCGAGCGATGCGCTTGAGCCCTCAGGATGTCCCTGCCCATCGAGTCGTGCGGGCAGATGGCGTCTTAGTTGGTCCTACCGCCAATGTGCGAAAAGCAGCACTCGTCGATGAAGGGGTGGTCTTCAAAGCCAGTGGTCGTATCGATATGAAGGCTTGCAGTTGGTCCATGAGCGAGATCGCTCCCGCTCAAATGAAGGAGCCGTTATGAAAAAACGTGAATTTATCGTACAAGATCTGTTGAGTAAAATCTATCAGGAAGAATTTTCTGCCGGCAAACTACCCAACCAAAGAACCCTTGCGCAAACCTATGGCGTTTCTCGGTTTACGATCCAGCAAGCAATCAAAAACCTTGAAGAGATCGGGATCGTCAAAGTGGTTCAAGGCTCAGGGATTTTTATCCATGAAAAATGGGTCAAAAACCCAATGATCTTTAATTCCTTGACCCGCACCCCTTATGACCGAATCCGTTCCAAAATGATTTCCTTGAATAGGGCGGCAGCAACGTTGGATGAACAGCAGATTTTCCAAATAGGCCCAGATGAGGAAGTCTGGACCTTTGAACGAGTGCGGATCGTCAATTACAAAATCGAACAGCTGGAAACCTCTAAATTGCCTGTCAGCCTATTTCCCGAATTGACACAAGAAATCGTGGAGCACTCGATCCAACGCTATGTCGAAAGCTGCGGGTACCGCATTTCCCACTACATCACCAGCTATACCCCCATCACCACATCGACTGCGCAGTCGGGCATTTTATTGTGCAAGCGGGGGACGCCGGCAATGCAGATCAGCAATCGGGCGATTTTAGAAGACGGCCGCGTGTATGAGTTCAGCAATATCGTTGCCATTGATTATGCCGTGACCTACATCCGTCCCTTTGACCGCGAGATCCATCGCTCACGCATCGATTGATTTTGGGAAAGCAAAGGTGCCAGTTGCGTCGTCTTTACCCAGAGAGAACAAAGACATCCCCTGTCGGTGGACAGGAGATGTCTTTTGTTGTGTTTAAGGAGTGATCAAAGTGCCGTCTGGTGTACGGCTCTGGGTCCATTCATGAGGACGGTAAACCACGGGAAATTCCGCAGCTGCTGCTTCATCAAACGTGATCCCAATCCCACTTTTCTCGATGGGATAAAAATAGCCATTTTTTGGTTGGGGACTGCCACCAAAGACCGATTGGGTATTTGCTGGGATCGCAATCGTTTCTTGGATCGCGGCATTGTGGAGATGGATGTTTAAATGGGTGTTGACGGCTAGGCCGACAGGGCTGATATCAGACGGTGTGTGCCAAGCGATCCGAATGCCCATCGCATCGCAGAAGTGAGCCAATTTCAATGCTGGCGTGATCCCACCGATTTGCGAGACATGGGCACGCATAAAGTCGATCTGTTGATTTTTGACCAGCTCTTGCCATTCCATCGGATTATTGAACAATTCGCCGGTCGCGATCGGGGTCGCCGACTGGCTGCGGAGTTGCTGCAACCACTTGTTTTGATCCGGCGACAAAATATCTTCGAGGAAAAAGAGATTAAAAGGTTCCGCAGCTTTTGCAAATTGAATCGCTTGGTTTGGATGCAGCCGTTCATGCACGTCATGCAGCATTTGGAATTGATTGCCGTATCGTTCTTGGATCGCAGCAAACATCTTTAGTGTTGTGTCCATGTAGTCTGTTTGATCAAAATAGGAACCAGCGATGGGCTGATCGGGTGTTTGCAGTTGGCTAGGATTTCCACCATAAAAGCCTAATTGGCAACGGATATAGCGATACCCCTCAGCCAAGAAGCGATCGATTTCTTGGTAAAGGTCTTCGAGATTATCTGCCACGGCATGGGTATAGGCGGGAATCGCCGTACGCGCTTTTCCACCTAACAGTTGATACAATGGCATATCGGCTAATTGTCCCTTGATGTCCCACAAAGCCATATCGACTCCTGAGAGGGCATTGTTGGTGATCGGACCATTCCGCCAGTAAGAATTGACATTCATCACTTGCCAAAGGTCTTCGATTTGATTGGCATCGCGGCCAAGTAAGAGAGGGCGCAAATACTCGTCAACGACGGTTTTTACGGCTAGTGGGCGAAACTGGAAGGTTGCACAACCTAACCCAGATACGCCTTTGTTCGTTTCTACTTTAACGACAACAAGGTTATGACGATCAGGTTTGATCGCAAAGGCTTTGACGTCGGTGATGATCGTTGGTGTCATTTCATTCACTCCAATTTTTGTCTCTAGTTGCTATAGCCATTGAAACATGCTTGGCAACCGCTGTCAATTTGGTCTAATAAAAACTGGATATACACCATAAAACCAGTCCAATTTTTACTTATTTTATAATAAAACGTTGATATATAGCGTTTTTATTCTGGTTTTATCAAAAAAGGACTGGTTTTACAAGTCTGTGTGAGCATGCTACTATGTGTGTGAAAACGGAAACACCTGAAAGGGCGCCCGTCAAAAGGATCAGGACCGTTAGCAAACAACAGGGGGAAAAAAAGATGACCAAAGAAGACATCGTAAAACAGATCATTAAAGATGTTGGCGGATCAGACAATATCAACAATGCATGGCACTGTATGACTCGCTTGCGTTTTGATTTAAAGGATGAGAAAAAAGTCGACTATGCGGCGTTAGAAAAAACACCCAAAGTCGTAGGAACAAAATATCAAAGCAATCAGCTGCAAGTAGTGATAGGAACGGATGTTGCTGATTATTATGCACCTTTAGCCAAAGAATTAGGTCTTGATGAAGCGAACCAAGGGGAAACATCAGAGAAAAAAGGAGCCGTTTCCTTATTTATGGATACCGTTTCTGGCGTTTTTGGTCCGATCGTTCCAGCTATCGCTGGCGCAGGAATGATCAAAGGATTGATGGCTGGATTGGTGGCATTGAATGTCATCTCTAATCAAACAGATACCTATTTAGTGATCGACATGATCGCGAGCGGCGTATTCACATTCTTGCCATTTTTTGTTGCTGCCTCTGCCGCTCGGATTTTTAAAACCAATCAATATTTAGCGATCGCAATCGCGGCAACGCTGCAATTTCCAACGATGACCAATGCGGTAGCTGAAGGAAGCATTTCCGCCTTTCGTTTGTTCGGCGTATTGCCAGTACCCGTCTTTAACTATGCAGGGACAGTGATTCCCATTATCTTTGCCGTGCTGGCGCTCAGTTATATTTACCGTTGGGTCGATAAACTCTTACCACAAGTGCTACGTACCGTGTTTACACCGACGATTTCGTTGTTTGTCGCTGGTATCTTGACATTAACGGTCATTGGCCCAATCAGTATCCATCTAGGAAACTTATTGGCTGCTGGCGTGGCTGGGTTATTCACTATCTCGCCTGTCTTAGCAGGAATCGTGGTAGGGGCGATTCGACCAATCGCAATCTTCACGGGACTGCATCATGCCATGACCCCAATCGCTTTGCAAAACTTTGCCAATCAAGGGTATGACATGCTGATGCCAATGATGTTTATGGCAAATATGGCAATCACCGGCGCAACAGCAGCTATCTATTTCAAAGTCAAAACCAAAGAAGAAAAATCGATCATTCTATCTTCGGCGGTTTCTGGCTTGTTAGGGATCACAGAACCTGCGTTATTCGGGATTTTGTCGAAGTATAAAAAAGCCTTTATCGCAGCAACAGTTGGTAGTTCTGTGGCTTCTGCCTTCATCAGTTTCTTCGGTGTTCGGATTTATGGGTACATTCTTTCAAGTATCTTTAGTTTGCCAGCCTATATTGGGGAATACTTTATCTATGCTGTTTTAGGGATCATCTTGGCGATCGGCTTATCTTTTGCCATGAGCTGGTTCTTGGTACCAACTCAAGCAGCCGAAGGCGATCGTTACACCAACGAAGTGGATCTGCATGCCGTGACCCATGGTGAATATGTCCCATTAGAAGATGTACCAGATGAAGTTTTTTCAACGAAAATGATGGGAGAGGGCTATGCCATCGAGTCCCAAGATGGCCAAATCTTTGCACCAGTCAGTGGCGAAGTCACCACTGTGTTCCCTTCAAAACATGCCGTTGGGATCAAAACCCAAAACGGCGTTGAAGTTCTTGTGCATATGGGGATCGATACAGTTTCCCTTGGCGGTCAAGGCTTTGAAGTCTTTGTCAAAGCTGGGGAGCAAGTCACTCCGCAAACCAAACTGGCACAAATGGATCTGCCTTATATCAAGCAGCAAGGCAAAGAAACCATGGTGATCGTTTTGATCACCAACATGGATCGCGTGCAGCAATTTTCTGGAAGTACTGATTTAGAAGGCAGACACCAAGCCGGGGCATTACTGGAAAAAGTTGTTTTGAATGCCTAATAAAAGAAAAAAGATGAGCTTCTTCAAGGAAGTTCATCTTTTTTGTTTGTCCAGTAACTATTTTTTTACTCATAGCGCAAAGCTTGAATTGGATCTAGTTTGCCTGCGCGGTTAGCAGGCAATGTGCCGGCTAAAAAGGTGATCAATAGGATGACACCCATAACAGTCAGCGTGTTCGACCAAGAAAAGCCGATCAATTCAAAGCCAGTCAATTCTTCTAGGAAGGTGTTCGCAGCGTAATCGTTGATGACATTTCCTAAACCATAAGCGGCGAGAATTCCGGTGAGGGCGCCAAAGAAACCAATCAAAAGCGCTTCGAAACTGAAGGTGAGAAAGACCTTGCTGCGGCTCATGCCTAATGCTTTCATCAATCCAATCTCACGGGTACGATCTTGAACTGACATATAAAGTGTATTGATGATACCAAAGCTAGCGGCAAGTAATGAGATAGCGCCAAAGAGTGTAAGAACCCCAGTGATAGCGTTGATGACTAGTCGGAACATATTGATTTCATCTTCGATCGTCACACCTTGAAACCCGAATTCACGCAATTCTTTTTTGATCGTATCGATTTTTGTGCTGGACAGATCATCCTCTAGATAGGCCTGTGCTGCAAAGGATTGATTTTTTAAGTTTTCTGGTAATCCCTTTTCGGCGATTGTTTGCACACGCTGGCTTAATGCTTGGTTCAAAATAGACATGCCAGTTTGGACAAAACTAAAATTACGGACTCCAACGACTTTGGCGGTCACAGTTTCTTGTTCGCCAGTCACTTGAGCAGAAACTCCGAGAAGGACTTCTTTTTCCAATGCATCTTGAGCATTTTTAAAACCTAGTGGTTCGATATATTCTTGATCAAGGACGATCTCATATTCGTCTGTCTCATTATTGATTTGACGCCCCGCCTCTAAGTCTAAATCAATACCTGCTGAGCCCATGGCGTTTAATTGATATTTTGAATCAGTCAGACCTTGAATATAATCAATCGTTAAAGCCGCGATTGGTTCTACTCGATGGATATTGTCAATTGTTCCTATTTTTTCGATATCCTTTGGAGTGATCATACTTGCCTCAGCGGCATTTTTTTCTGGATCGTATTCTTGTAAATTGCTGCCCGGAACCATGTTGCCAGTCTCATCTGATTTATAAACAAGTAAAAGCTGATCATTACCAGCGGTTTCTAGCTGCAGATCTATATAATTATTGATGCCAGTATTAATACCTAGTGTTAAGTAGATCGTAAAAGACCCAATAAAGATTGCGATGATCGTTAGAAGTGTTCGACCTTTGTTGCGTAAGAGATTTCCTGCAGAAGATTTTATTAAATCGATTAGGTTCATTTTTCTACCTCCTTAATCACTAAACCATCTTTGATATGGATCTGACGATCACAGCGATCAGCCAGCTCAGGATCGTGAGTGACGATGACTAAGGTGATATTTTCTTTTTTATTGAGGCCGAACAAAAGGTCCTCAACTTTTTGGCCAGTCGTTGAATCAAGGTTTCCAGTCGGTTCGTCGGCAAAAATGATCTTGGGTTTGTTAACGATGGCGCGGGCAATACAGACCCGTTGTTTTTGACCGCCAGAAAGGTCGGTTGCTTTATTTTTGGATTTTTCTGATAATTCGACAGCTTGTAAGGCTTCATCAACCAATTTTTTTCGCTGACTGCGGCGCATGCCATTTATTTTTAATGGCAACATGACATTCTCATGGACTGTATCTTTAGCATTCATAAAGAATTGTTGGAAAACAAAGCCAAATGTTTCATTTCGTAAGTGATTTAATTCCGACGCTTTTTTTCCTTTGACGTTTTGACCCATCAAGAACAATTCTCCGCTAGTGGGTTGATCAAGTAACGCCAATAAGTGCATCAATGTGGATTTTCCGGAACCACTTTTTCCGACGATTGCTACTGAGTCACCTTCTCTGATTTTTAAATCAATTCCTTTTAACGCATTGAAGGATGATTCGCCTTTTCCGTAGACCCTTGTTAAGTTTCGTGCTTCTAAAACAATCATTTCATTCCTCCTCTTAAAAAGTTATTAAGTTAAGGTTATCACAAATAGTTGTCAATAAATCAGTCTCTAGTCGTAGATTTTTAAATATAATGAAAAAAAAGACGATTTCCGCTGGAAATCGTCTTGAAAATGCAAGAAAGATTTTAAGTTCAATTAACTACGCAGCCCGCGGCCTTTTTGGATCAAGTACCAGCATACGCTGTATAAGACAACAATGAACAAGACCAAAATACCGATGGATAGGAAAATTGGGACATCGATGGTGCCTAAAAAGCCGTAGCGGAAACCAGAGATCATATACACGATCGGGTTGACTTTGGAGATCGTTTGCCAAATCGGCGGTAGCATGCTGATGGAGTAAAAGACGCCTCCAAGATAGGTCAATGGTTGTAAAACAAAGGTTGGCACGATGGAAACATCGTCAAAGGATTGGGCGAAGATCCCATTTAGCAACCCTGCTAATGAAAATAAGATGGCGGTCATGACTAGGGTTAAGACAACGATGACCCAAGAATACACATGTAATGGGACGAAGAAAAGGGAAATGATGGTCACCAATGTGCCCACCAAGATACTACGGCCAAGTCCGCCAAAGACAAAGCCCCAAATGATGACGTGGGTAGGGACCGGCGCCACTAAGAGTTCCTCAATGTTTTTTTGAAACTTCTGTGAAAAGAAGGAAGAAGACACATTAGAGTAAGAACTAGTGATCGTCGACATCATGATCAGCCCAGGAACGATAAATTCCATATAAGAAAAGCCGCCCATTTCGCCGATGCGGCTGCCGATCATTTTCCCAAAGATAATAAAGTATAAGGAAGTAGTGATGACGGGTGGGACGAGGGTCTGCACCCAAATCCGTAAATAGCGGTTGGTCTCTTTGACCGCTAAACTTTTTAAGGCTGTAAAATAAAGACTAAACATGGTTTTCCTCCGCTTCGTGTGCTTCTTCGGTGATTTTCAAAAATAGTTCTTCCAAGCGATTGGATTTGTTGCGCATGGAGAGGACATTGATCTCTTGCTGGCTGAATTGAGCAAAAAGATCGTTGACGCCTTGGTCTCGAGCGACTTCAACGGCGATGGTCTGTTCATCTTCCATTTGGATCGGATATCCAGTGATCGTTGGTGCTTGTTTGATCGGTGCGATATCAAAAAGAAAGGTTTCAAATTGCAGTTTTGCTAACAAAGATTTCATACTGGTGTTTTCGATCAGTTCACCAGATTGAATGATCCCGATGTTGCGGCAAAGCATTTCCGCCTCTTCTAAATAATGGGTCGTCAAAATGATCGTTGTGCCATTTTGGTTCAGCTCCCGCAAAAAGCTCCACATTTCCCGACGCAATTCGATATCGACACCTGCCGTCGGTTCATCCAAAATCAATAGCCGTGGTTCATGCATCAGGGCACGGGCAATCATCAAACGACGTTTCATCCCGCCTGACAGCATCCGCGCACGAACATTGCGTTTTTCCCACAAATTCGACTGCTTCAAGTATTTTTCGCTGCGCTTGATGGCTTCGTTGCGGGGGACTCCATAATACCCGGCTTGATTGACCACGATCTGCTGGACCGTTTCAAAGGGATTGAAATTGAATTCTTGGGGAACTAGACCAATCTGTTGTTTGACTTGGACCAATTCTCTGTCTAAATCGTAGCCGAAGACTTTGACGCTTCCGGAAGATTTATTGACAAGAGAGGTGATAATGCCGATGGTGGTGGACTTTCCAGCGCCGTTTGGACCTAACAAGGCATAAAAGTCGCCTTCTTCCACCGTCAAATTTATGCCCCGCAACGCTTCAACGCCGGTAGCATAGACTTTGCGTAAATCGGTTAGTTCTAGTGCATAGGTCATGTTTATTTGAACTCCTTCTATGTATGATGGTTTATTCTATCATTTTTTTTCAAGAAGAACCGCATGTTTTGATTTTTTCATTCGATTAGATAACGATTGTTGCTAATTGATTAAAAGTGGGAAAGAGACAAAAGAAAAAACGACCGTTTGATCGTTTTTTCGATAAAGTCGATTGTTAGCATAAATACCGTTCTGGTCGTTCTGTCTGTCCTAGTAAGTAATCGACAGAGACATTATAGAGGGAAGCTGCGTGTAGCAGCGTCAATACATCGGGTAAGCGATCGCCTGCTTCGTATAAGGTGTAATCGGGGTAAGGCACATCGAGATGCTGGCATACTTCTTTTGGGCTCAATCCGCGTTCTTCTCTTAAAAATTTGAAGCGGCATCGCAAGGTGTCTAATAAAAAAGCTTCTTCTAATGTCACTTTGCGGTCCTCCTTAAAAAAATCGCGCTTCCTTTCGCACTGTTCTCTTTTTATTGTACCAACAAAAGCAAAATATGCGAAGTAATTCACATGAAGGTCGATCGGTTTTTGTTAAAAAGTGAAACAAATGACTTGCTCTGAGACGCGTTTCATACAGTATGCTTGATTCATAAAAAGGAAGGCGGGATGAAAAAATGAATACGTACATGAAGAAGAATGGTGCGGAATGTTGTTATGTAACGTTGGCTTTTGATGGACAACAATTGGTATTGACGAAACCAAAAGGGTTCTTTCAAGAACGCTTGGTAGAAATTCCGGTGGATGAGATCAGTCATTTGACATGTGATGAACACTTCGGGTCTCAGCGGATCGGGTTTATTCATCACAATGATTACTATGAATTTTATACATGTGGGTTAAGTGTGATAGACTATATGAAAGAACAATTATTCGTTTAAGGAGCAGTGAGTCATGGCAAACATTCGGGATATTGCACGCTTGACCGGTTATTCGGTCTCCACAGTTTCACGAGTCATTAACAACAATCCGTATGTCAGTGAAGAAAAGCGTCGCAGGATCCTGGCTGTCATGAAAGAGGTCAACTATATTCCAAATTACACCGCGCGGGCATTGAGTGTTGGCAAAACCAAAAATATTGGTGTGATTCTGCCATTTGTCAATCATCCGTACTTCGATCGCTTGTTGAGCGGCATCACGACAGCAGCGTTTGCTCGGGGTTATAAGGTGACGCTTTTAGCCACGAACTATGATCCGCAAGTAGAGGAAGCGTATTTGCAAGAATTTGCGGCGAAAAGCTTTGATGCCTTGATCATTGCCTCGCGGGCGAATCCGATCGAAACCTTATTGCCTTATCGTTCTTACGGTCGCATCGTCTTTTGTGAGAATATCCCGTATTTGACTGATGGCTGCACCTATATCGATCGAGAGGAATCGATCAAAGAAGTCTTTACGTATTTTAAGGAACAAGGTATCCAGAAAATCGGCGTGACATTGGGACGTAGCCGTAAGCTAAGCAGCAATTCAAAAATCACGGTCCGTTTGGCTCATGACTATTTTCCGAACTTTTCCGAAGACTTGATCTTTTGGGATTGTTTGACGGAAGAAGATGGCAAAGAAGCAGCTGCTTATTTTGCAGATAAAGGGGTCGAAGCAATCTTCACCAATGGGGATCATGTTGCTGCTGGGATCCAGTCGCAGGCGCCGGGAGAATGGCTTGTGATTGGACGGGACAATTTATACATCAGCGAGCTGCTGCAGCTTTCAACGATCGATCATCACTTGCAAGCTTGCGGGGAGACTGCCGTCCAATTGGCGATAATGGAAAAAAGCGGCAACTATCGCATGCCCTATGAGTTCATCAAACGATAGCATAGACGAAACGATGCGCAAACAAAGCCCCTGAGCGGGCAGTGCTTGCGCATCGTTTTTTTAATGGGATTTGGTGTAATGGTCAATGATCTGTTTCAACAGCTGGGCGCTGCCGACACCCGCTTTTTGATCGTAATAGGCGGTAAAACGCTCGTCTTGAACGTACATTTCCCCTAAAGATCGGTGATATTCTGCTGAGTAAAAGGGCGCTGCTTGTTTGAGCCATGCTTGATGCGCAGCAAAAGCCATTTGGGCTTTGTCAGAAGGGATTCGTTTCCCTTCCTTTTCATTCAACAGCTCTTTTATCAGCTGCAATAAGCGGTTTTCGTTGTCGGTCAGTGCTTGATAATCGACTTGGGTCATCTGCTGCCACTTTTGGTTGCTTTGTTCGATGATTTCCTCACCGTAGGCTTCTCGTAATTCGGCACCGTAGTTCGCTTCGTTTTCACGAATTTTTTGTTCCTTAAAATAACTGAATTTCTCTTGATCGGTCATGGTCTTTTCTCCTTCATAATAATCAATTGTTTGCGCTAAGGTGGTCAAAAGACTGTCCAGGGCTGCTCGTTCTTGTAAAAGCTGTTGGTAATGCTGCAACAAGACCGTTTGGATCGATGCTTGCGGCTCATCCAAGATTCCGCGGATCGTTTCTAATGACAGCCCAAAAGACTTAAAATACAAAATCTGCTGCAGGCGATCGACTTCCTGCCTCCCGTAGATACGGTAACCAGCTGAGTTGGTGCGTTGCGGTTGTAACAACTTGATCTGATCATAATACCGCAGGGTACGACTGCTGACTCCTGACAGTTTGGCTAAGGCACTGATCGTATATTCCATCGGCTTTTCCCTCCTTACACCTGTATCCTAAAGGTTGACGTAACGACAAAGTCAAGAAAATTTTTTTGCGTTTTTTAAAATGTGCTATAATTATAACAAAGAAAGGAAGATAAGATGCAAATAGTTTTTTCTGATATTGATGGGACGTTTCAAGAAATGGGGCACCCGATTCATGAGATCAATAAAGAAGCCATCCGTTGTTTGCAAGCCCAAGGGGATCACTTTGTGTTTGTCACAGGGCGAGGATTTGAGCTTGTTCAAGATATGATGGCGGAAGAAGGCCTTTCCTGCGATGTGATTTTCGGAAACGGCGCCGGTCTGATGATAAAAGGAGAAGCGCCTGTTTTGACGCATACCTTACCCTATAAGACATTGGCACAAGTGATTGGTATCTTAGAGACAGAAGAGGTTTTTTATTTCTTACATACTGACCATGGCATCATTTCCCCACAAGCGCATTTGTATGAAGCGCAATTTCAAGAAAGCCGTAAGCAGTTACTCGCGGAGTTAGGGGAGCGAGGACAAATCATCGCTGACTACAAATATGAGTTCTTTTACAACGAATGTCTTCATAAAGACGACGTGCTGCAGTTTATGAAGGAACATCCAGAGATAAAGGTCATCAAAATCGAACTGATGGAAGCGTCAGACGAAAAAAGAGAACGGCTGCGGGAGATGATCCAATCAGAAACGGCTGCGATTTTTCAATCCTTTGTCCAAACACTGGAGATCGTTGATCCATTGGCGACCAAAGGTGCCGCGATCCGTTCCTTTTTAGAAGCTTTTCCCGCTGCCAAAAGCTATGGGATCGGTGATGGTGAAAATGACCTTGCGATGTTTGAAGCGGTGGATGTTTCTTTGGCTGTAGCGAATGCCAGCCCAGCGATCAAAGCAGTTTGTGATCGAACCATTGAGCGCGCGGAAGACGGCGGTGTTGGCCGCTTTATTTTAACAGAATTAGTTTCGAGAGAGGATGTTGTGCATGAAGTTGATTGAAACCCCAGTAAACCAAAATCTAAATATGGAAACTTTTTACCCGAACATCTCCAAGTACCTATTCGACAAAATAGCGATCAAATACTATAAATTGTACTCGCTTGATCGGACGCAGATTCTCTATGTGGATAGTTTTGATACGATTTCTTTAGTATTGATCAACAATAAAAAGAAAATCAGTCGGGAAGAAGTCGACACAGCGATTCATCGTTTGCTGAAGGTCGATCGCAAAGACGTGACCGTCAATGTTAATATTCGTAAAGAAATGGAAGCAAGAGGCATCACCTTTTCTAAACCGAGAAAAGATGTCATTCTTGTTCAATTGCCTGTGAAAGAACACTAGTTGAAAGAAGTTGGGACATGCACGTTGCAAGAGTAATCAAACGTTGAACAAAGGGGCGACCTTATACGAGCGCGTAAATAATGCGCAATAAGTAGGAGGTTGACCCATGCTTTGAGCAATTTGTTCTCAGGTGGATTGTCTTGTACTGGCAAAAACCCAACTTTTTTTTGAAAAAACAAGTTTTTCTGTCTTTTGTGTTTTTTTTGCTATAATGAGAAGAAGTAAGCTAGAGGGAGTAAGAACATGCAGAAATTATTTAAAGATGACAGCTTGACGCTACACACCGATCTCTACCAAATCAACATGATGCAAACCTATTGGGAGTTAGGCAGAGCCGATCGTAATGCGGTGTTTGAATGCTATTTCCGTGACATGCCTTTTGAAAACGGCTATGCGATCTTTGCCGGTCTGGAACGATTGATCGATTATTTGAACGATTTATCCTTTTCAGAAACGGATATTGCCTACTTGCGAGAAATCGGCGGCTACCCAGAAGCCTTTTTAGAGTATCTAAAAGAGTTCAAGTTTGCTTGTACCGTTCGTTCAGCGTTAGAAGGCGATTTGGTCTTCAACAATGAACCGATCATTCAAGTAGAAGGGCCGTTGGCACAAGCGCAGCTGATCGAAACGGCGTTACTAAATATGGTCAATTTCCAAACCTTGATCGCCACGAAAGCTGCCCGCATCAAATCCGTGATCGGCACGGATCCCTTGTTGGAATTTGGTTCACGGCGGGCACAAGAATTGGATGCAGCCATTTGGGGGACTCGAGCGGCCTATATTGGCGGAGCGGATGCGACAAGTAATGTGCGAGCAGGGAAGATTTTTGGCATCCCAGCCAGCGGAACCCATGCCCATTCCCTCGTGCAATCCTACGGCAATGACTATGATGCATTTATGGCGTATGCCCAAACCCACAAAGATTGCGTATTCTTAGTCGATACCTATGATACATTGCGTTTAGGTGTGCCAAATGCGATTCGTGTGGCCAAAGAGATGGGGGATAAAATCAATTTCTTAGGTGTGCGGATCGACAGCGGCGATATGGCGTATATCTCGAAAAAAGTCCGTGAACAGCTGGATGAAGCGGGATTCACGGAAGCCAAAGTCTATGCTTCCAATGATCTAGATGAAAATACGATTCTAAGCTTGAAAATGCAAAAGGCGAAAATCGATGTGTGGGGTGTCGGCACCAAGCTGATCACCGCTTACGATCAACCGGCATTAGGTGCGGTTTATAAACTGGTTGCCATCGAAAATGAGCAGGGAGAAATGATCGACACCATCAAATTATCCAGCAATGCCGAAAAGGTTTCGACCCCTGGGAAAAAACAAGTCTGGCGGATCACCCGTAAATCGGACGGCAAGTCCGAAGGCGATTATGTCACGTTATGGGAAGAAAATCCCCAAGCAGCAGACGAACTGTTCATGTTCCATCCTGTTCACACTTTTATCAACAAAACAGTGACGAACTTTGATGCGCGACCATTGTTGCAAGACATCTTTGTAGATGGCCAGCAAGTGTATCAAGTGCCTGACTTAGAACAGGTCAAAGCCTATGCGACGAATTGCTTGGATTCCCTTTGGGATGAGTACAAACGTGATTTGAATCCACAGAAATACCCAGTCGATCTCTCGCAAGAATGCTGGGATCATAAAATGCGGACGATTGAAAAAGTACGCAAACAGACCAATGGCGCGATTTTGTAATCCGCAACTGCGCTGGTCCTAAGATCAGTCAGCTGCTTCAAAAAATAAGAGGAGGCGTTTCTATGACCATGCAACAAGAAATTATCAAAGAATTAGGAGTCTTACCGACCATCGACCCGAAAGAAGAAGTTCGTAAGAGTATTGATTTTTTAAAGGCGTATCTGCAAAAGAATCCGTTCTTGCATACGTTTGTCTTGGGGATCAGTGGTGGACAAGATTCGACGTTAGCCGGCCGAATCGCGCAATTGACGATGGAGGAAATGCGTAGCGAAACCGGGAATCCCAACTATCAGTTCATAGGGGTACGCTTACCTTATGGGGAACAAGCAGATGAAGAAGATGCCAAAAAAGCCATTGAATTTATCAAACCAGATATTGAGCTGCGGGTAAACATCAAAGCCGCCGTCGATGCCCAAGTGCAAGCGGTGGAGGAAGCAGGCTTAGTGGTTTCTGACTTTAATAAAGGCAATATCAAAGCCCGTCAACGGATGATCACACAATATGCCATTGCGGGTGAAAAAGCAGGGGCTGTTCTGGGTACGGATCACGCTGCGGAAAATATCACCGGCTTCTTTACGAAATACGGCGATGGCGGTGCCGATATCTTACCACTGTTTCGTTTGAACAAACGCCAAGGTCGTCAACTCTTGCAATACTTAGGCGCGCCAGAAGCGTTGTATACAAAAGTCCCAACTGCGGACTTGGAAGATGGCAAACCTTTAGTGGCAGATGAAGCAGCTTTAGGAGTGACCTACAACGACATCGATGACTATTTAGAAGGCAAGGAAATTGCGGCTGAAGCCCAACAAACCATTGAAAACTGGTGGAACAAAACGCAACATAAACGCCACTTGCCCGTCACGATTTTTGATGATTTTTGGAAATAAACGAAACCAGTGATTGAGTTCCATTCGGATAGAAAGAAGAGTCTAGGGGGCAAGAAACCTTAGACTCTTTTTATATGAGGGTTGCTTTCTTTAAAAATAACAAAAGCTTCTTGCCCTGGCTTTACTTTCTTGTCCTGAAAGCATAAAATACGGGGGTACCTAGAACGTGTAGAAAAGGAGGAATGTTCCTTCGTGAAAATAAATAGCCATCCTTATCTGAAGATCGCATTAAAAGGCATCGCCATCGTCCTGTTGATCATTTTCAGTAATTTATATTTGCAATGGTGTCAAAACAATCTTTCCGTTGAATTAGCCTTGAAATTTGCCTTTTCGTGGCATACAGCAAAGTTTTTCTTGGCTTGTGGGGTGTTACTGCTGGTGTATGGGGTGTTTGCCAGCTTGGCAGGTTCGGTACTGATCGGGGGCATCTTTTATAGTGTCGTCATCGGAATCTTAGGATATGCCAACCACACGAAGATGGTCTATCGCCAAGAACCAATCTATCCCGATGATTTAAAGATGGTCACTCAATTCGACCTTCTACGAACTATGATCGGCAATGGCGCCTTTTTCTTAGCCATCCTCTTCGCTCTGGCGGCGATCGGAGCGATCGGCTGGAGTATCTATCGCAGCCGCAAATTAAACCGGCGTTTGCAAGTGATGCGAGGGGCAGTGCTGGTCGTATGCTCGCTAGGCTTAGTCTATGTTTCTCACTTCAATGACAGCAACAACCTTTTACGCAAAGCCTACAATCAGACCGCACTTTGGATTCCTTATTCACAAAAAATGAACTATTACAATACGGGATTTATCGGTGGGTTTTTGTACAACTTGCGGGTAGATGCCATGACGAAGCCTGAGGGGTATTCAAAAGAAGCGATCCAAGCGATTGCGGACACCTATAATGCACAGGCGGCGGAGAAAAACCAAGACCGTGAAAGTGAAGCACCAAATATCGTTTATGTGATGAGTGAGAGCTTTTCCGACCCGAGCCATTTAAATGGCTTGTCAATCACCGGCGATCCGTTGAAAGACTATTACCACGTCGCCGATCAAACCATCAGTGGAAAAATGCTTTCGCAAAATTATGGGGGCGGTACGGCAAACATCGAATTTGAAGCGTTGACTGGTTTTGCCATGGGCCTATTGAATCCGCAAATGACAACGCCTTACACGATGCTAGTGCCGAAATTGACGCAACTGCCATCCTTGGTTTCTTTCTTGGAACAATCAGGGTATACGGCAACGGCGATCCATCCTTACGATACATCAATGTACAAACGCAAGGATGTCTATGGGGTGATGGGGTTTGAACAGTTTATCGATCAAGATACGATGACCTATACCGACAAAATCGAAAATAATCCTTACATCTCTGATGAGGCGGCCTACAAAGAAGTGCTGGCATTGTTGGAAAACGATCAGCAACCGCAATTTGTCCATTTAGTGACGATGCAGACCCATATGCCCTATGCTGGCAAATACGATACGCTGAATTACCAAGCGAGCGGTCCGGGCAATATGGCTTCCTTGGAAAACTACCTACAGGATATCTCTTATAGCAGTACAGCGTTGAAAAACTTTGTGGCTGAATTAGAGCAGCTGGATCGGCGAACGCTGGTCGTCTTTTGGGGCGATCATTTACCAGGCATTTATGCCGATGAGATCAAGGATCAAAATGAAACGGCTGCCCTGCATGAAACCGAGTTTTTGATGGTTGATTCGCAAGGGAATTTTGCACCAGAAGATGTACCAGTAACAAGTCCTTTTTATTTTGCGCCGAACCTATTAGAAGCCAGTGATCAACCAACCAGCGGGTTTTACCAGTTGTTGTTGGCCTTGCAAGATGAGTTGCCGGCTTTTGAACTGGGTCAATATTATCAAGAGGGACAATGGCAGACGACTCTTGCGTTGGATCAAGAAGCTCAAGAAATCTATGATGCCTATAGTTTGATCCAATACGATGTGTTACAAGGAGAGCAATACAGTTTAACGACTGGTTTGTTTGACTAAATGAAACATAAAATAGCGCCCTATCCTGTGACTGACACTGGGAGAAGGCGCTTTTTTGTGTGTGAAGTTATAATTCCTGCCATTTCCGGTTTTGATCAAAATCATTGGCGGCGGCATAGGCGTCTTGAACGATCATTTCAGGGTAGCCCATGACTTTTAAGAGGGCGATCGCGTTGCGGCTCAAGGCAGGACCGGATTTGACCTTATAATCAAAGGAGATGCCGTCATCTTCCGTGACTTGTTCAGAAAAATGAATGTTGCGGCAATCATTTTTCAAAATTTCAGTCAGCTCAATATCATGGGTAGCGACAAAGGCCAATGATGGGTAGGCTCGCAACCAATGGATGATGCTAGCAGAAGAAGCGATTCGTTCCACCGTATTGGTTCCTTTTAAAATCTCATCAACAAAACAGTAGCAGCGCTGTTTCGTGGCAACGGTATCTAGCAGGCGTTTGATGGATTTGATCTCCGCCACGAAATAGCTGTCGCCTTCAAATAGATCATCTTCGACAGCCATCGAGGTAATAACGTGACCAGGAACCATCGTAAAGGTTTCAGCTACTGCTGTCTGGATGGTTTGTGCCAAAATACAGTTGATGGCGACACTTTTGACATATGTCGATTTGCCTGAGGCATTGGAGCCAGTTACAAGGGTATTGTGGTTCCAAGTGACATCATTCATGACTGCTTCACTCAGAAGGGGATGATACGTACCCGTTGCTTCTACACCTCCGCTTGCTTGGAAGGTCGGTAGGCAAGTGATGGGCATATACGTGCGAAAATTTAAAATGGCGACTGCGACTTCCAATTTTCCCAGCAAATTCCACAGATCGATGGCTGCTTGTTGGTGTTTGGCCAGAGTAGTGGTGACCGTTTGATAGGAAATAAATGGCAGCATAAAAATGATATTGATGTATTCAAACAACATGTCTCCTTCGCTGCCGTTTTTGGCACGAAACGAGAAAGCGAAACGAGTGATCTTCTTTAATGGTGCCAAGGATTGTTTGATCTCTTCTTGGAGGGGTGTGTTGATTTTAGCAATCTGACTGCCACAGGCAATCGTTTGAACCAAATAACGCATACTGTTCAGTTCTGTTTCCAGCTTGGCTTTTTTGATGGAGTAATAGATCGTATTGAAAACGACACTAACCAACGTCAACAGGATGCCTTGGACAAACCCCAGCAGGAGCAGCAAGATGCCGACTAATGGCAGCACACCTAAAAAGACAAAGAAAGGCAGAGAACCGATGGATTGCGCCGCTTCATTGGCTAAGTAGGCTTTCGAAAAATTATCATCTTGTTTTCCTAAACGAGCAAACGTATATTGGGATTGTTCGCGTGCGGCACTGTCAGCAGCAAAAAAGTCGATCAATTTGGTCAGCTGTTTGTCCGTTTTGAAACGAAAATTGCGTAACTGCTGATACAACGCTTCTGAACCGACACTGGAAAACGTCAGATTAATGGACTCAAACAACGAAAAGCCATCTAAGTCATACCAAGTGATGTCATCGACCTCACTATCAAAATCGTGAAACTTCTTCTCCGTCAGCCAAGCCTTTTTCAAACTCGCTTCTTTATCAAAGCGGGGCTGACGGGGAAGCTTTCCCCAAGCAAGCCGAACGTAACGGCGTACTTTGTATCGATTCCAGATATCTAGTGCGGTCAAGATGAGAATGCTGGCGAGTATGATCAAAATGACCATCGTTTGTGGTTCCATATGCAAAAGTCCTCCTAATGGCTAATGAATGCTGGCTAAAGCTAAGTGTTGCTGTGGGCAGGATCGATTTCTTTTAAACAAGCATAGATCCGTTCAATATCTTGGGTCGTGCCTCGCAGCTCGAAATCCGCTAAGAACGGGATCGAAAATTGTTCCGCATATTGCTTTGCGGTCAAACAATATTGATAATTGAAGTTTTTGTTGCCGCTGCCGATCACGCCCAAGCAAAGAGCGGCGTTGTTTTCATAGTCAATGTATTCACGCATGGTTTCTGTGAGGATCTCTTGATCGCCGTTATCGACGCCATTTCCACCTTCTAAATAGGTAGGGACAAAAACCACATAAGGTTCGTCTTCTTGTTCAAAGATACTATTGTCATGAATTTCTTTGGCTTCCCAAGTACTCGGGGTATCTTGCTGATCCGCATAGGCCAACAAGCGGTTGACGAATGCACGGGTATTTCCAGAGATTGAAATATAGAGTATTTTCATTTTTTCATCACCTTCCGCTTTCTAGTATAACAGAAACCATTTATGAAAAGAGGAGAACTTCGGCAGTCTTTTTCTAGTAAAATGCAGCCAAAGGCATTAAACTGAGAGAGGAGTCCAATACAAAGGAGTGGCAATAATGTTTTCAAAAATGCATCATGTGGCGATCATTGCTAGTAATTACCAACAGACCAAAGAGTTTTATGTAGAGAAATTAGGCTTTGAAGTGATTCGTGAACATGCGCGCCCAGAAAAGAAAGATGTAAAAATCGACTTGCGCTTTGGGGAATCAGAAATAGAACTGTTTGTGGTGGAAAACCCACCAGCACGACCAAGTTTTCCCGAAGCAGCCGGCCTGCGGCATTTGGCCTTTGCGGTGGAAAATATTGAAGCAGTCGTAGCGGAGTTAGCCGCTAAAGGGATTGTGTGCGAACCGATTCGTTTTGATACCTTTACCAATAAGAAGATGACCTTTTTCCAAGATCCAGACGGCTTGCCCTTGGAATTGCATGAATAAATAGAGGGAACTTCAGGTAGGGCATTTTTTTGATTCAACTTGGTTTTTCTTAAAAGAATTGTTATTCTATGTATAGAAGCAAGGAGGAAAAAACGTGATAAGATTTGCAAAAGAAGAAGATCGTTTTGTCATGGCTGAACTCGTTTTAGTCATTTTAAAGGACATGGAATTGCCGTTTGTCAAAGAGATCGGAGAAGCCAAGACCTTAGAGATCTTGGCAGATGCCATGCTAGAACCCGATTATCGTTACGGCTTTCGCCGTGCGCTAGTCAATGAGATCGACGGAGAAGTTGCTGGGGTCGCCTTTGGATACCCAGACAAAGAAGAGGCGACGATCGATCAGCCTCTAGATAAAGTGCTGGAACAGTACGGTTTGAGTAAAGACATGAAGCTGTTTATCGATGAAGAGACTTTACCAAATGAATGGTACTTAGATACCATTTGTGTGGCTGAGAAATTTCGGGGCAAAGGTGTCGGCTCAGCCTTATTAGAAGCATTGCCAAAAATTGCTTCTAGAGATGGCTATGAGGTGATCGGCTTGAGTGTTGACCGAGAAAATCCCCATGCGAAGCGGCTCTATGAAAAGCACGGCTTTGAAGTCGTGGCCCAAAGAGAGATCAGTGGCCATCTTTACGACCATATGCAAAAAAGAACCAGCTGATTTTTCAGCTGGTTCCATTTGTTAGTCGAAGCTCAAGAGGATGGTCTTTTTTGCGGTGCCGATTGTACAGCCAGTAATCCATGACGGCCGCAATACAGATGCAGACCGGCGCATCCCGGTCATCGACAACATCCAGTACATAATAATCCCCCGTCAACAAGGTCGCTTTGTCCATCTCCATAATCTTTTTATTGAAATGATGGATCCCATAGCGATGATTGTAGATATCGCCATGGACTGCCCAGTGAAGCTGTTGGATATAGTAGAAATCACCTGGCCAGTTAAAGATTTTTTGCAGTGTACCGACTTTCTCAAAGTCTTTGTAGATCTCAAAGCGTGTACCAAAAGTAAAGCTGATTTGTTTGATACTAGCGACCATTTGCCCATTTAAACGGTAAAGGGAGAGGGCATCGCCCTTTGTTCCCCAACGTCCCACCATCAAAAATAGTGATTTGCCTGTTTCATCTTTGACAATGGTTCGTGTGACTCTGCTAAGTTGCCTATCTTGGATGAAAAATTCTGACATACTTACGCCTCCTCATGTATCCCCAAAAAGCTGCGTGGTTTAAAGATTTTCATCAATTGCCCGAACGATTGCTTTGCCGACACCAGCCTCAATATTGGTGTCCGTCAAATACTTCGCGGCTTCTTTTACCTCTAACTCGCCATTTCCCATTGCAAAACTAACGCCTGCCAGTTGCAGCATACTTACGTCATTTAAGTTGTCACCGATCGTCATCACTTCCGCCAGTGAGATCATCCGATCTTTGGCGACATGTGCCACTGCGATTCCTTTTTGCGCGTTTCGGTGGTTGATCTCAATATTGTTTTGTCCAGAAGAAGTCACCACTAGATCGCCGTACCCATCGATGATTTTCGTGATAGGACCCAATACCCGCGCACCATCTTGATGGAAGCAGATCACTTTCAAAAATTCTAATTCTTCGATCGAAAACAACTCACTGAAATCATCGACATAATTGATCGGTAAAAATTCTAAACGGGCTGCTGTCATAGCAATCGCCATCTTATGAGTGAGATGGGGCATTGCTTCTGCCGTATGGATCGCAAAATTTTCGATCCGACGTGTCTGACTTTCCGAATAGATCCCATTGCTCGTTGAGATCTCAAAATAGATGTCGTTTTCTTTTAGTAGGTCGATCAACGAACGAGTTTGTTCATGGCTGATCGGCACAGTAAATAATGAATTACCCGCTTCGTCATAGACTTGGGCCCCATTCAAGGTGATCATTGCACAGTCGATCCCGGCTTCTTGCAGCGGCGGCAATGCCTCTTTACGGTTACGGCCAGTTGCGACCATAAATTCGATTCCTTTGGATTGGGCATATTTGATTGCTTGGATATTTTCTTCTGAAATCTGCATACTGGCATTTAAAAGCGTACCATCCATATCAGAAGCAATTAATTTGATCATTGTCAGCGTCCTTTCTTAATCGTTTCTACAAATAGTGTACCATAAATCACGGATTTTTTTTCTTTCGAAGAGTAATTCTTGTTTCTAAGGGGAGGGATTTGTTATCCTAGAAGAAAACAAAGGAGATTCGCCATGAAACGACTATTGGACAATGATTGGCAAGAGCAATTGCAAGAATCATTTGAGCAACCCTATTACCAACAACTACGGGCTTTCTTGAAACAAGAATATGCCCAGCAAACGATCCATCCAGCGATGGATCATATTTATGAAGCACTTAAACTGACGCCATACCATGACGTAAAAGTTGTCATCTTAGGTCAAGATCCTTATCATGGCCCGCACCAAGCCCACGGACTGTCGTTTTCCGTGCAGCCGGGGGTCAAAATACCGCCTTCCTTACGCAATATTTACAAGGAATTAGCCGATGACTTAGGGATTGCACCTGTGTCCCATGGCTATCTTGTGCCATGGGCGCAACAAGGGGTCTTATTGTTGAATACCGTATTGACGGTACGTGAAGGGCAAGCCTATTCACATCATGGACGTGGCTGGGAGCAGCTGACTGATACAATCATCGAAAAATTGAATCAACGAGAAGAACCGGTCATTTTTGTACTTTGGGGCAAACCCGCCCAAAAGAAAGCCGCTTTGTTAGATACCAGCAAACATATTATTATAACAGCGCCTCATCCAAGTCCGTTATCAGCGCATCGAGGATTCTTTGGTTCGAAGCCTTTTTCTAAGATCAATCAAGCATTGCTGGCGTTAGGGGAAGAACCGATTTCCTGGGCGTTGCCAGAAAAAATAACACAGTTTTAAAACTGTGTTATTTAGAATGAGTTAATTTGTGAAAAAGGTAACGATATTTAAAATAATCGACTAATACAGGATTTTTATCTGTTCTTTTTTTCGCAGTTATTGTACAATGGAAGGGTATAAAAAAACTGGAGGTCTTTACCCGTGGAATTATTCGAAAGTTTAAAATTTAAAATCGTGCGTCGTCATATCAAAATCGTTTTTCCAGAAGCAACAGATCCTCGTATCCTAGGTGCTGCTAGCCGTTTACGTTCAGAAGAATTAATTGAACCTGTTTTGATCGGTAACCCGGTTGAAATCGAAAAAGCAGCGGAAGCTCGCGGAATCAACGTATCAAACTTTGAAATTTTAGATCCTGAAAATTATGATCGTTGGGATGAAATGGTTGAAGCTTTTGTGGAACGCCGCAACGGCAAAGCAACCAAAGAACAAGCAGAAGAAATCTTAAAAGATGTCAACTATTTCGGTACAATGTTGACTTACATGGGCATTACTGAAGGAATGGTTTCAGGAGCGATCCATTCTACGGGTGATACAGTAAGACCCGCTTTACAAATCATCAAAACAAAACCAGGTGTGAGCCGTACAAGTGGTGCTTTCTTAATGGTTCGTGGTCGTGACCAAGAAAAATACTTGTTCTCAGACTGTGCCATCAATGTAAACCCAACTGCACAAGAATTGGCAGAAATCGCTGTTGACTCAGCGAAAACCGCTGAATTATTTGAAATCGATCCAAAAGTTGCTATGTTAAGCTTCTCAACGAAAGGGTCTGCGAAAGCACCAGAAGTAGATAAAGTCGTTGAAGCAACAAAAATCGCCAAAGAATTGGCACCAGAATACCAAATCGATGGAGAATTGCAATTCGATGCTGCGTATATCTCAGCAGTTGCGCAATTGAAAGCTCCTGAATCTGAAGTAGCAGGTAAAGCAACCGTCTTTGTTTTCCCAGATTTACAATCAGGAAACATTGGCTACAAGATCGCCCAACGTTTCGGTAACTTTGAAGCGATTGGACCAATCTTACAAGGATTGAACAAACCAATCTCTGATTTGTCTCGTGGTTCAAATGAAGAAGATGTCTACAAATTATCAATCATTACTGCGGCACAAACACTAATGGAAAAATAAGCAGCCAATCGCTGCACTGATGAAAAACTGATCCCTTAAGGGTCAGTTTTTTGTTTTGCCCTTGGAAAGTTGAGGGCAGCAAAGGAGGAAGTGTGCGCAAAAGCAACGATCCAGTGATCGTCGGGGAATTTTCCCTAAGCTCCTTCTTTACAATTCCTTGAAAAACAAGCTATACTAGCAACTAGTAAATTAGATTGATCAAAGGATGGGGACTATGTTTACCATTAACGACTTAGAAGCAACCGCAGCATTTGCAAAAATCATTGGAGAGGCAGCCGAGCCAGGGGATAATCTGGTATTGACGGGCGATTTAGGTGCTGGCAAAACAACCTTGACGAAAGGCATCGCCTTGGGGCTAGGAATCGAGCAACTGATCAAAAGTCCGACCTATACGATCATTCGTGAATATACCAATGGGCGGATGCCCCTGTACCATATGGATGTCTATCGGGTGGAATACGGTGCAGAAGATTTAGGACTGGATGATTATTTTGAAGGGGATGGCTTGTGTGTGATCGAGTGGGGCAATCTCTTAGAAGCCTCCCTGCCAGAGGATTATTTAGAACTGATTTTGGAAAAAGATGATACAGATGAACAAAAACGTTTTGTGAAATGTCATGCATATGGCACCAAAGCAACCGCCTTTTTGCAACGGATCACAACCAAATGGCAGGCAGCCCATGAGTGAAATCCAATTACAGATCAAAGAAGCCGCGGGTGCTGATGCCAAAGCTGTGTTAGCAGTCAGTCAACAGCTAGGAGAAGAAACGGATTTTCTCTTAATGGACGAAAGCGGCTTGGCGTTGCCAGAAGCCTTATTGGCAGAACAGCTGGATGCTATCTATGAACGGGAGGACTATTTGCTGTTGTTGGCATTTGATCAAGAACAGTTGATCGCCATGGCATCAGTCAAAGGCAATGAAGAGTGGCAATTAGCCCATGTCGGGGAGATCGGTATCTCGATTTTAAAAGACTATTGGGGCTTGGGCTTAGGTTCACTCCTGATTGAAGAATTACTGGACTGGGTAGTAGAAGTTGGCGAATTGACCCGCATCGAATTGACCGTCCAAGCGAGAAATCTACGAGCGATCCATCTGTATCAAAAATTTGGTTTTTTAACAGAAGGCTGCATGAAAGAAGCGGTGCAAACCCGCGAGGGGCAAAAAGTTGACGTCTTGATGATGGCACGTCTTTTTGAATCATAAAAAAGGAGTGAAGGAAATGGAGTTTCGGGAACCGACGATCGCAGACTGCGATCAAATCGAAGCGTATCGGCAAGCGTTTGAGAAGAATCAAGAAGTCATCCATGGTGGGGCAGGACTTGTAGAAAGTCCGACAGCCAAAGACTGGCTAGAGGGATTGGCGGATTTTAAAACAGCAGAAACGGTACCAGAAGGATTCGTTCCCGCCCGTACCTATTTGGCTATTCAAGATCAAAAAGTGGTCGGTCTCTTGAATCTGCGTCTGACACTTAATGCGTATTTGCGCCAAATTGGCGGACACATCGGGTATTCGGTGCACCCAGATCATCGAAAGCAAGGCATCGGCTCGGCAATGCTGGCACAGTCATTGGTAAAGGCCAAACAATTTGGCTTGAACAACGTGTTAGTAACCTGTGAAGAAGCCAATCGCGCCTCCGCCAAAGTCATTGAAAACAACGGCGGTAAACTAACCGAAAAAGTCATTGATCCAGAAGATGGCGCTGTAATCTGTCATTATTGGATCGACCTGACCTGAAATGAATGCTTCCTTAAATGAAAACGTGCGTCCTAAAGTCTAGCGCAATGCTGACTTTAGGACGCACGTTCTTATTTATTTGACTAATACTAATTTTTTTAATGGATCGATGCCAAATTCTTCTTCTTGACGCAATAAGATTTGGGCACATGCCCGACTATCTTCCAAGGCATCATGGTGGTTTAGTAAAGGAATCTGTAATTGCTCACAAACCGTGTTTAATTTGTGGTTCGTAAATTCTGGATACAGTTTGCGGCTCGTTCGCACCGTGCATAAGGAAAGATAATTTGGTTGTGACAACCCATAATAATCAAGACATCCTGCCAAAACCCCAGTATCAAAACCAGCGTTATGCGCAACGATCAAACTGTTCAGTTGATAATATTGTTGGATTTGTTTCCATACGTCAGGAAACTTAGGCGCTTCTTGTACATCTTCTGGACGGATGCCATGAATTTGAATGTTTTTCCAAAAAAATTCCGTTTCCGGTTGGATCAATGTGTAATATTCGCCCACGATTTTGCTATCTTGTACCATGACTAGTGCAAGGGAACAGGCACTATGCTTTTGATAATTTGCTGTTTCAAAGTCCATTGCGATAAAATTCATCAGACTCACCTCATTGCCATTCTAGCACAAAATCAAAGAATGAAAAGCGAACAAACGTTAAGAAAAACTGAAGTTTTCTTACGGTTAGTTGAGATCCAGTTCCACCGGACAATGGTCACTGCCGATGATATCTGTATGGATCTTGGCGTCTAGCAAGCGCTCATTTAAGTCATCCGAAACGACAAAGTAATCGATGCGCCAGCCGGCATTGTTTTTGCGAGCGTTGAAACGGTAGCTCCACCAAGAATAAATGCCTTCTGCATCTGGATAGAAATAACGGAACGTATCGGTAAAGCCAGCAGCCAAAAGAGTCGAAAACTTTTCCCGTTCTTCAGGTGTGAACCCAGCATTTTTTTGATTGGTTTTCCAGTTTTTGATATCGATATTCTTATGGGCAACATTCAAATCACCACAGAGAATCACTGGCTTTTGTTGTTTCAATTCAGTCAAGTAAGCCAAAAAGGCATCTTCCCAAGTCATGCGATAATCTAAGCGGCGCAATTCATTTTGAGAATTTGGTGTGTAGCAAGTAATCAAGAAAAATTCAGGATACTCTAGTGTGATGACGCGACCTTCCGTATCATGTTCTTCGATCCCTAATCCATAACGGACGGATAGTGCAGGTTCTTTTGCGAAAATCGCTGTGCCAGAATAGCCTTTCTTCTCCGCATAATTCCAGTATTGATGATAGCCTGGTAAGTCCAATTCGATCTGACCTTCTTGCAACTTTGTTTCTTGTAAACAAAAGAAATCAGCATCGAGGGCTTCAAACACTTCAGAAAAATTTTTTTTAACGATGGCCCGTAAACCATTCACATTCCAAGAAATAAATTTCATTGAGACTCCTCCTTATTTTCCACTACGCCTCCCATTTTACCTAAAAAAGCCAGAAGCGCAAAGCAAGTGAGCGGAATGAGGAAAACAAGGAGGAATGCTTGCCTTCAAGAGGGGGGATTGGTTGAAGATCATATTCACCAGAGGTAGCAACTTTTCCTTGAACATGCTAAAATAAGTGAGATGTTTATTGTGAAAGGAAACCTTCTCGTGAATAAAGACTTGATGATTGCGCAATTCCCTGAAATTGCCTTATTAAAAGATGAACCCTTATTGAACTATACGTATACAAAAACTGGTGGACCGGCAGACATTTTGGCTTTTCCCAAAACAGCGGAAGAGGCTAAACAGCTGCTTGATTATTGCCGAGAACAAGCGATTCCTTGGATCGTCTTAGGAAATGCCAGCAACTTGATCGTCCGTGATGGTGGTATTCGTGGCGTGGTAATCATGCTATCAGAAATGAACCAAATCGTGGTGGACGGCACTTCTTTGATCGTCGATGCTGGAGCAAAGTTGATCGATACTACCTATGTCGCTTTGCATGAATCGTTGACTGGTTTTGAATTTGCCTGCGGGATTCCCGGCAGTGTCGGCGGTGCCGTCTTTATGAATGCAGGCGCCTATGATGGCGAGATCCAAGATGTCTTTGCGTCATGCGACGTTTTGCTGGCTAATGGTCAAATCGTGACTTATACCAAGGAAGAAATGGAATTTGCTTATCGTCATAGCAAATTGCAAGAGCAAAAGATGATTATTTTGAGCAGTCGCTTTGATTTAGCAAAAGGCGATCAAGAACAAATCAAAAAGCGGATGGATGAACTGACAGAATTGCGGCAATTGAAGCAACCGCTAGAATACCCCTCATGTGGGAGTGTCTTCAAACGCCCAGTCGGTCATTTTACCGGCAAGCTGATCCAAGATGCAGGCTTACAAGGATTGAAATGGGGCGGTGCCCAAATTTCGGAAAAACATGCGGGCTTTATCGTAAATGTCGATCAAGCCACTGCAACGGATTACGTTGAACTGATCGCTCATATCCAACAAGTCATCAAAGAAACTTTTGATGTCACCTTAGAAACAGAAGTCCGAATCATCGGCGAAGAATAGATTAGCGAAAAGATTGTCCCGAGGGGCAATCTTTTTTTCATGAGAGCTAATAAAAAGAGCTTAGGATTGTAAGCTTTCGCAGTCTTCGGTACAATAAACGAAAAGGAGTGAGCAGGATGAAAAAGTGGGGACGCGTCATTTTGTTTGTTGGGTTCGCCTTTCTTATCGGTGGTTGTACGAAATTACCGCAAGAACAGTTTGCCGAACAGTTGACGAATCAGCAAGCAGCGAATGCTGGTGAATTCCAAGCGACGATCGATACGTTTGAGATGGGCAACAGCAGCGATTACGGTCAAGAAGCCGATAGGTATGCCTCTATGTTGATGTCACAGTTAGTCGGCTCGTCATTTAAAGGGGACTTCGTCCAGGACAAAGAAACCAAAGCGATTTTACTCAATCTGGCAGTCGCTTATGGTGGTCAGGAGCTGCCGATCAAGCTGATCGTCGATCCAGAAAAACAAGAAGCGTATGTGTCAGCTGAAATCTATGAAACACTGCAAGGGTATATCAGCGCATTTGGTAGTGACAGTTATGGGACAAAACCAGACGCTGCGGAATATGAAGGCAAATACCTGCGCATCGATCAAGAAACCTTAGATTCTTACTTTGGCGAAGGAACTTTTGCAGAGGACGACGAGGGGACGACCGAAGCAGAAAAAGCGCCTGAAAACCTCTTTACCATGAACAGTCTTTTTCATAATGAGACATTTGCAGACTATTTGAAAACCTTTGAACCGGATGCTTTCAAAAGAGATGGAGATACGATCAGCCACACGTTTACCAAAGAAGAATTGGCAGATTATGCAACCTATGCTCAAGAACACGGCGCCGATCAAAATCAAGTCGCCGAATTAGAAGCGCTGCTGGAAGAAGTCGAGCAGTTTGACTTAGCTATGACCGTCAATACGAAAACGAATCAGCAGAAAATGGCTTTTCACTTCGTGCAAGCAGATGAGCTGCAAACCACTATCGGAGCCACGGTGACTTTTACAGGGAAGAAAAGTGATACTGCGGTTGCGATTCCCACAGCGGAAGAATTGATTGACCCAGAAGAATTGTTTACTCCCTATGATTATGGCTGGGATGACAGCTATGACGATGGGGATGAAAATGATTATGATGATGAGTACTGGGATAGCTATGATGAAGCCGATGATTGGTCTTCTTATATGCTGACGGATGAGGAGTTTGAAGAATTGCTGCTGCAAATCAAGCAAGAGCTGCCTTATTTGACCCAAGCAGATATCGATGATTATCTGACATTTTATGAAGAGTACTTGACCCAAGAGCAGTATCAAGAGCTTGTCGAAGCACTCCAAGTGCAAAGTCTATGAGTCACTCAAAAGGGAAGCGACCGCCTAAGTTAGCCAAAAAGCTAACTTTAGGCGGTCGCTATTTTTTTAGATACGATTTTTTTTGCGGTTCATGACTAAGCGCAAAAGGACGGTTCCAACTGCCATCGTGGCGATTCCCGCTACAATGGCTTCAGGTACACCTTGGGCGAAGATTACACCTAAAATCGCTGCATAGACAGCATTGCCAGCTTTCCCCACAACCTCCGCATATTCTTGCTGGAACAAGAAGTAGATCAAGTTCATTACCAGAATCGTATTCGTCAAGCCTCCAGCAACACCAGCAATCAGTAGCGAGAGACTTTGCTGTTTGTTTTTCCAGATTTTTTGACAGCCCTTATAAACAAAGTAAGGAACGACACCAATCAAAATACGGGGAATCAGCGCTACGAGGATCGCTTTCCAGCTTCCTTGATCACTCCCATAAATCGGTACGAAAGGAGAGAAGACAAAAGAAAGCGGGGTGATGATCCACGTCGAACGCACCATACTGATGATCCCAAAGGCGCCACCTAAAAAGCCGCCGATCCGAGGGCCCAATACAATGGAAGCAATGATGACAGGAATGTGCATCGTTGTCGCATTGATTGGTCCTAAGGGAATAAACCCAAGAAAGGGTACCGATGCTAAAAGAATCAAGATTCCTAAAAAGAAAGCTGTTAAGACAAGTTCAAAAGTTGATATTTTTTTCATTGTTAGACACTCCGTACTTCCAAAGCAGTCAATGCTTTTTCAAGAATCGTTTCTGTTGCTGCTAATGCGCCTCTGCCGAAATCACCGCAAGCCAGTAACGCTTCACGGGGTTCAATCTCTTGGAAGCCGACTTCTTTCAAAATCCCCAAATTTCTTTGAACAATCGGGTTTTCATACATGACGGTATTCATGGCTGGCGCAATCAAGCGGGGCACGGATAACGGCAACGCTAAGGCAACTGTTGAGATCAAATCATCGGCTAAACCATGCGCCAGCTTGCCAATACTGTTGGCACTGGCTGGGGCGAGCAAGAAAAGATCGGCTTGTTTGGCTAGTTCAATATGGTTGATCCGATCTGGTTGGCGCTCTTGCATAACATCCACATGGATCGGGCGTTTGGATAATGACTGTAACGTCAAAGGCGTAATAAATTGTGTGCTATTTTGAGTCATTAAGACATCCACTGCATAGCCCTTTTTGGTTAATTCATTGGTCAGGTCGGCTGCTTTGTATGCAGAGATACTGCCGCTGACGCCAAGCAGAACGTGTTTTTGTTTCATGATTCTTTCTCCTTTTCTAAAAAAACATCTAGCTAAGCACGCAGGTCATTGCGTAATGTGTCAACGATCAAGGTTGCAATCTCAGCTTTTGTGCGACCAGTCCCGATTTGTCCTTCTTGTGTCAAAAGGTGGCCAACATGCTGGTTTCCTGAAATTTGCGTCAAGTCGTTGGCCAACACATAGTCCGCTTGGCTAGCCAGTAAACTTTTTCGTGCGACCGCAAACAACTCGTCTTCTGCGACGTCTACTAATAATTTGAATCCGACTAATAAGGTTGTCGGCTGTAATGCTTTGATGGTTTGGATCACTTTCGGGGTTTTCTTCAACACTAAAAACAAATGATCAGTATTGGAAGAAACTTTGCCTGCCGTTGCTTCAGATTGTGCGAGCACGTGTGCTATCAATGCCGGAGTGACCTGGTTGTCATAAGTCGGTAGGGCATCGTTGATTGCTTCATAAAAGGCTGCTTCTGAAAAATGAGCAGCAGGGGTAAAATCACTAACTGCCATACTGTGGATCACGGCAGCATACGAATGGGTCGTCAATAAATCGGTCAATTGCGCCAACAAGTCCGTGGTCCCTTCAATGAAATGACAGGTAACGCGTGGATCGGACGGCGGTTGCTTGGCAGTTTTCGTCGTAACGTAATCGATGGTCACCTCAGGGGACTGCAGCCATTCCTTGGCAATCGCTTGACCAAGTGAACCCGTGGAATGATTCGTAATTGCACGGACATCATCGATTTTTTCAGAAGTACCGCCAGCCGTAATCAAAATTCTCATTGCCCTTGTGACACCTCAACGATCGTTCGTCCCTGGTGCGTGCCAGCTAATAAAGCTGCCAACGTTTCTGGCAAGTCTTCCAAAGTGATGGCTTTCGTGTAAAGCTGATCGATCACATTCCACTCACCCGCTAATTTCTCCCATAATGCCGTGCGGATCTCATGGGAAACATTGACTGAATCGATCCCAATTACGCGAATCCCACGCAAAATAAAGGGTAAGACAGTCGTTTCGATTTTGATTCCACCAGCATTGCCGCATAAGAAGGCACCGCCCCCATAAGCGATTTGCGGAAGCACTGCCGCAAGCAATGGACCGCCAACAGTATCGATGACCGCTGCAAACGATTGTTTTGCTAATGGTTTGACCTTTTCGGGTACCACTTCATCAGGACTGACGATTTTTGCTGCGCCTAGGTCCAACAACCATTGCGCATCGGTTTTCCGAGATAGCGCCACTATATTTGTATAGCCCAGTTTTTTCAATAAAGCAATGCTGACACTGCCGACGCCACCGCTCGCACCTGTCACCAAAATAGCAGCGTCTTTTGCTAAGTGCAGCTGTTCTAATTCTTGCACCGCTAAAGCTGCTGTGAACCCAGCAGTGCCATAAGTCATACTGTCTTTTGCTGAAAAACCAGCAGAACGTTTCACGAGCCACTCGGCTGGGACCCGTTGAAATTGACTGTAACCGCCTGGGTGAGAAACCCCTAAGCCATAGCCAGTCACTAAGACTTGGTCGCCTGGGGCAAAATCAGCAGACTGACTGTCCACGACTTCCCCTGCTAAATCGATTCCCGGCGTCATCGGATACGTGCGGATCACCCCGCCATTTTCTTTTGCTGCCAAGGCATCTTTGTAATTGACATCTGAGTAATCAACCCGGACAAGCACATCGCCTGCTAGCAGCTCGTCAAGGGTTGCAGTTGTGAGTGAAGCAGTAAAATTTGGTTCATTCATGACACGAAAGGTAGAGAAATTCGTCATTTCAGACACTCCTTTGATGGTTTGTACTCATAATACCATAAGTTTTATTTTTTTAACCAGTGAAGCAAGAAAAGGCAGGGCTTCTTATCAAAAAATCAGTAAAAACAGATCATTATTAAATCTACCTTTTCTTCGTTAAAATAGAAGTTGTTCTTTTAAACCTGTGAAAAGCGAAAATGACGGGACCGCCAATCCTTTCCTTTATAGCACAAGCGTTTAGCGTCACTCCTTTTTTTGAGCAGCAAGAAAAGAATTCAAAGAAATGCAGAAAAAAGGCTTGTGTTTTTTGCAATTATTTGTATACTAGAAAAAGTGAAATTAAACATGAAGTTTACTTATAGCAAACTTTTTTACTTACAGTTGTGTCAATAAAAGGGGGAATGAACATGGAGATTGGCGAGAAGCTGCGCAATTTGCGCGTTCAAAAGAATTTGACCCAAGAAGAATTAGGCGAGCGGACCGATTTGACGAAAGGCTATATCTCACAGTTGGAACGTGATTTGAGTTCGCCTTCTATGGAAACTTTTTTTACGATCTTAGAAGTTTTAGGCGTGACACCAGAGGAATTTTTCCGAGAAGAAAATGCGCAGCATCAAGTGGTTTATCGCGAAGAAGACAGCACGCTCTATTATGATGAAGAAAATGGCTATGAATTGAAGTGGCTGATTCCCGATTCCAATGAAAAAGAAATGGAGCCCGTCTTGCTGACTTTTGATAAAGCGGGCGAATACAAGACCTTTGAACCATCGTTAGCAGAAACATTTATCTATGTCTTAGAGGGCAGTGTGGCGTTGACACTTGGAGAAACGCAGTACAAGGCTCGTAAAGGCCAATCGATTTATTATCAGGCGACTGAGCCGCATCAATTAAAAAATATTGCGGGCAAAAAAAGCCGTGTGCTTGTAGTCGTGACAGATTCTTATTTATAGTACAGGAGGAAAGAGTGTGGGAAAAACAATAATTTCATTCAACAATGTGGTGAAGCGATTTGATGATGATGAAACAGTTTTGAAAAAAGTGAGTTTTGATATTGAAGAAGGTCGCTTTTATACATTGTTAGGTCCTTCAGGTTGTGGAAAAACAACTATTTTACGTATCATTGCGGGTTTTTCGGACGCAACAGAAGGCGACGTTTATTTTGACGGACAAAGAATCAATGACGTTCCTGCCAATCAACGGCAAGTGAATACTGTCTTTCAAGATTATGCCTTATTCCCACATATGAACGTTTTTGAAAATGTGGCATTTGGTCTGCGAATCAAAAAATTACCAAAAGATGAAGTGAATAAAAAAGTCTTAGAAGCGTTACGGTTAGTACAACTTCCTGGTTATGAGAATCGTGAAATCAGCGAAATGTCAGGAGGTCAACGCCAACGGGTCGCAATCGCACGAGCGATCGTCAATGAACCCAAAGTATTGCTTCTTGATGAACCATTGTCCGCATTGGACTTGAAATTGCGAACTGACATGCAATACGAGCTGCGGGAATTGCAGCAGCGACTAGGCATCACCTTTATTTTTGTCACCCATGACCAAGAAGAAGCGTTGGCCATGAGTGATGAGATTTTCGTTATGAACAAAGGGAAGATCGTCCAAAGCGGCACACCAGTGGATATCTACGATGAACCAATCAACCATTTCGTGGCGGATTTTGTCGGTGAAAGCAACATCGTCACAGGCACGATGATCGAAGACAACTTAGTGGAGTTTGTCGGCAAGCAATTTGAATGTGTCGATGGCGGGATGCGGCCGAATGAAGCCGTTGAGATCGTGATTCGTCCAGAAGATTTGAATTTGACGACGGCAGAAAATGGCAAGCTGGTCGTTGAAGTAGACACGCAATTGTTCCGAGGCGTGCATTACGAGATCATTTGTTATGACGAACAAGGCAACGAATGGATGGTTCACTCTACAAGAAAAGCTACTGAAGGAAGCAAGATCGGGCTTTCCTTTGAACCAGAAGATATCCACGTCATGCGTTTCAATGAGTCCGAAGAAGATTTTGATGCTCGTTTAGAGAGCTACGAAGATTAGGAGGGAAAGCTAATGACGAAAATGCGTCGTTTTTATGCGATACCCTATGTCTTTTGGTTATTGCTATTTGTTATTGCACCAGTCTTATTGATCATCTACCAATCCTTTTTTGATATGAACGGCAACTTTTCGCTGGTCAACTATCAAAGCTACTTGGGTTCTGGCAAATATTTGATCATGACCTTAAACTCGGTTTGGTATGCCTTTTTGATCACCTTGATTACCTTAGTGATCAGCTACCCGACAGCCTATTTCTTAACTAAGCTGCGTCACAAAGATTTGTGGCTGCTGCTGATCATCTTACCGACGTGGGTCAACTTATTGTTAAAAGCCTATGCGTTTATTGGGATTTTCGGCATTCATGGCAGTGTCAACAACTTCCTAGAAATCATGGGTGTTGGACCAAAGCAGATTTTGTTTACCGACTTCAGCTTTTTGACGGTTGCCGTCTATATCGAACTGCCCTTTATGATCATGCCGATTTTTAATGCCTTAGAAGAAATGAATCCCTCTTTGATCAGTGCCAGTCGCGATTTAGGGGCAAACAGCTATGATACTTTCCGACGAGTGATTTTCCCTCTGTCGTTAAACGGTGTGAAAAGCGGCGTCCAAGCCGTCTTCATTCCGTCGCTCTCCCTCTTCATGTTGACCCGTTTGATTGGGGGCAATCGCGTGATCACGCTTGGTACAGCGATCGAGCAGCATTTTCTCGTTACCCAAAACTGGGGCATGGGTTCGACCATCGGGGTCATTTTGATCATCGCCATGTTCCTCGTGATGTTGTTTACGGGAGAAAAGAAAAAAGGAGGGCAACGTAAATGAAAAAATTTCGCTGGTCGAATCTTTATCTGATCGTCGTCTTTATTCTTTTGTACGTGCCGATCTTTTATTTGATTTTCTATTCCTTCAATGAAGGAGGCACCATGAATACTTTTACGGGTTTCACTTTTGAGCATTACCAATCCGTCTTTCAAGATACCCGCTTGATGATCATCGTGTTGAACACCTTTATGCTGGCATTTTTATCAGCATTACTGGCAACGATCATCGGCACATTTGGTGCGATGGGCATCTACTATACCCGCAAACGCCGAACGAGAACGGCATTGTTGAGTTTGAATAATATTTTGCTGGTTTCACCAGATGTCATCATTGGTGCCAGCTTCTTGATTTTCTTTACGATGATCGGCAACTTGTTCCGTGGGTTTAGCTTAGGCTTTTTCAGCGTATTGCTTTCGCATATCGCTTTTAGTATCCCGATCGTGGTCTTGATGGTCTTGCCGAAACTGCAAGAGATGAACGATTCAATGATCGATGCTGCCCGTGATTTAGGCGCGAATAATTTTCAAGTCATTAAAAATATCATTTTGCCTTTCTTGACGCCGGGCATCATCGCCGGCTATTTCATGGCATTTACTTATTCACTCGATGATTTTGCCGTGACATTCTTTGTGACAGGCAATGGCTTTAGTACCTTATCGGTAGAGATCTATTCTAGAGCACGTCAAGGAATCAGTTTAGAAATCAATGCATTAAGCACACTTGTCTTCTTATTCTCCATGATCCTGGTGGTAGGCTATTACTTTATCAGTAAAGAAAACGGCGCGAAAAAGTTGCGTAAAAACCGCCGTGTGGAGGTGGCAAATCTGCGATGAAACGACTACAATCTCTGATTATCGGTATTGTTGCGATCGTCCTGATCTTGCTCTTTGGTGTCCGTGAATTGGAACGCTCCTCTGGTATGGCAGGCGCTGAGGTCGTCAACATCTACAACTGGGGCGACTACATCGACCCTGATTTGATCAGTAAGTTTGAAGAAGAGACAGGCTACAAGGTCAACTATGAAACCTTTGACTCAAATGAAGCGATGTTCACGAAGATCCAACAAGGCGGTACGTCTTATGACATCGCCATACCGAGTGAATACATGATTGAGAAAATGATGGAACAAAATCTTTTAAAACCATTGGATCACAGTAAAATCAAAGGGTTAGACAATATCGACCCTCGCTTTTTGGACCTGAGTTTTGATCCAGGCAATCAATATTCCATCCCTTATTTCTGGGGAACACTGGGGATCGTCTATAACGATAAATTCTTTGATGAAGGTGAGATCACCCAATGGGACGATCTTTGGAAACCCGAATTAGCAAATAGCATCATGCTGATCGATGGCGCGCGTGAAGTAATGGGATTAGGTTTGGACAGCTTAGGCTATTCTCTAAACAGCAAAGACGATGATCAGCTGCAAGAGGCATTCAATAAGCTGCGGACCATGACCCCAAATATCAAAGCCATCGTCGCAGATGAAATCAAGATGTACATGGCCAATGAAGAAGCATCGGTTGCGGTCACATTTTCTGGGGAAGCAGCCGACATGATGTACGAAAACGAGCACATTCATTATGTGATCCCTTCAGAAGGCTCCAACTTGTGGTTCGATAATATGGTCATTCCTAAGACCTCACAAAACGAAGCCGGCGCTTATGCCTTCTTGAACTTTATGCTGGAACCCGAGAACGCTGCACAAAACGCAGAATACATCGGCTATTCCACGCCTAACCAAGAAGCCATGGCATTACTGCCAGACGAGATCACCGAAGACGAACAATTCTATCCATCCGATGAATTGATGGAACACCTCGAAGTCTATGAAAACTTAGGTGCTGAGTATCTTGGCATCTATAATGATTTGTTCTTGGAATTGAAGATGTATCGGAAATAAGCAAACTGCCATTAAGCAGGGAATGGATCCTGTTTAATGGCAGTTTTTTTTAATTTACTATGACATATCAAAGGAACCTCAAGGAATATGTATTAGAAAAAATCAGCCTCACTTTGTTCAAAATGTTTCAAAAAGTGCTTGACCTAAAGTCAACTCTAGGTGGTATCTTTTTAGATAGAAGAAATGAGCAGCGATTGTTGAAACTCAGAAAAATCACGATTTCCCTTTAGGATAACTTGCTATTTCTTGGTTTAACAGGAATTTAAAAAAGAGCGTCCATCTCCGATTGCCGCTTTTTTTCATTCTAGAAAACGATCAACTCATTTCGACTTCGTGTCTTTTTCCTTGTGAGTAAACACACGAACCATTCAAACATTTCTACAGGAGGTACGTACATGTTATTAGAAAAAATCAAAAGCCCCAAAGAGTTAAAAGAATTGACCAGTGGGCAACTTCAAGAACTGGTAGTAGAAGCACGAACTGCTTTATTGGAAAAAATCAGTCACCATGGGGGGCACAATGGCCCCAATCTGGGGATGGTTGAGATGACGATCGCGTTGCATAAAGTCTTTGATTCCCCCACCGATAAGCTGATTTTTGATGTGTCTCATCAGACCTATATCCATAAAATGTTGACGGGACGCGCCCATGCCTTTCTTGATGCTACGCAGTATGATGCGGTTTCTGGTTACACGAATCCGAAAGAAAGCGAGCACGATCTCTTTACGGTCGGTCATACCTCCACCTCAGTTTCGTTGGCAAATGGTGTGGCGAAAGCCCGTGACCTAAAAAATGAAACGTATAACGTCGTTGCCGTCATTGGCGATGGTTCTCTATCAGGTGGCTTAGCGTTTGAAGGCTTGAACAATATTGTGGAATTAGGCACCAATACCATCGTGATCCTCAACGACAATGACCAATCAATCGCAGAAAACCATGGGGGGATGTATCAGAATTTGCGGGCATTGCGGGAAACCAAGGGGCAAGCAGCAGATAATCTGTTCAAAGCGATTGGTTTTGAGTACCACTATTTAGATGACGGAAATGACCTCGCTGCCTTGATCGCTTTATTTGAAAAAGTGAAAGACATTGATCATCCTGTTTTATTACACATTCATACGATCAAAGGCAAAGGCTTCAAGTTTGCGGAAGAAAATCGTGAAAAGTTTCATGCAGGCGGTCCTTTTAGTTTAGAAACAGGCGAATATATTTCTGCTGGCGGCAATCAAGTAACCTACAACAGCTTAACAACGGATTATTTATTAGAAAAAATGGCGTCAGATCCTAAAGTCGTGGCAGTAAACGCTGGTACACCGATGCTGCTTTTTTCTCCAGAACAACGAGAAAAAGTAGGCAATCAATTTGTAGATGTAGGTATTGCAGAAGAACATGCGGTATCGATGGTTGCTGGGTTAGCAAAAAATGGCGCGAAACCTATCTGGGCCGTTTTTTCTACCTTTATGCAACGTAGTTTTGACCAAATTTCCCATGATTTGGCCTTAAATCATCTGCCTGGAACGATTCTGGTATATGGTGCATCGATTCACGGCATGAATGACGAGAGCCATTTGGGAATTTTTGATATTCCATTTTTGGCACATATTCCCAACCTTATTTATCTTGCGCCAACCTCTAAAGAAGAATATCTGGCAATGTTGGATTGGTCGCTGGAACAAACCAACGCACCAGTTGTGATCCGGGTACCGGTTGGACCTGTCAACGAAACGGCAGTGGCAGTCTCTACTGACTATAGCGATCAAAAAAATGAGGTGACTCAAGCTGGCACGCAGGTAGCCATCGTCGGTGTTGGAAACTTTTATGCGCTAGCAGAAGAGATCGCAGAACAATTGAAAATGCAACATGGAATTACGCCAACGGTGATCAATCCTAAGTTTATTTCAGAGGTCGACAAAGAGTTGCTGGATGCTGTGGCACGATCGCACAAACTCGTTGTCACGTTGGAAGACGGCATACGAGAGGGCGGCTATGGACAAATGATTGCCAGCTATCTTGGTGATCGTGAGATTGCCGTCAAAAACTATGGCTTAGAAAAGAAATTTTATGATAATTACCGGGCAGCAGACGTTTTATCTGAACTTGGTATCACTGCTGAGGCAATTACGAAAGACGTTATGGAACAGTTACAGCAATCAATTCACTAAGGCGTTTTTGAGTAATTACAGTCGATTTATGAAAAGAAGGAAACCTAGCAGAAAACATACTGCAAGGTTTCCTTTTTTTAGACAAACATAAATGAGTTCCAGCAATCGCCATAGAAACCTAGCAAAATACAGAAGACCAATGCTTTTCAAGCATAAAGCCCAAGCGCGTTAAGCATTGGTCAACGAGGTTAATCTAGCGAATAATAAGGTAGTGAAAGGATCACTTTGTCATCTTGGACTATTGGGTTCAGATACAAGGAAGAAAAGGTGTTTTTAAGGAAAGGGGTATTTATGAAATTTTTTTCTATGAAGTTGCTGGCACTACTATCGGTGGCAATGGTCGTCTATTCGGCACCGGCGATTTCTGCCAATGTTCCAGCGATTGCGGCAAGCTTTCCAGAAGTTGAAGCGGTCTACATTGGGTTACTGACCACAATTCCGTCATTGTTTCTTTTACTGGGGATTTTTACTACCAGCATGATCGAAAAAAGGATCGGCAAAAAATACACGATGGTCACCGGCTTGGTCATTGTGGCAGTTTTTGGCACGCTGCCGGCATGGTATCAGGGGAGCTTTCCCGTCTTGTTTCTTTCTCGAGGGATTCTTGGCTTCGGGATCGGCTTATTCAATCGTTTGGCGATTCAAATGATTAGTTTGCTGTTTCAAAATGAGCCGCAAAAGAAAGCCAAAGCCCTTGGATTAGAAAGTGCCGTCGGTGGTTTAGGTGGTATCTTTATGACTTTGCTGGTTGGGCAGCTAGTGAAAATCAGTTGGGAAATGTCCTTCTTGGTTTATGGCTTTGCCCTGATCAGTCTCTTCTTTGTCCAGCTATTTATTCCAAACGAAACACAGGCTGTGACTAATGAGATGTTATTGGCGAACGTCACGGTTTCAAAAGAACGGAAACAGCGATCATTCATTCTGGGTGTGCTCTTGTTTCTAATCGTTGTCTTGTTTATCAATTACAATTTACAGATCACACCATTGTTATTGGAAAAAGGAATCGGGGACGCCACCGAAGGCAGTAACATGATCGCCGCCATTGCGACGGGGGCATTTATCGCCGGCAATGCCTTTGGCTTGATATACAGTCGCCTACATCGCTGGTTGCTGCCCATTGCGGCATTGCTTGCAGGAAGCAGCATCTATTTGACCTATCCCTTGCAGACAGTGGGGCTACTCTTGGGTTGTTCTTTATTATTAGGCTTTGCCTTTCGCAGCATCATGCCTTTTTTCACCCACTTGCTGACGACTGGTGGTGAAGCGGAAGCTAAGTTTGGCACGATCGTCTCGATCGTTGCTTACAATTTAGGGGTCACGTTAGCGCCTTATGCATCACGCTTGCTGATACTAGTCAGCGGCAGTGAAACAGCAGGGATGCAGATGATTCTATCAGGGGGCTTGTTGTGCTTGATTGGTGTCCTAGCTTTTTTGGGAAATAAATACTTTCTGTATTTTGAACGAGGATAGGCGAAAGCTAGCTTGATCCTCGTTTTCCGTCTTCATTTCATCCTTCTCATCGCTTATAATAAAAAGAAACAATGATGAGTTGAGCGCACTAGACAAACTGCCAGCGTCAATCAGAGGGGAGAACCAGATGTATCTTTTTCAAAAAATTGAAGAAGCAGCGTTTAAACAAAATGACGCGAGACGAACGATCGGTGACTTTTTATTAAGCAATCGAGAAAAAGTTAGTGAGTATAGCATGGAAGAAATCGCAAAACTGACCCATACCTCCAAGCCGACGCTGGTCCGTTTTGCAAAATATTTTGGCTTTTCTGGTTGGAAAGAATTTGTATATGCCTTCATGCACGAATTGGCTCATTTTGATGATGGCTCAGCAACGATCGATGTGAATATCCCTTTTGGTGAGACGGCAGACACATTAGAAATCATTGAAAACTTGGCGAACTTGCGCATACAGACGATTAAAGAAACAGCTTCACTTATGACAGTGAAAGACCTGAATCAAGCCGCTCGGCTCATCAATGGAGCTCAAACCATTGTCATCTATGGGCGTAGTCCAAATTCGTATTTCGGGCAGCTGTTTAAACGCAACTTAAACACGATTCATAAAAAAGCCTTTGTTGCGGATACGGACGAAGCGAGCTTGATTTCTAATACGCTGACCCCACAGGATTGTGCCATTCTTATCTCTTATTCTGGTAATAATTCAGAAACGTATCCTATGAAAAATGTGAAAACATTGTTGAAAAATGGTGTGCCGATTATCAGTATTACGAGTGGTGGAGAGAACTATTTGCGGGACTATTCGACGATCGTCTTGACGATTGCTAGCCGAGAAAAACTGTATTCTAAAATCGGAAATTTTTCCACAGAAGAATCGATTCAATTCCTTTTGACAGTTTTGTTTGCTAAGATTTTTTCCCTCGATTATCAGGAAAATATCCAAATGAAAATCACCAATGCTCGTTTTTTAGAGACGAGCCGAAAAACGACGTTTAAAGAGATGGCAGAAGAATAAAAGGACCGCACCGAACATGGTGTGGTCCTTTTTCCCTATTGTACATTGTTGGAAGTGGTTAATTTCAATTCAATCGGCTCACCGGCAGCGACAAGACGAATCCGCTTTGGATTGACGATCCGATCGTACAAAGCTTCAGGATCCCCATTAAAGGCATCGATATGCGGAGCATCCACTGTTCCCCAATGGGAGAGGATCAATTCAGCATGCGGATAGGTGTTTGCCAGCTTGACGGCATTCTCAAAGCCGATGTGCCACGCGTTGTCGTTAAAGTCAAACAAGATCGCATCTGGCTGAGGCATCTCTAATTGCTCTGGTAAAAGACGAGAATCGCCAGGAATCCACAAGGAACCATCCGGGGTATCGATCCAAAAGCCACAATAGTCCTCAATTTGGAAGACACGATCAAATTTTTTCGTTTCATTTTGCCAAAGGTGATACGCCTTTGTTAAAGAAATCGTCAAATTCTTCACGGTGAATGAATCGTAGATTTCGTGGCCTTGGGCAGCAACTTGAAAGTGCTCTTGCATAAGTTCGGCAACATATTTGGGTCCATGGAAGCTATCGGTAACCGGGACTAATTTTTCAATCGTCGGAATGCCGTAGTGATCATTATCTGAATGGGTGATCAATACCGCATCTAAGTGAGGGACTGCCGCCGGTTTGATTGGCAGATCGATCAGTAACGGCAGGTCAAATCCTTCTAAGACCGGATCGACCATGATACAAGTACCACGGCTGTTTAGAAGAATACCGGAGTTTCCTAACCAGCGAATGATCGTTTGATCCGTTTTTTGAAAAGCGTCTTCATGAAAAAAAATCGTTTTTGGAGGCATTGCTTGTTTCGCATTTGTCATTTTCCATCGTTCCCTTCGCCTGTTTTTTATAAAGCCAACGTAAAATAGCCGTTCATAACCGGCTAGATCAAATCGGTGATTCAGTAAGGATTGCTTCAATGGTCGGGGGAAGAAGCAGTGGTTTGGTCCGTTGTTGCGGGATCATCGGGGTGTTCATTTTGGTTGGTAGATCCATTACGTTTAAAGGCCTATTATGATCGCAGTAAATCAAAAGTAACACAATCATCTAGTAAATTATATCATTGTTTCTAGTGGCTTCGTCAAGGCGATGTTTGGTCTTTTAATGGAATAAATTTCGAAAAAAGAGCGGTATTTAATGAAAAGGTGAAATCCATTTCGACTTTAGGAAAATGTGTTGGAACCGCTCTCTAAAAATGGTACATTGCTGGCAGAAAGAACAGTATGTTTTACCGGTGAGCACATACAACATAGATTTTCTTTGAAATTTATCTAGGGGTGGAATGTATGAGTGAAAATTATCAATCATTAGCAAAAAAAATCGTCCAGTATCTGGGGGGACAAGAAAATATCACGGATGCCTATCATTGTCAAACACGATTACGCTTTAAAGTCAAAGATGAAAAGTGTATAGATCAAGGAGAACTAGAGGCACTCGATGGGGTTGCCAAATACATCAATAACGCAGGGGTACATCAAGTCGTGATTGGAACACATGTCAAAGATGTCTATGAAGAAGTCACAAAATTGGTTTCGCTTCAATCATCAGGGACGTCAGAGCCTGGGGAGAAAAAAGGGCCGGCAGCTGCAGTGATCGATTTTGTGGCAGGAACGTTTCAACCAATTATTCCGGCATTGTCCGGTGCTGGAATGGTTAAGGCAGTTTTGGCTTTGTTGATCGTCTTTGATGTGATCACCGCTGATTCGCAAACCTATTACATGCTGAATCTTTTTGCAGATGGTGTTTTCTTCTTCTTACCAATGATCCTGGCCTTCACTGTGGCACAAAAATTGCGATGCAATCCGATTTTAGCGGCTTCAGTGGCTGCTATGATGATGCATCCTAATTGGGGTGCCTTGGTCACAGCAGGCGAACCCGTTCACTTTTTTGGGGTTATTCCTTTTACATTAGCAAACTATACGGGATCAGTTATTCCGATCCTGATCGTGATTTTTTTCCAATCGTATGTCGAAAAGTTTTTGAACAAAGTGATTCCAAAATCAGTAGAACTGGTTTTTGTTCCAATGCTAACATTTTTGATAATGGGTACATTAGCCTTCTCGCTATTTGGACCGATCGGTAGTATCTTGGGTGGCTATTTGGCAACTTTCTTTACCTTCTTAAGTGTCCATGCTAGCTGGGTTCCAGCGGTTTTGATTGGGGGCTTTTTACCAATCATGGTGATGTTTGGTTTGCACAATGGGATTGCTCCTTTAGGGGTGATGCAAATGGCAGAACTTGGGTATGACAGTATTTTTGGTCCAGGGGCATTAGTCTCAAACATAGCTCAAGCAACCGCAGTAGCAATTGTCGCATTGCGTACGAAAGAGAAAAAGACTAAGCAGTTGGCGGTATCAGGGGCGATTACTGCCTACATGGGGATTACTGAACCCGCTTTATATGGAATCAATTTGCCAAAAAAATATCCGTTAGTTGCGGCAATGATCGGTGGGGCTTCTGGTGGTTTGTATGCTGGCTTAACCAATACGCATCGCTTTGCGACCGGTTCGTCTGGTCTCCCAGCAGTCTTACTATATATCGGTGATGATACGATGCGCTATTTTTGGAATATCATTATTGCATTGGTGATTGCAGCTGTGGTGAGTGCGGTCGTTACCTATGTCTTAAGTTTCAAATATGAAACAAAAGTGACAATTGATGTTCCGGAGATGAAAGCAGTAGTCTTAGAAGATACCCAATTGATCAATCCTGTACCAGGAACCGTGATGCCACTGAATCAAGTCAAAGATGACGCATTTGCTTCTGAAGCACTCGGAAAAGGATTCGCGGTCGATGAACCCATCGGTGAAGTCATTGCGCCTTTTGATGGAAAAGTCGCTGCTGTTTTTCCTACCAAACACGCGATTGGCTTGGTTTCAGACACGGGAATTGAATTGTTGATCCATGTCGGTTTAGACACAGTGGAACTAAATGGTCAGTATTTTGATGCGTTAGTAGAAGCAGAGCAAAAAGTTACAAAAGGGCAGCGATTGTTGACGTTTGATGTACAGCAGATAAAAGCTGCAGGATATGTCACACAAGTACCGATCATCGTTACCAATACACCACAATATACCGCAGTCGAACTTTTGAAAGAAGGATTGGTAGCTAAAGAAGAGGAAGTACTTGTAGTCAAAGTTTAGGAGGAAATAACATGGGATTATCAGATGATTTTTTATGGGGTGGTGCAACGGCTGCCAATCAAGCAGAAGGAGGCGTATTAGCAGGAGGACGTGGCTTATCAAATGTCGACCTCTTACCAACTGGTCCTGATCGCGCAAAGGTCGCTGCTGGTGAACTGGAAATGTTGGAATGGCAAGAAGATTCTTTTTATCCAGCCCAAACGGCCATTGATATGTACCACCATTATATGGAAGATATTGCCCTTTTTGCCGAAATGGGTTTTAACGTGTACCGGATGTCACTTTCTTGGTCACGGATTTTTCCAAATGGCAATGACGAAGAGCCCAACGAAGAAGGATTGCTTTTTTATGAGAAAATCTTCAAAGAATTGAGAAAACATCAAATCGAGCCATTAGTCACGATTGCCCACTTCGATGTTCCGCTGCATTTGATCAAGGAATTTGGGGGCTGGAAAAATCGCCGACTCATTGATTTCTATGTGACCTATGCGGAAACCGTCTTCCAGCGCTATCGCGGGTTGGTCAAATATTGGCTGACAATCAATGAAATCAATATTTTGCTGCATCAGCCCTTTGTAGGTGGCGGGATCGTCTTTAAAGAAGGGGACAATCGTCAAGAAATCAAATACCAAGCAGCGCATCACCAGTTAGTCGCCAGTGCCTTAGCAACCCAAAAGGCTCATGAGATCGATCCGACCAATCAAGTTGGTTGTATGCTGGCTGGTGGCAGTCATTATCCTTATACTTGCCGACCTGAAGATTACCAAGAAGCAATCAATCGTGATCGCGAAGGCTATTTCTTTATCGATGTGCAAGCCCGAGGCAAATACCCCAATTATGCCTTGAAAAAATTTGAACGAGAAGGCTTAACGATCAAAATAACACCTGAGGACGAGGCGATTTTAGCGGCTTCGCCGGTTGATTTTGTCAGTTTTTCTTATTACTGTTCGCGAACGGTCAGTGCCCATTCAGAAGACTATGCGCAAGCGACAGGGAATCTCTTTCCATCAATTAAAAATGAACATCTACCATCGACTGAGTGGGGGTGGCAGATTGATCCGTTAGGACTGAGAAATTCATTGAATCAATTGTATGATCGCTATCAAAAACCGTTGTTTATCGTAGAAAATGGGTTAGGGGCGATCGATACCCCTGATGAGAATGGGTTTGTCGCAGACGATTATCGGATCGACTATTTAAAAAAACATATTCAAGCCTTCAAAGATGCAGTGACGATCGATGGCGTGGAACTACTTGGTTATACTACTTGGGGGTGTATTGATCTTGTAGCAGCCAGCACGGGTCAAATGAGTAAACGCTACGGCTTTATCTACGTGGATCGAGACGATCAAGGCAATGGCAACTTGAAACGAACCAAGAAAAAATCCTTTGAGTGGTATAAAAAAGTGATCGCTTCAAATGGGGATTGGCTATAAGATCGATTGCCATTCATACTTTCAATAACGGAAATTAGAAGAACATATAACTTTGCAGTGGTACCTCTTAGAATGGGTACTACTGTGAAGTTTTTTTATAGACGTTAAGGCGAACGTCCAAAAATGAAATTGGATCTGCATTATCTGCCTATGAAGAATTTGGTAAAGTAAAGACAATGTAGAAAGCGTTATCATTAGTGTGGTATGATACAACTATTGATAACTATTATGGAGAAAAGTCTATGAAACATTCCTTTCAAGAAGAATTAAATCATGAGATAAAAAAACGCTTTTCACTATTAGCGATCCTAGTGTCAGCGTTCTTGTTTTTATTGTTGATTTTGTTTGTATTTGCTATCCAATATTATCAGTTGACGCTGGAAACAAATAATATAAGAAATAATTTTCATGAAGATCAAGCAGAATATAAAAAAATTTTAAGTACTATGAATAGAAAGTCAATTCCGTTATTTTTAAAAAACGAAAAAACAGATCGTGAAATATATAGCGAATATTATGAGCTGAGTGCTGAGCATCTATCCAGAGGTATTTTAGTGATTATGGATCAAGCAGGATCCATCAGATTTACCACTCAACAAACCGGACAAAATCCAGTTATTTCGCCCAATTATTTAAAAACAGTTCTTTCAGGAAATAACTACCACCGCAGCATGAGACGTATTACGAAAGGGGAGGACAGCAATCATTATTTAGTGATGATTGATACTATCAGTGAGGGAGGGACAGAGTTAGGGTATAGTGCGATACTGCTCAATGGAAATGACTTCTTACCTGAGGGCTTATATTATGGTACCAATTACATCATTGCTGATCAGTTTGACAATGTCTACGCAAATAATGCGAATCATTTTATCACAGGAACATTGAAAAAAATTAATTCGAATGTTTTTGATCGCTTCTTATTTTCCTATGATAGACAATTATACCTTTCTAAGAAAAGTCTGATTGGTCAAAATATTAACCTTTATACTTATTCGATGATTTTTCCAATCAGTGTATTGGCATTATTTGGTATCACTTCAGCATTGATTATTTTTCTAGTATTGCTATATCACTCAAAGCGTTTAGCAACTAAGATAGCCAAAAGAAACACGGTGAGTATTAAGATGCTTGTAGATGAAACAAAGAAAATCAGGAATGGTGAAAAGCAAAAAATCGAGATACAAACGGAAGATGAGTTTGAATTCTTAGCCGACAACATCAATGAGATGATGGAGGAATTGGATCGATTGATTCAAATGAAAATTTATTTGGAAAAAAAGAAGAATTTATATGAGATCAAGATGCTGGAAGCGCAATTTCATCCTCATTTTCTATATAACACTCTTGAAAACATCAGAATTACCAGTAAAATTGATACAGATTTGAGTGAAAGGCTGATTTTATCATTAAATCGAGTGCTGCGTTACAGCATCGATCATGCCAATGAAAAAAGCAATCTGATAGATGACCTTGCGATTTTACAGGATTTTTTGGAAGTTACAAAAATACGTTTTGAAAAATTTATTTACACGATCGATGTGGAAAAAGATCTGCACATGATTCAGATACCGCGACTGTTTTTATTACCGGTTGTTGAAAATGCAATCAAATATGGAATGAAAGAACGAAATGATCTTAAAGTAGCGGTCGCTGTATTTTCAAAAGGGGAAGAAATTTTTTTTGAAGTGCGCGATAATGGGCCTGGATTTGAAGAAGAATTGATTGAAAAAATCTATCTGCAGTATGAAGAAGAAGAGACGCATCATGGCTTGATCAACAGTTATCGCAGATTAAAAATAGAATATCCTTTTCTTGATTTGCGTATTTTTAATCATAAGAAAGGCGCATGTGTTCAATTTGTAGTTTGGAGGACTATCGATGGTGTATAAATTATTAATAATAGAGGACGAGCATTTAATTCGACGTTGGTTAGCCTATGCGATCGATTATTCTGATATAGGATTGAAAGTAGTTGGTGCTGCAGAAAACGGACAAGAGGGAGCTGATATGATTCGCAATTATCTGCCAGATATTGTGATTTCTGATATCAATATGCCGGTTATGGATGCCTTCGAAATGTTTGAACTGACGAAAGATCTCTTCTTCAAAAAAATCATTCTCTCAGGATACAATGATTTTTTTAATGCAAAAAAGGCGATTCATTACGGCGTTAGAGAATTTCTTGCTAAACCATTACAAACAGAGGAACTAAGGCTAAGCTTGCTTCAGCTAACGAATGAATTGGAAAACGAAAAGCGTTTGACCAATCAGAAAAAGTATGAAGCATTGGTGGTAGCTAGAAAAACGCACCACGATAAAGATATGATCGTTCATCAGGTACTAAGTTGGATCCATGAGTATTATGCACAAAAATTTACTATTGCGGATATAGCAGCTAGTTTAGGCTACAGTGAAAGTTACCTGTATAAAAAAATTAAAGACCATCTTGACATCACCATTAACGATTATGTGAATCGTTATCGAATCAAAAAGGCAATCGATCAATTAATCGAGGATCCAAATGTACTCATATATGAAGTAGCAGATAGGGTTGGATTTTCTGACTATAAATATTTCAATAAAGTATTTAGAAGATATATTGGTGTTTCGGTCACTGAGTTTAAGGAGGAGATTCTCTAAAGTGTAGAGAATTTTCTCCTTTTTGTATAGATGTGTGCTATTTTGAAAGCGTTTTATAGAGTGTATGATAAAGGTATACTTTGGAGAGGGGAATGAAAATGAAAAACAAATTTGTTTATTCAGTTATATGTGCATCGGCATTAGTTGGTTTAGCAGCTTGCGGCAATGGAGGAACATCCAACTCGTCAGACACTGCTTCTTCTGGCAGTGATACATTAGTGATTTATTCACCAAACTCAGAAGGACTAATCAACGCAACAATACCTGCTTTTGAAGAACGTTATGGGATTAAAGTGGACCTGATTCAAGCAGGAACTGGTGAATTATTCAAAAAACTTGAAAGTGAGAAAAATGCACCTGTTGCAGATGTCGTCTTTGGCGGTTCCTATACACAATATTCTGAAAATCAGCATCTTTTTGAAGAATATGTATCAGATGAAAATGACAATATTGAAGAAGATTATCAAAATCAAACCGGTTTCTATACACCTTATACGATTGACGGCAGTGTTTTGATCGTAAATCCAGACCTAACAGAAGGAATGACTATTGAAGGGTATAGTGATTTGCTGAATGATGATTTAGCCGGAAAAATAGCTACGGCTGATCCAGCTAATTCTTCCAGTGCCTTTGCTCAGTTAACAAATATGTTGCAAGCTCAAGGCGGCTATGAATCTCAAGAAGCTTGGAATTATGTAGAGGATTTATTTACGTTGATCGATGGAAAGATAAGTTCAAGTTCTTCCAACGTCTATAAAGCAGTTGCTGATGGGGAGATGGCTGTTGGTTTGTCTTATGAAGATCCGACTGTCAAACTGCTAAATGATGGGGCGAATGTAGAAATCGTGTACCCGAAAGAAGGTACCGTTTTCTTGCCAGCTAGTGCTGCAATCATCAAAAATGCAAAAAACATAGAAAATGCCCAAAAATTTATTGATTTTATTATTTCAGAAGATGTTCAAAATACGTTGGGGACAACGACAACAAATCGCCCTGTACGTAAAAATGCACAAACAAGCGATAATATGAAACCACTCAAAGAGATCAATACGATTGTAGAAGATTACGACTATGTAATTGAAAATAAAGATGAAATCGTCAATAAATATAATGAAATTTATGTTGGTATCCAATCCAAATAAGAAGGTGTGGAAAATATGAGTCAAATAACCATAAATAAAGCAAAAAAAGTCTATGACTTACAGCCAGTGATTGAAAATCTTGATTTGACAATTCCTGAGGCGTCTCTATTTACTTTATTAGGACCCTCAGGATGCGGAAAGACAACTTTGCTTAGAATGATTGCAGGTTTTAACTCGATCGAGGGAGGCGATTTTTACTTTGGGAGTGAGCGAATCAACAATATGGAGCCAAGTAAACGCAATATTGGCATGGTCTTTCAAAATTATGCAATTTTTCCTCATTTAACAGTGAGAGAAAATGTAGCTTTTGGACTTCGTCAAAAGAAAACTTCAAAGGAAGAACTGACAAAACGGACAAATAAGTATTTAAAGTTAATGCAAATCGACAAGTTCAGTGAAAGAAAACCGGATCAGTTGAGTGGCGGTCAACAGCAACGAGTTGCTTTAGCTAGAGCTTTAGCTATTAATCCGAAGGTTTTGCTTATGGATGAGCCTCTCAGCAATCTAGATGCGAAACTCCGTGTAGATATGCGTCAGGCGATACGTGAGATTCAGCATGAAGTAGGAATAACGACAGTCTATGTCACTCATGATCAAGAAGAAGCGATGGCTATCTCTGACCAGATTGCAGTAATGAATCTAGGGAAGATCCAACAAGTAGGAAGACCGAAGGAATTATATCATAGACCGAGCAACGAGTTTGTTGCTACCTTCATTGGACGAACAAATATGATTCCTGCTAAATTGATTCACGATGATGAAGGTACTAAGATCCAATTGTCTAATGGTTACCAGATGGCATTTCCAGAACTAGATAGTGAAATGGAACAAGATGTACGTTTAAGTATTCGACCTGAAGAATTTACCCGCAGCGATCAAGGTGATATTTCTGCCGTCATTATTGATAGTCTTTATCTTGGACAAAACACAGAATACTATATGAAGACAGAATTTGGCGAGAAAATTCAGGTCAGTGAGGAATCTACTTTTACAGAAGATTTGGGTGCAGGTGATAAAGTCAAGTTGCTGATCAAACGAAACAAGATCAATATATTTACCTCAGATGGCTCAATCAATCTTTTGGGGGTGAGATAAATGAACTCGGAAAGAAAAAAAATCAATATTTGGACAGTTTCTTCGTTGTTTATTTTTACAGCATATTTGATTTTCTTGGTCTATCCTATTGTTACTATCTTAGGACAAGCAATGTTTGTAGATGGAAGAATGTCTTTTAATAATTTTTCCCAATTCTTCTCCCAAAGTTATTATTTTGATACTCTGTTTAATAGTTTTAAAGTTTCGTTGACAGCGACTCTCTTCGCACTGATATTAGGAACTCTATTAGCATATTTTTTCTCGATGTATGCTTTTAAAGGTAAGAAAACCTTGCAAATTCTCATTATCATTGCCTCCATGTCGGCCCCTTTTGTCGGTGCATATTCATGGATCCTATTACTTGGACGAAATGGGCTGATTACTCGTTTTATGATGAACGTTTTTGGATTCCCACAAATTGACATTTACGGGTTCTCTGGAATTGTTCTCGTATTTACATTGCAACTATTTCCACTGGTTTTTCTTTATGCTTCGGGCGCATTTTCTAGTATTGATAATTCCATTTTAGAAGCGGCTGAAAGTATGGGCGCGCGAGGAATCAATCGGTTTTTTAAAGTTATTCTTCCACTACTTGTTCCTACGTTATTAGCAGCTGGTTTACTCGTTTTCATGAGAGCATTCTCTGATTTTGGTACACCTATGTTGATTGGAGAAGGGTATCGTACGTTTCCAGTTTTAATTTATACGCAATTCATAAGTGAAGTAGGAGGGAATGCAGCCTTCGCTTCAGCATTGGCCATTTTAGCCATTATCATCGCACTCTCTATTTTTCTTATTCAAAAGTATATTGCTAATCGTCATAGTTTTAGTATGAACTCATTGCACCCGATTGAGCCGAAAAAAGTCAGCAAAGGGAAAACTGCGATGATCTCATTTTTTGTCTATAGTGTGGTATTTATTGCCATTTTACCGCAACTCTATTTGATTTATACTTCGTTTTTAAAGACATCAGGAATGATTTTCGTACCCGGTTATTCGTTAGATAGTTACAGAAATGCTTTTGGCAGAATGGGCTCAGCCATTTTTAATACAATACGTTTGCCTTTGATCGCATTAGCAATCGTGATCGTTTTTGCTACGATGATTTCCTATTTAGCAGTTCGAAAAAGAAATATTTTTACTTCAATGATTGATAGTTTGAGTATGATTCCTTATATTGTACCAGGCACAGTTTTAGGTATTGCCTTTATCACTTCGTTCAATACAGGGATTGGCGGCACAGGGATTCTAGCCATAACAGGTACAGCATTTATTATGATCGCCTCGCTGACAGTCAGAAGATTGCCTTATACTATTCGCTCATCTGTTGCAAGCCTTCAACAGATTTCGCCAAGTATTGAAGAAGCGGCAGAAAGTTTGGGAAGCACACGAATGAATACGTTTGTTAAAATAACTATTCCCATGATGATGTCCGGAATCGTGTCAGGAGCGATATTATCTTGGATAACGATGATATCAGAGCTTTCTACATCGATCTTGCTGTACAATGTACGAACTCGCACAATGACAGTTGCGATCTATACTGAAGTAATAAGAGGAAATTATGGTATTGCGGCGGCCTTGTCAACGATATTAACTGGCTTGACGGTTCTTTCATTAATGCTTTTTATGAAAGTATCGAAAAGCAAAACAATCACTATGTAGCGGAATTCAAAAATAGTTGTAAGTCACATGATTTCGAGGTATCGGCTTTTCGAACCGCTCTATTTAAGGAAATGAACGCCAACAGAATCTCCTGCTGGAAATTATGCGGCATACACATGAATCCAAATAAAAAAGTAGAAGATCTAAATTATCTTTAAGTAAAAAAGCACTCGCTTCTAAACGAGTGCTTTTTACTATTGAATAATTTGCCATTCTTGAATTTTTTTCAAGAGTACCGCTTTGTCGGCAGCTTCCGCAAAGGAATGCTGAGCGGCGGTTTCGTTTAAGAAGCGCATCTCTGATTCGGTCATGTCGCAATGATGAGCCATTTGCAGGTATTCATTGGTCAATGTCGTGTTTGAGACCGTTCGGTTATCGGTGTTCAAACAAAAAGGGACCTTGGCTTCTAGCCATTCTCTTAATGGGTATGCCGAGTATGTGGGAATCGCACGAGTATGAACATTGCTAGTAGGACAGCCTTCGATACAGCGATTTTGTTCTCGAACAAACGCTTGGGCAGTGTGGTCTCCTTTTAAGGCGATGCCGTGGCCAATCCGCTGCGCACCGCTTTCGATGGCTTGATAAATGTTTTGCACACAGCCACATTCGCCTGCATGTAAGGTCAGCTGGACACTTTGGTTCTTGAGGAACACTTGATAGCTGGCAGCTAAATCAGGGACGTACCCATCTTCTTCTGGACCTGCCAGATCAATGCCGACTACTTTTTCATCGGTAAGAGCGATCGCTTCATCAAAAATCGCCGTAATAGCTGGTAGGTCTTCTTGACGCATCCCAATGACCAAAACATTGCCTTTGATTGGGTAGCGTTCTTCTGCTCGTGCGATGCCTTCAATCACGGCTTGGATGGTCTGGCTGCAAGTAAGTCCTTTGTCCATCGATAAGCTGGGAGCAAAGCGAATCTCAATATAAGCGACCCCATCTTGAGCAGCTTGTTCCATCACGTCATAGGCGGCGGCAGCTAGCGCTTCTTGTGTTTGCAGATACGGCCGAACGAAATCAAAACAGCTAAGGTAATCCCTCAGGTCATGACAATCCTTGGGGGCTTGCATCTGTGCTTTCACAGCTTCTATGTCTTGCTCGATCGGTAGTTCTTGCTGATTGGCGATGGCGATCAATGTTTCTGGACGAATGGAACCGTCGAGATGGCAGTGAAGTTCTACTTTAGGAAATGCTTGGATTTGTTGTTGAGTAAGCACAGTGTTCCTCCTGTCTAGGTCGAATTTTTTTTAAGTATGAATATAGCATACTTCCAAAGCCCATGCTACCCAAAAAAGGAAATTCTCATAGAAAGCAAAACAGCAGCCGCGAATTACTTGTGCGGCTGCTGGTTTTATTGTGGGAGAGTGACTCAAATCAATTCCGATAGATCGGTAAAAGGCAATGACAGATCGTGAGCGGCTTCTTTTGAAGTAAATGCGCCCTCATAGGCGATGACCCCTTTGGCAAGTGCCTGATTTTCTCGCAACGCTGCTAAAGGATCGTTCGCTAGCTGCTGGGCATACGGCAAGGTGGCAATGCTCAATGCGATGGTTGCCGTTTGTGGTACAGCACCTGGCATATTCGCCACTGCATAGTGAATAACTTCTTCCCGGATATAGGTTGGCTCGTCGTGGGTGGTGACTTTGTCTTCGGTCTCAAAAATTCCGCCTTGGTCAATGGCAATATCGACGATCACAGATTTTTCAGGCATCTGTTTCACCATGTCGCGGGTCACTAAGCACGGAGCTTTTTGTCCTGGCAATAAGACGGCTCCTACCACCAAGTCTGCGGATTGGATCGTTCGTTCGATATTCAAGCGATTGGAATACAAGGTTTGGACTTGACCAGAAAACTGTCGATCCAGCTCTTGTAAGCGTGGGATCGAAACGTCTAAAATCGTTACTTGTGCGCCCAGACCTACGGCGACTCTCGCGGCATTCTCACCGGCAACGCCACCACCAATGATCGTTACCCGACCTTGACGGACGCCGGGAACACCTGAAAGCAGGATCCCTTTTCCGCCATATATTTTTTCGAGAAATTGTGCGCCGATTTGAACAGACATTCTTCCAGCGATCTCACTCATAGGCGATAGCAGAGGCAGGGTGCCGTTCGCCAGCTGGACGTTTTCATAAGCAACAGCGATCACTTTGCTGTCGATCAATGCTTGAGCAAGCTTTTGATTGGCGGCTACGTGGAAATAGGTGAATAAAACCAGTCCCTCATGCAAAAAGGGGTATTCTTCTGGTAAAGGTTCTTTGACTTTCATAACCAATTCAGAGGCCCAAACCTCTTCAACGGTAGTAATCGTAGCGCCGACTTCCTGATACGCTTGATCAGAAAAGGTTGATCCTGCACCAGCGCCTTGTTCAACGAAGACTTCGTGTCCGTCTTGGACTAACTCATAGACTCCCGAGGGCGGCAATGCCACACGATTTTCATTGTTCTTGATTTCTTTTGGGATACCGATTTTCATAGACTTCACACCTTTCTTTCTTCCATTATAATAGAAAGCGGATTCCTAAGGGGAGAAAGAATGGTTTTTTTATTAAAAAAGTAAGATCCAGTTGCTGCTTTCGGGACGACAAAGAAAAAAGCCCCCAATGGGACTTTTTTCGATCAATCAGCTGAAGGTCCAAAAGCGCAAGCTTTGATCAGCGATTTCATCTAGTGTGTAATAGATAGAGTAATGGGATTTTTCTGGATCATCATTGGGATCTAAGACAAACACTTGATCGTCCATCATTCCACCTAAGACCATAATATGGCCGCCATCTGTAAATTCCCCTGGGGTCATAGAAACGATGACGGGATGGTTTTGTTGCAAATAAGCTTCAACGCTGGCTAGATCTGTGCCGAGATCATAATAGTTGTAGCCGTTTGCATCGGCAAAGTCAGAAAAAATCCGCCAGTCCGTTCCTTGGCCGTCAACGTAATAATGATCTCCTGCCCAATCGAGGACTTCCAGTGGCGAAATGGGATAGCCTTCAAGGTAGGATTGAACCATCGCAAGAGAAGCGATCGCGCAGCCGTTTTCTGCCAAGGTCTGGCTGCCGTCATTGCCATAGGATCTATCGGCCCATTCTTCGTTCGTCTGCAAGAAAATCGGTGTTGTGATGTCCATTTCCCCTAAGTAAGCATTGATATCTTCACTTAAAATAGCTTGGGAGTAAACATAGTCGTCATCGTAGCTATCATCATAGGCAACGGCGGTAGACACGTGTTCGGACAACTCTCCGTACAACACGTGATGAGAGATTCGATTGAACCCTATCCAAATCAACACCAATCCTGCTAAAACAATCATTGGCCGACGCTTTCGATAAACATCTGTCTGTTTTTGCATTTTTCCCTCCTTGTTTTACGAATCGTACGTATTCATCCTGTTCTTTTAAGTAAAACAAAGGAGGGGGAGCTTGTCATCGGCCTACAGACCGATTCCACGATCAACTTTCAAATACCTCTAGTTCTAAGCTAGTATTTTCCCATGCTTCTAATAGGGCTTCTTGTTCAGTGCGGGCTTGTTCTAACGCTTGATTCAACGCGGTCAATTTTACATGATCATTCAACGCTTCTGGTGCGGTCATGTCTTGTTCCAGTTGCTGGATCGTTTCTTCTATCTTGGCAAGCTCTTCTTCGATTTGGGCGACTTTTCGCTGTAAGGTTCTAACGGCTTTTTGCTGTTCTTTGCTTTGGACAAAGTTTTGTTTGCCTGCTGAAATGGTGGTTTCGGTTGTTTTTGCTTCCAGCATCGCTGCGATTTCAGCTTCTTCTTGTTTCTTTTCTAAATAATAATCGTAATCGCCTAGATAGAGCTTGCTGCCATTTTCAGACAGTTCCACGACCTTGGTGGCGATTCGATTGATAAAGTAGCGGTCGTGAGATACGAAGAACAACGTGCCTTCATAATCGATCAGGGCATTTTCTAAGACTTCTTTGCTGTCGATGTCTAAGTGGTTGGTTGGCTCATCCAAAATCAAGAAATTGTCATGGTCCATGGCTAATTTTGCCAAAGCGACACGGGCTTTTTCGCCACCGCTTAACAGCGTGATCGGCTTTTCAACATCTTCTCCCGAAAATAAGAAGCTGCCTAATATATTGCGAATCTCGACTTCAGGTGTGGTACTGTGGTCATCCCAAAGCTCATGGAGGATCGTTTTGGTTGAGTGCAGATCGGATTGAGTTTGGTCATAGTACCCGATTGAGACATTGGCGCCAAAATGGACCTTTCCTTGAATAAAGGGGATTTTATGAATCAGCGATTTCAGTAAGGTTGATTTGCCGATCCCATTCGGTCCTACTAAAGCGATCGCATCTTTGCGCCGAACATCTAAGTCGATGGGCGCCGATAAGACTTCTTCTTCAGAATAACCGATAGCGGCATTTTCTACTTGCATTACAACATTTCCTGAAGGTTTTTCAATGGAAAAAAGGAAGTGGGCGGACTTTTCATCTCCTTGCGGGCGATCCAACCGGTCCATTTTCTCCAATTGCTTACGGCGACTTTGCGCGCGTTTGGTGGTAGAGGCACGGACAAGATTGCGGGCAACAAAGTCTTCCAGTTTATTGATTTCTTCTTGCTGCTTTTCAAAGGCTTTCCATTCGCTTTGCAGCTGTTCGGCTTTCAGGGTCAAATAGCGGCTGTAATTGCCTTTGTAGTGGCGCATTTTTTGGCGACTCAGTTCGTAGACTTCGTTGACGACTTTGTCTAGGAAGTAACGGTCATGGGAAACGATCAGCAACGCACCGGCATATCCTTGTAGATAGTTTTCCAGCCAAGATAACGTTTCGATGTCTAAATGGTTGGTCGGCTCATCCAGGATCAAGATATCAGGTTTTTGCAGCAGCATTTTTGCTAATGCCAAACGGGTTTTTTGACCACCGGAAAGGGTATCGATCGGCTGTGTGTAAAAAGAAGGATCAAACTGAAAGCCGTGCAAGACGGAGCGAATTTCATTTTCATAGCCATAGCCGTTTTTTTCTGCAAATTCATGCTGCAACTGGTCGTATTCTTTCAGGAGATTGCCAGAGTCAGCAGCAGGATCTGCTTCGGAGATAGCGATCTCTAAGGTACGCATGCGCTGCTCCATCTGCCGAACCGTTGCAAAAGCTCCTAGCATTTCTTCCCAAACGGTGGCCTGACTATCAAGTCCGGTATCTTGAGCTAAGTAGCCCATCGTAGCAGTTTTGTTTTTAGCGATCGTTCCTTTATCAGGACTTTCGAGTCCAGCAATAATTTTCAGTAGCGTTGATTTACCAGCACCGTTGCGCCCAACAAGCGCGATTCGGGAATTGCTGGCAATCTCTAATTGGATATTTTCAAATAAAACCTCGGCTCCGAAAAGACGGGCGATTTGGTTGGCTTGTAATAAAATCATGTGTATGTCATTCCTATCTTTAAGAAACTTGTCTGTATCAAGGTTGCAATACTACAAGTCTATCATATTTTAGGGGAAACGGCGATTGGGAAAAAGTTTGATTTTACCATTATAAAATTTATATTTCAAATTATGAGCATTCAAATTGATTTTTGAACAATGTATTTGTTATGATAGCTTCATCACAAGTGAATTTTTCACAATGGGGGAGTATTCTTTGAAAGATCATCAAATTCCAAAGGCAACAGCGAAGCGATTGCCTTTATATTATCGTTACTTGCGTATTTTGCACCAAGCAGGCAAATTAAAAGTTTCTTCGACCGAACTAAGTGAAGCTGTTCAAGTTGATAGTGCGACGATCCGCCGCGACTTTTCCTACTTTGGTGAATTAGGAAAACGCGGCTACGGCTATGATGTTGAAAGCTTGATGCAGTTCTTTGCGAAGACATTGAACGAAGACCACATGACGAATGTAGCTTTAGTCGGTGTCGGAAACTTGGGGAGCGCCTTGTTGAAATACAAATTTCACCAAAGCAACAGCATTCGGATCAGTGCCGCATTTGATGTCAACGAAGATCTAGTTGGTCGAATCGTAGATGGTGTGCCGGTCTATCCAATGGATGACATGAAGGAACAAGTGAAGATCCAACAGATCGATGTGGCTATTTTGACGGTTCCCGCACAACATTCACAAGATTTAGTGAACGAGCTTGTGAAAGCTGGCATTAAAGGAATCTTGAACTTTACACCTGCGCGAATCACTGCACCAAAAGGCGTGCTGATTCAAAACGTTGACTTAACCAATGAATTGCAAACATTGATTTATTTCTTGCATTCAGGCAACGTCTTGTCACATGAAGAACCAGTAGAAGAACCATCACTAAGCGAATAATCGCATCACATAAATAGGAACCAGCAAAACAGCTGCCAGATCGTAGTATACACAACGATCTGACAGCTTTTTTTGACTTTTATTCACTGAACTTACTCGTCTAACTGGTCAAAAAGTGATTCGTAGGAATCTTGCTCCTCAACGCTTGTGAGCGCTTTTTGATACCGCAAGATTTGTTGAGTCAAACGTGTGAAATCGATGATGCGGGCTTCACGATGCACTTCTTTCCCATTCGCGAACAAGAGGACGACGGGAACCGTCAAGACCGAAAATAAACTGGCTGCTTCTGGCTCTGCCAGCGTGTTGATGGTAAATAGGGGGAGTTGTTGGGTTTGTGCCAGTGTTTGGATGCGTGGTTTGTCTGCAACACAAATACTGCAATTCGGTTGAGAGAGATAGAGTAGTGCCAACGGATGTTGGTCGAGCTGCTCTTGGATCGGTTGATTTTTTTGCATAAGTCATTCCTCCATGGAAAATGTACGCTGTTCTTGAGGAAAAGTCAAAATATCTGCTAGCAGCTGATCGCTTAAATGAGTAAGAAGGATTCAAAGATAAGGGAAATCTAAAGCAACGATTAAAAAAATAGGCTGCTTTAAAAAAAACGTTGTATAAAAAAAGGAAAAAACGTATAGTAATTCCAGCGTTTCGAATTTATTGATAAAGAAGGTTAAAGTTATGTTTCAGGCATTACCGAATTCTGTCCTGCAAATGAGTGTTATTTTTTTATCTATCGTCATTGAAGCCTTGCCCTTTGTCCTATTGGGCTGCTTGATCTCAGGTGCTTTACAAGTCTTCTTGACGCCAGAAAGAGTCACGAGACTCTTACCAAAAAACAAATTGGCATCGATCACAGTTGGTTGTGGTCTGGGGGTCTTTTTTCCTTCCTGCGAATGTGGGATCGTACCGATCGTTAATCAGTTCGTAAAAAAAGAGGTTCCAGTGTATACGGCGTTTGCCTTTATGCTGACTGCACCGATCATCAATCCTATCGTGATTTTTTCTACATTCATTGCCTTTGGAAATTCCGCGAAGTTCGCCTTTTTGCGTGTACTGGGCAGCTTATTGGTCGCAATGGTCGTGGGGATCTGGCTGGCGTATTTTAACAAACAAGAGGTCTTAAAAACACGGCTTGCCAATCAATTAAGTGGCGGGAATGAGCAGGCAGCTCACCGACACCATCATGGGCATGATCACGCCCACCATCAAACAGAAAAGACCAGTCATCCGCTCCTTCGGCAGATTCGTCATTTGCTGCAGCATAGTTTGGATGAGTTTTTCGATACTGGGCGTTATTTGATCATTGGTGCGTTGATCGCCTCAGCGATGCAGACCTATCTGCCAACTGGCTTGATGCTGACATTAGGCTCCACGAAGCTGTTAGCGGTCTTCGTCATGCTGCTGTTGGCACTAACGTTATCCCTATGTTCCGAAGCAGATGCCTTTATCGGCTCTTCGTTGTTGAGTTTATTCGGCACGGGACCAGTCGTCGGTTTCCTGGTTTTTGGTCCAATGGTAGATATTAAAAACCTGTTGATGATGAAGCGGTACTTTTCGGGGCGTTTTATCGCTTCTTTAGTTGGTTTAGTCGCAATCGTCGTTTCAATTTATGCATGGGTGGTGTAAAGAATGATTCGTTTTTTGATCTTATCAGGCTATTTTGAATTAATGATGTATTTGCAAGTGACGGGCAAACTCAATCAGTTTATCAACATTCATTATCGCTATCTCGCTATTTTATCTATGATCATTTCTTTATTGTTGGCTTTGGTCCAGCTGTACTTTTGGGTCAAACAAGAGCCCGATCATCATCATGACGACGAGCACCAGCATGGATTAGGGAAAAAATACCAACGAGTGATTGCGTATTTTCTATTAGCCTTACCGATCATCGTGGGGCTCTTTTTCCCCACCGTTAGCTTGGATACGACGATCGTTGAAGCAAAAGGGTTTAATTTCCCCCTAAGTGAAGAATCTGTAGGGGATCCAGAAATGACGACCCAATATCTGAAACCCGATACAAGTCTTTATTTTAACAAAGAAGATTATGACACTCAGATGGATGCCGCATTGGCACGTTACGCCAAAGATGAGACGATTGCGGTAACGGAAGAAAATTACTTGGAAGTCATGGAGTTGATCTATACGTACCCGAGTGAATTCATTGGTAAGAAAATCACCTATGATGGATTTGTGTACCATGCAGATCAAGATGATGCCAATGAAATCTTTTTGTTTCGTTTTGGCATTATCCATTGTGTGGCTGATTCAGGCGTTTTTGGCTTGCGAGTGGAATTACCTCAACAAACAACGGCAGAAAATAACCAGTGGCTCCACGTGGAAGGGACGATCCAATCGAAGTACTATCAACCCTTCAAACGGGACTTGCCGATGGTGGTAGCAGACCAAGAGAAGACGATTGAAGCACCAGAAAATCAGTATGTCTATCGCGCTTTCTAGCTTTTTTTAAGAAAGTTCATAAAAACATCATAAACCTTTGTTATAATGGAGAAAATCTAAGCATATGTTTGTAGTTTTATCAAACGTTTAGTACAATATAGAAGGAACATATGCTAAAATCTATACAAAAGAGAGGTGTCGTGAAATGGGTTTTACAGATGAAACAGTTCGCTTTGATTTTGATGATAGCCGTAAAAAAGAAGTCAGCGAAACATTAGCTATCGTCTACCGAGCATTAGAGGAAAAAGGATACAATCCGATCAATCAAATCGTCGGTTATCTCCTTTCTGGCGACCCGGCTTACATTCCTCGTTATCGGGATGCCCGGAATTTGATTCGTCGTCACGAACGGGATGAGATCATGGAAGTTCTGATCCGTTATTATTTAGGCAATCACGGGATCAACCTATAATGAGAATCATGGGATTGGATGTTGGTTCGCGGACAGTCGGCGTGGCGGTCAGTGACCCAATGGGCTGGACAGCACAAGGGATTGAGATCATTCGCATCAATGAAGATGAAGGCAATTTCGGTTATGATCGACTTGCTGAATTGGTGAAAGAATATGAAGTCTCACGTTTTGTGGTAGGACTACCTAAAAATATGAATAATACGATCGGACCTAGAGCGGAAGCTTCTATGGCTTACGGCGCAGCGATCGAACAGCAATTCGGTTTGCCGGTCGTTTACCAAGACGAACGTCTGACGACCGTTCAAGCAGAACGAATGCTGGTAGAACAGGCGAATACCTCGCGTGCCAAACGAAAAAAAGTGATTGATAAATTAGCAGCAGTCATGATTTTGCAGAATTATTTAGATGGTGCTGGGAAACAGCTGTTTTAATTTACAGAAAAGAGGAAAATAAATGTCAGAACATACACACGATCATAACCACGATCACGATCATGAAGGACATGAACACATTACTTTAATCGATGATCAAGGAAATGAAACATTATACGAAATTCTATTAACGGTTGACGGTACGGAAGAATTCGGCCGCAACTACGTCTTGCTTTATCCAGCAGGCGTACCAGAAGAAGAAGATGTTGAATTACAAGCGTACGCTTATATTGAAAACGAAGACGGTTCTGAAGGTGAATTAGAACAGATCGAAACAGAAGCAGAATGGGATATGATTGAAGAAGTCTTCAACACATTCATGGCGGAAGAAGAAGAGTAATAAGCTGCAAGTGCTGGCCCTTTTCATAAGGGATCAGCACTTTTTTTGATTTTTAACGACTGTTTATTATAGAAGCAAGCCTGCTTTTTTGAAAGGAATGAGTAAAATGAATCACGTAACGATTTTTGAGCTTGAAAAGATCGCAGAAGAGCAGCTAGTTTTTGCGGTGATCATCAGCAAGTATCAAGAAAAGCTCGTCTATGTCAAACACAAAGAACGAGACACATTAGAAATACCCGGAGGTAAGCGAGAACTAGGAGAAAGCATCACAGAGTGTGCCGCCCGTGAATTAAAAGAAGAAACAGGCGCTAAGCAATTTACTCTAGAGCCGTTATTTATCTATGGGGTAGAAAAAGACGGGGAGACCGATTACGGCTTGGTGTTTGAAGCCCAGATCACGGACTTGCAGGATGAATTGACCTCAGAGATCGAAGCAATCTATGTAATGGCAGAGCCGCCTACCAGCTGGACATATCCAACGATTCAGCCGTTGTTATTGGCAGAATATGTTAAACGAGCAAAATAATAATTCAGCCAGCTCAATGGAGGGCTGTCTTGAGTGGGAAAGTAAAAGAAGCTTATTTGAAAGAGTGAGCGAATGAGTTGCGTGATCCTACAATCAGGCGTAGGATGAAAATGTAAACGTTATCTTATTGGAGAGTAGGGAAAGGCATGGAAAAAATTTATCAAGCAAGTACAGCAGAAGGAGCAATTGATTTTATCAATATGCGCGATTTGGAGATCGCGGCAGAGGAAGTGATTCCTAAAGGTGGGTATGGCTATATCAGCAGTGGTGCGGGGGATATTTTTACCTATCAAGAAAATGAACGCGCCTTCAATCACAAATTGATCATTCCTCATGTCTTAAAGGACATTGAATTACCGGACACAACGTTGTCCTTTGGCGGTGATACGTTGTCAGCGCCAATCATTATGGCGCCTGTGGCTGCCCACGGCTTAGCAAATGTTGCGGCAGAACAAGCGTCAGCCAAAGGTGTTTCACGTTTTGGCACGATCTATACGGCGAGTTCGTATGCCTCTTGTACGTTGGAAGAAATCCGAGCAGCTGGTGGCCAAGAAGCGCCGCAGTGGTTCCAATTTTATATGAGTAAAGACGATGGCATCAATAAAGACATCTTGGCGATGGCAAAACGCAATGGCGCCAAAGCGATCGTTTTGACCGCAGATGCAACTGTTGGGGGCAATCGAGAAACGGATCGCCGCAATGGCTTCACCTTTCCGTTGGCAATGCCGATCGTTCAGGCCTATCAATCAGGGATCGGACAAACGATGGATGCCGTTTACGGCTCCTCAAAACAAAAATTAAGTCCCCAGGATGTCGCTTTTATCGCCAAAGAATCTGACTTGCCAGTTTATGTCAAAGGGGTGCAATCAGAAGAAGATGTGGAACGAGCTTTAGGGGCAGGTGCACAAGGGATTTGGGTCTCAAATCACGGGGGACGCCAATTGGATGGTGGCCCAGCTTCCTTTGATTCCTTACAGATCGTGGCTGAAGCAGTGGCAGGTCGGGCGCCGATCGTCTTTGATAGCGGGGTACGGCGTGGACAGCATGTCTTTAAAGCGATTGCTTGCGGAGCAGATCTAGTGGCGATCGGCCGCCCAGTGATCTATGGGTTGGCTCTAGGTGGTGCTACCGGTGTTCAACAAGTCTTTGATTTCTTCAAAAAAGAATTGGAGATGGTCATGCAGCTTGCGGGGACGCAAACGGTGGCAGATATCAAAAAAGCCGTTTTACGGGACAATCGTTATTTATAAGCAATCCCTCAAAAAGCACTCGAGTCGTTGACTCAGGTGCTTTTTCAATGATCCTTTCTGATCCTGAAGAGCAGAGGAAACAGTTCTTTTCGCCGTAAAAAGTGTATATGATTTTGAAACAATTGCAAAATCCGCTACACTTAAAAGAGACCAATAAACTAAAGGAGAGAGATTGATGATTCCAAAAATTATTCATTATTGCTGGTTTGGCGGCAATCCATTAGGTGAACAAGAAAAGAAATACATGGATACCTGGAAAAAATATTGTCCGGATTATGAGATCAAACGTTGGGATGAATCAACGATCGACCTTTCAAAATTCGGTCCTTATCTAAAAGAGGCCTATGACCAAGAAGAATGGGCATTTGTGTCAGATGTGGTTCGTTTGTATGCGTTAGTGACAGAAGGCGGTATTTATATGGATACCGATATCGAGGTGGTCAAACCTTTAGATGAGCTCTTGACACTGGAGGCATTTATGGGCTTTGAGATCGAAACCAAGATTTCTACTGGGATCATTGGAGCGGTGCCGCACCATCCCTTTATGGAAGAATGGTACCACGATTACGATGACCGAAAATTTGTCCGGGCAGAAAAAACGGAAGATGTCGTCACCAATGTGATCCGAGTGACGGAACTGCTGCAAAACCACGGATTAGAATTGAATAATCAACGACAAACCGTTAAAGGCGTAGAAATCTTCCCGCAAATGACGTTTTCACCAAAAAGCTATATCACGGGTGAGGTTGAAGAAGATCCGAGTACGATGGTGATCCATCAGTTTTCTGGGTCTTGGTTATAAAAGAGTAAGTCTATGAAAGGACGGACAGTGGGAAAGCTGTCCGTCCTTTTTGCTTTTGCAAGGGATAATGGAGATGTGATAGAATAGCTTGATAAAAAAAGGAGGCGTTTTGATGGCTATCAAACGATGTACTTTGGCAGATTTAGAAGAATTGGGAGAAATCAGCGTATCCACCTATTACGATACATTTGCTCCTTTCAATACGGAGGAAAATACCCGCATCTATCTAGAAGAAGCCTACAATCTGCCGAAACTGACCCGAGAGTTAGAAAATCCGCAATCGGCGTTTTATTTTTTACAAGAAAATGATCAAACCGTAGGATATATCAAACTTAACTGGGGGGAGGCGCAAACGGAAGCAATCGCCCCAGAGGGGTTGGAAATTGAACGAATCTATATCAAAAAAGAACATAAGCGGATGGGCTATGGCAAAACACTGCTGCTGTTTGCCCAAGAGACCGCCAAAGAGCTGCAGAAAAAGTCGATCTGGTTAGGCGTTTGGGAATTCAACGACAATGCGTTGGCTTTTTATCATACGATGGGCTTTGAAAGAGTTGGCAGTCATTCCTTTTTTATGGGGGATGATGAGCAGACGGATTTCTTGATGCTAAAAGAACTTTGAGTGCCGCCTTGTATGAGGAATTAGAAATTACTTTCCATTTTTTTGGCAATCAAGTATAGTTAAAGGGATTGATGAAAAAAGAACGATTGGTGAAAACCATCGCTAAGGAGAGCAATTGTAAATGGAAAAACAGAGAAACGAAAGTATTTTGTCACGTTTTTTTAAAGGCGTGGTGATTGCCTTGGGCTTTATCTTGCCTGGTGTTTCAGGAGGCGTATTGGCAGCCATCTTAGGCATTTATGAGCGGATGCTGCGCTTTATGGCACATCTGACGAAGAATTTTAAAGAGAATTTCCTCTTTTTCCTACCAGTAGGGATTGGGGGAATCGTAGGGATCGGTCTTTTATCGAAGCCATTAGAGTGGCTGCTGCAAAATTATCAAATCATCGTTTTATGGGGCTTTGCGGGGGCAATTATTGGGACATTACCGGCACTTGCCAAAGAATCGACTTTAAAAAGCAAACGAACAACCGGTGATTTGATTTGGTTCTTCGGCAGTATGGTCATCGGCTTCTTGTTCCTCTATTTTATGGGCGATATCTTAGGAACGATTCCTGCCAATTTCATAGGTTTTGTGATCGCCGGCGGTCTGATCGCGTTAGGTGTTTTGGTTCCCGGCTTGAGTCCTTCAAACCTTTTGCTCGTTCTGGGCCTTTATGATCCGATGTTGAAAGGCTTTAAGAGCTTTGACATCATGGGTGTCTTTCTACCGATCGCCATTGGCGGCTTGGCAGTGATGCTGTTGTTTTCGAAATTGATGGAGTGGCTATTGACCCATTATCATTCAAAAGTCTATCACTTCATTTTAGGGATCGTTATTGCCTCAACGGGTTTGATCGTGATTCCTCCGGTGGCAAACTATAGCGGCTTTACTTGGATAACGGCCGTCATCGGAATTATCTTGTTTGTCTTGGGGGCTGGGTTAGGTCTTTGGATGAGCAAGCTGGAAGAAAAATACAAGTAAATCAAAACGGCACATCGTTTGGCGATGTGCCGTTTTTGTTAGGTAATGATGAGGGCAGCTAAGAAGAAGCGCTGGTCGACAGCTGGTAGTAAAAAGATGGGAACATTTGAGAACGATATGATACAGGTTGGAAAACTGTTCTATTTTTGTTGAAAGATTTCCTAGTGTTTGGTATATTGTAGTCTATATAAAGAAGAATTTTTCATGTGTTACAGTTTAGATAATTGTTTGAGGTTTTTGAGGAAAAGGAGGGACAAGCATGCAAGATGCGACCTATTGGGCGGAACAATTGCGGCAAGGACAAATTAGCTTTGCCGAGCGGGTGGCGATGATCGAAGAAAAAGTCAATCAACAAGATCCGCTTTTGAATGCGCTTGTAACATTTGATCCGCAAGCAGCGATTCAGCATTACGAGCAGCATCTTCAAAAAACGGTTTTTGGTGGACAACCCATGCCATTAAAAATACTCGGCCAAAACAAAGCAGGGTGGCCAGCAACATCAGGAGCCAAACTGTTTGCAAAAGCACGGGCCAGTCGCACGGCTCATTTTGTCTCTCGTTTAGAAGAGACGGGCTTTGTGCCGTTAGGGCAAACCAATGCACCAGAATTTGGATTCAAAAATATCACTGATCCAACATTGTATGGGCCTACACGTAATCCGTGGAATCCTGCCTATTCAGCTGGTGGTTCCAGTGGTGGTGCGGCAGCGGCAGTGGCTTCGGGGATGTTTCCGATTGCGGGTGCCAGTGATGGCGGCGGATCGATCCGCATTCCAGCATCCTTTAGCGGATTGATTGGTTTGAAGCCAACCCGTGGCACGATGCCAGTGGGTCCTAGTGAGTGGCGCAGCTGGCAAGGCGCTTCCATCAACTTTGCGTTGACGCTTTCTATGCGTGATACGGAACAGTTGTTTTATGCGTTGCGAACGTCACAGCCGACTGCCCCTTATCAGGCACCGCAAGTAGAATGGCATCATCAGCAAGCGAGTCAAAAACCGCGGTTGAAGGTTGCTTTTACTACCGCATCGCCGACCGGTGGCCAAGTGTCTGAAACTGCCATCCAAGCAGTCCGAAGTGCAGCCGCATTTTTAGAAAAGCAGGGGCACGAAGTCGTTGAAGTGGGCTATCCAGTGGATGGTCAGCAAATGATGACCACCTATTACGCCATGAATGGCGGCGAAACAGCTGCGATGTTTGCTGAGATCGATGCTGCTCGTCAAGAACCGGTCAGACGGGAAGAAATGGAATTGATGACCTGGGCACTTTACCAATATGGAAAAAAACTGCCTGCCGCCGATTACGTCCTTGCCTTGCAGTGGTGGGATCAGCTGGCAGAAAAAATGGAAGAAGTCTTTTCGACCTATGATCTCTTTTTAACACCGACGACGGCTTTTCCAGCCCCTTTGATTGAGGAAGACTTACAAAGCGATAGCATTCGCCAAAGACTGCATGAGATCGAAACGCTTGGAAAAAATGCTGCGGGTGAGTTGATCGAAGAAATGTTTGCCAAGAGCTATGCTCTGACACCGTACACTCAATTAGCCAACTTAACGGGGCAGCCAGCCATCAGCTTGCCAACTGCTCTTAGTGAGGAAGGGTTGCCGCTAGGGATCCAATTTATGGCTTCTAAAGGCAGAGAAGATCTGCTTTTCCAAGTCGGCTATTTATTTGAAACACAGCAACGATTTCTGTTGCCAAAACAAGGAAACTAAGAGGAGGATATTATGAAACAAGTTAAAAAAGGGAAAATCGTTGCCATGGTTGGCTTTTTAGGTTTATTTGCGGGGGTCCTGTTAAGTGCCTGCAGCAAGCCAACGGAAGAAGACACCAGTTTAAGCAAGGTGGAAGAAGCCAAAACATTGGTTGTTGCTACTTCGGGAACCTTGTATCCATCGTCTTACTATAACGATGAAAATGAATTAGTGGGCTATGATGTCGATGTGGCAAAAGAAGTCGCCAAACGATTAGGCGTAGAGATCACATTTAAAGAGTACAATGTCGATGGACAAGTTTCTTCTTTAACACGTGGAGAAGCCGATTTTGCTGCCAACGATTTTGGTTTGACGGATGAACGGGCGGAAAAATTCAGTCTCTCAACGCCTATTAAATACTCGTTCGATAGTATGATCGTGCGTAAAAGTGATGACTCTGGGATTGCTTCTTTAGAAGATTTGGATGGCAAAAAAGCCGCTGGTGAACCGAATACCAGCTACATGCGCTTAGCCGAATCCTATGGGGCAGAATTAGTGACTTACGACAACGCAACGAATGATCAGTATTTGACAGATGTTGCGAATGGTCGAACGGATGTGATCTTGAATGATTACTATTTACAAAAAATGGCAGTCGCTGCTTTGCCAGATATCCCTGTGAAAATTTTAGAAGATGTTTACTTTAATCCGAATGAAACGGGCTTCTTATTTGTGAAAGATCATAAAGCATTGCAGGAAAAAGTGGATGCTGTTTTAGCAGAAATGAAAGAAGACGGCCGTTTAAAAGAACTTGCGGAAACGTATTTTCAAACCGATATTTCAGTAAAATCTGATCAAGCGATCCAAACGGTTGAAACAGACTAATGTATATTCCAACCCTTGATTTGCCGTTGATGTGGGACTCATTGCCCTATTTGCTGTCGGGCTTGTCCTATACGATCGGCATTACTGTCGTTTCGTTTCTAGGTGGCAACCTCTTAGGGATCATGCTCACCTTCTTAGGGATGTTGGAAAACCCCATCATTAGAGGGTTCGTGCGGGGCTACCTCTCATTTCTAAGAGGCGTCCCAGCGCTGGTCTTGTTGTTCCTACTGTATTTTGGCTTGCCTTATCAATTGTCGGCGCTTAGTGCTGCGATCATCTGTTTTACATTGACCAGCAGCGCATTTATCGGGGAAATCTACCGAGGATCAATTGCTGGTGTGGATCGTGGGCAATTTGATGCTGCCTATGCGTTAGGGTTATCCTTTACGAAAACGATGCGTCTGATTATTTTGCCGCAAGCCTTTCGTATTTCTGTACCGGCATTGAGTAATGTGGCAATGGATTTGTTGAAAGGGACGTCCTTGGCAGCAATGATCACGATTCCTGATATTTTTCAAAAAGCCAAGATCGTTGGCGGACGAACCTTTGATTACATGTCCATGTATGTGCTAGTTGCCATCATCTATTGGCTGTTGTGCATTTTGATTGAAGCCGGGCAAAAGCGGTTAGAACAACATTTTTCAAAACGCTTTGCCGCTAATGAGACCGTAAGACAATAAAAAAGAGCCGAGGCTCGATCACTGCAGAAATCAATTTCTTCTGGAAATGTTTTCTGCAGTTTTTGTATTTGAAAAGATAAAAGAAAGGAGATTGTCATAATAAAACAATAAGCGAAAGCAAGGAAGATGTAGGGATTTCTGGAATGTCAAACTGGGTTCAATATAAAAATGGTGCTACCCAAGTTATTTTCCTTCACTTAATCGGCCTATATTTCATTCGTTCGGCTCAAGTGATTCATGGTAAAATAAAGAAAAGCAAATCGAGGAGGGTCTTTTATGAAGTATGAATGGCGCAAACTAGAAAAAGAGCTTTATCTTCCCAAAAAACCAACAGTGATCGAGGTGCCAACGTATCAATTTATTAGTTTGAGCGGCAGCGGCAATCCGAATCGTCCTGAATTTAGCGAAGAGATCGCCGCTTTATATACGATTTCTTATTCACTCAGGATGGGATTGAAAAAAGGGGCTTTTGGCAATGAACCCTTTGAATACACGGTCTTTCCTTTGGAAGGCGTATGGACCTCGCTGACAAAGCCAGACGGTGCCGTCAACAAAGAAGAATTGATCTACAAAATCATGATTCGCCAACCAGAGCCCGTTACGGAAACACTGTTTCAAGAACAGCTCTTGGCAGTCAAAGAGAAGAAAGACAATCTAAATCTAGAGAAGCTCATCTTTGAGCGCTATGAAGAAGGACTGTGTCTGCAAGCGATGCATACAGGCTCTTTTGACACTGAAGCGGAAACCTTTGCGAAAATGAAGGAGCTGTTAAAACAAGAACAGTTAGTGATCCGTCCAACGATGGACACGTTCCAGCATCGAGAAATCTATTTGTCTGATCCGCGAAAAATCTCACCAGATAAAGCCAAAACCGTCCTGCGATGGGCAGTAGAAGCAGAGGGTGGGATTCAGTGAATAAAAACTATTTAAGCATCGACATCGGTGGCACGAAAATCAAATCGGCTGTCATTGATCGCTCGGGGAATATTCTGACACGAGTACGGATGGATACGCCAAAAAATCTTGCGGAATTTTTGACGGGGATTGAAACGATCGTTGAGGACGTTCATGGAAGCATTCGGGGCATTGCGGTTGGTACCCCAGGAAAAGTCAACCCAGAGACCGGGACGATCTCGTTTGGCGGGGCATTGCCTTTTTTGGATGGGGTCTCCTTAAAACAACTGCTGGCAAAGTATCAAGTGCCGCTTGCTGTGACCAACGATGGCAAAGCAGCCGCATTAGCTGAATGGTGGCTAGGAAACCTTAAAGGGATTCAAAACGGGGCTGCCATAACCTTAGGTACTGGTTTGGGCGGTGGCGTAATCGTTGAGGGAAAACTGATCCAAGGTGCACATTTTCAGGCAGGGGAATTAAGTTTTCTACTAAATGCCACTAAGAGAAGTGACGCTCAAGAAAACGCTGAGCAACCAGCTAATCAGGGACTGACCCTGCAGCAATTGGCAGGTTTTAGCGGTTCAGCGGTCGCCATGATTCGCCGCAGCGCCCAACTGCTAGGCTTAGCTGATCTTGCGGATGGTGAAGCAGTTTTTAACGCCATCAATCAGAAAGAGCCACAGGTCTGGGCGCTGTTTACAGCGTATTGCCGAGAAATCGCGTGTGTCATGCTCAATGTTCAAGCCGTGATTGACTTAGAGCGCTTCGTGATTGGCGGTGGCATCAGTGCCCAAGCGATCGTAGTGGAAGAAATCGACCGTCAGTATCAGCAACTGCTAGCTAGTTTACCGATTTTGCAGCAGACCTTGACGAAGCCGGAAATCCAAGCGTGCAAATTTCAAAACGATGCAAACTTATTAGGGGCGCTCTATCATTTCTTTTTGGAACATGAGCTGAAATAAAATAGACCAAAAAACTGCCGCGAACCAACGATTCGCGACAGTTTTTTTAGGCTTTTTTCTTGGTGTCTTTGTCTTCGTCACCTAGGTAATCTTTGCTAGTGAAGGCACTGTGGAAGTATTTGCCCTCTTGACCGTAATAGCGGTTATAGCGCTGCTTGAATTTGCGGAACATGTAAACGACAAGAACTTTTAGCAGACAATAAATTGGGATCCCGAAAATCACTCCAACGATCCCCATCAAATCACCCATCACTAATAAAACAACCAGAATCGTAATAGGATGAATTTTTAATCGGTCACCCATCACACGGGGCACGACTAAATCCCCATGAAGCAACTGTACAGCAAACCAAGCAATCAAAAATTTAACCAACATCCCGGTGGAGTCTTGTGCGGCAATGAAAAGTCCTGGGAAAAAGACGATAAAAGGACCAATATAGGGGATGATGCAAAGCAGACCAGCGGCGATCGCCAGAATACTGGCATACTCTAAGCCAATCAATAGGAAAACGACCCAATAGATCGCCCCTAAAATCAATGAAGAAATGATTTGTCCTTTCAAAAAGGCACCGACTTGTATGTCAGAGATCTTGACGATTTCATTAAAGTCTTTGCGAAAACGTGGTGGCACTAACGAGAGAACTGAAAAATAAAACTTGTTGGGGTTGCGCAATAAGAAAAAGGCAATGATCGGTCCCGTAAATAAAGCAATGAACAAGGTCGAAATCGTTGAAAACAAACTGCTGAGCCCAGCAGCACCAGTTTCCCAATAGTCCCCAATAAAACTCATGATGTTGTTGGTGATATTTTGCAATGTGTCTGTAATTTGTGCCATCTCATCTTGAAACGGGGTATTTTCTAAAAAGGCGGTCGCGTTTTTCTCAAAGTCACTGACCAAACTTGGTAAGCTGTTGATCAGATCGGTGGTTTGTTGCTCCAAAATCGGGTAAAGCTGGAAACCAGCAAAGACGATCAACAAAAGAATCAAAAGATAGATCCCAGCAATCGAAACACTACGGGGAATTTTTTTCGATTCCAATTTATCGACCACCGGGTTAAACAGATAGTAAAGGATCAGCCCAAATAAAAAGGGTGGGATAATAGCTGTAAGTATGGCTGAAAAGGGTGTAAATAAAAAAGAAATCTGATTTAGCAAAAAGACAGCAACTGCCGACAAGATAATCAGTCCTAAGACATAATAGCTTGTTTTGCCGCCTAAAAAGTGGATCAATCGGTTATTTTTCATAATAAGCCTCGCTTTCTTAGCTACATTATAACGAAAGACCCCTATTCTGTAAAAAAACAACGTACCTTTTGAAAAAACACTGTCGCGCTTTTAGAATCCTCTTTACTGAAAGAAGCTCGTCCATAAGGAGTTGTCTGGTGAAACTCTTCTTATAAACCAGGCCCAAAATGCTCCCGTGTTTACAACACAGGAGCGAAAAGAATTATTTGCGCACTGTTGTCAAGGTACAGCGACCAACGGCAGTTTTTAACCCGCTAGCTAACCAAATAGTGGCTTGCCAAGTTTGGATACGGGCACCGATGCGATCAGGACTAGCTTCTACGATCAGGGTTCCTTCTTGGGCGGCGGCTAGATGGTTGACTTGTAGGTCAATGCCGGCGGCGAAGGCTTCTTCTTGAGCCAAAGCTTGATTGGCACCGATGCTGCAGGCAGTCTCGATCAAAACGCCGTTAATGCCACCGTGAACGAGACCAAAAGGCTGTTTGTGCTGTTCTTTGATCGGCATTCGTAAACGAACAAAATCGGCTGTTGCTGCTTCTACTTCGATTTCTAAAGCTTCTAGTAAGTTCATTTTTTGCTCCTTTTTCTAAGAAAGTTACCATGATTATAGCACGAGTTTTAGTAGAATCAGCCGAAGTTCTAAGAAAGACAGCAACAGGTGGAGAAGTCTTAAGAAATTCCCTTAAACAAAGCAATTTCTAACGAAAAGCGACTAGATATGTGTATAATAGAGCTATGTGAATTGAGGAGGAACAAGTAATGAGAGAATGGAAAACCTTAAAAGAGTACGATGAAATTTTATTTGAACAACATGGAAAAGTGGCGAAAATCACGATCAACCGCCCAGAAGTCCACAATGCGTTTACACCAAAAACGGTGTTTGAAATGATTGATGCGTTTTCAATCAGTCGCGATGAACCAGGCATCGGCGTGATTATTTTGACAGGCGCCGGCGACAAAGCCTTTTGTTCAGGCGGAGACCAAAAAGTCCGTGGTCACGGTGGCTATGTTGGGGAAGATCAGGTTCCTCGCTTAAACGTATTGGATCTGCAACGCTTGATCCGCACGTTGCCAAAACCGGTGATTGCCATGGTCAAAGGCTGGTCGATCGGCGGCGGGAATGTTTTACAATTGGTTTGTGATTTAACGATTGCCGCTGACAATGCTAAATTTGGTCAAACAGGACCAAATGTCGGTAGTTTTGATGGTGGCTATGGTTCGGGCTATCTTGCACGGACGATCGGACATAAAAAAGCCAAGGAAGTTTGGTTCATGACAAAACAATATACTGCCGAAGAAGCATTGGCGATGAACTGGATCAATACAGTCGTTCCTCTTGATCGAGTAGAAGATGAAACGATGGAATGGGCCGAAACGATGCTGCAAAAGAGCCCGTTGGCGTTACGTATGATCAAAGCATCAATGAATGCCGATACGGATGGATTAGCTGGCATTCAGCAATTAGCCGGCGATGCGACCTTATTGTATTACACGATGGATGAAGCCAAAGAAGGTCGTGACGCGTTTAAAGAAAAACGTCAACCAAACTTCGACCAATTCCCTAAATTCCCATAATGACTGGGAGTTGGCTGCAAAGGCAAGCACAACTTCATCCAGAACGACCAGCTTTTTATTGGCATGAAAAAAGCTGGTCGTTTGCTGCCTTGCAAAAAGAGGTTTATGCTTACGCTGCTTATTATCAAGCCCAGTTCGTTGATCAGCCAAACCGGGTAGCCCTTTTTAGCAATAACTCCCCTGAAATGGTTTTTACGATCCTTGCGTTGTGGGAGTTGGGGATCGAAGTCCAGCTGTTGAATACGCGATTGACAGCCGCTGAGATCACCTTCCAATTGCAAGATGCCCACTGCGACTGGCTGATCACGGCAGATCAAGCTGCAGTCCCAGGTGTTCGCAGCATGGCCTTTGGACAAGCGATGGAGCAGGCGAAGGCTCTTGCCAGTTCTTTTGATCCTTCGTTTGTTCCTAATAAAGCAATCTATCAAGCAGAACAGGTAGCTTCGATTATGTATACATCCGGTACGACTGGCAATCCCAAGGGTGTGCCGCAAACCTTTGGGAATCATCTAGCAAGTGCCGAAGCGACTCAAAAGAACTTAACGATCACTAGTGAGGATTGTTGGCTTTGTGCAGTTCCGCTGTACCATATCAGTGGATTATCAATTCTCTTGCGTTCACTGCGACTTGGAATGAGTGTTCGTTTGTATGAGCGCTTTGATGCTGTAGAAATGGCAAAAGATCTTGAAGCAGGAAAAGGGACGATCGTTTCTTTGGTGGCAAAAATGTTGATGGACTTGCTGCCATTGGTGCCCCAACATGGCTTTGATTCGTTGCGTTATGTACTGCTAGGCGGCGGGCCCATTGCCAAAAGTATATTGGAAAAATGCCAGCAAAAACAGCTTTCTGTGATCCAATCCTATGGGATGACAGAAACTTGTTCACAAGTGGTGGCATTGCCACCAGAAAAAGCTTCAGAAAAAATCGGCGCCTCAGGGGTTCCCCTGCAAAGTGTCCATTTACGAATTGCGGCTGATGCGAAAATGGCAGATCATCAGACTGTTGAAAGTACCCAGCCGATCGGAGAGATCCACCTGCAAGGACCTGCGATCACGACTCGTTACTTGAACGATCGCAGTCCACAGCAGTGGGACCAAGAGGGCTGGTTTGCCACAGGAGATCTAGGGTATCTTGATCAAGAGGGCTTTTTGTATGTAGTCAGTCGTGCAAGCGAACTGATCATATCTGGTGGAGAAAATATCTATCCCGCAGAAGTGGAGCAAGCCTTGTTGCAGCATCCAGCGGTCAAAGAGGCAGCTGTGGTGGGGGAACCAGACGAGGAGTGGGGACAATCTGTCGCGGCTTATTTAACGTTAAATGAGTCCGTCCGACTTCAAGCGTTGTTGGATACATTAGAAGGGCAGATCGCCCATTATAAATTTCCGCGCCGTTTTTATCACGTGCGAGAAATGCCGCGCACAGCAAGCGGCAAACTTTTAAAACGGCTATTGCTGAGTGAAGAAAGAGTGAACTACATTGAACAGCAAATCAACAAGTAATTATGAAGCAGCGATCGCTGCCGGGAAAACCTATTTGAGTGAGTATCAGCCTTTAGAAAGGTGTGACTTACTGGCTCTTTATGCAGCGGCACACGAATATCAAGGGGAACGCTATTTCTGGCGTACTCCTGATGAAACGACTAGTATGGTAGGATTGGGTTGGTTAGTCACTTTTTCGCAACCCAAACTTGCAGACTTTTCAGAAGTCCGCTCTCTCTTAAAGCAAGCCCATTATCAACCAGAGGCACCTTTTCAGGCGCAGCTGGTTGGGGGCTTTGCTTTTGATGAACAGGCAGAAGTCAGTCAGGATTGGGCTGAGCTAGGTGCCGGTCTCTTTGCGTTGCCAGAAATACTGGTCCGCAAAACTGGCGATCAGTGTGGCGTCGTTTATACAGTAGCCGCTTCTTCCGAGGAACAACGACAACAAAAAGTCGCTGCCTTACAGGAAAAAGTCGCAAGCTGGTTGAATGCCAACCCGGACAAGAGTCTTGTAGCAGAAACGCCTGCTTTTCAGGCACAAGAGGAACTAGAGGTGCCCCAATGGTTGCAAACGGTCGAAGAGACAGTGGCAGCCATTCGCTCGAACGAAACACCGTTGAAAAAAGTGGTTCTGGCCAGGAGAATGAAGATAGAAACGAAGCAGTCGATCATTAGTGCTGGGGTGTTGCAACGGTTGGCGCAACAGCAGCCGAATACCTATCTTTTTGCCATCGAACATGGGGGCCATGTTTTTGCTGGTGCGACGCCAGAACGCTTGCTAAAAGCGACTGTCGATCAATTTGAAACGGTAAGTATCGCAGGTTCCGCACCAAGAGGCCAAACAAAAGAAGAAGATGAGGCACTGGCACAAGCCCTCTTAGCGGACGCAAAAAATACCCATGAACATCAAGTAGTTGTCGATCGCTTAGAAACGGCATTGGCCACTTTGTTAGCTGACGGCTTTCAATCAGAAGCCCGCTCCGTCATCAAGAATCGTGACATTCAGCATTTGTTTGTTCCTTTAGCAGGGCAAAGAAAAGCAGGAGTCAATTTTCTGAGCGCCGTGCAAAAACTACACCCGACCCCAGCATTGGGGGGAGAACCGAAAGAAGCAGCCGTCTCATGGATTCGTACTCATGAACCAGCCAGCAGAGGGATGTACGGTGGACCGATCGGTTGGTTGGGTATTCAAGAAGATATTGGCGAGTTTGCTGTGGCGATCCGCTCAGGATTCTTTAGCGGCAATCAAGCAACGCTGTATGCGGGCTGTGGGATCGTTGCCGATTCAGACGCAGAATCTGAACGTCAAGAAACACGGTTAAAATTTCAACCGATGAGGAGAGGGATCTTAGGAGATGAATAATCAGACAGTCATGACAGACTATTTATTAGCGGCAATCCAGGGACTAAAAGCAGCGGGTGCGAAGCGAGCGGTTATTAGTCCCGGTTCACGCTCAACGCCATTGGCGCTACTATTGCATCGTGATCCTGAGATCACCTGTACGGTGGCTGTCGATGAACGTTCGGCTGCTTTTTTTGCTTTAGGGATGTCCAAAGTTGATCTCCAGCCAACAATCTTACTGTGTACTTCTGGAACTGCAGCAGCCAATTATTATCCAGCCGTTTGTGAAGCAGAAGCTACCAACTTGCCATTGATCATCTTAACGGCTGATCGCCCGCCAGAACTGCGGGGCGTTGGGGCGCCACAAGCAATGGATCAACAGAATTTGTATGCCTCTCACGTCAAAAAGATGGTAGAGATGACGGTGCCAGAAAACGACCCAGCTTTGTTGCGTTATAGTTTTTGGCAAGCTGCAACTTGCACGATCGAAGCGCAAAAGCAGCCGAGAGGCCCTGTCCAAATCAACTTTCCATTACGGGAGCCGCTGTTGCCTGACTTTAGTCGCCAATGCAGTATACAGCAAGACGTGAGCTATCTGGCACCACAACAAGAGCTGTCAGCAGAGATGATCACCCAGCTAGCCCCTTACTTTGGTAAAAAAGGTATTCTGATTGCTGGAGAAAGCCTTACGATCGAAGAAGCGCAGCAGTTGCTGACTTTTTCAGAGAAATTAGGCTGGCCGATTGTCGGCGATCCATTGACCAATTTGGCGACAGCCGGTACCAAAGTAGGAACATTTATCAGCCAAGCCGATCTTGTTTTCCCGCAATTGACTTCTGCCTTCCAACCAGAAGTGGTCGTGCGTTTTGGTCGCTTACCAGTCACTAAAAATGTCCTATTATGGTTGAACAAAGCAGCGGATACGACGACGTGGCTCTTTGTTGATCCATCGGGACAGTGGCAAGACCAGTTGCATCGGGCAAACTATTTGATCGAAGCAGCGATCAGCACTTTCGTGGCGGCCATCACCCAGTTGCCGATCGTCAAAAATATGGCGTGGCAACAACAATGGCAAGCACTTCAAGCGCGGGCAGATCAGGTGCTTGCTGCATGTCCGCAGTTGCAACAATGGGATGAGAGCAGCGCTGTGCGCATGCTCCAACAATGTTTGCCCGAAGATGCGCAGATCCTTTTGGCAAACAGCAATGCGATCCGTTTCTTTGATCGCTACGGCAGCAAAACTACCTCCACTTATCGAGTGTATGGAAATCGGGGCGTCAATGGGATCGACGGCCTTGTCTCGACCGTAGCTGGGATTGCTTCCGCCAGTCAAAAGCCTACCTACTTGTTGATTGGTGATTTAGCGTTGTACCATGATATGAACGGCCTACAACTACTGCGTCAGTATCAATTGCCAGTAACGATCATTTTACTGAATAATAACGGTGGTGGGATCTTTTCCTTTTTGTCACAAAACACCTTAGAACCAAACGACTTTGTCCCGCTCTTTGGCACGCCGTTAGATCTTGAGTTTCAAAAAGTGGCGGCCTTATATGAGGCAGATTGGCACACACCGACCTCTTTGCTAGAGTTTCAAACGATTTTAACGGAAACAAGCCAACAGCCGCGTTTTCAAATAATCGAAGTGAAAGGTGAGCAAAAAGATCCGGTCAACACTTGGCAAGCACTGCAACAGCAGTTTAGCGAGGCGGGAGCACAGCAATGAGGGACACGATAAATGGCGTCAGTTATTTTTATCAGTGGTTGCAACCGTACCGACCAGCCTTACCAACCCTTGTGGCATTGCATGGCTTCACGGGTTCTTCGGAAAGTTTTCGACCGGTTTTTGTAGAGGAAGGTTCTTATAATGTATTGGCAGTCGACTTGATTGGACATGGACGGTCATCGATTTATGTCCATCCCATGCGTTATGAACTTCCTTTACTGGTGGAGGATCTCGCACAGCTTTTAGCGATGCTAGGGATTGAACGTTATGGTCTTTATGGCTACTCGATGGGGGCACGAATCGCACTTTTTTGGGCGGTCATGGAACCAGCTGCAGTGACCCATCTTTTGCTTGAGAGTGGTTCCCCCGGGTTAGCTGATCCAGCGGAACGACTCGCTCGTCAGCGACACGATCGTTGGTTAGCGTTGCGCTTACTAAGGGAGCCTCTGGTCGATTTTGTCGATTACTGGCAAGAACTGCCGTTGTTTGCTAGTCAAAAGGAGCTACCCTTAGTGCAGCAGGCTGCTGTACGGCAAGGTCGCTTGCAGCAAAATAAATTTGGCTTGGCAGTAAGCTTGGTTTACGGTGGTAATGGCAAACAGCCAAGCTGTTGGTCGGCACTTCCGCAGCTAGCTTGTGAAATTCTTTGTTTAGCGGGGGAAAAAGATTTAAAGTTTCGTAAAATCGCCCACCAAATGAAGCAGCTGCAACCAGAGATGACCATCAAAGTCGTTGCTAATGCTGGACATTGTATCCATTTAGAACAGCCGACACAGGTTCGTCATGAAATCGATCAATGGTTTGTAAAAGGATCGGGGCCACAGTCAGCTGATTGACAAGGAGAGAACGCAATGAAGATTGAAAAAATTGAACGCATCGCCTGTCGCTTGCCCCTCAAACAACCCTTTGTGACAAGTTACGGACAATTAACAGAAAAAGCCTTTGATCTTTATTTGGTGACGGCAGAGGATGGAATGGTTGGCATCGGTGAATTGGTCGCTTTTGAGCAGCCAGATTACATTGAAGAAACCCTCTTTTCTGCTCGACAAGTGATTGAAACAGCACTGATCCCATTATTGATTGACCAGGAGATCGAGCATCCGCAAGAAGTTTGGCAATTGTTTCAAACGGTCCAAGGAAACTACATGGCAAAATCGGCTTTGGAAACAGCAATTTGGGATCTATATGGCAAGCAAACGCATCAAAGTGTGAAAGAGCTGTATACCGCAACCCGACCGAGTGTCGCTGTTGGCGTTAGTATCGGCATACAAGACTCTGTCGAAAAACTAATGGCTCTTGTTGCCGCTTATGTCGCCCAAGGGTATCAACGAATCAAGTTAAAAATCAAGCCGGGGCAAGATGTGGCACCCTTGCGAGCGATTCGACAAGCCTTTCCAGAATTGCTTTTGATGGCAGATGCGAACGGGGCCTATCAAAGTGAGCCTGAACGCATTTTGGCATTGGATGACTTAGGCTTGGTGATGATCGAGCAACCCCTTAAGGTACGAGATCTGGTGGGGCACAGTCAGCTACAGCGACAGATGAAGACGCCTCTATGTTTGGATGAAGATATTCGAACGGCAGAAGACGTCGATACAGTCGCAGCACTGGACAGCTGCCGTGCGATCAACCTGAAAATCCCTCGTGTCGGTGGGATCACCGAAGCTTTGCGGATCCTTGATCGATGTCAAACCCATGGACTGCTTGTTTGGTTAGGCGGCATGTTTGAGTCTGGTGTAGGACGAGCCATGAATTTGCAATTTGCGAGTCAAGATATTTTCCATTTTCCCGGGGACCTTTCCGCTTCTGACCGTTACTTTTATGATGATGTCATTACACAGCCTGCAACTTTGCATGAAGGCAAGCTGCTGGTACCTGATGGAAAGGGCTTTGGTATCACATTAGCTGAAACAAAGCTAAGTCAATATGGGCAATCTAAAGAACGTATCTACTCAAGAAAACGGTCAGCGAAAGAATAACCGCAGCGAAAGAAAACACAGCGAAAGCAAAAGAAACGGCGAGCAGGGAAATCTGCTGGCCGTTTCTTTTGTTTTAGTCTGCGTTTTTGAATTCTTTTTCAATTTGTAGTCGTTGAACTTTCATGGTTGCTGTTCGTGGGATATCTTCGTAGTCGCGTAAAATTGGCTGATTGAGGTGAGGGAGATCTTCCACCATTTTCCACCAAGCATCCCAATCCATTTCACGATTTGGCGCTAAAGCAATGATTGGTTGTGGTGAGTTTTCTTTGTCGCGAACAATCACAACTTCGGCAAGGAAGTCTAAATGATCTAGCAAAAGGTCTTCCAAGGCAAGATTGCTTTCAATATTTTTGATCAAGTCCACTTGACGGTCTTTTAAGTAAAGATGGCCCTGATCATCCATCATGCCGTAGTCACCACTGTCCCACCAAGCGCCATAGACATTGTCAGCAAAACGCTGATCTTCTTTATAATAGGTCAACGCGCGTCCTTTTGAAAGGAAATGGATGTGCCCATCGGTATTGGCTGGCAGCTCGTTGCCCTCTGCATCGGCGATCCGTGCTCTCGTTAAGTCCTCGAGACCCACACCCATATCACGGGCATCGTTGGTAGCGATGCTTTCTAAGGTATGTGCTTTTAGGATCATTGGCCCGCATTCACTTTGACCATAGACTTGCAAAAAGATTGCTTCTTTTGTTGCTGAAGTATTTAAAAAAGTGGCCATTGTTTGGTTGTTGATGGCATCAAAGGTTGAATGGTAATAGCGAATATTGGCGAAAGCATCTGGTTGTTCTTTTGCTACAAAGCTCCATTGGACAAAATTGTTTGGATGAGTTTCCAAAGCGATTGGTGGGTATTCTTTTAGCATGCTTACGACATGAGCGCCGTTGGCATTGGCTAATGGCATCATCGGAAAGCCCATCGCCATCAAGGATGAGATGCCAATATTGAAGCGGGAGTGCACCGGTGAGATATGGAACGCAATTAAATCAGAGTCTGCTTTGGTGCGATCAATCTTGGTGAAGATCGTTTTTTGCCATTTTGTCCGCCAGCCCATGGAGTTTGCCGAATGACAAATCAATTTTGGAATACCCGTTGTTCCAGAAGTGTGGGTCATATAAGAAATTTGATCCACCGGTAACTCAGTTTGGGCCACTGGTTCCGCTGGTTGTTGCAGCAGATGACGAACAGCAATCTGTTTGTCAGTACTGCTATTTTTCACTTGTGCGACGCGGCCTTCGGTTTCTTCATCAAATAAGATGAATGGATCTTCTAAGCGATCCACAAACACTTCGATGGTTTCAGCAGGAAAATGATAGGAGATCATGGCAGGAACGGCACCAAGGTAAGAAGCAGCCGTTGCTAATAAATAGGTATCGAATTTTGAAGATTTGTAAAGAATGATTTTATCGCCGGCTTGCACGCCTAGTGCAGCAAGTTGGTACGCACGTTTTAAAATCATTTCATGGCTCGAACGGTAGGTACTACGATAGCCAAGTTCAGGAAATGCTGGCAGCACTTCATCGTGGATGATGGTTGTGTCAGGAAATGCCTCGGCAGCTTCGCGGTAATTGGTGTAAAGATTTAATGGACGATAGTCTAAAATGGTCAAATAGAACACTCCTTTAAAAGTTCGTGAAAAACTTCATTTGATTTCTCCATTTTAGCACAGGAATTTCTCGATACAATAGATTTTCAGTGTTTTTTATTTATTTCTAAAAAATCCTTCCCTCAAAGACTTTCGAAGAATGAATGACTGTGATGTGTTATCATTCATTCCTCGTACTAAGCGGAAAAAGCGCATAATCAACGGGTGTATTTTACTACAAAATCTTCGATTGGGAGCCGGAAATCCGGATAGCGTGCTTCTAATTCTGCACGACTCCAATTCCACCAAGCGATTTCTTTTAAAGCAGTGATCGTTTCTGGATCAAAGCGGTATTTGATCACTTTTGCTGGAACCCCGCCGACGATCGCATAAGGCGGCACATCTTTGGTTACGACTGCGTTTGAGGCGATCACGGCACCATCACCGACGGTCAAACCAGATTGGATCACGGCACCGTGGCCGATCCAGACATCATTGCCAATGACGGTCGTTTTTGCTTTGCGTTTTTCTAAGAAGGACTCGTCCTTTGGCGCAAATCCATAGCCTTCGCCATTATAGGCAAAAAGATGCTGACTAGGGCGTTCATAGGGATGATTGGTGGGGCCGATGCGGACCATCGCTGCGATACTGATAAAACGTCCTAATTGACTGTTCTGAATAAAGCAATATTGCCCCGTATAGGTATAATTGCCGATGGAAGAATGATCAATGTGATTGGCTTCGCCAATTTCGACATAGTCTCCTAAAGTTGTGTCTTGAAGCTGCGAGTCTTTGCCGACGATCGGCTGTTTATCTGGAAAATTTGTGATCGATAGGTGCATAGTAATCATCCTCTCTTGCGTATTGCTATCATTTTACCGCACTTTTTTGTACTATTTGACTAATACGCACTAAAGACAAAAGGAGGTCTGCGTTATGGAGACGATTTATCAGTTAGATAAGATGACCGAAACGATAGGTAAGCGAGCAATCAAAAAAGGATACACGTTAAAAAATCAAGCGGCCCCAGAGGCGCTGTTTGTACGCAGTTCAACGGTTCCTAACGAATTGATCACACCCAAATTAGCGGTGATCGCTCGCTCAGGAACAGGCACCAATACGATCGATTTGGCACGGTGTACTCAAAATGGCACAGTAGTCTTCAATAGTCCCGGTGTCAATGCCAATGCAGTCAAAGAATTGGTGCTCTCCAATTTGTTTCTCAGCGTTCGCCCCTTATTCAAAGCCATCCAGACGGTAGCCGATTTGCAAGAAGAGCTAACGTCAGGTCAAATTGAAGCAGAAGATGTGTTGAAGGTAGCTGAAGAACGGCGAAAAGAAGTGATCGGCGAAGAATTAGCTGGAAAAACCATCGGTATTTTAGGCTTAGGAGAGATCGGTGAACGGGTGGCAAAAGCCTGTCACCAGTTAGGAATGGAAGTCCTCGGCTATGCCCGTACGAAAAAAGCGGCCCACGATTACGAACAAGTCAGTGACTTGCACGTACTGTTGGCCGAATCAGATTTTGTGGTGGTTTTGCTTCCTTTGAGTCAAGAGACCCACGGCTTGCTGAATCGACGAACGATTCAGCAGATGAAAAAAAATGCAGTGCTGATGAATTTTGGTCGTGGGGAGATCGTGGAAGAAACAGCCGTCTTAGAAGCATTAGCCAAAAATCAGCTCAAACAATACATCACTGATTTTCCTAGTGCGGGCTTGATCGGCCAACCGAAAGTATTGTGCTATCCGCATATTGGCGGTAGTACTACCAATGCCTTGGAAAAAGGGGATCACGTAGTTTTTGATCGCATGCATGCCTATTTGCGCGCTGGGACGATTCAAGAATCGGTCAACTTTCCTCATGCAGAGTTGCCTTTTTTGGCACCGTATCGCTTGGCGCTGTTTTATCACGACAAGCCTGGTGCTTTTGCCCCATTATTGCGGATCATTTCTGAAGCAGGTGTAGATATCGATAATTTGACAAGTGAAAGAAAAGCCGGAGTCGCCTATACCTTGATCGATCTTGATGAGACAAATGAAACGCTGCTGCAAGATCTGCAAAAACAGATGCAGCAGGCAGGGGCAATCATTCGTGTACGTTTGATCAAAAATCCGCGAATCAGTGAATAGTTGCCACCAACAATGTTTCTTGTTATGATGAAAAAAAAGTAAAGGAAGTTCATCATGACGAATAAGTTTCAAGATAAAAAGAAGGTCGCTTTGCCTCGTTATCAGCAGATTGCCGTGGCGATCGCGGAACGAATCGTTGAAAATCGCTACCAAGTTGGGCAAAAGATCCATGCACGCTCAACGTTAGCCAGCAATTTCAATGTCTCTCCTGAAACAGCCCGTAAAGCGATCAATGTATTAGTTGATTTAGAAATCATGGATGTCCGTCATGGCAGCGGCGCCTATATTGCTTCAAAGGAAAAAGCACAGGCCTTTGTGGAACAATACCAAGATGTGCAGTCGATCCAAGAAATCAGACAAGACATTTTAGACAGTGTGGAGCGGCAGCAGCAAGAGCTGGATAATTTTTCTGACTTGTTGAACACGTTAGTGCAGCAGACCAAAAAGGTACACCACATGAGTCCGTTTGTGCCCTTTGAACTTCAGTTGACGGAACAAGCGCAGCATTTGGAAAAAAGTATCAATGAATTGAATATTTGGCAAGCCACAGGGGCGACGATCATCGCAATCCAAACAACCGAAGAATTGTTGTTGTCACCAGGACCTTATGCGAAATTTAGTGCAGGCAATACGATTTATTTTGTCGGAAATGAACTGGCGTTGCAGCGCATGACCAATTTCTTCTATCCAACGGACCATTCAGCGTAATTCTTTTTCCTGATTCCCATGCTTTTTTTGCAAAAGAAAAAGCATTGGGAAATTTTTTTTGACAAAGTGACCACATCTTGTTAAGATAGTATGGTCACTTTCGTGAAATTTTTCAGAAAAAGGAGTATTAATCATTTGAGTAAAGTTAAAGTGGAACACTTAACCAAAATCTTCGGTAAGAAAAAGCAGCAAGCTCTTGCCATGGTCAAAGAACAACGTAGCAAAAACGAGATTTTAGAAAAAACGGGTGCCACCGTCGGGGTCTATGATGTGAACTTCGAAGTCAACGAAGGCGAGATTTTCGTCATCATGGGCCTTTCTGGAAGCGGGAAGTCAACATTGATTCGCCTCTTGAATCGATTGATCGAGCCGTCTGGCGGAGATATTTACATAGATGGCGTGGATGTTGCTAAAATGAGTAAAGAAGAACTGCGAGAAGTTCGCCGTCACAAAATCAACATGGTTTTCCAAAGCTTTGGCCTTTTCCCTCATCGGACGATTTTAGAGAACACAGAATACGGACTAGAAGTCCGTGGGGTCTCGAAAGAAGAACGAACAGCGAAAGCGGAAAAAGCGTTAGAAAACTCAGGGTTGCTTTCATTTAAAGACCAATATCCTGACCAGCTGTCTGGAGGGATGCAACAGCGTGTGGGACTTGCCCGTGCGTTAGCCAATGATCCAGAGATCCTCTTGATGGACGAAGCCTTTTCAGCACTCGATCCGCTGATTCGCCGTGAAATGCAAGATGAACTTTTAGAACTACAAGCCAATGTTCAAAAAACGATCATCTTTATCACCCATGATTTGAACGAGGCCTTGCGGATCGGTGACCGGATCGCTTTAATGAAAGATGGTCAGATCATGCAGATCGGTACAGGAGAAGATATTTTGACGAATCCTGCCAACCAATACGTGCGTGATTTCGTGGAAGATGTCGATCGTTCCAAAGTCTTGACTGCGCAAAACATCATGGTTCCAGCATTGACGACGAACATCGAGATCGATGGACCAAGCGTAGCATTGAACCGGATGCGGAAAGAAGAAGTCAGCATGTTGTTAGCCGTTGACAAACGTCGTCACCTAAAAGGAAGTTTGACAGCCGAGTCTGCTCGTGAGGCACGGAAAAACAATCTGAACTTGAAGGAAGTTATTGATAAAAATGTTAAAAAGATTGATAAAGATATGCTGGTAACGGATATCTTCAATTTGATCTATGATTCGCCTACACCTTTAGCTGTGGTAGAAAATGATCGTTTGATCGGAGTCGTGATCCGCGGAAGCGTGATTGAAGCGTTGGCTGAGACCGATTCAGCCGCTCAAGCAGAGGAAGGGGTAGTGACAAATGGATAATTTCTTACACCATACGATTCCGGTAGCTGATTGGGTCGAAAACTTTACTGATTGGCTAACAGGAACTTTCAGTGGATTGTTTTCAGCCTTACAGTCTTTCGGACAATTTATCATGGACGCTATTACAAATGTATTATTGTTTGTACCACCGTTGTTAATGATCGTCTTATTGACGGCTGCTGCCTTTTTCGTTTCACGCAAAAAATTCGGCTTGCCAGCCTTTACTTTTGTTGGGTTGCTGTTCATCTATAATCAAGGGTTATGGACAGACTTGATGAACACCGTGACGTTGGTCTTGTTGTCAAGTTTGGTTTCGATCATCATTGGGATTCCACTAGGGATCTTAATGGCGAAAAGCGAAAAAGCGCAAAGCATCGTGACGCCAATCTTAGACTTTATGCAAACGATGCCTGGTTTCGTTTATTTGATTCCTGCGGTTGCTTTCTTTGGGATCGGCATGGTTCCTGGGGTCTTCGCCTCAGTGATCTTTGCTCTACCACCAACCGTTCGGATGACGAACTTAGGGATTCGCCAAATTTCTCGTGAATTGGTAGAAGCCTCTGATTCCTTCGGTGGGACTGGCTGGCAAAAACTGATCAAATTAGAATTGCCACTAGCCAAAAGTACTATTTTGGCTGGGGTCAACCAAACGACGATGCTGGCATTATCAATGGTCGTGATCGCGTCAATGATCGGTGCTCCTGGGTTAGGGCGCGGCGTCTTATCCGCCTTACAACGAGCACAAGTCGGTAACGGATTTGTCAGTGGGGTATCCTTAGTTATTTTGGCGATCATTATGGATCGCTTTACCCAGAATTTGAACCGTTCGGCACATCAAAAAGCAGCGAGCAAGACGAGTCGCAAACAAAAACGTCTTTTTGGCGGGATTGCTGCAGCGGCAGTCGTTGCTTTGATTGGAGCATCGTTTGCTTTTGGAAATGTTTCTAACAGCAAAGGCACGGTGAACTTGGCGTATGTCGAATGGGATACGGAAGTTGCATCTACCCATGTGGTGGCAGAAGTCTTGTCGCAAATGGGCTACGAAGTCAATACGACGCCATTGGATAATGCCATCATGTGGGAATCGGTGGCAAAAGGGGAAGTTGACGGGATGGTTGCTGCTTGGCTGCCATCTACGCATCAATCCCAGTATGAACAGTACCAAGACCAAGTCGAGAACTTGGGTCCTAACTTAGAAGGGGCAAAACTGGGGATCGTTGTACCAAGCTATATGGATGTAGATTCCATCGCAGACCTTTCTGACGAATCTGGCAAAACCATCACTGGTATCGAACCAGGCGCTGGGGTCGTGAATGCAGCGGAAAATACGGTTGCGACGTATGACAACCTTTCAGATTGGAATGTCGCTACCTCTTCTTCAGGAGCGATGACAGTGGCATTGGGCCAAGCCATCAAGAACCAAGATGAGATCGTTATTACTGGTTGGTCTCCACATTGGATGTTTGCGAAATATGATCTGAAATATCTGGATGATCCTGAAGGAACAATGGGTGAAGCAGAAAGCATCAATACTGTTGTACGCCAAGGATTAGCAGATGACATGCCAGAAGTCTACGAAGTACTTGATCGTTTCAACTGGACACAAGAAGACATGGAAGAAGTCATGTTAGCAATCAATGACGGAACGTCAGCCGAAGATGCAGCCAAAGATTGGGTAGCCAATCACCCAGAAGAAGTTGCTGCTTGGACGAACTAATGTCTAAAAAAGAACGACCGCAGATTAAAGCGGTCGTTCTTTTTTTGTTTAAAATACTTAGGTTCGTAACGAAAGACGAGGGGATGATTTTTGCAAAAGACGGAGCTTTTGTGCAAGTTAAGCAAAACGATGAAAAATCGGCTGCATCTGTTCAAACGTACAGAGTTCAGTAAATCCTAATGATCGTAAAAGATCTTGTCCCTCTTTGATTTGAAACCCGAGCTGCTCTGGTTTATGACTATCGCTGCCGATGGTTAGCACGCTTCCCCCCAAGTCACGATAAAGCTTGAGGATCTCGATCGATGGCGTATACCCATTGATTCCGTAACGGTGGGAAGAGGTATTCAGTTCAATGCCTTTGCCATCTTTGATCACGACTTTCAAGATCTCTGCGATTTGTTCTTTCGTTTGTTTAAAAGCGTCCTTCTCTTTATCTAAATAACGACGAATCAAATCCATATGGGCTAAGACGGAATACTCTTTATATGTCGTGACTAGTTGATACATTTCATCATAATAGCGCTCGTAGCATTCCTGTTGGCTGCGTCCTTTTTGAAATTCTCCGGTCCAAAATTCTTGATCGTCTACCTGATGAACGGAAAGTAAAATGAAATCAAAGGGATGCGAACGATAAAGACGGGTAAATTGTGGGATCGTGTGCATTTGCATCCCAAATTCCAGCCCAGTTTTTAGCTTGATTTGGTCACTGTATGTTTCCTTTAAGCGTGCCAGTTCGTTAAAATACAAGTCGTAGTAGACATTTTTTACGACTTTATTGGCTCCGACGAGGTATGTATCCGTCGCTTGCCAGTCTTCTTTGACCCCATAATCAACATGATCGGTAAAGCAGATTTCTGCTAAGCCTAGTTTAATGGCGTCTTTGACTACATCTTCCATCAAATACCAAGAATCATCGCTGTAATCACTATGAACGTGATAGTCTGTAAAAATCATGGCGTCTCCTTTTGTTTCGTTATTTTTGCTGCTTCTGCCAGTCTGCTCGTTTTTGATGATAGAGCTGGGCGGCAGTCTCCCAATGTTCTTTGTCAGCCGGCTGAATCTCACGGATCACACGGGCTGGATTGCCGCCGACGATCGTATTCGGCGGCACATCTTTTGTGACGACGGATCCAGCAGCGACGATGGCATGTTTGCCGATCGTGACACCTGGTAAAATCGTACTATTGCCCCCGATCCAAACGTAATCTTCGACGGTGATCGGTAGGCCAAATTCCAAATCTTGACTGCGGACCACAGAATCGATTGGATGACTGGCGGTATAGAAGCTGACCCGTGGTCCCACCATCACATGATCACCAATCAGAATCTTATTGACATCTAAAAAAATGCAATCCATATTGGCATAAAAGTGATCACCAATCTCAACATGGCGACCATAATCAACATAAAGGGGTGGTTGGACAAAGCAATGCTGCCCAAATTTGCCAAAGAGTGCTTTTTCTTTGGCGATGATTCGTTCTCGGTCATCGACTGGTAAGTGGTTGATTTCCTGGGCACGTTTTTTTCCCTCCGCTGAACCATTCTCAGGGAGAATGCCAGCAGCTTGATACAATTGACCAGCCAACATCGCTTGATAATCAAAGTCTTCTTTCATTGCAAAATCCTTTCTAAGACGGTAAATCGTCGGTGGTTAATTCAATCAAATTGCCTTCGGGGTCTTGGACAACTGCTTCATAATAGCCATCGCCTGTTGTACGAGGACCATTTAAAAGAGGGTAGCCATCTTCAACAAACCGTTGAGCGTATCGATCGACGTCAGCTTGATCACCAACTGCTATCGCAAGGTGAGTGTAGCCTAAGCTTTCACTGACACGAGGGCTTAAAAATTTCTTGGTCGTTAATTCTAACCGACTTCCAGAATCAAAGGTCAAAAAATAGGACTGAAAGCCTGTTTTCGGATTATGGTATTTTGGGTTGCTGACCGCCTGAAAGTAGGTTTCATAAAATGTCCTCATTTTTTCCAAATCATTGACATATAGTGCGATGTGTTCAATTTTCATTATCGACAACTCCTTTAATAAGCAACATGCGTCGTTCTTTCTTCGTTCCTTTTTGAACTTAGTAAACTTTGTTTAATAAGTTGCTTCTATTATACCTTTGTTAACAAAATTAATAAAGGTATATTCCCAGCTTTTTATCTGTTAAAATAGGAGCGTTGAGGGGGAGAAAAATGAAAGCTTATCAGCCAACGACCATTAAATTACATAATCAGGCAGTTTTGCTGAATTTGCTAAAACAGCAGCAAGCGCCTATGACCAAGCGCCAACTGGCAGATGCCTCTCAATTAAGCGTGGTAACGATCAACAAGTTGCTTCCTGAATTGATTGAAAAGCAACTACTTTTGACGACGGATCAACCGCAACGAACGGGGGGACGTCAAGCTGCGGCTTACCAGTACAATGCACAACGGACACTGTTGTTGATCATTCAGTTTATCGAAGAAGATCAGCAGATCGTGATTCGTTTTTCAGTTGTTGATCTCGTGGGGAACATTTTGCATCATGAGCAGTCAGCAGAGGGCCGATTGCCGCAGTTCTTGCAAGTGATTCGTCAGATAAAACAGAAATACCCGAAAATCGGCTTGGCAGTCGTGGGGATTCCGGGTGTGGAAATTGCTGGAAGACTGAAGATCATGGATGCTCCGGCATTTAAGGACATGGCGTTAGGAGAATTGATTGAAAAAGAGATCGCTGTAAAAGCGCTTATTGAGAATGACGTGAATGCTGCGGTATTTCATTTCAAAGAAGAGAAAAAAATCGTGGCTGGCATTTATTTTCCGAAAAATTATCCGCCAGGTGCGGGACTAGTCATCGACCAACAGCTCTTTAAAGGAGCCAACCATTTAAGTGGCGAAATCAAGCATTTGCCGCATCTCTACACGGCTTCTTACCCGTTGGCAACAGAGGCGATCCCAGAACAAGTGACTGCCACTCTCCAAGCGATCGTGGCAGTGACGGACCCGCATCAAGTCATTTTGTTTTTGCCCTCTGAATGGCAGGCGCTCGTGTCGCGCTCCTTTTTGGAAAAGCAGCTGGCAGCAGTGTTTCAGTATGGCGTCTTGCCAAAATTACACTTTTCCGATCGGTTTTCAGAAAATTATTTGGCTGGTTTAATCACGATGGGAATCGAAGCAGCTGGCTTAGGGCTTTGATTCGCAGCATTCACTTGGTACTTAGGACAAAAACTGCCACCGCTTCCTTTATCAGAAGTAGTGGCAGTTTTTTTGAAAATACGAGAACTCACAGCTTAGCGAGTTTCTGTGCTTTTTCGGTATTCGCAAAATGCAGTTTGGCATATTTGCTCAATAGTGCTATGCCACCTTGTTGTAGTAATTTTGCGGCAACTTGGTCAGCAGCTGTGTGGGCGCCAGAAGGCAAACGCATACCGATTTCTTTGGAGGCTGCCTCTAATTCATCCAAAAAGACTGTACGGCATAAAATAGAGGCTGCCGCTACTGCTAGATGATATTGTTCACCCTTCGTCGCAAAATAGAGCTTTTCGGTGACCGCTGCTTGTTCCGACTTTAAATAGGTGCGATAATTTTTTTCGCTCGTGAACTGATCGATCAAAATGGCATCTGGTGTCTCAGGAGCAATTTTTTGCAAAAGCAAACGAATGGCTTGATTATGCAAAGCAACTTTCATTCGGACCGTGTTGTATTTTGGTTGGATCTCGTTGTATTTGCTGGGCGTGACAGTGAGCAATTGGTAAGGAACCAATTCTTTGATTTTCGGCGCCATCTTACGGATCTCTGGATCTGTCAGCATTTTTGAGTCCTTGACACCTAAGGCTTTCAGCTGTGGTAATTGCTCTTTTTTGGCATAGACGGCACAGACCACCATAGGACCGAAATAACTGCCGTTGCCGACCTCGTCACTGCCGACGACGCTTTTTTCGCTAAATCCTGCTGGCAACGCAGTGGTTGAAACAGGCGCTTTTTTCTTATCCGGTACAGCACTAGCCGTGTCGCCCCATAAGGAAGCTTCTTTTTCAGCAGTCGCTCCTTGAAACATGACTTTTCCAGACGTATAAGCAGTGATCGTCGTTGGCCCTTTTTTGGCGACAAACACTGTATAAGGAACTTTCTTCGCCAGCAATTCTCGTTGATAAAATTGCTGCATTTTTTGGATAGTTGAAGTTGGTACTTTGATAACGATCGTACTCATTTGATTCCTCCTGATTTTTTGTCTTTTTTTAGGTAGACAAAAGGATACTTTAAGATTTTACCATACTTCTTATTCTTTTTTACTAAGACGATCAGCAAACAAACGATTGGCATGGAAATTCATAAGAAAATCACGTATAATAGTTAAGAGTTTGCGACACATGTTCAATAAGTGATAGAATAGAGCAGAATGTAAGCAATGGGAGGAAATATTCCTATGACGGAGCAAAAGAAACGCTATAAAGCAGTTATCGCGAATCAAAGTTACACGATTATTGGACGCGAAAGCAAAGAACACATGGATATGGTGACAAGATTGGTCAATGACCAACTGCTTGAGATCATGCAATTGTCGCCACAAACCGATCAAGAACAAGCGTCGATCTTATTAGCGATCAACGCTGTTTCCGACCAGCTGAAAAAACAAGAACAGCTGTTGGTCCTACAAAAAAAAGTGGACGAATTGCGGGGACAAGCCATTAAAGCAACGGAGCTTGAGAATCGTATCAAGCGGATCGAAGCGATCGAATCCGAAGCACGGAAAGTTCTCGATGAGACAGGTCGCAGTGATGTGGAGATCCATAATCATGTGGAAGCACAACAGATCTTAAATGAACAAAGGAAACGAAAAATTCAAGAAAAGACAGCCCATGGGTAGTGCGGCGTAGAAAGGATTCCTAAATGATTGGATTATTTGTCTTGGTTTTGTTGTTGGCAGCCTTTTATGGCGGCGCGCGGCGCGGAACCAGTTTACAATTGGTCTCAGTTTTGGGCTATTTGATCTCTTTTTTCTTTGCAGTTGCGAATTACCAAGAAATTGCGAAAAAAATTGAGCTCTATGTTCCTTATATGTCAGTAACGGCGGATTCAAAGTTAAAATACTACGATATGGAACTGGCTTTAGATTTAGACAAAGCCTATTATGCGGCCATCGCTTTTGTGATGGTACTCTTTGCTGGTTGGCTGATCACCAAACTATTAGTGATTTTTGCAGACAGTTTGCGTTACAAACGCCTACGTTTTTTAGGCGGCTATGACTGGGCAGTTGCGGGTGTTTTGAATGTCATCTTGATGTATATCAATTTGTATATGTTTTTCATGATTCTCTCAATGATCCCGTTTGCCACGATTCAAAATCTGTTTGAAACGAGCGGAACTGCGAATTTCATCGTTGATCGGTCACCGATTCTCTCAGATTACTTCTATCGATTGTGGATCACAGATGTGATTGGGTAAAAAGCAGGCAGATGGTTGCAGAGCCATTCTGCCTTTTTCTTAGGAACAAAAAGTTAAAACAAAGCAGGTGAGAAAAGAATGAATACTAAGATCCTTGATGTTTTAGGATTTGAACAAGTAAAGAGTCAAATCGGTCAGTATATCGTAACAGCCCAAGGAAAAGAAGCCTTAGCAAAGCTTGTGCCATCAAGTGATGAGCAAGTCATTTCCTCTTGGCTAGCAGAAACAGAAGACGCGATCAAGATCCAGCGTTTAAGAGGCGGAATCCCTGTACCAAAAATTGAGAATATTCGTCCCCAAATGAAACGGATCGAAATCGGCGCAGATTTAAACGGCGTTGAATTGGCACAAGTTGCCCGCGTCTTATCAACCACGCAGGAATTGAAACGCTTTTTTGCTGATTTGTCTGAAAGTGAGATTGAATTTTCCCGCTTGTATCACTGGGAAGAACAGTTGGTGTCTTTGCCAACCTTGAATCGTCGCTTGAAAGAATCTATCGATGAGGATGGCCGAGTCACAGACGATGCCTCTCCAGCACTACGGGGAATTCGCCAATCGATCCGACGAGCAGAACGGACGATTCGCGAGACATTGGATGGCATCGTCCGAGGTGGCAATGCAAAGTATCTAAGTGATACGATCGTAACCATGCGAAATGAGCGTTATGTGATTCCAGTCAAACAAGAATACCGAGGTGTTTTTGGCGGCGTGGTTCACGACCAAAGTTCCTCTGGTCAAACCTTGTTTATCGAACCAAAACAAGTAGTGGAACAAAATAACCGTTTGCGTCAACATCAAATTGCGGAACGGGACGAAATCACTCGTATTTTAGCAGAATTATCAGCAGAGTTAGCCCCATACCAAAGAGAGATTCTCCATAATGCGTATGTGATCGGGATCATGGATTTCATGAATGCCAAGGCTCGCTTTGGGAAAGAGATGAAGGCGGTCGTACCAGCGATCAATCAAGATAACCATGTCTTTTTTAAACAAGCACGTCACCCATTGATCGATCAAGAAAAAGTCGTTCCTAACGATATTACGATTGGAAAAGACTATCAAGCTGTTGTCATTACTGGGCCGAATACCGGTGGGAAAACCATCACCTTAAAAACATTAGGGCTGTTGCAGATCATGGGCCAAGCCGGCTTACCAATTCTGGCAGAAGAAGAAAGCCAAATGGGGGTCTTCAATGAAATTTTTGCGGACATTGGTGATGAACAATCCATTGAGCAAAGCCTATCGACCTTTTCTTCACATATGACAACGATCGTTGATGTGTTGAAAAAAGTCGACGAAACAAGTCTGGTGCTTTTTGATGAACTAGGTGCTGGGACCGATCCTCAAGAAGGGGCGGCACTAGCGATTGCGATTTTGGACGAACTTGGGGCTAAGTCGGCTTATGTCATGGCGACGACCCATTATCCAGAATTGAAAGTTTATGGCTATAACCGATCCAATACGATCAACGCCTCTATGGAATTTGATGTTGATACCTTAAGTCCAACCTATCGCTTGTTGATCGGGGTTCCAGGACGAAGCAATGCGTTTGAGATTTCGAAAAGACTTGGCTTGCCAGATACCATCATTGACCAAGCCAAAGAGATCATGGATGGAGAAAGTCAAGATCTGAATGAAATGATCGCTGATTTGGAAAATCGACGCAAAATGACGGAAACGGAGTATCTGGAAGTTCGTCATCATGTAAAAGAAGCAGCCCGCTTGCACCAAGAATTGGAAGCAGCTTACAGTTATTTCTTTGAAGAACGCGAAAAAGAATTGGCAAAAGCCCGTCAAAAAGCCAATCAAATTGTAGAAGAGGCTAAAGAGGAATCAGAAAAAATCATTGCCGATATTCGTAAAATGCAGTTAGCTGGCGGTCAAACGAAGGTCAAAGAACACGAACTGATCGATGCGCGCACCAAGCTATCAGGACTGCAGCAAGAAGAACATCTGCAAAAAAACAAGGTTCTGCAAAAAGCCAAAGCAGCTAAGACGCTGAAAGAAGGAGACGAGGTACTCGTAACTTCTTATGGGCAGCGCGGGGTACTGTTGAAAAAAGCCGGTAAAAATCAGTGGCAAGTCCAAATCGGCATTCTGAAAATGAATTTGCCAGAAACAGATCTCCAACCAGCAGCGCCAGTGAAGGAGCCTACACAGCGTATCGTTAATACGATTCGTTCTGCTGACAGCAGTCCAGTGGTCAATCAGTTGGATTTACGCGGCAAGCGGTACGAAGAAGCCCTCAATGAAGTGGATCAGTATTTGGATGCAGCAATTTTGGCAGGTTATCCGCAGGTGACGATCGTTCACGGTAAAGGAACCGGCGCATTGCGTCAAGGGATCACTGACTACCTAAAAAAACATCGCTCGGTGAAAAGTTTTGAATTTGCCCCAGCAAATCAAGGAGGCAATGGAGCGACCATTGTGAAGTTTAACTAAACGTTAAGAACCCTTACCTTTTGTAAGCAGACGGTTTTAAAAAACTTCCGATACGTGGTATACTTTTTTTAGTTTTAAAAATGGAGGGGAAGTACGATGGCAAAAGAAATTACCGATAAAACTTTTTCAGAAGAAACCGATAAAGGCTTAGTCCTTATTGATTTTTGGGCAACTTGGTGTGGCCCTTGTCGTATGCAAGCACCGATCTTGGAACAATTAGCGAATGAATATGAGGAAGACGAATTGAAGATCGTGAAAATGGATGTGGATGAAAATCCTGAAACACCTGCTTCATTCGGAATCATGTCTATCCCAACTTTGTTGTTGAAAAAAGACGGACAAGTGGTTGATAAAGCAATTGGGGTTCATACAAAAGATCAATTGAAAGCTTTAGTTGCAGAACATATGTAATAGAAGAAATGTTTTTTAAGCAATAGCCGAAAGTGGCTATTGCTTTTTTTATTTTGGGGACGTTTTTTTCAAATTTTCTTTTAGGCAGTGGTATACTTAAAGTGGGGAGTGGCACTAAAAAATATCTCGTTCATATAGTAAGAAAGTGATACCAAAATAGGATTAAAGGGGGAATAAAAATGAAAAAGTTAAAACGCGGGTTATTTCAAGGCGTTGCGATTGTTGGGGTACTGATCGCACCCATTGTAGGAACGATCACACAAGTTTATGCAGCAAATGAAGGGGATTCGACAACAGCTTCTTTCGCTGCGCAAGAGACGACGTCAGAAAGTTTCTCAGAAGAAAGCGCAGCATCATCTCAAGAGGTCAGCACTGAGAGTGTAGAGTCAAGTACGGCAACAGAGTCCTCATCAACGTCTACCTCTTTATCAGAAACAACGTCAAGTACTAGCACGGCTACGACTGAGAGCAGTCAGACCGAGACCACACAAGATTCATCTACTCAATCGACGGAAGAATCTTCTGAAGAACCAGATGTTGCGAAAATCGATGTTAAGAAAGTAGAAGATAATGACCAATATGTAAAAATCAAGCCGATCGCCGCAACAGATCCAGAAACACAAAAAATCCTTTACCGATTAGAAAATGGTCAATTGATCGAACAAGGAACGATCGATGAATTAGCTGGCAAGGTATACCGTAGTGTCAAACAGTATCAAGGTACCGACAAGCAGACCTATCTTGAAATTCGCGACGATCAAAAGGTTGTCGGTGTCGTAGCAGAAGCAGCAGTGAAAGTTGCCAGCGGAACCTTCAAAACCGAGAAGAAATATGCAACCATCACAAGTGCGAAAGAATCGCTTTGGCAAGATGTGTTTTTAGATAAAAAAACGAGCACCTCTTCAAGCATTAATGGTCAAACCTTTGAAATCAAAGAAGTATTCACGACGAATAATAAAGTGACCTATTACGCATTGTATTCAAATAAAAATGTTCTTATCGGTTGGATAAAAGCCGCCGGTGTTAAGCTAGCGACTTCACCCGGCGGTGCATGGCAATCTGAATCAAAATATGCCACAATCATCAGCGGAAATTATACGCTATGGCAAAATTTTAATTGGACAGCGAAGAAAGGAACGACAGCCGCTTTAAATGGCAAAACAGTCAATGTTACTGGGAAATATCGTCACTTGAATGGGTCGACGTACTATTCCCTTTATACAAATAACAATAAATGGTTAGGCTATATCAATGCCTCGGGTGTTAAGTTAACGACGGATGCACAAGGCGCCTACCAATCCTACGGAAAATATGTGACATTGACCAAGAAAAATTACACGATTTGGGGAAATTTCCGTTGGTCGAGTAAGAAAAATACTACAACGAAATTAGCGGGAAAAACCTATCTTGCAAAAGGAAGATATAACCACGTCAATGGCGGTGTCTACTTGTCCCTTTATGATGCTAACGGAAAATGGATTGGCTACTTAAATGCCGATGCAGCAACGGTCGCCAACAATCAAGGTGGTACTTGGCAAAGCGAAAAACGCACAGTCCGCCTTAAAAGCAAGAATTATACCTTATGGCAAGATTTAGCTTTTACGAAGAAAAAAGGCAGTAGCGCAAATTACATGAATAAGAATATCCAAGTTACTGGGAAATATCAACATTTCAACGGCTCCACCTACTACTCACTCTATCTCAACAACAAATGGCTGGGCTACATCAATGCAAGTGGAGTGACCAATGCCCATACGATCACTTCTCAAAGCAACATTAGCCGCTATGTGGTCGTTAAGAATGGAGATGGCAATTTCTTTGAAAAAGCCGATCCAAATAGTACGAAACTTGGAAAAAAGAGTGCCTACAAAGGCTATATGGCACAAGCGACCAAACTAGCAAAAACAAGTGATGGCAATTACTTGTATCTCGTTTCGCCAGCTGGTCGAATCGGTTGGGTCAAGGAAAATCAAACCACAAATGTAAATAGCAATTTTTGGATGTATACTACAGGAGGGAAATATCCTTCATTAAACGTTCAAAACTTAAACATTGAAGTATCCATCAGCAAACAGCGGGTTTATATCAAATCAGGGAATAAAGTGATTTATACGATGCTTTGCTCGACCGGTGCCTTTAATACACCAACACCTTTAGGGAATTTCCGCATTCAAGCAGAAAAAGGCTTAGCTTTTTCAGGAGCCGCCTACTACCGCTCCTTTAAAGACCATGGGGTCTATTTATTCCATACGATTCCAACGAGTATCGCTTGGTCCACCAATGCTTTTAGTTCTGTTGAAGGACGAAAACTAGGTACCCGTGCTTCTCATGGCTGTATTCGTTTAGCAGTGCCGGATGCCAAATGGTTTTACTATAACATGCCTTATAATACACCTGTCAAAATTGCTAATTAATGATCAAAAGTCGTTTCCGTCAACGGAGACGGCTTTTATTTTCCAAAAAAAAGATTGACGCTGGCTATATCATTCGATAATATATCATTAAGTGATATAGGTGATGGATGGAGGAATCTAATGGATGAGGCATTGACAGATTCGACCTATTTGATTTTATTAGCGCTTTTAAAGCCAAAACATGGGTATCTCATCATGAAACAGATTGATGACCTAAGCCAAGGGACGTTTGAGATTGGTCCCGCAACGATGTATACGATTTTGAAAAAGCTTACGAAAAAGGGGTGGATTGATTTAGAAGAAAGCGTTGATCGAAAAAAAATCTATCAAATTACATTAGAAGGAAGACAAATTCTGGAAAAAGATATTCAGCGACGCAAATTATTTTATCAAATCGGAGAACAAGTCTTCGAAGCGTTAGGAGGGGATCAAGATGGGCATCAATAAGAAATATCTTCTTTCTCTTGGAGTCGCCTACTATCCAGAAAAGGAAATGGTTCGTCTGCAAAAACAAGCGTCACTAGGCTGGCATTTTGTGAAGATGAATCGTTTAGGTTTTTTGAAGTTTATCAAAGGAAAACCAGAAGCGACCAAATATGCAGTGGACTTTTTCGAAGGGGAACCATCTGAGATCGTTGACTACTTAGCGATGTACCAAGCTGGGGGCTGGACCTACATTAGCAATTATAAAGATCGGTATTTTTATTTTAAAGCGTCACTAGATACACCGGCGATTTTCAGTGATCAAGAAAGCTATCAAGAACGGATTGATAACGAGACACGTTATTTGATGAAAAAATCGATTCTGTTTTCGGTAATCAGTCTCGCAATACTAGCAGCAATATATTTTATTGCTAGTTATTTCAATATTCGTACAAATCCGTTTAAATCTTTCGGACTAGGAGTACTCACTGGTCTTGTGTTTATTCCGATTGGTATCGGGGTAACCACGATCATTATGAAATTCTTATATAAAAATCGAGCAAGTTATTACAATGAACCAGAGAAACTGGCGAAGCGACAACGGGTAATTCGTGACACAGTCATTTTGATGTTTGTCGGAGCAATCATTGGTGCCGTTATCGGCTTTTTCTTTAGTGATGTATTTTATTAGACAGGGAAGGTGAGCATGTGTTAGAAGCAAAACAATTAGTAAAAACATTTGGGGATTATACAGCAGTTGATCATTTATCCTTTACCATCAATGATGGACAGATCATGGGCTTAATTGGTCAAAACGGAGCAGGAAAAACAACGACATTCCGATTGATTTTGGATTTCTTGAAAGCCGATCAAGGAGAAGTATTATGGGATGGTCACAAAATTAGTGAAAAAGAATACAATATTATCGGCTATCTGCCAGAAGAACGCGGCTTGTTTCCAAAAGTCACGATTGAAGATCAATTGATCTACTTCGCGCGTTTACGAGGCAAAAAGAAAGAAGACATCGTACCTAAAATTGACTATTGGATGGACAAATTTAAAGTCAAGGGCAAGAAAACTGATAAAGTCAAATCTTTATCAAAAGGAAATCAGCAAAAAGTTCAGCTAATCTCAACATTGATCCATGAACCAAAATTAGTGATTTTAGATGAACCGTTTAGTGGCTTAGACCCAGTCAACGCGGAACTGTTGAAAAACGGGATCATTGAATTGAAAGAAAAAGGCTCTTGTGTCATTTTCTCCAGCCATAATATGGATAATGTAGAAAAAATCTGCGATCACTTGATTATGCTACGAGATGGTCAAACGGTCTTAAACGGAAAGGTCCATGAAATTCGTGAATCCTTTGGACGAACGAAAGTTTATTTAGAGTCTAATTTGACGAAAGAACAGCTTTTGGCAGTGTCAGGTGTCGAGCAAGTCATTGCTAGAGAAGACGGCAGCTATGATATTACGATCGCTGATCCTGCAGTAGGAAAAACCTTATTTGATTTAGCGACGGCGGATGGTTATATCCCTATGTTCAATCAACAACCGCCAACGTTAGAAGAAATCTTTAAGCGGAAGGCAGGAAAAAAAAATGAATAAGTTTTGGGTAATCGCATTAGATGTTTATAAGAAAAATATCAAATCAATTTCGTTTTTGATTATGATATTGGTTCCATTCATTGCAATGGGCGGGTTTTATCTAATTAGTTATTTTGCTGATGGTATGAGCAGTGTCGATAAAATTGCTGTTTATGCGAATGAACCGGCTATTGCGCAGACCTTTGTGGAGCAAAGTAGCGATGATTATGAATTTGAAGTTGTTGACAGCGAAGAACAAGGACAACAACAATTGGCAGACAAAGATGCTGATGCCTTGCTAGTTATTACTTCTTCAGGGGATACGCTGCAAGGGGAATTATTAAGCGAGTCTTCGATGGGGCAAGCTTTAGAGCTGACGATCCAACAATTATTGACGGGCCTGCAGTCATCCTATAGAGCTAGCGGGCTTGGTTTGACGGCTGAGCAAGTGGCAGTTCTTAGTGAAGTTGCACCGCTTGACCGGCAAAAAGTTTCCTTCAGTGAAGATGGCGAAATGACCTATGGAGAAGATAATACCGCGATGCAAGCAGCGGTTAGTACCATCGCAACAATCGTTCTCTTTTTCTTTATCATCACTTACGCACAAATCATTGCGCAAGAAATTGCTTCTGAAAAAGGCACACGCATTATGGAAGTCATTTTGTCTAGTACGCGAGCACAAACCCATTACTACGCCAAATTGACTGGGGTAATCATGGTTGCAGCAACCCAGCTAGTTGCGTATGTTGCGATTTTTGGCGGGAGTTATTTCTGGATCAAGGACAACTCGATGGTAAAAGACTTGTTGGCAAGTTTTTCGTCAGATGGCATTTTTGGTCCTTTCCTCGTGTTTGCGATCGTTTTCGTCTTCTTAGGAATCTTGATCTATTCTGTCTTGTCAGCCCTTTGCGGGTCGTTAGTGAATAAAGCAGAAGATACGGCGAAAGCCATTATTCCAGTGACGTATCTTTCATTGGGCGGGTATATGCTAGGAATCGTACTAGGCGGTATGGATCCGCATAACGTTGTTTTACGAGTAACCTCTTATATCCCATTCTTGTCCTCGTATATTATGCCAGTACGGCTTGCTAATGATACAGTGGGGATTGGCGGAGCGTTGATTTCAGTAGGGATCCTTGCTGTTACTACGATCGTTCTGATGCTGGTTTCTGCAAAAATGTACAAATCAAATGTCTTGATCTATAACGACAATGGTATCTTGGCAACGTTGAAACAATCACTAGTGTTAATGAAAAACGAGAAATAAGCAAAACGCCCGATTTTTTTCGTAATCGGGCGTTTTTTATTGGCTAGAATCTAGAAAACAAGGTGCAAGCTTTTAGAATTCCTGCACAAAAAAGTCGAAGATCGATTGCTCAGAAGGCAACTTGTGAGCGGCTAGCTCAGGATGCCACTGAATACCTAAGATCGGTGCGCCATAGGCGGTGGATTCAATGGCTTCAACAACACCATCAGGAGCGGTGGCGGTCACGTTGAAATCATCTGCAACTGTTTTGACTGCTTGGTGATGAAAAGAATTGACGTGATAGGTTGTGCCTAAAAGAGCAGCCAAACGACTGTCTGCCTTGATTTCCACCCGATGTGTAGGGAATTGAAAGAACGTTGGCAATTGCACGTGTTTGATCGTTGGGTGATCGATCAAAGAGAGATCTTGGTACAAACTCCCACCAAATGCGACATTTAGTAACTGCATACCGCGGCAGATTCCAAGGATCGGTTTGTTTTGAGCCACTGCTTCTTTGATCAATGCCAATTCAAAGACATCACGATCAGGATGAATGCCTTGAATCAAAGGATGAGGATCTTCGCCATAATGGTCAGGGGAGACATCATGACCACCGGCTAACAAGAGTTTATCGATTTTGCTGATATAAGTTGCAGCATCTTCCACGACACCCATTGGTAATAATAGGGGAATGCCTTGGGCTTGTTGGATATGGGTGACAAAATTTTTGGGTGTATAGGACAACCAATGCTCTGCTTCTTCAATCATTGGTCGTTCATTAGCAGCGATGCCGATAATGGGTTTCATTTGATCAAACCTTTCTACTAGTAAATGAATCGAAATGGATCGAAAAAGAAAAAAGGACACGAGGTCCTTTTATCGATCACCTTCGCTTTATTTTTCGCGAATAACTTCGATTTTATAACCATCAGGATCTTTCACAAAATAGTAAGAAGGAGAAGTTCCTGGTAGTCCTTTCAGGTCAGTGACATCAAATCCGGCAGCTTGGTGCTTCTCATGAAGCGCTTCTAGATCATCGGTACTGATGGCGATGTGGCCATAGCCGTCGCCTAACTCATAGCCAGGATGGTCATAGTTATATGTCAACTCTAGCTCGTAGTCATCACCAGGCAATGTTAAGTAAACCAAAGTAAATTGATGTTCAGGAAAATCACGACGGCGAGATTCTTCAAAACCAAAGGCAGTTTGATAAAAATCTAGAGAAGCCGTTAAGTCTTTGACGCGGACACAAGTGTGAGCCATTTTCATGGGTAAATCATCCTTTCGATCTTGATAGTTGTATGATAACATATTTTCTCATTTTATAACGAATAAAAGACAACAGGGCGTTATTTCCAGCTTGTCCAGACTATTGGCATAGGGTAAAATGGAAAGAAAGTGTTGGTGGAGGGAATCATGCCAGAAAAGGAAATTGTGTTCGGGGAAAAAGAAGCGGGGAAACCATACAAATCAAGATATGGCGCGTATGTCGTTCTTCCAAATGAAAAAAATGAAGTGATCTTGGTACAAGCACCCAATGGCGCCTATTTTTTACCAGGCGGTGAAATTGAACCAAATGAGACCAAAGAAGAAGCGATCCAGAGAGAATTAATAGAAGAACTTGGATTTGAAGGGGAGATCGCTGCCTATTTAGGAGAAGCAGTTGAATACTTCTATTCACGCCATCGCGATACATTTTACCATCACCCCGGCTATTTCTATTTAATGACCAAATGGAAAAAAGTCTGCGAACCGACAGAAGAAACCAATCAGTTGTCATGGCATACGCCAGAAAAAGCGATTCAACGATTGAAACGCGGCAGTCATAAATGGGCAGTTGAACAATGGTTGGCAAAATAAAAAAGGCAGGCTTCCGATAAAAAGGAAACCTGCCTTTTTTTACACTTAGTTATTTGCTAAAACATACTTGTTGATTACTTCTGCCACACCGTCTTCTTCGTTTGAAGCGGTTAGGACATCTGCGGCATTTTTCACATTTTCAGTGGCATTGGCCATCGCCACACCGATACCAGCGTATTCCACCATGGTTAAATCATTTTCGTTATCGCCGATCGCCATGACTTCTTCTTGTTTGATGCCTAAGTGCTCCGCCAATTTTTTGACAGCAGCTCCTTTATGGGCTTGTTTATTTAGGACTTCCAAGAAGTAAGGAGCACTTTTGACCACATTGTAGTTGTCCGTCAAACTGCTCGGCAATTGTGGGATGATCTGATCCAGTATTTCGGGATCATCGATCATCATCATTTTGATGATATTCAAGTCAGCAGTCATTTCTTCTGGTGTCCGATATTTCAATGGCATGTTGACTAAGAAAGCTTCATAAATCGTATAAGGACTGATATCGCGGTTAGCGGTATACATAGTATCTTCGGTTTCTACATGAAGATGAACCCCTAATTTTCTCGCAGTCATCTCAACAAAGAGATAGTCGTCTTGGGACAAACCAAATTCAGAGATGATCTCTTGGTTTTTGGTTTTTTGAACCAAAGAGCCATTATAAGTAATCACGAAATCATTGTCCGTAAATAAGTCTAGTTCCTTTAATAAATCTTGGACACCAGTTAAAGGGCGTCCCGTACACAAAACGATGCGTACACCTTGCTTTTCAGCGTCTTTCAATGCCTTGTAAACGGCTGGGGTGATCTTGCGGTCGTTGTTCAACAGGGTGCCATCGATATCGATGGCGATCAATTTGATACTCATAAGTTCCTCCTAGTGGCTTGGTTTGATCAAAGCACCATTGCGAATGTGCTTGGCAAACTCTTGATACGTCTCTCCAAATAAATCATAGTGATTTTGGATGTTGGGGTCAATCATTTCTTTTGGAAAATAAAAGCGCTGGTCACCTTGGGTTTGTCCTGCTAAGGCTGCAACAAGCTGACTGGCTTGGGATAATTCCACAAGAGAACCATCTTTTTCCTGTAATTCGATCTGTGTCCGATGTTTGCCTGAAGTCGGCCGATAAAAATCATAAGGCAGATCGAAGCTTGAATTGATGGCAGTATAATAGCGGGGATTGAAGCCGACTTTTTCCACCAGTCCCTGCATTTCTTCAATCATCGGCAACTGTGTCTCATCGTCAAAGCGGGCGGATTTTAGCGGTTTACGATTTAAGAACCGCTTGGCTAAATCGCTGAGGATCGGATCATTCTCTTCCGTCCATTGGGTAAAGTAGGTATTCAACACGCCATCGTCGAGTTTCAAGTATTCATCTAAAGTGAATTCTTGTTTTAAAAATGGGAGAAGCAGCTGCGAATGGCCTTGAAACAATTCTGAATCCACTTGATACAGTTCTGCAGCTCGATCCAGCAAATGGGCTAAGATCACTTCCATCCCTCGAGAACTAGCATGGAAATAAACTTGCACATACATTTGGTAACGACTGACGATGTAGTCCTCCACAGCGTGCATGCCATTCATAGAAAAAGCAATACCGCCTTCATAAGGACGAATCACTCGTAGAATGCGAGTCAGATCAAACGTGCCGTATTCAGTGCCGGTAAAATAAGCATCGCGCAGCAAGTAGTCCATCCGATCAGCATCGATTTGACTGGAAATCATTTGAACGACTTGGGGATTGGGATAGGTTTTAGTGATAACACTTGCCACCTTCTCAGGAAATCCAGCTTCCACACGATTCAATATCTGATGAACTTCCGTCTCAGGAGAAGTGATGATCGCCACTGTGATCGCTTCATGATCCGTATGAAAAATATGCTCAAAGGTGTGGGAGTAGGGTCCGTGGCCCACATCATGAAGCAATGCTGCACACAAGGTCACTAAACGCTCTTTGTCATCCCAGCCGTTTGGCCCGACTTTTTCAATGGGATAATTGCGTTGGAAAATATCGCAAATGCGGCGGCTGATTTCATAAACCCCCAAGGAGTGAGAAAAGCGGCTGTGTTCTGCTCCGTGAAAGGTAAAAGAAGCAGTTCCCAGCTGTTTGATGCGTCGTAAACGCTGTACTTCTTTGGAATTGATCAAATCTAAAATTACTTGGTGCTGTACATGGACATAGTTATGAACGGGGTCACGAAATACTTTTTCTATCGCTAAGGTTTGATATTTATAAGGTAGACTCATCGCTAAACTCCTTTATTGGTTGGTTTCGCTTTTCCATGCCAGCTAAGCGTTGCTGCATTTGTTCGCTAAGGGTATTTTCTGTCAGCCATTGATCCAGTGATTCAAGCGGATATAGGGATTGGTCAGAGATCAAGGAAAGCAGGGCTTTTTGCAAGCGGTCAATCACCTCTTGTGTGGTAAACTTACGGCCGAGGGCTGCTTCTAAAGTGGTCATACTCGCAGGATTGACGGCTGGATAGCCATTCGTACCAAAGCGCTCTTTCAAACCTGCTTGGTAAAAACGACGAACGAGAGAACCGCGGGCTGGTTGGTCGCCATTGATGCTCAGATACATCATGACAGCCACGCCATCTTTGATCCGTCGTTGTGCTGTACCAGCAATTTTTTTTCCATCAATACTCAGGTCATAGGTGCCTGGGCAATACGAGTCAGCAATTTCATAAGCCAAAATTGTCCGCTCAGGAAAGGCTGTTTGCAACAATGTCGCCATCATTTCATAGGCGGCATCCGTGGTGGCAGCCAAATGTTTAGGGAAAATGAGGGAGACATTCAAAATACCGGCATCATTGATTACGCCAAGCCCGCCTGAGTTGCGGATGATTGAAGTATAGCCAGCTTCTTTTAAAATTTGCAGGCCGTCTGTCAAAAACGGCAACCGGGTATCTTTCATGCCTAAAATCATCGTATCGGACAACTGCCAAAAATGACAATAAACTTGTTCCTGTTTGCCAGCAGCTTCGGTGGCAACATCGGTGAAGGCAAATGGCTCATAAGGATTGTGGATACGTGGTAAGGTTTGATCCATTACATAGATAGTCAAATCGGTTAAACTCCTTTAAAAATAGCTGTTATCCTTATTATATACGATTCTTGGAAAATTACTTGGAGAAAAGAATGAAAACTTGCTTTTGTTTTCGTTTTTTATTTTCAATGAAGAAATAGACCAAGGAGAATCAACTGAAATGATTGACAAACGCATAAAAAAAAGCAAGAATGAAACTGAAATCTTCAAAGGAGGCACACGTACATGCAAGAATTATCAAAAGGAATCCCAATCTCGATTCATTTAACAACCAATGTACGTCAAGCAGGGGAAACAGAGAACTTTCTGTTTGATCTGCAAGGACAAGCAGTCAAGATCGGTGATACCTTATATATCCGTTACAAAGAGATCCAGCCAGATGGCACCGACATTCCCGTTACGATGAAAATCATGCCAGACGGACTGATTCAATTGATTCGCTCAGGGGAAATGCGCATGCGTTTGAAATTTTCTTATAAGGAACGTTTAGAGACGAGCTATCAAACCCCGTATGGCTTGATGATGTTCCACACCTTCACCAATCACTTGCACGTTAGTTTGAAAGACCGTCCATACTCGGGAAAGATCGATATCGATTATGACTTGTTCATGGCTGCTGACAAAGTCGGCGAATACAAACTATCTTTAGAATTTACCGCTTGATCAAAGGGAAATTGAAAGAAAAAATTGCAATTTGAGCCGTAATTTTGTATGATTAGGAGTAGACTGTGAAAGGACGTGTCCTGTTTGGAAATTAATGTATTTGAAGGTGTAAATAAAAACGAATTGTCGATGATTGAAGTTGCCCATGCGATTTTAGAGCAGCGCGGTGACGTGATGGATTTTTCTGATTTGGTCAACCAAATCCAAAATTATCTTGAAACATCAGACAGCGAGATTCGTGATTCATTGGCGCAGTTTTATACAGACTTGAATATCGACGGTAGTTTTATTTCTTTAGGCGACAATCGTTGGGGCTTACGTTCATGGTACGCCATTGATTCGATCGATGAAGAAGTCAACCATGGCATCGAAGACGAGGATGAAGATACACCACGTCGTCGCAAACGTAAAAAAGTCAATGCCTTTATCAACGATGATGAAGACGCAATCGATTATAACGATGATGATCCTGAGGATACTGATTTGTCAGATGACGAAGAAGATGATCTCTTTGATGATGATGATGACGAGGATGAAGAAATCTCGGCATACAATTCAGACTTGCAAGAAATCGGCGCCGACAACAGCACCGATGATGAAGAAGAATTACCTGACAGCATTGAGGAAGATCTCACCATTATCGATGACGATGATGAAGATGATTTTGCGGATGAAGAGGAAGAAGAGGAGTAATCCTCTTCTTTTTTTCGCCTTTTGGTTGCAAGCAACTTATAATCGGTGAAGGACGATTTTGTCTTCTTACATAGATACAAATAAAAAAAAGAACCGCGTCAGCGGTCCCTAAGTGCTTTTGAATTATTGATTTGAATCGAGTATACTTGTAACGAAAAGAAAAAACGCGCCTTGAGGGAATCGAACCCCCGTCTCAAGAACCGGAATCTTACGTGATATCCACTACACTAAAGGCGCGAAGCACAAATATTAGTTTAACCAATTTCAGTGAAAAAAACAAGAGGTAGAATGATGAAATTTCAACAGCAATTTTCACAACAACAAAAACAGACGCAAAAGCTTGCTATGACGCAGAAATTGCAGCAGTCGATCCAAGTGCTGCAATTTTCCGCAGACGAATTATTGTCATTCATAGATAACCAGGCATTAGAAAATCCGTTGATTGATCTGGGGGAATATGATTCGCCCATCACACCAAGCAAGAGCAGCGGCTCGTCAGAACAAATAATGGATTATCTAAGTCAGATTCCTGACCAGCATACATCGTTGTTTGAACACCTCATTGATCAAGTCCATTTAAATTACCGCGACACCTTTTTGCGGACGATCGTTTTATTTTTAGTCGAGTACATTGATTTAAACGGCTTTTTGACGATTGACTTGGAAGAAGCTGGAAAGCTTGTTGGTGGGACCCCAATCCAAATGCTCGATGCCTTGACCTTGATCCAGCAGCTAGATCCGGCAGGAGTCGGTGCTCGTGATCTAAGAGAGTGCTTGATGCTGCAAACGGAAAGAGATGACTATGCGCCGCTAATGGCCTATCTCATTTTAGAAGAATTCTTTACGGAAATGGCAGAGCGCAAGTGGGACAAAATCAGTAAAGCGTTGCAGATCCCTTTAAACGAGATCCAAAAGGTCTTTGACTATGTTCAAACATTGACCCCGACACCGGGGGCGGCGTTTGGGTCAACGGATGGGCTCTACATTGTACCTGATTTGCGAGTAACGGTTGAAAAAGGACAACCAATCGTGAAATCAAACAAACGCGCCTTACCAGAAGTTCGCTTTCAGCAACAGTACTTTGACCAATTAAAGCAAAGCGGTGATCCGGAGGTCCTAAGTTATTTAGACAATAAAGCCCAAGAGTTCGAGTGGCTAAAGAAGACCTTGCAACAACGAGGGGATACCATCTATCGTGTCGGCGTGCAGATCGTTGCTCGGCAAAAGGAGTTTTTCACCCAACCGGATCGACCATTAAAGCCATTGGTTTTAAGAGAAGTTGCCGAAGAGTTAGGCATTCATGAATCAACGGTCAGCCGGGCAGTCAACGGGAAATATTTGGAAACCTCCTTTGGGGTGTTTGAATTGAAGCTATTTTTTGGACAGAAAGTTTCGACGCAAGAAAGCGGGGATGACCTGACGACTGCATCGATCAAACAGCAGCTAAAAGCACTGATCGATGAAGAAAATAAAAATAAACCATTGTCAGATCAAAAGTTGACAGATGCCCTCAAAGCCGAAGGCATCGATATTTCCAGACGAACGGTGGCAAAGTATCGCGAAGCCATGAATATCCCTGGTTCTTCCAAGCGGAAACGATTCGAGTAAAGCAAAAGCTTACTACTAACGACGAGTAGGGAAGGCAGCAAAGCCTTTCCTTTTTTTATCGATCACTTCCAATTTTTTAATTTATGACGATTTTATGAAAAGCAAGATTTTGTGACTGAAATAGTTGCGTATCAAGGCGATAAGTGCTACTATTATTGGTGTAGGAAACAGATTTAAATTTTTTTTGCAATCGATGGGTCATTTTAAGTCATTGTAGGACGAAAATTGTCCAACGGGAGGATATAAAATGCTCGATGAATTAAAATTGATTGAGGCAATCACCCCGGATATTCTCGCTGTACTCCAGGAACGTTACCGTATCTTAAGAAATATTTATTGGATGCAGCCCGTTGGCCGCCGGACACTTTCGGAAAGTTTATCAATGACGGAACGCGTGTTGAGGACGGAAACAGATATCCTTAAAAAGCTGAAACTGATCGACTCTTCAAAAAGCGGCATGCAATTGACCGCCTACGGAGAAGAAGTGTACACGAAGATCGGTGCACTGATGGATCAGCTGTTCGGAATGCACCAAATCGAGAAACGATTATCAGAGACCTTTGGCATCGAACGTTGTTTGATTGCGAGTGGCGATGGTGATCGACAACCGAAAGTTATTGCTGAATTTGGCCAGTTGCTGAATGAATCGTTGGATCTCTTATTGCCAGAAGGCAAAAACACCATCGCAGTGATGGGAGGGACGACAATGGCGAAAGTTGCTGAGGAATTAGGCAATTTAGAAACCGCCAAACGTCATAACTTGTTTGTACCAGCCCGTGGCGGTATTGGAGAATCAGTCAACGTCCAAGCAAACTCAGTCAGCTCAGTGATGGCGATGCAGACAAATGGCGATTATCGCTCCTTGTTTGTACCAGAACAATTAAGCATGAACACCTACGAGTTTCTCTTGAAAGAACCCGCCATCGTTGATGTCTTAAACTTGATAAGTCAAGCAAATTGTGTTATTCATAGTATTGGACGGGCGTTGCATATGGCGGCTCGACGAAAAATGTCAGAACAAGAAATTCTGATGTTGAAACAAAAAAATGCAGTTGCAGAATCCTTTGGGTATTTCTTTAATGAAGCAGGCGAGGTCGTTTACAAAGTTCCTCGAATTGGCCTTCAATTAAAAGATTTGCAAAAAGTCCCAATCATTTTTGCGGTCGCTGGTGGACAGTCAAAAGCCAAAGCGGTCAATGCATACATGAAAAATGCACCAAAACAAACCTGGCTCATCACTGATGAAGCTTGCGCAAATGAGATTTTAAAAGGGGCAACCCTTTAAAATAAATATTTTTATGATTTTCATAAGGAGGAAATCTTAAATGACAGTTAAAGTAGGTATTAATGGATTTGGACGTATCGGACGCTTAGCATTTCGTCGTATCCAAGAAGTAGAAGGAATCGAAGTTGTGGCTATCAATGATTTAACAGACGCTAAAATGTTAGCTCACTTGTTAAAATATGATACAACACAAGGACGTTTCAACGGTACAGTGGAAGTTCACGAAGGTTCATTCAATGTGAACGGAAACGAAATCAAAGTTTTAGCTAACCGCAACCCTGAAGAATTGCCTTGGGGCGAACTAGGTGTTGAAATCGTGTTAGAATGTACTGGATTCTTCACTTCTAAAGCAGCTGCTGAAAAACATTTAACAGCTGGTGCAAAACGTGTAGTTATCTCAGCTCCTGGTGGAAACGATGTTCCAACAATCGTTTACAACACAAACCATGAAACTTTAACAGGTGAAGAAACAGTTATCTCTGGCGCTTCATGTACAACAAACTGTTTAGCTCCTATGGCGAAAACATTGAACGACAAATTTGGTGTGATTGAAGGATTAATGACTACAATCCACGCTTACACAGGTGACCAAATGACTCTAGACGGACCACACCCTAAAGGTGACTTCCGCCGTGCCCGTGCTGCTGCTGCAAACATCGTGCCTAACTCAACTGGTGCTGCTAAAGCGATCGGCTTAGTAATCCCAGAATTGAACGGCAAATTAGATGGTGCTGCTCAACGTGTTCCTGTTGCAACTGGTTCATTAACTGAATTAGTTACTGTTCTTGACAAAGAAGTAACTGTTGATGAAATCAACGCAGCAATGAAAGAAGCTTCAAACGAATCTTACGGTTACAACACAGACGAAATCGTTTCTTCTGATATCGTTGGTATGACTTACGGTTCATTATTTGATGCAACTCAAACAAAAGTTATGACTGTTGGCGACAAACAATTAGTTAAAACTGTTGCTTGGTACGACAATGAAATGTCATACACTGCACAATTAGTACGTACTTTAGAATACTTCGCTAACCTATAAGAGTTGCGAACGACTTTAATTTAAACCATCGCAAGAGAAAGCGGGGAAGCATCGCGCTTCTCCGCTTTTTTTAACAATTATGCTAGGAGGAATCTGTTCATGGCTAAAATGACAGTTCAAGATATCGATTTAAAAGATAAAAAAGTTCTTGTACGTGTGGACTTCAACGTTCCATTGAAAGATGGAGTGATCGGAGACGATACACGGATCAAAGCAGCATTACCAACAATCAATTATGTGATCGAAAACGGCGGAAAAGCAATTCTTTTCTCACACTTAGGTCGTGTGAAAGAAGAAGCAGATAAAGCTGGAAAATCTTTAGCGCCAGTTGCGAAACGTCTTGGCGAATTATTAGGCAAAGAAGTAACTTTCGTTGATGAAACCCGCGGCGAAAAATTAGAAGCAGCGATCAACAACATGCAAGATGGCGATGTCGTTGTTTTTGAGAACACTCGTTTCGAAGACATCGATGGCAAAAAAGAAAGCAAAAACGATCCTGAACTAGGCAAATACTGGGCTTCTTTAGGCGATGTTTTTGTAAATGATGCTTTTGGTACTGCACATCGCGCACACGCTTCAAACGTAGGGATCGCTTCAACAGGTATCCCAACAGTTGCTGGTTTCTTAATGGAAAAAGAAATCAAATTCATCGGGGAAGCAGTCGAAGAACCAAAACGTCCTATGATCGCGATTCTTGGTGGAGCAAAAGTATCTGATAAAATCGGCGTAATCGAAAACTTGATTCCTAAAGCAGACAAAATCTTGATCGGCGGCGGAATGACGTATACGTTCTACAAAGCAAAAGGCATGGAAATCGGTAATTCTCTTGTGGAAGCAGATAAAGTAGAATTAGCAAAAGAATTGATCGAAAAAGCTGGCGATAAATTAGTATTACCAGTTGATTCAATCACTGCTGCTGAATTTTCAAATGATGTCCCAACAGAAGAACATACTGGTGATGTTCCTGAAGGACAAATGGGCTTAGATATCGGACCTGAAACCATCGCTTTGTTTGCTGAAACATTAAAAGGCGCAAAAACAGTCGTTTGGAACGGACCTATGGGTGTGTTTGAAATGTCTAACTTCGCAAACGGTACGATCGGTGTTTGTGAAGCAATTGCTAACCTTGAAGATGCAACAACGATCATCGGTGGCGGTGACTCTGCAGCTGCAGCAGAACAATTAGGGTTTGCTGACAAATTTACCCACATCTCAACAGGTGGCGGTGCCAGCCTTGAATTGCTAGAAGGAAAAACACTTCCTGGCCTAGCTGCGATCAACGATAAATAATCAATGACAAGCCGTGCAAAGAACTTTCTTTGCACGCTTGATAACGAAAAGGAGTGCCAGAACATGCGCAAACCAATTATTGCCGGAAACTGGAAAATGAACAAAACTGCGAAAGAAGCAAAAGAATTTGCTGAAGCAGTCAAAACAAAAATTCCTAGCAACGAGACAGTTGACTCTGTGATCGGTTCGCCAGCTTTATTCTTAGAAACATTAGTGAATGCTGCTGAAGGAACAGAATTAAAAATTGCTGCTCAAAACAGCTACTGGGAAAATGAAGGTGCCTTTACTGGTGAAACTTCACCAGCGGCTTTAGCAGATCTAGGTGTTGACTATGTCATCATCGGCCATTCAGAACGTCGTGAATACTTCCATGAGACAGATGAAGACATCAACAAAAAAGCCAAAGCAATCTTTGCAAACGGCATGATCCCAATCCTATGCTGTGGTGAATCTTTAGAAACCTATGAAGCTGGCAAAACAGCGGAGTGGATCGAAGGACAAATCACTGCAGGCTTAGACGGTTTAACAGACGGTCAAGTAAGTAATCTTGTGATTGCGTACGAACCAATCTGGGCAATCGGTACTGGTAAATCAGCGGATGCAAACATCGCAGACAAAATTTGTGGCGTTGTCCGCAAAACCGTTGAAAAATTATACGGCAAAGAAGTTTCAGATAGCGTGCGTATCCAATACGGCGGTTCTGTAAAACCTGAAAACATTGCTGAATACATGGCAAAAGAAAATGTTGACGGAGCATTAGTTGGCGGCGCAAGCTTGCAAGCTGATTCATTCCTAGCATTATTAGATGCTGTAAAATAATTTCATTTTCATGAAAATAACATTTGCAGAATCGTGATTTTTTCACTACAATTAAGTTGTTCGCAAGGGGTATTCCCCTTAAGATAAAACAAACTCAAAGGAGAGACAAAACATGTCAATTATTACTGATGTTTACGCACGCGAAGTCTTAGACTCACGTGGTAACCCAACTATCGAAGTAGAAGTCTACACAGAATCAGGTGCTTTCGGCCGCGGAATGGTTCCTTCAGGAGCTTCAACAGGTGAACACGAAGCAGTTGAATTACGTGATGGCGACAAAGCTCGTTATGGCGGTAAAGGTGTAACGAAAGCAGTTGACAATGTAAATAACATCATTGCAGAAGCTATCATCGGCTACGATGTCCGTGACCAAATGGCTATCGATAAAGCAATGATCGCTTTAGACGGAACTCCTAACAAAGGCAAATTAGGCGCAAACGCGATTCTTGGTGTTTCTATCGCTGTTGCTCGTGCAGCTGCTGATTACCTAGAAGTACCTTTATACCACTACTTAGGCGGATTCAATACAAAAGTATTGCCAACTCCTATGATGAACATCGTCAACGGTGGTTCTCACTCTGACGCACCAATCGCTTTCCAAGAATTCATGATCTTGCCTGTAGGCGCACCTACATTCAAAGAAGGCTTACGTTGGGGTACTGAAGTATTCCACGCTTTGAAATCAATCTTGTCTAAACGTGGTTTAGAAACTTCAGTAGGTGACGAAGGTGGTTTCGCTCCTCGTTTTGAAGGAACTGAAGACGGTGTTGAAACAATCTTAGAAGCAATCAAAGCTGCTGGTTTAGAACCAGGTAAAGATGTATACCTAGGATTTGACTGTGCATCATCAGAATTCTACGAAAACGGTGTTTACGACTACTCTAAATTTGAAGGCGAAAACGGCGTAAAACGTACTGCTGCTGAACAAGTTGACTACTTAGAAGAATTAGTTAACAAATACCCAATCATCACTATCGAAGACGGTATGGATGAAAATGACTGGGATGGTTGGAAACTATTAACTGAACGCTTAGGCGACAAAGTTCAATTAGTAGGGGATGACTTGTTCGTTACAAATACTGAAATCCTTGAAAAAGGGATCAAAAACGGTATCGGTAACTCAATCCTTATCAAAGTTAACCAAATCGGTACATTGACTGAAACTTTCAATGCAATCGAAATGGCGAAAGAAGCTGGTTACACTGCAGTAGTTTCTCACCGTTCAGGTGAAACAGAAGATTCAACAATCTCTGATATCGCAGTTGCAACAAACGCTGGCCAAATCAAAACTGGTTCTCTTTCACGTACTGACCGTATTGCAAAATACAACCAATTACTACGTATCGAAGACCAACTTGGTGAAGTTGCTGAATACAAAGGCTTGCAAGCTTTCTACAACTTAAAAAATAAATAATCTCTCGATTATTGCTTTGCTCTGAAAGAGTAGCGGTTGATTTAACAGTCAGCCGCTGCGATTTCAGAGCTTTTTGTTGTCTCGATTCATTCATTGAAGACAATGACCATTCATCTAAGATAACTGAAAGTACTCATTTCTTCTTTATTTTCTTTTTCAGAAAAAAGAAATTATAGTTCTGGCTTATCAAAATTCTAAAATAAAAGAAAAAAGGTTAGGAGAAAAAAATGGCTTATGATTATTTGATCGTTGGTACAGGACTTTTTGGCTCAGTTTTTGCTCATGAAGCAGCGAAACGGGGACATACAGTGAAAATGTTAGAAAAACGGACACATATTGGCGGCAATTGCTACACAGAAAAACAAGCAGGAATCGACGTACATAAATATGGTGCGCACATTTTTCATACATCGAGTAAAAAAATTTGGGATTATATCAATCAGTTTACTGAATTCTATCCCTATATTCATGCACCAATTGCAAACTATCAAGGTGAGTTATATAATCTTCCTTTTAATATGAACACATTTTACCAACTGTGGGGAACCAAAAATCCTACTGAAGCTCGAATCAAAATATCGACCCAAATTGAAAAGACAGGAATAAAAAGACCACGAAATTTAGAAGAACAAGCTCTTTCTTTAGTCGGGACAGACATCTATCACAAACTGATCAAAGGCTACACTGAAAAACAGTGGGGACGAGAATGTGATCTTCTTCCTTCTTTTATTATCAAAAGGCTGCCTATTCGGTATACCTTTAATAACAATTATTTTACGGATATTTTTCAAGGAATACCCAAATTGGGCTATACACAAATGATTCAAAAAATGCTTACACATCCACTAATTGATATTTCTTTAGAGACTGATTTTTTTGCAGATCGCACACGTCATGAAGCCTCTTCTAAGAACATTGTTTATACTGGAATGATTGACCAATATTTCGATTATTGTTATGGTGAGTTGGCCTATCGGTCTTTACATTTTGAAACTAAAGTCTATGACACGGATAATTACCAAGGAACAGCAGTCATGAACTTTACAGACAGTCAAACGCCCTATACGCGAATCATTGAGCATAAACATTTTTGTCCAGTGGTGACAAAAAAAACAGTTATCACTAAAGAATACCCGAAAGAGTGGAAGAAAGGAGATATTCCTTACTACCCAATCAACGATCAAAGCAATAATGCACTGTATCGCAAGTATGAGAAATTGGCGCAACAGCAAAAAAAATGTTTATTTGGTGGGCGCCTAGCCAACTATCGCTATTATGATATGGACGATACGATCGCAGCTGCTTTGAAGCTTGTTCAATATGAATTTCCAGCAGAGTAACCTCTTTTATTGGAGAGGTTGCTTTTTTTTGTCCCGATTCTGGGACAAAACGTAACTTTTTTACTAGCTATGAAATAATTAGTTGTCCTATCTCATAAAGAAATAGGACTTGGGGAAGCTTGTAAAAATATTTTTACGAAAGGGGAGAAAAATAAACGTAATGAGTAAAAAGAATAATTATCGAAAGTTGTTACGATCCAATAAAAGTGAACGCTACAAGATGTATAAAAGCGGAAAACATTGGGTGTATGCAACGATCACTTCTTTTACTGGCATTGCTGGATTGAGTATCACGCCAATCGTGGCGCATGCTTCAGAAATCACACCGCCATTAGATGCAAGTAAAGAAGCAAATGCCGAGAATGTCTTGGCAAATAAAACGACTACCAAAATACCGGCTTCATCGACACAAGAAAGTGAAGCTACTTCACTCTCTGAAAGTACGCAGCCATCGGAAAGTTTTTCTGAATCCGAAAGTAATACGCAGTCACAAAGTGCGACAGAGTCAACTAGTTTAACAGAATCACAGAGTGTGAGTGATTCAGAAATTGAAAACAATGTTACCAGTATTGAAGAATCCCAAAGTGTTTCTGAATCAATGAGTCTTTCTGAGGAGGAGAGTGTGTCCGAATCAGAAAGTTTGAGTATCTCAGAAAGTACTTCGATTTCAGAAAGTGGTTCGTTGTCGTCAAGTGCATCAGAATCGACCAGTTTATCAATGTCACGATCTACAAGTGTTTCTCATTCAACGTCAGTAAGTCAAAAGAACCCACCAAAACAAACAGTCACCGAAAAAAATAAAGTAGAATCACAAAAAGCACAAGAGCTCTTTGATCAATTAGTGCCTAAGAAAGTACAAGCTTCGGTTGACACTACAACGAATTCATTAGAAATAGTAGTCAAAGATGGCAATTCACCAAGTACATCTTTGATACGGGCAGCGCAGCAATATGCTAGTGCCAATAACTTGATTGCAAGTTTTGCAATCACCACTCAATCAGGGCAGATCATTAAAATCAACGTTTCTGCAGATCCGGATATGGGTCGAGAAGAATTTGAACAGGCAATCAATGATGGAAATAAAACCAATTCACCTTCTGGAGTAACAGTTGATGTGCCTGATCAAGTGAAGAATAAAGATTTATACAAACAAACCGCTATTGCTAATGGCACGTATGCGGCAGTTAATGACTGGGCTACCTTAAAAGCAGCGTATGGAAATTCTTCGATTACCTATATCGAGGTCACCGCCAATATTACAGCAGCTACCAATGTGGCTACTCGTGATTTAGGTTGGCGCGAAACGAGTGTGATTATTGACGGGAATGGTTTTACAGTCAATATGGCAGGAGCAGCGTTTAATGTAGGGGCAAGTTCTACGGTTCGCGGTTCTATTTTTACGATCACAAATATTAACTTGATTCATTGGCAGTCAGGCACCAACTCAGGAGACAGTGGGACAGGTACAGCGGACGCAGTGATTGATTCAAGGTCGGCAACAGGTGGTTATGGATACTGGTACTTCAATATCGATAATGTCACTCTCGAAGGACGAGATGGTGTTAGCGGAACAGATACTGCTTATCAACCACGACGACTACTGGATGCTGAGGATAGTCAAGTGACTTTATCTGGCAAAATTGTTGCCAATGTAAAACAAGAATTGATGCAAATTGGGGAAGTAGCTATCGCTAATGGGTCCCATGTAGAGTTGAACCGAACAGCTGGTACCACTGGTTATTCAATGTTTTACTATATGGCGATCCGAGGGAACAATGCGAGTGATACAGGATTCAACCATACCTTTAAAGTAGGTGATGGTGCGACAATTATTGGTAACGAACTTAGTACCTATAATAGTAACAACTATCCCCTTGTCTATTATGGATTTAACTCAATCACTGTTGGAGATGACGTAACCTGGAAACAAGACGGCTTCCAAATGCTCCTTGATTTTTCTCGTTATTCAGGAAGTCAATCAAATGACCGAACTGCAACTTTTGGACAAAACCTGCAAATGACCGCTACCCGCACAGTAGGTTCCAATTCGCTAAATGTTACGAACAGAGCAGTTGTTACATTTAACGCTGGAACAGTACTTGATTTGCAACAATGGAATGCTAATACTGTTGTAAACGTTGACTCAGGCGCAACCGTTCGCTTTATTTCACCGCGAGCATTGCACTTAGCACGTCTAACTTCTTCAGGAGCTGTTTCAGCCGGCCGATTGATTACAGGTTCAGGAACATTCGTCATGAATAATTCTCAGATTAGTACATGGCAAGGCAGCAGTAGCCAAACCGATGCTCCAGAAGGAAACCGTAATTTAAAATTCGTAGAAATGACTATTTCAGGTACGACAACCACCATTAAAGATACGGCTGGAAATGTTACTACATCTAATATTGTAGATACCTCTACCCGTGAATTAGCGACTGTTGCTATTGCACCAGGAACTGTAACTGTAAACTATGTTGATCAGTATGGCAATATTATCAAAACTGTTGATATGCCAATTGATCCAGACGTTAATTACATTGGTGAGTATCTTGATTTGCAAACGTTGGAGTATGCAAATGAGTTAATGCCTGATAATTACATGTGGGCGATTGGTACCCAAGTCGCTAGTTCTGCGAAAAATGATGGCCAAAGTGGTGGAGATAGTACGACTGATGCTGATAATGGGGATAGTTATGGACAAGCGACAGTTGCGATCGTTCCGATGGAAAACACCAATTATACCTATAATATTTATGTATACGGTGTTGCCAATAATTCGGTTCAGTACCAATATGTTGACGTTAAGACAGGTCAAGTGATCTCTTCTGAGTACATGAATGCTGGTACCGAAGCTTCAGGAACAGATAGAATTCCTGCAAACTATGGAAATGTTATCGATTGGACCAATAGTTACTATACTTCGACGAATTTACCTCCTGGTTACTATTATGCAACAGGTGCAGTATTAAATGGCAACGTCCAGCCTGGATCTACAACAGTAGGAACAGGTGCGAGTCTAACCACTATTTATGTTGTAGCAGATACACAAACAGTCAACGTAACATTTGTTAATTCAGATGGTCGTCCATTACAGAACCAAACTGGCACAGTTGCCATCAATGGGACGACCGGACAAGAAATAAGTTATACGGATTTAATTGCGGATTACCTCACTCAAACCGGCTATTATGCAGATCAAACAGGGACATTTGTTTTTGATAATACTAGCAATAATGGTAGTACGACAGATAGTGATCAACAGTTTATTACGATCACTCTTTATCCGTCTTATCAAGAAGTCGGTGTCGTTGGGAATAACCAACCGGAATCAGATCCGGCTACAGGGGAAGCATTTGAGCAAATCCCGGGAACAGTCACTGTTGGAAAATATGGTACTTCTGGCGTTTCAAACGAAAGTATCACTCTTGGTGTAACAGATGCAGATTTAGAGAGAAATGGATATATTTATACGGTTACTGGACCAGATGGAGTAGTCTACAATACATTAGCGGAAGCTTTGGCTGCCAATCAAACTTTTGACACTACTAGCAATGGAGCATCTCAAATGGATTCTTCACCTCAGATGTTCACGGTCAATTATGAGCAAGATCCAGTATCATTGTCTACCTCAGAGTCTGTTTCGGGAAGTGAATCATTATCTGAATCCATTATTACTTCTACTTCAGAATCAGAAAGTGTTTCTCTTTCTCAATCGATTTCAGAAAGTGACTCTTTATCAGAATCGATCTCTGTCAGTGATTCAGAATCTATGTCTACATCAACGAGTGAATCTGTTTCAGTATCAGAATCAGAGAGTGATTCATTGTCATCGTCGATTTCAGAAAGTGAATCTGATATGAATGATTCGACATCTGAATCATTATCAACATCAGTCTCTACTTCATCTTCTTTAAGTGATTCAGAATCGGTTTCGATTTCATTGAGTGACTCAGAATCAGCGTCTCTTTCAATAAGTGAATCTATTTCAGTGTCGGACTCAGAGAGTGGCTCGTCATCGACCTCTATCTCAGAAAGTGAATCAATGTCTCTTTCAATTTCGATTAGTGATTCAGAATCTTTATCAGAATCCCTATCTGAAAGTATTTCAACATCTATTTCACTGTCGGATAGTGATTCAATGTCAGAAAGCCTTTCTGCATCAGAATCGTTATCCATATCAGCTAGTGTTTCTGAGTCAGATTCAGAAAGTGATAGTTCTAGCTTTAGTGCCTCTGTTTCTGGATCATTGAGCAACAGTACAAGTGATTCTGAAAGCTTATCTTTATCTGAGTCAGTATCAGTTTCACTCTCGCAATCACTCAGTGAATCCACTTCACTATCATTGTCAGAGAGTGATTCAGTATCAGAAAGTATTTCAGCATCAGAATCATTGTCTGTCGCAATTAGTGAATCTGATTCTTCTTCGCTTAGTGAGAGCATTAGTTTCAGCGAATCTATTTCTGATTCATTGAGTACCAGCATGAGTTTATCAGAAAGTTTATCGGAATCAGACTCGATCTCAAATTCAATTAGTACGTCGATGTCATTGAGCAATAGTGAGTCTACTAGCGAATCAGCAAGCTTCAGTGGCAGCACAAGTGTGAGCAACAGCGATTCCACAAGCGCAAGTACGTCAGTGAGCGAATCAACATCTACAAGTGTTAGTGAGTCGATAAGTACCAGCACATCAGTTAGCGATTCATTATCGTTAAGTAACAGTGAGTCAATGAGCTTGAGTACCTCACTTAGTGATTCCTCCTCATTGAGTGCCAGCATTTCGACCTCACTAAGTGCAAGTGACTCTGCAAGTTATAGCGGCAGTACGAGCGTAAGTAATAGCGATTCGACAAGCGAAAGCATATCTGCAAGTAATTCACTTTCAGTAAGTAATAGTGAGTCAACAAGTGCAAGTACGTCAATCAGCGATTCTTCCTCATTGAGTGCCAGCATTTCGACATCATTAAGTGCAAGTGACTCTGCAAGCTTTAGTGGAAGTACAAGTGTTAGCAGTAGCGAGTCCACAAGTGTAAGTACGTCAGTGAGCGAATCAACATCTACAAGCGTTAGTGAATCCACAAGCGTAAGCACATCAATCAGTGATTCATCATCATTGAGTACAAGCATTTCGACATCCCTAAGTGTAAGTGACTCTGCAAGTTACAGTGGCAGTACAAGTGTAAGTAACAGTGACTCCACAAGTGCAAGTACGTCAGTGAGCGAATCAACATCTTCAAGTATCAGTGAGTCAACAAGTACTAGCACATCCATTAGCGATTCATTATCGGTAAGTACAAGCATCAGTAATAGTGAATCAACAAGCCTGAGCACCTCGATCAGTGATTCATCATCATTGAGCACAAGCATTTCGACATCTCTAAGTGCGAGTGATTCTGCAAGTTATAGCGGCAGTACGAGTGTAAGTAATAGCGATTCTACAAGCGAAAGTATATCTGCAAGTAATTCACTTTCAGTAAGTATTAGTGAGTCAACAAGTGCAAGTACGTCGATCAGCGATTCTGCATCATTGAGTACAAGTATTTCGACATCTCTAAGTGCGAGTGATTCTGCAAGCTTCAGCGGCAGTACGAGCGTAAGTAACAGCGATTCCACAAGCGAAAGTACGTCAGTGAGCGAATCAACATCTACAAGTATCAGTGAGTCAACAAGTACTAGCACATCCATTAGCGATTCATTGTCTGTAAGTACAAGCATCAGTAACAGTGAATCAGCAAGCCTGAGCACATCAGTCAGTGATTCATCATCATTGAGCACAAGCATTTCGACATCCCTAAGTGCGAGTGATTCTGCAAGCTTCAGTGGTAGCACAAGTGTAAGCAACAGTGAGTCGACAAGTACAAGTACGTCAAGTAGTGAATCAACCTCTACAAGCATTAGTGAGTCAACAAGTTTGAGCACATCGATCAGTGATTCATCATCATTGAGTACAAGTATTTCGACATCATTAAGTGCGAGTGAATCAGCAAGCTTTAGCGGAAGCACAAGTGTAAGCAACAGTGAGTCGACAAGTACAAGCACATCGATCAGTGATTCATCATCATTGAGTACAAGTATTTCGACATCTCTAAGTGCGAGTGATTCTGCAAGCTTTAGTGGTAGCACAAGCATAAGCAACAGTGAGTCCACAAGCGCAAGTACGTCAGTGAGCGAATCAACATCTACAAGCGTTAGTGAGTCGACAAGCTTGAGCACATCAATCAGTGATTCATCATCATTGAGTACAAGTATTTCGACATCATTAAGTGCGAGTGAATCAGCAAGCTTTAGCGGAAGCACAAGTGTAAGCAACAGTGAGTCGACAAGTACAAGCACATCAATCAGTGATTCATCATCATTGAGTACAAGTATTTCGGCATCATTAAGTGCGAGTGAATCAGCAAGCTTTAGCGGTAGCACAAGTGTAAGCAACAGTGATTCCACAAGTACGAGCACGTCAATTAGCGATTCATTATCAGTAAGTACAAGCATCAGTAACAGTGAATCAGCAAGTACAAGCACATCAGTCAGTGATTCATCATCATTGAGCACAAGCATTTCGACATCTCTAAGTACGAGTGAATCAGCAAGCTTTAGTGGTAGCACAAGTGTAAGCAACAGTGATTCCACAAGTACGAGCACGTCGATCAGCGATTCATTATCAGTAAGTACAAGTATTAGTAACAGTGAATCAGCAAGCCTGAGCACATCAGTCAGTGATTCATCATCATTGAGCACAAGCATTTCGACATCCCTAAGTGCGAGTGATTCAGCAAGCTTTAGCGGAAGCACAAGTGTAAGCAACAGTGAGTCCACAAGCGCAAGTACGTCAGTGAGCGAATCAACATCTACAAGCGTTAGTGAGTCAACAAGCTTGAGCACATCAATCAGTGATTCATTATCATTGAGTACAAGTGTTTCGACATCTCTAAGTGCGAGTGAATCAGCAAGCTTTAGTGGTAGCACAAGCGTGAGCAACAGTGAGTCCACAAGCGCAAGTACGTCAGTGAGCGAATCAACATCTACAAGCGTTAGTGAGTCGACAAGCTTGAGCACATCAATCAGTGATTCATCATCATTGAGTACAAGTATTTCGACATCTCTAAGTGCGAGTGATTCAGCAAGCTTTAGCGGAAGCACAAGTGTAAGCAACAGTGAGTCCACAAGCGCAAGTACGTCAGTGAGCGAATCAACATCTACAAGCGTTAGTGAGTCAACAAGTACTAGCACATCCATTAGCGATTCATTGTCTGTAAGTACAAGCATCAGTAACAGTGAATCAGCAAGTACAAGCACATCAATCAGTGATTCATCGTCATTGAGTACAAGTATTTCGGCATCCTTAAGTGCGAGTGATTCAGCAAGCTTTAGTGGTAGTACAAGTGTAAGCAACAGTGAGTCGACAAGTACAAGTACGTCAAGTAGTGAATCAACCTCTACAAGCATTAGTGAGTCAACAAGTTTGAGCACATCGATCAGTGATTCATCATCATTGAGTACAAGTATTTCGACATCATTAAGTGCGAGTGAATCAGCAAGCTTTAGCGGAAGCACAAGTGTAAGCAACAGTGAGTCGACAAGTACAAGCACATCGATCAGTGATTCATCATCATTGAGTACAAGTATTTCGACATCTCTAAGTGCGAGTGATTCTGCAAGCTTTAGTGGTAGCACAAGCATAAGCAACAGTGAGTCCACAAGCGCAAGTACGTCAGTGAGCGAATCAACATCTACAAGCGTTAGTGAGTCGACAAGCTTGAGCACATCAATCAGTGATTCATCATCATTGAGTACAAGTATTTCGACATCATTAAGTGCGAGTGAATCAGCAAGCTTTAGCGGAAGCACAAGTGTAAGCAACAGTGAGTCGACAAGTACAAGCACATCAATCAGTGATTCATCATCATTGAGTACAAGTATTTCGGCATCATTAAGTGCGAGTGAATCAGCAAGCTTTAGCGGTAGCACAAGTGTAAGCAACAGTGATTCCACAAGTACGAGCACGTCAATTAGCGATTCATTATCAGTAAGTACAAGCATCAGTAACAGTGAATCAGCAAGTACAAGCACATCAGTCAGTGATTCATCATCATTGAGCACAAGCATTTCGACATCTCTAAGTACGAGTGAATCAGCAAGCTTTAGTGGTAGCACAAGTGTAAGCAACAGTGATTCCACAAGTACGAGCACGTCGATCAGCGATTCATTATCAGTAAGTACAAGTATTAGTAACAGTGAATCAGCAAGCCTGAGCACATCAGTCAGTGATTCATCATCATTGAGCACAAGCATTTCGACATCCCTAAGTGCGAGTGATTCAGCAAGCTTTAGCGGAAGCACAAGTGTAAGCAACAGTGAGTCCACAAGCGCAAGTACGTCAGTGAGCGAATCAACATCTACAAGCGTTAGTGAGTCAACAAGCTTGAGCACATCAATCAGTGATTCATTATCATTGAGTACAAGTGTTTCGACATCTCTAAGTGCGAGTGAATCAGCAAGCTTTAGTGGTAGCACAAGCGTGAGCAACAGTGAGTCCACAAGCGCAAGTACGTCAGTGAGCGAATCAACATCTACAAGCGTTAGTGAGTCGACAAGCTTGAGCACATCAATCAGTGATTCATTATCATTGAGTACAAGTGTTTCGACATCTCTAAGTGCGAGTGATTCAGCAAGCTTTAGCGGAAGCACAAGTGTAAGCAACAGTGAGTCCACAAGCGCAAGTACGTCAGTGAGCGAATCAACATCTACAAGCGTTAGTGAGTCAACAAGTACTAGCACATCCATTAGCGATTCATTGTCTGTAAGTACAAGCATCAGTAACAGTGAATCAGCAAGTACAAGCACATCAATCAGTGATTCATCGTCATTGAGTACAAGTATTTCGGCATCCTTAAGTGCGAGTGATTCAGCAAGCTTTAGTGGTAGTACAAGTGTAAGCAACAGTGACTCGACAAGTACAAGCACGTCGATCAGCGATTCATCATCATTGAGTACAAGTGTTTCGACATCTCTAAGTGCGAGTGATTCAGCAAGCTTTAGTGGTAGCACAAGTGTTAGCAGTAGCGAATCCACAAGCGTAAGTACGTCATTAAGTGATTCATCATCGCTAAGTACAAGTATCAGTAACAGTGATTCAGCAAGTACAAGCACATCAATCAGTGATTCATCATCATTGAACACAAGCATTTCGACATCTCTAAGTGCGAGTGATTCAGCAAGCTTTAGTGGTAGCACAAGTGTTAGCAACAGTGAGTCGACAAGTACAAGTACGTCAAGTAGTGAATCAACCTCTACAAGCATTAGTGAGTCGACAAGTACAAGCACATCGATCAGTGACTCATCATCACAAAGTGCAAGCATTTCAACATCCCTAAGTGCGAGTGAATCAGCAAGCTTTAGTGGCAGCACAAGTGTAAGCAACAGTGAGTCGACAAGTACAAGTACGTCGATCAGTGATTCACTATCATTGAGTACAAGTATTTCAGCATCCCTAAGTGCGAGTGAATCAGCAAGCTTTAGTGGCAGCACAAGTGTAAGCAACAGTGAGTCGACAAGTACAAGTACGTCGATCAGTGATTCACTATCATTGAGTACAAGTATTTCAGCATCCCTAAGTGCGAGTGAATCAGCAAGCTTTAGTGGCAGCACAAGTGTAAGCAACAGTGATTCCACAAGTACAAGCACGTCGATCAGCGATTCATTGTCTGTAAGTACAAGCATTAGTAACAGTGAATCAGCAAGTACAAGCACATCAATCAGTGATTCATCATCATTGAGTACAAGTATTTCGGCATCTCTAAGTGCGAGTGATTCAGCAAGCTTTAGCGGAAGCACAAGTGTTAGCAGTAACGAGTCCACAAGTGTAAGTACGTCATTAAGTGATTCATCATCGCTAAGTACAAGTGTAAGCAACAGTGACTCGACAAGTACAAGCACGTCGATCAGCGATTCATTGTCTGTAAGTACAAGCATCAGTAACAGTGAATCAGCAAGTACAAGCACATCAGTCAGTGATTCATCATCATTGAGCACAAGCATTTCGACATCCCTAAGTGCGAGTGATTCAGCAAGCTTTAGTGGTAGCACAAGTGTTAGCAGTAGCGAGTCCACAAGTGTAAGTACGTCATTAAGTGATTCATCATCGCTAAGTACAAGCATCAGTAACAGTGAATCAGCAAGTACAAGCACATCAATCAGTGATTCATCATCGTTAAGTACAAGTGTAAGCAACAGTGACTCGACAAGTACAAGCACGTCGATCAGTGATTCAATGTCTGTAAGTACAAGTATCAGTAACAGCGAATCAGCAAGCCTGAGCGCATCGATCAGTGATTCATCATCGTTAAGTACCAGTGTGAGTGATAGTGATTCGACAAGTACAAGTGCCTCAATTAGCGATTCAATGTCTGTAAGTACAAGCATCAGTAACAGTGAATCAACAAGATTGAGTACGTCGATCAGTGACTCTTCGTCATTGAGCACAAGTATCTCAGTATCACAAAGTGCGAGCGATTCTACAAGCTTTAGTGGTAGCACAAGCGTAAGTACTAGTGAATCAACAAGTGCAAGTACGTCGATCAGTGACTCGTTATCTCTAAGCACAAGTACTTCGTTGTCATTAAGTGCGAGCGATTCTACAAGCTTTAGTGGCAGCACAAGTGTAAGCAACAGTGAGTCAACAAGTACGAGTACGTCATTGAGTGACTCATTATCAGTAAGTACAAGTATTAGTAACAGTGAGTCAGCAAGTATTAGTACTTCACTAAGTGATTCATCATCATTGAGTACTAGTGGTTTAATGTCACAAAGTGCAAGCGACTCTGCAAGCTACAGCGGTAGCACAAGTACAAGTAATAGTGAATCAACAAGCATTAGTACGTCTGTGAGCGATTCACGGACTAGTGAAAGTCAAAGCTATAGCAGCAGTACTTCAGCCAGCTTGAGCATGAGTACTAGTGTCAGTACTTCGGTTAGTGACTCTGCTTCAATTAGTACAAGCATCAGTAACAGTGAATCGAATAGTTTGAGTACGTCAATTAGTGATTCACGATCAAGTATGAGTGAAAGTTTTAGCAGCAGTACCTCAGCAAGTATTAGTCTAAGTACTAGTGACAGTACTAGCTACAGTAGCAGCACCTCAGCAAGCATAAGTACAAGTACTAGCGATAGTACAAGTATTAGTAATAGTGCTTCTGAAAGTATGAGTGAAAGCTTGAGTATCAGTACATCAATGAGCGACTCATCGTCAATCAGTGCTAGCTTGAGCAATAGCGATAGTCTTTCAGAAAGCAGATCACTAGCAAGTGAAAGTCAAAGCTACAGTAGTAGTACTTCTGCGAGTCTAAGTCTGAGCACAAGTACTAGCAGTTCATTAAGTGATTCATCGTCAACTAGTGCGAGCAACAGCTACAGTTTGAGTAATAGCTTGAGCCAATTGACAAGTGACTCACTTTCCGAAGGTATTAGTTTAAGTAATAGCCTAAGTAATAGTTTCAGTCAAAGTACTTCAGCTAGCACGAGTTTGAGTTCAAGTACAAGTCTAAGTGAACAATTATCTCAATCAGTCAGTGCCAGCGAGTCACGGAGTGATAGCCTAAGCTATAGCAGCAGCACATCAATTAGTACGAGTGAAAGTAGCAGTACTAGCTTGAGCGAATTACTATCTCGTTCAACCAGTGCCAGTGAATCACGGAGCAATAGCTTGAGCCAAAGCACAAGTACTTCGTTGAGTGGCAGCAACAGCTCTAGCTTAAGTTTAAGCGAAATGAACTCTCAATCTAGCAGTGCGAGCGAATCACGGAGTGATAGTGTAAGCAATAGCATGAGCACATCAACCAGTGACAGCTTAAGTTCTAGTACAAGTGTAAGTGATTTACTTTCTAGATCAGAGAGTGCAAGTGAATCTAGAAGTGATAGCCTAAGCTATAGCGGCAGCACGAGCGTAAGTAACAGCTTAAGTTTAAGCGCGAGTCTAAGTGATTTACTATCTAGATCTGAAAGTGCCAGCGAATCACGTAGTTTCAGTATGAGTGATAGTGCAAGCACATCACTCAGCAATAGCGATAGTGCAAGTGATAGCTTAAGCGATCTATATTCAAGATCGAACAGTTCTAGCCTTTCAACCAGTGACAGTACAAGTACAAATGATTCTGTCTCAGCAAGTGCTAGTGAGAGCACCAGCATTTCACAATCTACTAGTACAAGTCTAAGCGAATCGGCATCAATCAGCACATCGCTTAGCGAAAAACAAGAAGTGATTGAATCTCAAAGTGTGAGTGCTTCGACAAGTGATTCACAAAGCTCTAGCACCAGTGAATCAGTTAGCGTCAGCATCAGTACTAGCGAAAGCGAGCGGAATAGTACGGAAGTTACACCTAGCGAATCAACCTCCATTAGCGAAAGCATTAGTACAAGTGAAAGTGTCCGAGATTCCGAATCGGTTAGTTCAAGTGACAGTACAAGTTTGAGTCAATCTATGAGTACGAGCGATCAAGCCTCCGCTTCTGAAAGCACAAGCAACAGTTCTAGCATTCGCGATTCTGAGTCTGAAAGTGCAAGTATTTCTACGGAAGAAAGCCGCAGCTTCAGTACAAGTGAGTCGATTTTTGCAAGTGAAAGCACATCAATCAGTCAAAGTGACAGTACAAGTATGAGCGAATCAGCTAGTGAAAGTGCCAGTATTAGTGACAGTGAACGTGGTTCAATGTCTGATAGTGCAAGTGTAAGTGATTCGACTTCAACAAGTGACAGTACAAGTGTGAGTGAATCTGTTAGCGAAAGTACCAGCATTAGTGACAGTGAACGTGGTTCAATGTCTGATAGTGCAAGTGTAAGTGATTCGACTTCAACGAGCGAAAGCCTAAGTGTGAGTGAATCTGTTAGCGAAAGTACCAGCATTAGTGACAGTGAACGTGGTTCAATGTCTGATAGTGCAAGTGTAAGTGATTCGACTTCAACGAGCGAAAGCCTAAGTGTGAGTGAATCAGCTAGCGAAAGCACCAGCATCAGCGATAGTGAACGTGATTCAATGTCAAATAGTGCAAGTGTAAGTGATTCGACTTCAACAAGCGAAAGCCTAAGTGTGAGTGAATCAGCTAGCGAAAGCACCAGCATCAGTGATAGTGAACGTGATTCAGTATCACTTAGCGCCGAATCAAGTGATTCTGGGTCAGCAAGCGATAGTCTGAGTGCTAGCAACTCGGCTAGTCAGAGTGAAAGCTTTAGTGCCTCTGATCGAGATTCAGTTTCCATGAGCGCTAGTGAATCAATCAGCGATAGTACCAGCGTGAGTGAATCTGCTTCGCTAAGTACAAGTACAAGTGATATCAACTCTGATATCGTCAGTGAATATCACAGCAATAGCTTGTCTGAGAGTCTATCAGAGCTGCAATCACAATCAACTAGCCAAGATCATTCACTTTCGGCAAGTGAGTCTATCAGCGGCTCTACTTCAACACCATCAAGTTCTAATCAGAACAACGGAGTGAATGGAAATACAGTAACGCCAATTGGCAACACTGGAGTAGGGGGTCGTACGACCAGTGCATCTGGTTCTACTCTTCCTAAGACTGGCGAATCTGATGCAAGTGGTATTCAAATGTCTCTTGCTGGAATTGCCACGCTGTTAGCTGCTATTGCTTTAATGAAAAAGAAAAAAGATGAAGCAAAGCGTGAAACAGAGTAACTCGTTAGTCTTGGTTTATGAAGAGCTAGGATAAATTTCCTAGCTCTTCTAAAATGATAAAAGTACTTCTATTAAATAAAAAAGCATCACAGTTAGGCAAACTAACTGTGATGCTTTTTTATTGGCTATGGTTGGTTATGGAAATTCAACATCGAATGAACCATCTTCTGTTTTTACCAACTCGGATAATAATAAATTTCTGACTGCTTCTAGATAAATGGCTTCACGCATTTCAGTAAAAGAACGATGTGCTTCTACTTGAAATTCATAGATGGGACGATGTTGTCCCCAGTTTCGCCCATTGATGACTGTTTTCAATTGTTGCAGGTTGTCTGATTGTTCGATCCAAAGAGTATCTAAGGCTTTTAAAAGAATGATTCGCTTGAAAAACAGCTGTTGGAAACTATCTGGCATAAATTGATAAATGTGAGTCAAACGCTCTGAAATCAGATCCAATAAAAATTTTTTGACCGTTCGCTTATTAAATTTATCTAGTTTCTCGATTTCAAAAACATCAAAATTATAGTCCAAATTATTAAAGATAAAATCAAGGATCGTTTGTTTATTTAGGTTCTCTTTTTTAGTGATGAGCTGATTGATTGCTTCTTCTATGCATTGATTAATGATATTTTCTAATTCAACCGGAGTGCCTGTCATAATTCTGTTTCTCATGCTGTACATTTTGTCTCTTTGAATGGTAATGATTGAGTCAAATTCAAGCGTTGTTTGACGTCCGGCAATTTCTTGATTTTTGCGATTGCTTTGAGACTGATTGATTAGTTTATTGTATTTTTTCTTTTTTAAAGGAGTGAGATCATTGGATAATTCTTCTTGTTCAGTTAATAATTCTCGTTCGTCGGCGGCCCATTTGGGTGCACTTTCAACCACGATTTTGTCTTCCATAGATACATAAAAAATGCTGTCACCCGGATCTCCTTGACGTCCAGAGCGTCCACGAAGCTGATTGTCAATTCGGTCACTGGTCATCCGCTCAGTTCCTACTACTAATAGACCACCATTTTCCCTCGCATCTTGTTCAAGTTTAATATCTGTACCACGCCCAGCCATTGAAGTAGCCACAGTTACGGCACCTTTTTTACCAGCTTCTGAGATGATCCAGGATTCTTTGGTCGCTGTTGTAGCGTTTAAAAGATTATGAGGGATTCGATGCTTTAAGAGAATCAGGGAGTATAACGTCGACATTGAGACTGATCCTGTCTCAATCAATACGGGGCGTTCTTGCGTCAAAGCATTTCTTACTGCTTCTAAAGAAGCCATGATTTTCGACTGATTGGTCACATAGACCAGATCCTGATGATCTTTTCGGCGAATGGGTTTATTTGTCGGAATTTCGATTACGTCAATATCATACGTTTCTCGAAATTCGTCGGCGTCTGTTTTGGCAGTACCAGTCATTCCAGATAAAATTTTAAATTTTCGGAATAGATTTTGGTAGGTGATGGAGCCCATGGATCGGCTCTCTGTGGTGATTTCTACACCTTCTTTCGCTTCGATTGCTTGATGGAGACCAGCTTGTAGTTTTGTTCCAATCAATTTCCGTCCATTTGCTTCATCAAGTAAAAGAATCTCATTGTCTTCCACAACATAATCTTTGTTTAAGTGTAAGAGATAATTGGCCCGTAAGGCAATGACTAAATGACGATAAAGATTTTTCCATTTTTCTGAAAGAATAGTTTCAACGCCTAAGTAGTCTTCGGCTTTTTTTATGCCTGCTTCTGTAAACCAAGCATGACGTTTGTTTTCACTTCTCATAAAGTCTTTACCTTCAATCAAGCTTTTCACAAACCAATCAGATAACGTAAAAAAGTTCGACTGAACTTTGGGTGCTCCTGAAATGATCAATGGTGTTTGCGCCATATCAAGTAATATTGCATCGATTTCATCTATCAGTACATAATTGAAGTGGGTGACGTATTGTTCGTCTGGAGAAACAGCCAAGTTGTCAAACAAATAGTCAAAGCCCAGTGCGCTATGCGTAGTGTAGACAATGTCTGCTGCATAGACCACCTCTTTATCGATTTCTTCTCCTTCATCTTCATGTTCAGGAACACCTACAGCTACGGATAGTCCTAGAAAACGATAGACTTTTCCTGTTTCTTCAATATCTCGCAAAGCTAAATACGTATTAGAAGTAATCAAAAAATTGCCTTTGCCTCCCAGGCCATGTAAATACATCGGCATGGTTGCGGTCAATGTTTTTCCTTCTCCAGTTTTCATTTCAGCAACATTACCGTAAAAAAGAGCAATTGCACCAAGAATTTGAACAAAATAAGGCTCCATTCCTAGGACACGACGGTCTGCTTCGACAACTACAGCATAGGCTTGCGGGAGTAAACTCTCTAGTTTTTTGCCCTGTTCGAGTTGTTGTCGAAAATGAATGGTTTGCATTTGCAATTCTTGATCTGACAAATGTCGATAGTTTTCCGCGAGACTTTGAACTTTTCTCGCTAACCGAATATACTTGCGAAACTTTTTATCTTTCATTTTTATTGATCCTCCTTTCAAAAACTTATATTGCTTATGCCTTAATCAGCAATGCTTTCTAATTTAGCACGAATCATGACGTCGTCTAGTTCCAAAAGATATTCCCTCATCAAATCATTGGCTTCTAAAAAAAAGACGATTTTTCCCTTCTGAGTAACTAGTTTCATTTCTCTTGATGCAATAAGTGGTTCCTTATTTTGATCAAGCAGCGCTTCACCAGAACTTGTTACGAAGTGAAGCGAAAACGTATAGGTTTTGGTGGTATCCATATTATAGTAGGGAAATTCACCTTGATAGATAGAATCTTGATCACCTGCTTCCAGAGAGTCTTCAGTTCGCAAAACGACAGCTTTCAATTCTAACTTAGGAGTTGTTTCAGCGTCAGGGGCTCTAGATTCTGTAGTCGGTGTTTCGTTGCTTGTTAAGTTTTCTTTCAAAAAAAAGATACCTCCTACCAGCAAAACAAGAGGTATTATGACTTCAATTAGCTTCTTCATATAAAATCCTTCTTTATGGGAGATGTTTTTAAGAAATTCTTCCGTTTTTTCAATCCACGTGTTTTTCAGATGATCGTCAAAAAATGAATAGCTACTTTCTAATTTGAATTTAAATCGATAATACCACAATGACCAACATCACCTTTTCCTTTTTTTTTTTCATTTCAACAAAAAACAAGTACAAAAGGCAAATTTAAAACTGATAATATTTTATTAAACATTGTAGATTAAAAAAAAGTAAGAAAATTGGAGATGAAAATGAAGAATCAAAAAGAACTCATTCAAAGAATAGTAGCGAGCTTTTTTCTTTTGTTCATCGTTGAGATAGGAAAGCATATCCAGGTTCCATTTTTTGTTTCAGAACAGATACCAGAAGAATCAACAAGTTTGATTTTGAAGTTTTTAGCGACATCAACCGGTGGGAATTTCACTGTTCCGACGCTTTTTTCTTTAGGAATGGGCCCGTACATGACCGCTCTGATCATCTGGACGACGATCAGCATGATTGATACAGAAAGTATCGGAAATCTTTCCACCAAACGAATTGGTTATATTCAACGCTGTTTGACTCTTTTATTTGCTATCCTTCAAAGTTGCGCACTAGTCTTAAAATTTCGTTCCTCGATGATTGATCAAAAAGCTATTGGAGGTTCTATTGTCCTGTTGTTTTTAGGAGCAGTTCTTGTATTGTCTGCCGGGGGATTGTTCGTTGCATGGCTAGCTGATATCAACATTGATAAAGGAATCGGAGGTCAAAGTCTGTTTATTGTTCCAGGTTTACTGATGAATATCCCAGCTATGTTAATTTCGGGACAAACAGAATCTGTTCATTTGAGTCAAAACTTTCTTATCGGGTTAGTTATGTTGACCTTGGTTTTTATTTATCTCACACTGTTTCTTTACAGTGCAGAGTACCGTATCAATATTGAGCGGACAGGTATCGACAGTCGCTTTAACAATTCGTATATTCCTATTCGACTTTTACCTGCCGGGGCAATGCCTTTTATGTTTGCAGTAACCGTCTTTTCAATGCCGCAGCTTTTACTATTGAACGAAAAGTGGGGGGACACAGGCTTTTCGAATTTTATTACGACTTACTTTTCATTTAATAATGTGCGGGGTGTTTTCACTTATGGTCTGATTCTCTATGTTTTAGGTTACGGATTTAGTTTTATAAATGTTCGACCATACGATATAGCGAAAAATCTAAAAGAGACAGGAGATTATATCTTAAATGTTGCTCCTGGTAAACAGACAGAGCAATATATATGGAAACGTTTGTCGACCGTTGCATTGCTTGGCAACAGTTACCTTGTGATCATTTCAATGATTCCTTTATTGATTGGATTGCAAAATCAAATTATTTCCAACTTAGCTTTTTATTTCGGAAGCATTTTTATGTTGATCATTATTTTAGAAACTATCACAAATGAAATACGGTTCCTCTTTTCCAGACATACTTACCGGATTTTTTAGAGGATGTTAGGAGGCAATTCTTTGAACTATTTTATTCCTGATTGGACGAGTAGTAGCGGCAATTTAGAAAGTGATTACATGATGAATATCATTCAGCTTTTCAAGAACAATCGAGAACCGTATCACTTATTGTTATTGGAGCATATGCCGTTTTTACGTTATCAGATGCATGCATATGAATTAGAAGCAGCGCAAATGACTTCACTTTATGATTGCTTGCAAGACATTCAAAAAACCAATGGATTTCCCTTAGATGTCGATGACTTGCCTCTTGCTGAGAATGTGGAGAAGGTCTATACACCTTTTGGGATCACACTGATTAAGGAAAATCAACCATTTGGTGAAATTCGGTTCAATACATTTGGTTTTGCAGAACAGATGTATTTAATGACGGAACCTTATCGACATATTCTCTTTTTCGATGATCGGGGTTTTATTTCTGCAAAATCGTTTCAGAATGACAAAGGGGAACAAGTAAAGAAGATTTATTATAACGAATCAGGAATAGAAAAATGTGTGGAATACTTTGGAGAAAATCCACACGTTGAGCTGATAAGTCCTCAAAGAATTGGGCTAAAGAAAAGTCAGTATCGAAGCATGGATGAACTTCTTTTAGAGATGATGAATCAATCTCAACTGAACCTTGAGTCAGAAGATCAAATAATGTGTTTGACAAATGAGCGGAGTCTAAGATTGGTCAAAACGAACGAGGAACGAAAAAGAGTGATCCAGATCGTTTCTGATGCCCACAGACTTTCAACTTGTGCATCAGATGAAAAAGCAGAATTATGGGCAGGCGAAAATAAAATTATTACTGATTCGACTAGTAATCAAACAGCGCTTCTCTCTTTAATGAGACAGTCCGGTATTAATGACCTATCTCGGATACAGCGCATACCTATTTACACAACTTCTTTTCAGCTGGGCAATAGCAACTCCATTCCCCAGCTGGTTCTTTATTGGAACGCCGGTGAGCTTAACGAAGACGTTCGAAGAATCCATCATCTATTACTGCAAAAAGTTATTCAGAATGATCGTTATGACTTAATCATCGAAACAACGACATTCCAAAGCGAAGTCGTTTTACGAGAAGCACAAAAAGAACTGGTTGATACTCATTTCGGTGTCGATAGTGAATCAGAGGAGTATCAAAAGGTATTAAAGTATTTTGAAGCAAAAAAGGCAAAAAAGTTATTTAAAACGGATGAAGAGGCGATTGAAGAGATTCGAGAAAGCAAAAATTGGCGAAATCTAGTAGAGGCAGTTGATGTCAATTTTAGGATTCACTTTCGTTTGGATTCTCATCTCACCGCGATTCGTCAGGATTTCAATGAGACACGGTTGTATATTGATTTGTCTGCTGAAGTTGATGTCCAGAAACAAGCACTAGCTGTTAGTGCAGGGATTCCTCAGCTTGTTAGGAAGAAAACCGATTATGTGGATGACCAAAAGAATGGGCAAATCATTGGTCAAATTAGAGAATTAGATGCAGCAATCGCTTTTTACATGGACGATTTAAATAATTGGAACCAAGCATTAGTGGAAAATATTAGTTATATTGAGCATTTTAGTGAGGAAAATATTATGAAACAATGGAGGGAGTTGCTAAATGGTGTCGTCTAAACAGATTCAGGTATTTCATATTGCAGCTGTTTCTTCCGAGTGGCAAAAACGGCTCTCTCCTTTGTTTGCCTATCAGTGGCTTCCATTAGCCTATGATTTCAGCAAAGATGAGCAGGAGCTGCAGCTGTTTAAGAAAGACAAATATAATAGCAAATATCATCGGGCAATTTTTCTTCTAGAGGAAAATGCCGCAATTCTTGAAAATTTTGAATTTTTAAAACAATTGCCTGCCTACCAAATATTTTACGAAGAAAATGATCGACTATCTCCAGAAATTCAAGCGCTTTTCACATTAAAAGCAGCGAATCGCTTTGATAAAAAGCAGCTAGAAAATGTTTTTCGTATGATCAATGAGCAATTTTCAGCAAAGCAACAAGGATATAAGCTGTCTATGGATCACATGAAATTTAATAAAGATGTTTCGTTGCAGATCGCTAAAGAAGGACATGCAGCCTGTCAGGTAAAGGCGCAATTGACATCAGACTATCAGCAAATAACTACTTGGAAAATGACTAACCTGATTCCTAAAAATGAACGCACCTGCTTTTATCCGGAAATCGCAAATATCGAAGGAGAAGCGATTGTGAAGATCAAACTCTTTTTTATTAGAGAAAACACGAATCAAGTCATCCAAGTGATTGAGATTCTTCACGATCAAATCATAAATGGGGAACCGATTTACTTCAAATTAGATCAAAATTCATACATCAATGTTTCATTGTATGCCAAAGGAAATCGAGGGCAATTTACGATCGGGCAGATGCACCTGCGTAGAGCAATGGCGGATGAAAGTGTCATGATTCCAGGAGGTGGTCGGATTCGAGATGAAGAGAATCTGGGGGGAGAAGTGATCTATTACTTTAACCCGGGAGATTTAAAACCTCCATTAGCGGTTTATTTTTCTGGCTATCGTTCAGCTGAAGGTTTTGAAGGCCGTGGGATGATGGGAAGTATGGGCTGTCCTTTTCTGCTGATTGGTGATCCTCGTTTAGAAGGTGGAAATTTCTATCTAGGCAGCCAGAATTTCGAACAAGAAATCGTAGCGATCATCTTAGGAAAACTAGCACTGCTAGGTTTTGAAAAGTCAGATCTCATTTTATCCGGATTGTCGATGGGAACGTTTGGCGCGCTATATTTTGCTAGCGATTTAAGCCCAAACAGTGTCATCGTGGGAAAACCGTTGACGAATCTTGGTTCCATTGCTCTAAATGAACGCATCAATCGACCAACTGGATTTCCAACCTCATTGGATATGCTGCTTTACAATATTGGGGTTGTTTCAAAAGAAGCGAGCAGTCAATTGAATGAACGGTTCTGGAGCAAATTTAAAAGTGGCGATTATCGTGAGACGACATTTGCTATCGCCTATATGAAACAAGACGATTACGACATGGAGGCATTTCCAATGTTGTTTGATTTTTTAAAAAATAATTTCCCCATGACTCGTGTTCTGTATAAAGGCATGATCGGCCGACATAACGATAATAGTCCCGCCATCAATAGTTGGTTTTTGAAACAATACAAAAATATTCTTGTGCATACATTTCACCGTGATATCAAGAAAATATTATAGGGAATGAGGGAGTCGATGAATAGTTTATATCGTATCAAGTGGGGGATCGACTTTAATGACAATTATAATTATGGCGCAAAAATAGCTTATATGCCCTCTGGGGAGGTCTCTTATTCTTCTCCTTTGATGCCTCCCGGCGTCAGTATTAAATCTTGGTATTCGAAAACAGAATTTCATATTAGTCGGAAATCACCAATGCTGCCTATGTTACTGCCGGGACACAAGTACGAGTTAACACTTCATGCTGAATTCGATCGTGAGGAAGCAGTACAGCTATTGATGGAATTTTTTGATAAAGATGGGTTTTTTCTTGAAAAACTAGTCTTCGAAACAAACCAGGAATGTTTTCTCTTTCCCAAAGGTGCCACTGATTACCAGATTCATATGGTAAACAAAAAGCATCAAGAGATTCTTTTTAAGGAATTGGTTTTATCCACTAAGGAGAATCAAGCATTTGAAGTGGTTCCTATAAATGCAGACACTGGAGCAAAAGTAGGCTCAAACATAGCTACCAGCGTTGTTGCGGTTACACCGCTGGTTGAGAAACATGCTGCATTATCGGTCGTATTTGAAAAACAGAACAGCTATGTCAAAGAATATGCACTTTCAGATTTTGAAGCAGGATTGTTTGTTGAACCGGATATTAAGGCTGCATCATCGTACTTGGAGGCATTGCTTGAAGAAATCTACCAGCGAAGCGACAGTCCTGAAAAAATCAACCTTAAAATGGGACAAAATTTTTCTCTGCTGGAATCTTGTTACCACGAAGATTTTTCTGTATTAGCTTTATTATTTGCAAAGCCAAATGAAGAAACTGAAGCATCCGAGCTTATGGATCGTTTGCAAAAAAAGATCGCACTTAATCAAAGGGCACTAAAAGTTTTAGAGAATGTAAAAGAAAACAGGAAGAAATCAACCTAATAAAGAGGGGGACATCATGAATTTTTTTGTAAATAAAGCAATTGGGATTGGCAATTCTGGTGTGGAACATGCACAGTTCTATCGTGCTGCTTGTTTTGATAGAAAAAAAATTCCCTATAAGTATATTTTTATGGAATTAGTGAAGAATCTCCATGAAGCCATGGCAGCTTGGAAAATACCAGATGATAAAGTCATCTCCATGTGGGAGTATTTTGCACTAGAAGGTGATTATTTAAGGAAAGGGGCTAAAGCAGTTTTTACTGCACAACAAGATCTCTTAGTAGATGCTACGAACACACATAGAGTCAAAGAAACTATCACATCCTCAGGATTAAAAATCGTAGAGCATATGGAAAAATCTCCTAGTCGAAAAAAAGAAGGCTTACTGCTAGTTTCGGATTATCGGGTAGAGATCTTTGACTATCGAACGAATCAAAGAAAAATCATGTACAGTTACCAAAATGATCCGCATCGGGGAAGAGTAATGACGAATATTCATTTGTTTGCTTTCAAAGGCAAACATCGTTTCTTTAGAAATGAGGTCTTATTGCAGCGATTTTTCTTTAATCAACTGATAGAAGAATTCCCAGAAACCAAAAGTATCATCATTGATCGGGGGGAGGAAAGCGAGGCTGCTTTGTATGATCATTGTCCTCCGGAAATCAAATTGATTGAGATTGTTCATGCCGATCATTTATCTGATCGTGACGTAGCTAGCGCCCCTCTTTGGAACAATTACTATGAATTTGCTTTGACACATTTGGAACAAGTCGCTCATATCGTTGTTGCGACAGAATTGCAAAGGCAAGATTTGTTGATCGACTTTCCAAACGAGTCTCAAAAAGTTGTCACGATCCCGGTGGGAGGGATTCGTGATATGACAGAAGACTCATTTGAAATAGGCAAACAACAGGCAGAGAAGTTTGTGACGGTGTCTCGTTTGGCATCTGAAAAGCACATTGATCTTGTGATGCGGGCAATTGCTGCAGCAAAAAAAGAATATCCAACGATCTCTTTAGACATCTATGGTCAAGGGGGAGAAGAAAGTAAGTTAAAAGCAGTGATCAAGGAGTTGAATGCAGAAGAGTACATTCGGTTAAAAGGGCATTCTCATGCAATCAATGAAGTATATCCTGATTATGATGCATTTATCTCTGGTTCTTTTTCAGAAGGTTTCGGATTGACTTATATTGAAGCTTTAAATGCAGGATTGCCAATTGTAACCTTCAAGGCTCGTTTTGGGGCCATGGAGTTGATCAAAGAAGGAGTCAATGGTTATTTGAAAGATTTTTCTAGAACTGATGAAGCCTATACTATTCAGCAACTAACAGATGGCATTCGTCAGTTGACTGCTTCTGATTTAAACCAACTTAAAGCCAATACCCGCAAGTCTGTCCGAATGTTTCAAGACGCGATAATTGCAGAGAAATGGAGTGAGTTGATCGATGCATTATGAATTAGTCACCGTGATCCGACCAAATGACCGAATTTGGATGGCACAAAAATCACGAATCAAAGAAGGAAGTCAGGTGTTGTCCATCTCACCGAGTCCAAATTTCCAAGCAATGCTCCAAAAAGAAGCATTGCAGGGAATCAATATTTTAGATCAAGTGACACAGCGCAGTCACGATCCAGAAGCCTTTCTGTTTTTTAACCAAGTACCAACAGCATATTGTACAGAAGTTTATATGAACGAGGATCGGACCATTTCGTTGATCACTGATGGAGATGAAGTAGGTAAAGTGAGCTTGTATCCAATGACTAGAAGACATGTGAAAGAAGTTCGATACTTTTATCCTGATGGCACGACAGATTTCATTGAAGAATATGCCGCAGATGGGAAATTGTTCTCAATTATTTATTACTGCAATGACCAGGTCCAAGAGATTGCTTTTTTCAATGATCAGCAACAGAGCATCTTGAATTACTACTTTTATCAAGGCACCATCAATTTGGTCACGACTCGTGATAAAGAAACATTCAAGGTAACTCAAAAATTTAACACAACACTTGATTTCATTCGGGATCAGTTAGCTTTCCAGTTAACAGAAAATGATACAGTTGGCATTTCGTACATGGGATTAGAATTATTTTCTCTAGCAAAAACCAACTCAATAAATACACTTTATCTGGAAGAATCGCCGCTTGATGGCAAAGGGAATATCAAAGGGAACTTAATGAGTATTTTAGATGACCGCATTCCTTATATTCATAAGGTAGAAGTCGATCAAAAGAATTATCAGTTGTTGGCAAACAAAAATGTATGCATGGACAAAGTTGTGTTGAAAGGATGAAGACAAAATGAAAAAAATGAAAGCCACTGAATTGTATGAGCAAATTAAGTTGTTAATAAAAGAGAACAGTGGGTCCATGCTCACTTTTGAGAAGGAACAAGAGGAAGCAAAGAAACTTTTTGCTCATCAAAACGAATTGATAGATCAGTTGATTCAAATCAATCAAGAAATGAAAGCAATGATGAATCAGCCAGAAAACGACATCGATCTAAATGTGATCCAAACGTTAAAAAAACAATTCAATGTATCTTTTGAGCAGCAGCAGGAGGAGCAAAATAAATTACAAATGATTTATGAGAAGCTCTTTTCTGCTTATGAGGTTGAAAAGCAAATGCTTCGAACCTATTTTTTGAATGAAACCGAGCAGATCATTGATCGGTTAACTTCAACCGTCCAAAGACAAGATAACGATGTGAATCAATTGAGTCAAGAGCTGATTGATGAGCTTCGGGCAATTGAAGCAGCAGAGGTAGTGAATGAGATAGCTACAAACGAAAATCAACCAGTAGAAAATGTTTCAGAAGTGAGTGAGTCACTACAACTGGCAGTCGATCAGAACCAATAGATAAACCAGTTTTCTTCATAGGTGTTTGCCGAAAATAAACTGGAAGAGGTGATATCGTTGGCGAATAATCAGCTAGAAAAAACGATTCAAGCGGGATTTCAAGAAGAACGAGAAAACGTAAGAAATCACTCAGAAGAAAAGAAAAAGGGCAAAGCGATCACCATCGTGCTTTCCTTAGTTATGTCGATCGTGATCCTTGGATCGTTGGTTTATTCTTTATTGGAAGCATTACAGAAGTAAGAATAAAAATAGGTCCTGCATTTTAGAAAAAAGGATTTGAAAAATATGGAAACTAGATTACTAAGCGTTTGTCGATTAATTAGCACGATCAACCCAGACTTAAAGATACCTGATACATCAGTCGTTGCTGTCAATATTGATCGCGAGAAATTAGAAGAGATACGCAAATGTAAAGGACTATCTGTGAAATCTTTTGAAAGAAAGATTGGGTTATCTCGCTCACGGTACTATAGATGGGTACAATATGAGATCGACTTGCCCTTCGAATTGGTTGTTGGCATCAAGAAAATGTTGAGCATATCTGATACCGAATTGTTAGACATGTTTGCAATGTCAACAGATGAACAACTTCATCTATTAAGTGTATTGATTTATAGCTCTTTATCAACGAAAGAGGACATGTTTGTTACCTTTATGAAAGTCAGAAAAGAGTTAGAAAAATTTCGCTCCTCTACTGAGGATAATACGATGTTTAAACTTATGTTAGCCTATTCTGACCTCGTATTTGGTTGTATGAACCAGAAAGTCCCGGATGCAAGTTTAGAAATGCTTGAAACATTTTTTCTGGGAACTGATTTTTATACATTATTTGACAGCCTTTTATATTTAGCTACATTACGCATCAAACAGCGCTATGGCTTGCACGCTTCATCTTTAGAAAAACAAATTTTTTTGTTAGAGAGCTGCATTTTAAAGAAAATAAATTCGACTGATTTTACGGAACTGCGGCCAGTCTTGGTAGGCGCCGTACTAGATTTATCAGAATGCTTGGTAGACATCCAACGATGTGATGATGCGGTTCAATTACTTCAACATGCAAGTCGTTTAATGGAAGAGCATTGGCATATTGATGTCTATAATCAGACAGTTCTAAAACTAGTCAAATATCTGCTGCTTACAAGGAATACTGCCCAAGAAGATCCAGCTGTACAACTGTTTTCTAAAAATTTGAAGGGGGCAGAATGGTGCTTACCAAAAGATGAAGTGATGTTTGTGCGGGCAATGATGGAAAAGGAGATGGGGCAAGCGTGAATCGGTGGGTGACGACGATCATTGAATCGAATGCAGCAGATTCAGTCAAAAAAGCGAAAGTAGATGTTTATCACATTGCCAATGGGATGGATTATCAGCCTTTATATATTTATCGTTATATCGATGAGAATGAAGATGATTATGCACTTATGTCAAGGATTGATGGCATTACAGCTGGTGTCGCTTATGAAGATATCGTGGTCTATCAATATCCAAGTTATAACGGAGCCCATTTTGACCGGATGTTTTTACAAAGAATGAAACAAAGAGGGATTTACACGATCTTATTTATCCATGATGCCGAGATGTTGCGTGGAAAAGTCGATTTTGATGAATCTGCTCTTTTCAATGAAGCTACATTATTAATTGTTCATAGCCAAGCTATGCAGGTAGCACTAGTCGAAAGAGGCGTGACACGGAAAATGGTCCAAAAACCATTTTTCGACTATCAGCACCAGGGAGTTAGTGTCAGTCATGAAAGACCAGAAAAACGTGTTGTCTTTGCAGGAAATTTGGCAAAAACCCGTTTTCTACAGAAGTGGCCCAATCACACGGAAATACTTGTATACGGCGATAAAAACGACAGTCAATTTGGTCCAAATGTTCATTATTGTGGTGTTTTTGAGCAAGAAGAATTGGTTCGTAGGATGGAGAAAAGTAGTTTCGGACTTGCGTGGGATGATAAGTTGCCTGATGGTGGTGACTACCAACAATATACGAAGTATAATGCCCCGCACAAAATCTCGTTGTATCTCTCGTTGGGAATCCCTGTCATTGTATGGAAAGAAGCAGCTATAGCAGAGATGGTACAGAAACTGGAACTTGGCATTACTATCAACGCGATTGAAGACATTGATCATCAATTAAGTGAGTTATCAGATGAAGAGCTGCTGCGGATAAAAAATAATGTTCTTTCATTTAGTTGTTTACTGCAATCAGGAATATTTACTAGAACGGCACTGATGGATTCAGAAGTGAAAATACTCCTAAGCAAAGGAGCAAGTCAAGCATGAAACAATCGATGAGTACAAAGAAGTTATCCGCAATCGTTCAAATCAGCGAGCTAGACCAGATGCTGGCCAATTTGAAACAAGCGATCGAACAACGAGATAGGAAAATTGCACAGTTACAACAAATGATTTTAGAAAAAAAACAGTCAGTCATTGGGTATCGCGATTTTTTTGTCTTAAAGAATAGCCAAGATGAGTTGAGAGAGCTATGTCAAAAAATTGACATACAGCTGGTCAAAACTAATGAACTTCTACGGCATATCTGTGATACAAAAGCTATTTTCAGCGATTTGTTGTTTTTAGAAGCAGAAGTCAATGAGCAAAGGGAGAGAATTCAGGAACTGTCCAATGCATTCTTTATCCAAGAAGTGACAGGAGAATAGAGAATGAAGCGTCAATAGGATGGTATGGAAAGCTGTAAGTCATGATCATTAGGGAAGTTAGGAGGATTAGTGTGAACAAAATCATTGCGTTAGACATTGATGAATTTCGAGTAGGCGTTGTTGGCTACGGTTATCAAGATGTCAGAAGTTCTGTTTACTCAGAAGTCAAAAAAAATAATCTACAGTATCTTTTAGGAAAAAATAATGAACCGATCTACCTAAAAAACAAAATAGGGAAACGAATTCTTCTCGAGGGCAGCGAGAAAGAAATTACTTGGGGCCTCGACAGGTTGTATAGTCGACGATCGGAAGCCTACCAAACATTTGGGAATCCGTTGATAACTCTCGGAGATCAAAAATTTAAGACATATATCAAAACGATACTCTCTTATTTAGTAGAGAAAAGCCCCTCACTTTTTACCGAAATTGCAGAGGATTGCTTTAGCTGTTCATTATGCCTTGGAGTAGCAACAGAAAGTTTTGACCGGCTTGCTGACATTGAGAGACAACTGGCGGATGAATTCGAGACCGTTGTTGATGGCACTCACTATCGGATTCGTATCGAGCGAGTAAAGCTGATTCCAAAATCTCTAGCCGCAGTTTTTGAAAGCAAACGAAATGATATTCATTTGATGTTAGGCGTGGAAGAAATCCTTGCTGGGTTGACTTATGTCTTTGAAATCAATGATCATTCTCTCACTTGTGACAGCTACGAAAATGGAGAACTAATCAAAAGTTCAAAAGTCGCAGACGGCTTGTATGAATTGGCAGGTAACGTGGTACAAGCTTATCAAGAAAATGAAGGGAATCATCCGGCACCAATCTTTGAGCTGGATCATGGCGTCGTCTACGATATGCTTGTCACAGCTAAGAAAAACAATCCATTTATTGTGACGATCAATGGACGTCAGACAATAGATTTAACTGAAATCGTTAGTAAAGAGACGACTGCTTTGACAGATCAATTGATTGATTATGTAAATAGTGATCAAGATATTCAATATGCTGATACAATTCTAGTCAGAGATATTCCTTCAGCAGCGATCAACGAAAACACAGTAAATCAGACACTCATCAAGATGGGGCTATCTTGTAAAGTATTTAACAATAAAAATGCTCTTGGTGTGTATCTCTTTGGGGAGTTATTCTGGAAAAGTCAACTGAATGCTTCGACGGATCACTTTGAAGATAACAGTCCATTTCCAATGAAGCCAGACAGTTTAGAGACGAAAGTGAATGCAGAACCTTTACCAGTCGAGAAGGCCATCGAATCAGCAACTAACCAAATTGATGCTGAGTTGCCAGAAGCTACCAAGCAAAAGAGTCATAATCGAAGCTTATCAGTAGAAGCAATTTTTGCGGAACAGTCTGAATTGCTCGACTTCTTGATCAACAACGATAAAGAGTAGTCAATTTGGTAAAGAAAAAGTGAATCTTCTGCAAATAGCGATAACCATTCCTTTTTCCAAATGGTCAGTTTTTTTACAATATCAGAATATCAGACTGCGCAATAAAATCTTTCTCTCATTGAGATTGATGTGTTAGGCAAAATCAAATTTGGGACTGAAGAATCAATTCTGAGTAATCAGTCCCAAAAATGATAAAGACGTTTCTTTGTACAGTAAAAATTAAGAGAACTTATAAATAGAGAGAAAATAACAGTAAGATTTTAAAGAATCTGCTAAAATTTTTGTAATCGAAAATGAAAATAATGTGATTGTTTATGAAAATTTTCATTTTTTATTTACAACTATTATTTTTTGACTAGTGAAATTTTAACGAGTTGCCAATCACTGCTGTTGCTCAAGAGTTTTAAATGAAAGAACTTTTATCACAAACAAAAGATTCTTTCTTGATTTTGTGTATTTATAATGAATAAATTGTTCTTCTGTTTTTTAAAAATAAAGAAATTATATTTCATTTTCACAAGTTCTCCTGAGAGCAAGAATCATTTTATGTTTCTTGCTTTCATTTTTTTCACATAAACAAACTTTGAGGTATTTTGCATTTTGTCTTTTTTCCGATTAGGATAATCACCTGAGTAAAATTTGTTGTTTGGAGGAAGAAAAATGCTTACTTATGTGAAAAAAATAGCTTACCCAATTTTCATGTTGTCCTTGCTTGTCATGTCGTATGTGACGCCATTGTTACCAGTCGTTACAGCTCATGCAAACACCGAGGGAAGCACCAAAACAGTCCTATTTCAGAACGAAAAAGGCACAGCGCAAGTGACCTCATTACCAGATCCTACCACAGGGGAGATCACTTGGAGCATCCAAGTTGAAAAAAACCAACAAGTAGCAGCTAATCAACTGGCATTCAGCTTGAGTGAAGGGGAACAAACGATTTTGCCGGAATCAATCCAAAGCAGCGGCACGAAATTTACATATGATTCGCAAAGACAGCAGTTGATAGAAGAAACTGCTAGCAGTTCCTTTAGTCAAATGACGCTAACGTTTCAAACAAAAAGTCTTCAAACATTGACAATCAAATCAGCGTTTCTTCAAACAGATGAAGAAAAGGGTCAAGTGAAAGAAGACCTCATCAACGCAACCGATGTAGCAGTTGTTCTACCTGAAAATCAATCCACAGAAGCAACGAGTACCGAAGCAGTACTTGCCGAGAGTCAGGAATCAGAGGCTTCTGAAAAACCGACTGCAACAATAAGTAGCGAGTCACAACAGCAAACGGCGTCAAATACTGCATCAACAGCAATAGAATCAACACCTGATACCCAAGCAAGTGCACCAGCAGCTTCACAACTTTCAAGTGGCGGCATTTTTAAAAATGATGTTCCTGAAGTTGATGACGCCCTTCTAGGAGAAGCCCAATATTTTCATATTTTTGCTAACCATGCGACGCTAAATACCCATACGAATGGAAACTTAGCAGTGGGAGAACTAAATGGAAATGTCAATTTTGGAACCAGTATTCAGGATGGTTCGTTGGCAACAGAAATCAATTACATTCAAAAGGTCAATACGATTGCAAATTCTTCTTTTGTGTCAGGAACGGATAGTAGAAAAAACAAAGTTGTTTTTGGTCCATCAGTCACAGTAGATTTAGCAGATCAAAATCAGCAACCTGCCGTTTTTGTAAATGGTCAGAGAATGGATCACTTGAAGACTTCCGAAGTTTTTCAAGATCCATCCGTAAGTGAACCGTATATAGATTTTGGAAAGGTATTTTCAACGTTACAGGCGACGTCAGAAAGACTGGGAGCTTATCCGCAGACACCCGGTGTAACCAAGGAGTTCACTGATAATAATCAGCGGGTCATTGATACTACCAGTGCTGAAAATGATACTCAAGAGGTTGTTTTGACCTTAACGGATGAAAAAGGAAAGCCGCTTGATGACGGTGTCTACGAACTTCAAAATAAAAAGACACATAAAGAGGTTGATGAAGAGATCACAAATGATGATGGACAAGTAATCGAAACGGATCTTCCAGAGGGAGAGTATTCCTTTGTGGAAACGGAGGCGCCAGACGGCTACCTGATTGATACGAAACCCATCTCCTTTTCAGAAGATCCAATTGCGAAAGAAGACCAAAAGGTAGTTGTTTCTCTTTCAAAAACAGAATTAGAAAAAGATACGCCGATTACTATCAAAGGGCTGACAAAAGGCACGTCTCCTGTGCTCATCAATGTGGATACCGAAGGAGCAAGTACCGTTAATATCAAGTCGCAAATCAAACTAGAATATACGGATGGTACGTCCCGTAATAGCCATGAAACAGAAGAGTTTGATGATGCTGTTATCTTATGGAATTTTGTTGGCCAATCAGAGGGCCAAACGATTTCGATTAATAGTCCCTTCCAAGGAACCATCTTGGCTGTTGGTGATACAGTCGATGTCCATCAAAATGTTGACGGCAGTATCATTGCGGATACAGTATTGGTCAATGCAGAAACCCATCGCTGGGATCTGCAAGCAAATGAAACAATCGTGCCGACTATTAAACTAGCTGCCATGAATCAATTGCTTTCTTTTGATACAACGACAATCAGCGGGACCAAAACGTGGGACGATTATGACAACAAATTTAATACCCGTCCGGCAAGTATTACGGTTCAATTATTGCAAAACGGTGAAGTGTTCCAAACAAAAATGGTTACCCCAAATAAAGAGGGGGAATGGCATTATGAATTTACGGACCTACCGACAACTGACGAATCTGGTCAGACTTATGATTACACAATCCAAGAAACACCTGTTGAAGGGTATACTACTAAAGTAAACGGCTATGATCTAGTCAACACCTATCGTAACACCGAAACGACAGAAGTAGCCGGAACAAAGACATGGAATGACTATGACAATAAGTTCAATACCCGCCCTGAAAGCATCACTGTCAAGCTGATGCGAAATGATAAGGAAATCGACGATCAAATCGTAAAAGCAGATCACCAAGGCAACTGGACTTATCGCTTTGACAATCTGCCTAAGTATGATGTCGAAGGAAAAGCTTACACCTACGCGATCCAAGAAGAAAAAGTGTCAGGATACACCACTGAAATCAAAGGCTATGACCTAGTAAACACCTATCGTAACACCGAAACAACGGCAGTATCGGGAACGAAGACGTGGAATGACTATGACAACAAGTTCAACACCCGCCCAGAAAGCATCACTGTCAAGCTGATGCGAAATGATAAGGAAATCGACGATCAAATCGTAAAAGCAGATCACCAAGGCAACTGGACCTATCGTTTTGACAATCTGCCTAAGTATGATGCCGAAGGAAAAGAGTACACTTACACGATCCAAGAAGAAAAAGTGCCAGGTTACACTAGTGAAATCAACGGTTATGACCTAGTCAACACCTACCATAATACCGAAACGACAGACGTAGCTGGAACAAAGACATGGGATGACTATAGCAACAAGTTCAACACACGCCCTGAAAGCATCACTGTCAAGCTGATGCGAAATGATAAGGAAATCGACGATCAAATCGTAAAAGCAGATCACCAAGGCAACTGGACCTATCGTTTTGACAATCTGCCTAAGTATGATGCCGAAGGAAAAGAGTACACTTACACGATCCAAGAAGAAAAAGTGCCAGGTTACACTAGTGAAATCAACGGTTATGACCTAGTCAACACCTACCATAATACCGAAACGACAGACGTAGCTGGAACAAAGACATGGGATGACTACGACAACAAGTTCAACACACGCCCTGAAAGCATCACTGTCAAGCTGATGCGAAATGATAAGGAAATCGACGATCAAATCGTAAAAGCAGATCACCAAGGCAACTGGACCTATCGTTTTGACAATCTGCCTAAGTACGATGCCGAGGGGAAAGCATATATTTACACGATCCAAGAAGAAAATGTTTCAGGATACACCACTAAAGTCAACGGCTATGACCTAGTCAACACCTACCGTAATACCGAAACGACAGACGTAGCTGGAACAAAGACATGGGATGACTATGAAAACAAGTTCAACACCCGCCCTGAAAGCATCACTGTCAAGCTGATGCGAAACGGCGAAAAATACGCAGAAAAAATTGTAAAAGCAGATAACCAAGGGAACTGGACCTATCGCTTTGACAATCTGCCTAAGTATGATGCCGAGGGGAAAGCATATACTTACACGATCCAAGAAGAAAAAGTGCCAGGTTACACTAGTGAAATCAACGGTTATGACCTAGTCAACACCTACCGTAATACCGAAACGACAGACGTAGCTGGAACAAAGACATGGGATGATTATAGCAACAAGTTCAATACCCGCCCTGAAAGCATCACTGTCGAATTAATGCAAAACGGTAAAGAAATCGCCAAGCAAGTCGTAAAAGCAGATAAAGAAGGCAACTGGACCTATCGTTTTGAAGATCTGCCAAAATATGATGCGAAAGGTCAAGCTTACACCTATAGCATTCAAGAAGTGGCTGTCAAAGGATACAAGTCAGATGTCCATGGCTATGATTTGATCAATACTTATGTCGAACCAAAAACGCCGAGAACGCCTGAGACACCGAATGATCCTAGCGGTCCCAAAATACCAACACCTTCTGACAAGTCTGATAAACCGAAAAAAATAGCCAGAAACGCCGAGCAAAAGCTGGATGACAAAAAGAACCAGACAGAGTCATCACAGACAGATAATGAAAAATGCTTGCCAAAGACAAACGAGGAATCCTCTTATGAACTAAGTGTTCTTGGAGGTATCTTACTCACCATGATTGCTTTCCTATTCTATAAACAGAAACATATTTAACCAAACAAATCTTTGTACTGCTCCTTCGCTAGAAGTCAGTACAAAGATTTTTTCTTAAAAAAGTATAGGACTTATTTAAGACTTGCGACAAAACTTTGGCTGAAAACCGGTGTAAATGGTAAACTAAAATGAAGGGGGGATCCTATGGTTTGGCTATTGCTACTACTGCTTATTTTTATTTTTTTGGTGTACTATGTATATCGCACGTCTGTGATGAAAAAGGGCGTACGCTATTTTGTTTCGGCAATTATTATGCGTAACAATGAATGGTATGAAAAAGAAGGCAGAAAGAAACTGGGGATTCCATACAAAGAGCGGATCGCAAAAAGCAGTTCGGCTTTTTGGGCACAAGGTTCGGAATGTACGGTAACGACCACCGATGATCTGATCTTGAGAGCAGAAGTCTTCGATCAGTGTGCTAAAACATGGGTGATTTGCTTGCATGGGTATCGCAGTGACGGGCAAGCAGATTGTCAAGAGGCGGCCGAGAAATTCTGGGCTGCGGGTTACAATGTTTTAGTTCCTGATTTGCGTGGACATGGTCGCAGTGAAGGCAAAGAGATTGGTTTAGGGTGGCTAGATCGGATGGACCTGCTTTTGTGGATCGATAAGATTTTGGAAAAAGACCCCCAAACTCAAATCTTCCTCTATGGTTTGGGAATGGGGGCGGCGACTTTGCTGCTGGCCAGTGGAGAAGTCATGCCGGTGCAAGTGACGGGGTTGATCTCAGACAGCAGTTACACGTCCGTTTACAGTGCCATTCGGGCAAGTCTACCGCAATTTTCTCGGTTACCCGTCAAGCGCTTTTTGCGATTAGCCAATCGTTACAGTAAACACCTAGTTGGCTACCCCTTCCTACAAATCTCAGTGACCCGACAAGTCGGCAGCAACCATTTACCTGTGCTGTTTTTACAAGGAGAGAAGGATACGTTTCTTTCTGAAAAAGAAATCAATACTTTAATGGAGGCAACGGCTGGTCCGAAACAAAAAGTCCTTTTTCCCAGTATGGGACATTTACAGGCAGTTAAAGACGCACCAGAATATTGGCCAACCGTTTTGCAATTTATTGAGAATAGCAAACAAAATACAGACATTGTCTGATAGAAAGGGAGAATACAATGGAAATAAAAGAAGAAAATAAGCGTTTTGCTTTGTATGATGGAGAAACAGAAATCGGAGAGATCACATGGCAAGAAACGCCAGATGATGTGCTAGAAGTAGACCACACCTTCGTCAACCCTGATTATCGCGGACAGCAATTGGCGCAAAAGTTACTCAAAGCAGTTGTTGAAAAAGCACGACGGGAAGAGAAAAAAATTATGCCTGTCTGCTCTTTTGCGGTCAAGGAGTTTAAAGAGAAACCAGAGTACGATGACGTACTGGTTCGCTGATTTGAACGAAAAGCAATCTATGAGAAAAAGGCTGTCAGAAAGGACAGTCTTTTTTTAAACCATCATGCAACGGGCAATGACAAAAAGAGAGTAGTAATTTCCAGCGGAAAATGCTAAAATGGAAAGGACGACTTTAGCAAGCAAGGAGGAGCTAACGTGTATAACATCTTATTAACTGCTGTGATCGTTATTTCGATTTTAATGGTCATTACGATCATGATGCAGCCTAGCAAGCAAAATAGTGCAGCTAGTGCCTTTACCGGCGGTGCAGATCAATTGTTTGGTAAGCAAAAAGCCCGTGGATTTGAAGCGGTGATGCAGCGTTCAACGGCCATTTTAGGTTTTGTTTGGATGGTCTTGCTCTTTATTTTGGCTTTTCTTTCATCAAACTAATCACTTTGTTAGCGAACCTCTCGTAAAGAGAGGTTTTTTTCTTTTTAAGGGGAAGATTTTGATCGCATTTGTCGAAGTATTCTTGCTAACTATGGTAGAATTGGACGTGAGGTGAAAGGAAACATGAAAACATTTAATCAACCAAAACCGGTTTTTGCTGAACACGGCAAACGAGCGGTCATTTTGTTCCATGCCTATTCAGGCAGTCCTAACGATGTGCGCATGCTTTGTCGTTCGTTAGAACAAAAAGACTACACGGTTTATACACCGATGTTTACTGGACATGGTACACCGAATCCAGATGATATCTTAAATCAAGGGATGGCTGTTTGGCAGCAGGATGCTGCGGATGCAGTTGCTTATGTGAAAGAAAAAGGCTATGAGGAAGTTGCTGTTCTGGGACTTTCCATGGGTGGGATTTTAGCGATGGATCGTTTGACCCAAGATCCAACATTGATGGGGGGCGGACTGTTTTGTTCGCCATTATTTGAAACCAAGAATGACGTGCCAGTCAATTTTGAAAAGTATGCTGAAATGGTCATACCCTATGCTGATTTAGACGAGGCGACCCAAAAAAAAATATTGGCAGGAGTCCCTCGTAAGGTCAGAGAACAGCTGCAAGGAATCGAAACAGTCGGACAAACCACAGCTGGGCATTTAGGAAAAATCAAGCGCCCAATCTTCCTGGCGCAAGCAGGAAAGGATCAAATGATCGATCCACAGACAGTTTTCAAAACAGCAGAGGCACTGTCCCATGTTCCCTATACGCTTCAATGGTATCCCGAAAGCGGTCATGTGGTGACCGTTGGACCAGAACGGAAAAAATTAGAGCAGGATGTGTTTGCTTTCTTAGAAACACTTGCTTGGAAAGAGTGAGTTATGACAGAAACGATTAAAACAAAAATCATTCAGTTTCTCGAAGAAAGCCGCAAAAAAAGCTTTTCAATGGAAGAAATTGCTGAAGGTCTAGGACTTCAAAAAAGCACAGACTTTAAGAATCTTGTCCAGACAGTAGCAGCGATGGAACGAGAAGGCAGTGTGATTTTTAACAAAAAAGGCAAAGTGAAATTACCCATGAAACGTGTATTTGTGGAAGGGACTTTCCGAGCCAACGAGCGGGGCTTCGGTTTTGTCACGTTGGATGAAGAAGAAGACGATATTTATATTCCTAAAGAAGCAACAGGCTATGCCATGGACGGCGATACCGTTGCTGTAGACATCGTGCATGTTGCCGATCCTTTCTCAGATCGTGGTGCAGAGGGGAAAGTCGTAGAAATCAAACAACGCGCCATCAGTCAGTTGGTCGGCGAGTTTACATTATTTGACGAAAAAGAGATCGAAGAGTCGGATCTATATGGCGTAGTTCAGCCTAAAGATAAAAAACTAAGTGAATTAAAGGTGTTTATTGGCGCTCAAGGGATTCGACCTGTAGATGGTAGCATTGTGATCGTTGAAATCAGCCATTACCCAGAAAAAGGTTATTCGAAAAGCTTAGAGGGGTTGATCACGAAAGTTGTAGGACATAAAAACGATCCTGGAATGGATATATTGTCGATCGTCGTGGCGAACGGGATTCCCACAAAATTCGAGGAAGAAACCTTAGCGGCGGCAGATGTAGTCCCAGATACGATCGATCCTGCTGACTTTCCAGAACGGCGGGATTTGCGAGATCAACAGATCGTAACGATCGATGGAGCGGATGCCAAAGATTTGGATGATGCGGTGACGGTAAAAGCATTGCCTGACGGCAGCTTCTATTTGGGCGTGCATATCGCCGATGTTTCTTATTATGTGACCGAAAACAGCGCATTGGATAAAGAAGCGTTTGATCGGGGAACGAGTGTCTACCTTACGGATCGAGTGATTCCAATGATCCCACAGCGTTTATCAAACGGCATCTGTTCGTTGAATCCAAACGTGCCCAGGTTGACCATGAGCTGTGAAATGTGGATCAATCAAGAGGGGATCGTCACGGATTACAATATTTTCCAAAGTATTATTCAAACAAGTGCCCGGATGACGTATCAAGCAGTCAATCAAATCATTGAAGATAATGATCCAGAAACCACCAAAAAATATGCGGAACTAGTACCGATGTTCCATGATATGGCCGCCTTGCATCACGTGTTAGAAGCGATGCGCATCAAACGTGGGGCAGTTTCTTTTGAAGACCGAGAAGCGAAAGTCTTAGTCGATGGAGAAGGACACCCACAAGAAATCGTTCTGCGAGAACGTGGTGTCGGCGAGCGATTGATCGAATCCTTCATGTTGGCAGCCAATGAAACTGTGGCGCGCCATTTCAATCGAAAGCACTTACCATTTATTTATCGGATCCATGAGGAACCAAAAGAAGAGAAAATGCGCCGCTTCTTTGATTTTGCGTCTGCTTTAGGGATCGTAGTCAAACAGACCAATGGCTCGATCTCACCAAAACAACTACAAAAAGTGGTTGAAGATGTGGCAGGTAAGCCAGAGGCAATGGTTGTCAATACGATGCTACTAAGAAGTATGCAACAAGCGAAGTATTCTGAAGAAAACGTCGGTCACTATGGTTTGGCAGCGGAAGATTATACCCACTTCACGTCACCGATCCGTCGGTACCCCGACTTGATCGTGCATCGCTTGATTCGTTCTTACAGTGAAGATGTCTCTGAAGCCAACCAAAACAAATGGGCGGAAATCTTGCCGGACATCGCGATGCACAGCTCCCAAATGGAACGACGAGCAGTCGATGCAGAAAGAGAAGTCGATGCGCTTAAAAAAGCTGAGTATATGGCCGATAAAGTAGGAGAAGAGTTTGACGGTATCATCAGTTCAGTGGTCAAGTTTGGCTTGTTTATTGAATTGCCTAACACGATTGAAGGGCTGATCCATATCAATAACTTGAAGCAAGATTACTTCCATTATTTGGAAAACCATCTAGCACTTGTGGGGGAACGGACAGGCTTGACCTTTAAAATTGGTCAGAAAGTTCGCATCAAAGTCGTAAAGGCTGATCCAGAAACAAGAGAGATTGATTTCGAACTGGTAGCAGCAGAAGAAGTTGAAAAACTGCAAGCACCAAAAGCTAACAAACGAAGCAACCATCAAAAAAATGAAGCGAACCGCCGTGGAAAAAAACAACGAAACCCTGAGAAAAACCAAGGGAAACGGTTTGAACAATCAGGCAAAGCCAAGCCGAAAAAAGCTGGCAAAGTGAAAAAGAAAAAACCTTTTTATAAAGGAATCAAGAAAAAATAATTGGAGGGATGGCCCGTGCCTAAAGGAGAAGGGAAATTAATCGCCCAAAACAAAAAGGCCCGCCATGATTACACGATCCTCGATACGATCGAAGCGGGGATCGTCTTGCAAGGAACCGAGATCAAGGCGATCCGCAACAGTCGGATCAATTTGAAAGACGGCTTTGTGCGCATTCGCAATGGTGAGGCATTCTTAGTCAATGTGCATATCAGTCCTTACGAGCAAGGCAACATTTTTAATCATGACCCATTGCGGACGAGAAAACTGTTGCTACACAAAAAGCAGATCGCTCGTTTGATTGGCGAAACAAAAAATACTGGTATGACGATTGTGCCATTAAAGGTGTATATCAAGGATGGTTATGCCAAAGTTTTGATTGGTTTAGCGAAAGGAAAACGCGAGTATGATAAGCGAGAATCCTTAAAACGCAAAGATCAGGAAAGACAAATTGACCGAGTTCTTAGAAATTTCTAATTTTCTAAGAACTTCTTTTAGAATCCGACAGAGGTTATCGCTTTGAAAATCACGCTAAATTTGGTAGCATTTAAGGGAAAGCTGTTGATTTAACAGGCTTTTTCTTCCACATAGCGACACGAGGATTTTTCACTTAATTTAGGATTTTTAGCATTGTGAGTTTTTTGTCTAATTTTCTTGAAAATGCTTTGAAATTTTCCATTCGTGGTGGTATGATACCGATTGTTATGAGAGGAAACGCATTGTAACACCAGATTTTTTTCTGGAGATGACAGGAAAAGAGGTGAGAAAGATTGGAAGATAAATCGCTTATGTTTCATATCGGTCCTATATGGTTTGATGGAACTGTAGCTATGATGACAATCATTTCTTGTATCATTGTTTTTTTGGTGGTCTTTATTTGTACACGTAATTTGCAAATGAAACCGAAAGGGAAGCAGAACTTCATTGAATGGGTCATTGACTTTGTTCGTGGCATCGTGGCGGACAATCTACCAGGATCTCAAGTGAACAACTTTCATTTGCTCGGTGTAACAATGTTTCTTTTTGTGTTTGTGGCAAATGAGATCGGCTTAGTCACAAAAATCGTGACGACAGATGACATTACCTTATGGAAAAGTCCGACAGCAGACCCGTTTGTTACATTGACACTCGCACTTATGGTTATTTCCTTGACACATTTCTTTGGGATCAAGTCGTTGGGCTTCAAAAATTACTTGATCAATTCGTATCTGAAACCGGTGGGCTTTTTATTGCCGCTAAAAATCATCGAAGAGTTTACGAATGTCATCACGTTAGGCTTGCGTTTATATGGAAATATATTCGCTGGTGAAGTGTTATTAGGATTGATTGCCAACATGTTTATTAGTCTTGGTTGGTGGTCATTGCCGATCGTGATGCCGCTAGAAATGATCTGGATTGGCTTCTCGCTCTTTATTGGAGCGATCCAAGCTTATGTATTTGTTACATTGACCATGGTATTTATGAGCCACAAAACCGTGGCAGAACATTAATCGAATCGACATACAATTAGGAGGAAAAAAGAATGAACTTTATTGGAGCAGGATTAGCAATTATCGGAGCAGCAATTGGTGCAGGGTATGGTAACGGACAAGTAATCGCAAAAACGATCGAATCAATGGCACGCCAACCTGAAATGTCAGGTCAACTACGTTCAACAATGTTTATCGGGGTAGCGCTAGTCGAAGCTGTACCGATTCTAGGGGTAGTTATCGCGCTGTTATTAGTCTTCCGATAAGACAAGCACGAAAAGGCAGAAACGAACAATTGCACTCGTTTTTGCTTTTTTCTAATGAAACAATGACTTTCAGAAAGGAAGAATCGTTATGCTAAATCAGTTGGTTATAGCGGAAGTTCAAAATCCAATGCTTGGCAATATTATCGTTGTCAGCGGATCAATTCTTCTTTTGCTATTCTTATTGAAACATTTTGCATGGGATGCCATCAGTAGCATGATGCAAAAACGGGAAGATAAAATCGCCAATGATTTGGATTCAGCGGAACAATCACGCTTGAATGCAGCAAAATTAGAAAAAGAACGCCAAGAAAAATTGGCACGTTCTCATTCTGAAGCTGCGGAGATCATCAAGAGCGCCAAAGATAGCGGGGAATTGAGTCGGCAAAATATTTTGAGCGAGACCAAAGAAGAAGTGGCTCGTTTGAAAGAAAAAGCCAACTCAGATATCACCCTTGAAAAAGAAACTGCGTTAAAAGAAGTGAAAGATGATGTGGCAGAACTTTCGCTTCAAATCGCAGAAAAAATCTTAGGCCGCGAATTGACTCCCGAAAATCATGAATCCCTAATCAATCAATATATCGAAGGATTGGGTTCAGTTAATGAAACTCGATAAATTCACAGTGGGAAAACGTTATGGAAAAGCGTTGTTCGAATTGGCGATGGAAGAACAACGCTTGACAGAAGTTTACCAAGAATTAATGACCTTGCGTCAGATTTATCAGGAGATTCCAACATTCGGCCAAATCGTGACCGATAACCGTTTGGATCTTCATGAGAAAAGACAATTAGTCGATCAATTGCTGAAGGGCTTTGAAGGCTTGGTCAGAAATTTCTTAGAGATCGTTTATGAATATGATCGCATGGATGATCTATTGCTGATCATTGATGAATACGAACGTCGTTACGATGAATATCAAGGTCTTGTTCTCGGAACGATCACAACGGCTGTTGCTTTGTCAGCAGAACAAAAAAGCAAAATTGAAAAGCAAATCGCCGATAAGCTTGGGTACAAGCAGGCACAATTGAAAGAAACGATCGATCCAACGATTTTAGGCGGTGTCATCGTTGAAGCAAATCATCAAGTGATCGACGGTAGTATTAAGAGCCAACTGGATTATCTGCGACAAAAAATCGGCAGATAAACAAGAGATAAGAGGTGAATCGGATGGCCATCAAAGCAGAAGAAATTAGTGCCTTGATCAAAGAGCAAATTAAAAATTATCAGAACGAACTTTCTGTAGAAGAAATCGGTACTGTCACATACGTTGGGGACGGGATCGCCCGCGCCCACGGTTTAGAAAATGCCATGAGTGGAGAACTGCTTGAGTTTTCAAACGGTTCTTATGGGATGGCACAAAACTTAGAGTCAAACGATGTCGGGATCATCATCCTAGGTGATTTTGAAACCATTCGTGAAGGGGACAAAGTAAAACGAACCGGTAAAATCATGGAAGTTCCTGTCGGCGATGCATTAATTGGCCGGGTAGTAAATCCATTAGGGCAACCAATCGATGGTTTAGGTCCGATCGAAACAGATAAATCACGCCCAGTCGAAGCAGCTGCACCAGGTGTTATGCAACGGAAATCCGTTTCGGAACCAATGCAAACTGGTTTAAAAGCTATTGATGCTTTAGTACCAATCGGTCGTGGCCAACGGGAATTAGTCATCGGTGACCGGAAAACCGGGAAAACAACGATCGCTATTGATGCGATCATCAACCAAAAAGGGCAAGACATGATCTGTATCTATGTCGCAATTGGCCAAAAAGACTCAACGGTTCGTGCACAAGTGGAAACATTACGCCGTTATGGTGCACTTGATTATACAATCGTTGTTTCAGCAGGTGCTTCACAACCAGCACCACTGCTTTATATCGCACCTTATGCCGGGGCTGCGATGGGAGAAGAATTCATGTATAACGGCAAACATGTTTTGATCGTCTTTGATGACTTATCAAAACAAGCAGTCGCTTACCGTGAACTTTCTCTCCTTCTACGCCGTCCGCCAGGTCGTGAAGCATACCCAGGGGATGTCTTCTACTTGCACTCTCGTTTATTGGAACGTGCAGCGAAATTAAGTGATGAACTAGGCGGTGGATCAATGACGGCATTGCCGTTTGTTGAAACACAAGCAGGGGATATCTCAGCCTATATCCCAACTAACGTGATTTCTATCACAGATGGACAAATTTTCTTAGAAAACGACCTATTCTATTCTGGTGTGCGTCCTGCCGTAGCGGCTGGATTGTCCGTTTCACGGGTTGGTGGTTCTGCGCAGATCAAAGCGATGAAAAAAGTTGCCGGTACCTTGCGTTTGGACTTGGCTAGCTATCGCGAACTAGAGGCCTTTACACAGTTTGGGTCTGATCTAGATGCTGCGACACAAGCCAAATTAAACCGAGGTCGTCGAACCGTTGAAATCTTGAAGCAAAAACTGCATGAACCATTGGCAGTAGAAAAACAAGTCGTGATTCTTTATGCCTTGACGCATGGATTCATTGATAGTGTGCCAGTCAATAAACTATTGGACTTTGAAGCAGAATTATTTGAATATATCGAAGCAAACGCAGCAACGATTTTTGAAACCATTCGGACAACGAAAGACTTGCCAGAAGAAAGCTTGTTAGATGACACCATTAAAGCATTCAAAGATATTTTCATGGCATCCAACAGTTCTCGGGTAACGCCGCAAGATAAAATATCGACAATGCAAAACGCATAAAAGAGGTGAGAGAAAATGGCTGCTTCATTAAATGAAATCAAGCAACGAATTGCCTCAACAAAAAAAACCAGCCAAATCACAAAGGCCATGCAAATGGTTTCAGCTGCAAAATTAACAAAATCTGAAGCTCATTCGAAACAGTTTCAAGTGTATGCCAACAAAGTACGTGAAATCGTTACGCATTTAACTGCGCAGCAGCTTTCCGATCTTGCAGGTTCCGGTCCTAAAGATGGTGTGAACTATAACAGTATGTTGGTTAGTCGTCCGGTCAAACGCACAGGCTATATTGTCATCACTTCTGATGGCGGTCTAGTGGGCGGCTACAATAGTTCCATCTTGAAGCAAATGATGACCATGCTGGACGAAGACCATGCAAAAGAAGAAGAGTATGTCATGATTGCCATTGGTGCAACTGGCGCCGACTTTTTCAAAGCACGGGGCATCAATTTGGCGTACGAGTTAAGAAACCTTTCGGATCAACCAAGCTTTGACGAGGTGCGTAAAATCGTAACATTGGCGACAACGATGTACCAAAACGAAGTCTTCGATGAATTATATGTGTGTTATAACCATCATATCAACTCATTGACTAGCCAATTTCGTGTGGAGAAAATGTTGCCGATTTCCGATCTAGATCCTGAAGAAGCCGAAAGTTATGAACAAGAATACTTGTTTGAACCTTCTAGAGAAGCGATTTTGAATCAATTACTGCCTCAATACGCTGAAAGCTTGATTTATGGTGCGATTGTTGACGCAAAAACAGCCGAGCATGCTGCCGGAATGACAGCGATGAAAACAGCAACAGATAATGCCAAAAATATTATTGGGGACTTGACGATCTCTTACAACCGAGCGCGCCAAGGCGCAATCACCCAAGAAATTACTGAAATTGTGGCGGGGGCATCCGCGTTAGAATAGTTTCAAGAACGAATGGAGGAATACGAATGAGTTCAGGCAAGATTGTTCAAGTCATTGGTCCCGTTGTTGACGTGGAATTCTCTCTAGACCAATCATTACCAGATATCAACAATGCGTTGATTGTTTACAAAAAAGATGAGCAGAAAACAAAAGTTGTGTTAGAAGCTGCCTTAGAACTTGGCGACGGCGTTATCCGTACGATTGCCATGGAATCAACAGATGGCTTACAACGAGGAATGGAAGTAATCGATACAGGCGCCTCCATTTCTGTTCCAGTTGGGACAGACACCTTAGGACGGGTGTTTAATGTCTTAGGGGACACCATCGATTTAGAAGCGCCATTCCCTGATGAAGCACCCCGCAGTGGGATTCACAAAAAAGCTCCTGACTTTGATGAATTGTCAACAAGTACCGAGATCCTTGAGACTGGGATCAAAGTTATCGACTTATTAGCCCCTTATTTAAAAGGGGGGAAAGTTGGTCTTTTCGGTGGTGCCGGTGTTGGTAAAACCGTCTTGATTCAAGAACTGATCCACAACATCGCCCAAGAGCATGGGGGGATCTCTGTCTTCACAGGTGTTGGTGAACGGACACGTGAAGGAAACGACCTTTATAATGAAATGAAAGAATCTGGCGTTATCGAAAAAACAGCCATGGTGTTTGGACAAATGAACGAACCACCAGGTGCTCGGATGCGGGTTGCCTTGACTGGTTTGACCTTAGCGGAGTACTTCCGCGATGTAGAAGGACAAGACGTACTCTTGTTTATCGATAATATCTTCCGCTTCACTCAAGCAGGTTCTGAAGTATCTGCCTTACTAGGTCGGATGCCTTCTGCTGTTGGGTATCAACCGACACTAGCAACCGAAATGGGACAATTACAAGAACGGATCACTTCAACGAAAAAAGGATCGGTTACTTCTATTCAAGCGATCTATGTTCCTGCCGATGACTACACGGACCCGGCACCAGCGACTGCTTTTGCCCATTTGGATGCAACAACCAACTTGGAACGGAAATTGACTGAACAAGGGATCTATCCAGCCGTTGATCCACTGGCTTCTTCTTCAAGTGCGTTAGCACCTGAAATCGTTGGTGAAAAACACTATGAAGTAGCGACTGAAGTACAGCATGCGTTGCAACGTTACCGCGAACTACAAGACATCATCGCTATCTTAGGGATGGATGAGTTGTCTGATGAAGAAAAAACGTTAGTGGCTCGTGCGCGTCGGATTCAATTCTTCTTGTCGCAAAACTTCCACGTAGCGGAACAGTTTACTGGACAACCTGGTTCTTATGTACCAGTTGAGGAAACGATCAAAGGCTTTGCTGAGATTCTTGAAGGAAAATATGATGATCTTCCAGAAGAAGCCTTCCGTAGTGTAGGACGAATTGAAGACGTCATTGAAAAAGCGAAAAAAATTGGCTATTAATTAACCAGCCTCGAAGAAAGAGGGGAACCTCATGGATCAATTTTTAACAGTCAATGTGGTGACACCTGCTGGTTTGGTTTACGATCACCACGCGAAAATCGTGGTTGCACGTACGACAGATGGCGAGATCGGTATTTTGCCGCATCATGCCCCAATCATCGTTCCTTTGACGATTGATGAAGTCCGGGTCAAACGGATCGATTCGGATACTCACGTCGACTGGGTCGCCGTCAATGGCGGTATCCTTGAAGTGCGGGACAATGTTGTCTCTATCGTAGCCGATAGTGCGGAACGTGATCGCGACATCGACGTTTCACGGGCAGAAAGAGCAAAACAACGTGCAGAACGTCAAATCGAAGAGGCCAAACAAGTCGAAGATATCGACCAGCTTCGTCGCGCAACGGTTGCTTTGCACCGCGCCATCAATCGAATCAACGTGTCAAAACATTCCTAAAAAAACAAGGGCATCTTGCCTTTGTTTTTTTGTTTCTCCAAGAAAACGTTTTAAAAACTTTTTAAAGTCTTTTCATGAAGGTTTCAAGAAAGATTATTTTTTATCTTGACATCTTTGTGGTATGATAGGAATGTTCAATTATGAAAAAAGGAGCAGGAAGTATGCAAGTGTATGGAATTGATGCAATCATTCGAATCGTGAGTCATTTAGCGTTCATCTATTTAGCATTTTGGGCATTGCAATCTGTGCGGATCGATGCTTTTTTTAAAGCCTTACGAACGACTCAGATACGAATGGTCATGGTGTTTCTTGCGATTGCATTAGGCTACACCGCCAGTACTTTTTTCCTTGAGTTGATTGCGTTATGTCGTAATTTATTTTTAACAGGTTTTTAAGAATTTCATTAATATATGCAAAAACACCGAATATTATGCTATAATTGGCAAGATTTGTGTGAGTCACTGCATTATTTGGAGGGAACATAAATGGAAGAGATGATCGTTCAAGGTGGTAATCGATTAACTGGAACAGTGAAGATCGAAGGGGCAAAAAATGCTGTTCTACCTATCTTAGCGGCAAGCTTATTAGCGGAAGAAGGAACAACGACATTAACAAATGTACCGATCCTTTCCGATGTATTAACAATGAAAGAAGTGATTCGGCATTTAAATGTCGCAATCGATTTTGAAGAAGAAAACAATACGATGACGATCGATGCATCACAAGAGTTAGCGATCGAAGCACCGTATGAGTATGTAAGCCAAATGCGCGCTTCAATCGTAGTCATGGGACCTTTGTTAGCCCGTAATGGTCATGCCAAAGTGGCAATGCCTGGCGGCTGTGCAATCGGCAAACGACCAATTGATCTACATTTGAAGGGATTTCAAGCACTAGGCGCTCAAATCATCCAAAAAGATGGATACATAGAAGCGATCGCTGATGAGTTAAAAGGCAATAGCATTTACTTGGATTTCCCAAGTGTCGGCGCAACGCAAAATATCATGATGGCTGCCGTAAAAGCTAAAGGCATCACCATCATTGAAAACGTCGCTCGTGAACCTGAAATCGTCGATTTAGCAAACATTTTAAACAAAATGGGTGCCAAGGTCTTTGGTGCAGGAACCGAAACGATGCGTATCGAAGGGGTCGAACATCTGCATGCAGTAGATCATTCGATCGTCCAAGACCGTATCGAAGCAGGAACCTTTATGGTTGCAGCTGCGATGACTCAAGGAGACGTTATTATTAAAGATGCAATCTCAGAACACAATCGTCCATTGATTTCAAAATTGATCGAAATGGGCGCAGAAGTGACTGAAGTAGCTGAAGGGATTCGTGTCGTTGGACCTGAAAAATTGAAGGCAACAGATGTGAAAACAATGCCTCATCCAGGTTTTCCTACGGACATGCAAGCGCAAATGTCTGCTATTCAACTTTTAGCAGCTGGAACAAGTGTTGTGAATGAAACGGTATTTGAGAATCGTTTCCAACATTTAGAGGAAATGCGTCGGATGAATGCTCATGTTAAAATCGACGGCAACATAGCAGTGATCGAAGGCGGCCATGAATTGCAAGGTGCGCTGGTCTATGCGACGGATTTACGTGCTGCCGCAGCGTTGATTTTATTAGGTCTGCGTTCAACTGGTCGGACACGTGTCCGCAATCTAAAATATTTGGATCGTGGCTATTACAAATTCCATGAAAAATTGCAGCAATTAGGTGCTTCTGTGGAACGAGTTTCTGAAGCAGTTGAAGAAACCGTACCAGTAAACGCTTAGTAGGAGTAGGAGAGAATAAAGTGAAGTTGAACCGTTACATTCTAACTAGCTTGATAAAAATTCTAATCGTCATTTTGTTAGCTATTTTATTGTTCTTAGCTGGAACAATGATTGGCTATGGAGTGATTGGCGACGGTAGTCCTTTTAAAGTCTTCTCTCCAAGTCTTTGGAATCATATCTTTGAGTTTATGAAGTAAACCAAAACTAGGACTTACGCCTCGTGCTGAGTCCTAGTTTTTTCTATCTGCCTTTACTGCATCGTGATCATAAAAAGAAAGGTTGGCAAGAAATGAGTAAACTTTTGATTGGCTTTGTTCGTTTCTATCAACGTTTTATTTCCCCATTATTTCCTCCTAGCTGTCGTTATTATCCGACTTGCTCAGGATACATGATCCAAGCGATCCAGGTCCATGGGGCTGCTAAGGGAGGCTTGATGGGAATCGCACGTATCTTACGGTGCCATCCTTTTGTAAAGGGGGGAATCGACTACGTGCCTCAGACCTTTACGTTAAAACGTAACACTGATGATAAAGTCAAACCAACATACCGTTATCGGAAAAGTTAAACGAACATAAGAGAAAAAGAAAAGGAAGAAAAACATGATTCGTCCAATCCACCCTAATGAATCGTATCCTTGGTCACTGTTGCTGGATGCGGATCCTGAAAAAACAGTTGTAGAAGGCTATCTATATGACAGCCAGACGCTTGTTTATGAAGAAGCTGGAGAAGTGATCGGTGTCTTAGTGTATCAAGACCAAGGCACAAAGTGGGAGATAATGAATGTGGCTGTCTCCCCAGCAAAGCAAGGAAGGGGCATTGGGGGTCAATTGTTGCAAGCTGCTGAAAAAGCGATTCTTAGCCAGCAGCAAGGTGCAAAACACCCTCTCGTCGTGATCAAAACCGGTAGTCTGCCCTCAGCAGCCCTGACTTTGTATCAAAAGCAAGGATATACTGAAAAAGACCGGGTGAAAAATTATTTCACCACCCACTATGCTGAACCGATTTTCGAAAATGGGCAGCAGTTGATCGATCAAGTTATTTTGGAAAAGCAGCTCTAATCCCATAGAGACAGTCTATGTCGATTTTAGGCTGTTTTTTTTATTGTTATCGGAAATCGCTTTCTTCAAGCGGGGACTTACGGTAAAATAGATAGTATCAGAATAATAAAGGATTGAGGGGAAAAAATGGCGATTTTAGTCTTTGATATGGGTGGTTCAGCAGTAAAATACGGCGTCTGGTCACAAGATTCTTTGGTGAGTAAAGGCAAATTTATTACTCCAAATACTTGGGAGGAAATGAAAACCCAGCTGCAGCAAGTGAGAACAAGCGTAAACGAAGAGATCGAAGGGGTCGGGATCAGTGCGCCGGGTGCGGTCAATGCCCAAGAGCGGCGGATCGACGGCATCAGTGCGATCCCTTATATCCATGGGTTTGATATTTACTCAGAACTCGAAACAGCATTTGGGGTACCAGTAACCATCGAAAATGATGCCAATTGCGCTGGGATGGCTGAATTTTATCAAGGAGCGGGCAAAGAGTTTCAGCAAGCTGCCTTCGTTGTGATTGGAACAGGCGTTGGCGGCACCCTGTTTCAAAATGGTGAGCTAGTCCGTGGGGCACATTTATACGGTGGCGAATTTGGGTTGATGATCTTGGATCAAGGCAAAACATTTTCGCAATTAGGGACAGCGGTTCAGATGGCTTGGCGGTATTGTGATCGAATCGGTGTAGATCGAGCCACAATTACCGGCGAAGAGGTCTTTCAACGCGCAGAAGATGGGGATGCCATTGCGATCGAGGAAGTCAATAAATTTTACCGCTATTTAGCGCAAGGACTGTTCAGTATTCAATTTGCTTTTGATCCTGAAGTGATCATTATCGGTGGCGGTGTCAGTGCCAAAAAAGGCTTATTACAAGAAGTTGATCAACGGTTGAAAAAAATGCTGGCAGATCAAGCTTTAAATGATTTTGTCCCACTGATCAAGCTTTGTGACTATCGCAATGACGCCAATCTAGTTGGGGCAGCAGCCAATTTTCAAGCATTGTATCCAAGAAATAGCCGCTAACATCTAGATGTGATGTTTTCAAACGTCCTTTTGACAAAAAAATGAAGCAATTCGAAACGTTCGAAAAGTAAGCAAAGGAAAAAAACTTTGCTTACTTTTCTTTTTGCTCAAAAAACTGAAAAGCGATTCCATTGTTGGTGGATCAGTGTTTTAAAAACCCCATTTTTTCATAGCGAAAAAAATAAATTCTGAATAGGTGAAATATTCTGATAATTCGTTGACATTTTCCGGATTTTTCAGTATATTGGATAACATATTCAGGGGAAGTGAAGGAGAGGAAAAATATGAAAAAGAAATTTGCGTTTTTGTTTGCGAGTTTGTTTTTGTTGACAGCGTGTAGCGCTGGACCAACAGGTGGATCAACGGACGGCAGCGGGGCTGCTGAAGGTGGCAACAAACAAGAGGGAGATACTATCAAGATCGGAACCAATTTAGAGTTGTCAGGAGCCGTAGCTGCTTATGGGACAGCTGAAAAAGAAGGAATCGACTTAGCAGTAGAAGAAATCAATGCTGCCGGCGGTGTTCTTGGAAAACAAATTGAAATTATTTCGAAAGATAACAAATCAGATAACAATGAAGCTGCTACAGTAGCAGCCAATTTAGCAACGAATGATAAAGTGGTAGCCATCATTGGTCCAGCAACCTCTGGTGCTACGAAAGCAGCTTTGCCTAACGTGACTAGAGCGCAAGTACCAATGGTTACTCCTTCAGGTACTGACGATGCGATTACTTACACTAGTGGGAAAGTGCAAGAATTTGCCTTCCGTTCTTGTTTCCAAGATAGCTTCCAAGGAACGATCTTAGCGAAATATGCGGCTGAAAATTTGGATGCATCAAAAGCTGTGATCTTGGGAGACAACTCAAGTGATTACGCGATTGGATTGACGGAAGCATTTAAAGAAAGCTACCCAGGCGAAATTGTCTTAGAAGATAACTTTACTGAAGGCGACAAAGATTTCCAAGCAGTTCTTACAAGAATCAAAGATGTCGACTTCGATGTCTTGTTCATTCCAGGCTACTACACAGAAGCTGGTTTGATCATCAAGCAAGCGCGAGAATTAGGAATTGATCAAGCAATCATTGGTGCGGATGGATTCGGTGATGAAAAAATGGTTCAAACAGCTGGTGCAGAAAATGTCAGCAATGTTTACTATACCGGCCACTTCTCTACCAAAGCACCAGCAAACGACAAAGTTGAGCCGTTTGTGGCAGCTTTCAATGAAAAGTATGGCAAAGAACCTTCTGCTTTTAATGCGTTAGCCTATGATGCCGTTTATATGATCAAACAAGCAATCGAAGATCAAGACTCAGCAGATTCATTGGCAATTGCAGCTGGTTTGTCTGAACTGAAAGACTTTGTCGGCGTGACAGGTGAAATCACAATGGATGAAAATCATAACCCTGAGAAATCAGCAGTTGTTTTAGGATTGACTGACGGGAAGGAAACCTCAGCAGACACTGTGGAACCTTAAAAACCTGCAGTTGTTTGGCAGTGAAAACTGGGACAGACCTGATGTGTTTGTCTCAGTTTCTTTTCTCTGACGAGAAGAACCATAATAAATGATATTGGAAGTGAGTATATGGAAATGATGATCCAACAATTGATCAACGGCTTGTTTCTAGGCAGTATCTACGCCTTGTTAGCGTTGGGTTATACGATGGTGTATGGCATCATCAAGTTGATCAACTTCGCCCACGGAGAAGTTTACATGATCGGTAGTTTTATCGGTTACTTTTTGATCAATCAATGGCAATTAGGGTTTTTCCCAGCGTTGTTTATTTCAATGATCGCCAGTGCAGCTCTTGGGGTAACGATCGAATTTTTAGCCTATCGTCCTTTGAGAAATTCCACGCGAATTTCGGCATTGATTACGGCAATCGGGGTTTCTTATTTTTTGCAAAATGTCATGATCTTTTTCTTTTCAGCCAATGTGCGCCCCTTTCCGCAAGCGATCGAACGACAAACCTATTCCATCGGGTTTGTTCAAGTAAGTAATGTCCAGTTATTGATCTTGGCTGTTTCGGTTACACTGATGATCCTGTTGCAATTGATCGTGAAAAAGACCCGTATGGGAAAAGCGATGCGTGCAGTAAGTGTTGATGCGGATGCAGCGCGTTTAATGGGGATCAATGTCAATCGAACGATTTCCTTTACCTTTGCCTTAGGCTCGGCTTTGGCTGCAGCTGGTGGGATGCTGATCGGTTTGTATTATAATTCCATTGATCCATCAATGGGGGTCGTTCCTGGTCTGAAGTCTTTTGTTGCAGCGGTTCTCGGCGGGATCGGGATCATTCCTGGTGCAGCTTTAGGCGGCTTTGTGATCGGTTTGGTGGAGACAGCAGCGACAGCGCTTGGTTTTTCTGATTACAAGGATGCTTTAGTGTACGTCATTTTAATAATTATATTGTTGGTTCGTCCAGCTGGGATCCTCGGCAAAAATATCAAAGAGAAAGTGTAGGTGGCAGAAATGAAAAAGAATTTACGTTACAACTTAATCTGGCTCGCTCTGGCAGCTATTCTTTATTTCGGATTATTTGCAGCTTACAACGGCGGGATGATCAATCTGTTTTCTGACGCCATCATTGTCAATATCGGGATCAACATCATTTTGGCAGTCAGTTTGAATCTTATCATTGGTTTTTCAGGGCAATTCTCCTTGGGACATGCCGGGTTCATGGCTATCGGTGCTTATGCTGGCGCGATCCTGTCGGCAAGCAATCCAACCTTTGGCGGCTTTTTAACTGGTTTATTGGTGGGAATGCTGGTTTCAGGTGCAGTCGCATTAGTAGTTGGGATTCCGACCCTCCGTTTAAAAGGTGACTATCTAGCGATCGCTACCCTAGGTGTGGCAGAGATCATTCGGATCTTGTTGGTGAACTTACGAGGCTTGACCAATGGTCCTGCAGGAATTTTCGGATTGCCCCAATTCAGTAATTGGCAGATCGTCTTTCTCTTTGCCGTTCTATCGATTCTTGTCGTGTCAAACTTTATCCATAGCGGACCTGGTCGAGCGACTTTAGCGATTCGAGAAGATGAGATCGCTGCAGAATCGATGGGGGTCAACACAACGAAATACAAGGTAATTGCGTTTGTAATGGGAGCAGTGATGGCAAGCATTGCTGGTACCCTTTATGCCAGCTATCAGCAGTCGGTTTTCCCACGAGATTACGGTTTTATGAAATCGATCGATGTCTTGATCATCGTCGTTTTTGGAGGGCTTGGGAGTACCACAGGAGCAGTTGTTTCGGCAGTAGTGCTAGGAATCTTAAACATGTACTTGCAAGGCTTCTCTGATTTGCGTATGATCATTTATGCATTGGCTTTGATCATCATCATGATCTTTAAACCAAGCGGACTTTTAGGAACCTGGGAATTCTCCGTAAAAGGACTGTTGGACAAATTTAGAAAAAAGGGGGATGACAACGATGCCTCTATTAGAAGTTAAAAGCTTAACGAAAAACTTCGGCGGGTTAGCTGCTGTTTCTCATGTAGACCTCCATCTAGATACCAATGAGCTGGTCGGGTTGATTGGACCAAACGGAGCCGGCAAGACAACGCTCTTTAACCTCCTGACAGGTGTGTATGAGCCTAGTGAAGGCGAAGTGCTTTTTGAGACCCAAGGTAAGCCAAAACGTTTAAATGGCGTGAAGCCTTATAAAATCGCGGATTTAGGCCTTTCAAGAACCTTCCAAAACATTCGCTTGTTTAAAAACTTGACCGTGATGGACAACGTTTTGATCGCTATGAACAGTAAGCATAAAGAAGGACTACTGACCAGCATCTTGCGTTTGCCAAAGTATTACAAAAACGAAGAATCCATGAAGAAAAAAGCCTTAGAGCTGTTACGGATCTTTGATATGGATGGAAAAAGTCAAACGTTAGCGAAAAATTTGCCTTATGGCGAACAACGCCGTTTAGAGATCGTACGCGCACTAGCTACAGAGCCAAAAATTTTGTTTCTTGACGAGCCGGCAGCGGGGATGAATCCTCAGGAAACAACAGAACTGACAAAGCTGATCTATAAGATCCAAAAAGATTTTCAATTGACGATCCTCTTGATCGAGCATGATATGAGTTTGGTCATGGAAGTGTGCGAACGGATCTATGTACTGGAATACGGGCAAGTCATCGCTCACGGTGAACCAGAAGAGATCAAAAACAATCCACGGGTAATCGAAGCCTATCTAGGAGGGGAAATCTGATGCTGGAAATTCAAAATTTAAGTGTTCACTACGGCATGATCCAAGCAGTTCATGATGTTTCCTTCCACGTCAATCAAGGAGAGATTGTTTCGCTGATTGGTGCCAATGGTGCCGGGAAAACCACGATTTTACGGACGATTTCTGGATTGATCCGTCCTTCAAAAGGCTCCGTCACTTTTGAAGGAAAGCAAATTGAGAAAGAAGCACCGCAAAAAATCGTCGCAAACGGCTTGTCGCAGGTGCCAGAAGGGCGGCACGTCTTTTCCGGTTTGACGGTTCAAGAAAACTTAGAGATGGGCGCCTTCTTGCGTAAAGACAGTGGTGTCAAAGAAGACTATGAACAAGTTTACCGCAAGTTTCCTGTATTGAAAGAACGCCTCTCGCAAGATGCGTCGACATTATCTGGCGGTGAGCAGCAGATGTTGGCAATGGGGCGGGCATTGATGTCAAAACCGCGCTTGCTTTTGCTGGATGAGCCATCGATGGGCTTGGCACCAATTTTTATCAAAGAAATTTTTTCCATCATTCAAGAAATCAAGCAGCAAGGAACGACTGTGCTGCTGATCGAACAAAATGCGAAAATGGCTTTATCGATTGCCGATCGCGGCTATGTATTAGAAACGGGGAAAATCGTTTTAGAAGGTACTGGAGAAGAATTACTAGCAAGTGATGAAGTAAGAAAAGCGTATCTAGGAGGCTAAACAATGAGTGTAAGTGATTTTATGACGAAGACGGTCGTCACCGTCGATTCGCAGACACCGATCTTTGATGCAGTAGATTTAATGAAGCAGCACGATATCCACCGTCTGCCCGTCGTTGACGATGGTAAATTAGTAGGGTTGATCACAGAAGGAACGATCGCTGAAGCAACTCCCTCAAAAGCGACAAGCTTAAGCGTTTATGAAATGAACTATCTCTTAAATAAAACGACGGTCGCTGATATCATGTTGAAAAAAGTGACCACGATTGAACCAGATGCACTATTAGAGGACGCCATTTCCGTCATGCGTAGTGAGAACGTGGGGGTTTTACCAGTCATGGATGATGATGCCCTAGTGGGAATCATTACCAACAATGATATTTTTGATGCCTTTTTGAAAATCACTGGCTACCACGATGGCGGGACCCGAGTATCGATCGAGATCACGGATGACCATGTGGGGGTTTTAGCAGACGTGACGAAACTCCTTGCCGATCATCAAATGAGTATTTTGACGATTGTGGTAAATCGGATGGCACTAAAAACAGTTGTTGAGATCCAAGTAGAATCACGGCAAGTCGCAGCAATCGAGAAAATTTTAAGCGATGCAGGTTATACCGTGACGAGTGCTGTCTTGACGAACCAGAAGTGATCTAAGGAAATGTAGCTGATCGTAAAGATTGGCTACTTTTTTTATTTCCAGAAGAGATTTTCTTTTTCTTTTGCTGCTTTTCTGTTAAAATAGAAAGGTGCTGTAAAGAAAGAGGTGCAACCATGTCTAAGAAAAATAAAGATATCGAAGTCCGTATTGAAGAAACAACAAAAGCCATTCATGGCAAAGACTATACCGTCAATGAATTATTTATCGGTAAAAAACGCATCGGTGAGATTTTAACAACTGGACCAAAAGAATTTCAAAGCTTTTTAGGGGATAAAGATCTAGGTTCGAGCAGAAGCTTAGAAGCTGCCATCGAGATGATTATTCGCCAATGGAATTTACATGAATAATTTCTAGAAAAAATTACTTTTTGCTCTTGCAATTTGTTATCTTTTTCGGTATTATAACTATTGTCAGGTTTGAGAAAAACCTTTTGGAGGAGTAGCGAAGTGGCTAAACGCGACGGACTGTAAATCCGTTCCTTAGGGTTCAGTGGTTCGAATCCACTCTCCTCCACCATTATTGGGGTATAGCCAAGCGGTAAGGCAACGGACTTTGACTCCGTCATGCGTTGGTTCGAATCCAGCTACCCCAGTCAAAGAAATACGTAGAAAAAACAGCAAGCAGACTTGCTGTTTTTTTGTTATTTAAAAAGAATCGTTTTTTTTATAAGTACTTAGGGAAATAGGAAGCTGATGAGAAAGAAGCAACTTTCAACGTGAAAGTTTCTACGAAAAAGCAAAAAGTGGTTACTTTGGGGCATTTCTATTAAACAGGCATGGGGTTACCGTCCATTCTTTCACGGAAGTCCCTTTCAGAGAATTTAAAATATTTGGGCATTTTTGGTTCTGTTTGGTATACTTAGGCAAATCAGTTCCTTTACGAGAACCATTTTTTTTGCATGAGAAACGAACGATGACAGGAATATTACCGATTCTCAGATATGATAACTTTACTAGATGGGGGCTTAACGAAGATGGGGAATGAAACAACTTGGGAAAACATAGATCGCCTTTATCTGTTGTGTCAACCAATCATGCAGGTAGAATCGCTAAGTCAGCAGGAGCTGAATGGCTATGAAGTCTTACTGCGTAGCGAGAAGAACAACCGCTTCCCTCAGCAAGAATTCAGAACAATGATTCAAACTGAAAGCGGCAATCAGCAATTGATGGAATGGTATGCTAAGGAATTGCGGCGTTTGTGTCAAAAAAAGCCGGAAACCCGCTTTAGTGTCAATATTCATCCACAACAGCTGCTGTGGCAGTCAACGTGGTCCTTTTTTGAAACGATGGCTGTTCATAAGGAGCAGTTGCAGATTGAATTGACGGAGCATCCCGTACGCATACAGCAGGAGTCATTTGATTTGTCTGTAGCCATTGCAAAAATTAAAGCTTATGGTTATGTGATTGCGGTCGATGATATCGGTTGCGGACAAAATACCCTCTCGTTGGTCTTTGCCAATCTTGCCAGCGTTGATTGTTTGAAATTTTCGTTGTTACCGTTTATTCAGCTTGATGAGGAGATTGGCTTCAGCTTTTTGGCTTGTTGGTTGAAGGTTGCCCAAAAATATCAGCTTGAGCTGATCGTTGAAGGCATCGAGAACCGCGAAAAAATGGTACAGTTGCTTGAGATGGGGGTGCATTTGCAACAAGGGTATTTATGGTCTAAAGGAGAGCGATTGTGATGGAATGTTAGAACGAGGCGTGCTTTTGGCGTTTGGTTTGCCGCTGATGATTGCCAGTTTACTGGTGACCGCAGATGTTTTTGTACGAAGTGTGCAAAAAATATCGGTTTCTCGTCCATTTAAGTATTTTATTCTTGGTATTCTGACGTTTACGCATTTGTATTTTATTCTTTCTTTTTCAATGAATTCAGTTGGGTTTATCTGTTATCAATACACAACTGCTTTTATAGCGAGTCATTTTTTCTATGGTGATCGTGGTAAGATCTTGATTTTGATAACGCCGTGTATGGTCGTCTTTTATTTGTGGTTTGTCGGTTTTTCTGATGTGGGTAAAGCTTTTTATCTTCCATTATTCGGAGTTGGGCTCTTTGTCCTTGATTTTCTTTTATCAAAAGTCAAGCGGATCCGTCCGCAACAGCAATTTTATTTGATGTATTTTTTGACCTGTCTGCTCTCACCGCATTTTTCGATGCTGGTCCATCATACGACGACCTATGACTGGGAAGCGATGCTGGCAGTATTTGTTGGTTCTTTTGTGCTGTTGGGCGGCTTTATGTGGCTTCATCGGTTGATTGAAGGCGAAGAGTACCAAGTACTGGCAGAGTTGGCGAATAGTAAGATCGATGCGTTGACCGGCTGCTTCAACTATGGGACCTATAACCACGATCTGCTTCAAGCCGTTTCACAGAAAAAGACTGTGACGATCGCCATGATTGATCTCGATCACTTCAAAAAGGTCAACGACCGTTATGGTCATATCGCCGGAAATGAGTTGTTAAGAACCTTTGCCTCACGGACGACTACTTTTTTAGAGGCGCATTTTGCCGAGACCTTTTCCTTTTATCGTTATGGCGGAGAAGAGTTCTGTCTCGTGATCGAAGGGGATGTCAAAGAAAAGACCGTAGCTGCGATGACGACACTGTGTCAAACCATTTCCAGCAGTATGTTTCCTGTGGCCAATTTTGAAAAAGGGACGATGTCTTTGTCTTGCGGCGTTGAAGCGAGTACAGTTTGTCATGGCGATATCTTGGCAGCTGTTGAAAGAGCCGATCAAGCCCTCTATCTCGCAAAACAAAGTGGTCGAAACCGGGTGTGCACCTTGCCTGAGACGTAAAAAATAATGGAAAAATAATTTACACAAATTCACAAAGAATTAAATGTTTATGCACAAAAAGTTAGTAATAATAAAGAAATAATGTTATTTATTTAGAAAATATACATTTTGATCATTTTATTTATTTTGAGAATCTTCTTATATCAACAAAAAGATTGAAAATATGTATAATTTCTGGTAAATTATTTTAAATCAAGAGTGATAGAAACTGTCAATGATAAATAGTGATCCTTACTTGATGCTCCGTCCGCTTTTCCATGAAACATCTTTGGAAATGTTCTGTCGAATCAGCAAGTAAGGGTTCTTTTTTTTAGAAAGGAAGCGCAGGAAATGGCAAATACGCTGGTTGTCAATACACTCGCAAATTTAGGTGCAATCATCATCAATATTTACTTGTTGTTCAAAGTCAGTGATGGCTTCGTAGGGCAAGGGACCTTCAAAGCAAAGCAGATCGCAGCGGCGATTGTTTGTGAAACCGTGGTAGGGATGTTGCTAATGAACTTCTCTTATGTCGTATATGAAACAAGATTTGACCTGCGCTTTTTGCTTTACGCTTTTTCTATGAAGTATCTGGGCTGGAAGGTGACCGTACCAACGATGTTCAATCTAGCGTTAGGTCGTTTTTTGTTTGAAGTATCAAAATCTTCTTGGTTGAACTTATATCTCAGTTTCTTTTTGATGGTGACCCTGACGTTTCTCCATGCTTGGGCCAAGCAGCGGCTTAGTGACAAACAAGAGTTGATTTTATCGATCACCTACTTGATTGTTATCTCCTTTCTATTTGGCTGCTATTTGACTGGCGACATTCAAAAAACGACCTTAATTTATATAGTTTATGGCATTCTTGCTTATACGTTGGCGTTTTTCCTTTACTCAATATTAAATGATATGCAGCGCATTTTGGCTTTAGTCAAAATCGATGATTTGACGCAGTTGAACAACTTTCGTAAGTTTCAAGAGGACCGCCAACGCCTAGATACGACCGAGGTGGACTTATCGATCGCTTTGATCGATATCGATCATTTCAAAAATTACAATGACCGTTACGGACACCGTGCCGGGGATGTGATTTTGCAAGAAATCGCTCGTATTTTTTCGACCTACTGTACGGCGAGCAATCCGGTCTATCGCATCGGTGGGGAAGAGTTTGCAATCTTGATCCAAGGAGACGCACAGGCTGCTGCTTATCTCCTCGAAAAAATCCAAAAGCGCATCCGTTACCAAGAAATCTTCTTAGATGCTGGCGATTCGGTCAGCATCACGTTGTCGATTGGGATCGCACAACGGCAAAGGGGCGAGCTGCTGATGCAAACACAAGAACGTGCCGATCAAGCATTGTATCGCGCCAAGCGCAGCGGTCGCGACCAACTCTGTCTTTACTGATGGGGTTGGCTTCTTTTCTTTTTTTGTTTTCAAAAATACTACCTTAAATGAGGAACGCATATGGAAAATAGTTTAATCATGATTCCTTCGCTAGAACCTGACCACAAACTGCTGGCTCTGGTGGAGAAAATTCGTTTGCATAACCAGCACCTGCCGATTTTGGTCGTGGATGATGGCAGTGGATCAGCTTATCAGTCTGTCTTTTCGGCGTTGGAACAGCAGTTTGGCTGTCAGGTTTTGACCCATCCAAAGAATCTTGGAAAAGGCGCAGCTATCAAAACCGCCCTCACCGAAGTGCTGACAAATCAACCAGCAGTTGAATTTATGGTGACCATTGATTCGGATGGGCAACATGAGTATACCGATATGATGGCTTGCTTAACCAAGGCCCAAGCCCATCCGGACAGCATTATTTTAGGGACCCGATCCTTTGGCAAAGAAGTCCCCTTGCGGAGTAAGTTCGGCAACATTTTGACCCGAAATATCTTACGTTTAGCGACTGGTCTTGCCATCGAGGATTCGCAGACGGGCTTAAGGGTTTTCCCTCGGAAATTCATGACAGATTTGTTGGCGATCTCAGGTGAGCGCTTTGAATATGAAACGCGGATGCTGATCGAAGCCCAGAAGCGGGGGTGGCCGATTCTCTCGCAACCGATCGCCACCATCTATATTGAAGAAAATGCGTCTTCCCATTTTCGGGTCTTGGCAGATTCTGTCGCTATCTATAGCGTCTTTTTGAAGTATTTGTTTTCATCTGTGGTCTCCTTTTTTGTCGATGTGATCGCCTATGCGTTATTGATCCATTTCTTGTCTGTCATAGATCTGTCCTCCATCGTGATCGCTTCGCTGGGGGCCCGATTGATTTCGGCGATCGTCAATTATTACATCAATCGTGAGCTTGTTTTTGGTCAACGGACAAAGAACAGTATGTTGCAATATTTTTTATTGGTGATCGTACAGATTTTGCTGTCCTCTTTCCTCGTCTACTTGATCTATTTGATCCTGCCAATCGGGGATTCTGTGTTGTTAAAAATAGGCGTTGATTGCCTGCTCTTTTTCTTTAGTTACCATGTGCAAAAAAATGTCATCTTTAAGGAGTGATTGAGGTGGAACAAAAACGTTTGCCTTGGGCGAAAAAAGTCGTTTACTTTCTGGCGTTTGTCTTTTCGCTGATCTATTTATCATGGCGGGGGCTGTATACATTGCCATGGCACGAGTCTTGGTTTGCCCTGCTGTTTGGTTTGCTGCTTTGGGGCAGTGAGATCGTATCGAACTTTACGGGCTTGCTGTTGATTTGGAACAAAAACAAAGCAAAGCCTTTTGAAAAACCGATCGTGCCAGGAGCCGACTATCCAGCGATCGATGTGTTGATTGCGACCCATAATGAAGAAGTGCCGCTTTTATTAAAAACGGTCAATGCGGCAGTTCATATGAAATACCCCGATCCCAAAAAAGTTCACATCTACTTGTCAGATGACACCAACCGTCCAGAGGTCAAAGCACTGGCAGATAAATTTGGCATCGGCTATATCGGGTTGACAGGCAATCAGCATGCCAAGTCAGGCAATCTCAATCATGCATTATCAGAAACCAATTCGCCGCTAGTGGCGACCTTTGATGCAGATATGATCCCTTACTCAGATTTTTTGCTGGAAACAGTGCCATATTTTGTGGCAAATCAGCAGGAACGCCGTAAAGACCAGACCATCAAACCGTTGGGCTTTGTCCAAACACCGCAAAGCTTTTATAATGCGGATCTTTTTCAGTACAATCTTTTTTCAGAAGCGGCAATCCCTAACGAGCAGGACTTCTTTTCCAGAGAAGTCAATGTTTTGAACAACGCCCATGATACAGCTATTTATACAGGTTCCAATACGGTGATCGCACGAGAAGCGATCGAAGCCGCTGGCGGATTTCCGACGGACACGATCACGGAAGATTTTGAATTAGGCGCCTTGATCAATTGCCAAGGTTATCGCAGTTTATCAACACTGCAGCCAATGGCCAGCGGTCTGTCTCCCATTGATATCCCAAGTGCCTTAAAGCAGCGGATTCGCTGGGGAAGAGGAGTGGTCCAAAGTGTCCACAATCTCCATCTTTTTAAGAACAAGACGTTGTCTTTGGCGCAAAAAATGGTTTTTTTAAACAGTTATTTGTATTGGTGGTCGTTTTTACGTCGGTTGCTGTTTATTTTCGCGCCGATTTTGTACACCGTCTTTAATGTAAGGGTCGTAGAGACCAACTTTTGGGTCTTGCTGCTGTTTTGGCTGCCAAGCTATACGTTCTTGCATTTGGCGATGCAGGATTTGAGCAGTGATATTCGAACGCAGCGTTGGGGCGAGATCCAGGAAACGATTTTTGCACCTTACCTAGTGATTCCTGTCTTTTTACAAGCCATTGGCATCAAAGAGACCCGTTTCAAAGTGACCAATAAAGCAGCAACTCAGTCTAAAAAAGACTTGTTGTTTGTGGTGCCGCATTTGTTGCTGTTGATTTTGACGATTATCGGCTTAGTGAAGTTTAATTACGGCAAATTCGGTTCAGAGATTTTCTATGGCAGCGTGTTGACCTTCTGGCTGCTGACCCATTTCTTTAACTTAACCTTTGCGGTCTTATTTTATCTCGGTCGCCCGATTTACCGAACGACGGAACGGTTCAGAGCCCATTATCCTGTTGAAGTTTCCGACCAAGACGCCAGCTATTCTTTGATGACAGAAAATATCTCAGAAAACGGCTTGTCCTTCGTTTCTGACGTTCCTCTTTATTTTCCGCCGGATTCGCCGCTGACTTTTAAAATCACCCGCAATGGCTACCAAGCAGAGATGACGGGAAACGTCGTCCGCGTCTTTTCAGGCAAGGATCGCTGGGTCTATGGGGTTGCTTTACACCAATTATCAGAAAAAGACTACTTGGCTTATTTGCAGATCATTTATGATGGCTTCAATCAAAGCTTACCGGTTCTGCGGGACCCATGGATGACCTTCTTTGATAGTCTTTTTGAGAATCTCGGTAAGCATCTGCTGCAAGCCAAACAAAAGCCATTGCCGCCTCAACGAGTGCCCATACTGACCATTGATCAAAAATGGCACTTTGATGAAGGAACCTATGTGGTCACAACGTTTGGTTTTGACCAGTTCACGCTGACAAAAGCAGAAGAAGTCGAGATGCCGGCTCATCTAACCTTGCCGATCAGTAATCTTGTGCTTCACGCTGAAAAAGCGATGCTTCAACCAACAGAAAATCAAGTGATTTATCAAGTAAGCAATCTTTCCGAGCTGCGTTTTACAGCAGCCTTTCAAGAATGGGTAGACAGCTTGCTGAGAAAGGAGGCAGACGATGATCGAGATCCTGCTGCGATTTAGTCTCTTTGGTTTATCATTAGCTGGCTATGCCTATCTTTTTGTACGAGTTTGCCATTTTCCCAAACACATCAGCTGGATCGCTGCTTGCTGTTTGCCGATCCTCGTTCTTTCCTTTGTCGCATATGGTCCCAAAGGATGGTTGATCTGGGGGGCATGGGTTTTATTTGGTCTTGGCTTACTATTATGCGTTTGGCGTTTTTGGCAGGAGCGCTATCAGGTGCGTTGGGGCTTGCAAGAGCCCATCCTGCTGTGGTTTTACGGCTATTTTGCTTTGTTCGTTTTAACCTTGCTTCACAGTCATTTGACCCACTATGACAACTTCTCCCATTGGGCGACGATCGTTAAATTCCTTTATACGCAGGGACAATTGCCAACGGCAGCCGATGCCATCATTAGTTTTACTTCCTATCCTTTAGGCAGCTCGCTATTTGTTACTTATACAGCGATCATTGTTGGCTATCATGAGAATGTCTTGCTGATTGGTCAATTGATTTTGATTTTCTGTAGTCTGTATAGTTTCTTTGCGATTATTCGTGATCCGAAAAGAAAGCTGGCTTTCGCTCTGATCTTCACCAGTATGGCCGTTTTCAATTATTTTAATATTGCGATTCGAATGAATAATTTGTTAGTAGACTTTATCCTGCCAGTGTTGACTTTAGCTGGCATCGCTGGCTTATTCGCTTTAAAAGGCAAAGTACTACCGTCGATCGGTTTCTTTCTTTTGATTGGCGCCTCTCTTGATTTGGTCAAAAATAGTGCCGTCTTTTTTCTGCTGATTTTAGGCGGCTATTTACTAGTCTGCTTGTGGCAGGCATCAGTTCGTTGGCGGCAACGGCTGGGCATAATGGTTGTAGGATTAGTTGCCATTGGGCTATCTGTCCTGCCGGCGATTCTTTGGAACCTGCATGTCAAAGCGAATTTTCCTAAATCGAAGCATGAAGTCAGCGTGACCGCTTATAAACAGATTTTTGGCGAAAAGGATTCACAGATACTGCAACAGATTACGGATGTGTTTGTCAAAACCATTACGGATGTTGCGACGATCTCCACGCAAGGGATTCTCTTGATCCAGGTCATCCTGTTGGGCAGTTGGCTATTTGTCCGATTTATCATGAAAAAACGCAATCCATTTTTCAAAGAACTGCTGTTGATCGATGGTATCATTGGGGGGTATTATTTAGGAATCTATGCCATGTTCTTGTTCTCGATGCCCACTGATGAAGCATTGTCTTTGGCAGGGTTCGATCGCTATGCCTCAAGTATCGTGATTTTAGCACTTGGATTAATGACCTTTTTCATGGTCCGGGGCATTGATCATTTGTATCATGAACAAGCGATCGATCGGCGAAACTACCGTAGCTTTGCCAGTTTGACCACAAAAAAAATCTATCAATACAGCACCTTGATTCTGCTATTTTTTGCGACATTGCTGATTCTTTCAGAAAATAATGGCATGCGTTATAACAATCGTGAATATGCTGATTCGATTCCAGCACAGGTTTCAGCCGCTACTGGCGATCACTTTGACCTGAACCAGAAAAAATACTTGGTCGTCAGTACCAATAAAGAAGCAGTAGACAGCTACTTAGTTGGCTATGTCGGCAAATATTACTTGTTTTCACCCAATGTCGATGGCCGAGAGAATTTCCTCTTATCAGATGCAGATTTTCGCACACTATTAAAGCAATACGATGAAGTCGTCGTCCTAGAAGAGCACTATACCTTTAATGCCATGACGAAGAAGCTAACAGGCAAAACCTTTGCCCCTGGTGTTTATTCGGTGGCGGAGGTGTTGGGGCGTTAGGGAATGACGAATAGAAAGAAGCCGAGAAGGAACATTTCTCGGCTTCTTTTTTTGCAAGTAGCGAAATAGGATCATTTTTTCTTTTTCGGTGTATGCCCATAATAAATTTTGTATTTTTTATAGAAAAAAGTGATATTGGTGAAACCTGCTTCAGCTGCGCATTGGGTGATTGGTTTGGTGGAGGAAGCAATTAAGTTGTGGGCGAGATTCAATTTTTTTTCGATAATCAATTCGGTCAAATTCTTACTAGTTTCTCGTTTGATCAATGCACTTAGATAGGAAGGAGAATAGTTAAAAAGGGTGGCGAGTTTTGGTAAGGTAACGGTTTGAAAATTTTCTTCGATATAGGTCAAGATCGCTAGAATGTGCTGTTTTTTTGCCGCTTCTTGCTTGTTGGTCTGATAGTCGAACTCACGCACGAGAAAAGTGAAAAGAATGGCTATTAGATTGCTGATGATTCGTTTACTACCAATGGCTTTTTCATAAGTTTCTTTCAGCATTTCTTGAATCACAGCATGGATCCGATCATCTTTATTGTTCTTAAAGACAATATATTGGTCATGCGCGTGCTTGTCTGACAATGCAGTCAGAACAAAATCAAGCACGACCCCTTCATTAAACTGTTCCCGACTAATCAATTGAGCGAAATAATCCCGCTTGATCAAAAGATTGATCAAAACATCTTCTTCACCGGTCATTTCAATCGAATGGGGAATTCCGGTATCAATCAGACAAATTTGTCCTTTTGTCAGCGTAACTTTCTGATCATCGATCAATTGGGTGCATGTTCCTGAGTAGATATAATTTAATTCGATAAAACTGTGGTTATGATAAGGAACTGGACTGAAGCGGCTTTGCTTTACCAGAGTAAAGTTTTCTTGTTCTTCCATCAGATTATCGAATAAGTAAACTTGTCGGCCATTGATCGTCACTTTTTCCAGCTGTTGATAATAGTCAGAAAGGTGGTTTGGATGGTCTCTGTGATAGCATTCTCGTTCAGATAGCTGAAAAAGTTTTGCTTCCATTTCTTCGGTTGTCATTACGATCTCCTCCTTTCATAAATCTAAAAATATGATAATTATCTGCAAAGCGTATGACATTGTTTCAAGCTAAAGAATTGCTTATGATACATTTGTAAGCGCATTTATTATGATTTTAAATGAAGTTGAATGAGAAAGAAAGAGGAATTTGTATGAAAAAGATAACGAATTTATTGAACGAAAAATATGATAATCATATTTTTCCGTTTTTATGGATGCATGGAGAAGATAAGGAAACGATTCAAACTTACATCAGTAAAATTTATGAAGCAGGCATCCGATCTGTCTGTATCGAATCACGCCCCCATGAAGAATTTTTGAAAGCACAATGGTGGGATGAGTTGGCGATCATCATTGAAGAGTGTGAAAAAAGACAGATGACACTTTGGATTTTGGATGATAAACACTTTCCAACAGGCTATGCCGCAGGGGAAATTGAAAAGAATCATCGTCACTTGCAGAAAGAATTTTTGAATTTCCGACAATTTGATTTTGTAGGCCCCAAAAAGAATGCTGGAATTATGTTGGATTGGTGTTTTAATGCAGAAAGACCGAATATTTTGAATTCAGAAAGGGAAACGGTTAAGGAGAGTGGCAAGTCATTTTTTTCAGCTGAAATCATCAGCGCCGTTGCGGTCAAGAAAACTGGATTTAAGCAGATCAGTGAGGAGAACTGGATCGACCTTACAGACTCAATTATTGATGAGACATTGTATTGGTCTATTCCTGAAGGAGAGTGGAGTATCTTTGTCTTTTACACGACACAAGAAGGAGGGGAAGCTTCGACACAAGGGTACTTGAATCCTTTGGTACCAGAAGCAACAGATATTTTGCTGGAAACGGTTTATCAAAGTCATTATCAACACTTTGGAGAGAAATTTGGCACAACGATCCAAGGATTTTTCTCAGATGAACCGCGGTTTGGGAATATCAAGGGTCCTGATGCAGTCCTTGGAAAAGTAGATATGCCATTGCCGTGGCGGCATGATTTGTTGACTTTGTTAGCAAACCAGCTAGCCATATCTGAAACTGAGCTGCGAGGGCTGTTGCCGGCTCTCTATCGTGGTGAATCAAAACATACGGCTAAGATTCGTTACAATTATATGTCGTTGGTTTCTGAGCTATATAGTCAACACTTTTCTCAGCGGATCGGACGTTGGTGTCGTGAACATAAAGTCGACTATATCGGACATGTGATTGAGGATAACAATGCCCATGCACGTTTAGGCTATGGGGCAGGTCACTTCTTTCAATCGATGAAAGGACAATCAATGGCAGGGATCGATGTCGTTTTGCATCAATTGATGCCGCAACAAAATGACGGATACTTTGAAGCCATGACATCTACTGGCTGGGATGGCGAATTTTTCCATTACGCATTAGGGAAAATGGGGGCGTCTTTAGGAAACTTAGACCCTGTGAAACAAGGTCGAACGATGTGCGAAGTATTCGGCGCATATGGTTGGTCAGAAGGAACCAAACTGATGAAATGGCTAACCGATCACATGCTGGTGCGAGGGGTCAATCATTTTGTCCCTCATGCCTTTTCAATGAATGACTTTCCTGATGCCGATTGTCCGCCGCATTTTTATGCGCAAGGCCATAATCCACAATTTGAGGGCTTCAAACAGCTGATGGCGTATATGAATCGTTTGAGTTATCTATTTAGTGACGGGAAACATCAAGCGGACATTGCTGTGCTGTACCATGCTGAAGCGGAGTGGGCAGGCGCTTATATGCCGATTCAAAAAGTTGCTCGTGAACTGATGGAACATCAATACGAATTTGAAATCGTTTCGGTTGAGATGATGCTTGATGCGCAATATACGAATCAAACATTTGTCATTAATGAGCATGCCTTTCAAACACTAGTCATTCCATATGCTGAGCGAATGTCTGATTCATTGATCAAAAAGCTGACAGCTCTCGCAGAATCTGGTATTCAAATTATTTTTATTGAGGAGATGGTGAAAGAATCCCTTGAAGAGACTTTGCTTAGCCATGAGCTGCGGCTTCTCGATCGTCTGACAGAAGTAACGCCGCTCACAGCACTTACTGATAATGCTGGCTTGAAGGTACGGGATCGTTTAGAAACGTCAAAAGCTCTGCCGTATTTGCGGTACTATCATTATCAGCAGCAGACAGATGAGGTATTCATGCTTTTCAACGAAAATGACAGTGAATCGCTGCAGTTTCAGGCTGTTTTTCCTGCTGAGAAGCCTTTAGTTCAATATGATCCAGTAGAAAATAAACTGAAACCTGTGTCATATAAAAATGGCAGCTATGAGATTCATTTAGTACCAGCAGAGAGTCTGATTCTTTTTGAAGCTACCTCGGAACAACCATTGCGTATTGAAACAAGCAAACCTATGAAAGAAGTTCATCTAAACGATCAGCCATGGCAAGTCACTTTCGAAGGAATCGGGAAAGAGCAAGCAGCGGTTACCTGTCAAAAACAATATTCGTCACTGCCTTTACTGGGGGTCGGTGATGACTTCAGTCGGTTTAGCGGGAAAATCACTTATACCGTGGACTTCCCTAAAGCAGCAGGAGAGGTTTTATTAAGTATTGAAGATGCTTCAGAAGTTGTGACTGTTTCAGTGAACGGTCATTGTGTAGGCACAAGAATCAGTACACCGTATACATTTGAGTTGACGGACCTGCTTCGAAAAACGAATAATTCCATCCAGATTGAAGTGATCAATAATTTAGGTCGCAGTATGAGGGATTATCTTTCACAGTTTGTCCTGTTCGAGCCTTTGGGGATCACTGGCGAAATCAAACTTTTTATTGAGGAGGAGCAAAAATGAACAACCAGCAGTTGGCAACAGAGGTTTTAAAGGAAATTGGTGGAAAAACCAATATCGAATCGGTGACCCATTGCGTCACACGTCTGCGCTTTGTATTGCATGATACCGGTATTCCAAATAAGGAGACGATTGCTAGTCTTGACGGAGTGATCTCAGTCGTTGAACAGGGCGGACAGTACCAGATCGTCTTAGGAAATCGTGTGAACGATGTCTATGAAGCGGTCCTGCAACAAGTTGGCGAACTAAAAGAGGACAATACTCGTGAAAAAACAAAAAAGTCTCTTTTTGATCAATTTACCACCACGATTTCAGGGATTTTCACGCCAGCTTTAGGCGCTATGGCTGCGTCAGGAACGATCAAAGGAATCTTGACGATTTTATCAGTAGCAGGTATTTTGTCAGAAACTTCGGGAACCTATATCGTTTTGTATGCATTGTCTAATGCTTTCTTTTACTTCATGCCAATCTTATTAGGTGCTTCGGCGGCAAATTATTTTAAATTAAACAGTTATGTCGGAATGTTGATTGGGGCATCATTGATCTATCCTACTTTGCTGCCGTATGCGACAGAAGGTAGTTTGACCTTTTTGTCGATTCCCGTGAATATGATGGACTATACTTCTTCCGTTTTTCCGGCAATCATTGCTGTCTGGGTGGCATCCAAAATCAATGGCTTCGTTCAGAATTGGCCATTGAAGGATTTGCGATTCATGGTACAGCCTCTTATCGTGTTGCTAGTTTCTGTCCCTCTTGCCTTGCTGGTCGTTGGTCCAATTATATCCAACTTATCCAGTCTAATGGCAGCGCTTGTTAATAATGTTTATCACTTTAGTCCGGTATTGGGTGGGCTGGTGATTGGGGGTCCATGGATCTTGATGGTCATGTTCGGATTGCATTGGGCATTCATTCCGATTTTTCTTAACAACATGGCGATGCAAGGGTTCGATCCTGTGATGGGTCTGCTCTTAGCGAACCAAATGGCAATGGCTGGTGCTGTCGTAGCGGTTGGTCTACGTACGAAAAATGATAAAACGAAAGCACTCGCATACTCAACAGGTCTGACAACCCTGATTGGTGTCAGCGAACCAGCATTGTACGGAGTATTGCTTCCTTATAAACGTCCGTTGATCGCTGCTGTCATCGGTGGAAGTTTAGGTGGGGTTATTGCAGGCTTTACGCAGACAGTGCAGTATTCTTTTGGTGGTTCAGGATTATTAGGTATTCCTTTGATCATCAATCCAGCAGGAATCGATGGTGGATTTTATGGTGGGATCGCTTCGCAGGCAGTAGGGCTTGTTGCGGCTTTTCTAATCACTTATTTATGGGGAATTGTAGAACCTGAAAAAAGGGAAGCAGTCAATTCAAAAGAGTCCGTGGATACCAAAATTAATTTTCAAGAAGTCGTTCAGGGAGAAGTCGTTCCCTTAACAGAGGTTGCTGATAAAGTTTTTTCAGAAGGCTTGATGGGGCAAGGTAAAGCTGTCAAACCGCAATCAAATACCTTTTATGCCCCTTTTGATGGCATGGTCACTGCTTTATTTCCGACAAAGCATGCGATCGGCTTGACCAGTGATCAAGGCGTTGAACTTTTGATCCATATTGGTGTTGACACCGTAGAACTAGAAGGAAAACACTTTACGACCCTTGTTGAAGCAAATCAAGCAATCAAAAAGGGCCAGCCGCTGATAAAAGCCGATCTCGCAGCTATCCAATCTGAGGGATATGCGACCATTACGCCAGTTGTGGTAACGAATGCGTCAGCATTCGAGAAGATCATGAATGAAAAAGAGTCTCTTATTGTTGCCAACTAAAACGTTAGATTCAATGCAAAAAAACATGAAATCAGTGAATGATTTCATGTTTTTTTACCGCCCATTCTCCGTCTGTCGATAATCACTAGGTGAAATGCCGACTTTTTTCTTGAATAAACGGCTGAAATAGGCGGTGTTTTCAATGCCGATCGCCAATGAGATCTCTTTGATGGAAAGACGAGAATAACGCAAAAGGTCTTTCGAGTAAGAGATGCGTTTGCTGATCTGGTACTCGATGGGGGGCAAGCCCATGTATTTGGAAAACTCCTTGACGATTTGATACTTATTAATATGGTACCTTTCTTCCAAAGATTCCAAGGTGATCCCTTGACGGAAATCTTCTTCTAGCTGGTCACGAATCTGCAAAATATAAGGCGGGATCTCACTATCCGAAAAGTCGAGATGATATTTTTGCAGGAGCAGTTCATTGAGCAGCTGATGGATCAAAACAGAGCTTTGGAAGGCAGTTTTCGCATTTGGTTCTGGCTGTAGCATCAATAAATCTTGTAAGACCAAGTGGATCGGATTTTGACGACTGCTGGCAGGATTGGTGTGAAAAACTGGACTGCCATTCTTTAGAAATTCATCATAAAACGCTGCGACATTGGCGCCATATAGATGGATCCAGTCCATTTCCCAGGGCTCTTGACTAACGGTGCGGTAGTACTGATAGTCTAGGCAGTCGATAAAAAACACATCACCTGCTTTTAATTGATAGCTTTTTCCTTTGTAGCGCAATTCACCGCAGCCGGACAATGTATACTTGATCAAATAAGAAGGCAGGTTCTCTCGTTCTGTAAAGTAAGGTTTGCTGGCTTTGAAATAGCCGATTTCTTGAATGTAATAGAAAAGTTCACGCTGCTTTTGAGTTGAAGTATTGATGTAACGCAGTGAATCGGTTGACCATGAGTGGTTGGCTTTTTCCCAGTAATCCATCGGATCCTCCTTTTTACCAAGATTGTGCAAGTCTTTATCAAAATTGTGTGATGAAACTCGTTGATTGTCAAGCTAAAATTGAGGAAACAAGAATGAATCAGTGAATTGTAATCGATTTATTTTTAAACAAGATAATGAAAGGTGGAGACCAGTGAACACATTTATCGCAATCGATATCGGCGCATCAAGCGGTCGTCTGATGCTGAGCCGTTGGGAAAATGAGCAGATCACTTTAGAAGAGATCCATCGCTTTAAAAACGGCTTTCGTCCCCATGAAGGCTTTGACCGTTGGGCGATCGATTATTTGATCCAAGAGATTTTAGTAGGACTGCAAAAAGTGAAACAAGCAGGTATCAATGACTGCTTCGTCGGAATCGACACCTGGGCAGTAGATTACTGTTTGATCGATCAAGCAGGCGAACGTTTAGGCGACCCAGTTGCTTATCGAGATAGTCGCACCAATGATGCGATCGCAACTTTTGGTCAGCGCTATTCTTTGCAAAAACTGTATGAGAAAACAGGCATTCAGCTGCAGCCCTTCAACACGATTTTTCAATTAGCCACAGAAGAAGCACAACTGTTGCAAAAAGCCGACAAACTGCTGTTGATTCCAGATTATTTGGGCTACGTTTTTACCGGCAAGATGGTCACGGAAAAAACCAATGCTTCGACGATGCAGCTTTTAAATGCCAACACCCAAACATGGGATGCAGAATTGTTAGCTGAGATCGGCGTAACAGAAGGCCTATTCCCACCATTGGTTGATGCTGGAACGGTTTTAGGCGCACTGCAAACACAGAAGTTTCCCGCCTATGATTTGCCACAAGCGACCTTTGTCACTGTCGCTAGTCATGATACGGCATCGGCGATCATCGGTACACCTGGAGAGGGGGCAGATTGGGGCTACATCAGCAGCGGGACTTGGTCATTGCTGGGGATCGAAACCAAAGTACCCAATGTTTCCCTTGCCGCCTTTGATGAAAATTATACGAACGAATGGGGTGCCCACAACACGATTCGCTTTTTAAAAAACATCATGGGCATGTGGCTGATCCAAGAAGTGGCTCGGCAGCAAGACTATCAGCATTCCTATGCAGAATTGACGGAATTGGCGCAAGCAACACCTGCTTTTCAACAGTTTGTCGATGTCAATGATCCTCGTTTTTTGAATCCAGAAAATATGATTACTGAACTGCAAGCGTATTGTCGAGAAACCCAGCAGAAAGTTCCAGAAACCGCAGGGGAACTGGCTCGCTGTGTGTATGATAACTTAGCGCTTTGTTATGCCAGCGAATTGCAAAAGCTGGAACAGCTGACAGGTACGACGAACAAGCTGCAAAAACTGCATATCGTGGGGGGCGGTTCCAACAATCGTTTTTTAAATCAACTGACGGCTGATGCTGCGCAGCTGACGATCGAAGCCGGTCCAAGTGAAGCAACGGCGATCGGTAATCTTTTAATGCAGATGATGAGTGCTGGCATCTTCACGTCGCTGGCTGAAGCACGCCGCGCGGTCAAACACTCATTTCCTTGCAGTGTTCATGAACCACAGCCTTTTGATCACAAGATTTTAAGCAACTATCAACGTTATATAGAAGGAGTAGGAAAAAAATGACAACGATTCAACAGCGTTACGAAGAAGCTAAGACAGCATATGCCAAATTAGGCGTCGACACGGATGCGGTTTTGAAAAAATTAGCCGATGTGAAAATCTCGATGCATGTTTGGCAAGGGGACGATGTCCAAGGATTTTTGAGTGATGAAGCGTTATCTGGTGGGATCTCTGTAACAGGGAATTATCCTGGTGCTGCGCATACCCCAGAGGAGTTGCGCCAAGATTTAGAAAAAGCCTACTCTTTGATTCCTGGAAAACATAAATTGAACCTTCACGCCATCTATTTAGACACCGAGGAAGCAGTGGATCTTAATGAATTGGAGCCGAAGCATTTTGAAAAATGGGTTGCTTGGGCGAAGGAACAAGGCTTAGGTTTAGACTTCAATCCAACCTTTTTCTCACATCCCATGTTCAAAGATGGCTTTACCCTTGCTTCACCAGATGAAGAAGTTCGTCAGTTCTGGATCGAACACGGCAAACGTTCGCGTCAAATCGCTGCCTATATGGGGAAAGAAACTGGGCAAGTCTGTGTCAATAATTTCTGGGTGCCAGATGGCTACAAAGACAACCCGATCGATCGTTTTACACCACGGGAACGCTTGATGACAGCATTAGATGAGATTTTTGCTGAAGAATTGCCAGCGGAATACACGGTAGATGCCGTGGAAAGCAAGTTGTTTGGTCTTGGTGCCGAAGCCTACACCGTCGGTTCTCATGAATTTTATATGGGCTATGGCTTGACGCGCGATAAATTGATTTGTTTGGATGCTGGACATTTCCATCCAACCGAAGTGATCTCCAATAAATTGTCTTCATTGGCACTATTTAGCAAAGGCATTTTGCTGCATGTCAGCCGACCTGTACGCTGGGATAGTGATCATGTCGTGATCATGGCCGATGAATTGCAAGAGATTGGCCGCGAATTGGTTCGCAATGACTTATTGCCAAAAACCAACATTGGGTTAGATTTCTTTGATGCGACGATCAATCGGGTCGCTGCGTGGGTGATCGGGACGCGCAATACTCAAAAAGCGTTGCTAAAAGCGATGCTAGAACCGATCGAAGAACTAAAAGCCATCGAATTGTCAGGTGATTTCACCACTCGTTTAGCCATGACGGAAGAATTAAAAGACTATCCGTATGCAGATGTTTGGAATTACTTCTGTGAAAGCCAAGGGGTACCAGCAGGTCTGGAATGGCTATCAGAAGTGAAAGCCTATGAAGAAACCGTCTTAAAAGCCAGAAAGTAGGAGAACAATGAAAAAGATTGATATTTTACAAGCGAATTTTGTACAAGAAATGATGGAAACAACAGCAAATCTTTACCGTTTAGGGTGGGATGAGCGCAACGGCGGCAATATTTCTTACTTATTAACAGAAGAAGAGATTTTGCCTTTCATCGATCCGCAAAGCGTCTTGCGGGAAATTCCCATGATTTTTGATGCCACGGCACTAGCTGGCAAGTACTTTATCGTGACAGGTTCAGGAAAATACTTTAAAAATGTAGCGGCACATCCAGCGGAAAACCTTGGTGTGATCCGAGTCAAAGAAGATGGGCAAACATTGGAATTGCTTTGGGGCTTGGAAAATGGTGCGGTGCCAACGAGTGAACTGCCAAGTCATTTCATGAGTCATATCGCTCGCTTGTCGGTCGATCCAGAAAACCGAATCATCATGCATAACCACGCATCGCATCTTTTAGCCATGAGTTTTACCCATGAGTTGGATGAACGCAGTTTCACGCGGACCTTGTGGCAAATGTGTACGGAGTGCTTGGTGGTCTTCCCAGAAGGTGTTTCCATCATTCCTTGGATGGTTCCAGGAACGAACGAGATCGGCGAAGCAACGGCTGCTAAAATGAAAGAAACCCGTTTGGTTCTTTGGCCGCAACATGGGATCTATGGCGCTGGCAAAGATATGGACGAAGTCTTTGGCTTGATTGAAACGGCAGAGAAAGCTGCGGAAGTGTACACCTATGTCAAAGCGCAAGGCCCAATTTTACAAACCATTACAGATGAAAATCTGAAAAAATTGGCTGACGCTTTCAAAGTCACTCCCCGAGCAGGCTATCTTGAGGTATAATCAATGGTAGAAGAATAGAAAAGGCTTTCAGTCTTTTCTATTTAAACTATATTGTGAATAAACAAACAAATGGAGGTAGGAAGAATGGCGAATAGAATGATTTTGAATGAAACATCGTATTTTGGAAAAGGAGCGATCGAGAACGTACCGACCGAATTCAAGGCACGAGGGTTCAAAAAAGCGGCAGTGATCACCGACAAAGATTTGGTGAAATTTGAAGTTGCGACCAAAGTGACGAAATTATTGGATGAAGCAGGTGTCGATTATGCGTTATATGATGGGATCGTGCCGAACCCAACGATCCAAAATGTCAAAGACGGCTTAGCGTTTGTCAAAGAAGCCCAAGCCGATTGCATCATCGCGATTGGCGGTGGTTCACCGATCGACACGGCAAAAGCGATCGCGATCATTGCTACGAATCCTGAATTCTCAGATGTGATTAGTTTGGAAGGCGTGGCAGACACGAAAAATCCATGCTTGCCGATTTTAGCGGTACCGACAACTTCTGGGACTGCAGCCGAAGTAACGATCAACTATGTGATTACAGATGAAGAAAATCATCGGAAATTTGTTTGTGTAGATCCTCACGATATTCCTCTGGTAGCCTTTGTGGACAGCGATATGATGATGGGGATGCCGAAGAGCTTGGCAGCCGCAACGGGAATGGATGCCATGACCCACGCCATCGAAGGCTTCATTACCAAAGGCGCTTGGGAAATGACTGATATGCTGCACATCAAAGCAATTGAGATCATCGGCCGCTCATTGAGAGATTCCGTGAATGGCGATCAAGCAGGACGAGAAGCGATGGCGTTAGGACAATACATTGCCGGTATGGGCTTTTCAAACGTCGGCTTGGGCTTAGTCCACGGCATGGCACATCCATTGTCCGCTTGGTATAACATTCCTCACGGAGTAGCGTGCGCGTCCTTGCTGCCAACCATCATGAAATACAACAAAGACTTTACGGGTGAAAAATACCGTGAGATCGCGATCGTTTTAGGCATTGAAGGGGCAGAAGCGATGTCACTTGAAGACGTCCGAGATGCTGCTTGCCAAGCAATCGATCAGTTAAGCAAAGATGTGGGCATTCCGGCGACCATTTCTGAATTGGGCGTCAAAGAAGAAGATATCCCAGCCATCGCCAAAGATGCCTTGAACGATGTCTGCACACCAGGCAACCCGCGGGATACGACTTTAGAAGAAATTATTGAGCTTTATCGTTCGTTGATGTAAAAAGCTCAAATCATTCCTTTCAATGAGCGTGGTTATTTCGCTTGCTGCACAAGCCGTTTAAACCTGGATTGCTCTTTAACGGCGTTTGAAGGGTTTCGATAAAAGGCGTTTTCCTTATCGTTTCATGGGAACTAGCAGCTTTTCTTATTCCAACAGTTGAATAAGGAACATTGACGATAACACTGATTTTGTTACAGCCATTTTGAAAAATGGCTGTTTTTTTTGTCCATAACGTTGTATTGTAATTCTTATTATTGATCGTCTTTGTCCCATGAAGGGGACAAAGAATGGTAGAACGCTTACATTTCCTGGTGCTATGATAAGTGTGTAGAAAGGAGAACGGTTACATGACTGTTATGGAACAACGAAAGAGAAAAATCATCCATATTCTTTCCAATACGAGAGAATTTGTCACAGCCGATGAACTATCCGCAGCGCTTCGACTTTCTACAAAGTCGATTTATCGCATCGTAAAAGCGATCAATGAGGATGCCGCGATTGACTATGTGATTCTCTCAGAAAAAGGGAAAGGCTACCGCTTAAGTTTCCATCATCAAGAAAAGCCCCAGAGTCAGAAAGCGGAAATGCCGAATGCGCTGACACCAGTGGAACGCCGTAACAAGGTGATGGAGGAGCTATTGCTTATTTCACCCAAAAGAAAGAATATTTTTTCCCTGTATCAGCCTTTTTATGTGAGTGAAACGGTCATCAACAGTGATGAGAAATTAATTTCTGAAGCTTTGCAGCGTTTTGAGCTGACGGTTTCCCGCAAAAATAAAATGATCGGGGTGAACGGTGCAGAAAAAAATATCCGTCGTGCATTGCAGGAGTATATCCAACAAACCCGCAACATCCGCTTGGATGATCTGCATGTGACGAATGAGGCGTTCAACCGTTATGATGCGGAGTTTGTTTTGCGACAGCTGAATTTGATTGAAAATCACCTAGGATTAGTAATACCACATCCTTATAACATTAATCTTTTTTCTCACCTGTATATCTTATTGCGACGGTTTCGCAAAGTAGGGAATTCGTTTAACGAGGATATTTTAGATGAGAAAGAGAAACAGCAAATGCAAGAAAACCCAGAGTTAGCCACCATCGCCAAGGAGATCATTGGCAATAGCGAAGAGTACTTGCATACGAAATTACCAGAAAACGAAGGCTATTATATGTATCAATACCTCGTCTCCTCACGGATGCAAAAGGCCACGGATGAATTAGAGGATCTGTCAGAACAAGTAAAACTGATTTCCAATGCATTTATAGAAAAAATGAGCACTCAGCTGCAGCGCTCATTTGAAGACGAGGAGTTATTCGGTAAATTGGCTCGCCATATCAAACCAATGATCAATCGGTTGCGACATGGCATCGAAGTCAAAAACAATCTTTTGGAGCAAATCAAATTAGAATACACAGATTTGTTTTTTGCTACCGAAGAGACTGCAAGAGAAATCTGCCAAGTGTACGATTTGCCAGCGCTCACAGAAGATGAAATCGGCTTTGTCACCCTTTACTTTGCTCAAGCGATCGAAGAACATCCTCAACAACTCAAGGTTATGATCGTCTGTACTACGGGAATCGGGACCTCCGAATTATTAAAAGTAAAAGTGCATAAGAAATTTCGTGAGTTGGCAATCACCGCTGTCCTACCTTCTCGTGATGTGGAAGCGGCTTTAAAGCAACACCCGGATACGGAGATGATCATCTCAACCGTTCAATTAACGATCGATAGTCCGATTCCGGTCGTGATCGTGAGCGCCATGCTGACGATGGAAGACCAAAAACGCCTTGAAGCGATGATTGGGAGGGTGAGAAATGACTAAATTCCCTTTGTCCCTTACTTTAGTTTCAACAGAATCAGGAGAGACGAAAGTCGATGTTTTAAGGAAGATTGCAGCTGTTAGTCAAACAATCGGGCTGACGGAGAGCAAAACCCTGCTATTTGAAGCACTGCAAGCCCGAGAAGCGAGCGGCAATACGATGATTGCTGAAGATTTTGCGCTACCACACATTGAAAGTGATGTGGTGAAAAAAAGCGGAATCGTCCTAGTCAGAGGTGAAAAAGTCCTTTGGCAGGGAACGCTGCAAGCAAAAACAATTTTTGCGATCCTGATGAAGACTGACGAAACAACCGCGGTGAAACAAGCAGTCATCCGCTTAATGAAATGTTTCGCCTATGAAGAAAATCTGCAATTCATTGCAGAAAAATCAAAAGAAGAAATCGAAGCCTTCCTTCTCAACCAACGCGGCTGATAGGAATGAATGGTCAATTCAGTAAGGCAAGAGGTACTCAACTAGAGGAGGAAAACGAATGGATATTTCAACAGTGATTGATCCAAAAATAATCAAAACCAACATGGAGGCAGCTTCTAAAGAAGAAGCCCTGCAGCAATTGAGTCAGCTTTTATATACCAATGAGTACTTGACGGATCAGGCAGCATTTTTAAAAGATGTCTATGAGCGGGAAGCAGTTGGTCAAACAGGGATTGGTAATTACATTGCCATTCCTCATGGAAAAAGTGCTCATGTGAAGGAGATCGGCGTAGCAATCGGGGTTCTAAAAGAAGAGATCCCTTGGGAAACGTTGGATGGCAAGGGAGTGAAAGGAATTATCTTATTTGCCGTCGGTGATGACACGGAAGGAGCGCAAAAGCATTTGAAATTGCTCTCTTTGTTCGCTCGGAAATTAGGAAATGACGAGGTGACGGCTGCCTTGTTGAAAGCAAAAGAGCCGCAGCAAGTGATTGAAGCATTTCAAGGATAATAGAAAATTTAAGGAGGAATTATTTATGAAAATCGTCGGCGTATGTGCATGTACAGTAGGGATCGCTCACACTTATATTGCGCAAGAAAAGTTAGAAAATGCGGCTAAAAAGGCAGGTTACGAGATCCATGTGGAAACACAAGGAACGATCGGCCGTGAAAATGAATTGTCATCTGAAGCGATTGCGGCTGCAGATGTCGTGATTTTAGCAGTTGACGTCAAAGTAGCAGGACGTGAACGATTTGAAGGGAAACGGATCATTCAAGTGCCGACCGAAGTTGCCATCAAGTCCCCAAGCAAACTGTTGGAAAAAGCCAAAGAGGTCGTCCAGCAGCAGGCGGTCTAAGCAAACCGAAGGAGGAAGGAAACTATGGAAAAAATCAAAGCATTGAATTTAAAAGGACATTTGTTGACAGCCATCTCCTATTTGATTCCAATCGTCTGCGGTGCCGGATTCTTGATTGCCATTGGCATGGCTTTCGGCGGCACCAGCCAGGGACAACTAGTGCCAGGTGAATTTACGATTTGGGATGCTTTAGCTACGATGGGAGGCGCAGGACTCGGGTTGCTTCCAGTGGTCATTGCGACAGGAATTTCTTATGCGATTGCCGAAAAACCGGGGATCGCGCCAGGGTTTATTATTGGTTTGACAGCCAATGCCATTGGTTCAGGTTTTATTGGGGGAATTTTGGGCGGCTACTTAGCTGGATATCTAGTAATTGCTATTTTACGATTTATTAAAGTACCAAATTGGGCGAAAGGCTTGATGCCGACATTGATCATTCCCTTTTTGACCTCTTTGATCGGTGGTCTGATCATGGTCTATATTATCGGTACACCGATCACTGCCTTTACGAACTTACTGACGAACGCACTAAATAGCTTAGGCTCCTCTTCATTATTGGTTTTTGGTGCCGTCATCGGCTTGTTGAGCGGCGTTGATTATGGTGGACCAATCAATAAAACGGTCTTTGCTTTTGTTCTGACGATGCAAGCAGAAGGGATCAATGGACCGATCACTGCACTGCAATTAGTCAATACTGCAACACCGATCGGCTTTGGTTTAGCATTCTTTATTGCAAAACTGTTCGGCAAAAACATCTATACGCCTGTAGAAGTGGAAACGTTAAAATCTGCCGTACCAATGGGTGTGATCAATATCGTTGAAGGGGTGATCCCAATCGTTATGAACGATATCGTCCGAGGGCTGATCGCAACAGCTATTGGCGGCGCTGCTGGCGGGGCTGTTTCAATGGTCTTAGGAGCAGATGCAACGGTACCGTTTGGTGGTGTGCTGATGCTGCCGACCATGACTCGTCCATGGGCTGGGGCAGTAGCTTTGCTGGTAAATATAGTAGTGACTGGGATCACCTTGGCTTTGATTAAGAAAAATGTCACTGAAGAACAAGTAGCCGTACAAGCAGAAGTGGAAGAAGAAGAAATCGATTTAGATGATATTCAAATTTTCTAAAAAAGCGATTCAATTGGAAGAAGAGTCGTTCCTCTCAGTAGAAGACTGATTGAGGAGAAAGGATAAGTCTATGAACAAAGTTGAATTTTCACCGTCATTGATGACGATGGATCTAGATAAATTTAAAGAACAAATCACTTTTTTGAATGACCAAGTGGACTCCTATCATATTGATATTATGGATGGTCATTACGTACCCAATATTTCCCTATCCCCATGGTTTATTCAAGAGGTCCGCAAAATCAGTACGTTGCCTCTGTCCGCTCATTTGATGGTCACTGAACCTGCTTTTTGGGTGCAGCAGCTGATCGATATCAACTGTGAATGGATCTGTATGCACGCTGAGGTTTTGGATGGATTAGCATTTCGTCTGATCGATCAAATCCATGATGCTGGATTAAAAGCCGGGATCGTTTTAAATCCTGAAACGCCAGTATCGGTCATTTTGCCTTATATCGATCTTTTGGATAAAGTCACGATCATGACGGTTGATCCAGGGTTTGCGGGCCAACGCTTTATTGAAGGGGCGTTAGATAAAATTGTTGAACTGCGGGAATTACGGGAAGAATACGACTATCACTATGTCATTGAAATGGACGGTTCCTCCAATCGGAAATCCTTCAAACGGATCGATGAAGCCAATCCAGACATCTATATTGTCGGACGCAGTGGATTGTTTGGTTTAGATGACGACATTGCCAAAGCATGGTCGATCATGGTCGCAGATTATCAAGAAATGACTGGAAAAGTTTTGAGCAGCTGAGCAAAGCCGAAAGCAAAAGAACCGGACGACCAAAGTTAGGACTGTTAAAAAGAGGAGCATTCGTTGCCTATTAGCCAGTAAACTTTGGACGTCCGGTTCTTTTCTATTGTGAAAAGGCAGTGAATAGAAACATGCTGGCTGAAGAAAGTGAAGGAGGCAATTTAATTGAAAAAACTATTTGATAAAATCGATCAATTAGGAGTGAACACCCTTCGTACATTAAGTATCGAAGCCGTACAAAAAGCCAACTCAGGACATCCAGGATTACCGATGGGGGCAGCACCCATGGCCTATGCCTTGTGGACGAAACACTTGAAAGTCAATCCAACGACTTCTCGCAACTGGGTGGATCGTGACCGCTTTGTTTTGTCTGCTGGACATGGTTCGGCGCTATTGTACAGCTTGTTGCACGTGTCTGGTTACGATGTGACCATTGAGGATCTAAAAAACTTCCGTCAATGGGATAGCCGCACGCCAGGACATCCAGAAGTCGATCACACAGACGGCGTGGAAGCAACCACTGGACCTTTAGGACAAGGGATCGCTATGGCAGTCGGTATGGCGATGGCCGAAGCCCACTTGGCTGCAACCTACAATCGCGACAAGTATCAAGTCATTGATCACTATACCTACGCCTTATGTGGCGATGGGGACTTGATGGAAGGCGTTTCGCAAGAAGCTGCATCGATGGCGGGTCACATGAAATTAGATAAACTGATCGTCTTGTACGATTCAAATGACATCTCCCTAGATGGTCCGACCTCAAAAGCCTTTACAGAAAATGTCGGTGCGCGTTTCGAGGCGTATGGCTGGAAACATATTCTCGTTGAAGACGGCAATGATTTAGAAGCGATCTCAAAAGCAATCGACGAAGCAAAAGCTGAAAGTGACAAACCAACCTTGATCGAAATCAAGACTGTGATCGGATACGGTGCGCCAAATCAAGGCACCTCTGCCGTTCATGGTGCGCCGATCGGTGCCGAAGGCATTTCTGCAGCAAAAGCGATTTATGGCTGGGAATACCCAGAATTTACCGTACCTGACGAAGTTGCCGCGCGCTTCAAAAAAACCATGATCGATGAAGGGCAAAAAGCTGAAGCAGCTTGGAACGAAACTTTCCGTGCCTATGAAGCAGCCTACCCAGAACTTGCGGCGCAATTCAAACAAGCCTTTGCGGGTGAATTGCCAGCAGATTGGGATACAGCATTACCAAGCTACGAAGTTGGCAGCTCACAAGCTAGCCGGGTATCCAGCAAAGAGATGATCCAAGCGTTGTCCAAAGCCGTACCTAGCTTATGGGGCGGATCGGCTGACCTTTCTGGTTCCAACAACACGATGGTAGCAGCAGAAAAAGACTTTGAACCTGGCCAATACGAAGGCCGCAACATTTGGTTTGGTGTCCGAGAATTTGCGATGGCGGCAGCGATGAACGGGATCCAATTGCATGGCGGTACGCGAATCTATGGTGGAACCTTCTTCGCCTTCGTTGATTACTTGCGTCCAGCGGTGCGCTTGTCTGCGATCCAGCATGCGCCTGTGATCTATGTCTTGACGCATGACTCCGTGGCGGTTGGAGAAGATGGACCGACCCACGAGCCAATCGAGCAATTAGCTAGCGTCCGTTGCATGCCAAATGTCCAAGTGATTCGTCCAGCAGACGGCAATGAAACCCGTGCTGCTTGGAAACTGGCCATGACAACAACCGATAAGCCAACGGTCTTAGTCTTAAGTCGACAAAACCTACCAGTGATCGAAGGCACGCAAACTGGTGCGGATGAAAATGTCGCAAAAGGTGGCTATGTGATTTCAAAACAAGCCGGTGAAACACCAGCGGGTATTTTGATCGCCACAGGTTCAGAAGTGAATCTTGCGGTCCAAGCACAAGCTAAATTGGCAGAAGAAGGCATCGATGTATCGGTGGTCTCCTTACCAAGCTTTGATCTGTTTGAAGCCCAAAGCTCAGAATACAAAGAAAGTGTCTTGCCAAAAGCAGTGAAGAAACGGGTAGCGATCGAAGCGGCTTCCCCATTTGGTTGGGAACGTTACACTGGCTGCCATGGAAAAGTGATCGCGATCGATCATTTCGGTGCATCCGCACCTGGTGACAAGGTATTAGCAGAATTCGGCTTCAGTGTTGAGAATGTCGTGAATACCTTCAACTCACTATAATCAAAAAACAGGCGATCTTTAGAGGGAACACTCCTTTGAAGATCGCCTGTTTTTGTTTACTAAAGACGCATGGCTAAATCTGCGCTTAATTTTTCTCTATTGTTAAAAGGAGCCATGAAATCATCTCTCGATAGCACTCATCAGCGATCGCATTTGGTGTCCGATCAAAGTCATGCTGATCTAAGTCGAGCCAAAGTGTTTTGGCATGGGGGACTTGTGCAGCGAAAGCTTCGGATGCGCTGAAGGGAACATCTGGATCTTTTTTGCAATGAACGACAAAGCAAGGAGGAAAGTCTTGGTAAGCGGCAGCAGGAATCGCCAAGGCTGCTAGCTGTTCCCGATTCCCTAAATAACGCTGCCAGTTGCCATATTGACGGGCGGAAAGGTACAAAGGGAATCGTTTTTCTAGCGTGCCGTGGGTGATAGGTTGGCTTTCGATCATGGCTTCAGCGGCGAGTGGTGGGACTTTCGGAAATTGTGTGTAAAAGCGCGCCGGCTGCAAAAATTCTTTACAAAACAACTCTTGGTAACCGTAAAATCGGATCAAGCCCTTTTGCTCCGAGTGCTTTGTGCGTGCGGTCAGTAAGGTCGCTAAAAAACCGCCGGCGGAGCGACCGAATAGAATGTACTCATTTGCACCAACGCCGCTGAAGTGCCAGCCCTCTGTCAAAAACCATTCCACTGCCTTTTTTGTATGAAGGTAAATGTCGTTCAGCGCTACTTCGGGAGCCAGTGGATAATCGAACAGGTAAAGGCTAACACCGGCAGCCAGCAATTGGTGGGCATAATCCTGCGGAAGGTCTTCTCGCTGACCATAGAGGAAGCCACCACCATGAAAATACAAAAGGCTGATCCGAGGCTGCGCTGCTTTTAGGATCGTCACTTCTAACGGCAAAGTGCCGTAGGTGTCAAATTGGATTTTTTCTGTTTGCGCAAAGGCATTTTTAGGATAAACCATTGTTTTCTTCCTTTCTCTTCTTCGATAGTATAAGGAAGAGTATAGGAGAAGGAAGCGGTTTAGAAAACAGCGTTATGACTAAAAATAGAAACGGTTTTGTCGAAAGTGAACAATGATGTCCGTCAGTAACACGCTTACAATAACCGTATAAATTAAAGGAGGCAGAACAATGGAGTTGAAAAAAGAAGTAGCGGCAATGATCGATGCACTATCTCAGATTGGGAGTGATCCAACTGGAGGAATGACTAGACTGCTTTATACCGATTCATGGAAAGAAGCGCAATCATTTGTAGAAAAACAATTAAAAGAAACTGGCTTAACGACGTCCTATGATGCAGTCGGCAATCTCTTCGGCAGAATGGAAGGCAGCCAGTTTCCAGAAGAAACGATTCTTTCAGGGTCACATATCGATACCGTCGTCAACGGTGGCACATTAGACGGTCAATACGGAGTCGTTGCTGCTGCTTTAGCGATCAAGTATTTAAAAGAGACCTATGGGCAACCTTTACGCTCCTTGGAAGTCATCTCAATGGCAGAAGAAGAAGGCAGTCGTTTTCCAACCGTTTTTTGGGGAAGTAAAAACTTTGTCGGAGAGGCCAAAAAAGCCGATGTTGAAGCGATCGCAGATTTTGAAGGCAATCGCTTCGTGGCAGAGATGCAACGCCAAGGTTTTGATTTTCGCGACCCACAAGAACCGGTTCGATCAGACATCAAAGCCTTCGTGGAAATCCATATCGAACAAGGCAGTGTTTTAGAAAAAGAAAATTTGCAGATCGGTGTCGTCAATAGTATCGCTGGTCAAAAGCGCTACACCTTTGTCTTAAAAGGACAAGCCAATCATGCAGGAACCACACCGATGGGCTATCGCCAAGATGCTGTGTATGGTTTTGCCAAAATGTGTGCCGCAGTGATCGACCGTGGCTTAGAGCTTGGGGATCCATTAGTAGTGACATTCGGTAAAGTTGAGCCAAAACCGAATACGGTCAACGTGGTTCCTGGTGAAGTGTTGTTTACGATGGATTGTCGCCATACTGATGGGCAGCTATTGGATGCCTTTACTGCTGAAGCAGAACAGATCATTCAAACGATCGCCCAAGAGCATGACTTGACAGTGGAGATGGATCTATGGATGGATGAACGCCCTGTGCCGATGGACGAGACGATCGTTGCCACGGTGGAACACGCGGTGAAGCAAACTGACAAACGCTACAAAGTCATGCATAGTGGGGCGGGGCATGATTCCCAAATCATTGCACCACATTTTCCAACGGCGATGCTGTTTGTACCAAGTATTGATGGGATTAGCCACAACCCAGCCGAAGCAACGACTATCGAAGATTTAACAGCTGGGGTAGAAGTTTTAGCAGCTTCCCTTTACGAGCTAGCATACAAAGAATAGAAAGCAGGGACACACATGGGATACAAAAATAATAACACGGGCTATTTAGATGGATTGCTGCAATCACGAGCAGTCATTAGAAAAAATAATTTTGCGATCTTGCCGCATGATGGGCTAGTGAATAATGTCATTCCAGGATTCGAAAACTGTGAATGTTCGATACTCGGCACACCAAAATTAGGGGCGTCTTTTGTCGATTACATCATTTCATTCAAAAAAGATGGCGCCAACCAATTGGGCTTCGGCGGTCCAGAGATCGAGAGTTTCTTGTATGTCATCTCGGGCAAACTGGAAGTAAGTGATGGCAAAGAAACCCATACATTGACGGACGGAGGCTATATCTATCTGCCTGCTGGAGAAAAACTGTATATGAAAAATCTCCAAGAAGAAGCGACAGAAGTGTTCTTGTATAAGAAGCGTTACCAACCGTTAGAAAATCACCAATCCTACAAAGTAGTGGGGAATCTTTCAGAGTTGACACCGATCCAATACGAAGGGATGGCAGACGTCTTGCTTTGGGATTTCTTACCGAAAGAGTTGGGCTTTGACATGAATATTCATATCCTTTCCTTTGAACCAGGGGCAAGTCATGGCTACATTGAGACCCACTATCAAGAACACGGGGCGTACTTACTGTCAGGTAAAGGGATGTATAACTTAGACAATGAGTGGTTCCCGGTGGAAAAAGGCGACTACATTTTCATGAGTGCCTATGTACAGCAAGCGGCCTATGGTGTTGGTCGTGACGAACCATTGACCTATATTTATTCCAAAGATTGCAACCGCGATCCGGAAATTTAAAGGAGTTTAGAAGATGGAAGAGACGGTTATTGTACAGTCACAAGAGTTACAGCAATTGATCCAAAAAAAATTAGCGGCTGCTGGTTTGTCTGAAGCGCACGCAGCCATCGTTGCAGAGCATTTGGTCTTTGCCGATGCCAGCGGGATCCACTCTCATGGGGCTGTACGGGTAGACTATTACGCAGAGCGGATCGCTAAAGGTGGAATGAATCGCACTCCACAGATCACGTTTGAAGAGACTGGGCCGAGCAGCGGGATCGTTCACGGTCAAAATGGCGCAGGGCAGGTCGTTGTATTAGAAGCGACAAAGCATGCCATTGAGATGGCCAAACGTTCTGGGATCGCGGCAGTTGGTGTACGGAAAACGAGTCATAGTGGGGCGCTATCCTATTATGTCAAAAAAGCTGCAGAAGCTGACTTGATTGCATTATCTATGTGCCAATCAGATTCAATGGTGGTTCCTTTTGGCGGCAAAGAAAATTATTTTGGTACCAATCCAATCGCATTTGCCGCACCACGAAAACAGGGGGCACCGGTGGTCTTTGATATGGCAACGACGGTCCAAGCGTGGGGCAAAATATTAGACGCTCGCTCCAAAAATAAAGAGATTCCTGCAACATGGGCCGTTGATGCCCATGGCAAGCCAACAACGAATCCGCATCATGTTCATGGGTTATTGCCAATCTCAGGACCAAAAGGCTTTGGGTTGATGATGATGGTGGATATCTTGTCTGGAATGCTTCTTGGGCTGCCTTTTGGCAAGCATGTTTCCTCTATGTACAACGATCTGACGAAAGGCCGCGACTTAGGGCAATTTATTTTGCTGATCGATCCGCAACGTTTTACAGATTTAGACACATTTAAAGAGTCGGTGGAAACGATGATCGAAGAGCTGCACGATATACCAGCTGCTGAACAGTTCCAGCAAGTCTATTATCCAGGCGAGATCAATCAACTAACTTATGAAAAATATATGGCAGAAGGTATTCCTATCGAAAAGAACATTTATCGCTATCTCATTAGCGACACGGTTCATTTTGACCAGTATTCTGGGTCAGATGCCTTTGCACAGACAGGAACAGGAGAGTGAGGAGACCCATGTTACACACTATTATTCAAAAAAACAATTACCAAGATTCCATTGTTTTAATGCTTTTGACCAATCGTTTACTGACGATCGAAGGGATCAACAACGCTTCGGTCATGATGGGTACACCTGCCAATAAGGATATCTTCAAGACGGGTGGTCTTTATACCGAGGAGATGAGCAATGCGACATCCAACGATATGGTACTCGTTTTAGACATTGAAGGGGAAGAAATCATCGAAACAGTCCTGTCAGAAATCGATGCCTTCTTATCGGACCAAAGCAATAGCGCAGGGGAAGAAACCCAAAGCGTCAAAACTTGGGAAAAAGCCTTAGATCTTGGAAAAGATGCGAAGGTCGCTGTCTTATCGATTCCTGGTACTATGGCAGCACCAGAAATTGAAACCGCATTAGCAGCGGGCAAACATGTTTTTTGTTTCAGTGATAATGTTTCATTGGAAGAGGAAGTTCGACTAAAGAAACTGGCTCATGAACAAGGACTTCTTTTAATGGGGCCAGATTGTGGCACAGGGATTCTCAATGGGATACCAGTAGCCTTCACGAATGCCGTTCGTAAAGGGAAAATCGGTGTTGTCGGCGCTTCGGGTACGGGCATCCAAGAAGTCACCACCATCATTCATAAATTGGGTGCCGGTGTGACACAAGCCATCGGAACCGGTGGACGAGATCTCAAAGAAGCCGTCGGTGGGATCACCATGAAAGACAGCATTCTTGCCTTGGAACACGATCCTGATACAGAGGTGATCGTGGTGATCTCCAAACCACCTGCACCACGTGTCCGCGATGAAGTGTTGGCATTATTAAGAAGAGGAACAAAACCTGCAGTCACGATTTTTCTTGGGGAAGAACCAACGGATCACGAAGAAAATCTTTACAGAGCCTACACGCTGGAAGAAGCGGCACAATTAGCCGTGCAGCTGCTACGTCAAGAACAGATTGGATTAGAGCCAGTAAAAGAGGAAACGGCAGCTGTCGCTTTTGGCCCTGAACAGCAAAAAATCAAAGCTTACTATTCTGGTGGAACATTGGCGTACGAAGCAGCGATGCTGGTCAAAGCAGGATTAAATCTAGAACAAGAAGATGCCCCTCAGGAAGGGTACATCTTAAAAGCAGCTGGCCATGAGATCATCGATTTAGGTGATGACATCTATACGCAAGGCAAGCCCCATCCGATGATCGACCCAACAAAGCGGATCGAACTGTTGAAACAAGCGGGAGAAGATCCTGAAACGGCAGTGATTTTGTTAGATATCGTTTTAGGGTACGGCTCTCATCAAGATATGGCGAGTGAATTGGCACCGACCATCAAATCGTTGAAGGAAGCTGCACAAGCAGCTGGCCGGGAGTTAGCGGTGATCGCTACGATCGTCGGAACTGATTTAGACCCCCAAGACAGCAACGAGCAAGCAGAGATTTTAATAGCAGCTGGCGTGATTTTGTGTCAAAGCAATGCCCAAGCAGTCAAAAAAGCTTTAGCATTACTCGGTCACCCCTTTTCACCAATTAATCGTAAGCTGTTGCCAAAAGCAGTGACAACTGCCGATGCATTGCCAGAGCCATCTGAAAAGAGCCGCGAATTGTTGGCGAATGACGCATTCATCAATGTAGGATTGCGTAGCTTTGCGGAAGCAATCCAGGCGCATCACGGTCAAGTCGTTCAATATGACTGGCAGCCAATTGCTGGTGGAAACGTAACGTTACAAAAAGCCTTACGTTTCTTAGCACAAGTGTCACTATCAGAGTAGGAGGAAGTTATCGTGTACGAAACTATTGAAGAAGCAAACCAAGCCGTTATTGCCAAAATCGTTGCGGGTTCGCCTTTTTTGCTGGATGTCGTTCCAGCAGTCAGTGTCATTCCAGAGTTAGGTGAAGGAAAAGTCCTATTGCATGCAGGACCACCGATCCGCTACGATCAGATGATCGATCCGATTCAAGGTGCTTGTGTTGGTGCGGGGCTTTTTGAAGGCTGGGGCGAAACGGAAGAAGAGGTACGTCATTTATTAGCATCTGGGGAAGTTCAACTGATTCCTTGTCACCACGTGCAAGCGGTTGGCCCAATGGGGGGCATCACCTCTGCCAATATGCCAGTGCTCGTGGTAGAAAACAAAACCGATGGCAACCGAGCGTATTGTACGATGAACGAAGGGATCGGGGCAGTTTTACGTTTTGGCGCCTATTCTCAAGAAGTCATTGATCGCTTGCATTGGATGAAAAATACGTTAGCACCAGTTTTAAGTGCTGCACTACAAACAAAACCCGATGGCTTGAACATCAATGTCTTAGTCGCAAAAGCAATCGCCATGGGGGATGAGTTCCATCAACGGAATATCGCTGCTTCGTTGGCGTTCTTAAAAGAAGTAGCACCAGCGATCGTTACTCTGGAAGGATTTGAAAAAGAAAAACCAGAAGTCATTCAGTTTCTAGCAGACACGGATCAGTTTTTCTTGAATATCATGATGGCTTCTTCAAAAGCGGTGCTTGATGGCGCCCGGACGATTGAAGAAGGCACGGTTGTGACCGCAATGTGTCGCAACGGGCATGAATTCGGTATCCGTATTTCTGGCATGGGGGACGAGTGGTTTACTGGTCCTGTCAATACACCAAAAGGGCTCTATTTCTCAGGATTCAGTGAAGAAGATGCCTCTCCAGATATGGGCGACAGTGCCATTACGGAAACCTTTGGTGTTGGGGGAATGGCAATGATTGCTGCCCCAGCTGTGACACGCTTCGTTGGTTCTGGGGGATTTCACGATGCGTTGAAAACCAGCAATGAGATGTTAGAGATCTCCATTGATACCAATCCGAATTTTCCCGTTCCTACATGGGACTTCAAAGGGATCTGTTTAGGGATCGATGCTCGTAAAGTCGTGGAAACAGGGATCTTACCGGTGATCAATACAGGGATCGCCAACAAACAAGCTGGACGGGGACAAATTGGTGCCGGGACAGTGACACCACCAATGGATTGCTTTGAAAAAGCTGTCTTGGCTTATGCGAAAAAATTAGGATTTGAAGAATAAATCAGGGACTGAAAACGTGAAAAAGGAGCAACCTAGCGATGATACAGGCAAAATGGATCGACCAAGCTTTATTTGAACCCACATTTATCAATGGCAACTGGATCGTTCACAGTGTGTTTCAGCATAGTTTCAATCTGCAAGATCCTCGTCAGGATCAGCTGATCTGTGTCTCCAAACAAGCGGCTCGCGTGCCCAAAGGGATGATTTTAGCTGCCGACGATTATGCAGCGTTGGCGACAGGCTTAGTTGCTGGTACCGCTCTTTTGGTTCAGCAACGGGTGATCCATTTTCCGCATCATCGTCTGTCTTTTCAAAAGGCAGCCAAATTTACAACCACCTTTCCAGCTGGCACAGTCCCATTTGATCAAGAACTGTTTTGGTCAGCCCTCCAAAGCGTCACGGAAAAGACGGGAATTCAAGAAGCGGTTTCAGAAACCATCCGCAGCAATCATCCGTTTTATGACGCAATCGATCAGCTATGCACGCCTTCATTTAAGGAACAACGGCAAGCAGTCGCTTATTTAGTCGGACGGGGTGTCGGATTGACCCCCACAGGCGATGATATGCTAGTTGGTCATTTACTGGCTCGCCGAGTGATGGGGCAAGAAGATACCCGCTTGGTGGCTTATCTACAAAAAAGGCTGTTGACAGTCAATGATTTAACGACTGACGTCAGTAAACACTATCTTCTGCATGCACTGACAGGCGCATTCAATCAATCGGCATTGTCCTTGACCAGGTGTACCGATTCAGCGGCTTTTTCCCAAGTAATCAAAGAGATACTAGCGATCGGTCACACCTCGGGGGCCGACTTTTTGGCAGGGTTTGCTCGCAGTATCGATCAATTTCAAAACAATAGAAATGAGGAATTCATATGGCAAAACGAGTGGTCATCGCTCTAGGGGGCAATGCAATTTTAAAACCGAATCAACCAGCGACCGTTGAGACACAGCTTGCAAATATCCAGTTAAGTGCAGAACAGATCGCTAAAATCGAGAAGCTTGACCATCAAATCGTCGTGACGCACGGCAATGGTCCGCAAGTCGGCAATATTTTACGACAAAATGAAGAAGCCAAAGAAGTCGTGCCGCCTTTTCCACTGGATGTCTGCAATGCAGAGTCACAAGGCTTTATCGGTTATTTAATGGAGCAAAGCATCAAAAATAAAATTGAGCAAGAAGAATTGACCAGCAATGTCGTGACCTTATTGACCCAAGTGGAAGTGGCAGCGGATGATCCCGCGTTTGAAAAGCCAACAAAGCCGATCGGCTTGTTCTACTCAGAAGAAGAAGCAAAAACAATGGCTGAGGAAAAACATTGGGTGATGGAAGAAGATGCTGGACGTGGGTACCGTCGCGTCGTGCCATCTCCACAACCTGTGACGATCCACGGCGTGGAATCAATGGTTCATTTATTGAATCAAAATACCATCGTGATCGCTGGTGGCGGCGGTGGGATTCCAGTCGTAAAACAAGCGGAAGGCTTGAAAGGGATCGAAGCAGTCATCGATAAAGATCGAACTGGGAAAAAACTGGCAGAACAAGTGGATGCCGATGTATTTATGATGCTGACCGACGTCAACAACGTTTATATCAATTATGGAACACCGAAACAAGAAAAATTAACGGGCTTATCCGTAAGTGAAGCGCAAGCATATTTTGATGCGGGGCATTTTGCAGAAGGTAGTATGGGGCCGAAAATGGAAGCGGCGATTGCGTTTGCCAAACAAGGAAAGACAGCAATCATCTGCTCATTGGAAGAAGCGGACTTAGCATTGTTAGGTGAAGCAGGCACAAGGATCGCTGGGTAAAACCAGCGATCCAACTGCTTGATTCGCCTATTAGTCGCCTTCTTCGGACAGCTCAAGGGCTAAACGCAGATCCAGGCTGATGCTAGGATCATGCACGTTTTTTCCTAGTAGCTTTTGACACTGTTCGATGCGGTATTTGATCGTGTTGCGATGAACGAACAAGGCTTTGGCGGTGCGGGTGATCTCACATTGATAATCCAAGTAAGCCCGTAAGGTTTTGCGCAATTCGATGGTGGCATCTTCTTGCGGAAACGCCAATTCTTTAAGAATCGTACGGCAGAAATAATGGATATCTTCAGGGCTCATTTTTTCAAATAGACTCCGCATTCCCCGTTGATGGTAGAAAGAGACGATGGACGAATCATGTTGGCCTCTTCGTTCTTCATAAGCAGTCTTTGCTTCGATGTAGGAGCTGGCTAAATCATTGATACTTTCACAGACACTCCCTACACCAAAGGCCATTCGAAATGGCAACCGACTGGTCAAAGCATTGGCGGTCTCGATCAAATGGTCTTCTAAGGCATCACACTTGTGCTGCACGAAAATCGCAAAGTGATTGCTGCCCTTTAAGCGAAAGAGACAAACATCTTTGATGCGATAAGGTAGTTGTTCACTAAACCACTGATAGACCAGGTCACTTTCTTCTTTTAGGTATTTGTCTTTGCCTTTGGTTTCTTTGGTTGGTTCACAGGCACCATAGATGACACGATAATGGCGGGCTTTGACTAACCCGTAAGTCTTTCCGAGATCTAACCAATCTTTTTGTTCCTGTTTGGAAGATTGCTGGTATTCGATCATCCGTGTTAAAAAGTCACTTTTTAAATCTTCAAAAGATTCTTGCACTTTTTGGTTCTTGTAGAGCATAAACGACAAGACCAATGCTGCTTGTTCCAGCGCAAAATCCGAGACAGGATAAGGAATTGCCTCAGGATTCAAAATGACTAAATAATGCGGGAAATAAGTGGAGGTTTCAATGGCATAATAAGAAATTTGTGACGTTTTTTCATGGAGATCTTTGATAGGGATCGCCCCGCTTTTTTCACCAGTAAAAACCCCTTTCGTTTGTCCTAATTGATGGATGTAGTACTCCGCGGGTTTTGACATGCGGGTGAAATGCTTGGAGTGGGCAATCACTTGTTTGAAAGGATTCAACAAAATGATCGGTGTATTGACCATTTGGCCAAAATCAGCGATAAAGCGAGCGATGCTGACATCCTTCATCAAGGAAGCAGAGAACCGTTTTTGAATGTCTAACGCATAACTCAGCTGCTCGGTTTTGGTGTTCCACAATAAATTCAAAAGCTGGTGCATCAAACGACCCAGCGGCATCGTGGCAGGTACTTCTACGATGGGGAAACCCAAGCTATCAGCGTAGGCGATGACTTCAGGATCGATGACATCCAAAAAACGACCGATCTTGATGCCTAATCCAGCGGCATTTTTGGCTACGAGAGAATCGATCAGTTCTAGAAGCGCTCCTTGATTATCTTTATAAACCATCGCCGTGCTTAAGATAAAGGTATGCTCAGGAATATAGTGGGCGATATCGGGGGTCTCAGTGATTTCGATACTGTCGACGGGAATTTCCGCGGTAATGGGATCTGTCAACAAACGCAAATTGGAAAAGCGTGGTGTAGCAAGCAATTCAGCAACTAACTTCATAGAGAAACTCCTTTTGGAAGTGAACAAAATAAACAAAAACATGTCCTTTTTTAGCTTTATTGTACAACAAACTTGGAAACGTTGACAAGGCGTTGGACAGTGAAATCAAAAAGAGAAATGAGGGAAAAAGATGTATAAAGAGTTAACGATCGCACAACGTACGATCATGACACCTGGGCCTGTAGAAGCCCATCCAGCTGTTCTACAAGCAATGACCAATCGTATTTTGGGGCAGTTTGATCCGAATTTTTTGGCGATCATGGATGAGGTCAAAGAAATGATCAAACAACCGTTTGGAACCAAAAACAAAGAGGCATTTGCCATTGACGGGACTTCCCGAGCTGGTTTAGAAGCGGCGCTGATCGCTTTGATCGAACCAGGGGACAAAGTCTTGATCCCAGCCTATGGGCGCTTTGCTTTCTTACTGGGAGAAATCTGTGAACGTGCCCAAGCACAAGTCAAATATGTAGAAAAAGAGTGGACAGCTCCTTTTGCACCCGCAGAGGTCATCAAAGAAATCGACGCATTTCAACCCAAGATCGTGGCGATGGTCCACGGGGAAACCGCCAACGGGCAAATGCAGCCGTTAGCAGAAATCGGGCAGTATTGTCGCGCAAAAGATATTTTCTTTGTCGTTGACATGGTGGCGACTTATGGTGGCGTAGCCCTGTCAGTCGATGATTGGTGTGTCGATTTGGCAATTGCTGGTACTCAGAAGTGTTTAAGCGTGCCGTCTGGTCTTTCATTAGTGACCTACAACGAGCGAGTCGAAGCTGTCCTTAATTCCCGTTACCAAAAAGAATTAGGCTTGAGCAAAACGGATCGAAACAAGCGGCACATTATGAGTAATTACTTGGATTTGAGTCAACTGCAACGCTACTGGAATAAAGAGCGAATCAACCATCACACAGAAGCGACGAGTATGATCTATGCGCTTCATGAAGGATTACGGATGTTGCTAAACGAAGGCCTCGATGCAGCCTATCAACGTCATTTGACGAATGAAGGGGCGTTGGTCGCTGGACTGGAGGCAATGGGGCTGTCGATTTATGGCGAAAAAGCAACCAAAATGCCGACAGTTACCCCTATCTTTATTCCAGAAGGTGTTGATGGCGAAGCTGTCCGAGAAGAGATGCTTCACTCCTTTGGTGTAGAGATCGCTAGTTCATTTGGTGATCTAAAAGGAAAAATCTGGCGGATTGGAAATATGGGTTACAGCAGCCGCAAAGAAAATATTTTACATGTCCTAGCCGCGTTAGAAGGGGCACTATTGTACCAGCAAGCACCAATTTCTGCCGGCAAAGCGCTCATCGCTGCGTTAAATTACTACCAAAAAACGACTTAAAATTTTAGCACAAATGCACAACGACTGAAAGCGCTTTGTGAAAAATGACAAATGCAATCGTCGGCAAAAAAACGTACACTAAGACTATCTTAAAGCGCTTTCGTTGGCGTGCTTCACAAACTTTACTTGTGTAACTGATGGAGGGAAAAAAATGGAAATCAATAAAGAACGTGGTGGGCTTGCCTACTGGAAACAAATTATTATCTTAATGTGTTCAGGCTGGGTCACTATCTGGATTTATCGCGCTGCGTTATCGCCAGTCTATCCGCAAATCAATGAGTCACTTGGCGGCAATATTTCTGATACAGCATTAGGATCGATTGCCAGCTTTTACTTTTTCGGCTATGTAATCATGCAGATCCCGGCCGGCTTTTTGGTGGATAAGATTGGGAAGAAAACAGTTCTGCTTCCAGGATTCGTGGTATTTGCACTGGCAGCTTTACTGATTTCACAAGCCTCTTCAATCTCCATGATCTATACCGGTAGCTTTTTAGCAGGGATCGGCTGTGGGTCATTTTACGGTTCAGCGTATTCTTTGACCTCACAGAACATTCCGAAAGAAAAGAAGAGCTTCTCAACAGCGATCGTCAATAGTGGTTCTGCCGTTGGTTCAGGGTTTGGGATGATCTTATCAAGCTTTATCGTTATTCAGATGAACATGCCTTGGCAAACAATGATGTATTTATCCGCTTTCTTGATCGTTTGTATGACGATCGCTTTTGCATTGGTGATCCGCAGCAACAAAGAAGACGTGGCTTTCTTGGAGAGCCAAGCAGCAGCTGAAGAAGAAACAACGGATCAGCCGAAAGAAAAAGTTTCCCTTTCGACCTTGTTCTCACTGCGGATGCTCTTTACTTATGTGTTATATTTTGCGACGTGTTATGCCTACTATATGACGGTTACTTGGCTACCAAACTTCTTAGGAACAGAACGAGGCTTCCAAGGAGTCGCAATCGGATTCTCTTCTTCATTGGTGGCATTTGCTTCGATTCCTGGGGCCTTGTTCTTTAGCCGCTTGGCAGACAAATACATGCATAAAAAAGTTACCTTTATCGTTATTTTAGAAGTATTGGCGGCGTTGATGTTATTAGTAACGGTGCAAGCAACAAATTCGACCTTCTTAATGATCGCGTTGATCTTGTACGGGTTCCTTGGAAAACTAGCGGTTGAACCAATCATCATTTCTTGGCTAGGGGAAAATGCACCAAAAGTTGGGGTCGGTACGACATTAGGGGTCTTCAACTTTTTCGGCATGATGTCTTCCGTTATCGCACCAACATTGACCGGATCGATCTCGGATGCAACAGGGTCAAAAGTAATGGGCTTTTATATCGCAATTATTTTGTTGATCGGTGGTACATTCTTATTCTTGACTGTAAACTCTAAGAAAACAGCAAAGTAGAAAAGTGAGGAACAACAGATGAAAAAACGATCCTTAAAAATCAGTTTGACCAACCAAATCATGATTGCAACGGTATTGGGGATTTTTTGGGGCGTTTCCTTTCCCGGTTTAGGTGATCAAATGCAGCTAGTCGGGAACTTCTTCTTGCGACTGATTCAAATGTCTGTGGTCGTGTTGGTCATGGGCTCGGTGATTGAAGCGGTGGGGGGACTTGATCCAAAAGAATTAGGTGGTATTGGCGGGAAAGTCTTCCTCTGGTTTACCGGTTCGACCCTTGTCGCCGCTATTTTCGGTCTCTTTTTCGCCTTGATCCTCAAGCCCGGCGCAGGCCTTGATCAATCCCTGCTGCAAAGTACAGAAACCGCATTAAGTACCAGCAGCATGGAAGAAGTCATCTTAAACTTTGTTCCACTGAACATTATTCAAGCCATGGTGGAGCAGAATATGATCCAAGTGATTATTTTTTCGCTCTTCTTTGGCCTTGCCTTGAGCTTGATCAAGCATGAAAAAAAGAATCAGCTGTTTCTAGATATGATCAGCAGTTTTAATCATATTTTGATAAAAATGGTCAGCATGATCATGAAGTTGGCGCCGATCGGGATTTTCGGCCTTGTTGCTTCCTTAGTAGAAGATACCGGTATTCGTGTTTTGGGAATGTTAGCCAGTTTTTTATTGACGTTAGCAGCAGCATCTTTGCTCTTTTTGTTTCTTTGGTTTCTCTTGACGTCGCTCTATTGCAAAGTTTCCTTGTTTCGTTTGATAAAGAACATGTGGCGCCTCTCGGTGATTTCCTTTACGACCACCTCTTCTGCTGTCTCATTGCCGTTTCAAATCGAAGATGGCAAAGAACGATTTGGGATCAGTGATCGAATCAATAAGCTCGTGATGCCTCTGGGCATGACCTTAAATAGCAATGGGCTCTCCTTATTTTTAGCCCTGGCAATCGTAACCGTTGCTCAGGCGTACCAGATCCAATTAAGCTTGGGAGATCTTTTGCAAGTGGTCTTGTTATCCTCGTTGGCATGCTTGGGAACGATCGTCGTTCCAGGCGGCGGATTAGTCACACTGGCTACGGTTTTACCTATGTTAGGACTGCCTAATGAAAGCATCGCCTTACTGGCAGGGATCGATTGGTTTTCTGGGATGTTTCGGACCCTTTTGAATGTGGATCCTGACGTCACGGTGGCGTTGATCGTTGCTCATGATGAAGGAGAACTGGATCGTGCAGTCTTCAATGGTGAAAAAGCCCCGGTCAAATTAGCAGAAAAAATCACCGATGGCGTATAAGACCAATCATTCTTGTGATGAAACTTTACTCTTTTTTGAAAACGTGCTACGATTGATTCGTTGATAGACTAAAGAAGCTTCCTGAAATACCGTAAACGGTAAACAGTAGCAACTGATTTTCAGCTCGTCATTCAACAGACAAATACGACAAAAAGAGGAGGAAAAAACATGACAGCATCGATGAAATTGTGGATTGACCTTTTGAATAGCTAATTTAAATCTATTTCAAAAGTCTAGGCAATCGTGATTTCAAGGGATGAGTGTCCTCTTTTTTCCAATTTCTTATTAAAATCAGGGTATAGCGGTAGGCTATGCCCTTTTTTTGTTCTTGCGTTTTCCTAGACGGGAAGGACAGACTGATGGAACAATTAAGTGTAAAAATAAACAAGCTAATCAAAAATTATGGGTCCAAAGAAGTACTGAACATTGAAGAACTGAGCGCCTATCAAACAGATCGAATCGGGATCGTGGGCGCAAATGGGCAAGGCAAGTCCAGCTTGCTGAAATTGATTGCGGGAGTGATCGATCCTGATTCAGGAACGATCCAAAGAGAAAATTCGTTTCACTATTTCCCGCAAATCGCTGAGGTGACTGAAAAGACGGAGGCTCTTGACTGGGCGCTGTTTGGTCGTTTTTCGATCCCAACGAATGAATTGGCGACACTAAGTGGCGGGGAGGAGACCAAATACCGGTTGGCACAAATGTTATCTTCCTATCAATTAGGACTTTTGCTCGATGAGCCAACGACCCATTTAGACCAGCAAGGAATTCAAGTCTTGATTGAGGAATTGCAGTATTATTATGGCACCCTGATCGTGGTCAGTCATGATCGGTACCTATTGAATCAGCTGGCAACGAAAATCTGGGAAGTCGATCAAGGCAAAGTCATCGAGTATTCTGGCAATTATGACAGTTACCGACAGCAAAAAGAGCAAGCGACACAGCGTGTTGCCTGGGAGGCGGCACAGTATCAGCAACAAAAGCAGCAGTTGACTCAAGCAATCCAAAAGAAAAAAGAACAAGTGATCAAGAGCAGTCGCATTTCTGAAAAAAAGCGGCAGCAAAACATCCGACCAGACCGTTTGTCGTCATCAAAACAAAAGGACACGGTGCAAAAGTCATTGCAAAAAACAGTCAAAGCCATGGAAAGCCGCTTGGATCAGTTGGAAGAAGTGAAGGGGGTCGCGCGGCAGCAGGTGATTCGTTTTCCAGTAGTCCCTGCAGTGGAACTGCATAATAAACAACCGATTCGTGGGGAGCAAGTAACCATTCAAAGAGGGACGAAATGTTTGCTAGACAGCAGCAGTTTCCAGTTTGCTGCCGGGAAGAAAATCGCTATCGTGGGTCCGAACGGTTCGGGGAAGTCGACTTTACTAAAAGAAATCATCGCAGGTGGAGAGGGAATCTATGTATCACCGAAAATCGTCTTTGCGATATACGAGCAAATGGGCTATCGAAAAAACAGCACCACACCACTTTTGACGGAATTGATGGCTCAAACAGACTATCAGGAACCACTGGTCCGCAGTATTTTACACAATCTAGGATTTAGCCAGAATGAAGTGATGAAGCCAGTCAATGTGCTAAGCGGCGGAGAAGCGACACGGGTCGAGCTTGCACGCATCTTTACTCAAGCTGCCAATGTCTTGATTCTTGATGAACCGACGAACTTTATTGATCTGCCGACAATCACCGTCTTGGAACAATTGATTCGCAGCTATCGTGGCATGGTTTTGTTCACTTCTCACGATCAAGCGTTTATTGATGCTGTCGCGGATGACGTGTATCAAATCGATCATGGGAAATTAACATTGGTTTCCAGTAACTAGCAGCATTGTCGCTTTTATACCTGTATAGAGAAAAACAGCGCGGGAAAGGAAATGACCGCCCAACGTTCGATCAAAAAATCGGCCGTTGAGCGGTCACTACAAAACCCGCACTGTTTTTTTGCACTAATCGGTATCGCCTAGCTGTTGCTACATCGCTTAATAAATCTTTTGCGTAAAGTATTTTAAGATCAGTGGAGAGATCAAGGTGCTCAACAAGACAACGATCACCAAAGGGGAATACAATGTGGACGAAATCAATTGGTTTTGTTGACCAATCTGCAAAATGATCAATGCCATTTCACCTCGGGAAATCATTCCAGCTCCCACCATCCAAGCACTGTTGTTCGAGAATTTCGCGATTTTCGCCCCGACATAGCCGCCGACCAGTTTGGTCAAGATCGCGACCACGGTAAAGGCAAGAATAAAGAATAATTGCTCATTTAAGCGGGAAAAATCAACTTCTAAGCCAACGCTGACAAAGAACACCGGAATGAAGACGGCATAACCTAATGCTTCGACACTGTGTTCCACTTCCTCACGAACCTTCGTTTGACTGACAGCGATCCCTGCGAAGAAGGCACCAATGACAGAGCTTAACCCAACAAGGTCAGCAAGATACGCCATTCCTAAGCAGATGATCAGTGACATGATGATCACCGCGGAATTTGCAAATAGCTTTTCTGCAAGTGCCAATAAGAACGGAGCGATCCATTTCACCAATAGAAAAATCAACACAAAATAAATCAGTTCTACCAATAAGGTGACCGGCAGTGGTGTTGCTTGGCTGCTTTCGCCGCCTAAAAAGGAAAGGCTAAGACTCAAAACCAACACGACCAAAATATCATCCACGACGGAAGCACCAAGAATCGTCGAACCTTCTTTCGTGTTCACCACATTCAACTCTTTCAATACTTCGACAGAAATACTGACTGAGGTGGCAGCTAATACGATCCCGAAAAAGAACGCTTCTGTGGGACTGCTTTGAAAACCGACTCCTGTGGCATACCCGAAGAGCATCGGGAACACGATCCCCAAAAGGGCAACGAGCATTCCTGGACGAAAATAGCGTTTCAATAAAGAAATATCACTTTCCAGTCCCGCTAAAAACATCAGCAAAATAACACCAATCTCTGAAAAATCATGAACTAGAATATCTGGATGGACCCAATTGAGTCCTGCGCCTCCTAATAAAACCCCCGCTAGCAACTGCCCGATGACAGCAGGAACGCCCATCCGTCTCGCCAGATGCGAGAAGAGGGTCGTCGTGATTAGGATCAAACACAAAATCCCGACAAAATGCATAAAACCTCATCCTTCTTTCCTATAACATACTCCCCTTTAGTATAGCATTCTCTCTTGAATTGAGCCTGTATCAAGCTTTTTTTAATAAAAGAGTTTCATTAAACCGCACGTTTTTTGAGATGAGGAGGAAGCGAAGGCAATTAGAGTTATTCTGCGCAATCATTAAAATAAAAAAACATTATTTTCGCTTTATTTATAACAAATTATTGTTCGAGCCAATGGGCGAGCTGCTGAAACACCATTTGGACTTGCGGCTCCTCGACGTTTTTCAAAAAGTCGTGGGGCAAATCATAGACAGGGACAAATTTGCTTTTAGGCACTTTCTTCAAGCCTTTGCTGTAACGAAAAGGAACTTCCTCATCGGTACTGCTAGCACTGCTGAAAATTGGAGGAAATTGAACAAGCAGCTCAGGATCAATGGCATAGTCAGAAAGATCCTCAGCTGTTAGCCCATAGATGGTGGCGAGTTCTTGCTGTTGGACCCAATAAACATAAGGCAAATAGCGCTGAAACTGCGGATCATCCCAAACGATCTCGGTTTGATCCAAAGGAGGGACTTGCTCTTTGCTTAAGAGCGGCTGCTGCAAGACTCGTTTGTTTTCGATAAAAGAAAGATCGGTGTACCCATAAAAGTTGACCAGTTTTTCAGGTAATCTCTGTTGTTCCTTCAGTAATTGCTGGGTCAGCGCCAGCATCAAATAACCGCCAGCTGAGCGTCCGCAGAAACAAAACGGGTTATCTTTAAGCACAGTTGCTTGCAATTCTTGAAAATTTTGCCAGTTCAGCGCCAAAATCTCCGCTAACGAGGAATTGGGCGCCAGCAAATAATCGACTGTAAGGACGCTGTATTGCTGCTCTTGAAATAGTGCGATCAGTGATGCGGGAATGTCTTGACGGGTTCCATAAACAAAACCGCCGCCGTGAAAGTAAATCACGTATTTCTCCGAAGCAGGATAAAGGGATACCGAAGCACCGGTGGTCAATTGCCATTCTTTTTTCATTTTGCTTGACTCCTTTTCTGAAGCTCTAATAAATAGGTGCCGATCTCGTAATTGACTAATTGGATCGGACTTGTCAGATCGATCTCTAGTAGCTGTTCGATTTTGCTTAGCCGATAACGAATCGTTTTGGCATGAAGAAACAAGGTTTCAGCCGTATTTTTGTAATTGCGATTCGTGATAAAAAAGGTATACAGCGTTTTGAACAGCTCTTCATTTTCTTCCGAGAGTTGATACAGCTTCGGGGGAATACTTTGCTGCAGCTTTTCCAGTTGGTTCTCCTTGATAAAGGAACTAAAGATACCTAAGTCGCTATAGGCAATGATCGGCGCCAAATAAAACTGCCGATTGAAGCGAATCGCATCCAAACACTCTGGCAGGATCTCTTTGATCTGTTCCTTGCGCAAGACTTCGCTGACCACCAAGCAGCCATGTTCATCGGCTAACAGGGCATCATCAAAATGTGTCTGCAACATCTGTTTCGTCACCTGATGGGCGATCGATTGGAAATTATAGAGGATCACCAAATAATTGTGGTGTTCAAAAAAGACGTGGGGTGTTTTCAACGCCCGTAGCTTGTGCAAAACGACGGACTTACGCTCCTTATCTTTGAAGCTGTTGGAAGCAAAGGCGATGCCTTGGTAGAAATCGTAGCGATCCAGTTGCGCTTCTTCTAACAAAAGATCCAGCTCAGCCAAATTGCTAGGAGTGTTTTGCAAGATCGCATCGGCAAGATTGTTCATGCGATTGTAGCGCTCTTTCTTCAACAAATACTCCATTTGGAGGCGTTCATAGATGACGTCGATCACATTTTCAATAATCATGACTTTTGCCTCAGGGATCTGCGAATCTTTCTGATAAACGATCAAAGTACATAAATCATTGTAAGGATTGATGATCTCTACTTTGATGGCAGTCACATATTGATTGTTCTCATGAGAAAATAATTCCAAATATTCGTAGTGGTTCTTGGTAAACTCGACGGTTTTCATGGGTTCTTGTTTGGTCACCACGAAATTCTTAAAGGATTGACCTACGGACACATGCACATTTAAATGGGGGATGCGCAAAGAACAAGGCTTTTCGATCAATTGATAGAACTCCTGCATGATCTGATCGAAAGAAGAGTGGTTGCGCTCAACTTTCATGAAGCGCTGGCGAACTTCGTAATAGGTACGCAGCAGCTGGGTTTGGTGATTTAGCAATGGTTCGTAAACAGCTAGCATGATGGCTTCATAGCTGACTTCTTGCTGCACTTTGATCAAAGGGATCTGATAAGCAAAGCTAAGCTCGATCACCCAATCTGGGATCATAGGGATCAAGCGATCCACTTTGATCACTAAACCGCTGACACCGATTTGCTGCATTTTTTCAAAAAAAACACGCAGTTCCTCAGGGGATTGGTCTTTGAAGGCATAAAAAGAAGTCAAAATCAATTGATGGGCTTTGCTCCATTTCTCGATATCCATCGCTTCCAGCACCATAACGGAACCAACGGAATTTGTTAAACCAATGGAGCCAGTCAGGACTTTACTTTTTTCAAAAAGCGGCAGTTCAACCAATTCTTTTAATTTCATAAAATGCTCCTTTTTTCTCTTTTGGATAAAAAGTATAGCATTTTTTTAGAACTTTATCCAATGAAAACGCAAACAAGGCTCGTTAGAATGAGAGTATAAGAAAAGGAGGAGAACAAATGCTGCACACAGTAATCTTAAAGAATAACTACCAAGATTCCATTAACTTAATGCTGCTGACGAATACGATCAATGATCTAGGCGATGTCGAAATGAGTCAAATCATGATGGGGACGGATGCAAACAAAGACATATTAAATAACACTGGATTGCTTTCTAAAGAGGCAGAAGGTGCTTCACCCAACGATATGATGATCGTGGTCGATAGCCAAAACGAACAGATCATGGATCAAGTAATGCCAGCGATCGATTCATTTTTAGCTGATCTTTCAGCAAAAGATCAAGGCAAAGAAACGCCAGCGGCGGCTTCATGGCAAGAAGCCTTGAGCGCAATGCCAGATGCCAATGTTGCACTATTTAGTATTCCTGGGGAATATGGCGCAGCCGAGATGGAAAAAGCCTTGAAAAATGACTTGCATGTTTTCTCGTTTACGGACAATGTTGCTATCGAAGATGAAGTGCGTTTGAAAAAGCTGGCTCATGAAAAAGGTTTATTGATGATGGGGCCTGACTGTGGGACCGGTATTATTTCCAGCATTCCGATTGCCTTCACGAATGTCGTGGCACCAGGAAACATCGGCGTCGTTGGTGCCTCTGGTACGGGGATTCAAGAAGTGACGACGATCATTGACCGATTAGGCGGTGGTGTCGTTCATGCCATTGGGACCGGCGGACGTGACTTAAGCGACAAAGTTGGGGCGATCACTGTCAAAGATGCCATCGTTGCTTTAGAAAATCATGAACCGACAGATGTGATTTGCGTGATCTCGAAACCACCTGCAAAAGAAGTGCGGGATGAAGTCGTTCAATTGCTGCAAAGTATCAGCAAACCAGTGGTAGCGATTTTCTTAGGAGAAAAACCAGAAGCCCATGAAGGAAAAGTCTATTTGGCACATACGCTGGAAGAAACAGCGCGCATCGCTGTTGATCTTGCCAATGAAGAACCCGTCAAAGCGAACTATTTTGAACGCGTGGCAACCCCAGATGTGCCCAAACTCGCTGAAGACAAAGTGGTCAAAGGTCTTTATTCTGGCGGTACATTAGCTGCCGAAGCAGGAATGCTGATCTCCGAAGCCTTGAATCTAGAAGGCCTTGTAAAACAAGAAGGCTATATCTTGCATTCCCACGGCTATGATGTGATCGACCTTGGTGATGATATCTATACCCAAGGCAAACCGCACCCAATGATCGATCCTGAAGTGCGCATCAAAAAAATCGAAGACTATGCGCAAGATGAGCAAACCGGGGTCATTTTATTTGATGTGGTGTTAGGTTACGGCGCACATGCAGATATGGTAGGTGCACTGTTACCAGCCATCGAAGCTGCACAGCAAACAGCCCAAGCAGCCGATCGCGCGTTGTACTTTGTTGCTACCGTCTGCGGAACTGAAAAAGATCCGCAAAACTATCAAGAAGCAGTCAACCGTTTGAAAGCAGCTGGCGTCTATGTGGCACCAAGCAATGCTCAAGCAGTGCAATTAGCCCTCGCCTTAAAAGGGGTGACTCTTTCTGAAGCAGACAAAGCGGTCAATAATTATACTGGTAGCAAAGTTGAGGTGCCGACGGTTAGCGAGAAAGTGATGGAGCTGTTGACCACCAAACCACGGATCATCAATGTTGGCTTGCAAAGTTTCAATGAATCGATCCTGCAATATGGCGGGAAAACAGAACAATTCAACTGGCGTCCTCGTGCCAACGGCAACAAGAAAATGATCCGTATTTTAGACGCGTTAGAAGAATTTGACGAAAAAATCACAGCTGAAAACCAAGCAGTGACGGATAAAATCAAAAATGCCCAACCATTCTTGATCGATGTCGTTCCAGCTAAATCAGTGATCGCTGAATTAAACGAAAGCCAGAAAACCTTGCTGCATGCAGGACCACCGATCCAATGGTCGGAAATGACGGGACCGATGCAAGGATCTTGTATCGGCGCTGCCTTGTTTGAACGCTGGGCGAAGGATGAAGACGAAGCCCGCCGCTTACTCGAAAGTGGGGAAGTCCGCTTTATGCCATGTCACCATGTCAAGGCAGTTGGACCAATGGGCGGGATCACTTCTGGGAATATGCCTGTCTTTGTGGTTGAAAACCGCCTTGTCGGCAACAAAGCCTACTGTATTTTGAACGAAGGGATCGGTAAAGTCTTGCGATTCGGTGCCTATTCACAAGAAGTCATCGATCGTTTGGATTGGATCAAAGACGTCTTAGGACCAACCATTGCCAAAGCATTACAATTAACAGAAGAAGGCATCAACTTGAATGTATTGATTGCCCGGTCGATCACAATGGGGGATGAATTCCATCAACGAAATATTGCAGCATCATTGAACTTCTTGAAAGAGATCGCACCGTTGATCATCCAAACAGAGATCGATGAAAAGCAAAAATATGAAGTGATCAAGTTCTTAGCAGATACCGATCAGTTCTTCTTGAATATCATGATGGCAACTGGCAAAGCCATCGTTGATGGTGCTCGTGTCGATGCCAAAGGAACGATCGTGACCACCATGACAAGAAACGGCGTCAATTTTGGAGTTCGTGTCGCCCAAACAGAAGACCAATGGCATACTGCACCAGTCAATACGCCGAAAGGTTTGTACTTTACTGGGTTTACCGAAGCAGATGGCAATCCTGATATTGGGGATAGTGCCATTACTGAAACCGTCGGCGTCGGAGCAATGGCGATGGTAGCTGCACCAGGGGTAACCCGCTTTGTCGGCGCTGGTGGCTTTGAAGATGCGCTAGAAACTTCCAATGAAATGGCAAAAATCTGTTTCGGTCATAATCCGACCTTCTCGATCCCAACATGGGACTTCCAAGGGACTTGTTTGGGGATCGACATCCGTAAAGTCGTTGAAACAGGCATCACCCCAATCATCAATACCGGGATCGCCCATAAAGAAGCAGGTGTCGGCCAAGTCGGTGCAGGGACTGTGCGCGCACCGTTAGGCTGTTTTGAAAATGCCTTGACGGCTTATGCGAAGGATCTGGGGATCGATGTTGACTGAGAAAATCAAAATCAGTGATTATCTAGACCCATTGCGACGATTCGGTCGTAACGGTCGGGTGCATAGCGTGTTTGATCGTTCATTCAATGTGATGATCGGGCAGCAACTGGTTAACATCAACAATTATCACAACTATTTGACTGGCTTCGGTATCTTTTTACCAGATGCATTGTTTGAACAAGTCCTGCCTTTGATCGAGGTCGGCAATCGCGTGCAAGTCCGAGAGCATGGTCTGACCTTTTACAGCACAAAAGGAACATTTTCTCTGTCATTAGAGGAAAAAGAATTGGTTTCGCTGCAGGTGAAGGAGCTATCCTTCACCTCTGCGGAATTGCAGCTTTTGAAAGAAATCCTGCTTCAACAAAAACTAGAAACCAAGATTGGGTTGCCCGAAGATGAGAAAACCCAAGCAGTGTTTGCGGCATTGCGGCAGCCTGTCTCAGATTGGGAACCAATCATTGCTCACCTGATTGGCCGCGGCAAAGGATTGACACCTAGCGGCGATGATCTTTTAGTTGCCTATCAAGCGATGCTCTATGCCTTGCAGCAGCCAGAAGCTGACGCGTTAGCGCAAGCATTGGCAAAACCGCTGTCTACGACGGATGTCAGCCTTGCTTATATTCAAAGTGCCAGTCAAGGGTATGTCAATTCTCTGATGCTGCAATTATTCAAAGACTTAAAAAAGCAAAACCCACAGGTGATTGAAAAAGATGTGCAGCAGTTGATGTCCGTTGGTCATTCGTCAGGCAAAGATCTTAGTTTTGGGTTGTTGTTAGCGTTGGAGTCATTGTCACTTGAGGAAAAAGAATAGAAATGGGGAGAAATCATGGAAATCAGTAACCAGAAAGATGCGGTCAAAGTAAGCAATTCTTACTGGAAAAAAGTCGTTGCTATTTTCTTTGTCGGCTGGATTTTAATGTACGCCACACGGACGATCTTCAATCCAATCATGGGTGTGATCGGAGAAGAATTCAATTTAAGCAACACACAACTAGGACTTGCCAATAGTATTTTCTTTTTGACATATGCCGTTGCGCAAATTCCTTTTGGTATCATCGGCGACAAAATCGGTCGCAAATTGGTGATCGCCCTAGGTTTTGTTTTATTGGCGGTGACTACGTACTTCAGTGGGCTAGCCACAAGCTTTGTTTTGTTCTTAGTGATTCGTGCCATTGCAGGGATTGGTCAAGGTGCCTATTACGGTCCGCAATACGCATTGTCTACCGAAGCGATTCCCGACAACAAACGGACCGTCGGAAATGCCATTATCAACAGTGGGATGGCGTTTGGAACGTCTGGCGGATACTTGCTTTCTAGTAAATTGGTCTTGGATAATGGGGGCCATTGGAGTCAACCCTTCTTCCTAATGGCGATTCCGACCTTGATTGTAGGTGTCTTGTTCTATTTTGTTTTGAAAGAAAAAGTGATTCGTCCAGAAGATGAAGGACAAGAAATAAAAGAAGAGGGGCCAAAAGAAAAGATTTCCTTGAAGCAGATTTTTTCAAACCGCAATCTCGTGGCAGCCTTTGTTCTATGCTTTACCAGCATTTATGCAAACTTTGTGATCATTACTTGGCTGCCGCAATTCTTGATTGCCGAGCGTGGCTTTGAAGGGGCGAGTGTCGGCTTTATTGCTTCCTTAGTCCCATGGGCATCAATTCCAGGTGCGTTGATTTTTGCTCGATTGAATGATAAAACAGGCGCAACGAAAAAATTAGTCTATTTATTGGTCCCATTGGCGACCCTTTCCGTATTTGCCATTGCCTTTGTAACGGATCGTACCTTATTGATCACTGTTTTGATTTTGTATGGATTGACTGGCAAGTTGGCGCTTGATCCAATCGTCGTGACCTTTGTGACGAAAAACGCACCAAAAGGCGCCTTAGGAACGACCTTGAGTGCCTATAACTTTATCGGGATGTCGGGGTCGATCTTAGCGCCTTATGTTACTGGCTTTTTAGCCGATTCTTTAGGATCGATGCAGGTCGGGTTTTACCTGTCTTGTCTATTACTGCTGATCGGATTAGGTGCTTTTGCCGTATTAGCAAAGGAAAATCAGAAGGAGAGCATAAAATGAGTTTGAATGTGATCGCGTTAGGCGGCAATGCTATTTTAGATAAAGACCCCAGTGATGAAGGACAAAAAGCAGTTGTTGCGCAAGCAGCACGTTATATTGCCGATTTTGTCGAAAAAGGGGAAAAAGTCATTGTTTGTCACGGCAATGGACCACAAGTCGGCAATTTACTGCTGCAGCAAAAAGCCGGGGAAAGTGAAAAAAATCCTCAATTGAAATTAGACAGCTGCGTGGCGATGACTCAAGGAAGTATCGGGTATTGGCTGCAAAATGCCTTGATCAATGAGTTTGCCACACGTCAAGCACATCCTTCAGTGATCTCATTAGTCACCCAAGTTCGTGTCGATCCAGCAGATCCATCCTTTGAGAAACCTTCCAAACCAGTCGGACCATTTTATAGTGAAGAGGAAGCCAATGCTGCGATGGCAGCCAATGGCGGGGTATATCAAGAAGATGCTGGGCGTGGTTTCCGCAAAGTGGTTCCATCCCCGAAACCGCAAGAAATCGTTGAAAAAGAAGCCATTAAAACATTGGTCGATGCTGGTGTAATCACGATTTGCGCCGGTGGTGGTGGCGTACCTATCGTTCGCAACGATAATGGGTTTACTGGCGTGGAAGCCGTCAACGACAAAGACTTTACCGCCAGTGTCTTAGCAAAAGATGTGCAGGCCGATCGCCTGATTATTTTGACCGGTGTCGACAATATCTACATCAATTACAACCAGCCGAATCAGCAAGCCTTAGGGAAAATCAGTGTGGCACAAGCCAAGGGCTACATCGAGGAAGGCCATTTTGCAGCGGGCAGTATGTTGCCAAAAATAGAAGCTGCGATTGATTTTGTTGAAGAAGATGCAGCCAGAACCGCGATTATTACCTCAATCGAAAAGTTAGCTGAACTAGATCAGCATACAGGAACCATACTTCGAAAATAAAGAGGGGATCAAAGTGAAAGCAAAAAAACTACCGATGGTGACGCAGATCGTTATTGCCGTTCTTCTAGGGATTCTTTGCGGTTTGTTCTTTGGGCAAGCCGCTTCATTCCTAAAAATCTTGGGCGATCTTTTCTTGCGTCTGATGCAAATGGCGATCCCGTTATTGATCGTTGGACAAATCATTCAAGCAGTTGGGGGCATTGCCCCGAAAGAACTCACACGTTTGGGTGGAAAAACGATCGCTGTCTTTGGGATTTCCTCCTTATTCGCTGCTGCATGGGGTGTGCTGATGGCGGTCTTCTTTGCTCCGGGCAAAGGGATCGACTTTTCACAAGCTGCCGGTGAACCTCTGCAAGCACAAGAAATTTCTATATCAGAGACAGTGATCAACTTTATTCCCACGAATATTTTCGATGCGTTGAGTAAAGGGTCAATTATTCAAATCATCGTTTTTGGGTTATTTTTTGGTGTTGCCCTCAATCGCTTTATGCAAAAGAAACCTGAGTCAGCTCTTTATGGGCTGATCGTGGATCTGAATGAGGTCGTCATTGCCATCATTCGTTACGTGATGATCGTGGCACCAATCGGTATTTTTGCATTGATCGCTTCAACGATCAGCTCCCTGGGGTTGCAGATCATTTTGCCATTAGGCAGCTATTTGCTCATCTACGGTCTAGCCACCGTTACGTTCCTTGGGCTGTGGCTAGTCTTGTTGACCGTGTATTGTCGGATCAATCCGTTACGATTGATCAAAAATATGAAAAATATGTCGGTCATGGCATTGGCGACAACCTCTTCTGCCATCACACTGCCGATCGCTATGGAAGAATCCCAGAACAAATTAGGACTCAGTAGCCGCATCACCAATTTGGTATTGCCATTGGGCATGTCTTTGAACAGCAATGGGTCAGCAATGCATATGGCGATTACCGTCATGACGATCGCCCAAATGTATCAAATCAACTTTGACGGGATCCAAATGGTGACGGTAGCTGTCACTGCGACTTTCGTTTCTTTAGCCAATGCTGTTGTTCCCGGAGCGGGGTTAGTTTCCTTGGCAATCATCGTTCCCCAGCTCGGGTTACCAATCGAAAGCATTGCGCTATTTGCTGGTGTCGAATGGTTTGTTGGCATGCTGCGGACGATTTTGAACGTGAACTCAGACGTCTATTCAGCGCTGCTGATCGCTAAGTCAGCCGATGAACTCGATTATCGCGTGTTTAATCAATAGGAGAAGCCGTTGCCAAGCGTGCTTCTCTTTTTCATAAGGAGGAGAAAAGATGGAAGAAATGAGCAGACGTTCTCTGCTGGAATTAGAAGCATTAATGAAAAAGAAACTCTTGGCTGCTGGTTTGCCAGAAGCCGCTGCCAGTGAAACAGCGGCACATTTGACCTTTGCGGATGCGTGCGGGATCCATTCTCATGGTGCCGTGCGGATGGACTACTATGCCGAGCGTTTAGTAAAAGGCGGCATCACGCTGGAACCAAACATGTCTTTTGAAAAAACAAGCGCCGCTACCGGAATTTTCCACGGAGATAACGGTATGGGGCATTATGTGTGCAATGAAGCGATGGCGATCGCCATTCATCTGGCAAAAGAAGCCGGGATCGCTGCAGTAGGAATCGAGCAGACCAGCCATAGCGGGACGATGGCGTATTACGTCAAACAGGCTGCTGAAGCCGACTTAGTGGCGATCGCCATGTGTCAATCGGATCCGATGGCGGTGCCTTTTGGTGGGACCGAAAACTATTTTGGCACCAATCCAATCGCGTTTGCTGCACCACGAGCCAATCATCCGCCGGTGGTTTTTGATATGGCGACAACGGTTCAAGCGTGGGGCAAAATTTTGGACGCTCGTTCGAAGAAACAGCAGATCCCCGATACTTGGGCCGTAGACGAGCAAGGCTTGCCTACCACCGATCCCTATGCAGTCCAAGGATTATTGCCCATCGCCGGTGCTAAAGGATATGGCTTGATGATGATGGTGGATATTTTAGCTGGCTCAATGCTAGGCTTGGCTTTTGGTAAACAGGTCACCTCCATGTATGCGGACTTGACGGAAAAACGCCGCTTAGGACAATTCCTGCTTGTGATCGATCCATCTCGTTTTACCAACACCGAAACCTTCAAGCAAAGCATCGATCAGATGGTGACTGAGCTGCATGCAATCCCGCCAGTAGAAGGGCAATCACAAGTCTACTATCCTGGAGAGATCAGCCAAATACACTTTGAAAAAGCCCAGCAAGAAGGGGTCATGATCCCCAAAGCGATCATCGATTATCTCGAAAGCGAAACCCTCCATTTTGATCGCTATGGTAGTCAAGATTCCTTTGCTAAATAAAGATCTGCAGAAGACGGTTGGTTCAGAGGGGGATTGAACCAACTGTTTTTTTGCTGTGTGGAGCAAAGAGAAGTTTTCAGTCAGAAAATCGCACATTATTGGCAGGATCAGACGAATTCTTTGAGTTGGTTCATTTTGTTCAAAGCATTTCTTAAGCCATTCGACCTTTGATTGCTTGTTTTTTGGAATGTGGTAGAATAGGTCGCATAAGTTAAGATCACTCAAGAAATGAGAGAAAAGCGAGGATGCAACGTGGCAATGAATAAAGTGGTTCTTACTGGGAAAATCGCAGAGATGCCTAGTAAAGAAGCGTTTGATGCGGCGGACGATCAGGGCGTACGTTTTGATCTTGTCATTGTGTCTCAATGGCAAAACAGTGAAGAAGTGCACCATGAATGGTTTGCTTGCGTCATTCATGGAAAGCAGGCAGAGACCTTTTTACGGTATACTCAAAAAGGGGCAAGTATCAAAATCAATGGACACTTGCAAGGCTGTCCTTATGAAACACCAGAAGGTCAGAGACTTTGTGCGGCAGAAGTGGTGGTGGATAGCTTCCAAATCTTAGAGTTGGCAGAAGAACCAGCGGCGCCTTTTCCTAAAAAGCGGCCATCGACACTTGATGAAACGACGCAAACAAAGTTGATCCGTAATGAAAAAGATCCCCTAAAAACACAGATGCTGGAGTTTTTAAAAGACAATCGATTATTTTAATGACGAAACATGCGGAAAGCAACGGCTTCTCGCATGTTTTTTTACGTAGAGAAAGCATTGGTAAAATTCAACTATATCTGACTAGCGGTGTTCTTTATTGCGTATCAAAGAGGGGGTTAAATAGAATGGTGATTGTAATAAATGATCGTGAAAGTGAAAATAGTGTTTCACAAAAAGTGCGGATTGGTTTAGAATAGTTGAAACATATCTTGAGAAAAAGAGCGGCGCTTGCCTTGTTCAACTGCTAGATGCCGCTTTTTTCTGAAAAATCGTTAATCAGGGAGGGATGTCGATGAGCAAACCAATTATAGGGATCGCTGCGAATGAAGTGCAAGATGCTGGCGATGTGCTGCATCATTTGCCGATCGCCTACACACCATTAGGGTATGTGCGAGCGATCCAGCAAGTGGGCGGACTGCCATTGCTCGTGCCAATCAGTGAGCCAGCTGCAGCCAAGGACTATGTTTCACAGATCGATAAACTGGTATTAGCTGGTGGACAAGATGTTTCACCCAAGTTTTATGGGCAGGAAGCCCATCAGGCAACTGGAAGTGGCTTTTTGGCACGGGATGAGTTTGAACTAGCGCTGATCGATGAAGCGCTGCTGCAAAAGAAACCGATCTTTGCGGTTTGTCGGGGAATGCAGCTGGTCAACGTGGCATTCGGGGGCACGCTGCAGCAAGACATCAGTACCTTCAGTGAGATCATTCATATGCAGGCACCGATTCCGAAAGAAGTGCCGACTCATGCCATCGCGACGGCTGAAAAAAGTATGTTGGCTCGTGTCTATGGCCAAAAAACAAAGGTCAATTCCTTTCATCATCAAGCGGTGGATCGATTGGCTCGTCCATTGCAAAAGACAGCTTGGAGTCCTGATGGCATCATTGAAGGCATTGAACACGTGGGTCAGCGTTTGTTGGCGGTTCAATGGCATCCTGACTTTGCCTATGATGCACTTATACAAGAACAAGCGGTTTTCAAGTATGTCGTTGACGTGTTGTAAGAAAGAGGGTCACGCAAGGAGGAGAAAAATGAAAAAGAAAATGATTGGTATCGCTGCTTTCACATTATTAGTTTTAAGTGCCTGCAGTACCACGAGTTCCACGACGGATTCTGGACAGCAAGAGGAGCAAGGCGCCGTGGCTCAAGAGATTCAAGTGTCAACCGCTGGCGCCTTATCGACCCTTGATAGCGGGCAATACACGGATGTCAATAGTTCCGATATGATCGGACAAGTGGCAGAAGGGTTATACCGTCTGGATCAAGAGGGGGATCCTGAGCTTGCGATGGCAGCTGAAGAGCCTACGGTATCAGAAGATGGTCTGGTTTATACCTTCACCATTCGTGATGCAAAATGGAGCAATGGCGATCCTGTTACAGCGGATGATTTTGTCTACGCCTTTCAATATGTTGCCAATCCAGAGAACGGTTCTAGCAGTAGCAATCAAATGGATGTGTTGAAAAATGGCAGTCAAGTGCGTCAAGGGGACGCTGAGGTGAGTGAGTTAGGTGCCAAAGCATTGGACCAGCAGACGTTAGAGCTGACATTGGCAAGTCCAATCTCGTATCTGGATCAAATTTTGGTCGGGACACCTTTTATGCCAAAAAACCAAGCGTTTGCTGAAGAAAAAGGTGCCGATTATGGGTTATCAGCGGAAAATTTTGTCGGCAACGGCCCATTCTTGATCGAAGGGTGGAATGGAACCAACGAATCATGGACGTTAACGAAAAATCCTGATTATTGGGATGCTGAGAATGTCCAATTGACCAAGATCGACGTGCAAGTAGTGAAGGAAACGGCAACTGGTGTGAGCCTTTTTGAAACAGGGGAACTGGACTACACTACCTTGACAGATACTTACGCACAGCAATACCAAAACTCAGCTCAAGCCAACTATGTGCCAAAGGCGCTGGTGGGGTATTTAAGTGCCAACCAAAAACGAGAAGTCACAGGCAATGTCAAGGTACGTCAGGCGATTTTACAAGCCATCGACAAAGAGGCATTTGCCGAAAATATCTTAGGCGATGGGTCCACTGCATTGAACGGCTTTGTGCCAAGCAACTTTGCCAAGGATCCTGAAACAGACCAAGATTTTCGTGAAGAAAACGGCGATTTACTGCCGTATGATCTAACAGCCGCACAAGACCTTTGGGCGCAAGCCAAAGAAGAGCTAGGACAAGACGAGATCACCTTGGAGTTGCTATCGGCAGATACAGCAGCAGCCAAGAAAACCATCGAATTTGTCCAAGGGCAGTTAGAAACCAATTTGCCGGGATTAACCATCGATGCCAAGTCGATTCCTTTACAAAACCGCTTGGACTTGCAATCCCAAGGTGAATTTGATCTCGTCTTTGGGACTTGGACGCCGGATTATGCGGATCCAATCAACTTCTTAGAATTTTATGATTCGACAGGTGGCTTGAATACCTCTGGGTATGCCAGTGAAAGTTACGACCAAGGGTTAGCAGAAGCACGGACGACTTTAGCAAACGACTCAGCTGCCCGTTGGGACTCATTGAAAGAACTCGAAAAGCAATTGATCGTTGAAGATACAGCCGTTTTGCCGTTATATCAAGGAGCGGTGGCGTATTTGAAAACGGATCGCTTGCAAGGGGTGCAAGTGTTTCCTTTTGGACGAACAGTATCCTATCGCCTAGCATCTGTCACAGAATAAACAGGTAGTAAGAAAACAGAGGAACTTTTTTTCAACCAATTGTGCTGATCAAACAGCGCTTGTTGAAAAGAGGGGCATCTGTTTTTTTATTTTTGCCAAAATCCTTGCAACTCTTGGGATAAAGCAGGAATTCGTTTTCAAAAAAAGGTTGTTAAAAAGGATTGTTCTGACATTCGCATTTTTAGAAAAGTCAATCTTTTTTAAAGAAAATTAATAAAAGTTGTTGCATTCTCAGAAACTTATCTGTAAAGTGTTAGGTGTAGTCAGCAAAATAAAAAGAGATGGAGGGATTACGATGCAAAAAGTATTTGATAAAAAAACAACCAAATTGAATAAAGTGAATCCCTCATTCGGTAACCATTAGTGTACAGATAATGTCTATAATAACGACGTTTATGCTCTGTCCTTTTTCCGAAGGGACAGAGCTTTTTTGTGTACTTTTTTAGAATGTGAGGGATAAAACATGAAGTATGTATTAAAACAATTAACAACGTATTTTAAAGAACATAAGGTGCGCTATACCTTTGTATTCGTCTTTATGGTGATCGCTAGTGCGATGTATGTTGCACCGATCTATATTCTGCGCTTGTTCATCGATGCGTTGATTCAAGATAATTTTGATTACTCCGTACTGATCCAATATGTGAGTCTCTTCGCGGGAGCTATCTTGTTAGGATATTTGGCGGAATTTGTTTGGACGTTTAATTTATTTATTGGTTCCTACGATTTGCAAAAACAATTACGGGAACAATTGATGAGCCACTTTCTCAAAATGGGGGCGCCGTTTTACCATCGTTTCCGAACAGGTGATTTAATGACTCGTTCCAGTGACGATGTCCAAGTGATGGGGATGACCGTTGGGTATGGTCTGATGGTTTTCTTAAATACTAGTTTGTATCTAAGCTTTATCGTAGCGATGATGGCTGGGACGGTTTCTTGGTTATTGACCTTGATTGCCTTGATTCCAATGCCGCTTTTAGCCTATTACATTTTCAAATGGGGCTCGCAAGTCGATAAGGCGTTTACGGAAGCGCAGAATTCTGTTTCTGAGATGAACAGTGAAGTGTTGGAGATCATTGATGGCATTCGGGTCGTCCGAGCTTATGGACTAGAAGGAGCCACCACGGAACAGTTTCAAAAGAAAACACTGGAAACACGAGCAAAAAACAATATCGTTTCTGAGATCGATTCCCGTTTTGGGCCGCTGATTACCATCATCTTAGCGATCAGTTTTGTGATGAGCTTTGGTGTCGGGGCGTTTCTTGTTGCTAACCAAACGATCACCATTGGTGCGATGGTTTCTTTCCAAGTGTACTTGACAATGGTCGTTTGGCCGATGATCTCAGCAGGAGATCTTGTGAATGTGATGCAGCAAGGTGCTGCATCCTGGCGTCGGATCAATGAAGTGCTGCAGACAGGGGATGAATTAGAAACGCCAGGCGAAGCCGACCTGCAAGCCATCAATACGATCCGTTTTGAAGCATACCATTTCCAATACCCACAAGCAGCTCGCTATGTGTTAGAAGGACTGGATTTGACGATCACTCGTGGAGAAGTCTTAGGGATCGTTGGGAAGACCGGCAGCGGAAAAACGACGCTGCTAAGACAATTCGGTCACCGCTATCCATACTCTGATCAAGTACCCTTGATCAATGAGCAGCCCTTGACGGCCTATCAAACAACAGCCGTGCGCAACCACTTTGCAGAAGTACCGCAAGAACATACCTTGTTTTCACGAACGATTCGCGAGAACTTGTTATTCGGACAGCCAGACGCTTCCGAAGAAGTATTGTGGGAAGCCCTGGAAGCTGCTTGCTTTAGCGAAGACATCAAGCGGATGCCAGAAGGGCTCGAAACGATTGTCGGTGAGAAAGGCGTTTCCCTTTCTGGTGGACAAAAACAACGCTTGTCCTTAGCACGGGCGTTTTTACGAAACAGTGAAGTCCTCTTACTGGATGATGCCCTTTCGGCAGTTGATGCCAAAACGGAACAAGCCATCATCACGAATTTGAAAACGATGAAGCAGGCACCGACCTCCATTATCGTGACCCATCGATTGTCCGCCATCACCGAAGCGGATCAAATCATCGTCTTAGAAGACGGACGGATCACACAGCGTGGTACCCATCAGGAGTTGATCGAAACGCCAGGCTGGTACCAAGAGCAGTATTATCATCAACAGTTAAAGGAGGACGATACGAGTGTTCTCGACGATTAAACGTTTGCTCACGTATTTGAGCTATTATAAAAAACAATTTACCGTGGGTGCGATCTTGCTGTTGCTGGCAGCAGCGCTCGAACTGACTTCACCACTGATTGCCAAACAGCTGATCGACCGAGTGATGACACCGGCGGTTGACAGCAGAAACCTAAATACGATGCTTTTGATCCAATTACTCGCTGGGTATTTGCTGGTCAATTTGATTGGTTCCCTTTTTCGTTATATCAGCTTGCTACAATTGCGAAAAATGTCCAACAGTATTGTCAAAAAAATGCGGGATCAGCTTTTTGACCATATGCACAAATTACCGGTTTCTTACTTTGACCAGATTCCAGCCGGCAAGGTCGTCGCACGGATCACGAATGACACCGAAGTCTTGCGGTCTAATTTCTACGTGATCGTGATCAGTAATTTGTTAAGCAACATTATCCAAATCATTGGTGCGTTTATTGCATTATTTCTTTTGAATCGCACCTTAGGAGCAGCGATGCTGATTTTGATCCCGATTTTAGGAATCTGGCAGCATTTTTACACCAAATATGCCTCTCGTTACAATTTAGCAATGCGGGAATACATCTCTCAAATCAGTGGACAGTTAAATGAATTTGTCCAAGGAATGGCGATCATCCAAGCCTTCCAACGAGAAAAGCAGTTGCAGAAAGAATTTAATGAGACAGTAGAGAAATGGTTCAAAACCGGACGGAAATACCTCTTACTCGATTCAAGTATCGCTTGGGGATTAGGCAATTTGTTGCGAAATTCAACCATCTTGATTTTAATCACGACCTTGGCCGCCTTTTTCCTTGATGGCCGCTTGGCGATCTCAGCAGGTTTGCTGTATGCCTTTATTGATTACATCAACCGCCTGTATGATCCCATCGAGGGGCTTGTCCAAACCATCACCAACGTGCAGCAATCATTAGCTGCTGGACAGCGGGTCTTTGAGTTTGCTGATCAGCCGGTTGAAAAACAACAAAGTGAGCAGCTGACTGTTACGAATGGCGATGTTTCTTTCCAACAGGTGACCTTTGGCTACGACCCTGAGCAAGCGATCTTGCACGATATCAACTTCGACGTTGCCGCAGGAGAGACCATTGCTTTAGTCGGTCATACTGGTTCTGGAAAATCGAGTATTTTGAACCTGTTGTTCCGTTTTTATGATCCGCAGCAGGGGAAAATCGTTGTGGATGGACAAGTGATCACTGATTATGATCGTCATAGTTTAAGAGATTCAATGGCGATCGTCATGCAAGATCCCTATCTATTTACTGGAACGATCGCCAGCAACATCGGGATGAACGATCCAACGATCACCGAAGCGATGATTATCGATGCCTTGAAACAAGTCGGCGCTGACTACCTTTTGAGCCGCTACGAAAAAGGCATCCATCATCCAGTCGTTGAAAAAGGCAATGAGTTTTCTAGTGGAGAACGTCAGCTGATCAGTTTCGCCCGTGCGCTGGTCTTTGATCCAAAAATCTTGATTCTGGATGAAGCGACGAGCCATGTGGACACTGAAACAGAGTCCATCATTCAAAAGGCGATGACCGTCTTGCAAAAAGGACGGACGACCTTCATGATCGCTCACCGTTTATCAACGATCAAACAAGCCGATCAAATCTTGGTCCTAGACCAAGGGAAGATCGTGGAACGGGGAACCCATGCAAGTCTTGTCCAAGGGCAAGGAATCTATCAGCAAATGTATCAAATGCAGGCAGAGCAGCTGTAATCAGCGGTGATTGCCGACAACAGTAACCGTAAAAGAAAATCCTTGAGCCTCCTGCATGGGAAGTGGCTCAAGGATTTTTAATATAATGCGAAGGTGCAGCCAATCATCTATGGGGAGTAGGAAGAGGAGGCCTTCGCTTATATATCAGTAGGAAAAGCGGCAAGGTGTTGTCGTAATTTTGTTAAGAAATGCTCGCCGATCACTGATAACGGGCGAGCGTTCTTTTTAATGAGGATGATCTCACCCTCGGACGCGTCGATCAAAGGAAGAAAAGCCAAGCCTTGGCGTTCTGGTTGGGCAACGATCCCCGAGCCGGTTCCATAAAGATCCGTCTGCTGTAATAGCTGGACCATCGTGCCTCGATCGCTGACATGCACCACTTGAGGGCTTGGAGCAAAGTCGATCAAATCTTCGGAAAAAAACGAATAGCGTTCATCTTCTTGCAAAAAGCGTACTTGTGGATAAGGGGCGAGATCTCTTAAGGAAAGCTGCCTTTTTTCTGTCAAGGGATGAGCCGCTCGCAAAAAGACATGGGGGCGAAACCGTCCCAACGCCTCGAAGGACAATTGGGCGCCTTGCAACAGTCGTTCCAACCCTGCTTGGTTTTGCTCATTTAAATAAAGGATCCCAAATTCACTTCGATATTGCTGCACGTCCGTGATTACCTTTAAGGTCGTGGTTTCTAAAAGGCGAAACTGGCGACAGTCGGGAAATTCCTGCAGCAGCTCACTGAAAATTCCAGCCGTGAAATCATAGTGCTGGCTTGCAATAGTGAAGGTTTGATTCGCTGCTTGTTTGCTGGAAAAACGTGTTTGCAGCTGCGCCACTTGACTCAAGATCGGCTGGGCATGGTCTAGAAATTCCGAGCCTTCAGCAGTCAAGCGGGCGCCTTGATTCGTACGCTCAAAAAGCTGGACCTCCAATTCTGTTTCCAACTCTTTCACGGCTTGGGAAAGACTTGGCTGCGAAAGATACAGCCGTTTGGCTGCTTCACGAAAACTTCCATGGTCAGCGATCGCTTGCACGATCCGCATTTGTTGAATATTCAATTTTTGACCTCCTTTACAAAGATTTCGACAGGGAAGGGTCCACCAATCAATAGTAGTCAGTTCTTTTCCTTCTATAATAATAGAAGCTTCTTTAAAAAATAAGACGACAGTTGCTGCTTATTGCTACTTGTGAAGCGGTCATTGCAACTCTTCAGGAATAAACCAATAACCCGTTTGATTCTCTTCTGCCAGCAGTTCTTTAAAGGCTTCAGAATGATAAGCTGCCACCACTGCCTGTGCCCAATCACTATCTTTATTGGCTTCTTTTACCGTTGCCACCAGTTCATATTCTTGCAAAATGTCTTCACTTAATAGGCTTTCCTCTGCAGCGATTTCTGCACTATAAACGATGCTGCCGGGAATCACCGCATAGTCTAAATCTGCTAAGCTGCGGGGGATTTGGGCAGAATCCATCTCGACGATGTCCAGGTCATAAGGATTGTTAGTAATGTTTCTCAAAGTCGCGGCAATGGGCGCCACTTCGGAGTCAAGCTCGATCCAGCCGGCTTTTTGTAGCAGCAACAGGGCACGGGTACTATTTGACGGATCATTGGGGATCCCGATGGTATCGTTTGCTTCAATCGCTGTTAAACTGTCCTTTCTGCCAGGATACAAGGCGGCTGGAACGGTAGGAATCGGTGTGATACCCACTAAATCGGCATCCGTGTTTTCATTGAAGTTTTCTAAATAGGCGGTGTGCTGATCGACGTTTAAGTCGATCTCGCCATCGTTCAATGCAATGTCCGCTTCCAAGACCCCAGTAAAGCCAATATCCGTCACAGTATAGCCAGCTTCTTCTAAAATCGGTTTGATTCCTTTGAGAAATAGTTCACTGTAAGGCCCTGGTGTCGTCACCAATCTGATTTCTGTTTGCTGTTCCTCGGCATTTCCCGTTACTTCTTCTTGATTGCCACAACCGGCAAATAAAACTAAGGACAATAAACCAATGCCCACACCCAATCGAATCTTTCGTTTCATAACTTTTCCTCCTTTTTTATAAAAAAAGCCTTCCCAAAGAATAGTCTTTGGGAAGGACGATCATTTCGCGGTACCACCTTCGTTTGTTTTTTGCTGAAACAAAAAACCTCAGTCAGTTCATCAAATAAACTGCATTGCGCTATCGGGCTTTCTCCGTCGGGGATTGTTCGTCCACGAATGCTCAAAGGTCATCTTCGGATCGTCTTCCTTACTCGTTTCCACCAGTTCCGAGTTCTCTTGAAAGAAAGGGGGGATCGTACTCTTCTTCTCACTGCATGTGTATGAAATTAGTAGTATCTTAGAACAAGATGAGAAAGTTGTCAATTGCTTTCGTGATAGGTGATTCCAATCACTACGCAGGTAGAAGGGGAACAAATGGACAAGGGCAAGAATAGACCTAAAAAGCAGATGAATGGTCGAAATCGCTTGGTTGGGTTAGAATCGAAACACAAAACAAAAAAAGAGGCGAGCAAATGAAATTACTTTTGATTGGACATACCGGCACACTTGGGCAGCTTTTAGCTGAAGGCTTTCAGCAGGTACCAGAGGTGGAGCTGATCACGGCTAGCCGTAGCAATGGCGATCATCAGGTCGAAATTGCGGATGCAGACAGTGTCAGCCAGCTATTTGCAGCTACTGGGAAAGTGGATGCTATTGTTTCCGCTGCGGGAAGCACAGTGTTTAAACCCTTTGAGGAATTGACGCCAGCTGATATTCAACAGTCGGTGGCTTCGAAGCTACAAGGACAAGTCAACCTTGCGTTGATTGGCCAGCATTTTCTCAATGAAGGCGGTAGTATCACACTGACTTCTGGAATTATCAAAGACGAATTTATCCCAATGGGCACGCCTTCAGCACTGGTCAATGGCGGTTTAGAAGCCTTCGTGGCATCGGCAGCTTTTGAGATCGGTCATGGGTTACGAATCAATGCAGTCAGTCCCAATGCGCTTGTGGGTTCTTGGGAAACCTTCGCCGATTCTTTCAAAGGCTTTATTCCCGTTGGTGACGCACCCGTTTTTGCAGCGTATCAAAAAGCAGTTTTTGGGATCATGACTGGCAAAACCTTCACCGTTTATTAAGAAAAGCAGAAGTAGCAAAAACCGCCAAATCACAGCTGACTTGGCGGTTTTTGTTCTGCTGAAAAAGAGGTAGCAAACAGTTAAGAAGAGAGCATTTGGGTTTTCAGCTTGGGCATTTCTGCTTTGAGTTGTTGGCGTGCAAAAGCCAAGTCATTGATCCAAGAAGCAATCGCTTCTTTTTCTAAGAACAGAGGCATTCGATCATGGACTGGTTCAACAGAATCGTTCGCGGTAGTCGTTAGAATGATTGATTCAGTTTCGATCTGATCCTCTTTTTGAAGGATGCGATAAAAACCAGCGGCATAAATCACGTGATCTTGCGAAAAGAGGAACTTTTCCTTTTCATGATTCCATTCATAGAAACCAGACATCGGAAAGACACAGCGATGCTCTTGGAAAGGTTTGCGAAAAGTCGGTTTCTCTTCAACGGTCTCAGAACGCGCATTGATCATCAAATGCCCTTTTTTAAAGCCGGTAAAGCCCCATCTTGTCACACCAGCTACAACTTGTTGTTGTTGATTTGCACCGATGGTTACGACGTGATTGGAGGGGAAAACATCATTGATAGCGACAGTCTGTTGGCGCTTGCGGGCTTTCGCCGCGGCTTCTTGATAATATTCTGACAATTCGCCAGTTGTTGGGTCAAATAAGTATCGGCCGCACATGGACGGGTCACTCCTTTTTTTGGATTGGCTGCTGCCTTTGTTTCAGTATAAAGACTCAAGGCGTCAAAACCAACTAACTTGCTTCACTTCTCGATTCAACAAGAAAAGGATCTTAAACATATGTAAAAAGTCAGGAGTATCGCTTGATTTGCTGGAAATCAGACAACAAAAAAAGGCAGTCACCTACTGAGGTTGACAGCCTTTTTTATTCTAGTTGGTTAGCCAATTTTTTTAACTCTCCCGCCGATTTTATTTGCGAAACGTTCAGCATCTTCTCTGCAAGTATAGGTCAATGCAATTGTTTTGTCCCGTGTTCTTTTTCCTTCGGCGGTTAGATAACCATGAAAGATTTTAATCGCATACAATAGATAAACACCTCCTTATCCTTGGTAATAATAACAAATTTACCGCTTACATTCAAGGGATATAGTAAAAGTTTATTTTTTGTTAGTTATTTTATTAAGAATTTATTCAAAGGTTTAAGAAACGATTGAAGGAGTAAGGGTGGAGAGTGGAATAGACCAATGCGCATTTGAAGGAATAAGCTCCAGGGAAAAGAGGAATGTTTCTGAATTTCCATCAAATAAAGAAACTGGTAACTGCTTGAATTATTCTTTTGCTACGCCAATCGAATAGACCAATCCACGAGGATCAAAATGGCCGAAAGAAAACCTATGATAAAGCATAGCTGCCAAGCAGGGAATCCATCGTAAGGGATAGGGGCAAGTACGAAAAGGGAAGAGTGGTCCAAACTAAGCACCTATTTCTGTATTTTTTGATCAAAGAAAAACACCAGACCTTGTACTTTCACAAGATCTGGTGTTTCATCAGTTGCCCCGATAAACAAATCGTCCATCAAATACGGTGGCTTCAACGGTCGTTTGAAGCAATTCTTCGGCAGTTAAAGGCAAGATGTTTTGTGACAAAATACAAAGATCGGCTAAACAGCCAACTTCTAATTGACCGATATCTTGCCGACTCAAGGCTTTGGCGGCGCCTGCGGTGTGGGCATAGAGGGCATCGGCGATGGTGATTTTTTCCTGTGGCATCAATCCGCCTGCTGGCTGGCCATTTTTTTCTTGCCGAGCAACCGCATAATACAGCGAGTCTAAAGGGGTCACGTCGATCACGACCGGCGTATCAGTCCCAAATGCCAAGGTTGCGCCTTGCTCTAGAAAGGACTGAAAAGGAAACATTTGACTGGCACGCTGAGGTCCTACTTCTTCATCGAGGGTCTCATAACCGACTAATAAATGGCTAGGCTGTACGGAGAGTACCAGTTGTTCTTGGCGAACTAGTGGCAGATCAGCGGCATCCATCACTTCCAAGTGTTCCAAGGTATTGGCTTTGCCTTTAGAAAGCGGGTGAGCAGCAGCACTTTCTTGATAAAAGAGGAGTGCTTGTCGAATCGCTTCATCACCAATGGTATGGATGCGCATCGGCCAGTCTTGCTGGTTGGCTTGTAAAATAAAGCGGCGCATCCGTTGAACATCGATCAACGGCATCCCGACATCACCAGCAAAATACGGTGTTTCATATTCCGCTTTTAAAAAAGCGGTGTGCGTACTCGTCACGCCGTCAAAAAATTGTTTGACGCCGCCCATCTGTACTTTTTCGGAGCGATAAGTACGGTAAGTTTCTTTTAGTTGCGTGATGTCTTCTCGCATGGCTGGATAAAAGACAGCGCGCAAGGTCGCTTCTGCTTCCGTCTGTCGATAAAGAGTGGGATAGACTAGATCGTCCCAGCTTTCTCCTGTCAAGGCAACATCGCCGATCGTCGTGATGCCGTATTGATTGAGCTGTTTCATATAGGTCAGAAAAGCAGCAGGGCTTTGTGCTTGGAACGACTGTAAGACCTTTGCTAAATAATGAATGGCGATCGCTTCTAAAAAGCAGCCGCTTAATTGTCCGCTGTTTTCGTCAAGTAGTGCCTCCCCGCTGATCCCTGCTGGTAAGTTCTCAGGTGTGATCCCTAAAGCAGCGATCCCTTGGCTATTCAACCAAATACTGTGGGCATCACCGGAAATCAGCATGACAGGCGTGTCGGCACAATAGTTGTCGATCGAATCTTTCGTCGGGTAGACTTGCTGACCGAAATCACTGCTGAACCAGCCGATGCCAATTTTCCATCCATGGGTGATGGGCAAGGCGGGCACTTGCTGGGCAACGGCTTCTTCTGTCACTCCCGTAAGATGGGTCAGTGCCCCTTGGTGGAGTAATGCGGAAAGATAAAAATGAACATGAGCATCAATAAAGCCTGGGATGATCATTTGTTCTTTGAGATCAATGACCTGGGTGTCTTCAGCAAGTGTTGGCAGCGCTGAAAGAGGACCCACAGCCGTGATTTTCTGGTCTTCTATCAAGAGAAAGCCCGCAAAAGTCGTTTTCGTTTTGGTATCAAAGATGTGTTCAGATTTTAGTAATAGTGACAATTATAATCCCAACTTCCATTCAAGGAAAAGGTCGTTGTAAAGCTCAACCGCTTCTTTTCCTAAGTATTCATAATGTTCCATTTGTTCCATCGCACTTGGCTCAGGGTAGAAAGCCTTGTCAGCAGTCAGTTCAGCCGGCAGCATGGCTTTTGCCGTTTCACTCGGCGTGGCATAGCCCACGTATTCGGCATTTTGTGCGGCATTTTCTGGGCGGAGCATAAAGTTGATGAAGGCGTAGGCTCCCTCAAGATTACCAACGGTTTTCGGGATCGCAAAATTGTCTGTCCAAATCGCACCGCCGTCATTGGGAACGATATAGGTGACGGCAGGATTTTCCGCCATCACATAAGCGGCATCGCCCGAATACCCGATTCCTAAAGGGGCATCGTTGCTGATCATCAAGGTTTTGATCTCGTCGGTCAAAACTGCTTTGACGTTGGGACGGATACTTTCCAGCTTCTTCAAGGCTTTGGCGACCTTGGTCGGGTCTTTTTCATTTTGGGAAAGACCGAGCGTCTGTAACGCGATTCCTAAGGTTTCGCGAGCACCATCCACCATCAATAAATCATTTTTAAATGCAGGGTCCCATAAATCACTCCAGCCATGGATCGAAGAAACATCAACTTCTTCAGTATTTGCCATGATTCCGATCGTGCCCCAAAAATAGGGGATTGAGTAGGTATTGTCAGGATCAAAGGCTTGATCCATCAAAAAAGGCGACAGATCTTCCGTTCCCGTCAATTTCTGATGGTCTAAAGGCACTAACAATCCTTCTTCGATCATTTTCGGAATGATCGATTCGCTAGGGAAAACCAAATCATAGCGCGAGCCGCCTTGTTTGATTTTCGTTTCCATCGCTTCGTTGGAGTCAAATGTATTATAAATCACTGAGTAACCAGTCTCAGTTTCGAATGTTTTGATCAATTCGGGGTCAATATATTCGCCCCAATTGTAAATAATCACTGTATTTTTGTCGGACGACGTTGCTGCCCCCGATTCTTTCGTTAACACCGAAGCACCTAAAAACAGCAACGCGGTGATGCCGATCACACCGCCAAAAAATATCCACAACCTTTTCAATTCATCAATTCCTTCTTTCTCTACAATTTCGTATTTCTTGAGTAGCGTAATTGATTTTTAAAGAAAAGGCAATAAAAAAATGAAGAAAAAATAAACCCGTTTCTTTCAAGGCTTTGAAGGAGGAACGGCCAGGTGGCTGGGGCAGTTTCCAAACATATCATTTGTCAAATTCCCTCCTTTTGCCTAAGCTAGGGAAGTGAGAAATCAAGGGATGGAAAAACAGGAACCTCTCTTTGATGAAGAATGAATGTAAGGAGTGAAGCATCAATGGAAACACGTGCTGTCGTTATTGAAGCCTATGGTGGAAAAGACCAATTAAAAGAAGCAACGGTCCAATTACCAGAATTAAAAGCAAATCAATTATTAGTCAAAGTTGCCGCAACATCCATCAACCCAATCGATTGGAAATTAAGAGAAGGCTATTTGAAACAAATGTTTCCATGGGACTTCCCAATTATTTTAGGTTGGGATGTCGCAGGGGATATCGTAGAAATAGGTGCTGACGTGACAGAATTCAAAGTTGGTGATGCGATCTATGCCCGCCCTGAAACGACTCGTTTTGGGACGTATGCTGATTACGCCATCGTCGATGCTGAGTTAGCAGCGATCAAACCAGAAAACCAAAACTACGCAGAAGCAGCTGCAGTGCCATTAGCTGGTTTGACTGCTTACCAAGCGTTGTTTGAACACGGTCGTTTAAAAGAAGGGGAAAAAGTCTTGATCCATGCCGGAGCAGGCGGAGTTGGTACCTATGCGATCCAACTAGCAAAAGCAGCTGGCGCTTACGTCATCACGACGGCTAGTCCTCGTAACCATGAGTTATTACAAAAACTTGGTGCCGATGAGATCATCGATTACCACACGACGGATTTTGAAGAAGTCTTGCAAGACATCGATTTGGTCTTTGATACGATGGGGGGCGACACCCAGAAGAAAAGTTTCACTGTCTTGAAACCTAAGGGCCGTCTGATCTCGATTTTGAGTATTGAAGACGAAGGCTTGGCAAAAGAAAAAGACATCTTCGCCAAAGCAATTTGGTTACGAACCAACGGCAAACAATTGGCAGAATTGACAGAGCTGATCGAAGCAGAAAAAGTCAACAGTGTCATCGGTGCAACCTTCCCATTGACAGCACAAGGGATTTACGATGCCCACGCATTGAGTGAGACACACCATGCAGTAGGTAAGATCGTTATTGAAAATCAAGACAATTTCATCAGCCAAGACGCAGAATAAAGGAGGCTGAACCGATGCGCTTATGGCATGAAGCACTGATCCCTGCTTTGCCCCGGCAGCAGCTGTTAGGCCAGCATCGTGAAGCAGCAGCCTTACGGGGGCTTGGCTGGGGCAAGAAGCACGCAACCGTCGATTACGTTTTTACCCATCCGCCCTATAAATTGTTTCAATACCATCAGTTAGTGCTGGATGAAATGACCCGTCGAGGCTATCGGCCAGCACCTGAATGGTACGATCCGGCGTATCGTGGCAAAAATCTGCCGCTGGAATCATCCGTTCAAGCCGTCCCTTTGACTACGCCGATCTATCCAGAACATGATGAAGCATACTTGGAAGAATGCTTAGTGAATCTCCATAGTAAAGGGATCTATCTTTAAAGACCAAACACTTTCCTGAATTTTTGTTCGGGAAAGTGTTTTTTTCGCTTTAAAATCGTTAACTTACAAAAAGTAAGCATATTGTTCGCAACTTTTTTTGTTCCTTGTTATAGTGAGAACAGAGAATCAGTAATGAGAAATGAGGAAAAGAAAATGACCATCAATCACAGAAATCTTGAATTTGGGTTAGATACTTTTGGCGATCTAGCCTTTGATGATACAACGAAAGAACGGATCAGTTACAGCGAATCGTTGCGCAATATCGTAGCGGAAGGAAAATTAGCCGATGAAGTCGGCATCGATGTCATTGCCTTAGGGGAGCACCATCGGGAAGAATATTCGATCTCAAGTCCTGATACGGTACTAGCGGCTTTAGCAATGGTTACCAAAACCATCAAATTAGGTACCGGTGTAACTGTCTTGAGTTCGGATGATCCCGTGCGGGTCTACGAACGGTTCGCGACTGTTGATGCGTTGTCGAACGGTCGCGCACAAATCATGCTGGGACGAGGCTCTTTTACTGAATCATTCCCTCTATTCGGCTATGACTTGCAAGATTATGAAGAACTATTTGAAGAAAAAACAGCAATGTTCAGTGAATTGAGAAAAGGCAAACCATTAACTTGGGAAGGCAAGTTCACGCAATCCTTAAAAAATGCCGACGTTTTTCCAAAAATCGAGGGGCATCAATTAGATACCTATGTGGGTGTCGGTGGAACCCCTGAATCGATCATTCGTGCCGTCCGTTATGGGTTTCCCGTTATGTTAGCGATCATCGGTGGCGAACCCGCTCGTTTTGCGCCCTATGTTGATCTGTATAAAAAGGCAGCACAGCAACTGGGGCAACCGATTTTGCCAATCGGCATGCACTCCCATGGTGTGATCGCCGACACCGATGAAGAAGCCTATGAAATCGGCTGGAACTACATCAAAAAGAGCATGGACAAAATCGGTCTTGATCGCGGCTGGCCAGCCATGAGCAAAGAACGCTTTGACTTTGAAGTCGAACATGGGTCTTACTATGTAGGCAGTCCAGAAACCGTGGCGCAAAAAATTGCCCGTATGATGCCGCAAGTCGGTGTAGAACGCTTTGATCTGGTTTACGGTACTGGCGGCCAGCTGCAAAAAGACCGTTTCAAAACGATTGAATTGTATGGAACCAAAGTGATTCCACGGGTGAAAGAATTGTTGGCAGCAGGTGATGGCAATGCCTAAAACCATCGGTATTTTAGGTGCAGGCAAGTTAGGCTTAGCGCTCGCAAATCTTGGTGCCCAGGCGGGCTATCGGGTCTTGATCGCCAGTACGAAGCCAGCAGAAAAAATCGCCTTGTCCGTTTCTGTGTTGGCTCCGGGAGCGATCGCAAAAAATGCCGCTGAAGTGATGACAGAAGCCCAAACGATCATTTTGGCAATCCCATTGAGTAAGTACCAACAGCTGCCAGCAAAAGCATTGGCTGGCAAGCTAGTGATCGATGCCATGAATTATTGGTGGGAAGTCGATGGCAAAGAGACAGAATACTCATCCATCGAGCAGACTTCTTCGGAACGTGTGCAACGCTATTTTTCCCAAAGTAAAGTAGTCAAAGGATTCAATCATATGGGGTACCACGACATCCAAGAGGAATCCTTGCTGACGAGAACGGCTGCTCAAGGAACTGCCAAAAAAGCCATCGCCATTGCTGGTGATGACCAAACCGCCCTTGATCAGACAGCCGAAATCGTTGCCGCTTTCGGCTTTGATCCCTTTCCTATCGGTGCTTTAGCTAATGGCATCATGTTAGAACCCGGCAGCCCTTTCTTTGGTGCCAATCAAACCAAAGAGGGATTGACGGCATTGATGAAGGAGTTTTGGAGCAGTGAGAAAGGGCAAACGTTTCTGGCGCGTCCTTCCGCTGTGAGTAACAAGCAGCAGGTTCCTCAGTAAAAGAGCCGGCTCCACATACGGCTGGATACGATAAAAACAACCCTCTTCTCAAAAAAGAAGAGGGTTTTTCCCATCCAGTCAAATCAGCACGTGGTCGCTAAAAAATACAATGTGATTGTTACGATTGTGATTCGTAAGCAGTGGTTGTTACGTTTACGTCTCTGCCAGACGTTCCATAGTGTACATATCAGCCTGTACCTGCTTTGTGCTCGCCTTTGACACCCACCCATATTGATTAAAGATCGACCAGCCAGTTGGTTTGTTGGATCTTTCCATCTAATTCTCGCAACTGCTTGGCGGTCGCATTCAATTGCTCCGTTAGCGTTTTTGTATCGATCGTACGCACCAGTCGAATTTCGTTGCGACCCATTCGGGGAGCTGCTTTGGTTTCATCCAGTGCTTGCGTTAGCAGTGCATGCTTGCGGCGCAGCTGTTCTCGCCGTTCTAGTGCTTCCATCAGCAATAACGCACTATCTGCTACAGAGGCAGTCGCATTTTTCCGATTGATGGCTACGACTAATTCTGAATACTGTTGATTGATCTCATCGTATTCCTTGAACAATTCTGTGATACTGCGATCCAAGGTATCGCCTTCTTGGACTAACACACTACTAGAGATCTCGTTGCGCAATTGAAACAGACGATTGTTCAAATCTCGTCTTAAAAGTAACGCTTCTGCTAATTTCATTTTCGGCACACTCCTTTTTACAAATGAGAAGGCTTATCTAGTTCTTATCCTAGAGAAGAACGTGACGAAAGGCAAGCAAGACGCAAAACAAGCTCTGATAGAAAAATCATAAAAAACTGAATATTCGCAATTCTTGTTGACTTCCAAAAACACCAATAGTATACTTTATAACAATCATGAAATAGACAAAAAAACGTCATTTACCATTTTTTTAGATAAAAAGAAAGACGATGAAGAGAAGAGTAGCTTTGGAATCTGTTAGAAGAGAACCCGGATGGTGAGAAAGGGCAGCAGAAAAAAAGTGAAGATGAGCTCTGAGTGATCTGATTTGTTCACGCAAATCAGACGGAAAGCAGCCGTTACCGTGCCAAGTATCTTAGCGTACTGTTGAGGTGCCATTTGTGAGAGTGGTGCGAAAAAGGGTGGTAACACGAAAATCTCGTCCCTTTGTTTGTCAAAGTTGATAAGCAAAGGGATGAGGTTTTTTCTTTTTATCGTTGAATGCGTTTTTGGCTGTCATGAAAAACACTTGCGTTGGTTGCGCAATCACATAGGAGGAAGAATGAAAATGATCTGGAAGAAGCGTTTATTGGTTGCAGCAGGAGTGATTGGGTTGACCCTTTCTGGCTGCACGACAACAGGAAATACTGAGGGATCAGAGGCTGAAACTAACGGAGCGCCGAATCAAGCGATCGCGGTGAGTCTACCAGCTGAGCTGACGACTCTCGATACGACCCAAACGACGGATAAAGCAACGTTTACCATCGTCCAACATTTATTCGAAGGGCTTTACCGTTTCGATGAAAACAGCGAACCAGTTCCAGGCTTGGCAGAAGGAGTCGAAATCAGTGAAGATGGCAAAACCTATACCTTTACCTTGCGAGAGGATGCGAAGTGGAGCAATGGCGAAGCGATCACTTCAGCTGACTTTGCTTATGCGTGGAAAAAGTTAGTCGATCCAGCAACGATGGGACCAAACGCCTATTTGTTGGATAATGTAGTCAATAGTAAAGACATTCGTGAAGGCAATGCAGACGTAGAAACGATTGGTCTGGAAACCCCAGATGATGCGACCTTTATCGTGCAGTTGGAGCAGCCGCAGCCTTCGTTTTTATCCTTGATTTCCATCGGCTGGTTGGCACCGCAAAATCAAGCCTTTGTTGAAGAAAAAGGCGAGACCTATGCCCGTACAAGTGAAGATTTGTTGTATTCTGGTCCCTTTACTTTAACCGATTGGCAACAGACGGGAGATGAGTGGACGCTAGTGAAAAACGACCAATACTACGATGCTGATGTCGTTCAATTGGAGGAAATCAAAGGCTCCACCATCAAAGAAGAAAATACGGGGATCCAATTGTTTGAAAGCGGCGATCTTGATTTGCAAAAAATCAGTGGGATCTATGTTCAACAATATGGAGACAATGAAGAGCTAGTTACGCAAAATGATGTGGCGAACTTTTTCTTAGACTTTAACAAAACCGCCAACGATGCCTTAGCAAATGTTCATGTGCGTAAAGCGATCGCATTGGCGATCGACAAAGAAAGTCTCGTGGATAATGTGTTGAACGATGGCGCGAAAGTTTTAAATGGATTGATCCCTACCGGCTTAGCTGCGAATCCAAATACTGGCGAAGATTTTCGAGCATATAGCGGTGATTATAACCTGTATGATTTAGAGGCTGCCAAGGAAGAGTGGGAAAAAGCCCAAGCCGAAATTGGCGAAAGTACGACGCTGCGTTTATTAGTGACAGATGATGACAATGGTCAAAAAATCGGGGAGTACTTGCAAAGCCAACTGCAAGAAAACTTGCCAGGCTTGTCGATCTCCATCAACAAACAGCCACGTGCCAGCTTGAATCAATCAAGAGCAAATAGTGATTATGAGCTTTCCGTTTCTGGTTGGATCGCTGGAAGCAGTGACATGGATATGTTCTTTATCTTATACAAAACCGGCGCTTCCTTTAACTACGGTGGCTATGTCAATGAAGAATATACGGCGTTGACGGAAGATGCGCGCACCGTTCATGCCAATGACCCCGATCAATATTTTGAAGATTACAAAGCGGCAGAAGAAATTTTGTTGGAACAAGATGCTGCGCAAGTCCCTCTATACCAAAGTGCTTCAAATTATCTAATCAAATCAAAGGTAAAAGACATCCAATTCCCAGCTTATGGCGCGCATTTCTTTTTCCGCACCGCCTATGTGAGTGAATAAGGGAAAAATAGTTGAATGAAACGCGCATGTTTATTCGATGAACATGCGCGTTTTGCAACAAAAAAAGCAGTTCAGAAAGCTGAACTGCTAAATGCGGAAGATGGGAGTTGAACCCACACGAGATAAACTCACACGCGCCTGAAGCGTGCGCGTCTGCCATTCCGCCACTTCCGCATAAGATAAAGATAATCCTTTCTAGGAAGAAATGCAAGTCCAATCTCACAAAAAGGAGCCCGCCAGCGGGGACTGGCGGGATAGGAGTAAAAATGAAAAAGTGTTAGGGTTGTTTGTTGGTATGCATTTATAATAGCGGGAAAATGTGAAAAAAAATTGACGAATCAAACAGAATTCTGAGAAGAAATCGCCAAGAAAAAGTGAAACCATCTAAAACAGTCAGAAGACAAAAAGGAGCCCGCCAGCGGGGACTGGCGGGAAGGAGTAAAAATGAAAAAGTGTTAGGGTTGTTTGTTGGTATGCATTTATAATAGCGTGAAAATGTGAAAAAAAATTGACGAATCAAACAGAATTCTGGGAAGAAATCGCCAAGAAAAAGTGAAACCATCTAAAACAGTCAGAAGACAAAAAGGAGCCCGCCAGCGGGGACTGGCGGGAAGGAGTAAAAATGAAAAAGTGTTAGGGTTGTTTGTTGGTATACAAGTATCATACCGAGAAAATATGAAGAATTTTCGAGCGAAATTCAGGAATTGCGTGAATCTTTTGACAAATTATGCCTTCTGTTTGAATTTTTTCTTAAAAGAGAATTGACAAAAGGCACAAGCTTTGATAATTTAAATGAAACAAAATGCAAACGCGATGAAAAAGAAAGTAGAATCAAGGTAGTTGTCTAGCAGAGAGTTCCGGTAGGTGAGAAGGAACGACAACGAATGATTTGAAAATGACTTTGGAGCGGATTTTCTGACTAATTAGGAAAATACGGTTGCCCCGTTAACAAGCGACAGTCTCCGAGTGTTTTCGGGTACTGAATGAGGTGAAGCCTGTGAAGGTTTTGCAGATTAAGGTGGTACCGCAGGTGATGCCCTTAGCTTTGGCTAAGGGCTTTTTTTGTGTCTGTAGGGTCAGCTGTTTCAAGCGCAGGTTTTGTTAAAAAGGAGAAAGGTTGTTGGGAGGAGAGAAAAATGCACAAATTAGTGGTTCAAACCGATTTTGGTTTGCAAGATGGAGCGGTTAATGCGATGTACGGGGTAGCTTATCAAGTGGCACCGGAGCTGGTCATTGCGGATTTGACTCATGAGATCGAGCCATACAACATTCATGATGCCAGCTATCGTCTGCTGCAAAGCGTCACCTATTGGCCAGCGGGAACGGTCTTTGTTTCAGTGGTGGATCCTGGCGTAGGGTCTGATCGACGAAGCGTGGTTGCCAAGTTGGCGACCGGACAGTTGGTTTTGACGCCAGATAATGGCACCCTAACCTATTTAGCGACTTATATCGGAATCGCTGAACTACGGGTGATCAATGAGGCAACTGAGCGGTTGGCCGGATCAGCCGAAAGCCATACGTTTCATGGTCGGGATGTTTATATGTATAACGCCGCTCGGCTCGCTAGCGGCGCCATCAGTTTTGAAGAGCTAGGAACACCCGAACCTAAAGAAGCGATCCAAGTCTTTGCCATTGAAAAGCCAAGCCAAACAACAGAAACGATCACTGGTACGATCGATATTCTCGATATCCGCTTTGGTTCGTTGTGGACGAATATTCCCCACACGTTCTTTAAGCAATGGCAGGTACAGTACAATGAGCCGCTGCTCGTCAGTATTTATTACCAAGATACGCTGCGTTATCAAGAAGAAGTGCGTTTCGGACGCTCCTTTGCGCAAGTGTCGGAAAATGAACCTGTCTTATATGTCAATTCCCTATTGAATATTGGTTTAGGGCTCAACTTGGCTTCATTTGCTGAAACCTATAAAATCGGGACTGGCACGAATTGGAAAATTACCCTCAAAAAAAGGAGAAATGAAAAATGAATCAATCAAAATTTACAGTAAAACACATTGTTGCAATCGGTATCGGTGCTGCGGTCTTTTTCGTCTTAAAACGTTTCGTCACGATTCCGACGGGTTTCCCAAATACAGATATCGCCACAGCCTATCCTTTCTTGGCGCTATTAGGCGTTGTCTACGGTCCGATCGTGGCTGGTTTAGCGGGCTTTATCGGCCATGCCCTAGGAGATTTGACGACTTATGGTCCATGGTGGTCTTGGATCGCCGCCTCTGGGATCTTAGGGGTGTTCTTTGGACTTTTGACGCGTTGGATTCCAATCCAGCAAGGAACCTTTGGGGCTAAAGAAATTCGGACCTTCTTGATCGGTGAAACGATCGCAAATTTGGTCGTCTGGGTGATCATTGCCCCGATCGGTGATATTTTGATCTATGGCGAACCAGCGAACAAAGTCTTTACGCAAGGAGTCATTGCGGGATTGACCAATGCAGTCGTAACTGGGATAATCGGAGTGATCCTGCTAAAAGCCTATGCCCAAACCAAAACCAAAAAAGGCAGCTTGAGCAAGGAATCCTAACCAAAGAAATGTGTGAAGGCTAAAAAATGAAACAAAAAATCATTCAATTTACGAATTTTTCTTTCCAATATGATGCACAAGCGGAACCCACCTTGAAAAACATCGATCTAACGATCTATGAAGGAGAAAAAGTCCTGATCGTCGGTGCCAGCGGTTCTGGCAAAAGTACATTAGGAAAATGTTTGAACGGTTTAATTCCGCAAAATGACAAAGGCAGTAGTACCGGAGCTTTGACGATCGGTACTAATGATTTTGGACAAGCTTCCGTCTATGAGCTGTCTTTGACCGTCGGCACGGTGCTGCAAGACACCGATAGCCAATTTGTAGGTTTGACCGTAGCAGAAGATATCGTGTTTTCATTGGAAAACGATCAGCGTAGTCAAGCTGTGATGCAGGAGGCGCTGCGCGTTTGGGCTGAAAAGACCGACTTAATGGATCATTTGGCGAAAAAACCGCAGGAATTATCGGGTGGCCAAAAGCAGCGTGTTTCAATGGCAGGTGTTTTGATCGATGAAACACCGATTCTACTGTTTGATGAGCCGCTAGCCAACTTGGATCCGCAAACAGGTGTGGAAGCCATCAAAATGATCGACCAGCTGTATCAAGAGAAGCGTTTTACCACCATCATCATCGAACACCGCTTAGAAGAAGTGTTAGCCGCCGCTGTCGATCGCATCATCGTGATGGAAGAAGGCCGCATCCTTGCCGACAGTACACCGAACGAACTATTAAAAACGGACATGCTGCAGCAAGTCGGCATTCGTGAACCACTGTATTTAGCTGCCTTAAAAAAAGCGGGGGTTCCCGTGACCGACGCTGCTGATTTAGTCGCGGTAGAAGCATTTGCATCATCTGAGATTGCCGAAAAACTGACTCAGTTTCAAGAAAAATTTCCGAAAACGGCACTTCCTAGCCACCAGCCGCCGTTGTTGGAAGCGAAGAATCTATCGTTTTCTTACCAAGTGGGCAAACCAATCTTGCAGGCACTGGATTTTACCATCCATCAAGGAGAAATGATTAGTTTGGTCGGGCATAATGGCGCAGGAAAATCAACCTTGTCCCATTTGATTACCGGCTTTTTGACACCGACTTCTGGCAAGTTGCTTTGGCAAGGAACAGACATGGGCAATGATTCCATCAAAGAACGAGCGCAAAAAATCGGGTATGTTTTGCAAAACAGCAATCAAATGCTGTCAAAAAACTTCCTGTTTGACGAAGTTGCCTTAGGCTTGCGCAACCGAAATGTCCCAGAGGCTGAAATCACAGAAAAAGTTCATCAGACCTTGAAAATTTGTGGTCTTTATCCGTTTCGCTCATGGCCATTGTCGGCACTAAGTCATGGGCAAAAACGCCGAGCCGCCATTGCAGCGATCCTCGTCTTAGATCCTGAACTCATTTTATTGGATGAGCCAACAGCAGGACAAGACTATCGCCATTACACCGAAATGATGCAATTCTTACAGGAGTTGAACCAGCGGGGATTAACGATCGTTATGATCACCCACGATATGCACCTGATGTTGGAGTATACACAGCGGACGATCGTTTTGACGCAAGGAACGATTTTGCTGGACGCACCGCCAGAAGTTGTTTTAGCAGACAAACAAGTGGTGAGTGCCGCGAACCTCAAAGAAACCAGCTTGTACACACTGGCGACCCTTAACCAGCTGACAGATCCCGCCGCTTTTACTGCCGCCTTTATTGCCAGCGAGAAGGAGGGACACGATGGAGAGTAATCTAATCGGCTATCTTGACCGCAAAACGTGGATCCACCAACTAAGCGGTGCCGCAAAACTGATTTGTTTTTTGCTGCTATCCGTTATCGGGATGATCTCTTATGATACGCGTTTTCTTATTGGACTGGCATTGTTTTCGGTCTTTCTATTTGCCAGTGCTGGAATTCGCTACCGAGATATCGCTTTTGTGTTGAAATTTATCATCTTCTTTTCGCTTTTGAATTTGGTGGCGGTCTATCTTTTCGCACCAGAATATGGGGTGGAGATCTACGGTACGCGCCACGTGATTTTTGAAGGGATCGGTCGGTATACATTGACCCAAGAGCAAGTGTTTTATGAGCTGAATCTGTTGATCAAATATTTTGTCACGATTCCCCCAGGGTTGATTTTCCTGTTTACCACCAATCCAAGCGAGTTGGCGTCCAGTATCAACCGCATCGGGATTTCTTACAAGATCGCCTATGCAGTCGCACTGGCTTTGCGTTACATCCCTGATATTCAAGAGGATTTTCGGACCATTGCCAAAGCGCAGCAAGCACGGGGCGTGGAGCTTTCTAAAAAAGCACCTTTGCGCAAACGCGTGACAGGCAATGTCGCGATCGCGATTCCTTTGATTTTTTCCAGCTTGGAACGGATCGACCATATTTCTGCTGCCATGGAGCTAAGAAGGTTTGGCAAGCATAAGCAGCGTACTTGGCTGAAAGCTAAGCCGATCCAAGGCAAAGATCTCTTGGCGATTGCTGTCGTTTGCTTGATCGTGGCGCTCGGATTGTCCTTGATGGTCCTTAATGGCGGACGTTTCTACAATCCGTTTCGTTAACAAATCAACCCATGAAAACTTAAAAAACGGACGCATTGTCAATAATGAAAGTGGGACGGATGATTCAGAATTGATTCATCCGTCCCAGAAATGATCGAGCCAAAAAACGCAGGATAGTCAGTCAATTGACTTTAGCGAGTGCTACATTTGCTAAAGTCAGTTGCTGCTAGGTCTGCGTTTTTTTGCCGATAAAAAAAAGGAGCCCACCAGCGGGGACTGGCGGGATAGGAGTAAAAATGAAAAAGTGTTAGGGTTGTTTGTTGGTATGTATTAATAATAGCGGGAAAATGTGAAAAAAATAGGAAGAGAAAGCAATAGAAGTGTGTCAATCTGTTGATGATTTTCGTAAAACATTCCAGCGGAAGCCTTTTAGATCTTTGATTGACGGAAACACGAAATAAGGCTACACTGATGGCATCAAAGCAGTACAAGGAGGGGACAGGATGGATGCCATTACGATCAACGGACTAAGCAAACAATACAACAAGAAGTACGCCATCGAGAATGTATCATTGCAAGTGGCAGAAGGAGAGATTTTTGGCTTTATCGGACCAAATGGTGCGGGAAAATCAACGACCATCAAAGTATTGTTGAATTTTATCAAACCAGATGCAGGACAGGCGGCGATTTTTGGACGAGATTGCCAACAAGCAGCCAAAGAAATCAAAACGTTTACTGGATATGTTTCCAGTGATGTACGGTTTTATTCAAAAATGACGACAGCAGAATTGCTGGCATTTACGGCAGATTTTCATCAAGTCAAGCATCCAAAAAAAGAGATTCAGGAGTTGATGGAACTTTTTCAAATTGATCCAAACAAATCGATCGCAGAACTTTCTTTGGGCAACAAGAAAAAAGTCGGGCTTGCGAGCGCCTTGATTGCACAACCGAGAATGTTGATTTTAGATGAGCCGACCAATGGCTTAGATCCCTTGATCCAAAAACGGCTGTTTGAAGAGCTTCTCAGAAGAAACAAACAGGGGATGACGATTTTTCTATCCAGTCATGATCTGCATGAAATTCAGAGCTATGCCCACCGGACCGCCTTTATTCGTGAAGGACAGATCATCACCGTGAAAGAACTGAGTGAGGAAGAAAATTTCGGCAAAGTTGTAACGCTCACGAATGAGGACAGTATCTCATTAGTCGGCTTGGAAAACGTACAAGTTCTTGCTCAGGAATCACACAGCTTGCGTTTTTTCTATCAAGGAGACATGAATCAGCTGGCACATTTTCTAACCAATCCTGCCATTAAAGAGTTCACGATCGAACACCCAACCCTTGAACAGCAATTTATGCTGCTCTATGAAGGAGGTTCTCAAAAATGACTTTAATGAAAATCGACCTTAAAAATACCTTCAAAGGCTGGCTAGTCTGGACGATCATTTTTGCAGGAATCATTTTTGGATTTACGGCTATCTATCCTCAAATGATCACGCCAGAAATGAAAACGTCCTTAGACCAGATGTTGGGCTCTTTCAGCCCAGAATTACTAGGCATCTTTAACATCCAACTGACAGGACCTTCAAGCTTGGTTTCACCGACAGGCTTTTTCGGGTACTACTTTCAATACTTATTTATCGCCGCATGTATTTATGGGATGCTTTTAGGCTTGAACAGTCTGATCACTGAAGAATCAGAAGGAACGATCGAGTATTTATATGCTCAGCCTATTAGCCGCAGAGAAATCGTTGGGTGGAAGTTCCTCGCCCGATTGTTGCTGCTGACTGGCTTTTGGCTGATTGCCTATGGCAGTAGTCTGGCCTCGTTTGCTCTATTCAAACTACCAGGAGATGACCTGTCCGCTTTTATAGAAGAAATTAGCAAAATCTTCGTTGCCGAGTACGGTGTCTTAGTTTTCTTCCTCTGTCTAGGTTTCTTTTTATCCACGATCTTGCGTTCCAGCAAACAAACAGCCAGCGTCGGCTTAGGCTGCGTGTTCGGTCTGTATTTGCTCGGCATCGTGGGGGAACTCTACGATAAATTGGAGTGGCTGGCAGGACTTTCACCTGTGCGGATGGCATTACCCGTCCAACTCATGGATAACGGCGCCACATCAGTCCTATGGGTACTGCTGATCAGTATCATCTGTTTCTTTGGCACCTTTTACCGTTATGAGCGCAAAGACTTGCAGGTCTGAGCACATCCAATCAAAACCCAAAAAAAGAGCCTGTCAGCGGGGACTGACAGGCAAAGGAGTAAAAATGAAAAAGTGTTAGGGTTGTTTGTTAGTATGCTTATATAATAGTCTCGAAATGTGAAAAAAGTATGACGAAGCAGGCACGTTTTTGCGAAAAAATCATTGCGAAAGTTAAGAAAGCGTAAAGCGCCCCTTCACCAAAAGCCTTGAAGGGACACCTAGAACCTAAAAACACTCCGAAGCAGCATGAAACGCCTGCTGCTTCGGAGTGTTTTTTAGTTGAAGCTACTTGCTCAAATCAAGGCTATCGACATTGAAGGTGTCGCCATGTGCTAAGTCACCATAACGATAACCACGGTTAAACCAGTCCACGCGCTGCTGCGATGTGCCGTGCGTAAAACTATCTGGAACAACATAGCCTTGGTATTCTTTTTGCAGCGTATCATCCCCGATGGCATTGGCAGCCGTGATCGCTTCTTGAATGTCGCCAGCTTCTAAGATCGGTTGTCCTTGATAGGTTTCACCTTGCAAATATTTCGCAAAAGTACCAGCTAAGTAGTCAGCTTGCAGTTCCAAACGAACGCTGTACTGATTGTATTCCTTCTCTGAAACTTGCTGGCGGATTTTGTCCAATTGTTGGGTGATCCCCAGCTCATTTTGCACATGATGACCGACTTCATGGGCGATGACATAGGCCATTGCGAAGTCGCCGCTTACGCCATATTTATCGGAAAGCTCATTGGCAAAGCTCAGATCAAGGTACACATTCTCATCTGCTGGGCAATAAAACGGACCAACCTGTGACGTGGCATAGCCGCATGCCGACTGCACACTTCCCGTAAATAATACGAGTGTCGGGTCTTGATAGGTTTCTTGCCGCTCTTGAAAAACGTCTTGCCAATAATCTTCTAAATAGCCGAACACGACTGCGGAAAATTCTTTTTCCTCCGTGTACTCACTGGTGCCCACATTTTCTGTCTGGTAATTGGCTGCTTGACCGCTGCCACCTAAGACATCCGGCAGCGAACTTAAATCACCACCGCTAAACAGGAAAAATAAAACAGCGATGATCACCGTACCGATCCCGCCACCAGCAGCCAACATCCCGCCTGAGCCAGATGATCGCCCCGTTCGATCATCGACATTTCTGCTTTGTCTACCCCCACGCCATTTCATGTTATCTCCTCCTATATAAATCCTAGCTTAATTATAAGAGAAAGGCGGCAGATTGTGAAAAAAAGCGCCTTGAAATTGTTATAAAATGCCTGCAGGAGGCTTGAAAATCAAAGTGTACACTCCTTTTAATCATTCTTTAATCTAACAATTAGCCTTCTAATTTGGTACAGTAGCAATAAAATAGATGTAGAGGGTGAGCGTATGAAAATGAATTATTCGGGGACATCGGAACGAAGGATTTTGATTTTTAAGCGGTTGATTGCTGGCGAGCATCTCAGCTATCAGCAGTTAGCAGAGGATTATTTCGTTTCCCGCAGCAGTATTGCCAAAGATATTTCTTATTTAAAAGAGCTGTTTCAAAAAGAAAGCTTACGTCTGAGATTTGATAATTCAGGTACATTTTTTGAAGCAAGTGAATCCCAGATCCATCGGGTGCTCAAACGCTTTTGCTTAATGATGCTGGATCAACCAGCGGCGTTTTCCTTGTTGGTGGAACCTGCGAAATACCAGGAAGTAAATCAGGCCTTTCGTCGAGCGTTAATGGAAAAACAAGTGGAAATGCCCGACAGCTATATCCAAAGTATTGTCCTTTCCATCGTGCTGCTGATCGAACGGGCAAGTCATGCGGAAAACTTAGTGATTGAAGAAAATCGCCAAGTGGGGAAGCTGTTTTTGGAGTTCGACAAATATCCGTTAGTCTATGAGCTACTGAAAGAAATCGAAGAACAGCACATTTATCAATTTTCACCAAAAGAAGTGCAATATCTAACCTACCTGATCGTCGGTAGCGGCTTGAAATTTTTTATGAAAAGTGAAAAAGTTCCTTTCGTCTTTCGGGGAAAAGTGCGCAACTTGATTCAAAAAATCAGCGAAGGCTTAGGCACCGACTTGACCCAAGACAATCGATTGGAAGAAGATGTGACGATCCATCTGTATCAACTACTGCTGCGGATCGAAGCGCAAACCACAGTCATCAACCCTTTGTTAGAAGAAATCAAACAAAACTATCCTGCCTTGTATGGCGTGGTCTGGTTCTCGCTTCATGATTTCTTGAAAGCGTATCAAGTGGGGATCTCTGATGATGAGATCGGATTTGTCACAATCCATTTTCAAGCAGCAATCGAGCGAATGCGCCGCATGAACAAAATCATTTTTGTCTGTCCCAATGGCGTCGGCACTAGCTCATTTGTCTCTGCGAAAATTCGTCGCATTCTACCTGAGATCGACAGTATCGAAACCGTTTCAGTAGAAAAATTAAAGCAGATGGACATTTCGGCAATCGATTTTATTATTTCAACCATCGATCTCGTAGGGATTCAAAAACCTGTGGTACGGATCTCGCCTATGGTGACCAATCGCGACATGAAGCGGATCATGAATCACTACATCGATTTAGTCATCGATAATGAGGCGGTGGTCGATCAAAATGGTTTACTTCTTCAAGCCCAATCGATGATCCAGCCAACCGTCTTTTTCGAGCGATTTGCCAGCAAAACAGAAGCCATCAATTTTTTGATCGAACAAATCCCTTTTAGTGATGAAAAACGAAAAGCGCAGTTTCGGCAATCCGTCATTGAAAGAGAGCAGCTACAATCAACCTATTTAGATAATGGCTTTGCCATCCCTCATGGCAATCCGAATTATGTCGAAAAAACAGCGATCTCGATTTTGCTTTTGGATCAGCCAGTAGAATGGGGCAACCAAAAAGCCGACATCATTATTTTATTGATGATCCGAGAGGATGAGACGCAAAAGGTGGAACCAATGATGAAATTGATCATGCAAGGAATCGAAAACAAAGAATGGTTCCTATCAAAAATGTTGGAGGTTAAATCAGAATGAAAGTGAAGGATTATTTGCCTGAAAAGCATATACAAACGGATGAGACAGTGGCAGATTGGCGCTTAGCCGTAAAATTAGCTAGCCAGCCCTTGCTGGATGAAGCGCTGATCACGTCAGAATACATCGAAGCGATGATTCAAAGCGTGGAAGAAAATGGTCCTTACATGGTGTTGGCGGATTACTTTGCGCTGATGCATGCCCGTCCTGGAGAAGGGGTTTTGGAGCAAAGTATGAGCCTTTTAGTAACGAAACAGCCCATCGATCTTGAGGGGAAACCGGTGCGGATATTTCTTGTCTTAGCCGCCGCAGATAGTGAAAGCCATCTAGAAAGCTTGAAAGAGATCATGGCGATCTTTATGGATGAAGAAAAATACAACGTGATATTAAACGGCGATCGGGAACAAATTTGTCAATTATTCCAATAGGAGGAAAAGGATATGAAAATTTTAGCAGTATGTGGATTTGGTGTAGGAAGCTCAATGGTATTGAAGATGACGATCGATAAGGTGATCAAAGAGTTAGGGTTGACGGCAACTGCCGAGAATACTGATTTATCAACAGCAAAAGCGACACCAGCAGATGTTTATTTTACGAGTAATGAATTATTGAATGAGTTAAAAGCATCCGTTAAAGCACCCGTTTATCCAATCAAAAAGTATATGGATAAAGAAGAAGTCAAACAGCAAATGGAAAAATTTTTAGCTGAAAGAGAGGGATAAGCATGAATTTTGTTACGGATTATATTTTAAAAAATCCGCCAGTCCTACTGGGGATCATTGCCATGATTGGGTTATTGGTACAAAGAAAACCTTTTGCAGAAGTCGTCAAAGGAACCTTAACAGCTTCCTTCGGGATGGTGGCATTGACGGCTGGGGTAAATATGTTGGTGGGAACGATCGCACCGATCAATGCTGCGGTTCAAACCCAATTAGGCGTTGCTGTGTCAGATGGACTCTCTGACATCACCTTTACGGCAGAATACGGCGGAACAGTTGGTTTAGCGATGTTTTTCGGACTTGTCATTCATTTATTGATTGCTCGCTTTACACCTGTGAAGACGATTTTCCTCACCGGCCACATGTTGTGGTGGTTCCCATTCGTCATCGTCGCTGGGGGCGTTGAAGGCGGACTTACCGGAATCCCACTGTTGATCTTAGGGGCGGTTCTATCTGCTTGTTACTGGTCATTCATGCCATGGATCATGCGGAAATATGTTTGGGATGCCACAGGCGATGATTCATTTTTGATCGGTCATCCAACGGGAATCTTGTCATTGGTTTCAGGCTTTGTTGCAAAACGGGTCGGAAACAAAGAAAAATCGACGGAAGATTTGAAAGTGCCAGAAAATCTCTCGTTTTTCCGTGAAATATCGATTACTGGCGCATTAGTGATGTTTTTGATGAATATCGTTATCGGTTTGATTGCGCCCGTATTAGTTCCTGAAGGGGGCAACTTGGTGATGTTTGCGGTTGATGCTGGCTTGAATTTCGGTGCAGGACTATTGATCATGTTGTATGGGGTACGTCTATTGATCAACCAAATCATTCCAGCCTTTCAAGGGATCGCAGAAAAAGTCGTTCCAGGAGCAAAACCAGCTTTTGATGTGCCAATCTTGTTTAACTACCGCCCAAATGCTGTAATCATCGGCTTTATCGTGGCGATGATCACCTCAACGATTTTAGTGGTCATTGCCAATACCACCAACGTCTTTGGCATTTTGATCGTTCCTTTAGTCATCACCAGCTTCTTTGAATGTGGCGGTGCTGCGGTGATCGGCGAAGGACAAGGGGGCTTGCGAGGGGCCATTATTGGTACGATCACAGCTTCTGTCGTTATGGTAGCACTCGTTGGGGTCTCTGCAGCGTTGTTCTCAACGACGATTCAAAACTGGATCTTGATTTTCGGTGGGAACGATTTATCTCTATGGGGCATCCTTGGTGAATTGATCGGCAAGCTGTTTGGAGGGTTTTAAATGTTTCAATACTTTGAAAAAGCAAAAGAACTATTGTCTATTGTAGAAGAAAAAGAAGCACCAGCGATTGAGCAAGCCATTGAATTGTTGACGCAAGCCAACTTGACCAAAAAAGCCATCTACATTTTTGGCGCAAGTCACGCTGGGATCTTAGCCGAAGAGATGTATTATCGAGCAGGTGGCATGATGACCATCAACGCGATCTTTGGAAGAGAACTGATGCTTGATCGCAGCCCAATCACCTTCACTAGTAAAATGGAGCGCTTAGAAGGCTACGGTAGGGCCTTGGCGGCGACCCAGCCCTTTACAGCAGGCGATGTGCTGATCTTGCATTCGGTGTCTGGGCGAAACCCAGTTATCATCGATATGGCGCTTCATGCTAAAGAAAAAGGGGTCAAGATCCTCGCATTAACGAACCTTACCTATTCGAAAACAGTCAGCAGCCGTCATACATCAGGCTTGCGTTTGTTTGAAACGGCGGATATCGTCATCGACAATCATGGCGAGATTGGCGATGCTGCGTGTACGATTCCTGACGTGGAACAAAAAGTCGGGCCTACATCCACCGTAGTCGGCGCAACGATCTTAAATGCGATCATCGTTGAAGTTTGCCAAAAACTAAAAGAAGCCGGTGTCGCCTATCCGCCGATTTTTTACTCAGCAAACCTAGACGGCGGGGATGAATTGAACCAGTCCCTGTTTGAAAAGTACCAAGAGGCGATCCATTATCAGCTGTGACTGTATAAGTAACTTATCTTTTTATTAGAACGATCAGAACGAAAAATTTGAAAACTACTAATAGAACGAATTTTCTTGAGGGAAACAATTCGTAAATGTAGGGATCAAATCTCGTTCAGATCGTTTTTTTTTGTATTAGAATTTTAAAGCTTAATGAATTTTATTGGTACGATAAGTACCAGGTGTCGACCCTTCAAATTGTTTGAATACCCGAATAAAGGAATTGGTATTTTTAAAGCCGACTTTACTAGCAATTTCATTGATTGAACTTTCTTGTTCGCTCATCAGACGTTTGGCTTTTTCGACACGTAGTTGATTGACGTATGGTTTGAAGGACATGGACAGTCGTTCTTTAATCAACCGGCTTAAATAGGCTTCACTTAGATGAAACTGCTGGGCAATATCTGTTAAACTGAGGTCGCTGCAATAATTGCTATTAATAAATTGAATGATTTCATCTGTTTTGGATCCATTATTATTTTCCGTGGTTTCGATCTGAGTGATCAGTGTGTCAAAAAGGGTAAAAATTGTTTTTTTCACATCGGGATCTGAAAAACCTTTTTTTAAGTAAAGAAATTGTTTCTTATTTTGTTCGTAGAATTCAGGATAGGAAATCTCTTTGATCACAGTGATTCGTTTTATTGTTAAGGTCAGAGCTGTTGAAAATTCCTGAAGGAAGCCTAGGGAACGGTTGCTAGAAATATTGATCTCAACGATTTGTTGCAATAATTCTCTAGCATGGACAAAATCACCTACTTTGAAATATTGGATCAGTAACTGTTCTTCATCAACGGTATAATTGATTTTATGAAAAGCATTGGATGTTGGAACCGGTATTTGATGGAACTGATTATTGCCGTTGCATTCATCTGACCACTGACAGGTTTCATGAAAGACTTCGATAAAATGTTCGAGAGAATGAAAAGGTTTGGAAAGTAGATAAGTCATTCTTAAGTTCAAACTGTCTTCGATTGTTAGTTTCAATTGATCGATCTCTTTCATGATTTGTGAATATTCCTGATCGTAAAAAAGAATGACAAGGTGTTTTTCGGAAAAACTGATGATATCATAACGCTCGATATGAAGATTTTTCTTGATCAACTGTTTGCGTACATGAATGATCTCTGTTTCATTAAAAGTGGCTTCTTCTGCCATCTCACCTGAGAAGGTTAGAAAAGCAAAACTCCCGCCTTTTTCTATGCCTTCAAGATGAAAAGTAGGCAGTAAACTCTTGCTCATATTGTACGTATATTTTCCGTAAAGCAGATTCTTTAAGAATAGTTCCTTTACTTCTTCTGAGACAGGGGACTGGAGCTGGTTGATCGAACTAGACGACTCGATTATCTGGTGCAAAGCTAAGTTGATATCATCAACCGTTAAAATATCAACATTACTCTTTTTGATTTCATCTAATATTTCTAGATAAGGTTTGTACATCCGCTTACTCAAGAAAACGACGATCAAAGCACCCAGTACGATCAAAACCATTAATGGAAGGAGAAAGGAAGAAATCGTAGATAGTGGAAAACTGCTTTGAATCGCGGTTGTCAATTGATAATTGGCAAAAGGGAGCACCTCTGAATTTTTTGTAAAAACGATAGTATCTGATTTGGCCTCTTGCTGAATGGTATTTTGTGTAAAATCAGTAAGTATCGGTGAATTGGTCTCACTAGAAGGATATTGGTGATCGATAACTTGTATTTCTTGATTCATTGGAGACAGTAGTTCATTTTTTTTCCAGTAGGCAAAGAAGTAGAGGGTCTGATTCTCTACTTGCTCTTTATGAAGCATGATCAGTCGTTGATCAAGGGTTTCGAAGATGGAGGAACTGAAGCTGGCATCTGCCAGCATTTCGGAAAGAAGCCCGGCTTTTGTTTCTATATTCAAAAAGGAAAAGAAATCATTGTAAACAAAATAGCCGTCAGAACTTACGATGATATGATTCTCTGGATTCAAGATTCCGATAGAGTATTCAAACTGATTCATTAATAAATAGTTTTCACGAATTTCATCATACATCGCTGAAAACAGCGTATAATCAGATTCAGTACTTTGGGAAAACACTATAATACTTTCTTTTGTTGCTAAAGATTTCATTGAATTGAGGGCAAATCGAAGTTGTTGATCAATGCGAAACGCACTGTTCTCTAACGTCATAATACTTTGGGTAGTTTGCTCAGTTTTTCGCTGATTGACTTCATTATTGATAACAATCACCATAATAAAAATAGTATACACAATGATTACCGTTAAAAAGGTTAAGAATATTTTTCGATAGGTTTTTGATTTCATAAGTGCTCCTTTCTTTTTTTGGTAACGTTTACATTGATTATAGAGATAAATCAGCTTGAGTCAAATCATCATTATTTGCAGTTGTCTACAAAACTTGATATTAAGGTTAAAAAGTGTATATTCCAACGAATAATGTTGATATTCAACAATGTCTAAATACGCTATATTTAAAGCGCTTACTTTAAGCGAGAGAAAATGAAAAATGATTTAGGAGGAACAATTATGTCAATGAAAAGAAAAGCTGCATCACTCCTGACCATCCTGACGCTGCCTATGGTTCTTGCTGCTTGTGGGAACAGCGATGGCTCTTCAAGCGGGGAAGGTTCAGAAGGGAAAACCGAGATCAAGATCACTTGGCGCAATACTGGGGAAAACGATAAAATGACCCAATACTTGGAAGAAACATTTATTCCAGAATTTGAGAAAGAAAATGAGGACATTAAAATCGTACTTTCTCCGATTACGGCAAGCGAAGGGGATTATTTTTCAAAAGTTGCTCTTTCCATGCAGTCAGAAAGCACAGCACCCGATGTAGTGGCAGAAGATTCCTTTATGTTGAATTCTGATGCAAACGCTGGTTACTTAACCAATCTTGATGAATATGTTGCTGACTGGGATCAATGGGATAAATATACAGAAAACTTAAAAGCTGGTGTCATTGCTGAAGATGGTAGTACGTATGCCATTCCAGGAACTTCTGATTCTCGCGGGATTTGGTACAACAAAAATGTCTTTAAGAAAGCCGGTCTGCCTGAAGACTGGCAGCCAACAACTTGGGGGGAGATTATTGAGGCAGCTGAAGCAATCAAAGCTTCCGATGAGAATGTGATCCCCTTAGGATTAGGTGTGGCTAAAGCCAATGGTGAGTCGGTTTCCATGCAGACTTTCCAGATGCTTTTATACGGTACTCAAGACACACTATTTGATAATGAAACGCGAAAGTGGCAAGTGAATACACAAGGGATCATTGACTCTTTAACTTTTATTGATGAAGTGTATAACCAGAAACAATTAGGCCCTTCTTTATCTGTTGCTATTAACAGTAATTACGGATCAGTGATGTTCCAAGACAAATTTCCTAATGATGAAGTTGGTATGCTACTGGATGGATTTTGGAGTGCCGGTAACTGGACAGAAAATGGGGCAACTCCTGTTGAGAATATGACAGAACGTTTTGGGTTCGCAGCCATGCCTACACAAAATGGTGGTGAACCGCCATTTACGACCATGTCAGGAGGCTGGACATGGGCCATTCCTGAAAAAGCACAAAATAAAGAAGCTTCATGGCGAGTAGTTCAGGCTCTCGGTGGAAAAGAACAGCAAGCTGCTCGTGCAATTGCTGAAGGGAATCTAACCGTCCGAGATGATTCAGCTGAAATTGACGAATACAAGAAGCAGCCTTTTATTGAACAAGCAACCTCTTTCTTGCAGTATGCCCATTTCCGTCCTGCCGATGACAAATATCCAAATGTTTCCGTTGAGATTCAAACAATGGTAGAGGCGGTTGCCACTGGCAGCAAGACACCGGAAGAAGCAGCTAGTGATTACGCAGCCAACGTGACGAGGATTGTCGGTGAAGATGCCATTGATTAAGTAAATAAATAGGAGAAGGACTCGTTGAAAACGATCCGACTAGGGTCTAACGTTCCTTCTCTTTTTACTAAGAAAGGAGAAAAGAATGGAACATTCGCTAAAACGAGAGCAGCAAATGTCCAATAGTAAAAAAGCGTTGATCTTTTTATTTCCCAGTTGGCTCTTGCTGCTGATATTTTTTGTTGGTCCAGTTATCTTAACTTTTATCTTTTCCTTCACGAACTTGGCTCTGACTGGTGCTGAAGCAAGTCAATTGCGGTTCATCGGCTTTGAAAATTTTGTGCGCATGTTCAATGATCCGGCTTTTCAAACCAGTGTCGTGCGAACCTTGATTTTCGTCATTTTTTCTGCAGTGATTGGTCAATGTTTCTTAGGTTTTTTGATTGCATTTATGATGCGGGAGAAGAATCGTGCCTTTCGGCGAGTCGTCGGTCTGATCATCATTGCCGCATGGGTTACGCCGGAAGTCGTTGTTTCCTTTTGCTGGGTTGCTTTTTTAGGGGACAGTGGAACAGCCAACTGGTTGATGGGACTGATGGGATTTGAGCCAGTTGCTTGGCTGTTTGCGTTTCCTATGATCAGCGTTGTGATTGCCAATATTTGGCGAGGAACGGCCTTTTCAATGATGGTGTTTCAATCCGCTTTAGATGAGATCCCTAAGGAAGTAGAGGAAGCAGCGGTTATGGATGGCGCCAGCCGCTGGCAAGTGATTCGAAAAATTACGATTCCGATGGTCAAAGGTACCATTGCAACGAATTTGATGCTCGTCACTTTGCAGACATTGGGTGTCTTCACGTTGATTTATACCATGACTGGTGGTGGTCCCGGCAATCAGACTGCAACCCTGCCAGTCTTCATGTACAAACAAGCTTTTGTCAGCTATCAGCTAGGATACGGAACAGCGATTTCGTTGGTCTTGCTACTGATTGGTGCTGCCGCAAGCTTGATTTATATGAAAATGCTGAAAGTGAAAGTGTAGGTGAAAAAGATGGTAAAACGCAGTGAAAAATTGGAGACCATGATTCATTATCTGCTTTTGGCAGTATTAGCCTTGTTGTTTTTGCTCCCATTGTTGTGGATGCTGATCGCCTCTATTGATCCGGGCGCTATTCAAACTTTGAAATTACCTGAAGCAGTATCATTTGAAAATTTTGCTTCGATCCTTTCTGATCAAACTATCATTCGGTCATTCGGAATCGGCTTGCTTTTGTCCGGCTGTCAATCGATTTTAGTTGTTGTCTTATGTGTTTTGGCAGCATATCCCTTGTCGAGGTATCAGTTAAGATATAAAAAAAGTTTTTTGATGGCGGTACTGTTCATGACCTCATTACCGATGACTGCTGTCATCGTGCCGGTCTACCAACTGTTTATCTTTTTGAAGTTTCAAGATTCATTACTGGCGGTGACGTTCTTCTTGACGGCGTCCTCACTGCCTTATGGGATTTGGATGATGAAGAACTTTATGGATTCGGTACCAATCGACTTAGAAGAGTCCGCTTGGGTCGATGGGGCTTCAACATGGCAAGGGGTACGAAAAGTCGTAGCGCCGCTGATGGTTCCAGGTATTTGTACGGTTGGTATTTTTACTTTTACTGGAAGTTGGGGCAACTTCTTTGTTCCTTATATTTTGATTCAGTCACCCGAAAAAATGCCGGCATCAGTCTCGATCTTTCAGTTTTTCGGCAACTTTGGTATGGTCAATTATGGCCGTTTAGCCGCTTTTTCGGTGCTGTATACCTTACCAGTCGTTATTTTATATGCTTTGTCACAAACGTATATGTCTAAAGGATTTAGCATGGGAGGAGCGACGAAAGGATGAAAGATCCATTTCATACGACAAAAAAATTAACGAAACGAATCGCTGAACTAAAAGCGTATCGTTTTCAAAAAGTACAAGACCTGAAAATGTGGTCGGCAAAAGAAGATAAGTCAAAAACGGAACAATACCCACCAGAAGAGTGGGACTTTACACTTTCAGTTGGTGATTTCTGGCAAGGGAGAGACCGTTACATTTGGGCTCATTATGAATTGGTGGTTCCAGACGAGGAAGACTTATGGCTGCTGATCGATTTTGGTCGTACAGGTGGTGGCTATAATTCAGGCTTTGAGTCCTTGCTGTTGATTAATGGTGAGCCTTATCAGGGTGTCGATTCGAATCATACAGAGATTTTTCTGGCGGATCATTACCGGGGGAAAACCATCCGACTTGATTTGAAACTATGGTCGGGCTTGGAAGGCGGTGGGGCTGAAGTCATTCAACGGCATGAGTTTCGGCAAGCTTGTTTGGCAAAACGACACTTAGCTGCTGACGACTGTTTCTTTCTCGCTGATATGATGGCGAAAACTATCGATGGGTTACCGGAAAATGAACCGATACGATACAAGCTGTTGAATCTTTTAGATGATGCCTTTCGTTTGATTCAGTGGCAGGTACCCGGATCTATCTCTTTTTACCATAGCATTGAGGAAGCGGATCATTATTTAAATCAAGAACTGCAAAAAATACCTAAACTTTCGGAGATCACTGTAACAGCTGTCGGCCATACACATATCGATGTTGCTTGGCTGTGGCGGCTGAAGCATACAGGGGAAAAAGCTGTCCGCAGTTTTTCAACGGTTTTACGTTTGATGGAACAATACCCAGAATATATTTTCTTGCAAACCCAACCTCAGCTATACAAATATGTCAAAGAAAGCTATCCAGCTCTTTATGAGAAAATCAAAAAGAGAATCAAAGAAGGCCGCTGGGAAGTGGACGGAGCCATGTGGCTGGAAGCCGATTGCAATATACCGTCAGGTGAATCATTGGTCCGTCAGATACTCCATGGGAAAAAATTTGTGAAGGAAGAATTTGACAAAGAAATGCATTTCTTGTGGCTTCCGGATGTGTTCGGCTATTCTTGGGCATTGCCTCAAATTTTGAAAAAATCAGGTATTGAGACGTTTATGACGACCAAAATCAGCTGGAATCAGTATAACCGGATGCCTCATGATACCTTTTATTGGCGGGGGATCGATGGGACAGACATTTTGACGCATTTTATCACCACGCCAGTTGATGGTAAAACGGATGAATGGGCAGAAGAATGGTTTTATACCTACAATGGAACGCTTTCTCCTGAGACCGTTCAAGGAATTTACGACGGATATCAAGACAAGCGTTTGAATCAAGAATTTCTGCTGTCTTACGGTCATGGGGACGGCGGAGGCGGTGTCACTAGAGAGATGCTGGAAAATCGACGACGCCTTGACCAGATTCCAGGATTGCCGCAAGTCAAAACAGGAAAAGCGAAAGCCTTTTTTGAACGACTGCATCAGACAGTAGAACGAAATAAGTCGCTGGTCTCTCGTTGGGATGGCGAATTGTACTTGGAATATCATCGAGGAACCTATACCTCGCAAGCGTTTGTCAAAAAAATGAATCGAAAAGCTGAAATTGCTCTACGGGAACTTGAGATTCTCTATACATGTTTAGCAGCCAGCAAAGAAGACGAGTATCCTAAGGAGCCGCTTTTTGAAACATGGGAGACGGTTCTTCGTAATCAATTCCACGATATTATTCCTGGTTCTTCGATCAAAGAAGTTTATCAAGACCATAGAGCAGAGTTTGCCGTCGTGACTCAGACCATTCAACAGTTATTTGAACAATTAGATGGACCTGCTAGTCAAAAGTATACAGTCATCAATACAGCTGGCTGGTCACGGAATGAATTGGTTGAACTTCCGCTTTTACAAGAAGGCCGCTTTATTGATTCACAAGGAAAAGAACTTCCGGCTTATTTTGACGGAAAAAAACAGTCTGTTCTTGTGGCAAATGTTCCGCGGATGAGTCAGGTGGTCATAGAGTTTCAACCGATAGCAGGAAATAAAGACATCAAACCGCTCGCTGTGTTCACAGAGGGGGCGATTGAGACCAATCGTTTGCGAATTTTATGGGAAACATCGGGAAATTTAATTAGCATTTTTGATAAGAAACTGGGTAGAGAAATGTTGGAAGGAAAAGGCAATGTTTTTCAGCTATTTGAAGACAAACCTTTAAATTATGATGCATGGGACATCGATAGTTTTTATCAAGAAAAAGCAACAGTGCTTCAAGCCGATCAAATTCGATTGCATTCAAATAATGCGCTTTACGCTTCCGTTGTATTTGAGTATACGTTTGGTAATTCGCAGATACATCAGGAAATGCGGGTCTATGCTCATACACAACGAATCGATTTTTTAACAAACGTTTCATGGCATGAACGCCAACAACTGTTGAAGGTAAACTTTGATGCAGCAATTCGATCAACTGAAGCAGTCTTTGATATTCAGTACGGAAATGTAAAACGAGCTACCCATGCTAATACCAGTTGGCAATTGGCTCAGTTTGAAACAGTAGGCCACCAGTGGGCAGATCTTTCAGAAAAATATTGTGGGATAAGTTTATTGAATGACTGTAAATATGGTTATGCTGTTAAGGAAAATCAATTAAGCTTGACCTTGCTTAAAGGCGCTATTTATCCTGATCCACTGGCTGACGATGGTGATCACGAATTTACTTACAGTTTTTATGCCCACGAGTACGATGCCATCGATGGGGGAACTATGGAAGAAGCATGGTCCCTCAACTCGCCATTAACGGTTATTAACGGAGAACATTCTTGGTTGCTTCCGTTGCAAATAGACTGTGAAACCTCAGTTACCATCGACACCATCAAGCAAGCAGAAACCGGCAAAGGGTGGATTTTACGTTTACATGATCACACGGGAGGAACTAGGGAGGTTACATTGCAGTTGCCACACAGTTTTTGGCAAGAAACAGATTTGATGGAGATACCTTTAAATAATGAGCAGTGGAAAGATAAAGTCTCATTTACCTTGTCACCCTTTGAAATAAAGACATTTCATTTTGAGTTGAGATAAACTAAAACCAGCAGCTTCTCCATTTATAGCGGAGAAGCTGCTGGTTTTGTTTATTCAAACTCTTCATACTCATTTGGGTCTTGACCATCAATACGGCCGTCTTCCTTGTTTAACTGATTGATTTGATTGATTTCATCTTCAGTCAGTTCAAAGTCGAAGATCGCAAGATTTTCTCGTTGATGGGCGAGGTTTCTTGATTTAGGTAGGGGCAAAATGCCACGTTCCACATGCCAGCGCAAGATGATTTGACCAGCTGATTTTTGGTATTTCTCAGCTAATTCAGTGATCAGTAGTTCTTTCAGGGCATCGCTGCCACGACCTAGTGGGCTCCAAGCTTCTGTTACGATGCCGCGTTTTTTGTTCTCTGAAACCATTCGTTCTTGGACCCAGTAAGGATGGATCTCAATTTGATTTAGCGCAGGGGTCACACCAGTTGCTTCAATGATGGCATCCAAATGTTCTGGTTCAAAATTGGAAACGCCGATGGAACGGATCAAGCCTAATTTTTGGGCGGTCACTAAGGCTTGCCAAGCTTCGACATATTTGCCGCGTTTTGGTAATGGCCAGTGGATCAAAAAGGCATCGAAGTAGTCGAGTCCCATGCGAGCAAGGGATTCTTGAATGCTGGTTAGGGCATCATCGTAGCCATGGTATTTTCCCGGTAATTTTGAGGTGATATAAAATTCTGAACGTGGGATACCAGAGCGACGGATCGCTTTGCCGACAATGCCTTCATTGTCATAATTGGTTGAAGAATCGATCAATCGATACCCGTCAGCGATCGCTGCTTGCAGCTGGCTCAACCCTTCGCCACCGCGGATCTGATAGGTACCGATGCCCACGGCGGGGCGTAAATTGCCGTCGTTTAATGTCAGTAAAGGTGCTTTCATAAAATGATTCCTCCTTTTCTTTACATTCTACTCTAACGCTTTTTTGACAGGAACGTAACCAACTTGCTCAAACAAACAAAGAAAAAAGAGCAACTGCTTCTTTTTCAGAAACAATTGCTCTTTTTGATCAAATTATTTTTCAGGCGGTGTGCCATACATTTTTGGTGTGACTTGATCGAGTTTTGGCGCTTTTCCTTCGACTTTTGGTTCGTCTAGCCATTGGTATTCGCCTTCACCGTCAAGAGCTTTGCCTTTCGCCCAAGAGCCTTCTTTGCTTTGGTCGCCTTCTGAGAAGTTATAGAAATCATAAGCGATATCTAAGCGTTCGTTTTTGCGGTCAAAGGTAGTCGGCACTAAAATTGAGCCTTCGTTTTCTTCCAATTCTTTCACGGCAGCTGCCCAAAGATTTTGGTGGTAGCTATCACGCGCTAATAAGACCGAAAGTAAGTCTTTGACCCCACGGTCATCGATCATTTCATAGATGCGTGCTACTTGCAGACGTCCTTGTGATTCTGCATTTAAGTTGGCACGGAAATCAGCAAGCAAGTTGCCACTAGCAATGATATACGCACCTGACCATGGATTGCCGACGCTATCAGCAGGACGTGGTCCTAAGCCGGCAACGATGGCATGTTGCGGGTTCATTCCGGAAATGATCGCACCGATCGTTGGGTCTTTTTTCATGGCAGCTTCCTGATCTTCCACAGGTGCACCTTCCAGCAGACGTGCAACCATCGTTGCTAACATTTCAACGTGTCCAAGCTCTTCAGTAGCGATATCAATCAACATATCTTTGTATTTTTCTTCCCCACGGCAGCTCCATCCTTGGAATAAGTATTGCATGGCAACACTCATCTCTCCATATTGTCCACCGATTAATTCTTGAAGGTATTTCGCAACTAACGGATTTGGTTTTTCTGGTTTAGCTTCAAACTGTAGTTCTTTTTGATGACGAAACATACTATTCCTCCTAAAATTTTTTATTGGGCCCATAAAAAGTTTCTCATGAATCGAAAGGTTCGTCTAATAAAATGCACTTAGTTCAAAATGAAAAAAGCTCCAAAAAGAAAAGCCATTTACTTTGACAAAAAGCGAGAAGCGTTAGATAGTTAAATTAAGAGAGAATTAGAAAAGGAGCGAGTCACCATGTTTCAGTATTACAAAATGGACGACCGAAAAATCAGGGAATCCTCGGAGGAAGATTACAATTGGCTGGTGGTTTCTGGGACAGATCCAGAGGAACAACGCCACTTGTTGGAGCGCTATCAGCTACCTGAAGATATTTTTATTGGCGCCAATGAACCGGAAGAAGTCTCACGTTTGGAATACTTACGTAACACTAAGTTAAATCATCCGATTCTTTATACCTTGATCGATTTGTCAGAAGTGACACAAGACCGCATCGAAGATCGTTTAGAACCGGTGACGTTTATTTATACCAAAGATCTTTTAATCACTTATGTCTCTCATCAATCTACACTGATCAAACGGCTGATTGAAAAGCATGAGCAAGATATTCAACGGTATGAAGATATTGTTGCCTACTCGACGTTGATGATCTACACCCATTACATCAAAGGTCTGCAGGAAATGAAGAAACAGATCGATGCACTAGATGAAGCAGCCCGTAAAACGACGGAAAACAACGAATTGTTTAATTTAGCCGATACCGAACGAGACATGGTCTATCTGGATCACACCTTACGGGATCAGAACCATACCGTCGATCGTTTGATGGATCGCAAAGAATTTTTGGATCGTTTGGATAATGAAGCACTTGTTTATGACATCAAGCTGCGGCAAAAATTTGCCATGAAAATGGTCACCATCTATCGCGACTTGTTAGAAACTATCGGTGGCTTGTTCTCCGATATGATGGACAACAATCTAAACCATCTGATGAAATACTTAGATTCTGCGGCATTAGTGGTGGCTGTGCCGTCCTTGATCGCGGGGCTATGGGGGATCAACACCGGGGGACTGCCAGGAAAAGACAATGCGATCGGTACGATCGTCGTCTTCGGCTTGGCTATTTTAGTCGGCATCTTAACCGCCGTTTACTTGTCACGAAAAGACTTCTCAAAATAAAAAGCGCCGCTGCTCTGTGGCACCGTTCGTCCATAAAAGGAGAAAGGTGCGACGAAGCAGTCGGCACTTTTTTTATTTTAGCCCGCTGTCTAAATTGCTGTCGAGAATCCAGCGCTGAAAGGCGAGAAAGACCAGCAGCAAAGGCAAAATGGAAATTACTGAGGCAGCGATCAAAATCGTCCAATTGATATTTTCCGCGCCCACCAAGCTGCGGATCGCCACTTGCAAGGTATATTTTTTCGGATCATTCAAGACGATCAAGGGCCAGATATAATCATTCCACCGCCACTGGAACGAAAAGATCCCCAGTGTCATAATGATTGGTCGGGCAATCGGCAGCATGATTTTCAAAAAGATCATCCCATCCGAGGCGCCATCGATGCGGGCTGATTCAATCAAATCGTCAGGAACGGAGACGAAAAAGGTCCGAAACATAAAGATACCGGTTGCTGTATTGATGGAAGGAATGATGATCCCCAGCAAGTTATCATATAAGCCTAGCGAACGAATGACGGAAAACGTCGGATTCATGATAACTTCCGTCGGCAGCATGGTGGTGGCGATGATACAGATGAAGAAAAAACGCAGCCATTTGGCATCGTATTTTGCAAAGGCATAACCACAGGCGGCGCTGACTAGGATCGTCAATAAAGTGGTGACGACCGCTGAAATCAACGTATTATTGAAGTAACGAAAGAAATCCAATGTCGTCCAAGCATCAATAAAGTTTTGAATGGTTGGATTTTCAGGAATGATTTTCAAGGGATAAGCAAATAGTTCAGTCCCTGGTTTGAAGGCACTCAATAAGAACCAAAGCAGTGGAAAAAGGTACAGTAGGGAAGTGATGATCAATGCCAGCGTTAAAAAAAACATCGCTGACTTTCTTGTGACAGGTCGTTTGGTTTTGATGGTCTTAGATGTCATTCTTGCCGCCTCCAATCTTCATTTGTGCTAAGCCTAACAGTAAAAGAATCACGAAAAGAACCATGGAGGCAGCACTGGCATAGCCGACCCGCATTTTGTCAAACCCAGTCGTATAGATATATTGCACGATCAACATGTTGTCGGTTCCTGGACCACCATTAGTCAGCGATTGCACGAGGGCGAACTCTTTCATAGCGCCGATCGAAGCCAATAAGATGACCATAAAGGAAGTTGGCCGCAGCATAGGCAATGTGATGTAGCGCAATTTGTGCCCAAAGCTAGCGCCGTCGATCTCGGCAGCTTCATACAACGAGCGGGGGATATTTTTCAAAGCTGCAGTAAATTGCAGCATGTTAAAGGCAGTGCCGCCCCAGATGGCAGCCAAAATAATGACAGAAAAGGCAGCATTCGAGTCGGTAAACCACGGGACAGTTTGTTGTCCCGCTTGCTCTAGAATAAAGTTGATAAAGCCAAAGTTTTCACCAAACAGCCATTTCCAGATAACCCCAGCGATGATCCCAGAGATGGTCCATGGTAAGAAAAAAATGATCTTTGCGAAAAATTTGCCTTTCGCCAACTGACTATTCAACATCAAAGCGACGGCGAGAGAAACGACATAGATACTTGGGACCAGAATGATCACATAACGAAATGTGCGGAATAGTGCTTTATAAAAGCTGGCGTCTTGAAACAATTCTTGGTAGTTTGCCAAGCCGATAAAATTGGCTGTCGCAAAGCCTTTATAGTCCGTCAACGAGTAATAAAGTCCTAAGAGTGCTGGAATCAAAAAGAAGATAATGAACAAAATGATGCTTGCGCCAGTGAAAAACAACGGCCATTTGTTTTTTTGTAAAGTGCTCATAGAAAATTCCTCCTCCGACGATCGTATCAGCAACAAAGAACCCGCAGTCTGCAAAAAGCCAGACTATGGGTTCTTTGTGGTTGAACGTCTGTTTATTTCTTCAAAAACCCATCATTGTAATCCTTGATCGTCTTGTCGATTGCCTCATCTAATGTAATTTCATCATTTAATACTTGCACGATGGCATCACGGTAAGCCCCTGTCAATCCAGTGTAGCCTTTCATACTCATCGTCACTTGATCGGTGGTTTGCTTGCTGCTGATTGGTTGAGCAGCGGCTGCGATCTCTTGGTTGTAGATTTCATAAGCATCCTGACCTTGTTCATAATCGACCGTCAAATCTTCCACCGCAGGTAAGTAGCCAGCATAGGTACAAAGCTGTTTGTAATTTTCTTCTTCGTACAACCATTTGATGAATTTTTCGCCTTCTTCACTGTTTTTACTATTGTTGAAGCCAGTGATGAAGTTGCCGCCCATATTTACCGCGCGGGTCTCTTCATAAGGAGAATAGGTGGATTGCCAGTTAAAGTTGCTGATGTTGGTAGAAAAATCAACGATCTGCCAGCTGCCAGAAAAGTAAGCTGGAACACGGCCGCTCTTGAACATAGCAGAAGCATCTTCTCCAGAGGTCCAAACCGATTTTGGCATCACTTCGTCATTGTTCAAATCCACAAATTTTTGCAAAGCCGCTTTCGTAGCATCATCGGTCGTATAAGAATCACCGCTGTCATCTAAAAAGAAATCTTGTCCCCCGTATTGATAGGTGAAAGCCCGTAAACGGTGATCCGACGCGTCCATGACCATGCCGTATTTGGCATCGGTTTTTTCAACGACTTCATTGATCGCAGTTAAAAATTCATCCCAAGTCCAAATGTCTTCTTCCGAAGTGGGGTAGGTCACACCAGCTTCGTCAAACAAATCCGTATTGATAAACAACCCAGTGGCAGTGACATCGGAAGGGAGCGCTTTGACGACATCTGCTTCATCTTTGATCGTCATCGATTCCAATGTTTTTGCCTCACTGGCGATGTCTGATAGATCCATCAGATAGTCATTCCAGTCAGGTTGAACGGTAGAAACCCGCACGACCTCTGGCGCATCATCTGCTTGAACAGCTTTGGTGATCTTTGTCAGCAAGTCCGCATAAGGCACATCGGTGACTTCGACAGTCACACCAGTTTCTTCCTTGTATTTTTCCGCCATTTTCGAATAAGCGCCGCCTTCACTGGTATCTCCAGAAACGAACATACGGATCTGTTTGCTGTCGCTGGCACTGTCACCACTGCCGCATCCAGCGACCCCCAACATCACTGCCGCTAAAGACAAAATTGAATACCCTATTTTTTTGTTCATTTTGTTCCTCTCCTTTATTGAATGATTTTTGTTCAAAAAAACGTTTCCAATCGAAAACGATCGAAACGTCCCCCAATGAAAAATAGCTGAAGTTCTGAAAAGATAGCAGTCCTAGGACTGATCGAGGAGTGAAAAGTGCCAATTATCTGACAAAATAAGAGTGGTTCTTCCTCAGTTTAGCGGATAAGATACAAAATACAAAATAAAACGATTTCAAAAAATGCACCAATACTAAAAAAAACGAATTAAAGCTCTTACAACGATAATTAAGAAGTGCTGATAAACGTTAATATAACAAGGTTTGAAAATTTTTTTTGCAAATTGAGTGCAAATCTTTTGTCTAAAACGGGGATTAAGCGTAACATAATATGTGTAATAACTACTTAAAAGAAAGAAGGAGAAAAATATGCATTGGTTATGGGTATTAATCGTAGGAGCTATTATCGGTTTGATCGCCGGAGCTATCACAAATAAAGGTGGATCAATGGGTTGGATCGCCAACATCGTTGCAGGTTTAGTAGGTTCAGCTATTGGACAAGCGATCTTAGGTTCTTGGGGTCCATCACTTGCTGGAATGGCAATCATCCCATCAATTATTGGTGCGGTTATTGTCGTTGCTGTTGTTTCATTCTTCTTAGGACGTTCAAACGGCTAGTCCATTCAGCAATTGTTTCCATTTATTTATTTCGGGTAGCAATTACCTCGAATAGACAGGCAAATCCAGAGTTTCTGGGTTTGCCTTTTTTGTTTTCAAGAAACAAGTACAAGCAATCCTTTTGTCATATCGGGAAATTGTCGTTACACTTGAAGTAGGTCAAAAAAAGAAAGGAAGAGGTTCAATGAAAAAGCAATATGAAACAGCGATGATCAATCGAGGCGGTCGTGTCGGAGAGGTCGAAGCACCAAATGGCAGTTTTCACCTGAAAATTGACAAACCGGGTCTTCATAGTGAAGGGACTAACCCAGAACAATTATTTGCCGCAGGCTATGCTTCATGCTTCAACGGTGCCGTACAGCATATGTTGAAAGAGCATAACATCGAATCCGAATCCGAAGTTAAAGCAAGAGTGTCTTTGTATCAGCATGAGGACGGTAGTTACCAAATCGGCGTGATTTTAGAAGTATCGTTACCAGGCGTTGAAAAAGCCGAAGCGGAGAAAATCGCAGAAGAAGCGCACGATTTTTGTCCGTATTCTCGGGCAACTCGTGGCAACATTGATGTCGAAGTACAAGTAGTCTAAGCATTATTGCAGCTAGACAAACAATAAGCGGCTGATAAATCAGCCGACAAGAGGGAATTCATCAAGGAGGCCAATCAATGAGACAAACAGAGTGCTTGCTGCTTTTGGGCGTGTTTGTGGTTGGCCTTTTTGTGGTGTACTGGCTAAAAAAGCACCGACATACGCGCCACAATCAAGCGCTGGTAGCCCAGCTGAAGCGTTATCCCAGGGTGCGGCAAGCGTGGCTGGCAGCCGGGGCAAAAAGGGAAGCAGTCCTTTTGGTTCCCGGTTTAAAAGAAGCCACTGCCGCAGTGGCAACGACGGCAACGGCGAAAGCAGAAACGAGGCCGCACAAGCATGCGGATCAGTGTCAGGCAATGACCCCACAAGGGTTGGCCGTTTCAGAGGACTATTTGTTCCTCTCTGCGTACTGTTCGCAGCAGGAACATCACTCACAGCTTTATATAATAGAAAGAACGAGCGGGCGGCATCTGAAAACGGTGATTCTGCCAAAACGCCCCCATGTCGGCGGATTAGTCTTTGATCGAGCAACGCAATTGCTGTGGCTAACCATCACTGGAAAAGGAATGGGGCGCGTGGCGTGTGTTTCTCTGCAGAAACTGCTGGAAGATGATTCCTTGGCAACCAATCAGCCTATCGCTTATCAGCAAGTCATCGAATTGGCAGGGATCACTCACAGCTCCTATTTGGCAGCCGATAGCGGTGAACTTGTCTCAGGAACCTTTGCCTTGAAACAAGGGGGCGTGGTGGCGAATTATCCGCTGCCTGTTCTTTCAGCCAACGGTCGCAAAGCGTCTCCTCGCATCAAGCCGCGTAAGAGAAGGGTCACCACCACGAAAGTCCAAAGTATCGCCTTTACCACTGAATACATGTTGCTGGCACGTTCTTTTGGACCAGGGTCGGCGGAGTTATGGGTCTTTCCAAAGGATGCAACGGTGCTGACCCGCAAACATGCGTTGCGGCGCATCAAGTTTCCCCATTACCTTGAACAGATCGTGGTAGAAAAAGGGCAGCTGTACTGCTTGTTTGAAAGTGGGGCATGGGCGTATCGGCAAAAAGGCGGCAGCATCGATGAAGTCGTGGTATTGGACCTTGCGACTTTGCTCCAGTAAAAGCACTGCTTAAAAAGAAAAAAGACCAGCCTCTTAAGAAGCTGGTTGTAAGTGCAGTGATTATTCCACGATTGCTCGTTGGATATCTAAGACGGTGCCGGTATGAGCATCTGCCAAAAATTCATAGGTGACAAGCTGCCCGTCTTCGGTGCGGGTGATGCCGCCAGTATATCCTTGGGAAGTGATCGCAAATTTGCGCAAAGGTTGTTTTTCGAAATTGATCCAAGAACCTTCGATCGGTCCTTCTTTGATAAACGCCGCTTTTATATTGTCTAAGACATCATCGGCATTCATGGCTTGCCTTTTCTTCAACCAGATCGTTGAAAAAATCCCTCCTGCAAAGCCAAGACCTAAACCGATGGTCAGTCCATTTTTAAAATAATGCAATGGATGCTCATTCTCCATCTAATGTCCCTCCTAAAGTAAGTTTTCCCGAATGTTGTGATCTCGGTGAAAGCACAAGTTCTCTTAACAATAGTTTACCATAGTTTAGAAATATTCTATAAGAAAAATAACCAACAATAGAAATTTGCGCTATAATAAAGAATATCAGTAGGAATAAGGAGGAAGAGAGCACATCCGTTGTTTCACCCAAAAATTGCTGGAAAACACAGCCACAGCAAGCGTTGCTTTTTCAAAAAAAGCAGCTTTGTTTCTTTAGGGCAGCAAACAACCGATACGTGTTTCTCGAATGATCATGGAAGAAAAAACATTTCAACGTATCAAAGAACTAACGGAGTTACAAGGAACCAGCGGGTTTGAACACGACGTGCGCGCGTATATGCGTGAAGCGATGACCCCCTTGGTAGATGAAATCCAACAAGATGGCTTAGGCGGCATCTTCGGTTTGCGTCACCACCAAGAAGCAGATGCACCACGAGTGATGTTAGCTGCTCACATGGACGAAGTTGGCTTCTTATTGACGACGATCACCGATCGCGGCTTATTCAAAGTCACTCCTTTAGGCGGATGGAATCCCTATGTGGTTTCTGCTCAACGGTTTACATTGAAAACAGCGAAGGGCGATTACCCATGCGTTTCTTCTTCAGTACCGCCACATTTGTTGCGAGGAAGCAGCGGTCAGAAAAATGTCGAAGTGACAGATATTTTGTTTGATGCTGGGTTTGAATCAAAAGAAGAAGCAGAAAGCTTTGGTGTACGTCCTGGCGATACGATCGTCCCCCAAGTGGAAACCATCAAAACAGCCAATGGGAAAAACATCATCTCGAAAGCTTGGGACAACCGTTACGGCTGTGCGGTCGTATTAGAAGCACTTGAAGCCTTGAAAGAGGAAACGTTAGGCCATACGCTGATTGCTGGTGCCAACGTTCAAGAAGAAGTCGGCTTACGGGGTTCCCGTCCGTCTGTGACGAAATTCAAACCAGACTTGTTCTTTGCGGTCGATTGCTCGCCAGCAGATGACACAGTCACGAAAAATGGCACCTTTGGTCATCTAGGAGCCGGGACTTTGATGCGAATCTATGATCCAGGCATGATCATGTTGCCGCGGATGAAAGAATTCTTGTTGGATACAGCAGAAAGCAACAACATTCCTTACCAATACTTTGTTTCAAAAGGTGGTACCGACGCTGGTGCGGCACACATGGCAAATGAAGGGATCCCAAGTTCAGTTATCGGTGTTCCTGGACGATACATCCATACCCACCAAACCCTATTCAGTATCGCTGATTATGAAGCGGCACGGGAAATGGTGATTCAAGTCTTGAAAGGTTTGGATCGTTCAACCGTTGATACGATTTTGGCAGGACAATAAGCGAGAACGAACGAAAGCAAAGAGACAGCAACCCGTTGTCTCTTTTTTTCTGCAGGGGTTCTAAGATCAGCATGTCAGTTGGTAGTCCCTGAAAGAAAGGTGTATACTTAAAGAAAAGAAAGTGGTGAGAATTTGATTATTCCAAAAGATTTAGCAGAGTTAGCAACATATGTGGAGAAAGGCAAAAATGTCTTCTTTTTCACCGCCGATTGGTGTGGGGATTGCCGCTACATCAAACCGCAATTGCCTGAGATCGAAGCGGACTTTCCAGATCTTCAATTTATCGAAGTCGACCGTGATGAATACATGGATGTAGCGGTTGAATGGAACATTTTTGGTATTCCTAGCCTCGTCGTCATCGAAGACGGCAAGGAGCTGGGACGGTTAGTCAACAAGGATCGCAAAACCAAAGAAGAGATCGAAGCCTTTTTAACCAGCGTACAATCAGCATAGGAGGGGAAAAAGATGGAAGCACAAAGATATCAAAACATTTTAGTAGGGATCGATGGGTCAGATCAAGCGATGTCTGCCTTCAAAAAAGCAGTGGAAGTCGCTCGTCGAAATCAAGGGAAGGTCTATGCCGCAACGATCATCGATCAGCAAGTACCGACCATGATGGGCTATGCACCTTTGGATAGTTCCATCTTGGAACAAGAAAAAGATACGGCGAAAAATCTGATCGACGACTGTAAAGCCTACGCAAAATCAGTGGATTTTGATCTAGTAGAAGGCATCGTCGCTTACGGCTCCATCAAAGACGCTCTTGCCACTCAATTACCAGATCAATACGACATCGATTTGATCATGGTGGGGCAATCCGGGCTAAACGCCGTGGAACGCTTCATGATGGGGAGTGTCGCCAGCTTCGTTATCCGTGAAGCCCGGTGCGACGTGCTGATCGTATCCCCTGAAGAAACCAAAGCGTAAGGTCATTTTTTTGAAAAAATAAGCTTGTCGTTGCCGTGTTCTTTTCCTTAGTTCGCATGGTAGTAACAAGTGACAAAAGGAAGTTCCTGAGAATCAGCGGTTTTGCTCGCTAGTGAAGCATTGTCTTTAGCAAATGAGCAGTAGCTGGTTTTCAGGCTTTTTTGTCTTTGAAAATAACTAGAATTTCAAGGAAAACAAAGAAATTCCATGACGGATGCCGAAAAATTTGTTAAGATTATGGGCGGAATGTGTAAGTACCTAAGGAGGAAAAAACGTGATTTTTGCTTATAACAAAGAATATGTCAGTGATACACTGCTTGCCATCACAGCAGATGATAAAGGATTAGAACAAACCGTCGAACGCAAAGGCAATGTTGCCCAAATCAAAAATGAAGAAGGCACGATCGTCGGCTGGAATTTTTTTGCGATCTCAGAAGTAATGACGATCGAAGGCCGTGGTCAAGTAACGTTGACGAAAGAACAAATCCAACAATTGAACACCATGATCAAAGAAGCAGGATTCAGCGAAGAACTGCCAGCAGATACGGAACCAAAAATCGTTGTTGGCTATGTGAAATCTTGTGTGGAACATCCAGACAGCGACCATCTGTCTATCACGGAAACAGAAGTTGGAGATGGGGAAGTCTTGCAAATCGTCTGTGGCGCTGCCAATATCCGTAAAGGCTTGAAAGTCGTTGTCGCAAAACCTGGCGCAATGATGCCAGATGGCTTGATGATTTGGCCGGGGACGCTTCGTGGCGTAGAAAGCTTCGGAATGATCTGCTCTGCTAAAGAACTACATTTAGAAGGTGCACCAATGAAAAAAGGCATCCTTGAGCTGCCTCAAGATGCCGTTGTAGGTGAAGCTTTTCCGGTCGGTAAAGCCTAAAAAAATGAACTGCCGCTTCCTGTTTTTGCGGCAGTTCATTTTTTGATTGTTTTGATTGGTTTTGGTGATTAGTTGCTGCTGTCTGTTGATTGTTCGTTGATCGATGTATCAACGGAAAGTTTTACTTCTGCTGTTTTTTCTTCATCGCCACGATAGAAGGTTACAGTGATTGTGTCACCGACTTTGTGTTTGTACAACGCAGATTGCAGATCAGTTGTTGTGCTGACTTCTGTATCATCGATTTTCGTGATAACGTCATATTGTTGCAATCCTGCTTGTTCTGCTGGTGTTGCATTGTTGACTGAGTAGATCACAACGCCTGAAGTTACAGATGAAGGAACTTTCAAGATTTGTTCTTGTTGTTGTGATGTGATGGAACCTAAATCGATCGTTTGGATACCTAGTGCAGGGCGGACCACTTTGCCGTCTGCTTCTAGTTGATTGATGATTTCAACGACATCGTTACTTGGGATCGCAAAGCCCATTCCTTCGACACTAACGCCTGAAGCAGAGCCCGAGGTGCTGGCGATTTTACTTGAGTTGATCCCAATCACTTGACCATCAACGTTGATCAGTGGACCACCTGAGTTCCCTGGGTTGATCGCAGCATCCGTTTGGATCGCATTGATACTGATCGTACCACCAGATTCGTTTTGGCTTGTTACTTGACGATTCAAGGAAGACACGATCCCTTGTGTCACAGAGTTTGCATAGTCAGAGCCTAGAGGAGAACCGATCGCGATTGCTGGTTCGCCGACTTTCAAGGCACTTGAATCGCCAAATGTTGCGGCAGTTGTAACTTTTTCAGAAGAGATTTTTAAGACGGCTAAGTCTGTGTAAGAATCGGTACCTACCAATTCAGCTTTGACTTTTGTACCATCTGCTAAGACAACTTCCAAACCATCTTGACCTTCAACGACGTGGTTGTTGGTTACGACATAGGCATCGTCGCCATCAATTTTGTAGATGACACCGCTACCTTCAGAAGAAGCTTCTAAGGCGCTGTCGTCTTCGCTTTGGCTATCGCCTTCACTTTGTCCACCTTGCTGACCAAAGAGGCTGTTCCAATCGTTGCTTTGACTTTGTTGTAGATTAATGATGGAAACCACAGAATCTTGTACTTTTTCAACTGCTTTCGTGACATCGCTAGTCACGTCTAGTTTTACATTGGATACCTGTGTTTGTCCGTTAGAATCTTGGACCCCGCTGTTGGTCGTAGTTTCTGGTGTTGAAGTCAAAGATGAACCCATTGCCAAATACAGACCGCCGAAGGTCAATAAACCGCCGACCATACCGCCTAAAATCCCAATACCTAATCGTTTTAATAAACCAGGAGAAGTTTTCTTGCCTGGTGTGACATATTTTCTTGCCATTACTATTTCCCCCTTAATGAATAATTCGTTATAATCAGTATATTCCTTCTATCTGAGATTAGTCTACTAAGAGATTTTGAAAAAAATATGAAGAAGTTGCGTAAGAATCTGTTTCAAACGATGAAATTTTCTTCGCAAAACCCGTTCATTTTTGAATAAAAATAGCAGAGAAATCTGGGGAGAAGCAAAGGTTTTTTTATCCACAGTGTGTGGACAATCTTGATGGGGGTTGGTTGGGTGGATGAAGGAATCGTTGAATTGTCACAGTTTTATAGATAAGATAGAAGAATTTCAAAGAAAGTCAAAGTGTGTAAAAGGTTGTGGATAGCATTGTCCACATTTTTATAAAATAAGGGGATAACGAGGAGGAACCTATGAAAATAAAAATCGTCACAGTAGGAAAACTAAAAGAAAAGTACCTCGTTCAAGGAATCAACGAGTACGCCAAACGATTGGGGGCATACGCAAAGCTTGAGTTTGTTGAAGTACCAGATGAAAAAGCACCAGAAACCTTGAGTGAAGCTCAAATGCTGCAAATCAAAGAAAAAGAAGGCCAGCGCATTTTAGGCAAAATCAAAGACACCGAATATGTCTTTGCCTTAGCAATCGAAGGCACCAATCCCACCAGCGAAGCCTTCGCCAAACAAATCGATCAACTCGGTATCCAAGGAAAAAGCCAACTGACCTTCGTCATCGGCGGTTCCCTTGGCTTAAGTCAAGAAGTCATGACCCGCAGTGATGCCAAAATCTCCTTTGGCAAAATGACCTACCCCCACCAACTCATGAAACTGATCTTATTGGAGCAGATTTATCGCGCGTATCGAATCAATACGGGGGCGCCTTATCATAAGTAAATATCTCAAGCAATAGAATAGAAAAAATTATCCACCGGTACTACCGGTAAAAAGGAGCAACAACCATGCGAAATATCAAATTAACGATTGAATATGACGGCAAGCGCTACTTAGGGTGGCAACGACTAGGAGATTCTGAAAAAACGATCCAAGAAAAAGTTGAAGGGGTCATCAAATTATTGACGGGAGAAGAAATTGAAATCGTCGGTTCTGGCAGAACCGACGCGGGCACGCATGCTCAAGGACAAGTGGCGAATTTCAAGACGACCCATCAAATGAGTTTGCCAGAGATGCAGCAGTTCTTTAACCGCTATTTGCCACAAGACATCGTCGTCAACAAGATTGAAGAAGTCCCTGAACGCTTCCATGCACGCTATCATGCCAAAGGCAAGCAATACAGCTATTATGTTTGGAACAACGCGATCCCATCAGTCTTTGCTCGCAATACCAGTTTTCATTGCCCGCAGCCCCTTGATTTGGAAAAAATGCAGCAAGCGGCTGAGAAGTTGATCGGCACCCATGATTTTATTGGCTTTTCTGCGTTGAAAAAATCAAAAAAATCAACGGTGCGGACGATCGATGAAATCACCATCACACCAGAAGGCGACCTATTGCGGTTTACCTTCAAAGGTAACGGCTTTTTGCATAAAATGGTCCGAATCTTGACAGGCACACTGATTGCCATTGGCGATGGCACACTGCCGCCAGAAGTGATCGATCAAGTGTTAGCCGAGAAAGTACGACAAGCAGCTGGTGAAACAGTGCCTTCTCATGGCTTATTTCTAGATGAGGTGTATTATTAAAAGAAACATGGTAATGGCTATTTAAGGAAAGGAGATCATCTATTGATCACATTAAAATCCCCACGAGAAATCGAACAAATGAAAACTTCCGGTCATATTTTAGCAAGTATTCACGAGCAACTACGGGAAAAAATCGTTCCTGGTATCACCACGAACCAAATCAACGTCTTTGTCCATCAACAGATAGAAGCTGCAGGGGCAACAGCCGCGCAAATCGGGTTTGAAGGCTATGAATTTGCGACGTGTATCAGTGTCAATGAAGAGATTTGTCATGGTTTCCCTTCAGAATATGTTTTAAAATCAGGCGATGTCGTCAAAGTTGATTTTTGTGTCGATTACAAAGGAGCAATCTCTGACAGCTGTTGGACGTATGCTGTAGGAGAGATTTCACCAGAACATCAAGCGCTGATGGAAGTAACGAAAGAAGCCTTAATGAAAGGCATCGAGCAAGCACAAGTTGGCAACCGGGTCGGCGATATTGGTTATGCGATCCAAAGCTTCGCTGAAGAAAAAGGGTATGGTGTCGTGCGGGACTTTATTGCTCACGGCATTGGCCCAACCATTCATGAAGAACCATTCTTTCCTCATTTCGGGTTACCTGGCAAAGGAATTCGTTTGAAAGAGGGCATGACGATCACCATCGAACCGATGATCACGACCGGTACTTGGCGCATGAAGATGGACCCGAACGGCTGGACAGCACGCACGATTGACGGCAGCTATTGTGCCCAATATGAACATTCGATCGCCATCACCAAAGAAGGTCCAGTCATCATGACGTTGCAAAAGGAAGAAACGTCATCATCACTTAATGTCTTTGAAAAATAACTGTGCGGAACTTCTGTATCATGTAGATTTTCCACATCTCTTAAAAGGGCGTACCTAACTGATGGTACGCCCTTTCGATCTGTGCTTTTTTCAAAAAGATCGTAAAAGAACTCAGTAATCAACAAGTGCTTGTCTATTCATATCGGTATTATTTGATGGAGTCACTTTATTTTAAGGTTTCAGAAACTTAAAACGTTTTTGGCTTTTTCTTATTTGGTTCCGATTATTTATTTTGCTTTATAAATCATTTAACGATCAGTAGAAGAGGGAATCGAGTGACATTTAAGCCAACGAAAATACAAAAAAATAATATCATGAGGATTGTACATTAGTAAATTATTGAAAAGTTAATATACTACCTAAAAATATCAACGAGATACCTACAATACTAGAAAAAGGAATAGGATCATTTAAGATTAGCAAACCAAATATTGCAGAAACCGCAGGCTTAGAGAAAAAAACAGTGTGTGATAATTTTTTGAATTTTATTTGACAGATAAGGTAAAACAGAAAGCCGCAGGCGGTTACCACAATGCTCAAATAGAATAGACCTGGTAATGTTTGTAGGCTAAAATCGGTAAAGTAATGAAATGTGAAAATCGATTTTAATGGAGAATCATCATTAAATTTCGAAAAAATCAAATTTAATAGCGCCAATTCCAATGCGCCAAAAATAAAGGTATATGATGTAGAAGTCACTGTACTTAAAGTATATTTTTTGATAATTCTTTCGTTTAGTGTACTATATAATCCAAATAAAATAGAAGAGATCAAAGCAAATAGAACCCCTAGATCATTTTTTGTGTAATTTGAAACAATGATGATTATGATTCCTAGTACTGAAAGTATGATCGAAAGTGAAGGTACTTTTAACTGACGAGTTAATAACGTATTTATCAATTGTGTAAACAATGGATTTGTGCTAAAAACAACTGCTACAAAGAATGCGCTTGATTGAAAGATAGCCATTTGATAGAAATTCATGCTGAATACGATAAATAAAATCGCATTTAAAACAAGGAGTGGCAAAGAAGCTACCTTTATACTTTTTTTCTTAGCTAAAATAAATAGAAAAATACCGCCAATCAAAAAACGCCAAAAATTTAATTGCCCCCCGTGGCTACTCGTTCCCCCTAGTAACTTTAGTGTAATCTCTGTAGAACTGACTATTAGAATTGTAAAGATAGTGAAGAGAATGCCTTGGTATTTTTTTATCATAGCGATCGATGCATAATATACATGTCAGTAAAAATTCCATTCTTCAGTCGGAATCCTTTAGGGATAGAACCGATAATGGAAAACCCATTTTTCTCGTAGGTATGGATCGCTGCCTTGTTATTAGAGACGACGGCGTTAAATTGCATTCCTTGAAAACCTAGTTGTTTTGCTTCCCATAAGGATCTTTTTACTACGTGTTTGAATAAGCCCTTTCCTCTCATCCTTTTATCGATACAATAGCTCGCATTTGCCGTATGTGCACAACGTCCGATATTATTAGGATGAATTATGAAGAATCCTGCATAGACTCCATTATAAAGAAGACAGGATGCAGCAGATTGTTCTAATAACATTAATTCAAAATCTTCTGTATTAAATAAATCTTCTCCTGGAAATGCTTCGCCATCTATCAAAATATCATTCCAGGTTTGTGTCATTTCGCTTAAAAAACGCTTATTATAGGGGATAAATTCGATTGTCATAATTATTCAACTCCAATATTTTTATATGATAATATCATCAAATGATATATAATAATATGAAAAAAAGGTTCTTACATATGAAAATATAACCAAAGGACAAGTTGATGAAAAAATTATTTGAACAGAATCACTATCAAGATACTAGTTTTCCTTTTGAAATTTATCATATAAATCAAAATGGAGTGAATCCTTCAGGTAGAGGATTCGATGATGCCCATTGGCATGATGAATTACAATTTACCATTGTTGAGAAGGGAGTAGTTAATGCAAAAATTAATGGAGTCGACTATATATTAAATAAAGGTGATTTTATCTTTATCAACTCTAATGTTCTACATCAAATGACTCAACTAACACCCAATAGCTCTTATATAAGCATAAATTTTATCAAGGAGAATCTCACTTTCTTCCCTGGAAGCCGAATGGACCTTAGCTATGTGGAGCCCTATGTAAATAGTATAAAATATCCTTCTATTGCGATGGACAACCTGGATATTTCTTCAAGAGAAATCTTATCTATCCTAAAAGAAATTATCGATTTGTATTACATGGAACCAAGATTTGGTCGAGAGTACTTGATATCGATAGATCTTTGTAAAGCTTGGCTTATTCTAATCAACTCGAAGTTAGATCAGATAAAGCAACCGACTACCATTAAAAATACTAAAATAAATCAGATAATGACAATGATCCAATTTATATACGGAAACTATGCCGAAAATATAGCTTTAGCTGATATTTCCTCAAGTAGTCACATTAGTAATTCAGAGGCGAACAGATTGTTTAAAAAGTACACATCCATGACCCCTTATAAATTCTTGATTGATTATCGATTACAACGAAGTCAGAGTTTATTGGAAAATAAGAATTTAACAGTTACTGAAATTTCTCAACAAATTGGATTTTCTGATACGAGTCATTTTATCCAAAGTTTTAAGAAAAAATATGGACGAACGCCCGGATCCATAGATTAATGGGCGATAACTTAAAATAGGGTCAGAAACATAAAATTTTTTAATTCTTCATTTCACAATTCCTTTAGTAGCTCCATTAGTTAGGTCAGAAAGATACTAACTTAGCACAGCAGTGTAAACTTGTAAGAACAATTCTTTTTAATGGAATTTAGGTGAATCGACCAAAAGGATAATTATGTATATACTTAGTCGTGATATATGTTATACTATGTATATACAGAAAGAGGTGTCGCGCATGGAAATGTTACCTATAAAAAAATGGGGCAATAGTAACGGTCTTAGATTGCCCAAGCACATTTTGGAGTATCTTGGCATTCATACAGATGACAAAGTGAAGATAATACAAGAAGAAGTAAACGGGCATAGACGGCTAATCATCGAAGCGGCAAATGTAGAAAACGAGTTAACGATTGAAGAGTTATTTGAAAATTACACTGCTGAGAGAAATCACGTGGAAATTCAACATTTAGGTGAAGCAGTAGGGAATGAAAAATGGTAAGAAAACCTAGACAAGGTGATATTTTGTTATTGGATACAGCTCCTCGTTCTGGACATGAACAAACAGGAAAAAGACCCTATATTGTTTTAAGTCATGACATGATTGCAGATTATAGTAACGTTGCCACCGTTGCTCCGATTTCCAGTACAAGTAGAAACTATCCGTTATATGTAAGTATTAATCCAGATTATGGCATGAAGACAACAGGAAAAGTATTGTTAGATCAATTAACGACAATAGATTATGAAGCCAGAGTATGTGTTTTTTTGGAAAAAGCGCATGAGCACTTGGTTGATGAGTTATTCATGAAAGTCAGAACAGTATTTCAAAAAGTAAGTAAATAAAAACAGCATGATCATCTTATCGATGTCGACCATGCTGTTTTCTTTTATTCTATAAACAGTATATCCGTAAGATTATACGCCCGTGCAATCTTTAAGACATCAGCTCCATTCTCAAGAGCCTGGACGATACTTTTATAAACAAGGCAACTGGGGGAGCTTTTGTGTCTGCATTAGCAATTTTAATACTTTGTGCTTGGCGACGTTTGAAGTCGGTACGCTGCTGGGCATCAAATTGGGCGAATCGGCGAAACTATGGTACAGTGCAACCAAACAAGGAGCGAGAGTCGCTCCTTCATGAGGCAAAGGGGCAATGGTGATGAAGCAAACAACGATGGCGTGGCTGTCAGAAATCTATAATTTGATCTTGCATCCTGGCACGAGACAGTGGGAACGAGAACAACTGGTGCAAGCAAAAAATACACTGGAAACCCAGCTGGCGACCAAACAAAAAGCGGGCAAACACGAAAAGGAATCGTCAAATAGTCTTGAAGACCAACAGACCAGACGGGTTTTGGAAAAACTAGAAGCGTCGTTGCGTCCTTTGGCACTGAGAAACAATCTGACCCCGAATGTCGCAGAGTTTTATCAAACAATCAGCCAGTCAGCACCGAAAAAGGCAAGGAATGAAGAAACAAGCAAAGCCCAACCAGCAGAAGTTTCTGTGGAGCCGACCGAAACAGGTGGAAAAGCACAAGAAGTGGCTATTTTTGCTGGAGGCTGCTTTTGGTGTATGGTCGAGCCTTTTGAAGACCAGCCGGGCATTCTTTCCGTCTTGTCGGGGTATACCGGGGGAACCGTCCCGAATCCGACGTATGATCAAGTACTAAGTGGAACAACAGGGCATGTCGAAGCAGTAGAGATCATTTTTGATCCCAAAATCATCACCTATCAGGACTTGTTGCAGTTATATTGGCAAGTGACAGACCCGACAGATGCTTTCGGACAATTTCAAGATCGCGGCAATTTTTATCGCCCAATCATTTTCTATACGACTGCTGAGCAGGAAGTGCTTGCGCAACGAGCCAAAAAGGAACTAGCACAATCTGGTTATTATCAGCAACCCATCGTGACTGAAATCCGCAAGACCACGCAGTTTTGGCCAGCGGAAAACTACCATCAAGCATTTTACAAGAAGCAGCCAAAGCGCTACCAGCGGATCAAGCGGGCGCGCAAACAACTGATGCTTTTTTATCGGCTGAAACGCTGGACAAACCGAGGTGAAAAACGATCATAGGCAGAAGATACATCAAAAAAGCGGGGCTCCGAGAAAAGGCCAGAGGATCAAATGAAGGCTCTTTTCTCCACAGGCCGCGCTTTTTTCTGCGCTTTTAGCCAATTGGATAAAAAACGAAGATTTATTTTAGAATAATGTCCAAAGAAAGCGTTAACAACAAGAATTATAATAGAGAAAGAAAAAGTGGCGAAAAAGGTCGAAAAAGCAGGTGTCTTTTGCTTGGTTCCTTTCTTCGAGGAAAGAAGGTGGGAAACACCAGAGAAAAATCAGCGGAAAAATCAATCAGCAACACCCCATAGCAACACAACATTTATTATATGAAGATTCATATAAGTTAGGAGAAATGTGATGAAAAAAAAGGGAACGTTCGTCTCACTGTTTATGGCTCTCATTCTTTTTATCTTTTCAGAAAGAACAGTGTTTGCGGCAGAAGCGATCAATGAGATCGTTGCACCAACTGGAGTCAAAGCATTTTTAGTACTGATTCCGTTAGTGTTAGTACTGGTTTTACTCTTTAAAAAAGTAGATATGATCATTGCTGGCTTGATTGCTGGGATATTGGCGATGATTATTGGCGGGATCAGTTTAGCTGAAGCCAATTCGCAACTGTTGGAAGCTATTCCGACGATGTTAAGTATTACGGTGCCAATCATCAATTCCGCTGTAGCGATGGCGGTCTTCAAAGCCGGTAGTTATACGGCAGCCTTAACCTTAGCCAAAAGAGGGACCAAAGGAAAAGTGGAATATGTGGCAGGGTTTATTGTCATTTTATTGGCAGCAGCGACTTATATGTCCGGGATCGGCGGCGGGAGTGCGATGGTGATCGCACCGTTAGCATTTGCGGCAGTTGGGGTGGTACCCGAATTGATCGCAGCGATGTCGTTAGCGGCAGCTGTCTCCTTTACGACTTCTCCTGCCTCTTTGGAATCTAGTATCGTGTCTGAACTAGGCGGCTTTAGTGTCGCTTCTTACGTAGATCAAATGCGCCCATTTTGGTTGTTATTCGTTGGTTTGGCGATTTTATTGGCATTCTTTGGGACCAAGCGTCGTCATCTGGGCTTCAAAGAATCAGCCAATCAAGAGTATGAAAACAAAAGCAATGGTGAATTGTTCAAAACGACACTGCCTGCGATTTTCTTGCTTTTTGCGGTCATCTTTGGTCCGTTGATCAATGACCTGATCGGCTTTGTCCTCTTTACACCGCTAGTTTATATGGTGGTCACGTTGGCGTTGATTTTTGTTTGTACCGACTTTTCGATGAATCAATCGGTGGAAGCGATGGTGGACGGATCGACGTATATTTTGACCCGCTTGTTCCAAGTGGGGATCTTTTTAGCCTTCATCAACGTGATCGCTGAAACCGGGACATTTGCTGTAATTGCAGGTGCGGCACAAAATGCCCCCGCAGCGATCGTCGTTCCCGTGGCGATCTTGACGGGTGTCTTGATTGGGATTCCCGCGGGTGCCTATGTCGGCTCCGTATTAACATTAGTGTTACCAGTTGCCGTTTCATTAGGCTTCCCAGTGTTAGCTCTTGGCTTTGTAACGATGGGGGTTGGCCTCGGGAGTCAAATGAGTTTCGTCAACATTACGATGCAAGCTTTATCTTCTGGTTTCCAAATTCCGATTCTGGATGTAGTCAAAGGAAACGTGAAGTGGTTGAGTTTAGCAGCCGTATTATTATTAGTCATCGGCTTAGTGTTTGGCTGATGGATAGGAGGAAAACATGGATTTATTGATCAAGCAAGCACGTCTTGAAGACGATGCAGAATTAGTAGATATTGCAATTTCAGAAGGAAAAATCACCGCAGTTGCACCCATCATTGAAGAATCAGCAGCAAAAACGATTGAGGCGAAAGGCAAAGTTGTGATCCCCGGATTGATCGAAAGCCATATCCACTTAGACAAAGCCTTGATCGCCGATCGTGAACCCAATAATTCAGGTACGTTGCAAGAAGCGATCCAAGTTACGGCAAAGCTCAAACCGACCTTTACCGAAGAAGACATTTATGATCGAGCGAAACGTGCATTAGAAATGCTGATCGTACATGGCACGACTGCTGTGCGCACCCATGCCGAATTTGATCCAGCACAAGGCTTCACTGGGTTTGACACCATCATGCGCTTAAAAGAAGAATACCGCGACTTGATCGATATCCAGGTCGTTGCCTTTCCGCAGGAAGGGATTTTTAAAGCACCCGGAACGGATAAAATGATGATCGAAGCGATGGAGAAAGGCGCCGATGTCGTTGGCGGCATTCCTTACAATGATGCGCCAGCCAATGAGCACATCGACTTGATCTTTGAGATCGCCAAGCGATTTGACAAAGACATTGACTTGCATCAAGATTTTGCCGACGAAGCAGACGATACATCGATCGTCTACCTGTGTGAAAAAACCATCGCAGAAGGCTATCAAGGTCGGGTATCAGTAGGACATTTGACTGCACTGCATGCCATGGAACCGGATCAGCTGGCAGAAGTCATCGATTTGATGGTCAAAGCCCAAATCAATGTGATGCCGTTGCCTGCGACCGACTTGCACTTAGGTGCCAGAAACGATGCCTACAACGTTCGCCGTGCCGTGACGCCGATTCGCAAATTACGTGATGCTGGTGTGAATATCTGTTTAGGCAGCAACAATATCCGTAACGCCTTTACGCCCTATGGCAACGGTGATTTGATTCAAATTGCTATGTTGGCTGTGCCAGTGGCGCATTTAGGCGGCGCCGATGACCTGCCGACGGTCTTGCCAATGATCACGACCAATACCGCTAAAGCATTAAATATCAAAGACTATGGAATCGCTGTTGGCAACCGCGCAGATTTGATTCTTTTAGATACTCAAAGAAAAGCCGATGTGCTGATCGATATTCCTGAACGTTTGATGGTCATCAAAAATGGCCGCATCACCGTAGAAGTCAAAAAAGAAGTGACGATCCACCGTTAGCAACAGGTCATGTTTTCTCAAGTAGTACGATTTATTCGTGCTACTTTTTTTGTCGTAGTATAGTCGAAATAAAAAAATCATTTTCTAGTCATTTATTCTTTTTTCATCTATGATAGAAAGAAAACCACTATCACGGAGAGTTCGTGTAAGAAAATCCTGTCAAAACTGTTTGACAATGCCGTAATATCAATGGATTTGAGCAGAAATCACAGCAGGTCTGCGTTAAGGTAGAAGAAGGAGGCCAAGATGACGATTGGGGAAGCACTAAAGAACCATCGAGTCACACAGCAAATGAGCCAAGAAGAAGTAGCAACAAAAATTTTAGTGACCCGCACATCGATCTCAAATTGGGAAACCGGCAAGACGGTACCAGACAGTTTGAATTTATTAAAACTGAGTACCCTTTATGGGTGCAGTGTCGATGAGCTATTAAAAAAGGAGCGAGCAGGAATGAAAAAGAACTTTCGTACGATGACCTATGGTGCTGGATTGAAAGATGGAACGATGCGTTTAAAAATCGAGACCGATGCCAGCAAGTTTTTCCCACGAGGGGTTGAAGTCAAAGCATCCGTCGATTTGGAAACAGGAGAAGTGACCTTTTTTGTCGAGCAAGAGGATTTGGAAAAACTGAAAGCAGCTACTGAAGAAAAATAATTTTTTTATACAGTTTTTTGCTGAATTTTGTTTGGACAAGAGAAAAAAGTGATGGATAAAAAAACACGAGCCTAGCTGCATCGTGTTTTTTTATGTGGGATGAAAGAGGGCTGAGGGAATCGATGAAAGCTGGTTCTGTTTGTTCTTGGCTGCTATTTTCAAGGTTTGTAAGGTTTAAGGGAAAGCGAAAAGATGCAAATGGCGATATACAATATATAGTGAATAGATCGATTTTCATCTAAATGAAGCACAATATGTAGTATTTACTTTTTTAAGAGATTGTGTAAAATAGCAGGTGTAGTGAAGAAGGAGCTGTTGTTTTTGAGAGTAACTGTATGTTGCGGCACCCGTTTAGAAAATGAGAAAAAGTTGGCAAAGACCGCTCGTGCTATCGGCAATGCCTTAGCAAAAAATCACATCGAGTTGGTTTATTGCGGCCCTTTGGCTGGCTTGATGAGGGAGATCGTGAAAGGGGTCTTTGAAAAAGAAGGCGCAGTGACGGGGATCTATCCATCAGGTTCCTTTGCAGAAGATTTGCCGCCAATCGTCACTGGATCAAGCACATACACCGAGTTCTATACGGATACAAGGGATGAACAAACGCAACAATTATTGGAAATGAGCGATGCCTACCTTGTATTACCTGGTGGATTTGGTACACTAGAGGAGTTGTCATCAGTATGCTCTTTTTTGACTCTTGGGAAATTGCCAGTCAAGCCGATCGGTGTGTTAATGAACGAAGGCTTGAAGGATGGACTGAAGCCGCTGCTAACAATGTTTGAAGCTTGGGCTGAACTGCCGGAAACGCTCTTTTTCCTATCTGACGTTGAGTCGTTGATCCAACGATTGGCGGCGAAGGGGTCAGGAAAGGATTGCTTGGCAGGATGAAGCAGGTCTATTTAGCTGGACCGTTTTTTTCAAACGAACAAGTCGCACGACTCAAACAGGTAGAACGCAGTTTAGCGGAAAATCCGCAACCCTTGGCGATCTATTCGCCGCGCCTGTATCAAGAAGGTTCATCTGAACCCAATCCACCGGAATGGGCGAGAGAAATTTTTGAAAAAGACATGCCGGAATTGACACGAGCCGACGTCGTCGTTGTCGTTGTGGATTACCATGGTGGAATCCCTGATCCGGGAACAGCCTTTGAAATCGGCGCAGCACACGTACGAAATAAACCAGTGATCGCTTTTCATGAAAAAGCTGCGGCGGTCAATCTGACGTTGACGGAGTCGGTACAAGCGTATTTGACTGATTTGGCGGCACGAACAGCGTATGATTTTGAAGAGATGGCGCACCGAGCATTTGTCGGTGACTATATTTAATAAAGGATGGATGAATGTGTTATTAATCGCAGGTACGATCGGGGCAGGAAAAAGCAGTTTGACTGATTTTTTATCGAAGGAAATGGCGTCGAAGCCTTTTTATGAAAACGTGGAGGACAACGATGTTCTGCCATTGTTTTATTCCAATCCAGAACGATACGCTTTTTTATTGCAGATTTTTTTCTTAAACAAAAGTTTTTTAGGGATGCGGGAAGCGTTGTCGAATGATGACAATGTCATTGATCGCTCCATCTATGAGGACAGTTTGATGTTTCATCTAAATGCCGATCTAGGTCGCATCGCACCGATGGAGGTCGAACAATACGATAACCTGTTGAACACGATGCTACGGGAATTGGAAGAATCGGCGCCGTTGAAACATCCAGATTTAATGGTTCATATCAAAGTTTCCTTGGATACGATGATCGAACGGATCAATAAACGTGGCCGTTCCTATGAACAAATTGCCAATGATCCGACATTGTACGACTATTACAAAGAATTGAATCAGCGATATGATGAATGGTATGAAAACTTTGACGTTTGTCCGAAAATGCAAATCGATGGGGATCAATTGGACTTTGTTGCCAATGAAGACAACCTCATAGTGATCCTCGAGATGATCCAAGAAAAATTGGCAGAGGTCCGTCAGACCCATGGCAAAGGCCACTATTGTACGGACAAAGCCATCGCAAAAGGTGATTTTTCCAAGAAAAATTAAAGCAGAGAAGCAACCGATGATTCTTGCCAGCTGGTTGAAAAGCAGTCATCCCTGTCAGCTTTTTTATGATTAATCGAAGTGCTTGAAAACGCTGATTTTACAGGATTAAAGAGCAATCATTGTTGTCAAAGCAATTATTCAATGGCGTTTGGAGTAAACAAAAGGAAATTGGTCAGCACCGAAGACGCCGTTTTCGGTGCTTTAGTGTTTCAATTATCTATTGAGAGACACATTCGCGCCAGACACCAGCAGCAAAGGCAATGACTCGTGTTGGTGTATCAAGAGTCTGTCCATGTGGTCACTAGGGTGAGTTACTAGCTGATTGAGTGCATCAAGTGTTATTCAAACGGGTGAATGCTGCGCGATACTAATAGTAGATACAATCACCAGCACTTCATTGAAGAATATTTTGCCTAAAAGTAGAGAGATTCGCTTGTAGTCTATTGCCAAGCGAATGCTTCTCTTTTTTTATTGCTAAGGGCTGTTTTGTGCCAGCGTATGATTTGATCAAGAAAACATCGCTACGATTATATCGAAAAGTTTCTGAAAAAAATTTGCATATTCATCTTTTGCTCCGTATACTAGTTTAGGACGTTGTTTATAAAACGCTGTATCATCGTACATATTTTTTGATAGGAGGAATTGCATGAAAGAAAAACGAAAAGTCTTGCGTCCGTTAGGATCAGGGTTTGCGATGGCGGTTCCTTTGTTTATAGGGATTCTTGTTCAGGACCCTTTGATAAGTTCTGTGGGGGCGATGGGGGCTTTTTCATACTTGGCTTTTCAACATCGGTCCCTTTTTTATAATCTGCGCGCCATTTTGACACACGGCGCGGCGTTGTTGCTGGCCTTTATTTTAGGTGCTGGGACAGCACTGATTCCTTGGAGCGCGCCTTTTATTATCGGCGCTTTATCGTTTTCCGCGTTTTTGTTGTCAAAAGTGATGCGGATCCCCAAGCCGGATTATTTCTTCGTGTTGATGCTTTATGCCACCGGCTTTAACTTTCACGCCGCTCATCTTGGAGAAATCTTGCACCACAGTTCCTATTTGCTTTACGGCATCGCAGGCTCGCTGCTTGCTGGACTGGTGATTTCGTTAGCTGAACAGCTACCGTTGAAAGAAGAAAAAACGGCCTTTCAACAACTGAGCTTGCACGAGAAATATTCGCTGGCATTATCTCAGCAACCAGAAATGGTCATCAAGGCGTTGCACTTTTCTTTGATCTTGTTTATTGCCACCTACATTGCCTATCTGTTGCGGGACAGCAACGGGTATTGGATCTTGATTTCTGCTGCTGCCGTCTTGGCAGGAGAACATATGGAAAAAATCAAAAATCGCACGATCGGCAGGGTACTGGGAGGAATTGTAGGGCTGCTGCTGGGTTTCTTATTGATGTCCTTGCATATGCCCCTTGAAGCGATCGCAGTGGTATTGATCATTCTAAACATATTGACGGAGTTTTTTATGCCAGTCAATTATACCGTTGCTAATTTCTTTACCAACCCACAAGTCCTGCTGTTAATGACGATCGGTACTAGTTTTACGCCACTGAAATTGATCCCATTGCGTTTTTCAGGGGCATTGATTGGCAGCGTGCTGGCAATGCTGTTGATCTTTCTAATGGATTGGGCAGTAAAGCAAATGGAGCAAGCGCTAGGAAATAAGCCAGAAGACACGACGGATCAAACACAATAGCATGCACCATCATCGATAAGCAAGAGCAGCTGCTCTTGCTTTTTTTGCATCTGATCCTCTATCTAAACGTTTTCTCCATCGGATAGGAAAAATAAGGAAAATATGAAATAATCGAGCAAAGGTTCCTATTTTGAAATAGAAGCGTTTACATTTTTGCAAACTAAAGTGGCAGAAACATCTACTTTTTTTGTTGTAAGCGAAATCATATACTCAAATCAGAGAAGGAGAGAAAGTTGTGAAAAAACGAATCGTAGATGTTTTGCATCGCCTGTTGGTGACTGATTATCCACTATCCATCGAGCAACTGGCAGAAGAGACCGCAGCGAGTGGGCGGACGATCCGCAATGATTTGAATGAGATCAACACGTTTCTTGCTGGCTTACACATCGGACCGATCCAAACCCTTCGAGGAAAGGGCATCCTTTTGAAAATGCCCTCAAAGCAGCAAGCCATCGTTTGGCAGGCATTACAGGCACAACAGTCGGAATATATGACCCGTGAAGAGCGTAGTTTTGATCTGCTACTGCATCTGACATTTTCAAAAGAGATCCTGGTGTTGAATAAAAAAGAAGAAGCGTACCAGATATCGAAAAGCAGCATGGATGAAGACATGCGCCGTTTGCGGGCGGACATCAATAAATATGGCATTGAGATCATTAGTCTAGGAAAAAAAGGACTGCGGTTGAATGGATCGGAACGAGCGATTCGGACGATGATTTTTGACATCATCAATCAGCGGATCGGTAGGCTGCCACTTGATAAACAGACCCCAGATTTAGTCTTTACGAAATTGCTTTATCGCTATTTGCCGCAAAAAGAAATCAAACAGATCCAACAAGTGATGCAAGCAGTGTTGCCGCCAAATCAAAATGAGTTGTATAGCAGCCAAATCTTATTGTTTACCGCCATTTGGCTGATGCGCATCAGAATGAAGGAATTTATCACTCGCATGAATTGGTCTACTTCCAGCAATCCGCTCCAAGGGTCAGCCTATATCCAGGCGATCGCTGAAACCTTTTCGATCGAGCCACCAGAAATCGAAGTCAACTATCTTTCTTTCATCATCGAATCACTGAATTTTAAAGATTTGTCCAATTCCATCGAATGGGCGCATGCGCAACTCTTGTCGCTGCAGCTGATCCAATTTGTGGAATGCCAAACCAAGATCCCTTTTAGTAAAAAGGAAGAAGAGTTGTTAGAGGGATTGTATAAACATATGGCCGCGCTGATCGTTCGAGCCAAGAGCGGCATTCAAGTACCCAATCCGATCAAAGAGACCGTTCGCAAAAATTATGGACAAATCTACCAAGCCGTCAAGGGGTTCGCTCCTACGATCGAAGAGATCGTAGGGCAACCACTATCAGAAGATGAATTGACATTTCTCGTGATCCATTTTTCTACAGCCCTAAGTTCATTGAACCACGAGATTATTACGAGCTATAAGGCGGTCGTTGTCTGTAACCATGGAATGGCAACCGGCAATCTGCTGGCAGCCAGCCTCAAGGAGAAGTTTCCAGAAGTAGAAGTTGCGGCAGTCTTGAATTCACAAGAAGTCAATTTGATTACGAAATTCGATGTGGATCTAGTTTTTTCAACCTATGAGATCGATTATCGAGAAAAGCCAGTATTACTGATCCCACCGATCATCAATGAAGAAAATCACCAAGTGATCCGTCGTTTCTTAAACAACAATGAACAATTCAAACGGATCGCCTTTGACCAAAAAAATGCCACGCTGTTCTTCAATCAGTTGCTTACAGTCATTGAAGAAAGCGGCGGGACGATCGATGCTGCCGCCTATCGCAAATTGACCCACCTGTTTGAACAAAATCAATTAGCCATTAATGCAAGGGAGATTCAGCCAATGTTAAAAGATGTTTTATCCGCGAGTCATATTCAATTAAACGTTCCTGTTCAAAATTGGGAAGAAGCCATTGAACGCTCGGCGCAGCCGCTAGTAAAAGAACAGATCATCGAACAACGCTATATCGAGGCAATGGTTGCGGCGGTGGAGGAATACGGTCCTTATATCGTCATTGGCAAACATTTGGCGCTGGCGCATGCCCGACCAGAAGATGGCGCCCGGCAGTTGGGTGTGAGTGTCCTCACCTTGGCGCCGCCAGTCGCATTTGGGAACCCAGAAATGGACCCTGTCAAAATCATTTTTTGCTTGGCTGCGGTGGACTCCTACTCTCATCTTGCCATCATGAAGGAATTGATCGAACTGATCAATGATGAAGAAAAAGTCACGCAGTTGCTGGCTTGCTCTACGATTGAAGCTTTTCAATCATTGCTATTTTCATAAAAAAAAGAAAAGGGGAAGAATCATGAACAAATTATCGATCTTATTCGTATGCGGTGCAGGTCTTGGCAGCAGCTTTGCGGCTCAGATGTCAACAGAAGATGTCTTAACGAAATTAGGAGTGGAGGCGAAATTGGATCATGTGGATATCTCATCAGCAGTATCAATGAAACCAGACATCATCATTACAGCAGAGAATTTTCGGACGCAATTTGAAAAGTTTGCTTTGGACCCGACAACCGCAATCATTTATTTACGCAACATTGTTTCAAAACCAGAAATCGAAGAAAAAATCATGCCGGTATTAACGGAAAAAGGCGCACTGTAAGGAAGGGTCATGACGAAGGGAGTTTGAAAAAATGGGCATCATCAATTTTATTATTGATAATATTTTAACGCAGGCATCGATCACGATCGCCTTGATCGCGATGTTAGGACTGCTGCTTCAGAAAAAGTCAGCAGGTCAAGTCATTTCAGGAAGTTTGAAGACGCTATTGGGCTTTCAGGTTTTAAGCGCTGGTTCTAGCATCATCGTCGGTAGTTTGACCTATTTCGGCGAGATTTTCACAGAAGGATTCGACATGCAAGGCATAATCCCTTCCATCGAAGCCATCAACGGGCAAGCGATGAATGAGTTGGGCTTGGGGCGGGACATAGCGCTGACATTTTTAGCCATCTTTGTTTTTAATATTTTATTGGCACGCTTTACGAAATGGAAATATATTTTCTTAACGGGTCAAGCCATTTTATGGATGGCGACCATGACGACGGTCTTTGGCTATTTCGCTGGTTTACGGGGCGTTGTCTTGATTCTTGTCGGTGGGCTGATTGGGGCAATCTTTGCCGTAGCGATGCCAGCGATGGCTCAGCCTATCATCCGTAAAGTCACTGGGTCAGATGACATTGCTCTCGGACATTTTTGTACGATCGGCTACCTCTTTGAAGCAGGCGTTGCCTATCTGTTTGGAGAAAGAGGCGAGAAGAAAAAATCGATCGAAGACATCAAACTGCCACGTTCTTTTGAATTTTTACAAGACACCTATCTTTCTGTCATGGTCGTGATGGTTCCACTGTATATCGTGACGGTCTTGTTTGCTGGAGAAACCTTTGCTTCTACGCTCTCTGGTGATCAAAACTATATCATGTATGCCTTCTTGCAAGCCATCCAATTCGTGGTTGGGGTCTATGTTTTGTTAGCAGGCGTTCGGTTGCTCTTAGGCGAGATCATCCCTGCGTTTCGTGGGATCGCTATGAAATTGGTGCCTGATGCAAAACCAGCACTCGATTGCCCAGTATTCTTCCCATATAGCCCAAATGCAGTTATTTTAGGCTTCATTACTACAACGATTGGGACAGTCATCGCCATGTTCGTTTTACCAGTCTTTGGCTTGGCGATGATCTTGCCAGGTATGCTGACGAACTTCTTTGCCGGCGGCACCGCTGGGATCTTCGGCAATGCGGTCGGTGGACGTCGAGGGGCGATCATCGGAGGGATCTTCCACGGCTTTTTCATTACATTACTGCCAGCCCTACTTGTGACGATCTTCAATAAAATGGGCTTTGTTAACGCTACGGCAACCGATGTGGATACCGTCACGGCAGCCCTGCTATATGCTTGGATCATCAGTCCCTTATTGAAAAACTTTTAATCGCTAGGAGGAAGACGCATGTTCTCTTTTTTCAAAAAAGAAAAAAAGCCCACAGAAACACCAGCGGTTCCTTTGACCGCTGAAGAAAGCCAAGAGGCAGAAGTGCTTATTGCAACCTTAGAAAGTCAGTTGCAAGCAGAAACTGACAGCGACGAACAAGCAAAATTGTATGAAGCGTTAGGCTTAGCGCAGGCTAAACTTTCTCGCACAGAAGAAGCGATCGACGCATTGGAAAAAAGCTTGCAGGCGAAAAAATCGATCGGGGACGGCTACAAAAAACTGATGTCCCTTTACAATGCTCAGCGTGCCGCCGCCGCACGAAACGGCGACGATGCAAAGATCGACTATTACATGGACAAAATGGAAGAAATGCGGCAAATCGCCAAACAACTTACGATCAGCGGCAATTAAACTAGACGAGGTGGAATCAAGGATGTATACAACATTAAAAGAAGTAACGAAAACAGCAGAAGCATTGAATTTTACAGTGGGGGCTTTTAATACCCATAATTTAGAAATGCTACCAAGTATGCTGCGGGCAGCCAAAGAGATGGGGGCACCCATCATCATTCAAACAAGTATCGATACGGCGAAATACATCGGCTATGATGTCTTGGTCAATGTCGTCAAAACGATTGCCGATCACGAGCTAGTGGACGCTGTCTTGCATTTGGACCATGCCAGAGATTTCGATGAGATCAAAGCAGCGATTGATAGCGGCTATAGCTCGGTGATGTATGATGGCTCGCATTTGCCCTTCAAAGAAAACATTTTGAAAACGCGCGCAGTCGTCGAATACGCCCATGCCCATGGGGTGTCCGTCGAAGGAGAATTAGGAACGATCGGCGGCACAGAAGAGGGCATTCATGTGGAAGAAGACGATAAAGTCTTCACACGCCCAGAAGATGCGGTAGAATTTGTCGCTGCTACTGGCGTCGATGCGCTAGCCATCGCTATCGGAACCAATCACGGTCAATTCCGCTCCAAAACCGAAGTGAATGTTGCGTTATTGAAGGAAATCCATGCGGTCGTAGACGTGCCGCTAGTCATTCATGGAGGAACTGGCGTCAAAGAAGAAGATTATCCTGAATTGATCAATAACGGCATTCGCAAGTTTAATGTAGGTACTGAATTGTTGGTGAATTGGACGAAGATCGCAAAAGAAAATTTTGGGGCAACGGAAGTCAACAAATCATTGCGCCACAACGTGATCCCATCCAATGAAGCCATCAAAGAAATCGTCAAGCACAAGATCGGCCTTTTCATGAATACGAAAGCGCCGACTGCGATCGGCAAATAGATGGTACGCAAAAAGATGCTTGTTTTATTGGCAGGCAGCCCTGGAACTGGAAAAAGTTATTTACTGAATCTGTTGAAGACACGTTTTCCTGATCTTTTCGCACTTACGCCGGATGAAATCAAAGAGTGCTATGCCGAATCCCTTGGCTTTGATTCATTGGCAGAAAAAGCCCAGATCGAAAAACAGTATGTTTGGCCTTTTTACTATCAGGCATTAGGCTTGTACATGTCTTTAGGAAAACGTTTGGTGGTCTCGGAATACCCTTTTAGTGAAAAGCAGAAGCCCTTGCTGAATTTTCTCGCCCAAAGCTATGGCTATGACTGCTTGACCATACGTTTGACAGCCTCTTTTGAAACCTTATGGGAAAGACGCTTCTTACGTGATCGTGCGGATGACCGCCATTTGAGTTTTATCATGGAACGATACCATTACGGGGATGTGCTGGAAGATAGACAAGCTGCAACCAACCATATAACCAAAGAAGCGTTTCGGCAAATCATCACCGATCGCCGTTACGATGACTTTCAGTTAGGGGAGCTTATCGAAGTCAATGTGGAAGATTACGAGCAAGTGGATTATCGTCCATTGATCGAGAGAATCGCAATTGAGCTAAGTAAATAAGCAAAGCAGTGGGCGTTATACCTGGTCTAGGTACATGCCAACTGCTTTTTTTGATGAGCTATTTCTCATGACTCAGCTTTTGGGGAAGTTTAGCTGTCAAAGCAAGACGGATTGTTGCTTATGTCTCAGAAGACTTTCTTTTGCAAAACCGGCGATTTCCTCTAGAATAAGAAGCATAACAGAGAAATGGAAAAGGCGGGGAATGGATGAAAGATTATTTTACGCAATACAAACGCCTGTTATCGATCGCTGAAGCAGGTTTGTACTATGGCAAAGATGTGTACGATAAGGAACGTTATCAAGAAATCAAAGAGTTGGCATTGCATTTGATGAGTACCGTCGTGGATCAAGACGCAGCTGCGTTGACCCTTTTAACAGAAAAAAATGAGGGGTATCCTACGCCTAAAGTCGATGTACGAGCATTGATCCAAAAAGATGAAAAAATTTTGCTAGTGGAAGACAGCCTGACGAAAGAATGGTCACTGCCGGGTGGCTATGCAGAAATTGGTTTGACACCACGGGAAAACATCAAAAAAGAAGTGCTGGAAGAAACCGGCCTGCTAGTAGAGGTCAAAGAGCTACGTGCAATTTTTGATACGAATCTAAGACAAGACATTCCGCAAGTGTTTCAATACTATAAGTTGGTCTTTGAATGTGAGGTTCTGGCAGGGGACTTCATCAAAAACAGTGAAACCTCCAACAGCGATTACTTTGCGTTGAACGAGTTGCCAAAGCTTTCCATCAAGCGCACCACCAAGGAACAGCTGGAGCAATTGGTGAATGAGAAGGCGTTACACGTGGATTAGAAACAACTAAGGGTAAGATGTTGGAAAAAGCGTTTTATTGGTTTTTTTAACCGGATAATATTTACTTGCAGATAAAGTTGGTTTATGATTGATTTCGTCGTTTTCATTATAAAAAATCAAGCAATCGTGATACCTTTGCTTGATTGCTGGAGGAGTAAAAATGAAGAATCAAATCAATTCCTTTTTTGGGCTGGATGCCCTACAAACAACGGTCAAACGAGAAATCTTAGCTGGATTTACCACCTTTATCTCAATGGCCTATATTTTATTCGTCAATCCAACGGTCCTTGGGGCATCTGGGATGGACGAAGGTGCCGTCTTTACAGCAACGGCGTTAGCCAGTGCATTGGGCTGTATCTTGATGGGAGTTCTAGCAAAATACCCGATCGCTACGGCACCCGCATTAGGGATCAACGCTTTCTTTTCTTATTCAGTCTGTATTGGAATGGGGGTTCCATGGCAAACAGCATTAGCCGGTGTGTTTGTGGCATCACTGATTTTTATCGTGATCACGATCTTCAAATTACGGGAGCTGATCATTGATGCGATCCCTGCTGATTTAAAATATGCCATCTCTGGGGGGATCGGTCTGTTCATCGCCTTTCTGGGATTGAGCGAAGGCGGGATCATCGTTTCCGACGATTCGACCCTTGTGGCATTAGGTTCATTGAGTGTCGGTACAACGTGGCTGACGATTTTTGGTTTAGTGATCACTGCCGTCTTGATGGTTCGCCGAGTTCCTGGCGGAATTTTTATCGGGATGGCCGCAACAACTGTTTTAGGTCTTTTGACTGGCTTGATCCAAGCACCATCCAGTATCGTTTCTGCTGCACCAAGTATTTCTTCCACATTCTTAGTGGCGCTCAACCATGTAGGAGACATCAACTCCCTGCAAATGTGGGTCGTGGTGCTGACTTTCTTACTCGTCACTTTCTTTGATACCGCAGGCACCTTGGTGGGACTTGCCAACCAAGCGGGCTTCATGAAAGACAACAAAATGCCACGAGTCGGCAAAGCACTTGCTTCTGACTCCACTGCCATGCTCGCCGGTTCTTTATTAGGGACCTCACCAGTAGGGGCGTATGTGGAATCTTCCGCTGGGATCGCCGTGGGCGGTCGTTCTGGCTTGACTGCCGTGACGACGGGAATTTTCTTCTTGTTCGGCTTGTTCTTTTCACCATTGCTATCCGTTGTCACTTCTCAAGTGACCGCACCAGCACTGATCGTCGTAGGTGTATTGATGGCGCAATCGCTGCGAGAAATCAAATGGCACGAAATGGAAATTGCAATCCCAGCCTTCTTGATTCTATTAGGCATGCCGTTGACCTACAGCATCTCCGATGGGATCGCGTTGGGCTTTATCTTTTACCCAATCACCATGTTAGCAGCCAAACGCGGCAAAGAAGTCTCACCGATCATGTACGGCTTGTTCTTTGTCTTTCTTGGGTTTATGTGGATTTTGAATGTGTGATAGAGGGGTTTCAATGTAAAGTTAAAGTAGGATTTCTACTAATGAAAAACCAGTTAAGCGTGGCTTAGCTGGTTTTTTTATTATATGTCGCTTGCTATAAAAATGTTCAGAATCGAATAAGGGTTTACTATTCGTGGTTTATCTGCTGACGAATCAGGGCGTTGTGTTGCTTAAAAAATATACTCAATGATCTGATCGATCTTCGCCATAGCTTGTAAAGGGAGGTTTTAGTTTCTCTACCATTCATTGATTGTAAGATGACTTTGAAGTGAAGCTTCATTCCAAATTCTCCTATCCCAACAATTTTCACGCAAAACCTGCGCTTTTCTTTCAGTTATTGTTATAATAAAAGAAAATGCAAAGGTGGGAAATCATGACAACGATCAAGGACATTGCTGAAAAGGCGGGAGTAGCGAAAAGTACGGTTTCCCGCTATCTGAACAATGGCTATATCAGTGAAGAAAAGCGCAAAAAAATTGATCAGATCATTGCTGAAACTGGCTATCGTCCTAATACATTTGCTCGATCGCTGAAAGCCCAAGACACGAAATTGCTAGGCGTGATCATTCCTCGGCTGAATTCACCATCGACAAATGATGTGTTGAAAGGGATCGATACGACGGCACGGGAAAATGGCTATCAAATGCTGATCACCAACTCTGATCAAAGCGATGAACGGGAACTAGAAAATATCGAAATGCTGGTCAAACAAAAAGTAGCAGGGATGATCCTTTTTGCGCGTAAAATCACGCCGCAGCTGCAAGCGGTGCTGGCAGAGGTTCCTATGCCGGTTTTATTGTTAGGCCAACAGTTAGCTGGCATTCATTCCATCGTCCATGAAGATTATCAAGCGGGCAAAACCATGGCAGAATATGCAGTCAGCGCTGGCCACCGACGTTATTTATTCGTTGGAGTCAGCGAGAATGATTATGCGGTAGGTGTCTTGCGAAAAAAAGGATTTCTTGATGTCTTGGCACAAACCCCCAACGTCAAGGTGGACTTTATCGAAACGTCTTTTTCTAGAAGAGAAACGTACCAAAAAGCTCTTGTGTTCTTGAAAGATCAACCGGCAACGTACATCGCCTGTGCTACGGACAATATCGCTGTTGCTGTATTGAAAGCCGCCCATGAACTAGGGTACCAAGTGCCGCAAGACTTTTCCTTGAACGGATTTGGCGGCTATGATTCGACGGATTATGTCTATCCGACCATCACAACGACCCAATATCCCTATGTCCAATTAGGCATCGATGCCGTCTTAACGATCCAAAAACTGACACAAGGAGAAGAGGTTCCTGAAGTGATCGAATTACCGAATCGATTAGTGGTCAAACAGTCGACTGCCAAGCTTGACATTCAGGAGCGATAAAGCAAATATTTTTCGAGAAAACAGAACGTCCAGTTGCGGCGTTCTGTTTTTTTATTTTCTTTGCTTGCAATTGCAAACGGTTTCTGTTAATCTACAAATGTAGAACCGGTTCCACAAATGGACCGACGATCAAAGGAGTGGGAAAAATGAAGGAACAAAAAACGATCGACCAAGTGTTAGAAGCTGTTGGCGGCAAAGAAAATGTCAAAAACTTTGAACACTGTGCCACACGTTTGCGCTTGATTTTGAAAGACGATCAGTTAGTAGATAAAGACAAAGCGGAAGCAGTTGAGGGCAGCAAGGGCTATTTTTTCAACACGGGACAGCATCAGTTCATTTTTGGAACAGGAAAAGTCAATGAAGTGTATCAAGCCTTCGCTACAGAGATGGGCAATGACGCCTCCGCTGAAAAAGCTGGCTTCAAAGATGATGTTTATTCGAATCTGTCACCCGTCCAAAAAGTTGTCCGCACGTTGTCAGATGTCTTGGTGCCACTGATTCCAGCTTTGGTGACGACGGGGCTCTTGATGGGGATTCGGGGATTATTGACCGAGTTGGGGGTCACCTATAGTGCTGACTGGTTAGCTATGTTTGAAATGTTAACGGATACAGCGTTTGCCTTTTTACCTGTTTTGATCGCCTATAGTGCGACGAAAAAATTCGGCGGTAATCCGATCATCGGGATCGTGGTAGGATTGATGATGGTGGCTCCGCAATTGCCGAACGCTTGGGCAGTTGCCAGCGGGGATGCAGAGCCACTGCACTTATTCGGTTTATCGATCTCTGGGTATCAAGGGTCGATTTTTCCAGCAATTATTGTCGGGATCTTAGTTTCTAAGTTAGAAAAATGGTTCCGTAAATTTGTTCCGCAAATGATGGATTTGATCGTGACACCATTCTTAACGATCGTCATTACTTTAGGTTTGATTTTGTTTGCGTTAGGACCAATCTTGCAAGTAGCTGAAAGAGCAGTCATCAACAGTATCGTCTACTTGGTGCAAGCACCATTGGGCATCGGTTATATCATTTACGGAGGGGTTCAGCAAGTGATCGTGATCACTGGATTGCACCATTCGTTAAGTATTATTGAGTTAGGGTTATTGAATACGACAGGCGAAAACGTCCTACAAGTCTTAGGTACAGCAAGTATGGCGGGACAATTTGGGGCTGCGATCGCTGCGGCATTTATTTATAAAAACAAAGTCAAACGCTCAAATGCCATCAGTGCGGCGGTTCCAACCTTATTTGGGATCACGGAACCTTTACTATTTGGGGTCAACTTACGCTCGATGCGGATTTTTGGCGCAGGCATGCTGGGGGGCGCAGTCGGCGGGTTTGCGACGTATGTCTTCCAATTAGCTGCCACTGGGATGGGCATCACTTTTATTCCAGGACTATTGTTGTATACTGGAGATTTCGGTGCCATGCTGAAATACGTCGTCGTGATTTTGATTGCCTTTGCAGTCGGTTTTGCTGGTGTCCAATTGCAGCGCAAACCGCTAGCCAAAGAGTTGAACCAATAAATAATCCCTTGCTGTTCATCGGCAAGAGAAAAGAGGTACCACAATGTTAACGAAAGAATACTGGGCACAGCTTGCCCAAACTCAAAGCGAATTAGCGGAAAAAATCAGTGCTGATGCGTGGCGCTTGAACTATCATTTGATGCCAGAAACAGGATGGATGAACGACCCGAACGGTCTTTGCCAATTCAAAGGTGTCGTTCATTTTTACCATCAATATGTACCGCAAACGCCCCACGGCGGAGAACCCCCCCACTGGGGACACAAAACGTCGACGGATTTTGTCACGTTTCAAGAAGAAGCGCTGTTTCTTTCTCCCGAACACAACTATGACAAAGACGGGGTCTACTCGGGTTCTGCCTTTATCGAGAATGACACGATCCATTTTTTCTATACTGGGAATGTCAAACATCCTGGTGATCATGACTATACCTTTAGTGGACGAGAACAAAACACGGTCCATGTAATCAGCAAAGACGGCTATACCGTCGAAAAGCAAGAAGTCGTGATTCCTCATGAGGACTACCCTGAAGGATTTACCGATCATATTCGTGACCCAAAGGTTTTTGCCCACGAAGACACCTACTATATGCTGCTAGGCGCGCGTACGTTGGAAAACGAAGGCAAAATTTTGATTTATGAATCGACGGATTTAAATGAATGGAACTATCGAGGAATCTTTTTCGGTGAGGACTATGCGCTAGGCTACATGTGGGAATGCCCAGACTACTTCCACTTAGATGGCAAAGATGTGTTGGTCTTCTCACCGCAAGGCTTGGCAGCCAAAGAACATGCTTGCCAAAATATCCATCAATCAGGGTATCTGATTGGAGAGGTGGATTGGGAGACCCTGACGTTCAAAGAAACTTCTGCGTTTCGCGAACTTGATTATGGCTTTGACTTCTATGCCCCGCAAACCTTTGAAGATGAGCAGAAACGGCGGATCTTGTGGGGCTGGATGGGGTTAGGGGATACCAGTCCTGAATACAGCAATCCAACGATCCCTCGCGGCTGGCAGCATGCCGCAACGCTGCCAAGACAGCTTTCGGTCAAAAATGACCAGTTGTATCAAGAACCTTTGCCAGAATTCCAAAATTTGCGGGACAAGCAAGTCAGCCAAAAAATTGTGCTATCAGAAAAACCGCAGCACTTGTCTTTCGACGAGTTGGCTTATGAGTTGCAAGTTATGGCGGAAGCCCCATTGCAGCAGTTCCAGCTTGGGCTTTTGCAAGATACGACTTTGGCTTATGAAGCTGGTGTCTTCACGATCCATCATGGCGTTTCTGGCTACGGTCGTAAACAGCGCAGTGTCAAGGTCGATGAGCTGACGCAGCTGCAGATTTTCGTCGATACGTCGTCGATTGAGATTTTCTTAAATGGCGGGCAATATTGTTTGACCTCTCGCGTGTATCCAAAACGGACCGAGGCGATCGCTCTCAGCGGAACTGGCACGGTTACTGTCAATGCATGGGCATTGGCGAAAAAATAAAGCAACGACCCGAAAACGACAGCAAACAGTTGGTTTTTCTTGTTGCGCCTCCTAAAAGTCAGCTTTTTCTCTGGCTTTTAGGGGAGCATCATACCAACTATTTCGCTGTCGTTTTTTGCTTACTACTACTTTTGTTGGTTTTGGATAAAGGTCTGCAGCGCAGGCGCATCGATCCGATAGCCGTCTGCAGTTTTTGAGACTAGTTTTTGCGTTTTGAAATCTTTTAAGGTATACGTCAAATGGCGATAGCTCACGCCTAAGTATTCTGCGGTCTCCGTTAATTTTTCTTGAAAAAGATCATCGATCGAAGCTTCCAACAGTAGCTGGGCAAGGCGCCAAGCCAAGGGATAGGTTTGATTGACGGAAAAATGATCCATACGCAGCAGCAATTTTTCACCGATAGTTTTGCCTAGCGTTTGTACGAAAGCCAGGTCTTGCATGAGCCCGTGAGCTGCTGCTTTCATAGGAATGCCCAGACAAGTTGTTTCACCGATCGCAACCACGGTCTTCGGCACTGTTTCGGCGCCAATCAACGTGAGATCACCAATGCAATCACCAGGATGGAGAAACTGTAGCAAGGCACGTTTGCCGTTTTCTTGCGTTTGAATGATCTTGGCTTTGCCAGTCAATAGGACGAAAAAGACCGACATCGGCACCGTTTCTTTTTGGATCGCTTCACGATGATCAAAGGTCCAGAGGGCACTTTGTTGTAAAATCTCCTCAGGAATCGGCAAGGGGCAGCTTTCTTTGATTGGTACCTGCTTTATTGCCAAGGCATAAGCGGTTTTTTTCACTTTTTTCCTCCAAACTAGGAGAAATCTCCTATTTGTTTTTAGTCAGTATAGCACATACTTAGAAAAGCAAAAATGAAAGTGTGGGAGAAAAAATGAATAAAAAGCAATGGATAGGATCTGGGATATTTTATGGGCTGAGTGCTTTCGGGATCAGCTTGACCATTAAAGCCAGCGTCGGGGTCAGTAGTTTTAATGCCTTAAATGTCACACTGGCAACGATGTCCGGAATCAAAGTCGGCACCATCACAACAGCCATCAATTTGGGCTTTTTAGCTGCCTGTTGGCTATTGGATCGGCGGCAGACGTCCCTCAAACAAAAAGGCAGTGAGTACTTGATTATGTTTTTTGCTTTGCTGGCATTCGGCTATTTGATCAATGGCTTTGTTTACTATTTCTTGGCATCGCTGCACTTGACGAATTATTGGAGCCAACTAGCTGCTTTGATCGGTGGGATCTTGATTTCTGGAACGGCGACGGGGCAAGTCTTACGGTTGCAGGTCTTGAAATTTCCAATCGAGCACTGGTGTCATTTGCTGGCGCAACGCAGTCGCTGGACGTTCAAGCAGTACCGTTATGGCGTTGATGCGGTCTGTATTTCGGGGGCGCTCTTGCTAGCGATCAGTTTGGGCTTACCGCTAGCGGTGAGGGAAGGGACGGTCATTAGTTTCTTTTTGCTGTCGGGTGCCATCGCTTGGTCGAAGGAACGTGACTTGACTTTGGGAATACCGACACGGCAAAAGCGTCAAGGGTAAATCCTTCAACGCCTTTTGATCTTACGCATCAAATTGCACAGTGATCCCGGATTTCGTCAATTGTTCCCATTCACGGATCGTTGGCAAACGACCTTGACAAAATAGCTGATCGTCGACATAAACGAGCGGAAGGCAGCTGCGCCCATTGCTTGCTAATTGCTGGCTAACGTCTTGATTCGTATAGAAAGGGGCAGGATCTTTTGTAAAAAAATATTCGTCGATCGTTAAAGGTTCGTTATGAAATGTTTGATGAGCCTGGGTCCTTTCTTCATTTATTTTTAACTGGTGAGTCAAGTGTGCTTCCCAAGTATCTTCTTTCTGGTCGGCATAAACAGAGATCGTTGGCATTGCATCAAATCCTTTCATGACAGCTGATTTGTCAAAAGTATACCTGAATTTCTTGCCACGAGCAAAAAAAGAGTGGCAAAAAGAAGTGAAACAACAAAAAAAGACGCAAATGCGTCTTTTTTGTTGTTTCTTATTCGTCAGCGGGTAAAAAATCGAAATTGGTCAACTCGTTGTAAGAATACGCTTGATCGATTTGACCCTTGTCTTTCGTCCAAGCAATGATTGCGTCGAATTGCTCTTGCGGCACTGCCTGGGCATACGGATAGTCTTCCTGGCTGTCTAAGTAAGTACTCATAGCATCGGGAAATTGATAGTCTGCCAAGATGTCGGCATAGTCTTTTGCTGAATGAGCATTCATGTAATCGATGGCTTCGTTGTAAGCAGTGTAGAATGCTTTTAGGTCTTGCGGGCGATTTTGGATGACTTCGTCCATAAATTGCAGTGTGCCGCCTTTGATGCCAGCATCTTTAGAGCTGCCTAAAACAATCGCCCCTTGGGCAGCCAACATGCTGGCTTGCGGTTCCGTATAAACAGCGCCATCGACTTGGTCATTGAGCAATGCTTCGGAACGGGCAGAAAAAGAAGCGATATCCACGATGTCATAAGTAAAATCATTTTCCTGTGCAAATTGGTCCATGATGTATTCTAAAATGAAATTCGGTACAAGGGTGATTTTTTTATCCGCTAACCCTTTCATCTCAGTGATCCCTGAATTCGGTGAAGCGAGAATCTTGAAGTTTTCCAAAATATCAGAAGTGATCGTCATATCGATGCCGTTTTGCTTGAAGGTCGCTTCTGTCATGACATCGCTGATGGTACCATCCAACTCGCCTGCCTGCACCGCCACATTGCGGTCATTCGGGGAAGTGAAGGATTTCAGCTCCACAGTCAATCCTTGCTTTTCGAAAAAGCCTTCTTCTTTTGCTAGAATGATCGGAATCGCTGATTCTGCTGGTAACACCCCGATCGTCAATGTTTGATCTGTGACCGCAGCTTCTGTACTGCTGGTGCTGGAATTGCTGGTGCTTGCTGTTTCGCCAGTGTTGCCGCAGGCGGCAACGCCAACAGCGAATAGTGCTAGGATACTTGCTAAAATCGTTTTTTTCATTGGTTCAATTCCTCGTTTCTAAATCGTTGTTCAAAAGCAGCCATTGGTAGTGAGAACGGGATGACTGCCCGATGGAGTTCCATTGGCTTGGTTTGTGCCGTATTGATCCCGGGTTTGGTTGTAAATGCTAGAACAAAGCCTTCCTTTTCCAAAGTAGCGATCGTCTGCTGGTCATAGAAGCCAAAAGGATAGGCAAAAACATCCTTGATGGCCACGTGCTGATTGCAGCTTCGTAAGTCTTGCGCAAAGGCTGCTGGTGTTTCCCACATTGAACGCCCTTGCTGATCCTTGCGTTCGTGAAAATGATCGGTATGATTGGCATATTCGAAGACATCGCTCATTTCGGCTAATTCGGCGCTGCTCAATGTCCGTGAAACTTCTGGATCGTAAGGCTGAGGGGCATCAAAAAGCCAGCCGGTCACGACAAAGGCAGTTGCCTTGAAACCAGCTTCTTTCAACAGTGGGTAGGCATATTCTTTCATCGATTGATAGCAGTCGTCAAAGGTCAGCAACACGGATTTTTCTGGTAGCGGCTGCTGCCGAAAATAAAAATCTTTGACTTCTGCAAGGGTCAACGTATGGTAATTTTCTGCTTTCAAAAAGTCGATTTGTTGTTTAAAATGAGAAGTGCTATTGAATAAGGGCAGAGGCAAGGCATCTTGATAACCGTCTGCGACTTTGATCGGGCGAACCTGATCATAAAGTTCTGCTTCGGGACGTATTTCATGAAATACGAGGGTCTGAAACATCATAAACCATCCTTTCTTGTCAATCACGCAAAAAATAGTATAGCATAAAATGTGAAAACCAACACAAATAATTTGAAGAAAGAAGTTTATTCTCTTATGAGTATTCTATTCGATTCCGTTTCCTTTACCTATGGAGATACTGCCATTTTTAAAAACCTTTCGTTTTGTTTTGAACAAGGCTCGACCTATGTGCTGCTGGGAGAATCGGGGATTGGCAAAAGCACGCTTTTATCCTTGATCAAAGGGTTGCAGCGACCGCAATCCGGCACGATCACTTACCAAGGCTGTTCCCCTGACAACATCGAGGTCGTTTTCCAAGAACTGCATTTGTTTCCTTGGCAAACAGTCTACCAAGCCCTGGAAATGCCGCTGCTTATCAACCAAATCCCTAGTGAGCGCCGTAAAAAATGGGTCACCAGCTGTATTGCTGAGTTGGGATTGACGCAGGTGCAAGACCGCTATCCGCATCAGCTTAGCGGCGGTCAAAAACAGCGGGCTGCCATGGGGCGTGGACTGATCACACAGCCCGATGTTTTATTATTGGATGAGCCGACCGCTTCGCTAGATCAAGAAACCAAAGCAAACGCCCAAGCCATGATCGCTGCCCAACAGCAGCGTAGACAAAACAGCTTGATTGTGGTGACCCACGATCCAGAAGAGGCAGTGTTTTTGGGGCAGACGATTTTGCTGCTAAAAGATCAAGGCGTTACGCCGATCAGTAATCCTTTTTACGGCAGCCAGCAGGAACGAGACTCATTGGCTTTTTATGAAGTCGTCTTGCAGTTGAAAGAACAAATGAGGGAGGCAAGGCAATGAAAACCATTAAATCTTTTGCTTGGGGCTTCTGTTCGTTTGTCGTGGTTTGGTGGGGTGTAAGCTGGGTGACCAACAATCGTTCACTGCCTAATCCTTTAGAAACGGCTGAGCGTTTTTGGGCATTGCGAGAAGTCTTGCTGATCCACGCAGGTGCCAGTTTGCTGCGGGTATTTGCGGCGCTCAGTGGGGCTTTACTGGTTGGTGTGCCGTTAGGGATCTTGATTGGGCGATCCCAAAGAGCCGATCGGCTGCTTGGTCCACTGCTTTACTTTTTATATCCGATTCCTAAAGTTGCGTTTTTACCCGTCTTTATGATTTTCTTTGGTTTAGGCAATCTCTCAAAAGTTCTCTTGATTTTTGCGGTGATCGTCATTCAAGTGATCGTCTCGATTCGTGATGCAGTCACGAAGATCCCACCAGCGTATTTTCAGGTCATGAAAAATTATACCAACCAATGGCGCCATGTCTTGCGCTTCGTTATTTTGCCCGCGCTCATGCCAGCACTTTTTGCCAGTGTGCGGGTCAGTATCGGGATCGCGTTGGCTTCCCTCTTTTTTGCCGAAAACTATAACACGACGTATGGTGTCGGCTATCTGATCTTAAGTGCGTGGTCAAAAATGGACTACCCACAAATGCTTTCCGGGATCCTCCTGATTGCTTTGATGGGCTATCTGCTTTTTGCCAGTATCGATTGGTTGGAAAAAGTGGTGTGCCGTTATCGACAATCTTAGAAAAACATGATGGATTGATGAATGGTTGCGGCAGTTCGTGTAGTTTCATAACAGAGGGGAAAAAAGAAAAATCAATAAAACGCTTGCAACGTTTCTATAAAAATAGTATAGTAAAGGCAATCAAATGGGTAGTTACTGATAATGCAGGCTATACCTTTTTACGTGTGTATGGATCCTACACATGTATTAAGGTATCGCCTTTTTTCATTTTAAGGAGGTGAGAAGCGTCTTGAAGATCAAAAAAATTTTAAACAACAATGCAGTTTTGGTCGGACAAGATGGCAAAGATTTTATCTGGATCGGTACCGGCCTTGGCTTCAAAATGAAACCCGGACAAACCGCCGATGAATCAAAAATTGAAAAAGTGTTTGTGCTTCATAAAAACAAAGTTTCCGAGCGATTTTTAAGTTTATTGTCATCCATTCCGACAAAATATGTGTCTTTAGCGGATGATATTATCTCACTTGCGAAAGCGGAAATTAACCAGGAGTTAAGCGAGACGCTCTATGTATCACTTACCGATCATTTGTATAACCTGTTTAAACTGCATGAACAAGGAATCACAGTTACGAACCGATTATCATGGGAAATAAAAAAGTTTTATCCGCAGGAATTTGAAGTTGGTAAAAAAGCACTAGAACGGATCGAACAAGAAACAGGGGTTGTCTTTGAGGAAGAAGAAGCAGGAAATATAGCAATGCATTTGATCAATGCACAAGTAACAGATGAAGTTGATCAGCCAAAAGATGTCCAATCGATTGCAAAAAAGATTCGCGATATTATTTCACTTATTCGATTTTCTAACAAGATACAAATTGATGAAAACTCTTTGGCATTCGATCGATTTATCACCCATTTGCGCTTTTTTTTCCAGCGATTGAAGGCTCGACCAGATGTGGTAAAAGCAAATCCACTATTGGGACACGTAAGCGGACAGTATGCAGACGCTTATAAGACGATGCTTTTGATTGAAAAGTATTTAGGTGTTCCCTTGAACGATGATGAAAAGCTGTACTTAACGTTACACATTCAAAAGTTAATAGAGAACGAATAAAGGTTGTTACTGATAATGCAGGCAAGACTGATAATTATTCCATCAAGGAATAGTTATTTGTCTTGCTTTTTATTTTTACATTGAAAGGATGAGGACGATGGCATATCGAGAATTGGTCGATGAAATTTTAAAAGGAGTCGGCGGAAAAGAAAATATCAATGGGGTGACCCACTGCATCACAAGGCTGCGTTTTGATTTGAAACATGAGGAGCAAGCAGACACAGAAACGCTGAAAAAGACGAAAGGGATCGTGACAGTTGTTCAAAGCGGCGGTCAATACCAAGTCGTGATCGGCAATCATGTGCCGGAGGTGTACCAAGAATTTGTTCAACATGCAGGATTGGCAGGAAATGACGCGGCACCTTCGGGAGAAAAGAAAGGTCCGCTGGATGCTTTTATCGATGTGATCTCCAGTATCTTTACACCTGTATTGGGTCTTCTAGCTGCCACAGGGATGATCAAAGGATTAAATGCGCTATTTGTTTCTTTGGGATGGATTGAGAATACTTCAGGAACCTATGCGATTTTGCAAGCAGCAGGTGATTGTTTCTTCTACTTCTTTCCAATCTTTTTAGGATATACCGCAGCGAAAAAATTTGGTTTAAAGCAATTTGTCGGTATGGCGATCGGTGCTGCCCTTGTTTATCCAGCTTTGTCTGGCTTGACGGCAAATGCCGAACCGTTGTATACCTTGTTTGCAGGAACCGTTTTTGAATCGCCTGTTTATGTCACTTTTTTAGGGATACCAGTCATTTTAATGAGTTATAGTTCCAGCGTTATTCCTATCGTCATTGCTACCTATTTTGGTGCCAAATTAGAAAAAGGTATTACAAAAATCATTCCTAGTATTGTGCGAAGTTTCTTAGTTCCGTTTCTAACTGTCTTGATCATGGTTCCCCTGACTTTCATTGTCATTGGTCCGATCGCGACGTGGATCGGCAATTTGTTGGGTGCGGCTGTTTTGGCGATCTATAACTTCAGCCCAATTATTGCAGGGATTGCAGTTGGTGCTGTTTGGCAAGTGTTGGTCATGTTTGGTCTTCACTGGGGAATCATTCCGATCGCAATCAACAATATCGGTGTTCTTGGTTACGACCCAGTGATGGTCTTAGGACAAGCGACTCCTTTTGCGACCGCAGGAGCGGTGCTGGCAGTTATTATTAAGTCTAGAAATAATTCTATTCGGGCAATCGGGGTTCCCGCATTTATTTCCAGTCTGTTTGGGGTATCGGAGCCATCCTTGTACGGTATCACGTTGCCTAGAAAAAAACCATTTATTGCAACCTTGATTTCAGCATCGATCGGCGGGTTAATCATGGGCGCAATGGGAACAAAATCCTTTATTATAGGTGGGATGGGTATCTTCAGTTTACCCAACTACATTGATCCAGCAAAAGGCATCGGAAGCGGCTTTTATGGGTATGTATTAGCAATCACTGTAGCATTCGTCTTATCATTTATTTTAACGATTACTTTCTTGTATGATCCGCAAGAAGATCGACAAGAAGCAAAAGCTAGTGATAATGAAGCCTCACCTTTGATTCCATCAGAAAGAGCAGCGAAAGAAATCACTTTTTCGTTACCATTAACAGGCATCGTTTTGCCTTTGTCGGCAGTAGAAGATCAAGCATTTGCAAATGGATTATTAGGAAAAGGCTTAGCAGTTTCACCAGATGAAGGACTGGTTCGAGCACCTTTTGACGGAGTTGTTGAAACACTGTTTCCAACGAAGCATGCGATTGGCTTGAAGTCGGACGATGGCGTGGAAGTGTTGATTCACATCGGCATGGATACAGTGAACTTAGATGGTCGTTTTTTCGAAACAAAAGTCAAGCAAGGGGATCAGGTCAAGCAAGGAGAGGTACTGCTTACATTTGATAAAGAAGAAATTGAAGAGGCAGGATACTCGTTAGTGACGCCGATCGTCGTTACGAATACTTCCGCGTACTTAGATGTGATCGCTGATGATAATCGAGGGGCGATAACGATCATCAAGTAGTCGCAATGACCAAGAAAAGGAAAGAAAGAAGGAAAGAATGCTATGCGAGCAATTATGCTGATGTTTGATACTCTGGCTAGAGATTTTTTATCAAACTACGGAAACGATTGGATCAACACGCCAAATTTTGAACGGCTAAGAGAAAAAACGATTACGTTTGACAACTTTTATGGTGGCAGCATGCCTTGTATGCCAGCGAGAAGAGAACTTCATACAGGTCGTTACAATTTTATGCATCGTTCGTGGGGACAATTAGAACCCTTTGATTCGTCAATTTTTGATACGCTGCAGCAAAATGGGGTCTATTGTCATTTGGTAACCGACCATTCCCATTACTTTGAAGATGGCGGTGCCACTTATCATAACCGTTATTCCACATGGGAAGGATTTAGAGGACAAGAAGGTGACCGATGGGTTCCAAGAAAACAGGCAGAGAATCATCCACCGCTGAATCCGTTAAATAAGAGTGGTATTTCTGTGGAACAGCATTTTGCGAATCGAACACGGCAAGCAGTAGAAGAAGACCTGTCCACGGTTCAAACGATCCAAGCCGGCTTGGATTTTTTGGAACAGTACAAAAATGAAGATCAATGGTTTTTGCAAGTCGAATGTTTTGACCCCCATGAACCATTTTATGTGCCAGCAACCTATCGCAAATTGTACCAGGAGACACCAAATGAATCACCTTACTTTTGGCCAAAATATGGTCGTGTAACAGAAGACGTTGGCGAGCAGGATTTGATTGAGCTGCAAAAAGAATACGCAGCGTTGATCAGTATGTGTGACCATCACTTAGGACGAGTGCTGGACTTTATAGAAAAAAATAATATGTGGGAGGATACCTTGATCATTGTGAATACCGACCATGGCTTTTTGTTAGGGGAACATGACTGGTTAGGAAAAAACGTAGCACCGATGTATGAAGAAATCATTCATCTGCCCTTTTTCATCAGTTACCCGGAAGCTGAATCGGGAACCCATACTCAAGTATTGAGTCAAACCATCGACATTCCAGCAACTTTATTGGATTATTTTGAAATTGAGAACACCTTAGATATGGATGGCAAATCTTTGCTGCCTGTGTTGAAAAAACAGCATTCGCAACCACTTCATCAAGAAATTATTTTTGGCACAAACGGCGGTCATGCCAATATCTACGATGGTCGTTATGTGTATATGCGTGCATCGGTTCACCCTTCGAATGGACCAATCACCATGCAGACGCTTAGTTATGCTTCATTGCGAGGTTTTTTTAATAAAGAAGTCTTAGACAGTATGGTCTTGAAAGAGGGCAATCGATTTACAAATCATTTTCCATACACAGAAGTCGAAGTTTCCACCTATATCGATTCTTATTCAGTGGGCCACTTGCTGTTTGATTTAAAGAATGATCCAAAGCAATTAACACCGCTTCATGACCCACTGATTGAACAAGAAATGATTCAGAAATTGATTAAAGTAATGGATCAGATTGAAGCCCCTGAAAGCGAGTATCAGCGTTTAGGTTTAAGAAATACACAGAGGCAGACAATCGAACGAAAGAAATAAAGAAGTGAGGAACAACAAATGAAACACATCTCCGTATTGATCAAGCCAGCATCCTCTCTTTGCAATCTGCGCTGCACCTATTGCTTTTATGCCAACGTCAGTTCCTTGCGCGAAGTACGTTCCTTTGGCAAAATGAAAGAGGATGTAATGGAAAAGATGATTGCAAACATCTATGCAGACCTAGAAGCTGGTGATCATTTGACGTTGGCATTTCAAGGCGGAGAGCCGACGATGGCGGGGCTGAGTTATTTTCGAAAACTAACGGCTTTTGTTGCGGCGCAAAAAAAGCAAGTGACAGTACACTATGCAATCCAGACCAACGGCATGGTGATCAATGATAAATGGTGTCGTTTTTTGAAAGAGCATCGCTTTTTAGTCGGGCTGTCGATCGATGGGCATCCGCTTGCGCACGATCGGCATCGATTAGACGCCAAAGGACGGGGGACCTTTGCACGGGTTTTGCAGACCAAGCGATTATTGGACGCCTATCAGATTGAGTACAATGTCTTGTGCGTGTTGACAAATCCCTTAGCAAAGGAAGCCCAGCGTGTGTTTGATTTTCTCAAGGAAGAGCAGATTGCCTTTGTGCAGTTCATTCCTTGTTTGGCTGATTTGGATGCCACATCAACGAACGACTATGCCTTGACACCAAGAAACTTTGCTGGCTTTTATCAACAGCTGTTGGCGTTTTGGCTGCAGGAATTGACGCAAGGGCGCTACCTAAGTATCAAGCTGTTCGATGATTTACTGAATCTATTGGTGCGGCAGCAAGTAACTGCCTGCGGGATTCTAGGCAACTGCCAAGTGCAGTATGTGATCGAAGCCGACGGCAGTGTCTATCCTTGTGACTTCTATGTATTAGATGAGTTTCGCATGGGCTATATCCAAGAGCAAACATTGCGGGAATTGTTTTCTCAAGACTGTTCGCAGCAGTTTTTGTGCCAGAAAAAAGACATGCCTTCGAAGTGTACGCAATGTCCTTTCCAAAAAATGTGCCGAGGAGGCTGTAAACGAATGAAAGATGCTATGTACGTGGATAGTGAGGGTTTTTGCGGCTATCAGGAGCTGTTAAAAGACTTCACACCTAGAATCAATGAGATACTGGGGCTTTTGCAAGGGGTGAGACAATGATCGGACTGATTTATTTTCTCGTGATCGTCTTAGCAAATGCCGTAGGCGCAGTTTCGGGCATGGGGGGCGGCGTGCTGATCAAACCGATTTTCGATTTTATCGGCGCCCATTCTGTTGCTGCGATCTCTTTTTACTCGGCGACAGCGGTCTTCACGATGTCCATCGTTTCGACAGCTAGACAATTAGCCAGTGGACGGAAAATCAAGTGGTCGATTGCCTTGTGGGTTTCTGGCGGCGCTGTGTTAGGCGGTGTTTTAGGCAATGTTGCCTTTGAACAGCTATTGCTTGTCTTTCGAGACGACAAGCTGGTTCAGCTAATCCAAATCCTTGTGACCGTGCTAACACTATTATTCGCTTTTTTATATACAAAATATAACTGGCGCGGGTTTGCGCTGGAAAAAGTCGGCTGGTATGCAGCTTGCGGCTTGATTCTCGGCTTTCTAGCCAGTTTGCTGGGGATTGGCGGCGGACCCATCAATGTCTCTTTATTGATGCTGCTGTTTGCCATGCCGATCAAAGAGGCGACGATTTATTCAATTTGTACGATTTTTTTCTCACAGCTGGCAAAAATTTTGACGATCGCTTTTTCGACCGGTTTTGGTGCGTATGATCTGCAAATTTTGTGGTTTGTTATTCCAGCCGCGATCGTGGGAGGACTCTTAGGCGCCAAGGCCAGCAACGTCCTGTCACCACAGCGAGTGACACTGGTATTCCAAACCGTGATCGTACTGGTGTTACTGATCAATCTGTACAATGGCTATCAATTATTATAAAAAGGAGGCAAGCAGATGCCCACGATTCCAGCAGGAACTTATCGAATCGGCACGAATACGATGGACGGCTTTGCCGAGGATCTTGAGGGACCGCAAATCAGCCTCGACAGCCCAGCATTTGCCATTGATGCCACGACGGTGACGAACCAAGCTTTCCAAGTTTTTGTGGAAGCAACAGGATATGTCACAGAAGCCGAGCGCTTTGGCTGGTCGTTCGTTTTTCACTTTTTTTTAAGTGAGCAAACGAAACACCGCAGTCAAAAAGTACCAAATATGGCTTGGTGGTACGCGGTTAGCGGCGCAGATTGGCGTCATCCGGAAGGACCTGATTCAACGATTGCCCAGCGGATGGATCACCCAGTGGTTCAGGTGTCTCGCAACGATGCGATCGCCTATTGCCACTGGGCAAACAAACGCCTCCCGACAGAAGCAGAGTGGGAGATTGCTGCAAAAGGCGGGACAAGTTTTGAAAAATATCCTTGGGGAAGGGAATTTTTGGCAGAAAATACCTATCATTGCAATATTTGGCAAGGCGAGTTTCCAACAAGCAACACGAAGGCAGATGGTTTTACCAATACAGCGCCTGCGAAATGGTATGAGCCCAATGGCTTTGGTCTTTATCAAGTGATCGGCAACGTCTGGGAATGGTGCGTCAATCCTGCCCGCATCCCGTTGACGCAGTTTCAACAACAGACGGGACAAACCTTTTGGATAAGGAATCAAACACAAGATGATCAAATGTATGCGACTCGCGGCGGTTCATTTTTGTGCCATGAATCCTATTGCAAACGATACCGAATTGCCGCTAGAAATGGTAATTCTGGGATGTCGGCAGCTAATAATCTAGGGTTTCGTTGTGTCAAAGACTTGGATCAGTAAACCGATAAAAGCAAAAGCGGCACCTTTCCTCGTGGATAGGTGCCGCTTGTTTTATTGCCATTCGGATTGATAATTTCCTTTGAGATCATAGACATAATTGATCTCGGTGCGATTACGAATCCCATTTAACCCAACGGTCCAAGTCCATTCACCTTGGAAGCCGTTTAAAATGACGATGCTGACGCCAGGGACATAGTGATCCAGCTGAGCTGCTCGCGCCTCAGAATCCTTGATGATCTTGGGAATGACGCCCCAGTTGATGGCATCAAAGGCAATGGTATCTTCCATCGAAAGCTCGATCGTATCGTCGTCTTTTTTCCATTTGGTCAACAGATTTTCTGGGTAATACCAATACTCGTCTTGCAGGCCTGTGTTTGGATTGATCACTCGCGCAACTGCATAAATGCCGCTTTTTAGCGGGACATTGCGGATGTGAAAACTATAGCTGACCAGTTGCAGCTCTTTGTCCTTGAATGAGGATTGATTCGGTAGCGCCGCCATAATTTCTTTGGCACTGGTTTCTTCTCGGAAAAGTTGGCGATCCACTGGCAAAAACGTAGAGACTGCTCCAATACAAAAGAGGATCGCTGGCAGCAAGAGCAATGAGAATAACCAGTAAAATGGCGATTTTTTGCGTTTTTTGAGGCCGATGATCAGACCGATCAAAAAGACCAGCAGGATCCCTGCTACCCAAAAGTAGGGGAACAAACGAATGATCTGATGCCTGGTTTCAACGACTTGGTATTCATTCAGACCAAACCAATTTTCTGCGATGGTGAGGTTATTTAAAACAATAATTCCGCCAATAATACTTAGAATAAATAAGAAAATCAATAGCAAAAGCATCCGACCGAGTATCCGACGTATCAGCGAGGGTCTAGTAGGTGGGGTCATGAGTCACGTCCTTTTTATTTTTTTCGAAAATAGTAGGTTAAATACAAGAGTAGTACAACTGATGTTTTTTTTCAATGATTGTAGACAAAAAAACTGCATCCATAGATGCGACCTCAAAAAGTTAGACCAAAAATCTAACTTTTTTTGGGTCAGGACACCGCAGATGCAGGTTTTATTTTCATTTAGTCGAGTGTTTGTTGGCGGGCGATAGCTGGAAAGAATTTCAGGCTATACAATGCGCTGATCCCAACTAGAATATAAATGACGCGGGCAATGATCGATGTGCTGCCGCCGGTGATCGCTGCGACAAGGTCAAACTCGAAGGCGCCGACCAGTAGCCAATTGATCCCACCGATGATCAATAGGGTCAGTGCGATCCCATCAAATGTTTTTAACATAGGAAACTCCTCTCTAGTTGTCGTCCCATCAACGTTCATCGTCGGTGATGGTGACATCTTTTTCTTTCTCCCCTTGTTGATTGCGATCATTATAGATATAGACATGGCGAACGATTTTAATCAGCGGGCGAATGGTCAAAAAGACTCCGCCGATCAAATAGGCGATCGTTCCGTAAATCGCAGGCAAGCTAGTTAATGAAACGATACTTCCGAAAATATAAAACAAGCCCGTCAAAATATCATTCGTAAGTGAGATCAACATGTAGCGATTTTGAAAGTAGATGCGAAAGCGGCTTGCCTTGATGATCACATCTTCTTCTTTTCCCGGATCGAATTGATGTTCACTCCGTTTGATTTTTGGCATAGGTGCTATCACTGCTCCTTTATTTGTGCTAAGGTTTCAAGACAACTTTGATGTTCTTGTCTTCTTTTTTGTCAAAAATCTCATACGCTTTAGCAGCATCTGCTAAAGGCATCGTGTGGGTGATGATCTGTGACGGGTCAAACAAACCATCGGCAATCATGTCATAAATTTTCGGCATTAAATGGATCACAGGTGCTTGCCCGTGTTTGACATCAATGTTGCGCATAAAGAATTCTTGCAATGGATAAGAAGAAGCTGGAGTCATGTAAACGCCAGTGATTTGGACGGTACCAAATTTTTTGACTGCCTTAGCGGCCATCTGGATCGGTGAGATCGTGCCACTTTGTAAGCTGACTAGGTTTTTGGCTTTTTCTTTGACGGGTTCTAAACCATCCATCCCAACACAGTCGATGATCACATCAGCGCCACCTTTGGTCAGCTCATACAGTTCATCAGCACTAGTAGCCAAATCATCCAATTGGAATGTTTCGACTTGATTGTAGCTGCTGGCTTTTTCTAAGCGATGAGCAACAGGGTCTACGGCAATCACCCGCTTAGCGCCTGCCATCACGGCAAATTTTTGGGCAAACAAGCCAACTGGTCCTGAGCCTAAGACGATCACGGTATCATCCTTTTTGACGCCAGCATTTTGGACACTCCAATACGCTGTAGGTAAGATGTCAGATAAAAACAATACTTTTTCATCAGGGATCGTGGATTCAGGTACGATAAACGAGGTGAATCTGCGAAAGGGACGCGCAAGAATTCGGCTTGACCGCCCCAGTGGTTGCCGTTCATTTTTCCAAAACCGAATAAGCCGCCATACAATGTATCTTCTGAAGAATTGTCGCATTGACTTTCCATTTCATTTTGACAAAAGTGGCAATGGCCGCAACCGATATTGAAAGGGATGACGACGCGATCGCCTTTTTTTAGTTTCTGTACTTGACTGCCGACTTCTTCGACAATACCCATTGGTTCGTGACCAACAACATAGCCTTCTTCCAAAACAGAGCCGCCATGGTGGTAAAGGTGGAGATCAGAGCCGCAGATTGCAGTTGCGGTGATTCGGATGATCGCATCCGTCGGTTCTAAAATCGTTGGATCTTCTACACGGCGAACGTCCATTTTTTGATTTCCTTGCCAGGTTACTGCTTGCATCATTTTTCCTCCTTGTTTGTTCAGATAAGTTCGGACAATCACTAATTTTTTCAACAACATGTTTTTACTTTTCAGTAACAGATAGTTTAATTCTGCAAGGATTTTAACGATTTGACAACGAAAACGCTCAAAACGGTTGATTTGTTTTTTCTTCATCAATGGTTTAAAAAAAGAAAAACAGATGATTTGCTAAAAAAGTGAAAGCGTGACACTATTAAAGTGAAGCATGCATGCGTTACGAGTATCTAACGGAACCTGCATCAACCAGTGACAAGAAATGAGGAGGGATGATCATGGATCTAACGATTCGAGGAAAAGCTTCCTGCACCAATTGCAATGAAAACTTTGATGGGAAGCTGGTCGTTCATTTACAAGAAGACAGCGAGGGGCAATTAACCATGGTACCACCGTTGGAAACGAATGAATTGGCAGAAGATGAAATCGCTATTCATTACGCTTATGGGGAAGTGAAGGAAGCCATCGAAGGAACCTTCGTATGTCCAAACTGTCAGACTGAAAATGAGGTTCGGATTGAAATTCCGACCGAGCTATTAGATGGCTCAATGAATTAAATCAATAATCAAATTGAAAAAGCTCTCTGTTCCTTGAACAGGGAGCTTTCGTTACCTATTGGTCATTGGTTTGTTTTGTGCCATCAATGATTTGGACATTGAAATCTCGTAAGATGTCGAGTCCTTGCGACTCGTGGTTTTTACCAGCGACTAATGTTTTATTGATGGTGAAATCAGCGTCAGGAAAGGCGCTTTGGATCTCGATCGTATTGGAAAGGACACAGATGTTGGTTTCAACACCAGTGATTTCGATTTTCTTTTCTTCTTCAGGTTCAAATAGATTTTTCTTGATGTCGATCAAGACTTCAGGTGGAATACTGTAATAGTATTTCTTGACGACTTTTTCATTTTCGAGAGGCTTAAGTTCTGGGATCAGCTGCAGGGCAGCGGCTTCTTCATCAGGCGTTCCTTTGACTTCGATTGGGATGTCGCGGGTGTGTAAGATGTACTCCCCATCCGCCCGCGCTTGTTCTAGGCGCTTGGCGATTCGTTTGACGAGAGCAGCGCCATCTGGCACATACGCTTCGTTCTCTTCATCGAGAATTTGGTTTTGCATATCGACAATGACTAGCATGTGGTTACTCCCTTTCTATAAACATCGTTTTTTAATGGTCTGACGTGAGGTTGAAAAATAGGTGCTATTTCTATGATGCCCCACTTTTTTTATATTTTCAAAGAAAACGCTCTTCTTGTCGTGGAACGGCAAAAATGTTATTTTTTTATTCGAATAACGATGCTTTTTATTTGCTGAAAAGAAGAAGTAGTGATAGCTTTTAAATAGTACATTAAAAATAAATGAAAGTAGGTTAGGTTAAATGAGAAAGTTATTTTATATGGGGACTTTGCTTTTTTCAGTTGGTGTACTGGCGGCAGGATGTGGCAATAGTGAAACCGCTGATTCCTCGGGGAATGAGTCAGCAGATGGCAAAACGACGTTGGATTTTTGGTCCTTCTGGGGATCTGGTGCAAGACAAGAAGTAATTGAAGAAATTATTGATGATTTTAATGCGTCACAAGATAAAATCGAGGTCAAATACAGCTACCAGCCTTGGGGCGATATTTGGACAAAATCACTGTCGTCGATCACTGCTGGTAATCCGCCTGATGTTATTGTACAAGATATCAATTCTGTTGCTCAGCGGGCAGAAGCGCAGCAAGCAACGAATTTAAGCGAGTATATCGAAGAGGGCTTTTCTGATGAATTTTATCCGCAATTATGGGATACAGTGGAGTACGAAGGGGATGCCTATGCGGTTCCTTTCAATACAGATACGCAAGTGATTTTCTACAATAAGACACTCTTTAAAGAGGCTGGTATCAGTGAAGAGCAACTGCCCCAAACGTGGGAGGAGTTAGAAACAGTTGCTCGTAAATTAGATGTCAAAAACGGTGATGACTTTGAGCGGATCGGCTTTTACCCATTGTGGAATTTAGGCGCTGACGTGTGGGCGTTGAATGCCGACGATGGCGTCAGCTGGTTTGACAAGGATGAGAACGTCAAAATCGATACAGACAACAAAGTGGAAGCGTTGGAATGGATCTTAGACTGGCAAGAGTATTATGGTCAAGATACCATCAATCGCTTAGAAGCTGAATTTGGTTCAGGGGTTGCCGATCCATTCATTTCTGGATTAGTGGCGATGCGTGCGCAAAACATCAACTATTACTCAAGTTTGGCGGAAAATGCACCAGATGACTTTGAATTTGGGGTCATTCAAATTCCTGAAAAAGAAAGTGGCTCTGGTCACTGGTCATGGGGCGGCGGGTTCGTCCTAGAAGTGCCATACGGTGCCAAAGATCCTGAAGCCTCCTATGAGTTTATCAAATACTTGTCGACACCAGAAGTTCAAGAGAAATTTGGTGAGAAGAGCTTTGATATCATGGCGAATCGGACAGCCAACGAAAACTTGGTCAACAACGACAATCTAGATGAAAATGGTCAAATGATCTACCAAATGGCGGATGAAAACTTTGCCAACACGGTGATCACGCCTGTGCCATTGACAGCGCCTGACTTCAGCAGTCTTGTCAATGAACAAATCGACCAAATCATGCTAGGCAGTAAAACACCGGCTGAAGGGTTGGCAGATGCGCAAAAAGCGGTGGAAGATCTTGTTGAGCAAAACAAATAAATTTCAAAACGAGCGTTTTTAAAAAAGAAGGAAAGTCCAGTCGGTTAGCGGACTGGGCTTTGCTTTCTGCTTTGCGAAGCGGACATGTTTTCTTGAACAAACAATGAGTAAAAATAGAATGGAGTGGAAGGAATGCCAAAGAAGCGTTCAAAAAGTAAACGGCAAGAAGCTCTTTGGGGCTACTTCTTCGTAGCGCCATTTTTGCTTGGGTTCGTGGTGTTTATGTTGGGGCCCATGCTGTTTTCCTTCGTAGGAAGCTTTACCGATTACAATCTGACTTCGAAAATGAATTTTATCGGCTTTAAGAACTTTACCCGCATGTTCACGCAAGATACCCTGTTTTGGAAATCTCTCTATAACACGGCGTATTTTGTACTTTTCAATGTTCCCTTAACCACGTTGTTCAGTGTCTTTCTAGCCACTTTATTGAATCAAAAAATCCGCGGAATCAGTTTTTTCCGAACGACCTTTTACTTGCCAGCGATTCTTTCAGGGGTTGCCGTCTACGTCTTATGGATGCAATTATTATCTCCTTCCGCAGGATTGATCAATACCTTCTTGAGCTGGTTCAATATCAAAGGTCCGGCATGGCTGTTTGATCCCGAATGGACGAAACCAGCGTTGATTTTGATGAAGATTTGGAGTTCAGGGGGCGCGATGCTCTTGTATCTAGCTACCTTGCAAAATATTTCGCCGACACTGTATGAATCGGCTGAGATCGATGGGGCGGGAGTCTGGGCGAAATTCAAAAATATTACGATCCCGTTGATCACGCCGATCATCTTCTATGATGTGATTACTTCTACGATCGGTTCTTTTCAAATTTTCCAAGAAGCATACGTGATGACCAAAAATGGTACCGGTGGTCCGGCGAATTCGCTGCTCTTCTATAATTTGCATATGTGGAACAAAGCCTTCGTCGCCTTTGATATGGGCTATGCGATGGCCATGTCGATGATCTTGTTCTTGATCGTCTTAGTCTTGACCTTTATCAATCTCAAGCTGGCACCGCGCTGGGTTCACTATACCGGAGGTGGCAGCTAATGGAAATGACGACAAAAACACGAAGCAAATCAAGCCAACAGCGAGTCAAAAAAATCATCAGCTATGTGGTGATGTCGATCATCGGGATCGTGCTGCTGATTCCGTTGCTGTGGATGGTCTTTACATCATTGAAACCGATGGAGGAGATCGTGCGTTACCCGCCGACCTTTTTCCCAGAAGAAATCAATCTTGGCAATTATTTGGAGACTATCAACGCCTTTCCATTTTGGCAGTATGCAAAAAATACGTTATTCATTACCGTCTTAGTGGTCTTCGGCAATGTCTTATCAAATTCCTTCATTGCTTATGGGTTTGCAAAATTGGCCTTTCCAGGAAAAAATCTGATCTTTGCCCTCGTCTTGTCTACGATGATGATTCCTGGCTTTGTGACGATGATCCCGCAATATGTCTTGTTTTCCAAAATCGGCTGGGTCGGCACCTATCTGCCGCTGATCGTTCCAGCGTTTTTCGGGAACGCCTTTAACATTTTCTTGATGCGGCAGTTTTACTTGTCCGTTAACAATGAATTGATCGAAGCCGCTAAGATCGATGGCGCCAATCATCTTTATATTTGGAGCCATCTAATGATCCCATTGACGAAACCCGCGCTGATCACGATTGCCATCAACTCCTTCAATGGGGCGTGGAATGATTTCTTAGGACCATTACTGTATATTCAAAACCAAGAAAAGTACACGCTGCAGATTGGCCTGCAAGTCTTCCAAAACCAATCAACGACCCAGTGGAACTACTTGATGGCAGGAGCAACGCTTGTGCTATTGCCGACGATCTTGCTGTTCTTCCTCGCTCAACGCTACTTTATTGAGGGAATGGATCTGACGGGAGGTTCCAAAGGATGAGAACAAAAGTTACCCCTCAACGCTTAAACCAAGCGCTGTTGACTGGCATCAACTGGCTTCCGCATTTACTGGTTTTACAAGGCATGTGGCTGTTGTATTCCTTGCCTTTGATCACCAGTACCACCGCTAGTCGAGCATTGATCGAGACGTTGACGGAACTGCGTAACGAGGGCTTGGTGGCAAGCAGCAAAGCTCATTTTCAGCAAGCATTTCATCAGCAGTGGGCAACAAGAAAAGGGCAAGACCGTTTGCTCAGTCTATTCTTCCTGCTGCTTTTGGCGGACAGCTTTATCTTTAGCCGTTTGCAGCACCCGCTGTTTCAGATCGCTAGTTACGCGTTAGCGTTCACCTTTGGCTTGTTTTGCTTGGTCTTGCTTTATCAAACGAGGCTGCTTCACACCTATCCGCAGCAGCCCAGCTCATTGTTTTATAGTTTTTACCAGTTTGCTCGTTCACCCAAACGAGTACTGGCGCATCTTTTAGCAACAGTGACGCTTGTCTTGACCTTTTTGCTGTTTGGTCCAGTCTACTTATTGGTCTTAGGGATCAGCACCTTGTATTTAGTCAATGTCTTGCTCTGTGACCAAGCGCTCAAATAGAAAACAAACGGGTATCCCGAAACTTCCTTAGTGAAAAGCTAAGGAGTTTCGGTTTTTTTGTGAAAAGAAGGTTGACAGGGTCAAAAATTATGCCTATGCTGAATGTAAATTTAGTAAACAGTAAACAGATGAGGTGCAGCTATGGCAAGTATGAGAGATATCGCGAAATTAGCCGGGGTGTCGGTAGCAAGTGTTTCTAGAATCCTTAACAATGATGAAACCTTCAGTATCAATGAACATACGCGTCAGCGAGTCATTGAGATCGCCAACCAAATGAATTATTCAAAAGAAAAAAATCAACCCCATTCCCGTGAAGTCGGCGACCAAAACACGATTGCCATCATTACCCGCCACGATCGAGAGTCGGAAAGAAACGATCCGTATTTTATGATGATCCGCAACGGGATCGAAAAAGAAGCGGCGAAGTGGCGCTTAAAAACGATTCGGGCCTTTTCCATGCGGGAGCCTCAAAAAGATTTGGCACAATTGGCGAAGTATGGCGCAGTCATTATTATTGGAGAGATGACCAGCGATGCTTTGGCAGAGATCAGTCAGCAAAATGCCAATATTATCCTGGTGGATAATTATAGTGAAGCCCCCAGCTACGATTGCATCCAAACCGATTTTGCCCAAAAGACCCACCAGATCCTCACGATGTTAAAAGAGAAGGGCCATGAGAATATTGCCTTTGTGGGTGGTGTTGCCAGCCGAGTGACGATTTCTGGCGAAGTCGTTTACGATGAACAAGAGATTCGAGCAGAAAATTATCGCCAATGGATGCTGCTTAATAAATTGGAAAAGTTCACAACCGTGCTGCAGGGGAAATGGTCACCAGAGACTGGTTTGCATTTTGGTCAGCAGATCGCGCAAATGAATCCTCGCCCCACAGCGATCGTCGTTGCCAGCGATCCTATGGCTGTCGGGGTTTACAAGGCACTCGCTGAAGCGGGGCTATCGATTCCTAAAGATGTGTCGGTCGTTAGTTTTGATGATATCGAAATGGCGCAATTTATGACGCCCGCATTGTCCTCCGTTAAGATGAAAGCCGAAGAGATGGGGCAGATGAGTGTCGAATTAGCGAAAAATAAAATCCTTGGGGTGCGGACGATGCCGGTTCGCGTCGTTTGTGGCAGTGAATTGATTATTAGAGAATCGATTGCCGAAAAAGATCAGTGACGTCTGATCTTTTTTTATTTTAGGGGTTGTGTAAACATTAACTAAACAACTATACTGATTGTAGTAAACGTTTACAGTTAAAAATAAAGGAGAAAACGAAATGAAGTTTATTGATAAATTAGCCGAAAAGATGGTGCCTTTTGCTCAGATCATTGCCAACAACAAATACTTGTTAAGTCTGCGTGATGGGTTTATGGTCGCTTTTCCTGCGACAATGTTTGCGTCAATTATGATTATTATTCAAAATCTGCCTGCTACTTTCGGACTCTCGGAAAAACTTCCAGAGGGATTCATCACGTTTCTAAATGACTTTTTTGGTCCTATCGGGAATGCGACCATGAGTATCACCGCTATTTTCGTTGTTTTTGGGATCGGCTATCAGTTGGCTGGCAAATATGGACAAGCCAAATTATTTGCGGGTGCCATCTCACTGTCTTCGTTTTTGATGCTGCTGCCTTTTGGCTCATCCGAAGAGTTAGGTACAGTGATCCCCTTGTCGAAATTAGGGGCTGAGGGAATGTTTGTCGGGATCATTACGGCCATTATCGCTACGCAGATCTATTGCAAAATCAGTGCGGCTGGGCTGACGATCAAAATGCCGGATTCGGTTCCGCCAATGATCGCAGAATCCTTTGTCGCCATCATTCCTGGGGCGGCACCGTTGTTCCTTTTCAATTTGATCCGCTACTTGTTCACCTTTACTTCATGGGGCAATGCCGTTGATTTCGTTTATGAGATTTTGCAAAAACCATTGATGGGCTTAGGCGGTACGTTGCCAGCAGTACTGATCGCCGTCTTGTTTACCCAATTCTTCTGGTGGTTTGGGATTCACGGAACACTAGTGGTCAATGCGGTGATCGATCCAATCATGAATGCGTTAGCGATCGAAAACTATGAAGCCTACAAAGCAGGGGCGGAGCAACTGCCCCATATCATTAACACTACGTTTATGGGCGTGTTCGTCAATCAAGGAATGCAGCTGGGGATCTCGATTACGATGGCCTTCTTTATCGCTCGTTCGATTCGGATGAAAAAATTAATGAAGACCGTGATCGCGCCATCTGTTTTCAACGTATCTGAACCGATGACCTTTGGTTTGCCGATCGTCTTGAACCCGATCGCTTTTGTCCCATGGATCTTAGCGCCATTAGCCAGTACGACGATCTCTTACTTTGCGATTGCCGCAGGCTTGGTGCCACGACCAATTGGAGCAACGGTGGTTTGGACGACCCCGGTCTTCTTATCTGGTTGGTTAGGCACGGGTTCTGTTGCCGGTGCAATCTTACAGTTAGTGACGGTTGCCGTAATGACCTTGATCTGGGTGCCATTCTTGATCGTAATGGATCGCGGGTACTTGAAAGAAGAAAAAGCGGAAGCGTCATTAAATGAACAAGCGACATCTGAGACGATCAATCAAAGGGTAGAAGAAAGATAAGCCCAGAAACGGAAAGGAATGCAATACGCGCACCCTTTAGGAAGGAATTTGTGATGAGAACCGATACATTGTCTTGCAGTTATCAAATGAATACCACACCTACGGACTTTTCCCGTGTGTTATTGGCGGAACAAGAGAAATTCTTTCGAGCCAAACAAGCCCAAGAACCGTTCGGGGAAGGCTGCCGTATTGAAACGATGATCCAAACCAAAACCGCTCCGCGGTTGGTACCTGCCGTTATGACGGTCAAAAAAATTGCCGCGGATGAGCTGTGGCTTCGTACGACCCATGAAGAAGGAGTGATCGATCAACGGTACAGTTTTGCTCCAGGACGAAAAGGGAAGCTGCAAGTCACGTATTCGGAACAAAGCCGTTTTGAGCAGCAGAAAACAACCTACAGCTTTATGTTGGCGGCACTGTTTTACAAATTCTTTTTCAATCGTGGCGTCAAAAAACGCTTGCGTTATCTTGAAGCAGCTTGTCAACGAGCAGGGACAAATGAAAAAAATGGGGAAAATTGAGGATAGCAATGATAGAAATTAGAAACGAACAACTCTTTCACTTATACAATGAAAAAATCAGTTATATCATCAATGTGTTACCAAATCAGCAACTGGGTCATGTCTATTTTGGGCCATCTCTAGGCACACTGGCGCCGTTTGATCAAGCGTACCTTGAGAAAAAAGAGAATAAATCGGCAGGAACCGTCAAATTTTTTGAAGCAGACAATCTTTTTACCTTGGCGGACCGTTTTCAAGAATTGCCAACGTATGGGACTTCTGATTTTCGAGAAGGGGCAGTGTCGGTTTTTGAGGAAGAAACCCCACTTTATGTGGATTTTAAACTTGTGGCTTTTCACTGTTTTGAGGGCAAAGAACGAAAGCTGGCGCAACCAGCCAGCTTCGCGGCTGCCGATGAAAGCCAGAGCATCGTCTTTGAATTGGTAGATCAAGAGCGGCAGCTGGAACTGGCGATCACCTATACGATCTTCACAGGATCAGGAACCATCACGCGGCAGCAAACATTGACCAATACGGGGAGCAAGCCTAGAACCATTCAGCGCTTTTTGAGTGGTGTCTTGGAGCTGAAAAATCGCAATTTTGAACTGCTGCATCTGTCAGGCGCCTGGCTGAAAGAACGGCATATCAAGACGGTCCCTTTGACCCAAGGGACGATCAGTGTCGGCTCGTTAAAAGGAGCGTCTGGTCATCAGCACAATCCTTTTGTCGCCTTAAAAGAACAGCAAGCCACCAATGACACTGGTCACGTCTATGGTGCCAACCTGATTTATTCTGGCAACTTTTTGGCGCAAGCGGAAATGGATGAATGGGACAACGTTCGATTGATGTTGGGGATACATCCTGAGCATTTCAGCTGGCAGCTTTCACAAGGAGAAACCTTTGAAGCACCAGAATGTCTCTTCACCTTCACCGCTGCTGGTCTGAATGGCTTGAGTCAAGAATCCGCCCAATTTATCGAAAAGCATGTGATTGCCCCTTATTGGCAAAAGCGGCAGCGGCCGATTGTCTTTAATAACTGGGAAGCGACATATTTTGATTTTAATGAAGAGAAGCTGTTGACCTTAGCCCAAGAAAGCAAGGCGTTAGGGATGGAGTGCTTTGTGCTGGATGATGGTTGGTTTGGGAAACGCAACGACGACCGCAGTTCATTAGGCGATTGGGTGGCGGACCCTGCCAAATTTCCAAAAGGAATCGGCTCTTTTGCTGAGAAAATTCATGCCATGCAGCTGCAACTGGGGATTTGGTTTGAACCGGAAATGGTTTCGCCAGATAGTCAGTTGTACCAAGAGCATCCTGAGTGGGTAATCAAGCATCCTTATGAGCGGATCTCTGTGGGGCGCGGACAATACGTGTTGGATTTTGCCAATCCAGCAGTGGTTGAGGCGGTTTTCGAAGCGATGCAAAAAGTGATCCTTGAAACCAAGCTGGATTACATCAAATGGGATATGAACCGTAATATCACGGAAGCTTACTCTCCTTACTTAGCGGAACAGGGAATTTCTCAGACTGAGTTTTATCATCGTTATATTTTAGGCCTTTATCGCTTATATGAAAAAATCTTAGCGGCGTTTCCGACCCTTTTGATTGAAGGCTGTGCTGGCGGCGGGGGCAGATACGATTTGGGGATCTTGTTTTACAGTCCGCAGATTTGGCCTAGTGATGATAGTGATGCAGTGGAACGTTTAGCGATCCAAAGCGGAACGTTGCTAGGGTATCCGTTGTCCTCCTTCAGCAATCACGTGTCGGCGGCACCAAACCACCAAGTCGGTCGGGCAACTTCTTTAGACTTTCGGCAAACCGTCGCAATGTTTGGGCCTTTGGGGTATGAACTCGATCTCTTTCATTTGTCTGACGCTGAAAAGCAGGCAATCAAATCCCAAATCGTCTTTTATAAAAAACAGCGGCAATTGCTGACCTTTGGCACTTTTTACCAGCTGCAGCAGTTGGACCATGGCAATGAAAAAACTTGGGCGGTGTATGATCCGCAAAACGAAGAAGCATTGATTGCTTTCTTTCGCGTGTTGGCACAAGCCAATCCGACGGCGGAAGACTTTTTGCCCGTAGCCTTTCTCGATGGCCAACAGGTGTATCAGGTCAATGGCGAACCCGTCTCTGGTCAGTTGTTAAGGCAATTAGGGTTGCGTAAACCCTATCAGTTTAATGCCGTCAACCATGGAACGGCGCAAGTCACTGGCGATTTTCAATCATTTGTCTACCAGTTACAAGCCAAAAAAGGAGTAGAATGATGAGCAATCAATTGTTTGATCAGCAGTTTATGCATGGCGGGGATTACAACCCCGATCAATGGCTGGCTTATCCAGAAATCTTGCAAAAGGATCTTGCCTATATGCAGCAAGCCCATGTCAACACCGTCACATTAGGGGTGTTTGCTTGGAGTGCCTTAGAGCCGCAAGAAGGCGTTTATCAGTTTGACTGGTTGGATCGTGTGTTTGATCAGATCCATGGCATCGGCGGCAAAGTCATTTTGGCCACTCCTAGCGGTGGACGTCCGCAATGGTTGAGCCAAAAGTATCCCGAAGTCAATCGGACCAACGCCCAAGGGCAAAAACATACCCATGGGTTTCGCCACAATCACTGTTACTCTTCACCGATCTATCGGGAAAAGGTAACGCAAATCAATCAGCAGTTGGCAAAACGTTACGGCAAGCATCCAGCATTAGCCATGTGGCATATCTCCAATGAGTACTCTGGCGAATGCTTTTGCTCCTATTGTCAGGAAAACTGGCGCCGCTGGCTGCAAAAAAAATATGGTGATTTAGCCACGTTGAATCATGCCTGGTGGACTTCTTTTTGGGGCGGTACGTACTCTGATTGGTCGCAGGTTTTACCGCCTTCGCCTTTAGGAGAACACAAAGTGCATGGCATGGATCTTGATTGGAAACGATTTGTCACAGATAGGACGATCGATTTTTATTTGCATGAATGTGCGCCGATCCGTCAACTGACCCCGGACATTCCTGTGACGACGAATTTTATGGCGGAAGGACATGCTACCCAAGATTTTATTCCTTTAGAAGGCATTGACTACAGCAAGTTTGCTCGTCATGTGGACATCGTTAGCTGGGATAGTTACCCTGATTGGAACAACAACTTTGAATCCTTGGCAGCGACAGCGATGAAATCCGCCTATGTGCATGACCAGTACTGGTCATTGAAGAAACAGCCCTTTTTAATGATGGAATGCACGCCGAGTTTTGTTAACTGGCATTCCTTCAATAAAGCGAAAAAGCCTGGTGTCCATCAGTTGAGTGCCATGCAACAGATCGCCCATGGCTCAGATAGTACCTTGTATTTTCAATGGCGCCAATCCCGTGGCAGTTCAGAAAAATTCCATGGGGCAGTCGTGGGACATGATGATTCCACGGAGAATCGGGTCTTCAAAGAAGTTGCGGCTTACGGCAAGCGCTTGGAAAAAATCAAAGAAATTCAAGGAACCACCAGAAAAAAAGCAGTGGCGATTCTTTTTGATTGGGAAAGCAACTGGGCATTGAAGCGAGGTGGCGGGTTTGGGCGACCAACACGACGGTATCCCCAAACGTTGCAGGAGCATTATCGTTATTTCTGGGAACAAGACATCGCGGTCGATATTTTGACCCCAGAGCAAGATTTTTCTGACTATCAGTTGGTGATCGCTCCGATGCTTTACTTGATGACAGCAGAGACGATGGCAAAACTTTGCCAGTACACGGAAGCTGGTGGTACCTTGATTTCCAGTTACTTTAGCGGCATGGTCAATGAAACCGACCTATTGTATCTGGGGGGCTTGCCACAGCCGTTGCGAGGGTTATTAGGCATCAACGTGCTGGAGCTGGAAACTCTTTTTGACACTGAACATAATCAAGTGGTTTTTCAAGGACAGCCCTTTGAAACACGGGACTACTCTGCAATCATCGAAGCCGAAACAGCGGAGGTACTAGGGGAGTATCAAGCAGATTTTTACCAAGGAACCCCTGCGATCACCAAAAATGCCTTTGGTGCCGGCACCGCTTATTATCTGGCGGCTCGCACCAACTATGACTTTTTCGAACAGTTTTATGCCTCTTTGGCCCGTGAGTTGTCTTTGGCAGAGGAAAGGATCGCGCATGCCAACCCTGAAGTCTCGATCCAAGGCAGGATCAGTCCGGAACGAACGTACTTTTTCATCATGAATTTTTCTGGGAAAGAGCAGACATTGGACTTGATCAAAGAAGTCGTTGATTTAGAGACCAATCAAGCAGTCCCTCCAACAGTAACCTTGGCGCCGTATGAAGTGCGAGTGGTTTATTTTAACAATTAGCTGACCATTGGAAAAACCGTCCCTTTCGACAAACACAGAAAGGGACGGTTTTTTGATGAATGGTTTATCAGAAATCATTCTGGATCGGATGCTTGGTACTTTTTCATCCATTGAGGCAATGCGGCACTGATTTGTGTCGGCAACACGACATAGTGCTCTTTTGCCAATACTTCGCCAATCAGGCTATGGAGATAGACAGCCGCTTGGATCGTTTCCTCTGTTTTTTCAAACTGTGCCAAAAAGCTGGTGATCATGCCTGCCAGCGTATCCCCCATGCCGCCAGTCGCCATTGCGGGTGTTCCGAGGGGATTTTGGGCGATGCTGCTGCCGTAAATTTGCGTGCGATGGCTTTTTAAGACCACCAGACTTCCGAGTTTTTGTTGGGCTTGTTGGTTGTTTTCTTCTGTCTGATCGGCAATTGCCAGTCCGCTGAGCCGTTGCCATTCCATTTGATGCGGCGTGAAGACGACTTGTTCAGGAAAGGGGATGATCAGCGGATATTTGGCAGCCAAATTGATCGCCGAACCATCGATCACCAACCATTGGTGTTCTTTTTGGGCAGAAACGATCCGCTGCAGCAGATCAAAATTGCTTTTTCCTTCGCCTAATCCAGGACCAATCAGTAGGACGTCCGCCGATTCGGTGACCGTATCGATCAGTTCTGTTTGCTGCCAATCGACAAACATCGCTTCAGGCAAGCGGGCGTGCAGGGCGGTTCGGTTGACGCCATCGGAGATCACGGTGGTCAAACCAGTTCCCCCATACACACAGGCTTGCGCAGCCATTAAGATCGCCCCACCGAATTGGCGGTTGCCCCCTACTAAAACGGCTCGGCCAAAAGTGCCTTTGTGGCTTTTTGTCGGGCGCTGTTGGATCACTTTGGATAAAATTGCAGAATCAAGTTGCTCCATGCAATGACTCCTTTCGTTAATCAAAAATCGAGTTATATTTATTATACCTGTTTCCTAGAAATTTCATAGAAAAGACCCATGGAAAAAGGCGCAATTTTTTTTCCTTTTTTGGTTTAAGAGTGTTATCATAAATAGCGAGAACAGAAATGGAGGGAACACTATGACAATCGATTGGAAAAAAGAGGTCGAAGCCCGCAAAGACGATTTGCTGAACGACTTGATTGATCTATTGAAAGTGAAAAGTGAAAGAGAAGATGATAAAGCGACTGCGGATGCACCATTTGGTCCTGGACCTCGTGATGCGTTGCTACACATGCTAGCTTATGGCGAACGTGATGGCTTCACAGTCAAAAACGTCGATAACTACGCTGGTCACATCGAATTTGGTGAAGGAGACGAAACATTAGGGATCTTCGGCCACATGGATGTTGTTCCTGCAGGTGACGGCTGGTCAACCGATCCTTATGATCCAGTCATCAATGACAACAAAATCTATGCTCGTGGTTCTTCTGATGATAAAGGTCCTTCAATGGCTGCCTATTATGGGATGAAGATCATCAAAGAATTGGGCTTGCCATTATCGAAAAAAATCCGTTTTGTCGTTGGTTCTGATGAAGAAAGCGGCTGGGCAGATATGGATTACTACTTTGAGCATGAAGAAAAGCCTGATTTTGGCTTCTCGCCAGATGCCAATTTCCCAATCATCAATGGAGAAAAAGGAAATGTGACATTAGGGATCCATTTCCAAGGCAACAATGAAGGAGACTTCACGCTGCAAAGCTTTACTGCTGGCTTGCGAGAAAATATGGTACCAGGAACGGCAACGGCAAGCTTCATTGCTCCATCAATAGAAGAAGCATTAGCGATCGAAAAAGCCTTTTTCGATTACGTTGAAGCCAATCCAGTGACGGGGACGATTGAAACAGAAAATGAACAAGTGACGATTGAATTAGTCGGTAAAGGTGCCCATGGTGCCAGCCCACAATCAGGAATCAATGCAGGAACCTTCTTAGCTTTCTTCTTAGATAACTATGCCTTTGGCGGCGGCGCAAAACAATTCATCCATGCAGCAGCAGCCTATGTCCATGAAGATTTCTACGGTGAAAAATTAGGTGTGGCGTACGAAGACGAAAAAATGGGTAAATTGACTATGAATGCTGGCTTGTTTGCTTTCAAAGCGAACCAAGCAGGAACGCAAGCAGACAACTTTATCGCATTGAACTTCCGTTATCCTAAAGGGGTAACTGCGGAAGGTCTTGAAATCGGTGTGGAACGCACCGTCGGTATGGAAGGGGCAACCGTTACTCGCAATGACCGCAACATGGAACCTCACTACGTGCCAGCAGATGATCCATTGGTAGAAACTTTATTGGCGGTTTATGAAGAACATACCGGCGAAAAAGGCTTTGAACAAATCATCGGCGGCGGCACATACGGCCGTCTATTGAAACGCGGCGTTGCCTATGGCGCAATGTTCCCAGGCTATGTTGACACCATGCACCAAGCCAATGAATTCATGAGCTTGGATGACCTATTCAACGCAGCGGTGATCTATGCAGATGCTATCTACCGTTTGGCGAAATAAAGAGACATTGATACCGTCTATTCTTTTTTTAGCTGAGTCGATTTATTAATACTTAGATGAATAGAGGTAATAAAGGAATAGCAGTACGACTGATTGTTTCAATCATTGTCGTACTGCTATTTTATTACTTTGGGAAATAAATATTTTATTTTCGTTGGGTTATTTTATTATTGACATCAAATCGTCCGAATGATTTACTTTTTGTAAGGAGTTGAAAAGTGATGCCTGATTTGGTGAAATTTATTTTGGTTATTCTGGCGATTTGGGTGGTTTATCAAGTATTTACGACGATTTTATTTACCCTTTCCCAAAAAGCAGTTGCCAAACGAATCAAAAGCGGGAAGATGTCTGATCAGCAGTTGGCGAATTTGTACCACGCTGTAGCACGAGCAAATCAAGGAAGCAATTTCCAAGCGATTTTCTCTTATGGGCTCTTTTACCGCAGCCATGCAAAGCAAAGTGATGCGGTTTATGAACTGTATCGCGCAGAAATGGCGAAAAGAAATCTGCTGTAACCAACTGTGAAGCAGCTGCTTTCGAGAATATTGCTCGAAGTAAAAAAGCCTAGGTCCTGCACAACACGTGCAGAACTTAGGCTTTTTTGGTATTTACTGGGCAGCAAGCTGTGACAGATAAACACAGCTCCTTGCTGCAGCTATTTTTTGTCTTTGTTGCTTTTTTGATCCATACCGGCACCGATCGCTACACCTAGTGCGATGCCTAAACCCATGCCTAATGCCAGGTTGTCAAAAAACAGCATCCCAAATGCAGCACCTAAGGCCATTCCGACACCGATCCCCAGTCCCATATTGTTAGAAGCGGCTTCTTTTTCTTCAGACGTTTGCGGCGGTTTTTTCGTCATTGTGAAAAACCCCTTTCTTTTTAGTATAGAAGGGTTTTGTTTTGTTGACAAACATTCGAACTGCTGATCAGTGATATTTATCAGGAGGGTGCAGTTGCTTAGTACAGTAAACGGGGTGAACCATTGGTCTATCTTCCGCCGGGCAAATAATTACGCTCGGGGTTGTAGCGGCGAATGATCTTATTTTCAGCAAGTACGTGCTCATAATAATAAACAGGCGCATCCTTAGTCTCTAGTCGAAAAACAAAGACGAGCGGAACCTTTAAGACGGAATAGCGCGCGGGGATCGCAATATACGATTTTTGGTTGCGCTCCATCGTCAGTGCGAATTCATCAAACAAAAGCGCCACTGGTGTGGGAAAGTTTACCAATTCATAATAGTGTTTTTCAAATGCATAGGTTTCTTGTTTTGCATAAGCGATTTTTGCAGCAGGCATACGCATTCACCTCACTTGAATTATACGAACGTTCGTTCTGTTTGTAAAGTGAAAAATCACCAAACGAGGAAAAAGGGGGCGTTCTCTATGAAAAAGATATTTTGCTAACAAGAAATTTGCTACACTAGAGAAAAGAAGGAATCAAAAAGGAGCAGATACCATGGATTACGAACACTTTGCACGATTACAGGCACGCTTTACCGATGAAAAATTGCTGACCAAAGAAGGGTACTATCGGTTGCGCTTGTCAGGGAAGGCGCAGTTCGAACTAGCCTTTATCAAAACCGGACCTTGTGGCGAGTCTGTCTACCAGCCGCTGATCAAGGGCACTTTTGCTGAAAAAGAAGCAATCCCCACTTATTTGCTGGATCTTGCGGCTCAGCCTATGATGCAAATCAGTCAGCGAACCTCCGAAAATGCAGCATTGTTAGATAAAGTATTCGTAGAATTAATGGAAAAATGTGAGCAAGCAGTTGCCGTCAACGAATCCGCACGTTAATTCACGACAAAAATACAAGATCCGCCTGAACCTGATTTTTACACTAAGAAAAAAACGATCCTGACAAGATTTCTTGCCAGTGATCGCTTTTTATTTTCCCGTGGTGTTTAGTGTCCTCATTCGCCGAAGTAGTCTGAGAAGCCTTGTTGCTTCATAAAGGCAGCGACATCTGGACGTCGTGGTTCACGGAAAAATTCCGTCATTTTCGTTTGCCAGTTGGTTTGCTGTTGATTGCTGCTGCGTTGTGCATAATAGGCTTCTGTCGTTTGGTTGTACTGGGCTGTTTGCTCCTGCGTCAGGGGTTGATACTGATCGACACTTACGATCGCTTCTTGGGGCAAGCGGACTTTCGGCTCATTTCTGTGTTGCGGATAGCCGATCGTTAAACCGAATAAAGGAAACGTCAATTTTGGTAAGCCGACAAGTTCTGCGATACGAGGCAAATCATTGCGGATGCCGCCGATGTAGCAAATTCCTAAGTCTTGCGCTTCAGCGTAAGCTACCATATTTTGGGCAGCGATGGTCGTATCAACGACTGACACAATAAATGGTTCCATCGTGGTTAAGTGGGTATCCGGCAATCCTGCTTGGGTCAGCAGCTGCTGATGCTTATGTAAGTCGGCGACAAAAAGGTAGAAGACGCCCGTTCGAGTGATATAGTTTGGGGCACCCGCGAGCTTTTCAATCTCAGCCAGCTTTTCGGGATCACTGACCTCAATGATCGAATAGGCTTGAACAAAATTCGAGCTGGAACCGCTCTGGGCAACCGTTACTAGTTTTTGCTTGAGTTCCTTTGATAGTGGCCGTGGTTGAAAATCTCTGACAGAGCTGTGGTGGGTAAAAGTATCAAAAAGATCCATCGTTTTTCCTCCTGTAACATACAAATTTCTTTCTTCCTTAGTGTAACAGAAAAAAAGGAATGGGAACAAAAAGAATGTTTTCAAAAAATTTTCAAATTGATGTTTTATAGTTGCCAAGCACAACAGTTTCCGTTATGATAATGATACATTCTTATTATTATTCCTTAGGGGAGTAACCGGTGGCGCAAGCTGCGATAATATCAACAGTAAGTAAGCTGGCGACAGCTTTCTGGTATTATTTGAAATGGTGAGACCTAAGACAAGCGTATACTTGTCTTAGGTCTCTTTTTTTCTAGCAGAGTGCCTAAGGAAAATAAAATTAAAAGGGGCAAAAAAATTGGCGAAAGAAATGTATCAAAAAGAAATCTCGGAAATTATGGCAGAGGTCCAGAGCAGTCCAGAGGGGTTGACGCAGCAAGAGGCAGCCAAGCGCTTAGAAAATGGCCTGAACCAGCTGAAGGAAGCACCTAAGAAATCTAGCTTTGCCTTATTCTTAGATACCTTCAAAGATGCGATGGTGATCGTCTTGCTGATCGTGGCAATCATCCAAATGGTTATGGGTGCCCACGTTGAGTCGATCGTTATCTTCGCAGTACTCTTGTTGAATTCCGTCGTCAGTGTGATTCAAACGAAAAAAGCCGAAGGGTCGTTAGACGCTTTGAAAAGCCTGTCGGCACCAGATGCTAACGTCATTCGGGATGGCAAAGAACAAAGTGTGCTAGCGAAAGAATTGGTTGTCGGCGATATCGTTATTTTAGAAGCTGGGGACTATGTACCAGCAGATGGTCGATTGATCGAAGAGGGTTCTTTGAAGGTCGATGAAGGAATGCTGACTGGGGAATCAACGCCAGCGGAAAAAGAATTAGGTGTGATCGATCGTACCGCACCGATCGGCGACCGTGACAACATGGTCTTCAGTGGAACGATCGTCACTTATGGGCGTGGTCGGTTTATCGTAACCGCAACTGGTAATGTGACGGAAATCGGTCAAGTGGCGGGCTTATTGGAAAGTACGGTTGAACACAAAACGCCATTGCAAAGAGGACTAGACAGCTTCAGTAAGAAACTGAGCTTGGCGATCTTGGTCCTTTCATTGATTATTTTAGGGGTTCAAGTCGCACGGCTGTTCTTAGGTGACGGTACAGGTGATATGACGGAAGATTTAGTCAACGCCTTTATGTTTGCGGTAGCCGTAGCCGTTGCAGCGATCCCAGAAGCCTTGCAATCGATCGTGACGATCGTCCTTTCGATCGGAACAAAACAAATGGCGAAGCGTCATGCCATCATTCGAAAACTACCAGCGGTTGAAACATTGGGTTCAACGAGTATCGTTTGTACCGATAAGACAGGGACCTTGACCCAAAACAAAATGACCGTTGTTGACTACTATCTACCAAATGGGCAAACGGGCACGTTCCCCGATGAGCCAACTACCTGGACATTGCCTGAAAAACGCTTGGTAGAAATCAGTGTCTTGGCAAATGATGCTGCCATCAGTGAAGATGGGGCGAAGCTAGGAGACCCTACTGAAATTGCGTTTCTGGATTACAGTGAGAAACTAAATCAGCCATATCGGGCGATTCGTCAACAGTTTCCTCGTTTGCAAGAATTGCCTTTCGATTCTGATCGTAAATTGATGTCCACCTTACATGAGATCGATGGCGAACATTTATTGTTGACCAAAGGTGGTCCAGACATCGTCTTTGGCCGCAGTACTAAAGTCTTGATCGATGATCAAGTCGTGCCTTTAACAGATGAAATCAGAAATAAGTTGCAGCATCAAAACGAAGAATTCTCAAAACGGGCATTACGAGTCTTGGCGTTTGCTTACCGTCCATTGACCGATGCCCAATCACGAGAATTGACACTAGAGGATGAAAACGAGCTGATTTTGGTTGGTTTGATGGCAATGATCGATCCTCCTCGTAAAGAAGTCAAACAAGCCGTAGCGGATGCTAAATCTGCTGGTATCAAAACAGTGATGATCACAGGGGACCACAAAACGACAGCCGTGGCGATCGCACAAGAGATCGGTATTTCAGCCGAGGGCGATTTAGCCTTGACTGGTACGGAATTGGATGCTCTTTCTGAAACCGAACTAGCGGATAAATTAGACAAAATCACAGTCTATGCTCGTGTTTCGCCGGAAAACAAAATCCGTATCGTGCGGGCTTGGCAAGAAAAAGGCAAGATCTCTGCCATGACCGGAGATGGGGTCAATGATGCACCTGCCTTGAAACAAGCGGATATCGGGATCGCAATGGGAACCGGAACGGACGTTGCCAAAGATGCAGCGGCGATGGTCTTGACGGATGACAACTTTGCCTCGATTATTCGTGCTGTAGAAGTTGGCCGAAACGTCTTTGACAACATCAAAAAAGCCATTTCGTATTTGTTTGCTGGAAACTTAGGTGCGATCATTGCGATCGTCTTTGCCTTAGTGATGGGTTGGGACAATCCATTTACTGCCTTGCAGCTACTCTTTATCAACTTAGTCAACGACTCATTACCAGCGATTGCTCTGGGAATGGAAAAAGCCGAACCAACCATCATGCAACGTCAGCCTAGAGATCCAAATGCAGGTATCTTCACTGGAAAAACTTTGATCTCAGTAACGTATCGCGGTATTTTGATTGCCGCTGTCGTGATTTTGGCACAATGGTTAGGGATGAGCCAATCACCTGAGTTAGGTGTAGCGATGGCCTTCTCAACACTTATCTGGAGCCGGACATTGCAAACATTGCCAGCACGCTCAAATACCGAGACTGCTTGGCAAGCTGGCCTTTTTGCCAATAAAATGGTGTGGTTGGCGATCGTCGTTTGTGGTGGACTATACAGCATTACCTTGATTCCTGGCATCCGTGAAGTCTTTGCGATTCCAGCAACCTTCACTTTAGGACATGTCGGTCTATGTATCGCAATGGCTGCTGTGGCAGTTGTTTTGATGGAAATCACAAAACTGATTATTATTGCCGTTCAAAAACGTCAAGGAAACGCCTAAAGCAAAAAACGTATCGATCCTTTGATCGATACGTTTTTTTGTCGTTTCTCCTCACTGCTTAGTTGATTTTTTTCAGCTGACTGATTTGGGCAGCGACTTGCTTCAAGAAGGCTTCTTGACCAGCCGGCTGTTCTTGGCTGTAAAGGTAGGCTTCGTATTGCTGCGTCAAGCGGATAAAATCACCATGGAACAGTGGATAGAAGGCTTCGAGTCGTTGGGCATAATCGATCAACGGCTCCGCCTCGTTACGGTACAGAACTTTCGTCGTTTGTCGTAAAAACAAAGGATAGGCAGCAACTAGCGGCTGTTTGTTAAAGCGGCAGATCAACCATAAATGAATACGGAAAAACGAATGGCGGAAATAGAAAAGCAGGCCAAGTCCTAAGATAGCTAAGCCTCCAAAGAAGCCATTGCGCAGCGTTTGTTTCAGCTCCTCAGTCAACCAAACATCATCGGTAACCGCGGCTGTTGCAGAACTGCTGGTCGTGGTTTCACTACTTTCTGTTTCCGTATTGCTCGTTGGTGTTGTCTCGCTGCTAGCGGTCGGTGTTTCTTCGGAGCTAGTAGATTCTTGCGTCAACACGGGACGATCTGGATTTTGGAAACTAGGTGTCGGTTCAAAAGGCACCCAGCCGTATCCGTCAAAGTAGACTTCCACCCATGAGTGGGCATTCAAGTTACGGACAGTATAAGTAGTGATGCCGTTTTCTGTCACGGGGGATCCAGGAGAAAAGCCTTTAGCCCAGCGAGCAGGGATCTCTAAACTCCGTAGTAGCACGACCATTGCCGTGGAAAAATTGTCGCAGTAGCCGACTTGTGATTCAAATAAAAATTGATCAACGTAATCTTGCTCTTCTGCAGGCACGACGGCATCGGTCTTGGAATAGCGGAATACGAGTGGATCTTTCAAATAGCTTTCAACCGCCGTGACTTGATCAAACAGACTGTTGCTGTCAGTGGTGATCTCAGCAGCGAGATCACGTACCCGCTGCGGCAAAGAATCGGGTAACTGGATATAATCGATCGGAGAATCCGGATAGATCAAAGGCAGATTTTGGAGATTTTCTGCGGCAAAATCTGGATGGTCCCAATCGAAGGTCAAGGTGGTGTCGGGGAGTGGATCAATGAGATCGACCCGCTGGATGGCATCGCTGATTTGAAAACCGCGAGCACCGTTTTCAAGGGACAACGTGCTGCGCCCATAGGGCAATGGGACATAGTCTCCATGGTTTTGAAATTGGACCCGAACGGATTCGTTTTCAAGATAGGCTTGCTGATAGCTTTGATCCGCGATCGTGACGCCCTCTGCCTCTAAGCGAGCCTCTTCGCGGCTCGTACTGATCCAGCCCTTACCAGAATAAAAATCTTTACTTTCCACCCGCCAGTAATGTGGGGTTTCTTGTTGCGCTTCAAATAAAATCGTCGCATCATCCAGTAGTGGTCCGCCTAATTGACGGTCGTTTTCACTGAATCCTGTGCGAGAACCAGTGGGGGTGCCATGTTCTTCAATAAATTGATAAAAACCCAGCTGATTCAGATTTGTCCGTATAGGCGTGGAACGGGCTGCCAACTGATCCCGCAGGCTCGTTTGCGGCAAGTAGACAGCAGTGACGGCTAATCCACCAATCAATAGCATCACGGCGAACCAGGGGGCGATCATTTGACTGGATTGAAAGGCGCTGCGCTGGATCAGTGAAGAAGCCAAGGCACAAAGAAAAATACCGATCAAATGCCACGTCAGATCAAATTGGTTAAAAATCACGACTGTTAGCAAGTAGCCGATCATGGTAGCGTAAATCAAGAAAAAGCGTTGATAAGCGATCGGTACGATCGCTAAAAACAAGACCCAACTAACGATCAATGTCACCGCCGCCAGTTCGGTGATATAGCCGACTTCACCGCTGAGGATCTCTTGAAAGGCACGGTGCAGGTCCAGCCAAAAACGCAGCAGCCAATCAAAAGAAAAGGCAGTCCCATAAGGAAAGATCCAATACAAGACCATCAGCCAAGCGGCTGCCAGCAAAGGCAAACTGTAACGGACTTTCGGCACGACGGTCAAAATCAAACAGACACTAAAGGCATAAGTTAAAAGGGTGAACTGATTGCCAAGGTCATAAACTGCGATAAACGGCAAGATCACCAGTGATAGACTGAGAAAGGTCAGAAGACCAATCAGCGCTTTCTTAATAAATCTCATCCTACCGCCTCCTCAAGATCATTCAACTGCCTCATTAAATCAGCGTAGGTAAACACTTGGCAGCTGTTTTTTGCTTCCAACTGACTGAGGTAGTTTTCCAGTTGTGGGGTGAAAACCGGGGTAATGAAGATAAGATGGCTGCCAGTCAAAAGCGGTACCCCTTCAGGAACTTTCTCGAAGGGAAGGATCTGGGCATAGGCAGCGGCATCCGTTTGGTAAGGAGAAGTTAATCCGTCACCAATCAAGAGCGGCTGAAAAAGTCGTTGATTTTGCGAGAAATGGTGGAGCGAATAAAACAGTGTCAAAGTCTCTTCAAAAGCAGGCTGATCTTCTCCCCAAAAGAGCAGAAAGATGTCTTGTTCTTCTTCGTGTTCTCGTTCGCGATAGATCAATTCCTGTTGTTTGCTGGATAATTTCCAATCGATATTTTTTAATGAATCCCCTAACTGGTATTGACGAAACTGTCGAATAGAAAAATTGGGTTCCCCGTGGCTTTGGCTGCGGACTTGCTGTTTAATAAAAGGCAGTAGGGTAACGGCTTCTGGCGTCAATTTAGGCAGAATCAAAATCGTTTGGTTCGCAACTGCAGCGTAGCTTTTTTCAAAAAAGCCAAAGAGATCATGGCTGGACAGTTGAACGGACAATTCTTCATAGCTGCCACGCTCCTTTGGGGTCCAAGGCAGCTGGAGCCGGATCAGATTGCCTCGATAAAAGGCGCTGTGATGACTTTCCTTGAAACGATCGTCAAACTGCAAGGTGAAATCGACCAGCGGCAGCAGCGTCGGGCGATACTTGAAGACTTGCAGCGGTAAGGTGATCGCTGTGTGTGTTTCAGCTTGGATCGATTCTTCTAAAATGATTTGGACCTTCTTGAGGGAGGGGAGCAAGAATACTGCGTCAAGCAACAATAACAGAGTCAGTAAAAACCAAAGGCTCCAGCCAGCATTATTATTGAAGATCACACAATAAGCCAGCAGCAAAAAATAAACAGCACCAAACAGCAGGATGCGCAGCAGGCGTTCAATTTTCTTTTTTTTCATCGCTATTTCCTCGTTGGGACAGGCACCCGCTGGATCATCTGTTTCATCAAATCTGAAAGGGTCTCCGTGCTAGCATGAACGCCGCCTTTCAGTAATAAACGATGACCGAAGACTGCTGGTAAAATTCGCTGCAAGTCTTGCGGCGTGACAAAGGTGCGGCCTTCCGTCAACGCTAGAGCTTTAGCGCCTTTTAAGAAGGCGATCCCACCACGTGGACTGATACCAAGGTCAATGGCATTGTGCTGTCGACTTGCTTGCACCAGCTGCAATGCATAACGGGCGACTTGCTCATCGACATATACGTCATCGACCATCGCTTTTAAAGCAGTCACTTCATCAGCATGTAAAATGGTTTGAATCTGATCCAAGCTTTGCTGTCGTTTTCCAGTCAAAAGGGCGAGCTCATCTTGAAAATCTGGGTAACCGATATGCAGGCGGAACAAAAAACGATCCAATTGGGCTTCGGGCAAGGGATACGTTCCTTCATATTCGATTGGGTTTTGGGTAGCTAACACAAAAAAGTGAGGGCTCAATGGGTACGTTTGATTGTCGATGGTGACATGATTTTCTGACATGGCTTCTAAAAGCGAGGCTTGCGTCCTTGGTGTGGTGCGGTTGATCTCATCTGCCAAGAGGACGGAGGTGAAGATCGGACCAGGACGAAACTCGAACTGGTGACTTTGGGAATTAAAAATCGAGACACCTAATATATCGTTAGGCAAAAGGTCAGGGGTAAACTGGACTCGCTTGTAGTCACTCTGAATGGCTTTTGCTAACGACTTGACCAACATTGTTTTCCCGACACCGGGAATATCTTCGAATAAAACGTGCCCGCCAGCAAGCAGCGCAGCTACGGTAAATTGGATCACATCTCGTTTGCCTAAAATCACTTTTTCCACTTCTGCGATCAAGGCATCAATTTTTTGTAATTCAGCGGTCATGAAACAACCTCCTTGCGTTCTTTTCTTCTATTGTAACGGTTTTCTAGAACTGTCGCAATTTTCGTGTAACAATTAAAGAAAATTTCAAGAATGTTCTAAATAATGAAGAAAAATCAGTGTGACGGAAGACGTAACAAAAGCAGACCCCCGAATGGTTCATCAGGTGTCTGCTTTTCATGGAAATGATGGACCCATTTGTTAAAGGGATGCGCGCAAAAGCTCAGCGGCGATCTGATCCGCCTGCCGTAAATTCCAAGCATCAGTTCCCGGCTGAGCAGTGGCAGCCGTCAGCCAGTGGATGCCTTCTGTGGGAATCCCAAAACAATAGAGGGTAGTGTAGGGGCGTTCATCTGGTCCAAGGACCTGATTGGTCTCTGGATCGATGGCGATAGCCCCCGTCTCAAAAGGCTCCTCATTGGGGATCGGCAACTGGTGCGGGTGAATGATCCGATCATTTAGCAGTTGCCGCAACAAGGAATTGTTGGTTCGACGAATCGCTGTCGATGGAATGCGGGCCTCAATTAGTTGCGTCGCGTGATAGCGTGTGTCGGGAAATCGCGTTGAATACGTACAATAAGCCTCCTCGATCTCAACAGTCATGTCAGGACCTAGTAAGGTCACCACTCCGGCTTCCATCAATGCCACTAGTTCCTGCAGGCGCCTAACTGGCGGACCGATCGATAAGAAGCTGTTCAAGGGAACGAAAGACTGCCAAAAGAGTGTTTTCAGGTCTTGTGCTGGCATTAGCTGATGATCGAGAACAAACCGAATCGGGTCCCGCAGATCTTTGAAGACTTCCAAGGCACTGCTGATGGGTCCCGTTAGATTGCCTTTTTCGGCATCTTGAATTTGGGTACGTAATAGTGCAATGAAAAAGTCTTGCAACGACTGCTGCTTTTTCTGAGCAAAGGGATCGGCTAGTTGTTGCCATGACCACCACTCCGTCGTAGGAAGCTGCCATTTTTTCAGCAAGTCTTCAGATCCTTCCGTGGCAACAAAGGCGGCGTTAAAAGCGGCAAGCTGATCTTTGCCAAGCCGTTGTTTTTCTATAAGCAGCGTTTGATAATAGACGAGTTCTGCCTCTTTTTTTAAATAGAAGAGCAGGGTCTTGCCAGCAACCGTTTTGGCTGCTTGCCAAGCAGCGAGGCGTTCAGGGGTCAAAAAAACGGGCTTTCGCTGCTGGGTCGGTGTTTTTTGATTGCGGCCGCGAGGATGATACGGGACACCCCGCCGAGAACCGGCGATGATTTGCGGTTCTTCACCAGAAGGTTGATAGACGAGGGATCCATTGACTTTGACGAAGGTGCCGCCCCGACCGCTAGTCAAGCGGGTGACGTAATCGTAAAAGGCAAGTCCTAGTCCTCGTAAAATCACAGGTTCGCCAGCTTTCACCGCCGTTAGATCCGTATCTGCCGCATTGGCTGGCGGTGCATAAAACCAGCCATTTTTTTCGGCAGCATTCGCCAATTGTTGTTCTGCTGCTGACAGTTGGGCTTGTGAATGGCCTGTAGCTAAGACGACGGCATCAACAAGGAATGTTTGGTGAGCCGTCGTCAATTGGTAACGATTGTTGGAAAGCGGTGTCAAGGAGCTGACCCTATCTGACAGATGGTTGACGGTAATGGATTCAGGTAGCGCTATTAACAACTGCTGATAAAACCACTGCTGATAGAGTCCATATAACGCCCGTGAGCAATGCCCGTTAGGATCAAGTGAATCAAGTGCTGTGCATTCCGCAACGAGCTCAGGGGCATGCGTGGCTGCGAAATGTTTCCCTTCTGTCACTGCCCACTCGTATAAGGTAGGTCCTTTGACCACGGGGCCGCCGGTGCTTAATGTGTCATCCGTGAAAAGGGTGACTTGACTGGTCACAGAATTCAATAGCAGATCTGCCGATTGATCCGTGCGCCAAACTGCCCCAGGAAGAAAGGGATCAAACAGCAGCAAGTCGATGGCTTGTTTGTTTTGTTTGCTATGAGCAATCAGTCGTTCGGAAAGTGAAAGTCCACGAGGACCAGCACCAATGATCGCTATTTTCATATCACACCGCCTCAATTATTCTATGGTCTTTGTGTCATCAACGAGCTAAGTCAAAAGGTGTCTTGCGGAAAATCAGCCAGTGCATGCCTAGCACCATGGCTTCCTCGATGGCATCGATATAATGGAAAGCAGGCTGATTGGGTTGTTGCTGCAGCAATGGATTTTTTTGGATCGCGTCTAAGAGATCGGTTTTTACTGCATCACTGCTGGCTAAAATGATACAGTGGGGGGCAAAAGCTGAATTGTAAAATGGCAGTAAGCTTGTCAGGCGCTGAACCAAAGCCCTGCGGTCTTGCGGTACCCCTTGATCTAAGTAGCCGGGCAAAAATTTTGCCTCTCCTGCTAGGGCATCTTTTCCTTCTAAAAGCGCACCATTGACCAGGAGCGTGATACCAGGCATGCTTTTTTCGGGATTGTACATGCCGACGATGGTTTGCTGCAAAGAGATCTGTTGGGCGATGCAATAGCCGATCGTTAAAATATGGGCATCGTTTTGACAGTAGAAGGGCAGTGCAGTGACCTCTGTCACGAGGGCTGCCAGGTGCCAGCCATTGAATTTTTCATACCAGCTGGAAGTCACGGTTCCTCCACTGATTTTTCCTGGTAAAAAGAGGGCGATCTGTTCCACAGAGGGAAATAATGCTAGCTCGTTCGTTACACATTCTTGAAAGCGATGGGGGGCAACATCAGGAAACGGCTGGTCGTGTTTTGCCAAAACCTTCCCCTTGCGGTCGATCAGCATGGACCAAAGAGCCAAGGAACCATCGTGATCGATAAAGCTAAGCAAAAGAGAATGACCTCGGTCTTGGTTTAGCTGATAGGTCACAGCAGGCCGCCCTAGCTCTTTTTGCTCCAGTGGACCTTTCGTGATTTCCCCCTCTGTTAACAATTCTTTTAATAATGAGTTAGTGGTGACCATGCTGATGCCGGTTTTCTTCACTAAATCGGAGGCGAATAATGCCCCGTTTTGAAACAAAGTTTTTAAAACCAGCTGTTTGTTTTGCTGGCGAATGGTATGGGTGGTAGAAGCCATAAGTGTTCTCCTTAATGAAGTGATTTAATTAAGTATACCGACGGGATGAAACGATGTAAAGTTTTTAAAAGACTGACTTGACGGAAAATTTGAAAATAAGTATACTTAATTAATAACATTAATTAAGTGATTTGGAATAAAGAGGACACGAGGTAGAGGGGAAGAGAAACGTATGATCAAATTAGTCATCACAGATTTAGACGGCACATTTTTGAACAGCCAAGGCAGTTTTGATCGGCCTTATTATCAACAAGTCAGCCAACAAATGAAAGAAGCGGGGGTTGCTTTTGCGGCGTGTACCGGCAAACAGTGTGAACGAGTGGAAGAACTGTTTGGTGAAGCAGCAGCGGATGTTTGGATTCTTGGGGATAGCGCGACCCGCATCAAACATCAAGGCGAATACATCTTTGAATCACTGCTGCCAAACGAATTAGGACGGCGGATCATTGCGAAGCTCGCTGCGATTGCGCAAGATCATGTGATCATCGCCTGTACACCGACTGCGGCGTACATTGCGGAAACGACCAATGAAGCAGATGCCCAGAAAGTGCGTGGCTCTTATCGGGTGGTCAAAACGGTGGCGGATTATCAAACCATCACAGAAGATTTTGTGAAGCTCACTATTTTTGATCCAAAACTACGTTGCTTTGAGCATGTCCAACAGTTAAGCGAATTTACAAACGACGCCTACATCGTGGCTTCGGAAGCCGCTTGGATCGATATCACCAATCAAGGCGTCCACAAAGGAACGACTGTGGCACACTTGCAAGAATTGCTGCACGTCACACCAGAGGAGACAATGGTTTTCGGTGATGGCTTGAACGATTTGGAGTTGATGGCAGCTGGCACGTTTAGTTTCGCCATGAGCAATGCCTTTGAGGAAGTCAAGGCAGCGGCAGCGTTTGTGACCAAGTCAAACGATGAAAATGGCGTGCTGAAAACCATCGAACGTCTGTTACCGCTACAAATGAACCAATAAAAAAACCGCTCCCTAGCAGGGACAGCGCGTCCTTTCATTTGACTGAAAGTAGACTGCTGCCTGTTGCTAAGGAGCGGTTTTTTCGTTATGCATGTGGTTGACTGACGCTATAAGGATAAGCATCGGCTGACCACTCTTTGCTGCGAGGGACGATACCTAGCTGGAAGTTCAATGTACCACCGGCAGTCAATTCTTGGTGGGTGAAAAACAATCGCTCGAAGGGTTCTTCGTTCAATTTAATTTTATCCACGAAGAGCTGTTGCGGCGCATTGGGCGTGCTCTTGATCACTAAGTCTTTGCCTGAAGCAAGATGCAGGGTTGCTTGATCAAATAATGGCATGCCGATGACATATTCCCCCGTCCCTGGTGTGACTGGATAAAAGCCCAAGGAGTTGAAGATGTACCAACCAGCCATGCTACCGTTGTCTTCATCGCCAGGAAAGCCTTTGGGCGAGTCATTGAAGCATTGTGTCAATAGCTGCTTGATCAAGGGCTGTGCCATTTCTGGTTTGCCCAAATAGCTGAATAGATACGGATAGTGGAAGCTTGGCTGATTGGAGATCGCCAGCTGACCAAAATCGAGTGCGGCCATCTCACTCATTTCATGGATCTCAAAGCCGTAGCCTTCTGTCGTATAGCGAGGTTCTTGATTGCACAAGTCGATCAGTTTTGCTTCAAAGGCCGCTTTGCCGCCATGTTCGGCGATCAAACCAGCGAAATCATGGTAAACAGCAAAACTGCTTTGCCACGCACTGCCTTCTGCATAATCCAAGCCCCAGCGTGTGTCACTGAATTCTGGACGAAAGGCACCATCGGGATCTTTTGCCCGCATAAAGCCAGTTTCCTGATCGAAAATGTTGCGGTAGTTTTGCGATTGCTGCTGATAATAGTCTGCTTGCTCGTCACCCAGCTGTTGCGCGACTTGTGAAATACAAAAATCACTGTAACAATAATCAAGGGTGTGATTGACCGATTCATGATGCGTCAATGGCACATACCCGTAAGTCAAATAGTCCGTTGTGCCACGCCGACCATAATTGGGATTTTCACTTTGGACGGTGGCGCCTTTTTTCATCGCTGCTAAAAATTCGGGCATCAAATCGGGACGAATGCCTTTTACTGCGGCATCAGCGATCACGGCATCGATCAGCGTCCCTGGCATCAATCCACGCTCATCGGGTGATAGCCATTTCGGTAAAAAGCCGCTTTCGCGATAACTGTTCAAAAAGCCTTCCAGCATGTCTTCCAATTGTTCGACGGCCAAGAGTGAAAAGAGCGGGTAGACAGTTTTATACGTATCCCAAAAGCCGTTGTTTGTATACAGTGGTCCTGGTTTGATCGCTTTTGCCAAGGTATCCCAATGCATTTTGCGGCCCTCTTGATCGATTTCGAAGAAGGTTTGAGGAAACAAGAATAAGCGATAAAAATTATGATAAAAAGTAGAAACTTGTGTTTGATCGTGATGCTCGATCTCGATTTTTTGCAAAAAATGATTCCATTGCTGTTGGACAGAAGCCAGATAATCGGCAGGAGCCCATTGCTGTTCCCGCTGCAAGTTCAAGCAAGCTTGTTCGCGACTGAGAAACGAGGTCGCAAAACGGATCGTCTGTGTTTGGCAATCATCAAAGCGGAGAACAACGAAGGCTTCTTTGCCTGTCAAGGCACCTTCGATCGCCGTGATGGGTGTTTCAAAACGGTAGACGAAATGGAAGTTGAAGCGTTCATCTTCGCACCCGGAAAATACGATCAGTTGACCAGCCACGGTCTGTTCGTCCAACTGTTCTAAGACATAGTCACCCGGCAGTGACAAGCCAAGACCCGGCTGATCCCCACAGTTTTCAATAGTCAGCACACCGCCATACATACTGGGGATCAAAGTCGTTGTTGTTAAATACCGCTGTGTCTTGATTTTAAGAAAGGCTGGATTAAAGGTGCTTTCTTCGGGACGATACGAGCTTTGCGCATGGAAAAGGGTATTTTCAGAAAGCGTGCCGTTTATCGGCAGCATCGTCAGATGGCTGAAATCCCCCATCCAAGGGCTAGGCTGATGGGTGATGCGAAAGCCCTGAAAGGTTCGATCTTCTGGATGAAACCACCAACTGCCGCGTTGATCACTGGTTTGCGGGGCAAAGTAGTTCATGCCAAAAGGAACCCCTGTATAAGGCAGGCAGTTGCCATGGGAAAAACTATATTGGTTGTCTGTTCCGTGTCGTGTGTCGATCATTGATACGTTCACTTGGTTCACTCCTTTAATTGGGTTGATTCTCTTTTGATCAAAGAAACAGCCACTAAATGGGTGGTCGTCTCCGTTGGTACTGGGGTTGCTGCCTTCGCAGCGTTGATTTTCTCAATCACTTGCTTTCCTGCCAAGCGCCCCATCTCCGCAAAATTCTGCCCGATGGTCGTTAGGGCTGGATCAACGAGGGCAGCGGCTTGGATATTATCGAAACCAACCAGGGAAATGTTGGTAGGGACATGCAGATCTGTTTGGCGCAATGCCCGCATCAATTCGATGGCGATCAAATCATTTTCACAGACGGCTGCCGTGACCTGATGTTCTTCCAGGTAGTCAAGCGCATTTGCGATGCTGGCAGTCGCGTCGTCTAACTTGGTGCGAAAGGTTCTTTGGGCTTTTTTCAGTGCATCGATGTAGCCTAGATAACGCTGACGGACGGATTGTGGATGATGGGTATCACCAAAAATATAAGCGATCCGTTGATGCCCCAACGCAAGTAAATGCTCCGTAGCTAGCTGTCCACCTTGAAAGTTATCTGGCATGACCGCTGGAAATTCAAACTCATGCAACTTTTTATCTAAGGTCACGATAGGAAAGTGTTTTTCAGCACATTCGAACAGCAAGTCATAGTAAGAAAACGTATTGCTGGCGTAATAGATCAGGCCGTCGAATTCTTGCATCAGCTCAGCTGCCGTCGTTTTTTCCAAATAATCCACTGGTGTCATCAAAAGTTCAAAGCCGTGTTCTTGCATCACTGGATAAATGCCTTCGGTAAAGTTTCCTAAAGAAAGATCATTGGCAAAGGGCAAGACAAACAAAATTCGTCCAGTCGCTTTTTTTTCCTTCAATTCCCGGACAAAGCTGCCGCTGCCTTGCACGCGATAGATCAGCTGATTTTGTTCCAGTTCCGTCAAGGCTCTTTTAGAGGTGATCCGACTGACTTGGTATTGTTCAGATAGTTCTTTTTCAGTAGGAACACGACTGCCCGGAGCCAAACGGCCTTCAATGATGGCTTCGTGAAGTTCCGCGTAAATTTTTTTATATAATGGTTGTTTCATAAGAAAACCCCTTTTGATATATCATATTTGTTAGCATACCATAAACCAACAAAAATGAAAACCCTTTAATTATTTTGAAAAAGCGCTAGACATTCACATGATTCATGATATACTAGGTTCGTAAATTGATATATCAAATCAGGGAAGGTGATGGAATGGTTTATAAAGAAATACCAACTTCAGTAGCAACATTTATGGAAACGATTACGGATCTATGCGGAGAAACGCATGCCGATTGGGCGAAAAATTTTAACGCAGCTTTTGCCAATACACTATTAACGACGGTCAAGCGTCATGAGGATGGCACGACCTTTTTACTGACGGGGGATATTCCAGCGATGTGGCTGCGAGATTCCACTGCGCAAGTTCGTCCCTATTTAGTGATCGCCAAAGAAGACAAAGACTTAGCAAGCATGATCAGCGGGTTAGTCAAGAAGCAATTCTACTATATTACGATCGATCCTTATGCAAATGCCTTTAACGAATCAGCCAATGGTGCTGGCCACCAAACAGACGATACAAAAATGAACGATTGGATCTGGGAACGCAAATATGAGATCGACTCTTTGTGTTATCCGATCCAACTGGCCTATCTGCTATATAAAAACACAGGCAGAACCGATCAGTTCAATGATGATTTTGTAACAGGCATCAAAAAAGCCTTGGAGGTGTTTGTGACAGAACAAAACCATGCGGAATCCCCGTATCGCTTTGAACGGGATACCTGGCGAAAAGAAGATACCTTGACTCATGACGGCAAAGGAGCACCGGTGAAACCCGTTGGCTTGACTTGGTCAGGCTTTCGACCAAGTGATGATGCCTGCAAATACGGCTATTTGATTCCCTCCAATATGTTTGCGGTGGTGGTCTTAGGCTATATCCAAGAAATCTTTACGACGGTTTTAGAAGATGCAGCGATCGTGGCACAAGCAAAAAAATTACAAGCAGACATCGAAGCGGGCATCAAAGAGCATGGGTTGACCAAAAACCAAGCTGGCGAAGAAGTTTACGCCTATGAAGTGGATGGATTCGGCAATAGCACCCTGATGGATGACAGCAATGTGCCGAATTTGATCGCCGCTCCTTACTTGGGGTATGGCAGTATGGAAGATCCCCTTTATCTTCAGACCCGTAAAACGTTGTTAAGCAGTGAAAATCCGTATTTCTATGAAGGCAAATACGCCAAAGGCATTGGCAGCTCTCATACGCCAGAAAATTATGTGTGGCCGATCGCCATGGCAATGGAAGGTATGACCACCACTGACAAAGAAGAAAAGAAACGAATTTTGGATCAGTTAGTGGCGACAGATGCGGGTACCAATTTGATGCATGAAGGGTTCGATGTCGATGATCCTTCGCAATACACGAGAGAATGGTTCTCGTGGGCGAACATGATGTTTTGTGAATTGGTCATGGATTATTTCGATATCCGAGTGGAAAAATAAGCAGCACTACTCACCACCATTCGAGTGACACAAAAGCAGTCCAACGACGCAAACAGCGAGGAGTAAAAATCAATGAAGAAACAAGTTTATATCATCTCACACAGCCACTGGGATCGGGAGTGGTACATGCCTTACGAACAGCATCACATGCGGCTAGTTGAATTGATGGATGATCTTTTAGAATTAATTGAAAATGACCCTGAGTTCCACAGCTTCCATCTAGATGGACAGACGATCATCTTGGATGACTATTTAGAAGTGCGACCTGAAAAACGCGAAGCGGTCAAAGCGGCCATCCAACAAGGAAAATTACAGATCGGTCCGTTTTATATTTTGCAAGATGACTTTTTGATCAGTGCTGAATCAAACACCCGTAACATGCTGATTGGAATGGCAGAAAGCAAAAAGTGGGGCACCCCCGTTATGTTGGGGTATTTCCCAGATACTTTTGGTAATATGGGGCAAACCCCGCAAATGATGCTGCAAGCCAATCTTGAAAGTGCTGCATTTGGTCGTGGCGTCAAACCGATCGGCTTTGACAACGAAGTTTTACCCGATGATCAATTTACTTCCCAATATTCTGAAATGCATTGGGAAGGTCCAGATGGCAGTCAAATCTTTGGTCTACTCTTTGCCAACTGGTACTCCAATGGCAATGAGATTCCAGTGGATAAAGCAGAAGCCAAAGCCTTTTGGACGCAAAAACTGCAAGATGTAGAAAAATTTGGTGCCACCAATCATTATTTAATGATGAATGGGGTCGATCATCAACCCGTCCAAAAAGACATTTCGGCAGCGATTCGTACAGCCAACGAGCTTTTCCCAGAGTATGAATTCAAGCACGCCAGCTTTACCGAATACCTTGAAGCAGTGCAAGCAGATCTGCCAGATGACCTAGGAACTGTTACAGGTGAATTGACCAGTCAAGAAACCGATGGTTGGTATACTTTAGCCAATACCGCCTCTTCCCGAGTCTATTTAAAACAATGGAATACAAAGGTTTCCCGCCAATTAGAAAATGTTGCGGAGCCATTAGCAACTATGGCTTATGAAGCAAGCGGCAGCTATCCTCACGATATGTTGGATCATGCGTGGAAAACTCTGATGCAAAATCATCCTCACGACAGCATCTGCGGCTGCTCAGTGGACGAGGTACACCGAGAAATGATGCCGCGATTTGAAAAAGCCAATGAAATCGGCAAGTTTGTGGCAGATGAAGCGTTACGCAATTTAGTAGCCGCCATCGACACGAGCCAGTTTCCTGAGGAGAGTCGCCCCTTCGTGGTCTTCAACACCACTGGCAGCACTCGTTCTGGTTTAGTGGAAGTGGTGATCGAACTTGAGCGTAAAACATTCCGTGAAGGATTGCCAAGCAAGCTTTACCACGAATTGTTGGCGAAGCCAAAAGGTTCTTATTCGGTGATTGATGAACAGGGGAACCCTGTTGCTGCGATCATCAGTGAAGAAGAGGTCCTTTTTGACTATGAATTGCCTAAAGATGCCTTTCGGATTCCTTTCATGAAACGCTTTGTCACGGTCCAAGTAGAAGCAAACCAGTTGCCGGAATTTTCATGGCAGACCTTTGCCCTAGTGGAAAAAGCCGCTACGCCAGTAGAGAGCGCACCGATCGTTTCAGAAGGAGGGCGTAAACTTGCCAACGCACATTTGGAAGCCGTCATTACTGAAAACGGCAGCTTGACGATTACAGACAAAGCAACCCAAAAAACCTATCGCAATTTACTGGTTTTCGAGGATGTGGGGGATATCGCCAATGAGTACATCTTCAAACAACCAGAAGGGGATCAAGCAATCTTATCGACGCAATTTCCGCATCACGTGACGATCGAACAAAACGATCCGCTGGTGGGAGTCGTGCGACTGACGCAAGAATTACAGATTCCTGTTTCAGCAGATGACCGTTTGTTAGAAGAACAAAAAGCTGTCGTCGATTTCCGTTTCCGTAAGGCACAGCGGAGTCAAGAATTGGTTGCTTTCAAGATCGAGACGGAGATTCGCTTAGAACGAACCAGCAACCGCCTGGCATTTAAAACCACCGTCAACAACCAAAGCAAAGATCACCGACTGCGGGTGTTATTCCCAACAGGGATCACCACGGATTTCCATGAAGCTGACAGCATTTATGAAGTCGTAAAACGGCCAAATCAGGTTTCCAGTCATTGGGAAAACCCAACAAATCCGCAGCATCAGCACGCCTTTGTCAACTTGCATGATGAAACTAGCGGCATGACGGTTTCTAATTTTGGTTTGAACGAATATGAAATCGTGAAGGATCAGATCTGCTTGACCATGTTGCGCTGTACGGGAGAACTAGGTGATTGGGGCTACTTCCCAACACCAGAAGCGCAATGCTTAGGCAACCACACCTTTGAATACGGCGTAGCCTGTCATGGGGCTCCTGAAGAACGTTATGAAACGTATCGCCAAGCACAAGCTGCCCAAGTTCCTTGGACGGCAAGCCAGACCGACAAGCACCAAGGCAAGCTAGCCAGCAGCAACCAATACATGGAAGCTCATGGATCGACGGTAGCTATCACCGCCTTAAAACGCAATCGTCAAGACCAGCAGATCGTTTTGCGGGGCTATAATTTGGCGGATCAAGCCACTGCTTTTCACGTGCAAAAAGAGCAGGCAACGCTCTGTCTGTTGAACCTTTTAGAGGAAGAACAAGCATCGAGCGTCAATCAGCAATTACACCCATATGAAATTCGAACCATTGGAGTAAAGGAGTGAGAAATGATGGTTTACGGAGGAATTGAAGCCGGCGGCACAAAAATGATTTGTGCCGTTGCCGATGAACAGCTGACGATCATCGCCCAAGAGTCGATCCCAACGACAACACCAGAGGAAACGTTAGCGGCGATCTTTGCCTTTTTCGATCCCTACGATCTCGTGTCATTAGGGGTCGGTTCCTTTGGTCCGATCGGGATCGATCCAACCCAAGCGACCTATGGCCACATACTAGCCACGCCGAAAAAGGGCTGGCAGCAGTTCGATTTTCTCGGTGCGTTAAAGAAGCGCTATCCAGAGACAGCATTTGCTTGGACAACAGATGTCAATGCTGCCGCTTATGGAGAATTACGCCAAGGGGCGGCGCAAGGCAAAGACAGCTGTGTCTATTTGACGGTAGGAACCGGCATTGGCGCCGGGGTCGTTCGTGAAGGAAAGATTTTCGAAGGGATCGGTCATCCAGAAATCGGTCATACCTATGTCAAACGCCACAGTGAAGATACGTATGCGGGTACTTGCCCCTATCACGGCGACTGTCTGGAAGGATTAGCCGCAGGGCCTTCTTTGGAAGGACGCACGGGGATCAAAGGACAAGACTTGCCACAAGACCACGAGATTTGGGAGTTGCAGGCCTTTTATCTAGGGCAAGCGCTGGTCAATATCACGTTGACTTTAGCACCTGAGATAATCATTTTAGGCGGTGGGGTCATGAATCAGCCGCATTTACTCGCTCAAATCCAACAAGCCTTCCTGAAACAAATGGCAGGCTATATGGAGACACCACCAGTGGAAGACTACATCGTCACTTGGGGCTTGCCGAACAAAAGCGGCATCATCGGCTGTCTCTTGTTAGGCAAAGAGCAGGTGACTGCCCATGACTAACCTGTATTTTCCTAAAGATTTTTGGTGGGGGGCCGCCGCCAGCGGTCCACAAACTGAAGGACGAACGGCCGATGATGGCAAAGGCGATTCGATTTGGGACTATTGGTACGCAACGGAGCCAGAACGTTTTTATCAAAAACGGGGACCAAAAGATACTGTCCAACTGCTGCAGCGTTACCCAGAAGATGTGGCGTTGATGAAAGAGATCGGCTTTAATTCTTTTCGAACCTCGATCCAGTGGAGTCGCTTGCTGCCAGAAGGAAGAGGGGCGGTCAATCAACAAGCAGTGGCATTTTATCGCGAGTACTTCGCCACTTTGATCGAAAATGGCATCGAGCCCTTCATCAATTTGTATCATTTTGATATGCCGATGGCACTGCAAAAAGAAGGCGGCTGGCTCAATCGCGAGACTGTCACAGCATTTGCAGATTATGCTGCTTTGTGTTTTGAGTTGTTCGGTGATCAAGTCCGTCATTGGTTCACGCAAAATGAACCGATCGTGCCAGTGGAGATGGGGTATTTGTATCAACAGCATTACCCAGCAGAAATCAACTTGGCACATGCGGTGCAAGTCGGCTACCATGAAGCACTCGCCAGCGCCTTAGCCATCCAACGCTTCCGTCAATCTCAGCAATCAGGCGAAATCGGCATCATCTTGAATTTGACACCGACTTATCCGAAAGATCCGAACGATGAAAAAGATGGCCAAGCGGCGCAACTGGCAGATGCCTTTTTCAACCGTTCCTTCTTAGATCCTGCCGTCAAGGGCACCTTTCCGGAAGAATTGATCGCTGTCTTAAACGAGTTGGCGATCATGCCAGAAACCAGAGCAGAAGATTTGCAGATCATTAAAGAAAACACGGTCGATCTCTTGGGGGTCAACTATTATCAGCCACGGCGGGTGCAGCAAAAGCGTTCTGCCAAAACAGCGGACACACCAATGCCAGAAGATTACTTCGATGTTTATGATTGGCCAGAAAAGAAAATCAATCCCCATCGAGGCTGGGAGATCTATGAACGAGGCATCTATGATACCTTGATCAACCTACGAGACAACTACGGCAATATCCCTTGTTATATTTCAGAAAACGGCATGGGGGTCGAAGATGAAACACGCTTTATCGATGCCAGTGGTCAGATCCAAGATGACTACCGCATCACCTTTATCAAAGATCATTTGCGGTATGTACACCAAGCGATCCAAGAAGGCAGCCAGTGCCGCGGGTATCACATGTGGACCTGCATGGACAATTGGTCTTGGCTGAATGAATTCAAAAATCGTTACGGGTTTATTGCCGTCGATTTGGCTACCCAAAAACGCACCATCAAAAAGTCCGGTGAGTGGTTCCACGAAGTGATTCAGCAAAACGGCTTTGTCGACTGATCATTCATAAAAAACAAATCAATGAAGCGTCCTATCTTGCAAAAGGTAGGACGTTTTTCAGGTTTTTAGAGAATAAAAACAAAATATAAACAAAGACCTTTAATTTGTTTCATTTTATCTTTAGTTTGTTCCTTATTTTTTAGGGATGAAAGCGTTATTCTAGTAGCATGAAGGAGATGATGAGATGTGAAGAAAAAGGGGTTTTGGAGGAATGTCTGGCAATACAAAGCATTGATATTGATGGCTTTGCCAGGTGTTGTCTGGTTTATCTTTTTTTTCTATATACCTGTATTCGCAAATGTGGTGGCGTTCAAAGATTTCCACATTTCACCAGACGGCTTTTTTGCCAGTTTGAAACAAAGCCCATGGGTCGGCTTTGATAACTTTAAATTTTTATTTGCATCCAATGATGCTTGGCTGATCACTAGAAATACCCTACTCTACAATATCGTATTTTTAGCATTCAACCTATTCTTTGCGATTGCCTTTGCCATTATAATGAGTGAGCTACGCAATAAGCGTTTGGTAAAAGTTTATCACACGATGTCACTGTTGCCGTACTTCCTTTCTTGGGTGGTTATTTCGTACTTTGTCTATGCCTTTTTGAGTCCAGACAAAGGGATCATCAACCAATGGATCACGGGTATGGGCGGTGAAGGAATCAACTGGTATGCTGACCCGAAATGGTGGCCGTTTATTTTCGTCTTTATGAATGTCTGGAAGAGCTTAGGCTACAACAGCATCATCTATTATGCGTCAGTGGTCGGGATCGATCAAACGTATTACGAAGCCGCGATGGTCGATGGCGCCAGCAAATGGCAGCAGATCAAGAATGTGACGTTGCCACAACTGATTCCAATGATTTCCGTCTTGTTGATTTTGAACATCGGTGGGATCTTCCGTGCCGACTTCGGACTTTTCTATCAAGTCCCACGAAACTCTGGGGCATTGTACCAAGTCACCTCCGTTTTAGATACGTACATTTATAATGGACTGACTGCCACAGGCGACTTCGGGATGACCGCAGCTGCCGGCCTTTATCAATCAGTGGTTGGGGCATTATTATTACTAACAGCGAATTTGGTTGTTCGTAAACTAGAACCAGATTCAGCATTATTCTAAGGAGGATGGATAAATGAAGAAAAAAGTAACGAAAGTCGAGATCCGCTCCTTTAACCCAACGGTCAACCTGATTTTTAATATCGTGATTGGTTTGTTCGCGATTTCCTGTGTCTTGCCGTTTCTCTTTGTGATCGCGATCTCATTGACCAGTGAAACCTCTTTGGCAGAAAACGGCTATCGCTTTTGGCCACAAGAATTTTCCTTCGCAGCGTATACCTATTTGTTTAGCGGACAAATGAGCAGCAAAATTTTCCAAGCATTTGGCGTATCTATTTTTATCACTGTTTTTGGTACCTTCGTCAATGCAACGATGACTTCGCTCTATGCCTATGTCATCTCTCGCTCAAATTTTCCATTCCGTCGGTTCTTTACGATCTTCGCTTTGATCACCATGTTGTTTGCGCCAGGGATGGTTGCCAATTACTTAGTGATGGTCAACTTGATCCAATTGAAAGATACGATTTGGGCATTGATTTTACCCCTTGCCTTAGGGCCTTTTAATATCCTTGTTATGCGGACCTTCTTTAAAAAGACGGTACCAGATAGTATTATAGAATCTGCGCGCATCGACGGTGCCAGCGAAATGAAGATTTTTCTATCCATCGTGTTGCCCTTAGCGGTTCCAGGGATCGCAACGATCAGTCTATTTGCCGCTCTTGGCTATTGGAACGACTGGTTCAATGCATTGTTGTATATTCAAAAAGACTCTTTAGTGCCGTTACAAGCACTTTTGATGCGGATTCAAAGCAACTTGGACTATCTAGCCAAAAGCTCCGGCATGGCTGCCCAGATCCAAGGCGGTTTGGCCGCTTTGCCAAGCGAAACTGCTCGCATGGCAATCGTTGTTGTTGCAACCTTACCGATTGCGATCACCTATCCATTCTTCCAACGGTATTTTGTCGGTGGTCTGACAATTGGTGGCGTCAAAGAATAATCAAATAAGTATAGGGAGGAAACAAAAATGAATTTGTGGAAAAAAACAGCTTTTGCTGGGATGGCCGCAGCGGCAACTTTGGGAATGGCTGCCTGTGGGTCGAACGGCGCAACATCCGATTCAGAAAACAATGCAGATGGCGTAACGACTTTATTGATGTATCAAGTCGGGGACAAGCCAGAAAACTTTGATCAATTGATGGAGATCGCCAATAAACGCATTGAAGAAAAAACCAACGCTCGCATCGATCTGCAGTACATCGGCTGGGGAGACTGGGATCAAAAAATGAGCACCATCATTTCATCGGGTGAAAACTACGATATTTCCTTTGCCTCAAATTACGTTGCGAATGCGCAAAAAGGCGCGTATGCAGATTTGACGGAGTTAGCACCAAAATATGCCAAAGAAGCGTATGATCAATTAGACGAATCTTATATCAAAGGCAATACGATCGACGGAAAATTATATGCCTTTCCAGTCAATGGCAATATTTATGCCCAACAAGTCTTGACCTTCAATAAACAATATTTAGACAAATATGATTTGGATATCAGCGGGATCGAATCTTATGCAGATGCCGAAGACGTGTTGAAGAAGTTTAAAGAAGAAGAACCAAACATCGCACCGTTTGCGATCGGACAAACCTTTAATGTTTCTGGAAACTATGATTATGTGATTGGGAAAGATTACCCATTTGCTGTCAAATTGGATGGTGATACAACGAAGATCATCAATCAATACGAAGATGATGAACAAATGGAAAACTTGAAATTGATGCACAAATGGTACAACGAAGGCTTGATCCCAACCGATGCAGCCACCAATACAACTGGTTACCCATTAGAAGGCAACACATGGTTCATGCGTGAAGAAACCCAAGGACCAATGGATTACGGCGATACGATCTTAAGCAATGCCGCAGGTCATGAATTGGTTTCACGTCCAATCACGAAACAATTAAAATCAACCGGACAAGCGCAAATGGCAAACTTTGTCGTAGCGAATGTTTCGAAAAACAAAGAAAAAGCAGTGGAAGTGTTGGGCTTGTTGAACAGCGATCCTGAATTGTTGAATGGATTGGTTTGGGGTGTCGAAGGTGAAGCCTGGGAAAAAATCGAAGGCCAAGACAACAAAATCCGTCTCCTTGATGGCTACTTGCCAAATACCCGGATGGCTGCTTGGAACACTGGGAACAACATGATCCTTTACACACAAGAATCCATCACTGACGATATGATCAAAGAGCGTGATGAAAACATTGCTAACGCGGAAGCATCACCAATCTTAGGGTTCAACTTCAAGACTGATAATGTGAAAACAGAAATCACGAATATCGCCAATGTCATGAACCGTTACAAAGCAAGTTTAGCAACCGGAACGATCGATCCAGAAGAAAATGTTCCGAAACTAAACGAAGAATTAAAAACCGCTGGCTGGGAGAAGGTCCGCGATGAAATGCAAAAACAATTTGATGAGTACCGCGCAAGCCAAGAATAAGCAACAGGTGGTTCTCACAAATCAATAGATCAAGCAAGCCGGAGGCTAAACGCATCAGGACCAATGGTTCCCACGTCTAGCTTCTGGCTGCTTTTTCTTTTAAGTGAATAGAGGAATTTTATTCAAAAAACGCAACTTTTATTTTTTCGCTTGTAAATCTCAAGCATGTTGCATCTAAAACGTACATAGCATTAAAAGATTCTCAGGTAGCTTGAGTAGGAAGCTGGAATCATGCTACATTTTCGGTAGGGAACAAATAAGGGAGGAATTTTAAATGGAAGAAACAGCAAATAGCGGGTTGGTCAAGGGCTTTCGCTTGATTTGGGCGATCGTGAAGTTGAATTTGTTTTTTGTCGTATTGACGCTTGCCGGTGGTGGAATCTTAGGGATCGGTCCAGCGTTTCATACCATCAGTGCTTTGATCCACGAAGATGGACTAAATTATGAGAATCAAAGCTTTCGCAGCGCATGGCGCATTTGGCGCAGCGTCTTTGTCAAAGCCAATAAGCAGTTTTATCTGTTTTTCCTACTGACAGGGTTCTTAGTGTATAACTTGTATTTAGCTACCCAGATCCAAGGCTTGATTTGGCTGATGATCTCTTTTGTTTTAGTTGTGGTTAGTGGATTGAGTGTTTTACTGTACCTGTTAAGTGTGGTTTTTGACACGTCCTATGAGATTTCCTTGTGGAATAACCTGAAATTATCCTTTGTGTGTCTGTTTCTTCATATGGCGACCTTTCTAAAATTGCTGGTTGGGATCGCTAGTATTCTAGTTTTTACTTGGATGATGAAAGGGCTCTTGCTCTTTGGAACATTCAGCTTACTGATTTTATGGTGCCATGTGGCGATCAGCCAGGAAAAAAACGTCATTGATCGGGATTTGGCACATGACTAAGTGGCGTTTTCGTTTGTTCAAACATGATTTTTTGATCAATCAGTTGATGCAGCTGTACAGCGTGCTTTTGGTGATCATCTCCATCATTATTATGCTGGTCCTGACCGCTTATACCGGAGCGGATCGTTTTACTACGAGTGAACGTTTAGTGGAGAGCACAAGCATGCAGCTGGATGCTTATGTGCAAGATCAAAATACCGTTGTTTCAACGGTACTTGGCGAATTTACTAGTTCAGATACCGCCTTTGAATCATTACGCAACTATTTGCAGCTTTCATTGCCAGATTATTTTTCCTATAGTAATGATATTTTTCGCCAGACGGGACAAAGTGTTTACTTACCAAATATTCTCTATCGTTTGATTCGTAATCATCCTAGTATCGAAGAGATCATCATTCAGTTGGATGAAAGCAATGAGACACTAGTGGCAACGCCGGATACACCTTACGGAGAAAAACACAGCGGCAAACAGATTGATTTAAAAAATCGTCTGTTTTTTGTTCGTTCGATCGCCCAACCAAGTAATTATGCCCAGCCCTTAGGCCAAGTCTACGTGATCTTTCGTTCAGACGATGTTTTAGCCAATCGACAAGAAGACAACCAAGTTCATGGAATCAACAGTTTTTTGTATACCTCAAATGGTCAGCGCCTTTACAAGGATGCCACGAACCTCAGCAAGGAAACTTTAGCTAAAATTGATCAGGCGGTTGCTCACGGAACTATTCACGACACTCTTTCGAAAGACTTTTATATCAAAAAACAAACCACTGTCAGCGGAGAAGTGTCCCTGGTTTTGTTGTCAAAAAGGGTGATTTGGCAGGATATTTTTTCCAGCGCCATTTGGATCTTTAGTTTTGGGATCGGGATTCTCTTGTTGGTCCTATGGGTGCTTCATCGCACCTTTAAGCGCTATACATCGCAAGTAGAGCAGATCGTCTATGCGACGAAAGAAGTCAGCCAAGGGAATTTTGACAAACGGATCGATACCGCCAATGTCCAACAAGAACTGAAAGAAATCGCAGAAGCCATCAATCAAATGACTTACAGTATCAACGAGTACATCAAAGATATTTACACACTGGAGATCAAACAAAGAGATGCCGACATGCGGGCATTGCAAGCCCAGATCAATCCGCATTTTCTCTATAACACCTTAGAATACATTCGAATGTATGCCTTGAGCCGCAACCAAGAAGAGCTGGCAGATGTCGTCTATGCCTTTTCGGCACTGCTGCGGAACAATACGACGCAAGAAAAGACGAAGACCTTAAAAGAAGAAATCGATTTTTGTGAAAAATATGTCTACTTGTTTCAGATGCGCTACCCAGATAAGATCGCCTATCATGTAACTATCGATCCGGCATTCGAACAGTTGGAATTGCCGAAGTTCACGCTGCAGCCGCTTGTCGAAAACTATTTTGTTCACGGTATCGATTATCAGCGCAATGATAACGCCATCAGTATCAAAGCTTATAAAGAAGCCGATCAGATCGTGATTGAAGTCAAAGACAATGGCAAAGGCGCAGATCCGCAGCAGTTAGCGATGATTCATGAAGAACTGCAAAATCAGGAGATCGGAGCCCAAACCTCGATCGGGATCAAAAATGTTCACGAACGGTTGCGGGGGATGTTCAACGGCGCCTATCAAATGGATGTTACGTCTCAAGCAGCTGCTGGTTTTACGGTCAAGATCCGCTTAGATGAGAAAAGTTTGCAAAGGGGGCATGAGGCAGATGTATAAAGCAATGTTCGTTGACGATGAATACATGATCTTGCAAGGGCTGCAGATGATCTTGCCTTGGCAAGAGCTGGGCTTTGAGGTGGTGCATACAGCGAAAAGTGCTAGTGAGGCTCTCGAGTATCTACAAGAACATTCTGTTGATTTGCTGATCACAGATATTCGGATGCCAGAAATGAACGGCATCGATATGATCCGCCAAGCACAAGCGTTTGGGAATCGATTTTTCTCGATCATTCTCTCAGGTTATCAGGAGTTTGCCTTTGTCAAACAAGGTATGGCGTTAGGTGTGCGTAATTATCTGGTCAAACCTGTTAACAAAGAAGAACTACGTAGCAGTGTTCAAGCGATTGCAGCTGAATTAGAGGAGCAGCAAAAACTGTTGGCAGAAAAAGAACTGTACCAAGAATCAAGCCTCCTACTTTGGTTGAATGATGAATTGAACGAAAGCGAGTACCTCCATTTGCTGGCGCAACAGCGGGTACCGCTTGCAGCACCCTTTACCGTTTTGCAGTTCAATGGGACTGCCGAGATCTTACAAAAAATCACGGCGTTTTTTCAGCAACACGATCAGCCTTTGATCTTACCAGGGCGATTAGATGAAAACCAAGTGATCATTACCGCAGCCGGACCAAGACAACAAATCAACGCTGACCTAAAAGCACTGGCCCAGCAGCTTGATAGTAAAGACTGGCAGTTGATCATGAGCGAAACCATCAACGAGTGGGAGAATTTGTATAAAGCCTATGAAAAAATCAAACAGGTTCAATCGCTGCAAGCCTTCTATCCAGATCTATTTTTACAAGAACAGACGATCCACGTGGATATATTAGAGCGAAACGAAGAACTCCCGTTTCTATCTTTTAACAAAGCACTGACCATCGGGGATGTTAAAACGATCCAACATGAGTTGGATAAAATGTTCGCTATTTTGGAACAAACCCAAGCAGACCCTGAGCATGTTCGTTATGTTTCTTTTTTATTGTTCAATGATATTTATCGGCAACTGCCGGTGCTTTCCCAAGAAAACCATGAGCAGATTTTAGCACGAATCCGCGAGTCCAATACATTGGCAGATTTGCGGCAACTCTTTGATGATGTGCTGGAATTGGCGAAATCACAGCCGCCGCAAAAACGTTATTCAGAGATCGTTCAAAAGACGATTCAGCTGATCGAAGAAGGTTATACCCATGATTTGACGGTCAAATCAGCGGCAGAAGAACTGCACGTCAGCGTCGTTTATTTAGGACAGCTCTTCAAGAAAGAAACGGAAATGAGTTTTAATCAGTACGTCAATCTGGTGCGAATCAAGCAAGCCCAGCAGCTGCTGCTTCATTCGAAAGCCACGATCAGTGAGATCGGGGATCGCATTGGTTACAACAATACCAACTATTTTTCCAAAATGTTTAAGAAATTGAATGGTCTGACCCCCAAAGAGTTTCGCGATACCTATGAACAGCATTATGAATCCCTTGATTGAATTTAGATTTCTTCAAAAAAAATCCGGTTTTTGTGATTAAATGATAGTAATTGTGACGCTTTCACGGTAAACTAAGAGAGGAAAAATAAAGAAGAGAGCGTGATGTTGTGAAAGAAACCAAAAAATTTGCACAAGTTTTGATAGGTACCGGGCTGATTGCGTTAGCCATATCCTTATTGATCACCGCCCATCAAGGATATGATACGATCAGTACGTTTTTACTAGGAATTTTGAATTTTGTCGATGTCCCCTTTTGGATTGCCAGTTTGTGTTTTAATATTGTTGTTTTGTTGATCGTTGCAGTCTTTGATCGTGCTGAATTAGGCATTGGCAGTTTTATCAATGGGATCGGCTTAGGCCTGCTGATTGGGGTCTTTGAACCAGTGATGGACAAAGTATCGATTCATTTGCCTTTCTACCCGTGGATCGCTATTTTCGCGGCACCGATCTTATTCGGGATCGGCGCCGGTATCTACGTTTCTTCCAACAAAGGTTCAGCCGCACTTGAAGCCTTGACGGCCTTGATCTACAAACGAAGCAAATTGACGCAAAAAACGATCCGTATCGGCTTGGATGCAGCCATGGTCTTGATTGGTTTTGCGTTAGGCGCCAGTGTGGGGTTAGGTACTCTCTTGTGTATCGTCTTTATTGGCCCAATCTTTGAAGCCACCATGAAAACCATCGCTGCTCGGAAGAAAAACGCCTAGCCTTGAGAATAAGTCGGAAAAAGCTGTCTGTGAGGGCAGCTTTTTTGCTGCTTCCATTTAAAGGAATTATCTGAAGGGAGAGGAATCCTGATTTCTTTAAGATTCTCTGGGTAAAAAAAGTGTTTTCTCCATGGTTACTGTCTTATTGGACTTGGTATACTGATAAGACGAGTAAAGGAGAAATGAAAATGAAAAGTTATCGTTCGACGATTGCAGCTTGCTTTGTAGGGTACATCGTTCAAGCCGTGATTAATAATTTTGCCCCCTTATTATTTTTGACCTTTCAAAGCCAATACCAGCTGCCGATCAGTCAGATCACCTTGTTGGTCAGTTTTAACTTTTTGACCCAGTTAGCCGTCGATTTTGCAGCGATCTTTTTTGTAGACCGCATCGGCTATCGTATTTCGATCGTAGCGGCGCATTTTTTTGCAGCGATCGGCTTGATTGGTTTAGCTGTTTTTCCCTTATGGTTTCCGACTCCGTTTAGCGGGCTGTTAGCAGCGGTTTTGTTGTATGCCATTGGCGGTGGCTTGTTGGAAGTCTTAGTCAGTCCCATCGTCGAAGCCTGTCCGACGGAACATAAAGAAAAAACCATGAGCTTGTTGCACTCGTTTTATTGCTGGGGGTATGTTGGAGTCGTTTTGCTCTCGACGGCGTTCTTCATGGTGTTCGGTATTCAACAGTGGCCGATTTTGGCGATCATCTGGGCGCTGATCCCGTTGGTCAATTTGTTTTTCTTTACCAAAGTCCCGTTGGCGCCAATCGTTGCCGAAGGAGAACGAGGGTTGACCACTCGGCAGCTCTTTTCCTTGAAAAGCTTTTGGCTGTTTCTGGTGATGATGGTCTGTGCTGGAGCCAGCGAACAAGCAGTCAGCCAATGGGCATCGACCTTTGCCGAACAGGGCTTAGGCGTTAGTAAGACGCTAGGCGATTTAGCAGGGCCAATGGTTTTTGCCTTGATGATGGGGATCTCGCGCTTGCTTTACGGCAAGTTCGGGGAACGGATCGATTTGAAACGCTTTATGTTTTTGAGTGTTTTGCTTTGTCTACTGGCGTATATGATGATCGGCTTTGCTTCATTGCCGTTGATCGGGTTCATCGGCTGCGGCTTAAGCGGTTTTGCCGTAGGGATCATGTGGCCAGGGGTCTTTAGTCTTTCTGCGCAATACATTCGCAACGGCGGGACGGCGCTATTTGCATATTTGGCATTAGCGGGAGACCTAGGGTGTTCAATCGGCCCTGCTGTCGTTGGTAGCATCGTTGAATGGACGGGACAGCAGCTACAGGTCGGGATTCTAGGGGCGATCGTTTTCCCAATCATCTTGCTGGTAGGAATTTTTTTAGTTCAACAAATGCACAAAAAGCGGCAGCTTCCGTTGTTCGTTTTTCAGGAATCCACAAAAGAATAAAAAAATTTTAGAGCAAATGCCGTCTTTTCATGGTATTTGCTTTTTGTTTTCTGAAATTCCCCTAGTCAAGACAGTTTCAATCCGCTATACTTTGACTTATTCATTTAAAAGGAAGTGATGTTGTGAAAAGTCAATTGAAAAAAGAAATCAGTTTTTTTGGGGCATTATCGACAGTAATGGGAACGGTGATCGGCGCCGGCGTGTTTTTCAAAGCAGCGGCTGTGGTTCAGCAGACGCAATCGACTGGATTGACCTTGTTGGTCTGGCTGCTTGCCGGCTTTCTAACGATTTGCGGCGGTTTGACCGTGGCAGAATTAGCGACGGCGATTCCTGAAACTGGCGGACCCATTCGATATATTGAAAGAATTTATGGAAAATTACCCTCCTTTTTATTAGGCTGGGCACAAAGTATCATTTACTTTCCAGCGAATGTTGCGGCTCTAAGTATTATTTTTGCGACCCAGTGCTTGAACTTATTTCATCTACCTAGCAATTATTTGATTCCTCTGTCGATTTTGACCGGAACGAGTGTGACTTTGATTAATCTTTTGGGAACAAAAGCCGCTGCTCAAGTCCAGTCGGTCACATTAGCAGTCAAGCTGATCCCGATTGCGGTGATTATCGTGGCTGGCCTATTGACACCCGGGCAAGTCTCGGTGTCATTGGTGGATTTTTCTTCCAATACTCAAGGTTCGCTTGCGGCTGGTATCAGTAGTGCTCTCTTAGCAACCCTTTTTGCTTATGATGGTTGGATGGGCGTCGGCAATGTCGCTGGAGAAATGAAGCGACCCGAAAAAGATCTACCTAAAGCCATCATCTTTGGATTGAGTTTTGTCACCTTGGTGTACGTGTTGATCAATGTTGCCTTTTTAAAAACATTGCCGATCGATCAAATCGCTGGTAATTTGAACAGTGCCTCAGAAACTGCGATGGCCTTGTTTGGCAGCTTTGGCGGAAAACTGGTCACGATCGGTATCCTGATCTCTGTGTATGGCGCATTGAACGGCTATACAATGACTGGCTTGCGAGTCCCTTATGCCATGGCGTTGGAAGATGAGATTCCTTTCAGCAAGACCTTTGCCACTTTAAGTAAAACCACCAATGCACCTTATGCGGCGGCCTTTTTACAATTAGGAATCGCTTGTATCATGATGCTTTTAGGCACCTTTGATCTTTTGACCGATATGCTGGTTTTTGTTATGTGGTTCTTTAGTGTATTATTGTTTGTAGGAGTTTTTCGTTTGCGAAAAACAGAACCGCAGATGAAGCGTCCGTATAAAGTTCCCTGCTATCCAATCATTCCCTTGATTGCGATCTTAGGCGGCTGTTTTATCTTGATCATGACCTTGATCACTGACACGTGGTTAGCAGTCGTGGGAATCGGCGTGACGTTACTAGGAATTCCCGTTTTTTATGGAAAAGCAAAAGGAAAAGCGAGAGGAGCGAAAGAATGAAGATCGTTGTACTTGATGGCTATGCGTTGAATCCAGGAGATTTGTCTTGGCAAGGGTTTGAAGAATTAGGAGAGGTGACGGTGTATGATCGTACCTCGTATACAGATAAACAAGAAATTATTGAGCGAATCGGCGATGCCGAAGCAATTTTGACAAATAAAACGCCGATCACCGCAGATGTGCTCAAAGCATGTCCGCAATTGACCTACATTGGGGTCTTGGCAACTGGATACAATGTCGTTGATTTGGCAGCAGCGAAGGAACAGGGAATCACCGTGACCAATATTCCTAGCTACAGTACCAATGCAGTGGCACAAGCGACCTTTGCTTTGCTGCTGGAAGTGACGAATCAAGTGGGACACCATAATCGTTCCGTGCATCAGGGCGACTGGCAAACCAGCAAAGATTTTTCTTATTGGCAGACACCATTGATGGAATTGGCAGGCAAAACGATTGGGCTGATTGGATATGGTGCGATCGCTCAAGCAGTTGCCACGATCGCACATGCGTTTCAATTGAAAGTAATCTACTTTAATCATCGACCAAAACCAGCACAAGCTGCTTGGGCAAAACAAGTTTCGCTGGCGGAACTGTATCAAGAAGCAGATATCATTAGCCTTCATGTTCCACAGTTTCCTAAGACAGAAAAAATGATCGATCGCACAGCATTGGCACAAATGAAACCTTCTGCGATCCTGATCAATACCGCCCGTGGCGGCTTGATCGATGAAGCGGCAGTTGCTGAAGCGCTGCAAACTGGGCAGATCGCAGCCTTGGCGGCAGATGTCGTCTCGAAAGAACCGATTGCAGCGGACAATCCCTTGTTGCAAGCACCAAATTGCTATTTGACGCCGCATATCGCTTGGGCGCCCGTCGAAACCCGACGTCGTTTGATGGGGATCGCTGTGGCGAACTTAAGCGGCTTTAAAGCAGGGACGCCACAAAACGTCGTGTAAGCAAAACGAGCAAAAGGACTTTGACAAAGCAGGCGACTAGCAAAGCAGTTAGTCTCGCCAACACAGTAACCATTTCGACCAGTCAGCCAGCTTCACAAGGTGATTGGTCGTAGGACTGGTGGTTTGTCTAAGTTCTTTTTTTGCTGAAAAAGAAAGGAGACGGTCTTGAAAAAGTATTATTATCTAGCGGCCTTTGTTAGCTTGGTTGTCTTGAGCTGGCTGATCCAAACCCAAAGCAGCCGCTTTTATGTACAGCCGATCATAGAAGTACAAACGGTTCAAGTCACCGCCGACCAGCAGCAGATTCAAGGGATCCTTCGTAACGGAGAAGAAGCTGGGGTACTGCGGACAGTCATTACAGAATACACGCCCAACGGTGCGATTCATCCGTTGTATCAGACCGGACAACAGCTGCTTTTGCAAAAAGAAGGGGATGGCTGGCAGGTACAAGCACAAAAACAGGATGGGTATCTCTTTTTCTTCCTTGCCTTATTCCTGATGGCAGTAGTCGCAATTGGTGGCAAAAAGGGCTTACGGGCTTTGCTTAGTATCTTTGTGAATACTGGCTTGCTGCTCCTTTTTCTTTGGTTTCACAAAGGCAACAGCTCCTTTTCATTGGTCTTTTTGATGATCGTTTTTACGATCGTCTCGTTGGTTTTGACGATGGGGATTTCCTATGGCTTTCGTACGATCGACAGCCGCAAAATCATTGCCTCGTTAGCCAGCGTCCTCTTGGCGTTTTTTCTCTGTCGGTTCGCCATGGATCTTTTGCAAGATCATGGGTTGCGCTATGAGGAAATGTCGTTTCTGACCCGTCCGTATCGCAGTGTCTATCTAGGGAGTCTGCTGATTGGCGCGATTGGTGCCAGCATGGACAATATCGTCATGCTGATTGCCAGTTTAGATGAGATCCAACGCATCAATCCCCAGACGAGCCGCAAGGAACGATTAGCGATCGGTCGGTCCATCGCGCAAGATACGACTTCTTCGATGATCAATGTCTTGTTGTTTGCCTATTTAAGTGGGAGTATGCCAGCGCTATTGTTTTACCTAGCCAATGGCTGGCTGCTTTCGCAAGCATTGCCGATGCATCTTTCTTTAGAAATAGTGCGTACAGTATGCGGCGGCTTTGCGTTGGTTTTATCGGTACCGTTGACGCTCCTTTGTTTTGAAGTGCATAGGAGGAAAGCAAAATGACTGTTTTGTTTGTGTTGATCTTGCTTTTTCTCTTGTTGACTTTCGCTGTTTTTCGGATCGAAGGGCTGTTTCAAGTCACAGGTCTGTTTATGAATGTGGCCGTCTTTCTAGCGCTACTGGTTCTGATTGACCGAGGGGCACCGATTTTACCAGCGGCTTGTGTTGCCTTTTTAGCCGTGGCGGCGATCACCTTGTTTTTCGTGAACGGTGTCAATCAGAAAACCAAAATTGCCTTTGTCTGTGTGTTGGTCTTTCTAGGGCTTTTTCTACTACTATTTCCGCTTGTGCTCGCTGCAATGAATCTTCATGGGTTTTCGGCAGAGGAACTGGATGAGTTGGCGATGTATTCCTTTGATGTAGCCATCGATTTTAAGACATTGATGACCGCAATCATTTTGATGAGTTTTTCGGGGGCGGTGGCAGATGGGAGTATGGCGATCAGCACGGCGACCTTTGAACTTTTTCAAGCAAACCCGCAAGTCTCAATCAAGGCATTAAGTAAAAGTAGTATGACAGTGGTATCAGACGTATTGTCTTCGACGATCAATACCTTATTGTTTGCCTTTATGGGAAGTAATCTGGCGTTGATTGCGTGGTTTCAAGATTTATCGATCTCCTTTGGTGAAATGATCAATTCGAAGGCGTTCGTCTCAGAATTGATCGTTTGTTTGATCACGGGTCTGGCAGCGGTGATTATTTTACCCATCACCGCATGGGCAGCGAGTTGGTATTTTTTGAAAAGAAACCGAATGGAGTAGAAGGGAGCTAAACCACCATGGAACCACTAATTGAAACCAAGCGATTATTGCTGCGAGAAATGAGTCATGACGATCGTCCAGCGATTGAAAAGATTTTGCAAGATCCAGAAGTCATGATTGCTTATGAAGGACCCTTCAGTGAGCAGGAAGTCACTGGTTGGATCGACAAACAGCTGCAACGCTATCAAAACGATCACATTGGCTTGTGGCTAGTGATTGAGAAAGCATCCGGGCAAGCGATCGGTCAATGCGGTTTGACATGGCAAGACGTCAAGGGAGAAGCCGTTTTAGAAATTGGGTACTTGTTTCAAAAGAACTTCTGGCATCATGGGTTTGCCACAGAAGCCGCCCAGGCTTGTAAAGACTATGCGTTTGCAACGCTAAATGCCGCCATTGTTTATTCGATCATTCGTGAGAACAATCAAGCCTCCATAAATGTGGCATTGCGCAATGGAATGAAGCTGGTGGATCGCTTTGTTAAACACTATCGGCAAGTGGACATGCCGCATCTTGTGTATGCTGTGGCGAAAGAGAGGTGAAAAACGAAAGAATGCTTTTTTCGATTTAGACAATGAAACGCCCTTAGAAAGTTCTTTTACTAACTTTCTAAGGGCGTTTTTTATGCTTGCGTAAAGCTTTTTCGCTCGATGAGTTCAGCCCCTAAAAGGACTGTTTTGGTGATCGCTCGAGGATGCACGATCTGATCCACCAATAAATCGATCGCGGTTTTGGCGATTTCCTCCACATCGATGTTAAACGTTGTTAGAGGGGGAGCCACAAATTTTGCGATCTCATTGTCGTTGATACTGATTAGTTCCAAACGATCAGGAATGATGATGGATCGTTCATTTAACGCTTGGAGCACACCAACTGCGATGGTGTCAGAAGCCACAAAGAGCGCCTCTGGCAAATCGTCACCAAGGGATTCCACCATTTTTTTCGCCAAACGATAGCCGGTTTCAACGGAAAAGTTGCCACCAGTAAACAAGAATGCCTCATCGAGGGCGTCTCGCTGAGCCAGCGTTTGACGGAAGATGACCTCGCGACTATCCATTTCTGCACGTTGGGTATCAGGATTTAGATAAGCACCACCAATAAAGCCGATTTTTCGGTATCCTTTTGTTAAAAATAGATCGATCGCCAGTTGCGTCATTCGATCAGTATCGGGTTTGACCGTATCGAACAGCTCTGGACAGGGGTTGATTTCCAAAAGGACGCCATAGGGACAAATGGATTTGAACTGCTGCGTTTCTTTCTCAGTGAAAGAGCCAATCCCAATAAACCCGGCGACTTCTTGCAGTGTTTCTAAAACATCATCTTCATGGGTGATCAGTTGAATTTCCAAATTGTTAATTTTCGCATATTTTTCTAAAGAGATTCGCAATTGTCGAAAATAGACATCTTGCAGCTCTTCTTGTTCTGTCAGCCAGAAAAGGACGGCGATTTTTTCTAGTGTTGTTTTTATTTTTGAGCGATCATAACCTAGTGATAAAGCGGTATGAATAATTTTTTGACGCGTATCGGCTGCGATCGACAACGATTCGTCGCCTTTCAATAATCGGGACACAGTCGCTTGTGAAAAGCCTGATTGCTCGGCAATTTTTTTTATTGTAACCAATCTTCTTCACCTCTTTCTTCTAGTATACGCTAACAACTTTACCAAGTAAATGAATTTACTAAATATATTTACTGAATAGTGAAAGTTAATAACATAGAGGTATTTCGAAAAAAATATTTGTGTGATAAACCTTGATTTTATCCGTTTATTTACTTCATTGAAGAAATTAATTTAGTAAAACTATTTACATATTAAGTAAAATAATTTATTATAAACGAGAAGATAGCGTTTGCAAAATAAAGAAAAGGTGGAGAAATGATGATGAAAAAAATGTCTCGAGTTCTTTTTTTAAGTGTAGCAGCTTTAGGATTAGGTGCTTGCGGTCCACAAAGTGAAGGGACAGATAGCACTGCAGCAAATAGTGGCAGCGGTAAGGACTATGATCTATTGGTCTGGGAAGACCAAGCAAAATCAGCTGGGATTGAAGAGGCAGTCAAACAATTTGAAGAAGAACACGATGTGAAGATCAAAGTGGTCGAAAAAGCCTATGGTGGACAGATCGAAGATTTACGATTGGATGGCCCCGCTGGTACAGGTGCGGATGTCATCACGATTCCTGGCGATCAAATCGGTACAGCCGTTACCGAAGGTTTGTTGAAAGAATTAACAGTCGATCAAACGCTACAAGACCTGTATACAGAATCAGCAATGCAATCGCAAATCGTTGACGGCAAAGTCTACGGCTTACCAAAAGCGGTTGAAACACAAATTTTGTATTATAACAAAGAACTAATTTCCGAAGAAGACTTGCCACAGACAACGGATGAGTGGCTGGAGTATTCCAAGTCTGTCTTAGGTGCTGACAGTTATGGGTTACTGGCATTATGGGATCAAATTTATTACGCACAAGGTGTATTGAGCGGTTATGGCGGGTATGTTTTTGGCGAGAATGCCGATGGATCCTATGACCCTGAAGATATTGGATTAGCCAATGAAGGCGCGATCGAAGGAGCAGACTATATCCAACAATTTTATGATGCCGGTGTTTTTCCATCCGGATTGGTCGGTGAACAAGGAATCAATGTGTTGGACTCTTTATTTACGGAAGGAAAAGCTGCAGCTGTCGTCTCGGGACCATGGAACTTGTCTCCTTATAAAGAAGCGGGCATCGACTATGGTGTGAAAGAATTGCCATTATTAGGCAATGGTGAACATATGGGCTCGTTTATCGGTGTCAAAAGCTACAACGTAAGTAGCTATTCCCAAAACCCTGAATTAGCTGAAGCGTTCGTCAAATTTATCAGCAATGAAGAAAACTCAAAAGTTCGTTATGAAAAAACACAGGAAGTACCAGCGGTTGCTTCTTTGGCAGATGATCCAGCAGTTCAAGAAAGTGAAAGTGCTGCAGCCATCGCCGCTCAGTCCCAACACGCAGAACTAACGCCTGGGATCACTGAAATGAATTCAGTATGGGAACCAATGGATGCCGCATTGCAAACCATTGCTACTGGAAAGGCTGAACCGAAAACAGCTCTACCACAAGCAGTCGATCAGATCAAATCAGCCATTGCGGCAATTCAAAACTAAAAAGTCGTTACGAGGACAAACGTTTCGGATGGTGATTCAGCACTAGGAATCAAGTAATGCCGAACGAAACGTTTGTCAGTGGCTTTTTCTTACAGGGGGCGAAAATGTGAAAAACACGCAGTCTTATGCAAAACGAGCAATGCTATTCTCGATAATACCAGGATTCGGTCAATTTTATAATCGGCAAAAAATCAAAGGCGCTTTATTTTTCTTCTTTTTTGCTATGTATCTTGTCGTCTTTAAAGATTTATTTAATATGGGACTTTGGGGCATCGTGACATTAGGCGTGGAAGTGCCGAGAGACAATTCCATCTTTTTATTAGCAGAAGGATTAGTTGCCTTGATCGTCATTGGTTTTGGTCTGTTGTTCTATTATTTAAACATCCGTGATGCCTATAAAAACGGCGAATTAAGAGACAATGAGCTACCAGTCAACTCTATCCGTGAAAGCTACCAGGCACTATTAAGAGAAGGCTATCCTTATTTAATGAGTAGCCCAGCATTTTTCTTACTCGTGTTTTCTGTTATTTTTCCGATTCTCTTTAGTATCGCGTTAGCTTTTACGAACTATGATCTGTATCATTCTGCACCTGCCAATTTAGCAGATTGGGTGGGATTAGAGACCTTTAAGAAGATTTTTACTGTCGATATTTGGCGTAGTACCTTCTTCAATGTTCTAGGCTGGACAGTTATCTGGACCTTGATCGCCTCAACGTTACAAGTTTCTATCGGAATATTTTTAGCGGTGCTGGTGCATCAAAAAGAACTACGATTCAAAAAGTTCTTTCGAACGATTTTGATCCTCCCATGGGCAGTTCCGGGATTTGTTACGATCTTGGTATTTTCAGGAATGTTCAATGATTCCTTTGGTGCGATCAATAATACGATTTTGAATTTCTTCCAGATTTCACCGATTCCTTGGCTAACGAATGCGAATTGGACCCGTTTAGCTTTGCTACTGATTCAAGGCTGGCTAGGCTTTCCGTATATTTTTATCGTGACTACAGGGACGCTGCAATCCATTCCGGATGATTTGTATGAGGCGGCGACCATCGATGGTGCTTCAGCTATGCAAAAATTCCGACGAATCACATTGCCATTACTGCTTTATGCGATGGCACCGATTTTGATTACGCAATATACGTTTAACTTCAACAATTTCAATATCATTTATCTGTTTAATTCTGGTGGACCGGCAGTTCCTGGTTCGACCGCTGGTGGTACCGATATTTTGGTTTCATGGATCTATAAGCTCACGATGCAAAATAGTCAATATGCACTAGCAGCAGCATTGACGATTCTCTTATCGATCGTCGTGATCGCGATTGCTTTATGGCAATTCCGCCGAACAAATTCATTCAAGGAGGTTGGATAACATGAAGGCAGCAAGTATGAAAAAACAAAAATTTTTCCGCCTATCCTTGACGTATCTCGTACTGATTTTTACGGTAGTGGTGATCGTCTACCCTTTACTATGGACGATCGGTGCTAGTTTTAATCCTGGGAACAGTTTAGTAAGTACGAGTCTGATTCCGACGAGTCCGACATTAAGTCACTACACGAAATTGTTTGCTGGCGACAACTCGCTTTATTATAGTCAATGGTATCTGAATTCATTGAAAATCAGTGTATGCACCATGTTTCTGTCACTGATCTTTGTCTCCATGACGGCTTATTCCTTTTCGCGGTTTCGTTTTACAGGCCGTAAAAATGGATTGATGCTGTTCTTACTCCTACAAATGATCCCGCAGTTCTCTGCCTTGATCGCAATTTTTGTATTGGCGCAAATGCTAGGCTTGATCAATAGCCATTGGTTGCTGATCTTGATTTACGTTGGGGGTCAGATTCCCATGAACACGTACTTATTGAAAGGGTATTTTGACTCGATCCCGTTAGATTTAGACGAGAGTGCCAAGATAGATGGCGCAAGCAATACGCGAATATTCTGGCAAATATTGATTCCTTTATCACGACCAATGCTGGCAGTCGTTGCCATGAATGGCTTTACTGGACCACTCGGGGACTTTGCCCTGTCTTCTGTGATTTTACGTAATCCCGAGTACTATACATTACCCATCGGGTTATACAAATTAGTCACGGATAAAATGGGAGCCAGCTATACGACTTTTGCGGCAGGGGCTATTTTGATCAGTATTCCGATCGCGCTCGTCTTTATTGCATTACAAAAACATTTTGTCTCCGGTTTGACCGCTGGTGGCACAAAAGGATAGGAAGAGAAGATGACAAGATATAACTTAGAAGAACGCTTTTTACATGGTGGGGATTATAATCCTGACCAGTGGCTAAATTATCCCGAGATCTTAGCCAAAGATTTAGAACTAATGGAAAAAGCTCATGCTAATACATTTTCCCTTGGTATTTTTGCTTGGAGTGCCTTAGAGCCAGCAGAAGGGGAGTTTCAATTTGAATGGTTAGACAAAATCATGGATGAGCTTGCCGAACGAAACAGTAACGTCATTTTAGCGACGCCAAGCGGCGCGCGTCCTGCATGGTTGTCTAAAACATACCCTGAAGTTTTACGAACCAATGAAAAACGGGAAAAAATGTTACACGGCGGGCGACACAATCATTGCTTTTCTTCACCGATCTATCGTGAGAAAGTGGCGATCATCAATCGGAAATTAGCTGAACGCTACCACGACCACCCAGCACTATTGATGTGGCATATATCCAATGAGTATTCTGGAGATTGTCATTGTTCCATTTGCCAAGAAAACTTTCGTCAATGGGTCAAGCAGAAGTACCAAACATTAGCAGCCTTGAATGAGGCCTGGTGGGGACCTTTTTGGAGTCATACCATCACCGATTGGTCGCAAATCGAATCTCCTTCGCCGATCGGCGAAATGCAAGTTCATGGACTAAATTTAGACTGGCATCGTTTTGTGACCGATCAGACCATTGATTTCTATGAACATGAGATCAAAGACATTCGCCGTTTGTCTCCAGATGTGCCAATCACAACGAATTTTATGGCAGATACCCGAGATTTGATTCCCTTTTATAGCCTTGATTATGGAAAATTTGCCCAGCATGTGGATGTCATTAGTTGGGACTGTTATCCTGCTTGGCACAATGATTGGGGAACGACCGCTGATTTGGCAAGTAAGGTTGGGTTTATCAATGATCAGTACCGTAGCTTGAAAAAGCAACCCTTTTTGATTATGGAATCAACCCCTAGTGGTGTGAATTGGCATCCAGTCAATCGCACGAAACGTCCCGGGATGCATCTGTTGTCTTCTATACAATTTATTGCTCACGGTTCAGACAGTAATCTTTATTTCCAATGGCGAAAATCTCGAGGCTCATCTGAGAAGTTCCATGGGGCCGTCGTGGACCATGACAACGACGAACAAAATCGTGTTTTTCAAGATGTAGCAGAAGTGGGGAAAGCCTTAGAAGAAATCAAAGAAATCAAGAGATTGCACAAAAAAGCCAAAGTGGCGATCATCTATGATTGGGATAATAATTGGGCGCTCAATGATGCGCAAGGTTTTGGTTTAGAGAGCAAACGCTACCCACAAACGTTGCAAGAACATTACCGCTATTTTTGGGATCATGACATCGCGGTTGATGTCATCACGAAAGACCATGATTTTGATGCTTACCAATTGATCATCGCTCCGATGCTTTACCTCTTACCAAAAGAAACTATGAAAAAATTTCAACAGTATACGAAAAATGGCGGGACACTGGTTTCCACTTATTTGACAGGGATCGTGAATGAAACGGACTTGACCTATTTAGGGGGCTGGCCCCAAGAGTTACAAGAACTGTTTGGTGTGTCTGTGAAAGAAATCGATACGTTATATCCGAAACAAAAAAATCTGCTTTTAATGAAGGAACAGCAGTACCAAATTCATGATTATTGTAGTGTTGTCCAAACAAACACCGCCCAAACGTTAGGGGTTTACGGTGCAGATTTTTATCAAGGTCAAGCTGCAGTGACCGTAAATGATTATGGTGAAGGAAGTGCCTACTATCTTGGGGGACGGACGGATCAAGCCTTTTTGGAAGACTTCTATCAAGAAGTAACACAACAGCTTCGCTTACAAAATGAGTGGGTCCGTCAAGGTTCAACGAACGTGTCGATCCAAAGTAGAGAAAGTCAGCAAGAGCAGCTTGCTCCGACTACCTATTATTTTGTGATGAATTTTTCCGAAGAAAATCAAGAAGTAGAGGTAGCAACTTCTGGAATCGATTTGCTTACTGGAAAAACGACAAACCAAAAGCTTCAGTTGGCGCCTTATGAGGTGCAGATCATCAAAGTGACAGCACCAGAACAATAAAAACTATTGTGTCAATTATATAAAAAAAGAAGTACTTACGTTGATGAAAAACGTAAGTACTTCTTTTTTATAGAGAGTGTTTTAATTTTCTTGCGCAAATTCGGCAGCTTTTGTTCCTGCTTGGCGTCCGAAGATGATGATATCGGCAACGGCATTTCCGCCAATTCGGTTTTCACCATGCAACCCACCAGTTACTTCACCGGCTGCAAAGAGACCTGGAATGATCTCGTTATCCGTAGCGATCACTTCTGTGTTGGTGTTGATCTTCACGCCGCCCATCGTGTGGTGGATACCAGGAGCGATGGCGATGGCATAGTAAGGTCCTGTTGACAAATCGTTGTCCATTGCGGTGCTGCGTCCAAAGGCTTCGTCTTCACCAGCAGCCACACTGCTGTTCCAGGTAGCGATCGTTTCAGCAAGCGCTGCTTCTGGCATGTCCAATTCTTTTGCCAATTCCTCGATCGTGTCAGCGGATTTGACTAATCCTTGTTGCTCGTAAAAATCAATGGCTGTTACGCGTTCTTTGACACCTGCATCAAAAACTAACGTTGCTGATTTTTCAGGTAGGGCAATGATCGCTTCAGAGACTTTGTCTCGTGTTTCCATTTCATTGAAGAACCGTTCGCCTTCTTGATTGACCAAGATCGCGCCTTCTCCACGGACAGCTTCAGTGATCAACAGTGATTTCGACTGATCCACTGTTGGGTGAATTTGGATTTGTTCTAAATCAACCGTTTGTCCGCCTAATGCTTCGATCATTTTGATTCCATCGCCAGTCGAACCTTCTTGGTTCGTTGTCACGTAGTCTGCCAATTCTGGTTTGTATTCGGTGATCATGTCGAAATTGGCACCGAAACCGCCTGTTGTAACGACAACTGCTTTGGCATCAATGGTTTGTTCGGTTCCTTCCACTTCAACGGTCACCCCGTTGACTTGACCATCTTCTTCATTGATTTCTTTAACATCGGCATTCACAAAAATTGGGATTTCCAATTCATGGATGTTGCGCATCAAGCCATCAACTAAGTATTCCCCAACAGCGGAACCATCAGATGGACGGTGCGTTCTTTTTTCACTCATCCCGCCAGTCGTTGTTAAGTTGTCTAAAGTGATACCCATGGAATCTAACCAATCGATTGCTTCCGCTGAATGATCCACAAAGTAGCGCAACAATTCTTCATCATTGGTGTTATGACCGCCAGCTAATGTTTCTTCATAGAATAGATCGTTTGAATCTTCGATGCCTTCTGCTTCTTGGAATTTGGTTTCTGAAGCGTTCATTCCTGCAGAAGATTTCAATGTATTCCCACCAGAAATTGGCATTTTTTCTAAAATAACTGGGTTTGCGCCAGCTTCCTTTGCTTGGATCGCAGCGGCCATTCCAGCGCCACCCGCACCGACGATCACGACATCGTAGCTGTCTGCAAGTTCGCTAGGGTCTGTGTATTCTTGACCAGATGCAGCGGAAGTTGCATCTGTTTCTTCATTAGCAGATGAACCAGTACTTGTGCTACTGCTTGTTTGTGAATCAGCGCCACAAGCACTCAAAGTTGCTAACGAGGTTAGGACTAATAGTGTTTGGAAAATTTTCTTCATTGTTTTTATTCCTCCTAAAACTTTTTCCAAATCAAAGACTAACATAGTTGTCATGTTATTTTTAGGTTTTGTTCGAAAAATCACATAATAATTAGAAAAGTTTAATTTATAAAGCGTTTTAGTCGTGATGAAAGGGTTTCTTGGTCATCATAAAAAAGAGTGAATTCGTGAATTTCTAGAAAAAGAACAATTATTGATCCTTTGATTTGTTTGATTCTAATCATGAAGGGAGGAAACGAAGAGGATTCGATTTTCCTCTCTTCTGTTATTGAAAAAAGTACGTCACTGAGGTGCCGAGGAACGATCTCTTTTATTGAAAATAAATCAAACGCTTTGCGATCAAAAGATAGAAAAAAATTAGTGGACTCAGTATTTGTGGGCACCAATTTTTATTCAATAAATAGAGATAGAATCTTGGTTTTCAAGAACCATTGCCAAGAAATTGTGGTGTTTCTTAAAAAAATCAAGAGAACTGTCTTGCAAAACCAATCCTTTCTTGTATAATAAAAATAAGTTAGGTCTACCTAAAAAATAAATAAACTATCCTTAATTATGGAAATGGAGTGAAAATAATGATTACTTTTTCAAAGATATCCGCAGCTTATGATGGCGATCATCAAGTAATCTCGGATTTGTCGTTTCAAGTAAAAAAACCGGCGATCGTAGGGATCATCGGTCCAAATGGGGCAGGGAAGTCGACGCTGATCAAAGCGGCGTTGAAGTTGATCCCTTCCAGCGGGGACATGAGTGTCGACAAAAAAGCGTTAAAAGACTTCCAAAAGGAAATTGCCTATGTCGAACAAAAGACCGCGGTTGATTACACGTTTCCGATCACAGTTAAAGAAGTCGTATCTTTAGGCTTGTATCCTAAAATGCGCATGTTCCAAAGGATGTCGGCCAACGATTGGCAGAAAGTGACAGCCGCTCTGGCAGCGGTAGAAATGGAATCCTTTGCGGAACGTCAGATTGGGGAATTGTCCGGTGGGCAGTTTCAGCGGGTCTTGATTGCTCGAACGTTGGTGCAAGATGCCAATTATATTTTCCTCGATGAGCCCTTTGTAGGGATCGATGCCACCAGTGAAGCGATCATCGTCGGGCTGTTACGTAACTTGCGAGATGCTGGCAAGACGATTTTTATCGTTCACCATGATCTGGGGAAAATCACCGAATACTTTGATTACTTGGTTCTGCTCAATCAAACCCTGATCGCTGCGGGCCCAGTCAGTGAAGTCTTTACCGAAAGCAATTTGAAGCAAACATTTGGCGATGCGATCATCGTGAAAGGAGGCGTTTAACATGTTGACAAGCTTTTTTACCAGTTTAAGTAACTATCATTTCTTGCAAAATGCCTTGATCACGGCAGTCGCGATCGGAATCGTCGCAGGGGTGATCGGTTGTTTTATTATCTTACGAGGGATGTCCTTGATGGGGGATGCAATCTCTCATGCGGTCTTACCAGGGGTAGCCTTGTCTTATATCTTCGGCGTTCATTTTTTTGTTGGGGCGATCTTCTTTGGGATCTTGGCTTCCATGATTATTACCTATATCGCCAATAACAGCCTGATCAAAAGTGATACGGCGATCGGTATCACCTTTAGTTCGTTTCTAGCTTTAGGGGTTATCTTGATTGGGGTAGCAAACAGTTCGACTGATTTGTTTCACATTTTGTTTGGGAATGTGCTAGCGGTACAAGATAGCGACAAATGGCTGACGATCGCTATCGCTATCCTTGTGCTGGCAGTGATCATCCTTTTCTTCCGTCCACTGTTGATCACGTCTTTTGATCCGATGATGGCAAAGGCTTTTGGGATGAAAGTGCAAGCCTATCACTACTTATTGATGTTCTTGTTAACTTTGGTTTCAGTGACAGCGATGCAAAGCGTCGGAACGATCTTGATCGTGGCTTTATTAGTCACTCCAGCAGCAACGGCTTATTTATATACAAAACAATTGAAGCATATGATGGTCATCGCAGGGATTTTAGGTGGTTTCGCCTCATTTATCGGCTTGTTTATCGGGTACAGCTTTAATATTGCCGCAGGGTCAAGTATCGTTTTGACCGCAGGAGCCTTTTTCGTGATCGGTTTCTTGTTCTCACCAAAACAAAAGACCAGTCCAGTTAAGCGCTGGTCAGCGACAGCGGTTTTAGCAACAGCAGCGGTAGCCGGCGGCTTCTTTTTGGCACAGCAAAACGGACAGATGGCCCAAACAGAAGGGAAGCTTTCAGTAGTAGCGACCAATTCGATCATTGCTGATATTACGGAAAACATTGCCGGTGATCGAATCGATCTTCACAGTATCGTACCGGTGGGGCGTGATCCTCATGAGTATGAACCTTTAGTGGAAGATGTTCGAAAAGCGACCGATGCTGATCTTATCCTTTACAACGGCTTGAATCTAGAAACCGGTGGCAATGGCTGGTTTACCAAATTGATGAACAATGCCAATAAGGTAGAAAATGAAGATTACTTTGCCGTCAGTGATGGCGTGGATGTGCTTTATCTTTCTGATGACGAAGACCACAGCAAAGCCGATCCTCATGCCTGGTTGAATCTAGAAAACGGCATGATCTATGCCCGCAACATCGCTCAACGCCTGAGCGAAAAGGACCCTGACAATCGCTCTTTCTATGAAGAAAACCTTGAACGCTACTTGGCTTCATTAGAAGAACTGGATCAGCAAGCGAAGGAAAACTTCCAATCGATTCCCGAAGAGAAGAAATTGATCGTCACCAGTGAGGGAGCCTTCAAATACTTCTCCAAAGCCTACGGTGTACCGTCTGCCTATATTTGGGAAATCAATACCGAAGAAGAAGGTACCCCTGCGCAAATCAAAAACTTAGTGGATCAGCTGCAAAACTCAGCCGTCGCTTCCTTATTTGTCGAAAGTAGCGTCAATACTCGTCCAATGCAAAGTGTTTCTCGTGATGCAGGCATTCCGATTTTCGGAACCGTCTTTACCGATTCGATTGCAGAACCGGGAGAAGAAGGCGACAGCTACTATAACATGATGAAGTGGAATCTCAATACGATTTATCAAGGCTTGAATCAATAATGCAAAAAACATCCTTCGCTCGTTCTGGCTAAGGATGTTTTTTCGTCGTATTTTTGTGCTGGAGAAAAGCAAAGAGATAAAATCCGCAGCCCATCAAGGCAGCAAGAAATGCGATGACAGGAAAGTACAACCCCTGAAGGTATACATAGGCTGTATAAGCGAAGAAGGCGATCAAAAACCAGAGCGTTCCTGAGATGAGCATTTTTTGGTTCCTCCTAATTGTTGAAAAGTGTTTATTTGGTATATTTTAACATGATGGAAACAAAAAGAAAATCAGTGAATCGAACGTTTGCGGAAACGATTCGCTGATTTTTTCCCAATCACACCATTGAATAGTTAAGAAACGTTCGATTGCTGTTGCGGTTCTAGATGGTAATAAAGGATCTCTGGCGGGACGCCGAGTCGGGCGGGAATCTTGGTCATACCGACCCCACTGGAAACACTCAATAAGGTCTCCTTGCCTAAAAGGTAGAGCCCATCGGTATATTTCAACGCACCCTTCGTTTTCGCATAATAAAAAGGCAAGCGAATCTGCCCGCCATGGCTATGGCCAGACAGAATCAAGTCGTAGTTTGGCAGATTGGTGATCCGAGAAACATAATCGGGTTCATGGAGCAAAAGTAGCTGCCATTCTGCTAAAGTTGCTTCATAGGTAAAACTGACTTTCGGACTTTCTATATCGATACCGACAATATTCATCGACGTCTTGTCATCAGAACCAAAAACCGACTCATTATCAAGTAAGGTAAACCCTGCATGCTGGTATATTTCCTTAACAAAGTAATGACCGTCATTCAAATGGTCATGGTTCCCCATAACTGCGATCTTACCCAGAGGCGCTTGCAATTTTTTCAGCTTTTCGATCAGTCGCTTGGTTGAACGATGCGGCCATTTTTTATAATTATCGATCAGATCCCCCGTGATGATGATCAGATCCGGCTTGTTTTGGATCGTTGATCGAATGATGCGATTCATTCGTCTTGGTTTAAACCAACGAGAAAAATGAAGGTCGCTGATATGGGCGATCACGATATTGCTCTCTGCTTGGTAAAGGTCATAAGCTTTTGAAATATCTAAGACGGTGCGCTTGTCTTTTTTTATGAGATAATGCCGTTGTTTGAGAAGATGCGGTTCAATAATAAAGGAGTAAACTAGCAAGCCCGTAAGGAGGAATGCAATAAGAATGAGGGTGTACATGGCGTGGCTCCTTTTTTGATTTGCTAGTTTCTAGCATAGTAGATTCTTACAAAAAAAGCAATCATACGAAAGCAAAAATAACAAAAAATATCCATCGTATTTCGCTTGATTTTTCCATTAAAAAAGATACAAAAGAAGCTACAATAGCCTATCTTTTGTATCCTAGATCGCAATTATTTGATTTTCACCAATCGTTTGAAGCGTGCCTTGTGTTTGACGGGGATCAAAGCCATGACACAATCATAAGGGACGGAGATGATCGCCCATGCGAGACTTTTACTTGAAGCAAAGGGATAGTTTTGCTTTAAGACAAAATGGCCACTGATCAAGGCAAAACCGATACTACCGACCCACAGCCATTGCGGGTCCCAATTCGTAAAGTGCTGGAGGGCTGTGATCACAAAGGGATAGCCGTAAAAGTACAATGCAGTCAAAACGAAAGTGACGTTTTTGGTTAATTGACGCAGGGTCAGTAAGAAAAATAAGCCAGAAAGAACGATACCCAATGGCGGGAACAAACTAACTAAGAAGGAATAAACGATGCCCCATATGATCATGCCAGGTCCTTTGACGAGAGCGGCTAAGACAAAGACAAAAAGTAGGAATAAGAGCTGTTGCGAAAAACTTGCTGCTGTCAAAAGTCCGAAGAAACCAACCAATAACCAGTGAGAAAAAGTCGCTGTTTGATTCTTTTGTGGTGTCTGCTGCTGCAATTTTAGCCATGTAGCAAAATTCGGGAAATCTTGCTGGAAATTTCGCTGAAAGTCGCTGTTGAATGCTTGATGGGCATTTTGCTGCCGATAGTAATGATATTGATGTTTTAACGTGCCTTTAGCTGCTGCTTTTTGGCCAGAAAAAAAGCGGCCGGGATCAATTTTTGATCGTTCCATATTTCCACCTCCATACGATTTCGTTACCCTCAGTATAGAGAAAATCAGCTTCGGCGTCCTCCAACTTTGGGCGGATTTTTTTTACTTGCTGAAAGTTTTCTTAAACTGCTGAAAAAAGCGGAGAGGATTCGTTTCTTAAACCGTCAAAATATGCTAGAGTATAGAAGGACTAAGGAGGAGATTTCATGATTTTTGATTCTCATACACATTTGAATGCCGAACAGTTTAACGAAGACATTCCCGAAACGGTCGCCCGTGCGCAAGAACTAGGAGTAACGGAGATGGCGGTCGTCGGTTTCGATCAGCCAACGATTGAAAAATCGTTAGCATTAAGTAAAGAATATCCAGGTATTTACAGCATTATCGGTTGGCATCCCACCGAAGCTGGTTCTTATACCCCAAATGTAGAAACCTATTTGCAAGAGCGCTTGGAACGACCAAAAGTCGTTGCCCTAGGTGAAATCGGTTTAGACTACCACTGGATGGAAGATCCGAAAGAAGTTCAAGAAAAGGTCTTTCGTCGGCAAATGGCGATCGCTCGTGAACATCAGCTGCCCGTCAGTATTCATACCCGTGAAGCCTTAGAAGATACCTATGCGATCTTAAAGGATGAAAAAGTCCAAACGATCGGCGGCATCATGCACAGCTTTAGCGGGGATAGCGAATGGGCGAAAAAGTTCTTGGATCTAGGAATGTACATTTCCTTTAGTGGTGTCGTGACCTTCAAAAAGGCTACGGAGGTACAAGAAGCTGCGCAAGTCGTGCCACAAGATCGGCTACTCGTTGAGACTGATGCACCGTATTTAGCCCCTGTTCCTTATCGTGGCAAGCGCAATGAACCCGGCTATACCCATTATGTAGTGGATAAAATCGCGGAGCTGCGGCAAGAAGCGGTCGCTGACGTTGCGACCTACACAACAAAAAATGCCCACCGCTTGTTTAGGATCAATGACTGATAAACCGAAAATCGAAGAAATCATTGTCGTCGAAGGCAAAGACGACACCCGCCGATTGCAAGAAGTGTTCGAAGTAGATACCATCGAAACGATCGGTTCGGCAATCGATGACACGATCCTTGATCAAATCGAGCATGCCCAAGAGACACGAGGGGTCATCGTGTTTACCGATCCCGATTTTTCAGGAGAAAAGATCCGCAAGATCATTATGGAAGTCGTTCCGGATGCCAAGCATGCCTTTTTACCACGCAGTCAGGCAGCACCGAAAAACAAAGGCAGTTTAGGCGTGGAACACGCCAGCCATGAAGCGTTGAAAGAAGCCTTGCGAAAAGTCGTAACCCCGATTGCTTCAAATGAAGCTAGCGAAGGGACCATTGATCGTCAACAGTTGTTAGCGTATGGCTTGATCGCAGGGGCTGGAGCGAAAGAGAAACGAGAGCGGTTGGGGGATCTTTTACGCATCGGGTATACGAATGGCAAACAATTAGAGAAGCGGCTGGCAATGTTTCGTATTACTGATGCAGAGCTGGCAGAAGCAATGAAAACAGTGGAGGAAGAATTGTGAAGGAAGAACGGGATATAGCAACCCCCTCAAGAACCAAAGAGATTTTAGCGAAACATGGCTTTACCTTTAAAAAAAGTTTAGGTCAAAACTTCTTAACAGAACCAAATATTTTACGGAAAATCGTAGAAACTGCAGGCATCGACGAGACGACAAACGTCATCGAGGTTGGTCCTGGAATCGGTGCGCTGACCGAACAGTTGGCAAAACATGCCAAGCAAGTGTTGGCGTTTGAAATTGATGATCGGTTGATTCCAGTGTTAGCCGACACAATGCAGCCATATCAAAATGTGCAAATCATTCATCAAGATGTCTTGCAAGCAGATCTGGCAACGACCATTCAGTCAGCATTCAGCGATACGGCTGCTTCATTAAAAGTTGTCGCAAACTTGCCCTACTACATCACTACGCCAATTATGATGCACTTTTTAGAGTCTCAGGTACCAGTAGATGAAATGGTCGTGATGATGCAAAAAGAAGTGGCTGATCGAATCTCAGCAGTTCCTGGGACTAAAGCCTATGGCTCGTTGTCTATCGCTGTGCAATACTACATGGAAGCAAAACTGGCATTCATCGTCCCGAAAACTGTTTTTGTGCCCCAACCGAATGTTGATTCGGCTATTCTGAAATTGACGCGTCGTTCACAACCAGCAGTCGCAGTCACCGATGAAAAAGAGTTCTTCAAATTAACGAAAGCAGCCTTTCAGTTGCGTCGTAAAACCCTTTGGAACAATTTGCAAAATAGCTATGGAAAAGATGAAACAACCAAACAGTGGTTGGCAGACAGCTTAGAAGCAAGTGGGATCGATCCGAAACGACGTGGAGAAACGCTGTCGTTAGCGGAATTTGCCAAATTAAGCAATGAAATGCAAGCACGTAAAGGATAACTTCTATAAAAACGGATGTTGAATAAACATTCGTTTTTTTGTGTCTTGACACCTCGTGGAAATACCAGTAGAATAAGCAAGACATAACTGTCATGACACATTGAAGGAGAGAGTATAAATGAAAAATCATTCCATCCGCCATTTAACGATCGCTGCATTGTTAATCGGCATGGGGATCGTCATTCCCATGGTAATGCCCAAAATCGTCATTGGACCAGCATCCTTTACTTTAGCTAGCCACGTTCCCGTATTTGTGGCGATGTTCTTTTCACCAGCGATGGCGATCGCGGTAGCTTTAGGAACAACCTTTGGCTTCTTCTTAACACTGCCACCAATCATTGCTTTACGGGCATTGTCCCATGTTGTTTTTGCAGTCATCGGTGCCTTCTATTTACAGAAGCACCCAGATATTTTACTGAAAAATGGCAAACCCTCTTTATTGAATATCAAATTTCAGAGCTTTAACTTGATTATTGGACTGATTCATTCTGCCGTTGAAATGGCAGTCGTTGCCGCCTTTTACTTCACAGGAAATGTCCCGGGAACCGCATTTGATGGCAATTTCTACTATTTCTTGTTCGTTTTGATGGGGATCGGTGGCTTGATCCATAGCTTGATCGATTTCAATTTGGCTTATTTTGTTGCAGGTGCCTTAAGCAAACAATTTGATATTCGTTCGTTTTCGAAAGCAAAAGGACGCTTTATTCAGAAACAGAAGAAAGCGGCATAAGCGCCAGTTTGAATAGACCCGCTGCCTAAACGGGTCTATTTTTTTGTGTTTAGATTAAGAAAATACTCCTTCCTAATAAGTTTATTATAGTGAAATAATAAACAGAAATAAGTTATAATATACAAGAGGAGGAAGTAGATGAAGAAGATAAAGTTAAAACGGTTACTTTTAAGTATGTTCGTCTTGATGCTCTTCTTTCTGCTGATTTTTTATGACAGTAAGAACGGGCAATCCCCCTTTGAAGTGATAGAGGATGAATTGACATTAGCACTTTCGGATGAGGAACAAACACCAGAGCCGGAATACAGTGAGGTTATTCAATTAGATGTTCCGTTAGAAAATCAATTCGATGAAGTTGCCTTAGGAAACGGTTGTGAAGTAACAGCTTTATCGATGCTCTTGAATTTTTACGGATTTGATACCAATAAAAATCAATTGGCGGAAGAATTAGCCTATGTCCCGCTTTATGAGGATTACGATCACCATGGCGATCCGCGAGAAGGCTTTGTTGGAAACATCTATGGCGGCGACAGCGCAATGGGGGTTGACGTTGAGCCGATCACCGATGTTGCCGAAAGGATTGTGAAAGAGCAATATGAAGTTGTTAGTGGACGAGACAAAAGCTTTGATGAGATCGTCAAAGTACTGCAATCTGGAAAACCCGTTTGGATGATCGCGACCTTAGAATTACAAGTACCTACCGATGCTGATTTCTTTCAATGGAATACGAAAAATGGCGAAATCCTTGTGACTGCATTGATCCACTCGGTAGTGATCACGGGAATCGACGGAGAGACGATGTATGTCAATGACCCTTATGGGCATAAAGATCGCGAAGTCAGCAAAGAAGACTTAGCAACGATTTATGAAAAAATGGGGCAACAATATTTATATTTAGAAGAACTATAAGAAAAAAATAAACTTGACGTTGACAGTAAATGAAAAAACAATTATAATTTTTTAAAATTAAACAAAGATTTCGATAACGTTGAAGAGAAGAGTAGCAGATCAACAAAGGTACAGAGACTCCGGTTGGTGAAAAAGGAGACATGCGGTGATCAGTGAAGATGAGCTCTGAGTTTTTTTGTTGGTTCACGCCAGCAAAACGGCATGCGCCCGTTACAGCGCCAAGTATCATAGTGTACTGTTGAGGTGTTATTTGTGAGAATAGCACGAATTAGGGTGGTAACGCGCATCAAGTCGTCCCTTTTATCCGCAAGGATAAAAGGGCGGCTTTTTTTGTTTTTCACAGCCGAAACTGTTCGCTTTCTCTTCAACAAGAAATTTATCTGTAAGGGGTTGAAGCAATGCCAATCATTATTCCCAAAGAATTACCCGCTGCAGCGGTCCTGCAAAAAGAAAATGTCTTTGCCTTACTGCAGCATAAAGCGGCGAAGCAAGAGATCCGTCCCTTGAAAATCGCCATCGTCAATTTGATGCCGAAAAAGATCGCTACAGAAAATCAGTTGTTGCGTCTGCTTTCTCAAAGCCCTCTGCAAATTGAGGTGACTTTACTGAAAATGAAGTACCACGAAAGCAAAAACACGTCTGTCGATCACATGGAAAAGTTCTACCAAGAATTTTCAGTGATCCAGTCCCAACGCTTCGACGGCTTGATCATTACTGGTGCCCCTGTTGAAAAAATGACATTTGAAGCCATTGATTATTGGCAAGAACTGCAAGAGATCATGAATTGGAGCCAGACGAATTGCACTTCAGTCTTGCATATTTGTTGGGGAGCGCAAGCAGGTCTTTATTACCATTACGGTATCGAAAAAGTGTTGTACCCAAGCAAATTGTTCGGTGTCTTCGAACAAACAGTCACGCATTTCCATCCACTCGTTCGGGGCTTTGACGACGTCTTTTATACGCCCCATTCGCGCTATACTGGCATCGATGAAGTCCAGCTCGCCCAAGCCCCCTTAGAAATATTGGCAGCGGGTGTTGAAACGGGACCCTCCATCTTCGTATCAGAGGATCATAAAAATGTCTTTTTACTAGGACATTTTGAATACCACACAACGACCCTGAATGAAGAGTACTTGCGAGACATGGAACGGGGCTTAGCTACCGCATTGCCCAAAAATTACTTTGCTTATGACCGCTTAGGTGGGAAAATCACCAACCGTTGGCGGGGACATGCCTCCTTGTTTTTCAGCAATTGGATCAATGAAACCTATTTGCGAACGCCGTATGACCTGTCCGTCAAGCCCACGAAAGAAGGTTATCGAATCGGTAGCGAGCCAGAAGGTCGGGTGAGTATCAATGACGATTGAGTCCTTTCTCTCCCATTATGCCAGAGAGCGAAAAGGCACTGATTCTTTAAAATGGGATCTTGTCGATCAACGGTTCCAAGGAGAAAAGCTTTTGCCTTTATGGGTAGCCGATATGGATTTTGCGGCTCCAAAAGCAGTAGAAAAAGCTTTGCAGCAACTGGTTGCTCAAGGAACCTTCGGCTATGGCATTCCCCCCTCAGGCTATTTTTCAGCCTATCAGGGCTGGCAAGATCGCCACTGGGGGACGAAATTTGAAGAAAAATGGCTCTCGTTTTCCACAGGGGTCGTCCAATCTTTGGTTGATTTGCTTCATTGTTTCACAGAACCTGACGATGGCATTTTGATCCAGCCGCCCGTCTACTATCCCTTTTTTGACAGCATCAAAGAGACGAAAAGACGCTTGATAGAAGCACCTTTACAAAAAGTGGGGAATTCCTATCGAATCGATTTTGCTGCTTTTGAAGCCAAAATCATTGAAGAAAAAGTGAAACTATTTATTCTCTGCTCCCCCCACAATCCAGTAGGGCGGGTCTGGCAAGAGGAAGAGCTACATCAGTTATTGGCAATCTGCCAAAAACATAAGGTTGTCGTGATCGCCGACGAGATCCATCGTGAGCTGATACTCGGTGACCAGCAATTTGTTTCGGCAATAACAGTGGCGCAGCGTTTAGGCATTGAAAAACTGATTGTCCTGGATTCGCCCTCAAAAACCTTTAACTTAGCAGGGTTATTGCTGTCTCACGTTTGGATTCCAGATTTAGAGATGCGCAGAGCCTATCAGGCGTGGTGCCGACAATACAAGCAGACGGAAGTCAATCGTTTGGGATTGGTGGCTGCGAAAGCCGCGTATGAATCGGGGGATCAATGGCTAGCTGATCTGCTCTCAGTGGTTGCTACCAATGAACAAATGGTCCGCCAGCAACTGCAAGAAGCATTTCCCAAGATTGAGCTCCTGCCCTTAGAAGGAACCTACCTTCTCTGGGTGGATCTGCGGCAAGTCATTGCCAAAGAACGAACCAAGCACGTGATCCAAGATACTGCCGGTTTGGCAGTCGATTATGGGGAATGGTTCGCCAAAGACGGTCAAGGCTTGATTCGTCTGAATCTTGCGACAACACCGACTATCATTCAACAAGCCCTTGATCGCATGATCGAGGCAATCAAAAAGGAGGAACGACATGACGATTGATACAGCAACTTTTCTGGCACAATTAGGCAATCATTCGGATCAGCAAACTGGGGCGATCAGCCCACCGATCTATCTTTCCACGACCTTTGCGCATCCTGAATTGGGGCAAAGTACCGGCTATGATTATACCCGTACCAAAAACCCAACCCGTGATATTTTAGAAGCGGGTCTTGCTGAATTAGAAAAAGGGGCTCGGGCAGTAGTGACCAGCTCTGGCATGAGTGCGATCGCTTTGATTTTTGATTTGTTTGCCAGCGGCAGCCGCTTTTTGGTTTCTCGTGACTTGTACGGCGGCAGCTTTCGCTATTTTGCGGAATTGGAAAAAAGCCAGCGGGCATTCTTCGATACCTTCAGTACTGTAACAGAATTAAGTGAGAAATTAACTGACGAGGTAACGGCTGTCTTTTTAGAGACCCCAACGAATCCTTTGATGACCGTGACGGATATTGCTGAAACCGCCAAGCTTGCTCACGAACAGGGGGCGCTATTGATCGTAGATAACACCTTTTTGACGCCCTTGCGACAGTTGCCCTTAGAGGAAGGTGCCGATCTGGTGATCCACTCAGGTACCAAATTCTTATCTGGCCACAATGATATTTTGGCAGGCGTCGTGATCGCCAAAGATGCGCCGCTGGGGGAGCGCTTGAACTATTTAGCCAATACTTCTGGCCCTACCTTGAGCAGCTTTGATACGTGGTTATTTATTCGAAGTTTAAAGACGCTGCCGTTGCGCTTTGAACGGCAAGAAGCCAACGCCAAGGAAGTCGGCCGCTTTTTACGAGCCCATCCGGCGATCAAAGAGGTGCTGTATCCGAATGCCGGCGCGATGATCAGCATTCGGGTGCTTGATGAAACCAAAATCAGCGGCTTTTTAGCGGCATTAAAGGTCTTTACCTTTGCGGAAAGCCTAGGGGGTGTGGAAAGTCTCATCACGTATCCAACGACACAGACCCACGCGGATATTCCTCAAGAGGTACGAGAATCTTATGGATTGACGCCGGATCTTTTACGGATCTCCATTGGGATCGAAAGTAGTAAAGATTTGATCGATGACTTAGAAAATGCACTGAAGATATTCAAATAACCCGACCGCAGATCAGCTAGTTAAAAACTTACTTTTGTAGAGTAATTTTATTGACAGTTTTAGTTGTATAGGATAAAGTTACACTACATATGAATAGTGAGTCCGATGTTTTCGGTTGGCGGCAACAGGCATTCTCCCTTTTTTCTCACGAGAAAGCAGTTCTTTCTAAAAGAAAAGGTGAAATTGGTCTAGTTGAGCAACGCCACAAGAAAACGGGACGATTGATCTGAGGAGGGAACAAAAGGGGATAAAAGGATGAAAAGAAACGTAATAAAGGGATTGGCAACAGGAGCTCTTGGATTGCTGGCATTGTTCAGCTTCGCCGCTTGCGGCAGCAGTCAAGCAGATGAGGAAGCCACCGTTATCAAATTGGGTGTCGTTGGTGAACAAAACGAAGCCTGGGAACATGTGCAGGAAGAATTGAAGGAAAATGAAAACATCGACCTGCAATTGGTGAAGTTTACCGATTATCGTCAGCCAATCGTCGCACTAGAGGATGGGTCGATCGATCTACACGCAGCATTGACGGAGATTTTTATGGACAATGTCAACGAAGAAAGTGGCTATTCCAACACAACGATTGCGTATACGACATTAAACCCACTTGGTATTTATTCCGATAAAATCACAGATGTCAGTGAATTGGCTGATGGAGCTACAGTGGCTTTACCGAATGATGTCTCAAATGAGAGTCGCGCACTGCTACTTTTACAAACGGCTGGTTTGATCACTTTGGATGAATCCAAGGGTCTACTGCCGACAACTAGTGATGTGACTGACAATCCCAAAGCTTTGAAATTTGAGCTGCTTGATTCCAATCAAACTGCTCGAGCTATGACTGACGTCGACATTTCTTTGATCAATAATGGCATGGCCGTCGATGCTGGTTTGGTACCTACAGAAGATGCGATTTTCTTAGAACCCGTGGCTGATTCCTCCAAGCCTTATTATAATGTGATCGCTGCGCGAGCAGACGAAGCAGACAATGACGTTTACCAAACGGTCGTTCGATATTATCAGACCGATGAAGTAAAAGCAATCATCGAGGAAGTAACAAAGAAATCTAGTATACCTGTATGGGAATAGAAAGGTAAAAACGACTATTACTATATAGGGACAGGAAGTAGGATGGAAAAATGATAAATTGGAAAAAAGGTTTAGCAAGTGTTGCCGTCGTTGGACTAGGATTTGTTCTAGCAGCCTGCGGTGGATCAAATACAGAAGAAACGTCAACCAGTAGTGCAGCTGGAGCTGGGGATGATTCAACATTCACTTATGCGATCAGCGGGGACCCATCGTCCACTAACCCGATTAACACCAGTGATCGTTGGGGATTGACAGTGACAAACATGATCTATTCTCCATTAGTTACAGTGGAAGCAGATGGAACGACACAAAATGCGTTGGCAGAATCAGTGGAACCAGCTGAAGACGGCCTTTCCTTGACAGTACATTTGAAACAAGATGTGAAATGGTCAGATGGCGAAGACTTTACCGCCGATGACGTTGTTTTCACATATGAACAAAAAGTCAAAAAAGAAAATGGCAATGCCGATTCCCTTTGGGTCGACGACCAACCAATCGCGATCGAAAAAGTGGATGAATACACCGTCAAATTCGTGTTGCCGACACCAAGTGCCGCAGCGATCAGCAACATCGCAACCGAAACATACATCATTCCCGAGCATATCTTTAAAGATGTTACCGACTTCTCTGTCAGTGAACTGCCTGAAAAACCAGTCGGCACCGGTCCGTATCAACTGAAAGAATACAAACGTGGTGAGTACTTTACTTTTGAAGCCAATGAAAACTATTATGGCGGCAAGCCTTCGATTCAAAATGTGACGTTGCGTATCATCGAAAGTACCGATACGGCGAAAGTCGCTTTGCAAAAAGGGGAAGTGGATGCAGCCGTTGTCTTGCCTTCAGATATTGAAGACTTAGATGATGAGCAGATCTCTGTTTATCCTTATACTGAAAACCGTGTCGGTTATCTAGGCTTGAACACTCACTCAGATGCTTTGCAAGATGTGAAAGTTCGACAAGCAGTTCTTTATGCGTTGAACAAAGATGAATTAAATCAAGCGGCGTATTTAGATGAAGAGTATTATGCAACACCATATTCATTCTTGCCACCGAACAACCCATACGTCACTGATGATGTTGAAAAATACGAGACAAATGTCGAGAAGGCTCAAGAACTTTTACAAGAAGCTGGTGTGACTGATTTGTCATTGAATTTGGCTTTCAACTCAACCGATCCAGCCCAAACGATCCAAGCTACGTTGATCCAACAACAATTGCAACAAGCAGGCATAACGGTTACCCTTGAAGGTGGCGATGGTACAGCGATCTTTACCGAGTTGAAGAAACCAGATTCAACGAAGTACAACTTATTCCTTGGCGGATATATCATGGGAAATGACCCTGACTTATACGGCAGTCTATTTGAAACTGGCGGTAGTGCCAACTACTTCCAAAGCAATAGCGAAACCATTGACAATTTGTTCGCCCAAGCAGCAGTTGAATTAGACACGGACAAACGTGAAGCATTGTATGATGATTTGCAAAAAGCCATTGCTGACGAAGCGATCATTTACCCAATCGTTGACAACAAGAAAATCCTAGCGGTCAATAACCGAATTGGTAATGTAGAAGATGCAGGTTTGATCCCAATCTATACATTCGAAGATATGTCTAAATTGACAATCAAGTAAATCCATTGGCTGTGATAAAGAGGAATCTTTTTTATCACAGCTTTTTTCTATGAAAAAGAAAGTAGGTCAGTTATGTTTCGATACATTGCAAAACGAGTATTGCAAGCAATCCCTTTGCTGTTTGTGATCTCTTTTATCGTTTTTTCGCTTATACATATCGCACCGTATGATGTGATCGACTCCATCACGACACCCAATATGTCGCAAGAGCAAATCGATCTTTTGCGGCAGCGCTATGGCTTGGATCAACCCTTTTTGGTTCAATATTTTCTTTGGATCAGAAATGTTCTTACCGGTAATCTTGGCTTTTCTTTGGTTTCTCAAAGTAGCATTTCACAAGAACTTGCGACTCGGATCCCGAATACGATGCGCCTAGTGATCCCTGCATATTTGACCGCTTTATTGCTGGCGATCATTTTGGGCCTGTTGGCTGCTGCCAACAAAGGAAAGATTTGGGATCGGATCATTGACGCTGTGGCATCTCTAGGGATCGCTGTGCCGACCTTCTGGTTTGCGATGATCTTGATTTATGTGTTTGGTTACTTATTAAATATGTTTCCAATCATTGGCATGTATACGGTCGGTAAAGAAGGGGATTTTGGCGATTTTCTGCAGCATTTTATTTTGCCTTATACCACATTGACAGTCGCCTTCTTTCCAGATTTGACGCGGTATATCCGCGCATCAGCGACACAACAAGTTTCAGAAGACTACGTGATGGTGCAACGGGCATTTCATGCCAGCAAATGGCAGATTTTCAGCCGGCACATCAGTCGCAATATTTTGATTCCCGTTGTCACCCAAATCGGCTTGGCGTTGCCGATGTTAGTTACCGGTGCGATCATTACAGAAACGATCTACGGCTGGCCGGGCGTCGGACCTTACTTGATGAGTGCGACGAAAAGCCTCGATTATCCTGTGATCATGGCCATCATGCTGTTGTCAGCAACACTGGTCATCTTAGGGAATTTGTTAGCGGATGTATTATACTCCGTGGTTGATCCACGTATCCGTAAAGGAGGGGGTAAGTAATGAAACGTTTCAAAAAAATCAGTGAAGTCATGCTTGCTTCGCCCATCTATACCTTTTCTGTCGTTTTCCTGACGTTATTGATTATTTTGTCGCTTGTTGCACCTTTGATCCCAATCGATCCCAATGCAACGGATGTCAGCAACATGTCACAGCCGCCGAGTTGGGCTCATTTATTTGGAACCGATGAAGTGGGGCGGGATTACTTTATTCGGGTCGTCTACGGCGGTCGGGTGTCCTTGTTTGTAGGTGTGTTGGCAATGATCACTGCGACGTTTATTGGGACTCTTGTCGGTCTTGTTTCTGGCTACTTTGGTGGTTGGATCGACAACTTGCTGATGCGGCTCGTCGATGTATTGTCATCGATTCCTTGGTTGGTGTTAGTGATCGTTTTGAGCGTCTTTTTACGTCCCGGACTAACCACGATTATTATTGTGATCGGCGGCTTCTCCTGGATGAACATCGCTCGTTTGATTCGTGGTGAAACGTTAGCGGCGAAAGAACGGGAATATGTCGCTTACGGGAAATTTATCGGACGTTCTTCATTTAGTATTATCATTAAGCATGTTTTCCCCGCAGTACTACCAACCTTGATCGTTGCGGCATCCGCAAGTATTTCTGGGGCGATCATGACCGAATCAGCATTGAGCTTCCTTGGATTAGGCATTCAGCAACCGATGGCATCGTGGGGCAGTCTTTTGCAAAACGCGCAAAACAGCTTGCAGCGGGCACCATACATGGCGATCCTTCCCGGGCTTTTTGTTATTTTCACCATCTATTCCTTTAACAATATCGGCGACATGATCAAACATGTCTTGCAAAGAGAGGTGTGACCGATGGAGACAGAATTATTAGCGATCGAAGCGTTGAATGTGACGTTTCAAAGCAAAACCGGGCCGAAACCGTTAGTCAAAAATCTTGATCTGGTGATTCCTAAAGGCAAAGTGGTTGGGATCGTCGGCGAATCAGGCAGCGGCAAAAGTATGACCATGAAAAGTGTCATGGATCTTTTGCCCGATAAAGTGACCGATCACTATGCCAGTTATACATTTGAAGGAGCAGCAGTTAGCGATCGTCGAACATTACCGATTGCTATGATTTTTCAAGACCCGATGACTTCGTTAAATCCTTTGCGCACGATCGGCTATCATTTGATCGAAGTGATTCGCCGCTCACAAAAAGTATCGAAAAAAGTAGCACAAGAAATCGCCGTCAAAGAGTTAGAAAAAGTCGGCATACCTTTTCCAGCACAACGTATGAAACAATATCCTCATGAGCTATCTGGGGGGATGCGTCAACGGGTGATGATCGCCATGGCTTTGTTGGCGCAACCGAAATTGCTGATCGCCGATGAACCGACGACGGCTTTAGATGTGACGATCCAGGCACAGATTTTGGCATTGATCAAAAACCTGCAAAGAGAGAACCAGCTTTCCGTCGTCCTTGTGACCCATGACTTTGGGGTCGTTGCAGGAATGTGCGACTTTATTAAAGTGATGTATCAAGGCCAAGTCGTGGAAGAAGGCACCACGGAAGAAATCTTTTATCAACCGGCACATCCTTATACGAAACAGTTATTGCAAGCGGCCCATTTAGGCGACAAGCATGCTGAATTAAAAGTCTTTGATTATCACGAGACATTGGCAGATGAGTTGCAAGAAACGCAGTTATCTAAGACCCATCGCGTTTGGCGAAATCAGGAGGTGACAGAATAATGGAAGAACTGATTCGCGTAGAACATGCGACGAAAACCTTTCGCAGCAAAAACTGGCGCGGCACTGTCAGTGAAGTCCGAGCGGTCGAAGATGTCAGTCTAACGATCCATCGGGGCGAGACATTGGGGCTAGTAGGGGAATCTGGGAGTGGGAAAACCACTTTAGGGCGCAGTATTTTAAATTTAGAGACCTTAACAAGCGGGGAGATTTTCTTTGAAGGCAAAGAGTTAACAGCATTGACGGCAGAAGATCGCAAAGCAGCGTATCAGCAAATGCAGATCATTTTCCAAGATCCGTATTCATCATTGAATCCCCGTATGACGGCACTTGAACTGGTGATGGAGCCGTTGTATCATGAAACGAAAGATGCTGCTCGAGCGAAAGCCAAAGAAATCTTAGCGATCGTCGGGATCACCGGTGATGATGTCCATAAATTGCCGCGCAGTTTCAGCGGCGGACAACGGCAACGGATTGGCATCGCTCGTGCGGTGGTCAATCGCCCGGCGTTCGTCTTGTGTGATGAACCGACTTCGGCATTAGATGTCTCCATTCAGGCTCAGATCATCCAATTGCTGCTGCGTCTACAAAAAGAGTTTTCATTGTCTTATTTATTCATTTCCCATGACTTGTCCGTGATTCGTCATATCAGTGATCGAACAGCCGTCATGTATCAAGGGAAATTAGTTGAATTGGCACCTACCGACCGTTTGTTTGAAAATCCGCTGCATCCTTACACGAAGAAATTATTAGCAGCAGCGCCGATCGCTGATCCTGTGTTAGCAAGAGGTGCGATGGAACAAACGGAAATTCAAAGCACGATTACTTTGACACCATTGTATGAATGGGTCGAAGTTGAACCAGATCATTTTGTGAGGAGAGAAAAACGATGACAGTAGAAACATTGACGATCCATCAAGGAAGCGACAAATTTGAAATGACGACCCCAAATGGTAATTGGGTGTTAGCACGGGAAAAAGGCTATTCTCCAGTCCAAATGCTGGTGAGTGCAGTCGCTGCTTGCGGTGGCTATGTATACGCATCCGTCTTAGAGAATTCAAAAATCACAGCAGAAATCGAAAAGATCGAAGTCAGCTATGACCGGGACGACAACAAAAAAGCCCAACCAGTCAGTGCCATCCACATTCAGTTTTATGCGAAAATCGCTGAAGCCGACCATGACAAAGCGACCCGTTGCCTAAAACTCGTTTCACCAAATTGCCCCGTGATCCAATCATTAGATCCAACGATCGAAGTGACGGAAACGGTGACGTTTATTTAATCGAAAAAAGACTTTGTGTGCCTAAAACCAATAGGCATACAAAGTCTTTTTTTTGATCAATAAATAATATTCTCCCGAATAAAGTCGATATCTGTCACTAATAGTTTGCGATCGACACTCTTTAGGGCGCCAGATTCTCGTAATTTTTGCATCATTCGATTGACACTGCTGGCAGAGGTAATGCCGCAAAAGCGAGCGATCTCTTCATTGGTGACTTCAAAATCGATCAAGACACCGTCAGTTGTTTGAACCCCAAAAGTTTCATACAACTCATTGATTTGGGTACAGACAGCACCAAATTTGCCGTTCATCAGCATTTGCTGCATCTTTTTCATCGTATCCATCAAATTTCGTCGATAATACTCTTTGACATAATCCTGCAGCAGACGGTCACGATTGACATCTGCCCAAAATTGATCCCGCACGATTTTGTATAATTCGGCTTCTTCTGATTCAACCCGCACATTAAAAGGGGCTTCGACTTCTTGAGAGGATTCGTCTTTAAACAAAGAGACGATTTCGAAATCCGTCAAATAGCGCAAGTTGAATTCGCGCCCTTCATGGGTCACTACGCTAGTTTTGATGATGCCTTTTTTTAAAATGTAGACGTACCGATCCGGGATCCCTTCATACGTCAAGTAACTCTTTTTCTTACGGATAACGACCGGTATTGCTTGTTTTTCTAAATAATCACGTAATATCTGTTTCTCCACCCACGTTACTCCTTCACTTGATGCCAACCCAACATTTTCTGAAAAAAATCTGAAATTTCCTCTATTCATGCTTCATTAAAAGACATTTCTGGTGAAAAAGCAATAACAAATGTTAATGTTTCTTGTTAATGCTCTTTTTTAACAGCAAAAGCGCATTTCAAGCAGAGTAAGTTTCGGTATAGTAAAACGCATCACAGCACAAACAGGAGGAATGGAAGAAACATGTCAGATAGGGAAACCAATCAAGAAGGAGTCGTCAGCTCGTTGCCATCAACCAAAAATGAAAAACTATGGAACAAAGGGTTTATCACGATTACCTTGATCAATTTTATCGTCTTTCTCGTGTATTATTGTTTTGTCGTCATTACCGCGAAATTTGCCACTCAGGAGTTAGGGGCATCCACCGCACAAGCTGGCTTGGCAGCGGGGATCTACATCATAGGGACCTTGATCGCTCGCTTGTATGTCGGAAAAATTTTAGAATTAGTCGGTCGCAAAGCCGTTTTGCGCTGGGGGATTTTGTTTTATGTCATTACCACCGCTGCCTATTTAGTCTCAGTCAATATTTATATTTTAGATACCGTACGCTTTTTCAATGGGTTTGCTTATGGTGCTGTCTCAACTGCGGCTAATGCGATCGTCACCGCATATATCCCAGCTTCCAAACATGGGGAAGGGATCAATTACTATGGATTAAGTACCAGTTTAGCAGCGGCAGTCGGACCTTTTATTGGCATGCTTTTACTACCGACGGTCGGCTTTGATTTCATTATTTGGTTAGCAACTATTTTATCAATCGCAACAGCCATCGCTTGTTTCTGGTTCCCAGTCAAAAACATCCCATTAACAGAAGAACACAGAGCACAACTAAAAAAATGGTCCATCAAAAGTTTTGTCGAACCAAAAGTCTTTTTCATTTCCGGGATTGCCTTTTTAATCGGGTTGGCTTATTCCAGTGTTCTTGGCTTCTTGTCGATCTACGCCAGTGACCTTGGGTTAGAAACGGCCGGTGCTTTTTTCTTCATCGTCTATGCACTTTCCGTGACCTTCACTCGACCAATGACTGGGAAATTATTTGACCGTCATGGCGCCGATGCAGTCATGTATCCTAGCTTTCTTTTCTTGACCCTTGGTCTTTTCTTATTAAGTATTACCGGCAACAGCTGGATGTTGTTGCTTGCGGGTTGCTTTGTCGGCTTGGGCTATGGCACCTTCATGTCCAATGGCCAAGCTGTCTGTCTGAAAGAGGTCGATCCTCACCGTGTCGGCGTAGCGCTCTCCACTTATTTCATCGGGCTGGATCTCGGCTTAGGCGTAGGTCCCTATGCACTAGGAAGCTTACACGGTCTGTTTGATTATTCGCAAATCTACATCTTATGCGGACTGATCCCAGTCGTCGTTCTTGTTTTATACAAATTGTTTTATAAAACGAAACGCGCAGTTGCCGCCGTTGGTACGATGAAGCAGCCAATCAACGAAGAAGACTAACCGCAACCATTACAAAAAGGAGTGTTTCACCATGGATAACAACCAATTGATTATTGAAGCATTGAACAAATTAGTGACGAACCTCAACGAATTGAATGAAGAAATGCACGCTATGAAAGAGGTCACCGCAACGATGACCCATGAACAACTTGCTATCGATCATCAATTACGCGACATCAAATCGGTATTGATCAATGACAATCTGATTGGGTAGTAAGGCACGAAATGAAACAAGAAACAGGAATGAACGCTTTTTTTGAGAATGTTTGCTGCTCACTTACTGGTGGCAGAAAGATTCACATAAGAAAAGCGTTTTTTTGATGCGCAAAAAAGAAAAGCGAACATTGGCAGAGTTTGTACAAGAAAATAAGCAAGAAAAATTGTAGCAGTCCCCGCTTGTATGCTATAGTGTGTCTGGGTAGCAATACCTAATAAAAATCAGAGTAGGAAATAAAGCGTTAAGTGCTGAAAGGATGGGATGTTGCCTTTCGGACGAAGAACGATCATTCGTTCGCGGTTTTATTTTCGCATTCGCTGCATGAATTTGTAGCAACTCTAAAAGGAGATGCTCGCTATGAAAAGAAAAGTCGATGCACACATGATTGCGGTCATGGGACTTTTGATTGCCTTAATGGTGGTCTTGTCGCAAATCTTGGGGTTTGAAACCTCCTATATCAAAATCACATTTTCTTTTGTACCTCAGCTGATCATGGGTATGCTGTTTGGTCCGTTTTGGACGGCAGTTGGCTCCTCATTAGCTGATATCGCAGGAATGGTGATTTTTCCAAAATCAGCCTACTTTTTCGGCTTTACCATCAATGCCTTCGTTGGTGGACTGATTTATGGCTACTTCTTTTATCGGAAAGAAGTCACACTAAAACGAGCGGCGATGGTCGTCTTGTTAAATACACTTTTAATAACCTTGATCTTAACGCCGATCTGGTTAGCTATGATGCTGAATATTCCTTTGACAAGCTGGGCCATCTGGTCGGTCCGCTTGCTAAAAGCAGTCATCATGTTCCCGATACAAACTGCGTTGATTTACATCGTAGGGCGTGCGGTACCATACAAACGGCTGATCCGACGGTTCGTTTAACGAGTAAAAAAGAACGATAACATCCATTGAAGTGAATCATCTGCGAATATTTCGTCAGTGGTTCACTTTTTTCTTTCTAAGGATTGGCTTAATCATTCTCAATAACTTGTTTAGAGGGGAAGGTGAACCTATGAATAAAAAAGGACTCGCTATGGGATTGTTTCTTTTCTTGATCGTAGTAGCAATGGGAGGGATGAAGTGGATGATAGAACAGCAAAAACAGCAAACGGAGGAGTCAGCCGTGATCCAGCAAAGCAGCTCGAGAGACGAAACAAAGGAAGAAGTCAGTGAAGGCCAAAAAAACACGTCAACTTCTGCGCAAGAACAGCCAGAAGAGGCAATAGCAGAAAAAATCACCACGATGAGTTTGGAGGAGAAGGTCGGGCAATTGTTTTTTGTCCGTGTACCAGAAAGCAATCAAATCGAAGAACTTCAAAACTATCACTTTGGCGGCTATCTGTTATTCGGCCGTGATACCGAAAATGAGACGGCAGAGAGTTTAAAACAGAAAATTTCAGATTACCAAGCAGCCAGCGCCATTCCGCTGTTGATCGGTATGGATGAAGAAGGGGGCACAGTGACTCGCATCAGCCGCAATCCGAACCTTACGGATCAGCGTTTTCTCTCACCACAACAGCTGTATGCCCAAGGTGGATGGTCAGCGATCGAAGAAGATACAGCAAAGAAAGCGGAAATTTTAAAAGCTTATGGCATCAATGCTGGGCTGTTTCCCGTGGCCGATGTTTCCACTGATCCGCAGTCCTTTATCTACGACCGAACCATTGGCATGGATGCGCAGGGCACGAGTGCGTTTGTAGAACGTGTGGTTCATGTTTTACAGAAACACCACGTTGGGTCTACCTTGAAGCATTTTCCTGGTTATGGCAACAATCGTGACTCGCATGTCGAAATCGTCACCGATGACCGTCCACTATCTACACTGCGGGAAACGGATTTTCTACCTTTTGCCGCAGGGATCAAGGCTGATGCCGATAGTATTTTGGTCGCCCATACGATCGTCAATAGTATCGATAAGACCGTACCCGCCTCTATTTCAAAACCCGTGCATGAGCTGCTGCGAAATGAATTGCATTTTGAAGGGGTCATCATGACGGATGACTTAGATATGGCAGGACTTTCTGAGTTCATTCCGCAAAAAGAAGCCGCATTACAGGCGTTGCAGGCGGGAAATGATCTAGTGATCTCCTCTACCTACCAAGAACAGATTCCTTTTGTCGTGCAAGCAGTTGAAGATGGCCGCTATTTGGAAGCTGATTTGAATGCTTCCGTCAAACGAGTCTTGCTCTGGAAAGAAGCATTGCATTTACTTTAAGAAAAAATAAACCTGCTGTTTCCTCCGTGTAAGAGAGTCGTTCTCTTACTGAGAGGAAGCAGCAGGTTTTTTTTAGATACTCTGAGCCAGTGCCTCTAATTCTTTGGCAAAGGCTTCTTGCCCAATAAAACGCAGATAATCCAATGCTTTTTCAATCGTGGCCATTCCCAGAGTACGATCGCCTTGAAACAAGGCGTAGATGCCTTCGAAATAACGAATCATCAAGCGAATACGATCATTGTCCGGCGGCAGGTGATCGGCTAGATACGTCAGCACATGCGCCAACTCGGCAGGTTTTTTGCGATCGATAAACAAGAAAGCCGCATTTGTCAGCAATTTTGTGTAGATTTGATAATTGATACTTAGCGTATTGCTGTAAAAAATTTTTTTATTCAGGTGTTTCATTTGATACAAGATGTACTCGTCAGAAAAAAGAAAAAGCAGATTGGTAAATAAGGAGATTTCAAACTTTCCCCACGTGTCGATGCGTTCCAAGTATTTCTTGATGGTCGCTTCGATGATGCGCCGTTCTTCCTCGTCGGTAACCACGCCTTTTTTCTCTAAAATCAAAAAGAATTGACTATACAGTACATAATAGAAGAAATCCTTCGTGGTTTTATACAGCGCTTGGGCTTTGTTGATCAAAGAGAGGACTTCAGAATACTTGCTTTCATAGTAAGCGGTGGTCAACTGTTTGGATAGCTGCTTTTTCTCGCTGACTTGATTGTCATCCAAGCGATACTCAAATTCCTCCAAAGTGACATTTAAGCGGTCCAAATATTGGTGCAAAATATCAAAGGCGATGCGGTGCCCTTTTTGTTCAAAGGTTGCCAGTGTACTGCGTTCTGAAATGTTCTCAACCAATTTTCGCTGTGAAATATTTCGTTCCGTTCGTAACTCTTTTAACAAGTCATTGGCCTTCAAAAAATCCCTCCTAAAAAAAGTGGACGGAAAAATAGTCCAAATATGTTACAGCTTTATTTTGCGGGTAAACTTGAAGAAAGTCAATTAAAGGAGGAGAAATGGATGTTTGATTTTTTTAGTTTTCCCTGGGAAGTTGTAGAACTAATGGCTAACGTTTTTTCTTTCTTCAAATAATCGATCCTTTGTGATTGGTTAGCAATTGATTTTTTAACAGGAAAAAAGTATAAGTGGTTTCACGTAATAAGTTACTGTTCATTCGCGCATTCAAACGCCCTCTCCCCAAACAGCTTACCCTGTCAAGGTGCGTAGGTCTGCCGAATCCCTTTTAAAAAAGGAGCAAACACAACAGCGAGTGATTGCTCTTTTTTTGTTGGTCAAAAAAACCTACATACGGCATCGCAACAGTCAGTTTTGTTTTTTCTTGAACATTGGTTCATTCGGATCAGAATAGTAATCAGGATTGAACTCATCATCGATCGAGACCCCGAAAAGAGAAACGAGACTGGGAAGAAACCCAATCACGCCGAGGACGACGGCAACTGGAATGTAGAATTTTTTACGCTTGTACCACGAAAGCTGCGATTTCTTTTCCATAGGAAATCCTCCTTTTTAAATAGTGTAGCATGTTCTGAGGTGAGTGTGTTAATAATTATCTTCAATATTTAAAAATGTACTAAAACGGTATATCTGATGGGATAAAAAGTTTCGCTAGGTAAATCTAGGGGGGGTTCGTTTTTGTCATTGTTGCCAGAATCAAGTTTTTATAAAAAAGGAACCGAGTAAGAAAGCATCCTTCTTACTCGGTTCCTTTTATTGAAAATAATCCTTGGTTTGGTCCATCAAGGTTTGAAAGTCTGATTCGTTTTTTCTTATCGCCTCTGTTAGGGTAAATAAATAACCGTTGGGGTCTTTGATGGTCATTTCAAGGGCATTCCAAGGCTTTTCCATCAAAGGTTCCACGATCCACTTTTCGGGAATTTTCTGAGCGATATTCTGAAGATCAATCATCGCTACATTCAAAATTGCCCCATCGCCAACAGTGAACGAGTCTGCGGCAATCAGCATCAAATCTTGGTAGTCAGCAAGACGCAGATGGTCCATCGTCACTTGATTTTCTTGATTGCGAAACTGATACAATGACTGGAACCCCAAGATTTCTGCAAACCATCTCGATGATTGTTCAATATCTTTGGTCTTCAATTGGTAAAACATTGGCATAACATAAACCTTCATTTTGACACCTCCTCTTAATTAGAGGATACCGCTTGACGCAGCGTCAAAGTCAATAGACATTTTCGTATTGAAGCAAAGCTTGAGAAGGGTGTTTCTTTGGCACTTAAGTCAAGGAAAAATGGGCAATAATTTTTTGACTGACTTCATCAGGTGACAAGTGGGTATTGTTGATTTTCAGCGAAGGAATCGTTGGAAAAAGGGTAGTTAATTCCTGGGGCAGACTTTCTAAGCGATAGTTTTCAAACGAAGACAAAAGCTCGTTTCTAGAAAAAGCCAGCACTCTTTTTGACGGCTTTGCGGCTAAACGGTCCTCATGGCAATTACGCTGTAAGCGTTCTTCAATATCAGCCACTAATTCGATAAAATAGACCTTTTGCTGGGCATCGGTAAATAGTTGGGCGATCTCTTGTAAAAAAGCTAATTCTGCCGCTTGATCGAAATCAATCAAGACCGTAAAGATGATTGATTTTGTCGTATTATGGGCTTCATTTTGAACAAAGGCTTTGAAGAGTTCGATCCGTGTTTGATTAGACAAAGCGAATGCCGCGGGGCTATAGCCAAGAAAATTCGCAAAAAGATCAATGGTCTGGTGATTGAATAAAAGCTTTGCATCTAATCGTTTTTCCAGTTCTTTCCCCACAGTCATTTTCCCTACTGCTTGCGCGCCAATCAAGACGATCAATGACATCACAACACATCCTTTTTAACAATCGTAACAAAGGAGAGCGAACGTGTAAATCGCATCTTAGAAAGAAACGATTGAGAAGCTGGTTTTTTTATGTGGAAACCAGAGATGATTTTTTTAGGCAAAAAGGAATGAGCGAAATTTCTCCGATAGAGGGAAAAAGATCATGCAACATAGTAGCACGGTCTGGAACAACAAAATGACTAGTAGATTGATCGTTTCAAATCGTGAATAAAGATAGAAGTGGATCAGCCATTCGAAGACATTGACAAAAACTAAGTAAATATAGTGAGCTTTTTTAACCTTGCAGTTTTTCAACCAATAATAGCTTAAGTAATAATCCAGCAAGATCATCAATAATAGAAAAAGTTTGCTAAAAGCCGTCAGATTGTCATGTTGGGAGGCAAGTTTTTGAAAAAATAGCAAAAGTGTGGGCGTCGGAATATAAATGATCAATAAGGATAGAAAAAAATAGACAATAAAGGGCATAGTCATTCCTCCAAAATATTGATAGAAAAAGCATAGATAAATTAGCAAATTTGACCGTACTCGTCAATTGGTTTTGTTATCGAAATTTTCGATAATGGATGGTTGGTATTGATTGAAGGAAAAAGGATTATAGGAAAGTCGGCGACCATTGATTCAACAAAGCGCTGATAGGGAAGGAATATTTAGGGGACAGAAAAAAAGAAATACTCCCTTTCTTTAATCGAGAAGGGAGCAGAAGGATTGATCCAACGGAAACCTCTAATTCCATGTTTCGTTGAGCTTATCGGCATAAAACAAAAGCGCCTGATGGTAAGATTGGATATCTGGATCGCTAGAAGTTTCGGCAAGCAGGGTCAATAGCCGTTTAGTGGCTTGCTCATACTCGGCTAGATTAAACAGTGTCATGGCATAGAAGGTTTGCAAAGCATGATTTTTTGGAAACAGCTTCATCGCGTGTAAAAACACTTCTTCGGCTTTTTGATAATTGCCGAGGGCACGATAGGTGCTGCCTAGACCTAGGTAGGCATCTGGCAAGTCGTTTTCTGATAAACCTAACGCGATTGCTTGTTCATAATAAGGAATTGCCTGTTGTTCTTTCCCTAAAAGATCATAACTCCAAGCCGTTTGGTAGTGGACAAAGGCATCTTGGGGATTTTCGGTAGCTAATTGAATCAATTGTTCATTTGATTGTTGCAGCTTTTTTTCAGCTCGCAGTTGAATCGCCGTAGCTAGACGTTCATTCATCGGTTCATCCCTCGCTTTCAATGGGTAAAAATTTTCAGTTAGATAGTAAGTAGAGCTAAGAGGAAAGATCAGTCCAGCTTTCACCCGCAAAAGAAAAGCCGCATGCTTCATATAGTTTGAAGGCTGGTTGATTTTCAACGGTCACTACCAGGTAAAGGTGAGTGAGTCCCATGGCTTTAGCTCGTCGGATCACTTCACTCATTAACAGCTTGGATAAGCCGTTTCCTTTACATGCTGCGTCCATAACGACAAATAATAGCAGTGGAATTTTTTGAAAAGTGCTTGTCACTATGCGCCAACCGGATAGTCTTCCTTCAGTAATTGAAAAGAGAGCTCTGGAATCAAGGGACCGTATTTGCCTTCAGCAGTTTCTCTAAGTTCCTTTTGCCAATCAGCGATCGATTCTCCTTCATCATCGATGGTTTCATGGTAAGCGGAATTGAAAAGTTCTGCAACTCTTGGTGAATCTGTGGGAAAGGCCTCAAAAGAAAAGCTGGCTTCAGCCTGACGACTGGAGGCATGCTGTAAGTCACATGACATAATGATTCGTTTCATTAGAGGACTCTTCTCTCGTTGTTTTGGCTTAATTTAGCAGAAGGTCACTTTGTCAGTGTTGCTTGTTTCTCATAACTTCCCAAATGACGCGAATTCCTTCGTAAATTGCAGTGAGAACAGCCACAACAAACAAAAAAGACATGTAGTGAATCAAAAAAGTCAGTTGAAACCATAAGCCATAAACCATCGGCAGGACGACAAGTAAACAGAGGCCCAATTCGATGCTTCGCTTTCTTCTCCTTTGAAACCAACGCTCATCTGACATCAGTTGTTTCCTCCCAATTTGGTTTTTATCGATCATTTTTTAAAAGAAAAAGTGGAAATTCTACCATATTTTGCGCAAAATAACTAGAAATTATCTGAATATTTTGGTAATATTTGATAGAAAGTAAGATATAAAAGACGTTATTGTATATTTTGACTTATTTTTCCCAGAAAGGCAAGGGTTGACAATGGAAAGAAAACCGATGTATGTAAAAAATGGGCTTCCTCTAACCATGGAACCCGGTAAGATTTATACATGCCTTTATCGAGGCGCTTATTTCATTTGTGAAGAAAAGGGCCAACCGCTGCCAGCGATAAAAAAAGAAGCGAAGTAAGCAAAATTCTCACTTAATATTTGTCAGGGATCGAATAGGTTGTTGGAATTGTTATCTCCTTTTTGATACCAATCAAATGATGTTTAGCATTTTCAAAAAATCTCAACGTTCTTCATTCAATCCATTCTAAGTCTTCTATTGATGTTTACCGATTTCAATTTGGTAAGAACAACGCGATCCCTGGCAAATGTTAGGTGAAAAGTTTTTAAGAGACTGAGCGAGTAATAATAGTCATTCCGATAACCAATAGCAGTGGATATTCGAGCGAACATACAATAGTAGAAACCGGGTTTTTCTCATAAAAGACGATTCTACTTGAATAGAACACGTTTTTTTGCTACAATAGTTCAGGAATTGAAAAATAGAATAGCCAAAGGTTGAGCATTTTTATGCTTCAAGGATCAGGTTTGCCAAGGGGTGAGGCAAACATTCTTGGAGGAATGCTGGCCTTTTTTGTTATCAGCATACTTCTTCGTGAGGTATGCTTTTTTTGTTTATTTTTCAGTTGAGTATCCAAATAGTATAGGAGGGGAATCGATGAGAGAAGCGTTGACTCGTTTACGAACAGCAGAAGAAGCCAATGAACAGCAATTGCTCGCTTTAAAAAAAGAGCTACAGTTGGAAGAAGCCAAGCAGCAACAAGTATTAGAAGAACGGGCTATCGCTTTGGAAGAAGAACTTGCGCAAGAACAAGCAGCAGTTCAAGAGCAAATGCGCCAGTCACTTGAAGCACAAAAGCAGCAGCTGGCAAAAGAGAACCAGCAAGTGTTAGATCGTTACCAAAAAAACATGCAAACCTTCCAAGAGCAAGCGGTTCAACAGATCGTTGAAGGAGTGATCGGGACTTATGGCAGTAACCAAACTAAATAAACTAACGTTGATCACCCCGAAGCACTACCAAGAAAGGCTATTGACGAAGCTGCAAACGATGCAGTTTGTTGAAATCGAGAATGTGTTCGAACAGGAAGCTAACGAAACTTGGCTGCGGGAATTTTTTGCAGGAGCCACCCCAGAAGGTGCTTCTCACCAACCAATGATTCGTCGACTGCAAGAAGCGATCCGCTTTATTCGCCAAAATGGTGATGCGAAAAAAGGGACAGAATGGCAACGAGATGCCTTGCGGCTGTCGGATTTTGAAACAAGCTTCGATGAAGCCGCAGCATTTACGGAGCTGGTTGCGGTCGAGAATTTGCAGGAGCGCTGGGTAGAGACGATCGAAGCGATCGAAGCAGCGACTCAGTCGGAAGAATGGGCGACACAGTGGCAAAATCTTGACGTTCCGTTGGAGATCGAAGCACCTGCTCATACAAGTTTTTTCGCTGGGAGTGTCGAAGGACCACGCTGGGAAGATCTAGCTGAAGCCTTGCGTCAATTGGAAGAGGTTCATATCGAAGTGATCTATTCTGAGCCAAAAAAAGTCAATTTCAGCTGCCTGTTTTTAACAGCGATCGAAGAGCAAGTGTTCCAATTGTTTCACCGATATGGGGTGAAGAAAGAAACTGGCCTAACATCCGAATCACCAAAAGTGGTTTTGCAAAATGCGAAACAAGCCTTGACTTCCTTGACACAGCAGCGCAAAGAACTGATTACAGAAATCAGTCAGCACAAACAACGGCTGATCCTGCTGCAGCAAGCGGAAGAACTGTTTTTGACTCGTGAGAATCGGGCAATGATGCAACAGCGCTTAGCAGCTGGTCAGACTTTTGCCCTCTTGCGCGGCTGGATCGCAGAAAAGGATCAGCCGTTAGTGGCGGAAATGGTCCAAGAATCCTTTGCCAACGAGATTTACTATTCATTTGAAGAACCCACTGCAGAGGAGATCGCTGCCAATCAAGTGCCAACGAAGCTAAAAAACGCCTCGTTTATTCAACCCTTTGAAATGTTGACGGAAATGTACAGCTTGCCAAAATACGATGAGATCGATCCAACCCCATGGATGACGCCTTTCTACTATGTTTTCTTTGGTATGATGGTGGCTGACTTAGGTTATGGTGCATTAATGGCTGTCGCAACCACGATTGGGCTACACGCCTTGCGTTTGCCCAAAGGGACCAAACGCTTTCTGAAATTGTTCCAGATTTTGTCTGTGCCAACTATGATTTGGGGCGCAATCTACGGCTCCTTCTTTGGTGCTACATTGCCCTTCCAACTTTTATCGCCCTCCGAAGATTTTATGGCGATCTTTGGTCTATCCATGATTTTTGGTGGCATCCAACTGTTTACAGGCCTTTATTTAGCAGCCAAAGAAAATATCCGCAAAAAGGATCTTTTAGGTGCAGTCAACGAAGGCTTTGCGTGGCTAGGACTTTTGAGTGGTCTTTTAGTGGCAGCCGCAGGCAATCTTTTGATCGATGTCCCAGCACTAACAACCGTCGGCTTGATTTTAGCAGGCTTTAGTGCCTTATTGATCATCGTGGTACCGATTCTTAAAGGGAAAACCAAAGTGGGCGGCTTCTTTTTAGGCTTGTATGACTTGTACGGCGTGACCAGTTACATCGGCGACTTTGTCAGCTATAGCCGCTTGATGGCATTAGGGATCTCTGGTGGAAGTATCGCAGCAGCCTTCAACTTATTGGTGGGCTATTTGCCGCCAGCCGCTCGTTTTTCTGTAGGCATTCTCTTATTGGTTGTCCTACAAGCTTTAAACATCTTTTTATCGTTACTGAGTGCGTATGTGCATGCCGCTCGTTTACAATATGTAGAGTTTTTCGGAAAATTTTTCACTGGTGGGGGGCGCCAATTTGAAACCTTTAAGCCAAGTGAGAAATACGTTGATTTTGATAAAGAAAATGGAGGAGACAATAAATGATTGATTACTTAATTAATAATAATGGTGGTATGGTGTTTGCAATTATCGGAATGGGGATCGCTACGATCTTTTCTGGGATCGGTTCAGCCAAAGGGGTGGGCCAAACTGGTGAAGCAGCGGCAGCCTTAACGACGAATCAGCCGGAGAAGTTTGGACAAGCCTTGATTTTACAATTGCTTCCCGGAACGCAAGGACTATACGGATTTGTTATTGCGTTTATGATCTATGGTAGCTTAAGTGGTGAAATGTCGACAGTGACTGGTATGGCGTACTTGATGGCCTCACTGCCAGTTGCCTTTACTGGCTTATTCTCAGGAATGGCCCAAGGGAAGGTCGCTGCAGCTGGGATTCAAATTTTAGCGAAGAAACCAGAGCATTTCTTTAAAGGGGTCATGTTCTCAGTAATGGTTGAGATGTATGCCATCTTAGGCTTTGTTATTTCTTTCTTACTTTTAGGAACGATTTAAAGGGGGCGAAGGTATGGATGCAATCGACAAAATGATTGCTGAACTAGACCAAGAAGCGCAGACAAAACGGGAACGTTTGGCTGCCGCTGAACGTGCTAGGATCAGTGAAACGATGGCACGTGACTGGGCGAAAAAAGAGTCGGACTTGCAGCTTCGTGCCCAGCAAGCAAAAAAGCAAGCCGAAAAACATTATCAGCAAGCGCTGAATCGCCAAGCAAGTGCCGCTAAGCAGCAGCAAATGGTGAAACAAAACGAATACCTGACTCAACTTTTTGAGCAAGCGTATCAACAAATGGTTGCCTGGACGCCAGAAGAGCTGCAGTCATTTGCTGAAAATGTGCTGCAACAGCTGCCGATCAGCGGGACGGTGACCTTCCACGCTGGTCCTGAGCAAGCAGCCCATCTAGATGCCGCTTGGCTTACGTCTTGTCAATCAAAACTACCGTATCAAATCAAAGCAGGCGCACCATTGACAGAAGCAGGCTTTTTGGTGGATGACAACGGCATCCAATACAATTTTACCTATCAGGTTTTGCTTGATGAATACAAGAAAGAAACCCGGGAACGGTGGTTGCAGATCATACAACAAGGAGGTTGATCCATGAGGAACTATCATCAATTGAATCCAATCATTCGGCTGAAAGAGATGACGTTGCTAAAGCCGCAAGAAGTCGAGCAAATGATTGCGGCAAAAGGGTTTGCTGAAGTCGAAGCTGTTTTGCAGCAGACCCATTATCAACGCTATTTAAAGCCAGATTTTCATGAACGATTCGAAACCTATCTCGATGAAGAATTGTTAAAGACGATCAAAGAATTGGCCGAGCTGGTTCCTGATCAAGAGATCCTCCGACTGTATATGATGCCTTTTACTTTCCATAATCTAAAAGTCTTGACCAAAGAGTCAGTGACTGGAAAAGACTATGATCATCTACTGATCGAAGATGGTTTTTACACGATCGATGAGTGTCGGACCGCCATCAAAACGGGAACCTCAGAGGTATTGCCTGAGAAAATCGTGACTACGATCCAAGAGGTGCGGGAGTACTTAGAAGGTGGCGCCGTGCTGCAAGGCATCGATATCATTTACGATCGCCGGTATTTACATGAACAACGGCGACTGGTAGATGAAATCAAGATCCCTGAGCTACAAGAAGCTGTCATCAAGATGATTGATCTGACCAATATAACGATCGCCGCTCGTTGTGTACTTCAAAAACGATCGCGCAGTTTTATGGAGGCAGTCTTAGTGAGTGTCGGCAGTATCCCGAAAGAAGAATTTTTAGCGTTTGCGGATGCGTCTTATAGTGACTTTTTAGCCTTCTTATTAGAAAGTGATTATCAGGAAGTAATGCGGCCTTTGATTCATGAACAGGTGATCGACTTTGCTGGCTTGGCACTTTTACAAGACAATTTGATCACAGAAAGCTATGGTCAAGCTCAAACAGATGCTTTAGGACCACTGCCTTTACTGGCATTTTTGAATGCTAAGGTTTTGGAACTGCAAAATCTGCGTATCTTGCTGGTAGGCAAACGCAGTGGCTTTACGGAAGAACAACTCAGAGAAAGGATGCGGCACTATGACTCATAAAATCGGCGTAATCGGCGAGAAAGAATCCGTCATTCCTTTTCAACTATTTGGCTTTCAGGTCTGTTATGCCTCGGAAGAAAAAGAAGTGAAGCAGGCGCTGGCAAAATTAATGAAGAACAGTACGATCATCTACCTGACTGAAAAATGTGCCGAGCTGATTCCCGATGAATTAGCAAAAGTCCAACAAAAAATGACACCTGCAGTCATCTTGATTCCTGATTATGATGGTTCCCGAGGAATCGGCAAGCGAATGATTCAAGAAAATGTCGAAAAAGCAGTTGGACAAAACATACTATAGAGAGGAGCCGATGTTGTGGAAAAAGGAACAATTATTAAAGTATCTGGTCCATTGGTGTTAGCCAAAAATATGGGCCATGCAAGTTTAGAAGATATCTGTTATGTAGGAGATTTAGGCGTGGTCGGTGAGATCATCGAAATGCGCGGCGACGTCGCTTCGATCCAAGTCTATGAAGAAACGTCTGGGATCGGACCTGGTGAACCAGTCGAAACCACCGGTGAACCGCTATCCGTCGAATTGGCGCCTGGGATCATGTCACAAATGTTTGATGGCATCCAACGTCCCTTAGAAACCTTCATGTCTGTCACCCAAAGCAACTTCTTGACGCGTGGGGTGCAATTGCCTGCGTTGGATCATGAGAAAAAGTGGCCCTTTGTACCGACAGTGGAAGTCGGCGCAGTAGTCAGTACTGGGATGGTCATCGGCACCGTGCAAGAAACACCGTTGATCAATCACAAGATCATGGTTCCTCATGGCATTTCAGGAACAGTCAAGGCTGTTTATGCGGGGGAATTTACCATCGATGAAACGATTTATGTTTTAGATACATCCAAAGGAGAACGGTCTTTCACGATGCTGCAAAAATGGCCCGTTCGTCATAGCCGTCCAGTAAAGCAAAAACTGAATCCAGTTGAACCGATGATCACTGGCCAGCGAGTGATCGACACCTTCTTTCCAATCGCTAAAGGCGGGGCGTCAGCCGTTCCAGGACCTTTTGGTGCAGGGAAGACTGTCGTTCAGCACCAAATCGCCAAATGGGCGGATGTCGACCTGGTCGTCTATGTCGGCTGCGGCGAACGCGGCAATGAAATGACCGATGTAATGAACGAGTTTCCAGAGTTGATCGACCCTCGTAGTGGTGAATCTTTGATGGCGAGAACCGTGTTGATCGCTAACACCTCCAATATGCCGGTAGCCGCTCGGGAAGCGTCGATTTATACCGGGATCACGATTGCGGAATACTTCCGAGATATGGGGTATTCCGTGGCGATCATGGCGGATTCCACCTCACGTTGGGCAGAAGCACTGCGGGAAATGTCTGGTCGTCTGGAAGAAATGCCTGGGGATGAAGGGTATCCAGCTTACTTAGGCAGCCGCTTGGCAGAGTATTATGAGCGTTCTGGAAAAGCGATTTGCTTAGGTTCTGATCAAGAAGGCAGTATCACTGCCATCAGCGCCGTTTCACCATCAGGCGGCGATATTTCAGAACCAGTTACCCAAAATACGTTGCGGGTCGTAAAAGTCTTTTGGGGCTTAGATGCCACTTTAGCGCAAAAGCGTCATTTTCCATCGATCGATTGGTTGAAGAGCTATTCATTATACGAAAACGAATTGGGTGCCTTTTTGGACCAACAAATGCAAGTAGATTGGTCCAAACAAGTAACAGAAGCCATGCGGATGCTGCAAAAGGAATCTGAGTTGTCAGAGATCGTTCGACTTGTCGGCATCGACGCTTTGTCCGAAAAAGATCAGTTATTGCTGGAAACCACCAAATCATTGCGAGAAGATTTCTTGCAGCAAAACGCTTTTGACGACGTCGATACGTTTACCTCTCGCGAAAAGCAGTTCAAAATGCTGGAAACGATCTTGCTGCTCCACAAAGAAGCGGAAGATGCGTTGACACTAGGTGCGTATCTTTCAGAAATCTATGCAGGGACCGAAGAATTGCGAGACAAAGTGGCACGTATGAAGTACTTGCCTGAAACGGAATTAGAAAAAATTCCTGCTTTGCATCAAGAGATCAAAGCAACGATGAAAGAAATTTTACAGAAAGGAGACCGCACCGATGATCAAGGAATATAAAACGATTGGAGAAGTCGTCGGACCATTGATGGCCGTCGATCGCGTCTCCGGTGTCAAATACGAAGAGTTGATCGAAGTCCGCATGCAAAACGGCGAAACGCGGCAAGGACAAGTACTGGAGATCCAAGAAGACAAAGCGTTGGTCCAAATTTTTGAAGGAACCGGCGGGATCAATTTGCGGGAATCTGCGGTGCGTTTCTTAGGACATCCTTTGGAATTAGGCGTTTCCGAGCAAATGATCGGGCGAGTCTTTGACGGCTTAGGTCGGGTCAAAGATGGCGGAGTAGAGATCGTCCCAGAAAAATTTATGGACATCAACGGCGAAGTGATCAATCCAGCAGCGCGGGATTATCCTGATGAGTTTATTCAAACTGGGATCTCATCGATCGACCACTTGAATACGCTTGTTCGGGGACAAAAGCTGCCGATTTTTTCTGGTTCTGGTCTGCCTCATAAAGAATTGGCTTCGCAAATTGCGCGTCAAGCACAAGTGTTGAACTCGGAAGACGATTTCGCTGTTGTGTTTGCTGGCATCGGGATCACCTTTGAAGAAGCTGAATATTTCATGGAAGATTTTCGTCAAACGGGTGCCATCGACCATTCTGTCGTCTTTATGAATCTAGCCAATGACCCAGCGATCGAGCGGATCGCTACGCCCCGAATGGCACTGACGGCAGCCGAATACTTGGCTTATGAAAAGGGCATGCATGTCTTGGTGATCATGACGGATATGACCAACTACTGTGAAGCTTTGCGGGAGATCTCCTCTGCTCGTCGTGAAGTGCCAGGGCGTCGGGGCTATCCTGGGTATCTTTACACCAATCTATCCACGTTATATGAACGTGCGGGACGGATTCGCGGCTTGAAAGGTTCAGTGACCCAGCTGCCGATTTTGACCATGCCAGAAGATGACAAAACCCATCCGATTCCCGATTTGACCGGCTATATCACCGAAGGACAAATCATCTTGTCTCGTGATTTGTATAAAAACGGCATCCAGCCACCCATCGATGTCTTGCCGTCATTGTCACGGTTAAAAGATAAAGGGACCGGCGAAGGCAAAACACGTAAAGACCATGCCGCAACGATGAACCAGTTGTTTTCTGCCTATGCTCAAGGAAAGCAAGCCAAGGAATTGGCAGTCGTTTTAGGAGAATCGGCATTGTCGGAAGTAGATAAAACCTATGCCAAATTTGCGGAACGCTTCGAAAATGAATACTTGAACCAAGGGTATCGCACCAACCGCTCGATTATCGAAACCTTGGAATTAGGGTGGGAATTATTGGCGATGCTGCCAAAAGTCGAGCTGAAGCGGATCAGCGATGCTTTACTGGCGGAATACTTACCGGGAGAGGAGAACAATGGCGCAAAAAACCGTTAATCCAACCCGCATGGAGCTGTCGCGCCTCAGCAAACAATTGGCGACAGCCAAACGCGGACACAAATTATTAAAAGACAAACAAGACGAACTCATGCGTCAATTTATTGAATTGATCAAAAAGAATGACCATTTGCGTAAAGAAGTGGAAGAACAATTGCAGCGTGCCATGAAGGCATTTCGCTTAGCCAATGCCACGATCAATGAAAAATACATTGAAGAAATGTTTATTTTACCAGCAACTGAGGTCTCCCTTGAGTTATCCACGAAAAATATCATGAGTGTGGAAGTGCCAGTGATGCATTTTGATTATGACGATACGGTGATGCAAGCGCCGATCGAGTATGGCTTTTTGAATTCGAATGTTCCGTTAGATCATGCGGTCGCCCGTTTTACCGACGTCATGCCGAAGCTGTTGGAGCTAACGGAAATCGAAAAGACCTGTCAACTGATGGCAGGGGAAATCGAACGTACGCGCCGACGCGTCAATGCCCTAGAATATTTGACGATTCCCGAGCTGGAAGAAGCCATTTATGGAATCAAAATGCGGCTGGAAGAAAACGAACGAGCAAACGTAACAAGAATGATCAAAGTGAAGAATAAATCAAAATAAAATGGTATGATAAATGAAAAACAACTGCAATAAACTAGGATTATCAAGCCATTCGTTTTTGCAAAAGGTCAGAGGAAATGAAAATGAAAAAAAGAAATCGTTTGAAAAAAAAGCTGGCATCGCAACGCTTTTTGATTCCGCAGATCGTCACACTGGTCTTCGTTTTGCTGATATTGGCAGGAACCGGCTTGCTGATGCTGCCGGCTGTCACCCAAAGTGGTGAAGGTACCAACTTTTTAGATGCGCTGTTTACTGCCACATCGGCTGTTTGCGTGACGGGTCTTTCGACCTTGACAGTAGCTGACCATTACAACCTCTGGGGCCAAGGGATCTTGCTGATGCTGATTGAGATCGGTGGGATCGGCTTCATGTCGATTCCCGTCTTCTTTTACATCTTGGCGAGAAAAAGAGTCCATCTTAGTACCCGGATGATTTTGCGGGAATCATTGAATTTGGATCGGATGTCTGGAGAGATCCATTTGGCATGGTACCTGATTCGGATCGCCTTTTTGATCCAAGTCAGCGGGATCATTTTGCTGGCTTTTGCATTCGTGCCCCGTTTTGGTTGGGGGCAAGGCCTTTGGTACAGTGTTTTTCATGCGATCTCGGCCTTTTGTAATGCTGGGTTTGATTTGTTCGGCAACAGCATGGTAGGATTTCAAAACGATCCGTTTGTATTGGGGGTCATCAGTTTCTTGATCATTGCCGGTGGTCTTGGGTTTCTCGTTTGGTTCGATCTCCTGCATACGTCGTCCAAAAAACGGTCCCTGCATAGCCGCTTGGCATGGATCGCTATGATCGTTTTGGTAGTTTTTGGAACGGCAGGGTTCTTTTTGACCGAAGCCAATTCACAGTTGATTACGGGTGATTCGGTCATTGAACGTTTTTTCCAATACCTCTTCTTAGCGGTCACCCCAAGAACTGCTGGATTTTTCAGTATTGATTACGGACAAATGAGTCAAGCAGGCTTGATGTTGACGATGATTTTCATGTATATCGGTGGGACCTCTGGTTCCACTGCTGGGGGATTGAAGACAACGACGTTTGCGGTCTTGATCATCAAGATCCGCAGCTTATTGAAAGGGCGCAGTCGAGCGGAGGTGTTCGGTCGCACGATCAAAGAATCTGCCGTATCACGTGCCTTTACGTTTTTCTTCCTTACCTTGACGTTATGCTTCTTAGCGATTTTCTTATTGTCGATCACTGAACGCATGCCGCAAACCCCAAACTTTGGGTTGCCAACCATTGCCTTTGAAGTTTTTTCCGCTTTTGGAACCGTGGGGTTGACCATGGGGTTGACGCCTTACTTGTCGGTTTTTGGCAAACTACTGATTATTTTTTTGATGTTCATTGGTCGAGTCGGCATCATGACCGTTGCTTTTTCATTGATGAAAAAAGCTAACAAACAAGAAGCTGGCTACAAATATCCTGATGAAACCGTAATGATTGGGTAACGAAACAGGGAAACGAAGCACGCTTCGTTTCCCTGTTTTTCGTTTATTGAAGTACTTCTAACATCACATCGCGTTGGTCATCGCTGACATTCCCCGCGTAATTCGGCGTGATCAAAGACAGACCACCCTCCTTATTTGTAAATAGGTACAGGTTGTGGCTAAAATCAGGATTTCCATTGGAAGTGATCCCTTTTGCAAAGGTCAACTGAGTGTTCACTTTTACGGTGCGAATCTCATTGTTTTTCGCAGAAAATACGCGAATCTCTTTTGTTGCGATCGTATCAACTTGTGCTTCATAGCTTGCGCTGTCGCCGATCGAAATAATCAATGGGCTCGTATTTTGAATCGTGACAGTATCTGGTACATTGACGCCATGGAAATAAAAAGTCAGTGAAGGGCCATATTGGGAAAGATCAACGGCATATGGAAACTCGTTGATGGATGGTGAGCTTGCCGTCGTTTGACTCGAATCAGAGTGGTCCGTCGATTGCTGGCTTGTGGTCGAAGGTTTTGAAGTAGAGGTTGACGCTAAGGAATTGCTTTCAGTCGTTTGCGTCGACGTGCTTTGTTTGCTTTCAGTAGACATCTGACTCTGGCTTAGCTCGCTTGTTGACTCAGCAGTATCTTTTTCGTTGTTACAGCCTGCCAAAAGCCCCAAACTGACGAGCGTCAGTGCGCCAATCAAAGAAATTGTTTTTTTCATCGTTTGCTTCATCCTTTCCTTAGAATACTAGAACATCTAAAACAAGCAAATCATTGTGTCGGAATGCACAATTTTGCTGATATAGTGTTGAAATATTCTTTGGTGTTAAAGTTATTGTAGTATAGAATATTGAGAAAGAACAGGAAGTTTTTGCTGAATATTTCATCCTTGCTATCATAAAAAACTCATTAACGTCCGCCGCAGCTGGCTAGTTTTGTATAATAAAGTGTCAGCCATACTGGCGAAGCTTTCTGGCGGCTTGCGTAACGCAGGGATCTAGATTAAAATACCTTGGTATAGAAGAATGGGTGGTGAAGAGGATGGAAAAAGAACGGATGGGGCAATGGCTAGCCTTTACGAATCAGCATCAAGCGATTGAAGCTCGCTTGGAGCAAGTTCTCAAAGCAGAAAGCAATCTGTCTTTGAATGAGTATTACGTACTTTATTACTTAGAAAAGACCCCCAATCATAGCATGCGCCTCAATGATTTGATCGCTCATTTTGATTTGAGTCAAAGTGCGATGTCACGCATGATCATGCGCATGGAAGACAAGCTGTGCGGTGTGATCGAACGGCATTCTTGTCAAGATGATAAGCGAGGGATCTATATTGATTTGACCCAATTAGGGGAAAAGAAACTGCAGCGATCAAAAGTCGTTTTTGAAAAAGTCTTGGAGGAAATGATGGACTAACGAAGGTTTCACTTGTTTTCTCCTTGATTCTTTTGTAATATAGATGCATGTGCATGTATATTTTGGCAAAAGAGAAGAAAATGCACCAATTTGCTTTAAGGATCTCCTTAGAAAACCAAGCCAATCAGATCTACAAAGCGATATGAATCCAATGGAAAAGGTGGGAAACCCATGCGAAATGTAACAGATAAAGCAACATTTAAGCGCGGATTGCAGTTGAAAAATCGAATTATCATGGCACCAATGACGACCAAGATGTCCTTCTTTGATGGGGTGATTACGAAAGATGAGTTGGCATACTATGGCTTACGCTCCGGGGAAGTCGGAGCAGTCATCACAGCGGCAGCCAATGTCCAAGAAGATGGCAAGGGCTGGGAAGGGGAATTAGGCGCTTACGACGATGCCTTTTTACCTGGATTAAGCAAATTGGCCAGCACCATCAAAACCAATGGAACCAAAGCCATTTTACAAATTTTTCATGCCGGTCGGATGACGGATGAATCGGTCCTACGAGGGACACAACCGATTTCTGCCAGCGCGGTTGCTGCCGAACGACCAAATGCCCAAGTTCCCCGGGAAGTTACGGTGGATGAGATATTAGCGATTATTGAAAACTTTAAAAAAGCTACCGAACGGGCGATCAAGGCGGGGTTTGATGGCGTAGAACTCCACGGAGCCAATACGTATTTGATTCAACAATTCTTTTCTCCTCACTCAAATCGTCGGTCCGATGAATGGGGTGGCTCACTAGAGAACCGTTATCGTTTTATTGAGAAGCTTGTCGATGAAGTGTTGGAGACAGTGGACCAATCATGTGTGAAGGAGTTTATCGTCGGTTATCGGTTTTCACCGGAAGAATTCGAAGAACCAGGGATTCGCTTTGAAGATACGTTGTTCTTAGTAGACCAACTGGCAGAAAAAGGATTAGACTATCTGCACATTTCTCTTGCGGATTATACCCGCAAATCGATTTCAAAAGCGTACCAAGAAAAATCGATGTTGGCGTATGTCTATGAAAAAATCGCTCAGCGAGTTCCTTTGATTGGTGTAGGGGATGTTCGAACATCGAAGGATGCCACGGGCTTGCTAGAACATGCAGATTTTGTTGCAGTGGGGCGGGCATTGTTGATCGATCCTCATTGGGGACAAAAAGTCTTAGACGGTCGAGATGAGTTGATCCGCACCACGGTTTCAACTTACGAACGTGAGGAACTCGTATTACAAAACGGCGTTTGGGGTTTTATGGAAAACATGATGCCAGATCGACTAAATGAAGAATAATAAGCAGACAACCACCTTTGCCTCGGGCGAAGGTGGTTTTTTGTGATCGCTACTCATTTGTGACACATTGAGAAGAGCTTTTTTTCTCTAGTGAAACCCTGCTAGCTTAAAAATGACGAATCAGCAGAAGATTGTGAGAAACAAGCCTGTGATCGAAAGAAAGAGCGTGAAAAGATTTTTTTAGTTAAAATACACGAATGAATTTTCGCTTTATTTTAATAAATAGTCAAATAATTCAGAATCATTCATTTTTCTTACAAAAAGATAGCGCAAGTCGAGTTGATTGATAAAAAAACAATCAGTTGTTAGACTGAATACAGGTTAAAAAAACAAAAAGGGGATGTAATGATGAAAAGAGGATTCAGAAATTATTTAGGTTCAGATGAGCGGGAGGCAGGCTACAATTTGTCTTGGGGGTCTATCTTTGCAGGGGTCGTAACATTTATCGCATTGTTCATGACACTGTCAATGATTGGCTCAGCAATCGGTTTTGGTTTGGTGGAACCAACATCAAATAATCCATTAGATGGTGTTGGTACAGGATTATTGATTTGGACAGTCATTACCTTTGTCTTGGCATTATTCGGTGCTGGTTTTGTTTCAGGTGTGGCGGCTCGACGTGTTGGATTGGTTCATGGTTTCTTAACATGGGCAACCAGTATGATCGTGATGATGGTTATGCTCTCTTACTTAACGATCGGAGCATTTTCTGTAGTCGGTTCACTTTTAGGAAACGTTGCCTCTGCTGTTGGCAGTGGCGTTGAAACAGTTGCCTCAGGTGCTGGCGATGTCGCTTCAAAAGCCTTCGATGAAATAACAGGAAACATGGAAGACGTCAACACAGATGAATTACAAGCGAATGTCAATGATGTTTTACAAGATACCGATGTTCCGGAATTGCAACCAGACTACTTGCAAAACCAATTGTATGACGCGACAAATGATATCAAAGATGCTGGCAAAGACATTGCAACCAATCCAAATGATGCCGATAAAATCATTGATGATTTAGCAAGCAAATTGCAAGATCGTGCTACAACGATCGGTGATTCAGTCGATAAAGAAGCAATCTCAAATGCAGTGGCTCAAAACACAGAGCTAAGCCAACAAGAAGCAGAAGAAGCAACGAACAATATCGTGAACGGCTTACAAGATGCTTCTGATGAAGCACAAAAACAAATCGAAAATGCACAACAAAATCTTGAACAAGCCAAACAAGACATTGACCAAGCAGTGGAAGACGCTCGTCAAAAAGCGGAAGAAGCAAGTGATGCAACAGCCAAAGCGTCCATTTGGGGCTTTGTGGCAATGGTCTTAGGACTCGTTCTTACGTCAATCGGTGGTATGGTGGGAGCAAACTTAGTCAAAACTGCTGACCACGAAAATCGTATCTAATTCATCTCTCACAAAGAGAGTTAGTGATCCATAAACCAGTGAACAGCGTTCTGCCAAAGACTCAAATGGCAGCAGCGCTGTTTTCTGCTTTTAAACAAGCGGTTAAAAATCCCCATTGACGAGTGATTTTTCTCATGCTACACTGGCTCTGAGGATTGTTACCGCTTTAGGCGGGCTATACCTATTTTTTTGTGTGAAGAAATCTAAAGAAGAATAGGGTCGTTAAAATGAACGTAACAAAAGTGATCAATAACAACATTGTGATTTCTGAGAATGAGGAAAAACAAGAATTGGTCGTCATGGGCAAAGGCTTAGGCTTTAAGAAAAAGCCGGGCGATGCGATCGACGATACCAAGATTGAAAAAGTCTATCTCAGTACACAAGAATGGAATGTCACAAAACTAACCCAATTACTTTCTTCTATCCCTATCGAACATATTCAAGCAGCGAATGAGATCATCAGTTTTGCAAAAGTTTCCCTTGGGAAAAAATTGAGCGAAAAATTGTTTCTGACGCTGACCGATCATATCAATTATGCTATCGAGCGCTATCAAAACGGCATGGAAATCAAAAATGCCTTGCTATGGGAAATTAAGCGGTTTTATAACCATGAATACCTCATTGGCAAAGAAGCGTTATCGATCATCAAAAATCGCTTGGCTATTGAGCTGCCGGAAGATGAAGCCGGCTTCATTGCGCTACACATCGTCAATGCGGAGTTGGATATGGCGCAGGTCAGTCAAGTATCGGAAATGGCGAAGATCATTCAGCATATCCTGAACATCGTCAAATATCATTTTTCAATGGAGCTTGATGAGTATTCATTGAACTACGAACGCTTTGTGACCCATTTGAAATTTTTTGTCCAGCGCTTATTCAGTGGTACAAAGCTCGATGATGCAGGAACCGGCAGTTTTATTTTTATGTTGAAAGACCGCTACATGAAGGAATATGCGTGTGCACTGAAAATCAGCGACTACATCAACAAAGAATTCGGTAGACCGTTAGAAGAAGACGAATTGATCTATTTAACTATACACATCAAACGAATAACAAGTGCTTAGGATTGTTACTGGATTGGCAGGCTATACCTAAATGAACTCCCAAGGGGTTTGTTTAGGTATTTTTTTATGGTTTGACACACAAAAAGCAGACGAAAAACCAAAATAGGAGGAACGACATGAATTACAAAGAGTTAGCAAAAACGATCATCACCAATGTTGGCGGGGAAGAAAATATCCAAAGCTTGACCCATTGTGCGACCCGCTTGCGCTTCAACTTGAAAGATGACAGCAAACCCCAAGAAAGTACTTTAAAACATACACCAGGGATCATGGGTGTGGTCAATAAAGGTGGGCAATACCAAGTAATCATCGGCAGTGATGTTGGCAATGTCTACAACGAAATCACTGCCCAAACCAATTTAAACAGTGACCAAGAAACAGCAGAAGACGATCGCGGACGTGTGGCAAAAGTCATCGATACGATCACCGGGATCTTCACCCCAATCTTGCCAGCCATCACAGCAGCTGGGATGCTAAAAGCAGTTCTTTCATTGCTGGTGGTCTTTAATGTTTTGACGGCAGAAAGTCAAAGCTACCAAATCCTAAACTTTATGGCGGATGCGGCGTTCTACTTCTTGCCTATTTTGCTGGCTGCTTCTTCTGCACAAAAATTCAAAGCCAATATGTATTTAGCTATGATGGTGGGGGGGATTTTACTCCATCCGAACTTTATCGCGATGGTGACAGCAGTCAATGAGGCAGGCGGCGGCATCCATTTGTTCGGCTTACCGATTTCACCAGTGAGTTATTCATCATCGGTGATTCCAATCATCTTAAGTGTTTGGTTTATGTCTTACGTTGAACCGATTGCCGATAAAGTCTCACCAAAAGCAATCAAATTCTTTAGCAAACCGTTGCTAACGATCTTCGTCGTAGGAACAGTCGCATTAGTTGCTTTAGGCCCTCTAGGCTACATGATCAGTGAAGCGATCTCTGCAGGGATCCAAGCCCTAGAAACGGTCAGCCCATGGATCGTTCCATTACTGATTGGTGCCTTCACGCCATTGTTCGTGGCAACTGGTACCCATTATGGGTTAGTGCCTATCGGAATCAATAATCGAATGACTGCCGGCTACGACACAGTGATCTATCCTGGCATGCTGGCTTCAAACGTCAGTCAGGGAGCTGCAGCTATCGGCGTTGGTTTCAAATCAAAAGATTCTACGATCAAACAATTGGCATTTTCTGCTGGTCTGACTGGGCTATTCGGTATTACTGAACCGGCGTTGTATGGGGTCAATTTGCGGTTTAAAACACCTTTGTATGCAGCAATGATCGGTGGCGGATTTGGTGGTCTATTTATGGGAATCATGCGTGTTCGCAATTTCTCAGGCGGTTCACCAGGCCTATTGACTTTGCCAAGCTATATCGGCGATGACACCTTACGACATTTGACCAATGCCTGTATCGGTGCCGCAATCAGTATTGTGGTCACATTTATTGCGACATTATTCTTATACAAAGACCCTGTTACAGAAGAAGCACCTGAAGCAACACCAGCAGACAAAGAGCAAGAACCAACTCATCAAATCAGCGGCGCAGAGATCAAAGCACCTTTAAAAGGGGAACTAAAAAGCTTGCAAGCAGTCAATGACGGCATGTTTTCGGAAGAGATTCTTGGACAAGGGGTGGCAATCGAGCCAACCGACGGGGAAGTGCTAGCACCAGTCAACGGGACTGTCACAGCAGTCTTTGATTCAAAACATGCTATTGGCTTGACTAGTAAGGAAGGCATTGAACTATTGATCCACGTGGGGATCGATACAGTGCAATTAAATGGTGAAGGCTATGCCTATCAAGTAGAAAAAGGGCAAAAAGTGACAGTCGGGGATCCATTGATTACGTTTGATATTGAATTTATCAAAGAAAAAGGCTATCCAGTAATCACGCCGATCGTTATCACCAACAGTACTGAAGTGGGGGACATTTTGACGGCTAACAGTGGTCCGATCACATTTGGCGATCAAATCATCAAAGTGATCGGCTAAAAAAGGAGAAGAAGACATGGGATTTCCAGAAAACTTTTTATGGGGCGGTGCAACAGCCGCTAATCAATGTGAAGGCGGGTTTGATCAAGGCGGGCGTGGGCTTGCCAATGTCGATGTAATTCCGACTGGCAAGGACCGCCGAGCAGTCATTACCGGCAAGCGTGAGATGCTTGCCTTTGAAGAAGGGTATTTCTATCCGGCAAAAGAAGCGATCGATATGTACCATCATTTCAAAGAAGATATCGCCTTGTTTGCGGAGATGGGCTTTAAAACCTATCGTTTATCGATTGCTTGGTCAAGAATTTTTCCGAAGGGGGACGAAGAAACCCCTAATGAAGAAGGCTTGCGCTTTTATGAAGAACTATTTTTAGAGTGCCGCAAATACCAAATCGAACCCTTGGTAACGATCACGCATTTTGACTGTCCGATCCATTTGATCAAAGAATATGGCGGTTGGCGCAACCGTAAGATGATCACCTTTTATGAAAACCTTTGTCGAGCGATCTTCACTCGATACAAAGGATTGGTGAAGTACTGGCTGACCTTTAACGAAATCAATATGATTTTGCATGCCCCATTTCTCGGTGCCGGGCTGACCTTTGCTGAAGGCGAAAATGAAGAACAAATTAAATACCAAGCTGCTCATCATGAATTAGTCGCTAGTGCGTTGGCAACGAAAATCGCCCACGAGATCGATCCAGAAAACAAAGTAGGCTGTATGCTGGCAGCGGCTAGTTATTATCCTTACAGCTGCAATCCGAAAGATGTCTGGGAAAGCAAAAAAAGCGATCGCGGCAACTATTTCTTTATCGATGTGCAATCGCGAGGAGAATATCCAAATTATGGTTTGAAGATGCTAGCGGAAAAAGGAATCACTTTGGAACAAACCGCCGAAGATACGGCTTTATTAAAAGCCCATACCGTCGATTTTATTTCCTTTTCTTACTATGCCTCTCGGGTCGCTGCTTCAGAAGATTCCGGTGTTGAGAAAACGGAAGGCAACTTGTTCCCGACCATTAAAAATCCGTATTTAGAAGCGTCGGAATGGGGCTGGCAGATTGATCCGCTTGGCTTGCGGATCACGATGAATGATCTTTATGATCGTTACCAAAAACCACTTTTCATCGTCGAAAACGGTCTAGGAGCGGTGGATACACCAAACGAAGATGGAAAAATCAATGATGTGTATCGCATCGACTATCTACGTGCGCATATTGCAGCGATGAAAGAAGCGATTGACCAAGACGGTGTGGAACTGCTGGGCTATACTTCATGGGGCTGTATCGATTTGGTTTCAGCAGGAACCGGAGAAATGAAGAAACGCTATGGCTATATCTATGTCGATCGCGACAATGAAGGCAATGGCACATTAGCCCGCAGCAAGAAGCAATCCTTTTATTGGTACAAAAAAGTGATTGCCTCAAATGGAGAAGATTTGGCTTAAGCCAGTTAACTAACGATTATCATTAAGGAAAGAAACGCCAGCGGAACAGAACTGCTCATGGAAGCAGCCTGGTTCTGTTGGCGTTTTTCTTATTTAACGAAAGAAATTATGCTGCTTCCTCCCGTTGGATCGGCAGCAGCAAGCGAACGGTGGTTCCTTCGTTGATGCGTGATTCTACGGTCAATCCATATTTTTCCCCATAGAGCAGCTTGATACGCTGATCAATATTGTCTAAGCCAATACCCGAATAGTGTTCAAAGTGGTTGGCGGTGCTGGTTGGGTGCACTTCATTGAACCCAATGCCCGTATCGATGATCTCAATTTTCAGGCCTTCCTTACTGACGCGAGAAAAAATCTGGATCAATCCTGAATCCTCTTCGGGAAAGGCATGCAGGTAGGCATTTTCGATAATCGGTTGCAATATCATCTTCGGTACGAGAACATTTTCACAGCCATCTTCTGAAAAAATCGTCGATTGGATGCGATTGCCGTAACGCACGTTCATTAAAACGAGGTATTCTTCCACGATCGCTAGCTCATCCTTTAAAGGGACGATCTCTTTGCGGTTAAAGGTATGCCGCAACAATTGGACAAAACTTTCAATCGCTTGGGTGGCGGCTTCTTGTTCGTTTTGCCAGATCAAAAACTTGATAGCAGTCAAGGTGTTATAGACAAAATGCGGTTGGATCTGCATTTGCAGTGAACGAATCTCGAACTTGCGTTTTTCGGCTTCTGTGACCATTAAATGATCGACATAAGATTCCAAGTCCTCCAGCATCAAGTTATAGGCACGCCCCAATTCTCGCGTTTCATACGTACCGTTGATGGTGACTTTATCGCTGAAATCACCTTGTGTGACCGCCGGCAGTTTGGCGATCAGCTGATAAATCGGTTGGGTGATATTACGGATGATCCAAAATGCCAGCAGACTAAAGAGTAAAATACTAACGACAGAAATCAACAGAGCTGGCTTGATCAGATTCATATTGCGTACCAGATGCGATTCATCCAAAACATCGTAAAAAGTAAAATGATACGAATAAAGGGGCAGCTGATTGATGCTAGTATCTCTTTTGACCGTGATGAGATGATCCTCAAACGGCTTGCCTAAAAGGCTCGGATCAGAAGTAGAGAGTATTTGATTTTGCTCATTGACGATATAGATCGAGTGAAGACTGGTATCTAACAGTTGACGATAGATCGAAGAAAAATCGGATTCCTTTAAGAAAATCAGAGCATAGCCGAAAATCGTTTCTTCTTTCATTAATTTGCGCACGTACATCAAGCCAGGGGAGTCGCTGGTGGAGGTACTTAAGCCTTGGTCCAAGAAATAATACTGACTGATGGCGTCATTGTCATTGATCTGCTGGACAAAGGCACTGGCGAGAAACTCATCCACCGATTGGTTGCGAACCGCATCGTTTTGAAAGAAAGTGCCCCCGTTGACCCCAATCAACACTAAATTCGAGGGGATGTCTTGAAACAAAGAGCGGGTGTCTTTTAATTGCTCGTTTAATTCTAAAATCGTGCGCCCTTGATTCATGTCGCCTTCTAAGTATGTTTCAACAGCTTTGCTTTCATCGACGATGTCAAAAATCCGATGGATATTCTCGTTCAGACGCTCATAATCTTCTTGGATTTTTTCCAGTAGCAGCTGATTGGAACTCTGGTACGAAGCAACATAGGCATCTTTCGAACGACCATAGATCACGATGACGGTTAGCAGACAAACACTGATGACCCCGACGACAACAAAGAGGAAGATCCGACTGAATAATTCATTTTTCTGAATCCATTGGTTGATTTTCATAATTGATTCAACCGCCGATACTTCGATGGGGTGACCTGACATTCTTTCTTAAAGATGCGAGAAAAATAGCTGATATCTGAATACCCGACCGCTTCACTGATTTCAGATAGGTTCAGATCAGATTGTGTCAGTAGTTCTTTGGCTTTATCCAAGCGGGTTTTCTTTACGTACTCAGAAAAGCTCATTTTCAGTTTCGCAGAAAGAAAAGCCGAAAGATAGGTGTAACTAAAGTGAAAGGTTTCAGCTAGTTCAGACAAAGACAGGCTTTTGGTGTAGTTGTCTTGAATAAAGCGCTGAATCGCAACGAGTAGATCATCTTCATCCAATGGTGATAAGGTCGTCAGCTGTTGACGAATATCATCAATGGTCGCCAACAACAAATCAGAAAAATCTTCCAAATACTGCACGTGACCGATGGCATGCAAAAATTCAGCTTTTAAGCGGCTAAAGCGTGGAGCAGTGGGGAATTCTTCTTCCAAGCGGGAAAGTAACGTGTAAAAAATACTGCTGGCCTGCTGTTTTAAGAATGTCGGATCGACATTGGATAAGATCATGTCATTGAAATATTCCTCGATTCTGGTGATTCCTAGCAAAAAGTTGTTGTCTAACAAAGCCCGTAAGAACTTCTTGGTATCAAAACGATCACTTTCAATGTACAAAAAGAGTTCGTGTTCTAGCACCAGCCGTTGTCGTTTATAAAAAAACGATTGTCCTTGGCTTTTGGCTTTAAGCGTCACAAAATGGTCCCGTAACTGTTCAATCTTTCGAAAGGGCACACTGAGAGTAAAGAAGGCATCTGGCTCGGTAAAACGCAATTGCTCCAATGTTTCTTTCAAGGAGGAATAAACATCCGTTCCTTCTGGATAACTGATCACTAAGCCGGCATCTTTGTTACTGGTTTGAAAAAAGAGCGTCTTTACCTGCGGTTGTGATTGAGTAAATTCTGTCAACGCATGCAGCAGCTGATCATTGGCACGAAAGCCGCTAAAATTGGTGGTCAAAATTTGGGCTTGCTGTTGCGGCTGATCCAATGCAAGGTAGTCCGCCAAAGGAGCCAAGGGTTCTTCATACCCTGCTAAATAGCGATTCAACGATTCTTGCAGTTGCGTCTCCTCAGTCACGGAGCCTTTTGTATGTGACAGCTTTTGTGAGATGTTGTGTAGCGTTTTCAACAAGAGTGTCGGTGTCAGTGTCGGTTTTAAAAGATAATCTACGGCACCATTTCTAAAAGACTGACTGACGTATTGGAAATCATCGTAGCTGCTCAAGACCAAAAAATGGACTTCTGGATATTGTTGTTGAATGATCGTTGTGAGTTGAAGGCCGTCCATTTGTGGCATTTTCAAATCCGTGATCACGATGTCGGGATTCAGCTCATGGATCAGCGCCAATGCTTCTTGCCCGTTCGCTGCATCGCCTAAGAGACGGAACCCTTCTTGCTCCCAACGTATCATATGTTTTAATCCATCTCGGATCGTTGCCTCATCATCAACGACTAAGACCGTGCGTAAAATCGTCATGGTATCCCCCCTATATCTCTTCTTTATTATAAACGCTTTCAAAAAAGAAAGGTATTGTAACTTTTTTCTATTTTTGGACAAATTTAGTAAGCTCTTTCATATTCATTGAATACGGTTACAAAATCAGTGTATAGTTACCATGTAAATAAAAGGAAAGAGGGATAAAAATGAAAAAACTACTTGCATCGATGGTAACGGCGGCTGCAGTGCTGACTTTGGCGGCTTGCGGAAACAGCAACACAAGCTCTGGTGATTCCGGCGAGTCCTCAAACAAAGTCACGGTCTGGGCATGGGATGAGACCTTCAACATCAAGGCAGTCAATGAAGCCAAAAAAGTGTATGAAAATCAAGATGTCGATGTGGAAGTCGTGACGATGTCGCAAGATGATATCGTCCAAAAATTAAATACGAGTCTGGCATCTGGAAATACGGACGGACTACCAAATATCGTTTTGATCGAAGACTACCGCATTCAAGGATACCTTTCTTCTTATCCCGATGCGTTTAGTGATCTAACGGATATCGTGAATGAGGAGGATTTCTCCAGCTATAAATTTGCGGTCAATAAAGTCGACGATGTCATTTATGGGGTGCCCTTTGACAGTGGCGTCGCAGGACTATTTTACCGCACAGATTATTTGACCGATGCAGGCTATGAGCAAGCGGATCTCCAAGATATTACTTGGGATGATTTTATCAGCATTGCCAAAGATGTCAAAGAAAAAACGGGTCACGCTATGATGTCGTTAGACCCAAGCGATCTTGGCTTGGCAAGAATCATTATGCAATCGGCAGGCGAATGGTATACCGGTGAAGATGGCTCCACTGTGACCATCAAAGACAATGAATCCTTCAAAGCCGGTCTTACTGTTTTAGCAACATTGTTGAATGAAGGCTTAGTTGAACAAGTTTCTGATTGGGATGGCGGGGTCAATGCCGTTCAATCGGGGAATGTTGCTTCTGCGCCAACCGGTGCGTGGTATTCCAGCACGATTCAAGGCGCTGAAGATCAAAGTGGCAAATGGGCGATCGCTCCAATCCCATCTATCGCTGGCGATAGCAATTCAGTCAATGCCTCCAGCATCGGTGGAGCAGGCTGGTACGTGATCAAAGGGGTTGACGGTGAAGAAAATGCCAAAGACTTTTTAGCCAATACCTTTGCTTCAAATAAAGAATTGATGGGTACATTAGCTACCGAGATCGGTTTGGTTTCAACCATGAATGCTGCAGAAGAAACGGAAGAATATACGTCGGGGCTTGATTTCTATGGCGGTCAAAAAGTCTTCCAAGATTTCTCTCAATGGTCACAAGAAATTCCAGCCGTGAACTACGGCAATCACACCTATGCCATTGAATCCGTCTTGACTGAAAGCTTGCAACGAGTGATCAACGGCGAAGACATCGATAAAGTATTAGAAGAAGCACAATCACAAGTGGAAGCACAAATTGCAAACTAATCGAACAACTTTGCAGAAACTCGTGAGCGATCGCGAGTTTCTGTGTTAAGGGGGAATTACAATGAAAAACAAAACAAAAAATTGGTTTGCAAACGGCAATGCCTTTATTACCTTACCCGTCATTTTGATCACGATGCTGGTCTTTATTCCGATGGTCTCGGCATTGTTCACGTCATTCCAATCAGGACCACCGACAGCGATGACCTTTAACGGTCTTGGCAACTATCAGCGAATGTTGAGCGACTCAACCTTTAAAAAAGCGTTTGGCAATACGTTTTTATACTTATTAGTCCAAGTTCCGATCATGCTCTTTTTGGCGCTGATCGTATCGAACATATTGAATGACAAAAAATTGAAATTTAAAGGGCTATTCCGCACCGCCTTGTTCTTACCATGTATCACATCCTTGGTTTCTTATTCCTTGATCATGAAAAGTCTCTTTTCGGCAAACGGGTTAGTCAATAACTTTTTGACGCAGCTACACCTGATCGATGCACCGATCCAGTGGTTGACGGATCCTTTTTGGGCAAAAGTACTGATCATTTTTGCCATCACCTGGCGTTGGACCGGCTACAATATGATCTTTTTCATCTCAGGCATGCAAAATATCGATCCAAGTATTTATGAAGCGGCAGAGATCGATGGCGCTTCAAAATGGGATCAATTCTTCAAAATCACGATTCCCAACTTGCGTCCAATCATCCTATTTACCACGATCACTTCAACGATCGGTACGCTGCAATTATTCGATGAAGTTCAAAATATCACTGGCGGTGGACCAGCCAATGCTACGACGACCTTGTCACAATACATCTACAATTTGAGTTACAAATTCACGCCAAACTTTGGGTATGCTGCCGCGGTTTCCTTTGTCATTGTGATCGCGATCGTGATCCTATCGATCATCCAAACGAAAATAGGAGGAAAAGAAAATTGAAAACAATCTCACTCACTTTAAAATACGTCTTTCTGGCGATTTTGGCTTTCATCTCTATTTTTCCATTTGTTTGGATGATCCTAGGGATGACCAATCAAACCTTTGATATCGTTGCCGGAAAAATCATGATTGGCGATCAGTTGGTCATCAACTTCCAAAATCTCTTTTCTTCCGATTTGAATTTTACTCGGGCATTAGGCAATTCCGCAGTGATTGCCGTGATTACGACCGTCTTTGCGCTGTTGTTCTCCTCCATGGCAGGGTATGGCTTTGAGATCTATCGAACGAAAACCAAAGACCGTATCTTCAATATTCTATTGCTGTCGATGATGGTGCCTTTTGCCGCGCTAATGATCCCGCTCTATCGGATGTTCAGCAAGCTTAGCGGCACACCAATCGGGATCAATACCTTCGCTGTCGTGATTTTGCCCTCGGTCTGTACCGCCTTTTTGATTTTCTTTTTCCGCCAAAACATCAAGGCATTCCCTAGAGAATTAGTCGAAGCTGCTCGGATCGATGGCTTGAATGAACTGAGTATTTTCTTTAGAGTCTACATGCCGACGGCTAAAAATACCTACGCAGCTGCCGCGATCATTACGTTTATGGGCAGCTGGAACAATTATTTGTGGCCATTAGTTGCCCTGCAATCACCAGACAAACGGACCGTTCCACTGGTTCTTTCAGCAATGGGTGCTTCTTATACACCTGATTATGGCATGATGATGTGCGGCATTGTGATCGCCACACTGCCAACGGCCATCATTTTCTTCGTTTTACAAAAACAATTCGTCCAAGGGATGCTGGGTTCCGTGAAATAAGCGGGACATCGGTAAACAAATACAAAGTAGAGGGTACGATATGATTCTTTTTGACAAACAATTAAACGTCTTTCATTTAAGCAACGATCAAATCAGCTATCTCATACAAATAGAAGAAGGGGGCAATGTGGCACACCTTTATTTTGGAAAAAAAATCGCTCATTATTCTGGCGGCTATCGTTATCCACGTCTTGATCGGTCTTTTTCACCTAATCCCCCAGACAGCAGCGATCGGCTTTTTTCATTAGACACCTTGATGCTGGAGTTTCCTGGTAATGGCTTCGGGGACTTTCGAGAAGCTGCCTATAAGATTCGTCAGTCTGACGGCAGCCGAGTCAGCCATTTTGTCTTTAGTGATTACCAGATTCAACAAGGTAAACCAGCCTTAGCAGGATTGCCTCAGACCCATGGGGTCGACGACGGGATCGAAACACTGATTCTGTCCTTAAAAGATGATGTGGCGGGACTCGAACTGCAATTGTTTTACACGATTTTTGAGGAGGCGGCAGTGATCGTCCGCTCAAGTAAAATAATCAATCACGGAATCCAGCCTGTTACCATCGAACAGCTGGCGAGTCAAGCGCTGGATTTTCCTAACCGTCCCTTTGATTTGATCCACTTGCCGGGGGCGTGGGCGAAGGAACGCCAAGTCACCCGAGAACCAATCAATCGCGGCATCAAGCGTTTGGACAGCAAGCGGGGGTCCAGCAGCCATCAGCAAAATCCTTTTGCCGTCTTGCTGGAACCTAATGCTACGGAGTTTACTGGGGAGTGTTTTGGTTTTAGCTTGCTGTACAGTGGCAACCATGAAACCATCATCGAAAAAGATCCCTACCACCAGACTCGTGTAATCATGGGGATCAACAGCCATCAATTTGCCTGGCAATTGCCGCCAATTGAAAGCTTTCAAGCCCCAGAAGCCGTGATTGCTTATAGTGAGGCTGGCTTGAACCAGCTGTCAGCCACCTATCATGACTTTTATGATGAGCATTTGATTCGGGGCAAATACAAAAAGCAAGAACGGCCGATCCTAATCAATAACTGGGAAGCAACGTACTTTGATTTCAATGAAGAAAAGCTGGATGCCCTCGTTGATGAAGCCAAGGAGCTGGGAATCGAACTGTTTGTTTTGGATGACGGCTGGTTTGGTCAGCGAGAAGATGACCAAACCTCATTAGGCGATTGGTTTGAAAACGAAGGCAAGCTAGCTTCTGGCTTGGCAGGATTTGCCCAAAAAGTCCATGACAAAGGGCTGCAATTCGGGCTTTGGCTGGAACCAGAAATGGTTTCGGGCGACAGTGAACTGAACCGACAACACCCTGATTGGCTGTTACAAGTACCAAATCGCAAGCCGGCGCTAAGCCGCAGTCAGTATGTGTTGGACTTTTCTCGACAAGATGTCAGAGACCATCTCTATCAGCAGTTAACCCAACTGTTTGATACGGTTGCCATCGACTATATCAAATGGGACATGAACCGCAGTCTGTCGGATGTCTATTCCTTGCTCCTCGATCCTGCCCAACAAGGGGAGGTTGCACATCGCTATCTGCTGGGCTTGTATGAATTTCTGGAAAAACTGACCACTGCCTATCCAACGATCCTGTTTGAAGGCTGTTCTGGTGGCGGCGGGCGCTTTGATGCTGGCTTCTTGTATTATATGCCGCAGATTTGGACCAGCGACAACACCGACGCCATCGCCCGCCTGAAGATCCAATACGGAACCAGTCTGGTCTATCCGCCATCCACCATGGGTGCGCATGTCTCGGCGATCCCGAACCATCAGACCCAACGGGCAACGGATCTAGCGATTCGCGGCAATGCTGCGATGTCCGGCTTGCTGGGCTATGAGCTTGATTTGACACAACTGACAGCAGAAGAAAAAGCACAGATCAAAGAACAAATCACTTTTTATAAAAAACATCGGCGCCTGCTGCAGTTGGGCCGCTTTGTTCGACTACTCAGCCCTTATGAAGGCAATGACGCCGCCTGGCTGTATGTTTCTCCAGATAAAAAAGAAGCGATCGTCTTTTACTTCCGAGTCTTAGCCGAAGCCTCTGCACCATTGGTTACTTTAAAGCTGGCTGGTCTTGATCCTGACCTCACCTATCAAAGTGGGGGAGAGAGCTTCGGTGGCGATGAATTGATGCAACTCGGGTTGTATATCGATCCTCATTTAGCCGGGGATTATGCCACGCAGCGGTTTCATTTTGTTGCAAAAGCACCTCATGAATAAAAAAAGCGTCCTGTCAAAGTAGCAAGTTTTGACGGGGCGCTTTATTGTGTTAACGCAAGCTTTTAATTAATGATCGGCAACTGAGAGGCTATTTTAGAACAAATGATTTATTTTTTTCTCGAGAAGTCGTATGATGAAGGAGGAGGCAGGCAGTTTGCTTCTGACAATCAGTAAGAGGAGGGTGTTCAACATGGACGAACAGCCACTAGCAAATGAAACAGAAGAAGGGTGGATCGCTGCAGGATATCGGAAGTATCGTGGCGAAGCGATCGATATTTATTACAACAAAGAGATCTGCACCCACAGCGGTAATTGTGTGCGGGGCAATCCCGCCATTTTTGAAGTTGGACGGCGTCCCTGGGTGATTCCTGATAATGGGGAAGCAGCCCAAGCGGCCCAAGTGATCCATACCTGTCCAAGCGGTGCATTAAAGTATGTGTTAAAGGAGGAACAATCATGGAAATCTTAGAAGAAAATGCTCGATTTGTGTTAAAAGACGGTGACAAAGAAATCGGTGAAATGACCTGGTCGGAAGCGGGTGAAACGCGTATGATCATTGATCATACCTTTGTCGATCCTGCCTATCGGGGGCAAGGATTGGCAGAAAGATTAGTGGCAAAAGGGGTGGAAAAAGCCCGCAAAGAACAAAAGAAAATCATTCCTTTGTGTCCCTTTGCCAAAAAAGAATTTGAACGCAAACCAGAATATGCCGATGTTTGGAATCAATAAATCAACCAAAACAACCCCTGCCAACTCAAGAGTCTCTCTTTGAGCTGGTGGGGGTTGTTGTATGGCTGATCAATGTTGGAATTGAGCATGGTACAAGCGATAGTAATAGCCTTGTTCTGCCAGTAATTCTTCATGGGTTCCTTGCTCCACGATTTGACCGGCATCCATTACAAGGATCTTGTCTGCTGCTCGAATCGTTGATAACCGATGGGCGATCACAAAGCTGGTTTTGCCTTCCATCATTTTCAAGAAAGCATCTTGGATTTTTTTCTCAGTCAGAGTATCAACCGAACTGGTTGCTTCATCCAAAATCAGCATTGGTGGGTTGCTGATCATCGTGCGGGCGATCGTCAATAGCTGCCGTTGCCCGTCAGAGATCTTGACCCCTTGATGACCGATCGGTGTATCTAGTGTTTCTGGTAAGCGCATCACATACTCATACATATAGGCATGCTTTAAGGCATCGTAAATTTCTTCATCTGTGGCAGTGTCATTGCCGTATTGCAGGTTTTCCCGTAAAGAGGCATCAAAGAGCCACGTATCCTGCAAGACCATTCCGAAGCTTTGCCGTAATTCTTCTCTTTTCAACTGACGAATATCGGTGCCATCGATCTTGATCGCGCCTTTATCGACATCATAGAAACGCATCAATAAATTGACCAACGTCGATTTACCGGCACCGGTTTTTCCGACGATTGCGACGGTTTCTCCAGGTTTTGCAGTAAAAGTGAAATCTTCGATCAATTTTTGACCAGGATCATAAGCAAAAGAAACCTCCTCAAAGGCAATCTCGCCTTTGGTCTCACCCAGTGATTGAGATTCTTGGTCATCGGCTGTTTCTGGCTCTTGATCCAATAACTCAAAGGTTCTTGAAAGTCCAGCCAATGCCGTTTGGATCTGGGTGGTAATTCCCGACAATTCAATGAATGGTTTCGAAAACTGACTGGAGTAGATCGTAAAGCTGGAGATTACCCCAACCGTGACGGCACCTGAACCAGAAAAGTAAAGCAGACCGCCGACAAAGCCGACTGACAGATACGCCAAGTGATCGACGAATCGTGAAAGGGGATTGGTCAAAGAAGAAGAAAACTGTGCTTTTTGCCCCCGGACATTCAATTCTTGGTTGATTGTTTCAAAACGGTTTTGGTTGATGGTTTCTCGATCAAAGGCTTTGACGATTTTTTGATTGCCGATCATTTCCGTAACAAAGCCAGAAATTTCGCCGACGATTTCTTGTTGGCGAGCAAAATGCGATTGAGACGTTCGTGCCACGATCCAGTTGACCAGAAAGATGATCGGGGTCGAAACCAATACGACCAACGTTAAGGGCACACTCATTTGCAACATGACAACTAAGGCGATCAAGACGACCGAAATACCAGAGAACAACTGGTTAAAGACTGCAGCGACGGCAATGGAAATATTATCCATGTCGTTGGTAAAACGACTGACGATGTTGCCGTGGGAGTTTTGGTCATAATAGCGCAACGGCAATGTATTGAGATGGGCAAAACCTTTCTTTCGTAAGTCGGCGACGGATAAATACGCCACGCGGTTGCCTAGTCGCTGGATCAACCATTGACTGACCACAGTCACTAAAACCACTCCGGCAAACAAAAGCAAAATACGATAGAGGGAGCTGAATTGCACTTGATCGGCGCCTATCAGCTGATCGACGGCTTGACCGATCTGATACGTCATATAAACCGAGGAGACACCAGCAGCGATCCCGAGGACAACTGCTGCCCAAGTTTCCTTCGCGTAGGCAGTCAAATAAGGGAGGTAGCGACGAAAGGCCGACCAATCGAATGATTTCTTTTTCATGCTTCTTCCTCCTCTGCCTGTGATGCCACGATTTCTTGGTATTCTTTTGAAGATGCCAACAGCTCTTCATGGGTACCTTTGCCTACCAAATTCCCTTGGTCTAAGACTAAGATCTGCTGCGCATCTTGAATGGAGCGAACCCGTTGAGAGATAATGATGACCGTACCACGAATGCTTTCTTTTAAAGCCATCCGCAAATCAAGATCGGTTTGATAGTCAAGGGCGCTTAGAGAATCATCCAAAATCAAGATATCTGGTTTAGCGATCAATGCTCGGGCAATTGTTAACCGTTGTTTTTGTCCCCCAGAAAAGTTCTTGCCACCTTCAAAAATCGGGGTATCCAGTTGCTGCGGCAAGGCTTCAACGAAGTCACGGCTTTGAGCGATCTCTAAAGCGCGCCAGCACTCTTCATCGGTGGCATCTTTTTTGCCCCATTGCAAGTTTTCTCGAATCGTTCCCGTAAACAGCACGGCGGTTTGAGGCACCATGGCGATTTTTTGGCGTAATTGCTGTAAAGGCCATTTCCGCACATCGTGCCCGTCAACGATCACTTTGCCATCTGCTACATCATAGAAGCGGGGAATCAATTGGGTCAAGGCAGATTTCCCACTACCGGTTGGTCCAGTGATACCTAAAATAGACCCTGGTGCGACTTGGAAATCAATGTTTTTCAAGGCTAACCCATATTCTTTTGAAAAGCGGAAATCCACATGTTCAAAGCGAATCGCTCCAACGTTGTTTTTCGGCTGATCCATAAAGACTTCTGAAAGTTCATCGCCGATCGACGGCTCAGTGGCTAACACTTCGTTGATCCGTGAACCTGATGCTGCGGCACGGGTAAAGATGATCACTAAGTTGGAAACTACGATCAACGCTAAGAGCATTTGATTCATGTAATTGACCAGTGCCAGCACTTGTCCTTGCTGCAAATTGCCAATATTGACTTTGAATCCACCGATATAAAACAACGCGATAATGCCGACATTCATGATTAAGGTAGTGGCAGGCGTCAATAAAGCGGACAGATTTGTCACCCGTAAATAGACATCACTTAAATCATCAGTTGCTTTATCAAAGCGTTTTGTTTCCGTTTTTGTGCGGGCAAAGGCTCGAATCACCCGAATCCCGCTTAAATTTTGACTCACTAACTCATTCAACTCATCTAAATGGACTTGAACTTTCTTATATAATGGCACGGTTTTGGCGATGATCCAGAATAAGACAATACAAAAGAGCGGTAAGACGAGTAGGAAAATCAAGCCAGCTTGCCAATCAATGACAAAGGCCATAATCACGGAACCGATACTTAAGAAGGGCGCCCGGACCACCAGCCGAATCAGCATCGCCAAAGCAATCTGCATCTGATTGATGTCGTTGGTCATTCGAGTAATCAACGTATCCGTACCGAATAAGTTCAGTTCGCTATGGGAAAGGGTGTTGATTTTTTTCATCAAGCGATTGCGTAATTCTGTCCCGAATCCTTGAGAAGCGACGGAAGCATAATACTGACAGATGACGGCACAGATCATGCCTACCACGGACATCACGATCATCCAGATCGTCATTTCAACGACCTTCGACCAATTGTTTTGCCGTAGGCCCTCATCGACTAAAGCGGCCATCTGTAAAGGCAGAACCAATTCAAACACCGCTTCTAAAAATTTGAAAAACGGACCAAGAATAATCTGTTTGCGATAATCCTTGGCGTAGCGTAACAAGCTTATCATAAAAAACCTCCTAAATTATTTCGGATGAGCAGGATATTCACTGGCTAAACAGGCAAAAACCAAACTATCGGTCCATTCCCCCTTGTTCCACCAGTCTTGGATAAAATGTGCTTCTTGGCGCAATCCAATACGTTGGCAAAGCTTGGCTGAGGCCTGATTACGGGCATCTAGCGTCGCTTGGACCCGATGGATCTTCTGACTGGCAAACAACCAGTCCAACAACTCGTTCAATGCTTCTTGAGCAAACCCTTGTCCGCCAAATGACGGATGGAAAGCATAGCCGATTTCAACAGAAGACGGCTGACCAGTAGACCATACCGACAAATCGCCGATGACCGTTTGATCGTGTAGTACCGCCAAAGAAAGACCTGCTTGGTCCGTCAAGGCGTGCTGTTGGCATTTTTTGGCAAAAGCCGCCGCTGCCGTTTCTGTCTGCCAAGGCTCATGAAGTAAGAAACGGCAGACTTCCGCTTGACGATAAATAGCAAAGGTATCGGCAAAATCACTTTCTTGGAACGGGCGGATCGTTAACCGTTCACTTTCCATACATACCATAGACAGCCTCCATTTCTTTAGGGACATCTTACCATAGAACGAAATAGCCGAAAACATTATCAGAAAAATACAACAATATTCTTGTAAAAGCATGTAAATTTCATGAAAGTTCTTTCTTATAAAAATAGAACTTGCCAGTTGCTGCTCATTTACCACGACTGCCAGCGGGCAAGAAAGGTTTTTTGCCAATCTCCCAAGGGCAAGATCACTCGCTGCATTTGAAAACGGTAGGTTTCCCCTTTATAAGTAAAGCGAATCGGGACGAGCATGCCCACCACCGAATCTTTGTGCTCTTTTGTTAACTCAGCAAGAGGCACGATTTTTTGCTGAAGGACTTTTGTCGAGAAAAGATTCAACGCCAAAATCGTCAATTGCTGATCATCTAAGACGAGCAGGCTACGGCTGGTGATGGCATTGAAGGACTGCCATTTTGCATAGCCGATCACAGCTCCTTCCGTCAAATAGGGGGCTGCCAACGCTTGGAAGGTTTTTTTATTTAAAAGAAACATGGGTAGAAAACTCCTTATCAGTTAGAATCAGTTTCGGCGCAGGCAAGCAATCAAAACCAACCTAGGAAAGAGGTCAGTCAGTTGTAAATGGCTGCAGCATCCGCCGAACTTTTTCAGTATACGCCTGTTTGAGGACTAACGGTTCGATTTCTTTGATGGTTGGCCCAAATTGCAAGAGAAAGTCAGCTAAAAAATCAAGCTCATTGTCGGCAATGTGTCCTTCTAAGCAAAGCTCACTAGGACGTTCCACCACTGCCATATCAGGATATTTTTCTTGCCACAAGCGTTCCTTTGCCGATAAATCAAAGCGGATGTGATAGCCCAGTGTTTGTGTCAACACTTGTTGCTGCACCTGTTTTTCAGCTAACTGTTGCAAGGTATAGCCTGTTTTTTCAGCCGGAGCAAGTTCCTGCATTGCATCGCAGCGATAGCGACGAAAGGCCTGTTTTTGATAGTCGTAGGCCAAACAGTACCAGTAACCAGCACGAAAATCTAGCTGATAAGGCTGAACAGTCTTGCTCGTTTTTTGATACCGCTGATAGCTAAAGTGGATGACCTGTTCTTGTACGATCGCTGAAAAAAGCGTTGAGAGGATCGGTGCACTCGTCAATTGAGGAACTCCTTGAAACGAAACCGCCGTCTCCATTTTTTCTAGCCACTCGGTGTCTCCTTGGTAAAAAGACTGCAACAGTTTTCGCCGTAATCCTTGATAACTTCGATCAAAAGGAGAATCGGATAATTTTTGCAAGAGCTGTAAAGCAAAGAAAAGGGTATACCGTTCATTTTTGTCAAAGTACAACGGGGTCAGTTGATTTTTCAAAATCTGATAGCCGCCATATCGACCGACTTCTACTACGAGAGGCAAACCCAGCTCTTCCAACGACTGGACATCGCGGACGGCTGTGCGTTTTGAGATCGCGAAGGTTTCCATTAAATCGGCTAGATGAAAAGTGGCTTTTCCTTGTAAATACAATAGTTCTTGGGCTAAGCGTTCTGATTTTTTCATTTCTTTCTCCAATGGTGCCAAGTTTTGGCAAGATTCACAGTTACACTTATGGTAACAAGAAAAGGAGGAACCAACAAATGATCGAACCAAAAATCGCTTTGTTTTTAACGTTAGACGGCAAAGCCCAAGAAGCCATTCAGTTTTATCAAGAAACACTAGACGCAACCCTCTTATTTACCATCACCAACCAGGAGTATCGTGAGAGACTTGATCCAACACTGGAGATTCTTGCGGGACAAGAACAGTATCTTTCTCACTCCATCCTACAGATCGGAGATTTCCAGTTGCAGCTGGCAGACAATCCATTAGTTGAAGGAGAGGCGATTCAGCTAGGGAATCACTTATCCTTGAGTTTGACGATAGACGACACCAAAATAGCCCAGAAGCTTTATCAACGACTAATGGAAAATGGCAGTCAGATGATCCAAGCACCTAGTGACAATCCATTTGCGTTTTTTTATGCTAGTGTTCGGGATCCTTTTGGTGTAATTATTCAGCTTACTGTCGAGAAAGAAGTTGATCCGTCCAAAAAAGGCGAATGAGAAAAACTCGTTTTTTAATAAAATATCCATAGAAGTTGACTATTTATCCAACTTTCTTTCATTGTCAGAATTATTTTTTAGGAATGTTTAAAGGACTTCACAGAAAAAGAATAAAACTTCTTAAAAAAATAGGCGGATCGTAAAAATTCTGGTACAATCGGGGAGAGCAATTCAGGAGAAATGAAGGAGGCACTATGGATAGAAAGACGAGATATAAACAGCAAAGAGCCCACAAAGCACGCAATAAGCGCGTGATTATTGGAGGAATCTTTCTTTTCGCCATTGCAGGCATCGTATTATTTGCCGGCTATACGTATTATGCAGCAAAGAATTCAGTGGATAAAATGTTTAAAGAATCCGCTGTGATCAGTTCCAATAAGAGCAAAGAGGACAACTCATTGAAAGCTTCTGACGTGAATTCAAAGTTTGGGATCTTGTTAATGGGTGTTGATAATGACGCGGAACGTGAAAAGACAGAACATTTGGACAGTGCTCGTACCGACAGTTTGATTTACATGGTGTACGATGGCGAAAATAAGAAAATCGATATGGTCAGTCTCCCAAGAGACATTTGGACCAACATTTATGATGGAACAGGAACTGGGACAATTGCTACTACAGCCAAGATCAATAGTGCATTCACAATTGGCGAAGAAGACGCAACGATTGAAACAGTCCAAAACTACCTGCAATTGCCAATTGATTATTACGTAAACATCAACTTTACGAGTTTTGAGAAAATCATTGATGCGATTGGCGGAATTACTGTTGATGTACCTTATGATATCAATAAGAAATATACTTCAGATAACACCGGGGAAACATTGATTCCAGAAGGTCGTCAATTGTTGAACGGTGAGCAAGCCTTGATTTTTGCCCGCATCCGGAAAATGGACACCGATGTGGACCGAGGGAACCGTCAGCAAGAAGTCATTGAAGCAGCGATCCATCAAGCTTTGAAAATCAATAATGTTACCAAGTACCAAGAAATTCTAGACTCAGTCAGTGAAGACGTCAATACAAACTTCAAGTTTGAAGACTTAGTATCTTTAGCTGGTAATATGTTGTCTGGGTTCGATATTCAAAAACATACCTTTGAATGGTACGATGGGGAATCTTATGATGGACAATCGATCGTATATATTCAAGATTATTCTTACAACGAAATTCGTAACGATATGCTGAAAGCCTTAGGTCAAGCACCAGCAGATTCACAAGTAGATGCCAATACAGAAACACAAACCGGTGTTGGAAACGAAACTGGAACCGAAACAGGTGCAGGAACTGGTGACGGATACGGCTCGGAAGTCGTTGATGACGGAACCGGCTACTAAACAAGAACAAAAAGTCAGGAGCAATCCTGACTTTTTTAATACCCTCAGTCCGTCTAACAATCGATTGAAAACAGGGGCAGTCTCTCAAGTCACTTTCGTTTTCATCTAAGAAGCGCAGTGCTATGCTTGAGAAAAGAAACAGCTTGTTGCAGCTAGTCCGACATCGGAGGAGGAACCATGATGGAAAAACAACAAGAACAAAAAGCCCGAAGAATCGTCTTGTTGACCCATGTCTTAGGGTTGATCATGAAAGCCATCGGATATTTCCTTAGCGGCAGTGCAGTCTTGATGAACGAAAGTATCCACAGTATGATCGATTGCATCAATCAAGGGCTTCTTGCCATCGGTGAAAACCGAGCACAGCGAGGGCGCAGTGAGCTGCATCAGTTTGGTGAAGGACGAGCGACCTATTTTTTTAGTACCGTGGTTGCCATGACGGTTTTTTTAGGCGGAGGCATCTTAGCCGTTGTCGAAGCTAGCCGTGATTTGCTGGATCCAACCCATGAGGTGGAGCAGATTCAGCTAGTAGCAGCAATCTTATTCGTCAGTTTGTTTATTGAAGTGACTGCGGTTCAAGAAGGCTGGCAAGAAGTCAAAGAACAAAACAAACAAAAACAACCCCTCGTCCGTTTTTTGAAAGAAAGCCGGGATTCTGATTTACTTTTAGGCTTTACGGAAAATCTGTTTGCCTTAGGGAGTGTAACGATCGCCATCGCAGGAATCTTATTGACCGCTTTGACGAACAATCCGATATTTGATTCCCTCGGAGGCATTTTAGGTGGACTGTTGTTGATTGCTGCCGCTGTCTTCTTAGCCAAAGAATTTTATAGCCTCTTGATTGGCGAAGGGGCATCCACTTCGGATTTAATGGCGATCAAACAAATTTTAGCCGATCCTGCAATCATTCAAATCAAAGATTTGCGAACCCTTCATCTAAGTCCAGAAGAACTTTTGATCGTCGCCGACCTTAGCTTGAAACTAGCGCCGGATGAAGAACCAAGTTCGTTTATCGATACTATTGAACAGCAGATCAAACAGGCTTTGCCTGAACTAAGGGTCTATTGTTATATCGAAAGCGAAGAAGTTGCTTCTTAAACTAGTAGACTGAAAAGCATTTTGCCGGTTGCTGATTTCTCACCATTTCGAGGAATGTTTTTTAGTATTGCCGACCTCGTGGATGGCTGCCGCAGTTCGATGATCTATTTTTGCTTAAAGCTTTGAGGACAACCAGAATCTAGACCGTCAAGCAAAGGGGAGTCTTGTTTTTCGTTTTTATAGCAAAAAGAAAGAATTTTGTTTAAAAGTTTGTTGTTTTTTGTTAAAATTAAGTAAGGATAGTGAGCGCTCATTTTTTGAGTTATTTTTTTGGCATAGTTGTAACAATGTAAATCACAACATAACTAACGCTCAGTTTCTCAAGAAAATGCCGTAACAAGTGCCTTTTTGCATTGCTGAAATGACCAAAAATCTACAGCAATAGTTGTGTTACCCATTTGGTCACGTCTGTTTTTTTCACCACTTGTGAAGCAAAATCCTTTGCGAACATCTTCATCCATGATAGGTTAGAAGTAGGCCGGATGGTTTTTTCACAAAGTACGTACATAGAAAGATCACTTGCGACTACTAAAAGCAGCTGCTTCATTCCTCGCAAAATGATCGATGCTCAACACACATACCTTTTCCCTCAGCCAGTCAACCTGCGCTTGCTTTTCTTATTGGTTATCTTCCCTTCATTCAGCGATCGCCTGAACCGATTCAAATCAAAAAATGACTGTGCAAGGTATCTGTACCGATTTATCCCTTCAGAAACGTGGAAACCCTCGGCAAGAAGTTTACAATTAAAAGGAGGAATTTGATGGAAAAATTTTACCAGCAAAAGACTGAAGAGACCTTGAAACATTTTGAAAGTGACCGCAAGCAAGGCCTAAGCGGGAAAGAAGCCGACAAACGCTTAGAAAAATACGGAGAAAACACGATCCAGCAACAAGAGTCCCTTTCTGTATGGGAATTGCTGTGGCATAACTTGAACAACTTGATTGTTTATCTCTTGCTAGCAGCTGCGTTACTCTCTTTTGCGATGGGGGAAACGGTTGAAGGAATTGCAGTATTGATTGCCGTGGTGATTGCTGTAATGACAGGCTTCATTACAGAATTACGAGCACAAAAATCAATTGATTCACTTCAAAGCATGATTTACACTACCGCAAAAGTGATTCGTGATGGAGAAGTAATGGAGATTGAGTCGGCAAAAATCGTACCAGGCGATATTCTCGTTTTGGAAGAAGGGGATGCTATTGCCGCAGATGCCCGCTTACTTGAAACGAGCAACTTTGCCTGCATCGAATCAGCGTTGACCGGTGAGTCAGAAGCTGTGGAAAAAGATGCTCGAGAAACCTACGAAGAAGATGTTCCATTAGGCGATCGTCGCAATGTCGTTTTCGCAGGAACTGCGGCAACTCGGGGAAATGCTTATGCCGTAGTGACAGAAACTGGTATGAAGACCGAAGTTGGAAAAATCAGTGATATGCTGACCGGTGACAAAAAACGTCAAACACCATTAGATATCGAATTGGATAAGCTTGGAAAAGCAATCATTATTGCAGCGCTCTTTGCGGCAGTGGCAGTTCTGATCGCTGGGATACTGACGAATCAGCCATTTGTCGAAATGATCCATATTTCGATTATTTTAGCGGTCGCAGCCATTCCTGAAGCCATGCCAGCCGTTTCGACGATCACATTGTCTCGTGGGATGCGAACGATGGCCGAGCACAAAGCCCTTGTCAAATCGTTATCAGCCGTCGAGACTCTTGGCGCCACCAGTATCATTGCCAGTGACAAAACGGGGACGCTGACAGAAAACCAAATGACGGTCGCCGAGATCATTTTAGGTTCAGGAGAAATGTTCAAAGTGTCCGGAAATGGTTACGAACCGAATGGAAAATTCTACAAGGCAGACTCGGAGGATGAAACCGAGATCGATGCAACCAATCATGATGCGCTGCAAGGGATGATCGAAAACGGTGCTTTATGTACCACCGCCACTTTACGTGAAAACGAAGGGCAATACGAGATTCTCGGTGATCCAACGGATGGGGCGTTCGTCGTTTTAGGTCAAAAAATCGGCATCGATCGGCAAAAAGAGCAGGATAACGGTCTGAAGAAAATTGCAGAAATGCCTTTTGATTCCGACAACAAATATATGGTGACCGTGTATGAAGGAGAGCAACGGACATTGATTATCAAAGGGGCACCAGATGTCTTGATTGATTTAGCCGATGCTGATGCCAAAGAAAAGGAACAGCTCCATGTATACAATGACACGTTAGCCAGTCATGGGCAGCGGGTGATCGCTGTCGGTTGTATCAAGGATTATCAAGGTGGTACGGACGAAGCAGAGCTGAAAGCAGCACTGCAGCAAATCAAGATCCAAGGCTTTGCGGGCATCGTCGATCCGCCACGAACAGATGTCAAAGAAGCAGTGAAGGTCGCCCAAGAAGCGGGGATCCGAGTGAAAATGATCACTGGGGACCATCCGAAGACAGCCTCCATGATTGCCAAAGAAATTGGCTTAAAAGACCATGAAAAAACTATGACGGGTCGTGAGATCGATGAATTGGCAGGACAGGAAGGCTTTAACGAAAAAATCGAAGAAGTCGCTGTCTTTGCGCGAGTCTCACCAAAAAATAAATTACAGCTTGTGGAAGCCTTGCGTGAAGAAGGCGATATCGTTTCAATGACTGGCGATGGCGTTAACGATGCGCCGGCACTCAACGGCGCTGACATCGGGATCGCCATGGGGATCCGCGGCACAGAAGTAGCCAAAGAATCTTCCGATATGATTTTGACCGATGACCGTTTTGGAACGATCGTCGATGCCATCAAAGAAGGACGCATCATTTTTGACAATATCAAAAAATACGTCTCCTTCCTGTTCTCATGTAATATGGTTGAGATCGTGACGATCTTTTTAAGTGTCATCTTTTTGATGCCAATGCCAATTCAACCGCTGCATATCCTTTTCTTGAATCTAGTTATCGATATTGCTCCAGCCATGGCGTTAGCCTTTGAACCAGCAGAAGACGACATCATGAAACGTCAGCCACGGTCGAAAGCTGATGGACTCGTCAACAAGCGTTTCTTAGGACGTATCATTTTAAGTGGTGTTGTAATTGGTTTGGTGGCGTTTGGCTTCTTTAACTTCTTGATGTTGACGGATCACGAGTTGCTTTATGCACAAACAGCGACCTTTACCTTTATGGCAGTGGCGCAATTGATGCATATTTTCAACGTTCGTAAGAGCAGCGGCTTTGGTTTAGATAAAACCCTCTTGAAAAACAAACCGTTGATGGGGGCATTGCTCCTTTCCGTCGGCTTGCAGCTTTCAGCGGTCTATGTACCGTTTATGAATGAGCTATTAGACACGATGCCAATTCAAGCCGGCACGTGGGGGATCATCTTCGCTGCTGCAGCGATCTCCACATTGATCGTCATGGGCTTGAAGAAACTCTTCCAATTAAAATAAAATAAATTCTCCAGTATTGACTCAATACTGGAGTAACGAAGACCCGCAGCCTAATGGTGCACCTTCATCAAAGGATTTCTGATTCGATCCTTGATGAAGTTCGCCTAACTGCGGGTCTTTTTTATGCTTACTCTTTACAAGCAAAAGAAAATGACTTATACTTGACTAGTCAACAGTTGACTAGTCAATGATGAAAGGAGCGGTTGATGCAATGAATTTACGTGAGCTAAGCGGATTGCTCTATCGGATGAAAATCGTGAACCAAGAATTAACGGCGATCTTTGAAAAAGAGACCGGCTTTAGTCTGACCCGTTATCAGTTGCTGCAGTTTTTGAATGAGCAAGGACGCTGTACCCAAAATCAAGTACAGAATGAATTGAAAATCGATAGTGCAGCGGTCACGCGGCATTTGAAGATTCTCGAAGAAAAACAATTGGTGACTCGGGAACGAAACAAAGACAATAACCGCGAGATTTTTGTTTCTTTGACACCGAAAGCACAAGCCGATTTGGCTAGTTGTGCTTCAAAGCATGCCAGCTCTGAGGAGTCGTTAGGCATCAATTTGACCGAAGAAGAAGAAGCCCAGCTTCTAACATTACTTATGAAATTAGTTCCATGAAAGAAGGCAAACCCATGACAGAATACAGCAACAACAATTTTTCAGAGATTACTTTTGGCCGAAAATCGGTCCGTGTCTATGATGAAACCTACAAAATCCCCCATGAAGAAATGTTGACCATGATCCAAGAGTCAACGACAGCACCTTCCTCAGTCAATATGCAGCCTTGGCGCTTTGTCGTTGTGGAAAGCGATGAGCAAAAAGCAAAATTGAAACCATTGATTCGTTTCAACGTCCGTCAAAATGATACCTCTTCTGCAATGGTCTTGATTTTTGGCGATATGCTTTGTCATGAACTAGGAGAAGAAATTTATAACAAAGCAGTAGCAGAAGGCAAAATGCCAGCGGAGGTTCGTGACCAACAATTAGCAGCGATCATTCCTCATTACGAAAATCTTACAAAAGAACAAATGAATGATGTGGTGAAGATCGACGCTAGTTTAGCAGCGATGCAATTTATGTTAGTTGCGCGGGCGCATGGCTATGAAACCAACCCAATCGGTGGCTTTGAAGCGGATCAATTAGCAGAAGCTTTTGGCTTAGACAAAGAGCGTTATGTTCCTGTCATGATCCTTTCAGTCGGAAAAGCCAAAGAATTAGGCTATGAATCCGTTCGGTTGGACGCAGAACAAATTACGACATTCCTATAAGAGGAGGAAAAACGATGGAAATCATCAATGCAACGTTTTACATCAAAGAAGAAAAGCGAGCAGATTTTTTAGCCGCTGTTACCCCATTATTAGCATCGGCGAGAACTGAGGATGGCTGCCACGGCTATCATCTCTATGAATCATTGGAAGAGAACAATCGGTTTGTCATGGTCGAAAAATGGGCGAATCAAGAAGCGATCACCGCCCACAATCAAAACCCGCTGCTGCAACAATTATTCCAACAAATGCCTGACTTTGCAGCCAAACCGAGCGAGATCGTTGTCGCTCATCAAGGAGAATAAAGATGACGATTTTATCGACGGTTTTGATTGTACTGGTTGCCTTAGAGTTTTTCTATATTCTCTATTTAGAAACATTTGCCACTACTTCCAAAGCAACAGCGCGAGTCTTCAACGTGACGAAGACAGAACTTGAGCGACCGATCGTGGTGACCTTGTTCAAAAATCAGGGGGTTTACAATGGGCTGATTGGTTTGGGGTTACTGTATAGCATCACCTTTGCTTCAGCGCCTTTGGAAATCAGTCGTTTGCTGTTGATCTACATTATCTTAGTGGCTGCATATGGCAGTCTGACTAGCGACAAGAAAATTATTTTGACCCAAGGCGGTCTAGCGATCCTTGCCTTGCTGTCCACCTTTTTTTAACCAATAATACAAGAAACCCCGAACATAGAAAGCTATTCTATAGAATAGAAGCTTTCTATGTTCGGGGTTCTTTTAATGTTTGGGCAAAGAGTACTCAGAACGTGAAAAAAATGATAGGATAAGAGAAGGGACTAACGATTTTCTGGACGTAAACTGGTTGCCGCAAATAAGGCTTTTACTAGAATTGGGGTTAAGACCGCAGCTGTGATCACCTCAGAGATTCCATTTGTTACAGCGATTCCGCCGAGGGTCACGAACAAAGCCGAAGCATCGACACCATAGGTATTAGCAACTAAGCTAGTATACAAGGTTCCCATTAAGGTTAAGACCAGAACCGTATTGGTGATGGTCCCAAAGATTGCTGCAACAATCGACGCAGCGACGACTTTTTTTGTCTTCTTGTAAATGATCGTAAATAAGAGACCAGCCACTAAGCCAACCAACACACGGGGAATCACCGAGATGATTGGATTGGTGAAAACGGCAATGTCTAAGGGCGTTGTTGGAGAGGTAAAGGCGCGAATCATGGTAAAAATACCCCAGACTAAGCCAATGAACATCCCGTCTTTTGTCCCTAAAACGATGGCAGCGACGATCACCGTGATATGGATGATCGTTAAACTAGTGATACCGATCGGAATAAATCCAAGGAAAGGTACCATCGTCTGTAAAATAATAATAGCTGTCAAAATGGCACGAATGACAAGGCGATAGGTTTTGCTTTTTGTATTCATTGTAAAAACTCCTTTTTTTATAATGACACTCGTGTCATTTTTAAGTTAGGTTGATTATACAACAAAATGACACTCGTGTCATTCATAATGTGATGAAAGGAGCCAAAAAAATGGCGAAGAAGCAGCAGAGCGAATTGACTACAGCTGAAAAGAAAAAACAACAAAAGCGTGATTTGATTCTTGAAAGTGCCAAAGTCGTCTTTAGTAAGAAAGGCTTGATCGATGCGACCATGAAGGACATTATCGAAGAGTGCGGCATTAGTCGCGGTGGCATTTATTTGTACTTTCGTTCGGTGGATGAGATTTTTTTGGCAGTGTTAGAGCAGCGTTCCAAACGAAAATTTGATGATGTACGAGAGATGATTATGGAGCAAGTGCCCTTTGAAACGATTTTAAACAAATATTTTTCCGACCATCGCAAACGTCTACTCCACAGCATTTCTGACGGTATGCTGCGAGCCGTCTACGAGTATTACTATACGCATAAAACTGAAGCCTCCAGTTCACTGCAGCAAGCACAACTTTCTGAGACGAAACGGACGATCCATGAGATCTTTCAAGTCGGCGTTCAGCAAGGTGTATTAAAAGATGAAAACTTGGCAGTGATTGCCGAAAACTATATGTTCGTGATTGAAGGATTAGGGATTTTGGCTCTGACTGGTCATATCACTGAACAGACTATTGACGACCAAATCGCCGTGATGCGGCAATTACTGCCATATCGCAACTAGCACAGACAAAAAACGCGCTCTTTTCTAGAAAACACTAGGAAAGAGCTTTTTCTTATGAATAAGATTTTGTAAATCAAGCATATTTTGCAAAAAATTAATGTAATAAAAGTGAAATCTAAAACATGATTTATTTTTTCTTAAGAAAAAGAAGATTTTCTATGAAGTTTTCTTGAAGAGTTGATAGATAGGGATTGATTCAACTTTAATGACTTTTTTTACTGGGGAACAATCAATAAAAAAACATTTGATATTTGTGTAACTAAAATGTAAATCGCTTACGGATTGGGTTTGTAGATGAACTATGTTAAAATGAAAATGGTCAAATAAATGAAAAAAAAGTTTTTAAATTGAATTTGGAGGATCAGATGAAGAAGAAAATCTTTGCAACAGTATGTATGTGTGGCATTGTCTTGTCATCATTCGGCGGCCCTATGACCGTTTTTGCAACGAATCATGACCAATTGATTGAACAAAAAAATAACGAGATTGATCAGTTGAGACAGCAGCGCCAGAGCGTACAAGGGGAAATTGACGGATTGTCTGAGGAAATTGATTCACTGAATCAAGAAACAGCGACCATTTTAGCGCAGCAAGGTGATTTGCTGCAAGAGATAGAAGGATTAGACCAAGAAATCAGTCAATTAGAAGAGCGAATCGCCAAACGCTCAGAAAACATTGAAAAACAAGCCAGAGAAACACAAATCAATGGCAAAGGCGATCATTTTTTAACAGCGGTGTTAGAAGCGGAGTCTGTCAGTGACCTAGTCGGTCGGGTGCATGCCATGACGACGATCATCCGAGCAAACAATGAAGTGATTGAACAGCAAAAAGCTGACCAAAAAGCCGTTGAAGAAAAGCGCGCAGAATCACAAGAAAAAGTTGCAGAATTGCAAGCAGCACAGAGTCATCTAGAAGCGCAAAAAGGTGTCTTCGAAGCCACTCAAGCAGAATTGAATGTGCTAGTCAGTAACCTAGCCTACGAAGAAGCAACAAAAGAAGAAGAAAAAGAACAGCTGCGTGCGGAAAAAGAAGCTTATGAAGCGGAGCAAGCAAGAATTCGTGAAGAAGCAGCTCGCGTTGCTGCTTTACAAGCCCAAGCGGAACAAGCGGCGCAACAGCAAGCAGAACAAGCGGCTGCGGAAGAAGCAGCCTTGAATGAAGCAGCTGCTCAGGCGGATTCAACGGAACCTGAAATAGGAGCAGAAAGTCAGGAACCAGTGGAAGAGCCAGAAGCGCCAGTAGAAACACAACCAGAGGAAACGCAAGGATCTGAGTCGGTTGAAACACCAGATGCTCCAGAGGAAACACCAGTAGATGCACCAGAAATTCAAGAACCAGAAACACCAACAACACCTGCAGCACCGGAGACGCCAGCGGATAGTGCACCTGTAACTCCTGCACCGACGCCAGTGACACCAGCGCCTGCGCCGACACCAATCGTGACTCCACCGACAGCGCCTTCCGCACCAGCTTCAACAAATGGTGCCGCGATCGTTGCCGAAGCCTATAGACATATCGGAAAACCATATGTTTGGGGTGCCAAAGGACCTGACAGCTTTGACTGTTCTGGATTTACTCGCTATGTCTTTTTACAAGTAACAGGTAGAGATATTGGCGGTTGGACGGTACCACAAGAAACAGCCGGTACAGTGATTCCAGTCAGCCAAGCGCAACCAGGAGATCTTTTATTCTGGGGTTCATCAGGAAGTACGTATCACGTAGCCATTGCATTAGGCGGTGGCCAATATATTCACGCACCACGACCAGGACAAAACGTTTCTGTTGGTAGCACTGCTTACTTTACACCTAGTTTTGCAGTGAGAATGTAAGGTTTAACTGGATGTGGTTTTAAGGAGAGACAAATGGAAGAAAGAAAATTGATTCGCAGACGAGCGATGAAACAAAAAAGAGGAGTGTTTTACCGCAAAAGTGCAGCCACAACGGCTGCACTTGTTAGCACGGTGAATATTTTGCCAGTGAGTGTCTTAGCTGATACGCTTGAGTCAACAGAAGCGCAAAATGGCGTTCGGGTCGTTGAAACAGCTGACTCATCGCAAGATACCTCAACACAAGATTCAGTGATCGTTGTAGAAGACAACGCAACGAATGATGAATCAGGAACACAAGACAATTCCGATTCCTCAAACGTTGACGTTGTGGGAGTGCCAGAAAGCGAAGACGTACCTGAAAGGGTACCGGCAGATGACACGGCTTCCGAACAAGAAGAGACAGAAATAGGGAGCGACATCCCGGTTCTTTCAGAAGAAGAGCGGATTGCCATTGAAACGAAGGTGATGCCGAACTACAACAATCCAATGGCACGTTCTACCAATCAACAAGCCTTTATTCAGCAAGTAGGGCCGATGGCACAAGAAGTGGCGGGAGCAAATGATCTGTATGCTTCGGTCATGATTGCCCAAGCAATCTTAGAGTCCGGTTGGGGCCAGTCCACACTGACCACTCTTGCGAATAATATGTTTGGCATCAAGGGATCTTACAATGGACAATTTGTAGAGATGCAAACGATGGAAGATGACGGGAATGGCAATCTTTATCCGATTATTGCTAAGTTTCGTAAATATCCCTCGCTAAAAGAATCCTTTCAAGACAATGCCCACGTTTTGAAAACCACCTCATTTTCGCCAGGTGTTTTCTTCTACCATGGGGCATGGAAGTCTAATACCAGTTCTTATCGTGATGCGACACAGTGGCTACAAGGACGTTATGCAACCGACACGTCTTATGCAAGTAAGCTGAATAACTTGATCGAAACCTACAATTTGACCCAATACGATACCTCAAGCGGTGGCGGTTCGAATAATAACAACAATAATAACAATTCTGAACAAGCCATCAATAAGCAATTCAGGACAAATGCAGCGCTAAATATCCGTTCAGACGCTTCCACCAGTGCCTCGATCGTTGGTTCACTGGCTACCAATGCGACGTTCCAAGCAGTTGCCCAAAAAAGCGGCACCAGTGTCAACGGTAATACGACCTGGTATCGGATTCAAGGTCGTGGATGGGTAAGTGCCGCTCATGTGACAGAGATCTCATCAAATACGGGTGGGAATGGTAATAACAATAATGGGAATAACAACAATACCGAACAAAGTATCAATAAAGAATTTCGAACAGCGGCGGCTTTAAATATCCGTTCAGATGCATCAACTAGCGCCTCAGTTGTCGGCTCGTTGGCGAATAATACGACCTTTCGAGCTGTCGCTCAAAAGACCGGAACCAGTGTGAATGGCAACAATGTCTGGTATCGGATCCAAGGCCGTGGGTGGGTAAGTGCCGCCTATGTCAGCGAAGTAAGCTCAGGAAGTAACAATACCGAGCAAAGCATCAATAAAGAGTTTCGAACAACGGCGACCTTAAACATCCGTTCAGACGCTTCTACTAGTGCCAACATTGTCGGTTCGTTATCAAGCAACGCTTCTTTTCGAGCCGTTGCCCAAAAGACTGGGACGAGTGTCAACGGCAACAATATCTGGTATCGAATTGAAGGTCGTGGGTGGGTAAGTGCCGCCTATGTTCGAGAGAATAGCACCTCTTCAAGTAGCACCACTCATACGGTGCGTTCGGGAGATACCTTGTGGGGAATCTCGCAACGGTACGGTGTAACAGTGAATCAGTTGATGCAGTGGAACAATCTTTCTGGTTCATTGATTGTGGTAGGGCAGCGACTAGTAGTAAGTAGATAAAAAAGAAAAACATCTGTAATCATTTTTGCGATTGGACGCAAAAGTGGTTTACAGATGTTTTTTACTTATTCTTCTTTGAAACTATTCATGATCGCTGTCAGTTCCTCTTTTGAGGAGTCATACAAACTTTCCAATGTCCAACCATATAACTGCACATAATTATTTTCTGTTTCAAGGACATAATAAATATAGTGGATATTTAGTCCTTCAACGGTTGCTGGGAAATCAACGAAATAGGCTTTGGTGTCAGGAATTGGTAAAAAGGTGGCAGTCGTATCAAAGCTCGTTGCCAAATTTTCTTGAACCAACCCGAGATAAGTTTCTAAATCGGCGAAATCTTGCTTTGATTCAACAACAGCAGCTAAGTACTTCGTTTCTAATGCATCTGACAACATAAAATCATTGTCAGGATTCAATGAAGTGAAATCTGGTACTTCTTGCCAATTGCTAGGTAACGCAATCTTGTAGTTTGTACCACTGACCCCTGTGATGGTTTGTTCAGAACTCGGTAAAGCAGATCCGCTAGATGAGGCCGTTGATTCTTGATTCATTTCTGTGGAAGATGTCATGGCGATACTTGAAGTGCTTGCACTTTGCGAACTTTCTCCCGCCGAGTTTTCTTTTTTTTGTGTACATCCTGCAAAAAGAAGTGTAAACCCCAACAAACTTAAAACAACACTTTTTTTCATTATTCTCACTTTTCCCTTCGTATGTGCTTTCAAATAACCAACATTATTTAGTTAATCGTATAATAGGAAAGAAAATAACGCAATAAAATATTCTCAGTTATTGCATGAATAAGGTGAAATTTATTTTTCTTGATGATGAAAATAATAAAACAAAGTCAAAAATAAAAGATTATAAAGGCTTGTTTTCACTTTTTTCCTAGATGGATGCAAAAGTTGATTATAAATATGAGAGTAGTTTTGATATGCTTAGTATAAGAAAGGAAGCATAAAAAAAATGGTGAAGTTGAAAATTGCATGGAATGCATCTAAAAATTGATCGTATTCTTTTTCTTTATTGATGCAAAATATATGCTTTATGTTCTTATCATAAAAACTACTTTATATGGGGAATTTCAAGCGAAAGCAAAATAAGATTTCCCCGAGAAATCAACGAACATCGCAGAACGACAGTCATCTCTATTGGGGAAAATTGGTTCAATAATATACTTAGGGGGAATGAAATTGCTATATCCATCAGTTAATGAATACTTAAGAAAAATGCGTGAAGGTCTATCGCCAGCTGATATTCGAGAGGATATGCCAGTTGTTTATTCTTATTGGTTAGAACAAGAAGCAGAACTGAAAAAAATTTTAAAGAATCGAGAAACAACTTTTTGGACAGATATCCAAAGAGTACTTTTGATTGATGCAAAATTGGTCTTGTTGCGTAGTTATATCAATGATTACGATTTCCATGGATTTTCAGAGGAGGAAATCATTGCCAACGTAGAACAAGATCACTTTACTTTCAACAAAGAATTATGTGGATATAGTTTAAAGGAACAAGTCCATCCATCCATTATTTTTGGCAATCAATAAAAGCATAGGAAACAATAAAATGAGCTGTTCACTGAGAGAACGTCACTTTGAACTGAAAATGAGATAGCTTACTTTGTGGTATGATGAATAAGAAAAGTACCGCAATAATACGTCATCATTTTTTGAAAGGAGTAAATATGTATGTTCGAATTTGAACGAATTATTTTATTGTTTTTTTGCTATTCATTTATTGGCTGGTTGTGGGAAACGATTTATTGCTCGATAAAAGCAGGTCATTTTGTTTATCGAGGTTTTCTGGTCGGTCCCATCACACCCATTTATGGCTTTGGCATTTTAGGCGTTGTCTACCTATTACGACCAATTCATCAACATATTGTCTTGCTTTTTTTTGCAGCCGCAATCCTAGTAACTATTTTGGAGTATGCCACGAGTTTTCTATTGGAAAAACTGTTTCACGCTTCATGGTGGGACTATAATAATGTCCCTTTGAATATCAATGGGAGAGTAGCACTGCCAATCTCCGTATTTTGGGGAGCGTGCTGCGTGATCATCGTTCGATTTATTCATCCCCAGATGCTAGTTTTTGTTCAAACATTAGTAGAACGTACAGGATTTTTATTGCCAGTTATCTTGTTGATGATCCTTTCATTTGATATGGGGTATACTTTGGCAAATTTGGTTGCCTTTCAGAAAGCTGTGCAACAAGTCAATCAAGCCTTTGAACAACACAAAAAAGAGTTGGCTGAAAACATTGAGCAATATAAAAATGATTGGCAAGGGCGATTTGCAGCATTTCCAGAAGAATGGCGCATCTTAAAACAGAATCTACCGAAGTTGAATTTCCATCAAAGAAGACTCTTAAAAAACTTTCAAAAGTTAGAAATCAATCAGATAAAAAGCAGCCAAGAATTGTCGCGCTTCATCGAGGCTATTCGTAGAAAAAAATAGCATTGTTACGATAGTGTTACAGAAAATAAACCCTTATCAAAGCTGATTCTTCCCACTTCTGTCTGAAATCCAATGGAAAAGACTGTTAAAACTCCCACTTTTACGATAATTTGTAACAAATTGTAAAGGTCTTGCAATAAAATTCTTCTTAAGAATTTGTATAATAGGATATGTTGGAAACCATAGTGAGAAGTGAGGGAATTTTTTGAAGGCAAAGAAACTACGAACAATCGTTGTCGCTGTCTTTGCGGCAGGAATCGTTTCTCCCATCTTTGCGCAGGCTGAGTCACTTGAATCATTGCAAGAGCAAGAAAGTGCCGTCATGCAGCAAAGTCAGGAAATCAGTACGGAAGTGCAGATTGCATTGACTGATGTGAATGCGAAATACAGCGAAGTAGAAGAGTTAAAAGCTCAAATCGCTGAAAATGAAGAATCATTAGCAACAACCAAAGCAGAAATCAAAACTGCACAAGAAACAATTGAAAAGCGTGAAGCAGTCGTTGCGGAACGTATGAAAGACATCCAAGTCAATGGTGGGGCAACCAGAGATTGGACCGTCCTATTAGAATCATCGAACATCCAAGATTTCATCAATCGTGCCTATGCCATGACGATGCTGCAAAACTTGGAAAAAGAAAAGATCGATTCATTGACGGCTGAGAAAGAAAAGCTTGAAACATTAGAAGAAAAAGCGCAATCTACCCAGCAATCGTTGAAAGAAAATCAAACAGCACTAGAATCAGAAGCCAAAGCGCTAGATTCAAAAATCGCCAATCTTCAAGCGCAGTTGAAAGAAAATGAATCAACCTTGGCTCAAATCGCTTCAAGCAAAGAAGCTGAAACTGCTCGTTTAGCCGCTGAAAAAGCAGCAGAAGAACGTGCAGCCAAAGAAGCAGCAGAACAAGCAGCGAAAGAAAAAGAGGAAAAAGAAGCAGCACAAGCGGCTGAACGTTCAAGTTCTTCGGAATCACAATCGTCTGCATCATCTAGCAGCAACACGACTGAAAGCAGCACGTCATCATCGAATAGCTCTTCAAGCAGTAACAGTAATAGTAGCTCGAATAGCAGTTCAAGTAATACAAGCAACAACAATACTAGCAATAGCGATACAAGTAGTGGTCGGACATTGATGATGGAATCAACTGCCTACTCTTATAAAGAAGCTGGTGCGAGCTTCTTTACCGCAAGTGGTACAGATTTACGTAAAAATCCAATGGCAGTTGCCGTTGATCCAAGCGTGATTCCGCTAGGCACTTTAGTCAATGTTGAAGGCTATGGCGTAGCACTAGCACTTGATACTGGTGGCGCGATCAAAGGGCACATTATCGATGTTCACTTTGATAATGTAGCACAGTGTATCCAATGGGGACGTCGTCAAGTAAAAGTCACGATCTTAGATTGATCAAAAAAAGAAGCAGAGGCCTGCTTCTTTTTTTTTGGCTTTTTTTCAATAAAACAGAGTGCCGTAAATACCTGATTTGTGGGGTATTTCTAGCACTCTGTTTGATTATCTTTAGTCAGTCAAAATATCTATGTTAAATAAATCACAATCCCTTAAATTCCCATAGATGATCGTTTCCGGCAAGAACGACCATTATAGAGTCGCCTCAGGCTGCCAAATAATAACAAAGAAAAAAGAAGAAAGACACCAGTAGCAAAATTAACTATTGAAATTCGTGTTTAGTTTCGCTTCTAAAGCTTCCCAGTCATAGTCATCCGGAAAGGTTTTAAGGAGTAGATAATCAATGTTCTGAGCGTACTCCGTGATGTATTCCGTATAGTTCGTTACGATCAAATCGATCTGATTCTTTTCTAAGTATGCTTGCGACAATTCGTTGGAATCCGGGAAATAAAAGGTACGAAAACTGCGCAAATAACGGACAGACTTGCACTTAAGTAATTGGCATAGATAATAAGGACCTTCAAATAAAAAGGCAATATTCTTTTTTTCTTGCCAATACAACGATCTGATGGAGGAGCTGTACATTGTTAAACTTGTACTCAAGTGATTCAATGTATCACTATCCCAAGTATCAAGTGCTATAGGTTGCGTGAACAAGTAAGTTTTAAACAATTGAAAATCATCCGGGTAACTATCTTCTACAAATTGGATGGCATCAGAAATCATGTGGTTTAGCAAAGGTGATAATAATTGTTTGATTTTTGCTACGGTAAAGAATGATTCGATCAAAAGTTGATCGCGAGCAGGATCTGGTGAATCGGGTAAGCAGTCGTTTACAAATAATGCCGCAAGTTTTTTGAGTTCAGGCCAATGGTTGTATTCTTTGCAAAATGTATGTTCAATGGTCAGGTTGCTGATCGATCGTCGCGTTTTCACTAATAAAAATAAATAGAGCATTTCCTCATAAGGAAGTTCTCTTTGGTATTGCTCCTCGATGGATTCGTTGATTTCGGAAAATAACTTGAAATCATTGTAGTTTTCGAACATAGCTTTGACTGGCTTTGGTAAGGAGATAGGCTGACCAATGCAATGCCGTTCGAAGGTGATATACAAATAGTAATTAAACTCACCGAAAGAGCAAGTATGTTGATTCAGCTGATAGCACTTTGAAAATGCACTGGCAGTGATGTTTTGAATCGCGATGGGCGGGAAAATCGTATGGCCAGTAATTTCGGATTCATAGTAGAAATCATGAAAAAATTTGCGAATGTTGATTTCTTCCCCAACAAAGCTGACTGGGTTGGTTTGAATTTCCAAACGATAGGAGGAAAAAATGGGTTGGACCTTTCGCAAATACCGCAAAACAGTACTCTCAGATATATGATATTTTTCTGCCCATTCAGAAGAAGTAAGCAAATCGTGATGAAAAATACTTTCAATGATATGGAATAAAATTTCATCGGCAATCAAAGCACGTTTTTTTGTAAGGTAATCAGAAGAATTTTTTATAGAAAAAAAATACCCTTTGTGTGAAGAGTCGATCATAAGGCAGTCACCAAAGTGTTCTTTTAAATTCGTAATATCTGTCATGATCGTACGAGTCGTACTTCCTGATGTCTTTGCTAAGCCGACAGTTGAGCAATGGTGATTTTTCTCGAATGCCATTAAAATTTTCAGCCATCGAATCGTAGCCGTATTAGTAATGAAGTTATTTTGAAAATTTCTCAAGATGCAGCTCCTTTCATGAAGAAAAAGCAAAACTCTTTCCTATACATCTTAAAGAAACTAGGGATGGAAAAACAAATCACATATTTCATCGATTGGTGAAATATATACCTGAGCCTGTGTAAGATTTTTTGCGTTTTCTATAAATCATCTGACGATCAGCATATATATAGGTAGAAACACGTTTTTTTCAGCCTCTCAAAGAAGATAAATGGAAATTAATTAGCAAAAGAGACGTCAAGGTAATAACTTTTTAGCGTAGGAATAAAAATTGAACGATTAATTATGTTTCGAGGAAACTGATAGAAGATGAAAGAAAACGGAAATGAAGAGAAAAGTCACTTTTCGAAAGACAACTTATAATTTTAACAGGAATGATTGGCGTAAATAAAGAGCAGTCGCAAAGGAAACCCTAAGTGCGCCAAGAAAAGAATTCAGCTTTGACAAGTTAATTTATAATAACAAGAAAAGTGTATGAAAATACTTTCTGAATTTCTTTTCTTTTCTATTTATAATGAAAAGATGTTGAGACAGTGAAGGGATTTAATCTCTCAAGGTTATTTTTCTGTAATGTGACAACCTTCAAAGGTGATGAGAATAACGATTATAACTGAATTATTCATTATTTAAAATGAGGGTTTAAAAAAACTGTCAAGTAGAGTAGACGTTATTTATGATTTTTTAAAATAACGGATGTTTGGCATTATACGAGTCTTTTATTGACGAAAAATATACCGTAATAAATAAAAAACGGGAATTTCCTTTATTTAATGCTACATTTCTCTTATAATAAACTAGAATTGCCTTTATTATGTGAGAGGAAGGCAGAATGCTTAAACAAGCACAATTGAAGTAGGGAGTGTGTTCATGGGAAAGCCGTTATTAAAGACTTTGACTGTTTTAGCCGTTGGTATTGGCGCAGTTGCGATTTGTTTTATTGGTTACCGACAAAATAACCAAAGGCAATATCAGCAGCGAGTCGAATATGCACAGACAGCGATTGCCAGCGAAAAAGATCGCATCAATGAGTTGTCGAAAGAGATTGCTGAATTTTACAGCAACGAAGATCAAACGTTTTTGAGAAAAGATCTTAAAGAAGAAGACGTTCTTAAAACAGTCGCAAAACTTTCTGCAGTGAAAGTATCTGCAGACGATTATGGGATCGATGATGATGCATTACCAAGTGAGTCAGTCGAGATCCAACAAGAAAAAACCGCCCTTGATGATCAGTTAAAAGACATCGAGGCAAAATTAAAAGTACAAGCGGATACGGAAGCCTTATTTACTGAAGGCGTTTCAAATTGGCAAAGTGCTGAAAATGATGTCATCATTAGAGCCGATCTAAAAGAAACGGATGTTGGGAATGTCCGTGAAAATCTGAGCTTTTTTGAGGATAGTAAATGGAAAGACTTAGTTGTTTCCTATTTAGAGTATGCGGATACCCAATTGGACCGCATTGCAAAGTTACAAGAAACTTTTGATGAAATGCTTAAAGATGATACAGTGACCAGTGAAGTGACCTTGGAAAAATACCTAACTGCTGTTGATAGTATTAGCAAAGTCCGTAATGAAGAGTTAAAAGAAAAATTTACTGAACTTGCAGATAAAGTCGCGACACAAATGGGATATACCGGTTATAGCAGTTACTCATCCACTGCCCCGACAGAAAGTTATTCAAACGATACTTCCGCAGGAGACGGCACTTGGACCGATCCAAATTCAGACGTCGTTTACTAGCATAAGTGAAGGATCGAAGAAAATTAGAGATAACTGGAGGAAAGCAAATGTCAAAAGGCAAAAAGATTTTTTTGATTATCTTTGGAATCGTTGCAGTATTAGTCATCGGAATCGTCGGTGTTGCTGCAAAGTTATATTTTGATGTATCAAATTCAATGCAACAAACCTATGAATCTGTCGAACGTGATCGCGAAGATCGCATACGTGAAAACGATGTGGACCTATCCCAACAAGATTCTTTCTCGGTTTTATTGATGGGCATCGATACAGGTGATTTGGGGAGAGTGGAGCAAGGCCGTTCCGATACCATGATGGTGGCAACGATCAGCCCTCAAGACAACCAGACGACAGTGGTTAGTATCGGACGAGACTCCTATGTTGATATCGTTGGACATGGGACGACAGATAAAATTAACCATGCTTATGCTTTTGGTGGACCAGCGATGGCAATGAACACTGTAGAAAAATTTTTGGATATTCCGATCGATCATTATGTATCAATCAATATGGCTGGATTAAAAGAATTAGTTGACGCCGTTGGCGGAATTGAAGTAAATAATGAAATTACCTTTTCGCAAGATGGTTTTGATTTTGCTATTGGACGTACATCACTAAATGGCGAACAAGCCCTTGCCTATTCAAGAATGCGTTATGAAGATCCAAACGGCGATTATGGACGTCAAGAACGCCAACGTAAAATCGTTGAAGGGATCGTTAAGAAAGTCTTGAGTCTTGATGGAATTACCCAATATCAAACGATCTTAAATGCCGTTGAGCAAAACATGAAGACAGATATGAGTTTCGATGACATGCGAACCTTAGCATTTAACTATCGCAGTGCCTTTCAAACGATCAAACAAGATCAGTTGCAAGGGGAAGGATTCATGCAAGACGGCATCTCATATCAGCGTGTGAGTGACGAAGAACTAGCAAGAGTTCAAAAAGAGTTGAAAGCTCAACTAAATCTAGAGAATGAATAGGAAAGTGGAGAAAAGATGGAAGAAACAATTAGCTTAAAAGAAATATTCGCAATTCTACGGAAACACTTAGCTGCTATTTTTATTTCAATGTTTGCTGGTTTAGCTTTAGCAGGAATATTCACCTTCTTTGTCATTACACCGAAATACAGTTCACAAGCTCAGTTGATTGTGACATTGCCGCAATCCGAAACTACCAATGCCAACGATGTGAATACAAACTTGCAAATGATCAATACGTATAAAGATATGATTGTCAGTGACTTGGTTATGACACAAGTAAAGGATCGTTTGGAGTCTGAATACAACCTTGACTTGACTGTCGGACAATTGAAAGAATCCATTTCGATCAACCAGTCACAGAACTCACAGATGTTTTCCATTCAGGCAACTAGTACAAATGCAGTGTCAGCGCAAAATATTGCCAATACGACAGCATTGGTCTTTCAAGAAAATGCTCAAGATGTTATGAATGTTGATAAAATCTCAATCATTTCAAGTGCGGTAGCTAGTACTACACCAGTTTCACCTAACAACAAACTAAATTTAGCCATTGGTCTAGTATTAGGGATCATGGTCGGTGTCGGTTTAGCCTTCTTATTGGAGCTACTAGATCGAACTGTCAAAGATGATAAATTTGTAACCGAAACATTAGGCTTTACCGTATTGGGTACTGTACCCCAAATGTCACCAAAAGAATTGGCTGCGACCATTCAGAAAAAGCCAAGCGTACCATTTATTAAGAAACCGCAAGGCGACAAAACGGCAGAATCACGCCGTAGTCGTAGCCGGGTCTAGGAGGGAACAATGATGGCAAAAAAACAAGAACGTACTGGGACACAGACACATGCAGTGAGCTTGATTACAATGGTTGATCCTTCTTCACCAATCTCAGAGCAATATCGTACGATCCGTACAAATATTCAATTTGCGTCTTCAGCAGATAAACAAATCAAGACCATTGTTGTTACTTCTTCTGGTCCAGGTGAAGGGAAATCGACAACTTCAGCTAATTTAGCGGTTGTTTTTGCAAAATCAGGACAACGAGTATTGTTAGTTGATGCCGATATGCGAAAGCCTACTGTATATAAAACATTCAGCTTAAACAATGCGAGTGGATTAAGTACCGTATTAAGTACCTCAACGAGCGTCCTTGAAGCAGCTCAAAAAACGGTGATTGATAATTTATCTGTCTTAACCAGCGGACCAAAACCACCAAATCCATCTGAGCTACTTGGATCGGCACGAATGAACCAAGTGATGGAAGAAGCGAAAAATCTTTATGATGTGGTTATTTTTGATATGCCACCAGTTGTAGCAGTCACTGATGCACAAATCATGGCATCTAAAGCAGACGGAACGATTTTAGTGGTTCGAGAGAATGTTGCTCGGAAAGAATCCTTAATAAAAGCGAGAGATCTTTTGAATATGGTTCAAGCAAGAATCATTGGTGTGGTCTATAACGGTGCCGAACACTCGAAAGATTCAGGTTACTACTATTATTATGGAAATTAATTAATTTGAAGGAGAAGAGAGAAATGATTGATTTACATTGCCACATTTTACCAGGAATTGATGATGGTGCAGAAGACATCAATGCGAGCATCGCTATGGCTGAAAAAGCGATTAGCCAAGGGATTACGCATATTCTTTGTACCCCACATCATAACAATGGAAAATACCGCAATCCGAAGTCAGAGGTCATTTCTCTCGTTACTTCTTTACAAGAAGAATTGGACGCACGGAGCTTGTCCTTGACAGTACTTGAGGGACAAGAGGTGAGAATAACAGGAGATTTAATTGAGGATATACAGAAAAATAACATCCTTTTTACAGATCTTGATGATACGTATATCTTGATAGAATTTCCTACGATTGAAGTACCTACGTATACAGAACAAATTTTCTTCGATTTACTACAGCTGGGAAAAATTCCAGTCATTGTCCATCCCGAGCGGAATGCTCATTTTAGGAAAGACCCTAACAATCTAATCCCATTTTTAGATATGGGCTGTTTAGCTCAGTTAACTGCGCCAAGTTATGTCGGCGTATTTGGAAAAGAAATCCAAAAAACAGCAAAAACAATGGTTGAACATAATCTTGTTCAGATGGTCGCTTCGGATGCCCATGGCGTTACAAAACGCACCTTTAATTTAAAAGAAGCTTATGAGCAAATTGAGCAAGATTTTGGCATGCTCAAAGTAACGTTGATGAAACAAGTAGCAAAAGATTTAATAAACGGGGATCAAATCAGTTTTCCAAGTTATATTGAAGTGAAAAAAAAGAAATTCGGGTTATTTTAGGGGGCAACTGGGTTGTTTGAATTAACGAGGAGAAGAAAAATTGTAACTTTAATAATTGTAGATAGTTTATTGATCATAGCAGCAAATATAGCAGCAGTTTATTTTATGAAACCTTTTGTGGCGATTCCAAGGGAATTTACATTGATCTCTGTGAGTCTGTCTGTCGGCTTCTACCTTTTTTATGGTTCTGTGTTCCGTGTTTTTTCTCGAATCAATCGCTATACGAATCTGAAAGAAATGATTGCTATCTTCTTAGCGGTGTCATGTAGCGCTTTTACTTGCAATGTGATCTTATTTTTCGGTGATGAAACCTATAGCGTGCGGTTAGTGATCTTTACGTACTTTCTTTCGCTCTTTTTGATCATTGCTAGTCGATTGATTTGGCGGATCTATATTGAAAGAAAAAACATGAGGGGGTCGTCCAATGAGGTTGTCAAGAATACCCTGATCGTCGGCGCAGGAGAAGGCGGCCGTATTCTTTACAATAGCTTTGTAGGTTCGAAAACGGCAAGTGACATTAATATTATCGGATTTGTCGATGATGATCCGAATAAACGAAATACTTATCTTTCTGGGAAAAAAGTCTTGGGTTGTATCACTGATTTACCTGATTTGATTCAAAAGTATGAGATCAATATGGTCACGATCGCCATTCCTTCTTTGTCACGGAAAAAGTTGCGGAGCATTTTTAGCTTAATTGAACCTTTGCATGTCAAAGTCAACACGATGCCATCAATGGAAGAAATCGCCTCTGGGAAAATCAGCACTTCACGTTTGAAGAAAATCGATGTCGTTGATTTGCTAGGTAGAGATGAAGTCAAATTGGATATCGACTCCATCAAAGATCAAATTACCGGAAAGACGATATTAGTGACTGGAGCAGGAGGATCGATTGGTTCCGAAATCTGTCGCCAAGTGATTCAATTCAATCCTAAAAAACTAGTTTTATTAGGACACGGAGAAAACTCGATCTACTTAATTGACCGCGAGTTGAACATCAATTTTAAAGACAATATTACCGAAATCGTTCCAGTTATAGCCGATATACAAGATCGTGAAAAGATGTTTGAAATCATGAACGAAGTCAAACCGGATATCGTCTATCATGCGGCAGCCCATAAACACGTGCCGTTGATGGAATACAATCCTAGAGAGGCAGTCAAAAACAATATTTACGGAACGAAGAATACTGCTGAAGCTGCCAAAGCCGCAAAAGTGAAAAACTTCGTAATGGTCTCTACAGATAAGGCCAATAATCCGCCAAACGTCATGGGGGCAACAAAGCGCATCTCTGAGATGATTGTTACTGGCTTAAATGAAAAAGGTTGCACGAAATTTTCTGCTGTGCGTTTTGGCAATGTCTTAGGTTCAAGAGGCAGTGTGATTCCAGTATTCCGTGAGCAAATAGCAAAAGGCGGACCAATTACGGTGACTGATTTTCGCATGACTCGCTATTTCATGACGATCCCAGAAGCTAGCCGCTTGGTTATTCAGTCAGGTGCACTTGCTAAAGGTGGTGAAATCTTCATTTTAGATATGGGCGAACCGGTGAAAATTGTTGATCTTGCGAAGAATATGATTCGTCTAAGTGGTTATAGTGAAGAAGAGATTGAGATTATTGAAACTGGGATTCGACCTGGAGAAAAATTATACGAAGAACTATTATTGGATAAAGAACGGAATGATGAAGCAGTCTTCGAGAAAATCTTTGTTGGCAATATCAAAGGTTATTCCTTGGAAGAGGTACTTTATTTTGTAGAAGCACTTCCTAAAAAAAGTGCTGCTTTGGCTAATGAAATTGTGAAATTTGCAAATGCTTCAAACAAATAGGAGTGGGTTTTGTTGTATAAGGATGGATTGAAACGAATCATTGATTTTATTTTATCGTTAATGGGGATCGTTGTGTTATCACCAGTTTTATTACTTTTATGCTTAGCAATAAAACTAGATTCTAAGGGACCAATTATTTTCAAGCAAAAACGGGTTGGAAAGAATAAAACCTATTTTAATATTTATAAATTCAGAACAATGAAGATTGATACACCAAAAGAAATGCCGACACATCTATTAGCAGATCCTGATTTTTATATCACCAAGGTAGGGAAATTTTTAAGAAAAACCAGTTTGGATGAGCTGCCTCAATTATTCAATATTATCAAAGGTGATATGGCTGTCATTGGGCCTCGTCCAGCGCTATGGAATCAATATGATTTGATTGAAGAACGAGATAAGTATGGGGCAAATGATATTCGACCAGGATTGACTGGGTTGGCTCAGATTAGTGGTCGAGACGAGCTTGAAATTCCAATTAAGGCCAAGTTAGACGGCAAATATACGGATAATATTAGTTTAAGGATGGATATAAAATGCTTCTTTGGTACGATTACTTCTGTTTTCAAAAGTGACGGTGTCGTTGAAGGCGGGACGGGAACGATGAAGAAGGAGGAAATCGAATGAAACGAATCCTAATTACAGGAGCGAACAGTTATATCGGTACATCCTTCGAGAAATGGATGCAGCAATTTGGCGATAATTATCAAATTGATACAGTTGATATGCATGGAGATCGATGGAAAGAAAAAGATTTCTCTCAGTATGATTCTGTTTTTCATGTCGCAGGAATTGCCCATGCAGATGTTTCAAAAGTCAGTGAAGAAACGAAACAACTTTATTATAAAGTAAATTGTGATCTTGCAGTTGAAACAGCTGAAAAGTACAAAAGTGATTTAAATGGAAAAAATGGACAATTTATTTATATGAGTTCGATTATTATTTATGGTGAGGAAACGAATATAAATAAGAAACGTGTTATTACTCCTGAAACACAGCCTAATCCATCCAATTTTTATGGTGATAGTAAGTGGAAAGCTGAAAAAAAAATGACCCCTCTTAAAAGTGACACTTTCAGAATAGCAATCATCCGCCCACCAATGATTTATGGAGAGGGAAGTAAAGGGAATTATCAACAACTAGTGAAAATAGCAAATTTAACCCCAGTTTTTCCTAATATAAAAAATGAAAGATCAATGTTAAATATTAATCGTTTATGTTGTTTTATTAAAATTAGAATAGACTCTTGTGATTCTGGTGTATTTTTTCCGCAAGATCCAGTACTACAGAGAACTAGTTTTATGGTTAAAGAAATAGCTTCATCAAAAGGGAAAAAAGTATATCTTTTTTCTGGACTAAATTGGTTTATTTGTTTATTAGGATACTTTCCTGGAAGAATTGGAAGACTAGTAAATAAAGCATTCGGAAGTTTAACATATGACAAAGAACTTAAGAGGAAAGATCATGAGAATTGGAATAGTTAACTGTTTTGAAACATACAATATTAGAGCACAGCAAACAAAAGTTTATTTTGAATCTATGGGATGCAAAGTGGATATAATTGTTTCAAATTTTTCGCATAGAGATAAAGTTCAGATTGATAATAAAGAAAAAGGAACAATAGTAATTGATGTCCCCGCATACAAAAAGAATCTATCAATAAGGAGAATGTATTCGCACTTTTCTTTTGCTAAAAAAGTTAGAGGAGTGATAGAAAAAGAAAACTATGACTTGTTGTATGTTCTAATTCCGCCAAATACGCTTGTTTCACAAATATATAAAAGTTCCTATAATAGCATCCTAGTTTATGACATTATTGATTTGTGGCCCGAAGCAATGCCATTAGGTAAGCTTAAGAATTTAAAAATTGCTCGTTTCTGGAGTAACATTAGGGATAAACACCTGAATAATGCTGATGTTGTAATAACTGAGTGTGAGATGTATGCTGATTTTTTAAAAAAAACGAACAAATCTATTCCATTTAATACGGTTTATTTTAATGGTGGTATTCCGATAGAAACAGAGTACAAAGAGAAAGATTATAATCGAATTAATCTTTGTTACATTGGATCTATTAACAATCTATTAGATATTGATTTATTGTTTGATTTATTAGTTAATTTAAATAATAAAATCAAAGTTACTTTTAATATTATAGGGGATGGAGAAAAGAAAAAAGATTTAGTTGAGAAATTAATTTTATCGAATGTTAGTTTTAACGATTATGGAATAATTTTTGATGAATTAAAGAAAAAAGATATAATATCTCAGTGTGACTTTGGTTTAAACTTTATGAAAAGCTCAACAAAAGTTGGTTTGACTATGAAATCAATTGAGTACTTTAGATACGGGTTGCCAATTATTAATAATATCCCTTATGATACTTGGAATTTCGTAAAAGACTATGAAATTGGACTCAACTTAGAGAGAGGGAATGAAGAAATAGTTGCTAACAGAATGATAAACTTAAAGCGAAGTAATTTGATAGATTCTTACAGATTGAATACAAGACAAATGTATCAAACGTACTTTTCGGAATCTTCTTATACTGCTAAAATGAACGAAATATTTTATGATAAGTTTTTAGGAGAATTAAATGCAAAATATTAGATCGGTAGGCGTGATGGTTACCTATAATCCAGACTTTGATACTTACAAGGTTATAAAAGAATTAGTTGCTCAATCAATTTATTTGATTGTTATAGATAATGGTTCTAAAGAAAGCTCTATTGTAATAAGTCTTGAAGAACTCGAAGATAATGTGGATAATTTGAAAATAATTAGAAATGATAAAAATATCGGACTAGCTGCGGCACAAAATAAAGGCATTTTATATGCCGATAAAATGGATTTCGATTATCTATTCTTTTTTGATCAGGATACATTAATTCCTAAAAATTTTGTTGTGTCGATGGAAGCAGCATATGAAAAATATCAAACTGAAAATAACTATAAACTAGGAATACTGGCTCCTAATTATAAAGATAAAAATATTAAAGATTTTGCTCATTACGCTAGACTTACTGAAAAAGGATATGAAGATATTATATTAAATAATTCTGAATATAAAAAAGTATCATTTGTCATCTCTTCAGGTAGCATGATGAGTATGGATCTTATAAAGAAAATAGGATTACTAAGAGATGACTTTTTCATTGACCAAATAGATACTGAATACTCATTAAGAGTCTTATCATGTGGTTATGATATTGTAGCCACATCCAATGCTTTGCTAGAACATACAATTGGGAATAGAGAAAAAAAACACTTTCTTTTTTTAACCATAAAACCAAATCATCATAACTCTTTACGTAAATATTATATTTTTAGAAATGGTCAGTACTTAAAAAAAATTTATGGAAAAGATTATCCTGGTTTTATAGTTCTAATGAATCACAGATTTATACATGATTTAATTGGAGTTGTTTTTTTTGAGAACGAAAAATTAAGTAAGCTAAAATCGATTTTTAAAGGATATAAAGATGGAAATATAATGTTCAAAAAAGAACAATCTAATTAGTGTGGAGATTGACTATGATAGAAAATAAAAAGCGAAACTTTGGTTTTTTTAATATGATAATGACCATATTGGTTGTATTTATAATGTGGTTAATGTTTGCTGGTAATACTTATAATCCTGATTACGAAAATTTTTCAAATATATATAATACTTTTACTCGAATCGGAATTACTAGCTATTCGGGAGTAGAAGCTGGTTTTTCATTTTTGATGCGATTTTTAGGATCACTTGGCTTATCATATCAAAGTTTTCTATTTGTTATAGCCACTATTTTTCTAACAGTGATTACAATGGTTACATTTTATTTTTCAAGAAATCCATTTATTTCATTATTGCTATATATATATTTCCCATTTATGTTGGATATTGTTCAAATAAGAAATAGTTTAGCGTATGCTTGTGTATTATGTGGTCTGATTTTTTTGCTAAATGAAAAATATTTAGTATTTACTTTTTTTGTTATCTTAGCTTCGCTTTTTCACATAACAAGCTTATTTTACTTATGCTTCTTAATAATAAAATTAGATTTACAGAAAATATTTCGATATATTGTATCCATAACTTTACTCTTAATAGTATTTAGAACCTTTTTTATAAAATATTTATTGGGCTTATTACCATTCGGACAAAAATATTTAGTATATTTAGATGGTATTTCATTATTTAGCTTGCTGCTTTATATCGTCCTTATAATTGCTAATATTATAGTTAACTTTTTTATTTACAAAAGAATGCTTATTTTGAAAAATAAAACCAAAATTGAGAGAAAAACAATAAAAATTGCATTACTCACATTGAAAATCTCTGTAATCTTGTTGTTGGCAATACCATTTTTGAGCTTTAGTTCCGATTTTTTTAGGTTATATAGAAATATGATTCCCTTATTTTTGTTCAATTTAACAAACTACTTTTCTATTAAAGTATATATAAAAAGAGGATATTCTTTTCTTGTTGATATAATTACATTCCTTCTTTTTATATTAACTGGTTATTATTTTCTATACTTATTTGAGTTTGAACATATAGTATTAAATGTTTTTAGATATAATATATTTTTTGGAGGAAACTAATTGGATTATAAGAAAACTATAGAGGTTTTAGAAAAGCAAAACCTTGAGATTATTAGATTAAGAAGAGAAACCCGGATATCTGATTTTTTTTCAAAACTCTCCTTTGATACTAAATCATTCAACTATATAATGAATGTGTTCATAAAGAAAAAAATTAGTAAGACCATTAATAGAAATTTTATAGTATTTAGAGATGAAGAAAATAGAAATAATGTTGAGATGATTGCCGATAGACAATATGTCGATGACAAGAAAATTGTTGTATATACTTGTATAACTGGTAATTATGATAATATTCCAGAACTAACTTTTTTGGACGAAGATATTGATTATTATTTGTTTACTGATCAAGAGCCGGAAACAGTAACATGGAAAACTAAAAGAATCCCCGATTATATTACGTATTTACAAGACAATGTTCTTATTAACAGATATTTAAAAATGCATCCTTTTGAATTATTTGAAGACAAATATGATATTGCTATCTATATTGATGGAAACGTAGATATAACTTCTGATATTAAACCTTGGTCTCAGTATGTAACTGATAAGACTGGATTGGCATTTCATAGGCATTTTCAAAGAGACTGTTTATATCAAGAAGCCGAAGTTTTAAAGCTGTATAAGAAAGGGAACGCAACTGCAATAGATGAACAAATCCAGCGATATAAGAAGGTAGGTTTTCCAATAAATTATGGTTTGCCAGAAGCGACAGTAATTGTGTCTGATTTAAATAATTTAAATTCGAAAAAAGTCTTTAATCAATGGTGGGAAGAATTCATAAAGACTGGTTCTTTTAGGGATCAGCTTTCGTTGCCATATGTCCTTTGGAAAAATAATATCCTTGTATCAGAGGTCACGAAATTAGGAAAAAACTTATATCGCAGTGCAAAAATTTCAGTAAAATCACACTGATAGGTCGAGGAGGAATTTATTATGAAAATTCTTATAACAGGGGGAGCAGGATTTATAGGCTCACATTTAGCAAAAAAAATCCTAGTAAGTACTGAATATGAAGTTGTCGCCATTGATAATCTAAATGATTATTATGATGTGAATTTAAAAAAAGATAGGATTGATTTATTAAATCATTACAATAATTTTAGATTTGAAATATTAGATATTTGCGATAAAAATAATATGAACAAGTTATTTTCAAAAGAATCATTTGATATCGTAATAAACCTTGCAGCTCAAGCTGGAGTTAGATATTCTCTTGAAAATCCCGAAGCATATATAAAATCAAATATTGAAGGTTTTTTAAATATTCTAAATTTGTCTAAAGACTATTCTATTAAGCATCTTCTTTATGCTTCATCGAGTTCAGTATATGGTGGTAATACAAAACTTCCATTATCAACAACAGATAACGTTGATCATCCGGTTAGTATATATGCTGCAACAAAAAAATCTAACGAATTAATGGCCCATGCTTATAGTCATTTGTATAATTTGCCCACTACAGGTCTAAGGTTTTTTACTGTATACGGACCCTGGGGGCGACCAGACATGGCATATTTCTCTTTCACTAAAAACATTTTGGAAGGAAAGCCAATTAACGTATACAATAATGGTCATATGCAGAGAGACTTCACATATATAGATGATATCGTAGAAAGTTTATTTAAATTGATCAATCATATTCCAAATAGGGACAATATAAAAAAGGAAGAATATTCTGCAAACGAGAGTTGGGCACCGTATAAGATATATAATATTGGAAATAGCGAGCCAGTAAACTTAATGGATTTTATAAACACTATTGAAAATAAATTAAGCACAAAAGCAAGAATAAATTTTGAAGAGATGCAAGCTGGGGACGTAAAAGATACTTATGCGGATACTCATGATTTAGAAAATGATATTAATTTTAAACCTAACACTTCAATAGAGAGAGGATTAAGTGAATTTATAGATTGGTATATTAAATATTATAAATAAATTTATAAATCGAAATATATTGATAATTATTTTTATAATAAAGTAACATATAAATCAAATTTGGGGATTAAATAAATGAATATTAGAAACATATTGAAAAGATCAATACCTAGTTATTTATTTTTGAAGATTCAGTATAAGAAAGTCATGGGAAAAAAGCTAAATTTAAGAGAACCAATAACATTTAATGAAAAGCTTCAGTGGTTAAAGCTTTATGATAGGAGGAAAGAATATACTTTTCTAGTAGATAAATATAAAGTAAAAGAAATTGTTGGAGCAAAAATTGGAAAAGAATATCTTATACCTACTTTAGGTTATTGGAGTAACTTTGAATTGATAGATTTTGGATCTTTGCCAAACCAATTTGTTTTAAAATGTACCCATGATAGTGGAGGGGTAATAATTTGTAAAAATAAAAAGGATTTTAATTTTCATGAGGCTCAGAAAAAAATCGATGATAGTTTTGGATGTAATTTCTTTTATATGAGTCGTGAGTGGCCTTATAAAAATGTAGTGCCTAAAATTATTGCAGAGGAGTTTATTAGTGATAATCTAAGTGATTATAAATTTTTCTGTTTTAATGGGGAAGTAAAAATAGTCTTAGTGTGTAGAAACAGGTATACAAAAGAAGGGTTAACTGAAGATTTTTTTGATACAGACTGGAAACATTTAAATATGTCCCGTAAGCATCACCCTAATTCCACCAAAGACATATGCAGACCCGAGAAGCTTGATGAAATGATAAATTTAGCAGAAATATTATCAGAAAATATTCCTTTTGTGAGAGTTGACTTATATGAAGTTGATGGAAAAGTTTATTTTGGCGAATTGACTTTTTTCCCAGCAAGTGGCTTAGAAGGATTTGTTCCTGAATGTTGGGACAAGACATTGGGTGAATGGTTAATTTTACCAGAAAAAAATAAATTTATATAATAACTTTTATTCATATCATATTAAAAGGTTTATATATTACAGAATAGTTGAGGGGAAGTCATGAGGAAAATACTTTCTAATTTTTTTTATCAAAGTATATTTCAAGTTACCAAATTAATTCTTCCGCTTATAACAATTCCTATAGTATCTAATGCTTTAGGACCAAGTGGAATAGGTGTTTTTAATTATACAAACTCAATAGCACAGTATTTTGTATTAATCGCTGGTTTAGGCATCGGGGTCTATGGAAATAGAGAGATTGCAAGAGTTAGGGATGATAGAGTCAAAATGTCAAAATGTTTTTGGGAAATATTTTGGATGAGCTTTATTGTTTCAGTATTGTCTTTACTTGCATATTTTACTATAGTTTCTTTTTCTGAATATAGGCTCTATTTTTATTTGCAATCACTTGTAATAATAGCAGCTGTTTTCGATATATCTTGGTTTTTTATGGGGATTGAAGATTTTAAAAAGTCTAGTCTCAGCAGTATAGGTGCACAAGTGTTCTCATTCTTAGCCATTTTATATTTTGTAAAAGGCCCAGATGATATAACTACTTACATTATTATTCAAGGTATGAATCTAATTTTTACTCAACTAATCATGTGGCTATTTATTATTAAAAAAATTGAATTTAAAACAGTTAAACTTAAACACATGTATTATCATTTTTGGCCAGCAATGCAATTCTTTATCCCTAAAATAGCGATAATATTGTACACCAATATGAGCAAGACTTTGTTAGGATGGTTAGCAACTACTACAGATGTTGGATTTTACACAAATACATTAATACTCAACAGTATACTTGTTACACTAGTAACAACTATAGATTTAGTCTTGCTGCCCAAGTTTAGTAATTTAGTGGCAAAAGGTGATTCAAAAAGCTTATTAAATGTCCTTACAAAATCGATACATATACAGTTATTTTTCACTATACCTATGATGTTTGGGACTATTCTCATTGTACCCCAAATGGTTCCCTGGTTTTTCGGAGAAAAGTTTGACTTTATAATTAAAACTATTCCATTGGTATCTCCACTTACAATAATCATGCCATTAGGTTTAGCAGTCGGTAGACAATATTTGGTCCCAATGAATAAAATCAAGGTATACAATATAGCGGTTTTAAACGGTGCTGCAATTAGCATTATCACAAATTTAATATTTATTCCGATAATAGGGGTGTACGGAGCGATATTAGCTATTGTTTTAGCTGAGTTATTTGTAAGTGTTACGAGAGTATATGCTTTTATTAAAGAAACGAGATTTTCATTCCAAAAGAAATATATACTAAAATGCATATTTGCATCTGTTTTAATGCTTGGTATAACCAGAATTCTTACTCAAACTATGCTTAATAGTTTTACTACTACGTTTGTTCAAATCATAATTGGGTTTACAATTTATATGATCATGACTATTTTGATGAAATGTAATCCATTAATGACTGTAGTTAAAGCAATAAAAAATAATTGAAAATTTGGAGGTATTCATGAAAGGAATCATATTAGCAGGGGGATCAGGTACACGCTTGTATCCACTCACAAAAGCAACATCGAAACAATTGATGCCAATTTATGATAAGCCCATGATCTATTACCCTATGTCTACGCTGATGCTAGCTGGCATTAAAGAGATCTTGATCATCTCTACACCACAGGACACCCCGCGATTCGAAGAGCTCTTTGGCGATGGACGAGAATTAGGACTTCAGATAGAATATGCTGTTCAACCGACACCAGATGGACTTGCCCAAGCTTTCATCATTGGGGAAGAATTTATTGGAAATGAGAGTGTCTGCCTGATTTTAGGAGACAATATCTACTATGGCGGTGGCTTATCTAAGATGTTACAAAAAGCTGCTCAAAAAGAAGAAGGTGCCACGGTATTTGGTTATCATGTCAACGATCCAGAACGTTTTGGCGTGGTAGAATTTGATGAGTCGATGCAAGCTGTTTCGATTGAAGAAAAACCTGCTATGCCAAAGTCTAGCTATGCCGTGACAGGTTTATACTTCTATGATAATCAAGTTGTTGAGATTGCTAAAAAAATTGTCCCTTCTGAACGAGGAGAATTGGAAATCACCGATATCAATCAAAAGTATCTTGAAAAAGGAAAACTCTCAGTAGAAGTGATGGGACGGGGATTTGCTTGGTTAGATACAGGTACACATGAGTCCTTACTAGAAGCATCCACGTTCATTGAAACCATTGAAAAGCGACAAAATCTTAAAGTTGCTTGTTTAGAAGAAATTGCTTATCGAATGGGTTATATCAATCAGGAGCAATTGATCGCATTAGCACAACCTTTGAAAAAAAATCAATATGGTCAATATTTATTGAACCTGGCAAGTGAGGCATAAACATGGGAAAACTAACTGTAACAAAAACAAAATTGACAGATGTCTTGATTATAGAGCCAGCTGTATTTGGTGATCATCGCGGATTCTTCACCGAAAGCTATTCCCAGGCCGATTTTCAAGAAGCAGGAATCACACAAAACTTTGTACAGGACAATCATTCTTTATCTATCGAAGCAGGTGTTTTGCGAGGACTTCATTTCCAAAAAGGAACTGCCGCGCAAACCAAATTGATTCGTGTGTTGACGGGAGCTGTTTTAGATGTAATCGTTGATATCAGAAAAGGAAGTCCAACCTATGGAGAATGGGAAGGCTATATTTTATCTGAAAGTAATCAGCGACAATTGTTGGTCCCTAAAGGATTTGCTCATGGTTTCATGACATTGACTTCAAATGTAAACTTTTTGTACAAGTGTGATAATTATTATGATGCTGAGGCTGATGCAGGTATTGCCTTTGATGATCCTGATTTGGCAATCGATTGGCCCATTGCAAAAGAAAAAGCGATTCTTTCGGAAAAAGACCAACATCACCCAACTTTAAAAGCATTCGAAGAACAAAACCCGTTTATTTATGGCGAGATATAAGGAGCGAGTGGACATGAAAAAAATCATTGTAACCGGAGGGGCAGGCTTCATTGGGTCTAATTTCGTCCATTATGTCGTTAATCATCACCCAGAGATCCATGTCACTGTTTTAGATAAACTAACTTATGCTGGAAACAAAGAAAATCTAGCGGGTCTTCCAAAGGATCGCGTAGAGTTAGTGGTTGGCGATATTGCTGATAGCACATTAGTCGATCAGTTGGTCCAGCAAACGGATGCGGTGGTTCATTATGCTGCAGAATCACACAATGATAACTCATTGAAAGATCCATTTCCTTTTGTTCAGACAAATCTTATTGGTACCTATACATTGATTGAAGCTTGTCGAAAATACGATGTGCGTTATCACCACGTATCAACCGATGAAGTGTACGGAGATCTGCCGTTACGAAAAGATCTTCCAGGGCATGGAGAAGGACCAGGGGAGAAGTTTACCGACCAAACACCCTATAACCCATCTAGTCCCTATTCTTCCACAAAGGCTGGCTCTGATTTATTAGTCAAAGCTTGGGTTCGTTCCTTTGGTTTGCGGGCAACACTTTCTAACTGTTCCAATAATTATGGTCCGTACCAACATATTGAAAAATTTATTCCACGCCAAATTACGAATATTCTGAGTGGCATTCGACCAAAATTATATGGTGAAGGAAAAAATGTTCGCGATTGGATCCATACAAATGATCATTCTTCAGCGGTATGGACAATCTTAACAAAAGGTCGAATTGGCGAGACTTACTTGATTGGTGCTGATGGAGAAGCAGACAACAAATCAGTCATTGAAACGATTTTAACATTGATGGGAGAGCCAAAAGATGCTTATGATCATGTGACTGATCGCCCCGGTCATGACTTGCGGTATGCCATTGATGCCTCAAAATTAAAAGAAGAATTGGGTTGGCAGCCGATTTTCACGGATTTTGAAGAAGGTCTAGCTGATACGATCGACTGGTATCGAAACAATCCTTCTTGGTGGCAAGATGAAAAAGCACAAGTAGAGAAAAGTTACGCAGAACAAGGACAATAAGGAATCAAAAGCAGGAGAGATCCTGCTTTTTTGAAAGGAAGCGATCATTTATGTACTTAATCACAGGAGGAAATGGCCAATTAGGCAGTGAATTACGTCATCTATTTGATGAAAAAGGTATTGACTACGTGTCTACAGATGCGAAAGAGATGGATATCACAGATGAAACGGTCACGATGGAGAAAGTAAAAGAAATCCGCCCATCAGTTATCTTTCATTGCGCTGCGTATACCGCAGTTGATAAGGCAGAAGAAGAAGGCAAAGAATTAGATGAGTTAATCAATGTCACTGGCACAAGAAATGTGACCCTCGCTGCAAAAGCTATAGGTGCAAAACTTGTTTATATCAGTACTGACTATGTTTTTGATGGAGAAAAGCAAGTTGGTGAATACCAAGTCGATGATCAAGTAAATCCCCAAAATGAATACGGAAGAACCAAATTATTAGGGGAACAAGCAGTCCAAGAACTATTGGATGATTACTATATTATTCGTACTTCTTGGGTCTTTGGACGGTACGGACACAATTTTGTCTATACCATGCAGCGATTAGCTAAGGAACATAAGACTTTAACAGTAGTAAATGATCAATTTGGGCGCCCAACTTGGACACGAACATTAGCAGAATTTATGCTTTATGTTATCGAAAAGCAAGCACCGACTGGAATTTATCATCTTTCGAATGATAACAGCTGCTCATGGCATGAATTTGCGTGCGAAATACTAAAAGATTCAGATGTAGTTGTCAAGCCGATTCCTTCTTCCGAGTTCCCACAAAAGGCGAAGCGACCACAATATTCGGTGATGAATCTTTCAAAAGCAAAAGAGTTGGGATTTGAAATCCCAACATGGCAAGAAGCATTAAGAATGATGGTGCAATCTAGTAAGTAATTAGAGATGTATTATAAAAAAATTTGTATTGGTGGAATAAAAAATGAACATTTCTGTTTTTGGATTAGGCTATGTCGGGCTAGCAAACGCGTTATTATTATCTCAAACTGAACATGTTAAAGCGTATGATATTGTAAATGAAAAAGTTAATCTTTTAAGTCAAAGGAAATCACCTTTAGAAGACAAAGAAATACACGAATTTTTGAAACGTGATGACTTGAATATTGAGTTCACGAACGATTTTGAATATGCTGTAAAATATGCAGATTATTTAATTATTGCTACACCAACTGATTATGATGAAGTGAAGAACTATTTTAATACATCTACAGTTGAAGACGTTATAGAAAAAGCATTGGCGATACGCCCAGATGCAACCTTCATAATTAAATCGACTGTACCAGTTGGATATACGTTAGATGTAAAGGCAAGATTTAATACTGAGAATATTATCTTTTCTCCTGAATTTTTGAGAGAAGGCAAAGCTTTATATGACAATTTGTATCCTTCCAGAATTGTTGTAGGTGAGGTTTCTGATCGGGGAAAAGAAATTGCTGCTATGTTCAAAGATAGCTGTATTAAAGAAGAAGTGCCGGTTTTACTCACTCATTCTACTGAAGCAGAGGCAATAAAACTTTTTTCAAATACGTATCTTGCCCTAAGAGTAGCGTATTTCAATGAGTTAGACACTTATGCAGAGTCACGTGGTTTAGATAGTAGACAAATAATTGAAGGTGTAGGATTAGATCCACGTATAGGCTCACATTATAATAATCCTTCTTTTGGTTATGGTGGATATTGCTTACCGAAGGATACAAAGCAGTTAAGAGCAAACTATGAAGATGTCCCTAGTAATATTATTGGTGCTATTGTAGAAGCGAATACTACCCGAAAGGATTTTATTGCTGATCAAATTATTGCAAAAAAACCTAAAGTGGTTGGTATCTATCGTCTGACTATGAAGGCAAACTCAGATAATTTCAGATACTCTTCCATCCAGGGAATTATGAAACGTATTAAAGCAAAAGGTATAGAAGTTATTGTCTATGAACCAACTTTAGATGCAGCTGAATTTTATCATTCAAGAGTAATAAAAGATTTTGATGAATTTAAAGATTTGTCTGATGTAATAGTTACCAATCGTTTTGAAGAAATTTTGAAGGATGTTGAGAATAAGGTATATACAAGAGATATCTTTGGAGACAACTAACTTCGTTTTGTTGAATAAAATTATTATTCTTAAATCCTAATGCAGTTAATAACAATCAAATCAGTTATTGTTATCAACTGCATTCTTGATTTTAAATTTAAAATTGGAGTCCTTACATCTCAAACTTCCGCCAATCAAACAAATAAATCACCCCAATTGCTTTAAACGTCAAATAGACAAAATGACCATAATTATGGCCAATCAGATGTAACGCATCTGCGGAAGCTCCTTTATTCGACCAAAGAGTAAAACCTAATATAATGGCTAAGATCAGCAGACCTTTTCCTAATGCAAAGACAATTGTTTTTGCAGGGAGGGGTCTTTTTTTTGTGAGGAAAAAGCCGAATAAAAGGACAAAGTTAACTAGTAACAAAAAGTGTGCAGCAGCTGTCCATAGGGTCATTGTTCCTGTAGGTGTTAAGAAGTCGGTGAAAACGCAAGCGACGATTGCAGTCAAATTTAGCAAGTATAGAGGAAGGCGAAAGGTTGGTTTCTTTTCGTCACTCATTCTTTCTGGTTCGTCTGCTGCTTGTTCTGGTTTTAGCAGTGACTCTAAATCGATTTGGTAGAGATCACTTAATTTGATCAAGGTGTCGATGTCTGGGGTACTTCGGTTGTTTTCCCAATTTGAGATCGTTTGTCTAGTAACAAATAATTTTTCGGAAACTTCTTGTTGAGTGAGTCCTAATTTCAAGCGACTCTCTTTTATTTTTTCAGCTATAGTCATTTCAATGCTCCTTCTGACCTATCCTATCATAAAGCGGTTCAAAGAAACAATTGTAAAGCTCGATTTAACGAAAAAATGCACAAGATATTTTCTTTGTTTACATAAGATTAAATTAAAATGAGTTTCCTTCAGATGTTCCTAAAAAAATTTCTGGAATTACTCGATTTTTTTTCAGTGAATCCTTCACCTGTAATAAGTAACAATTGTCATATATGAACTGATAAATGTTCAAAGATGGCACATATTGAGAGTAGAAGATAGACTTGCTCGAATCATTCGAAAAAAGAAAGTCACGATTAAGTAAAAAATAATTTGCTTTTTTGAAAATGAAATCATTGATAAAACAAGGATGCAAAGAAGATTTGCGCTGATTTGCACTGGGTTTGCTTGAAGGTAAGGGTGCTTGAATTATAAAATTCTGAAGAGGTGATGCAATGCGATGACAAGTGAATTAAGTATACATACGATCAATGGTATTTCATGTGTCCGCATAAAAAATTTTTGAGAGGAGTGGATGATAGGCTAAATAAAAAATTGTTTGTAAATTAAAAATTAATAAATTATAATGATTTTTAGGCGTAAAAAAAGTTTGGATAAAAAGGTTTTAATTTTGAAAAAGAAGGTTAAGGTGAAAGTTTGTGAAAAAGAAGTTTAAATCTATTCTATCTTTAGTAATCTTATTAAGTGCTGTGGTGGTAACGCCAGCATTTCAGGTAATGGCGGAAAGCCAAGTGTTTTCAGAATCTCCGCAGGTGGATCAGGAAGAAGTGAATACTGTGCAATCTGATGATACGAATGCTTCTGTGGATGCTAGACAAGCTACCTCTCAAGTAGAAAATGCTACGCTGACATCAACGACCTTAGCGAGTGTGGATGCTGAGAACGAACAAACACAAGCAAGTAGTGACAGTAAAGAAGCCATCAGCGGATCAGAAAATAAAGAAGAACCTGCTGCAAGCCCTGTAAATAATGTCCCTTCTTCTGTTGATCCGTCGTCTGCAAGAGCTGCCAATGCGCAACTGACGGTTCAAGTTTTAGATAGTAATTCAAACCAGCCAATCCAAGGCGCTTATTTCACATTGACCTCCTCGACATCTGGTGAAGTGACGTTGTTAGTCACGGACAGTTCAGGAAAGGTAACGATTCAGGTTCCTTCAGGGGGCTACTTTATTAAGCAAGTGGGTACAACGAATCAAAGATTGAACTACGCATTTACATCGATTGGAAATTCTATCAATTTGCAAGCAGGAGAAACCAAAACATTGGCACTTTATGAGCGTCAAATTGTAGGCGAGTATGCTTTTGGAGATAGCCCCGATACGATTCATATTCCTGTAAACAGTAACTTCGATTTCTCAACACAGGCATTAGGGATCGAGGCGTTTAAGTTAAATTTTAGCGGCAACATAGAAAAAAGTATTTCTGACTCACAGATCTTTCCGTACTACACAAATGTTGATCCGAGCAAACCGGGGACTTACGTAGCAATTTTTATGGCTAGACAAGCCTCATATAGTGTATATACAACACATGTAGTCAATGTCATTGTTGACCCGGAGCAGGTGGGAGAGGTAACTGTCAGATATCTTGATACTCAAGGGCAAGAAATCCATGAAACGAAGACTTTATCTGGTACCATTGGTGCTTCATATGATGCTAGTACGGATGAGTATAAGTTATCAATTGACGGTTACACCCTAGACGAAAGCCAACTGCCGGAAAATAGTAAAGGTATATTTAGCGAAACAGCACAAACCATCACCTACATTTACACAAAAAATCCTGTACCAGCAGCGGATGTCACGATTGAGTATGTAGATTTAGAAGGCAACGAAATCCACGCTAGTCAAACGATTAGAGGGAATGTAGGCGACTCTTTCGATGTAAGCACAGATCAATATAAACTATCGATCGATGGCTATACACTAGACGAAAGCCAATTGCCAGAAAATAGTAAAGGTGTATTTGGCGAAACGGCGCAAACCGTCACCTATATCTACACAGAAAATCCGATACCAGCAGCGGATGTCACGATTGAGTATGTAGATTTAGAAGGCAACGAAATCCACGCTAGCCAAACGATTAGCGGGAATGTGGGTGACTCTTTCGATGCAAGCGCAGATCAATATAAACTATCGATCGATGGCTACACTTTAGATAAAAGCCAATTACCAGAAAATAGTAAAGGCACATTTAGCGAAAAAGCGCAAACCATCACCTACATCTACACAAAAAATCCGATACCCGCAGCTGATATAACAGTAAAATACGTTGATACAGAAGGCGAAGAAATTCATTCTCCTCAAACGATCAGTGGAAACGTAGGCGACTCTTACGATACTAGTACAGAAAAATATCAACTAAAAATCGAAGGCTACACTTTAGACGAAAGCCAGTTGCCAGAAAATCTTAAAGGTATATTTGGCGAAACGGCGCAAACAGTCACCTATATCTACACAAAAAATCCTTTACCAGCAGCTGATATAGTAGTGGAATACGTGGACTTAGAAGGCAACGAAATTCACGCTGCTAATAAAATTAGTGGGAATGTGGGTGATCCATACGATGCCAGTACGGAACAATATCAATTAACGATCAAAGGCTACACTTTAGACGAAAGCCAATTACCAGAAAACCTTAAAGGTGTATTTAGCGAAACGGCACAAACAGTCACATACATCTACACAAAGAATCCGATACCCGCAGCGGATGTCACGGTTGAGTATGTGGACACAGAAGGCAACGAAATTCACCCTTCACAAACAATCAGTGGAAACATAGGTGATTCATATGATGCCAGCACAGATCAATATCAATTATCGATCGACGGCTATACACTGGATGAAAGCCAACTGCCAGAAAATACCACAGGAGTATTTAGTGAAACAGTACAAACAGTCACTTATGTGTATACAAAAAATCCCGTTCCAGCAGCGGATATAACAGTGAAATACGTTGACACAGAGGGCAATGAAATTCATGACTCCCAAACCATTAGTGGAAACATAGGTGATTTATACGATGCCAGCACAGATCAATATAAACTATCGATCAATGGCTATACACTAGATGAAAGCCAATTGCCAGAAAATACCACAGGAGTATTTAGTGAAACAGTACAAACAGTCACTTATGTGTATACAAAAAATCCCGTTCCAGCAGCGGATATAACAGTGAAATACATTGACACAGAGGGCAATGAAATTCATGACTCCCAAACCATTAGTGGAAACATAGGTGATTTATACGATGCCAGCACAGATCAATATAAACTATCGATCGATGGCTATACACTAGATGAAAGTCAATTACCAGAAAATAGTAAAGGTATTTTTAGCGAAACAGCGCAAACAGTCACTTATGTCTACACAAAAAATGCCGTACAAGCTGCGGATATCAAGGTCGAATATATAGATACCGAAGGCAACGAAATCCACGCTTCTCAGACGATTAGCGGTAATGTGGGCGACTCTTTCGATGCAAGCACAGAACAATATCAATTAACAATCGATGGTTACTCACTAGATAAAACCCAATTACCAGAAAACCTTAAAGGTGTATTTAGCGAAACAGCACAAACAGTCACCTACATTTACACGAAAAATCCGATACCAGCAGCGGATGTCAAAGTCGAGTACGTAGATACAGAAGGCAACGAAATACATTCTTCTCAAACGATCAGTGGGAACGTAGGCGAATCTTACGATGCTAGCACAGAAAAATACCAAATATCAATCAACGACTACGTCTTAGATCGAAGTCGTTTGCCACAAAATGCGAAAGGCACATTCGGCAAACAAGGGGCAACTGTGACGTACGTTTATACAAAAGAACAAGCTGCAACAGTTGATAATTCTGATAATAAAGAAAAAGCTCCTGCCCAAACTGTTGTTTCGAAAAAAAGCGCTTCTGCACAAAGATTGCCGCAAACCGATGAGCAGGGGACGTTGTTCCCAATTATAGTTGGTTTGTGCTTTATCGCCACGGCAAGCTGGCTTTATTTCAGAAAGCGAAAATAGCGATTAAGTAAGCCATTGGGGAAAGGCATCACTGACTAACAAAAAGGACAGCTAGGATTCAGCTGTCCTTTTTGTTGCTTATTTGCTTAAAAATGAAATGAATTTCAGAGAATCATAGAGAAAATGGCAGATCCAGCTGACCCATACGCTATTAGATTTTTTCCAAACGTAGTTGAGTGCCAATCTGGCAGGCATCAAGGTGATCAATAATTGGGCTGGATGAAAACCATATGCTGGGATGTGCCACAAAGCGAATAGCACACTGCAAATGATGGAAGACCAGACAAAAGAGAGTCCTTTTTTCTGTAAAGCCAACAAGAGATTGGTGCTAAGCAATTCTTCCCCCATAAGCATGAAGGGAACTTGTAAAAAGACCATTTGGACGGTGATAGTCTCGCTGATCGAGTTTGTTGTGGGTTGTCCAAAAATAGCGGCATAAATAAAGGAAAAGAACACGCCAGTCAAAATGACGAAAGGCACACCCCATAATAAAACGACGAAACGAAAATGCTTGAATTGTTCCAAAAAGGTCCTTCGTAAGAGGAAGTACCCTGCACCAAATGCCAAAATCACATTCCATACAGTACCAACAATGGATAAAACGGAATCGCTTAGGGGTGTATAGGGAAGCATTTGATAGGTTAAACCGATGACTAATGTGAGTATAAATAAATACATTGCTGACTTGTGTTTCATTTTGAACACATCCTTTAAAGTAATTGCCACACGCTGAATTATAAACAGAAAAAACATCAAAGTACAAAAAGATATCTCTCATTATTTTTAAACGAAAATAAAAAGGAGTGAATACGATATCATGACTGACAGGCTTGATTTTATTAGTATCATAATAAAAGATTTCTAAGAACAATTCTCAAAAATGGTGAACAAAAAGAGAAGTTTATAAGAATCTCTGTAACACTGTTGAAATATTATTACGCTTATGTTACATTTTGTTTACGTTATTATGTTTAGGGAGAATGTTTATGAAGAAATCAAGCAATTATTCAAATAATTCACAACATAAAGAAGCGACGTCTGAAAAACAAGCACCTTTTTCAAGGGTCGAATCACATCAAAAGCAAACAACGGGAACGGCAAGACGCACGCAAACCACCAATCGTCAAGTTTCTAAAAAGAAGCCAACCCATCGCAAGTATCTCTTTTCTTTGATGACGCTGCTGACAGTTGTCATTATCGCCACTGGCGGTTATATCGCCTTTACGTTGAAGCAGCAAGAAGCCTTGGCAAGGGAAAAATATGAGGCTGCTGCTGAAAAGTTATTGGCATCGATTCAAGAAGAGCAGGTCAAAGAGGGAATTCCAGCAAAACTTGAAACATTGTCTGATGGAGACAAAAAAGAATTGATTTTCCGACCAAAAGAGGAGAATGCGATCCCTGTCAAGGATGCAAGCAAGAAATTGTCGAACATGGCGAACAAATTATGCAAAAAACACACCGACAAAGAGACAGTCACCATTGCTAGGATTGAAGCACAAGCAGTCGCATCGAAAGTGTCAACCTATTCTTTAAAAGCGGACAGCTATGTTTGGAATCGGGAAACTGGTCGCTTTGAAGATGCGGATAGCGTGGTTGCCGATCCAATTTTTATTTCCGAGAAAACCGGCAATGAATTATCCTTGAAAGACTTGGTTCCAGACGAGGGAAGCTTGCTAGGGATCCAGCAAGTCATTCAGCAAAAGATTTTAGACCAAGCCAAGGAACCAGATAAAGTCATTGATGCGGTCTTGGCGATGGATCGAATCACCTATGAGTCGAAATTTACGTATGATCCTGAAAAAGTAACGATCCAGTTGCCGCAAAATCAAACAGGCGTATCTGAGATCACGTTGGCGTACAAAGAGATTGCACCCTTTATTGATCCGGAACTTGTTAATGCGGACCAATTGAAAGAGCAACAACCGACATTGGACGAAAACAAAAAATATGTTGCATTGACTTTCGATGATGGACCAAATGATACCTCGACATTGGATCTCTTAAAAATCTTGAAAGACAATAATGTGAAGGCAACGTTTTTTGAATTAGGCCAAATGGTGGATCAGTATCCTGAAGTATCGAAAAAAATCCATGAAGAAGGGCATGAAATTGCCAGTCACTCGTATTCACACCCGCAATTAAATACGTTGTCGCCGGAGGATGTCAAAGCGGAAATAACTAAGACCGACAAAGCGATCTATCAGGCAACTGGGGTCTTGCCTAAGAATTTGCGTCCACCGTATGGGGCGATCGACCAACAAAGCGCCCAAGCAGCAGGAAAAGCGATCATTCAATGGAGTGTCGATACCGAGGATTGGAAGCTAAAAGATCCGAATAAGATTCTAAAGGTCGTACAAAACAATGTCTACGATGGATCGATTATTTTGCTTCATGATATTCATCCGAAATCCGTTCAAGCTGTACCAGGTATTATCCAAACGCTGAAAGCGCAAGGCTATGAATTTGTGACGGTGGATCAGTTGTTAAATAGTAAACAAAAACCAATGTATCAATATTTTGGTGAAACAGATGAACGTAGCGTTAGCTAATAGCTGAAAAAGGAAGTGATGATCGCTATCACTTCCTTTTTTTATTAAACGAACACTGCAGTTGCCGCTTTATCACTCGTCTGAGGCAAATACCTGGAGGTAGTCTTCATCCAGCAGTAAAGCAAAATCATTGGCAAGGGCTTCTTGATCCAGTTCTCGCATGAGAGCTAGCATTTTTGTGGTTATCGTTTGCCCCGCTTTTTGATTGCCGGTTCTTAAGAGCAACACGCCTTGGAAAAATTTGCAGACGGTTTGGTGAAAAAACTCTTTGTAGTCTGTCGCCAAAAGTTTCAATTGGACAACGAGAACTTCCGTTGCATCGTATTGCTGGTGCTTTAGTGTGTATTCAATCAAATTGATCAGCAAGGCGCAGTAAATTTCACGACCTTTTTCCATATCGATATAGTACTCGAGCATCTTGGATACTTTTTTGAAAAAGAGGAAATTATACTCGTTGTCCAAAAGGTCGATGGTGTTGGCGAATAACTGGATTTCTTGCAACGTCCAGCTTTCAACATCAATGAGGTAGGAAATAATCGTTTGACGATCACATTCCAAAACAGCTCTTTTCCGATAGACGCCATGCTCTGCCAAGCATTGCAGCATGCGAATTCGCGAGCGAACCTCTGCAATACGGACATTGTTTAGTCTGCTAGTGGTTTGCTGCAGTTCCTGTAATAGCTTTTGTAAATTTGGCAGATCGTGTTTGTTTGAATACTGATTGTACCGATGATTATAGCTATTTTGCTCATCCAGACGATAGCCATTCGCGATATAGAGAAATTCATCGATATCCATTGAGAGATTTTCTAAGATTTGCAAGAGTAAGTTGGTAGCAATCTGATGCTTGCCTTTTTCAAATTCAATTGCATAGGATTTTGAAATAATTGTGCCATAGACTTCTTTTTGGGTGAAGCCTTTTTTCAATCGGATTTGTCTGATCGTTTCGCCATACATAAGAACCCCTCCGCTCTCATTGCTTTAATGAAATTGTGTCTCCTCATTATAGTAAAACAAGCCCAGTGTAGGAATCAAAAAGGTCTTATATTTCAGACTTTCTTGATTTAATGAAAGAAATTGATTGGTAAACTTAGTGATAGAGGATCCTCAGAGAGGATAATAGAAAAGCGTGAGAACATTCGATTCTCACGCTTTTTTTTAGACGAAACTAAGGCAGATCAATACAAGAATCATTACTAGCCAATGCATCGTTTTTTTGCTCCTTAAATGGTATTAGAAGAAGACGATTGGGCAGCTGCGTTTCCTTCTGACTAACAAGTATAAGTAAAAAGAATCCAATAAATGGTTAAGTCCAAAATGTAAGACCAAAAAGATACTGAGGAATTCTCAGGGAAGAAAAAAGTGGGATATGGCGACTGAAGAAATTCTATTTCATAATGGTTTAGACTCGATTTTAATGGGGAGTTTTCATTCTTTTTTCATAGAACTTTCTGTGAACGTTTCGATTCTTTTTTTCGCTACTAAGAGTTATTTTGAAGGATATCGTGAAAAATCGGGTGATATTTTTTTGTTTTTTTATTTGTAGAGGTAAAAAACGAAGGTGAAATCAAGAAAAAACACAATCGTCGTTTTTCTCTAAATAAATGCATAAGTATACAAATGTAATCGTATTCATTATATTGATTAAATATAAAAAAAGGAATGGTTGAATGACAAAAAAATAGATTTTTTTATCGTAACAGCCTGATTTATAAGATAAATATAAATAATTTGTGCTTGTTTATTAAATAAACCTTTTATGTTTTCTGAGGCTAAATTAAGTGTTTTTTTAATTATTTATCGTGTTTATAATTTGTTGGAAAGAAATAAATTTGCTAGAATTTTGGTACACAGTGTGTTCGTTTAGTTATTTTATTTTTATGATTCACAAGCGATTTCTACTATGCTGCTAAACTATTTGAACAAAAATCACTGGGTTTTTCAGAAAGCATGCGAAAAAACGTCGCGGTGCGATCGGTTACTTTTGTTTTCTCTCTATGCCTTTGGGTGTTGGGTTGAAATAGATTTTCATCTGGTATTAAAGGGGGAAAGAAGGATTCCAGAGATCATCAGTTTTATCTTTTGTCGGTTAAATTTTTTTCGAACAGGAGGAGAATGAATGAAAGGCGTTAATTATAAAAAGCTCATGGATTCAAAGAAAAACACACGCGTTCGAACAAAGAAAAACATTATTGCGAATTTAACTGTTAGTGGGATGTTGTTGACGAGTACAGTGGTCGTGCCAGCAAGTTTATTATGGGCACCAACGACGGTTGAAGCTGCTTTGGTTTCAGCTGAACTTTTCTCAGATATCACAGCATCTAATAACTCAGGCACGAGTGCGTCTGCACCTTATGCAACTCCTGGTGCAACGAACCAAGTCAATTTCTCAATTTCTGGGTCAAATGCAGTAACGGTTGATGTCTTGAATGGAGATAAAGTTGCGGTTGTCGGGGTTCCTCAAGGGCTTACTGGGTTGGTTCAACCGGCAGGGAATGCATCGATTTCCACCAATGTGATACTCCAACTGGGGAATTTCCCAGCCTTGCAAACGCTGATCGGTACAGTCACACCAGCAGTCAATACCTTGATCAGCACGGTGGATGGAATCGTCAATCAAAATTTAGCTGATGCACTGGATATTCCGCCAACAATCGTTGGGGGCTTACCGAATCCGTTGTATACGGCAGCTTCAATCGTGGATGTCAGCCAAGTGATTTCTGTTAACTTAGATGAAATCACTACCCAGTTAGACTTATTAAATCAACTTGGACAATTCGGCCAAGCGAATTTTGAAGTTCCAGCTGGACTAACCGATAACGAACGTGCCCTGATTGCCAATGTGGATGATGGTTTATTTATCGTTATCAATCAACGCATCAATCAAATTCTTGATAATTTACAAGCAGCCCAGATTCAAGTCAGTATTTTGGATGGTGCAAGTGGGATTCCAGGAATCGGTACCTTGATCGGTCAAATCAATACGTTGGTACAAAGTACCGTTAATACAGCGAAAGCTACTTTGAACGCAACAGTTGAAACGGCACAAACAGTCTTCAATGCAACGACAGATTTAGCAGATCAAATCGCTTCTGCATCTGTTTTAGGTCAAACCAATGTGGTCATTCCAACGAATGTCACCAGTCCGACCTATGCACAATTGGTTGAAAACGGTGTGGCGAATCCATCTAATCCTTACGAAGCCCGCTTCGAAGGAACGATGTCGCAACTTGATTTGATCACCATTGATTTGTTTACGGATGCTGACGGCAATAACTCGATTTGGTTTACACCAGATACACCAGAAGATCAAACTGATACACCAACGATCAATCCATTGACAGCAGGGGAGACGACGATCAGCGGAACAGCTGAGCCAGGCGCAGCCATTACATTGGCGATCAACGGCGGTGCACCTATTACGACAACCGCAGATGGTGACGGCAATTGGACGGCGGATGTCCCTGAATTGGTGGAAGGCGATACGGTCACAGCCGTAGCGGAAGCTGATGGGGAATCGGCGAGTGAGCCTGCAACGGCAATGGTAGCAGCACCAGTGGTTAATGCACCAACGGCTTCGATTACAGGAAATAGTACCGATGGGTACCCTGTGACGGGGACAGCCGCAGCAAATGCAGCGATTGAAATCACTAATGCCGAGGGTGAAGTCGTTGGCTCTGGGACGGCAAATGAGAACGGCAACTACAGTATCACGTTGAACCCAGCAGATGTAGCAGAAAATGAAAACTTAAATGTTGCCGCAATCGTCACTGCCGGTGGCCAAACTTATCGCAGTGGCAATACGCCAATCGTCGTTCCAGCAGACGATGCCGAGCAACAAACGGGAACACCAACGATTCAACCGGTGACTGCCGGGGATACAAGCGTCAGCGGAACGGCTGAGCCAGGTGCTTCGATTACTGTGACCGTCAACGGTGCAGATCCGATCGTGACGGAAGCCGATGAAGAGGGCAATTGGCGTGTTGATGTGGCCGAAGTGTCAGAGGGCGATACGGTTTCAGCTGTTGCCGAATTAGCAGGACAAACGCCAAGCCAACCGGCTAGCACCACCGTGTCCGCCTTAACGGTCAATGCACCGACGGCTTCGATTACAGGAAATAGTCAAGAGGGCTATCCAGTGACTGGAACAGCAGCACCAAATGCGGCCATTGAGATCACCAATGCGGATGGCGAAATTGTCGGAACAGGTACCGCCAATGAGAATGGCGTTTATACGGTGACGTTAGATCCAGCAGATGTTGACGCGGAAGAAACCATCAATGTGACGGCGGTTGTCACCGCTGGCGGCGAAACCTACCGTAGCAGCCCAACACCTGTTGTGGTGCCTGCGGATATTTTGCAGACGGAAACACCAACGATCGATCCAGTCAGTGCTGGAGATACGACCGTTAGTGGGACAGCCGAACCGGGGGCAACGGTAACGATCACGCTTCCTGAAGGCGACCCAATCACGGCTGAAGCCGATGAGGAAGGCAACTGGGAAGCAACGGTTCCTGAATTATCAGAAGGCGATTCCGTGACGGTCTTAGCTGAATCCGAAGGCAAAGATCCGAGTGCACCAATCACCGTGAGTGTAAACGGTTTAACCGTGGCGGCGCCAACGGCTACGATCACCGGAAATAGCACAGACGGGTATCCAGTAACGGGAACGGCGACTGCCAATGCAGCGATTGAAATTTTGAATGAAGCAGGCGATGTTGTTGGTAGCGGAACAGCTGATGAGGATGGCAACTTCACGATCACCCTTGATCCTCAAGAGGTGACAGCTGGCGACAACTTACGAGTGGAAGCGATCGTGACGGCTGGTGGTGAAGACTATCGCAGTACAGGCACACCGCTTGTAGTTCCTGCAGATGATGTCGAAAATTTGACGGAAACACCAACGATCGACCCAGTAACAGCTGGGGATACGACCGTCAGCGGAACGGCTGAACCAGGGGCCACTGTGACGATTACGCTGCCTGAAGGCGATCCGATCACGGCAGAAGCCGATGAGGAAGGCAATTGGGAAGCGACGGTACCAGAATTAACGGAAGGCGATACGGTAACTGTCGTTGCCGAAGCCGAAGGCAAAGAGCCAAGTGCCCCGATTTCCGTGACCGTTGATGGTGTGACTGTCAGTGCACCGAGCGCTTCCATCACAGGCAATAGTACGGATGGCTATCCAGTCAGCGGAACGACGACACCGAATGCGGCCATTGAGATTTTGAATGAAGCAGGCGATGTTGTTGGTAGCGCGACGGCGGATGACACGGGTGCTTATACCGTGACCTTAGATCCAGCCGATGTGGCACCAGAAGAAGCCTTGCGGGTAGTGGCAGTCGTGACAGCGGGCGGTCAAGACTACCGTAGTAATGCCACGCCAATCACGGTACCAGCAGACATTGAACAAACAGGGACACCAACGATCGATCCGGTCACAGCAGGTGATACCACGATTAGCGGAACGGCAGAACCAGGTTCGACGGTTACTGTGACGATTACCGATCAAGAACCAGTAACGGCTGAAACGGATGACGAAGGAAACTGGCTTGCAGAAGTGCCAGCAGTCTCTGGTGGCGATACAGTCACGGTCGTTGCGGAAGCCGAAGGCAAAGAGCCAAGCGCGCCAATCAGCGTTGGAGTCGCAGGAGTGACGGTGGCAGCACCGACAGCGATCATCAGCGGCAATAGTACCGATGGTTATCCAATCACGGGGACTGCACCAGCGAATGCAGCGATCGAAGTGTTGAATGAGTCAGGCGATGTGATTGGTACTGGCACAGCTGATGGTGATGGAAACTATACGGTAACTATCGCACCAGCCGATGCAACACCAGCGGAAACCTTGTCTGTCGTTGCGATCGTAACAGCTGGCGGGGATCAGTATCGTAGTCCTGCCACACCCGTGACGGTCCCAGCAGATGAGCTTGAACAAACAGAATTACCAACCATCGACCCAATCAACGCCGGGGATACGACGATCAGCGGAACTGCCGAACCAGGCGCAACGGTGACGGTAACGATCCCAGGAGAAGATCCGGTCACTGGCGAAGCCGATGACGAGGGGAACTGGACGGTTGACGTTCCTGAAGTTTCTGAAGGAGAAACCGTCACAGTGGTCGCACAAGCACCAGACAAAGACCCAAGTGCACCAATCAGTGTTGGGGTCAATGGATTGACGATCGCTACGCCAACTGCGACGATCAGTGGCAATAGTACCGATGGTTACCCAATAACGGGAACGGCACCAGCTAATGCAGCCATCGAAATCTTGAATGCCGATGACGAGGTCGTAGCTACTGGCACCGCCAATGACGAAGGCCAATATACGATCACGTTAACGAGTGAGGATGCGTCTCCAGCTGAAACCTTACGGGTGATAGCTGTAGTCACAGCCGGTGGTCAAGATTACCGCAGTGCGGCTGCCCCAATCACAGTACCATTGGATCAAACTGCAGTCCCAACGATTGAAGCGGTGACAGCCGGCGACACCACCATCAGCGGAACGGCTGAACCCGGCGCGACAGTCTCAGTCACGATTGGTGACGCAGAGCCAGTCACTGCCGAAGCAGATGACGAAGGCAATTGGACGGCAACGGTGCCCGAGGTTTCTCAAGGAGAAATTGTTTCTGTGGTAGCGACCCTTGATGGGGAAACACCAAGTGATGCAGCAACGGTCGTCGTAAATCCACTCAGTGTGGTGACACCGACAGCAGCGATCAGCGGCAATAGTACCGATGGGTATCCAGTAACCGGAACGGCAACGCCGAATGCAGCGATTGAGATCTTAAATGCAGCTGGTGAGGTTGTTGGTAGCGGTGAAGCAAATGAGGAAGGTGCTTACAGCATCACATTGAGCAGCGATGATGTTGATCCTTCAGAAGCACTTCAGGTGGTGGCAGTGGTAACAGCTGGCGGCGATGAGTACCGTAGTGCGCCGCTCTCCATCGTGGTACCAGCAGACCAAACGACTACCCCAACGATCGATCCAGTGCAAGCAGGTGATACATCCATCGGAGGAACTGCCGAACCTGGTTCAACGGTGACGGTAACGATTCCTGGAGAAGATCCAGTGACTGCCGAAACGGATGAGGAAGGCAATTGGACAGTCACCGTACCAGAACTTTCAGAAGGCGACACGGTCACAGTGGTTGCGGAAGCTGAAGGCAAAGACCCAAGTGCACCAATCAGTGTTGGTGTCGGTGCCTTGAACGTGGCTGCACCAACCGCAACGATCACGGGCAACAGTACTGACGGCTATCCAGTCACAGGGACAGCACCAGCCAACGCAGCCATTGAAATCTTAAATGCTGCCAATGAAGTGGTAGGCAGTGGTACTGCCAATGGAGACGGTGAGTATACGATCACCTTGACAGAAGGTGTTTCACCAGCAGAAACCTTGCGCGTGGTGGCTATCGTATCAGCCGGCGGTCAAGACTATCGCAGTCCGGCAACTACTATCGTGGTGCCAGAAGATAACGCAGAAGACCAAACAGCGGCACCGACTGTCGCACCAGTGATTGCTGGGGCTACAACCGTTAGCGGAACGGCTGAACCTGGGGCAGATGTAACGGTTGAACTACCAAACGGCGATACTGTTACAGTGGCAGCGAATGACGAAGGTGAGTGGACGGCAACTGTGCCGACGGTTTCTCTGGATGATGTCTTGACAGTTACTGCCTTGGCAGACGGCAAAACAGAAAGTTTACCAGTAACAGTGACGGTGCAAGGGCTGATCGTGGCAGCACCAACGGCAACGATTTCTGGCAATAGTGAAGATGGTTATCCCGTAACTGGTACAGCACCAGCCAATGCGGCAATCGAAATCTTAAATGCTGATGATCAAGTGATTGGCACAGGGACAGCCAATGAGAATGGCGTTTTCACCGTTACCTTGACCAGTGAAGAAGTATCAGCGGGCGAAACGGTCCGTGTCGTTGCTATCGTTTCAGCAGGTGGGGATGACTTCCGTAGTCAACCAACAGCTGTCGTGGTGCCAGCGGATCAAACGGCGACACCAACGATCAATCCAGCTGTGGCTGGCGCAACACAAATCAGCGGGACAGCCGAGCCGGGAGCAACAGTCAATGTGACGGTCGGTGAGCAAGACCCAATCACCGCTGAAGTTGACGAAGAGGGCAATTGGCAAGTTGATGTGCCAGAGCTTTCCGAAGGGACGACTGTTACGGCAGTGGCAGAAGTAGAAAATGAAACACCAAGTACACCAGCAACGATCACGGTCGGGGCATTAACGGTGGCGGCGCCTAGTGCGTCTATCAGCGGCAATGCAGCCGATGGCTATCCAGTGACTGGAACAGGACCAGCGAATGCGACCATCGAAATCTTGAATGAAGCTGGCGAGACAGTAGGAACGGGTACGACCAATGCTGCAGGGGGTTACACGATCGCTTTGACTAGTGAAGATGTCTCTCCTGTAGAAAACTTGACGGTGGTTGCGGTGGTCACAGCAGGTGGCAAGGATTATCGCAGTCCAGCGACACCGATCATGGTGCCAGCTGAACCGGGTGAAAATCAAACAACGGCACCAACGGTTGATCCAATCAAAGCAGGCGATAAAACAGTTAGCGGAACGGCCGAACCTGGCTCAACTGTGACTGTAACACTACCTGATGGCACAGAAGAAACCGCCGAAACAGATGACGAAGGCAACTGGAGTGTCGATGTGCCTGAATTGTCTGAAGGAGATACCATCACGGTCGTCGCAGACAGTGACGGCAAAGACCCAAGTGATCCAATCACTGTCATCGTTGAAGGAGTGACTGTTGCAGCACCAACAGCTTCCATCAGCGGCAACAGCACGGATGGCTACCCAGTGACTGGTACAGCACCAGCCAATGCAGCGATCGAGATCTTGAACGCAGCCAATGAAGTCGTAGGAACAGGCACTGCTGATGGAGACGGCAACTATACAGTGGACTTAACTGCTGAAACTGTCGATCCAGAAGAAACCTTAAACGTCGTTGCCATCGTTACAGCTGGTGGGAAAGAGTACCGCAGTAATCCAACAGCGGTCATCGTACCAGCAGATACGGTAGTGGATCAGACAGCAGCACCAACGATCGATCCAATCACGGCGGGGGATACCAGCATCAGCGGAACTGCTGAACCAGGTTCAACCGTGACGATCACCGTACCAGATGCGGAACCAATCACGGCTGAAACGGATGACGAAGGCAATTGGACGGCAGAAGTACCAGAAGTTTCTGAAGGCGATGCAGTCACTGTCGTGGCTCAATCACCTGACAAAGAGCCAAGCGCTCCAGTCACAGTTGGTGTGGGTGCGTTGACGGTCACTGCTCCTAGTGCAACCATCACAGGCAATAGCACGGATGGCTATCCAGTAACTGGAACGGCACCAGCCAATGCCACCGTACAAATCTTGAATAGCGATGGACAAATCGTCGGTTCAGGAACCGCAGACGCGCAAGGGAACTACAGTATCACTCTTGAACCAACAGCTGTTGCACCAGCGGAAAGCCTAACCGTCGTCGCAGTTCTGACAGCTGGCGGCAAGGAATACCGCAGTAATGCGACACCGATCGTGGTACCTTTGGATCAAGAAGAGCAACAAACTGCAACACCAACGATCGATCCAGTCAAAGCTGGCGATACGACGATCAGCGGGACTGCCGAACCAGGTTCAACGGTGACGGTAACGATTGGTGAAAATGAACCAATCACGACCGAAACGGACGAAGAGGGCAATTGGACAGTTGAGGTACCTGAAGTTGCGGAGGGTGATACCGTCACTGTTGTGGCACAATCACCTGAAAAAGATCCTAGTACACCAATCACAGTGAGTGTGGATGGCATCACGGTTTCAGCACCGACTGCTTCGATCACCGGCAATCCAGAGGATGGTTACCCAGTGACGGGGATGGCAGCACCAAATGCGGCGATTGAAATCTTGAATGAAGCGGGGGATGTCGTTGGATCAGGCAATGCCGATGAAAATGGCAATTACACGATCACGCTCTCTGGTGAAGACGTTTCTCCTGAAGAATCATTGAACGTCGTTGCGATCATCACTGCCGGCGGCAAAGACTACCGGAGTAATGCGACACCAATCGTCGTGCCTGTCGAGAATACGATCGACCAAACCGCCACACCAATCATCGAACCAGTCACAGCTGGTGACACGACCATCACTGGTACTGCTGTACCGGGAGCGATGGTCACCGTGACGGTAACGGGTGAAGAAGCGGTTGAAACTGAAGCAGATGAAGCAGGAAATTGGTCAGTGGATGTTTCTGAAGTTTCTCGAGATGAAATCGTGACAGCAGTGGCGCAAAGCGAAGGAGAAATCGCCAGTGAACCGGCAACGACCGTTGTCAGTGGCATCACGGTCAACGCACCTTCAGCGTCCATTACTGGGAATTCACAAGATGGCTATCCAGTAAGTGGGAACGGACCTGCCAGTGCAGCGATTGAAATTCTTAATGAAGCGGGGGATGTCGTAGGAAGAGGCACTACCGATGAAAATGGTGACTATACGATCACGTTGACTAGCGAAGATGTCGCACCAGAAGAAAACTTATCGGTTGTGGCGATCGTCACTGCCGGTGGGGATGACTACCGCAGTAATGCGACCCCAATCGTCGTGCCTGTCGATGATGAAAGCATCAAAACTGATACACCAACCATTGACCCAGTCACGGCTGGTGATACAACGATCAGCGGAACGAGTGAGCCAGGTGCGACGATCACCGTTACCATCAGTGATCCGTTAACAAGTAGCTTACTGACTATCTTCGCAGCTGAAGGACCGATCACAACGATCGCCGATCAAAATGGTGACTGGGATGTTGAGTTATCCGCGGAAGCGACGGAAGGCGAAACTGTTACGGTTCTTGCTCTAGCCGAAGGCGAAACCTTAAGTGATCCGACGACGACCGTAGTTGGTGCCTTGACGGTTGATGCACCGGTTGCCACGATCACTGGCAATCCTACCGATGGCTATCCAGTCTTCGGAAATGGGCCAGCCAATGGGACGATCGAAATCTTGAATGAAGCGGGTGACGTTGTCGGAACTGGAACGACCAATGGGAATGGTGCCTTCAGCATCACATTAGACCCAGAGGATGTTTCACCAGAAGAAACCCTTAACGTTGTGGCTATCGTTACAGCAGGTGGCAGAGAATACCGCAGTGCAGCAACACCAATCGTGGTACCAACGGGTGACAATGGTACGGATGGTACTGACGGCACGGACGGTACCGATGGAACGGATGGCACTAATGGTTCTAATGGTACCAATGGCACGGACGGAAGCAACGGCGCTTGGGGCAACTGGGGCAGTTGGGGGAACAACAACGGCAACGGCAGCAATAACAACCAAAGCTGGTGGGGAAGTAAGTACCTACCGAAAACGGGATCAGAAGGAACTTGGTATGCTTCAGTGATTGGGGCAGCAGTCTTCGTTGTCGGAGGAATTGGCTTGTTCTTCAAAGCAAGAAAGAAAAAAGACCAACAAAAATAGCATGACTTTACCAGCGGAGTGGACATCCTCCGCTGGTATCTCTAGTGAATAATAGTTTTGAAGCAATGATCATCGTTTCGTAAAGAAAGGGTTAGAAATGGTATGGAAAGCAGAAGGAGGGAAAAACGTTTTTACAAATGGACGATCAGCCAATTAATTCTCTTTTTGACCAGCATCAGTTTCGTCAATTTGTATCTTTTAACAACGACAATAAAAGCCGAAGCAGCAGTGAATGTTTTAGATGTGGAGATTTTAAGCAATTTAACGAGTGCCAATACAAGTGGCACCTCAGTAAGCGTTCCATGGCCAGGCAGCGTGACAAATCGACCAGTGACTTTTTCGATCAAAGGCAACGGCGGGTTGAACGCTTCTGTCAATGTCAGTGGGGAAGATAAATTTGCTTTATTAGCGATCCCAGCAGAATTGAGAAATAGCATCAGTGCCAATGGATCAGCAGCCATCAAGACGTCGACCACAGTCAATATTGCCAATGTCCCACTGCTGAATGCGATCTTAACGGCACTTGATTCCTTGACCAGTTCACTAAATCTCAACCTTGGGATTGTTCAAATCGATTTGACAGCGATCAACCAGCAGATTTCTTTACTAAAGACTGTCGGAAATATCGGGAATGTAGAAATAACCAGTCCGTTGCAGTTCACCACCCAAAGAGAAGCTTTGTATACCAATATGAGTTCGAACCTTGGTGTCGTCTTAGGAACCAATGTCCCGCAAATTCTACGGAATTTAAGTACTGCAATTCAAAATACCCAGATCCGAGTAATCGGCATCGATATTGGCGGCGTCGTTCGCGCATTGCTGCAAGGGTTACTGAATACTTTGCTTAGCAGCGTGAATTCAGCGTTGAATGATTTGGCAACTGTCCAAGAACAAATGGCGGATGCAGCTGTTTTAGGAGCAACGGATGTTCAAATTCCGACGTTACTTTCAGGTCCAGGTCAGTTGACCGCAAATTGGACCGCCAATTTTTCGGCTTCTGTGTTGAAAGCAAAGCCGACGGATATCAATCTCTTGAACTTTAGTGCGCTAAATATCAGCAGTCGCCAAACTATGGTTTATTTTATGGTCGAAGCATTGACGATGGATCGGACGAATCTGCCGACTCAGCTGAATTTTGGCCGACATGCCATTCAAACGAAAAAGAGCGAGACATGGCGGGCAACCGCCAACGGCGATCAAAGCGCAGCTGCTACAACTGGGATTTTACGGATCAATGATACCCGCAATCGGCAGAAAAAATGGCAAGTGAAGGTCAGACAATCCACCAATTGGGTCAATGGTACACGCACATTGCCAGCCGCCGAATTAAGGGTTCAGCTTGGAACTGTCAATTCGACCTTTACGGACGGTCGAGTGGTTTTACCTGATAATGCAACGATTGCCCTGCAGCAAAATGTCGAAAAAAATGTGGTGACGTTGGAAAATGCGGCATCGACTGGTGGACTGACTGTTAATTTTTCCCAGTTCAATTTATTTATACCTGAGAAAACACCTAAATTTCAAGGTCAGTATCGCGCCACAGTCGTGTGGACCGTTTCCGATACACCTTGAAAAGGAAAAGCAGAATGAAAAAGAATTCCCTTGTGCTACTTCTGATTTTGCTGATCGGCAGTTTCTACAGTATCGTTCCATCAGCAGTAGCCAATACGACGACCGGCAACATTGAGTTTTATGAAGGACCAACGGAAACATCTAGCAGTGATTCAATTGATGAAGAAATTGAACCACCGACCAGTCAAGAAACGGTCACTAACGCGGAAGAACCGCTGCCGCAGCTTGCAGAGGCCAATTACTTTTGGCTGCCCATAATAGGCGGATTCTTCATTAGTCTGACATTGATCTTTAGCATCAAAAAAAGGAGGACGGTAAAATGATTTCAAAGAAATACGTAGTGGGGGCATTAGGAATATTGACGACACTTAGCATCGGTGCGACAGTGCAAGCGGACGACACGACCGGTGTCGTAGAATATACCTCTGGTGGCATCGTGTTTGACCCGGATAAAGGCGGGAGTGATCCCAATACGCAGCTACCAACGAATTTAGATTTTGGTGCCCATGAGATCCAAACAGAAAATGCCGAAACGTGGGTGGCAACAACGGATGGAACTGGATTACCTGGGGATGGATCCACGATACAAAGAGGAGCAGTTGCAGTCAGCGATAACCGAGGACAGGCGAACTCTTCTTGGGCAATCAAAGTACGGCAAGCAACCCAATTTACGGCGGGAGACAGCACGTTGGACGGTGCGGTATTAACAGTAGATACGGGTACCTTGACCAACAACTTAAGTTTGCCGCCAACCGGAGCCAGTGATATTGCCAATGGCGAGCTTGATTTTGCGGCGATCAACAATGAGTATGCCTTCTTGACCGCCAACGCTGGCGAAGGGATCGGTGAAACGTCGATGCCTTTAGAACAATTTACCCTTTCGATCCCAGCCAATACGGAAAAACAATCAGCAACCTATCAAACGACCTTGGTTTGGACGATCAGCAGTGCGCCGACGACCCCATAGGGCAGTAGTCATTGCGTAACAGTTAGCAGAAAAAAAGCAGCTTGCCTGAGCGGCTGCTTTTTATGCTAGCTGATTTTTCTTTCCTATTTTGTGTAGAAAGGATCTGACAGGATGCATCAGAAGAAAGTTCGAGGCAAAGGATTTCAGAATTGGGTAGTAAGTATTCTAATGGTCTTATTTTTCATTGGTACTAGTAGTACGGGGGCAGCAGATTCGCTTGATACCTTCGATGTTCAAATCAAATTGCCAGAGTCACAGCGGGACAAAGAGTTGATGTACTATGATTTGTTGCTGGAGCCCAAGGCAGAAGAAAAACTAGCGGTCATGGTTTCCAATAAAAGCGAGCAACCAATCAATTTACAGCTATCCTTTAATCGAGCGGTCACGAACATGACTGGCGTCGTTGAGTACTCTGGGGCAAATGAAGAAGCAACGCCTTCAACTCCTTATCCTATCGAAGAACTCGTCAACTTAAGTAATGAAACACTTTCGCTTGCTCCTGATGAACAAAAAGAAATCACTTTGACAGTTCGGATGCCATCTAAATCTTTTGATGGGATTTTGGCAGGGGGACTATACGTACAGCAAACCGGCAGTGAAGAGTTTCAAGGGAATGTTCAAAACCTATTAGCCAGAGAAGTAGCAGTATTGCTTCGAAACAAAGAATCTGACATCCCGCCAGCGGTCCGAATTGAAGAAGCTCATTTGGAAGAGATCAATCGCCGTAATGTCATCATCGTAGCGGTGGAAAATACAGCGGCCGATTATCTCAGTAAAGCTACGCTTACGTACGAAGTATTTCATGATGGGCAAGCAACCGCCATCAAAGGGGAAAAAGAGGTCCAATTAGCGCCCAATGCGTTAATGAATTACGCACTGCCATTAGAGGGAAACGAACTGCAATCAGGAGAGTATGAAATAAAAACGATTCTCAAAGCAGCTGATCAAGAATGGCAAGGAGAGCCTACCTTCCAAGTTGCAAGTCAAGAAGCGCAAGAAAGAAACGAGCAAGATGTCAGTATTGAAGAAACCTCTTCGCCGCTCCTTCTCTATTTATCGATTGGTTGTGTATTATGTCTGATCATCGCCTATTTGATTTGGCATAATCGAAAACTAAAACGAGCATTAAACAAAACAGATGATAAAACCCCATGAGCACTTGTAAGAAATTCCTTATTAATATAGAAGGAAAAAAACAATTAAAATTCATGGGATGCATGTAAATCAGAAGCATAAAAAAAAGCAGCAAACAGGCCATTTATTGTTCAAAATAAATGGTTTTTTGTCGTGTCCATGAAGATTCGATATGGTAAATTAAGTAGAAAATTTTTTTGATTGCATCTTGCAGCGGCTAATGATCACTTTTATTTTTATGGAAAATCTTCAGAGGAAACAGTTGATTACCCATGAACGGACTGCCCAAAGAGAAGGGTAGCTTTTTTTTGCGAAAAAATGAAGAATAAATAACGATTAATATTTTTTTTGGTAGAAGTTTATTTTTTGAAAATCATTAGAAAGGTTGGGTAGCAGTCGGTAAGCTTTGGAATAGCTAACTAGTTGAACTACTTAAAAAAACGTAAGTTATTATTGTTGTTTGCGCTTTCTGTCTTATAAATGTGTTAAGAAAGCAGTACGCCGGAATCTCCTTTACTATAATAGGTTTAGACCAATTATAAAGTCTTTTCTTACTTTGTTTTTAATTTAAACTACCTTTTTTGCATAAACGTTTCGTTAATTCGTTTGAAAGTGCAAGCAGGCATTTTTAATTAAGAATACAATTAGAAATGATGTGAAAAGGAGAATTAAGATGTCTGCAAATTTGAGCAATTTCGCTGTTTATATAGTAGATGACAACTTTTTTAATGGAAATGTGATGAAAAAAATGATCACTGAAAGTCATGTTCCTTATTCTATGGTGGAGATCATTTCACCGGAAGAACTAGATTCTTTTCTTGAAGGGTACCTAACAGATGTGAACGATTTATTTTTATTTTCCATTGAAATGATGGGATTTGATCGAAGTTTTCAATTAGCAGGGCGATTGAGGGAGCAGTGCAAAAAGTGTCAAATTGCTTTTTATGGTGCCTATGCGTCCAAAATCGAAATCAAGAAACTGAATCTTATCTGTCCTTTAGGAATCATCGATACAGAAGAAAAGGATGTGGCAATGCAGTTAAGAAATTTGTTAACAGAAGCAATTGAAGTGAAACGATCATTGCTGGGAAAAAAGCACTTATTAAAAATTGTCAGTAAACGAGAGTTGATGATCGTTGACGCTGAAGCAATCAACTACATAACAACAATCAAAGGAGAGCGAAACCGAATCGTATTCCATCAAAAAAAATCAGTTGAGTGCCTTGAAACTTCATTGAAGGTCATCAAACAGTTAGATCTACCTGAATATTATAAAGTATTCAAATCGTACATTATTAATACGCGACAAATCAAAATGATTGATCGAACAAACAATGTTCTTTGCTTTTTTAATGGGGAAGAATTAGAAGTTGGAAAAAAAATCCGTAAAGCAATCAGTTAAAACTACATATATTTAATGGAGGAAAAAAATGAAAAAGAGAAATAAACGAATTCGTCATGGCATTGTTGTGACCGCTCTAGGTCTGTCCCAAGTGATCACTCCGGTCATGGCGCTTGCGGAAACCACGGAACAGGAACAAACCATTCGTACTTTAGATAACGCAAATCATCTGCTGGAATCAACCAGCGACATTGCCAATGAAACAAACGCAAGCGACGCGCAAATAACTGAGACTACTCAAACGGATCGTTCTTCAGAAGAAAGCGGCGAAGCAACCCCAGAGACGGATGCAGCAGCAACGAGTCAAAGTGAAACGCCTGCAACAACTTCTTCAACACATACAGTAGATACCACAGATTCGACGCAAGCAAGTTCTTCAGAAACCGAATCGAAAGAGGCCAAAGGAGCCGAAAAGAGTTCCCGTGTCAGCACCCGCATCAATGGACAAGAGCTTTTGGAAAAAGGGACATTACTTACGATTGCTGGTGAGGAGTTCAGTCAAACGGAAGAAACGCGGATTTTAAACAATAGTCCGGTGAAACTGAAATTAGACTTTGAAATCAATGACGAAGACTATTTAGCCGGCACCACTGCTGTTTTTGAACTGCCGGAAGGCCTTGGTTTTAGTGATATGCAAGGATCAAATGAAGCAATCAATGCTTCGTGGGCAGTAGATAGTACCGCCCATCAATTAACGATCACCTTTAACCAATCCATACATGATGCATCGTTTTCGATCGACTTGACTAGTTATCTTTATTCAGAAGACAAGCCTCAGCTAACCATTGAGATGGGCGATCAAAAGCAGACAAGCTATGCCATTGATTTGTATGAAGAAGTTGACCCGATTCAATATGTGTCAGAAAAAAATGTCTTTGGGATGGAAGGAATGGTCTACTACAACGTTGATCGGATGTTGTCTGGGACAGAGACCCTCTCATTGCGATTGGTTGATACACCGGGAGCAGTGTTCAAAAAGATTGAGACCCAACCGTTAAAAGTTTTCAGCTATGAGGTGGATATCAAAGGAAAGATCAAGCCAGAAACACAAACAGCCTTAGTCGAAGGGACAGACTACACGATTACCTCAGATAGTCTTTACAATACTGCTGTTGAAATCAAACAGATGGACAAACAAAAGGCTTATGGGGTTTCTTATCAATTCACTATGAGCTTGACCGAGCTGACGGATTCTACCTATTATTTTTCGAAAGGATATCCAACGACCGGTTTCGGTTCGGTACAACTGAAGCAAACAACTGCCCAATATAGAGGGATTGCCTTTACCGCAAAAACCAGCAAAGATGAAAAGGAAGTCGCTTCAAGATACTTTTCGAATGTGGCATCCGGTAGTTTTAACAACAACACAAAGGGAAGTTACATTTTAAGCATTCACGAAATGCCGACAGCGATGAAAGCGGGGCAGCAAGTTATCCTTTCCAGTCAAAACGGACAGCCGATCACTGCGAAACAGTTAACAGCAAGAGATGCCTTTTATCAGAATGTGAACTTTGCGGATTATTTTTCTGTCGAAAATACTGGAGATAAATTAATTTTGACCGCTACAAAAGACAGTAATCTTTCGTTTGGTTGGATGTATGCAACGGTGCCTTTTGATCAGAAAGATATCATCCTCAATGTCTCGACACCGTTAATTGCTAATAAAGAATTCAAAATCGTTGAAGACAACTACGTCGAACCAATCAGTGTTCTTAATCCCAATAACGCTGAAACGGCTTGGGGAAATTATGATCAAAATGGTGCTTACATGAGTGATACCTCCGTTAACATCGAAGGCAGCACCTCACAACCAATCGAAAATTTACAAGTGTTTATTGAACATCCCGAGTATCTTTCACTCAGAAAAGTACCAAAAGTTGGTTTCTATTATATTTTAGGAACTGATTATACGATTGAGAAGGTAGAAGGGGGCACGTTAGTAACTTTTACAACACCAATTACAGCTTCTGTACAATTTGATTTGGGCTTCAATTATGTGCCGGACAGTTTATCGCCAGCCACTAGAATTCCGGTGGATACGATTCCTGTGACATTTACAGCAGATGGCATTGATAAAATTGAAACGACTGTTACTACAGGGAGGAAACAATACCAAGAACAAACGCTTCAAAGTAGTAAAAACCAATTTTTGGTGAACGCTCGTCAAGATACCATCAGTGATTTGACTGTGGAGACCCATGTCCCGAAAAACACGGAGGTTGTTTTTTCGATCATTGATGTTTCCAATGATCAAGTAAACGGCATTTATCCGCAATATTGGGATCGCGGCGCTTATAATAATCAAGCCATGAAAGAAAGCGATCCAAATTATCCGACGATCACCCATGATGAGGCAACCAACTACTACACCTTTGATTTTGGGACGACGAATCGACGCTACATTATTTCCTATCAATACGCCAATGGTTGGCAGGAAATGAGTACGATTTATGTGCCTGGTTTTGCAAAAGAGCCGTTATCAAATAATCAGCAAGGCTCAGCTACCATCTCCGTTTCCAATACGGCGACGGATATTATTGGGATTACGCAAAATACCGTGAATAATACAAAAAACATGACGCAGGTCAAGGTCACAACAAAAAATATCGATGATGGCTCGAAAAAGGTAGCCAATCCAACGATTCTTCTTAAATCATTGGGAAATACCAATGGTGAAATCGATCTAGGTTCAATCAATGTTTCGAATGTGCCAGATGACAGCTACGAAGTCAAAGAAGTTGACGGAGACGTACAGCTTGTCTTTTCAAACTATGTTCTAACGAAAAATATCGAAATCAGTTACAACGTACTTTCACAAAACGCCGGCCAAATCTCAGCTTCAGCAACGATCGTTTCTGATACGATTGATACCTTGTCGGAAGCCAAACGGACGGCTACTTCGACGGTGACTAACCTGCAATTTTCGGCAGGTGACTCAAACGGGATCATTTACAAAACTAGTGCGTCACTTGATGTTTATAATACCGAAGAACCAACTCAGAAAATTGCAGGCGTTACATTGATGCTTTGGAATCAGTTGACTGGAGATGTCATTTCTGTTGTAACAGATGAGAAGGGAGAGTATCAATTAGCTGATATTTATACGGGGACCTATACGCTTTATGTTTCCTCCGTCCCAGAAGGCTACGTTGTGCCGCAGGAGCTTCAGCTTGGTAAAGAAATCCAAGTAAATCGGACAGGCAATCAGTTCTCAGTAGGCATCACACCAGAAGAAGATTTATCAACGATCGTCACGAAAGATAGTACGATCTACGTGGGAGACGAGTGGCATGCTGCAGATAATTTTGTCTCGGCAACAGACAAGCATGGCAATGGAATGTCCTTCTCGGAAATTACCGTCAACGGTGAGGTCGACACATCTAAAGTCGGCACTTATGAAGTCAAATACATGAATGGCAACGTGAGCGATACAGCGACAATCACTGTTGTTGCCAACCAAGAAACGGTGACAGCCAAAGACAGCACGTTATATGTGGGCGATGCATGGACAGCAGAAGATAATTTTCTATCGGCAACGGATAAAGATGGAAACGTCTTGTCACTAACAGAAGTGACCATTATCGGTGAAGTTGACACGGATACACCAGGAGAATACCAAGTTATTTATCGTAACGGCAAAGCCGAAGCAACAGCGACGATCACTGTATTGGCAGATCAAACGAGTGTCAAAGCCAAAGACAGTACCTTATATGTTGGGGATGACTGGCATGCGGTTGATAACTTTGTTTCGGCAACGGACAAAACAGGAGCGAATGTTCCATTTTCAAATGTGACCGTTAGTGGAGCTGTTGATACTTCCAAAGAAGGTCAATATCCAGTGGTTTATCAAAACGGCAATCAAAAAGCAGTCGCAACAATTACGGTTGTTGCCAACCAAGCGACCGTTGTTGTCAAAGACAGCACCCTCTATGTTGGTGATTCATGGGAACTAGCAGATAACTTTGTGTCCGCAACAGATAAGTCTGGTCAAGCGCTAACCCTGGCAGATCTTACCACCAGTGGTGAAGTGGATACGAAAGTACCAGGAGAATACCAAGTAACCTATCGCAATGGCAAAGCCGAAGCAACAGCGACGATCACTGTATTGGCAGATCAAACGAGTGTCAAAGCCAAAGACAGTACCTTATATGTTGGTGATGACTGGCATGCGGTTGACAACTTTGTTTCCGCAACGGACAAAACCGGAGCGAACCTACCATTTTCAGCAGTGACGGTTAGTGGCTCAGTCGATACCTCCAAAGAAGGCAAGTATCCAGTGGTTTATCAAAATGGTAATGTAAAAGCAACTGCGATGGTCACAGTGGTGGCTGACCAAGAAACGGTAGTTGCCAAAGACAGTACGATTTATGAAGGCGATGACTGGCAAGTCGCCGACAACTTTGTGTCGGCAACAGACAAAGACGGCAACGAAGTAAAACTGGCTGATATCACAACAGTAGGTACAGTCGACAGCGCCACACCAGGGAAATATGAAGTAATTTATCGCAATGGCAAAGCTGAGGCGAAAGCGACGATCACCGTGTTAGCTGATCAAACATCAGTTAAAGCCAAAGATAGCATCTTATATGTCGGGGATGACTGGCAAGCAATCGACAACTTTGTCTCAGCCACAGACAAAACCGGAGCAAACCTACCATTTTCAGCAGTGACCGTTAGTGGATCAGTTGATACGAGCAAAGAAGACCAGTACAAAGTCACGTATAGCAATGGTAAAATGGAAGCTATTGCTACGATTACGGTCGTTGCCAACCAAGAAACGGTAGTCGCTAAAGACAGTACGATTTATGAGGGCGATGACTGGCAAGCCGCCGACAACTTTGTGTCAGCCAAAGACAAAGACGGCAAAGAACTAGAATTTGCCGATATTACGGTATCAGGCACAGTTGACACCTCTAAAGCAGGTAGATATGAAGTGGTTTACCGCAATGGTAAAACTGAAACAACTGCCACGATCACCGTGTTAGCTGATCAAACGAGCGTCAAAGCCAAAGACAGTACCCTATACGTCGGCGAAGAATGGGGAGCTGCCGACAACTTTGTCTCAGCTACAGACAAAACGGGAGCAAATCTACCGTTTTCAGGAGTGACGGTTAGTGGCTCAGTCGATACCTCCAAAGCAGGCGAGTACCCAGTGGTTTATCAAAATGGCAATGTAAAAGCAACTGCGATGATAACCGTGGTGGCTGACCAAGAAACGGTAGTCGCTAAAGACAGTACGATTTATGAGGGCGATAACTGGCAAGCCGCCGACAACTTTGTGTCGGCAACAGATAAAGACGGCAACGAAGTGCAACTGACTGATATCACAACAGTAGGTACAGTTGACAGCACCACACCAGGCAGATACCAAGTAACCTATCGCAACGGTAAAGCCGAAGCAACTGCCACGATCACCGTGTTGGCAGACCAAACCTCTGTAACTGTGAAAGATAGCGTGATTTATGTTGGTGACAACTGGACAGCTGCCGACAATTTTGTCTCCGCTACAGATCGTGATGGTAAGACACTTACGTTGGAGCAACTGCTGGTGGACGGTTCGGTTGATACGAAGAAAACGGGCACCTATCAAGTCAACTATTCAATCGTAACTGATGAAGCAGCAACTCCTAACTTTTTCGCACGCTTATTTGGTACTGACTCACAAGAAGCAGTCACCGCCACAGCGACGATCAAAGTCATTGAAAAAGCAGAGGATCCAGAGGAGGAAGATCAGCAACCAGAGAAAGATGATTCTAACAAAGGGCAAGAAAAACCAACGGATGCAGGTCAGCCTGGCAAACAAAGCAAAGCGACCGCAAAGGACAAACGGGTGTTACCAAAGACCGGTACAGCCATCACTCAAGGCTATTCGATTGCAGGAGTGAGCCTTGTGGCACTAGCGGGGATCTTCTTCTTTCGTAAAAAACACACGAACAAAAGCAGAAAAACGAAATAAGTCTCAATGACTATAACAGCGGATATCGTTAAGGATATCCGCTGTTTTTAGTTTGTTTTCTAAAAAAAACCTGCAGTATTGCGGTTTTCTTGTCTGATAAGCAGACGTATAAAGAAGATATAAAGACTCTAGCAGAAGATTTACACTATTTTTATTTCTTTTTGCGTATGCTTACGTCATGAAGGAGTGAAGAATATGAATCTTGTTTTAGGAATAATCGGAGTGATCGTAATGATCTATCTCTTTTGGTATTTGTTTGAGGGGGGAGAACAATGAGTAGCTATTTTGTGCAAGGCTTTTTATTTTTACTGATCTTACTAGCAGCAGCGGTTCCTTTGGGCTGGTATATCAAAGAAATCATGCAAGGAAAAACACCGCGGTTTGTCCGCTTTATTCAACCGATTGAACGGTTGACCTATCGAGTGATTGGTTCAGTCAGCAAAAAAGAAATGACCGCCAAAACCTATCTATTCTCAGTCTTGGTCGTCAGTGTCTTTTCCATCATCGGTTTGACCGGATTATTGATGGTTCAGCACTGGTTACCACAAGGGGCAGCCGTTGAGAATATGTCCTTTGACTTAGCATTGAACACAGCCGTCAGTTTTGTGACGAACACGAACTGGCAAGCTTACGCTGGGGAAGAAGCACTGACCAATCTTTCCCAAGCATTAGGATTAACGGCGCAAAATTTCTTATCTGCGGCAGTCGGACTAGCCGTACTGTGTGCCTTGATTCGTGGGCTGCAACAAAAACAAAAACGAACGGTAGGAAATTTTTGGCAAGACATCACCCGTTCTTTGCTCTATATTCTTTTACCACTTTCATTGATTTTAGCGATCTTGCTCCTGTCTCAAGGCGTCGTCCAAACGTTGAGCAGCGGCGTGGAAGTCAATGGATTTGAAGGGGAATCCTTTTGGATGGCGCTCGGACCGGTAGCGAGTCAAATCGCCATCAAGCAATTAGGGACCAACGGCGGCGGCTTCTTTGGCGCCAACTCTGCCCATCCATTTGAAAACCCAACGATGTTCAGTAATTTTTTAGAAAACTTAGCGATCTTGTTGCTGCCAGCTGCTTTGATTTTTGCCTTTGGCTTTTGGATCAAAGAGTGGAAACAAGGACGTACGATCTTGATCACCGCAACCGTCTTTTTGATTCTAGCTTTTATTGGCGTAGTGATCAGTGAAGGTTATGGACCGCAATTCAGTCAAGTGCTTGGGAATGCCAATTTAGAAGGCAAAGAAGTACGTTTCGGTGTCGGTTGGTCGAGTCTCTGGGCAGTGAGTACCACCGCTGCTTCCAGTGGATCAGTCAATGCCATGCTGGATAGTTTCACACCACTCGGGGGTGCGATTCCGATGTTCTTGATGCAGCTGGGAGAAATCATCTTTGGCGGTGTTGGTAGCGGGCTTTATGGCATGATCGCTTTTCTATTATTGACGGTCTTTATCGCTGGTTTATTAGTCGGACGAACACCCGAATATATCGGCAAAAAAATCGAAGCTTTTGACATTAAAATGACGAGTATCGTTATTTTGACGCCATTGCTACTGACGCTTTTCGGGGCTATGTTGATGACCTTACATCCTGACATCATGAGCTGGCTAACCAACCAAGGCGCCCATGGCTTTAGCGAACTGTTGTATGCAGCAACTTCTTTCAGCAACAACAACGGGAGTGCCTTTGGCGGCTTGACCGCAGATACTGTTTTCCTAAATAGTTTGGGTAGTATCTTGATGTTCGTTTCACGTTTCGTTCCCATCGCAGCCATTTTGTATCTCGCAGAAAACATGGGTGCCAAAAAGAAAACCGTTCGTAATGAAGGAACCTTGTCAACCACGAGTCCAGTCTTTGTCACGATGCTGATCATTGTGATCATCGTGATCGGTGCACTGAGCTTTTTACCAGCGATGGCTTTAGGACCAATCGCAGACTTTTTTACAACGAAATAGGAGAGAAAAAAAATGAAAAAAATCTATCAATGGGCGATCGGCGAATCCTTTAAGAAATTGGACCCTCGCCAACAAATCAAAAACCCCGTGATGTTTGTAGTTTATTTAGGGGCGATCTTGACAACGATTTTATGTTTTCAAGAACAAACGGTCCCGTTGTGGTTTAGCATCAGTGTGACTGTCTTCTTATGGTTGACTATATTGTTTGCCAATTTTGCCGAAGCAGTGGCAGAAGGGCGCGGCAAAGCACAAGCGGATAGTTTGAAGCAAGCAAAAAAAGAAATCATGACCTACAAAGTCATGTCCTTGGAAGATGTCGCCAAAGAGGCTTTTATCGAAGTCCGTTCTTCAGATTTGAAAAAAGGCGACTTGGTTTATGTTCCTTCTGGCGAACAAATTCCTGCCGATGGGGACGTCGTTGAAGGTGCTGCTTCGGTGGACGAAAGTGCCATCACAGGAGAATCAGCACCTGTCATTCGTGAGTCTGGTGGCGACCGCAGTGCAGTCACGGGAGGAACGTTAGTCGTTTCCGATTACTTGGTCATCAAAGTGACCGCTGAAAATGGTCATTCTTTTTTGGATAAGATGATTGCGATGGTGGAAGGGACACAGCGGAAAAAAACACCCAATGAGATTGGCCTGCAGCTGTTCTTAGTGACACTGACCATCATCTTCTTGGCTGTTTCCATCACATTGATTCCCTTTACTGATTTTAGCAGTCAGTTATCTGGTCGGGGAACGGCGATTTCCAGTGTGATCGTGATCGCTTTATTGATTTGTCTTGCACCAACCACGATCGGCGCCTTGATTTCCTCGATTGGGATCGCTGGAATGAGTCGTTTGACCAAAGAAAACGTCATCGCCATGAGTGGACGCGCAATTGAAGCAGCAGGAGATGTGGATGTTTTGCTGCTGGATAAAACAGGAACCATTACTCTGGGAAACCGCCGTGCCAGTGAGTTCTTGCCAGTAACGGGGGTCACCGCTAAAGAGTTGGCAGATGCAGCGCAGTTGGCATCTTTTGCCGATGAAACGGCAGAAGGACGCAGTATCGTGATTTTAGCCAAAGAAGCCTTCAATATTCGTGAACGGGAATTTCAGCAAGCCGATGTTCATTGGATCGATTTTAGTGCCAAAACACGGATGTCTGGGATCGATTATCGTGGCGATGAGATCCGTAAAGGAGCTGCCGATACGATCAAGCAATATGTGACGGCAAAAGGGCAGACCTATCCCGCAGCGTGTGACGAGATCGTAGAAAAAGTCGCTAAAGCTGGTGGAACCCCATTGGTCGTAGTAAAAAATGGCCAAGTACTCGGAGTCGTTTATTTAAAAGACATCGTGAAAAACGGCGTCAAAGAAAAATTTGCCGACATGCGCAAGATGGGCATCAAGACGATCATGATCACTGGGGACAACCCCTTGACGGCAGCTGCTATTGCCGCCGAAGCGGGCGTCGATGATTTCTTAGCCGAAGCAACACCAGAAAACAAAATGAACCTGATTCGCGAATATCAGGAAAAAGGGCATTTGGTGGCGATGACGGGGGATGGAACCAACGATGCACCCGCACTCGCCCAAGCCGATGTGGCAATGGCGATGAATACCGGTACGCAAGCAGCCAAAGAAGCGGGCAATATGATCGACCTTGATTCCAGCCCAACCAAATTACTGCAAGTAGTCCAAATTGGTAAACAGCTGCTGATGACCCGAGGAGCATTGACGACCTTTAGTATCGCGAATGATATCGCCAAATATTTCGCAGTGATCCCTGTTCTGTTTTATGCGATTTATCCAGAACTCGCAGCGCTGAATATCATGAATCTTGGCAGTCCCTTAACGGCGATTTTGTCCGCAGTCATCTACAATGCAGTCGTGATCATCGCCTTGATCCCTCTGGCGTTGAAAGGGGTCAAGTACCAAGAAAAACCAGCCAGCCAAATGCTGCGGCACAATCTGGTCGTCTACGGACTAGGCGGCATCATCGCACCATTCATTTGCATCAAGCTAGTAGATTTGCTTTTGTCAGCTGTTCTGCTATAAGAAAAATCCATCAGAGTCAAGGAGTCATTTAGGAGGAAAACATGATGAAGAACACCCTCTTTGCCAGTATCAAATTTTTACTATTTAGTACCGTGCTATTTGGCGGTCTCTATACATTGTTGGTCACTGGAGTCGGACAAGTCTTTTTTGCCCATCAAGCCAACGGCAGTCAAATCGTGGAAGACGGAGCGATCAAAGGATCTGAGCTAATTGCGCAACCTTTTGACCAAGCAGGTTACTTCCAAGGGCGTGATCAAACTGTTTCACAATTGTCGCCCTATGATACGACCCAAAAAAAGACTGTAGCTGAGCGGACAGCGGCGTTACTTGCAGAAAACCCAACCCAAACCAGTGTGCCGATTGATCTCGTGACCGCTTCGGGTAGTGGCGTTGATCCTGATATCAGTGTCGAAGCGGCACTTTTTCAACTGCCGCGGATCGCTGACACAAGAGGCATCGATGAACAAACAATTCATGATATAATAAACAGGAATAAAGTAGCTGATTTGTTCTCCACGAGAGAATATGTCAATATCATGGCCTTGAATCAGCAGCTCGATCAATTACCCGAAGAATAGGGGGAAGCATCTATGAGTGAAAACAACCAGCAGACGATCCCAGAAGAGATGCTGCTGCAAGCGGGCTTTGGACCTAAACGTGGCAAGCTACGGGTATTTTTCGGTTTTGCTGCCGGTGTTGGAAAAACCTATACGATGTTAACTGAAGCCCATGAGTGTTTACTCATGGGCAAAAATGTGGTGATCGGCTATATCGAACCCCACAAACGTCCCGATACCAATCGATTGCTTGAAGGGTTACCACAAGTACCATTAAAGCAATACCAACACAAGCAATTGACCCTTTATGAGCCAGATATCGATCGACTGATCCAACTAAAACCAGATATCGTCTTGATCGATGAGTTGGCACATACCAATCCCATTGGTGCGCGAAACAAAAAACGTTACCAAGATGTCGATGAATTACTGAATGCAGGAATCACCGTCTACACGACCATCAATGTCCAGCATATCGAAAGTCTGAATGATATCGTGGAAAAGGTCACGGAAGTGGAAGTCAGAGAAACGGTCCCTGACACCTTTTTCCAGCACGCCAGCTTGCGGGTGGTGGATGTTGAACCAGACGAACTGATCGATCGATTAGAACAAGGAAAAATCTATGCCGACGAAAATGCCAAACGAGCGCTAAAAAACTTTTTTACGCCAGAAAAACTTGATCATCTGCGGGGATTAGCGATCCAAAAAGCTTCCAATCATATCAATCAAATGAACGGCGGTCGAAAACGAGTCCAAAGCAAGCTTTTGACGATCATTGATGATCGCTTGCCGAAAATGGCAGAGAAATGCATTCGTTGGACCGCCCGCTTAGCCCAAGGAGTGGGTGCCGAATGGACGGTTATCCAAGTTCGATCGTTAGATGATACACCTACCGAGGTGCCATTGGCAGAGCGTTTGGGAGCAGAAGTCATCAACATCGAAGCGGATGACAGTTTTGAGACCATCGTAGAGTATGCCAAAATGACGGGTGCCAGTGACATTATCATGGGGAAACAGGTTTCTCAGAAGTGGTTCCAAAAATTGTTTGTCGAGGATTTAGAAGACCGCTTGATTCGGCGCCTTGATGATATTGAGATCCATTTGATTCCTTTTAAAGAAAAAATGCAGCGACCACGGCTGACGTTTTCGCAATTATTTGAAGGCGGTGGTCGAGATTTCACCTTGACCTTTGGGCTGATCATGCTCGCCACCATAGTGACAGAAGGCATGCAGTACTTACATTTCGGCGATCAGAATTTGATGCTGGTTTATATCTTTTTTGTTCTCTTAGTGGCACGTTACACGAGTGGCTATCTATGGAGTGCCATGGCATCGATCATTAGTGTCCTTTCTTACAACTGGTTCTTTGTCGAACCTTTGTATTCCTTGACGGTCTATAAAGCAGGCTATCCAATCACATTAGTGATCATGCTGATCGTTGCCTTGATGATCAGTAACTTGATGGTTCGATTGAAGACCCAAGCAGAAAATGCCAAGGAAAAAGAGCATCAAATGGAGATATTGTATGAACTGAACAAACAATACATGGAAACACGGAATGAGCAAGAAATCTATGAAAGTACGACCACCTATTTGGCACGCTTACTCCAGCGAGAAGTGGCGTTATATGACAGAGAAGGTCATTTAAGAAGTCTGCATTCATCAAGAGAAACACTGTCTCAACTGACTGGCAAGGATGAGAAAGCCGTCGCTTTTTGGGTCGTGAAAAATCAAAAAGAAGCCGGTCGCGGTACAGATACGCTGATTGGTGCCAATGGATTTTACTTGCCGATCGTTTTAAACGGTAAACCACTAGGCGCCCTTGGGGTAGAACGCAACGAGGAGCATCAGTTGGCCAATAGTCAGTTGAATTATCTGCGCCTTGTGATCACCCAAATCGCGACCGTGTTGGAGCAAGTCTCATTAGCGAGTGAGAAAGAACAGATCCAATTAGAAAACGAACGGGAAAAAGTCCGCAGCAATCTACTGCGTGCGGTTTCTCATGACTTGCGGACGCCACTGACGACGATTTCCGGTATAGCCGAAACATTGAGTGAAACCGAAGGCGTGATCAAAATGGAAACGAAACAAAAACTGCTAGGGGATATCCAAAGTGAATCCCAGTGGTTGATCCGTATGGTCGAAAACTTACTGTCGGTGACCCGCATCAACTTGACTAATATGGCGGTCAAGCGCAGTGAAGAACCGATTGAAGAAATTATCGAAGCGGTTTTGACGCACCTGAAAAAAGTCTATCCGCAACAAAAAATCATCGTGAAGATGCCCGATCAGCTGATTTTTGTGAAAGTCGATCCCATCTTGATCGAACAAGCCTTGTTTAATTTGATTGAAAATGGGGTTCGCCATGGAACCGCCGATACACCGATTTTCTTGCGAGTTTTTCAGGAGCAAGAAGTAGTCATTGAAATCGAAAACCAAGGGGAGGTCCCCTTAGGGCAATACCAAAAAATCCAGGCGAATTTGACCAATGACACCGAAGTGCCGGTGGATTCCAAAAATGGACTAGGCATAGGATTGAGTATCGTCAAAACCATCATCCATGCCCATGAAGGCAAATTAGCAATCGAAACGAAAGCCGGCAGTACCATCTTTCGTATTTATTTAAAGCAGTAAGGAGGGAGAACATGCACCGACATTTTTTATTGATTGAAGATGATTCGAATATCGTTGATTTTATGGAGGTCGTCTTGCAAAGAGAGCATTACAACTTTACATCAGTCGGCACTGGCATGGAGGCATTGATGCTCTTGCAGGAAGAAACCATCGACTTCATTTTGCTGGATCTGGGCTTACCGGACATTGACGGCATGGAGCTGTTGAAAATCATTCGTAAGCGCATGAACACACCGATCATCGTGATCTCTGCCCGCAAAGATGAACAAGACAAAGTGCAAGCATTAGACCTCGGTGCCGATGATTATGTAACGAAGCCCTTCAGTACCAATGAATTATTTGCCCGTATCCGCACGGCATTACGGCACAAAGAGTCAGCTGCCTTTAGCAGCAGCCCGATTCTCGTAAACAAGGAGTTAACGATCGATTTTGAGAAAAAAATCCTGTACAAGAATCAAAATGAGATCCATTTGACCAAAAACGAATACCGCATCATGGCAGTAATGTTCAAGAATTTAGGCAAAGTCGTCACTTACGATACGCTAACTAGCGAAGTCTGGGGACCTTTTGCAGCGGATGCACAAACCTTGCGAGTCAATATTTCAAATATTCGCAAGAAAATCGAAACCAATACGCTGCAGCCAGAATATTTGATCACTGAAATCGGTGTCGGGTATCGCTTGCGGGAGTATCCAGCAGAACCTTCTGAATAAATTCGTTTCAACTGTAAATAGCCTCTTCCTAAACTTTAGGAGGAGGCTATTTACATGAATCACTTCAATCAGCACAGAGTCTACTGCTTTATGTTATTAGAATAAAAAGGATTGCAGTCGGTGGAAATCTAAGTGGACAAGGGGCTGCATGAAGAGGAAAGCAAGCAATCATGTCACTCATTCAAAATTTGTACATGTGTTCTAAATTTATTATTTGATCGGTAGAATTTTTTTTAAGATGCCAAAGGGTTCGTTAACTGACTGGTAGAAAAAACGGAATAGGAAAAAGAGCAGCATCAACGATGCCACTCCATGGTGTTTTCGATTTCATTGGTATCAGAGTCCAGTTGTTCAGTAACGATGGTAAAGCCATGTTTGAGATAAAACGCAATAGCAGCTGTATTTTTTTGGTAGACATTCAGAGTCAACTTCTCGTGTTCTGCTTGTACTTTTTGTAAAAGCTGCTTGCCAATGCCGTGACTACGATAGTTTTTCAAAACGAAAATACCAGCGATATACTCATCCAACATCCCGATGAAGCCGACGGGCTGATCATCCACCGAATAGGTGTAGATAAGGGCATCGGCAAAGGCTTTTTTCACAAAGTCATAGTTATCTTGCCAATGGGCAGCTGAAATAAAGTCATGGGCATCCAAATTACTTTGCAACCAAATCTGGGCGATGGTTTCTAATTCAGATTCGGTAAATTGGGTCACTTGTTGTATCATGAGAACCTCCGTTTTTTATTCAGTATAGCATAGGTCACCTGTTGTTTGCTGTAAATCGCGGCCCTTTTGTAGGCAGTCGGTCAGGAAACGAGCTATTGATAAGTAACGAAGGTTAAATGACGAAGAAAAGCAATCTTTTTCGTTGAAATATTCTAACAATTTTGTTTCAGCTAGATGTCAATTTCTTTCAGCCAGATGTTATTTCTGTGAAAACAGCCCCAAGAATGAAATCTTTCGGTATGCTAGAGAAAGCGAGAAGACACATCTAGTTAAGGAGAAAAAATGAAAAAGACACTTTTGGTTGCAAGTTCACTTGTTTTGCTGGCGCTGCCTGTCGTGACGGTATCCGCAGACAGCTTTGATCAGAAGATCCAACAGCAAAATGAAAAAATCAATGACATAAAAAATGAATCCACCTCATTAGAATCACTGAAACGATCTACAGAGGCAGAGATTCAATCGATTGAAGGAGAAATCCAAGCAATCCTACAAAAGAAAACGACGACGGAAGAAGAAGTCAATGCCTTGGCACAAGAGATCCAAGTCCTTGAAGAGAAAATCATCAAGCGCACAGAAGTACTGGCGAATCAAGCGCGTGACATTCAAACGTCAGAACCTTCCAATCGTTTGTTCCAAAAAATCGTTGATGCGGAGTCCATCGGAGAAGCTATTCAACGGGCGATCGCTTCAGTAACGATCATGAATGCCAGCAATAGCATTGTCGAACAACAGCAAGAAGATATCGCAACGAGCCAGAAATTGGAAAAAGAGTTGCAGGAACAATTGGTTGCAATCGAAGAGCAGTCAAGCGCATTGCAAGGAAAACAAGCGGAATTAGCTGATGTCAAATTGAATCAAGACGTTGCACTAGCCGACCTTGCCTTGGCGTTGAACACCGAAGAAGAGAAAAAAGACCAATTGGAAGCGGACAAAGCAGAAGCACAACGGCAAAAAGAAGCAGCGTTGAAGCAACTGGCTGAGCAAGAAGCACAAGAAGCACAAGCGCGCAAAGAAGCAGAAGAAGCAGCAAAACGTCAGCAAGCAGCAGAAGACAAGTCAGCTGAAACCGCCGAAAGTCCTGCCGTTCAACAAGCAGCAGTGGCAGCAGCCCAGCCGAAGACGGAAGCCGCAGTGGCGCCAGAAACATCGGTGTCGTCAGAAAAAACTGCAGCTACTCCTGCACCTGTGCAGCAAGCAGCTGAGCCAAAGGAACAAGCAAGCACAGGTGGATGGCAAATGCCAGTCGATTCGGTTCATATTTCGAGTCGTTTTGGGTATCGAACAGATCCAACAGGTGCATCAGGAAATCAACATAATGGCATCGACTTTACTGGGGGGACAGGAACGCCGATCTATGCGATCCAAGCAGGCGAAGTCGTTGAAGCGGGCTATGGTCCGTCAACTGGTAACTATGTGATCATCAAACATGCCAATGGTGTTTACAGCTACTACATGCACTTTAGTACGCTGCCAGCTGTCTCGGTCGGACAAAGCGTCTCAGCTAGACAATATGTTGGCGGTATGGGAACGACTGGGAATTCAACTGGCGTCCATCTACATTTAGGGATGTCAACAAGCTTATGGTCAGGATTCTTTGATCCAGCGCCAGAATTAGGCTTATAAAAGTCAGAAAAACCGCAGAAGCGAACAGGCTTCTGCGGTTTTTTGGTTGCTCTTCTTTTACGAAGTCTAAATTCGCTCAGCGCCAAAAACGGGTCATCTCCGCTTTGTCTTTCAGGTTGAAGGCGATCATGTCCTCAATCAATCCTTGATCGATCGGCTCAGTCCACTTGATGCGAAAAATGTTATCCGTATGGCTGTAGCCAGCGTTTTCGATGGCATCGGCAAACTGTTCAAGACACTTGGTTTCAGGGGAGACAGAAAAATGCGGTTTTGAAACACTGAAACCGATAATAAAGGTCTCATGGGCGGTGAACATCGGCTGATTCCACTTAATGACTGGGACAAGGTCAGGAAATTTCTTGGTAATAGCGGCAAATAAGGCACGCAGTTTTTTTTGCTTTACTGGATCTTCAATGCTGGCTAAGTAAGTTTCTAATACATCCATTGGGAGGATCTCCTTTCGTTTTAAGGAACGAGTATAGGGAATGTCGATTAATAAAAATAACGCATGTTCGAAATCAACTATTTTGTTACTTAGAGTGTACTGTAAAGTTAGCAAGTTGACAAACCTGTTGCCTTGCGTGGGGGATAAAGCCTTCAGAAATAAATGTTTTTTGCAAAAAGTAATGCTAAAAATAACTTTTTTTCTGCTCGAATAAAAGCCAAACATCAGGAACATTCCAGTATTATCCTGCACGGTTCCTTGAGATCGGCTTAACTTTTCAGAAATAACATATGAAAAAGCAGGTTATTTTCAGAGAACACTTTCAAAAAGAAATCGGTTGCATTCAGCAGGAATTCTGCTAGAATATAACTTGTTCGAACAAGTTGTCGAGCGGAAGCAAAACGAAAGGAGAAGGACTTGTGACCAAAAGGAAACCGGTAACCCCAGCAGCCAAGAAAGAATATGCAAACAAAAGTATGCGGTTTAATCGTTTTTTACTTTTTCGTTATATGACTGCGATCTTTTTCTTTGTCAATCTTTATTGGACCCTATTGAGCCTGTCTCAATGGACATGGGCGGGTTTGATTCCCATTGCCTTATTGATCGTTGATGGACTTATACTTATTGAACAAACTCAAAAATATTGGCAGCAATCGAATCGTTTACTGGTGACAAAAATCGGGTATTGGCTCCAATTCGGCGTTAATCTCATTGCAATTTTTGGTATTTTGATCGGACAGCAAGCAACATTGATTCCTTTTATGAATCAATCGGGTAGAGGCATCTTACTTGCCTTGTTTACTGTCGGCATGATGGCGTGCCTGTTCATCCAGCGTAAAGCCTGGTTGATCGAGCATGATCGCGACAAGTATTTCACGTATTTGACTACATTTGAAACACAAGGAGGAACAGTCAATGGATTCAGAAAATAACAAAATGTTTGCCTTCTTGGACCGCTACTTAATGGGTCCAATGGGAAAAATCTCACAGTTACGGATCGTTCGTGGGGTCATGGCAGCCGGGATGGCGTCGATTCCTTTCACTATCGTAGGATCAATGTTCTTGATCGTCAGTGTTTTGCCACAAAGCTTCCCTGCATTAGAAGGTATTTGGAGTGCGTCATTCGATAAGATCCAAAATCTTTACATGTTAGGTAATACCGCAACAATGGGGATTTTAGCACTTTACTTCTGTGTCGTGTTTGGTTACGAGTACACGAAAATCCAAGCGCAAGAAGAAAAAATCGTTCTTAGCCCAGTCAATGGTGCGTTGCTTTCAATGATGGCGTTCTTTATGTGCTTGCCACAACTAGTTTTTGAAGGTGGTATGGCAACACTAGTCAATGTGATTTCTGATGACCAAAAAATCATCGATGGTTGGGAAATGGCTGGCGGGGTGACTCGTTTAGGAACAACTGGGATCTTTACAGCGATCATCATGGCGATCATTGCCGTAAAAATCTACGCATTCTGTGTGAAACGCAATATTGTCATCAAAATGCCTGATACAGTGCCAACAGGAGTATCTTCATCTTTTACAGCATTGATCCCAACGGCACTGACTTCATTAGCTGTAATCGTTATCAATGGTGCATTAGTCGCAATGGGCACAGATATTTTCAAAGTCATTGCGATTCCTTTTAGTTTCGTGACGCAATTGACCAGTACCTGGGTCGGACTACTTGTTATCTACTTCTTCATGCATGCACTTTGGATCGTCGGTATTCATGGGGCAACGATCGTGACCTCATTCTTGACGCCAATCGTATTGTCGAATATGGTGGAAAACCAAAATGGTGCCAACATTGCCTTTGCGGGTGAGTTTAACAATAGTTTTGTTACGATCGGTGGTTCAGGAGCGACATTAGGAATGGTGATCTTTATCGCCTTCTTTGCAAAATCAGCGCAGTTAAGTGCTTTAGGAAAAGCAGCGATCGTGCCGTCCTTCTTCAATATCAATGAACCGATTTTGTTCGGGATGCCAGTGGTATACAACCCGTACACAGCGATTCCATTCTTCTTAGCACCGATGGCTTCAATGTCCGTTGCTTATTTTGGCATCAACCTAGGCTTTGTTAACCCACCGATTGCTCAAGTAGCGTGGCCGACGCCAATTGGCTTATCTGGCTTTATTGGTTCAGGTGGTGACTGGCGTGCCTTTGTTTTAGCAATCATCTGTGCAGTCGTTGCTTTCTTGATTTGGTTCCCATTCATCAAAATGTATGATGGCAAATTATACAAGGACGAACAAGCAAACGCAACGAAGGCATAATCTATCCGTTTTTTGATAAGCCAGCTATGAAAAATAGCTGGCTTTTTTTACGCCGAGGATGATAATAGTAGTAAAGAATCGAATAGAAAGGAGTAGCTAGATGACCAAACTCAGTATTGAAGACTTAGCAGCAGAATTGATCAGAAAGATTGAAGCCGGTGACATTGGAAATGAGCAGGGGAAGATGCCCAGTGAACGAGAGCTTTTGGCGATTTATCCAGTTTCTCGTTATACTTTACGCCAAGCCCTCAATAAATTGAGCAAGATGGGTTGGATCTATCAAATGCAAGGGCGAGGCTCTTATATTCGCTTTCAGAGCAACCAAAAACCCACCGTTGAACAAGGAGATCTTGGCTTCAATGAAGACTTGACGCGAGGTGAGAAAAATATTCGAACAGTCAAAGCCTCAAAACGATTTGTCAAGGCAGCCGATGCGTTGTTTCTCCCTAGTCATAAACAATTTGCGAAAGATCAACACTTTATCGAAGTTCAGCGGTTTCGCACGCTAGATAACAAACCGTATTTAATTGAACGTTCCTATTATATTCCTGAAATAGTAGGGGAGATCTCCGAAACGATGATGGATGGGTCGATGTTCCAAGCTTTGGCAGAAGAAAAACAGCTGACGGTTGCCTTCATCGACAAGTTTATCCAGAGCAAACCATTAACGAAGGAACAAGCTGCCTTCTTTCATTTAGAAGAAGGCATGCCAGCATTGATTGTAAGGGATGATAGTTATTTAAGAAATGGCGAACTATTGGCATTTTCGATGATTCATTATGATTATCGGATGGCAACCCTGTATATGCACAAAAAGATAATACTTTAAGTTATTAACAATGTAAATCGACTAAAAACGATAGCAAGCATGGTCTTTGTTCCCCTCGTTTTTTCGTGCTAGACTAAAATCATCAGCAACTTATAGCAACTGACACCTAAGGGTTGAGAATTTAGCGTCTAAAACGAGGAAAAGAAGGGATGTGCCGTAATGGCAGCAACAGCTAAAGAAACCAAAGTACATGATGTATTTGAATCGATTGCTTCCCGTTATGATCGAATGAACGGTATTATCTCTTTTCAGCTACACAAACGGTGGCGCAAGGATACAATGAAACGAATGGCAGTGCCGCTAGGTGCTGAAATATTAGACCTCTGCTGCGGAACTGGAGACTGGGCATTTGCTTTAAATGAAGCAGTCGGTACGACAGGACAAGTAACAGGTGTTGATTTTAGTGAAGAAATGTTAACGGTTGCCCAAGAAAAAGCACAGAAAAAACAGCAAACGCAAATCCTGTGGCAGACCGGCAATGCGATGGCATTAAGCTTTCCAAACGAGAGTTTTGATTATGTGACCATTGGTTTCGGCTTGCGAAATGTCGCTGATCGTCAACAAGTCTTAGCGGAGATTCACCGGGTCCTGCGCCCAAGCGGGAAAATCGTTTGTTTAGAAACGTCGCAGCCGACGTTGATTGGTTGGCGGCAGTTGTTCACCTTTTATTTTCACTATGTCATGCCCTTTTTTGGCAAACTTTTCGCAAAAAGTTACCAAGAATACTCTTGGCTACAAGAGTCAGCACGGGATTTTCCTGATAAAGAAACGTTAGCAAATGAATTTCAAGCAGCGGGTTTTGGCATACTACAAGTCAAAAGTTATGCAGGGGGAGCAGCAGCGATGCACATGGGGATCAAAACTCAAAACTGAGAACGCTCCTTGATTAAAAAAACACGAGTAAATGAAAGAGACCATCGAACGGATCGATGGTCTCTTTGCGTTGAGCAATTCAGAAAGTTTCTACTAGTTATTTTTTCTTTGGTTCTAACACGATGTTGGTATACAGCCAGATGGTCACCATGTAATAAACGGCATAGAGCGCGATAAAGATGCCAAAAGGTAGCCAGAGGTTATGATATGGATCGATCATCAACGTCGTGAACATTTGGAGACCGAATAAGACATGGATCATGCCTAAAATACCGGGAACTAGGAACAAGACGCCGATTTCTTTACGAATCGATCCTTTCAGCAAGCTAGTTCGTGTACCGATTTTTTTCAACATAGCGTAACGTTGAATGTCACTGTTTGCGCCAGAAAGAATTTTAAACATCAAGCAGCTAGCTAACATCGTTAAGAAGGCGATTCCTAAGAAGAAGCCCATGAACTCAAAGCCGGAAAAAATACCGTTATAAGTATCATAGACAAATACTCGTTGAGTGAAATTCATATCCGGCGTTTCAGAAGAATTTGCTGTTTGATTTTCTTGAGCCAATTCATGCAATGCCTCGTAGTTGGACTGAAAATCTTTGACTTGTATCATGCGTAAACTTGATTCAGGATCACTCAAGCGATCAAAGTCTGCTTGTTCAACAATTTTAATTTCTTTACTACGTTGATCTGGGAGCAAATATTGACGTAACTGATCTTGTTGAGTAGGATCGGTTGCTAATTGTTCACCAGTAACCTTGGTGTAATGAACATCAACACTGAGGTTGTCGTAAACAGAGGTCAATAAGTTCGCATCATCAAATTCTTCTTTTACAAAGTAAATGCTATCACTACTTTCCTTCAACGTATAATTGACATCTGTGGTTGGCTTTAACGCAGTGATCTTTTCATCTGAAACGGCTTGTGCATTGTTTAAATATAAGTCGTAAGGGGCTGCTGTTTTTGCCATGATCGGAATTTGGTTTTTAAAGCCAAGACCTACAGTCAAAGCACCTAAGGCTAAAGCAAAGAGCATTGCCACCATTGAAAGCATCTGAGTATAATCACGAATTCGGAAGCTTAACTGGGAGAGCGTGAAATTGTTTAGTCGTTTTAATGCGATCCCATCCGATTTCTTCAAAAGACCTAAGATCGTGATTATCACTGATCGGAAAACAAGATAGGTACCCAAAACAATCGTTACGAGGGCGATGCCGATGCCAATCAATTGGAATTTTAACAAATCGCTCATCATATAATAGCCAATCGCTAAAGAGCAGATCCCTAACACTGTCTGCAAGAGCAATAAAATAGGCCGTTGTTTTGCCTGAGCAGGCGTGCTTGTTTCACGAAGCAGTGCCAATATGGATTTTTTGGCAATGGCCCGTGCATTGAAAATAGCAGCAATCAGAAAGAGCACGGAGAAGAAAATGACGGTCACTACTAATGCTTGAGGACTAAACGCCGCATAGTGACTGATTTGCAAGTTCAATTGATTCACTAGTAAGGTATTCACGCCACTTGCCAAGCCAATCCCTAACAAAGAACCAACAGCAGTAGCTACGATCCCGACTAAGAAGGTTTCGATAAAAATCATCTGGGCGATTTTACGTCCCTTAGCACCAAGCATCATAAACATTGCATAGTCTTTTTGCCGCATTGCCATCAAAAATGAGTTGGCATACAAAATATAGGCAAAAGTGATGATTCCTAGTAATACAGACCCAAAGCGAAAGACGAAAACCACCATACTAATGATTGAGTTGCTTTTTAAAAAGGCTTCATTGCTGGCCATTGATTCGAACATATAGAAGATGGCTGAGGCCATGACTAAACCAGAAAAGAGGACGATATAATCCTTCAACCGGCCTTTGATTCCGGTAAGTGATAATTTCCAAAGCATGTGTTCTTCCTCCTTATTGTTCCAAGTTTCCTAGAATGACAAGGATCTTGCGGTAAAATTCTTCGCGGCTTTGATCCTCTCGTTTAACTTCTTGATGGATCTTTCCGTCTTTGATAAATAAAATACGTTGGCAATAGCTGGCGGAAAGAGGATCGTGGGTCACCAATAAAATCGATACTTGGTCATTGGTATTCAAATCATCCATCATATTCAATAAATCTTTGGCGCTTTTTGAATCTAAGGCACCTGTGGGTTCGTCGGCAAAAAGAATCGTTGGTTCTGTGATCAAGGCTCGAGCAGCTGCCACCCGTTGTTTTTGCCCACCGGAGATTGCTGCTGGATATTTGTCGAGAATATGGGTGATAGACAAACGTTCTGCAACAAGTTTGATCCGTTGTTGGATCATTTTTGGTTTGACTCCTTGCAATGATAGGGGAACGGCAATGTTTTCTGACGCTGTTAAGTTTTCTAAAAGATTAAAATCTTGGAAGATGAACCCTATCTCGCGGCTGCGAAAATCTGCTAAGGCATCGCCTTTAAGTTTCGTGATATCGTTGTTGTTGATGCGGATCGTACCGTTTGTTGGATGATCCAAGGTTGAGAGGATATTTAGTAGGGTAGATTTTCCTGAACCAGAAGCCCCCATGATTCCGATAAATTCGCCTTTTTCAATATCAAAGCTGATGCCTTTTAAGGCTTCGGTTTGTTTTTCGTTGGCTTTTCCGTAAACTTTGGTCAGTTCATCTGCTTGAATAATTTTTTCCATGATTGAGTTACGCTCCTTTTAATTGAGTTAATGCTTTCGCTGGAATATCTTTTTCTTTGACCTCTTCATAGCTAGTCACGCCTTTTTTCTCATTCCAAGTAAGTTTTAGATAGGCTTCTTTACGCAAAGGACGCTCTTGGAAGCCATTGAAATCAAGGGTTTTGCTTTTCCCATTTTCGTCATATCCAGGCAATTCATAGTGGTATTGGGTAAAGACATTACCGTTGTCATCTTTAGAAGTCGTTTTTTCACCATCTGTCGTGATTTGAACATAATAGCTATCGCCTCCCATGATGACTGATTCAGCAATTTGCAATGCACCGAATCCAACAAGTACGACAACTGCCAGTCCAATCAAAAATTTTTTCATCAATAGGTCACCTCGTTTTTTATTATGATGAAAGTATAACGCTAGTTTTCTGAAAAGTAGTGTGAAAAATCTATCAATAAACTTTCAATTTTGTCACGACGAACGAACAAAAAACGTTTCTGAATTGTGGGGTTCACAAAGCAGAAACGTTTTATGCTAATTGCTCTTCAATTGTATTTTTTGCGAAACAGTTCAACGACTAAGTGTCCCTCATCATACATTATGGCGGCTTCATCGATCATCAAACCCAGTAAATAGTAGTCTTTTTCTTCATGGATCGTTTGGTGACCGCCTAATAATTCAACATAATAGTTTTCTAAAGTACTGTCTCTTGGGGTATTTAGCATTTCGATAAAATGTTCTAAATCAGAGGGCTGTTCTGGGAAAGGACCTTCGACGACTGCTTTGAATCCCTCTGCTTCAAAGGCCATCTCACTTGTTATCTTTTGACAGTCATGGGACAAAAAGTAGGTGACCACTTCATCGACGATTCGTCGTGCCCGTTCTTTTTCAATCATTTTTTCTCCGCCTTCTGATTTGTTGGTATTCATCTAACAATGGTACCATTGCTGCTGCTACAAATCCACTGGAAAAACCATTATTGTATAAGTTCAATCCACCGTGTAAATAGGTGATGTTGGTGACTAGCGCTGCATGGACGATTCCAGCTAAGACACCAGCTATCGGACCATAGTAACCACTGATAGGAGCCAGACTTGTGCCGAAGATCGCTGTTAATAATAAGCTGAACGTCGATATATCAGATGTCAAACCGACTTTGGTTGCTAAAACTACACCGATCATGACAGGTAAACTATTTTTCCAGTGATTCCCAAAGGCACTGAAGCCGATCACGGTCAGCACAGCCCCTAATAGTGGACCAGAAAGTTCACCTTGGAGCAGAAAAATAAAGACTAGCATCAAGAGCCCCATCATTGCCATATTCATCATGGTGACGCCAAGAGAAAAAATCGTGACATAATCAGTCATTAGTTTTCCTGATGTTTTGAAGAGGTCTCTTAAGCCTTTGAGAGATCGGTGGTTTAAAAAATAACCGATAAGAAACAAGGAGAAACAAAGGATGAGCAAGAAAGCCGTCAAGTAATAGTGGTATTCAGTCGTCAATTGTTTGTTTGAATAGACCTCCATGTCGAACAAGCGTAAAAAACTAGTAAAAAACATGGTAATAATTCCAGTGGCAAACCCAATATTGTACAAAGAAAATCCTTGATGGAATTGCAAAAATTGTGCTGCCAGAGGTGGCAATGTTAAGCCAATCGAAACGCCAACCCCATAACCTAGTGCGATTCCTAGAGGCAAAGGTAATCCTAAGCCAAATGCTAAGTAACTAATGACTGGCGAGGCTGCACTGCCAAATAAAGCAACCAGTGAATATTGGGTAGAAGGACGCTGCTGTATGTAAGAATATAAGTAGACACCCAAGGGAATGGGGATCGAGTTAAAGAGGTTTTTTCCGAAAAAAGAAAAGCCGGATATGGTGAAGAAAGCAGCGATCATCGGACCACTAATAATGGTTCCTTGCTTTTTAGCCAATAGGATACTGATCAAGGTCAATAAGCCGCTATTTAAAAAGGCGCTTCCAAGATTGCCGATTGCAAAATAATCTGAAATCAAATTGCTAGGGGCATTCAAAATGGCCAACGATCCTTGCCACAATGCTTGGGGAGGCGAGGCGAATAAGCCAATAAGAATCAAGGCGATGCTATACGCCAAAAGCAAGCGCTGGGTTAAGAGCTGCGAAATGGGTGCGAAAGGTTTCGATTTTGTTTGTAAGAAAATTCGTTTGTCTGACATAATTTCAATGAACGCTCCTTTTTTTCATAGTATCACATCTTTTCTCATCAAAGAAGGGTTTCCTGACAGTTTACGGCAGCCTCATTTTTAAGGAAGATGAGAAGAATAGTTTGAATAGAAGAAAAAATTAAGAATTTTTAGAGAAAAATAATAGCGATTTAGTAAGAATTCTAGCGGTTTTTTCAATATTTTCATTACCTAGTGAAATTATTGACAGAAAGAATTTTGCGAAAATTGTTATAATTTAGTTAATCTCGTTCAGATTTTCTAATAAAAAAGCCATTTTAAGATAAAAAAAACTGTTTGCTTGGTTTTTTTATCAGTGAATCATAAATGAGGGGATTTAAATAAGGAGGAAGAGTATGAAGAAAACGAAGTTTGGCATGATCACTTTATTGGCAGCGCTTGTTTTAGGTGCGTGCGGACAAAGTAATGAAGGTGGAACAGGAGCCACAGATACAGGAGAGTCTTCATCAGACGCGGCAGCATCAGATATCGGCACCTTACCGTTAGCGGTAGTCAATGATGATGAAGTGATTGAAGGTGGCGTTCTAGACGTTGCTGTTGTAATGGACACCCAGTTCCAAGGATTATTCCAATGGGAGTTCTATCAGGATGCCTATGACCGTGACTTTATGTTGCCAAGTCATGAATATCTATTCTTACAAGATGAGGACTTCAAGATTATTGATGGAGGACCTGCAGACTTAGACTTGGATGTCGAAAACAATAAAGCGACGATCACATTACGTGATGAACTAAAATGGTCAGACGGGGTAGATGTCACAGCCGAAGACGTTATTTTCTCTTATGAAGTCATTGGTCATCAAGATTATGATGGCGTTCGTTACGATAATACCTTTACGAATATTGTCGGAATGGAAGAATACCATAGCGGAGAAGCGGATACCATCTCGGGAATTACAGCAGTCAGTGATAAAGTTGTTGAAATTGAATTTAAAGAAATGCATCCTGGTATGCAACAATCTGGTGGAGCAGTCTGGAATTCTGCACTAGCAAAACATACATTTGAAGGTATTGAAGTAGCAGATATGCCTTCTAGTGATCCTGTACGAACGAATCCAGTTGGTTTTGGTCCTTACAAAATGAGTAATATTGTACCTGGTGAAACCGTAGAGTATGTTCCAAATGAACATTATTATGGCGGAACACCAACATTAGAAAAAATTGTGATGCGCAATGTACCATCTGCATCAATCAATGAAGCCCTAAATGCAAAACAATATGATTTAGTTTTGAAAATGCCAACAGATACCTTCGATACGTATCAAGATATGGATGGCTACCAAATGTTAGGTCGTCCAGAACAATCCTATACGTATCTTGGTTTTAATTTAGGAACATGGAATGACGAAACAAATAGTGTTGATTTTGATCCAAACGCAAAAATGGCCAACAAAGCATTGCGTCAAGCAATGGGCTATGCCATCGATAATGATGCGATTGGTGAGCGTTTCTACCATGGCTTGCGTTCAAATGGTACAACATTGATCCCGCCAGTTTATGGTAGTTTGCACGACTCAGAACTGGAAGGCTACCACTTAGATATGGATAAAGCAAATCAACTCTTAGATGATGCTGGCTTTATTGATGTGGATGGCGATGGCTTCCGTGAAGATCCAGATGGCAACAAACTGACCATTAATTTTGCTTCAATGTCGGGTGGAGAAGTGGCGCAACCATTGGCGGACTACTATGTTCAGCAATGGCAAGAAATCGGTTTGGATGTTCAATACTCAACAGGACGTTTGATTGACTTCCAAGCATTTTACGATAAACTGAAAAATGATGATCCAGATATCGATGTTTTCCAAGCTGCTTGGTCTACTGGTTCAGATCCATCACCAACTAGCTTATGGGGACCAAACTCAGCCTTTAACTATACTCGTTACGAGTCTGAACGTAATACAGAGTTGTTAGCTGCTATCGATTCAAATGATTCATTCGATGAAGAAAAACGTAAAGAAGCATTTGACGCATGGCAAGAATATGCATTTGAAGAAGCGTTTGCTATTCCAACCTTGTATCGTAACCAAGTATTGCCGATCTCTGATCGGGTCGCAAACTTCACTTGGGCATATGATCCAGATCATAACCCATGGGCGACTATTGGGGTTACTTCAGAATCTCGTTAGTCGGGAAGCTAAACCATAAGAATAGTCGCAGACTCTGTTTTCTGACAGACGGACCCTTACCAGTACCAGTTAGGCCTACGGGCCTAACTGGTTTTTTGTGTAGAAGTATAGAGTATGCTTGTCTGAAAAAACGTCCCTTAGATGGCAGACAGGTAGTATAGAAAAGCACGAAGCGCTGAAAACTAAATGGAGATGCTCGTCACAGCATAAATCAGATTTTTTAAATCAATGTTATGATTTTGATACCCGGCTTGTTCGATAACGATTAAGCTGTTTCTTAACACTTCTTTGTTTAATTGAAAAGATTGTAAGTACGAATAGATCTCTTGATACAACACTTGATGGATTTTTAAATAAAAATAAAGCGGTGTATTAGGCAAGGGATGAGACAAGAGCAGAAACTTGTTAAGCAAGTAGGAATCCTTATTCTCGCTGGCGAATGCACAGCCGTTTAAGATCACGACACTTAACAGATTTGCATAAAAGGGATCATTGGCATAGCGAAGAATTTTTTTGATTCCATGGTCTAAATAATAGCTGATGGTTTCTTGGTCAAAAATAAATAACAAATTGGAGAACAGATTCAGTTCAAAGCGTCCCCATGTTTCGATATCGAACAAATATTGCTTCACTAATTCAACTTCTTTCGAATACGCTTGCTGATTCTTAAGAAATGATTCTCGATTGAGCAGTAACAGGCCTTGGATATACAAAGAATAATAAAAAAAATTTTGTGTCTCAAAGTAACGTTCTTCTAGGCTCGTCAAGTAATCAAGGGTGAGTGTTCTGTCATAATAACGGGTATAGAAGTCTTGTACGAGCTGTCGTTTTTGATCCGTGGCTTCGCTGTCAAGAAGTAGACTAAACTCATGAACTGTGATATTCATCTTATCTAAATAATCAAACAGGGTTTGTGAAGAGAGGTTTGTTTTACGATTTTCGAAAGAAGAAAGGGTGGTACGAGAGGAAATACCTTCGGCAAGCCTGGCTTGCGAGATTTTGCGATCTGTGCGCAGTTTTTTGATTAAAGAGCCTTGCTGTTTCATGGGGGACCTCCTTAACTGTGACGCATTTCTGAACAATGTGATTTTAATAACATGTTATCAAATATAATAGGGTATAGCAAATAATAAAGGAGGTCGTTTTTCATGGAATTTGAACCATTTGGTCCTTGGGAAATCAACCCATTCAAAAACTAGTACAGGCTTTCATTTAGATACTTGTCATTGAATAATCAGTGACAGATTGATGAATGAAATTTCGTTTAGCTCCTGCTTTTTACGCGGCGAACTGCGAACATTCTAAGCAGGAAAGAGAAGATCTTGAAGAATCGAAAGGTTATTTGCTTGATTCCCCCCCTCAAAGAGACCTTTTCGTTTGTGGAAGTCATGAAACGCATGAATCGTGCAAGGTGGTCAGTCTCATTGAATGTCTGTCATGCACCAGACCTTCCCCAATTTTCTGATTCTTTGTGATTGATCGTCTTTCAAGCATCATACTTCCCGTTATGACCGTAATGCACGAAGATTACGGTTTTTTTGTGATCTTATTGTGCTATACAGTAAACCGTTTATTTCAAGTGAACTAAAAGACCAAAGCTAGACAAGAAGTTCAGTGAGAAAGATAGTGAAAAAAAGTCAAAAACAAAAAAAGAAAAACGTTTGCAAAAAAAGTGTTGACATTTTTTCTCAGAATGAGTACTATTATCTCAACGGAACACGAGAGTGTTCTCATTACTGGATTCGTTACTGTTCGGCAGGCAAGACCAGAGGAAAAAAGTGCGTTGATTACCCAAAATTTTCTTGGGTTGTACACTTTTTTGCTTTGGTCTTCTTTTTTTGCTCAATAATTTCTATTCGCTAAAAAAGAACCGGTTCCAAGGTAAGATCCAGTCATTGATCATCGAAGGAGGGGAGAAGAGGAGCGCCAATGAACTGCCAGCTAGGTTTGAATAATTTTTGCATCATTGTATGGTACAGTTAGTATCCTTATCACTTAGTGGCAATTCAGAGAAAAAAATAAAAGACCTTCTGCATAGAAGACAAGCCATGTATGGTATTGAGCGGGCTATGCTGATCAAGGAGGATCGTTCGTGAAGATTATCAAGAGGATCAACAACAATGTTGTACTTTCAAAAGAAGATGAAGTTGAAGTGATCCTAATGGGAAAAGGGATCGGCTTTCAAACGAAACCGGGTGACCTGATTCCGGCTGAGCGAATCGAAAAAAAATACTACCCAGAAGATGACTTGACAGTGGAACATATGTCGAAAGTCATGACGAAGGCTGACGAAAAACAAATGGCCGTGATTTATGAAATCGTGCGTCTTTTTCGGGAAAGTGTTGGAACCGATTTCAATCCAAATGTTTATTTCACACTGATGGATCATATCTTATTTGCCATCAGTCGTCAAAAGCAAGACATTGTTTTGACCAATCCCATGCACTGGGAAATCAAGAAGATTTACGCCAAAGAATATGCGGTCAGTCTTCAAGCGGTGGAGTTGATCCGCAAAGAGCTGTACCCAGATTTTTCACAAGAAGAAGCTGCTTTTATTACCTTGCATTTCGTCAATGCGCAAATTGAAAAAAGCGCCAATCAAAGTGCCTATGAGCACACCGAGTTGACCAACAATATTTTACGGATCGTTAAGTATAGCATGAACATCGAGTACGATGAGAATTCTTCCTACTTCCAACGGTTTGTGACCCACATTCGCTATTATTTAATTCGACAAAGTCAAGAAAAAGAAGAGCCAGTATTGGCAAATCCGATGATTGCCTTGGCTTTCAGCAGCTATCCGAAAGAAAAAGAAACCGCAGATTCGATCAAAGAATACTTATTTGAACAAAAGGGCTGGCATGTCAACGATATGGAATTGATGTATTTGATTCTGCATATCGGCAACTTAGCCGCTCACTCAAAAATAACTTAAGAATGGAAATGGATTCGTTACAGTTCGGCTGGCAAGACCTGCACTTTCTTACAATACTCGTTGAGGAGACCCGTCTCGTTTTTTTATGGGTGATACTCCTGCTTGTTTATTGTAGAAATGGCCGGTCTTTTTATTTTTATTAAATGATCTATATAAAAAGGAGAAATCAAAATGGCAAAATATACTGAATTAGCACAAGACATTTTGGCCCACGTTGGCGGCAAAGAAAATGTCTCTTCTGTAAAACACTGTGTGACACGCTTGCGGTTCCACTTAAAAGACGAAAGCAAAGCCGATACCGATTACTTACAAAAACGTGACGGTGTTGTAACAGTCGTCAAAGCAGGTGGACAATACCAAGTGGTTATCGGCAATCATGTACCAGACGTCTATGATGAAGTGTTGAAAGTTGGCGGATTAGCCGATGGCGGCAGCCTTGATATTGATGAAGGCGACGAAAAGAAAGGCAGTTTGTTTGATCGCTTTATTGATGTCATCTCAAGTTTGTTCCAACCGTTCCTAGGTCCATTGGCGGCAGCCGGTATCTTAAAAGGAATCACGGCATTACTTGCAGCAACTGGGATGGAAGCAACCAATGGGATCTATGTGGTAATGAATACCCTAGGCGATGGTTTGTTCCAATACTTACCAATGATCTTAGCCGTGACCGCAGCGAAGAAATTCAAGATGAATACCTATACGGCTTTGGCGATCGCAGGGGCGATGGTTTATCCGGGCTTAGCAGAAAGCGTGGCTGAAGCGAGCAAAGTCTTCGGTCTAACCTTGACCTTACCAGCAGGGGGTTACTTTAACAGCGTACTTCCAATTATTTTAGCGATTTTTGTCGCTTCAAAAATTGAGCAGTTTATGCGCAAAGTTACACCTGACGTAGTCAAAATGTTTGTGGTTCCTTTTGTAACGATTTTGATCACTGTGCCGTTGACCTTCTTTGTGGTAGGTCCAGTCGCGAATACAGCATCTAGCTGGATCGGTATTGCTTTCCAAGCGGTTTATGATTTCAGCCCAATCATTTATGGATTTGCTTTAGGGGCATTATGGCAAGTATTGGTAATGTTTGGTCTTCACTGGGGTCTTGTGCCATTGGCGATCATGGATATGGCCCAAAACGGCTCTTCGATTATTTTGACCGCCGCAGTGTTACCATGTTTCACGCAAACGGGTGTGTTAGCAGCGATTTGGTTGAAAACCAAAGAACCAAAAGTCAAACAAGGCGCAATGCCAGCGTTGATCTCATCGATCTTCGGTGTGACTGAACCTGCGATCTACGGGTACACTTTGCCAATGAAAACACCATTTATCGTTTCTTGTTTAGTTTCAGGTTTCGTTGGTATCTACTTGTCAATCTTTAACGTCACTGGTTACGCAATGGGCGGTATGGGCATCTTCTTGTATCCTGCATATATCGATCCAGCAACAGGCAGCTTCCATAGCGTGATCCACTTAGCCATCGGTACAGTTATTGCAATCGTAGCATCATTTATCATCATGATGTTATTGAAAGTACCAACTTTGTATACAACTGTTGATTCACCAGTCGACGGTCAAGCAACACCAGCAGCACCAGCACCAGCAGCAAAAACCGTTTCTGCCAGCGTCAAAGATGAAACAGTCAAAAGTCCAGTAACCGGTCAAGTGGTTGCTTTAGCAGATGTAGAAGACAAAGTCTTTTCTTCAGGTGCTATGGGAAAAGGGATCGCCGTTGAACCAGCGATCGGTGAAATCACAGCTCCAGCAGATGCAGAAGTCAAAATCTTATTTCCAACAAAGCATGCCATTGGTTTAGTGACAGAAGATGGAACAGAACTATTGATCCACATCGGCATGAATACCGTTGAATTAGAAGGCAATCACTTTACTGCCTACATCAACCAAGGGGATAAAGTCAAAGCCGGACAAAAATTGATCTCTTTTGATACAGAGGCGATTCGTGCGGAAGGCTATTCCTTGCTGACACCAGTCATCGTCACGAACTCTAGCGACTACAGTGACATCCAAACGACACATTCAAAAGAAGTAACAGCGAAGGACGATTTGATTGAAGTCGTAAAATAAATAGGTTTAACGGCACGTCGCTGGATCAGTAAGATTGCTTTCTTGCTGATCCACTGTGCCGATCAATGAGAAAAAAGAAAGTAGGCTAATCATGACAGAAAAACAATTTCCAAAAGGATTTTTATGGGGCGGCGCCACTGCAGCCAACCAATTTGAAGGAGCATGGAACGAAGGCGGACGTGGTCCAGCGACATCCGATACAGCGATTGCTGTCAAACCAGAAGACCGCAAAAACATGGCAGAATTTGCTGCACCAATGACCCGGGAAAAAGTCTTGTTTGCCTTAAATGACAAAGAAGGCTTGTATCCAAAACGTTGGGGGTCAGATTTCTACCATCGTTACAAAGAAGATATCGCCTTGTACGCAGAGATGGGCTTCAAAACCTTCCGTCTATCCATCGCTTGGTCAAGAATTTTTCCAAATGGTGACGATGCTCAGCCAAATGAAGAAGGCTTGCAATTTTATGACAATGTGTTTGATGAGTGTGCAAAATACGGGATCGAACCCTTAGTGACCCTCTCTCACTACGAAACACCTATTGGGATCGCGTTAAACTATGGCGGCTGGAAAAATCGTCAAGTAATCGATTTGTTTGTTAAATACGCAGAAACCGTCTTGACCCGTTACAAAGACAAAGTCAAATACTGGTTGACCTTCAATGAAATCAATATCATGGGGATCTCTGGCTATGTTGGCGGTGCCTTATTATCCGAAGATGGCACGCAAAACCTTTCTGACATGTATCAAGCTGTGCATCATCAATTTGTGGCTTCTAGTTTAGCAACAAAATTTGCCCACGAGATCAATCCTGACATCAAAGTAGGAATGATGTTGGCACGAATGCAAGCCTACCCAGCAACACCAAATCCAGCAGATGTGATGGAAGAAATCAAGCGTGATCACGAGAATCTCTTCTTTTCTGATGTCCAAGTTCGTGGGAAATATCCAGCATATACGAAGCGCTTCTTTAAAGAAAATGGCATCGAAGTGAACTTCGAAGACGGCGATTTAGATATTCTTGCGCAATACCCTGTTGACTTCATGTCCTTTTCTTACTACATGAGTTCTATTGCCCGCCACAATCCTGAAGAAGGTGGCGAAGCAACTGCCGGAAACTTTTCTTTAGGCGAATCAAATCCTTACTTGGAAGCCTCTGACTGGGGGTGGCAAATCGATCCAATCGGCTTGCGTGTGACTTTGAATAATTTGTACGACCGCTACCAAGTACCATTGTTTATTGTTGAAAACGGCTTAGGTGCCTTGGATACGGTGGAAGAGGATGGATCGATCCATGACAGCTATCGCATCGATTATTTGAAGGCACATATCGAACAAATGTATGAAGCAATCGAAGATGGTGTGGAATTGATGGGCTATACGCCTTGGGGTTGTACCGACTTAGTTTCGGCTTCAACGTCAGAAATGTCGAAACGTTACGGCTTTGTCTATGTAGATGCGGATGATGAAGGAAACGGTAGCTTTGACCGTTCCCGTAAAGATAGTTTCTACTGGTACAAAGAAGTCATTGCTACCAATGGCGGTAGTTTGTTACCGGATTAAAAAATAAACCAAAGCGGCTCTCACCAAAGAGAGCCGCTTTTTTGTTGTGCTCAGTAAAAAAAGAAGAGAAAGGGGGTTAGCAGCTGCCATGCTAGAAAGATCAATGAAACAGTCAACGCCCATTTTTTCATTTTTAATTTAGGCACAACGGATTCGGGCATCAAATAGACAAGAGAGAATACTGTAAGAAAAAACAACAGGGTCAGTGGTTGGATAATAAAGGTGAGCCAATTCATAGAGCACGCTCCTTTCAAGAGTGTTGGCGTTTTTTGTTATGTGTTTTAAATTACAATTTAATTATATATTTAATCTATCAAGGAGGCAAGCTGCTTATGGGAGTAGTGATCGTTTGAAAGAAGGGGATAGACAAACGATTGGCATGTCATTGAACTTAAGTTCAAAATCTAACAGAGTAACGGAGTATGCTTGAGGATAGAATCAGAGCCCTCAATAAAAAACCCCTTTTCAGGGGATGCTGGTGGTTGGAACTATTGGAAGAAACCGCATATTTGATGGAGCTAGGTGTGCTTAGTTGCTGAATGCACGACCTGTGTAAGTGTGTAGTCAGCAACTACCAGTCAACGTTTTCTAGTTCGTAAGTAAAAAATATAGCCAAGGAGAATAGCGGAAAGCAAAAATCCTAGGAAATAAAAGATTAACAGTGCATCAGCCATCTCATAGGAATACTCTAAGATCTTACAAACAAAGATCACTAAAGAAACCGTGATGGATAAGGAAACCCATGTGAAACGCGGCAACCGTTTCGTTATGATGATCAATCCTAGCGAAAAGAAGACAACAGGCAGCCAAAAAATCAAGCGAGCAATCTGAATCATTTTCTCTCTCCTCATTCATTCTGATTTGAGTAAAAGAATAGCCTACAACATTTGTTATTAAAAATAATAACCCTTGCTGATGAGGCGTAGTGAAGAAAAACGTGTGTTAACTTAAAGCGTGAGCGTAATGTTTTTCTTTAAATTCTTTTGGTGTTTGCCCAGTAACGGCCTTGAAATTACGGATAAAATGGCTTTGATTCGCAAATGCCAACTGGGTGCTGATTTTCTCGTAGGAATAATCGGTGAACAGCAATAGATGTTTGGCTTCACTGATTTTTCGTTCTTGAATGTAATTGTGGATCGTTTTGTTCATTTCTTTTTTGAACTGATTGCATAGATGCGTCTTATGTTTTTCAGTAATGGCAGCGAGGTCATCAATGGTCACTTTTTCATAGAGATGGCTATCAATATAATTAACGATCGTTTTGACCAATAGTGATTTTTTTGCCAATGGATAGCTATGCAAAAGTTCCATAAAACGATAAGTTGCTTCTTTGATATAGCGGAGGCATTCTTCGGCAGAATGAATATAAACTAGTCCTTGAATCAAAGAGTCGGATAAACCAAATGCTTGGTTGACTGGTACGCCTTCATCAATGCTCATGCGGGTCACGACAGCGACAAAGGCTGAGAACTTCAGCTTCAAGCCTTCAAGTTCATAAGGGGAGAGAGAAACACTATAAGTCTCTTTCATTTTGTTAAATACCCAAACTACTTTTTCCGGCTCGTTTCGTTTGATGTAGTCAAGATAGCGCAATTCAAAATGATAGGAATCAAAGGTAGCTTCATGCACACGGCGTTCATAAAGATTGGTTTCCAAGCTAAGATCTGTTTGCATGGATCGGTCGTGGGATTCTGTTTGGTAATGCCAATGGATTTGGTCTTTTTCCAGTGGCCGCTCCACAAACAGCGTATAAAGCAGCTGGATGTATTCTTCAAAGGAGTATGTATCTTCTTTGGAGTAATGCACATTATAGTGGTATTCATGTTCAAGAAACGTGTAAGATGTTTCGGGTGTGCCGATCACGCCACAGGGACCGATGACCATATAACAGGTTCTTCCAGCTAGCTGAAACGCAAAACACCCCAGCATATATTTTCCAAAGTGATAGAGATTGGCAACTGGGCCATTCGTTTCTTCCAAATAGTGTTTGAGGGAATTGTTGGATGTTAAGGTCAGTGAGGGATATAAAGGACTCCCGTCTTGGTCCAAGAGGATCATGGGAATCAAGTATTTGCGATAAAGCAGATCCATTGCGGTGGTCAGCGTTGTTTTATTCATGGAAACACCTCAAAGTTTAGTCGTATTTTTCTTTTAGTATAACGTAATTTTTTTCGTATTCAATAAATATATTGCTATAAATACTAGTTTTTTAGTATATATAAGATTTCTTTCCTTCTATAATTCAGTTAAATAAAACGGTTACAGAAAGGATCAAACATGGATAGTGAAAAATTGAAAGAGTTGTTTCAGCAACTAACTCCTGAAGAAAAAATCGCCCAGACGATTCAACTAAATGGGAGTCTGGTCATCGAAAATGAGGTGATGACTACTGGCCCGATGCAAGATTTGGGGCTTCCCCCCAATTTGAACATTCACGAGATTGGTTCGATTTATAATGTGAACGATTACCAAAAATTGATTCAGTTACAGAGGGAAACGTTAGCACACAGTCGACTTAAGATTCCTATGTTGTTTATGTCCGACGTCATTTATGGTTTTCGGACAATCTTTCCAATTCCGCTTGCCCAAGCAGGTTCCTACGATTTTGATTTGATTGAGCAAGCCGCTGGAATGTCCGCCAAAGAATGTTATCAAAATGGTCTTCATGTTATTTTTTCACCCATGCTGGATCTTGTTCGGGATCCTCGTTGGGGCAGAGTGATGGAGTCGCCAGGAGAGGATGTGTATACGGCAAAGCGTTTTGCCCAAAGTGTCGTGACGGGCTATCAAGGTGATCTCACCCATGGACTGGCAGAAAATCACGTAGCTGCCTGCATCAAACATTTTGCTGGCTATGGTGCACCAGAAGCGGGCAGAGAATACAATACAGTCGATATGTCCAATCAGCGCTTATTCAATGAATACTTGCAACCGTATCAGGCGGCAATCGAAGCTCAAGCATTGCTGGTGATGACGGCCTTCAATGTACTGAATGGTGAGCCCGCAACTGGCAGTCGCTGGCTGAACCGAGAGATTTTACGCGAACGTTTCGGTTTTGATGGGGTACTGGTCTCCGATCATGCAGCCATCAAGGAATTGGTCCCTCATGGGTTTGCCAAAGATGAACGAGAAGCCGCCCAAAAAGGTTTGGAAGCAGGCGTCGATTTTGATATGATGACTTCGGTCTATGCAACTCACTTACCAGAACTGATCAAGCAACCTGAACTTGCGGCTTTATTAGATGAAGCAGTTTGGCGTATTCTGGTATTAAAAAATCAACTAGGACTGTTTGAAAATCCTTATCGAGGGTTGAGAACGCAACACACTGGAGAGGTTTTATCGGATGAAGCCAAAGAGCTAGCCGTTAAGCTAGTAGAAAAAAGCTGTGTGTTGTTAAAAAACGATGGCAGCTTACCTTTGAAAAAAGACCAGACCGTCGCTGTGATCGGTCCTTATGGAGAAAGTCGGTTGACCTTAGGATTTTGGGCATCCGTCAGTGGCAAGCCACAAGACACGATTCCTTTAAAATCCGGGTTGTTGCAACATTTCGCAGCTGAGAACCTGATCTTTGCCCGCGGATACAATTTGTTTGATTCCTATGAGCAATTCGGTCCTTTAAAAGCCGGCATCGAGCAGCTGAATGGACCAATCGAACCAGAAGAACAGCTGCTTGTGGAAGCCGTCAAAGCGGCTGAGGCAGCAGAGGTCATCGTCTTGACCTTTGGAGAACAATTTATGGAGAGCGGCGAAGGTGCATCAAAAGCTCATTTGCAGCTGCCGCTGAAACAAATTCGCTTGATCCAAGCGTTGAAAAAGACTGGTAAGCCTTTGATCGGCGTGCTTTACACTGGCAGGCCTCTCATCTTGACCCAAGTGGAGCCACTGTTTGACAGCCTACTGCTAGTTTGGTATCCGGGAACGATGGGTGGGATCGGAATTGCCAATCTGCTGAGTGGTCAGGCTTCTCCGACGGCAAAACTGTCCATGACCTTTCCTCGCAGTGAAGGGCAGATTCCAATATACAGTGCCCAGCTGCCAACGGGGAGACCTTTGACAGCTAGTGAGCATTCTGATCGCTTTTTGTCAAAATACCGCGATGAATCAAATGAACCCTTATTCGCATTCGGGACAGGTCTCAGTTATGGTACGTTTACTGGTGAATGGCTAGGGAGTGCGGTCCTTAGTGAAACGATCCAACTGGACTATCGCATCAAAAATCAAGCGGAAGTAGCTGGAGAAACCGTCGTTCAGATTTATCTATTGCAGCGCCCTGCATCGATGGTTCGTCCAAGTCGACAATTGATTGCGAGTGACCTCGTCTTATTGGCACCCCAAGAAGACAAAGAGAAAAGATTGTCGTTGCCGATATCAGTACTCGGATTTTATGACAATCAAGGGACAAAACACTTATCTAATGGTACCTATCGATTCGTGATGCGGATCGATCAAAAAGAAACGTTGCTTACCGTAACCATATAAATTAAAGGAGTGAGAGAAAATGGAAAAATTAGAAGCATTTTTAAGTAGCAAACTATTACCAATGTCACAAAAATTGCAGCAAAACAAAGTCTTGGCGGCTTTGATGGAAGGGTTTATTCGAACAAGTCCCATCACTTTAGGGATCGCCTTTATCACAATCGTGGGTAACTTTCCGATTCCCGGTTGGACAGACTATTTGACGAAAATTGGCATCTTTCAACATGTTGAAGCGATCACCAACGGAGCAACTGGCGTCTTTGCATTGTATGTCGTATACAGTTTAGCGTATTCTTACGCAAAACAGTTGGGAAGCAACGAACGCAACTCGGCGATTATTTCATTAGCTAGTTTCATCATGTTGATGCCACAAACGGTGGCAACGACTGTCATGCAAGATGGCCAAGCAGTGGAACAAACGATCGGAGCTTTGAAGCTTGATTTTCTAGGCGGACAAGGATTGTTTATCGGCATGCTGACGGCTTTATTGGTGACACGTTTCTATGCTTTCTTATCAAGAAAAAATATCATGATCAAGCTACCGGATAGTGTTCCCCCAATGGTAACCCAATCCTTAGCACCAGTGTTTGTGGTCACGATTATTTTTGTCGTCGTTTTTGTCATACGCGTCTTGTTTGGGTTTACTTCATCAGGCTCGATTTTCCAATTCTTTATTGATGTAATTAATGCACCGTTAAATTCATTGGTTGCTAGCCCATTATCCATCATCATCATTATGGAAGTATTAGCCGTCTTATGGTTCTTTGGGATCCATAACGCAGTCTTACAAGGGCCGCTCGGGGCGATTAGCATGACCATGGTCGTTTCAAATATTGCCGCCTACCAACAAGGCCAAGCGTTGCCTTATCTGATTCCTTCTGTGATCTACATGGGGATGTATGCTGCCGGCTTCATGGGCTTTGTCACCTTTTTTATGATCCGCAGCAAATCGGCAAAAATGAAACAACTAGGAAAGTTGTCATTTATCCCATCGATCTTTAACATCACGGAACCGATCATGTTTGGGATGCCGATTATTTTGAATCCCTTGTTCTTTATCCCACAGGTATTCACACAACTGATTGCTGGGTTCGTGACCTGGGGATTGGCGACAACGATTTTACCTATTAGCTTGAATCCTACTATGAGCTTGTTGCCGTGGACGACACCGACCTTCATCAAAATGCCGTTTTCAGGAGGGCTCAATTACACGATCTTGATGGTCATCTGTATGCTGATTGGGATTGTTATGTGGTATCCATTCTTAAAAATTGCCGACAAGAAAGAGTATGAATTAGAACTGGCTGCTGAAAAAAAGCAAGCAAGTGAAGCAACAGGAATGACAGAAAAAATCACCGAAGAAGTACAAGCGTAAACAAAGGAAGTGGCACAATTGGTTTATTTAGGAATTGATATCGGCGGGACGCACATCAAAACGGGATGGGTCAAAAACAACGAGGTCAATGAAAGACAGTGTTTTCCCACCCCGACAACACTGAAGGCACTTAATGAAACCATCAAAATGATCCTTCAGACCTATGCTCGTCAAGATTCTTTCACCAAAGTAGCTATCGCAGTTCCTGGTTCCGTCGATGAAACAGGGACGGTCTTCTTTGGCGGCGCCCTGCCGTACCTCGATGGGGTGAACTTACCCGATTTGCTTTGCCAGTTAAGTGAAGAAAAGGTGACAACCATTACGGTCGAAAATGACGCAAAGGTTGCAGTGTTAGGAGAAATGAAAGCTGGAAATCTGCAAGGCATTCAAAATGGTGCGGCGATTATTTTAGGAACGGGTGTTGGTGTCGGAATTTGCCTTGATGGAAAGCTCTATCGTGGAAATCGCGGTCAAGCAGGGGAGGTCAGTTTCATGATCCGTGATCGGCGAATCATGGACAGAAATTCCTTCGTTGGAGTCGGCCTTTCCGCCGTCGGCTTGATTGAGCGTTTGGCTGCTTGTTTGAAGGTAACAGCTGATGGTCCGCTGGTTTTCGAAACGCTTGAAAAAACCAGCGACCCTGAAGCAGAGGCATTGCTTTCGACCTATACCCAAGAAGTCGCCGTCTTATGTTTTGATCTTCAGTGTCTATTGGGACTGGAGAAAATCGTTATCGGTGGCGGGATCAGTCGTCAGCCGCGTGTGATCGATGCCATAACCACCAGCTATCAAGGAATTTTTAAAACGGCACCAATCATTGAAAAAACACTGCAACCAGTTGCGATCCAAGCCGCTTATTTTCAAGCGGATGCCAATTTGATCGGTGCAGTTAAGGAGGAACCTTGGAATGAGTAATTTTCCAGAAGCATTTTTGTGGGGAGCATCCACTAGTGCTTATCAAGTAGAGGGCGCATGGGCAGGAGACGGCAAGAGTCCCTCAGTGCAAGACATCAAAGAGATTCCACAAGGAACCACTGATTTTAAAGTAGCATCAGATCACTATCACCGATATGAAGAAGATGTGAAGTTGTTTAAAGAATTAGGGTTAAAAGCCTATCGTTTTTCCATCTCATGGAGCCGAGTCATGCCCGATGGTAAAGTCAACCCAGCAGGATTGGCGTTTTATCAGAAGTTGATCGACCTTTTACTTGAAAATGAGATCCAACCAATCGTAACAGTCTTTCATTTCGATCTGCCCGTTGCCATTGCCGAAGAAGGTGGTTGGGAAAACCGAGCAACGATCCAAGCATTTGCTGATTATTGCCAAGTGCTGTTCGAGAACTTTGGTCAACAAGTCCCACTATGGCAAACCATCAATGAACAAAATGTGATGGCGCTTGCTGGTTCGGTAATTGGTACGAGTCAAAAATCCATGAAAGAAAAATTTCAAGAAAATCATCATATGCTGGTGGCACAAGCATTGGTTACTCAGCAATTTCATGCAGGCAATTTTAGCGGCAGGATTGGCCCGGCACCGAATATCGCCAGTGTCTATCCTGCATCTGAAAAACCAGCCGATCAGCTGGCAGCTCTTTATATGAGTGCCCTGAGAAATTGGTTGTTCCTAGATGTCGCTGTTTTCGGTACGTACAATCATAACGCATGGCATTTATTAGAGACGATTGGCGCAGCACCCACAGTGACCGAAGCAGATCGAAAGATTTTGGCAGCGGGTACCTGTGACTATATTGCATTGAATTACTACAACACGATGACCGTCAGCAGTTATTTTCAAAAAGAGACAAAACTCGATCAACAGTCTGGTTTTGGAATTCCCGGGTTTTTTCAAGCAGTAGAAAACACTCATTTGCCCATGACTGAATTTGGCTGGCCCATTGATCCTGAAGGCTTTCGCTTTACGTTGAATGAAATTTATTCCCGCTATCGTCTGCCTCTCTTGATCACGGAAAACGGCATCGGTGCCAAAGATGTTTTGACAACCGATGGTAAAATTCACGATGATTATCGCATCGACTATTTGCAACAGCACATTGAACAAATGGCACTCGCGATCGATGATGGTGTCGATGTGATCGGCTATTGTCCGTGGAGTGCCATCGATCTAGTCAGTACTCATGAAGGCATCGCTAAACGTTACGGGTTTATCTATGTCAATCGCACGGATGAGCAGCTGCTGGACTTGGCGCGATACAAGAAAGACAGTTTTTATTGGTATCAAAACGTCATCAATAAAAACGGGTAAGGAGAGTAAGCGGTGTTTATTCAGGAATATCTATTTGATCAAGAAGCACAAGCCGGGTTGACGGTTTATCTGCACGAGGAAAAAGCGGAGTATGATCGGGTGGGGGATCGACCGTTTGTCTTGGTGATCCCTGGCGGCGGCTACTCCTTTTGCAGTGAGCGAGAAGCCGAGCCGATCGCTTTAAATTTTGCCGCCCAAGGCTTTCACGCCGGGGTCTTACGCTATCATGTGGGGGTCCATCGCAGTTTCAGCCATTCCTTAGTGGATGCCGAAAAAGCGATTGCTAAAATCCAAGAACTAACTAGTGAATGGAGAATCGACGCCGAAAAAATCGCTGTGATCGGTTTTTCGGCCGGCGGTCATCTAGCAGCGGCGCTATCGACGATCTCCCCTATGAAACCAGGTTTATGTCTGTTAGGCTATCCAGCGATTTTGTCCTCATTTGCCACAGTCATGCAGATCGACGCGCCTTCATTAAATGAATGTGTCACGAAAGATACGCCGCCCACCTTTTTGTTTTCAACCTATGAAGACAATGTTGTTCCTATCGAAAACTCGCTGGCCTACTTACAAGCCCTAGAAGAGCATGAGGTCCCTTTTGAAAGTCATATTTTCCAAAAAGGACGTCACGGTCTTTCTTTGGCGACCGAACGCTTTGGCAATCGTAAAGAAATGGTTGATCCGCGCTTTGCTCGCTGGCTTGATGAATGCGTCGAATGGCTAGAGTTGAATTGGGCAGAAAAGGTTACTAAACCAGCTTTGCTACCTGATCTTGGCCAGTGGCCGATTCGGGTATTGTTCGACTCAGATGAAAACAAACGCTTGCTGTTGCAGGCTTTTCCATCATGGGCAGACAAAAGTCGTTTAAAAATTGTAAAGAATATCAGCCTGCAGCAGTTATTAGCGATCATGCCGGAAGCATTTGAGCAAGTTTCCTATCAAGCCCTTGTTGCACGGCTGACTGATCCTAGAAAGGAAGAAGAAGCATGAAGGCAATCCTTGTACATGAAAGTTATAAGGCATCAACGGCGTTGCTAACCCGGGAGCCGCAACCCATTACCACGCTATCAGCTGTTCGCAACAGCCACGCTGCTTGTCAGCTGTTGCTACACGATGGCAAACGGAATCATTACATCATCGGGGAAGAATTTTCGATTCCCGATGAAATTGAGATTCCAATGATCCGCATTGAAATCATCAGCGAATTGCCGGTCAAAGCGCAATTCATCGATTATTATGTCGGACAGCATGAACTGGCGTACGCCGATAAATTGCTTGAGCAAACAGCCAAAACCTATCCTGGTGATCGCTATGCACCGCTTTATTTGGAGTGGCAGATCGATGAAACGATCAAACCGCAAGCTTATCCCGTGAAAATCAAGGTCTATCGTACACACTTGACTAGTCAAGAGGAGTGCTTGTTAGAAAAGAGCCTAACGATTGAAGTGGACGCTTTTACTTTTCCAAAAGAATATTTAGAGAGGTTCCACTTGAATATGTGGCAGCAGCCCAGCAATTTGGCTCGCACCTTTGACGTTCCTTTATGGAGTGATGCCCATTTCGACTTGATCAAAGAAATGGCGCAAAGCTTAGCGGCGATCGGACAAAAAGCAATCACGGTGATTGCTGGAGAAATTCCTTGGAAGGGGTGGTTCAACTATATCGTCAAAGACTATCCGGCCAATTTATATGAATACTCGATGGTCAAAGTTAAAAAGACTCAAGCCGGACAGCTGCATTGTGATTTTTCTATCCTTACTCGTTACCTCGAATGTTTTTTTGAAGCGGGTATCTCTGAAGAAATCGATGTATTTGGCTTACTTGGTGTCTGGGAACCGCCGTTTTTCCCACTGGTCGACTTGGACCATCCAGAAAAATTGGTGATTCGCTTTTACGATGAGGAAAAAGGCACCTTCGGCTTTATTCATCAAAAGGCCGAGTTGCAGGAATATTTACGTCAAGTATTTGTTTATTTTAAAGAGAAGAATCTGTGGGAGAAGGTTCGGATCGTTTCTGACGAACCGAAGAAACATCAAATCGACAGTTTCCGAGCTTCTTTGGCTGTCCTAAAAGACATTGATGAGACGATCCAGATCAAAGCAGCGTTTGATAAAGAAGACGTTTTGTTTGAGTTGCTGCCAGTGATCGATCATCCCGTGACTTCCTATTACTGTACCTGCAACCATTACGAAACACTGGCGCAAAGTCATCCGGGTCGGACTCAGTACTATGTTTGCAATTACCCAGACAAACCCAACACTTTTTTGCACAGTCCTTTATTAGAGACGCGAATGCAAGGAATCTTGGCCTATCAGTTTAAAACAGACGGCTTCTTGCGGTGGGCTTACAATTGCTGGCCGCAAAATGCCCGAACCGATATCCGCTACAATACGAGCTCACTACCCATCGGCGATCTATGTTTCATTTATCCCGGCAATCATGGACATTTGTTGTTGTCCTTACGGTATAAACAACTACAGCGGGGAATTGAAGATTTCTATCTCTTGAAGACCGCCCAAGCTACTCAACCGCAGCAAACGGATGCCTTAGTAGCAGACTTTCTTAACGTTACAGATACTAAAAATTGGATGATCGACAGCCACCACAGTCATCCCGATGTTTTTCTACAGACCGCCGAGGAGATGGAGGCGTTTCGTCAGGCACTTCGCGCACTTTTGGTAAAATAGACATTTTTAAATGTCACCATTGATGAGTCATTTCCTAAAAGAATGGATCATCGATGGTGACGTTTTCGATTGTGATCTAGGGCGATTTCCAACTTGAACAAAGCTCCTTTTCCTCTGGGCTTCATTTGTTCTACTGAGCGTTTCGTTTCTCATTCCCTCCATCTTCCTTTACACTTTTAAGTAAGGTCATAAGAAAATATGGCAAATTGAAGTAGAAATAATCAAGGAGGAAACGAGCATGTCAGAAAAAATCAACAATCCGTTAACGAAGTATTATGATGGCAAATTTGAAAAACAGGTGCAAGAAGCACCGGCGATTCAAGGGAAGATGCAGCCAGTACCTGATTGCGGGGAAGAAAGCTACGCTGGTTCAGGCAAATTAACTGGACGCAAAGCATTAGTGACCGGTGGTGATTCTGGTATTGGTCGAGCTGCAGCCATCGCTTTTGCCAAAGAAGGCGCCGATGTGGCAATCAACTACCTTCCTTTTGAAGAAGAAGACGCGCAAGAAGTCAAAGCAGTCATCGAGAAAGCTGGACGCAAAGCAGTCTTGATCCCAGGAGACTTAAAAGATGAGACCTTCGCTCGTCAATTGGTTCATGAAGCAGCCAAAGAATTAGGCGGTTTAGATACGTTAGTTCTAAATGCTGGGATGCAACAAGCGGTGAAGGACATCAAAGAGTTGACTACGCAACAAATTCAAGATACTTTTACAACGAATATCATCTCCATGTATTGGACTGTTCAAGAAGCGTTGGATTACTTACCAGCCGGTGGAAGCATTATCACCACCACTTCGATCCAAAGTGCGGAACCAAGTGCCCATCTGTTAGACTATGCAGCCACGAAAGGTGCCATTACTTCCTTTAGTAAGGGGTTAGCTGCGCAATTAAGTGAAAAAGGTATTCGGGTCAATACCGTTGCGCCTGGTCCAATCTGGACGCCACTTCAAATTTCTGGTGGTCAACCACAATCTGCGATCCCAGAATTTGGTCAAAAAGAATTGATGAAACGTGCCGGTCAACCGGTGGAACTAGCACCCGTTTACGTTTTCTTAGCTTCTGATGAAGCAAGTTATGTAACTGGCCAAGTGTACAGTGTAACTGGTGGTAGCTTCTTCGCTTAAAATTGTCAGGACTAAAAATAGTAGTAAAAAAGCTCGAGCAAAGGTGCTCGGGCTTTTTTTTTGCGGATGTAAATGGAATCGGCAGCTTACTTCTCTTGTTTCGCAAACATCTTTGTCATCATTTGTTGATTGATTTTTGCAAAAATCGCTGCCCACTCTTGTTCATCTTGCAGGTTTGACAGCAAGACTAATTTTTCGGAGAACATCACTTCTTCATAATTATCCGTGATCAATAAATCAGCGGTTTCCATTTGTTTGACGAAAGTCACAGAAGCTTTAGCATAAATCGAACGAATCCTCGTCTCAATCATTTGCTTTGTGCGGTATTGGATCGTCGTTTGAATATAGATCGATACGGTAGGGGGCGTGTTCATCAGTGTTTCCAAATATAAGAGATGAGCCAGATAAGGCAATTGTGTCTGTTTAAAATAGTCTTTATCCAGGTCGGCAAATGGGTAGTTTTCAACGTGGGGCAGTAAAAGTTGGCTGATGGCCTCATAGGTATCGTCATTTGTTGGAGCGTTTTCCGTCAGCATTTCGTGTTCTAGCTGCCAAACTTCCAAGAGATCGATCCCAATAATGATCGATAGGTTGAAGACTAGCAGGCAACTGCTCAAAAGCTTTTCGAATTCGGCTTTTCCCTGTTCAGGAGCAAAGGTAGCGTGCCAATCTTCGATCATAGTAGTGAAAAAACAGACAAGATCCGTTTTAGAGTACTTAATTGCTTGAATTATGGCTTGTGTTTTCTCTTGAGGAACAACCCCTGGTAAAAAGACATGGAGGGAGAAATTCAAGTACAGATACTCTGATCGTCGCGTTTTGTCTGAAACATACTCAGCACTTAAGAAGAGTGAGTCAAGAATATCTGCTGGTAAAAAGCAGTAGAATTCCATCATCTCCAAATACTTATCAGGGATTATTGGCAGATATTTTCTTTTGATACTGCGGCCGACAACGGTTTGCCAAAATGCAGCTAATTTGTTTTTTGTTAGTTGATCAAAAGCCGAAGTTTCAAAATAGGCGGTAAACTTGGCGGTCTCTTTTGGAGAGATACTTGACAAAAGCCACAATTCAGCAGGGGCACTTTGAGTTAAAAAGCTATAAATAAAAATACGGATATCAAGTTCCTTGCCCGCTAATTCAATCCGATTTTGGTGATCTGTTCGGATAACAATCTGAAACTTTTCTAGTAATTGATTGACTTTCTTGATCAAGCGGTACACATGAGACTGACTAATGTGTAAATCAAGGCATAGCTGTGTGAGGGTTGTTTGGTTACGGCCAATCAATGAATGGATAAAGTGATATTGTGTGGAGTTGAGCAAATAATGATACATCAGCTTGGAATAAAAAGGTTGCTCTTCTTCCTCACCACAATCCACAAAATATTGATTGTAATTGTTTTTATTCAAAAGTAACGTTGGTGAAAGTTGCTGCAAATCTTCGTTTAAAAAATAGATGTACTTTTGTAAGCTTTTTAATGGGATCTTTAGGGCTTCTGAGAGTTTAACGAGTGTTACTCCATTCGAATTACACACATACTTGAAAATAGCTAATTTCTTTTCTTCTGCGGGAGAAATAAATTCTCGATACATAAGGCATTCTCCTTTTTGGCGTTTTTTTTACGCTAAATCTGTGAACCGTATGATAACCATGATGGATTATACTTATAGTAGATGAGAATAAGATGAAAAAATACAAACTAAATTATTATTTTTTATCGGTGCTTTTTTCATCCATCGACTACTCATCAAAAAAGGAAGGAAGAGATAAAAATGAAGAAAAAGGCGGGAGTATTAGTTTTAATCGGTATCAGTTTGGCACTATCACCTGTTAGGGCATTTGCGGCGGAAGCGAATCCGACTGCTTCAATGACCAGTCAGGCGACAATAACCATCGAACAAGGAATCTTATCGTTAGATCAAGTGACGAATTTTGATTTTGGTACTACGAGCATCAAAGATATTGCGACAGGCGATCAAGTGCTTACCACTGCAACGAATGAGGCAACGTCAATTACCGATTATCGTGGACCCAATGAAGCAGGCTGGCAGTTGACAGCTCAATTATCAAAAATGACAAATGCTTCAAACAATGAACTTGTAAATGCAAAAGTCACCCTCAATGGGTCAATTGATTCCGGCGATGCCTCCCTCGTCTCAGGAACAGAATTGATGGTAGGGGCAACAGATCCTACGCTGATTGCTAGTGCTAATGGAACGACGGGTCTGGCAACAAATGATTTTGATTTTACAAGTGCAACCTTGACGATTCCAAAACAAAACATCAACAGTGGTGCTTATAGTGGCACGATTACTTGGACATTATCAAATACTTATCAAGCAGAATAACAAAGGAAGGGCGACAATGAAAAAACAAATCAAGTGGTTGGTACTCATCAGCTTTTTTATTAGTCTGTTTTGCTTTATAAAAGTTACCGGTTATGCACAAACGACGCGATTCACAGTAACCCCAGAACTTCCCCAAAATCAACTTAGCGATGTCAGTTACTTTGACTTACTGGTAACGGATGAGACCAAACAGGATTTGACTGTTGCCCTTCATAATACAAGCTCAGACGCATTGACCATAAAAGCAACAGCACTAAATAGTTATACGGCCTCTACTGGGATTATTGCGTACCAAGCAGAACAGACCGCCGAAGAGAACCAAGGAATCTCGTTTAGTCAATTGATTGAGAACCCAAGGCAGACGATTAAACTTGGTCCTGGAGAAAGTCATCAGGTTCATTTTACCCTTTCAATGAAAGGTGAAGAATTTGCAGGAGAAATACTTGGTGTGTTTGCCTTTGAAGAAGAACCGTCAGAGACAACTGAAAGCCAGCAAACAAATCTGCAAGCCAACTATAAAATTCAGCAAGGGATCCGCTTGCGTCAGAATGTGGCAACCATGCCTGATCCCCAATTGTCTTTGATCAATTCTGAGGCGGTGGAAAGAAATGGTTCTGCTGCTCTCAAAAGCAGTATCCGCAATAGTCAGCCCACAGCATTTGGCAAAATATCTGTGAAAACGATCATACGTGAGCAAGACAGCGGCAACAAGGTCGGTGGGTTTTCTGCAGAGGATTTTCAAATAGCTCCGAATTCGGTTTTGGAGCTGTTTAGTGCCTTTGATCAGAACATTCTCGAACCGGGGACCTATATGTTACGGATCGAGTTGAATGCGCCTAAAGGAACGTGGGTATTTGAGGATTCGGTGGTGGTTGATCGCAAGCAAGCCAAGCTTATCAACCGCCAGACAACATTAGGTGCAGCATATCTTCAAAAACAGTACTGGCTCTATGCAGGAGGGATACTTCTCTTCCTGCTTGTCCTACTTCTCTTGTTCATTTTTTATAAGAGACGTAATAAAGCAGAAGTAGATGATGGGCTGGCAGTGAAAGAAGAATCAGAATGAAGAAAGCGGAGGACAGTGATGAAAAAGTTTGGCATTATCCGATGGGGCTATGTGTTCTTTTTTAGCATTTTGCTGCTGTGCGGGAAACAAGAAATCGTCCTTGCTGCGGTATCTGCGCCAGATTTTCCTACGTTAGCGATTGACGATTCTCTGATCACTCCTGTGGGCCAAGCGGGTTCGCCACAAGGAGAACCGGGCTTCAATTATGTTCAGGTCAATGATGGAGCTACCACCAACTCCAGTGGTGGTGTCTGGTTCAATAAGCCGGTTTCTTTTACTCGCTCCTTTCGGTTAGAAATGGCATTTTGTATCGATAATACAGCAACGGACAGCGATGGGATAGCTTTTGTGATGCAAAGCAGTGGCTTAAATGCACTGGCAGAACAAGCAGGACCGACGATTGGAGTCTGGTCAAATACAGGAGGAACAACTCCTTTAAGTACGGGAGCGATCCCACAAAGTTTTGCGATTGAATTCGATACGTTCTATAATAATGCCGGTTTGACTGGGGACGGTATGATGGATCGCGATGTTCCTTCCGGCCATCATATCGCATGGAATTTTCCCGGCTCAAATGACGCATATACCACCGATGGTTGGCTGATTATCGACAAAGTCTTAAATCATCGTGATACGGTATCAGTGAGTGATATTTCCGATGGGGTGTGGCATAGTTTTACAGTAGTTTTTGATCAGCCAACGCAAACGTTGCGTTACACCGTACCAGATTTCGGTGTTGATGTAACAGTACCTGTTGATGACACCTTCAAATCGAATTTGAACCTGACCAATAGTGCACCGGTCTATTTTGGTTTTACAGGTGCAAACGGTGGCTATGTTCAAGAAAAAGCTGTGGCCTTTGTCGATGTTGAAGGACTAGTAGAAATTGATATGCGAACCGGTGTTTTTGAAAAAGACCCGGTCAAACTATTGTTGGATACTGGTACGACACTTGCCCAGCCAGCCACTGTCGACAATAGCAAAACCATTACCTATGCGACCTATCTTTCCTACAAGGACACCAGCGATTTAGCTGATTTAGAATCAGGCATCACGCTTTCCAGCCTTTTCCCGGAGGGCTTGTCTCTCGTACCGGAAGTTGTTTATTTCGGTAAGGCCAGCGAAATTATGGTCAATGGTCTGCCGGAAGGGGGAACCGCCTTACCCTTTGTCATTGAAAATGGGCAGTTAATTACGACATTGCCTGACATGGTCAAAGGAAACGACTACATTGTTCATTTTTCCGTCAATTACACAGAAGCTCCGATCGATGAGAATCTGGATGCCATCATTCCTGTTCAAACGATTTTTAATGGGAATGCCTTTGTCTCTAGTTTGACCTCGGGGGATCCAGAAACCCACTATTATCAAATGACCGGAGACTTTCCGCCGAGCTTGACCACAGGTTTGGTGTCGTTAACAGAAGCAAAAGCAAACCGACAGATCGTGCGACAAAAGCGTAATTGTTATCTACCAATTACGATCGAGGACCAAAACTCGACTCAAGCCAAAGTGTACGCTACGGATTTTTTTACCGAAGAAACAGTTATCACTGAAGATGATTTTTCAGAGGTGGCCCTCATTGAACGAAGTGCAATAACCGAGCCTTTGACGGATACATTGATGTTGGATACCAATGCGTTGGCACCGGATACGACGTATTATCTGGCGGTTTATGTGATCGACACGGAAGGGAATCGATCGGAGACCCGTTTTTATGGCATCGACTTTCGTGGGATCGTGGAATTTCACCAGGCGCCTACCTCAATCAATGGAACTGTAGTCACGGTAAATGAGCTGGCGCGTTCCATCAGAGACGATGGCTATGCTTATCTAGCACTTTCTTATGACGAAGAACCATCTCTTTTATCAATCACGAATACTAGTGAGGGAACTTGGCAATTAAATGGTCAGATGACGGATTTTTTGCAAGAGCAACAACTGCTGGCGGATGAAATCCAATTGGTTCTCTATGATCCGGAGACCAATCAGCTGATGGCTTCCATAACCTCTGAGGAACAAGTGATTTTTCAACAGCAACCAACAGGCGAAGCAAATTTAACGGTTGATCTTAAAGAATACGATTGTTACTTTCGCTTTGTTCCCAAAATGGAGCTAATTTCACCCGGAACTTATACAGGCGCTATCAATTGGCGGTTGGAAAGTACGATCATCGATGAATAGCAACAAAAAAAACGCCATTTGGGCGTTTTTTTTGTTGACTGAAGCGATAAAGTTAGCTTTGGCGGCTTTTCGCAATTTTCAAAACTAATGACAGACCGGCTAATGCGAAGCTGCCGTATTTAACGAATTTTTCCAAGGATTCTAAAGTTTGCTGTTTTTTGTGTTTGCAGTCTGGACAGCTTTTTTCATGGGCACTCAATTTTTTTCCGCATTTACAATGACTCTTCATCTGTGATCCACTCCTCGTTTCGTTTTATTTTGATGCCTTTCTATAATTTAATTATACATGTTGTACAAAATTCTGTCTGAAATTATGCTGTGTCAGTCGTTTGTGAAAATGAGACAAAACCTACATTCATTAGGGAAGCGTAGAAGTGTATAATTACTGAGCCAATGCAGTTGCAGTTCCTGTTGGAGAGGGATTGCTCTAGTAAAAAAAGGAAGGGAATCTGACAATTTTCTCATTTTCGACAACGGCTGATTCGCTTTGCTTATCAGTTTGGCAAAATTTTGCTATTGTGGAGTAAGATTAGGGGTTAGAATAGCAGCTTCTCTTTTTTTTCTAAATTCTATCCTTAATTTGAGAACGAAAATCACCGATAGTATGCTATATATAGGAACAAGGAGCCATCCTTGACGATGTCGAATATGGCATTTGAATGAAAGGATTGATGAAACAAGTGATTTCTTCAATAATTTATACTGACACAAAGGCTTATTTTGATAAAGTGCTGGACCAAGCGCTGTTGGATCTATTAAAAACTGATTATCCCAAAGTTTATGATCATGTCCAAAAACTGATCGCTTCTATGGAGGAAACGATCCAACGAATTGACAGCACGAACTTTTGGCAGTTGATGCCGGAAATTTTAGGCTATGATTCTCGTTTTGTTTTGTTGAACTCTCTGCAATTGTCAGAAGACAAATTGTTGACGGAGCTAGAAATCCTTCAAATGATCGAACGGGATTATCCGAATTTGAATAAAGAATTCTGTGGCTATTCCTTGAAAGAACAAGAGCATGAGAGTTTGATCTTTAGTGTTCAATAACTATTTTTCGTAGGAGTATCAAGTAGAGTAAGAAAACGACTAGGTAAGCTAGTCGTTTTTTTTATCAAGAAAAAGAATAATTAAACACGTTATTTATCATTAAAATAAAAAATATTTTGAAATTATGAATAAAATAGATTATTATTGATATATAATCCTTTTAGTGAAAGAAAAAACAATCGGAAAGAGGATAGCCAGCTGATTGAAAAAGCTGCGATTGTTTTAATTAGAAAATGGAAACTAGCCTAATCGGCGTGGAAAGGAGCAATTATGGATTACTTAAGTTTCTCAAAAAAAGAGTGGGAAGTCTTAGTTTGTTTTTGGGCTGTAGATGAACCATTATGCTGTACAGAATTTAGTGAACGTTTCAACTTGAATCGTAACACATCATTGTCCGTGATTCGCAAATTAGTTAACCAAGGAATTCTAGAAATTGCGAGCATTAAAATGAGTGGATCAGTTTTGGCTCGTCGTTTTCAACCAGCTGTAAGTGAATTAGAGATATTGCAGACCGGTCTAACCGATGATCAAATTTTTGAATTAGTGAAAATCGCCATCAAAAAAATTGAGGACCCAGAACAATTAACTCAGTTACTAAATGTGATCGGTGAATTGAAAACCAAAGCTTCTTAAATAAAACTCGTTTGGATGATAAAAAAACGATCCGCTGTGAAAACAGCGGATCATTTTTCTTGTTCTTGAAATTTTTGAACCATTTTTGTCGTCAATTCATGGAGGACTGACAGTTCTTCCGGTTCAAGGGGCAAGAATTCAGTCACTTTGTAGGGAATCTCTAGCGCTTGCTTATGAAGTGCTTTGCCGGATTCCGTCAGTGTAACCCGCAAGGAACGTTCATCGTCTTGATTTCGATTTCTTGCGAGGTAGCCTTTTGCCTCAAGCTTTTTTAAAACCGGTGTCAGTGTGCCAGAATCGAGACATAATTGCTTCCCCAATGCTTTGACACTGATCGCTTCTTCTTCCCATAACACCAACATCACTAAATATTGGGTATAAGTCAAATTCAACGGATCTAGTAAGTCTTTGTACTGTTTGATAATTTCTTTTGAAGCGGCGTATAGAGGAAAACACAATTGGTTTTCTAACGCTAAGACATTCATGTTTTCACCCCTTTTTCTAACATCCGCCTCTTATCATAGCTGTTTTTTCAACGAAAGTCTACTCGCTAACGGCTTTGACTGTCACTTCAATGTTGCCAGCTGTAGCTTTTGAGTAAGGACATACGGTATGAGCGATCTCAAGCAATTCTTGTGTTTCTTCTGTTGACAAACCTTCGATTTGGCCTTCGATCTCCACTCCCAAGACAAAACTTGATTCACTTTCTGCGTATAAGGTCACTTGTGCGCTAACGGTAGAAGCACCTTCGATCCCTTTGCTGCTTTTCACCAATTCAAGGGCACTATTGAAACAAGCGCTAAAGCCAGCTGCAAAAAGTTGTTCCGGATTCGTTGCATTTTCTACTCGTTTGCCAGGTGCAGTGATATTTAGTTCAAATGAATGATCAGGGCTGTGTACTTCTCCTGAACGGCCACCAGTGTTGATCATCTTTGTTGAATACATTTTTTTCATCATTTCTTCACTCCTGTGTTTTTTTGTATTTTGTACAATTTAATTGTATGCAATTTAATTGAAGAATGCAAGGAATTGGTTTTCAGTTTGTCTTTTTTTTCTAAAAAGGAGGGAATTATAAAAAGTTTACTGTTCTCTTGGGTGAAACGTGCTATTATAGTTAGTAACACTTGTAACAGAATGAACAATTAGTTTGAAACGAAGAATTTACTGCATGCAGGCAAAGAGGGTGGAAAATCATCGTAGACTACATGGAACAACGAGCGGTTGGACGCTATTTTCGATCGCTGACGGATCATTATTCAGGTTATATCCGTCTTTATGGCACCTACACAGAATATCGGGTGATTGCAGGGATTCCTGCTGAAAATGTGATGTTAGAGATTATCGGGGTTGAAAACGGTGTCTTATTGACCCGTGTAAACAATACATTATTTGAAAATGGAAGAGGGTTTTTACAATGATCATTATCCAAATTATTTTAGTTATCTTCGTATTAGTGATTCTGATTTGGCTGATCGCAAGTACTGCTGTGATCGTTCGTCAAGGGGAAGTCAAAGTCGTGGAAAGTTTTGGGAAATATGTTCGAACGTTGGAACCAGGTCTTCATTTTCTTGTTCCGATTTTATATACAGTAAGAGAAAGAGTGTCCTTGAAACAGATTCCTTTGGAGATCGAACCGCAAAGTGCAATTACGAAAGACAACGTGATCGTGCAGATCGATGAAGCAATCAAATACCACGTCACAGATGTGCGTGCCTTTGTTTACGAAAATGAAAACTCCGTTATCTCAATGATTCAAGATGCCCAATCAAACTTACGGGGGATCATTGGGAAAATGGATCTGAATGAGGTTTTAAATGGGACAGAAGAAATCAACGTAGCACTGTTTACTTCAATCAAAGACATCACGGCCGGCTATGGGCTAGCGATCGACCGAATCAACATTGGGGAAATCAAAGTTTCTCAAGAAATCATTGAATCAATGAACAAACTGATCACAGCTTCCAGAGACAAAGAGTCGATGATCACAAGAGCCCAGGGGGAGAAATCTTCTTCTGTCTTGAGTGCGGAAGCCAAAGCTTCTCAGATGACAATCGATGCGCAAGCTCGGGCGGAACAAACCCAAATCGACGCGGAGGCACGGGCAAAACGTGTCCGGATCGATGCCGAGGCAGAAGCGGAACGAATCGCGAAAATCACTGAAGCTGAACGCAAGCGGATTTTAGCCATCAATGAAGCTATCAAAGAAAGTCAACTAGACGAGCGCTCACTATCATATCTAGGTATCGAAGCTTTTAAAGATGTGGTCAATAGCAATACCAATACGGTCATTCTGCCATCAAACATGACGGAACTGGGAAATATTCCAGTCGTCAAACAACTTTGGGAAAACGCACCATCTAAATCAGCAGAATAACTTCTAAGCACAACAATTAAAAAAGCTCAAATGCTCCGAGTACAAATCGGCGCATTTGAGCTTTTTTTATTTCGTTTTGTCTGCCGATTGATTATCGACAATCAACAGGGCAATCATGACATAACCGATCCAACTGTCCCGAGAATATAAGATGTAGCGAGGGGACCAAGAAGCGGCATATTTCTGTTTGTATTCTCGTAGCCCTTCAAAAGAATAGAAGCGAGAACCAAAGGTGTAAACGAGATAGGCGATCCGCTCTTGCAAGAAACTACTGCGGAAAGTACCAACATTGGCTAACGGTGCCATGCCTAAATCGAATTGTTGATACCCATGTTCTTTAAAATAGTCGAATAGCTGAATAAACAAGAAATCCATCGTTCCATTTGGCGCTTTTTCAGGATCGTGGCGCATCAAATCGATGGAGGCCAGACCTGTTTGATACGTGGGCATAAAGGAGGCAAACGCGACGATCTCTTGCTGCTGATTGCGGACGACTGCAATTGGTGCGGTACTTAGATAAGATTCTGAAAAAAATCCAAGGGAGAACCCTTTTTCTTTCCGTCCATCTAGCCAGTTGTCAGAAATTTCTTTAAGGGTTGCAAAGGTTTCGGCTGAAAAGGGTGGAGTGAGCACATCAAAAGTAAAGCCTTCTTTGGTGATCTTGTTGTTCAATGCCCGCTGTCCCTTCATTTTTTTTCCTGAAAGGGTGAAGCTAGGTAGATCCACATAAGCTTTCTCACCGAATTTGATAAAGTCATACCCGAATTCATGCAGCAGCATCACCATTTCTTCACTACTTTCATAAAAGACCGGCAAGTAATTCCACTGATCCATCTCTGTTAAGAAGGTTTCCAGTGCCTGCGGAAAGTCTGCTTGCTTCCCAGAAGGATCCCCCATGACCAAGCATTTATTATTAAAGGTCGTAAACTGAAAAAAGACCGTCGGCTCGCCGATTTCTGGATAAACGTACACTTGCTTGTCTTTTAAATAAACAAGATGGCTGTCGCTATTTCCGCCATAGGTGTTCAAAACATGTTTCACTTTATCAGTGGCGGCACTGACGCCTAGTTGGTGCTTTGGTCCCATCAAGTAGCGGGCAAACAGCAGCATCGCAACGGCGACAAATAAAATCGCAACGAAGCCTTGGAGCCACAATTTTTCAGAGGGGAAAAGCAAAAAGTCCATCGAATGGTGGTGCGTCGGATGTCGATTGAGATGAGGCATATTGTAGACCCCAATAATGACATAGAGGATTGTCAGCGAACCAATCAACAAACCATCAATCGTCAACCATTCCCATGAGAAGACTAGCTGTTTACGGAATAACTCGCTTTTTGAAAAAATCATGATCGCTAATAATAATAGAAGAAACAGCATGGTCGACAAACGGAAACCCGCAAAAATAGCATAGCCGATCGTTGCTGCAATCAACAAAAGTGTCGGCACATACGCGCGACTGACACGGGCAGAGATGCCGCGACCGGCAATCAAAAAGAGATAGCCGAGAAAGATACTCGGGTACTGCATCACGAAATTCAAGCGAATCGGATTGAGATGGGCTAACCATTTGATTTGGTCAAAGGCTTCTGGGATCGTGGCGGAGAGTACCAACATCGTTCCCGTCAGATAAAGCAGCAACACTTCGATCTTATGGAATACTTCCAACAACAAGCTTTTTGGAATTCCAGAAAAGCGCTGGTTGAGGGAGACACCAACATTTTTTGAGAAAAAGATCAAACCGATCAAAAAGGGAATAATATAATAAAACAGGCGGAACAGCAAGAGCCAAGCAATAACACTTTCACGAGGAATTTGCAGTGAACCCATTCCCATGATCATCATTACATCAAACGTTCCAAGTTCCCCAGGAATCATTGATACGATTCCAATCACGGAAGCAGCAATGAAAAGCGGCAACAGTTGAAACACATCGACCGAGATACCCATCAAGAGACCCGTTGTGAAGAAGGCGGCAAAAACACCCAGCCATTCCAATAAGGAAGCGGCGATCAGCTGCAGACGATCACGTCGTTGCAGCCCACCTAAGTAGGCATTTTTTTTGGAAAAACTAAGGGCATAGACGATTGGAAAATAAAGACTGCCGCCTAAAAGCCAGATCCAATACTGTTGTAGATAATCGGTCGTGGGCCCGAAGAGGACGAATGCCAGCGCAGCAAGCGACAAAATCGAAAGACCAGACATTAAGTAGATAAAAATCTTCGAAATTGCTTGGGCAACGTCTTTGCCTTTTTTTCCTTTGCCATAAAATTCCGACCGTAACCCGATACTGATGAAACCGCCAAAGCCGATCAAATTGTTCATGGTATTGATGATCCAGCTGGTTTCTAGTAAATAACGGCGATCAGGTTTGTCCCCTAGTAAGCGATTCAAGACGATATCATATAAGACCATGGGAAAGACACACAGTAAGCCAATGACAGCCATTAAAGCCACTCGCCAAAGGGATAGTTGCGCAAACAATTGTTTTAGTTGATCAATCGAGATCGTCTTGCTTAAGGAAAGCAGCTCGCCGAACACGATCACGGCGACTGCAATTAAGAAGAGTGTTTTAAACAGTGAGCGGTGGTCGCGGAGCCAAGTAAAGATTCTCATAGTTATTCACCGACCTTTTCTAAAAAAGATAATACTTTCGTATTAAATACTTCTGGATTCTTTCGTGCAAAACTATGTCCTTGTCCTTTGACGACGATAAAATTGGACTGAGGAATACTGTTTGCAATATAAAATGAATGGGAGAGCTTGATCGAATCACGTTTGCCAACCAAGATCAATGTCGGCACACTGAGGTGATTCAAATCGGCGGTGGAGAGACCGATTGGACGAAACAACAATCCCAAAATAGGCAGAAAGCCCCGCATGCCTTTGGAGAATGGAGAACAAAGCCAAACGATCAGATATTGCAAAACACTGCCGATTCGAGAAAAGAGCCGTACACCTCGCGGTTCCGTGTTGCCAGAGTTTAAAATCATGCAGCTGACATACTCTGGGTAGAGATGGCAAAAGACCATCGCCAGATTGGCACCATCGCTAAATCCTAGTAAGGCGATTTTCGTTAGCTTTTCTTGCTGAATAATTGCTAAGAGATCTGTTGCCATTTTAAAAAAATCGATTTTCTTCTGCGTATTGGTGGATTTGCCATGTCCTCGACTATCGATTAAATACAGTTGATGTTTTTGACGCAAAGCGTCGACCTGCTTTGAGAAATAGGCACTGCTGCCGCCATTTCCGTGCAGTAAAAAAAGTGGTCGTCCTGAACCGGTTTTCTCGTAATAGAGGACAGACCCGTCCGGTAAGGGCGCGTAACATTTTTCAACTTCCATTTTTTCACCTACTTTCTAAGAGTATACCTTGAAGTCAGGGGCTATCACAAACATATCACTAGATAAAATGAGAAAAAATAACAATCTGCTCATCTTTTTTTTACCATAAGTTCAGGAAAAGGCTTTTTTCTTTACAATGTAAAGAAAAATAATCGGCTAAGTTAATTAATTTGTTTTCAGAAAATTCTTTACAAACCCGGTTACGTTGTCTATAATCGAACTAACTAATTGAGAATGATTTTCATTTACGAAAGAGAGGCTAGCCAATGACCACTATAGCAGATGTTCTGATTATCGGAGGAGGGCCTACGGGGCTCTATGCAAGTTTTTATGCCGGATTACGTGATCTATCGGTCGTATTGTTTGAAGCACAAGCCGAATTAGGCGGGAAGATCAATTTTTATCCTGAAAAAATGGTCTGGGATGTAGGTGCATTGCCGCCAACCAAGGGGAAGAAAGTCAAAGAACACTTGATTGAACAGGCTAAGTTGTTTGATCCAACGATCTATCTGAAAACGAAAATCATCGAATTGACCAAGGAAGACAACCTTTTTTATGCAGTGGATGACCAAGGGAGGACTCATGTTGGACGCACCATTTTAGTTTGTATTGGCGGCGGTGTCGTCTCTCCGCAAAAATTGCCATGTTTCATCCATAATAATGTCGACAACTATATCCACTATCAGTTTCCTGACCAGCAAGCGATCCAAGGCAAACATCTAGTGATCTCTGGCGGCGGCGATGCGGCGGTGGATTATGCGATCGAAGCAGTGTCTTATGGTGCCAAAGTCACGTTGTGCTATCGAGGGGAAAAACTGAAAGCCCATGAAGCACAAGTAAAGAAGATGAAAGCAGAAGGGATTCAAGTGCTGATGAATCACACCATCGATGGGGTGAATCAAGCAGAAACATTCAATATGGTTCTACGACTAAAAAACAGTGCCAACCATGAGACGATCGATTTTTTATGCGATCATCTACTGATCCAACACGGGTATGACCGTGACAGTGGGTTGTTAGATAAAGTTTCCTTTGATCTTGCACGTCATGAAGACTTTTATTTGAACTGTGAGATTCCAACAAAAACTAGCCATCCCGGTGTGTTTGCAGCTGGTGACATCCATTACTTCAAAGGCAAAGTGAATCTTTTGGCAGGCGCCTTTCAAGATGCTGCGCAAGCAGTTAACCAGATCAAACAGTATTTAGAGCCCGCTAGCGTCCCACAGGCGATGGTTTCTTCCCATAATGAGAAATTCAGTGAAAGAAATCGACAGCTGCTGGTGAACGAGTAGCAGCGATTCTTTGTGAAAGAAAAAAAGCAAAAACAGGATTCCCTTGGGAGTCCTGTTTTTTGGTGTCCTCAGAACAGAAATTCGTTTCACTAGAAGTGAATGTTTGCCGCTCCTAAAAAATAAAATCTCTCAAATAAATGATGCAATGGATGAAAATTTCAGCTATTATTTTCAAGTTGACTAATTGGAGGGGATGACATGAATCAAACAAGATATGCAGAATTAAAGCAAGCAGAAAGAGGCGCTATCTTAAGTATCGTTGCCTATATTTTTGTTTCCATCGCCAAACTTGCCATCGGTCGTTTGGCAAATTCTGAAGGATTATGGGCAGATGGATTAAACAATGCGACGGATATCGTGGCATCTATTGCTGTCTTGATCGGTTTGCGACTGGCTCAAAAGCCAGCAGACGAAGACCATAAATATGGACACTGGAAAGCAGAAAATGTGGCGAGTCTCGTAACATCCTTGATTATGCTGGCGGTTGGTCTGCAGGTTTTATGGTCCTCCATTCAAACAATTCTACTCGGTGAAACGCAAAGTCCCGATATGATCGCGGCAGTCGTCGGTATCATTTCAGCTATTTTGATGTATGGCATGTATTACTACAATAAGCGATTATCTGCTCGCGTAAAAAGCTCCGCTTTGCTAGCAGCTGCTAAAGACAACCGCAGCGATGCGTGGACGAGTATTGGAACGGCGATCGCTATTTTTGCCGCCTCATTTGGTATCGGTTGGTTAGACAGTTTGACTGCGATCGTGGTAGCTCTTTTGATTATCAAAACCGCCGTCGATATTTTTCGTGAGAGTGCCTTTTCACTTTCTGATGGGTTTGATGAATCGTTAGTCGTGGAGTATGAAGCGGCAATCGCTGGTTTTTCTGAAGTGAAATCTGTCAAATCGATTCGAGGAAGAATGTATGGCGCCAATGTTTTTCTCGATGTCGTCGTGACGATGGACAAATCTTTGACGGTTGAAAAGAGTCATAATGTGGCAGATGCTATTGAAGATCTCTTAGCTGATCGTTTTCAGGTGTTTGATACTGACATCCACATTGAGCCTGCTACCGAATAAATTTTTTGGAAAAACCTTGATAGGACAAGGATGTAAACCACCCGTTTCCTATTTGTAAACTGAAAAGTTCTTACGGAACCTGCTGATTCATGGCAAACTAGAGGTAACAAAGGAAGAAAGTAGGGAGCCCTATGAATAATAAACAGGTAGTAGAAAATGAATTAGTTATTTCTTTAGATAAAATGGATGAAACAGAAATGATGGCACTTTGCCAACAATATATTGCGGCTATCGATGATAGCCAAGTCCTCTTCGCTTTACTGAAAAAAGTTCAAGCCTCTAAAGCAGCAGTAAGCAAATAAAAAAAACAAACCGGCATCTTACGCATTGATGTTCCTCTCAGCAAAAGCGAAAGGAGCGTTGAACAACAGGAAAAGATGCCGGTTATTTTTAAATTTGTTTGAGTCTTTTTAAAATCTTTTAAAGGACGTTTAATAGTGCGAATAACCCATAGACGATCAAAGAAGCTATTCCTAAAGGAACAATGCGTCGGAATATAATCTCTTTCAAACGCTTGCCTGCTTGTCGCTCTAATTCATAGTTAGGATCATGAGCGTGCGCTTTAAATTGCTGAGGAGAACGAGAGAAGACCAAGCCATTGTTCATCGATAAAACCCAGCCAATCAACGCCATGAAGAGAGAAACAAAAATGATTGCCAGTAAAAGTAGTTGTAAGAGTTGCATCGTGTTGCTACCTCCTTTTCGTAGCCATTTTTTCACTTCTAGTTTACCATCTATTGAGACTTTTAAGGGTCTTTATTCAACGTGCCCTTTCTTTTTTTGCTTCTTCCCTTATAATAGAGATATTTATAAACGAGTTTCTGTTTCTTACAGCAACAGAGAGAAGGGGTTCTTATGGCAATCACACAAAAAATCATTCAATCACCAGAAGACTTCCAAACGTTGGATCGTTTGATCAAAGAAATCTGGCCAGAAGTGTTTACACCTATCATTGGTTCGGATCAAGTCGCGTATATGCTGGCTAATTACCAATCACCAGCAACGATTCAAAAGGAAGTCCAGCAAGGAGCAGTTTATCTTTTACTAATGGAAGGTGACCAAGCAGTAGGATATACAGCGTATGAAGAAACGCCGCAGCAGCTTTATTTAAGTAAATTGTATCTCCATCAATCCACTAGGGGTAAAGGCTATGCCAGCCAAGTCTTTGATTGGTATGAGGAGATCGCCTCAGGCAAAACGTTGCATTTAAACGTTAACAAACAAAACCAGCAAGCAATCGCTGTTTATGAGCATCGCGGCTTTCAACGCGTTTCTGAACGTAGCGTTGCAATTGGTTCGGGATTTGTGATGGATGATTTTATTTATGAGAAGAAAGTCTAATTAAGTAGAAAATTCATTTGATAAACTAAAAAACATTTAATGAATCAAGAATACTATTTTTGATTTTAATATCGTGCCTATTGGAAAACATTGCCAATAGGTTTTTTTGTATCTAGCTAATTCAAAAAATCCTTTATCAACACAAAAAAATAGTTGTATACTGTGTAAATTTACCTTTAGTAAATGTTCTTTTGAGTTATTAAAAATAGTTTCATCTATTCGTAAAAAACATATTTACTCAAAGGAGGCTCTGTGCTATTATCCTTGTATAAACATTATAATGTTATAAACTAAGGAGGCAATTATGAAAGGGTTTGTAGAATTTATTGAACAGAAATTGATGCCGATTGCAAATAAAGTGGGGATGCAACGGCACATGGTAGCGATTCGCAAGGGGATCATCGCTACTTTACCTTTAACGATCGTTGGGTCGTTCTTCACGATCTTACTGAATTTTCCCATCGAATCAGTCGCTGCGGTGATCGAACCGTATCGGGAAGTTTTGGATATTCCATTTCGTTATACAGTCGGATTATTGGCATTATATGCAACGTATGGGATTGCTTCATCGCTAGCCAAAAGCTATAAGCTGGATTCATTGACTGCGGGTATCTTAGCAACGATGTCCTTTCTTGTAACCGCTGCACCACCGTTGCGAGTCTTTGATTCTGTGGAAGGCATCATTGATGCCGGGCGTTATATCAATGTGGCAAACCTAGGTTCCGGCTCTCTGTTTGGTGCGATCGTTACGGCGATCTTGTCCGTTGAAATCTATCGTTTCTTTATCGTAAAAAACATTACTATCAAAATGCCAGATGGTGTGCCGCCAGAAGTGACAAATTCATTTATGGCATTGATTCCCGGTGGAGCGATCTTGATTTTGTTCTGGGTGATCCGTCATATGCTCGGTTTTGATATCAATGGCTTTTTAAGTAACTTATTGATGCCGTTAAAGGACGTGCTAGCGGGTAACAGCTTGTTTGGTGGTTTATTGACTGTCTTCTTGATCTGTTTCTTCTGGGTACTGGGGATTCATGGACCAGCCATCATGGGTCCTGTTATTCGTCCATTTTGGGATATTTCCATCGCTGAAAATATGGAAGCCTTCCAAGCATCTGGCAATGCGCATGAATTGCCTAATATTTTTACAGAACAATTTTTACAATGGTTCGTGTGGATCGGTGGAGCCGGTACGACCTTAGCGTTGGTCGTTTTGTTCTTCTTCTCCAAATCAAAATACTTGAAACAATTGGGCCGTTTGTCCATCTTGCCAGGCCTATTCAATATTAATGAACCAGTGATTTTCGGTGCACCGATCGTAATGAACCCAATCTTAGGCATTCCTTTCTTGGTGGCACCGTTGATTACGACATCGATTTCTTACTTCGCGACCATTACGGGCGTCGTACCGATGATGGCTGCCAGACTTGGGTTTGCCATTCCAGCACCAATCGCCGCCTGGATGAGTACGGACTGGAGTATCGCAGCAGCGATTTTAGTGATCGTCAACTTCTTTATCACACTCGCAATCTACTACCCATTCTTTAAAGTCTTTGAGAGACAGCAGATTGCCCGCGAACAAGAAGAAGAAACTGCCGCTTAAGCAAGACAAAAAAAGTGAGGTGCAAACATGGGGATTTATGCCATTTGTTTATTTTTTGGTTGTCAAATTTGGTTAACAAAATCAGCACAAGGGAAAAAAATTCAAGAAGTGCCGTTTTGGCGGATGCTTTTGTTCGGGATTCTTGGCGTTGCTGCAGCGATCCTACTGAGCCGTCAGTTTCCGTGGGGACCATTTTTGACGATGACGGCGACGATTGTTTGCAGTTCGCTTTTACTGACACGTTTTACTGCTTTTTATGAAGAAATGAGGATGAGATAAGTTGAAAAGACAACTAGGAGTATCGGTGTATCCCGATCACAGTGATTTTGAAACAGACAAAGCCTATCTGCAATTAGCCCATGATTATGGCTTTAGCCGCATTTTTATGAGTATGTTGGATGTGAGTGACGGCAAAGAAAACGTGCAGAAAAAATTTAAAGCGTTGATTGATTTTGCCAAAGGATTAGGCTATGAAACGATTTTAGACGTGGCACCAGCCATCTTTTCTGAACTAGACATCTCCTATGATGACTTGACCTTTTTCCATGAACTAGGAGCCGATGGGATTCGTTTAGATTTAGGCTTTGACGGCAATAAAGAAGCGATGTTGACCTACAATCCCTTTGGTTTAGCTGTTGAATTGAATATGAGCAATGATGTAGCGTATTTAGACAATATTTTGACCTATCAAGCCAACATTCCTTACTTATACGGCTGCCACAATTTCTATCCACAAGAAGGGACTGCCTTGCCTTATGATTTCTTTGAAAAATGTAGTCGTCGCTTCAAGGAAAAAGGCATTCGAACCGCCGCATTTATCTCTTCTCAAACGGGAACGATCGGACCTTGGGATATCAATGATGGCTTACCGACCTTAGAAATGCACCGAAGAATGCCTGTAGAAACTGCCGCAAAGCATTTGTTTGCCACAGGCCTGATCGACGATGTCATTATCGGAAATGCTTATGCTTCTGAAGCAGAATTGGCAGCGCTAGGAGCGATTGATCGCTACCAGACCGCATTTGCGATTGAATTTGTACCTGAAATCAATGAAGTTGAACGCCAAATCGCCCTGGACGAGCAGCATTACCGTCGAGGCGACATCACGGACCGGATGATCCGTTCCACAGAAGTTCGTAAAAAGTATAAGAACCATGACAATCCTGTCCATGACCACGAAGGCGTCTTTCAACGAGGGGACGTTGTGATCGGCAACGATCGTTTTGGCAAGTACAAAAACGAGCTGCAAGTCGTGTTAGAGCCTCACTCAGATCCACGAAAAAATAAAATCGGTTCGATCGTCGAACAAGAGTTAGTTCTGCTGCCATTTATCCATCCTTGGTCGAAATTCACTTTCACAGAGAGGAAGGTGTAGCAAGATGTTTGATTTGATTATTCGTCAAGCTCGCACAATCGATGAAAAAGTATTTGATATTGGGATTCAAGACGGGAAAATCACTGCTTTGGCACCCACATTGCAGGAGCAGGCGAAACAAGAGCTGACCTTAGCAGAAGGGGAGTTCTTGTCAGCCGGTTGGATCGATGACCATGTCCATTGTTTCGAGGAAATGACGCTCTATTATGATTATCCAGACGAGATCGGTGTCAAACAAGGTGTCACGACCGTTATCGATGCGGGGACGACTGGCGCCGAAAATATCCATCGGTTTTATGATTTAGCCAAAGAAGCCAAAACCAATGTCTTTGCTTTAGTCAATATTTCCAAATGGGGGATCGTAGAGCAGGATGAACTTGCGGATCTGTCAAAAGTCAAAAAAGAATTGGTCAAAGAAGCGCTGCAGAAGTTTCCTGACTTTATCGTTGGAATCAAAGCCCGAATGAGCAAAACGGTGATCGGCGAAAATGGCATCACACCGTTGAAATTAGCCAAAGCGATCCAGGCTGAAAATCAACCGCTGCCTCTGATGGTCCATATTGGGTCAGCACCACCGAATTTAGCAGAGATTCTCGCTGAATTGGAAGCAGGCGATGTGGTGACCCATTGCTTTAACGGCAAAGCCAATGGGATTTTGGATCAGACGCACCAAATCATCAAGCCTTTCGTCTTTGCTGCCTATGAAAAAGGCTTGGTCTTCGATATTGGTCATGGGACAGACAGTTTCAATTTTGATGTGGCGGAGACGGCCTTTGCCAATCAGCTGAAGGCTTCTTCCATTAGTACGGATATTTACATCCGCAATCGTACCAATGGACCAGTCTTTGATTTAGCGACGACTATGGAAAAATTAGCGGTCGTAGGGTATGATTGGCGTGAGATCATCGAGAAGGTGACCAGTGCCCCTGCGAAGCAATTTCATTTACAAAACAAAGGCGAGATCGCATTGGGATATGATGCTGATTTTACGATTTTCCGCTTTGAAGCGAGCGAAAAGGAATTGACGGATTCTAACGGCAATCGCCGAATCACGACACAACAGATCGTGCCGCAAAAAGCGGTGATAGGAGGGGAACTTTTTGACACTGAATATTGAAGAATTAGGCTTGAAAGAAGTCATCAATGCTTCTGGCAAAATGACGATTCTAGGTGTCTCGAAAGTCAGCGAAAGCGTACTTGTAGCCCAGCGCTATGGCGGGGAACATTTCTTTGAAATGGCAGATCTAGCAGAAAAAACCGGTGCCTACTTGGCAAAATTGTTGAAAACGGAAGATGCACAGATCGTTTCTTCTGCTTCAGCGGGGATCGCCCAATCAGTGGCGGCACTCATCGGTCAAGGCGACAGCTATCATTTGTACCACCCTTACAGTGAGAAAATCAGTAAACGGGAGATCATTTTGCCCAAAGGCCACAACGTAGATTATGGCACACCAGTGGAAGTGATGGTGGCGCAAGGCGGCGGGAAAGTCGTGGAAGCAGGTTATGCCAATATGTGTACACCCGAGCACATTGAACAGATGATCACGCCCGAAACGGCGGCGATCCTCTACATAAAGAGTCATCACACCGTTCAAAAAAGTATGTTGACAGTAGCAGAAACGGCCCAAGTTGCCAAGGCACACGATCTTCCATTGATCGTTGATGCGGCTGCTGAGGAAGATTTGTTTGCCTATACCCAAGCCGGTGCTGATTTAGTGATCTATTCAGGTGCGAAAGCACTGTCAGGACCAAGTGCTGGCTTAGTGATCGGCAAGCAGCCCTATGTCTCTTGGGTACGCCTGCAATCCAAAGGTATTGGTCGAGCAATGAAAATCGGTAAAGACAATATTCTCGGATTTACCCAAGCCGTGACGGATTATCTAGCGGAGGGAACAGAATCTGGGGCTTCGATGCAAGAGCGTCTGCAACCATTTATTGCGGCAATCAATGAAATCACTGGTTTCGAAGCAAAAATCGTTCAAGACAGCGCTGGCAGAGATATTTATCGGGCCAGTGTCAAAGTGAAAGAACCAAGTGCCAAAGCAGTGATCGACGCGCTAAAAGCAGGAGAACCAGCGATTTATACTCGTGAATACCAAGCCAATAACGGCATTATTGAATTTGATATCCGTGCAGTCAATGAACAAGAAATGGCAGTGATCACCGATCGCTTACAAGAAATTATGTTAGGAGCAACCCAAAAATGAAAACTTCACCCAATTATTTCGCTGACCGTGTCTGTCTAAATGTGTTAGCAAACTCCATCGACAATGCGAAAGCTTGTTACGAAGCAGCAGAGGGCAACATCGTCCTAGGTGTTTTATCAAAAAACTATGATAGTGACGAGGCGGCTATCGCTGACATGAAGAACTATCAAGCGGCAACAAATAATGCCCTTTCTGTAGGGCTTGGTGCTGGCGACCCCAATCAAAGTGAAATGGTCTCCCGAATTTCCGCTGTTCTTCAACCACAGCATGTTAACCAAGTATTCACGGGGGCGGGTACTTCACGAGCTTTGTTAGGACAATCTGGAACGATCGTCAATGCCCTTGTTTCACCAACCGGAAAAGTCGGCTATGTCAATATTGCTACTGGACCATTGAGTTCACAAACCCCAGCTGCAGAAGTCCCAGTCGAAACAGCGATTGCTTTATTAAAAGACATGGGCGCTAGTTCTATCAAGTATTTTCCAATGAAAGGGTTGGCTCATAAAGCAGAATATCAAGCAATAGCAGAGGCTTGTGCTGCGAATGATTTTTATCTGGAACCGACCGGCGGTATCGATTTAGAAAACTTTGAAGAAATCTTGCAGATCGCTGTTGATGCAGGCGTGAAAAAAATCATTCCCCATATTTACAGCTCGATCATCGATGGCGAAACAGGGGACACACGCCCTGAAGATGTACAGACATTAGCAGAAATGACGAAAAAGGTGTTGGCAGCAGCCAAATAGGGGGGATCAATGATGCGGATCGGTGCTTACGGTGAGGTAATGATGCGGTTGACGCCACCAGAATATCGAACACTGGAACAGACCCACTCTTTGCGAATGGATTTTACAGGAACAGGGGTCAATCTGTTAGGCAATTTGGCGCATTTCGGCTTGACCACCTCGATGCTGACACAGGTGCCAGCCAACCGTTTAGGGGATACGGCGAAAGCCAGCTTGCGTTCCTATGGGATTCAAACGGCATTTGTTGGCAAAAAATATAGTCATATCGGCAGTTATTTCGCCGAGATCGGCTACGGCGCTCGTCCGACCTATGTGACGTATCAAAATCGCCATCATAGTTCCTTTGGCGTTTCAGGTCCAGAAGAATATGCCATCGATGGGTTTTTAGAAACGGTGGATCTCATTCATATTTGCGGGATCTCACTTAGTTTGACTGAGAAAACTTGGCAAACAGCTTTGGCTGTGGCAAAACAAGCCCATGCCAAGCAGATTCGCGTCTGCTTTGATTTTAACTTCCGACCAAGCTTGAATGATGAATTGAATCGGGAGGTACTGAAACAGCGGTATGAAACGATCCTGCCTTATTGTGACCTAGTTTTCGGCTCTGTCCGTGACTTGGAGGAGCTGTTGGCTTATCCCTTAGAGGAAACCGAAGGCGCCGAGCTTGCGTTGATCCAATCCTTTATTGACCAGTATCAACTAGAATGGTTCTGCGGGACACGGCGTCTTGCCGTGGAAGACAAGCAGTTTATCAGTGGAAGGATCATTACGGCACAGGATGCCTATGAAACGGCACCGCAGCTGCTGCAAGTCTTGGATCGGATCGGGGCAGGAGATGCCTATGCCGCTGGCGTATTATTAGGCTATGCCGAAAAATGGTCACTCCAACGCACCGCTGATTTTGCAATCACGAATGCAGTTTTGGCTCATACAATGCTGGGAGATGTTCCCTTAACCACCAAAGAACAAGTGGAACAAGTCTTACAGGCACCTGGGAAAGACTTGATTCGCTAGAAAAAACACTTGCGTCCTTCTCTTGATGGATGGCTGCGCAAAAGTAGACCAATCGGCTGCTTTTGCGCAATCATCCATCGCTTTTAGGAGAAGGACGCAAGTGTTTTTATTGTTTTAAAAAGGTTTCTACTTTTTTCTCAGGGATCACCCACAATAATAGCACGAGACTATCCAGCGTGATGATGAATAGGGGATGGATCAGCCAGCCGAGGAGCAATGCCAGCACATTGATAAACAATGTAAAATAGAGTTTCTTATATCCGCGAAACAGTTCTACGATGGCTTGATTGTCAGGATTGGCACGAACCAACATCTTTCCGACTAAGAAATAGCTAAAATCCGTCAATAATATGACAGCCCCGTATAGCAGCTGAGGGGCAAGAGCGACTGGATAACGACTGACCCATGACGTCACGAAAGGAAAGAGGGTCAGTGCCAGGATCAATAAATGATTCGCCCACAAGGTCCAACCGTCGATTTTAGATACTACTTGAAATAGATGATGGTGATTGTTCCAGTAGATCGCTAACATCACAAAGCTGATCAAATAAATAATAAATTGCTGTTCCACTCCTAAAAAAGAAGCAAAGGTATCGCCTTCGGGCTGGTGCAATTCCAGTACTAATAAGGTCATTACGATCGCAATGACCGCATCGGTAAAGGCTTCGATTCGATTTTTTGACATGTACATCCATCCTTTTAAGTTTCTGTTTACTGGATCAGTGTACGCGATTGTCATAAATTCGTCGAATGATTATTCTCGGGACAAAAGCCCACGTTCCACTTATTTCGCCATTGGCCCATTGCCTAATGCACCGAATAAAAACAAATCGATCGCTTCTGGCATTTTTTCTTCTTTTCCCGGTGAGTCCAAATGAGCCGCCATTAGTACTAACAACTGACTGGTGACAAATTCTGGGTCGACATCCGAACGGAGATTGGAATCACTGCGACGAAACAAGTCAAGAAACGGTTCTTTGTAATTTTTCCGCCAAAGCAAGTACAGTTTTTTAGAAGTGTCCTCAGAAACGGTATGCTGAATGTCGTGCATCATCATATAAAAATTGATGCGATGCCGACTTCTTAAAAAAAGAAACATGTTTAAGATTTTTTCAGAGATCGTCAAGGAAGTATCTTCAACGGTCTGATTTAGTTTTCCAGAAACCTCTTGTGCCAAAGAGACCATCACTTCATAATAGATGGCTTCTTTGCCTTTGAAGTGATAATAAAGATTGGGTTGGGTGATGCCGACGGCTTCTGCGATCTGTCTAGTAGAAGTTGCTTGATACCCCTGCTGCATAAACAGGTTTTCTGCGACTCGTAATATTTTTTCCCGCAAGTTCAAAGTCAGCCCTCCCAACGTTCCTGACGAAGCATTTTTTTCGCGGTGAACAAAAGTTGGATTTTCCGTTGTTTCGGTACCGCTGTTTTTTCAGCAAATACTTGATAGTTGTTTTTGCGAATCACAGTCAAGATTTCCCGATAGATCAAAGCAGCTGCTAACAGAGCTTCACGGCAATCTTCATCGATTTGCGGCATCATGACAAAAGATTCTTGATAAAGCGTCTCTGCCAGTTGCGCCTCGTGTTCCCACATCTCGATAAACTGCTGGTTTTGATTGCCAGAGGCTAATGCTTCTCGCGAAAGGTTGAATTGCGCCAAGACCGTTTGCGGCAAATAGATGCGGCCCATCCGCAGATCCTCGCCAATATCACGTAAAATATTGGTGCGCTGCATCGCTTCACCCAATTTGATGGCGGGTTCTTGAATCGCAGCGGCTGCTTGCGAGAGAATCGGCAAGAGCATCAGACCTACACTGCCAGCTACGTAGTAACTATAGTCAGAAAGCTCTTTTTCAGAGGTGGGCTGCTGGAAGTCAAGGTCTTGTTTTTGCCCCACCAATAGATCGAAAAAGGGTTGAAACTGCAGATCAAACTGTTGGAAAGAAAGGGTCAATGCCCGCCAAATGGCTTCATCAGGATCTTCTTCTTTGACGGCTTGCGGCAAGTCGATCGCATCGTCTGATACTTGTTTTTGCATTTCTTCCAAGCGTTTTTTCATGGCTTCGATCAACAAAGGGTCTTGCTTTTCATCGACGGCATCATCGGCACGGCGGCAAAAGGCGTAGACGGCATAGACGGCGCGGGCTTTGTCTTTTGGCAATTGAGAAAAGGCGGTATGAAAGTTTTTTGAATGCTTTTTTATGATGGCCTCACAGTATAAAAAATCGTTGTCGTATTCATCAAAGACGCTTAATGATTTAACGGTCATCTTTTAACAACTCCTCCACAGCTAACTTGGCACTTTGCATCACGATTGGCACACCCGCTCCCGGATGCGTACTGCTGCCGCAGAAGTATAAACCTTCTGCATAATCAAATTTATTATGGGGACGATAGTAATTGCTTTGCGCCAAGGTTGGTTTCAACCCAAATGTCGCACCATTGTAGGCATTGAACCGGTCATTGAACGTATCTGGCGTATACATTTTTTCATACACGATGTGTTCATCGATATCCGTAAAGATCGTTTTTTCTTTTAATAATCCAATGATCTGCTGGCGGTAGCTTTGGATCGTTTCATCCGTCCATTGATCAAATTTAGATAATTCAGGCACTGGGACTAATACATAAAGACCTTCTTGACCATCAGGTGCTAAGGAAGCATCTTTCAGGGTTGGACGATACAAGTAGAAGGAAGGATCTTCTGGCAGTTTGCCAGCTTCGAAAAGATCGTCTACATTGCGTTTGAAATCATTGGCAAAATAAATGCTATGGAGTGCGCTATCTTCATATTTTTTGTCCAGTCCTAAATAAAGCAAGAAACAAGAACAAGAGTAATCCATCGAAGCGATTTTTTGATTGGTGTATTTGCCGCGTTTTGATTCATCAGGAATCAAGCTTTCCATGGCATAAGGAAAATCAGCCGCACAAATCACGGCATCTGCGGTAATCGTTTCTCCATTGACACGAACGCCTTTGGTTTGCTTGTTTTCGATCAATAATTCATCGATCGGGGTATTGTAATGGATCGTACCGCCTAATTCTTGGAACAAACGTGCCATCCCAGTGGCTAGCGTATACATGCCGCCTTTGATGAAATAGACCCCATACATCAACTCGATCATAGGGATGATGGTATAAAGGGACGGCCCTTGGTAAGGGGAGACACCGATATACAAGGTTTGAAACGCCAATGATTTTCGCAGGCGATCATCTTTGACAAATTTAGAAATAGAAGAGTAGGCGTCACTAAACGTCCGCAGCTTTAACCCTGCCCATAAGGATTTGGGATTGTAAAAGTCTCGCCATGTCCGAAACGACTTGGTGATGAAGGACTCTTTGGCGATCACATAGCGTTTGTAGATATCTGCTAAAAAGGCAAAATAGCCTTGAGCATCTTCTTCCGAGATCGCTTCGAGGGTTTTGGTCAATTCTACTAAGTCATTTGAGAAGGTCAGCGGTTCGTCTTGGGCAAAATACAGCTGCAGCATCGGATCGACTTTCTCCATAGGAATATAGTCATTCGGATCAACGCCAGCAAATTCAAACACTTCACGATAAATTTCAGGCATCATCACGATGGTGGGGCCCACATCAAAGGTAAAGCCGTTTTCCTTGATCTGATTCATTTTGCCCCCAGGTTGCCCTTCTTTTTCGTAGAGGGTGACGTCATAGCCAAGTTTTTGCAAACGGACAGCAGCAGCTAATCCTGACACGCCCGCACCGACAACAATAATTTTTTTCATGCTTGCTCCTTCTGCGAATCACTTGATTCGGCTTCTTTTTTCGTGTGTTCTTTTTCTTCTAAAACGCCATCCTTCATGACGAGGACCCGATCACAATAATCTGTTAAACGGGTATCATGGGTCACCATAATGGTGGCTTTTTGTTTTTCTTTGGTTTCTTTCGCTAAGATTTTGACGACTTCGACGGCTTTTTTTGAATCAAGACTCGCCGTTGGCTCATCTGCCAAAATGATGGTGGGATCATGATAGAGCGCTCGGGCAATAGCCACACGCTGCCTTTCACCACCAGATAGTTCATCGGGGTATTTGTTCTGCAGCTTTTCAATCCCTAGTTGTTCAAACAATTCAGTAGCTGATTGCTCTTGGGGTTCTTTGCTGACCTTATCCACCAATTGGAGTTGCTTTTTGACCGTCAAAAAAGGGACAAGGTTGGAAGCTTGTAAAATAAAGCCGATCTTTTTGAAACGAGTTTTTGCCCGTTGCTTTTCTTTTTGTTTACTGAAGGGTTCGTCATTGATAAACACTTCGCCTTCAGAGGGGGCTTGCAGACCACCGGCGATCGTTAGAAAGGTACTTTTCCCAGAGCCAGAAGGACCGATGATGGCGACAAATTCGCCTTTTTCTACCGAAAAGTTGGTTTCTTTCAAGGCTTCAATTGTCGCGTCCCCATCTTTAAATGATTTTTTGACTTGTTTGAATTCAATGGCACTCATGTTTTTTCCTCCTATCCGATTGCTTTCAATGGGTCGATTTTTACAATCGTTCGCACCGAGAAGAAAGCACCTAGCATCGCGATCAGAATCATCATGACACTGATACTAGCAAAGAATAATAGATTGATTTGGAATGGCACTGCCGCAGGTAACACGAGGGCGGTACCGATCGTTGCCAAACCACCGATCAAAACACCCGAGGTTGCCAATAAGAACGTTTGGGCGATCACCGAAAAAGCAATGTAGCGGCTAGAGATCCCTTGAGCTTTCATGACACCAAAAATTTCTGATTTTTGCATCGTTAGCACATAGATAAAAATACCGATAACGATGGCAGCGATCACGATCAAGAACCCGATCATAAAGCCAAAGGTCAGCACTTGTGCGTTGTAACCAGGCAATTCATTAATAAATTTGCTGATATCCGTAGCGACCAAATCATCTGGCACTTCTTTGATTTTGCCACGAGTCACGATCGCGTTGATACGGGCATTTTCAGAATCATCTTCTTTTTCAAAACGAATTTCTTGATAGGCACCGATCGACGTGTAGAGGACCGGAGCGACACTGAAGCGGGCGTTATCTGTAAAACCGACGATTTTTAATTTTTTGTCACTGCCGGCTAATTTGATGGTGTCACCAATGGAAATCCCGTATTCTTCCTCAATACTGCTGTCGGCGACCGCTTCATCATCTGAAGCAAACATCTCGCCATCGGTAATATTTGGTGCTAAAAATTGATCTGGATCAATGCCGAAAAAGGTGACATCGACTTTTTCACCGTTGTCTTCTTTGGTCACAACTCCAGCGGTTTGCGCCAAAACTGCTTTTTCTGGTGCATCGACTTCATCATAAAGACTGCGAGGAAGCATCGACATGTTTAAATTATCATTTGCTTCTTCGGTCAACAAAATTTGATCTGCCTCCCATTTGTCGACCGCCATCCGATTATCTTGAGCCAACCCGTAAGCTAACCCAGTTAAAAAAAAGACCAAATAGGCGATTAAAAACATGACCCCTGTGACTAGGGCGTAACGCAATTTGGAATGGCGTATTTCATTGATTGCCAAAAACATAACGATTCCTCCTACTATTTTATCACTTGATAAAATAAAAATACCATTTTTTTTATTTTCAGCAAACTATCTTGCTTACAAAGAGTAAATTCGGTTAAAAAAAGGAGGTTATGTAGAAGGGGCGTCTGTTGATTGAAGAAAACCAGTTGCTGCTCCCTGATTTCAATAGGCGCGAGGGAGCAGTGAAGGAGAGGGGGGACTATAGTGAAAAAAGAACTAGAATAACAGTAAAAGCCCTCTGATTCAGCGCACACACAAGCGGCGCTTTTTGAAATCAGAGGGTTTATATTTGAAGTCTGGTGTAGGATCAAAGTGTCAATCGTCAGTTTCTTTGCTTGTAGCGATAACTAACGGCACGATTTTTTCAAAGGAGTGGCGGAAGCTTTCAGGTTGTGCTAATTTTTGATAGATGATCGCCAAACCGTCTTGGTTTTTGCGATAATCCAACCAAACCTTCAGCTCACTTTGAGGACCGTATTTCCTTGAAATGTACTGATACGCTTCATGATGCAATTGTTCTAAATCTGTGAGCTGCTTTTTCTCATAAGCAAAAAGCAAGGTTCGCTTGAGGATTCGCTCAAAATCTAAGTCGCGATCGGCTTCGGAAATAATTTTGCCATAAAGCGAGCGAGGCTCATAGGGAAGCGAGGCGCGATGATCTTCTACAGCTTCACCGATCATTGAAATGACTGAAGGAGAGAAAAAGCGTGGCAACACAGCATCTTGTTCAACGATCTTGCGGGAATTGCTTTCGTGGTTTTTGCGGCCATAGAGCAAGCCGATATCATGGTAGGCAGCTACCGTATAGACGATATTCAGGTCAACAGGCAATGTTTCAGCAATCTCAAAACTATTTTGGATCACTTGGTGGACGTGCGCTGGGGCGTGACTGCTATCCAATTGGTTGTATTGCGGGATGATGGAGCTTTCAATATAGTGCTTTAGTTGTGAATCAATCGGTGGATCAATCTTCATGAGTCTGGTTCTCCTGCCTTTCTTGTGTTAGATGAGAGGGAATTGAGCCAGTGCCAAACCGATCACTCGTTTCTAGACCTAGCGGCTGACGACAAAAGCCAAAGGGCTGTCCATCAATGGTGATTTGTTGCTTAAGCCACGGAAGGTAACTGATAGTATTGGTTGGATCGCCGGCAGCTGCTTGTTCCATTTTCTGCCATTCATGCGACGTAGAAATCGTTGCATCACCTTTGAGTAACCCTTGCCAAATCACCTGGATCTCCTTGGGACAAAGGTTGCCTGCCATTGATGACAGCCCGTTAAACCCTAGTGCGACCTTTTCTGCCAAGTCCGCTTCACCACCGGCATAAAAGCGAAAATCGACAGCCGTCTTTGTTTTTAGTTGAGGCACTCGCTCTTTACTGCCAGCTTCCTTTAAGCCGATCACCCGAGGGTCAGCGATTAAGGTCAAGAGACTTTCTGCAGATAAATCAAAGCCCGTGCGGCGGGGATTGTTGTATAAAATAACTGGTTTTTCGCAAGTATGGATCAATCCCTGAGCGTAGAGCACGGCTTCCTTTTGGGTCAGGCAAAGATAAGGGGGGAAGCCTAAAACCACACCATCGATTCGGGGATTTTGGCTGATTGCTTCTGCCAACGCGAGCGTTTCATGAAATACGATGCCAGCTAAACCGAAGAGGACTTTGAAATCGGCTGCCCAGCTGGTTTCTTGCGCTAAGGCATGTAGAAGCTGTTTTTTTTCTGTTAAAGTCAATGAGTGTTGTTCACCGGTGGAGCCGCACACCAAAACCGATTTGATCCCTAGTTTTTGCAGCTGCAAGATATGGGCAATCGTCCTTTTCGTGTCAAGTCTTTCTTCATGATCAAATGCTGTGGGGACGGCAACATGCAGTGAGTGATTCAATGGCGTCATCCGATTCATCCTTTCTTGAGATACGTTTAGCCAGCGATGTTCTTCTTGCTTATAGTGCAAGCCTAGTAAGACAAAACAACTGATTATCCACTAAGTGTAGCAAACTTCTCGTTTCAGCAAAAGGCTTAGCGAATTTTTTTAAAACGGTGGTTGCGTTTTCAAAAAAAGCATGGTATTATGCAAGTAATAAAACAGGCATGTGACTGGTAATGCAGGCAGGACCTATAAAAAACATGGAAGGGATCGTTGGATTCCGTTCAATGTTTTTGTAGGTGCTGCCTGCTTTTTTCTTTGTTTGGCCAACAAAGGAAAACTAATTAAAGGAGAAGAAAATTATGAATGTAAAAGAAACGGCAACTGCCATCGTTGAGTTGATTGGCGGAAAAGAAAATATCGCACATTTGGAACATTGCTCCACCCGCTTGCGCTTTACTTTAAAAGACAATAGCCTCGTCCAAAAAGATGCCTTGGAAAAAGTCGCTGGTGTGATTGGTGTGCGACAAAATGTCCAATGCCAAGTCATCATCGGCAATGATGTCGTCGAAGTGTATGATGAGGTGATGAACGTGTTAGGTCATGAGCTAACAGCGGATGGAGGAAGTGAAGCGAAACAAAAACAATCGTGGGGTGCGGTCCTGCTTGATTTTATTATCTCGATTTTTCAACCGTTGATTCCAGCGGTCGCTGGTGGGGGCGTCTTGAAATCCTTACTATTACTTGCTTCTGTCACTGGATTGATGGACAATACGAGCCAGACGTATCAAATTTTGAATCTGATCGGTGGCGCACCATTGTATTTCTTACCGATTTTAGTGGCGATCACCACGGCAAATAAATTAAAGGTCAACCAATTGGTGGCGGTTTCCGCTGTCGGTGCCTTGATTTTGCCTGAACTAACGACACTATTGACAGATGGCGCAGCGTTCATGGGCTTCGGTTTACAAAATATCGCCTATGCGTCACAAGTATTTCCAGCCATTTTAACGGTTTTATTTTACGCTCAAATTGAAAAGCTGTTTACCCGAATCTCACCAAAACCGATCCGTATCTTCTTTGTTCCGATGATGAGCTTGGTTATTACGGTTCCAATTGCTTTATTGATTTTAGGCCCACTAGGCTTTGAAGTCGGAACGATTTTTTCAGCAGCGATCATTTGGCTGTATGCCCATTTAGGTTGGGTGGCAACGGGAATCTTAGCCGCTGTTTTACCATTGATGGTGGTTACCGGTATGCACAAAGCCATGATTCCCTATGCTGTTTCGTCCATGAGTGAGATGGGGGCAGAGCTGTTATACTTGCCTGCCTCATTGGCACATAACATTGCAGAAGCTGGTGCTTGTTTTGCGGTGAGTGTTCGGACCAAAGACCAAAAACTTCGTTCAACCGCTGTTTCTGCAGGCATCTCCGCCCTTTTTGGCATCACTGAGCCTGCTTTGTATGGGGTGACGATCCTGCATAAACGAGTGCTTTACGGCGTGATGGCTTCTAGCCTAGTTGGTGGAGCGGTGGCTGGGTTGTTTGCCATCAAGGCCTTCGCATTAGTTGGCCCTGGCCTAGCAAGTATCACTATGTTCGTAGATGAAGCCAACCCGATGAATCTTGTGTGGGCTTTGGTCACGTTAGGGGTATCCTTTGCTGTTTCCTTTGTCCTTGTCCTTTTCTTATTCAAAGACAAAGTAGTAGAAAATAAGCCGACTGTTGCCGATCCGAAAGCCGAAGTATTGAGTAAACCAGTAGAAGGCCAAGTGGTAGCCCTCTCTGAAGTCAACGATGAAGTCTTTTCAAGCGGTATGATCGGAGAAGGGTTCGGGATCATCCCGACGTCTGGCGAATTGATCGCACCAGAAGATGGCGAGATCACGATGTTGTTTGAAACCAACCATGCGATCGGGTTAAAAACCCGTAATGGCGCAGAATTGCTCTTTCATATCGGCTTGGATACCGTTCAATTAGAAGGCAAACACTTTACCCCTTATGTAAAAGCGGGGGATCAAGTGAAACAAGGTCAACCCCTGATCCAATTTGATCTAGAGGCTATCAAAGCAGCTGGTTTTGATCCAATCGTGATCTGTGTGGTCACCAATCAAGAAAACTTTACGGTCAAAACGATCGAATCAAGCGATGAGCGCAACGACCAAGGTGTTCTATCGATCGCACCGCTCGTCTAAACAAATCAGCAATGCAACAAAAACAATGTAAAAAGGAGATTGAACAAATGACTAAAACAACTTTTCCAAAGGACTTCTTATGGGGCGGCGCTATCGCCGCAAATCAAGTAGAAGGAGGTTGGAATCTTGGCGGCAAAGGTTTGTCGGTGGCAGATGTAGCGACTTACAAACCGCATGTCGACGTGAAAAACTATGCAGCACACATGAGTGTGACTGTTGATGCCGTCAAAGAAGCAATGGCGGATCAAACGGATACCATTTATCCAAAGCGCCGAGGGATCGATTTCTATCATCGCTATCCAGAAGATTTGGCTTTGTTTGCGGAAATGGGCTTTAAAGTACTGCGCCTGTCGATTGCGTGGACCCGCTTGTTCCCAACCGGGGAAGAAACGACACCTAATCCAGAAGGGATCGCTTTTTACCGCAATGTCTTCCAAGAAATGCAGCGCTTGGGGATCAAACCGATCGTAACGTTGTCTCACTATGAGATGCCGCTAGCGCTGAGCTTGAAGTACAATGGCTGGGTGGAACGCAAAGTGATCGATGACTTTGTCCGCTTTGCGACCGTCTGTTTTGAAGAATTCGGGGAATACGTGGAGTACTGGTTGACCTTTAACGAAATCGACAGTATCCATCGTCATCCCTTTACGACAGCAGGCCTCATTCCTGAGCAATCAGAAGCTGGCAAGGAAGAGCAAGATGTGTATCAAGCCCTTCATCATCAATTTGTGGCCAGTTCATTAGTGACCAAAATCGCCCATGAGATAAATCCTGACAACAAAGTCGGCTGTATGATCACGAAGTTGATGACCTATCCATTGACTTGTGACCCACTGGATGTTGAATTGACCTTAAAGAAAAACTTGGAAAATGATTTCTATGCAGACGTTCAAGTCAAAGGTGCTTATCCGCGAATGATTGAAAAAGATCTGGAAAAGCGCGGCATCAAGATTGAAATGGCACCAGAAGACCGCCAAATCTTAAAAGATCACACCGTTGATTTTCTCTCCTTTAGCTATTATATGTCTATGGCTGAATCAGGTGATCCAAATGCCGAACGGACGCCAGGTAATACAGTTTTAGGAGTAAAAAATCCCAAGCTGCCATCCACTGAATGGGGCTGGCAGATCGATCCTAAAGGCTTGAAAATCTCCTTGCTTTCATTGTATGATCGGTATCAAGTGCCATTGATGATCGTTGAAAATGGCATGGGGGCCATTGACATCCTCGAAGATGGGCATGTGCATGATCCGTATCGGGTCGATTATTTCAAGGCACATTTCAAACAAATGAAGGAAGCCATCGATGAAGGGGTCGATTTGATTGGTTATACTTCATGGGCACCGATCGATCTGGTCAGTGCGGGGACGTCACAAGTGACGAAACGTTATGGCTTCATTTATGTGGATGCCGATGATGAAGGTAATGGCAGTTATGACCGTTTGAAAAAAGATTCCTTCGACTGGTACAAAGAAGTGATCGCCACCAATGGCGCAAGTTTGGCAGAATAAACAGTGAGGAGCGAGAGTGCATGATTTACATCAAGAAAGTCTTAAATTCAAGTGTCGTACTTGTTGATAAGGAAGGCCAAGAAATGATTGCACTTGGGAAAGGGATCGGCTATGGAAAAAAAGTCGGCGACAGCATAGCCGATACCCAGATCGATCAAGTTTTTCTGCCGATCGATGAAAAAAAATCGGGTCAGTTTGCCGATTTGGTGGATGAGATTCCGTTGTACTATTTTGAAATGACCAAAGAAATCGTTCAGCTAGCGCAAAAAATGCTGCCTTATCCGCTAAATTCAACGATTTACCTCACCTTATCGGATCACTTGCACTTTGCTGTGGAACGTCAGCAAAAAGGCTTAAGTGTGACGAATCGGCTCTATTGGGAAATCAAGAATTACTATACGGAGGAATTTCGAGCCGCCGAACAGGCACTACGCTTGTTGAAAGAGCAGTATCAAATTGATCTACCAGAAGAAGAAGCCTCCAATATCGCGTTTCATTTGATCAATGCCCAGTCGAACACCGAGGAAAATCAAGATGGGCTGAAAAAAGCCAAATTGATCGGGTTGATCGTCAATATGGTGCGCTACTCGATCCAGCAAGACGTCAACACCAATTCGATCCATTATAATCGCTTTATTACCCACGTGCGTTTCTTCGTTGACCGGTTCTTTTTGGATGGTCTGCTGCAAGAAGAAGATGAAGGACTATACCGTCAAATGTGGGCTCTTTATCCAAATGCTATGGAAATCGCGACAAAAGTCAAAGCCTATATCGACAAAGAATATCAAACGAAGATCCCTGTCAATGAAATCGTCTATCTAGGCGTTCATATCAATCGGTTGATGAACCATTCAGCGATCAATTCCTAAGCGTCCTTATTTTAACAAACATAAACAAGCCGTTTCCTCCAGTGAAGGGAAACGGCTTGTTGGGGTTTAGTAGGCTTGCATGTTAGGAATCACGCCTCGAACGCCGCCTTTTGGTTCCTCCACGTCGCCTTGGTAGCGTGGGATCAAATGACAATGGCAATGAAAGACCGTCTGTCCGGCAGCCTCCCCGCAATTGAAGCCGATGTTGAAGCCGTCTGGTCGATAGGTTTCCAACAAATAGGCTTTGCCTTCCTGCAACAAAGCCTGCAAGTCTTGTAATTCCTCTTGGGTGAGGGCAAAATAATCCCTTCGATGTTCTTTGGGTATCAATAGCAGGTGTCCAGGGGTGACGGGAAACTTATCAAAGATCGCATAAAAGCGTTCGTTTTCAATGATCGCATGTTTTGAGGCAGTACAAAAAATACAAGTCAAAATCTTTCACTCCTTTTTCTCGGCTAGATAGCGTATCAATACTTATCTTTAGTGTACCAAAAGCTGATTTGAAATGAAACGCACGACAAAAAGCATGTCCTTTTGAGTCAATTGACAGTAAAATAAAAAAAGTTTATAGATTCGCTTGACTTAGAGTGCACTTCAACCTGTATGCTTAGTGTAACTTAAAAAAACAGGAGGACGTACAAATGGACTATGTAAAATTTGGCAATACAGGACTAGATGTGTCACCTTTGTGTTTAGGGACAATGGGATTTGGCGATCCCAACAGCGGATTTCATGAGTGGGTCTTAGAAGAAGACGACAGTCGTGAAGTCATCAAAAAAGCCTTGGATCTGGGCATCAACTTTTTTGATACGGCAAATGTCTATTCTTATGGAGCGAGCGAAGAAATCGTCGGTCGAGCATTGAATGATTTTGCGCCCCGGGATGAGATCGTGGTTGCCACAAAACTATATTCTAAAATGAAGCAGCGACCTAACAGTGGAGGCTTATCCCGAAAAGCGATTTTTTATCAAGTCGAGCAAAGCTTAAAACGCCTGCAAATGGACTACATTGATTTGTATATCATCCATCGTTGGGATTACCACACACCAATTGAAGAAACCATGAAGGCACTACATGATTTGGTGGTTTCTGGAAAAGTACGCTATATTGGTGCATCTGCGATGTACGCTTGGCAATTTGCCAAAGCACAAGCAGTCGCTGAGAAAAATGGCTGGACCAAATTTGTTTCGATGCAAAATCACTTGAACTTGCTTTATCGAGAAGAAGAGCGAGAAATGATGCCCTTGTGTGCCGATCAAAAAATTGCCGTGACGCCGTATAGCCCATTGGCAGCCGGACGTTTAACAAGAGATTGGGGTGCAGAGACCAAGCGCTACTTAACGGATAAAACCGACAATCAAAAGTACGACAAAATGATGGAACAAGACCGGGAGATCGTGGCGCGGGTCGCACAAATTGCTGACAAACACCAAAGCAAACGGGCGCAAATCGCCTTGGCTTGGTTATTGCAAAAAGAACAAGTGGTCGTACCAATTATTGGCGCAACAAAAGAAAGCCACTTATTGGATGCATTACCAGCCCTTGACTTGAAGCTGACAGCCGAAGAGATTGCGTATTTGGAAGAACCTTACTTGCCTCATGCAGTGGTAGGGGCGGTATAACGAGTAACAAAAGGGCTTCTGGCTCGTAGCATACAAAACGATCTAGGAAAAAATGCAAAACAAGGAGTGAAGCCATGAATATCAAAAAAGTCAGTGAACTGAGCGGTGTCTCGGCTGATACCATCCGTTACTATGAAAAAATTGGGCTGATTCCGCCGATCAAACGCAATAAAAACGGTGTTCGTGAATTTGATGATGACGACTTAAAGTGGATCACGTTTGCAAGGCAAATGCGCAATGCTGGATTATCGATTGATGGTCTAAGTCATTACCTGGCTTTATTTGAAGAAGGACGAGAGACGGTTCCTGAACGAAAGCAGCTCCTAGCAGACCAAATATCGGTAATGAGGGAGAAAATCTCTGATATGACGGAAGCTGTCGAGCGCTTAGAATACAAACTTGAACATTATGATGAGCATGTTTTACCGACAGAAGAACGATTGCGTCAACGAAAAGCCAATTTAGTCACTAAGTCTTAATGACTGAATTTGTTGCAATGGAAACCAGAAGCATTCTGCATAACACAATCGAAAAGAAAGGAAGCTTATGAAACAACTTGCGATTTTAGGTGCTGCTGGGACGATTGGGCAGCTGACACGTAAAATAATTTTAGAAAGAACCAATTTATCCCTGGTACTTTATGCTCGTCGTGCAAAGGAGCGTTTGCAATCAGCAAATCCAGAACGTGAGACCATCATAGATGGTGACTTTCTGGACTTGGGTCGACTGGTTCGTGCCCTTCAAGGATGTCAGTATGTTTGTCTGACGGATATTCACGATCCGCGGGCAACGCTACGGGTGATCGAAGCAATGAAATTAGCAGGCGTCAAAAAGTTGATCAGTATTGCACCAGAAAGAAACCTGTGTCAGCCAGAGGAATTAAAGCAATTGGCAACCTCATCTGATCTTTCCCTTTCCCCTAAAACGCATCAGCTGCTTTTGCAGCAAAAAAATCGGTTGATGTCCTATCATTTGATTGCGGGATCAGAATTGATTGTTTCCTTTGTCCATTTGCCGTCAGAGAAGGAACGCATGGCGCAGCGAAATGCCTGGCAAAAAGCGATCGCAGATGAGATTCTGGCGATATTTCATGGTTGTGCTGCATAAGGCCACCTTCTCTGGTGAAAAAAACCAAGAATACTTTCTTGAAGGTCAGAATCAATTTTTTCATGTTTTCATGAAAAAATTGGTTCTTTCTTTTAGTGTTTTTTTGATAGAATAAACAGAAGCTTTTCTACATAAAAATAGGTGCCAGATTGAAAGGAGAACGTTGATGGACTCATTAATCAAAAAAAATCTTGCGTTATTGCTTGGGGTGCTGTGGATTTGCATTGCTTTAAATTTTTTTCTGTTACCTCATAGCATTGCTTCTGCCGGCGTTGGTTCGATTGGTTATCTTATTGAAACTGGATGGTCCATTAATCGGCACATCATTGTCTGGGGCATCAATTTATTGATGTTGGCCCTTGCGTTTTTACTTTTGAAACGAGAGGTCTTTGTCAACACGGTTATCGGTAGCTTGGCATTTCCCGTTCTACTGGCGCTTTTACCCGAAATCATGGTACTGCGCTTTTATTCCATCTCATTGATTTTAGGTAGTTTCTTCTTTAGCTTCGGTATCTTTTCGCTCTATAAAATTGGTGCTTCTAACGGTGGCGTAACGATCCCACCGCTGATTTTGGAAAAATACTATGGCATTCGCAGATCTAGTGGGGTTTTCTTAACTAATTTGATCATCATCTTGCTGAACCTTTTGATCTTTTCTTGGCAAGAAGCGCTTATTTCTGCCTTTTCAATTTACTTGATTGCCTTCTTCATGCGACTCTTCATGCGGCTCGAGCAAAGAATGCAGGCTAAAAAATCTGTTGAAGTCCAAGAGACAGCAAAAGTAGAGTGAAATAGCAGTAACAAAACATCGGTGCAAAAATCTGCACCGATGTTTTTTAATATTTTCTTTTTCTTAGAACAGCTATGGCACCAGTCAAACAAGCGATGATCAAAAAGCAAGTTAACAACAGTGCTGGCAGCAGTTCCCCTAACTTGATTTGGTCGGTTAAGTAGTTAGGAAATTGGCTGGAAAGAGAGTAAGGGTTCCAATTTGTTAATTGACTCCACAGATTGCCTAACATACCCATCAGATAACAGACACCAAGAAACAACAGTCCTTGATAGATACTTTTAGCAAAGCTAGAACCTAGCAGCAGGATGCTGATTGCTAATAAACCGAAGAGCCAATAGCTGACCAAAGCGCTAGGGACTTGAACAGCTCTGTCATCATGGAAATAAATCATCGTATAAAAAGCACTGACACTGGCACTTAGGAGGAAACTCAAAGACCAAAGGATCGATAAATAGCAAGCTTTGGCTAAGATGATCGTGGTTTTCGGTAAGCCTTTCGTGATCAGTTGAATAAAGGTGCCATGACTGATTTCGGCGGAGATCGTATCGGTAAAAAGAATCACAAACACTAGTAACCCGATCGTGCCGATGTTGCTGTAAAACTGAAGCCATGCATCGATCGAAGTCGGATCAGCAATCGTGATCTGAATTGATTCTGGCACCATACTGGCCATCAGATCGGGCATGATTTTCGCTGTAAAGGGAGAAAGCATGCCAATCAGGGCAAACAGGATCAAGCAAATCAACAATTTCTTACTGCGAAGGCCGCCGAGAAATTCTTTCTTTAAGAAAACAAGAAACGTCTTCATTTGATCACCTCCAAATAAATCGCCTCTAACGTTGGTTCGATTCGTTGAAAGGATTCAGGTACTATCTGTTGTTCATTGAGCAATCGCAGCAACTGCTTTCCAACATTCGTGTCAGCAGTTTCGTCGATCAGTAATTGATTGTTCTTTCTTTCTGCCGCAATGCCGTGGAATGCTAACACATTGGCAAATTTCACATGCTCACCTTCGTCGGCAAAGACAATCCCAAAGGCGGTTTTTCGATAACGGTTTTTTAAGGAATCCATCGTTTCAAATGCCCGGATCTGGCCTTTGTGCAAAATCGCAATGTAATCTGACAGCTGCTCGACATCTGCAAGAATATGGGATGAAAAAAGAACCGTTGTTTCTTCTTTGATTTTTGCCAATACATCAAGAAACGCTTTGCGACCTAAAGGGTCTAGTGCGGATGTTGGTTCATCGCAGATCAAGATGGCGGGTCGATTGATCAGAGCTTGGGCTAACCCGAGACGTTGTTTCATACCACGAGAAAAGCCAGCGATTTTTTGTTTCGAAGCTTCTAGACCTACCAATTCTAAGACTTCTGTTACCCGCTGAGGTTGAAAAGGTTCTTGATTGGGCTGGATTTTTCCGCAGAAAGTCAAATATTCTGCAGCTGTCATAAAAGAGTAAAATTGCGGCACGTCTGGCAGATAGCCGATCCAGCGATTGGTCTTTGCTGAGCCAAATTGCACCGGTTCGCCACAAACGGTGATTTCTCCTTCATCAATGGGGAGTAATCCTAAAATCGCCTTCATGGTCGTTGTTTTGCCGGCACCATTTTCTCCGACAAAACCCACAACGCTGCCCTTTGGAACCGAAAAGGTTAGGTCTTGTAGCACTTGTTTGTGCCCAAAACGCTTGGATAAATGATTGATCTCGATCATCTTCATTGTTGGTCCTCTTTTCCGAAAGCAAAATAAAGGATAGGACCAATCAGGCTAATAAAACATGATATTAAAAGCCATAACGTGCGAGAGCCAAATTTAAACTGTTCCTGCTTTAAAATATCCCGAACTGACAGGTCGATTAAGACCAGTTGTAAGATAATTAGGGGAATCAGTATGGGCAAATAATCAGCCATATCGTTTGGAATGTTTAGTTGAACACTATCCATGGGAATCACTCCTTTGGGAATTAGATGCTTGCTCAGCTAGTTTGCTCAAGCGCTGAAATAGTTCTTTAAATGGGGGTTTTTCTTGATACGGTTCAAACAAGGGTGTCAGCTGTGCTAATTCAATAAATTGTTTTTTGACACTACCTGAGTTACGCGGGATCTGACTGCCTAATTCCAATTCACTAATCCACTCATCGATGCTGTTGAAATAATCATCTCCTTTCAAAACGATTTCTTGAGGAGTAGCTTCTAATGTTTTGACATACAGCGTTAATGCTTGCAACAATAAGCTTTCTTTTCCTAAAGCAGCAAACGAAACCATCCCAGCGGCTAGAAAATTCAGTAAAGAAAGGGGATGCAATTCGGCCAGATGGAAGCTCTCGCTGAGTGCCAGTCCATGTGCATAGGTTTTTTCCAGTTGCTCCTCGTCTTGTGTGAGCATTGCTAAATAATTCGTCAGTAAACTCATAAAAATAATCAAGTACTGGTAAATCGCACTTTGAGTAACGATCTCAGCTTGTTGCAACTGATTGTTTTGCTGGAATGCGGCGGCAATCAACGGCTCGCTAGGTAAAAAAGAGAGAGTTTTCGTTCCAAGGATCGCCAAGACTTCTTCTGGCTTGTTTCTCATCAGCAGACAATAAGCATCGATCTGTTTCGCTTGTTGGGCCAGCTCACTGTCTCCTTGATCCATGATCCGCTGGTAAAGGGTTTCTGCTTCCTTCAAATAGGTGTTTTTCTTTGCTTCCATTAGGGCGTTTTCATAAGTTTGTCCTTCTGGGATGCTTTCTACAGGGACATCTGGCAGTAGATCCCAATGATTTAAGTAAAAGGACCCCATTTGTAATAAGAACGGATAACAAGAGTAATACCGTTTGGTAAAACTTTGAGCAAGAGCGAGAACTTCCGTCGATGTTTTTGTTTGGAAAGCGTCTTTTAATAGTTGGTAAATCCGTTGGATTTCTTTAGGGGATAGCTGCGAGTCCAAAATCAATAATTCATCGACGCTACAATCAAAATACGCTGCTAATAAGGGCAGCGAGGTGATATCTGGATAAGACTGTCCCGTTTCCCATTTCGAAACGGATGCTTTGGACACATTCATAAACACTGCTAATTCTTGCTGGGTAATACCTCGTTGTTTTCTTCTCCGAGCGATTTCCTCGCCAATTGGTAAGTCCATAGTGCACCTCCGATAGGTTTGTTTGGTATACTTCTATCATAAGAGGAGAAAGGATGACTTACAATGGATTGCTAGTTAATTTTTGGTTGATTTAATTAACTAAAAGTTGATTATAAGACAAAGTATTCCAATCTTTGGGAAAGAGATGATCGTAAATGAGAGGTAGAAAAATGAAAGTTGCAGCAGCAATCGATTCCTTCAAAGGAAGTGCCACTTCCGCAGAATTAAATCAAGCGGTCTTAAGCGGGTTCTCAGACCAGTGGGAAAAACGCAGTATTCCCATCGCTGACGGGGGAGAAGGATCAATGGCAGCAGTCATTGCTGCGCAGGGAGGAAATTACGAAACGGTTTCAGTGACCACGGCATTAGGCGGTAAGTTGCAAGCTCGTATGTTGATCACAAAAATCAAGGAAGAAAAAATAGCCCTGATTGAATCTGCTGAAGTGATTGGGTTGCAACTCGTGGAACCTAGTGATGAGACCACCCGCAATAGCTCTTCTTTTGGGTTAGGACAAATGGTCTTAGCAGCTTGCAAGCAAGGAGTGAAAAAAATTTACCTGACCCTTGGCGGTAGCGGCACTTCTGATGGGGGCGTAGGCTTTTTACTTGCGTTAGGAGCAACCATTCAAAGAAACGAGCGAATGGAAAACAATCCTTTGCTGCAGGCAGAATCTCTCGAGCTCAATCAGTTGAACCCTTTGCTTGCACAAATTGACCTGTTTGCTTTAGCCGATGTAACGAATCCCTATTTTGGCAATCAGGGATTTGCGCCGGTTTTTGGCCCGCAAAAAGGGGCATCCAAAGAAACGATCCAGCAGTTGGATCAGCAAGCAAAGCGTTTGGCTGAACACATCAAGCAAACCACGGGGATCGATCTGGAAGTTCCTGGTGCTGGTGCGGCAGGAGGGCTTGGTGGTGCTGTTCGTTTGGCAGGTGGTCAATTGGTTCCAGGATTTGCGACGATCGCTTCATTGATTGGATTTGAGGAAAAAATCAAAGGCGCAGATTTGTTGATCACCGGCGAAGGACGCATCGATGGGCAAACCGCTGGGGGAAAAGTACCCTATGGCGTCGCGTTGCTCGCCCACAAACATCAGGTCCCAGTCGTTGCCATCTGCGGCTCTCGAAGCGACGATCTAGGAAAACTGTCGCAACTCTTATCTGCCGTCTTTTGTATCCAGCAAGGTCCGGTTTCGTTGACAGAAGCGATGGAGAAAAAGCGAACCTTAGTGAATGCTCAACAGACTGCTCAAGCGATCGCTGGTTTTGTGGAGCAGTGGCAAAAAAAGATCGAATCAGACGTTTCAGAAGGGACTGAATAAGAAGATAGCACCAAAAAACTTCGTACAAAAGGCAGCAGCCGGTACGAAGCTTTTTTGGTGTTTTTCTCTATGCTTAAGCCATGGTAGCTTGTGCTTCAATCTCTACTTTAAATTCAGGCGCAACCAATCCGGCGACGATGACGAGACTCATGGCTGGTTTATTTTCTGCCAAAATAGCTGTAAACGCCGTACGGACAGCAGCTAAGTAGGCAGCATCCGTTAAAAAGACGGTCATTTTGACCACTGATGACCAAGACAGCTGATTGGCTGATAAATGCTCTTCGATTTTCTTCAAAACGATGGCTGCTTGTTCTTGTGGGTCCTCAGGTGTGGCTCCGTCTTGCGAAGGCGTTTGACCAGAAATGAAAAGAAATGGTCCTTGAGCGATTTTTGTATCGGTATAGATTGCCATTTGTTTGGCTCCTTTCTTCTATCTTGCCTTTTGATGAGTGGGACAGATAGAAATTGATTGGGTGTATCCTAGTTTACTTGATTTCACCTGCAAAAACAATCAACGGAGTTTTTCAGTTGGTTGTGTATAACCACGCGATCAGGCGCCCTTACCTTTTCATAAAAGCACTCATTTTTTTCAGGCTCCGCTGAAATTATCGCCAGAATTTTATGGTTTTAATGTTTTATACTATGTTCAGATCAAATAAATAAACAAGGAGGAAAAAAATATGAATTGGTACAAAAACACAACAGAAGAACTATTACACACGTTGCAAACAACACGGCAGGGCCTTTCCTCCGAAGAACGCAACCAGCGTTTAGCAAAGCAAGGTGAAAATAAAATTACTGAGGCAGTGCAGATCCCCACATGGAAGAAAGTCGGCAAGCACTTTACCGACTTACTGATGTTGGTCTTGATCGTCGCAGCCGTCTTAAAAGGGATTTCTGGTGATTATATCGAAAGCGGCATTATTATGGCGGTCGTCATCATCAATGGATTAGTCGGCTACTGGCAAGAGCGCAAAGCCCAAGAATCACTGGATGGATTGAAGCAGTTCATGGGGCAAGAAGCAACGATTTATGTTCACGGCCGCAAGAAGAAAATTGCTGTTTCTTCCTTAGTAAATGGAGATTTAGTCGTTTTAGGACCAGGAGATGTCGTACCAGCAGATATGCGCTTGATCGAAACCCATGATCTGGTGATTGAGGAGTCGATTTTAACCGGCGAATCTGAGCCTGTTCAAAAAATGACCGAGCCTATTACTCAAGAAAGTACGATTGGCGACCAGCGAAACATGGCGTTTTCTGGTACCCATGTAGAAAGCGGAACTGCCAGCGGGATCGTCGTTGAAACAGGCGACGATACACAAATCGGCCAGATCAATCAAGCAATTCAGTCTGTGAAAGCGCAAGAAACCCCGTTGATCAAAAAAATGAAGCAATTGAATCACCAAATCTTTAAAGGCATTATCGGATTAGTGATTTTCTTGATCTTCTTTACTACCTTCCGCTACGGCTTTGATCTTGATCTCTTGTTCTCATCAGGTATTGCATTAGTTGTAGCAATGATTCCTGAGGGCTTGCCAGCCGTGCTGACCATGATTTTATCGATGGGTGTCAAGGAAATGTCTGAGGAGCAAGCAATCATCAAAACGATGCCATCAGTGGAGACACTAGGTGCCATGACGGTGATTTGTTCAGATAAAACAGGAACCTTGACCAAAAATGAAATGACGGTTGTCGATGTCTTGGTTGAGTCGAACGTGGATAAAGAAATGGTGCTTGATATTATGGCAAATTGTCAAGATTTGAAGCTGGACGAAGAACAAAAGGCTGCGGATCTCGTTGGGAACCCAACCGAAAAAGCCTTGTTGCAATACGCAGAATCAGCGCAGCAACCATTGCGTAAAACAGCCGATAAGATTCCTTTTAGTTCCTCTTACAAGTACATGGCAACCCGTCATCAAAATCAAGAAGAGTCGAATGCCTCGGTAGTTTTTGTCAAAGGTGCGCCCGAAGTATTGCTTGAGAAAAGCCAACTGACTTCAGATCAAAAGCAATGGTGGTTAGATGAAAGTGCAAAATTAGCAGCGAAAGGGCAGCGGCTGATCGGCTTTGCGCATCTGACGCTGTCGGCACAGGAGTCCTTATCCCACGAAGCACTCATCAATTTATCCTTTGTTGGGATCGCTGGCATCATTGATCCTCCGAAAGACAGTGCCATCAAAGCAGTAAAAGAGTGCTTGCAAGCGGGCATCCAAGTTAAAATGATCACAGGAGATCATGGCAAGACCGCTCAAGCCATCGGCAAGCAAATTGGCTTGAAGCACACGAATCACGTGTTGGAAGGGCTAGAAATCGACCTGTTGTCGGAGGAAGAATTGCAGCAAGCAGTCCAAAAGACAGATATCTTTGCTCGAACGACCCCAGAGCATAAATTACGGATCGTTAGTGCTTTGCAGGCGAATGAAGAGATTGTCGGAATGACCGGCGATGGTGTAAACGATGCACCAGCGCTGAAAAAAGCCGACATTGGGATCGCTATGGGAATCAAAGGCAGTGAAGTAACCAAGCAAGCAGCCGATATGGTTTTGGCAGACGATAATTTTCATACGATCGCCAATGCCGTCCGCGTGGGTCGTCGGATCTATGATAATTTGAAGAAAACCATCAACTTCTTCTTACCAACGGCCGTTGCACAAGGATTGATCGTTATTGCGGCACTCTTGTTGAACCGACCACTGCCACTGACACCTGTACAAATTTTATGGGTAAATATGGTGACAACCATCACGCTTTCATACGCACTCGGTTTTGAAAAGGCAAGTGCGGATGTTATGAATCGACCACCACGGCCAATCAAAGAAGGTATCTTATCTTGGTACAGTCTGTTCCGCATCTTCTATGTCTCGTTGTTAATCATGATTCCTTCCTACGTCTTAGCGATTCAGTTTGAAGGAACGGTCCTTCAGCAAAGCATGCTACTGCAAAGTATCGTCTTCGCCCAAGCGGTCTACTTGTTGAACTGTCGTGAGCTGGTAAAGCCGGCGTTGAATCGCCAACTCTTTGCCAATAAAGCACTCTTAGTCTCCCTGGCACTACTGATCGTATTGCAGGCAGCGATTTTCCTAACACCTATCGGACACCAGCTTTTAGGGATCGGTTCTTTGACGCTGATGCAGCAGTTGAGTATTGCAGCCAACGGGGCACTTCTTTTCACAGTCGTCGAAGGTGAGAAATTTATTACAAATAAGTTGCAAGGACGTCAAAAAGCTGCCCCAGTGAAACAATAAAGGCAGCTTGATGATTCTAGTGATAACTTAAATAATAGGTTTGAATGAGCTCAGTCACTTGATTGAGCTCATTTTTGGTTGGTACCATCGATAAATAAAAGACTGGGACAGGAGCATCATCTAATGGAAAATTTGATAAGACAAAATCAACGTCGATTGCCGATAGCCCTTCTAGTTGACCTGGTTCGATGGCTGATAAAAGGATACGAGCTCCGAGAAAGTCATTCAATTCTTGTAAAAGGTAAGCTTTCCATGCCGGCTCCCCTTGAAAGACAAAGTATCCCTTTGCTCGGATAGGGTTGATTTGTAAAATTGCTTGTTGAATCAACAAGGTGGTGGTAGACCACAAAGGGAAACTCGTCTCCCTTTGGCTGCTTGTCTGCTCCTCTAAAAAGTCATGGATCGTTGCTTCGATCGGTAACGAATAGGGCTGATTCAGGCGCTGGATCTCGTGAAATTCTAACCCAAACCATTCTGAGAGTTTGGCAGACTCTTGCGTTTTGATCAAGAGCAGCAACAGATTCTCAATCAGTTGCGTCCCACTAGCGAGAGGTAGCTGCAGCAAGCGGGCTAATTTTTCGACAAAATAGGTTGTTTTTTTATAAATGGCTTGATACGTTTCAAGGGTTGTTTGAATTGTTTCGGACCATTCATTATTGTAGTTCCAACTTTCTAAAAAGCAATAGAAGCTAAAGAAGTGTTCGCTGCGCTCTAAATAAACACCTTCTTTTTGATAGAGCTGACTTAATGGCTGTTGGAAAAGGCCATAAAGGGGATCATCTTCATTAAATTCGAAGGAATCAATGCGGCAATTGGCTTTGATACGGATTGAATTGATAAAAAACCAGCAGGTGCCGAAGATTTGTTCCACATCAATTTGCAGCTTGGCTTTTGCCAAGCGATCCAAGAAATGATAATAGTGGGACTCATGAATCGTATATTCCTCAAAAAAGTAATTGTTATGGGTGTAAGGCAGTAAAAGACGATGGAAGAAGACGCGAATATTGATCTCACTTCCTTCAAAACGAATCACTCGATTTGTGACGCGAATCCGCAAAGAAAAATCCGTCAGACTTTTGTTTAATTTTGAGATATGCCGCCGCAGGGTTTCATAGGAAGTCCCTGTTTGGCTAAGAATCTCTTGGGTACGGAGTTCGCTAGAAAAAAGCAATGCTTTCATTAAAGAAACTCCGATCGATTGAGGAAAAAATGTTTCCCATAGCTGACTCATCAGCAATGGGCCATCATGGGTCAAAGCAAAGCCACTACTGGCAGCTTCGATCTGCCAACCATCAGGTAATTGTTGACGAATATAGGTTATATCAGAAAAAACCGTTCGTTCCGTCGTATTGATTAGTTCTGCCAAATGTTTGGCAGTGATCATTTTGTGATTGGCCAACTGTTCCAAGAGCAAGATTTGGCGCAACAAATCTTTCTCCGTAATGATTTTTTTCATCATCCCATCCATGACAAAAACTTCCTTTCCCACAAGTAATCAAAAGAACCGAGGTCTTATTCAAATAAGTTAGCTGTTGTTCTCTTGATTTTAACTTAAAGTTAAGGACTTGGCTATGCGAAATAATTGATCTGTTGCGGAAAATAAGCAAGCTTATTTAGTGGAAAGGTGTAACGATTTAGAAAATTAGAAGAAAACGAACCGTATAATAGAACAAAAAAACTTCTTTGTGTGAGAAGTATAGTGATTATATCGAAGGAATCGTAAGCTGATTAGCACAAGAAATGGACGAAGATCTGTATCCTCCGTCGACAAATGTTATTATTTGAAATGAAAAGATAAGTAATACTAATAAACAAAATGCTTAATTATCGTTCATAAAATAAATGACTATATCTTTATTAGCTATATATCTATTAGATATTCATATTCTTTAAGTTTACGGTAGAGTGCTTGAGCTTCTTTTGTCAGTTTTACTTTGGAACCAAAACATTTTCTCTTACTAGAAGTTAAAAGTTTTCTATGAAGAGAATGATTGATAATTGTTTCAATTTCGTCTTGTTCTCGTTTAGATAAGCTAATGTTTTTATCGCCGTTTTTTATTGTAGAATAGGTATATTCCAAACAACTCATTTTATATATAAAAGCAGAGAATTCTTTTTTATCTACTATCATATAACCTTCCTTTCTTATTTACTCGTAGAAAGCATACATAAGTTCCTTTCCTAAAGCAAATTGCTTTTTTCATGCATTGGTGAAATGTCCGGGGATTTCTATGGAAAATGAAGAAAATGGCCTTTTTTTCTATGATTTATAGAAATTTTTCATAATTGTTAATAGTGAATAAGATTGATTTTAAGTATAATTTAAAAAATAAAAGAACAAAATGATCTTTTCCTGTTGACAGATCAGCAAAAGCCACGTAATATAACTACCAATAACTCATTAAGACCATACAAAAGAGAAGTATGAGGATGTTCGTCTTGCAGAGAGCTGATGGTGGTGTAAATCAGCAGATGGATGCTTCAGAAATGGACTTTTGTGTCGAAAGGCTGAAATCAGTAGGCTTTTTCCGGGAACTCCCGTTACAGAGAGCGATCGTTGATAGACGATCTAGAGAGAACCAATTGAGGTGGCACCGTGAGTAATCGCCCTCAGGCAGACAAGTTTGTTTGCGTGAGGGCTTTTTTGTTTTTTTGCCCCTCGATCAATGAGAAAAATAGCAACAAAATCAAACTAAGAGAAGTACTTGAATATTTTTGGCTACAGAAAGTCGGCGATGATGAGAGTCCGATACCAAGAAATCAAGGAAATGGCCTTAGCCGATCATTTTTTGAACCCTTTTTTGGCAGTAGGAAAATGCGGGAACTCCCGTTATAGAGGAAGACCGTTGTTAGACGGTTGATAGAGATGAAGTTGTTTATTTGGGCAACTTCAATTGAGGTGGTACCGCGATCATTCGCCCTCAAGCAGACGTTTTTATGGCGTTTGCTTGAGGGCTTTTTGTTTATAAAGAAAGGAGCAGCTTATGTATCGAATGGAACGAATCAACAGCGATTGTTTGACACCTGTCTCAGTGTTTTTACGGATTCAAGGGGCGCATAAATGTTTATTGGAAAGTATTCCCAGAGAAGAAGATACCGGACGCTATTCGATCCTTACCTTTGATCCCGTTCAGAAACTGACCTTTAAGGATGGTGTTTTTCAAGTGGAGGATCTTTTGAAAAAAACGGTCAACAAGTATCCCTGCCAGGACCCTTTAAAAGAAATGGAACGATATGTAGTCAAAAAAGAAATCACCGCTTTACCGGATCTGCCGTTGCAAAGTGGGGCTATCGGGTATGCGGGCTATGATATCGCCGCTTGCTATGAAAACATTGGACAACTGCCCGCAGATGAATTGCAGGTGCCTGATATGGCCTTTTGGCTTTTCGAAACTTTTCTCGTTTTGGACCATCAGACGGAAACTTTAACGATCATTCTTGAAAATTGCTACAGCCAAAGAGGAACCGTCGAGATGGAGCAGGTACTGCAAGCAGTGAAGCAGCAGTTAAGGACACCAGTCGCCGCTGAGACCCGTGTATTGTCAAACGAAAACCTACATTTTATCAGCAATGTCACACAGCAAGCCTATGAAGCGATCGTTCAAGAGGCGAAAGCCCGAATTACGGCGGGAGACATGTTCCAAGTCGTTCCTTCGCAACGTCTGAAAGCGTCATTTAAACAAGAGCCCTTTGACTATTACCGCAAACTGCGAGTGACAAATCCTTCCGCTTACCTCTATTATCTTGATTTCGATCACGGATTCAAAGTAATCGGTAGCTCACCTGAAAGCCTGATTCGCGTTCAAGGCGACGAAATCACCACAAATCCCATCGCTGGTACCCGCAAACGAGGGGCGACCAAAGCGGAAGACGAAGCTTTGGCAAATGAACTGTTGGCAGATGAAAAAGAGCGTGCGGAGCACCAGATGCTGATCGATCTTGGACGCAATGATTTAGGGCGGATCGCTGAACATGGGACGGTTCATGTTCCTTTATACATGGTGATCGAGAAATACCGCTATGTCATGCACATCGTTTCGGTAGTGGCTGCCAAGCGCAGAGCAGGTGTGACGGCAATGGAGGCCTTGAAAGCAACTCTGCCAGCAGGCACGGTCAGCGGGGCACCAAAGATTCGTGCCATGACTCGCATTTATCAATGGGAAGCTGTTCGAAGAGGGGTTTATGCGGGAGCCGTTGGGTATTTTTCTCGTAATGATCAAGCGGATTTTGCCATTGGGATTCGGACATTGGTATTGAAAGACGAGATCGCTTATGTCCAAGCAGGGGCGGGGATCGTTTATGATTCTGATCCCTCATCTGAATATCAAGAGACATTACACAAAGCCAAAGCACTATTGGAGGTGTCAGCCAATGATCTTACTCGTCGATAATTATGATTCCTTTACGTATAACTTAGTCCAGCAATGTCCAGCGGATACGATCGTCTTGCGAAATGACGATCCAGAGCTTTTTATTGTTGCTGAAGAAGCAGATGGCATCATTTTTTCTCCAGGACCAGGACGGCCCGAAGAGGCAGGATTCATGATTCCTTTGATCAAAACTTACCAAGATAGCAAGCCGCTTTTAGGTATCTGCTTAGGGCATCAAGCCATTGGTGAAGCGTTTGGTGCCACAGTGGTCCAAGCACCAACTATTATGCACGGTAAGCAATCGAGCCTTACGTATCAGAAAAAAGGCGTGTTCGAAACCTATCTAGGAGATATGACGGTCATGCGCTATCACTCGCTGGTCATTGAGCCAGCGACACTCCCAGCGGAATTTGAGGTATTGGCTGAAACAGAAGGGATCATCATGGCGATTCAGCATCGCGAAAAACCAATCGTAGGACTCCAATTCCATCCAGAATCAATGGGAACAAACGAGGGGGCATTTTTCATAGAACAGTTTCTTGGACTCGTCTCAGATTATACAGCAAAAAACACAAGATAAAAAAAGGAGGAATAGTAAATGCAAGCAATAAAAAAACAGCCGACGCAACAAATCACTCAGCAATTATTTAATGGCCGTCATTTAAGTTATCAGGAGATGCGCCACTTTGCTCAAGGAATTTTAAGCGGGGTGTTTTCAGAAAGTCAATTGGGGGCAGCATTAGTTGCGATGAAGATCAACGGCATCACAGCTGCCGAATTGACTGCTTTAGCAGAAATTATGTTAGAGCATGCCGTGACCATTCCTTATGAAGGAGGAGACGCCATGGACAATTGCGGTACTGGCGGCGACCACTCCAATAGTTTTAATGTCTCTACAACGGCAGCCTTCGTTTTAGCCGCCGGGGAAATCACGATGGCAAAACACGGCAATCGCAGTATTTCTAGTCGTTCAGGCAGTGCCGATGTCTTAGCCTGCTTGGGGGTATCGATCCAAGCATCGCCAGAAAAAATCGCTGAGCTATTAGCGACAGTTGGCATCGCTTTTCTCTTCGCCCCGTCGTTGCATCCGGGGATGAAAGCAGTGATGAAGATACGGCAAGAATTAGCAACACCAACGATTTTTAACCTACTCGGGCCCTTGATCAATCCTGTGCCATTGACCACTCAACTGATCGGTACCTACGCAGGCGAGAGCTTGGCCGACACCGCTCAGGCGTTAGGCAGTCTTGGTCGACAACGAGCAATGGTGATCCATGGAAGCAATGGGATGGATGAAGCTAATTTGGCAGGTGAAACGGCGATCAGTTTTTATCACGAAGGAAAGGTGACGAATTTTTCTTTGGATCCGCAAGCGTATGGCTTTACGTCAGCACCGATCAAGGCGATCGTTGGCGGGGATGCCGCTCAAAACGCCGCGATCTTAACTGCGGTGTTGAAAAATCAACCTTCCGTTTATCTTGAGACAGTGGTCTTAAATGCAGGCTTAGGCTTTTACGCCAACGGCAAAGCCACCACCCTAGCGGAAGGCTTTGAGATGGCACGAGCGTGTATCGCTTCGGGCGCCGCCTACGACAAACTGCAGATGCTGATTCGTCAGTCAAATAGTCAATAACTACGAAAGTTGTAAGGAGGAGAAACATGGATTTTTTAGAAACGATCATCCAGAAAAAAGTTGAAGAAGTTGCCGCGATGCCACAAGAAACCGAAAAGGTCGTAGCGAAACGCCCATCATTTTATCAGCATGTCAAGGACCAACCACAGAAGATGCACCTTATTGCTGAAATCAAGCGTGCTTCACCCTCCAAAGGAGACATCAACCAAGGGATCGATCCTGTCGCTCAAGCGCAAGCATATGAAGCTGCAGGTGTCAGCGGGATTTCCGTTTTGACCGACCAGCAGTTTTTTAACGGCTCGCTGGCAGATCTTAAAGCAGTCAGTAATGCCGTTTCGGTGCCTATACTATGCAAAGACTTTATTATCGACAAAAAACAATTGATTCGCGCCAAAAATGCGGGTGCCAGTATCGTTTTATTGATCGTGGCTGCGTTGGAGCCAGCCCGTTTCGTCGCGCTGTTTCAAGAAGCAGAAGCACTAGGGTTGGAAGTACTCGTTGAGACTCATAATGCGGCAGAATTTCAACAAGCCCAAGCAGTAGGTGCCAAAATCATCGGCGTCAACAATCGCGACCTAAAAACTTTTGACGTTTCCTTGGATGTAAGTGTTGCTCTAGCGCCTCAGCCATCAGAGGCGATTTACATCAGTGAATCTGGTATTCGAACTGCCGCCGATGTGCTGCAGCTTGCACCGTTTTATCATGGAGTCCTCGTTGGAGAAACGTTGATGAGAAGCAATCGAATTGCTGAAACAGCGGCAGATTTGCAGGTGAGTCGACCATGACCAAAGTGAAAATTTGCGGACTCACCGAACGCTTCCATGTCGAAGCTGCCATCAATGCTGGAGCAGATTACCTTGGCTTTGTTTTTGCCGAAAGCCGCCGGAGAATCGATCCGACACAAGTCCGCAAGATAACGGAGCAAGTACCCCAAAATATAGGAAAAGTCGGAGTTTTCGTTTCTCCAAGTTTTGAAGAAGTGCAAGCAGTAATTCAAGCCGCCCAGCTGACAGCGATTCAGCTCCATGGAAAGGTCCTGCCATCTTTGCAAACAGCCATCCAAAAGGGGGTTTTTGCTCATCAAAAGATCGCAGTGATCCAAGCCTTTGATGGAGAAGCAGATACTTTAGAACAAGATTTCCTAAGCTGCGATGCAAATTTTGGGTTATTGGACGCTCCAGTAAGAGATCACCCTTATGCTGGCGGCAACGGCCAATCCTTTGATTGGCAAAAAGCGGCGAGAAAACCGTTGCCGTTGTCTGAGCGATTTTTTATTGCTGGCGGTTTGCACGCGGAAAATGTAGAAGAGGCGATCCAACTTTTTAGGCCTTATGCTGTCGATGTTTCTTCAGGCGTGGAAACCCATGGCAAGAAAGACAGTCGGAAAATCGAACAATTTATTTACTTAGTAAAGGAGAAGATAAAATGACCCAATACCCCACAGAAGCAGGTTTTTATGGTTCTTTTGGCGGGCAGTTTGTGCCAGAGACATTGATGTATGCAGTCAAGCAATTAGAAACTGTCTACCGTGAAGCACAAGCGGACGCAAGTTTTCAAGCAGAATTACAGGAATATTTGCAAGAGTATGTAGGAAGAGAAACACCTCTTTATCATGCCCAGCGCTTGTCACAACACTTAGGCGGTGCCAAAATTTATCTGAAGCGAGAAGATTTGAATCATACGGGCGCCCATAAAATCAATAATGCGTTAGGGCAAGTGTTATTAGCAAAACGGATGGGAAAAAAGAAAGTGGTAGCGGAGACCGGTGCTGGACAGCATGGCGTCGCCACCGCGACTGCGGCTGCGTTGTTCGGTATGGAATGCACGATTTTTATGGGCGCAGTAGATGTTCAGCGGCAAGCACTAAACGTCTTTCGAATGGAATTGTTGGGAGCAAAAGTGGTTTCAGTCACTTCAGGCAATCAGACATTGAAAGATGCTGTCAATGAAGCGCTGCGCTACTGGGTTACAACCGTTGAGGACACTCATTACGTGATGGGTTCGGTACTCGGTCCGCATCCTTTTCCAGAGATCGTTCGAGATTTTCAAAGTGTGATTGGCAGTGAGACACGGCGGCAACTATTAGAAAAAGAAGGGCAACTGCCAACGACAGTCGTTGCGTGTGTTGGCGGCGGCAGCAATGCAATGGGGATGTTTTACCCTTTTATCAACGATCAGACCGTTCGTTTGATTGGCGTTGAAGCAGCTGGAAAAGGCGTGGATACTACCGAGCATGCGGCGACTTTAACGAAAGGCAGTATCGGTATTTTACATGGTACCAAAATGCATCTGCTACAAGACGATGATGGGCAAGTGATCGAACCCTATTCGATTTCAGCTGGTTTGGATTACCCAGGGGTCGGTCCCGAGCATTCTTATTTGAAGGAAATTGCACGCGCGGAGTATTTCGCGGTCACTGATGAAGAAGCCGTTGACGCCTTTTATCTCTTGTCTCAAATCGAAGGCATTATTCCCGCTTTGGAAAGTGCTCATGCCGTTGCCTATGCTTTAAAGTTAGCGCCAACAATGACAGCAGAAGAACGCTTAGTGATCTGTTTGTCTGGGCGAGGGGACAAAGATGTTCAACAAATCAAAGATCGGAAAGGAGCAGCGAAATGACCAGCAAAACATTGACGATGAAACTAAAGGAGCGCCAAAAACAAGGCAAGCCACTGTTTGTCCCTTATATCATGGCGGGGGCCAACGGACTGGAACGCCTGCCAGCAGAAATCGAACTGTTGACGACACATGGCGCCGCCGCCATTGAAATCGGCGTGCCCTTTTCAGACCCGGTCGCAGATGGACCGATCATTCAAGCAGCTGGAATGCAGGCATTAGCCAATGGCACCACTTTAAAAAAGATCATTGCTGCGCTGCAAACCATCCATTCCGAGGTTCCACTGGTATTGATGGGGTATGCCAACTCATTCTTTCATTATGGCATTGAACAGCTAGCAAATGAATTAAAAACGACGGATGTGAAAGGGGTGATTATTCCAGATTTGCCCTTTGAACATCGATCGCTAGTAACGCCTACGTTTGATGCGGCGGATCTCGCGCTGATCACATTGGTTTCCTTGACCAGTCCGCCAGACAGAATTCAGACACTGATCGAAGAAGCGGAAGGATTCGTTTATGCTGTGACAGTGAACGGTGTCACTGGAGAAGATCGCCAATACAACGAACAGCTGGATCAGCATTTGCAAGCCATTTCGGAAAAAAGTCCGATTCCAGTACTAGCTGGTTTCGGGGTCTCGACCCATGCAGACGTGCAGCGCTTTGCCCAAGTGTGCGATGGGGTAGTGATCGGTTCAAAAATCGTAGCAGCCTTACAAAACGAGCCACTGCCTAAAGTCAGTGAGCTGTTAGCAGAACTTGTTGGTAAGCCATAGAAAATCAATGTGAGGAAAGAACCCGATTTGGGTTCTTTTTTTTGAGAAAACTAGTATTCGAGGTACTGATGGGCTGTTATGGAAAAAAAACGTGATTTGTGAAGAGGAAAAAAGGCTGATGGAAGATCAGTCCAAATTCCCATGATTATGCCAGTGTATCGGTGTCGATGGTGACCGTCTCGCAATAATGCCCTCTGCCCCCAACGTAAACATGTTGGATTTCCTTTTGTGAGTTCGTTGCGAGTTTAACAAAAATTTCAGAAGGTTCACTTAAATTGCTGCCTTGCTCAAAACGATACACTTCTTTTTCGAGAGCACACTTTTGATACAAGAAGCAAGCCAAAGCGGCATTGGAAGTGCCTGTGGCAGATTCTTCATTGATGTCAAACAATGGGGCAAAGTTACGGCAAACGATTCGTTCTTTTTCCATTGCATATAAGTGCATGCCAACTACTTGTTGAAGCGCACTTACTTTTTTTATTTCCTCAAAATCAGGTACAACTTGCTGCAACTGCGCCGTTGTTTTGATTGGAACAAGGATATCCTTTAATCCAGTCGAAACGATTTGAATAGGAATTTGATCATTGATAGCATTGGTATCGAAACAGTCAGCTAATTGTTCTAGTGAAAGCACATCTGAAAACAGCGGTTTGTTCTGTTCCATGAAAATAACACCGTCTTTGATGGTGATCGACAAACGTCCGGCGTTGGTGTCGATGCGATACTGTTGCTTGGAAAGTTTGTTTAGATACGATAATAGGGCAAAGGAAGCGATTGTTGCATGTCCGCATAAGTCAACTTCTTCTTTTGGCGTAAAATAGTCAAATCGGAAATCGGCCTGCGGGGCTTTCGATAAAAAAGCTGTTTCTGAAAAGCCTAACTCTTTTGCGACAGCTAACTTTTGGCGTGGTGTAAGGGGCTGTTCCAGCAAAACGACTCCAGCCTTGTTGCCACCCGTTTGGTTTTTACTAAACCCGCTTGCGATATGTACCGTTATCTCCATAGGACACCTGCTTTCTTTATTCTTGTCAAGCATAGCATAATTTTTGTAGGGGGAGGATGAGAAAGGGATTGGGTAAGCGATTAATCATGAAGAGCCGATGAAATGAAAAAACATGGGTGTTCAAAGAGTGCGGTATTTAAGCATACTATAGCAAAAACGTTTCTTTGAGCATTCCAACCTTTCTCGTCAACGATTATCTTATAGGTACCAGTGAATATTTTAGATATAAAAAAAGCAAATGAGAACGCAGCATCTTTGTTGCTTTCTCATTTACTTAAATCGTTTGGTAAAAAGCGTTGAGGTTATGCTAAAATCATTGCTGCATAAAAAAATGATAACCTTACTGTGAGGCGGAAATAGTTTAACTTTGATTGTAAACTTTCAATATTGCTATGGCAAAAAATCTAAATCAATTTGGCACACATTTGGCACAAGAACAAACAAAAACCGCCAAGAACAAGGGTTCTCGACGGTTAAATAACGTTCCAGGAGGGATTCGAACCCCCGACCGTTCGCTTAGAAGGCGAATGCTCTATCCGGCTGAGCTACTGGAACAAATAATTTTTAGCGAATGCTCACTTCGCCTAAGCTATTGAAATCAATCAGCAACAAATAACATTATAGAAAAAGGGCGCAGCAATGTCAATCGCTTTTCGCCCTTTTCTTATTTTTTTCTTTGGAAAAAGGAAGCGCAGTTGCCCTCAACCTTTCTCAGGTTCCTCAAGTATTACGCTATCGGCTTCTTTCGTAATGAGAATCACGCCATCTCCTAAAGGGACGAGCGTGGAGGTCAACTGAGGATGGTTCATCACGGTATCCAAGAAAAGATTCAATTTGCGATGGATCGCTCGCTGGTTGCGCGGGATTTCTTCGATGGGTTGTAGAATCGTTCCAGCTTGAAACACGTCATCCACCATCAGCACACCGCCTTTGCGCAATAGACGCAGACATTCTGGTAAAAATTCAATGTATTTCGATTTGGCGCTGTCCATGAAGATAAAATCATAAGGGCCACTCAATGTAGGCAGGACGTCTGCCGCTTGTCCTTCTAAGAGCGTGATTTTGTCTTCATTTCCTAAGCGAGCATAGGTTTCTTTGGCTTTGCGGATCATGACGTCAAAGCGATCGATCGTTGTGACATGCCCCTCTTTCACACATTGCGCCATCAAGCTTGAAGAAAAACCGATCGCTGTGCCGATCTCAAGGATTTCTTTTGGCTGGAGCTGTCCCAATAAAAACTGCAAAAAGACCACAGTTTCATGTGGGATGATTGGCACTTCTTTTTCATGAGCGGCTTGCTCGATTTCACCAAGTTCGCCGGGTAATTGTTTTTGTTTTTCACGCATAAACGCCACTAGTTCTGGTTTGACTACTGGACGATGCATCATTTCGTTGCGCATCTTCATCCTCCTCATTTATCGTTGCCCCTTATTATACGAATAACTTACCTTAAGTTCAATCTTTTCGAGTCTTTGGGAATAACAAAAAAACCAGTCATATGACTGGCAGGATAAAGGGGTGAAAAAATATTTTTGGGATATTTCTATCATAACGGTGTTATGTGGAGGTTTGGTTAAAATCCTGTGAAGATCTCGTCAGGTTCTGCTTAAATTTTCATCAAGGAAGAAAATTAACCCATCATCTGGGTGAAAACGAACTTTTTATCGAAATATTCAGAAAATTCAGAGAAAAGTGTTGACAGAGGAACCTGCTGTTTGGTATCTTCATAACAAGATAAAAAAAGTGATAGGTGACGACGATGGATAAACGATTGAAACAAACAGCAGCATTTTTATTATTATCGTAAGGACTCTTTTTCTATGACCCGCCTTTTTAAGGCATCATTTGAAGAGTCCTATTCGCATTGCATGAAGGAAACCCTTTATGGAGTGCTTTTTTTATACCATTTTTTCAATGGTGTTTGAATGATATCGAGCCAATCGTGCACCTACAAAAGCTTAGGAGGAACTAGTGATGAGAAAAATCCAGTTTTTTGATACGACATTGAGAGACGGTGAACAGACCCCAGGCGTCAACTTCAATACGAAAGAAAAGGTTCAATTGGCGTTGCAATTAGAAAAATGGGGGATCGATACGATCGAAGCAGGTTTTCCGATTGCATCAGAAGGAGACTTTCAAGCAGTCCAAGCGATTGCTGGGGCGGTGACGAGGATGACCGTTGCAGGACTTGCCCGCTGTCAGAAAAAAGACATTGATCGTGCCTATGAAGCTCTTCATCAAGCCGTCGATCCCCAGATCCATGTCTTTCTAGCAACCAGTGAGGTGCATCGCCAGTACAAGCTGAATATGACGAAAGCAGAAGTACTCGCTTCCATCAAAGAACATGTGGCTTATGCCCGTGAACGCTTTGAAAAAGTTCAATTCTCGCCAGAAGATGCCACCCGCACCGATAAGGCCTTCTTACTTGAGGCGGTTCAAACAGCGATTGATGCCGGAGCGACGATCATCAATGTGCCCGATACAGTAGGGTTTACCAATCCTACGGAATATGGTGCGCTTTTCGCCTATTTAATCGCCAATATCAAGAGTGAGCAGCCGATCATTTTTTCTTCCCATTGTCATGATGACTTGGGAATGGCGACAGCCAATGCGCTGGCAGCTATCGAAAATGGTGCTGATCGGGTGGAAGGAACGATCAACGGGATCGGCGAGCGAGCGGGCAATACCGCATTAGAAGAAGTGGCCTTGGCGTTGCATATTCGCAATGATTTCTATCAGGCTAGCTCCAACATCAAATTAAATGAAACGAAACGCACCAGCGATTTGGTAGCGCGTTTGTCAGGAATCACGGTACCGAAAAACAAAGCGATTGTCGGCGGCAATGCCTATGCCCATGAATCTGGGATTCATCAAGATGGCGTCTTAAAAAATCCTGAGACCTACGAAATCATTACCCCACAGTTGGTGGGGGTAGAAACCAACTCGTTGCCTTTAGGCAAACTTTCTGGCCGCCATGCCTTCGTCGATAAAATGCAGCAACTGGGGTACCAGTTTGACCAAGAAGAAACCAACGAATTGTTTAAACGTTTCAAAGAGTTAGCAGATAAAAAGAAACAAGTGACCGAACAAGATTTGCTGGCTTTGGTGGCTGATCAAGGCCGCAGTCAAGAAGGCGGCTGTGAGTTGGACGCCGTTCAGCTACAATATGTGTCCAATGGCCATCAAGGAGCGGTGGTTTCTATCATCAAAGATGAGGAAAAACAAGTGGCATCAGCTATCGGTGCCGGCAGTATCCAAGCAATATACAACTCGATCGATCAGATTTTCCAGCAGCAGCCAAAGCTGTTGAATTACGAGATCACTGCCTTGACCAGTGGGGAAGATGCGCAAGCCGAAGTGCACGTGGTCATTGAATGTCAGGATACCAATGAAAAAATCAGCGGGATTGGCTTAGACTTTGATGTCTTGCAGGCATCAGCCAAAGCCTATGTGCAGGCCAGCGCTGCATTGAAGAAACGAGGTGTCCTTGTTTGAAAAAGATCGTTGTTTTAGCAGGAGATGGCATTGGACCAGAAATTATGGACAGTGCCCTTGCGGTATTGAAAGCGGCTTGTCCTGACCATCTCCAGTGCTTTCATTTTGACCAGCGACCATTTGGTGGTGCGGCGCTGGCACTTACTGGAGAGCCATTGCCGCAAGAAACACTACAAGCTTGCCAGCAGGCGGATGCGATCCTCTTAGGAGCCATTGGTGATCCAGCTTGGGAAAACGCACCGATAACACCCGAGAAAGGACTTTTGAATTTGCGTCAAGCGTTAGGGCTATACGCCAATATTCGACCCATCAAAGTAGTTGATGCGGTGATTGCCTTGTCTCCCATTAAAGAAGCGATCCTTCGGGGGACAGATTTTGTCATCGTTCGTGAGTTGACTGGCGGTATCTATTTTGGCGAAAAAGCAGAAAAACCTGAAGAAGCCTACGACATCAATCATTATCATCAAGCAGAGATTCGACGGATTTTGCGTAAAGCCTTTGAGATCGCCCGCACGCGGAAGAAGCGGGTTCTCTCTGTCGATAAAGCAAATGTGTTGGCGACTAGCCGACTTTGGCGCCGATTAGCGGAAGAAATAGCACAAGAATTTCCAGATTGTCAGTTGACTCATCAATATGTTGATTCCGCCGCTATGAAAATCATCCAAAATCCTAAAGACTTTGATGTAATCGTGACAGAAAATCTCTTTGGCGACATTTTAAGTGATGAAGCCTCGGTTTTGCCAGGGTCATTAGGGGTGCTGCCTAGCGCAAGTCATGGCGCAGAAGGGGTTTCTTTATATGAACCGATTCATGGCTCGGCACCGGATATTGCTGGGCAAAATTGCGCCAATCCGGTTTCCATGATTTTGTCTGTCGTCATGATGCTAAGAGAGTCCTTTCAAGAGGAAGAGCTGGCGGATACCATCGAAAGTGCTTGTTACGAGGTAATGAATGCGGGGATCTTGACCCGTGATTTAGGTGGTACGGCAACGACAACTGCCTTTACAGAAGCGGTTATTGCACAGTTAGGAGTGAGCAATTATGGGGAAAACGCTGTTTGATAAACTATGGGATCGGCATGTCATCACAGGAGAAGAAGGGCAGGCGCAGCTGCTTTACGTCGATCTGCATATGATCCATGAGGTGACGACACCGCAAGCCTTTGAAGGGTTACGGCAAGCGGGACGGACAGTCCGTTGTCCCGAAAAAACCTTCGCAACGATGGATCATAATGTGCCTACCAAAGATATTTTTACTATCACCGATCTGGTTGCAAAAAAGCAAATGGATACGTTACGTAAAAACTGTCATGATTTTGGGATCGAATTGTGTGACAATGGCTCTGCCAACCAAGGAATTGTCCATATGGTTGGCCCAGAAGTAGGCTTGACGCAACCAGGAAAAACGATCGTTTGCGGTGATTCCCATACTGCCACCCATGGTGCTTTCGGTGCGATCGCGTTTGGGATCGGTACGAGTGAAGTAGAGCATGTCTTTGCGACACAGACGATTTGGCAGACAAAACCGAAACGCATGGGAGTTGAGATTACCGGTCACCTGCAGCCGGGAGTGTACGCCAAAGATATTATTTTGGCATTGATCGCGACCCATGGCACTGATTTTGGTGGTGGCTATGCCGTAGAATTCTTTGGCGAAACGATCCGTAGCCTGACGATGGAAGAACGCATGACCATTTGCAATATGTCGATCGAAGGTGGGGCGAAAATGGGCTTGATTGCCCCTGATGAAACGACCTTTGCTTATGTGAAGGATCGACGCTTTGCGCCACAAGCGTTTGCCAGTGCGGTGGCTGATTGGCAAAGCCTTTATACCGATGAAGATGCTAACTATGATGCCCTGATCACCCTAGACGCAACAACCTTAGAACCCTATATCACTTGGGGAACCAATCCAGAAATGGGGGTACCAGTCAGCGAAGCGTTTCCTGAAGTACGGGATCACAATGATCAGCAAGCCTATGAATATATGGCGCTGCAACCTGGACAGACAGCTGCTGATATCCCCATTGAATACATTTTTATTGGATCGTGTACCAATGGTCGTTTGTCTGATCTGCAAGAGGCAGCGGCGATTTTGAAAGGTCAGACCATCAAAGAAGGGGTCACTGGTATTATCGTTCCTGGTTCACGCCCTGTTCGTAAAGCAGCGGAAGCTATCGGTTTAGACAAAGTCTTTATTGAGGCTGGTTTTGAATGGCGGGAGCCGGGCTGTTCCATGTGCCTAGGAATGAATCCTGATAAAGTACCAGAAGGCGTCCACTGTGCCTCCACGTCAAACCGGAATTTTGTTGGACGGCAAGGGAAAAACGCTCGGACGCACCTTTGTAGTCCAGCAATGGCGGCAGCAGCTGCGATTCATGGGCGTTTTGTCGATGTACGAGAAGTGGTTGGAGGTGTTGGTTAATGGAAGCTTTTACGCAATTTGAAGGTACGACGCTGCCTTTGATGAATGATAATATCGATACCGATCAAATCCTACCGAAAAATTATTTGAAGCGCGTCGAAAAAACGGGGTTTGGCGAATTTTTATTTGACGATTGGCGCTATTTGTCGCAACGCAAGCCTGATCCAGCATTTATCTTGAATGATCCAGCATATCAGACCGCTCAAGTCCTCGTCACTGGTGATAATTTTGGTTCTGGCTCTTCTCGAGAGCATGCGGCTTGGGCGCTGTTGGATTACGGCTTCAAAGCCGTGATTGCTGGCAGCTTCGGTGATATTTTCTATATGAATGCCACCAAAAATGGGCTGCTGCCGATCGAGCTGCCATTGACTGTTCGCCAAAGGATCGCTTCGCTGCCTGCTTCTGAAAAAATCAGTATCGACTTGCCGAGGCAATGTGTGACTGTTGCCGGGGAGGAGCATTTCTTTGCGATCGATGCTACTTGGAAACACAAATTGATCCACGGTCTCGATGAGATCAGTATCACCTTGCAGGAAGAGGCGAAAATCACCGCCTATGAGCAGACGATTCCAGCGTATTGGCAGTAGGGCTAGGGGACTGGTCGTTATTCGTCGGCTGTTATTTGTGAGAGAATGTTTCTTAACCCTCGCCAATCAGCTTCGATTTGCGGAGTCAATGTTCGATTGTAAAAGATCGCAGCGGGATGATACATCGGCACGATCAAATATTCTTTTTCCGACCATTGATAGCCATCCTTAGTCGGATTGCTTTCTTGTATTTTGGAACGGATCAATTCGCCATGATGGTCTTTGATATAATAGACGTTGCCTAATAATCGCTGCAGTCCGATATTGCCAACAGTTGCAATGACGGGCGGATCTACAACGGACAACTCGTAGTCAAGCAGCGGTGCGTGTAGCAAGACTTCTTTTTTTGTAGGTGTCCGATTGGGATGGACGATCTCATGGGCACCGCTGCGCTTGTTGATCCGTTCTTTGACGGAATATGGGCGGCTGCGAACAGCGCTAGTGATGTAGACATCCTCACGGGTCAAACCGGCTAAAGCCAACGATTTCATCAATTCTTTTCCTGCTTGTCCGCTAAAAGGAATAAAGTTCTCGATTTCGGTTCGACCAGGGGCTTCACCAACGATCATCAGTTTTGGCTGCAGCGGTCCTTGACCGGGAACAAATCCTTCCAATGGATAATTGCGGGACGCCTGTTGAACGGCAATGGCTAATTCTTTGGGGTATTGCATGAAAACTCCTCCAATTCTGTTTCACTTGTGCTCTTTCTTCTATAGTAATAGAAAATAAAAAATGCACAAAAGGAAATGACTAGTAGCAAAAGAATTCTGTCTTTTCCCTAATTAGTGATTGACTTTAGGAAAACATTTTGATAAAGTTAATCTGTTGTAATTGTGGACTCCACAGCTACAACCGCACAGAACAAGTAGTAAGTACGAAAGTCACTTGGGATGGCGAGTCTAAGTATATTATAAGGAGGTGCTGTAGAGCATGTACGCAATTATCAAAACTGGTGGGAAACAAGTAAAAGTTGAAGTGGGTCAAGCAATCTACGTTGAAAAATTAGACGTTGAAGCTGGACAAAAGGTTACTTTTGATGAAGTTATCTTAGTAGGTGGCGAATCAACAAAAGTAGGTGCCCCAATCGTTGCAGGAGCAACTGTTGAAGGGACTGTTGAAAAACACGGCAAACAAAAGAAAGTCGTAACTTTCAAATACAAACCTAAAAAACATTCACACCGTAAACAAGGTCACCGTCAACCTTACACAAAAGTTGTTATTGACGCGATCAACGCTTAATTCTTACGAAAAGCAGGGTAACGAATATGATCAAAGGGACATTCAAACGAAATGACTCTGGTCGGATTGTTTCTTTTGAACTGGCTGGACACGCACAAGCAGGAGAATACGGCAAAGACATCGTCTGTGCTGCAGCATCCGCTTTAGCGATCAGTGCAGTCAATGGGATCGATGCTTTGGCTGGCGTTGCGCCAAAAGTTGAAGCAGATAACGAAAATGGTGGGTACTTATTAGTCACACTGCCTTCTCGTTTGACCCAAGAGCAGTCGAATATCGCACAAATTCTTTTAGAGAATTTGTTGATCGGCTTGCAATCAGTTCAAGAAGAGTACAACGATTATATCCAAATCAAAACTACTAAAGAAAACTAGGAGGTGCATCTCATGTTGATGAAAATGAATTTGCAATTCTTCGCTCACAAAAAAGGTGGGGGTTCTACTTCTAACGGACGTGACTCTCAATCAAAACGTTTAGGTGCGAAACGTGCTGACGGTCAAACCGTTTCAGGCGGATCAATCCTTTATCGCCAACGCGGTACTAAAATTTACCCAGGGGTAAACGTAGGTATCGGTGGAGATGATACATTGTTTGCAAAAGTTGACGGCGTTGTTCGTTTCGAACGTAAAGGCCGCGACAAAAAACAAGTATCTGTTTATCCAGTAGCGCAAGAAGCATAAGAAAACGACATCCAGATTACGTAAAAGTAACCTGGGTGTTTTTTTGTACATCAGTGAAACCGTTTTAACAAATTAGTCAATATTAATGACTTTTAAAAGGAGCGAAGCAATGATTCAATTAAAAGAAATCACGAAGGAAAACTATCGTGCGTGCATGAATTTGAAGACAACGAAGGAGCAAGAAGACTTTGTTGCGCCCAATTGGTACTCAATGTTAGAGGCAATCTATGAGGAACCTCGTCAGGCATTTGCCCTATACAATGGTGAGGAAATGGTCGGCTTTATGCTATTTAGTTTTTACGAGGCGGATGAGGATTATCCAAAAGCTTCGTGGTGGATCGAGCGGTTTATGATCGCAGAAAAATTCCAAAATCAAGGGTTAGGCACTCAGGCGTTTCTTGCTGGGTTAGATTGGTTCAAAACCCATATCCAAGCGCAAGAATTAAGGATCTCCGCTGTGGTTGGCAATGAGATCGCAACGAAGCTTTACGAACGAAACGGCTTTGTTTTGACGGGTGAAATGATTGAGAACGAGCATGTACTCTTGTTGCAGTTGCCAACGGATCAAGGATAACGTACTCTTTCTACAGTAAGAGAATGAATTCAAAAGCAGAGGTTCTTAAGGGAATTCTCTGCTTTTTTTGTGTTGCTTCGGTCAAAAAAGTGTGCGGGCATCTTCTGGTTAGACGTTTCAAGAAATTTTGTGCACTTAGGGCAAGAATTACGAGTATATCCATGCTTTGTTCTTCACAAAGTTCCTTTTGCGATTAACGGAATCTTTACACGTTGATAACATAAACCTTATATTCATTTGATACTCTGAGGAAGTAGAACAAAGGTATCTGAAATTTCGAAAAACGTTGATTATTGAGAATCTGCTCACGAATGATTTCGACTTAAACACGAACGTTATCAAAAAAGAAAACGTTCGTAATTCGAAAAAGATTGTTTTTAATTCGTTGGTTTTTTATAATCAAAAAGGAAAGTTCGGAATTCCGTGAGTTCGATTTTTTAATGAAAAGGAGAGAAAGTGATGAAAGTTTGGAAGAAAACGGCAATGTTTGGTTTAGGTTTGGTGGCAGCAGTTACGCTGGCGGCATGTGGCTCAGGTGGAGCAAGCACTGACTCGGCGGCTGAGGACGCAGGATATGTACCAGAAAAGTTGACCGTTCAATTTGTTCCATCACAAGCAGCAGAAACATTAGAAGCAAAAGCAAAACCACTTGAGCAATTATTAAGCGATGAATTGGGGATTCCAGTCACAGTGAGTGTTTCCACTGACTACAATACAATCGTCGAAGCAATGGCTTCGAAACAAGTAGATGTCGGCTTTTTACCGCCGAATGCCTACGTTTTAGCAAATGAACAAAGCAATGTTAAGGTACTGTTGCAAGCGCAGCGTTATGGCATCAAGCAGCCTGGTGGCGAATCAACAGATGAATTGGTTGATAGCTATCGCTCAATGATCGTCGTAAAAAGCGGCAGTGACATCAAAGAGTTGGAAGATTTAAAAGGCAAAACGATTGCCACGCAAGATGTTACTTCTTCTGCCGGTTATGTTTGGCCAGTAGCAGAAATGAAAAAAGCAGGCATCGACATCAATACGGATGTGACGACTGTTCAAGTCAAAGGCCATGACCAAGCGGTCTTATCTGTCTTGAATGGCGACGTTGACGCGGCCTTCGTTTTTGAAGATGCCCGTAACACGGTCAAAAATGATTACCCTGAAATTATGGATGAGGTAGAGCCAATGTACTTTACCGAACCGATCCCGAACGATACGATCAGTGTTCGCAGCGATATGAGTGAAGAGTGGGACAAAAAAATCCAAGATGCCTTTATCGCGATCGGAAAAGATGAAGAAGGAAAACAAATCATCTCTGATATTTACTCGCACGAAGGATACGTTGTTTCAAAAGACAGCAATTTCGACATTGTAAGAGAGTATGCGGAACAAGTCGGACAATAATAGATGAATAGATCGGGAGGGTACCGGTACTTGAGGTACCCTTTTCGAATGGACAGCAATTTTTATCTAATGGAAAGAAAGTAGGAGAATCATGGCTCTAGAGAACGAAACGATTATTTCATTTCAAAATGTGACCAAGCAATACCCAAATGGGGTGTTGGGGTTGAAGGATTTGAACATCGATATCAAAAAAGGAGAATTTGTCATCGTCGTGGGTTTATCCGGTGCAGGCAAATCAACGATGTTGCGCTCCATCAATCGACTGCACGAGATTACAAGCGGCGAGATTTTAATCGATAACAAGTCGATCACAAAAGCAAAAGGAAGAGAGCTACGCTTGATTCGTCGAGACATTGGCATGATTTTCCAAAGCTTCAATTTGGTGAAACGTTCGAGTGTCTTGCGAAACGTCTTAACGGGGCGAGTGGCTTATCATCCTACGATCAAAATGCTGCTGGGTCTCTTTCCGCAAGCGGACAAGGAGTTGGCTTATCAATCACTGCAGCGGGTCAACCTTGCAGAAAAAGTTTATACTCGAGCCGATGAATTATCTGGTGGTCAGCAGCAACGGGTTTCGATTGCTCGGGCTTTGACGCAAGAGCCAAAAATTATTTTAGCGGATGAACCAGTTGCTTCATTAGATCCGTTAACCACTGAAAAAGTCATGAATGACTTAAAACGGATCAATCAAGATCTGGGTATCACTATCGTAGTCAATTTACATTCTGTCCAATTGGCAAGAGAATACGGCACACGGATCATCGGGTTACGAGATGGGGGCTTGGTTTTTGATGGCCCTGTCAGTGAAGCGACCGATCAGCGATTGAAACAGATTTATGGTAGCGAGATCATGGAAGAGCAGGAAGGGGCAGGACAATGACGACAAATACGTTGCCGAAACGCAGCGGACTATGGAAAAATGTTCTGTGGCTCGTCATTTTTTTAGTGGTATTGTTCGTTAGCGGCTCTATTTCTGGCGTTGATTTGGCACGGTTCTTTAGCAACAGCAGTCAAATGAATGTCATTTTACAAAAGATGGCTCATCCTGATTGGGCATATGCCAAAATCATTGTTGAGCCGATTTTGCAAACGATCCAAATGGCGATCATCGGCACAACCTTTGGTGCACTGGCGGCCTTTCCGTTTTCACTTTTAGCAGCACGAAATATCATGACGAATCATTGGATCAGTGGTTGTTTCCGTTTTGTTTTGAATATCATTCGGACGGTACCTGATTTGATGCTGGCGGCTTTATTTGTCGCCATTGTCGGAATTGGTCCGGTTGCAGGGGTGATCTCCATCTCTGTGTTTTCTTTTGGGATGATCACCAAATTGTTTTATGAATCGATTGAAACGATTGATGAAGGTCCGATCGAAGCGATCACGGCTTCTGGAGGATCGAAGTTTGATATCATCCGCTATGCAGTCGTACCGCAAGTCATGAGTCATTTTCTTAGTTACTTGCTTTATGCCTTTGAGATCAATGTGCGGGCATCGACGATTCTTGGGTATATCGGCGCAGGCGGAATCGGTGTTTTCTTACAACGATCTTTAAGCCAATTTCGATATGACCAGACGTCGATCATCGTCTTAGTGATTTTTGCAGTTGTTTTGGTGATTGATACCATTAGTAATAGATTAAGGGAGCGATTATTATGATGTTGCCAGCAGAACCGAAAAAGAAAAAAATACGGAATTGGCTGATCGCAGTAGTCGTTATCCTCCTTTATATCTGGGCTTTTGCTGGCGTGCCTTTTGCTGGTGTTAAAGAAAATGTCGGTCAAATTGTCGGCTCGATCTTTTATGGCCTGATCCATCCTGATTGGGGCTATGTTTATACCGGTGATGGCGAAGATTTGATCAGTCTGATGATCGAAACCGTCGCGATTGCCTTTGTGGGTACGTTTTTATCCTCACTATTAAGTATTCCTTTTGCCTTTTGGGCGGCGCGCAGCAAAAACAGCCCTCGCTGGTTATCGGGATTTGGGAAAATCGTACTGACGGCGATTCGAACGTTTCCAGAAATCGTCTTAGCCATCATGTTTATTAAAACGGTAGGTCCCGGCTCCTTTGCCGGAGTGCTGGCGGTCAGTGTCCATTCCATTGGGATGTTGGCAAAACTCTATAGCGAAGCGATCGAAAACATGGATCATGGTCCCTCGGAATCCGTCATTAGTGCGGGAGGAAGCCGCTGGGATGTATTAGGCTTTGCGACATTGCCGCAACTGATCCCAGAATTTCTATCTTTTACCTTGTATCGATTTGAACTGGCTGTCCGTTCGGCTTCGATCTTAGGGATCGTAGGGGCAGGCGGGATCGGTACACCGATGATCTTTGCTATCAATGCACGTTCATGGAGCCGCGTGGGGATCATTTTATTGGGGATCGTTGTGACGGTCACGATCATTGATTTTATTTCTGGGCGCTTGCGTAAACGATTGGTTTAATAAAATAAAGTGAGTGCTCGAAAAACACAGTCTAAATAGGCTGTGTTTTTTTGCAGCGGAGGAGTGGAGGTTGTTTAAGACAGTTTTTGTGAAACTTGTTATACTGGATTTATAGAAAATGAACCTAAACAAGGAGGCTGTTTTATGAAAGCATTATTGATCGTCAATCCAAGTTCTGGTGGTGAACAAGCGAAAGAATTTGAGGAAATGGCAGCAGACAAGTTGCGGGAAAGCTTTGCGGAAGTCGTAGTCAAACATACCGAAAAAGAAGGAGATGCCACGCGTTTTGCCTCTGAAGCGGCAGCAGAATTTGACAGTGTCTTCGCAATGGGCGGTGATGGTACCGTCAATGAAGCGGTCAATGGCTTAGCTCCTCATGACAAACGACCAAATTTCGGTTTCTTCCCGCTGGGCACAGTAAATGATTTAGCCAGAGCATTAGCGATTCCACTAGATCCCAAGGAAGCCATCGAATCATTTGCAGTGGATCACACCCGCAAAATCGATATTGGGCAGGTCAATCAAGCTTATTTTACTAATGTGGTGGCGATCGGTATGATTCCAGCAGCGATCAACAATGTGGAAGCTGAAGAAAAAACCAAGCTGGGAAAAATGGCCTATTTTGTTTCTGGTCTACGGGAAGTGCGGAAAAATGAAAGTCATCAGTTTGAAGTGATCGCCGAAAATAATGGCGAAAAAACGACGATCGCTGTGGAAAGTAGTACGATGATCGTTGGGTCATCGAATACGATTGGCGGTTTTGAATCTCTTTTACCTAAAGCGAGTACCGATGACGGCAAATTGCATCTGATCTACTTGAAGGATACGAATCTTTGGGAAACTGTCAAAAGTGTGCCTGAGCTTCTCAAAGGAGTTACGGAATCAAATGATGTTCTTGGTTATCAAACCTTTGATAAAGCTGCGATTCGTTTGACAGATGGAACAACGATCGAAACGAATGTCGATGGCGATCCAGGACCTGAGTTGCCAATCACAGTACAGGTGCTGCCACAACATCTCACCGTGTATTGCGGCGCTGAAAAAGCCCGCTAAATCATCAATAACTAGGAAACGATCCGTTAAAAGCGGATTGTTTTTTTTCTTTAGAAAGAGTATACTGGAAAAAATTTATTGAAAGAAGGGATTCTATGACGATACGTTCTGCTGCGATTGCAGATGCCCAAGCCTTGACAGCAATCTATGCTTATTATGTAGATAATACACCGATTACCTTTGAAACGGAGGTGCCCACGGTTCAAGAATTCGCGGAACGCATCGCCAAGACCTTGAAACGCTACCCGTATCTCGTTGCAGAAGAGGCTGGTAAAATCGTCGGTTATGCCTATGCATCAGCCTATAAAGAACGAGCAGCCTATGATTGGACCGTTGAAGTAACCGTTTATTTAGCCCCAGATGCCAAAGCAAAAGGGCTCGGTACCGCTCTTTACCAAGCGCTTGAGGAAAAATTAAAAGCGCAAAACGTGGTCAATCTGACTGCGTGTATTACAGGAGGCAATCAACAAAGCGAGGCTTTTCATGAGAAACTTGGGTATCGGAAAGTTGCTGATTTTGCGCATGTCGGCTATAAGTTCAATCAATGGCACGATGTGATATGGATGCAAAAAGAACTGCAACGATTTCCAGACCAGGTGCCAGCGTTCATTCCTAATGAAAAAGCCTAACGCATCCTGACTTTTGAATATCTTTTTTTGGCAAAATGCTTTATGCTGAAAGTAACAGGTGGAAATTTTTTCTATTGCTACTAAATGCAAAGCATTTTGTTTTTCTGTGTGGAAAAAAGTTGCTTTTTTATAGAAAAATGAGTAAAGTATTCAAGTGGAAAAACAAGGAGGCGAAGCTGTTGGGCAAGCGAATCGAACGTATCTATCAATATATCCTTGAAAACACGCGGAGCGGCTTAGGGGAGAAAAAGGGGTTGTCTACTTCGGAAGTTGCCGATCACTTAGCCATTCAGCGCAGTAATGCCAGTAAAGATTTAAATCAGCTTGTCAAAGAAGGACGCGTTGAAAAAAGTGATTCACGTCCTGTGCGCTATTGGGCAGCAGGTGTTGACGCAATCAGTTCTGAAAAGTATGTCCCAAGCTATAAAGAAAATCGTCCCCAAAGGGAAAAAGCTTTCCCTCAGCGAGTACAAGGAAAACCTTCTGACCGGGATATTTTTGCGACAATCATTGGTGCCAATGGCAGTATGAAAAACGCCGTTGAGCAAGCCAAAGCAGCGATTTTGTATCCGCCAAAGGGGCTTAACTGCTTGATTACAGGTCCTACAGGTTCTGGGAAAACCTACTTTGCCCATGCGATGTTTCAGTTTGCCAAAAGCAATCAGGTGATTGCCGAGGACAAAGAATTGATTGTCTTTAACTGTGCGGACTATGCGAATAATCCGGAACTTTTGATGAGTCATTTGTTTGGTTATGTGCGAGGCGCATTTACGGGTGCCGATCAAGAGAAAATCGGTATTATCGATCAAGCAGATGAAAGTATGCTATTTCTCGATGAGATCCATCGCTTACCACCAGAAGGTCAGGAAATGATCTTTTACTTTATGGATCATGGAACCTTCAGTCGTCTAGGAGAGACGGGCAAAAACCATCAAGCGAATGTCCGAATCGTTGGAGCGACTACGGAAGACCCCAACTCAACACTCTTAGATACCTTCACCCGGCGGATTCCCATTAACATTCAATTGCCTTTCTTTGAAAAACGACCGGCGTCAGAAAAAGTCGACCTTGTTCGGGTATTAGTTGGGCAAGAGGCGACCCGCATCCAACGGACGATCACCTTGACAGAAGATGTGGTCAAAGCACTGATCGGCAGTGTTAGTTTTGGGAATATCGGGCAATTGAAGTCGAACGTGCAGCTTGTTTGTGCCCGTGGATTTCTAAACCATATGCAGCAGGATGAAATTGAAATCGATTTATTAGATCTTCCAGAAGGGATCCGTTCAGGGTTGATCGTCTTGGGAAATCGTCGCAATGAGCTGGCAGAGCTTTCAAAGATCCTTGAACCGAAAATCAGTGTTCAGCCGAATCAAAACTTAAACAATATCCAATCAGATTCCTATGAATTGCCTTATAATCTTTACGATATTATCGGCGACAAGGCTGCTTTGCTAAAAGCAGATGGGTTGGATCAAGAGGCGATCAATCATTTTATTTCAACAGATATTAATGTTCACTTAAAGTCTTTTTATAAAGATCACGGGTTTTCCTTTAACTCGGTCAATAAACTAAGTGAATTTGTCGACCAGAAAGTGATCAGTGTAACAAATCAAATCTATGAGATGGTTCGGCAACGCTTAAATTACGATTTTCAGCAAAACTTCATCTATGCCATGAGCTTACACATCAGCTCATTTTTGAAAAAAATCCATCTAGGAGAAGAACGACAAACCAATGACAATATTCGTCAGATGGTAGCTGACTATCCGCAAGAGTTTGAAGTCGCCAAAGAAGTCCGCGATTTTATTGGTGATAGTTTCCAAGTGGCGATTCCTGAGAGCGAATCTTATTATTTAGCGGTTCTTCTGGTTTCTCTTAGAACCTCTCATTCCTCTGGGAAAATCGGCGTCGTCGTTGCAGCCCACGGCAACAGCACAGCCAGTAGCATGGTACAAGTGGTTAAACAGTTGCTGGAAGTCGATCAAGTTACCGCGGTGGACATGCCATTAGATATGCCACCGGCTGTGGCGTTGAAAAAAATCGTGGATAGTGTGCGTGCTGTCAATGACGGTAGCGGAGTGATCCTGTTAGTCGACATGGGGTCTTTAGCGACCTTTAATAATGAGATCCAGCGGGAAACAGGCGTGGCTGTGCGGACAGTCGACATGGTGACCACCTCCATCGTCCTTGAGACGGTCCGTAAAGCATCGGTTATTGGAACGGACCTCGATCAACTGTATGATTCGTTACGGAAGTTCCGTGGATATGGAGCGGTCACTGTGGAAGAACCAGTGACACAAAACCACCACCCTAAAGCGATCTTAGCGGTCTGTGCTTCAGGAAAAGGAACGGCGCAGCGTATCAAAGAATTGATCCAAAGTTCATTGTCAAAACGGCAAAACCAAAATGTTGAAGTGGTGACCTTATCGGTGGCGGATCTAAGAACGGATTTGGAACAGATTCAACAGCGTTATCGATTGATTGCTGCAACGGGGATCATCGATCCCCATATAGATGCGCCATTTATTTCGCTGGAACGTTTTATTGACCAAGATGTCGATCTTTTGTTAGATGATATCCTATTAGAGAATGATTTGAGTTTTGAAGATGAAGTTCAGCTGGATGACCAACAGGCGAAAGCAATCTGCGTCCAGTATCTAGAAGAAAACTTTACGTATATCAATCCGAAAAAAGTGGTCGATCCTTTATGGAAGTTCAGCCAGGAGATCATTCGTGATCTTGAATTAGGGCAAGCGCAGCAAGGCTTTTTGATCAACTTTGTCATGCATAGTGCAGGTATGCTGGAACGAATCATTTTGCGGCAGCCGTTGACAGTTGGGGAGAAAGAGCTAGAGGCGATGCGTTCGGACCCACTTTACGCACTGCTTCATGTCCATGTCCAGTCGTTTAGTCGTTTGATGAATATTGAGATTCCTGATGCGGAAGAGTATTACTTGATGGAACTCGTAAAGAACCATCGGGAAAAAGAGCAATACCAATAATCATGAAAAATAATACAGATACACTAAAAAAGATACAGTATTTTTTAGTGTATCTTTTTTAGTGTATTATTCAAATGCTGATTCTTAAGGTTTTTTCAAGAATAGTGTATCGTAAAAACTTGGCACGCTTCTTGCTTCTATATAAGTGGATACAGGAGGTGATTGAAAAAAGAACAGATCCTCAATATGAAAAACGGATCGATGGATGTAGGAGGCTTGCACAATGGGAATGGATATACGTCTTGCCCGAATCGACGATCGGTTGATTCATGGTCAGGTCGCCACAGCTTGGTCGAAAATGACTGGTATCAATCGAATCATCGTGGTCAGTGATGAGGTCGCAAATGACCAATTACGGAAGTTTCTCTTGAAAGAAGCTGCTCCACCAGGAATCAAATCTAATGTGGTGACAGTAGCAAAAATGCTTGAGGTGGCGCATAACACATTATTTAATACGCAAAAAGTCATGTTATTATTTACCAACCCTCAAGATGTCGTGACTCTGGTCAAAGGAGGCATTGACATTCGTTCCGTCAATATCGGCGGCATGAGCTTTTCAACGGGAAAACGGATGATCACTAATTTCGTGTCAGTCAATGATCAAGATCTTGCTTCATTGCTTTACTTGCAAAACCAAGGCATTGAAGTGGAGATACGCAAAGTTCCAGCTGATCGTAAAATCTTTTTGAAGGATATTTTGGAAAAAGAAGGTAGTCACCCTTAATTTTTTCGATGTTGTTTTTTCTTTCGTATTCGTGTCACATTTTTCAATTTTGATATAGGAGGTAAAAAGATGGTAGGAATTATCCTAGCAAGTCATGGAGAATTTGCTAACGGCATTTTGCAATCTGGTTCAATGATCTTCGGCGAACAAGAAAATGTTAAAGCTGTTACATTGATGCCAAGTGAAGGTCCAGATGACATCAAGGCAAAAATGCAAGAAGCAATTGCTACATTTGACGATCAAGAAGAAGTATTATTCTTAGTTGATCTTTGGGGTGGTACTCCTTTCAACCAAGCGAACAGCTTGTTTGAAGATCACAAAGACAAATGGGCAATCGTTGCTGGTATGAATTTACCAATGGTGATCGAAGCCTATGCTTCACGTTTTTCAATGAATACAGCGCATGAAATCGCTGCGCATATCGTTGAAACAGCTAAAGAAGGGGTCAAGGTCAAACCAGAAGAACTTGAACCAGAAGAAGCGGCAGCACCAAAAGCAGTGCAAGACGATCAACCTAAAGGATCACTTCCTCCGGGAACTGTTCTAGGCGATGGCAAAATCAAAATCGTACTTGCACGTGTCGATTCACGTTTGTTGCATGGTCAAGTCGCAACAGCTTGGACAAAATCAGTCAATCCATCTCGGATCATCGTTGTTTCTGACGCGGTGGCAAAAGATGACTTGCGTAAAAAACTGATCGAACAAGCAGCTCCTCCAGGAGTAAAAGCGAACGTCATTCCAGTGGATAAAATGATTGAAGTTTCTAAAGACCCTCGTTTCGGGAATACGAAAGCTTTACTTTTATTTGAAAACCCACAAGATGTGTTGCGTGCAGTTGAAGGCGGCGTTGATATCACTGAAGTGAACGTTGGTTCAATGGCTCACTCTGTTGGGAAAGTTGTTGTAAGTAAAGTATTGTCGATGGGTACGGACGATGTGAAGACATTTGAAGATCTAAAAGAACGCGGCATCAAATTCGATGTGCGTAAAGTACCAAATGACTCTCGAGACAACATGGACGAAATCTTACGCAAAGCCAAAAATGAATTGGCAAATAAATAGAAACGTATTCAACTAAATAGGAGGTCTATCATGACTATTATATCTATGGTATTAGTAGTACTCGTTGCCTTTTTAGCTGGTATGGAAGGAATCTTGGATGAATTCCAATTCCATCAACCGCTAATCGCGTGTACTTTGATCGGTTTAGTGACCGGTAATTTGGAAGCATGTATCATTTTGGGCGGATCATTACAAATGATCGCACTTGGATGGGCAAACATCGGTGCCGCTGTTGCACCTGATGCTGCATTGGCGTCTGTTGCATCTGCAATTATTTTAGTTTTAGGTGGACAAGGAACTGCTGGTGTTGATACAGCGATTGCCGTTGCAATCCCTCTAGCTGTTGCTGGTTTGTTCTTGACAATGATCGTTCGTACATTGGCTGTGCCAATCGTTCACTTTATGGATGCGGCTGCTGAAGAAGGCAACATTCGTAAAATTGAAATGTGGCACGTGATCGCTGTATGTATGCAAGGGGTTCGTATTGCGATTCCTGCAGCTGCATTGTTGGCAATCCCTGCTGCAACTGTTCAAAACTTCTTAGAATCAATGCCTGCATGGTTGACGGATGGTATGGCTATCGGTGGTGGTATGGTTGTTGCCGTTGGTTACGCAATGGTTATCAACATGATGGCAACTCGCGAAGTATGGCCATTCTTTATTATCGGTTTCGTTATCGCAGCTATCTCTGAATTGACATTGATCGCTATCGGTGCCTTGGCAGTAGCAATCGCTTTGATCTACTTGAACCTAACTAAAATGGGCGGATCATCAAATGGAGGCGGCGGCAGTAACACTGGCGACCCTCTAGGCGATATCTTGAATGACTATTAGAATCGAAGGAGGAGAAAAAAATGGCAGAAAAAATTCAATTAAATAAAAAAGATCGTTTAGCCGTAGCATGGCGCTCTACCTTCATTCAAGGTTCATGGAACTATGAACGTATGCAAAATGGTGGTTGGGCATTCTCAATGATTCCAGCAATCAAAAAATTATACAAAACAAAAGAAGACCGTGCCGCTGCTTTGAAGCGTCACTTAGAATTCTTTAATACTCACCCATATATCGCATCACCAATCTTAGGTGTAACACTAGCGTTAGAAGAAGAACGTGCCAATGGCGCGCCTGTCGATGACGTAGCGATCCAAGGGGTAAAAGTTGGGATGATGGGTCCTTTAGCCGGTGTCGGTGACCCTGTGTTCTGGTTTACTGTCCGTCCGATGTTAGGTGCATTAGGTGCTTCTCTTGCTTTAGGCGGAAACATCTTAGGCCCAATCATCTTCTTCGTTGCTTGGAACATCATCCGTTGGGCATTTATGTGGTACACACAAGAATTCGGCTACCGTGCTGGTTCTAAAATCACTGATGACCTTTCAGGTGGTTTGCTACAAGATGTAACAAAAGGTGCTTCTATTTTAGGGATGTTTGTATTAGGGTCACTTGTTCAACGTTGGGTATCGATTTCCTTTGCACCAGTTGTCTCAAGCGTACCGCTTGATGAAGGTGCCTATGTCGACTGGGCAAACTTGCCTTCCGGTTCAGCTGGTTTGCAACAAGCCTTCCAACAAGTAGCTGAAGGCCGTGCATTGACTGATACAAAAGTAACAACATTGCAAAACAACTTGGATCAATTGATTCCTGGTTTAGCTGCACTATTGCTTACTTTGTTATGTATGTGGTTATTGAAGAAAAAAGTTTCTCCAATTGTCATTATTATCGGTCTATTCTTAGTCGGTATCGGTGGACACTTGATCGGATTGTTATAATCTTTTCAATGATAGGTGCTTGGGGAAACCCAAGCATCTTTTTTATTTATTCGCCAAATATGCCGCAAACACGTATAATAGGTAACAATAAGACGATATAGAATGGAGTAAGCGCAAATGGTACAATCCCTTAATACAAAAGTTGATTTGACGATCGATGCTACGTCTTTTTTAGGTATCAATGAATACGGCAAAATCATGATCGGCGATAATGCCTTTGAGTTTTACAATGATCGTGACAAACGCAAGTTTATTCAAATTCCTTGGGAAGACGTCGACTATGTGATCGCTTCGGTCTTGTTCAAAGGACGTTGGATCCCGCGTTATGCGATTCGGACCAAAAAGAATGGGACGTATACCTTCTCATCAAAAGAACCAAAAAAAGTTCTGCGGGCAATTCGGGAATACGTTGACCCAGATCATATGGTCCATTCTCTTGGCTTTTTCGATATCTTGAAACGGGCAATTACCCGTAGAAAATAACAAGAGAGCATATGTTTTTCCAATTGATTCTCAATGTGTTACCCTTTTTATAAGAAAGTTTAGGAGGGGTTATTATGCACTTTTTATGGACATTGATCGTGGGAGCGGTCATCGGGTCGATCGGCGGTGCTATCGCAGGAGAAAAACGCGGTTGCATTTTTGATATCGTCGCAGGACTTGTGGGCGCATCAATCGGACAAGGCTTATTTGGCACTTGGGGACCACAAGTGGCAGGAATGGCAATCGTGCCGGCAATCATTGGCGCAGTCATTTTCGTGGCTGTCGTATCGTTCTTTTTGGGACGGAAAAGATAATTATCAAAGAAGCAATCCATCGACTGGGTTGCTTTTTTTGTACTTTGAAGCTATCTAGAAGAGAATAACGAGAGAGTAAAGTAGAGTCTTTTTAAAATACCATTCTTTTCATTCGTATTGTTTGATTTTTTAGAAAACTTTTCGCTTACTTTCCGCTTTTTCTGGAAGTTTGTTATAATACTATCGTATAGAAAAAGAAAGTAGGGAACGATACATGTTAAGAGTCGAAAAATTACGCGAAGCAATGAGAAAAGATTCGATTGATGGGTTCTTGATCACCAGCCCATACAATTTGCGTTACTTGACAAACTTTACTGGGACAACTGGTTTAGCAGTCATTACGTTAGACAAAGCCTTTTTTGTAACAGATTTTCGTTATACAGAACAAGCAGCTGCTCAAGCCCAAGGATTTGAGATCGTAAAAAATAGCGGGCCGATTTTTGAAGAAGTTGCAACCATCTGCCAGAATGAAGAAATCAATGTCTTAGCATTTGAAGAAAGTTTCGTCAGCTTTGCTGAATACTCCGTCTTAGAAGACTTGATCGAGGAATCATCACTAGCCCCTGTATCGGGGATGATCGAGGCTTTGCGGGAAGTCAAAGATGAGGAAGAGATCGCATTGATCCAACAAGCCTGCCATATCGCCGATCAAGGATTTGAACATATTTTGAAAATGATCCGCCCAGGAATGACCGAAATCGAAGTGGCGAATCAGTTAGATTTCTTTATGCGTTCATTAGGTGCCACAAGTGTATCTTTTGAAACGATCGTGGCTAGTGGTCTGCGTTCAGCAATGCCCCATGGAGTTGCCAGTGAAAAAGTGATTGAACAAGGTGATCTGATCACGTTAGACTTTGGCTGTTACTATCAAGGCTATGTGTCGGATATGACTAGAACCTTTGCAGTAGGCGATCCTGGCGATAAATTGAAGGAAATCTATCAAATCGTACTTGAAGCACAAGAAAAAGTCTTGGCAGCAGCAAAACCTGGAATGACCGGAATTGAACTAGATGCGATCGCTCGGGATCACATTGCTTCCTTTGGCTACGGAGATGCCTTTGGTCATTCAACAGGTCATGGGATTGGTTTAGAGATCCACGAAGGACCAAATGTATCTTTCCGCGCTGATAAAGCATTTGTTGTCGGAAACGTCATTACAGATGAACCAGGAATCTATCTTCCAGGAATTGGCGGCGTTCGTATCGAAGATGATCTTTTGATCACCGAAACGGGCAATAAAGTGTTGACACATTCACCGAAAGAATTGATCATTCTCTGATTCATCGACCTTGTTTTTCAGAAAATTCATTGAGAATAGTGGGTTATTATAGATTCTCAGTGCAGAAAATGATAAACTTAGAGCGAGAAGAAACACTGTGCCATGGATGTTATTGATTGAATCAAGCGTTGGTTTGCTTCAAACGGAAAAAACGAGCGATTTTTTTACAAACAATACGGTACAGCTGTTTAGAATGGAGGCAAAAACGTATGAATGAAGATAAAAACCTTGTATTAAATGCAAGTCCTGAATTAGGCGAGATCGTCATCGCGCCAGAAGTGATCGAGATCATTATTGGGATCGCTGCTTCTAAAGTGGAAGGTGTCTATGGGATGCGAGGAACACTGGCAAACAGTGTCACTGAATTATTAGGTCGCGCAGCTCATGGCAAAGGGGTCTACTTAACGATCGATGAAACAGGGATCAAAGTGGATATCTACTGCTATATTACTTATGGGATGTCAGTGCCTAAAGTGGCAATGGAGATCCAAGAACGGGTCAAACAGCAAGTCTTATTTATGACAGATGTGCAACTGGCTGAAGTAAATGTTCATGTTGTGGCAGTCGTGCCAGAAAAAGTAGATTTACCAGACATCGAAGAATTATTTGGAAACGACGAGGAAGAAAATGAGTAAAGAATTATCACGGCATGAAATACGGAAAATGGCGTTACAAGCTTTATTTCCACTAGACTTTAACAAAGATTTAACGAAACAAGATGCCATCATGCATGCCATCGAGTTGGAACACCATGAATTGATTGATGAAGAACAAGAGCATTTTGTGCCTGTTTATTTAGATCAATTAGTGGCAGGTGTTTGTCATTACAAAGAAGCTTTGGATGAAGTCATTCAAAGTCATTTAAAAGCCGGTTGGAAAATCCAGCGTTTATCAAAAATGGACGTGACGATTTTACGAATTGCTTTGTATGAAATGATCTATGTGGATAATGTGCCGAATCGTGTGGCTTTGAATGAAGCGATCGAATTAGCGAAAACCTTTAGTGACGATCAGTCCAGAAAGTTTGTCAACGGTATTTTATCGACAGTCAATCAAGAGCTAGAAACAAAAAACAACCAAGTAAGTGAGTAATTTTCAGCCCTAACCATATCGATCAAAAGAGCACAGCCTTTTTTTCGATCGAGTCAGAAACCGAACGATTTATGAGCAACCGCCTTGTTTTGACGGTCTTGCTTGATCGTTCGGTTTTTTCGCACATACTTTGTCGGATTACCCTCGTATTTTCCGAAAAAAGGGAGCGTTAGACGGTGTTTTTCTTTTCAGAAAATGCTATGATAGAACACATGAAGAAGCAGATCGACAAACGATTGGTGCGTTTCTTTTTACAAACAAAGTCAGTATAATCAGGTTGGAGGAGTTGTCAGAATGGGTACATTGATCAATGGAAAAGAATTGGCTGAAAAAATGCAAGCAGCGTTTCTTTCAGAGACAGCATCACTAAAAGAGCAAGGTGTGACACCGGGATTAGTTGTTTTGCTTGTTGGAGAAGACAAAGCAAGTCAGACTTATGTGAAAAATAAAGAACTAGCTGCGGCGAAAATCGGCATCAATTCCCGTGTTGCCCGCTATCCTGAATCCATTACCGAGGCAGAATTATTAGCAGAAATCGAACAGTTCAATAACGATGACGCCTTTCATGGCATTTTGGTTCAACTTCCTTTGCCAAAACATATCAATGAAGAAAAAGTACTGTTAGCCATCAAACCAGAAAAAGATGTCGACGGCTTTCATCCAATCAATTTAGGAAAATTATTTGCCGGTGTACCTGACCGAATTCCTTGTACCCCTTATGGCATCATGAAAATGTTTGCTGCGTATGGGATCGAATTGGAAGGGAAAAATGCCTTAGTGATCGGTCGCAGCAACATTGTCGGAAAACCAATGGCGCACTTGCTCTTAGGGGCAAATGCCACCGTGACTATTGCTCATTCAAAAACCAAAAATCTGCCCGAGTTGGCTAAACAAGCGGACATTTTAGTCGTGGCGATCGGCCGCGGTCATTTTGTCACAAAAGACTTCGTAAAAGAAGGGGCTGTGGTGATCGATGTTGGGATGAATCGTGATGCCAACGGCAAGTTGATCGGCGATGTGAAATTTGATGAAGTCGAACCGATCGCTAGCTATATCACCCCGGTACCTAGAGGTGTAGGTCCAATGACGATCACGATGTTGATGGCCCAAACGATCGAGGCAGCAAAGGAGACAATGAAAAACTAAATGGCGCAAGAATATTTAACGGTGACCGCATTAACAAAATATATCAAGCGTAAGTTTGACGTCGATCCGTATCTAGAGCGAGTTTATTTGACGGGGGAGATCTCTAATTTTCGTCGTCGCCCCAATCACCAATACTTTAGTTTGAAGGATGATGGTGCAAAAATTTCGACCGTCATGTTCAAGGGCGCTTTTGACAAGTTGCGCTTTCAACCAGAAGAGGGCATGAAAGTCATGGCGGTTGGGCGTATCACTCTGTATGAGGCAAGCGGAAATTATCAGATGGTGATCGATCACATGGAACCAGACGGTGTCGGTGCCCTTTATCAAGCCTATGAACAATTAAAGCAGAAATTGGCAGCGGAAGGATCATTTTCTGCACCGAAGCAGTCATTGCCGAAATACCCGAAACGCATCGCAGTCTTGACCAGTCCTAGTGGGGCGGTGATCAGAGATATCATCACGACGACCCAGCGGCGTTATCCCATTGCTCAGATCGTTTTGTACCCAACCGTGGTACAAGGCAACAAAGCTGCGGATGATGTGGTGAAAAATATCCAACGAGTCGAAGCCGATGGGACCTTTGATACTATGATCATCGGACGTGGGGGTGGATCGATCGAAGACCTCTGGCCTTTCAATGAAGAACGAGTGGCAAGAGCCATTTTTGATGCAAAAACCCCCATTATTTCTTCAGTGGGGCATGAAACCGATACGACGATTGCCGATTTAGTGGCGGATGTTCGGGCGGCAACTCCGACCGCTGCAGCCGAATTAGCGGTGCCGGTGCTGTCGGAGGAGATTTTGCGGATCGAAGAAAGACAAGCCCGATTAGAGCAAGCATTTATGCACCAGATCCAGTACAAACAAGAACGCTATCAGCGAGTGATTGGATCGTATGTTTTTCGGCAACCAGAGCGCTTGTATGAGGCACAGTCCATCAAACTCGATCAGTTGCAGCAGCGGATGCAGCAAGGCTTACAAACCTTGCTTTATGACAAGGATCGCCATGCACAGCAATTGATTTCACGGTTGGCACAACAACAACCAAAAGCGCGATTACAAGCCAGCAACCAAGAGGTCAGTTATCTTTCCCAACGCTTAACCAAAGCCATGAAAGATATCTATGCAGCAAAAGAAAATCAATTTGCAAATGCAGTCCAGTCTCTTGATTTACTCAGCCCACTAAAAATCATGGGTCGGGGCTACAGCTATACCACGAAAAATGAGCAGGTGATCAAGTCGATTGATGCGATCGAGCCAGAAGACCAGCTGACGATCCATTACCAAGATGGCCAAGCACTTGTCGAAGTTATTAGTACAGAAGGAGTTAATCATGGCAAATCCAACATTTGAAGAATCATTACAAGAATTAGAACAAATCGTAACCCGTTTGGAACAAGGCGATGTTCCATTGGAAGAAGCGTTAGATGCTTTTCAAAAAGGCATGGTTTTGAGCAAGCAATGCAAGGACACTTTGAGTAAAGCAGAAAAGTCCTTAACAAAAATGATGACTGAATCCAACGAAGAAGTGCCTTTTGAAGAGGAAAACCAATGAGTGCTTTAACCGAATTCACAAAAGCGCACGCCTCTTTGATTGAAGAAGTCATGGAACGCTTTGTCAAAGAACACACCTCTGATCAACGATTGTTTGAAAGCATGCAGTATTCGATCCAAGCCGGCGGCAAACGCATTCGTCCGCTTTTATTGGCTGCAACAGTCGCCGCTTTTCACAAACCTATCAATACCGCGGTGTACCAGTGTGCGGCAGCCTTAGAAATGGTGCATACCTATTCGCTGATCCATGACGATCTGCCTGCTATGGACAACGATGATCTGCGCCGAGGCAAACCCACCAACCATAAGGTTTTTGGTGAAGCTTTAGCGATTTTAGCTGGAGATGGTCTTTTGACAGCTGCGTTTCAATTAGTCGCTATGGCGGAAATCGAAGCCAATCAAAAAGTCTTATTGCTACAGCAGTTAAGCAAAGCGGCGGGGACGCAAGGAATGGTCGCCGGCCAAGCAGCCGATATTCAAGGGGAAAACCAAGCCCTTAGTCTTGAGGAACTGATTTCTGTTCACGAACGGAAAACCGGCGAATTGATTCGCTTTGCGGTGATTGCCGGAGGTGTCCTAGCCGACCAGACGGAAGAAGTTCTGCAAGAATTGGATCGCTTTGCCCAGCATATTGGGTTAGCCTTTCAAATTCGCGATGATCTGTTGGATGCTACTAGCACGACCGAAGAGCTAGGAAAAGTTGTCCGTCGAGATGACGAATTGGCGAAAAGTACCTATCCTGCTTTGCTTGGCTTAGCAGGGGCGCAGCAAGCCTTGACAGAGGAATTATCCAAGGCTAAAGAAATTCTGGCGCAATTAAGTCAATACGGTCAATTTACGCCGGATGTTTTATTGGCATTTGTGGAACGATTTGAGATTCGAGGGAACGCATGAAGAAAGAACGAGTAGATGTTTTAGCTGTCCAGCAAGGCCTGTTTGAGACTCGCGAGCAAGCCAAACGAGGAGTGATGGCTGGATTGGTTTACAAAGAAAAAAATAATGAACGACTTGATAAACCGGGAGAAAAAATTGCTGCAGATACACTGTTGCAGATCAAAGGCAAGAAGCTGCCGTATGTTTCTCGTGGTGGTCTCAAGTTAGAAAAAGCGCTCAAAGTCTTTGATTTTGACGTAACCGATAAAATCATGTTAGATATCGGCGCTTCCACCGGCGGTTTTACTGATGCAGCGTTGCAAAATGGTGCCAAAAAAAGCTATGCACTGGATGTAGGATACAATCAGTTAGCCTGGAAGCTGCGGCAAGATGAGCGAGTGATCGTAATGGAACGGGTCAACTTCCGTTATGCAAAACCCACTGATTTTTTAGACGGTCTTCCTGATGCCGCTACGATCGATGTTTCTTTTATTTCACTTAAACTGATTTTACCCCCGCTGTATGATATTTTGGTAGCGGGCGGCGAAGTGATGGCGCTGATCAAGCCTCAGTTTGAAGCAGGTAAAGAAGCGGTGGGGAAAAACGGGATCGTTCGTGATCCCAAAACCCATGAACGAGTGTTGGAGGAAGTACTCACCTTTGCGCAAGAAACAAAATTTGATGTATTAAATCTAAGTTTTTCACCCATCACTGGCGGCGAAGGGAATATCGAGTTTATCGTACATTTAAAGAAAAGCCTACAAGAAGGTACCGCAGCAGGGATCGATATCCCGAAAGTTGTTGCATCAGCACATGAGACCTTTCATCAACCAAAATAAAGAATGGAAGAGAGTGGACATTTTACTTGTCGGCTCTCTTTCTTTCTTGCGCAAAATAGGATAAAATTAGTAGGAATTCATTCAGGAGGAACAAGAGATGAGAAAAAAAGAACGGCATCGCTTGATTACACGATTGTTAAGTGAACAAGATATTCAGAAACAAGAAGATTTTGTGGAGTTGTTAAAAGATCGCGGCGTCTCAGTTACACAAGCAACTATATCAAGAGATATCAAGGAATTGAAGTTAGTGAAAGTTCCTTCCCAAAAAGGCGGCTATCGCTACAGTATCCCACAAGAGACAACGGAAGACGTGAGTGGTAAACTAGATAAAATCCTAAAAACGGCTTTTGTTTCTGTCGATCGAATGGACAAATTTGTGATCCTGCGCACACTGCCCGGCAATGCCTCGGCTTTGGCGAATTTAATCGATAAACGTTATGCCAAGGAATTATTTGGCACGTTAAACGATGATGACAACGTCTTGATGATCACTAGAACAGAAGCAGATACCGAGAATCTATTCAGGGATTTCCAACGTTACGTTTAGAAGAGGAGGCAAGGGATGCTTTTAGAATTGTCGATCCAAAATTTTGCGATTATTTCCAACTTACACTTATCTTTCCATGAGGGAATGACGGCACTGACAGGTGAGACAGGTGCCGGGAAATCAATTATTATCGATGCGATGGGTTTGCTAGCAGGCGGTAGAGGTTCCAGCGACTATTTGCGTCAAGGAGCAGAGAAATGTCGTTTAGAAGGGATCTTCGAATGGCCGAATCAGCAGGAGTTCAAAGAGTTGACCGCAGATTTAGGTATTGATGAAGAAGAAGTTTTGATCGTACAACGAGATATCTCTCAATCGGGGAAAAATATTTGTCGTGTCAATGGTCGAACCGTTACCTTGTCGGTTTTGCGTCAAATCGGTTTATTCTTAGTCGATATCCAAGGACAAAATGAGCATCAAGAGCTGCTGCAACCGGAAAAACATTTGGCATTGATGGATGGATTTGGGGATGATAGCTTTAAAGCGGAACTTGCGGATTACCGTCAAGCCTATCAAAGCTACCGCTCCTTAGAAAAACATGTCCGAACCATTCAAGAAAATGAACAGCTCTATGTGCAGCGAATGGACATGCTGCGTTTTCAACAAGAAGAGATCGCCCAAGCCGAATTGATGGAAAACGAAGAAGAACTGCTGATCGACGAACGGGAAAAACTCACGAACTATCAAAAAATCGTGGATGCCTTGGGACAAAGCTATGGTGCTCTATCAGCTGAGGAAGTCAATAGTTTAGATGGGGTTAGTGTGGCATTGTCAGAGATCCAGTCGATCGCCCATCTTGATCCTGCGTATGAAAAAATCAGTGAAGCGATCCAAAGCGCGTATTACTTGTTGCAAGATGCAGCCACCGATATTTCGCGACAAGTCGACAACCTTGAATTAGATGAAGGCCGACTGGAAGAAGTCATTTCGCGGCTGGAAACGATTCGTCAATTGAAGCGCAAATATGGGGAGTCGATTCCTGTGATCCTAGCTTATTATGATGAGATCAGTAAAGAAATCAGCGAATCAGCCTATACGGAAGGTCAGTTGGAGCAATTAGAAGAAGAGCTTGCCCAAAAAGCTGAAGCTGTTTGGCAGTTGGCGGAAGCCTTGCACGTCAAACGACGTGAATTGGCTCATCGTTTAGAAAAAGAAATCGTTCAAGAGTTAAAAGAGCTGTATATGGAACACGCGCAGTTTGAAGTACGGTTCGCACCTGGCTCAAAACAATTGAGTAGCAGCGGCTTTGATACTGTGGAGTTTTATCTGACTACCAACCCCGGTGAAGGCATGAAGCCGTTAGTGCGGGTTGCTTCTGGGGGAGAACTTTCACGGATCTTACTGGCTCTCAAATCAATTTTCTCTCGGAAACAAGGAATCACCAGCATTGTCTTTGATGAAGTGGATACTGGGGTTAGTGGCCGAGTAGCTCAGGCGATCGCCGAAAAAATCGCCAAGATCGCAGCCAATTCGCAAGTTTTGTGTATCACTCACTTGCCGCAAGTAGCTGCTGTAGCGGATAATCAATATTTTATTGAAAAAGCAATTCAAGAAGGACGGACGGAAACCCATGTCCGTAAACTATCTAAAGAAGAACGAGTGGCAGAGATTGCCCGTATGCTCTCAGGTGCAGAAATCACCGATTTAACGATCGAACATGCACGAGAACTATTGGCACTGGCACACCGATAAAAATTGGGAAACATTCGTAAAAAGAGTCAGGAGATGATGGACCCGTAAGTTTCGTCTGTCATCCTTTCCTGATCTTCTTTTTTGCAGGAGGATATGATGAGAAAAAGAACAAAAGTTTTGATCGGTGTATTGATCACCGTTGTTATTTTAACTATTGCCGGTTGGGTCGGTTGGCAACAACTCCATTACCCAGCAGTGGATGCTGCAGTTACAGCTGCGAAAGAGGCAGATGATGAGGGAAATGTCCTTTATTTTGCTGGAGATGAAGAAAAGCCATTGGTTATTTTCTATCCCGGTGCTCTTGTCGATGCGGAAAGCTATAGTGTATGGGCAGCAGGTTTAGCGGAAAAAGGCTATCCTGTCGCGATCGTTAAAATGCCCTTTAACATGGCTGTTTTAGCAGGCAATCGTGCAGAAGCGGTTTTGAAAGAAATTCCCCATGACTCCTATGTGATAGGTGGTCATTCATTAGGTGGCGTCATGGCAAGCCGTTTTGCAGCGAATCAGTTGGCTGCAAATGACAAGGATTTAAAAGGGGTCTTTTTCTTTGCAAGTTATCCCGATGAAAAAGGTTCGTTAGCTGATCAATCGATTTCTGTGTTGTCACTATCAGGTAGTCAAGACCAAGTAGTAAATCAAGAAAATTGGCAAGCCGCCCGCAGCTTCCTACCAGATTCGACCATCTTCGAAACAATTGAAGGCGGCAATCACGCTGGCTTTGGTACTTATGGGTTACAAAAAGGAGAAGCAGCTGCTGATTTATCAAATGAAGCACAGCAAAAAGCCATCATTGAGCAGATGGCATCATGGTTAAGTGAATTAGAGTAAAAAAGACGGCAGAAGATGCATAGAAATGCTTCTTTCTGCCGTTTCGATTCAACAGACATTTTGGGGAAATGTTGATGAAATCGTGAAAACGCTGAACATAACAACATATTGTACTTGATTGGGGAAGCAAGATTAATAATTATGTTCTTTTAAAATACGTTTCCTCTCACAGTATAGCATAGTACACGTTCATGATGCACGTAATTTAATTAAGAAATCCTGTCATTTTATTTACAAAACAGTTATTTTGTAAAAGAAAAAAAGCGTTTTAAATAAACGGACAATCGTAGTCCCAGAAAAAAAAGCAAATAATAATTTTCATTGATTTCAACTAATGGTAAAATGAAAATAATTGATTTTTACAATCAATGACTTACGAAAGTACAAGGAGCGTTATGATGAAAAAATTTAAACTTCTAAGTCCTATTATCGGATTGGTTATTTTACTCTCGGGATGTGCAAGCTGGGCAGATCGAGGAGAATCGATCACCGCAGTCGGTTCCTCTGCTTTGCAGCCGCTAGTAGAAACAGTTGCAGAAGAATTTCAAAACTCAAATCCAGGACGGTTCATCAATGTCCAAGGAGGCGGAAGCGGAACCGGACTAAGTCAAGTCCAAGCAGGCGCAGTCGATATCGGGAATTCTGATTTGTTTGCAGAAGAAAAGCCGGGAATCGATGCGGATGCCCTCGTTGATCATCGGGTGGCAACGGTGGGAATCACACCAATCGTTAACAAAGGGGTCGGGATCACAGATATCTCTACAGAAGATTTAAAAAATATCTTCCTAGGAAAGATCACCAATTGGAGCGAAGTCGGTGGCAATGATCTACCCATTGTTTTATTGAACCGGGCGACCGGTAGTGGTACGAGAAGCACGTTTGAAAAATGGATCATGGATGGTGAAACAGCAATTCCTTCCCAAGAGCAAGATTCTAGTGGGATGGTTCGCTCGATCGTTTCTGATACACCAGGGGCTATTAGCTACGTTGCATTTTCTTATGTGACCGATGAAGTCAATGTCCTTTCAATTGATGGTGTTGAACCTACGATTGAAAATGTGACGACGAATGATTGGAAAGTTTGGGCGTATGAGCATATGTATACAAAAGGAGAACCAACCGGATTAACTGCTGAGTTTTTAGAATATATGCTTTCTGATGAAGTCCAAGAGCATATCGTTGGCGATCTAGGCTATATTCCAATCTCGATCATGCAGGTGGAAAGAGACTGGGAAGGCAACATTGTCGAATAATCTTTACACAAAATTTACACAAGCTTTAACAGAAATTGATGTTGAACCGATAAACTAATGGTTATGAGTTTAGTTTGATTTTTGAGGAGGAACCCTCGTGGAAAATGTAAAAGAAGTGTTAACAAAAAAATCTAAGCGCGCAAGAATGGAGCAAAGAGGAAAGCTGGTCAGCTTTCTATGTATCGCGTTGATTGTATTGGTTGTGATCTCCATTTTTTATTTCGTTGCTAGCCGAGGATTAGCGACATTCTTTGTAGACAAAGTCAATGTGTTTGACTTTTTGTTTGGTACCCAATGGAATCCAAGTGCTGTGGGTCCTGATGGCCAACCTTTAGTTGGTGCTTTACCGATGATTCTTGGTTCGTTCTTCGTAACGTTCCTATCAGCAATCGTTGCAACACCTTTTGCCATTGGTGCAGCCGTCTTTATGGTGGAGATTTCCCCTCGTAACGGAGAGAAGATCTTGCAGCCGGTTATCGAACTTTTAGTCGGTATTCCTTCTGTAGTTTATGGTTTTATCGGTTTGTCTGTCGTTGTACCAGCAGTCCGCTCCGTTTTTGGCGGTACTGGGTTTGGGATCTTGGCGGGGACCTTTGTCCTGTTTATCATGATCTTACCGACAGTGACTACGATGACGGTCGATGCGCTGCGGGCAGTCCCTCGGCATTACCGTGAAGCTTCGTTAGCTTTAGGTGCAACGCGCTGGCAGACGATTTACAAAGTGGTTCTACGAGCAGCTGTTCCTGGTATTTTAACAGCGGTTGTTTTCGGAATGGCTCGCGCATTTGGGGAAGCATTGGCGATCCAAATGGTTATCGGTAATGCGGCATTGATGCCAACTAGCTTAGTGACACCAGCTTCAACATTGACTTCTATCCTAACGATGGGTATCGGAAATACGATCATGGGGACAGTCCAAAATAACGTCTTGTGGTCATTAGCCTTGATCTTGTTATTGATGTCCTTACTGTTTAACATTGTGATTCGCTTTATTGGGAAGAAAGGAGCCTTGAAATAATGAATGCGAAACGTTCAGATAAAATTGCTACCGGCGTCTTGTATGCCGTTGCTGGCATCATTGTATTGATTTTGGCTTCCTTATTACTGTACATTTTGGTTCGGGGGGTTCCCCATATCAATTGGGAGTTTCTGACTTCTTCTTCAAAAGCGTACCAAGAAGGCGGCGGGATCGGCATCCAATTGTTCAATTCCCTTTACTTGCTTTTAGTAACAATGATCATTAGCTTCCCGATTTCTTTAGGAGCAGGGATCTACTTATCCGAATATGCAAAGAAAAACTGGTTGACGGATATCATTCGGACATCAATCGAAATCTTGAGTTCACTGCCTTCTGTGGTTGTCGGTCTCTTTGGTTTCTTAGTCTTTGTTATCCAGTTTGGTTATGGCTTTTCAATCATTTCAGGTGCTTTGGCATTGACTTTCTTTAATTTGCCACTATTGACGAGAAATGTGGAAGAATCTCTACAAGCGATTCATTACACGCAGCGTGAAGCGGGCTTGTCTTTAGGCTTATCACGTTGGGAAACTGTCACACGCATTATTGTTCCAGAAGCAACACCAGGGATTTTGACTGGGGTCATTCTAAGTTCTGGTCGGATTTTTGGTGAAGCGGCAGCGCTGATCTACACTGCAGGACAAAGTGCACCGGCCCTTGATTTTACAAACTGGAATCCATTGAGTGTTTCCAGCCCGATCGGTCTTTTCCGACAAGCGGAGACGCTAGCAGTCCATATTTGGAAAATCAATACAGAAGGTACGATGCCTGATGGCGCGCAAGTTTCAGCCGGGGCTTCGGCGGTATTGATCATTGCCGTCTTGCTATTTAACTTTGGCGCCCGTGCAGCTGGCAAACGGTTGTACAAGAAAATGACGTCAGCATAAGGAGAATGACAGTATGAACGATTACAATTGGGACGATCGAAATATCATTACCTTCGATAAACCAGAAGATGTGGCGCTTTATACCACTGACTTGCATGTATGGTATGGATCAAATGAAGCCATCAAAGGCATTGATCTACAATTTGAAAAAAACAAAATCACCGCATTGATCGGACCTTCCGGTTGCGGTAAATCAACGTATCTGCGTTCTTTGAATCGAATGAATGACGGGATCGCAAACACGAGAGTCACAGGAAACATCATGTATAAAGGAGTCGACGTCAATACAAAAGAAGTCGATGTCTTCGAAATGCGCAAGCGGATCGGCATGGTTTTCCAACGACCAAATCCTTTCAGTAAATCGATCTATGACAATATCGCCTTTGCTTTACGCCGTCATGGAGAAAGAAACAAAAAGAAATTGGATGAAGCAGTCGAAACCAGCTTGAAACAAGCGGCTCTTTGGGATCAAGTAAAAGACAGTTTAGACAAAAGTGCTTTGGCATTGTCTGGTGGACAGCAGCAACGTCTGTGTATCGCTCGAGCCATTGCGATGAAACCAGATATCTTACTTCTAGATGAACCAGCCAGCGCCCTTGACCCCATCTCGACCGGGACAGTGGAAGAAACCCTCATCAACTTGAAAAACGACTATTCAATCATCATCGTGACCCATAATATGCAACAAGCTGCTCGGATCAGCGATTATACTGCCTTTTTCTACTTAGGAAATGCGATCGAGTACGATGAGACCCGTAAGATATTTACTCGTCCAAAAATTAAAGCAACAGAAGATTACGTATCCGGTCACTTTGGCTGAGCCGATTCGATCAGTAAACGGAGGCAAAACAATGGCAGAAGAAATTATTACATCGAAAGATCTGCATTTATACTACGGAAAAAAAGAAGCATTAAAAGGAATAGACCTTTCCATCAAACAAGGCGAGATCACTGCGATGATCGGACCTTCAGGTTGTGGGAAATCGACCTACTTGCGTTCTCTTAATCGAATGAATGATTTGATCCCTGGTGTGACAATTACAGGAAGTGTTGTCTATAAAGGGAAAGACATTTATAGTCCGAAGCAAGACATCGTTGATTTGCGTAAAGAAATCGGGATGGTTTTTCAACAACCGAATCCATTTCCCTTTTCAATTTACGAAAATGTGATTTATGGGTTAAAATTAAAAGGAGTCACCGACAAAGCGATTCTTGATAAAACAGTGGAAGAAAGCCTGAAAGCAGCGTCTGTCTGGGAAGATGTCAAAGATAAACTTCACCAAAGTGCGCTATCTTTATCCGGCGGACAACAGCAGCGGGTATGTATCGCTCGGGTATTGGCTGTCGATCCAGAAATCATTTTGCTGGATGAACCAACCAGTGCGTTAGACCCAATTTCATCTGGGAAAATCGAGAATACCCTTTTGGCACTGAAAGAACGCTATACCATGATCATCGTGACTCACAACATGTCACAAGCTTCAAGAATCTCAGATAAAACCGCGTTCTTTTTGGACGGCAACTTGATCGAGTTCAATGACACGAAAAAAGTGTTCCTAAGTCCAAGCAAAAAAGAAACAGAAGATTATATCTCAGGAAGATTTGGTTAGGAGGAAAAGGGATGTTGCGTACACAGTTTGAAGAAGAATTATTAAATCTACACAATCAATTTTATGAGATGGGTATGCTAGTCAGCAGTGCGATCCACAAATCCGTACGAGCATATGTTAGACATGATAAAGCAATTGCTCAAGAAGTGATCGAAAATGATTTGGCGATCAACAATATGGAAGTTCGTTTGGAGAAAAAGAGCTTTGAAATGATTGCTTTGCAACAACCAGTAACCACCGATCTACGAATGATCATTACTGTAATGAAAGCCAGCTCTGACTTGGAACGAATGGGAGACCATGCAGTATCAATCGCGAAGTCAACGATTCGGGTCAAAGGTGAAACACGGATCGCCGAAATCGAAAAAGAAATTTCTGATATGTCGGATTATGTCAAGAAAATGGTCGATAATGTTTTAGTTGCCTATGTAAAAACCGACCAAGAAGATGCCCGTATGATCGCCCAAATGGATGATCGGGTCAATGAGTATTACAAAGATATCTATTACAAAACGATCGAGAGTATGAAAGAAAATCCGGAAACCGTTGTTAGTGGAACCGACTATTTATCTGTTGCTCAGTACCTAGAACGTATCGGTGACTACGTAACAAATATTTGTGAATGGATCGTGTATCTTGCTACTGGGAAAATCAGTGAATTGAATACCAACCGTACGGAAATGATTTAAGAAACCAGCTTAGATTCTTGATCACTTATCTCTTTTATTAGAGATGGGACAGACCGACGAAAGAAGTTGACCTTCGGGAAACAACTTCTCTCGGCGGTCTTTTTGATGTGAAGCAAATGCTACGGATAATTATGATTCATTGAAAAGGATCGTTAGTTTTTTACTAAGAGTTACAGAAGTAAGCATGCTTTTGACCTTCCATGCATTGAAAAGTCGATTATTGATTGAGTAGCGGCCAACAGCGGAAAAAACGGTTGTGAATGACCTCGAAAATCCTTCACAGTAGCAGTTTTATTCCTCAGAGTTGTTACTAGCTGAAACTTTTGTTTCCAATGGTTTTTCGTGATATTGTTAAGATAAGGAAGATCGTTTTGTGCCTAAAGTAATCAAGAAAAAGTGCCGGTTCTGCTTGCCAATCTGCAGATTGAGAAAAACTTGGTACTTAAGACCTATGACACGTTCGCAAAAACAAGGCATAATAGGTTCGTAAGCTAAACTTGCAATCACACATTTGCTGAAGGAGGCAATTTCCATGAACGAAAGAGAACGTATATTGGATCTAGTAAAAAAAGGTGTGCTTTCTACAGAAGAAGCCTTAGATTTACTAGAAGGTATGGCAAAAGCCAAAGACGAAAAACAAATTAACAAAGCTGCTGCTGAGGTAACCGCGGATAAGAATGCGACAAGCCCATTTGATGATACTGAAAATAACGATGAGATGTTCACGTTTGACGGCGAAGAAAAGCTTCGTCAAAACGAAGCACAAGACAAAGAAAATCTTGAAAAGATTCTCGATGGCTTAGCAACAGAAGCCAACCAAGCATCTGCTGAGTTGGACGAAATCAATGCTGAAATTCTTGGTGTCAAAGAAGAATTAAAAGAAGCACAAGAAACACTGATGCAATTGAACACCAAAGAAGAATTGGATCAATTGTCAGAAGATGAATTGGCAACACGTCATGAAACAGAAGCGACCATCACTGGCTTAGAAGAAACCTTAGATGGTTTAACCGAAGAAAAAGCAGAATTGGAAGCTAAACTAAAAAATATTCGTAAAGACCAATGGTCTCAAACGAAAGAGAAAATCTCTCAAAAATTAGATATTCCAGAAGATTGGAAAGAACAAGCGACCGATACTATCAATCAAGTAAGTGAAAAAATGGTCGATGCCAGCACACACTTCGGACATTTCTTGAAGAAAACGGTTCGGGCAGTGACAGAGTCAGTCAATGACAACATGGAATGGAAAGACATCAACTTAAAAGTTCCCGGTGTTGCAGCGACAAAATTTGAGCACACATTCAGCTATGACGAAACGGCAGCGACATTGATCGATGTGAAATTAGCAAACGGCAATGTTTCCTTCCAATTATGGGATGAACCAGGTGTAAAAGTAGATGCCAAAATCAAACTATATGGTAAAATGGATGCGGCGGAGCCTTTCGATGCTTTTGAAGCAAGAAGCCAAATCAATGTTGATGATGAACGCATCTCTTTCCAAATTCCCAACAAACGCATTCGTGCCGATCTCGTTTTCTACTTGCCAAAACGCACCTATGATCATGTGGCAGTAAAACTATTGAACGGCAATGTTACATTCAATGAATTAGATGCAAAAGATGTCTATACAAAATCAACAAACGGCAATATCGATTTCCGCAAAGTAAATGCATCGATGTTAGAGATTGAAGGCGTGAATGGAACGATCACTGTTCAAGAGGGTGAGATTTTAGATGCCATCATCGAAACGGTGAACGGCGACGTTACGTTGACAGCAACGCCACAAAATACCGGCATTTCTTTAGTTAACGGTAATATCCGTGTGACCTATAAAGAAGAAACGGTCCAAAAATTAAACGCCAGTTCTGTAAATGGGAATGTCAAAGTAGCATTACCGACAGGAATCGGTTTTGAAGGGATCGCTAAAACAAGTTTAGGTAGCATCAACAATCGTTTAAGCGAGATGGAAGTTGTGCGTGAGAAAAAAGAACGCCTAAACCAACTATTGCAATTCCGTCGGGTTGCCGATAAAGTCGCTCAAATCGATCTATCCACAACAACAGGAAATGTCTTTATCAAAGATACAGATAAATAAGAATCGCTGGGTTTACACTCATTAAAGAAAAGAAGGAAGGTGTAGATAAATGAACAAAAAATTAACAAAATCAGCCAACAACGTTGTCATTACAGGTACTCTAGGGGGGCTGGCAGAATACTTGCGAATCGATCCAACCATCGTTCGCGTGATCTATGTCTTTCTATCTTTAGTGACTGCTGCGTTTCCTGGAATCACTTTATATATCATCATGGCGGTCTTGATTCCTTCAGGACGCAAGAGCACCTCAGGATATGGCCACGACAATCACTACTACAAACAAAACAAATACAATGAAGCAAATCGTCCCCGTAAAGAAGCGGAAAAGGTGGAGGATGAGGACTGGAGTGACTTCTAGTGTCTTATTTTCAACGGCTTATCATGAATACCCTGACGTTTGTCACATTGGCGGTTCTATTACCAAATATGATCCACGTTCAAAGCATTATGACTGCAGTGATCGCCAGTTTCGTGCTGTCGATCCTGAATGCTTTGATTAAACCAATTCTGATCGTCATTTCATTTCCATTGACTTTACTGACGCTTGGTTTCTTCACTTTTGTGATCAATGCGCTCATGCTGAATTTGACTTCGTATTTTGTTGGGTCAGCCAACTTCGGCTTCTCCTCGTTTGGGGCTGCGCTCTTAGTGGCGTTGATCATGTCAGTAATCAATATGATCGTGACCGAACACCATATCGAAAAATATTCACGTTAAAAAGACGTTTCACGTTTTCTCCACTAACTAAGAAGCTAGTGGAGAAACGGAAACGTCTTTTTTTAGTTTAACTGTTCTTCTTTGATGGCTGCCAGGTACGTATCTACTGCCTGTAACGTTTCATCAAGCGCTCCTTTTTCAAAAGGTGAACGCAAATGAGCAAGAGCCAGGATCTCAAGGAATGTTTTCGTGCCGCCGACTTCGCAGATGGCCAAATAATCTTGCCAAGCGGTTTCGTCTTTTGCCACGATGAATCGATACCAAAATTGGAACGCACACACTTGCGCCAATGTATAATCGATATAATAGAAAGGTGATTCAAAAATATGTCCTTGTCTAAACCAATACAAGCCACGATCAAGGTCTGGATATTCTGAATAATCCCGTTCTGGGCAATATTGGCGCTCTAATTCCCGCCAACGGGCTTTGCGCTGTGCTGGTGACCACTCAGGATGCTCATAAACGTCTTGTTGGAAGTGATCCACTAAAACGCCATAAGGCAGAAATTGCAGGCTACTAGCAAGATGCGCAAATTTGTATTTTTCTGTTTCTTCTTCGAAAAAGGCGTCCATCCATGGCCAAGCGATAAACTCCATCGACATTGAATGGATCTCGCAAGATTCATAATTGGGAAAGAGAATTTCCGGTTCTTTGATCCAACGAGAACGAAAGGCTTGAAAGGCGTGGCCAGCTTCGTGAGTCAAAACATCGACATCACCCGAAGTGCCGTTAAAGTTGGCAAAGATAAATGGCGATTGATAGTCTTGGATAAACGTACAGTAGCCGCCAGATTGTTTGCCTTTTTTACTTAGTAGATCAAGTAGGTCATGCTCGACCATAAAATCAAAAAATTCGCCAGTTTCAGGGGATAGTTCCTGATACATCACACGGGCTTTTTCCACTAGTTCTTCAGGAGTTCCTTTAGGCTCTGCGTTGCCACTAGGATAAACAAGCGGCAGGTCGGTAAAGGTTGCCTGAGTCAATTGATTACGCTGTGCCTGTCTTTGGTACAGTTTTTGGGTGATTGGGACGACTTTTTCCAAAATTTCCCGACGATAGGTCTCGATCATTGAACGATCATAATCCCAACGATTCATTTGGGTATCCGCAAAGGCAACGTAATTTTCAAAGCCGAGCTTGCGGGCGATCTCGGTACGAACCTTGACCATCTCGTCATAAATTTGATCAAAACGGTCTTCATTTTCCGTGAAGAAAGCCGTTTGTTTTTCAAACGCTTCTTTTCGAACGCCGCGATCTTTGTTTTCGGTAAATGGTCGCAGTTGTGCGAGGGTATAGGTTTCTCCTTGGAAGTCGATTTGCGCAGAAGCGACCAATTTGCTGTAATCAGAAGCCAATTGGTTTTCTTTTTGAAACAATTCGATCAAGGACTCATCAAAAAGCTTCACACGGCTTTCGGCAAACAAAAAAAGTGTTTCTGGATATTCGGCTTTTAATTCATCTAAGACCGGTGAAGCCAGGAGTGCTTGATAGAATTGAAAATCCAGAGCTTCAAAATGAGGCTGGTATTCATTCCAAAAAGTGTCTTCTGCTTCATAAAAGGCATCGTTGGTATCGATCGAATAGCGGATCGAAGCCAAGTTCATTGCAGTATCGATCGTTCCTCTTAGTTCGTTCAAAGCATCAAGGGCTTGCTTCGCCTCCGAGAAGGTATCGGCTGACTGAAGGTTTGCTAAGGCTTTTTTGAATGTTTCTTGATAGACTGGAAAATCAGGGCGTTGATACGTGTATGCTGAAAATTTCATTAAAAATCCCTCCTTAGTAAAATAATAACACAAACGAAAAAGAATGAGGACTTCTATTGGCGAAGGTAGTAACTTTACTGATAGAATGATAAAATAGAACCAGAGTGTCGTTTACAAGAAGCAGCGACAAGAATCATTGAGAAAAGAGGGAAAACCTATGGCAGAAACCGTCAAAGTCAGCGAGCTGGCGGAGGCTTTAAATTTAGAGATAGTGGAAGGAACTGAAAACAGTTTAGAAAGAGAAATCATTACCGGCGATATTTCCCGACCTGGTTTGGAATTGACGGGTTATTTTAATTACTATTCCCATGATCGTCTGCAATTATTCGGCAGCAAAGAGATCACCTTTGCGGAACGAATGATGCCAGAAGAACGCTTGATGGTGATGCGCAAAATGTGTGCCGATGATACACCGGGATTTATCGTTTCTCGCGGCTTGGAAGTGCCAGCAGAAATGATTCAAGCCTGCAAAGAACATGAGATCACGATTCTACGTTCGCCCATCTCAACGTCACGTCTGCAAGGAGAGCTTTCCAGTTTTCTCGATGGGCGTTTAGCAACAAGAACCAGTGTTCATGGGGTATTAGTGGATGTCTATGGCTTAGGCGTTTTGATCCAAGGCGATAGCGGAATTGGGAAAAGCGAAACAGCATTAGAGTTGATCAAACGTGGGCATCGGTTGATCGCTGACGATCGGGTGGACGTGTATAAGCAAGATGAATTGACTTTGGTAGGGGAACCGCCGAAAATCTTGCAGCACTTGATCGAGATCCGCGGAATCGGGATCATCGATGTCATGAATCTTTTTGGTGCCAGTGCCGTACGAGGGTATATGCAGGTTCAAGTAGCGGTGTATTTAGAAGCTTGGGCGAAAGACAAAAAGTATGATCGACTAGGAACCGATGATACGACGGTTGAAATTGGTGGCGTCGATGTACCACAAATCAAAATCCCGGTAAAAACGGGTCGAAATGTTGCGATTATTATCGAAGTTGCTGCCATGAATTTCCGAGCGAAAACGATGGGCTACGATGCAACGAAGACCTTTGAAAATCGATTGACGCAATTGATCGAAGAAAATTCTGGAAACTAGAGAGGATAAGATAGATGTTAGGTTTAGTAAATCGAGTCGCATTTGAACTATTTGGTTTGCCGATTTATTGGTATGCGATCATTATCGTATCAGGTGTGATCATTGCTATGTGGTTAAGTACGAGAGAAGCGGTTCGTGTCGGGCTCAAGCCAGATGATGTGACTGATTTTATGTTGATTGGATTGCCAGTATCGATCATTGGTGCGCGGCTTTATTATATTCTATTTGACTTGCAATACTACATTGATGACCCAAGTCAAATTTTCAATATTCGCTCTGGTGGGATCGCCATCTACGGCGCTTTGATCGCCGGGGGGATCTGGCTGTACTTTTTCTGCCAACGAAATTTTATTTCTCCCTGGACCTTTTTAGATATCGCTGCACCAAGTGTCCTATTGGCACAAGGGATCGGGCGTTGGGGCAACTTCATGAATCATGAAGCATTTGGAGCTGAAGTCAGCCGCTCCTTCTTAGAAAGTTTGTATATACCGAAATTTATTATTGATAATATGTATATCGATGAAGCGTATCGGCAGCCGACCTTTCTTTATGAATCGGTTTGGAACGTGATTGGATTTATCGTTTTGATCTTCTTGCGTAAGAAAACCGGGTTATTAAAAGAAGGCGAAGTCTTCTTAAGCTACTTGATTTGGTATGGATTCGGACGCTTCTTTATTGAAGGAATGCGCACCGATAGTTTATACTTATTTGGGGATATCCGTGTGTCACAAGCACTTTCCGCTTTATTATTCTTTGGAGCGATCGGGCTATTGATCTGGCGCCGGAAAAACCAAACCTTAAAAGACTACAACCGTAGCTTTGGCAAAAACCAAACGATTATCTAAACAGTTATTTTATTGAAATTATGGTAAAATGATAAAGTGCATGAATTTGCGAAAAGGATAGAGGAGGTTTCCATAGTGAAACAGAAAATCGCCGTATTAGGTCCCGGATCATGGGGGACTGCTTTGGCACAAGTTTTGTCCGAAAATGGACATGAAGTGACTATTTGGGGGAACAATCCCGCCCAAATCGATGAAATCAATACGTATCATACCAATCGGCATTATTTGCCTGATTTGAAATTACCTGAAAATATCTTAGGCTGCAAAAATCTAGAAGAGGCGATCCAAGGAGCAGATGCTGTCTTGTTTGTGGTACCAACCAAAGCGATTCGTGCCGTGGCACAAGAGTTCGCTGAAAAGACAACCGGCAAACCAGTTATCATCCATGCCTCAAAAGGATTAGAACAAGGCAGCCATAAACGAATCTCAGAAGTACTTGCTGAAGAGATCCCAGCTGATAAACGCCAAGAAATCGTTGTCCTGTCAGGACCATCACATGCTGAAGAAGTCGCTGTCCATGATATCACCACGATCACGGCAGCTTCAGAAAATGAATCGGCTGCTAAATATGTACAAGAGCTGTTTATGAATGATTACTTTAGAATCTATACCAATAACGATGTGATCGGTGTCGAAACTGGTGCCGCTTTGAAAAACATCATCGCTATTGGTGCCGGTGCGATTGCTGGACTGGGCTTTGGGGATGATGCGAAGGCTGCGATCATGACACGTGGGTTAGCAGAAATCAGTCGTCTTGGTGTGGCAATGGGTGCCAATCCTTTAACCTTTATCGGATTGAGTGGGGTTGGCGATTTGATCGTTACGTGTACCAGTGTCCATTCACGGAATTGGCGTGCCGGAAACCTATTAGGAAAAGGCCATAGCTTAGATGAAGTGTTAGACAATATGGGGATGATCGTTGAAGGAGTTTCAACCACTAAAGCTGCCCGCGAATTAGCAGAAGCTTTGTCGGTGGAAATGCCAATCACAGAAACCATTTATTCGGTCTTGTATGAAGGCAAAGACATCAAGCAAGCAGCGAAAGATATTATGCTGCGAGACGGCAAAGAAGAAAACGAATTTACGGCAGATCAATCATTATGATTAAAGGAGCGAGTCACATGAATGTCAAAAAAGCAGTTATCCCAGCAGCCGGTCTAGGTACCCGATTTTTACCAGCTACAAAGGCAATGGCAAAGGAAATGTTGCCGATCGTTGACAAACCAACGATCCAGTTTATTGTGGAAGAAGCTTTACAATCAGGAATCGAAGATATTTTGATCGTAACAGGGAAAGCAAAGCGTCCGATCGAGGACCATTTCGATGCCAATTTAGAATTAGAGATGAATCTAAAAGAAAAAGGCAAGACAGAGCTTTTAAAATTAGTGGAAGAAACAACGGACGTAAATCTTCATTTCATTCGTCAGTCCCATCCGAAAGGACTAGGTCATGCGGTTTTACAAGCCCGTGCGTTTGTTGGCAACGAACCATTTGTAGTCATGCTAGGTGATGACTTGATGGAAGATGAAGTGCCATTGACCAAACAGCTGATCGATAATTATGAAAAAACGCATGCCTCAACGATCGCTGTTATGGATGTTCCTCATGAAGATACATCAAAATACGGAATCATTGATCCTGGTATGGAAGTTGAAAAAGGCTTGTTCAATGTCAAAAACTTTGTTGAAAAACCAGCGCCAGAAAATGCGCCAAGTGATTTAGCGATTATTGGCCGCTACTTGCTGACCCCTGAAATTTTTGATATTTTAGCCAATCAAGAACCAGGTGCTGGTGGCGAGATCCAATTGACGGATGCCATCGACACATTAAACAAAACCCAACGCGTCTTTGCCCATCAATTTACCGGAAAACGTTACGATGTAGGAGACAAATTCGGTTTCTTAAAAACAAGTATTGAGTATGGTCTAGTGCACCCTGAAGTCAAAGACAGCTTGAAAGAGTATTTGATCGAGTTAGGAAAAGAACTAGCTCCGGCTCAAAAAGAAGTCAAAGAAGCACCGAACGCGTCAAAAAAATAACACAAACTCCTAAACAAGGCAATTTCTGATGAAATTGCTTTGTTTTTTTATTATTTCCTGTTGAAAGCGGATAATTTTCTTAAAAATGCAGTCTTTTATTTGTAGAAAGTGCAGTGAAATGCTATTCTTAATATAAGTAAATGGGGAAAGGAGCCATTCTATGTCAGGAGGAGAACTAGCTGCATTAATTGCTGCGATCGCATTTGTCGTACTGGTTATTTTCGTCGTTCGTTTGTTGATGCAAGTCAGCAAGACAATGACAAAAGTCGACAAAACGGTTGAAGAGGCAAACACAACCATCCGTGTCATTACCAAAGATGTTGATATTCTTTCAAAAGAGGTTGAAGGTCTATTGGTAAAAACGAATGAGCTTTTACAAGATGTGAACGGAAAAGTCGCAACCATCGATCCTTTGTTCACAGCAGTCGCAGATCTAAGTACCAGTGTTTCAGAATTAAATGTTTCTGGAAAAAATTTAATTACGCGTGTGGGTAGTCTTGGCCGGACGACTGCCAAAGCAACGGTAGCTGGAAAAGTCGGTCAAACAGCCATGAAATTTTTCAAAGACAAAAATAACCAAAAATAAAAGGAGGACTTTCAATGAGTAAAAAAGGCGGATTTTTATTAGGAGCAATCATCGGAGGAACAGCGGCAGCAGCAGCAGCACTTTTGTTGGCGCCAGAATCTGGTAAAACATTAAGAAATAAATTAGCAAAACAAGCAGACGATTTATTAGATAAAGCATCTGATTATGGTGATTTAGCCAAGGAAAGAAGTACGGATCTTGTTGATATCGCTAAAGATAAAGCAGCAAAATTAAGCGAGCAAGCATCTGATTTTACCGGTTCTTTAACAGCGAAAGTTGATGACTTAAAAGAAACAGCAGCTGGTTCTTCAGAAGAAACTATTGAAGAATTAAAGAAACAAGCAGGGGATCTATCAGAACGCTTCAAAAAATCGGCGAGCGATGTAAAAGAAACAGCCAAAGATGCCAAAGAAGATGCAGATGATACAGTCCAAGATATCATCATTGATGCAAAATCTTCTGCAGCAGATATGAAACAAACTGTCAAAGAAGGGGCAGAAGAAGCGAAACCTGTTGTCGAAGAAGCCAAAAAAGATGGTCAAGCAGCAGCTGCTGATTTGAAAAAAGAAGCTGGAAAAGCAGCAGATGATGCCAAAAAAACAGCGAAAGCAGAAACGAAAGAAGCCAAAGCTGACTTGGAAGATGCGAAAGAAGAATTAAAAGACACATTAGAAAAAAACAACCCAGAAGCATAAGTAAGGATAAAACTTGATTGCTTTAAAAGATAAAAACGTTCGCCAGTTAAATCGGCGAACGTTTTTTTGTGATTTCAGTAGTTATTCGTTTGATGCTTGGGCGATTTCCCAATCGCAAAGTTGATAGAGCCAATCCTGCAGTTGACTGAATGAAAAACCAATTTCCTCAGCGAGCGCCACATTGATCGAATAAGCAGGTGTACCATTGTAAGGGCCTTGATCGCCTGTTTCGGAAAAGAGCGGGGAAAGACCGGTTTTTTTCGATACGTATTGCAGTACTTCTTCTAAAGAGATCGTACCTTTTGACGCACCATTGATGGGTCCGGTGAATGAGCTAGTACCTAGAAACGCTAAAAATTTACCAGCTTCTTGGGCATCCACAAAGCCCATTTGATGCGTTAGATTATCGACAGCCATTGGCTTTTGCTTTATCAGATGGTCAATGTAAAAGGTAAAACGTTTTGTGTAATCATCTGCACCAATCACATAAGGAAAGCGGACAAAAACGGAGGGGATCTGACTGTATTTTTGGGTCAGGATTTCTTCCACGGTTCGCTTGCCTTCAGCATAATTGACTTCCTCAGAGCTGACCAGTCTGAAGGGTTCTTTAGCAGGATCAAAATCCGCTTCAATCAAATCGAAGTGTAATTCATGGTACGCAGACATTGAGCTAGTAACGATGTAGCGCTTCGGTGTGACATGACGCAGTAGGATCTCAATGTCGTTGGAAGTATAAGCAATATTATCGTAAATGACATCATAGGTTTCTTGTGTCAACGTCGTTTTGATACTTTGCTCATCTGTGCGATCAAAGATAAGTCTGTTGACTTGATCACCAAAATTATCTGTCGTCTTTCCTCTGGTAGCAATCGTGACATCAAAGCCTTGATCCACTAAAGAATGGACCAAATATTTACCGAAAAAACGCGTGCCGCCTAAAACCAACACTTTTTTACTCATAAGAACACTCCTTTTCATGTAATGCCAACATGTTGCGCCGTTTCATTAGGAAAATCAAGATAAGATCAATAATTCTTTTGCTGTCTTGGTAAAAGGTACACAGCCATCTGCAGTGACATACACACAGTCTTCAATACGGACACCGACCTGATCTGGTAAATAAATGCCCGGTTCGATAGAGAAGCACATGCCTTCTTCGATCACTAAATCATTGCCAGTGATCAAAGAGGGGAATTCATGAACTGTGGTCCCGATGCCGTGACCTAGACGATGGTTAAAGTAATCGCCGTAGCCATAGCCAGTAATCACATCACGAGCGATCTTGTCTAATTCTCCAGCGGTGATCCCAGGTTTGACCGCTGCTTGCGCCGCTAATTCTGCTTCAAGAACGATGTCATAAATTTTTCTTTGTAATACAGTCGGTTCTTTATAGGCGACCGTTCTGGTTGCATCACTGCAATATCCTTTCCAAACGACCCCTAGGTCAAACAAGACGAGTTCATTAGCAGTCACTTTGCGGTCACCAGGTACGCCATGAGGACTTGCTGCATTGGCACCAGCTAATACGGTCGTATCGAAGGACATATGGGAGACCCCACGCTTTTTCAGCTCGTACTCAATTTCTGCCACGATTGCCATTTCGCTGACGCCTTCTTTGATGGCAGCAAACCCTATCTCAAAAGCGACATCTGCCCAGTTACCGGCTTCTAGCAAGGTGTCAATCTCAGCCGCCGTTTTGGTTAACTGCATTTTTTGAATGATCGGGGTCACATCTAATGAAAAATCGGTCTGTGGCAAAAAGCGTTTCAATGCTTCATAACGCTCGACGGAAAGATCATTCTTTTCTAACGCCAAGGAAGAGACCTGGTAACGAGAGGTCAATTCCTGACAGATTTTCGCCCAAGGGTCTTCACTATCGAGATAGCCGATAATGTCAAAGGGCCAACCGCTATTTTTTGTTTCTTCTACTTCCAGAGCTGGTGTAAAAAGAAAGGGATCTTTTCCAGGAGCGACAAACAGAGCAAGGACCCGCTCATGAGGCTCACTTTTAAAACCGGAAAAATAAGCGATGGTTGCTGGATTAGAAATATAAGCAACATCGGCGCCATTGGTTTTCAACCAGCCATTTAACTCATTGATTTTTTTCTCATTCATTTGAAAAAACCTTCTTTCAAGTATTCTTTTTCTATTTTATCATGCTTTGGAAGAGAATAGGGGCGGGGAAAGTAGGAAATTGCTAAGTTTTCATGAAAACAAAATTAAAACGGTTGCAAATCCGGAAAAAATTTGCTATTCTAACAAAGAAATGTAAATAAGATTTTCTGAAAATAGAATAAGGGAGATATATCATGGAAAAACAAACAATTACGATTTATGATGTTGCACGGGAAGCGAATGTATCGATGGCAACTGTTTCACGGGTAGTCAACGGAAATCCAAATGTAAAACCAGCAACTCGTAAGAAAGTGCTGGAAGTGATCGACCGCTTGGATTATCGGCCAAACGCAGTTGCTCGAGGGTTAGCAAGTAAAAAGACCACAACTGTAGGTGTCATCATTCCTGATGTCAGCAATATGTTCTTTTCATCACTTGCTCGTGGGATCGATGATGTAGCGACCATGTATAAATACAATATCATCTTAGCCAACTCTGATGGCGATACAATGAAAGAAGTCAACGTATTGAACAACTTGTTAGCGAAACAAGTGGACGGCGTTATCTTCATGGGTCATCGCATCACGGATGAAATTCGCGGGGAATTCTCTCGCTCAAAAACACCAGTCGTTTTAGCTGGTTCGATCGATCCTGATGAACAAGTAGGAAGTGTCAATATCGATTACACAGCAGCTGCCAAAGATGCTGTTTCATTATTGGCGAAAAACAATCAAAAAATCGCTTTTGTTAGCGGTGCTTTGATCGATCCAATCAATGGCCAAAACCGCTTGAAAGGCTACAAAGAAGCCTTGAAAGAAAACAACCTTGACTATTCTGAAGGGTTGATCTTTGAATCACCATACAGCTTTAAAGAAGGCTTAGCATTAGTTGATCGCATCATCAACAGTGGTGCAACAGCAGCTTATGTTACAGATGATGAGTTAGCGATCGGTGTCTTAGATGGTTTGTTAGACAAAGGTGTTAAAGTTCCTGAAGATTTCGAGATCATCACCAGCAACAATTCATTATTGGCTGAAGCCGCTCGTCCACGTTTATCAAGTGTTACCCAACCATTGTATGATATGGGTGCCGTTGCGATGCGTCTATTGACAAAAATGATGAACAAAGAAGATGTAGAACAAAAAACGATCGTCTTGCCTTACGGTATTTCAGAAAAAAGCTCTACGAAATAAGCAGCGATTCACGGAACCTTTACAAGTGGAACAACACTACGTTGTTCCGCTTTTTACTTTTACGATCGTTCGTGTGGGTAGAAAATCTACGGATTTTTTACCCACACTTTTTTTGCATAAAAAAACTGATCAGCACAAGGCTGATCAGTCATCATTATTCGTTGTATTTGCTTGGTCATTGTCTTGTTCATCGTCATCATCATCATTTGCTGTAGGCGTGGCATTGTTTGAAGTATTATTAGACGATGTATTTGAAGAGCGATTGGTTGAACGGCTAGACGATACTTTTTTCCAATAGTCAGCGTAATTAGCGTCCGAACCGCCGATCCCAAACTTAAAGTCGACCGTATCCGGTCCGCCAGTGGCCCAATATGAGTTGACGGTATCGCTTGGATTCGTGTAGGTTCGATTATCGACCCGCACGGTGCCTCCTGGTTGGGTCCCTGTAAATTTGGAAACTTTGACTTTTTTCACGTCATTTGAAAGCTCAAACTTCTGATCCACACCAAAAACTTCTTGATTTGTTTGATAGATCCGATTGATTAAGTAAGCCATGTAATTGGCTGTCCGAGTTCCTGCAGCACTATCAGTAGCTTTGTTGTCATCCCGTCCTGACCAGCTGCTGATAGTGATCGATGGGGTGGAAACGACTAGCCAAGAGTCTGACCAGTTATTGGTGGAACCAGTTTTACCGACCCAATCGGCATTCCCGAGATTCCAATCTAATCCACTGATAACCGATTTAAAGGTACTTGTTTTTTGCTCATCGATGACACTACGCATCATGTCGGTCATGATAGAAGCCGTCGCTTCAGAAAAGACCTGTACTGGTTTGGCTTCATGCTGATAAAGCACTTCTCCTTCATTATCTTTGATGGATTCGATGATGTAGCCTTGCTGATAGACACCATTATTGGCAAATGTTTGGAAGCCATTCGTTTGATTCAACACTGTGACATCCGTAACTCCTAATGGCGCTGATTCATATGCCCAGCTATTATCTTCCGGATAGCCCATTTTGCTTAAATAATTTGTGTAGGCGTAAAAATGATCGCCTTCTTTTTCCCAAAGATCTTGGAAAATATTTGTCGCTGCGATATTGCTGGAAACTTCTAGTGATTCGCGAATCGACATGAAGGTATTGGTTCCGCGGTTTGTGGCATTGACGATTGACTCACCAGCGTTTTCTCCCGTCCGCCATTTTGCGGCATAGTCAGAAACCATCGATTCTGAGCCCATCAAACCACTTTCGATGGCCGGACCATAAACCAGCATTGGTTTGATGCTTGATCCTGCTTGACGTTTGGCATCAAAGGCATGATTGAATTGATTTTCAGCATAGTTACGACCACCAATAAAGCCTAAGACTTTCCCAGTGGCATTATCCATCATAACATTGCCGACTTCGATGGTGGCGTCGCCCCAATTGTCTAACATAGAGCCGTATTTATCAACGGCATCTTGCATCGCATTATAAATGTCTTTATCGATCGTTGATGTGACGGTATAGCCACCATTAACGAGTTTTTGTTGCGCCAATTCGAAGTATTTTTGATAGGTTTCGTCTTTGGCATATTCTTCATCACTGACATCATCTTCATCTGCCAGTTGTTTGGCAATAATATCTTTTGCTTCATTTAAAACAGTATAATAGAGGAAGCTTTGATCCGTTTGTTCGATAGCTTCTTGCTTTTTGAAGTCTTGTTTTAAGTCATAGTTAAGTGCTTCTTCGTATTCTTCTTTCGTAATATCGTGGTTGCGATACATACTGAAGAGGACAAAGTCTTTCCGTTCTAAGCCCGCAGTCAGGTTCTCCTTGATCTCACCCGTATTTGTATAAGGGCTGTAGACGATTGGACTTTGTGGCAGTCCTGCAATGAAGGCTGCTTGTGGTAAAGTTAGGTCAGCTGCATTAACGCCGAAAATTCCTTGCGCCGCTTCTTGCACACCTGCGATATTTTGCCCTTTATTGTTCCGACCAAAAGGAGAGATGTTTAGATACATAGTGACGATCTCGTCTTTATCAAAAAACTTCTCTACTTCCATGGCTAATAAGATCTCGTTGGCTTTGCGTTTGAAGGTCGTTTCACTGGAAAGGATTTGTTGCTTTACCAGCTGTTGGGTCAAAGTGGAACCCCCGCTGCCGCCAAAACCTGTCGCTTCAGATAATAATGCTCGCACGACCGCTTTTGGTACGACGCCATTGTGAATATTAAAATATTCGTCTTCGGTTGCGATGATTGCTTTTTTCAAGTAGTCCGAAATTTGATCAGAATTAACCGACGTTCGCATCAGATCTGAGCGAATCGTTGCGATTTTACTGCCATCTGAGTACGCGAGTTGAGAAGTCTCTGTGATGTCGGTCAGTTCTTTCTGCAACTCTTCTTTAGAAGGAGCTGCGGTATCTTCCACAAGAAAAGCAAAGTAGCCGGCACCGATCCCTAAGGCTAAAGAGCCGCCAAGCACCAGCAAAGAAATAGCGACTAAGAATAAGGCATGTAAAACCCTTAGACTGATGTTGAAATAGAACCAGCCTCTATTTTTGTTTTCTGTATTCTTTTGTTTTTTCGTTTTCTGGGACAAAAAGAGTCACCTCAATAAATTAGAATAGATTCCGTGTAATTATAGCAAAAAACAAGACGCTTGGGTAGCACCCTATCCGTTATCTCAAGAAGAGGATCAGGAATTTCCTTTTCACGGTTGGATTCGATCAGTGAAAACAAAGGAAAACGAAAGGATTTGCCTAAAAGTTTCTTTTTTGGTAAAGGACTTTGAGAGAAAGACTTTTCATTGCCCTCTTTTTCAGTTAAGATGAACAATGAAGCAATTATTAGGAGGAGAAAGAATGAGTACAGACTTTTTTGAAGAACTAAAGCAACGCGGATTAGTTCATCAGACCACAGACGAAGCAGCCTTGACCAAACAATTAAATGAAGAGTCTGTGAAACTATATATCGGCTTTGATCCTACCGCAGATAGCCTGCATATTGGTCATTTATTGCCTATTTTGATGTTGCGCCGTTTCCAACAAAACGGACATGTGCCGATCGCATTAGTTGGTGGCGGTACAGGAATGATCGGTGACCCATCCTTTAAAGATCAAGAACGTCAATTAAACACATTAGATACCGTTTTGGAATGGTCACAAAGTATCAAGAGCCAATTATCTCGCTTTATTGATTTTGATGACCAAGAAAATCCTGCCATCATTGCCAATAACTATGAATGGTTAGGGGAATTGAAACTGATCGATTTCTTACGGGACACTGGGAAAAACTTTACCATCAACTACATGATGAGCAAAGAAAGTGTCAAACGTCGGATCGAAACAGGAATTTCCTACACCGAATTTGCATACCAGCTTTTACAAGCCTATGACTTTTTGAACCTTTACGACAACCACGGTTGCTTGTTGCAATTAGGCGGTAGCGATCAATGGGGGAATATCACCTCTGGAATCGAATTATTGCGTCGTGAACGGGAAGTCCAAGGGTTTGGGTTGACTATGCCATTGATCACAAAAGCAGACGGAACCAAATTTGGGAAAACAGAAGGCAATGCCGTTTGGCTGGATGCTAAGAAAACGACACCTTACGAGTTCTACCAATTCTGGATCAATACCGATGATCGTGATGCAGTTAAATTCTTGAAATATTTCACCTTCTTATCATTAGAAGAGATCGCTGCAATCGAAGCAGAATTTAACGCTGCACCAGAATCTCGAGCAGCGCAAAAAGCTTTGGCAAAAGAAGTCACTACTTTGGTTCATGGGGCAGAGGCTTATGAACAAGCCGTACGCATCTCAGCAAGTTTATTCAGTGGCAACATCAAAGAGTTGAACGCTGAAGAGATCGAACAAGGCTTTAAAGGGGTTCCTAGCCACCAGGTAACAACTGATGATTCTTTGAACATCATTGAAGTATTGACAACTGCTAAAATCGAACCATCAAAACGTCAAGCAAGAGAAGACGTACAAAATGGGGCGATCTACATCAATGGGGAACGCGTCCAAGACCTAACGTACGAGATCCAAGCAAGTGATCGGATCGGTGGGAAATACGTCGTGATTCGTCGTGGCAAGAAAAAATATTTCTTACTAACATTTTAATCGCAAAAAGCGAACCGCCCTGTTGGTTCGCTTTTTTCAAATTTTTGTAGAGGAAGGGTTTTTGTTGGAATGGGAAACATAGTGTTGAATGCCGCCGGCTTATTTGCCATGATTTTCTTAGGATATTTTCTTAAGCAATTGAAAGTCCTTTCGAAAGCCGATGGCTCGATCTTATCCAAAATTATTTTGAATGTAACGTTACCGGCGGCAATCATTTTGAATTTAGCTGCAATGCAAGTACAAGTCAGTGCCCTTAGTTTGATTGTGATCGCGTTGATCATTACGATCGTCCAAATCCTCTTCGCATTTTTCTTGACCAAAAACGAATCAAGTACCTTGCAGCAGTTTGCGATGTACTGCGGGTCAGGCTTTAATATCGGCAATTTTGCGATTCCTTTTGCCCAAAGCTTTTATCCTTTAGGGATTCCGCTGATTTCGCTGTTTGATATGGGAAACAGTATCATGTTGGCAGGGGGAACGACGATTTTTATCGAATTCTTGATTGGAAAGCGGACGACATTTGAACCAGGGAAAATCTTTTTGAATCTCCTGCGCTCGCCAACATTTACCATTTATCTAGTGATGCTGATTATCCGCAGTGCGGATTGGAGGATCCCTGAGGCGGCATTAGCGCTTGTCCAACCAATCGGGATCGCAAATACGTTTTTGTCCATGTTTATGATTGGCTTATTTTTGGATTTCCGCTTACCGAAGCACACTACGCCAACGGTAATCAAAATTTTAAGCTTGCGCTACGGACTGGCCTTCGTGCTGTTTGCGGCTTTCTATGTTTTACCAATCCCAGTTTTATTAAAGCCAGTTCTTTGTTTGTTAGTGTTTGCTCCGATTCCCTTGTTCGGTGTCATTAATTCCGTGATTGCTGGGATGGAGGAAGAAGCAGTAGGGTTCGTTTCTTCCATTAGCTTTTTGATAAGTATGCCGCTAATGACGGGTGTCCTAATGTTATTTGGACTCGCTTGATAAAAAAATACGGCAATGAGCAAAATAATCGCTTTACAAGGCGCTTTTATCGATAATAGAGAAGACTAGATTTAGGAGGAAAAGAAAAATGTTGATTGGTTCACACGTTTCAATGAGCGGCAAAAAAATGCTTTTAGGAGCAGCAGAAGAGGCGGCTAGCTATCAAGCTACTACGTTTATGATTTATACCGGAGCTCCGCAAAACACGCGGCGCAAACCGATCGAAGAGATGCAGATCGCAGCCGGACAAGATTTTATGACGGAAAAAGGAATTTCGAATATCGTCGTCCATGCTCCTTACATTATTAATTTAGGCAACACCATTAAGCCTGAAAACTTTGGCTTTGCCGTTTCATTTTTACAAGAGGAAATCCAAAGAGCGCAAGCTTTAGGTGCGACTCAAATCACGTTGCATCCCGGTGCCCATGTCGGTGCAGGACCCGAAGCTGGGATCAAGCAGATCATTAAAGGCTTGAACGAGGTCCTTGAAAAAAATCAAACTGCCCAGATCGCATTAGAAACAATGGCAGGTAAAGGCACCGAGATTGGTCGCAGCTTTGAAGAATTGGCAGCAATTATCGATGGCGTTACTTTAAATGAAAAATTATCCGTTACACTAGATACTTGTCACACGAATGATGCCGGCTATAATGTCAAAGAAGACTTTGACGGCGTCTTAAACGAGTTTGACAAAATCATCGGTTTGGATCGTTTGAAAGTCATCCATGTCAATGATTCAAAAAATCCACAGGGCAGCCACAAAGACCGACATGCCAATATTGGTTTTGGGACGATCGGCTTTGAAGCCTTGAATAAGATCGTTCATCATGAGCAATTATCAGCGTTACCGAAAATTTTGGAAACACCCTATGTCGGCGAAGACAAAAAGAATAAAAAAGCCCCTTATGGCTATGAAATCGCGATGCTGCGGGAAAAGACCTTTGATCCTGAGCTATTGACGAAAATCATGGCGGGTGCTTAAACGGTTCATTTAATATGAACTATCTTGTTGTGGGAGGAAGAAAATGGACTTTCAGTTGCTGATCAATGCCGCGAAACAAAAACTGGGATTCAGACAGCTCTCTCAATTTGCAGAAGCAGGGAGTGTCGCAGCAGCGGGTGTTACAGATGGTTGCAATCAATTCAGCAGGTGAGCCGATCCCACCTTGTGGCCGTTGCCGTGAATTCATCAGCCAGCTAGATCCTGCCAATCAGAACACGCAAGTGATGATTGCAGCAGGAAAAATCATGACGATAGCAGAGCTGTTGCCTTGTGATTGGAAATCATCAAAATAAAAAGAGACTTAGCCCCTTAGACCGCTGTGTTTGAAGGGGCATCTTTGTATTATCAATCCAATAAACGAGCTACGTTTTTGGATAAAAAAACTCCTCAACCAGCAATAGCGCTTTGTTGAGGAGTTGATCGATAGCAATGATTAGAATTTTTTCGCAGCTGCTGCTACGCGTTCTAAACCTTCAGCAATGATTTCTGCTGTTTTAGAAGGATCTGCATTGTGGCCTTCGATGATTACTTCTTCTGTGATGTTCATGCCGAACATACCACCGAAAACTTTTTCCATAAAGGTTACAGCGTTTTCCATTGCGCTCATTTCGCCTGAGTAAACACCACCACGGGCATTCAATAGAACGATTTCTTTGTCTTTCAACAATTGGTTCATTGAACCATCTTCGTTATAAGAGAAAGTAAAGCCTGCTTGGAAGATGTAGTCGATAAAGGTGTGCAAGGCAGCTGGGATCGTTAAGTTCCACATTGGGAAAGCGAAAACGATGGTATCTGCTGCTGCGAATTTGTTCATCACGTCTTGACGGACAGTCATCAATTCTTGTTCTTCTTGGTTTAATTCTTGTTCTTGTGAAAGTTTGCCAAATGCTTCAAATAACGTTTGACCGATATAAGGCATTGGTTGTGCGTACACATCAAAGGTTACAACGTCCACATTGTTGGTATCAAGATTTTCAACGAAGGTATCAAACATTTTTGCAGATACTCCATCAGGACGGTTATTGGCTTTAACAACTAAAATATTTTTCATTTTTTTCCACCTTTACTTTAAGTAAGTTTTAATCACAAAGTGTAGTATACTATAAAATATTTTTGCTTACAATAAATAAGTGTATTTTTTTTTAAAAAGCTGGGATATTGCAGTATTTTTCACGAGGTTTTGGTAAACTTTAGAGAAACAGGAGGGATTCTATGAAAATATTTGTGGTCGAGGATGACAAATCATTAGTCAAAATGATGGAAAATCAATTATCCCGCTATGCCTATCAAACCTTTGTTCCAGAAAATTTCGATGCTGTTTTAGATGAATTCTTGTCGATTCAACCAGATTTGGTTTTATTAGATGTCAATCTGCCTTATTATGACGGGTTCTATTGGTGTCAAAAAATCAGAGAACGTTCGCTGGTGCCGATTCTGTTTATCTCGGCGCGCGATGGCAACATGGATCAAGTGATGGCTTTAGAATACGGGGCCGATGATTATCTGGTCAAGCCTTTTTCTTATGACTTGCTGCTAGCTAAAGTGAAGAGCCATATTCGCAGAGTTTATGGGGATTATGCGCAGTCGGATCGTGCGCGAAGCTTGAAAGCTGGCGAATTGATCTATTATCCGGAAGCGTTGAAGATGGTCTATCGTGAAGCCAGTGAATGGCTGACTGTTCGAGAAGGAGAATTATTGACCCTGTTAATGTCAGCACACCCAGAGATGGTCAAACGAGAACGGATCTTAAATCTATTATGGGATGATGAGCGTTTCGTTGATGACAATACGCTTTCTGTCAATGTTGGCCGTTTGCGAAAAAAATTGGCGGCAATGGGCATCAATGATCCAATCCAAACGATTCGCGGCAAGGGTTACGCCTTATCGGTAGTAGGTACCGAACAATGAGAGAATATGTCAAGCTTCATATAGCGAGAATTTTGATCACCGTTCTCGCCATTTCACTGTTCGTCTTAGTGATTTGGCTCGATGGGTATCGAAATTATTTAGTCATTGGGTATGGTCTGTTACTATTTTGCTTGTTGCTTTTGTTTGTTTCTTTGGCGGAGTATCTATCCAATGCCGCTTTTTATCACTATCTCAAGAGTGGAAAAGCTGTTCGTGGCAGCAATGGCTCTCTTTCCAAGAAATGGCGTAAGCAGTTCGATGCAAGAGAACAGCAAATGCAAGAGAAACTCACCGAACTGAATCAGCATCATCAAAACCACATCCGTTTTATGAATATATGGGTTCACCAAATGAAAACACCTGTCTCGGTCTTGGCGCTAATGGCTGAAAGTGAGGAAGTCGACAGCTACGATCTTTTGGCTGAGACAGATCGCTTGAAGAGCGGCTTGGCGACCGCCTTGAACTTTGTGCGATTGGAAGATTTCACGGAGGACTTTGTTATTGAGTCCGTCTCCCTGCTGGAAGTGGTCAAGCACGGGATTGGTGAACAGAAGCGGAATTTTATTCGCAGCGAAGTCTATCCGAAACTGTTGAGTGATGCGGATATCACGGTCACAACAGACAAAAAATGGCTAGGGATCTTGCTGTTTCAACTCATCAGCAACGCCATTAAGTACTCAAAGCCAGAGAGCAAAGTCTGTTTTGAAATTGATCCGTTTTCTAGAAGTTTGACGATCTCCGATGAAGGATGTGGGATTGCGGAAGCGGATCTGCCAAGGGTTTTTCGCCCCTTTTATACAGGTCAGAATGGTCGGCAAACAGGCGAGGCAACTGGAATCGGACTTTACTTAGTCGAAACGATCAGCAAGCAATTGGATATCGATATCGCTTTGGTCTCTAAGGAGAATCTAGGCACGACGGTTACATTAACGTTTCGGACGTAAAGGCTTTCTTACAATTTTGTAAGCTTTCTATCACGAAATCGATAACTGATTGCGCTGCCACCTGCTAAACTGGTAGCAAAGGAGTGAAGATGATGGCTTTACTAGAATTGAAAAATATAACAAAAACCTATGCGGGAGAAGTTTCTGTTGAGGTGTTGCAACAAATCGATCTCAAAGTGCCAGAAGGAGAATTTATCAGCATAATGGGTCCTTCTGGCAGTGGAAAGACTACTATGTTGAATTTGGTAGCAACATTGGATAAACCGACTGCGGGTTCAGTGATCATCAAAGGAGAGCAGCCGCTGGAATTATCTAAGCAAAAACTCGCAGAGTTTCGTCGTCGGCACCTGGGCTTTGTTTTTCAAAACTACAATTTACTTTCACCATTGAGTGTGCTTGAGAATGTTATTTTACCACTGACATTGGATCGGGTGCCGGTTCCTGAGATGAAAGAACGTTCGGAACAGCTATTACGTGAACTTGGGATCTATGAGAAAAAAGACAAACGCATCTATCAGCTTTCCGGTGGGGAGCAGCAGCGGGTTGCGATCGCTAGAGCTTTGATCCATCAGCCGGAACTGCTTTTAGCAGATGAACCGACGGGTAATCTTGATTCCAAGGCAGCACGAGATGTCATGGAAATACTAAGTCAGATGAACAAGCAGCGCAAGGTGACCACCATGATGGTCACCCATGATCCTTATTCCGCCAGCTTTTCTGATCGGGTCGTTTTTATCAAAGACGGAAAGCTGTATAACGAAGTCTATCGCGGGGCTGATCAACAGCAATTTTATCAAAAAATTCTTGAAGTCCTAGCACATTTAGGAGGTCGCCGTCATGAATTTCAGACAGTTGATCATTCGTAATCTGCGGGGGAATTTTCGAACCTATGCGGCCTACTTCGTCAGCAGCGCCTTTGCGGCGATGGTGTTTTATATCTTTAGTCTTTTGCTCTTTCATCCGCAATTGGAAGAAAACTTGTCCAATAGCGGTACACTTTCAGAATTGGCGAAGGTCGGTCTATCCGTCGCACTTGTGGTGATCGCTTTACTGTCGCTGTTGTTTTTATGGTATACATTTGTGGTCTTTTTAAAACGACGCAAACGTGATCTGGCAATCTACTTGATTTTGGGGATCGAAGAAAAAGATCTGCGAAAGATTTTGTTTGTCGAAAATGCCCTTTTAGGAACCTGTGCCACAGTGACCGGTATTGGGTTAGGGATTTTATTGACGAAATTATTGCTGCTGATTGCGCAAAATGTCATGTATCTAACAGAAGGACTGAAATTTATGGTTCCTATGGAAGGTTTAGGATTGACCTTTGGGATCTATGTCTTTATTTTTCTCTTGATCTCCTTTTTCAGTACCCGCGCCTTGCAAGGAGAACAGATCATCTCATTGATCAAGGAAAATGAAAAGCCACGTCCTGAGCCAAAAAGTCATTGGGCATTGGCTTTTTCAGGAATTGTGCTGTTACTAATTGGCTATGGATCGGTCTTTTATTTTAGCTACCAAACGTACTCGATGCTGCCGCTTATGCTAGGAGTCTTGTTGACTGTTGCGGGCACGATTTTGTCATTCCATCAGTTCAGCGTATTTCTATTGAAACGATTAAAGAAACGCCCGACCTTCTTACGAGGGACTCGGATGCTGACTATCAGCGAATGGATTTTTCGCATGCGAGACAATGCGGCGATGTATAGTCTGATTGCTATTAGTACCTCCGTGGCATTCGTTGGGATTTCCGTGATGCTGGCGATCGGCAGCTCTTCTTTTTCTTCGATCCAAGGAATCAGTGTAGCCTATGTATTTACGTGGTCTGATACAAATTATAGAGAAACTGAAATTAAAGCTGATCAAATAAAAAACACATTAGAAGAGGAAGGATATCATCCTGTTGTCGACGAAGTCCAACTAATTTGGGCAAGTGCAAATATGGATGACTCAGAGGTGATCAATGATCGTTATTACATGACAAATAGTTTTTCAATTATGCGAGAGAGTCAATATCGACAAATAATGACTCAAATTGGTGAAGAAGCGGAGACTATTATGGACGGACAAATCTTGGAGCTCAGCAGCAACTATTCTCGTCGAAAAGAACTATTAGAGGTCACGAAGAATGATCGGCAAAGTCTTTATTCGATTGAGCTGGGATCAGATACAGGTATTAAGAAAGAAGTCACAGTTGTCCATAGTCCCTCGATGCTATCCTTAGATTACTTTGGTTTAGCTGTTGTGACGGATCATACGTTTGAAGAATGGCAGGCACAGTTACAGTCACAAGGAGACAACTCTAGTTTTGGATTTATTTGGTTGGACTATCCCCAATGGTCTGAAACACCAGAAGTAGTTAATCAAATCAATGCAGAAATGGATAAATCCAATGAGGTGGTTAATCAAAAATATGATGAAATTACTCAAGAGTTAGATAGTCGAGATAGTTATTCCGAGGCTGATTGGGAAGAGGCGACAAAAGATCTACCACCGTATCTTCATTACTCTTCGAAATACCAAGTTTTCCAAGAAAATCGTCAAGGAAATGGCATCATCTTAATGATCACGGTATTACTGGGTTCGGTTTTCTTTATTTTCTCCGCTTCGATTATCTATTTCCGTTTATTTGCAGATTTAGATAAAGATGGGGCGTACCATCGTTCCTTGCATATTTTAGGTGTGTCGCCGAAGGAGCGTCACAACGTTCTGAGACGCCAGCTGCAAGTGATGTACTTCTTGCCAACAGTCGTTGCAATGATCCATTTCGCGGTAGCGATGACCGCTTTGCGTATCTTAGTAGAATTGCCTGTTTGGCAATACTACGGTGTGATCGCTAGTCTCTTTTTGATTTTTCAAATCGTTTTTTACTTGATTTGTCAATATAGATACTTCCAGCAAATTGATAGGATCGCCGATCCTACAGAGTAGTTTGATTTTTAAGTCAAATCCCTTTCAGTCAACACGGATTGGGATTTGGCTTTTTATTTGCTGCAATGTTATTTTCCTTTGGCAATGAAGCGTTTTAATTGTGTAAATCACTAATATGCAGATAAAATTAGTTAACACTTATTCTATCAAGCAGTCGCCGATTCGCTGCTAGAATGTGGCAACTGGAAGTCTATTTTCTCAACGTGAAACGAAAAGACAATTGTTAAGTACAATATTCATGTCGAGCACAGTGACTGCTGTGATCGGTAGGTTTAGCTAAGCGCTCACTTAAGGAGGAAACCAATGATCAAACGACTAGGAAAAGCATTTGCTGTCTTGCTACTGTTACTTCCTGTTTTTGCCGGTATGCGGATTGTTTATGGAGAAACCGATGTGGGAGCCAAGCTGATCACAAATGTGTCGATCGTCAATAGCCACAATGAAGTCATTACAAGTATCGAAAAAGATGACTCGTTTAAAATAGATATGAGGTGGAGTTTAGAAAATTTGGGTGACTTAAAAGCCGATGACAAAGCAACAGTCACCTTGCCAGTTGAGATTGAAGGCGTCAATAATACGTATGCTTTATACGATGAAAATAACAACTTAGTGGTCAATGTTACCCAAGTTGGCAATCAGCTGACCTTTGTTTTCACGGAATTTGTCGAAAAAAATACCAATGTACATGGGGACTTTTATTTTTGGACAAAGTTCAGCGATGAAGTGACAGAGAACCAAATCAACAACATTAACTTCGAAACAGTAAATGGAACGCAATCGGTGCCTATTTTTATTCAAGCAGTGGATGATACAGGGGAGGGTGCCTTACTCACCAAACAAGGACTGTATTTAGGTACGCAAGAACCCAAACGGATTATTGATTGGCGTGTGTACATCAACTCGTTTAATACAAACCAAGTGACGATCAAAGATGGAACGTTTATTGATATTTTAGGTCCCCATCAGACACTTGTCAGTACGACTGCTCGAGTGGTCTATGGACCCAGCGTTTCCAACCCAACATATGTTGATGAAGTACCGATCGTTTTAAATAGTGATGGCTCTTTTGAAATTCCTTTGCGGGATACCGAGGAACGGATCTACATTACCTACAAAACAGAAACGGATGGTTCATTGGAACAATATACCAATCAGGGCATCCTTGATGCCGTGGTCAATGATGTGCCAAGAACAAGCAGTATTACTGGCTATACACCACGCTATGGTGGCGGTGGTGGTGGAACCGGTGAACCAGGAGAATCCAGCAGCACGGAACCAAGTAGCGAAAGCAGTACAAGTAGTAGCACGGAACCAAGTAGCGAAAGCAGTACAAGTAGTAGCACGGAACCAAGTAGCGAAAGCAGCACCAGTAGTAGCACGGAACCAAGTAGTGAAAGCAGCACCAGTAGTACAACCGAACCAAGTAGCGAAAGCAGTACAAGTAGTGGCACGGAACCAAGTAGTGAGAGCAGCACCAGTAGTAGCACCAGTAGCACCAGCAGCACTAGTAGTACTACGGAACCAAGTAGTGAAAGCAGTACAAGTAGTATCACGGAACCAAGTAGTGGAAACAGTATGATTAGTAGTTCAGAATCAAATAACGGGAGTAGTTCAAGTAATAATGGGGCGATGACACATCAAAGTTCCACCCCTGGGAACATGCAGGTATCCCAATCAAATAATTTGCATAATCAATCAGAAAAACAGCAGTTTCCTCAAACGAATGAAGCGTCTAATCATTTATGGATTGCAATAGGAATGGTTTTAGCAGGATGCGCGTTGAAGTTAAGTTGGTGTAAATTTATCAGGTAGATAGAAACTGAAATTTTGGAGGCAGTATTATTACTAGGAAGAAAAATTAATAAAGACTTATTTAAAGGGAAGATGCCATTTTATGGCCACTTTCTTTTTTTTTTCGGCGCATGTTTTCTCTGAGAATTTATTATAATTTCCTTATCAAGTTATCTTGAAATATTCATTTAGGAAGTGAGGAAATGAGAAAGCTGGTTGGAATCGTGTTGATTTTGCTGTTAGCGGGATTATTGCTGCTGGTGTTTGGTTTCGATCATACTTCAGCAAAAGAACGAGCCGGAGGGAATTTATCGTTTTCTGTTCAAACGAACCGAGTGATCTATGATGAAGCCTTGAAAGTCATTACGATCCCGGTACGGCCGAACAAAACGCTGACTTCACAAAAGGTTCGTGTCCTACTAACTTATGGTTGGGATGGGAACGGTCACAGCGAAAAAGTGATCGGCGAAACAGTTTTGACGAATGTCGATTGGTTTTCAGGTGTTGAAAACTACTTAAGAATTCATGCTGAGATGGTTATTGATGAGATAAAAAGTATGGATAAAGTTGATTTAGTTGTCATATATGATGGTGAAACAACGATAACTGAGAACTTGAAGCCCAGTCAATGGCAAGTAATAACGCCCCCGAGCTCTAGCGAGACCACGAACTCTGAGATAAGCGCAAGCTCTAAGGTGACTGAAGAAACGGGCTCTTCCTTTAGTAGTATCGAACCGAAATTTAGCGACTCTCAATCCACGGATCCAAGGACTTCTACTACGGAAAACACAAGTCAGGATTCTCAAAGTATAGAAAGTAGTCACAATTCAAGTGAGTCAGAAAGTTTGAACACTCAACCAGTCAGTGAGAGCGAATCAAGTCAGATAACTAGGAGTCGAGAAACCACCGCAACAACAGGAACAACGACCGTTAGTGAAGCTGCATCTGAAGAGCTTTCAGATTCAGAAACGAAACCAAACAAATTAGCGCCGAACCAAAGTCAGTCAAGCAAGCTAAGTATTTCCTCCAATGATCCCGCAGGCAAACAACTCGCTAAAGCATCGTCTTCAGTGAAACAGGAACAACGTACGAAGACAAGCAGTGCTAAGGAGGTCAATGCAGATGTACTACCGAAAACCGGCAGCAAAAATACGAGTATTCACTATATCCTCTTTGGTCTAGGCGTGGTTATCCTTGCTGTCTTCCTTTACTGGCTGAATCGAAAGTTATTTTCTGATGAGAGGCAGTAAAGAAAAAAGCCAAGGAAAATGAGAGACTTGATAACCCACGATTGGAATTTTCTTCCCCAGAAAGAACAATCACGTTTTGTTTTACTGTTTTAACAAAATGTCTGACGATCGTTTTGAGGCGTCAGACTTTTTTTATGAAAATACACAGATAACGAAAGGAAAATTTGTTAAAAGTGATTTGACAGAAAAGAGCGCATGGTGGTACGATCACCAAACACTGACAGCTTACAGTTTTGTAAGATGACAAATTTAGGGTAAAAACAGCGTTTGCTGATTATTCAAGCGAGGGAAATTTCATGTTACAGGCACTTTTGGATACGACAGAAAAACAAATTTATGCGTTTCTAAGTCATTGTTACGAAACGAACAAGAAAGACTATACAATGAAAGAGCTCTCAGGTGTTTTCGATTGGAAAACCAACAAAATGCAGTCGATCGTTCAGCAAGTAGAGGTGTTTCGTGCACGCTATCCTCAGTTTACTTTGACCTATGATCGGTTGGAGAAAGAAGTGTCCATTGCTTTTTCTCCACGATTCCTATTGAGTCAAGCCTATAGTGTATTGTTGCGGGGAACCGTTGGATTTATCTTGCTGGATGCACTCTTTCAGGGGGACTATCATTCCCTTGAACAACTCAGTCAAAAAACCTTTAGCAGTCCCCGCACGATTCAACGAAAATTGCAGGAGTTAAATCATGTTTTGGCGAACTATCATTTGTCCTATAGTTTAAAAAAAGGTGATCCTTTGGCAGGTGCTGAATATGCGATCCGCTATTTTTATCATCTTACCTATTGGCAAATTTTTGACGAGAAGGACTCACGAGTCTTGGCATCGCTCAAGGAGAAAGAGCAGGCTGTAGCGCTGTTTGAAAACCATGCTTCTTATATGAGAAAAATCGATATCGAGAAATTTCTTCATCTATTCGCTATCTCCGTGCAAAGAATCCACCAAAAGCATCCGCTTTTATTTTTACCAAAAGAAGTACTTACGTTTTAGCACCCATTAATTGAAAAAAATCAGTTTGATCAGGTCTTTTTGAAACCATTGTTTAACAGGAATCATCTGTCGTTTTCTGATATTTCGGAGGATGAACGCAGTTTCTTGTATTATATGTTTGGCGTAATGAACACCTATCTTGAGGAGGATCTCGATGCTGCTAACATCTCGTGGCTGACTCAACCACAGTACCAGCAAGAAGCGCAGCTCGTTGAAAAACTAGCCGTGTATTTTCGGTTGACGTTTACAGAAGCCGAAAAAAACTATTTACTGGTTAATCTGGTAATGATCCATTCCGCCTCTGGCTGTTTTGGTACGCGACAAAAAAGCGATAGTTTTGGCAAAACAACCGACGAGCAAGAGCTGCAAGCAGCTTTTCCGGTGCTTTATCCAACCATGAAACGTTTTTTTTTGGAAGCGACTGTTTCTTTACCAGAGTTGCGTAGATTACTGCAAATGAATGATCGCTTGATTTTCCAATACTGTATGTTACTGAGAGTTATTTTTATAAAATATGAACAGCCGGTCACGTTCTCGATCCATTCGAAATACGGAAAAACGCAAGAGCTTTGGATCAAGAACCGCTTGATGAACGCCACGCATCGAGCGATGGCCCATTATTCGCTGTCTCAAAAGCCAGATTTGGTGATCAGCGATTATCCGATCCATCAGGAATTTCCTGAGGAAGAACAGCCGTACCTCTTTTATTGGAATGGTCACCCAAGCGCAAAGGAGTGGAAACAGCTCAAGCAAGTGATCAAACAGATCAGAAGTGCCAAGAACAAGGCAGCGTTTGCCCAGCTGGCATTCACCCAAACGGAGTGATTCCGCTATAAGATCGATCAGATAGAACTTATAATTTTGCCAAGCTTTTGACCAGTAGCAATAGGTCAAACCTGAAAAGTGACAGTGATAAACGAAGAGGACAAGAAGCAAAAACAGGAGCATCGATGTTCCTTTTTCGCTTCTTGACTTTTTTTTACAGAGATGGCATGGTATACATATTATCATAACGTTTTTTATTTAAAATCGTTGCAGAAATGGTGTTAGGAAGAAGGGGTAACTTTGACAGAAGTATTAGCACTGCAAAATGTTTCCAAATTGATTGGAACCAAACGAATCATTGATGATGTTTCCTTTGTGGTGGACCAAGGACAAGTCGTTGGTTTATTAGGGCCTAATGGGGCTGGGAAGACGACGATCATCCGGATGATCGTTGGCTTGATGAAGCACAATACAGGATCTATTGCAATTATGGGAAATTTATTGGATTCTTCGTTTAAAACAGCGATTGCCTCAGTCGGAGCGATCGTTGAGAATCCTGAGTTTTATAATTACATGACCGGATATGAAAATTTGATGCAGTATCAGCGCATGGCGAAGAAAAAAAGTACGACAGCAGAATTAGAAGCACTTATTCGTCAGGTACATTTAGAAGGACATATCCATCAAAAAGTCAAAACCTATTCATTAGGGATGCGTCAGCGTTTAGGTGTTGCCCAGGCATTGGTCCATCAACCAGACTTATTAGTTTTAGATGAGCCGATGAATGGTCTGGATCCTAAAGGCATGCGGGAGTTTCGAGAAATGATTCTTTCTTTGAGAGAAAAAGGAGTTTCTGTCTTAGTTTCCAGTCATCAATTAAGCGATATCGAACAAATTGCCGATCATTTGATCGTGGTGCAAAAAGGAAAAGTCACTCATCAAGTAGCAATGGCAGAGTTGAAAGCAGAGAAAAATGTACTGATTATTAAAACAGATGATAATGCGCAAACAGAAGCACTGTTAAAAGCTTCCTTTGACGTCGAGGTCTTGCACGTAGAAGACGAATTGCAAGTCACTCTAGCAACAGATCAGCGTTCGGCAATCGCTGCAGCGATCGTTACGGCGGGTATCGGCTTAAAAGAACTACGGACAAAGCAATCTTCTCTAGAAGATACATTCTTGGCTTGGACCGAAGAAGGAGGTTTGTAAGCATGCTGACATTGATTAAAAATGAATGGATCAAATTAACCAAAAAACGTTCTACTTGGATCATGCTGCTTTTATTGGTTTTAATGACTTTTGGGTTGACCTATGTGGTTCGCTTAGGTAGTCCAGAAATTGGTGCCAATGATTTGTTTGCTTCTTTGAGCGACATGACTTCGTTCTTAAACTTATTTGTAGTGATTGTGGCAGCTTCTTCAGTGGCGGAAGAGTTCAGTCGTGGAACGATCAAGTTCTTATTGATTCGGCCTTTTTCCAGAAGCCAAATCTTAGCAGCAAAAGCCATCAACACGTTTTTATTTGCGCTTTTAGGGACTGCTGTTTTACTAATCAGTAGTTTAGCAGCCGCCAATTTATTTTTAGCAGCTGAATCACCTTTTGCTGCTACTGGCTACAACGGGCTAGCGGCGATTCTTGTTGCCCTTGTTTTTGCGGGAACCAACTTGCTATTGATTGTCTTTTATATTGCATTGACCATCTTTATCTCAGCCGTCATTCGCTCTCAAAGCCTGGCGGTAGGCTTAGGCTTGGGTATGTTGTTCGGAAGCAGCATCATCAACTCGATCATGCTTTTTGCGCAAGAAAAATACTCATGGCTGAAGTGGAATCCATTTAATTTTATGAATATCAAAGAGCAGATACCGAGTTTATTAAATAGTTCTGACATGCAGATGACTGCCTTTGATCCGGGATTGGGCTATTGGCAAATGGCGATCGGGATCCTTGTTTATAGTGTTTTAATCTACCTTTTAACAAATTGGTTATTCAACAAAAGAGATGTCGCATTAAGTTGAGGAAACGAGTGAAAGTTTTTGGATAAATCCAGCTTTCACTCTTTCTTTTTGTGTTTTTTTCTAGTAAAATGATTCATTGAGAGTACAAGAGAAAGGAGAGTTTTCGAATGGTTAGTGTAGGAATCGTAATCGTGATCGCTGTTGTTGCAGCATTACTAGGCGCTGTCGGCGGCTTCTTTTTGGCGCGAAAATATATGCAAGATTATCTAAAGAAAAATCCTCCCGTTAATGAGGATATGCTTCGCTCGATGATGATGTCAATGGGTCAAAAACCTTCTGAGAAAAAGATTCGTCAGATGATGCAGCAAATGAAAAACCAAAAGTAGGTTTTTTTCTAAGAAGCGGGCTGATTTTATCAGCTCGCTTTTTATTGCGGCAAAATGTAGAAACTAATAAAAAAATGGCCGCATGCTGCTTTTGCTATTTACTTTCTGCTAATAGCGGGGTAGCAATCGAATCTGAATCTAATAAATATTCGGAAAAATCGCAAAATTTAGGCAACAGGTCACAAAGAAATGGAGAGTGTTATGTCAATATTTAGGAAGTTAGGTTGGTTTTTTAAACAAGAAAAGAAACATTATTTGTTAGGCGTAGGCTCTTTAGTCCTAGTCGCCTTGGTACAGTTGGCACCCCCAAAAGTTATTGGGATCATCATCGATGAGATTGCGGAAAAAGAGATCTCGATGCAGACGATCTTTTTTTGGGTCATGATCTTGATTGCTTCAGCTATCGCTCAATACGTGTTCCGTTTCGTCTGGCGGACGCATATCTGGGGCAGTGCTGCTCGGCTAGAAAAAACGTTACGCAGACAGCTATTTGCACATTTTACAAGGATGGATCAGTTGTTTTATCAAAAGCATCGGACAGGTGATTTGATGGCCCATGCCACCAATGACTTGAATGCCATCCAAAATGTGGCAGGGGCGGGGATCTTAACCTTTGCCGATTCCTTCATCTCGGGAGGGGCAACCATCATTGCGATGGTTCTCTTTATCGACTGGCGGTTAACGATCATTGCTCTATTGCCGCTGCCTTTCTTAGCAGTCATGGCACGGGTTCTTGGTAGCAAATTGCATGATGCGTTTCGTGACTCGCAAGAAGCCTTTTCTTCCATCAACGACAAAGCCCAAGAAAGTATTACTGGGATGAAAGTCATCAAAACTTTTGGACAGGAAAAAGAGGACATCGCTGATTTTCAAACCAAAATCGACCATGCCATCATCAAAAACCGCAAAGTCAATTTTCTGGATGCCTTGTTTGATCCGTTTATTACGATCATCATCGGAATCTCCTATGTGCTGACGATCATCGTTGGCGGCAATTATGTTATGGACGGTACCATCTCGATCGGTCAATTGGTATCCTTCATCAGTTATATCGGTATGTTAGTTTGGCCGATGTTTGCCATCGGACGTCTGTTTAATGTGCTGGAACGAGGCAATGCTAGTTATGATCGGGTTGCCGAATTGTTGGCGGCCAAGACCCATATTATTGAAGCCAAAGATGCGGTCGATGCCCCAGCCCAAGGAACGGTGAACGTTCAAATCAATGAGTTTCACTATCAAGGAGATGATTTTGCCCTGCAAGACATCCACTTTACTTTGCCTGCCGGGCAAACACTAGGTGTCGTCGGGAAAACCGGTGCTGGAAAAACCTCTTTGATGAAGCTCTTGTTGCGAGAGTATGATTCATTTGATGGAGCGATCACCTTCGGGGGCATCGATAGCAAGCAATACTCCTTGAATGCTCTTTTGGGTTCGATTGGCTATGTTCCGCAAGATCATTTCTTGTTTTCCATGACGATTCGAGACAATATCCGCTTTGCGCAACCACGAGCTTCTCAAGCAGAAGTGGAAGCGGCTGCTGGATTAGCAGTGATCCATGAGGATATAAGTCAGTTTCCTGAAGGGTACGAAACGATGGTGGGGGAACGTGGTGTTTCTCTTTCCGGCGGACAAAAACAGCGGTTATCCATTGCCCGTGCCTTGATCACTGATCCAGAATTATTGATTTTAGATGACGCCCTTTCAGCAGTAGATGCCAAAACGGAAGAAGCTATTTTACAACAGTTACGGACCTTCCGTCAGAATAAAACAACAATCATTGCTGCTCACCGCCTAAGCAGTGTCAAGCACGCAGAAGAAATTCTGGTGATCGACAATGGGAAAATCAGTGAACGCGGGACCCATGAACAATTATTGGCTGCAAATGGCTGGTATAAAAAAATGTGGGACAAACAGCAATTAGAAGCCAAAATCGAAGGGAGTGAAGCCTAATGCAAGAATCAGAATGGAGCAAATCGATTCCCTTTAAAGAGCAAAAAAACATCATCAAACGAATGTTCCTTTTTGCCAAGCCATTTCGAAAAACCTTCTATGCAGCGATCTTTTTTGCTTTTGTGCTATCGATCGTCAATATCTTGTTGCCTTTGATCATTCAAACCTTTATGGATAATTATTTGACCAATCAAACGGCGACCCAGCAAGTCATTTATTTCTTTGCTGCGCTGTATTTCTTTGGGGTGTTGGTAAAAGCTGTGATTTGGTTTTTCCAATGGTTCCTTTATTCGATGGGTTCTTTAAAAACCTATCAATATATTCGAGCAAAATTATTTGAAAAATTGCATAGTCTTGGGATGCGTTATTTCGATCAGACACCAGCAGGGTCAATCGTTTCACGGGTCAGCAACGACACAGAAACATTGTATGAATTTTGGTATGTCTTCTTGATGGTATTGACAGGAATTTTTGCGGTGGTTTCTTCTTTTGCCGCCATGTTCCGCATCAACGTCAAAATCGCCTTATTAAACTTGATTTTTCTGCCAATCCTAATGGTAGTCATCTGGTATTATCAAAAATTCAGCTCTCGTATCTATCGTCAAATGCGGGAAAAACTGAGTCAGCTGAATACGAAATTGAATGAATCGATTTCTGGTATGCAGATCATTCAACAATTCCGCCAAGAGGCGCGGCTGAATGAAGAATTCGAAGCGACCAACGATGATTATTTGAAAACTAGATACGCCATGATCCGCACGAATGCGCTGCTATTATCACCAATCATTAGTTTGTTGTATGCCTTAGCGATCGCCTTGTCATTGACGGTCTTTGGGTTTGATGCTATAGAATCGCCCATTGAAGTCGGGTTGATTTTCGCCTTTACGACCTATATTCAAGGATTTTTTAATCCCATGACACAGATGATGGATTTTCTCAGCGTCTTTACTGATGGGATGGTCGCCGGCAGCCGTATTTTGAAGATTATGGATAATGAAGAATATACGCCGCAGCAAAACCCCGATGCCAGTCAAACCATCACCAAAGGAAAAATCGAATTTCGTGATGTCAGTTTTTCCTATGATGGAAAAAACAACGTATTAAATCATATTTCTTTCATCGCCTATCCAGGTGAGACCGTGGCTTTAGTCGGTCACACAGGAAGTGGCAAGAGCTCGATCATCAATGTGCTGATGCGTTTTTACGAATTCGGGGAAGGGCAAATTTTGATCGATGATCAAGATATCCGCGACTTTACGATGGAAGAGCTTCGGAAAAAAGTTGGACTCGTATTGCAAGATGCCTTCATGTTTTATGGGGACATCGCTGACAATATCCGCTTATTAAATCAGGACATTGATGAGGAACAGATTGAAGCAGCAGCAAAATTTGTTCAAGCAGATGCTTTCATTCAAAAACTACCTGGTAAATACCACGCCAAAGTGATTGAACGGGGTGCCAGTTATTCAAGCGGTCAGCGACAATTGATCTCCTTTGCTCGCACGATGGTGACCGATCCGAAAGTTCTGGTCTTGGATGAGGCAACTGCCAATATTGATACTGAAACAGAAGGACTGATCCAAGAAGGATTGGCCAATATGCGTCAAGGGCGAACCACGATCGCGATCGCCCATCGGTTGTCTACCATCCGCGATGCCGAGTTAATTTTGGTGCTTGATAAAGGCTCGATCGTCGAACGAGGCACCCACGATGAACTTTTGGCTCAAAAAGGGTTGTATGCCGATATGTATCGTTTGCAGGCAAGTGAAGTTTAAACGACCAATAGACCTTAAAATACCACCTAGGTATTTTAAGGTCTATTTTGTATAAATTGAACAAATGAAGAGAAAAATTTCTATTTGTGATTGACAGCGTTTTCACCCTTTGCTATTATGTAGACATTAAAGCAACTAGCTCCTAGACATACAAACGGATCAAACGGTCGCGATTCCTTTCGGTTTAGACTAGGAATTACGCGTGGTCAAGCGAGTGGCAAAGGAGCTTCATGTGAAATGTTGCGCAAATAGGAGGATCAAATCATAGAGGATAAATAGGAGGGAAGCTGATCTAAGCAAAAGGCAAGCATCCTGAGCCTATCTTTTACGAAAAGCCCAACCGACAAGAGAGGATTGTGGAGGGTGATTGGAATAATGGTAGCCCCATTGAGAAAGGGGGCGAATAGGAATGTATTGAGAGCTCAAAGATAGTGGAGTGGATAAACACGAGAAATCATTCGTTGTTTTATTTTTTTAAAATCTTTGTTAACCGGTTAACTAAAACGGTTAACAAAAAAAGAGGAGGAAAGAAAACGTGGGGAATGGTCACAAGTCTAGCCGTTTTTTTCATGACAAAGGTCGCATTCAGCGAGAATAGGGGAAGTAGCAAACGTAGAAACTTGCAGCACGATGTATGAACAAAAAAATAGTTCAAATGGAAAGATGAGGGAAAATTTATGGTAGAAATTATAATTGGTATTTTAATGATCGTTTCTTTCTTAGGAATGGTTTGGTACTGCGTCAAAGGGTTCAACCTGATGGTGGGTTTCTTCGTTATGGCAACACTTTGGACCGTTTTAGCTTTTATTGGAAATGCGTTGAGTCCGGATTTAACAGCTTTGAACTTTGTCGATACGATCACGAACATTTATCAAACAGGACCCGCCGGTTTTGCTAGTTCGATTCTGGTCAATATTTTCTTCGGTTCCTTCTTTGGTCGGATTTTGATGGATACAGGGATCGCTGCAACGCTTATTCGAAAGGTTGTTGAGCTTGGTGGAGATAAACCACGGATCACCATGACCCTTTTATGTACTGTTACTGCCTTATGTTTCACTTCCATGACAGGCATTGGTCCTGTAATCTCTATCGCAGTGATCGTTATGCCGATTTTGCAAGCGTTGGGTATTCCAACAGCGATCGCTTTATTCGCTTTTATGGGTTCCATCATGGCGGGAATTTTTGCCAATGTAACAAATTTTGTGCAATACCAAGGTATTTTAGCAGCATTACAACCTGAAGGAAGTCAATCTATGATGGAATATGGGTTTTCCGACTATTTCACATTCGGCATGATCGCACTAGTCGTTTCCTTAATTGTGACATTGGTTTTTGCCAATATTGCTTTAAGTCGTGCGAAATCATCAAAAGTCAAAGCGTGGGCTTCCACACCTGGTGCAACTTCAGGCGATGCTCCTTGGTATTCTTGGGTTGCTGTGATCGCACCAGTCTTACTCGTAGTGTTTGCTGAGTTTCCTATTATTCCTGCATTTATTCTAGCAGCTTTGTACGCCTTACTGACTTGCGGAAAATTAAAAGGTGGTTTTGTGAATATTTGCCGCATGTTAGCTAAACAATTTGCAGATGGCGCTGTCGATGTTGCGCCCCTGGTAGGTTTCTTATTAGTGCTGGCTATGTTTAATTCAGCTGCAAGTCTAGCGGTTCCTTTCTTTGAACCAATCGTTGGCGGTCTAGTTCCTCATAGTACCGTGGCTCTTGCGATCTTATTTGCCATCTTAGCACCCCTCGGTTTCTTCCGTGGTCCTTTGAACTTAGTCGGATCAGGAGGAGCAGTAGCGGCAGTGATCTTAGCTGCCACAAATTGGGATCTGGCATTCATTTTTCCACTTTTCGCTGTGGTCACGATCGCTCCTCAGCATTTGGATATTACTCAGTCATGGGTAGCATGGGGGCTAGGACATCATAAAGTGGGTTCGAAAGATTTCATGAAGTTTTCGATACCAGCTGGGTGGCTTTCTAGTGCGATCCTGTGTATCATTGCGCTCATTTTGTTCGGATTGAATAACTAGTCGACGAAAGAACATAGCTAATCAATAAATCATGCAACTATGGATGTAGGAGGAAAGTGGAAATGAGTGAATTAAGAAAAGTTAGAATGGGGATCGATGTAGGTGGTACCCATACAAAAGCTGTCGCTATCGATAATCTGACTCACGAGATCATAGGAAAATCCAGCGTGAAGACCACCCATGATCATGAACGGGGGGTAGCTGCTGGCGTTGTCGAGAGTTTTCAAAATTGTATGAAAGAAAATGATATTGACCCAAAAAGTGTGATTTTTGTTGCTCATTCAACCACCCAAGCCACGAACGCTTTGATTGAAGGGGATGTGGCTGACATTGGTGTTTTCGGTATGGCTCGTGGTGGTTTCGAAGGGTTTCTGGCAAAGCGTCAATTAAAAATTGCCGATATCGTCCTAGGGAATCAGCGATCCATTAAGATCATCAATGCCTTCTCAAAACTCAAAGGAATGAATAAAGCGAGTGTGGAAGAGATGATCGATGATCTAGTGAGGCAAGGATCAGAAGTGATCGTAGCTAGTATGGCTTTTGGAGTAGATAATAATGATGCTGAAAATCTAGTGATGGAAGTTTGTACAGAAAAAGGAATTCCATGTACCGTTGCTTCGGATATCACGAAACTTTACGGATTGACCAGAAGAACACGAACTGCTACTATCAATGCAAGCATTTTACCTAAAATGTTATCTGTCGCAAATTCAACGGAAGTCTCTGTGAAGGAGTCAGGAGTAGATGTACCCTTGATGATCATGCGCGGCGATGGTGGGGTTATGGAGATTGCTGAGATGAAAAAGCGACCAGTTCTGACTATGCTCTCGGGTCCAGCAGCATCAGTAATGGGCTCACTGATGTATTTACGAGCATCAAATGGCGTGTATTTTGAAGTAGGCGGTACAACCACCAATATCGGTGTCATTAAAAACGGACGGCCAGCGATCGACTATTCTGTCGTTGGTGGACATGAAACATACATTTCCAGTTTGGACGTTCGGATCACGGGCTGTGCAGGGGGTTCCATGATTCGTGCAACTGCTAATGGAGTGGTAGATGTAGGGCCTCGTTCTGCACATATTGCCGGTCTTGACTACGCTGTCTACTCTGATCCAACCAATTGGACAGGAGGAGAGGTTGAATTCTTTAGTCCGAAAGAAGGCGATCCCGCAGATTATGTTGCAATCAAATTTGATAATGGTGAACGGGTAACCATCACCAACTCATGTGCAGCAAACGTGTTGGGCTTGATCAAACCGGAACATTTTTCTTATGGGAATATCGAAGCAGCTCGAAAAGCGATGGGCGTATTAGCGGAATATTGTGGCACGACGATCGAAGATATCGCGACTCAAATCATGGAGCGTTCTTACGCAAAATTAGAGCCAGTCATTTTGGCTTTAGCAGAAAAATACAAATTAGAAAAAAGCCAAATTTCATTAGTAGGAGTTGGTGGCGGCGCTTCGTCATTAATTATCTACTTGTCAGAAAAAATGGGCGTAAAATATTCGATTCCGGAGAATGCTGAGGTGATTTCCTCAATTGGTGTCGCCCTAGCGATGGTGCGAGATGTCGTTGAACGGATTATCCCTTCCCCTTCGAAAGAAGACTTGCGATCAATCAAAACAGAGGCTATCAATAAAGCCATTGAGAGTGGGGCTACCCCAGAAAGTGTAGAAGTCTTTATCGAAATCGATCCTCAAACGTCTAAAGTCACAGCCATTGCGACTGGTTCCACCGAAGTCAAGACGACGGATCTTTTAGCAGAGGCGACCGTCGAGGAAGCCCAAGAATTAGCAGCAGGTGATTTGGGGCTACCTACCAACGAAATTGATCTTTTAGAGAAAAGCTCGCATTTTTATGTGTTTGGAACCCGTGTTTCCACAGGAGACAATCCGGCAATTCGAATCCTTGATAAAAAAGGCTTTATTAAAGTACAACGAGCTTCAGGGAAGGTCATCAAAACTACCGCGGAGAATTATGTGCAAGCAGTCGAGCAACTGTGGGATGACTTGGCGATCTATCAGACAGAAGTGATTTTGCGTCCAGATTTCTATATTTGTGCCGGACCACGGGTGATGGACTTTTCAGTAAACGATTTAGAGGCATTGATGTTGTTGATCGATATCGAAATGTCGACTTTAGATCCAAATGAAGAAGTGATGGTTCTGGCGGCGAATTCCCTATGATCAAGCAGAGGTTTTTCTTAAAACAGCAACATACGGTTGATCTGGCATTATTAGAAACGTGGTATGAACAGCTCATGCCCATCAACGAATTCAGTTGGGGAGTATTTGAGTTTACCCGCGAGATGCTGCGTAATAAAGTGAGTGAAGAGGAAAAAAACGAAATCATTGAAGAAGCCATTCTATGTGGTAGAACATGGGCGCAAAAAATGCTTGACCAGTTTGATTTAAAAAAACAGGAAAAGGCAGATCGTGCCTGGTACTTGGCGAATAAGCTTGGTTTATCGATTACGGAAAGATCTGGAAAACCGACGAAGTTTCGTATGGTCTTTGCGCAGTTTATCATGGAGCGCTCCATTGAATTGATCACTGAACCCATTGCTGCTTACACCGAGCTGACTCAATCTTCGGAAATATTGCCTAAACCAGAAGTTATCCGAGGAGTCTTGATCGCTCATGAAATTTTTCACTATTTAGAAGAGCAACATGGGGCAACGATGTACCATATCACCAAAACGATTCCACTGTGGCGCTTTTTTTCCTACGAGCACCGTTCAACGGTTGGTTGTGCTTCGGAAATTGCGGCGATGGCCTTTGCAAAAGAACTGTGTGAGACAGACTTTTTGCCTCAAATGTTAGATATTTTGCTTTCTTATCCGTTGGAAGTCGACTTTTCAAAAAGTATATATGAAGTCGTGCAGCAAGAAATGCGCCACATTGAAGCAATGGGCTAGTTCTTTGAAAATCGCTCACTTAGCGGCTTCTTTACGATCCGTCACTATTGAGATAGGACAGTCCATGTCGAACGAAATCGGTCCTTGTTCATTTTTCAAGGGTTCCATGATATAATTGACCAACAGCAAAAAGCAAGGCGTGGATTGAATGGCAAATGAGAAAATCACCATTAAGATGGTGTCAGAAAAAGCAAATGTTTCAAAAACCACCGTTTCTAGATATTTGAATGGCAAATATGAATTTATGTCAGCAGAGACAAAAAAGCGCATCGAAGAAGTGATCGAAGAGCTTGAATACCGTCCAAATGCGCTAGCACAGGGGTTGAAAAACAATAAAACGGGATTGATCGGCATCGTTGTCAGCAATATCATGATCCCGGAAGTAGCAGCTTTAGTTCGAGGTGTCAATGATTATTGTATACGAAAATCTTTTCAAGTGATTCTTGTTGAAACCGATCACAAAAATATTTCTCAGCAGGATCAAATTCAAGCGTTGATCGACCGTCAAGTGGAAGGGCTGATTCTGTCGTCGAATCAGGACGAAGCATTCGTGAAAAGCTTGACTGAGCAAAAGGTCAAGATCGTGCTGGCTGATTGCACGATCGAAGAATTGATGATTGATACAGTCATCGTTGATAATGAAAAAGCGACGGCCGAGATGATTCAACGTATTTATTCAGAAGGCTTTGATCGAGTCGCTTACTTTACACCACCGCTCATAACGCCTAGTCGGAAGAAAAAGCTTGCTCTTTTTCTGGAAAGTTCTAAAATCGCAGTCAGAAATCCTGAACAACTAGCATTTGAGATCGAAGAAACACAAGCGGCATTTGACGCGTGTAAGGAATCACTAAACGAATTGTTGAAAAAAAATCAAGGCTATCGTTTAGCAATATTAGCTGAAAACAGTGAGTTGATGTTTGCGTTGATCCATGTGATCTATAGCTTGGGCTTACGGATTCCAGAAGATGTTGCGATTGGGGGCTATGATGATTTAGGCTGGAACAAACTTTATCATCATGAAATGTCTGTGATTGAAAAACCGTCGTATGAGATTGGTTCACAAGCTGCTGAACTTTTAGTCAAGCGGATCTCAAAAGGGAAAATGCAGTATAAACCAAAGGTGATCGAAGTACAGCCAAAAATCAAAATGAGTGGTTCGACACAAGTGAGTGACAATAGTTTTGACAAAATCGTTATCCGTATGAACCAAGAAAATCAGCCCTACATCAAAAAAAATTATCGTAAACAAGATGATTAGGTTTTTTTGTAAAAACAAGAAGCAAATGATACCATAGCCGACTCCCCATTATTAGACTGACCAGTCAAATCTTTGGGGAGCGGTTTTTTTCTTTCGCTAAGGGTTTTGTCTTTATCTAAGATAAGAACGAATAGAAATTGATCGCTGGTGTTTTTAAGAAACGATCAATAGATTCGTATTAGGTGTCGGTAAAAATAACGAACAACGATTGACAGCGCTTTCTACCTTTGCTATGATAAAGATAATAAAACTGGTTCTAATGGATAGTGATTGTTGATTTTTAACAAGCTAAACCTGATGAAGCTGCGGTATTTGCGCTGCTTTCATGAGGTTTTTTCTGTGTTGACTGTTGGCTAAACAATAAAGACAAGCAATGAACCATATCCGCAATGATAAAGTAAGTGGGGGTAGGACATGAAAATCAGTAAAGTGTTAAACAATAATGTTGTGATCACTACCGATCAAAGTCAAAACGAGATTATTGTTATGGGGCGGGGGATTGCCTTTAAGAAAAAAGTGGGAGATGAAATTTCTTCAGAAACGGTCGATAAAGTATATCGCTTAGAAAATCAGACGATCTTATCTCAATTTCAAGAGCTGCTTGCTGACTTACCACTGGAATATCTTGAATTATCCAATGAGATCATTGAGTATGCTCGGCGAGAATTGTCATCCCCCATCAATGATTCCATCTACATCTCGCTGACAGATCATATGCACTGTGCCATTGAACGATCGAAAAAAGGAATGACGGTCAAAAATGTCTTATTGTGGGATATCAAGCGTTTTTTCCCCGATGAGTACCAAATAGGCTGCAAAACAGTAGAAAAAATCAAAGAACAGTACGGGATTCAGCTGCCAGATGACGAAGCTGGCTTTATTGCTCTGCATCTCGTCAATGCACAAACCGAGAATGGTGACCAAGGAAATGTGGCGGAACTAACCCAAACGATGCAAGACATCATTAACATTGTTAAATATTTTTTTAAAACAACCTTTGATGAAGAATCCGTTTATTTTTATCGCTTCACCACGCATCTGAAGTTTTTTGTTTCAAGAATGCAAAACCATACCCCTCATGCGGATGAAACCGATGATGATCTTTTGGCTATGGTCAAAGTGAAGTACCGAAATGCGTATCAATGCGTACAAAAAATCGCTGAACTATTAGAAAATCAGTATCAGTATCAAATGTCCAGTGACGAAAGTTTGTATTTAACGATTCATATTGCCAGACTTGTGCAAAAAAATCGTTGATTGAAAAAAAACAAGAAAGGAGAAGGATTTCTTGATTCATCAGAAGATGTCGAAAAAGAAGAATTTCTTCGCAATGATTCTTACTAAACGTCAGCTTCAAGACATCGGATCATGCAGCAAGAAATCAAAAAAAGAAAACATTTTGGATAGTGACATTCAGTTGGCTAAACCTTCAATACAAAAAAATTGGAGGAATCAAAAATGGGAAAATACCGTGAATTAGCAGAAAAAATCGTCGCAAATGTCGGTGGGAAAGAGAACATCAATAGCTTGACACATTGTATCACACGCCTACGTTTCAAATTAAAGGATGAAGGCATCGCAAATGATGAAGTCTTAAAGAACATGGATGGTGTCGTGACGGTCATGAAGAGTGGCGGTCAATACCAGGTGGTTATCGGAAACCATGTGCCAGATGTCTATGCAGAAGTGATCGATGTTGCAGGAATCAGTGGTGATGCTGAAGAAACAGCTTCAGGTGGCAACTTGTTTGATCGTTTGATCGATATTTTGAGCGGCTGCTTCCAACCCTTCTTAGGGGCTTTGTGTGCGGCCGGGATGATCAAAGGTCTAAATGCACTGTTACTTTTTATTGGTACAACAGGCTTGATCGATTATACAACAACGACTGGTACCTATGTGATGTTCAATGCGATCGGCGATTCGATCTTCATGTTTATGCCGGTGATTTTAGGGTATACGTCAGCGAAAAAGTTTCGCTTAAATCCAATGGTAGGAATCGTGATCGGGTCAGCGCTTTGTTACCCAACAATTCAAGGATCAGCCTTGCAAGCAGCGTTTGTTGCCGGAGCTGGCGAGGGAGCTGCTGCACCGTATAGCTTGTTAGGCTTGCCTGCGTACGAAACGTTTTTAGGAATTCCGTGGGTTGGCGCAACGTATACTAGCAGTGTGGTGCCGGTCATCTTTATCATTGCCTTTGCTGCGCAAGTTCAAAAATTTGCGAAAAAAATCATTCCGTCTGTTGTCCAAACGTTCTTAGTGCCTTTCTTGGTTTTATTGATTGCATTGCCAATTGGTTTTTTGGTGATTGGACCTGTGATCAGTATGTTGACGGATCTTTTGAGCTCAGGATTTGAAGCGTTGATGGACTTCTCTCCAGCGATTTATGGTTTGTTATTAGGCTTCTTCTGGCAAGTCTTGGTTATTTTCGGCTTGCATTGGTCAGTTGTTCCGCTACACATTATGCAAGTGACACAACTAGGATACAGTCAGATTTTAGTAGCATCATTTGGCGCCAGCTTTGCTCAAACAGCAGTTGTGATGGCGATGTACTTTAAACTGAAAGATAAGAAACTAAAAGCTCTATGTCCGCCAGCCATTATTTCAGGACTTTTTGGTGTAACAGAACCAGCAATTTATGGGATCACGTTACCGAAAAAAATGCCGTTCTTCTTTTCAATGATTGGTGGTGCGGTCGCAGGTGCCTTCTTGATGATTAATGGTACAACGAGCTACACCTCTGGTGGGTTAGGGGTCTTTGGCATTTTCAACTATATCACTCCAGAAGGCGACGCTAGTGGCATGTGGTTCTCTGTCTTCGGAATCTTGATCGCTGCAGCGATTGGCTTTGGTTTGACGATGGCTTTCTGGAAAGATGATGCAGTGGAAGAAGAGATCGCAGAAGGACAACCAGCTATGACCGTTCGGAAAGAAGTAATCACTTCTCCAGTGGAAGGAACCATCGCACCATTAAGCAGCGCAAAAGATGAAGCCTTTGCTCAAGGAGTGCTAGGGAAAGGCATCTTGATCCACCCTTCAAAAGGTGAAGTTGTGGCTCCTTTTGATGGCACAGTAATGACCTTGTTCCCAACGAAACATGCCATTGGCTTGATTTCTGATAACGGTTTAGAGCTATTGATTCATATTGGTTTGGATACGGTTCAGTTAAATGGCGAATTCTTTGAAGCGCATGTGAAGCAAGGAGATAAAGTCACTCGTGGGCAAAAACTGATCAGCTTTGATAAAGATGCGTTGATCAAAGCTGGATTCAATATTGAGACGCCAGTATTAGTTACCAACTCCGCCGATTATTTGGATATCATCGAGTCTGACAAACGAGAAGTTGGCTGTTCCGATGATTTGATCACGGCTTTAGTTTAGCCAAAACTTTATTAACAAGAGCTAAGTAAGTATAAAAGCGATCGCCCATGTGAAGCGATCGCTTTTTGGCAGCTGTTTAATTGGGAAACAGTGAGTCTTTATAATGAAGATTTTTATCGTAGGTTGGTTCAGCAATAATCGTTGATGATGTAGGGCGCTTGTCGTAAGCCATCCCAATATCGATCAAATGCTGCAGATTTTTCTCATAATGTTCCGAAAAGACAACTGCATACAACAAATCCAGCAAGTAGCAAACCGATGTATTGATCGTAAAGTTGGCGATCTTTGAGTAGAGCCTTTCTCTTGTCGTGATATTCAAAACACAATTACTTAATTTTGCCAAGGAGTTCTCCCCGATACTCGTCATGCCAATGATGGAAACCTGCCGTTCGGCAAGGATCTTTCCAATTTCTTTGACCATTTTATTTTCGCCAGTATAAGAGATCAAAATCGCAGTCGTATCGGAGGTACAGTTGGAAGCCTCATAGGCACTTTCGCCGAAGGTATCGCAGACGTGGATGTTTTTTCCTAAACGTCGCATCTTCAAAACAAAGTCTTGAGAAATCAATGTATTGGCATTACTGGCGAAGATCTTGATATGGTTGGCATTGAGCAACGATTGTTTCGCCTTTTGTAATTCATCATGATGGATCAAGGAAAGTGTATCTTCAATCGTTGTTTGTTCAAGCTTTGCCAACTTTTTGGCGATGGTCATAATGCCGTCATGGGAGGAAAAGGGAAAGTTCGCATCCACATCGGTAAAATGGCTGCTCATATAAGTTTGCTCTTCCACAAAAGCCGTTTTTAAATCGAGCCAACCATTGAAGCCTAATTTTTTGGCGATCCGAATAAAAGTAGAAGGATGAACGTAGGTTTTTTCTGACAATTCCTTGATGGTTTGATCCGCCATCGCAGTCGGGTTGGCTAATAAATAATCGATTAACGATCGTTCCGCGGGTGCTAGTTTGATTTGGCGCATTTTTTCTTGTAGCAACATGGTATGTCTGCTCCTTTTTACATTTTTTTATGATTATTTGTAAATGTTTTTTACAGAAATTCTTCTTTATTAAGTAATTAGCGAATCGTTTACATCCTAATTATTCCTTATTTTATGCTCTTTGTAAATCTTTTTTACAAAACACCAGCAAGAAGAAGCGAGATTTGCAAACGCTTTTTCTAAATAAGCTATTTACATTGAATCAAATGTTTTTATGAATGATAATAAGAATGTAAATAAAATAGCAAAGGAGCAATACAATGACAAAAGGAATTAAAATTGCAACCATTGGTGGCGGCAGCAGCTATACCCCGGAGTTAATGGAAGGCTTTATCAAACGCTATGAAGAATTGCCGATTCGTGAAATTTGGCTAGTAGATATCGAAGCAGGAAAAGAGAAATTAGAAATCGTAGGTGCGATGGCACAACGAATGTGGGACGCCACGCCTTATGATGTAAAAATCCACATGACGTTGGATCGAGAAGAAGCGTTAAAGGATGCCGATTTCGTTACGACTCAATTCCGAGTAGGGTTGCTGAATGCCCGCATCAAAGATGAACGAATTCCTGCCTATTACGGCATGATTGGTCAAGAAACCAATGGCCCTGGGGGAATGTTCAAAGCGTTCCGTACGGTACCGATCATTCTTGAAATTGTTGAAGACATGAAACGTTTATGTCCGGATGCTTGGTTGATCAATTTTGCGAATCCAAGCGGCATGGTAACTGAAGCAATCGTGCGTTACGGAAAATGGGACAAAGTCATCGGGTTGTGTAATGTGCCAGTCATGGCAACCATGATTGAGCCAGCCTTAATTGGCAAAGAACCGGATGAATTGATTTACAAATTTGCAGGATTGAACCACTTCCACTGGCACAAAGTTGCTGATTCACACGGCAACGATGTAACGATGGACATTATTGATAAAATGTATGAAGAAGACAATGGCTTACCGAAGAATATCTTTGATGTACCATTTTACAAAGAACAGCTGGAACAAATGAAGATGATTCCTTGCGGGTATCACCGTTATTACTATCGTCAAGAAGAAATGTTGAATCATGCGATTGAAGAGTACAAGACTGTCGGTACACGCGCACAGCAAGTAAAACAAACCGAAGCAGAATTGTTTGAGTTGTACAAAGATCCTGAATTGGATCATAAACCTGAACAGCTGCAAAAACGTGGGGGTGCTTATTACTCAGATGCAGCGTGTGAAACGATTGCTTCCATTTATGCCAATAAAAATACCCAAATCGTCGTTTCAACCAAAAATGAAGGCGCCGTGCCTGATCTACCTGCCGATTGCGTAGTTGAAGTGACCGCTTACGTTGGTGGACAAGGCGCGAGAAATGTTGCCTTTGGTGAGTTACCGACAGCTGAAAAAGGTTGGTTACAGGTAATGAAAGCAATGGAATTATTGACGATCGAAGCCGCTGTGACTGGGGATTACAATATCGCATTACAAGCATTCACCATCAACCCACTGGTTCCATCAGGGGATACGGCAAAACGTGTCATGGACGAACTGTTTATTGCCCACAAAGATCACTTGCCGAAATTTAAGGAAACGATCGCACGTCTTGAAAAAGAAGGCGTCGAAGTACAAGATGAAGTAGCCCGCGAACTTGATCGCGAACTAGTTAAATAAAGAGAAAGTAGGAAAGAAACATGGCATTTAGAAAAGACTTTTTATGGGGCGGCGCAACAGCTGCCAATCAATGTGAAGGAGGCTACCAAGAAGGCGGACGCGGCTTAGCAAACGTAGACGTGGTACCGATCGGCAAAGATCGTTTTCCAGTGATTACTGGTCAAATGAAAATGTTTGATTTTGATGACGAACATTTCTACCCAGCAAAAGAAGCAATCGATATGTATCATCGCTACAAAGAAGACATCGCATTATTTGGCGAAATGGGCTTTAAAACCTACCGCTTGTCGATCGCTTGGAGTCGGATTTTCCCTAAAGGAGATGAAACAGAACCAAATGAAGACGGCTTGAAATTCTATGAAGATCTTTTCAAAGAATGCCACAAATATGGGATCGAACCGTTAGTAACGATCACTCACTTTGATTGTCCGATGCATTTAGTTGAAAAATACGGAGCATGGCGTTCTCGTGAATTAGTCGGATTCTATGAAAACTTGTGTAATGTGATTTTCAACCGCTACAAAGGATTAGTAAAATACTGGTTGACCTTTAACGAGATCAACATGATTCTACATGCGCCATTTATGGGAGCAGGTTTGTACTTTGAAGAAGGCGATAACGTTGAGCAAGTGAAATACCAAGCGGCTCACCATGAGCTGTTGGCCTCTGCGATCGCAACGAAAATCGCTCATGAAGTCGATCCTGAGAACAAAGTAGGTTGTATGTTAGCTGCTGGCGCATACTATCCATATACAAGCAAACCAGAAGATGTCTGGGAATCTCGCAAAGCAGATCGCGAAAACTATTTCTTTATTGATGTTCAATCACGTGGGGAATATCCACAATATGCGCTGAAAGAAATGGAACGCAATGGGATCGAAATCAAAATGGAAGAAGGCGACCTTGAGCTGTTGAAAGCTCATACCGTTGACTTTATTTCTTTCTCTTACTATTCTTCCCGCGTATCAACAACGGACGCTGAATTGTTAGAACAAACGGCTGGTAATATTTTTGCCTCAGTGAAAAACCCATACTTGGAAGCTAGTGAGTGGGGGTGGCAAATTGATCCACTTGGTTTGCGGATCACGATGAATGACATTTATGATCGCTACCAAAAACCATTGTTCATCGTTGAAAACGGCTTAGGAGCTGTCGATACACCGGATGCAGATGGTTATGTGGAAGATGACTATCGAATCCAATATTTGGCAGAGCATATTCAAGCAATGAAAGATGCGGTTGAACAAGATGGTGTCGATCTATTGGGCTACACCACATGGGGTTGTATCGATTTAGTTTCAGCTGGAACCGGTGAAATGAAAAAACGCTATGGTTTCATTTATGTGGACCGTGACAATGAAGGAAACGGCACCTTGAAACGAACAAAGAAAAAATCATTTGATTGGTACAAACAAGTGATTGCTTCAAACGGTGAAGATTTGTCGAATAACTAATCAAAAGAAGCTGCCGCTGATCTCTTAGAGAAATCTAAGGAGATCAACGGCAGTTTTTTAAAGTCTTTTTAAAAACTTTTGTAACGAATGGCTTCTTTAAGAAGAAATGGAGGCTCAAATATTTTTGATAACCGACAATGAGAGTGTTGTAAAATGTTTGCGTTGCAGCAATTACAAAAAGGCGACCTTAAAGATGACGTATTTTACCCTTAAGGTCGCCTGTATCAATTTTTTAAAGAACTTTTTCAATTTCAGGAATCATTTTTTGAGGATTGGTTTGTGGAGCAAAACGCTCAACGACTCTGCCTTGGCGATCCACCAAAAATTTCGTGAAATTCCATTTAATGGCTTTGCCTAGCGTGCCCGGTGCTTCTTCTTCCAAATAGCGAAACAAGGGATCCGCGTCTTTGCCATTGATCACCGTTAACTTGTGCATCGGAAAATCAACACCATAGGTGGTTCGGCAAGCGGCTGCGGCTTCTTCGGCTGAACCGACTTCTTGTTTGAACTGGTCAGAAGGAAATCCTAAAACGACCAACCCTTGGTCTTTATAGGTTTCATAAAGACCTTGTAATTCTTTGAACTGCGGGCTCAAACCGCACTTCGTAGCTGTATTGACAATCACTAGCGGTTGACCTTCGTATTTTGCTAGCGAATACGTTTCGCCGTTTTCTAATGTTGCTTGGTAGTCATAGATTGACATAGCAAACGCTCCTTTTAATGTAAATCATAGTCGATAGCTTCTGAGACAAGTATAGAGCAAAGTCTTCAAAAAAACCAAGCAAACTTCTTGGCGTATCTTATTTTTTATGGAAAACAAAAAAGTCCAGCAGTCACCGAGACCGCTGGACTTTAATTATGCTTCCGGTAAGACTTCTGGTTCGGCTTCTTGGGGATGAACGACAGCTTTGGTTTTCCAGACACCAGAATGCCAGCGATAGATCATTAAGACACTGCGGAGTGCTTCGTCAATGGCATAAGCGATCCAAACGCCGATCAAACCGAATTTAAAGACGATGGCCAATGAGTAAGAAAACGGTAAGCTGATGACCCATAGAACAACCAGACTGCAGATCAATGGGAACTTCACGTCGCCACTTGCATTCAAGGAACCCACAAGGATCATATTGACTGCACGAGCTGTTTCTAAGACGATCTCTACCAAAAAGACACCTTTAGCAATCTCGATCACTTCCGCGTTGGAGGTAAAGATTCCCATGATTGGCTCAATAAACAAGTAAGTCAATAGACAGATCGTCACTGAGGCAATGATCCCGATCACCATCGTGCGCATGCCTCGCTGATGCGCGCGATCGAATTCTCCAGCACCGACATTGCGGCCAATCATGATTTGATTCCCTTGACTCAATGCGGAGGCAATCAAATAAACAAATTGGGTGATAGCTGTTACGTAAGATTTTGCAATCAAGACACTTGCACCAAGTTGAGCCACAATCATCGTCACCACGACTTGCGCACCTTGATAGGAAAGAGATTCGCCAGAAGAAGGCAATCCGTAAGTCAAAATGTTTTTCATCACACCCCAAGAGACGTTCGAAAAACGGGCAGACAAAACAGAAAAATTCACGTGCTTCTTCAGTAGTACTGCGGCAATTACTAAACCGATCGAATTACCAAAGACGCTAGAAAATGCCAATCCAGTCACACCGAAATTCGGCAATCCGAAGGGGCTGTATAAGACAAAATAATTCCCAATCACGGCTAGAATACTAGCAAACATCGGTACCAATAACGCAGGTTTTGTGAAACTGTGGCTACGCATGACAGCAATTATGACCGCCGTGATCGAGGAAAGGAACAGACTTCCGCCATATACTTGTAAGTACCCATGCCCGAGGGCAACTAATTCAGCATCCAGTCCCATGAAACGCAAGAGATAGGTTGAGCCAAAAAGGAACATTAAGCTGATTAAAATTCCAATGAATAATGAGCCAAAAAGAGCGGTATTGATGACTTTCGGGATCTGATCCCGTTTTTTTGCACCAATTAATTGGGCGATAATGATCTGAGTACCCACGGTGATGAAACCGTAAATAAAGACCGTTAAATTTAACAGTTGATTGGCGGCACTGACAGCCGCTACTGCTGGCTCGGAGTAATGAGAAATCATCCAAACGTTGATATTCCCAATAACGACCCGCAAAAATAACTCAACAAAAATCGGCCAGCTGAGGAAAAGCAGTTCGCGATCTGATTTTCCTAAAAGTTTTTTCTTATTCAATTGTAAGGACTCCTTATTTTCTATATAATAGACGTATCGTGAAAATTTTACAAAAATTGAAAAGAAAGTCAATGTAATTTTCAAAAGTAAAAGCAGGAATATCTTATTATTTTTTGTAAGCAGATGAGTTGAAAGAATTTGCTTTTGAAAGTAAAGTATGGGTAGTCCAAATTGGAGGGAAATATATGTATGATGTAATTATCATCGGCGCAGGCCCTGCGGGGATGACAGCAGCGCTTTATGCGTCAAGATCGAATTTATCAGTACTAATGATTGAACGAGGTGCACCTGGCGGTCAAATGAATAATACGGCTGAAGTTGAAAACTACCCAGGATACGAGTCAATCTTAGGCCCTGAACTAGCATTCAAGATGTATGAAGGTGCCATAAAATTTGGTGTTGAAAATGCTTATGGAATCGTTCAAAACATCACTGACCAAGGTGAGTTTAAAGAAGTTGTGACCGAAGACAAAACTTATCAAGGAAAAACAGTCATTATTGCCACAGGGTGTGTACATAGAAAGTTAGGCGTCAAAGGCGAAGAAGAATTCGCTGGACGCGGTGTTTCATACTGTGCGGTTTGTGACGGTGCCTTTTTCCGTAACAAACGCTTGATTGTTGTTGGCGGAGGCGACTCGGCAGTCGAAGAAGCTATCTACTTAACACAATTTGCTTCTGAAGTAACGATCGTTCACCGTCGTGACGAATTACGAGCACAAAAAATCATCCAAGACCGCGCATTTGCCAACGAGAAAATCTCTTTTATTTGGGATTCTGTTGTGGAAGAAATCAAAGGCAATGAGATGGTCGTAACTGGCGTGCAAATCAGAAACGTAAAAACGGATGAAGTGACAGAAGAAGCTGCTGGCGGTGTCTTTATCTATGTTGGTTTAGATCCGTTGACAGAGCCATTCAAAGCCAGCGGTATCACGAATGATGCTGGCTGGATCTTAACCAATGACCAAATGGAAACTTCAATCCCTGGTGTCTATGCGGTTGGCGATGTTCGTGAAAAAGGCTTACGTCAAATCACGACAGCAGTCGGCGATGGCAGTATTGCTGGTCAACAAGTATTTGACTTTATCGAAACACAAAAAGATGCTCAATTAACGAAATAACCTAATGGAATCAGCTGTTATTTTTAAAGTGTCAATCACTTTTGATAGCAGCTGTTTTTATTTTTCGTTTGGTTATTCTTTGAGAAATCTGTAAGTAGTGTTATACTAATTTTAGAGCATTTTAACGGAAAAAGGAGAGGTTATTTTATGGCATGGGAACAAACATTTAATCAATGGAAAAACAGTGAACACTTAGATCCACAATTAAAAGAACAATTGACCGCATTAGAAGCAGATCCTGCGATGCTAGAAGACGCTTTTTATATGCCTTTGGAATTTGGGACTGCCGGTATGCGAGGGATTTTAGGGCCTGGGATCAACCGGATGAACATTTATACGATTCGTCAAGCAACCGAAGGATTGGCTCGCTTTATGGATACACAAGATCCTGAAACAAGACGTCGTGGCGTAGCGATCGCCTATGATTCCCGTCATTTTTCACCTGAGTTTGCGATGGAAGCAGCGAAAACATTGGCAAAACATGATATTCCAGCCTTCGTCTTTGAAAGCTTACGTCCGACGCCAGAATTATCTTTTGCTGTGCGTTACCTAAAAACTTTCACCGGAATCATGATCACTGCTTCTCACAATCCAGCCGAATACAATGGCTACAAAGTATATGGGGAAGATGGTGGGCAAATGCCACCTGCAGATGCGGATGCATTGACCAAATTCGTTCGGGAAATTGAAAATCCATTGGAAATCCCTGTATTAAGTGAAGAAGAAGCCAAAAACAGCGGCTTGATCTCTATTATTGGCGAAGAGATCGACACTGCCTATCTGAAAGAGATCAAAGAAGTCACGATCGATCAAGAATTGATCGATACGGTGGGCAAAGATTTGAAACTTGTCTATACACCACTTCACGGAACAGGGCGGATGCTTGGAGAGAAAGCGTTGAAACAAGCTGGTTTCCAACAATTCATTATTGAACCTTCTCAAGCGGTTGCTGATCCAAATTTCAGTACAGTAAAATCACCGAATCCAGAAGAGCACTCTGCCTTTGAATATGCGATTGCTTTAGGAGAAAAAGAAGGAGCCGACCTATTGATCGCCACGGACCCAGATGCCGATCGCTTGGGGGCTGCAGTAAGAATGCCAGATGGCAACTACCAAGTGTTGACTGGAAACCAATTAGGCGCATTGATGATCCGTTATATTCTAGAAGCTCATAAAACAGCAGGAACCTTGCCTGAAAATGCAGCAGTCTTAAAATCGATCGTTTCTAGTGAATTGCCAACAGCGATCGCCAAATCTTACAATGTGGATATGATCAATGTTTTGACCGGCTTTAAATTCATCGCCGAAAAAATCCAACAATTTGAAAAAGATCATTCGCAAACCTTCATGTTTGGTTTTGAAGAAAGTTATGGTTACTTAGTGAAACCATTTGTACGGGACAAGGACGCGATCCAAGCGCTCGTTTTATTAGCAGAAGTGGCGGCTTTTTACAAACAATCAGACAAAACCCTTTATGATGGTCTGCAAGATATTTTTGAAGAATATGGTTATTACGCAGAAAAAACCATTTCAGTAACGATGAGCGGTATGGAGGGGGCAACTAAGATTGCTGCCTTGATGAAGACTTTCCGTGAAAAAGCTCCTTCTGTTTTCGCAGGAACTCCTGTCGTTCAAACAGAAGACTTTAAACTGTTGACTCGTGTGGGCTTAGATGGACACCTGCAAAAAATGACGACACCGCCTTCTGATGTTTTGAAATACACATTAGAAGATGAAAGCTGGATTGCTGTGCGTCCTTCTGGAACTGAACCAAAAATCAAGTTTTATATTGGTGTGAAAGGCGAATCGGCAGATGAGGCAGAACAAAAAATTGCTGATCTGCAAGCAGCCATCGAAGAGATCACTGGGGAATAAAACTACCTGATGTCTCCAATACCAAGAAATTGCAACTGACTGAATGATCCGAGTGGTAGAAACGAAGCTTCGATTCCTCAGCACCTCGCTGTTGAGGAATCAAAGCTTCGAGAAGAAATTTTCTGACACTTGGATCTATTCGTGTCTTTTATCTATTTTCTTTCCCTTGCTCATCAAAGGTGGATTGACAAGCCGTCAACCAAGGGCTAAAATGCAAAAGGAAATAAGAGAGGATGTGGCGCGATGACTACGCCGAAATTAGAGGAAATTCAGCAAGTAACACAGATTTTTAAGATGCTTAGTGATCCCACCAGACTAAAAATTTTGTTGTCCCTTCAAGAAGGTGAACGCAACGTCACTTCGATTGCGGAACAAGTACATATGGAACAATCAGCAGTTTCTCATCAGTTGAAACTTTTGAAAGATAATCGGATCGTAAAGTCAGAGAGACAAGGAAAAACGATTCTTTATAGTCTCGATGACAAACATGTTGTGGATATTTTGCAAAAAACATTTGAACATATCCATCACCGTTAAAACTAGGGCGAGAATTTCTCAAAAGTCCTAGTTTTTTCTTATTGTTTTTGGTATGCTAGTGGAAATATTAAAATTAGATGAACGGTTTTTAATAACGTTTTCAGTTAGGGGGCATTATGGGTAAGCGATTAAACATTGGATTATTAGGAATGGGTGTTGTCGGCAGTGGAGTCTGTCAAGTGCTGGCGGAACAAAAAGAAGCCATTCTGGCACGGACAGGAGTCAATGTGCAAATCACGAAAGCACTAGCTTCGCCTTATGAGGATAAGTCTGCGTTAGCAGCTAAGTATGGGTTTGCTTTGACGAATGAGGCAAATGAGTTGTTTGAAGATGAGACCATCGACGTAATTGTGGAATTGATCGGGAAGATCGATCCGGCAAAAGCGTTTATTTCAGCTGCTTTAGAAAATAAAAAGCATGTTGTGACGGCAAATAAAGATTTGATTGCCACCCATGGACCTGAACTGCTGGCAATTGCTGAAAAAGCCGGTGTTTCTCTTTATTATGAAGCCAGTGTAGGTGGCGGCATTCCGATTTTGCGCACATTGAGCACCCACTATCTACCTGATACCATCACAGGAATTTTTGGTATCGTCAATGGGACGACCAATTACATGTTGACGAAAATGACGGAAGATGGCCTGACCTATGAAGATGCTTTGTCGCAAGCTCAAGCGAAAGGCTTTGCGGAATCAGATCCTACCAATGATGTCGATGGCATTGATGCTGCTTACAAAATGGTGATTTTGACGAAATTTGCCTTTGGGAAAACGATCAGCATTGATGATGTTGCAACGAAAGGCATCCGCGGATTAGCTGTGGCAGATATTAAGCAGGCGCAAGCCTTTGGTTATGAAGTGAAGTTGATCGGCGCAGCTCAAAAGACAGTTGACGGTTCCCTTACTGTGTCAGTTGGACCTGTATTAGTACCGAAAAACCATGCGTTAGCGACGATCCAAAACGAGTTTAATGGTATTTTTATCGAGAGCGAAGGCATTGATCAATCAATGGTTTATGGACCAGGAGCAGGATCGCGACCGACGGCCACCAGCGTGGTTGCGGATTTAACCGTGCTAGCAAAAAATAAAAGCTATGGGATCGTGGAACCATTTCTAACCTTTGAAAAAGAAACAGCATTAGCTGCTGTCCGAGAAGTTCCCAGCCGGCATTATGTGTCGTTTTCAAGTCAAGAGATCAAAGCGAACGCTCTTCCAGAATGGTTTGCGTTTGAGCAAACGGTGTTCAACGAAGCAGACCAACGAATTGTTGGAATCACCAATTCAATGAGCGAAAATGAGCTAGCAGAAACACTCGCAACTTATACCGATGCGCAAAGCATTCAAATAATGAAAGTGATGGAGGAATAGACATGTATCAAGGATTATTGCATCAATACAAAGAATATCTCCCAGTTAATGAAAATACCCCAGCATTGTCACTGGCAGAAGGTAACACGCCGTTGATTCCCTTACCAAGCCTTTCCAAGGAATTAGGGATCCAATTGTATGGAAAATACGAAGGGCTGAATCCAACAGGCTCATTTAAAGACCGCGGGATGGTCATGGCGGTGGCAAAAGCGGTGGAAGAAGGCGCCAAAGCAATCGTCTGTGCCTCGACAGGAAATACTAGTGCGGCAGCAGCAGCTTATGCCACCAGAGCGGGTATCAAAGCCTACGTTGTAATTCCAGATGGCAAGATCGCTATGGGAAAATTGGCGCAAGCAATCGTTTATGGAGCCGATATCATTTCGATTCCAGGAAACTTTGATGAAGCGTTAAAAGCGGTCCGGGATATTGCAGAAACGGAAGCCGTGGCGCTAGTAAACTCAGTCAATCCTTATCGTTTAGAAGGACAAAAAACAGCGGCCTTTGAAGTATGCGAACAATTAGGACAAGCGCCAGATGTTCTTGCGATTCCTGTCGGTAATGCAGGAAATATCTCGGCATATTGGAAAGGGTTCAAAGAATGGCATGAGAAAAAAGGCACCGCGTTGCCAAGAATGCATGGCTTTGAAGCTGAAGGTGCTGCTGCCATCGTCCGTGGGGAAGTCATCGAACAGCCGGAAACCATCGCTACAGCGATTCGGATCGGCAATCCAGCCAGCTGGCAGTTGGCAGAAGCCGCTCGTGATGAATCAAATGGACACATCGATGCAGTAACCGATGAGGAAATTTTGAATGCTTACCGTAAAATCGCTGCGCAAGATGGTGTGTTTATTGAACCAGGCTCAGCCGCATCACTTGCCGGCGTTATCCAGCACGTGAAAGCAGGGAAAATCAAACCAGGTGAGACTGTCGTTGCCGTCTTTACTGGAAATGGTCTGAAAGATCCGGATACAGCAATTAAAGCAACCGAAGTAACCATCAATAAAATGAGTGATTTAGAAGAAATGCGTCAGCATCTTCGTGAAGGAGTTGCCAATCTATGAAGATCCGCGTTCCTGCAACCAGTGCGAATTTAGGGCCTGGTTTTGATTCCTGCGGGATTGCCCTGTCAAAGTATTTGTTCATCGAAGTTTTAAAAGAAAACGATACATGGGAAATCATCCATGAGTTAGGCTCAGAGATTCCAACCGATGAAACCAATTTACTTTTGCGTGTGGCTTTGAAATTAGCACCAGACATGAAACCATTGAAGATTCGTATGAGCTCAGATATTCCATTGGCACGAGGCTTAGGCAGCAGTTCTTCTGTTATTGTTGCTGGGATTGAACTAGCCAACCGCATGGCGCATATGAATCTGAGTGCAGCACAAAAACTTGAGATCGCAACCGCCATTGAAGGGCATCCTGACAACGTCGGACCAGCGATCTATGGAGATTTTGCGATTGCTGCCTATGATCATCAGCACAAGCATACGTATTTAGTCAAACATCATTTTCCTGAATGTGAGATCATCGCCTATATCCCTCACGATGAGTTGTTGACGGAAGCAAGTCGCCAAGTCTTGCCCCAGACACTTTCTCACGAGCAAGCAGTCGAAGCCAGTGCGATCGCCAATGTTATGATCGCAGCAGTAATTAATGGCAATCTGCCTCTTGCAGGGAAATTGATGCAGCAAGATCGTTTTCATGAAGCCTATCGTGAGAAACTTGTTCCACACTTGTCGACCATTCGCCAGATTTGTGAAGAAGAAGGCGGTTATGGCTGTTTCTTGAGTGGCGCAGGTCCCACTGTCTTAGCAATCGTCCCAGAAGACAAGGCAGAACGTATCTCAAAACTTTTGCATGCGCTGGAAAGTAATGCGTATATCGAACAATTGCAAATCGATCGTGAAGGGCTACAAGTTTTCTAAAGAGCTTTAAAATGAAAAATATACCAAAAACGATGAGCAGACTCAGTCCGCTCATCGTTTTTTATTGCTTAATAGTGGTTAATCTTTCGTCTCTGAGGTGTAATAGCTATGATCTTCTAAGTTTAATGCATTTAAAATCATCGAGGCGGTTTCTTCGATGGAAAGAGAAGCGACATTGATCACGACACAACCTAATTTCTCATAAAGATCATTGGCAAACGTCAGCTCCGCTTTGATTTTTTCGATATCGGAATACGCAGAATCGGGGTTCAAGCCGTAGGAGCGCATCCGTTCTTTGCGGATACTGTTTAATACATTCGGATCGTTTGTTAACCCAACGATTTTTTTCGGATCGATTTCCCAGAGCTGTTTCGGGATGTGGGCTTGCGGAACCAAAGGCAAATTAGCGACTTTTAAGTTTTTGTTCGCTAAAAATAGACTCAAAGGCGTTTTTGAGGTCCGAGAAACACCCAATAAAACGACATCCGCCTCTAAAAAGCCACGGGGGTCTTTCCCGTCATCATACATCACAGCAAACTCCATGGCTTTGATGCGTTTGAAATAATTTTCATTCAAGTGATGCAAAGCGCCGGGTTCTCGTGACGGTGCCACCCCAGTGCGGCGTTCAACTTCACTCACAGGCGGTGTCAGTACATCAAAATGATAGAGATCCGCTTCTTCACAAAAATGATTCGTCAAGTCCACTAGCTCTTCTTTGATCAAGGTATGAAGAATAATGGCATTGTGTTTTTTTGCATCTGATAATGCTTTGATCAAATGCTCTTTTGTGTGGATAAACGTGCGTCTGAAAAGGTTGAATTCGACGCTGGGGTATTGGGCCATTGTCGCTTGTGCAAGCTTCGATGCCGTTTCGCCGGCAGAGTCAGACAATACGAACATCGTCACTGCGGCACTGGTTTGCAATTTTTCTTGCAAGTCTGGTTGTTCAGGTTCAGTTGGCTTCATAAGAAAAATCCTCTCTTGCTTTTTTATTGATTTCATTATAACATACTTAAGATCGATAGAATCGGAATGATTTTGATTTATCAGGAGGGCCTACGATGAAAAATCAAACACTTATTGAGCATGCCATGACAACATTGAAAGAAAATGGCTTTAAATACACCAAAAAAAGAGAAGCGATCATCACCTATTTAGTCAAACGCAATCGCTATTTACCAGCAAAAGAAATTCATGAATACATGTCGGAAAAGTATCCTGGTTTGAGTTATGATACGATCTACCGGAATTTGCACGATTTTTCTGAGATCGGTATTTTAGAAGAAACAGAGCTGAACGGTGAGATGAAGTTTCGCTATAACTGCTGTGCAGAATTAGAAGACCATCACCACCATCATTTCATTTGTACAGTCTGCGGCAAAACAAAAGAACTGCATATTTGTCCAATGGACTTCTTTCAAGAACAGCTTCCTGGTTGTTTGATCGAGGGTCATCGCTTCGAGATTCTGGGGCGTTGTGAAGAATGTCAATGAAAACCCAAACAAACTTGACAGTATCGAAGACTTTTTTACCAGAATGCCTTGACACTTTTTCAGGGGTTAGCTATAATTTTTAAAGGACAGTCGTGTTTTTTGGGATTTTATTTCAATAACAACTACGGTTACTTTTTAAGCTCGGAGGGAGGGAATTTACATGTCAAAAACAGTCGTTCGCAAAAACGAATCACTTGACGATGCTCTTCGTCGCTTCAAACGTTCCGTGTCAAAAGCGGGTACTTTACAGGAATCTCGTAAACGTGAATTTTACGAAAAACCTAGCGTAAAGCGTAAGAAAAAATCTGAAGCAGCTAGAAAACGCAAAAAATTCTAATTTTCTACTGTTTTGAGAATTGGAGCTGGTAGTGTGACACTACTAAGTACACTGAATGATGACATGAAGACAGCGATGAAAGCCAAAGACAAGGAAACCTTGCAGGTGATCCGCATGTTGAAAGCATCAATTCAAAATGAGCAGATCAAAAAAGGTACTGACTTGAATGAAGAAGAAGAGTTGACTGTTTTATCTCGTGAGATGAAGCAACGTCGGGACTCTTTAAATGAGTTTGAGAAAGCTGACCGAAAAGATCTAGCCGAGAAAGTCAAAGTTGAAATTGCAGTTGTTGAAAAATATTTACCAGCGCAACTTGATGAAGCGGAAATCCGCCAAATCGTTGCTGGAGCGATTGAAAAGACTGGTGCTTCTTCTTCCAAAGAATTTGGAAAAGTGATGGGTGCTGTAATGCCGCAAGTCAAAGGCAAAGCAGACGGCAATCAAGTCAATGCGATCGTTAAAGAATTATTGGATCAAATGTAAGCTCACGCCGCAAGTATGGATGACATGCTTGCGGCTTTTTTCTGATTTCGAAAACTTAAAAAAAGCATAAGGACAAAAGGAAACTACCTTTGGGCTTTATAAGTAATTTTTCTTTTTTCCATCTTATGTTATTATTAATAAGAACGCCAAAAAAGGAGCTGTAACATATTTGACAGACAAAACTATGACGATCGAGATAACACTTAGTGAAAACGATGATGTTCGTTTGCTATTAGGTGCTCACGATAAAAACATTAAAATTATTGAAGACTCGACAGGGACGGTCATTCACACTCGTGGTGAGCTAATCCAAATCGTCGGCGAAGCGGATGCAGCAGAAAAAGCACAATCTGTGATTCGAGCGTTGCAAGAGTTGATCAAACGAGGTATCAATATCAGTACCCCTGATGTGATCACAGCGTTGAATATGGTGAACAAAGGCAGTCTTGATTATTTCAAAGATATGTATGAGGAAGAAATCATCAAGGACCGTAATGGTAAACCGATTCGGGCGAAAAATGCCGGTCAAAAGAAATATATCGAAGCTGTTCGCAAACATGATGTGGTCTTTGGTGTCGGACCAGCTGGAACAGGAAAAACCTTTTTAGCCGTTGTCATGGCGATCGCTGCTTTAAAGAAAGGCCAAGTGCAAAAGATCATTTTGACACGGCCCGCTGTGGAAGCAGGAGAAAACCTTGGTTTCCTACCGGGAGACTTGAAAGAAAAAGTCGATCCTTACTTACGACCCGTTTATGATGCGTTGTATCAAATTTTCGGGATGGATCATACGAATCGTTTAATGGAACGTGGCGTCATAGAGATCGCTCCATTAGCATATATGCGAGGGCGCACGTTAGAAGATGCCTTTGTAATTTTAGATGAAGCCCAAAACACGACGATCGCTCAAATGAAAATGTTTCTGACACGTTTAGGATTTAACTCCAAAATGATCGTCAATGGCGATACGAGTCAGATCGACTTGCCAAAGGGAACTTTAAGCGGTTTGATCCATGCGGAGCGAACGTTGCAAGAGATCCCCAAAATTGCTTTTGCTAATTTTGAAGCAGGAGATGTGGTACGGCACCCAGTTGTGGCCGAAATCATTCGAGCTTATGAAGAAGCAGATCTTAAAGACAAGCGCTGATCGTCTTTTAGGAGGAGAACTATGATCATTCAACCACTACGGAAATTTAGAGAAAGACTTGGAAAGTTCTATTTGCCAGTTTTAATGTTTCTATTCTTTCTTTTTTCGATTGGTATCATGTACACCAGCGTCAAACAGAACAATGTCGATTATAGCGAAGGTCAGGTGGCGGAAGAAAACATCCGTGCCAATAAAACGATTGAAAATACCGCTGCGACAGAACAAAAGCGCAAATTAGCAGCAGAAGCGGTCCCACCAGAGTATACTTATCAAGACACACTGGCGCAAACACAGCACGATCGCATCGACCATTTATTTGACTTAGTTGATTCAGTCAAAAAGTCGGTAGATGATGCCCACGCTAAAGAAGTTGCTGAGGCTGATGAGGATGAAAATATCCCTAAACCGAGTACGGATGAATACATCGCAGCCTTAAAAAAAGAGTTTGAAAAAATGAGTGATGACGAACTTGATTTTTATCAGTCATTGACGAATAATTTTTTGTCGACGTTGTTTTCTTTAAGTAGCGATGAATTGAATACGGTACGAACCTATGCCTTACAGCTAGTGGACGAGCAAATGGCCAAGCAGATCCGTCAAACAGAACTCAGCACTTTCCGCTCGGAGGCAGAAGACAAGATCCAATTTCTAGATGTTACTTCAGACATGGCATCAGTATTGCGTTTTATTGTCAATCAAGGAATCGTCGTCAATGATATTCCCAATGAAAAGCGGACGGAAGAAGCGAGACAAACCGCCATGGACGCTGTTCCACCGGTAATGATCTATCAAGGAGAAATCATTGTTCGTGAAGGCTCACAGATCGATGCCAACGCATTGGAAAAATTACAGCTTTTAGGAATGACCAATCAAACCTTCTCAGTTTTTCCGTTGATTGCTTTAGTTTTAGCGACATGCTTACAAATGCTGATGCTGTTTTATTATACAAGACAGACAAAAGACGTTGAAAAACGTATGAACGCCGTCACTTTTTATATTTTGGCGATGGCATTCAGTATTTTGATCATGAAATTCTTCCAACTGTTCCAATCAGAATTAGTGACCTTTATCCCGCTCTTTTTCCCAGCAGCCTTTACACCGCTGATTCTGAGCATTTTCTCCAGCAGACGTTTAGGAATATTATCCGCGATTTTCCAAGTGGTCAGTGCACTCTTCATTTACTTTGATTCCAGTGGGACCAACTTGTTGACGACTGTTTTAGTGACCTACCTTTTCTCTGGTTTAATGGGGACGATGATCAAACGAGCACGTATTGCCAGTCAAGGGAAAATCGCAGTCATGTGGGTGATCGTTTTCCCATTACTCTTAAGCATCATGCTGGTCATTTTCCAAGGAATGGATTTGGCCCGCGGCAACACATGGACAACACTCGTCTGTGGATTGGCCGGCTCGCTCCTAAGCTATTTGCTGACAATGGGCCTGCATCCGTATATCGAACTATTGGTAACGGACGAAAGTATGATCGTGTTGAATGAATTGAGTAATCCGAACCATCCGTTGTTGAAACAGTTGTTGGAAGAAGCACCAGGGACCTATCATCACAGTATGATGGTTGCCAATCTTAGTGCCAATGCTGTAGCTGAGATCGGTGGGCAAAGCTTACTGACCCGCGTGGCTTGTTACTACCATGACATTGGTAAAGTCAAACATGCCAATTTCTTCGTCGAAAATTTACCTGCAGGTGCTGAGAATCCACATAATTTCTTGCTACCTGAAGACAGCAAACAAATCATCTTCGGTCACGTGATTGATGGGGCGGAAATTCTCGAAGAGGCCAAAATGCCGCGGATGGTGATCGATATTTGCCGTCAACACCATGGCACGACCCTGATGCGTTATTTCTATGTCAAAGCCCAAGAGCGTAATCCCGAGGTGACGGAAGAAGATTTCCGTTATCCCGGGCCAAAACCGCAAACACGAGAAGCGGGTGTCGTGAGTATCGCTGATAGCTGTGAAGCAGCGGTTCGAGCGATGGAAAATCCGACCAATCAAAAGATTCAAGAATTTGTTGCGAATCTCATCAATGACCGGATCTTGGACGGTCAACTGGATGAAACAGGGTTAACGTTGAAAGAAATCCGAATGATTGAAAAATCACTGGTCAATGGACTTTGCAGTACCTTCCATTCACGGATCAAATACCCAAAGATGAAATCGGAAGCAGAGAAAATGAAAGAAGAACAAGAAAGAAGAGAGCGCTAATGGAGATTACCTTTTTAGATGAGACAAATTCAGTAGGGGAAACCAAGATCAAAGAGATCGAAGGCCTTCTACAATTTGCTGCAGGACATTTAGACCTTCCAGAGGATACAGAGATGTCGGTCACGTTTATGGACAATGCAGCCATCCAAGAAATCAATCGGGAGTATCGCGGCAAAGATATGCCGACAGATGTCATCAGTTTTGCCTTCGAAGAAGAAACGCCAGAGGAGATGCCGATCATTTTTGATGAAGTCCTTGAAGAGATGCCTCGTGATCTAGGAGACATTATGATCTCCATTGAACGGGCAAAGGAACAAGCTGCTGAATATGGGCATACTTATGATCGGGAACTTGGTTTCTTGGCGTTGCATGGTTTCTTGCATATCAACGGCTATGATCATATGACACCAGAAGATGAAAAGGAAATGTTTGGATTGCAAAAGGAAATACTGGATGCCTATGGACTCAAAAGATAAGAATATTGGGAAAAACAAACAGTTTATCTCGTCAATCGAATTTGCTTTCACCGGTATAAAAACCGTCTTTAAAGAGGAGCGTAATATGCGTAAACATGTTGCGTTAGGTATCGTTGCGATCATTGCAGGCTTTGTTTTCCGTTTGAATCAAATGGAATGGCTTTGGCTGCTGTTAGCTGTTTTCTTAGTGTGGATCGTTGAGATCATCAATACAGTCTTTGAAAATGTCGTTGACATGTTTACGGACTTTCATTTCCATCCTATCGGAAAAAAAATCAAAGATATGGCAGCTGGTGCTGTTCTGATGACCGCTGTGTTTGCATTAGTGGTCGCCGCGATCATCTTCTTGCCAAAATTGCTACAGCTCTTCTAAAGATGCACCAAAACCACAAGATAAAGGGGAACAACAATGACAACACACAAATCAGGCTTCGTTGCGATCGTCGGGCGGCCAAATGTTGGAAAATCAACACTACTAAATCGAGTTGTAGGACAAAAAATCGCGATCATGAGTGACAAGGCGCAAACGACTCGTAATAAAATTCAAGGGGTCTATACGACAGATGACGCACAGCTGATCTTTATCGATACACCAGGGATCCATAAACCCAAACACCGTCTAGGCGATTTTATGGTGGAAACCGCCTATAGCGCACTTCGTGAAGTTGACGTGACACTATTTATGATCAGTGCCGATCAAAAGCGCGGTAAGGGTGATGATTTTATCATCGAACGGTTGCGTCAAAGCCAGACGCCGGTTTTCCTAGTGATCAATAAAATAGATAAAGTCCATCCAGATGCCTTATTGGCAATTATTGAAGACTATTCCTCACAAATGGACTTTGCTGAGATCGTACCGATTTCCGCAACAGAAGGCAATAATTTCGAAACGTTAATGAAGCTACTGATCGATGAAATGCCTGAAGGGCCTCAGTACTTCCCAGAGGATCAAATCACGGATCATCCAGAATACTTTATCGTTTCCGAATTGGTGCGGGAAAAAGTTTTGCTACTGACCAGAGATGAAGTGCCTCACTCGGTAGCGGTCGTTGTTGACTCCATGAAACGGGATCACAATGACAAGGTGCACATTCAAGCGACGATCATTGTCGAACGTGACAGTCAAAAAGGCATTATCATCGGTAAAGGCGGAAAAATGCTGAAACAAATCGGGACGAAAGCTCGTTTAGACATTGAACACTTGTTAGATGACAAAGTCTTTTTGGAACTATGGGTGAAAGTTCAAAAAGATTGGCGCGACAAGCAAACCTTCTTAACAGACTACGGCTATCGCAAAGATGAGTATTAAGGAAATTTAGATCAATCATGGTCTGCTTTAAAAAGAAAAAACTGATGCAGTTAGTTAACTGGATCAGTTTTTTTAAAGAAATGGGGTACGACGATGAATCTTGTTGAAACAAAAGGAATCTTGCTTTTTTCAAAAGACCATAAAGAAAAGGACAAGCTAGTCAAAATCTTTACGGAGTCAGCTGGGAAGCAAATGTTTTATGTCAAAGGGGCTCATCGGAAAAACAACCCCTTGGCACCAGCGTTGCTCTCCTATACTGAAGCGACTTACATGGGAACCATCAAAGCGGAAGGCTTGTCCTTTTTAAATAATGCCAAAGACATCCATCCATTTCGTACGATTCAAAGTGATATTTTTATCGCTGGCTATGCGACTTATCTGTTGAATCTGGCTGATTCTGCCATCGATGATCGGGTCTATGATCCACATCTTTACCAATTTCTGCACGAGGCGTTACAATTGATGGATCAAGGAAACGACGCAGAGATCATCACCAATATTTTTGAGATTCAGATTTTACACCGTTTCGGGATCACTCCAAATTGGACGCATTGTGCCATCTGCGGAAAAACCGACGGTCGGTTTGACTATTCCTCAAAATATAGCGGTATTTTATGTGAACAGCACTGGGGGATGGACGAACGTCGCTATCATGCGGATTCTCGTGCGATCCATTTTATTCGCTTGTTTTCGCAAATATCCTATGAGCAGATTGCTTCGATCAAATTAAAGTCAGAAACGAAAGCAGCGATTCGACAAGTGATCGATCTATTGTATGATGAATATGTCGGCATCCATTTGAAAAGCAAGAAGTTTATCGATCAGATGGGGCAATGGCAAGACGTCTTAAAACCGAAAAATCAATGATAGAGTTGGCGAAACTTCAATGGAGTTAAGCCGACTCTTTTTTTGAACAATGCGGTAAAGTGACTCGCATCTTGAAAACCCACGGCGAAGGCGGCTTGCTGAATGGGCAGATCCGGCTGTGCCACCAAAAGTTCTTTGGCGCGGGCCATGCGATAGTTTAATAAGTATTGGGCGGTGGATTGTCCTAGAAAACGCTGGAACAACCGCGAGAGATATTGGGGCGAAACATAGACTAAGCCAGCCAAGTCTCTGATCGTGATCGCCTGATCGTAATTGGTTTCGATTTCTTGTATTACAGGGATCAGATATTGTTGAAACAAGGGGTGTTTTTCGGTTGGATTCCCCGAGTTCTCTTGCATGATCGCCAGCAAAAAACGATAACACTCGCTAGAAGCCTGTAACGGATCCCAACTGATTTTTGGGTCTTCTTTAATGCGTTGTTTGATCCAAGTCATATAGGAAAAAGTTTCAGACTCTTCAACTAAAAGATAAGGTTTACTTGTAAATTGTTTTAAGATCTCAGCTGCCAAAGGTCCTTGAAAAGTGGCAAAGGAGGTTTTCCAATCAGACAAGGGATAGTAGCGATGTGGAGTAAAAGGAAAAATCAAGATGCCTTCACTGGGACGTAAGATAAAGGATTCTTGACCAAAGGTGACGCGGCCTTCTCCTTGTTCTGTCTGCAGCCAATGAAAGTAAGGGTAGCCATCGGGTCGAACAACGTCATCTTGTGGCCAATCGTTTCCGATACTTTCAAGCGACAAAGGCAGCTGCTGGTTTGTTTGATAAAAATAAATAGGCATATCCAACCTCCATGTTTCGAAAAGTTATAAAATAGTGTTTCATGTATTATACTACAACAGAATGAAAAGCCTTACAATAAGAGAGTAGAAATCATTTTATTTTAAAGGAGCGTTCATTCTTATGACAAAATTTTTCGATCGAATTTTATTTGGCGGCGATTATAACCCCAATCAATGGCCCAAAGAGATTTGGGAAGAAGACATTCGAATCTTTAAAAAAGCGAGTATCAATAGTGCGACCGTCAACGTCTTTTCATGGGCAAAGATCCAGCCTTCTGAAAATTGTTATGATTTTGAGGAATTGGATCAAATTATCGAAAGATTAAGCAAGGAAGGGTTCGATATCGTCTTAGCGACATCGACGGCGGCGCTGCCAGCTTGGATGTTCAAGAAATATCCGGAAGTCGCTCGCACCGATTATGATGGTCGCCATCATAAGTTTGGGCAACGGCACAATGCCTGCCCTAACAGCTTAGTCTATCAAAAATACGCAGAACGCTTGGCAACGAAATTAGCCGAACGTTACGGCGAAAATCCACAAGTGACTTGTTGGCACATCAATAATGAATACGGCGGCGAATGTTATTGCGAAAACTGTGAGAAAGCGTTTCGTGTTTGGTTAAAAGACAAGTATCAAACGATCGAGGCAGTGAACAAAGCCTGGAACATGGAATTTTGGGGACACACTGTGTATGAATGGGATGAAATCGTGCTGCCAAATGCGCTGTCAGAAGGAATCGGCTATGAGAAGACAGCATTTGCGGGTATTTCCATTGACTACCGACGGTTCAACTCGGATAGTCTTTTAAAAAACTATATGATGGAACGGGACGCTATTCGGAAAATTGATCCGACAACTCCGATTACAACGAATTTGATGGGAACCTTTAAAGGACTGGATTATTTCAAGTGGGCAAAGGAAATGGACCTTGTTTCGTGGGATAATTATCCATCATATAATACGCCATGGAGTTTAGTAGCCATGACCCATGATCTAATGCGTGGCTTGAAACAACAGCCCTTTATGTTGATGGAACAAACACCTTCGCAACAAAACTGGCAACCTTATAACTCGTTGAAAAAACCGGGACAAATGCGGGCACAAAGTTACCAAACCATCGCGCATGGGGCGGATACGATCCAATACTTTCAATTACGACGTTCCGTTGGCGCTTGTGAGAAATTCCATGGCGCGGTCATCGAACATGTCGGTCATGAAGACACGCGAGTTTTTCGAGAAACAGCCGCTCTTGGGGCGGAATTAGCGCAGCTTTCAGACATCATTGGGACGCAATCTCAAGCACAAGTTGCTTTGATTTTTGATTGGGACAATTACTGGGCATTAGAATACACCAGTGGTCCGACCGTTGATCTGAAATACGTAGAACAGATCCATCGCTACTATCGGTATTTTTACGAACAAAATATTGCCGTCGACTTGATTCCCGTGGATGCTGACTTATCAAAATACAAATTAGTCGCAGCACCGGTTCTCTACATGATCAAAGAAGGGATGCAAGAGCGGCTCACTGATTTCGTTAAGCAAGGCGGTGCTTTACTTACAACGTATATGAGCGGCATCGTTGATCAATCAGACAATGTTCACTTAGGCGGTTACCCTGGCCCCTTGCGGGAGTTATCTGGCATCTGGGTGGAAGAAATCGATGCATTAGCCCCAGAACAATCAAACGGGGTTTCCTTAGTCAATGAAGAACTGACAGGAACCAGTAATTTAGTCAGCGATCTGATCCATTTAGAAACCGCTGAAGCGCTAGCGCATTATACAAGCAATTTTTATGCAGGAATGCCGGCAGTGACGAAAAATACGTTTGGTGAAGGAACTGTCTATTACTTTGGTGGCCAGTTGGAAGATCAGCTACAAGATCAGCTTTTCAAAACAATCGTCGAAGAAACCGGTATTACCCCAGTGATCGAGGAGGCAACAAAACTGGAAGTTGCTTGTCGTGAAAATGCAGAGGCGAAATTCTTCGTTATCATTAATTTCCACGAAGAAGCACAACCTTTACCAGAAATTTTCGTCGGAGAAACGGATCTCCTGACGGGTGAGGTTCTTTCTTCAGAAACGAAACTGGCACAGTACACCACCTATATCGTCAAAGAGGAGCGTAACTGATGCGAACTTTTGCTATTGAAGATGACTTTTATTTAGACCACAAGCCTTTTAAAGTGATCTCTGGAGCGATCCACTATTTTCGTGTCGTTCCTGAATATTGGCAAGATCGTTTAGAGAAGCTACGCTTGATGGGCTGTAATACCGTGGAAACCTATGTTCCTTGGAATCTCCATGAAGCACAAGAAGGTGTCTATCAGTTTGAGGGGATCCTTGATTTGCGGCGATTTATCCAAACGGCACAAGAAGTAGGGCTTTATGTCATTTTGCGACCAGCACCTTATATTTGTGCGGAGTGGGAATTTGGTGGGCTGCCTTATTGGCTATTGCAAGATCCTATGATGAAGCTTCGGTTTGATTATCCACCATTTATGGAAAAAATCACTCGTTATTTCGCCCATTTGTTTCCACAAGTGCGGGATCTGCAGATCACCCAAGGTGGTCCGATTTTAATGATGCAAGTAGAAAATGAATACGGCAGCTACGCCAATGACAAAGAGTATTTGCGAAAAATGGTGGCTGCGATGCGGCAGCATGGTGTAGAAACGCCGTTAGTGACCTCTGACGGACCTTGGCACGATATGCTAGAAAACGGCAGTATCAAAGACTTGGCTTTGCCTACGATCAACTGCGGCTCCAACATCAAGGAAAACTTTGAAAAACTTCGAAGATTTCACGGAGAAAAACGGCCATTGATGGTCATGGAATTTTGGATCGGCTGGTTTGATGCCTGGGGTGACGACCAGCATCATACGACCTCCACAGAAGATGCAGTAAAGGAATTACAGGATTGTTTAGCATTGGGTTCTGTCAATATCTATATGTTTCATGGTGGGACCAATTTTGGCTTTATGAACGGGTCAAACTATTATGAACGCTTAGCGCCGGATGTCACTAGCTATGATTACGATGCCTTACTGACAGAATGGGGAGAACCTACTGCCAAATACCAAGCCTTCAAAAAGGTGATTGCTGACTATACGGAAATTCCTGAGTTTCCCTTGAGTATGGAAATTGAGCGAAAAGCTTATGGAACATTCTCAGTGAAAGAACGAGTCTCCTTGTTTTCGACGATCGACGCGATCAGTCAACCGATCATAAGTAATTACCCCTTATCGATGGAAGCCTGCAATCAAGCGACAGGTTATATCTATTATCGCTCACTGATTGGGTCTGCTCGGAAGATTGCCGACTACCGTCTGATCAATACGATGGATCGTGCCCATACATTTATCAACCAGGAACTTTTGCGCATCGATTATGATCAAGAAATCGGTCAAACCTACAGTTTCGATTTATCAGAATCAGAAAACGAGTTGGGGATCTTGGTGGAGAATATGGGGCGGGTCAATTATTCCGTAAAAATGAACCATCAGCACAAAGGCATCAAAGACGGTGTGATCATCAATGGCGCCTTCCAAAGCAACTGGGAAATCTATCCCTTACCGATGGATAATTTGCATGCCATTGATTTCCAAGGAAAATGGCAAAAAGGACAACCAAGTTTCTCACGCTTTGAATGTGTTTTTGATGAATGTGCAGATACCTTTATCGAATTGCCAGGCTGGGGTAAAGGGTTTGTCCAAGTCAATGGTCATATGATCGGCCGTTTCTGGGAAAAAGGACCGCAGCAACGCTTGTACGTCCCGGCACCGTTTTTGAAAACTGGAATAAACGAGATCATCGTTTTTGAAAGTGATGGGAAAATCGCTGATGAGATCGTCTTTCATGATCACGCGGATTTAGGTCCAGAAGCATAAAAGTTCAAATTAGTCATTGACAAACCCTAGCTTCAACTACTATCATAAGGGTAATCGAATCCGTGCTATGACCGGAAGAAAGAAAGAAGTCCATTCCATGAAGCGAACTTGGGAGAGTGAAAGCCAAGTTGGAACCTTATTTCGCAGGCGTCCGTGAGCATGATCAATGAAGCTGCCGACTTGTCGGAAGTAGGGTGGAACCGCGAATGTATCGTCCCTATATCTATACACTCCGTATAGATATAGGGACTTTTTTATGTTTCACACCAAGAATAGCCAAAAACAAAGGAGGTTTTTTTATGTTATTTGATATGACGATTCCAGCAAGTGCGTTTACCGAAAAAAAGCTCAAAGTATTAGCAAGTATTCCGCTGCAGGTTCGCCTTTTAAAGGATGAACAGCTTATCCATGAATTTACAACGAGTCCAGACCAAATGCTTTACGACTTATCTGATGTTTTAGAAGCAGATGTCGTGGTCGAAGTGAAATTGATCCCCGGATCAGTTGTCGAATTTTATCCTGTCGTCAATGCGTTATAAGAAAGGAAGAAAAAGATGAGTAAACTAACTGTGCAAGAAATGATTTTGACCCTGCAAAAATTCTGGTCTGAAAACGGCTGTATGCTGATGCAGGCCTATGATACAGAAAAAGGGGCTGGAACCATGAGCCCATATACATTTTTACGTGCAATCGGTCCAGAACCATGGAACGCCGCTTACGTAGAACCTTCTCGCCGTCCAGCTGATGGCCGCTACGGGGAAAACCCAAATCGTTTGTATCAGCACCACCAGTTCCAAGTCGTGATGAAGCCTTCTCCTGAAAATATCCAAGAGCTTTATTTAGAAAGCCTGCGTCTTTTAGGGATCGATCCATTAGAACATGATATTCGTTTTGTCGAAGATAACTGGGAAAATCCCTCAATGGGTTGTGCAGGTCTTGGTTGGGAAGTTTGGTTAGATGGGATGGAGATCACTCAGTTTACGTACTTCCAACAAGTTGGCGGCTTAGCATGTAAGCCAGTGACATCAGAGATCACTTACGGCTTAGAACGTCTAGCATCTTATATTCAAGAAGTTGAAAGTGTCTACGATCTTGAATGGTCTGCAGGTGTCAAATATGGTGAGATTTTCCGCCAACCTGAGTATGAACATTCAAAATACTCCTTTGAAGTCAGTGACCAAGACTTGCTTTTAGGGAACTTCGATCGTTTTGAACAAGAAGCAAAACGTTGTATCGATGAACGCTTAGTTCATCCAGCTTACGACTATATCTTAAAATGCAGCCATACCTTCAATTTGTTGGATGCACGTGGCGCAGTCTCCGTCACTGAACGTGCTGGGTACCTCGCACGAATCCGGAATATGGCGCGTCAAGTAGCAAAACTATTTGTAGCAGAACGGGAAAACCTCGGTTATCCATTGCTTGATCCAGAAGTGGCGCAAAAACTGATTGAGGAGGGAAAATAAGATGGCACAAAACCTATTATTAGAAATCGGCTTAGAGGAATTACCTGCGCATGTCGTAACCCCAAGTATGAAACAATTACAAGAAAAAACGGCAGCTTTCTTAGATGCTCATGCATTGCCTTATACAGCAATCGAAGCCTATTCCACACCTCGCCGCTTGGCAGTTTATGTCACCGGTATTCCTGAAAAACAAGCCGATACACAAGAAGACGTCAAAGGACCAGCGAAAAAAATCGCCTTAGACGAAGCTGGCAACTGGTCGAAAGCAGCTCAAGGATTTGTTCGGGGACAAGGATTGACAACCGATGACATCACCTTCCGTGAATTAAAAGGGGTTGAGTATGTCTATGTAACGAAACATACCCAAGGTCAAGCAACCGTTGAGGTATTGAAAGGATTGCAGGAAGTAATCACAAGTTTGACGTTCCCAGTAACGATGCACTGGGCAGATTACGATTTTGAATACATCCGACCCATTCATTGGATCGTTGCACTCTTTGGTGAGCAAGTCATTCCTTTCCAAATCCTTGATATTGCTACCGGTCGCGAGTCAAAAGGTCATCGTTTCTTAGGTGAGGCAGTCACGTTTGATCATGCGGACGAGTATTTGGAAAAAATGAAGCATCAGTTTGTCATTGCTGATCCAAGCGAACGTCAACAAATGATCACTGCACAAATCAACGAAATCGCTCAAGAAAACAACTGGCGGATCGATTTAGATGAAGACTTACTAGAAGAAGTGACAAATCTGGTTGAATACCCAACAGCGTTTGTAGGGGACTTTGAAGAAAAATATCTTTCTGTACCTGAAGAAGTGTTAGTTACTTCTATGAAAGAACATCAACGCTACTTCGATGTCCGCACCCTTGATGGAGAATTGCAGCCGCATTTCATCTCTGCCCGCAACGGGGATGCTGTGAAAATTGATAATGTTATCAAAGGAAACCAAAAAGTCCTGACCGCTCGTTTAGAAGATGCTGAGTTTTTCTACAATGAAGACAAAAAGCTGACCATCGACCATTGCGTGGAAAAGCTTAAGCAAGTCACCTTCCACGAAAAAATCGGCAGTTTGTATGAAAAAATGCAGCGTGTTGGATTAGCTGCACAAATCATCGGGAAGACGGTTGGTTTAACAGAAGAAGAACTGACCGACCTTCAACGGGCAGCTCAAATCTATAAATTTGATTTAGTGACAAATATGGTGGGAGAATTCCCTGAATTGCAAGGAATCATGGGGGAAAAATATGCCCTGATCCAAGGAGAGAAACCAGCAGTTGCCCAAGCGATTCGTGAACACTACATGCCGATCTCAGCAGAAGGTGAACTGCCGCAATCGAAAATCGGGGCTGTTTTAGCCATTGCGGATAAATTGGACAGCTTGCTTGCGTTCTTCGCTGTCGATATGGTTCCAAGTGGTTCAAACGATCCTTACGCACTCCGCCGGCAAACTTACGGAATTATCCGCATCCTAGCTGAAAAACGCTGGTATTTCCCATTTGCTCAGTTGCAAGAAGAGATTCGCGAAGCCATTAATGCCCAACCGGAAGTTTTTGGGATTCAACTTGCCGCAGGTCAAGAACAAGTGACTGATTTTGTGAAAGGCCGTCTGCGTCAATTCTTACTCAGCAAAAATACGCGTCATGATGTTATTGAAGCTGTTTTAGGCGCTCGTCAAGCAGATATCAGTACGTTATTTGAAACGGCTCAGATGTTAAGAGAACATCTGCAAGACACCGACTTCAAACCATCAATGGAAGCCTTGACTCGAGTCATCAATTTAGCGAAAAAAGCCGAATTGGAACAAGTAGCCATTGATCCTGCCTTGTTTGAAAACGACTCTGAAACTGCCTTGTATGAAGCGGTCTTAACAGTAGAGGACAAGTTCCCACATCAAACGATGGAAGAAAATTACCAAAGCTTAGTAGCACTGCGCCCATTGATCGAAGCTTATTTTGATCAAACAATGGTCATGGTTGAAGATGAAAATATTCGCCGCAATCGTTTTGCCTTGTTGGATAAAATCGCGAAGATGAGTCTGGCGGTTGCTAGTTTAGATGCTTTGATTACGAAATAAAAAGGAAGCTTGCAGTTGCAGGTTTCTAAATAAAAAAAGCTGGAACTGAAAGAATCAGTTCTGGCTTTTTTCTATGTTTCTCGATTTGCTTGTATTCAAAGTTGTATTCTAGTGACGGTATTTTGTTAATAACCAAAAAATTTATTTGCCATTTCTTTTCAGGGAATCCAATGATTGTTTAGCTTTTATGATTGAGGATTTGATGATGCTTCTATTGATACATAGATACTCATTATACAGAGAAACGATAGGTGCAATAAAACAGCCTGACAGATCATAAGATGATTTGTCAGGCGAATGTTTATTTGCGGGTCAATTTTACTACCACTTCACAGCGGGCGGTTTGTGGAAACATATCTACTGATTGCAGATATTCTACGTGAAACACTTTGGCTAGTTGGACTAAGTCTCTTGCTAAAGTAGAAACATTACAAGATATATAGACCATCTTCTTCGGTGGCTGTTTCAGCAAAGCTTTCAATAATCGTTCATCCAAGCCTGTCCTTGGTGGATCAACAATGATGCTATCAGGTTTGAAGCCTTCATTGAACCATTTTGGTAAGAGCTCCTCCGCAGTACCCGTTTCATAATGGGTATTTTGGGCACCAATGCGGCGTGCATTTTCTTGGGCATTTTCAATTGCTTGAGGAATAATGTCCATGCCGCGGACTTCTTTGGCATATGGAGCCACGCTCAACCCAATCGTTCCCACGCCGCAATAGGCATCAACGACTGTTTCATTTTTGCTCAAGTCAAGGGCTTTTAACCCTTCTTGATACAAGACGCTGGTTTGCTGCGGATTCAGCTGGAAGAATGCGCGGGCGGACAAGTCGAAGGTCAGTTCATTCAACCGTTCTTCGATTGCTTCTTTGCCCCAAAGATGAATCGTTTCCTCTCCCATGACGACTGATGTTTTTTTGTTTTGCACATTTTGCATGATGGAAACGACTTGCGGCAAGCGCTGATTGATTTCGCGAATCAGCGCATTTTTTTGTGGCAGTTTGACAGAATTGGTAATGAAAACGACTTGAACTTCGCCAGTCGCGATCCCGATCCGAACCATCAATGTTCGTAGAATGCCGCTGTTTTTGCGTTCATCGTAAATGGGAATCTGGTATTTATTCAACAACTGGACGATGCCGTTGATCACTTTTTGCGTATCTTGTTCTTGTACGAGGCAATCATCAATGGCGACTAAGCGATGGGATTCCATTTCGTATAAACCCGCTTCGATACGTTTGGTTTGACTGTTGTAACGCAATTGAAATTGCGCTTTGTTGCGGTAATGCCAAGGAACATCCATGCCTAAAGTATCCCTTAGTTCAAACTGTTGGTAGCCATTTGGCTTAAATTTTTCAAGTGCTTGTTTCAAGAGGTCTTTTTTGAAATCTAATTGTTTATCGTAGACTAAATGCTGCAATTGGCAGCCGCCGCATCGGTCATAAAACTTGCACGGTGGTTGGATGCGATCGCTGCTGGGCTTGACGATTTTGGTCATCTTAGCTTCAGCAAAGCGGGGAGAGGCTTTGGTGACTTCGGCGATGACCTGTTCTCCCGGCAGAACACGGGGAACAAAGATAATTAGCTTTTTGTAATAACCGATGCCTTCTCCGTCGATCCCTAAGCGTTTGATCGTTAGTTGTAGTTTTTGTCCAAGCTGGACTTGTGTATTTGCCATGTGAACTCCTTAAATAAAATAGTCAGTTCATTTTACCACATTTTTTCAGCTTGATTAGAAGGAATTTCATTGTAGTTGTGGTAAAATAGAATGTACGTTCGCGAGGTGAAGAAGATGAATACAATTATTCGTATCAATAAAGGAAAAGGACCCTTTTATGAAGTGGCGACATCAGAAGGTGAAACGCTGCGGGTCTCAGAAGATCTTTTGGTCCGTTTTCGGCTATTAAAAGGCAAGGAACTGAGTGAAGAAGAATTAAAAGAAATCAAAAAAAGTGCAGGATTTGATTTAGGATTGCAGCAAGCCATGAACTATATCAGCTATCAGCTGCGTTCTGAAATGGAAGTCCGTACCTATTTGAAAGACAAAGAAATCGAAAAACAAGACCGAGACTTAGTTGTTGAACGTCTAAAAGAGCTGAATTTGATCGATGACAAAAACTATGGAGAGAGCTACATTCGCACCCAAGTCCGTATGAGTGATAAAGGACCCGTGGTCATCAGCCAGCAATTGAGAAAAAAAGGCTTGAAAGATCCCGTGATTCAAGAAGTACTGCCTTTGTATACCGAGGAGATGCAGTTTGAAGTCGGTTATCATACGGCTGAAAAAGCGATGCGTCGTTTTCACAATAAAAGCCATAAAGAAATGATCCAAAAGATAAAAATGCATTTGATGCAAAAAGGTTTTCATCAAGGAGTCATTCAAATGATTTTGGATGAATTACCGATGGAAAAAGATGAAGACCAAGAAAATGAAGCGCTCCAAAGGGAAGGTGCTCGCCTTATGCGGCGGCATCAACGTTTGCCCTTGATGAAACGAAAAATGAAAATCAAGCAAGGCCTTTATCAAAAAGGGTTTGCCATCGATGATATACAACGATTCTTAGATGAGGAAGTAATGGATGAGTAAGCAATGGGAAACTTGGGATGAAGAAAAAATCGAGACGTTCCAAGAAACATTTTTAACTTGGTATCATAAAGAAAAACGCAATCTTCCTTGGCGGGCGACCAACGATCCGTATGCAATCTGGATCTCAGAGATCATGCTTCAACAAACACGAGTGGAAACAGTGATTGGCTATTTTTACCGTTTTATGGAGCAATTCCCAACGATCCAAGACTTGGCTGAAGCTGAAGAACAAAAGCTGTTAAAGGTTTGGGAAGGTCTAGGTTATTACTCTCGTGCCCGCAATCTGAAGGCGGCTGCCCAGCAAATCGTGGCAGAATTCGACGGGAAAATGCCCGATTCAATTGAGGAGATTCGTTCACTAAAAGGAATTGGTCCCTATACAGCTGGTGCTATCGGCAGTATTGCTTTTGGCTTACCAGAACCGGCGATCGATGGAAATGTGATGCGGGTCGTCAGTCGGTTATTTTGTATCGAAGCAGATATTGCGAAAGCTAGCAGCCGAAGACCATTCGACGAGGCGATGAGAACGATCATTTCCCCCGATGAACCCGGTGATTTTAATCAAGCCTTGATGGATCTTGGCTCACGAATCTGTACACCCACCACACCGAAATGTGAAGAGTGTCCCATCAGCCAGTACTGTCTTGCTTATGCAGAGAATCGACAAACAGACTTTCCAGTGAAATCGAAAAAAGCCAAGCCCAAGGATGTCTACTACATCGCAGGCGCCATCGAAGATCAAGGCTCGTTTCTACTTGTGCAGCGACCTGAAACAGGCTTATTGGCCTCTATGTGGCATTTCCCGTTGGTAGAAGTAACGAAAGAACAATATGAGGCTTTGCAGCGGACATGGGCAAAAGAGGAGCAGTTGCAGTTGGATTTGATTGTCGAAGATGATGCACTCGAGATTTTTCCTGATCTGCCTGTCGTTTGGCAAAAACGACATTTTGGTGAGATCACGCATATCTTTAGTCATTTGAAATGGCATGTCCTTTTATTTTATGGCAGAAAACGGGGAGAGCTCACGTTACAAGACAGTCAATGGGCTGCCAAAGAGTCCTTTCAAAACTATGTTTTTCCAAAACCTCAGCAGAAATTAGTCGAGCAATTAAAGAAATATCAGAAACTCGATAAAGATTTCTAGGCAAAGCTTTCTTTTATTGCTATAATATTAACGATGTCGGTGTAATGAACACCCAAACAAAACGCAAGTTTTCTTGCTGAGGGAAGGGTTGCTATGCGAGTTCCAAAAGAAGGAGAGTTTGTCAGCATTCAAAGCTACAAACATGACGGCAATTTGCATCGAACGTGGCGGGATACGATGGTCTTAAAGACCAGTGAATTCTCAGTGATAGGGGTCAACGATCATACACTAGTGACCGAATCAGATGGAAGACGCTGGGTTACCCGTGAACCAGCAATTGTATATTTTCATAAAAAATACTGGTTTAATGTTATTGCAATGATTCGAGAGAAGGGGGTTTCCTATTATTGTAATCTTGCTTCACCGTATTTACTTGATGAAGAGGCATTGAAATATATCGATTATGACCTTGATATCAAAGTATTTCCTGATGGCGAGAAACGTTTACTAGATGTGGATGAGTATGAATTGCACAGTAAGATTATGCAATATCCGCAAGACATTGATTTTATCTTGAAAGAAAATGTCAAAATTTTAGTAGATTGGATCAATAATGGCAAAGGACCCTTTTCGCAAGGGTATGTGGACATTTGGTATGATCGCTACAAGCAGTTGTCTCAAAAATAAGTGAAATGGGTCGGATCGCTCATTTTTCCCAAGAAACTTCAACCAAATTGGTTGGAGTTTTTTTGTGTCTCTAAAGGAATGCTTCCATCAGCAGGCTTTAAGTTCCGTTTAAGCTGATAGTCCCATGATAAAGAGACTAAGAAAATAAGTGGGGGAAGCACATGAAGAAAAAAGGGAAGCTTGTTATCGGGACCACCATGATTCTGCTTTTTGCAGCGGGGTTTGCTGTGTTGAGAAATGACCAATCCGCTCGTGAGGAGAGTCAAGAAAGTACTTCTCAAACTGAGCCTAACGCTCAAACAGAAGAGACCGCTCAGACTGTCAGTATGGTCCAAATTTATGTAGATCCCTCAGAATACGATGCAGCGGTTGAAAGTGAGAACGATTATGTATCGATCTATCAGACAACAAGTCAAGAGACAGTCATTGGAAAAATCCATCGAGGAAGTTGGGCAACCTTCATCAGTCAAACAGAAGAGATGGTTGAAATACAAACAGATGATGGGGTAACAGGTTACATTGAAAAGCAATCAGCATCGATTCAAGAAGTCGCGCTTTCGGCAGTACCAAAAGATTTATCGAACTTCAAAGTCGTCCTTGATGCAGGTCACGGCGGCGAAGATTCTGGGGCACTTTCGACGGATCAAACGATCATGGAAAAAGATTTGACGTTAGCAACGGTCCAAACGATCGGCGAAGCACTGACCAAAGCAGGTATTCAAGTCAGTTATACACGCACCGAAGATCGTTATCTCTCGCTGTCAGATATTACCGCTGCTTCGCTTTCAGAAGAACCAGATCTATTTATCAGCATTCATTACGATAATTCAGAAATACCAAACAGCAATCAAGGACTGACAACATACTATTACTATACTGGGGCAAAAGAGATGGCAGAAACGATCACTGCCAATTTGAGTTCCTCGGTGGCATTGAGTTCCAACGGTACCCGTTTTGGTAACTATTATGTGTTGCGGGAACAATATCTTCCAGCAGTTTTATTGGAGTTAGGCTATTTGAACAGTGACACCGATCTGTCAGTGATCACGAGTGACGGCTATGATCAAAAGGTGGCGCAAGCGTTGCTGGCAGCGATTAAAGAGATCGTGGAAGCAGAGGAATAAAAAAACAGCGACAACAAAACAGAGGAAGGATCTGTTTTATGGTCGCTGTTTTAAGGAATCACTTCTCGTTAAAGGTTTTGCTCATTTTGATATGGGGCATGTCCGCGTCTAAAAAGACATCGCCTTCAGGCTGATAGCCTAACTTCAAGTAAAACTCTTTGGCGGTTAATTGTGCGCCTAAAGTGACCTTTTTGATTCCTTGTTTTTGAATGAAGGCTTCCGCACCTTCGATCAGTTGTCTGCCGTAACCTGAACCACGATGAGCAGCGGGGACTGCCATTCGCTGCAACTTCACTTCATGATCAGAGATAGGTAAGAAACGCAAGGTTGCGACTGCTTCATTATCATCGTCATATAAGACGAAGTGGACTGCCAATGCTTCATTTTCATCTACTTCCAATGCTAATGGAACACCTTGCTCTTTCACGAACACTTGATTTCGTATTTTCAATGACGCCAGATAAATGTCACTTAGCGTATCTTTTGTTTGTGCAATATGCATAAAAAACTCACCTCAGCTAATATTTCTCCGTTATTTTTAATAGTATACCACTTTTTTTACAAATTTCTTTTGTTTGCGGCTAAAGTCGCAAGCTTTTTTTTTCAAAATCATCTATAATGTTATAAAAAAGGGAGGGAATCTTTTGTTCGACAAATTCAAACAATCAAAACTGTTCTTTTGGTCTTTGGAAGCATTGGTTTTAGTGACACTTGTATTTGTGTTAAGTAAAGTCAATTTTCTATTTGCACCGATCGGCACGTTTTTTTCTACTTTATTTGCACCAGTATTGATTGCTGGCTTTCTCTATTATCTGCTAAATCCAATCGTCTTATTTTTGATGAAAACCACCAAAATAAAACGGCTGTTTGCTGTCATACTCGTTCTGTTGTTATTAGTAGCAGCCATCATCTTGATTTTCGTCAGTGTTATTCCTAATTTGGTGAGTCAGATTTCTTCATTGGCAGAAAATATTCCAACATTTGCCAAGAATATGGAGAGCTGGATCTCAAGAATCGCAGATGATCCATTCTTCAAACAAATCGATATCGCCCAGCAATTAGAAAACCTAAATCTTTCTTACGGCTCATTGCTACAGCAGTTTCTTAGTGGATTATCCACCAGTTTAGGATCGATCGTCAGTACAATCGCTTCCGCAACAATGATCATCGTGACCGTACCTTTTATCTTGTTTTACATGCTGAAGGATGGGGAAAAGCTGGTTCCTAATCTGAAAACTGTCTTTCCAGAAAGAAGACGAGAGCAGATCGTTGGCTTGCTGGGCGACCTAAACAAAACATTGTCCAACTACATCAGTGGGCAAGCGATCGAATGTATCTTTGTTGGTACCTTCACCTTCATCGGTTACTGGATGATTGGCGTCAATTATGCCTTTTTATTCGGTGTGATCGCAGGGGTTACGAACTTGATCCCATATTTAGGTCCTTATCTTGGCTTGATTCCGGCGGTATTAGTGACGGTCTTTGATGAACCTTTCCGAGCGCTACTATGCTGTATCGTGGTTCTGATCGTCCAACAATTAGACGGAAATGTTATTTACCCGAATGTGATCGGCAAATCATTGGCGATCCATCCGTTAACGATCATTTTGGTCTTATTAGTTGCTGGTAATCTAGCTGGCTTATTAGGAATTTTCTTAGGTGTGCCATTTTATGCGATTTGCCGAACGATTGTCGTCTTTATTGTTCGCCTAATCAAAGATGACAAAATTAAGAAAAATCAGGAACGGTTGATTGAATAATCAATGACTGGTGTTTTTTATTGCAAAGAAAAAAACTTTGTGATAGGATTTTATCGTGGGCTAAGCCCACGATTTTTTTTAGAAAATGAAAAAATAAGGAGAGAATGCTATTATGAATGCTGACCCCGAGAGTCAGTCGCTTCTAGCGCAAATTTTATTATTGATCGTTTTGACATTGATCAACGCTTTTCTAGCGGCCTCTGAGATCGCAGTCGTCTCAGTCAACAAAAACCGTGTGGAGCAAAAAGCGGAAGAAGGAAATGTCAAATCACAAAAATTATTGAAAATCATTGATAATCCAACAAATTTCTTGTCAACGATCCAAGTTGGGATTACCTTGGTGAATATTTTATCTGGGGCATCTCTGGCAGATACCTTGTCGACCCGTTTGGCACCTTTATTAGGTGGAGGGACGGCGGCTAAAAGCTTAGCGAATATTATCGTTTTAGCGATCTTGACGTATGTGTCGATCGTTTTCGGTGAGTTGTATCCAAAACGGATCGCTATGAACAAATCAGAAGAAGTTGCCCAGTTCACTTCTGGTGTCATTCGAACGATCGGGATTATTGCCAAACCTTTCGTCTGGTTCTTATCTGCTTCGACAAGTTTATTGGCGCGCATCACTCCAATGGAATTTGACGATGAAGACACGAAGATGACCCGTGATGAAATGCGGTATATGTTGGAAACAGAAGGGGTCTTTGAAGAAGATGAATTAGAGATGCTGCAAGGGATCTTTTCATTAGACACGAAAGTCGCCCGGGAAGTCATGGTTCCTAGAACCTCAGCCTTTATGGTGGACATCAATGACTCAGTAGAAGAAATTTTGACTGAAATTTTAGCAGAAAATTATTCTCGTATTCCTGTATATAATGAAGATAAAGATAAAGTCGTAGGGATTCTACATACCAAAAATCTATTGAAGTGTGCGTACAAATACGGCTTTGATACGATGGACATCAAACAAATTCTACAAGAACCATTGTTTGTGCCAGAAACGGTCTTTATCGATGATTTGCTTTATGAATTAAAGAAAACCCAAAACCAAATGGCGATTTTGCTTGATGAATATGGCGGCGTCGTTGGGTTGGTTACACTAGAAGACTTGCTTGAAGAAATCGTCGGCGAGATCGATGATGAATCAGATGAAGTCGAAGAGCTTTATGAGAAAATCTCTGATAAAGAATATGTCATTCAAGGCCGCATGTTGATCGATGATTTTAATGAAGCCTTCAACATGAGCTTGCATATGAGTGATGTGGATACGATGGCGGGATATTTGATCACTGCTTTAGGATTGATCCCTGATGAAGGAGAAAAACTTTCCTTTGAAGTGGACAACGTAAAGCTGATCTCTGAAGAAATGGAAGGCTCACGGGTCTTGAAGATTCGGGTGATCTTCCACGACCCTGAAGACGGCGAAGTGGAACCAGAGGAAGAGCGCCGCTATTTCCGCAAAGATTTTGAGGAAGATGAGCCGCGCCGTTAAAGTTCCGTATAAATGAAATGAGGAAGACCAAGGCATTTGCTTTGGTCTTTTTTGTTCCTTTTTTACTTATTCCCCTTGATTTGTTTGTAAGAAACGGTTACGATAAATCTAATCAATAATACAGTTTAAAAACAGATAAAAAAACATGTGTATCTTATCTTCAAGCAATTTGATTGCATTTTTTCGAAAGAAAAGCGAGAATGTCCATAGAAATCTAATAAGAACGAGGGGCTTATAATGAAATTTTACCGTATGCTTAGTGAAGATATTCGTTACAATTTGGCAACTGAAGAGTACTTGATGGATAACATAGATGTTTCAGAACCTTGTCTTCTGTTATACATACAAAAACCATGTGTTATAATCGGTAGAAATCAAAATGCGTATCAAGAGATCGATTTTGAGTATTTGCGAAGCCGTAATATCGTTTTGACTCGCAGGACATCTGGTGGTGGAGCGGTTTATGACGATCTAGGCAACATGAGTTTTAGTTTTGTCACTAAAAAAGATGCCACAAGTTTTGGCGATTATCAAAGTGCGACGCAACCTATCATGAAGGGGTTAGCGGCAATGGGAGCCAAGGATATTGAAGTACACGGTCGCAATGATTTGTTCATTGATGGGAAAAAGTTTTCTGGCAATGCGATGTATACAAAAAAAGGCCGGACGTATTCTCATGGCACATTGATGTATGATGTGAACCTGGAAGAATTGACGAACGTTCTACACGTTGCCCAAGAAAAAATTGCTTCTAAAGCAACGAAATCCGTGCGGAAAAGTGTGACGAATATCAAACCTTATTTGGCAGAGCAATACCAATCAATGGATACCAAGGAATTTCGAGATACACTCCTTTGCCATATCTACGAAGTAGCCACCATCGATGAAATCAGTGATCAAGAGATCGTCTTGACGGAAACCGATCGACAAGCGATCCAAACGTTGTTTGAAGAGCGGTATGCGAATAATGAGTGGATTTTCAATGAAGCCCCAGCATTTGAATGGCAAAAAAGAAAGCGGTTTGAACAAGTAGGGATCGTTGAAGTCGATTTTACTGTGAACAAAGGCAAGATCGCAGCACTCCAAATTACGGGTGACTTTTTTGGGCAAAAAGAGATCAGTGAACTGGAAGCAATGTTGCAAGGGGTTGATTTTGAACAAAGTACCATCAGCCACTTGCTAGAGGGAATCGCCATCGAGCAATTTATCCATCAGATGACCACTTCTGAATTTTTAGCATTGCTGTTTGATTAGGAGGAAAAAGATGTTAGAAGCGATCAATCTCACAAAGCGTTATGATCGAAAGGTTCTCGATGGTTTGTCTTTTTCGGTTCAGGCAGGGGAAATCGTTGGGGTCGTCGGCAAAAGCGGCTCAGGAAAATCGACGTTGCTTCGGCTTTTAAACTTGATTGAAACCCCAGACAGCGGGGAATTACTTTTTGATGGCAAAAAAATCGATGCATCGAACAAAAAGCAGCTGCTACATGCGCAACAAGAAATCGGCATGATTTTTCAAAATTACAATCTGTTGCACAATCGAACCGTTTTTGAAAACGTCTATTTGCCTTTGAAATTAATGGGGAAATCCTCGGAGAAGGTGTTGGAGATGCTTTCGTTTGTTGGGATGGAAGACAAAGCCCACATCTACCCAGCCAAGTTGAGCGGTGGGGAGAAACAACGAGTGGCTATTGCACGAGCATTGATCCGTGAGCCGAAAATTTTATTGTGTGACGAACCCACCAGTGCGCTGGATGAAGACACCAAAGCGGATGTACTTGCTTTGCTGCAAAAAGTTCAACAGACGTTCCAGCCAGCAGTCGTTTTTGTCAGTCATGAGCTATCGGCCGTCCGACAAATTTGTCAACGTGTGTTTGTTTTGGAAGATGCCGTCTTTGCGGCGGAATTTGCCAATCAGCCACAGCCAATTGTCCGCATTGAAAGCTCTTATGTGAACAAAGTGGAGAGGAGTTTGCTGCATGACGATCAGTGAGAGTATTTTGTATTATCTGCCTGAATTGCTGGAATCTTTGAAAGAAACAGCGATCATGATGGGCATTTCGATGCTTGCAGCCGTTGCCTTAGGCCTGCCGTTAGGTGTCTGGCTTTTTCTCAGTCGCAGTCGTGGGAAAAAAATCTCATTTCTTTATGAGTGTCTGAATTTAATCGTGACGATCATTCGCTCGTTTCCATTTCTATTATTTGTCGTAGCCTTGATCCCGTTGACGCGGATGCTTTTAGGTAGCTCATTTGGACCGATCCCCGCCAGTTTTCCTTTGAGCATCGTTGCTATGAGTATTTTTGCTCGCTTGACGGAGCAAGTACTGCTGGATGTCCCAGAAGAAGTTTCTTATTTGGCAAAATCCTTGGGCGTCAGTCAATGGCAGTATGTTTGGTCATTTTTACTAGTAGAAGCCAGAAGTGGCTTGATTTTATCCTTGACGACGACAGCAGTCAGCATGGTTTCTTATTCGACGGTGATGGGGATCGTTGGCGGCGGCGGGATCGGCGATTTTGCGATCCGCTATGGCTATCAACGCTATGAATATGGCGTCATGTATTTTGCAATTATCATCATGATTCTTTTGGTCTTTATCCTGCAAGGGATTGGCAATCAAGCAGCAAGAAAACTTGATAAACGAAAATAGGAGGAATGAAAGTGAAAAAAGGATTTGTTTTAGGATTGAGTGTATTGGCGTTAGGTGTATTGGGGGCTTGCGGTTCCAGCTCTGATGAGGCGAGCGAAGAGAAAATCATCAAAGTCGCTTCACAAACGACACCAATGACCGATGTCGTAAAAGTTGCTGCTGAAGCGGTCGAAGATGGTTGGGAGATCCAATTGGTTCAAGTCAATGACAATATCCAGTACAACGAGTTGCTGAATAATGACGAGGTCGATGCCAACTTTGCGCAACATGAACCATATATGCAAATGTATAATGAAGAAAAAGATGCAAACCTAGTGGCATTAGATAAAATCTACAACGCAAAAGTCGGCTTTTATTCCAAAGAGTATACGGATATCAATGATATTCCAGAGGGAACGAAAGTCGCATTGCCGAATGATGTGTCCAATGAAGGTCGAGCGTTAGCGATTTTAGCAGAAGAAGGGTTGATCACTCTCAAAGATGGCGTTGGGGTCAATGGAACACTTAAAGACGTTACAGAAAATCCGAAAAACTTTGAATGGTTATCTGTCGATCTACTGAATCTTGCGGAAGCCTATGATGAGCCAAATGTATCTTTGGTATACAATTACCCAACCTATATTGCGAAAATCGGTTTGAAACCAGCAGATGCCCTTTTCTTAGAAAAGACCATCGATGATCGCTTTGCTATCTCATTGGTTGCTCGAGAAGACAATCAAGATTCTGAAAAAATCGCCGTTTTGCGCCGTGCCATGACTAGCGATAAGGTTCGCGAATTTTTAGAAAACGAGCATAGTGATACGTTATTGCCAGCATTTTAATTTGTTTCTATCAAATGGAAAGAACGCCCTTTGCCTAACTCTGTAAAAGAGAGTAGTCAAAGGGATTTCTTGTCTTTTTTTGCTTTTTTATCACCCTTATCCATGATATACTGATTTGGTCAGAAAACTAGCGACAGTCTAAAATGGTCACTGTTCGCATTGTAAATACAAGAAATGGAGCAATAGAATCAATGGATAATCCAAAATTAAAACAACAAGTCGATAGTCGCCGTACCTTTGCGATTATTTCCCACCCGGATGCGGGGAAAACAACCATTACAGAACAATTATTACTATTCGGTGGTGCGATTCGCCAAGCCGGTACGGTCAAAGGAAAAAAGACTGGCAATTTCGCAAAGTCCGACTGGATGGAAATTGAAAAACAACGGGGGATCTCCGTTACCAGTTCCGTTATGCAGTTTGATTACCAAGGCAAACGGGTCAATATTTTAGATACTCCTGGGCATGAGGACTTTTCTGAAGATACCTACCGTACCTTGATGGCGGTGGACAGTGCGGTTATGGTGATCGATAGCGCAAAAGGGATCGAAGCGCAAACGAAAAAACTTTTCCAAGTGGTTAAAAAACGCGGCATTCCAATTTTTACCTTCATCAATAAACTCGACCGTGATGGCCGTGAACCATTAGAATTACTAGAAGAGCTAGAAGATCTTTTAGAGATCGAATCATTTCCAATGAATTGGCCGATCGGCATGGGGAAAGGCTTAGAAGGGCTGTATGATATCCATAACCAACGGGTCGAATTTTACCGTCCAGACAATCACGGTGGGGAACGTTTAGTTGCCCTAGATGAAAATGGACAATTTCCTGCAGACCATCCATTTGCCGAAGATGGGCTGTTCCAACAAGTTTTAGAAGAAGTGGAATTGCTGCAAGAAGCTGGCGATGCCTTTGACACAGAAAAAATCGCTCGTGGCGATCAAACACCCGTGTTCTTTGGTTCCGCCCTTACGAATTTCGGAGTGCAGACCTTTTTGGAAACATTCTTGTCCTTTGCACCAGCACCTTATGGTCACAAAACTTTGGCCGGTGATGAAGTCAGTCCTTATGAACCAGAAATGTCCGGGTTTGTGTTCAAGATCCAAGCAAATATGAATCCTGCCCATCGTGACCGGATCGCCTTTGTCCGTATTTGTTCAGGAACCTTTGAACGAGGCATGGACGTGACACTTGAGCGTACTGGCAAAAAAATGAAACTCAGCAATGTGACACAATTTATGGCAGATACCCGAGAAAATATTGAAGAAGCAGTCGCTGGAGATATCATCGGGGTTTATGATACGGGAAATTATCAAATCGGCGATACGATTTATGAAGGAAAACTCAAAGTTGCTTACGAAGAGCTACCATCGTTTACTCCGGAACTCTTTATGAAAGTCACTGCAAAAAATGTGATGAAGCAAAAATCATTCCACAAAGGAATCTATCAGTTGGTCCAAGAAGGAGCCATCCAGTTGTACAAGACGTATCTTAGTGATGAGTATATCATTGGTGCTGTCGGGCAGCTGCAATTTGAAGTTTTCCAATACCGCATGATGAATGAGTACAATGCCGAAGTTATTATGACCCCAATGGGCCACAAGATCGCTCGCTGGATCGATCCAAAAGACTTAGATGAGCGCATGAGCTCAAGCCGTAACATTTTAGCGAAAGACCGTTTCGATCAGCCATTGTTCTTATTTGAAAATCAATTTGCAATGCGTTGGTTCGCTGACAAGTACCCAGATGTCGAATTGAAGAGCTTGATGTAAGAGCCGTTTCCCGCTAGACTGTTTAGGTATACTCAGCTTTGTGGGTAGCGTGAATCTTTTTTAGGGTAAAAGGTCCTTTCTTATCAAAATGGATAAGAAGGGGCTTTTTTATGCTGCCAGGGTGCTTTTGATGCAGAATGAAATGTGGGATTAGTCGTGAATGATTCACTGATTGAAGAATTTTCTGAAAAAATTATCCTAATTCATAAACATTCTTTTAAAAGAAGATAAAATTGAGTCGGGAAAAGAGCGTAGTATTAAAGATGACAGCAAGGAATTGCATTTGAAATGAATAGAAAAATAGCCTAGGCAACATTTAATGATTAGGAAATTTTCTTCTTGTTTGAAAGTAGAGGAAAAGCAGAGAAGAGATTGCCAGTGTTTGAGGGCATTTAATTCATTGATTGAGGGACATCTTCATTTTGTCAGATGCTACTAGTGAAGATATCTGAGCAGGATTTGGTTATAGACCTTGAAACTTCATTTGAAGCACTCCTAACAGATGGCTTAAGTTTTCAGTTGGTGAACCATGGCTTCGTGACTCCAAAATGGATATTAGTCTCATTGCTAGTCTGCTAGTTATCTATGTCTCGATTTTGCTAAAGCGAATGATTATTTGTTAAATAAAAGTGATTTCTGAAAGAAGAAAGGGGATCAGGTAGTGCTAAAAAGTTTGTTATTCATTTTTTCGGTGATGATTTTATTTCCAACACTAGAGGCTATGGCTGATGACGTTTCCGAAACTTTGATTTTTGATTTAAACACGATTGACTTTAAGGATGAACACTATTATTTGTTAAGAACCACACAAGATCTTCAGCTGACTGTCGATAGCAACGGCAGTGAAGGTGCTTTTGGCGTTACAATCACTGCTGTTGGAGAAGCATTTTCAGCAGAACTAAACAGCGTGAACGGTTCGGAAGAGATGATCATTCAGATTGAGGATGCTGATGAAGCATCAATGATTCTTAACATAGCTGCAACATTGAACATAAAGGAATATCTTGATTCCGACTCTGAGTACTACCTATCAGTCACTTTTACAGCAATTGATGATTCAGAGACCTTTACGAAAGAGATACAAATGAATCAGACGGATGAGGAAAAAGAAGAGATACCGGATGAAAACTTGACAGATGAAGACCAAGACGATGAAAAGCAAGAAGACAATGGCATCGAAGATGAATCCGAGAGCCAAAAGGAAGAAGCAGAATCTAATTACGACGAGCAAGCAAACTTGGAAGAAGACTCCCTTGATAATGATTCTACCAAACTAGAAGATTCGATCAGTGATGTCGAGGATGAGGCTAGTGCTGAGTTTTTTTTAGGGGAGAAAAGCCAGTACGAGACAGCAACCTTTTTTTCAAAAGAAATGATCATTGAAGAAAAAATATTTAGGCATATATCAGGAAAAACCGCTTATTTGATATGAGCGGTTTTTCTTGCCCCACTTCGGCGAGGCGATACGCAACATTACTTTAAAAAGGAAGCTATCAATAATTGATGAGCAGTGGAATAAGCAGAAACAGCACAAAAGAGAGGAGCTAGCCCTCTCTTTTTCTTTTTGATCTTACTATATATATGACTGACACTGTAAGTGCTGCTAAGAGAATTAGGATGATCCAGATAAACAATTGATTGTCTGACTGAATAGTGACAGTATTTGTTGGAATGCTTTCTTTTTTGAAGTCATCCAGGTCTTCTTTCTCATAAGAAAAAAGAGTGGTGATTGCTTTTCTACTTGTTTCTATTGTCAAACGGTATTCGCCTTCAATAAGTTCACTATTGTCTATTAAAGGGACTTGCATTCTTGATTTGGTTAACGGCGTTAAAAGAACGGAATCTGCTAACTCCCCAGAGGCAATTATTTCTCCATTTGGGTTTATTAGTTCGTAGAGCGCATTGTTCAAGTTGCCTAAAATAGGATTATAGTTGAGGGCGTAAAATTGTAGGTTTACCGTATCTTGAAGCGCAACAAAGGAGAAATCTTCATAAACGACGTCTTTGAGCTCTTCCACTTCACTAAAAAGTAAGTTGATAAAAATAAGTGATTCATACACAGATTTGATACCGATTGAATCTTCTGCTGTTTCAAGACCCATGATCTGGCTAAAATTGATTGACCCCATCACGGTTCCTTCACGTGCAGGCTCCTCTGGAAGAGTAATCGTAACGGTCACCAGAACGGATTCATTCGGAGGGATCTCAATTTGATTATCGTCATCTAATGCCTCTGATTCGATCGATGCATAATTGGAAAAGTTATACTTGTCATCTAGCAGTAAGTTTAGGTCATCGCTATAGATGATAGCTGATTCTCGTGAGAGAGCAGTGGAGGTGTAAGGTGTGACAACAATGGATGAATCACCGGATCCAACATTTTCTAGTGTAATTTCAACAATATACGCCGTCTCCATCTCAGGAGAAATACTCAAGGTATTGTCAGAAGTTTTGTACTCCGTTTCACTAAGTGTAAGTTTTAATGAATTCGCAGTTTCATCGGCATTTACGCGACGGATACTTGCATTGCTAATGAATGCTATAAAGAGAAGCAACACAGAAATCCTTAGAAAAGAATTTCTGTGTTTGAATGTATGATTCATGATTTTTTTCCTTTTAAAAATTATAGTGATGGAGTTTGACCAGGATCGGTACCATCTTGTGCAATTACAGTGATCACAGGAGCGTCTGCATCTTCTTCCAATGCAGCAAAAGCTTGTGCAAATGTTTGATCGATTGTAAATGTTATGTCTGTTCCTAGGGATTCAATATCAACAGGATCAGCAGTCAAAGTGTTAGGATTAGTGGCGTCGACAACGATTCCATCAAAGTCATCAGGCGCGTTAACAGCAAAATTAACGATTGCTTCAGAAGCAGTTAAATTGGTCAAAGTACCACCTACATTTAAGATAGTTCCTGCCACAGTTCCATTGTTTAATAAAACATCAGTAATCTGTACAGGTTCTTCCAAGGCGATGCCGTCATTAAACACGAAAGATGCATCTCCATATTCGAGTTCAATCGGAATCGTTATCGGGTCAGGGACATCTGTCACAGCAAACGCGTTGACTCCTCCGGCTAACAACAAAGATGCAATGAATGTACTGCCTAGAACAATTTTTTTCATATTCAAAACCTCACTTTAATTATTGCAGTTGTTGCACTGCTTAAATGAATTATAATATGCAATTTAGGGTAGCGATTATCCGATTTAGTGCTAATTTTTTTGAAAATATATAAAATATATACGGTGGAATATTTTATTGTGGTTAAAATTTGTTATTGCGATTATCATTTGTTCATTTGAAGCTGGCAGCAACGATCTGCAAACTACTGCGTCGGTTTTTGTTTATAAAATGAAAACGATAGAGACTTGATAAATAAGTCTCTGTCGTTTTATAGAAAAGATTCGGATGATTCGATTGTGTACAAAAATTGGCGATCTTTTTTGCTTATAGTGATACACAAGAAAAGTTTTCACTTTCCCCTGAAAGTCTGGCTGTAACAGTAATTATTGGTGGCTCTGTTAAGAGAGCAGTCTCACGGCTAACGGAATAAGTGGAGTTGATCGTGTTTTCTCCACGAGAAATAGCCTCGGCTTTGATCGTCACTGTTGGGTTATCAGTGATTTGGATGCCACTTTGTTCAGGGGCTTTGACTTCAACGATCACCTCAATGGGTGAGCGAGTGTAATTAAATAGTGCGCCGCCCACATTTGAAATTCCTCCTCGCGCAGAAAGAGTGCTATTTTCGAAAAAGGCATCTCCGATAGTAAACCTTCCCCCATTCGTTAAACGCATTTCGTTGTGAAAAGCGAAAGCAGAATTTCCATCTAAGATGGTAACTTTGAGGGGGTCGCTATTAGGATTGCTGACGCTTAAGGCGGTCGCATTGACTCCACCCGTTAGTAAGATTGTGGCTCCGAGAGTGATACTTAAGAAAGTTTTTTTCATTTTTAAACCTCGTTCTAGATTTTCAGATGTTTTTCTGAATATAAAAAGTATAAAGGGAAATTATCGTGAATATTATCTATATATTTGCAAATTAACAACAAATAGTGTAGAAAACTGATTAAAAATAAGGTTGTTTGTTTTGCTGGGAATTTTGGAAGGAGGGATAAGTTGTTTTTCCTATGGAAGTTCCTGTATTACTAAAAACGAAGGAGTAAAGCAAAAATAGCCTATTAGAGGAACAACAAATGAAACCATTGCTTTAAACTGGTGGCATCCAGAGCATCTCTCCATTTTGTGATGCATGATCTGTTGCTAAAAAAGCACTTTTCCCGATGCTATTCGGAGTAATTGCTGTGATTTGTCGGTCAAAATTGTAGTAACACAATCCTCTTGGTTTGTTGGCATTGGCGTTTCTCTAGAAAGATCATAGGTCATTTTCTTTATCTGAGTCGGTTTCGTTCATAAGCAAAGTAGTATGCCCAGCGTAAACGTCAGCCACTATATTGTGGAGGTTTTTCAGGTAGGTTAGATGAAGTGCAGAAGTCAAAAAAAGACTTGACTTCAACCCGTTGATTTAGTCTCTTAAAAAACAAGATTCACTGAAATAAAGAACAAGTTTTCTGAGAGCTGTATTTAAGTGATCGTTTTTATTCTCTACAACTGTCCTTAAGATTGCTTTTTCCTGCTTTCTCAGGAATCTTTTCAAGTGGTACAAAAATTGGCATAGAATAAAGATTTTGTTGAATATCGTCAAAATTATTTAAATAAATTATATAATGTGCATTTTAATCTGTTAATCTTGGCTTTTTTTTGGTAGAATGACCTCGTAGAGCATTTCACTTTCTCTGTTGTTTTCTTGTGTCAGGTTAAGGTTTTATTTGAGAAAGATCGGCTTTTTTATTTCATATCAATCTGGGGCTGAGAAATCATTTATGATTGAACAGTCCCAAAAAGTATAGGTAAAATTATGTTTGTTGTGATGACGGGTGAAGGAGTGCCAGCGATATGAAATTCTTACAAAGAAAAGAGGGATTTCAGCGGAATCATTTTTAGGAATGACCAGCAGGGTCTGGTGAAGAAAGCTAACAGAGTTAGGGTTTCTGATGTAATCGAAAGTTCAATAGAACCCATTGTTTGAAAGTGCAATTCATGAGAACTGTCAATTCAAAAACCGGATGCCTCCTATTTTATCAGGATGGATCGTGAAGGGAATTAGCAACTCTTGGGGTAGTCTTTGACTTTCAAGGTAGAGCCTCGTTTAAAAAATTCAACACTCATTTTTTTCTGTAACTGGCAAATTCTTCTTATTATAATAAATGATTATTTTTTTTTTAGTTTTTTTCATCAAAAGACGATAAAATTAAAAAAGAAGATGCTATATGCTTATTAAAGAGGATTAAAGTTCTTTTTAGGAGTGTGAAAATATGCTGCAGTCTAAAGAAAAAAATATTGAACAGCAAAAGGCTTTGATGATAAGCGTTCGTTTTTTCAGTAATAAAGTAAATTCGATTTTAGAGCGAAATCTGATTGTTGATCAAAAAGCAGATATCGCTGAAACGCTAGCATATTTGGAAGATTCTTTAGGGGAGATCAACATCCTTACCCACACGATCCAGCCTGTGTTTTGTATCGCGGAACATGCACGCTTAGATCAAGCCGGTTGTCACCATCGACTAGAGCATTTTTGGGGAGATGTTATTTGTTATGTGATCGAATGTGTAGACAAATCGGGCAACTATTATGACTTTAAGGTAGTAGGAAATGTTGATGCGGGGGATAAAGAATTGATTGACGCATTTAATGAATTGACGGATGACTTGGTCATTTTGAATATCTATGAATACAAAGATTGCTGGATAAAACGAGAACGCAGTACTCTAAAAGGAACTTGATCCTTCTTTCTAGAAGTTCGTCCTTTTCTATCGGGATTTATGTTTGAATATTCTGACATTTTTCCGTGCTTTTTTATGCCTTAGTAAAAGGGCTTTGCTTTAGATTGTCATCGGCAAGTGGATAGAAGGACAAAGCTAGCAGTCAATTTCTTGAGACATTAATAGCAAGCTTTCTCAGCCCCCTAGGAGAGCCATTGGCCAATCGAATAGGCGAGAAGCTACAAATCCACTATTCCTGTAGAAGCCAGCTTGCTTTTTTTTACAATGGACGAAAGAACTTTGATTCCATGAACAGAGTGAACCATCATTGTGACTGCTGATTTTCCCTTTCTTATGACTAACACTCCTAGCCAGTAGAAAGGATCTTAGTGAGCAAGCTTAGTTTTCCTATAAATGATGCGCTGCTGAATCAAGCTTTTTTTTTTGTGAATCAGTTAGTAGCAGAAAGTGTAGAAAGGCTTTTTTTTCTTCACATATTTGCGGAGTTTGAAGAACAAGCTTCGTATGTAGATTCATTTTTGGTACCAAAAGCAGATCGATCAAGTCAGAGCTACAATATCAAAATGGGTATCATAACAGTGAATACTACGCTCAGTCAGAATACTTTTCAGATTAAGATAAAAATCTTAAAATGAGTTAAAGTTGAAGAAATGATTAAAAATGACCGTTTTGTGAATGATTTGGCAGTTACTTAAAGTTTTTTTATTATAATTGGAAGCTGGGATATTTTTTTATTAAGGCGGTTAAAAAATTGGATTATATAGAAAAATTGTATAGGTTTTACTTAACCAAGAAACAAGTTGATAAACTAACAATTGTAAGAAATCTTGTTGTTGAAAAACAACTTTCTTTAGATGCGATTGGAGAATCCCTCAGTAAGTCACTTTATCAGGTGAAAATTCTCTTAACTGAGATCGATGATGATCTAGCCGGTATTTCAACGCTGGAGGACTCCTTTTTTTTTCTTGAAAAAAGAACACTTCATCTGTCTGATGATTTAAATCAAGAACAAAGTCTGTATATTTTTGTAAACCTCAAAAAAAAGTATTTTTTGGAATCTCCCTATTACAAACTCCTCATCTATTTATTAAGAAAACGAAAAACACGAATGGTAGATATTTCAGAAGAGCTGATTTTTAGTGTTTCCTATTGTTATAAACTGCTTAGTTATTTAAAAAAAATGTTCGCGGTCCAAAATGTACCGATAAAAATCAGTAATAGCAGTGATTCGATTCAATTAACAGGGGAAGAATCATGTATTCGCATGTATCATTATCTCGTCGAAGTCATGGCCTGTAATGTTTATACAGAACATCCCATCCGTTCTAGTGTGGAGTGGATCGCCAAAGATTATGAGACGTTGCGTACGACAAAGGTCAAGCATGCGATCGTTTTTTCTATTATTGAAAATGCCATTCTCCGAGGGAATATTGTTCCTGGAGTTGATGCGTCAACATTAGCGCTTTATCATTGTTTAAAGAAAGAAAATGATCAACAGCTGGCAAATCTTTTTCCTATTCGCAATCAATCTGATGTGGAAAAAGAACTAGTCTACTATTATTTTTGGCGGGTGCTTTTCATCCCAGAAACAGTGAGAGAGTCTGAAAAAAAGGTGATCGGGGAAAAATTCCTCATGCTTGAAAACAATGATTATGTGGATTTTGCTTCTCAGATTCTTGAACAACTTTCAAAGAAATATGCTCTAACAAAGCAGGCTTCATCAGTTTTTATCTATGAAGTAGTGATCAATACTTGGGGCTATATCCATCTGTATCTAGATAATTTTTTGTCAATCGGGGAGATTGATTATACAAATGATCGACTGGTTGAAGTGGAGGTTATCATAGATCGGGTCCTTAATAATCATCGGGGATGGATCGAAAGAGAGCCGCTTTTTATTCGTAAGCTTTCCCAAATCGTTACTTCCTACCTCCCTATCCAAAAAGAAGATCAAATCAATATTGGTATCTCTCTTTTGAATCATCCGGAATATATCCCTGTTATCAAAAATACGCTATTGAAAATCTATAATGAGAAAGTTATCAAGTTTAATGCCAATCTAGCTGACTCTGATATTTTGGTTTCAGATGGTGTGCTGATCCATAATGCGTCACAAAAATTTGCATTTTTTGGCAATGTTCATAATACAAGAGATTGGGATAATTTGAATGCCATGATCCAATCAGCGATCTTGGCGAAATATACATAAAGCAGAGCGCAGCTGGCGCTCTCTTTTTTTGAGTCGTTTCAAAATTTGTTTTGGGTTGCTGGCAGATGAGTGCTAAAAAACGAAATGGAAATTGGCCTCAGGTGCTTTTCTTGTTTGAGAAAGAACCGCTTACTTTGAGTTGCTTGAGACCGCATTAAAAAAAATTGCTAAATAATGTGCAAATTTTTGACAAAAAAAGATAAATAAAATAGTCGGAATTGCGGTATTTTAACTATAGCAATTTTATTTGTAATAAATAAACCTGAAGGTGATTTGAAGATGATGGAAATAATAGAAAATATACGCTTAAGTGAAAGAATGTATTCCATACGTTTTGCTAACAAAAGATACGATCATTTCTATCGAAATTGCGTGTTTCCGATAAACTTTGGCCTAGATCAAGTAGAAAAATATATCGTTGATTCATTGAATATCCTGAAAGACACGTTGAAAATCGTTGATTCCACTAACGTTTTGATAATGGATGGGTTTAAGCATGCCTCTGAAGAGGTAGCTTTCACATTTATTGATGCCCATTGGACAGATGCAGAACAATACATAGTCGAGTTGAAGGACACAAACAAGGTAGAATATATCACTTTGATTACAAATGTTGAAACAGAGTTGGCGGTAATAAAGCAATTTATGAAGACTGAATTTCCAAATACTGAATTTACGATCGATTACTATGATGAAGCTTGGGTGGTGAAACCATAAAAGTGAAAGTTCCTTTGGCTATATAGAAGAATAGCTCTGACTTAAAACAAATAAACTGTTGTGTCATTTTGCATCATTGAGGAAATCAATTCTCCCTAGACTGTAAATATTGGCATTTTGAGGAGAATTGAGGGTTTTCCATTTATGCTATGATTTAAGCGGAGAAGGATTCATAAGACCAAAATCAATAACTATTTTTTGACTGGATGAATGGCTGTTGAGGGAGTTATTGACGATAACTGACTGAAGAGAACATGCGTAAGGGAATATGATGAACAAAAGATCTCCCTCTCTTTACGATCAGTTTTTTACCTTTGTCGAGTAGAGGCCATCTTTCTAAGCGGAGGGATACCCCAAGAAAGGGAAGGATGTCATTTGTTTGGTAATAGTGAATCGTGTCTTGCCTTAAAACAGATAGGTATTTTTACTCAAGGAGAACTAGAATGATGAAACGGATTAAAGCAAGCTGTCTTTTAATGGTTTCGTGTTTTTCTTTATTGCATACGGAACGAATTTATGCTGCAGAAGCGAGTTTTTCGCTAACGGTGGAAGAACCAATCATTTTTGATTTTCAGGAGATTGATTTTAGCAATGAATTACTGAGTTATAAAGGTAGTCTAAAAGTTGAAAGTTCTGCCAGTGATGTGACAACGGCTTATCACTTGGAGATCTCTTCAAATGGCAGTGGTTTGAGCGCTGCTTTTGAAAATGCGGCAGAAATGGTGGCAACAGAAACGATGGATGACCACCATTTTTACGTTACATTAGATCCTAAAAAATTTCTGACGGCAGATCAAGGTAACTATAAAGTAATTTTTACCATCACGGAACTCTCTTCTGTAGCGACGAATCAAAATTTGTCGTCTTCACTTTTGCCGTCAAGTAACAAGCAAGAAGACCATGCATCCATCGTCGAGAGTGACGAGAGTGTAGAGGAATCAGCTACGACAAGCACCTCTTCAACAGAGACAACCTTTTCCACAGAGAGTCTCTTGCAGAGTAGTGAACGTTCTTCTCTGATGGAAGAAATGGAAACGACTGATACTTCCTTCATGCCGGAATAAACAAATAGTGGCTTGGTTTTTCCTTGTTTGCTAGAGAGAATGGGTCAAAGTAATAAGCGTTACGACTGTTATCTGAAAAAATTTCACTTTTCATGTCTATTTATTTTCGTTAACTGCCACCAGTTTTTATGGAGGCAAATGAAAATTTCGCGAGATAAGATTAAAAAAACCTTTATTCTTTTGGTGAAAAAAATTGCAAAAAGAAGAGAAGTTTGCCAAAAAAAATAGTGTATAGTTTTTTTGTAAGCTCGATTCTTACAAAAAAATATATAAGGAGGAATGAAATCAATGAAAAAGGTTATCTTAGCAACAGCATTATTATTTGCTCTCTCTATTGGTGTGTCCGTACCTGTAGCAGCAGAGGAAGTTGCTGTAACTGTTAACGAAGGAACAGCAACATTTACGTTAGAAACACCTGCTGAAACAAAAACGGTTGACTTTGCAGAGATTAGTTTTACGGATGCAAAAGCAGATCCGCTATCAGGTACTTTCTCACTATCGGGAACATTAGCGAATAAATCCTTTGGTGCAAAAAAAGTGGTGATCACAGCACAAGTGCCGGGAGAAACAAGTGCACCTGGTCTAACCGTGGCTACAAGTGAAGTATTCAGTGTGGAAGCAGAGCAGGGATACGAAGCAACTCAAACAGGTACTTTTGACTATACGATCGATCCAGCAACATTTGACAGTACCAAAAAAGCAGATTATCTAATCACTTTGACTGCATCAGAAGCTACGGACGTTACACCTTAATTTCATGTCTAGTTCTGACTGCGAGAAGAAATACGGTTTTTTTAAGGTGGTCTTTTTTTGCCTGTTCTTAGGAATGTTCTTTTACACTGAAAGTGTAGCAGCGGAAGAACAGATCAGCTCTTCATTTAATGTTTCGATCCAAGCTGATGATGAGACAAGTCAGGTAAAGGATATTCAATTTGCACCTCAATTGAATCAGGAATATCGCTATACGGCAACTGTTACCAATCTTGAAAACTATGCCATTGAAGTCTCGGTTTTTCCAAGTATCGCTGTTTCCACGAGGAATTCGATGACTTATGTAGCGGAAACAGAAAATTTACTGAACCAAGATTATGATTTAAAAAATTATGTAAAAATCCAACCGCAAGATGGGAATTTCGTTGATGGTTTTTTGCAATTAGATGCAAAGCAAAGTCGAGATGTTCAAATCATCATTAATGTAAATAAAAGGATTCATGGGGAAGTATTAGGTGGGATCAATTTTTCTCAGGTAATCGGCATACAAGAAAATAAAGATTCTGTAGATATTCAGCAAGTCTATCAGAAAGTAATCGTCGTTCGCCTAAAACTGAATGAACTGGCTAAAGGAACAAAACAGACTATCGGGGATTTTGAATTTACGATTACTGGAGACACAACGACTCTTTCTTATTATCTATATAATAATGATCCGCTTGTGACCTATGCTGAGGGTGGCACCTATCGTGTGATCAATCCCAATCAGGAGATTATCGCTGAAGGGAAGATAGAGTCGGAACAGATTGTTCTTTCACCCTATATAAAAACGCTCTTTAATGTCCCATTGTTGGATGGGGCCGAATTGATGTCTGGGGAGTATCAATTTATACGATCAGATGGCAACGACGAAACGACAACATATTTTCATTACACAAAGGAAGAGGTCGACCAGTTTATTGAGGAGGCTGCTGATTCTAGCAATACAATTACTGTTCAATCAAAAGCCAATCTTTGGTTGGTCATCGCCTTATCACTCGTTTCCGTTTTGCTTATTTTAACGCTTGTAAAATTGCTAAAAAAATAAGAGAAGTTTAGGGGAGATCGTTACCCCTAGACTTTTCTTGTTGCGTAAAATCTTTCTTAATCCTTTAACAGACCGTTGGGCGGCCGCTGATTTTGCTCTCCCACAGGACTGTCTCGAAAAAAGCTGTTTTTATTTTGTACTTGCTTATTTTCTATAGTTTTTTTCACTTTGATCAGGGAAAAGGTTCGGTGGTAAATCGTTAAAGGACTTTACAAATCGGTTGGCTTCATTGGTCCTTTGAGTAATTGATGATCCTTGCAGTAGTTTTTTATGAACGGCAGGATCATTTCTTTTTGCTTTTTATTATTAAAAAGCAGCAGATTTTAGCATAAAAGAGATATTCTTTTTTATTAATAACTAATGTTATATGTTTTCTTGTTAACTATGAGTTAACTAACATCACAGAAGTAACTATCGTTAAGAAGGAGATTACCATGGATTTATGGAAGTTGTTTCTAACGGAGCGGCAAGAACAAAAATTGAATTTATTAGAGGATATTATTTCAAGGACGGAAGCATCAATCGATGAATTAGCTTGTAAGCATTCACTTACGAACCGCAATGTGAAATCATTAATCATGCAGATAAACGAAGATTACATAGAAAACACAAGCACGACAGACGCACTGATCAGATTCGAAAATCGATTATTTCGGATATCCACGTTGAAAGCATCAGGAACTTATCCTTCGCTGTATTCAAATTTGAAAATAACGTATATTAAGCAAAGTGCCGTTTTCCAAGTCTTGATTTACTTTCTTAGGCATCGAAAAGTGGGGATGATCAAACTATCCACTCATTTTAATTATAGTCAGTCTTATTGTTATAAATTAGTCAATAGGGCAAACGATATCATACGATCTATGGGGATAGAGTGTCAGATCAGTAAGAGAATGAATTATTTGATTGTGGAAGGAAGGGAGAGTCAAATCAGAATGCTTTCATATATCTTGAATAGCCATTCTACGACATTTGCAGAAGACAACAATTACCTTTATAGAAACGAAAAGAGTCCTACTAAGATTCAACGGGACAAACTTTCTAGAATAACTAGAATTTTTTTAGATGCGCACAAGATGGGCCACTATACCGATGTGATCTCAGATCAAGAGATGTCTATTGGTTTGTGCTTGTACGAAGAGCTTCATTTAAGCTTTTCCCAAGCGTTTTATCCTTTAAATAAAAAAATAAATGATGCTGCTTTTCAATCAGAAAAATTTCTTTACTATCTCTTTGCTGTATATTTCTTTCCAGAATACTTAACTCCTGAGATTTGTGAGCGTTTAGGGGCAGGGTTAATGAGACTAACAAAAAATCCTATCGTGGATAGAGCGGTTGAAGCATTAGAAAAAATGGAAGAAAGTTATAGCATTCCTGATAATCTTCATCGCACGTTTGTCTTCCAGCTGGTCTATCGCTCTTTAATCACAGATAAACTAAGCTTAAGCTCTTTCTTTTATCTTGAAGACAAAAAATTACTGATGAATGATAAATTTTTAACCATAAAAGAGATGTTAAAATCTGTTTACAAAGAAAGTATATCAGAGCGAGATTTAGATATATTTAGTACCCAGTTAACTGAGCTGCTCTATTCTTATGTTGGACATGTCATGGCAAAACCCTTGCATGTAATGATCCATATTACGTACCATGCCAACTATGCCGTGTTAGTGAAAAATTATATAACAGGTGTATACAAACCAGAGACAGTTACCATGGTAGGAAATTTTGCAGATGCAGATCTTGTTATTTCTGATCGGTTCGTTGAGTCGAAAGAAAATCAGTATTTTTTCTTTCTTGAAGATATCCATAATATTGAGACATGGAAAAGATTAGGGGAGTTTATCAATAGCAAGATTATTGAAGGACGAATTCGATCAGATACGATAGAAAAAATCAGCTAGTATTAGCGGAAAGAGTACAGTTTTGATTAAAAGGCTAAGTAAATTCTTGGTTACATTCAAACAAAAAAGATATCTATAAAAGAAGGCTGCGACAGTCATCTTTTATAGATATTTTTTTAAGACGTAATTAGGCTAAACTAATGGGATGAGGATAAGGATTTTTTGATGGAGATTTCAACCACTTCAGGCATTTGGATCACAGAGATGGTTGAAGGATCATACGAGCCATCAGGTAATTTTTTTAGAAAGTAATTTTTGATTTCTTCTACTTCTGTCGGGCGAATATTTCGTTTTTTATTGATCAGCAGAATTTCATTGTGGTTCGGCGCTGAGGTAAAGATCACGGTCGTATCTCCGGCTGTGTAAACCTTTACAAGTTCTGCGTCGGTATTTTCAAGTTGATTCAATACTAGTCGAGAATGGCTGTTCGTAACATTGATTAATTTCACCAGACTCACCTCACATTCTATGTATTTATTAATAACATTATAGGGCGTTTTTTTTCAAAAGAAAAGCCAGACAACTCGGAATTACCCAATTTTTTGGCAAAACATGGTTGTCTGGCAAAGGAAACGGTTCAAGACACGTTTTTAAAGCTTGTTAATCGTTAGTTTCCGAAGATTCTTCTTCAGTCGTGTCGGCTTCTGAAGAAGGTGCAGGGGATTCAGCGGAAGTTACAATGATCTTATCTGAATCTTCCAATTGGGCTTTTAACTGACGCACTTGCGGATGCTCCAAATAGAATTCTGCAATCCCATCTTCGATTTGATCTTGGATCGTTCTACGCAGCGGGCGAGCACCCATCGTTGCACTGTAACCAAGATCCACCAATTTTTCTTGCACGTCTTGCGGAACATCGATATGCAGTTTTTGATGACTAAGGGTTTGATTGACATCATGCAGCATAAGGGACACGATCGATAACAAGTTTTCCTTGCTTAGTGCCTTGAATTCGATGATCCCGTCAAAGCGGTTGAGAAATTCTGGCGTAAAGTAATTGTTCAATTGATTTAACACGGAACGAGTGATGCCTTCACGTGCGGCACCAAAGCCAACGTTGGCTTCAACTTTGCCGGTTCCGGCATTACTTGTCATGATGATCAGGGTATCTTTAAAGCTGACCGTACGTCCTTGGGCATCCGTCAAACGACCATCATCGAGAATTTGCAAGAACATATGCAATACATCAGGATGGGCTTTTTCCACTTCATCCAATAGAATCAAGCTGTAAGGATTCCGACGAACTTTTTCAGTCAATTGACCTGCTTCTTCATAGCCAACATAGCCAGGAGGAGAGCCGATCAATTTTGATACACTGTGTTTTTCCATGTATTCTGACATGTCGAAACGAATCATTGCTTCTTCGGAGCCAAACATTTCATAAGCTAATTGTTTGGCTAATTCCGTTTTCCCGACACCGGTTGGACCGACGAAAAGGAAAGAGCCGATTGGACGATTTTGTTTGCCTAAACCGACCCGATTTCTGCGGATCGCTTTGGCTACTTTGTCGATCGCTTCATCTTGTCCGATAACTTTTGCTTTCAAGTCATCCGCGAGATTTTTTAATTGGGTTTGTTCTTTTTCTTTCAATTCGCCAACTGGAATATTCGTCCGTTCTTCAACGATTTGTTCCATGTCTTTTTCAGTAATGACTGGCGTTTCTTCTTCGCTGATTTGACGTTCTTTCATTTTTTGCAGTTTGTTGATTTGATCGCGATAGTAAGCAGCTTTTTCAAAATCTTCTTCTCGAGAGGCTGCTTGCTTTTGTTCTTCTGCTTCTTGCAATTTCTTTTCGATCGTTTTTGGATCAACGATTTGGATCGTCAAGTTTTTCTTCGAACCTGTTTCATCTAGCAGATCGATCGCTTTATCAGGCAAGAATCGGTCTTGGATGTAACGGTTAGAAAGGGTAGCGGCAGCTGCGATCGCTTCATCCGTGTATTTCACATGATGATAATCTTCATAGCGTGGTTGCAGGCCTTTTAAAATACGAATGGTTTCTTCAACAGAAGGTTCATCCACACGCACTGGTTGCAAACGGCGTTCTAAAGCAGCATCTTTTTCGATAATGCGGTATTCATTTAACGTCGTTGCTCCGACCATTTGTAGTTCTCCACGGGCAAGCGCTGGTTTTAAGATGTTTCCAGCATCCATATTTCCGTCGCCAGCTGCACCAGCGCCAACGATTTCATGGACTTCATCAATAAACAAAATCACGTTTTCTGCTTGCTTGATTTCTTCAATCAATTTTTGGATGCGTTCTTCAAATTGGCCACGAATACCTGTACCTTGCACAAGAGAGGCAACGTCTAGGCGAATGACTTCTTTGTCCATCAGTTTTTGTGGCACATCGCCATCAACGATTTTTTGGGCTAACCCTTCAACGACGGCAGTTTTCCCAACTCCGGGTTCACCAATAAGAACAGGGTTATTTTTGGTTCGGCGATTAAGGATCTCGATCACTCGTTTGATCTCTGAATCACGACCAACGACTGGATCGACTTCGCCATCACGAGCCATTTGGGTAATATTGATGCCGTATTCTCCTAACAGACCTGCAGGTGCTTGGTTATTGCGTGGAGGCTGACCGCCGACAAAACCGTTACCGCCGGTTTGTGTCGGTGGAGTTTGTTCATAAGGGGTATTTCCTTGCTGCATTTGACGAGACATTTGACGGAATAGATCATCAAGATTGCCAAATCCAAAAGGATCTTGCGCCATTGTAGCTGCAGCATTCCCAGATTGAGCTTTTAATTTTTGGTAACAACTTTGACAATAATCGAGTTGTTTTCTTTGACCATTGACATTGGCATATAAATGAATTGAAGCTTCATTTTTGCCGCAATTTTGACAAAGCATAGATTCACGACCTTTCATATTTGTTCCAACAACCCTATTTTACGGCGCTTTTGATCGCTTGTAAAAGAAAAGGGGCTGTGGGCAAAGAAACGGTCACCTTCGAGGTAATGTATTATTGACCTTTACTGACCATAATTCTATTATACTAACTTTTTGTCAGACTGCAAGAATTTTACTCTGAAAAGTTCTCGCTGCTCTTTCATCTACAAAAGCGTCTTTTAAATAGAAATCAATTCAATTATAATAGAAAGAAAGAGGTGAGAATGGACGATGGAGAACAGAGATTTTGCTGTAGAAGTAGTGCGTTTACGCAATGGAGAGATCAAAGAATTGATTGTTCAACAGCCGGAATTTCTGGCATTTAGAGATGTCTGGCTCCAGCTGGAAGATCGGTCTTCTTTTGTCGGAGAAGCGGGGTTAAACGGGAAGATCATCTACCGTTATGTACAAGAAAATAAATAGGACATTTATTTCAATCGTTTATTTAAGAGAAAACGGTTGTCTATCGATGAAAAAAATGGTAATCTTAACAGTTGAAAGGGCGATTTTTTTCGGGTGTCATTGCATGCATGGAAATTTTGCCTTCACACAAAAAAACGTATCATAAAGGAGATTGATCAATATGGAAAAGAAAGATTTTCACGTAGTTGCTGAGACAGGGATTCACGCACGTCCAGCTACATTATTGGTTCAAACAGCAAGCAAATTTAACTCTGATATCAACTTAGAGTACAAAGGTAAATCAGTAAACCTTAAATCAATCATGGGCGTAATGTCATTAGGTGTTGGCCAAGGTTCTGATGTTACTATCACTGCTGAAGGTGCTGACGAAGCAGATGCAATCGCTGCAATCGTAGAAACAATGAAAAAAGAAGGTTTGTCTGAATAATGGTTGAGATGCTAAAAGGAATTGCTGCTAGTGATGGTGTAGCCGTTGCGAAAGCCTACCTGTTAGTACAACCTGATTTATCTTTTTCAAAAGTATCAGTTGAAGATACTGCAGCAGAGGAAGCACGCTTAGATGATGCGCTAGCGAAGTCAACAGCGGAATTACAACAAATCCGTGACAAAGCAGCACAAACTTTAGGTGAAGCAGAAGCACAAGTATTTGATGCTCATTTAATGGTTCTTTCAGATCCTGAGATGATCGGTCAAATCAAACAAAACGTGACAGATAACAAAGTCAATGCAGAAGCTGCGTTGAAAGAAGTTACTGACATGTATATTGGTATGTTTGAAGCAATGGATGACAATGCTTACATGCAAGAACGGGCAGCTGACATCAAAGATGTTGCGAAACGTATCTTGGCGCATTTGTTGAATGTGACTTTGCCTAATCCTTCAATGATCAACGAAGAAGTAGTCGTTGTTGCGCATGACTTGACACCAAGTGATACTGCACAATTAGACCGCAACTTTGTAAAAGCTTTTGTAACAGATATCGGTGGACGTACTTCTCATTCCGCAATCATGGCACGTTCTCTTGAAATCCCAGCAATCGTTGGAACGATGGAGATCACTGCAAAAGTGAAAGCGGGCGACATCTTAGCTGTTAACGGCATTATCGGTGACGTTATCGTCAACCCGACAGATGACCAAGCAGCTGAATTTGTTGAAGCTGGGAAAGCCTACGCAGAACAAAAAGCAGAATGGGAAAAATTGAAAGATGCTGAAACAGTTACGGCTGATGGCAAGCACTTTGAATTGGCTGCAAACATTGGAACGCCAAAAGATTTAGAAGGTGTCCACAACAATGGTGCAGAAGCAGTCGGTTTATACCGGACTGAATTCTTGTACATGGATTCTCCTGATTTCCCAACAGAAGAAGACCAATACAAAGCATACAAAGCAGTTTTAGAAGGAATGGCTGGCAAACCAGTGGTTGTCCGTACAATGGATATCGGTGGCGATAAAGAACTTCCTTACCTAAAATTGCCTCACGAAATGAATCCTTTCTTAGGCTATCGTGCATTGCGTATCAGCTTATCTGAACTTGGGGACGACATGTTCCGTACCCAACTTCGTGCGTTGTTACGTGCTTCTGCTCACGGCAACTTGCGTATCATGTTCCCAATGGTGGCAACATTGAAAGAGTTCCGTACAGCGAAGAAAATGTATGAAGAAGAGCGTCAAAAATTGATTGACGAAGGCGTTGAGATTTCTAACGAGATTCAAGTCGGAATCATGATCGAAATTCCAGCAGCAGCTGTCTTAGCAGACAAGTTCGCCAAGGAAGTTGACTTCTTCAGTATTGGTACCAATGACTTGATCCAATACACAATGGCTGCAGACCGCATGAATGAGCGCGTGTCTTACTTGTACCAACCATACAACCCATCAATTTTACGTTTAATCAAAAACGTGATCGACTCAGCGCATGCTGAAGGAAAATGGGCTGGTATGTGTGGAGAAATGGCCGGCGATCAAACTGCTGTGCCACTTCTTGTAGGTATGGGCTTAGATGAGTTCTCAATGAGTGCAACATCTGTTCTGAAAACACGTAGCTTAATGAAACGCTTGTCAACGACTGACATGCAAGAATTAGCAAAACGTGCTTTAGAAGATTGCGATACAATGGAAGAAGTTGTAGAGTTAATCGAACAGTATGTAAACTAATCATTTCTAGGCAACAAGCAATTTTTGCTTGTTGCCTTTTTTGTTTTAAGAAGACATTTTGTTTGATTAGACTTGCAACAACTTACTACTTTTTTCAGAAAACGAACAGTTTTGTCATATCTTGGAATTAAGCTATGATTCCCTGAGTTTTTCCCGTATCATGGTTAAATGGGGAACAAAATCTAGGACCATGGTAGGAGTATCTCTGCGATCGCCTATGGTATACTAATATCAGATATAAGCATTTCCAAGGAGGAATCATCTTTGAAAGTACTTCTTTATTTTGAAGGAGAAAAATTATTAGCTAAATCAGGTATCGGTCGCGCATTGGCTCATCAGCAACGAGCGCTGACATCTGTCGGGATTCCTTTTACTCTTGATAAAAATGATGAGGATTATGACATTCTTCACATCAACACGTATGGAATCAATAGTATGCATATGGTCAACAAAGCCAAAAGACAAGGGAAAAAAGTGATTTACCATGCCCATTCTACAGAAGAGGATTTTCGGAATTCATTTATCGGCTCGAACCAGCTTTCGCCATTATATAAAAAATATTTGATCAATCTTTATTCTAGAGCCGATCAGTTGATCACCCCGACTCCTTATTCGAAAGAACTTTTGGAAGGGTATGGTATCCAAGTACCGATCGAGGCAATCTCAAACGGCATCGATCTTGACAAATATCAGCCGGATCAAGAGAAAGAAAAAGCCTTTCGCGAGTATTTCAATCTCTTACCAGATCAAAAAGTGATTATATCGGTCGGTTTGTTTTTTGAACGAAAAGGCATTCTTGATTTTGTAGAGATAGCCAGACAATTGCCTGAGTATACGTTTATCTGGTTTGGTCATACACCAATGATGACGATTCCTAAGCAGATCCGCGACCTTGTCAATGAAGACCATCCAGAAAACGTGCTATTTCCCGGCTATATCAAAGGAGACATCATCGAAGGGGCATATTCAGCGGCTGATCTGTTCTTCTTTCCATCCTATGAAGAAACAGAAGGAATCGTGGTCCTTGAGGCGTTAGCCAGCCACCAAAATGTGCTTGTTCGGGATATTCCTGTTTATAAAGGTTGGCTAAGCAATGGGCACAATGCTTACATGGAAAAAAACAATCAAGGATTTATTGAGAAAATCAAAGGAATCGTGGAAGGCACATTGCCACAGTTGAGTGAAGCCGGCTATGAAACGGCCAAGCAAAAAAGTATTGATGAAATCGGATATGAACTAAAAGAAGTTTATACAAAAGTGATGAATACGGAATGAAGAAACTAATGGAAAGTTTGGAGGGACCGTTTTGAAAATCGGATTTTTTACAGACACCTACTTCCCCCAGGTAAGTGGTGTGGCGACATCGATCAAGACATTGAAAGAAGAGCTTGAGAAAAAAGGCCATAAAGTCTATATCTTTACTACGACCGATCCAAATGCTGATCTGGATGAAGAAGATATCATTCGCATGCCAAGTGTCCCGTTTGTGTCCTTCAAAGACCGGCGAATCGTAGTGCGCGGCATGTTGTATGCCTATTTGATCGCCAAAGAATTAGAGTTGGAATTGATCCATACCCATACCGAGTTTGGCTCTGGGATGTTGGGGAAAATGGTGGGGCGCAAATTGCAGATTCCTGTGATCCATACCTACCATACGATGTATGAAGACTACTTGCACTACATCGCCAACGGAAAGGTCTTGCGGCCATCTCACGTGAAATATCTTTCACGGCTCTTTGCCAACCACTCGACAGGTGTTGTTTGTCCTAGTGAACGAGTCATCGATACACTGAGAGGGTATGGCGTGGTTTCACCGATGCGGATCATCCCCACAGGGATCGAAGTTGAGAAGTTTCGTCGACCGGACATTACAACTGACATGAAAAAAGAATTGCGGGAGAAATTGGGCATCACTGAGAATCAGCCCATGCTGCTTTCCCTCAGTCGTATTTCTTATGAAAAGAATATCCAAGCAATCATCGACGGCATGCCAGAAATTTTAACGAAGATTCCTGATGCGCAATTAGTGATCGTTGGGAAAGGTCCGCATAAAGAAAAATTAGAAGAAAAAGTGGTGGATATGGCTTTATCTGACCATGTTCAATTTGTCGGTGAAGTGGCGAATGATAAGGTAGCGATCTATTACCATGCGGCAGATTACTTCGTCAGTGCCTCCACCTCAGAAACACAAGGTTTGACTTACACGGAAGCAATGGCTGCTGGAACACCGTTAGTCGTTGAAGGCAATGACTACTTAAATACTTTGATTGACGATCCGTCTTTAGGTGTCACCTATGAGAGTGATCGGGATTTCGCAAAAGCATTTATTGATTATTATGAACGAAAGATTCCTGCTGATCCCGAAGTTCTTGCTAGGAAGATGTATGAGATTTCGGCACTACGTTTTGGTGAGTCGATGCTATCTTTCTACCATGACATGGTTGCTTATTATGAAACAGAACGCATCGAAAAAGAAACCGAGCAGACGTTAGAAAAATTCAAAGTTAAATTGAAAGCATTTCGCCGAACGGTCGATTAAACAGAAAATTTTCGCAAGTTCATGTTTTTAGCGTATACTAAAGACATGAACTTTTTTATTTTGGAGGGATCTGCATGAAATTAGGATTTATCGGTACTGGTGTCATGGGTCAAGCGATGGTTGGTCATCTCTTAGCTGCAGGACATACAGTGAATGTTTACAATCGGACGAAAGCAAAAACAGATGAACTCGTTGCGAATGGAGCAATTTGGTGTGACACCCCAACAGAAGTTGCATCAGAAAGTGAAATCATCTTTACAATGGTTGGTTATCCATCTGACGTTGAAGAGGTTTACTATGGGCCTCAAGGGATTTTTCAAACGACTGTGACAGGCAAAACATTGGTGGATTTTACCACCAGCACCCCTGATTTGGCAGAACGAATCTACCAGACAGCGAAGGAAAAAGGAGCAGCGAGTATTGATGCGCCAGTTTCTGGTGGTGATCTTGGTGCGAGAAACGCCACGCTAACGATTATGGTTGGTGGCGATGAAGAAGCTTACCAACAAGTAAAACCACTTTTTGAAGTATTAGGAAAGACGTTTCAACTTCAAGGAGGGGCAGGGAAGGGTCAGCATACGAAAATGGCCAATCAGATCATGATTGCCGGAACCATGACGGGGATGACAGAAATGCTGGTCTATGCGAACCAAGCGGGTCTTGATTTGCCACGAGTGATTGACACGCTTTCTGGCGGTGGTGCAGCCAATTGGTCCATGACGAATTACAGTCCTCGTATCCTAAAAGAGGATTATTCACCAGGCTTTTTTGTCAAACATTTCATCAAAGATTTGGGAATCGCTTTGGATGAGGCCAAGAAGATGGGATTGGATTTGCCGAGCACCACTTTAGCTAAAAAATTGTATGATCAGTTGGCTGAAAAAGGCTTTGAAAATGACGGAACGCAGGCGCTGATTAAACTTTGGTGGCAAGATGGAAAAAAATCTTAAAATGACAAAAAAAATACGAAAAATCAATGCAAGATAGAGGATGTTTTGATACAATATAACGGACAGAAAAAGGAGGCTTACGAATGAAAAGTTCGCAATTAGTCGCTATCATCAAACGTTTAGAAGCGATGGTCGAAGCGCAAGACAATGAAGTTCAAGTACGTCGTTTTGAAAAAGAAGGCGTCGAAAAATGTACCGTTACTTATGACAATTCGACAGAAACGTTTGAATTAACGGAAGCAGAATCAAGTCAATCTTATCAATTTGATAATGTTGATATTGTAGCCATGGAAATCTATGATTTGATCCAATAAGAATGAGTGGGACGTTCGTCGTCGCTTTCTCATTTCTATACAGCAAGCCTACTGGGGCTTGCTGTTTTTTATTTATCTGCTGCTTTTTCTTGGCGATACAGGTGATTGAGGATGATCCCTAATGGATCGAGATCTTTCGGGGCTAAAGGAAGCGCAGCGCTTGCTGGCGGAAGTGGCTGGAATGTTTCTTCGGGAGAAAGAATGTTTGTTTGGATCAACTTGCCAAAGCTGACTTGATAGTATTTGATTTGAGTCGTCTGTGATCCTGGCTCCTCTAAGTCAAGGGGGATAGAAAAAATCACTTCTGGTTCTTGAATAAACTGATTGACCCTCACGATTTCTTGGTAAAAGCTTTGCGCTAAATGGATCTCGCGCTGCAGTACACTAGCTTGCTCAAACAATAAGTGATCAATCAGGTATGCTAAGCGTTTTTTAAGGAGTGAAAAACAGTCGGTCTTCTTTCCTGCAAAAAAACAGCCGATCTCTCGCCACTTCTCTTCCAAGGGATACGCCTCCATTTGAGGGAGTTGCTTACGTAAGGTTAATAGCGTCAGTTCGTTGACAGTCGGCAATTGAAAGGTTTCTGACAATAATTGAAACAACATCGGCAATTTTTTTGTTTGCCGAAAGGGGCCATAACTGCCAATTTGTGGTGTTTGAGTGATCGTGAAGGTATGATTCGTCAAGTCAACAAAGCAGTAGTTGGCTGAATGGTTCATTTGTCTGTTGTAGATAGGATGAAAAGCTTGGATCAAACGACATTCAAGTAAAAGTGCATCCAATTCTGTATCTGTTTCGATCGTTTCAAAATCAACAACATTATAAACAAGGCGAAGCACCTTATTGGCATGCTGCTGGTTTTTTCGGAAGTAGGAAACGACACGCTGTTTCAATGATTTGGCTTTTCCTACATACAAGACTTCGTTGTGCTGATCTTTCATTAGATAAACACCAGGCTTTTCAGGCAGTGCATTTGCTTTGTTTTTTAGAAACTCTTTGTTCGGATTCATCGATCGTTCCTCTCCTTCCTCCAAAGAGTAGCAGATGAAGCGTAAGAGAGCAACGTTTGCTGGCCATCGACAAGAAAAAATTATAAATAGAGTGGAGGCAACGCAATGATAAACTTTGACATTCAAAGGAAATTTCTATATAACGGAAACGGATTATTTTGTCAACTCGCAGCTTTTAGAATCTTAGAAAATCAATTCTTAAATAAAAATGTGCTTAAAAATCAAAAAAGTTCGAAAAAATTCTTGCATTTCTCAATAACTTCCGATATAGTTTGACTATCAAATGATTTGATTATCAAAGTATTCGGATGGTGAAGGTTATGGAACCCAATTTAGAAACAGTTAATGACTACTTAGTCAGCGTCTTTAATGACATCTTAGTGATTGAAGAATCTGAATTGAAAAAATCTCAATTCAAAGACCTTTCAATTACCGAAATGCATACCATCGAAGCCATCGGGATGTACAAAAAAAAGACCACGACTGAAGTTGCCAAAGAGCTTTCGATCACTGTTGGGACTTTGACCATCGCGATCAATCGTTTGGTGAAAAAAGAATATGTAGAACGGATTCGCAGTGAAGATGATCGGCGAGTCGTCAAACTAGGTTTGACGAAAAAAGGAAAACTCCTTTATCGTGTTCATCAGCATTTTCATCGTGAGATGGTGAAAGGTGTCTTGAGTCAGATGTCTCCTGAAGAGGAACAGGCACTGTTGAAAGCACTGAAAAATCTGCATGACTTTTTACAAGATTATAAGTGAGAATAATGGATGAATATGTTTGGGAAAATTACCGCGACTGCAAGTTATGTTCCAGAAAAAATCGTAACAAATGATGATCTATCAAATTTGATGGATACTTCAGATGAATGGATTCATTCTCGTACGGGAATCAAACGTAGAAGAGTCGCTGTTGGCGAAAACACTTCTGACCTTTGTATTCGCGTCGCTCAAACGCTCTTGCAAGATACTCAGCTTTCAGCAGAAAGTCTAGATTTTATCTTGGTAGCGACGATCACACCGGATTTCAATACACCGGCGGTTGCTTGCCAAGTCCAAGGAGCGATTGGGGCAGTCAATGCCTTTGCATTTGATATCAGTGCAGCATGTGCTGGTTTCGTTTATGCATTGTCTATGGCTGAAAAACTGATTCGAACAGGCGCTAAAAAAGGATTGGTCATCGGTGGAGAAGTACTTTCAAAAGTCTTGGATTGGAACGACCGTTCGACGGCTGTTTTATTCGGAGATGGTGCCGGTGGACTATTGCTGGAAGCATCTTCAGAGCAGCATTTACTCAAAGAGTCTTTAAAAGCAGATGGGACGCGAGGCATGTCCTTGACATCTGGTTTTCGCACGAATGAGAATCCTTTTTCACAAAACGCTCCGGCGTATAGTGCTTGTATGCAAATGATTGGACGAGAAATCTTTGATTTTGCGACGCGTGATGTGGTCGCCTCGATCAATGATCTGACACAAGATGAAGCAATCGATTATTTTTTGCTTCACCAAGCAAATTCTCGTATTTTAGACAAAGTTGCTCGCAAGCTGAAGCAGCCCCGTGAGAAATTTTTGCAAAATATGCAAGATTATGGCAATACTTCGGCAGCCTCGATTCCGTTATTGCTAGATGAAGAAATCAAACGAGGTACACTGTCCCTTGGCAGTGGTCAAAAAGTGGTGTTCTCAGGTTTTGGCGGCGGATTGACATGGGGAACTATGTTAGCCACCTTATAACTTGTTCACGAAACAAAATTACTATTGAAAAACACATTGGAGGAATATACACATGGTATTCGAAAAAATTCAAGAAATCGTAGCAGAAGAATTAGGAAAAGAAAAAGAAGAAATCAAATTGAACACGAACATCCAAGAAGATTTAGAAGCAGATAGCTTGGATCTTTTCCAAATCATTAACGAGATCGAAGATGAATTCGATGTGAAGATCGAAACAGAAGATGGTATCACAACCGTTGAAGATCTAGTTAAATATGTAGAAAAACAACAAGCATAAAACAAAGGCTAGGCAGACAGCCTAGCCTTTCCTTTTTAAGAACGTGTTTTTGCTGATTCATAGACGAACTGCAAGAAGCCATGTTCTCCAACGATAACCATCAAAGTAATGAAGGAGTGCAAAATGAAGACAGCCTTTTTATTTAGCGGTCAAGGTGCACAGTACCCAAAAATGGGGGAAGAGCTCTATCACCAAGAAGCGATCGTTCGTGAGACGTTTGAACAGGCCAGCACGATTCTAGGATATGATATGGCCGAGTTATGCTTTACTGAAAACGAACGTTTAAACCAGACGGAATATACACAGCCTGCCATTTTAACAGTAAGCACGGCTTTTTGGCGACTTTTGGATGCGCAAGAAATCAAAGCAGATGCTGTTGCTGGCTTGAGTTTAGGTGAATATACAGCCTTAGTCGCTAGTGGTGCGCTTGATTTCCAGACCGCAGTCGCATTGGTGCAAAAGCGCGGTCGATATATGGCAAGTGCGGCGCCAGCAGGTGTTGGGAAAATGGTCGCTGTGATGAACACACCCGCTGAAACAATTGAAGAAATCTGTAAAGAAGCAAGTCAAGTCGGGATCGTGACACCAGCGAATTATAATACGCCGCAGCAGATCGTCATTGGCGGTGAAGCGCCGGCAGTGGATAAAGCGGTGGAATTGTTACAAGCTGCTGGAACCAAACGGGTGATTCCTTTAAATGTCAGTGGTCCTTTCCATACTGCTTTGTTGGAACCCGCATCGCAGCAATTAGCACAGGAATTAGCTCAAATCACCTTTGACGAGTTGCAAGTACCTGTCATCAGCAATACGACCGCGCAGCCAATGCAGCAAGACCAAATCAAGGAACTGTTGACGCTGCAAGTGAAATCGCCAGTGCGTTTTTACGAAAGCATTGCGACACTTAAGCAGCTTGGCATCCAACAAGTCATCGAGATCGGACCAGGAAAAGTATTGAGCGGTTTTATGAAGAAAATAGACAAAGAAATCCAGACTGCGCGTGTAGAAGATAGCCAAACGTTGGCAGATACACTAGCCCGATTCAACTAGGAGGAATTTATGGATCTGCAAAATAAAAACGTCTTTGTAACTGGTAGCTCGCGAGGGATCGGTTTTACCATCGCGGAAACCTTTGCCAAAGAAGGAGCGAATATCGTTTTAAATGGACGAAAAGAAATTCCCCAGTCACTGATCGATCGCATCACCAGCTACGGCGTGAAATGTGTAGCGATCAATGGGGACATTTCTGATTTTGATCAAGCGGCAGCCATGCTCTCGGAAGCAGAAGCGGCAATCGGACCGATCCACATTTTAGTCAATAATGCCGGGATCACGAGTGACAAATTATTGTTGAGAATGAAACCGGAAGATTTTGATTCAGTGATCAAAATCAATTTGACTGGTACCTTTAATATGACGCAACACGCGTTGAAAAAAATGATGAAGCTGCGAGAAGGCCGCATCATCAATTTGACGAGTGTGGTCGGCTTGACGGGAAATATCGGGCAAGCCAACTATGCGGCAAGTAAAGCTGGCGTGATCGGTTTTACGAAATCTGCCGCTCGTGAAGGTGCCGCTCGGGGAATCACCTGCAATGCGATCGCCCCAGGATTTATCGAAACAGAGATGACTGAAGTGCTGTCGGATAAAGTCAAAGAACAATCATTGGCAAATATTCCATTACAGCGTTTTGGTTCCACACAGGATGTTGCGCAAACAGCAGTCTTTTTAGCAAAAAGCCCCTACATCACTGGTCAGGTGATCAGTGTAGACGGCGGGATGGCAATGCAAGGGTAGGAGGAAGAATAGATGAATCGAGTAGTAGTTACAGGATACGGCGTCACTTCTCCAATCGGAAATGACCCAGAAACATTTTTAGCAAGTTTACAAAACGGGACCAACGGCATTGGCCCGATTACAAAATTTGACGCAGAAGCAACAGGGATCTCAGTTGCTGCTGAAGTCAAAGATTTTCCATTAGAAAAGTACTTCGTTAAAAAAGATACGAAGCGGATGGATCTTTTTTCCATTTATGGAATTTATGCGGCCTTAGAAGCGATGGACATGGCGAAGTTAGATACAGAAACCATTGATGTGGATCGTTTTGGCGTGATGGTTGGTTCAGGGATCGGCGGCTTGCCAACGATTCAAGACCAAGTGATTCGGATGCATGACAAAGGAGCAAATCGGGTATCACCAATGTTCGTACCGATGTCGATCGTAAATATGGTTGCCGGCAACATTGCGTTACGGGTAGGTGCGAAAGGCATTTGTACGACGACTGTTTCCGCCTGTGCTTCTGGTACCCATTCAATCGGTGAAGCTTTTCGGAACATCAAGCATGGCTATGCAGATGTCATGATCGCTGGTGGTTCAGAAGCGACGATCTGTGAAATCGGTATTGCTGGTTTTGCTTCGCTGACGGCGTTAACCACTGAATCAGACCCTGACAAAGCTTCCGTTCCGTTTGATAAAAACCGTAGTGGGTTTGTCATGGGTGAAGGCGCTGGCGTCTTCATTTTAGAATCATTGGCGCATGCGCAAAAACGTGGGGCAACGATTTTAGGTGAAGTCGTGGGGTACGGTGCGAACTGTGATGCCTACCATATGACTGCACCAAACCCTGATGGATCAGGTGCTGGAAAAGCAATGAAATTGGCGATGCAAGAAGCGGCGATCACCCCAGCTGAAGTTGGCTACATCAATGCCCACGGTACAAGCACACCTGCCAATGACAGTGCAGAAGCGACATCGATCCAATACGGATTAGGGGAAGACTATAAAAAACCATATGTCAGCAGTACAAAGTCAATGACTGGTCATTTGCTTGGGGCGGCTGGTGGAATCGAAGCCATTGCTTCACTATTAGCATTACAACATCAATTTATTCCACCAACCATCAACGTGACAGAACAAGATCCTGAGATCGACTTGAACGTTGTTATCAATCAAAGCCAACCAGCAGATTTGACCTATGCCATGAGTAATTCACTTGGGTTTGGCGGTCATAATGCAGTGATCTTGCTGAAACGTTGGGAGGAAGCGTAATTGGAAACACATGAGGTAAAAGAGCTGCTCAGCCAATTCGATCAATCGACGTTAACTGAGCTTCAATTAAAAAAAGAGACCTTTGAACTTTATTTTAATAAAAATACGACAAGTGGGCTACAAAATGCATCCTCTGCACCTGCGCCTGCTCCTGCAGCGAATGCTGCGCCAACTCCTGTTGCACCAACGCCTGCTGTCTCAGCAACACCTGACACAGTAGAAACGGCAAAACCTGCCTTAGAGGGCAAAGAAGTTGTCTCTCCATTAGTGGGTGTCGTTTATTTGAAACCAAGTCCTGATAAAGACAACTTCAAACAAATCGGCGATCACGTGAAAAAAGGCGATATTCTTTGTATCGTGGAAGCGATGAAAGTCATGAATGAAATCGTCAGCGACGTCGATGGCGAATTAGTTGAAGTCTTGGTTGAAAGCGAACAAATCGTTGAATACAATCAACCATTATTCCGTGTGAAAGAAGGGTAAAGCAATGAGCGCATTAACGATTCAAGAGATCAAAGAAATCATCCCTCATCGTTATCCGATGCTTTTAGTGGATCGGGTAGAGGAGTTAGAAGAAGGCAAACGGGTCGTTGCGAAGAAAAACGTTACTATCAATGAGCCATTTTTCCAAGGTCATTTTCCCCATGAACCAGTGATGCCCGGAGTATTGATCGTGGAAGCAATGGCGCAAGCAGGTGCTGTGGCATTGCTATCATTGGAAGATTTTCGTGGGAAAACTGCCTACTTTGGCGGTTTAGACAAAGCGAAATTCAGAAAAAAAGTAACACCAGGCGATACCTTGATCTTAGAAGTAGAAATAATCAAAGTGAAATCTGCAGCCGGCATCGGCAAAGGAATTGCCTATGTTGATGGAAAAAAAGTGGCGGAAGCAGAATTGACTTTCATGATTGGATAGGTGAGACATGTTTTCTAAAGTATTGATCGCAAACCGTGGCGAAATCGCCGTACGTATCATTCGCGCTTGTCGTGAATTAGGTATTCAAACGGTCGCCGTTTATTCAGAAGCAGATAAAGAAGCGTTGCATACAGAGCTTGCCGATGAAGCGATTTGTATCGGACCTGCCAAAGCAGCCGACTCTTATTTGAATGTACAGCAGATCCTAAGCGCTGCGATCGTCACAAAGGCTGAGGCGATCCATCCCGGATTTGGCTTTCTTTCAGAGAATAGCCGCTTTGCTGCGATGTGCGAGGAATGCAATATCGTCTTTATTGGGCCAAAGAGTGAGACTATCGATGCAATGGGAAACAAGATCAATGCAAGACGCTTGATGATCGAAGCAGAAGTACCGGTCATTCCCGGAAGCAAAGGCGCGATTTCTGATGTGGAAGAAGCTTTAACGATCGCTGAAGAGATTGGTTACCCGGTCATGCTCAAAGCAGCAGCCGGCGGTGGCGGTAAAGGGATACGGAAAGTCGCAGATAAAGAAGCATTGCCGCATCATTTTGCTTCCGCACAGCAAGAGGCGAAAGCGGCATTTGGCAACGATGAAATGTACATTGAAAAAATCATTTATCCTGCTCGACACATAGAAGTGCAAGTGTTAGGTGATTCTTTTGGTAATATTATCCACCTTGGTGAACGCGATTGCTCGCTACAACGCAACAACCAAAAAGTGTTGGAGGAATCTCCTTCTGTGGTGATTTCTGAAAGCAAGCGAGCAGAACTAGGAGAAGCAGCGGTACGTGCCGCACAAGCGGTAGGGTATCGTAATGCTGGCACGATCGAGTTTTTAATGGCGGACACTGGGGAGTTTTATTTCATGGAAATGAACACTCGAATCCAAGTGGAACACCCCATCACCGAAATGGTGACAAACATTGATCTAGTCAAAAAACAACTTGAAGTCGCTAGTGGTGAACCGCTAGGCTTGACGCAAGCAGACATCAAGATGACGGGCGCGGCGATCGAATGTCGGATCAATGCAGAAAATCCAGCCTTCAATTTTGCACCCTCTCCTGGTAAGATCAACAATTTGTTTTTACCAAGTGGCGGTCTAGGCGTTCGTGTAGACAGTGCCATGTATTCCGGCTACACGATCCCACCTTATTATGATTCGATGATCGCTAAAGTGATTGTTCACGGTGAGAATCGTTTTGAAGCATTGATGAAAATGCAGCGGGCGTTAGCTGAATTAGTGACCGATGGTGTCATTACGAATGCAGAATTCCAAATGGACTTGATCAGTCACCCGAAAGTGATTGCGGGAGACTATACTACCGCCTTTTTACAAGAGGAATTTTTGCCGAATTGGACACCTGAACAATAGGAGGGAAGTTGAGTGGCTTTATTTAAGAAAAAAAACTACATTCGCATCAATCCTAATCGAGGTCAGCTGCCAACGAACGAACCAGTCGTCCCAGATAATCTTTGGGCGAAATGTCCTAGTTGCAAACGAACGCTTTATACGAAGGAGATGGGGGCGGAAAAAGTCTGTCCTCACTGCGGGTATAATTTCCGAATCAGTGCCTGGGAACGGATCGCTATCACGATTGATGAGAAAAGCTTTGAAGAATGGGACACAGATGTAACCACAAAAGATCCCCTTGATTTCCCAGGGTACCTGGATAAAGTCGCACAAATGCAAGAAAAAACTGGGTTGCATGAGGCTGTCCTCACAGGAGAAGCCAAAGTTCAAGGATTGCCGTTAGCGATCGGGATCATGGATGCGAATTTCATCATGGGCAGTATGGGAACGGTCGTGGGGGAGAAGATTACCCGTTTGTTTGAACGTGCGATCGAAAAACAGCTACCAGTTGTTCTTTTTACCGCTTCAGGTGGTGCACGGATGCAAGAAGGAATTTTGTCACTGATGCAAATGGCAAAAATCTCTGCGGCGGTAAAACGCCACAGTAAAGCTGGCTTGTTTTATCTAACGGTTTTAACGGACCCGACCACCGGTGGCGTTACCGCTAGTTTTGCGATGGAAGGGGATATCATTCTAGCAGAACCGCAAGCCTTGATTGGTTTTGCTGGACGACGAGTGATTGAACAAACCATTCGTCAGGAATTACCTGAAGATTTTCAAAAAGCAGAGTTCTTGCTAGATCATGGCTTTGTCGATCAAATCGTTCCACGGACGAACTTACGGGAGAAAATCCACCATTTGATTTCTTTGCATACGCGGAAAGGATGGGATCGCAATGACTAGAACAGCCCACGAAATCGTTGAACTCGCTCGCAGCAAAGACCGTTTGACGGCACTGGATTACTTTGAAGGCATTTTTTCTGAGTTTGAAGAGTTTCATGGAGACCGTCTGTTTGGCGAAGATGAAGCTGTCGTTGGTGGGATCGCTTGTTTAGATGGCAAGCCAGTGACCGTGATCGGTATTCAAAAAGGCCGTAATCTGCCTGAAAACTTACGCAGAAACTTTGGCTCGCCACATCCGGAAGGCTATCGCAAAGCGTTACGCTTAATGAAGCAAGCCGAAAAATTTCAGCGACCTGTGGTCACATTGATCAATACAGCAGGGGCATTTTGCGGTATTGGTGCGGAAGAGCGCGGGGAAGGGGAAGCAATTGCCCGTAACTTGATGGAAATGTCCGATTTAACGGTGCCAATTCTGGCAATCATTATTGGTGAAGGCGGCAGTGGCGGTGCCTTAGCACTGGCATTAGGCGATGAAGTGTGGATGATGGAACATTCGATCTATGCGATTTTATCTCCCGAAGGCTTTGCTTCGATCCTATGGAAAGATGGCAGCCGTGCCAAAGAAGCTGCTGGCTTGATGAAGATCACTGCCCAAGAACTATATGAATTAGGCGTTATTGAAAAAGTGATTGCTGAAACCAATGAAGAGGCCTTTTTACCGAAAGAGCAATTGATGGAACAGATGAAAGCGGCAATCTCAACGAAACTTGCTGAACTTTCTACCTTGCAAACAGAAGAATTACTTGAGGCAAGGTATCAGCGTTTTCGTCGATTTTAACAACTAGGATATCCACTCTGATTAAAGGGAGGGTATCCTAGTATTTTTTTATTGAAAGTGTTATTGAATAAATCGGGCAAATGACAAAGTTTTTAGTTTAAAATTTAATTATTCTGTGCTACTATGTATATATTCTGAATATAAGAAGATTATATTGCATAAATATTTGTTTTGAAGAGGAGCGTTTTTAATGAAAAAATTATTTGGAGCACTTGTTGTATTGACGGGGATTTTGGTTTTAGGAGCTTGTGGGAATGGCGGCTCATCGAGTACTGGAAGTTCTAGTGCCAGCGGTTCGGCGGATAATCAATTGGAAGCCATCAAAGCAGCTGGTGTGTTAAATGTGGCAACTTCTGCTGACTTTGCCCCGTTTGAATTTCATGCCTTGATCGATGGCAAAGATACGATCGTGGGCGCAGATATCGATATGGTCAATGAGATCGCTGATCGTCTTGGTGTCGAAGTGAATATTTTGGATCTTGATTTCAATGCTGTTTTGACTGCTTTGCAACAAGGGAAAGCCGATATCGCTGTTTCAGGCATCTCAGCAACTGACGAACGTAAACAGACTTTTGATTTCACCGATAACTATTTTACACCAGAACAAAAATTAGTTGTTAATAAAAACAATGAATCGGCATTTGATTCAATCGAAAGCTTGTCTGGAAAAAAAGTAGGCGCTCAAAAAGGCTCGATCCAAGAAATGATCGTTCAAGATCAATTAGCTGATTCGCAATTGGTTTCCATCGCCAAAGTTCCGAATCTAGTCAATGAATTGAAACAAGGCTCGATCGACGGTTTGGTCCTTGAAAGTGCGGTTGCTGAATCGTATGTTGCACAAAATGATGACCTCGTGATCACTGATGTAGCATTAGAAGCATCTGAAGGTGATTCTTATGCAATTGCTTTACCTAAAGGGAGCACCGAACTACAAGAAGAACTAAACAGTATTTTGAAAGAATTGATTGAAGATGGTACAATCGATGAGTATGTACAAAAGAACACAGATCTAGCCAATGAAAATGCGGCGCAATAGATAGAACGGAGTAGACACAATTATGGATTTATCCTTTTTAGCGATATATTACCCTTATTTTCTTTCTGGTGTGGTGATCACCATCGTGATCTCTATCATCACCGTGATCTTTGGAACGATTCTAGGGGTGATTTTTGCCCTAATGAAATTATCAAAAGTGACGCCTTTGCGCTGGTTTGCTAATGCGTATATTGAAGTCATCCGCGGCACACCGATGCTGGTGCAAATTTTGATCGCTTTTGGTCTTTTGCAAGGAATGTTTGCTTTGCCGACGGTCTCAATCGGCGTGCTGAGTCTTGATTTTGGGCGGCTCTTCCCAGGGATCATTGCCTTATCACTAAATTCCGGGGCATACGTTGCTGAAATCGTCCGAGGGGGGATCAATGCCGTTGATTACGGACAAACAGAAGCGGCAGGATCTTTAGGGCTGCGGCCTTTTCAAACGATGCGTTATGTCGTGTTGCCACAAGCACTACGCAACATTTTGCCGCCACTAGGCAATGAATTTATCGTTTTGATCAAGGATTCCTCTTTGCTTTCAACGATCGGTATCTATGAGTTAATGAACAGTGCCCAGATCGTTGTCACCAGTTCTTTCCAACCGTTAACGCCTTTTTATGTAGCGGCGGTCATTTACTTCATCTTGACGTTTACGACTTCGCGACTATTGAGTTTATGGGAAAAGAAACTAGGCAAAGGCTATCGTCGTTAAAAGGAGAAGACAAGCTATGATGTTAGATATTCAAGATTTACACAAAACCTTTGGCAGCAATCAAGTGCTAAAAGGGATCACCACGACGATCGATCAAGGAGAAGTCGTGGTGGTGATTGGGCCATCTGGGTCAGGAAAAAGTACGTTTTTACGCTGTTTAAACCTATTAGAAGTACCGACAAGCGGGAAGATATTTTTTGAAGGAACCGATATTACCGATCCAAAAAATGATTTATATAAGATGCGGGAAAAAATGGGTATGGTTTTTCAAAATTTTAATCTTTTTCCGAATATGACGGTTTTAGAAAACATTACCTTGTCCCCGACGAAAGTCAAAAAGGTAGCAAAATCGGCAGCGGATCAGTTGGCAAAACAACTTCTGAATGATGTCGGTTTACCAGATAAAGCAAAAGCTTATCCTCAAAGTCTTTCTGGTGGACAAATGCAGCGGATCGCCATCGCACGAGCTTTGGCGATGGAACCGGATGTGATGCTCTTTGATGAACCGACTTCTGCGTTAGACCCTGAAATGGTTGGCGAAGTATTGTCCGTTATGCAGCGTTTGGCTCAGCAAGGAATGACGATGGTCATCGTCACTCATGAAATGGGCTTTGCGAAAGAAGTCGCGGATCGGATTTTATTTATGGATCAGGGAATCATTATGGAGGAAGGAACGCCAGAACAGATCTTTGATCATCCGAAAAATCCACGAACCATTGATTTTTTGAGTAAAGTATTGTAAACTGCGAGAAGTTCGCAGTTGTTAGTGATAAATTTGGACCTTTCCTAAGCATCCTTTCAGTAAAAGGATGCTTTTTTGATGAAAAAAAGACTACTTTAAAGAAGTGATAGAACAAACGGTTGTCTTGGCAGGTTCCTTTTTCAGCTCTTTTACAAGAAACCTGCATAAACTGGCGCACTTGCTAGTATTCAAAAAGATTCTATTGTATAATTACAGGTTGAAGAGGTCTGATCCTTTTAGAAACGTTCTGTTTATGTTTGGTGAGATAGGACTGTATCTTTTAAGGAGCGACTATGTGGATCGTTGACGAGTCGCCGATTTTTAATATGCGAAGAAATCATGCAGCAAAGGAGATTTTATGTTTTCAAATTATAAACCGACTTGGATGGTCGATGCGATTTATAAAATTACGCCCAGCCAACTTAAGGCACAGGGAATCAAGGGGATTTTGACTGACCTTGACAATACCTTGATTGCTTGGAACAATCCTGATGGAACCGAAGAATTAAAAAACTGGTTATTGGAAATGAAAAACGCTGGCATACCGGTGATAGTGGTTTCTAACAACAATAGTGAACGAGTGGCACGGGCAGTTGCCCCCTTTGGCTTAAAGTACGTACACCGCGCACTAAAACCTTTTTCAAGAGGCATCAAACAAGGGTATCAGCAATTAGGTTTGAAAAAAGAAGAGGTCGTCATGATCGGCGATCAAATCATGACGGATGTACGAGGTGCCAATCGTGCCGGTGTTCGCAGTATTTTAGTGAAACCAGTGATCCCAACGGATTCTTGGAAAACCCAGTTTAATCGAGCGGCAGAAAGAAAAATCATGAACTATCTATTGAAACATAACCCAGAGTTAAAATGGCGTGGAGGAATTTAATATGACAGAAGGAATCGAAGAAATTCACTGTATCGGCTGCGGGGCATTGATTCAAACAACAAACCCTAACGAATTGGGGTACACCCCGCAATCTGCATTAGAAAAAGGAATTGAATCAGGAGAAGTCTATTGTCAACGTTGTTTCCGCTTGCGCCATTACAATGAGATTCAAGATGTTTCGCTGACAGACGATGATTTTCTGCGTTTACTGAATGAAATCGGAGAAAAAGATGCCTTGATCGTTAATGTCGTCGATATTTTTGATTTTAATGGTTCATTGATCCCAGGACTGCACCGCTTTGTTGGGAATAATCCTGTCTTATTAGTGGGCAACAAGGTGGATATTTTACCGAAATCTTTGAAAAAATCGAAGATGACCCAATGGATGAAGGAACGTGCCCATGAAGCTGGCTTAAGACCCGTCGATGTATTATTGACTAGCGCCAAGAAACCAGGTGAAACGGAAGCTTTACTGCAAGCGATCGAAACGTATCGTGAAGGACGCGATGTGTATGTGGTTGGTGTGACAAATGTTGGGAAATCAACATTGATCAATCAAATCATCAAACAAACAGCGGGGATCAACGAACTGATCACGACTTCGCGTTTCCCAGGAACCACATTGGATAAAATCGAGATTCCCTTGGATGACGGACACTTCTTGATCGACACACCAGGAATCATTCATCGTCATCAAATGGCGCATTATTTAGGTAAAAAAGATCTAAAAATCGTGGCACCAGCCAAAGAGATCAAACCAAAGGTGTATCAGTTGAATCCAGAACAAACCTTGTTCTTAGGAGGACTTGCCCGGTTTGATTTCATTCAAGGAGAACGCAGTTCATTTATTGCTTATGTAGCAAATGATGTGGCGATCCATCGGACCAAATTAACGAAAGCCGATGAGTTTTATGAGAAACATGTTGGTGGGCTGCTGCAGCCGCCGCGAGCAGATGAAGTGGCGGATTTTCCTGAACTCGTCCGTTTTGAATTTTCAATCAAAGAAAAAACCGACATCGTTTTTGCGGGACTTGGCTGGATCACGATCACCAAACCGTGTGTCATCGCCGGGTGGGCGCCAAAAGGTGTCGATGTGCTTAGACGTAAAGCATTAGTATAAGGAAGAAGGAAGATTATGGACTTACGAGGAAAACAAAAAAGATTTTTACGAAGTGAAGCGCACCATTTAAACCCGATTTTTCAAATCGGCAAAGGCGGTTTGAATGACGCAATGATGGCGCAAATTGAAGAAGCACTAGAAAAACGAGAATTGATCAAAGTCTCATTGCTCCAAAATACCGATGAGGTTGCTGACGAAGCAGCTGAAACGATCCGTGAGAAAGTCGGCTGTGAAGTGGTACAGATCATCGGACGAGTGATCGTTTTATTCAAACCGTCAAGCAAAGAAAAATACCAAACGATTTCAAGCAAAGTTCGTTCAATTTAGGAGGGAAAAGGCATGCAAGGACAAACATTTGGCAAGGTACAAACGGTTTTAGAAACACAAACACAAGAACTGGTACCGAAAAAGCAAGTGGGCATTCTTGGTGGAAATTTTAATCCAGTACACTACGCACATCTGGTCATGGGTGAGCAAGTAGGGCAAGCATTAGGGCTGGATAAAGTTTATTTCATGCCTGAGTATTTACCGCCTCATGTTGATGAGAAAAAGACGATCCCAGCTGAGCACCGCTTGGCGATGTTGGAGTTGGCGATCGCCGATAATCCGCGATTTGCTGTAGAGACCATTGAGTTGGAACGAAAAGGGAAGAGTTATACAGTTGATACGATGCGGGAATTGACAGCTAAGAATCCAGATACTAATTATTATTTTATCATTGGCGGAGATATGGTGAACTATTTACCAAAATGGCATCAAATCGATGAGCTGATGGAATTGGTAACGTTTGTGGGGGTTCGCCGCCCGGAAGTGCCCATTGACAGTCCATACCCGATTATTTGGATTGATATCCCCTTGATGGATGTCAGCTCAACGACAATTCGTAAAAAAGTACAACAAGGTTGTTCCGTTCGCTACTTATTGCCAGATAATGTGTTACACTATATTCAAGAAAAGGGGTTGTACTTGGATGAAGAGTGAACACTACACACAAGCAGAACGGGAACTTTTGATGCAAAAGGTCCAAATGCAGATGAGTCAAAAGCGCTTTGAGCATGTGTTGGGTGTCGAAAAAACCGCCGTTGCCCTTGCGGAAAAATATGGCGCTTCACCGGTCAAAGCCAGCATTGCTGCTTTGACTCATGATTATGCAAAAGAACGCAGCGATGAAGAATTTCGATTAGTCATTCGTAGAGATGGCTTTGATTTGGATCTCTTGAACTGGAACAATGCGATCTGGCATGGACTCGTCGGTGCTGATTTCGTTCAACGAGAATTAGAGATCGATGATGAAGAAATCTTACAAGCGATCCGTTTGCACACCACCGGAGCTGCCAAGATGAGCCTACTAGATAAAATCATCTATGTGGCAGATTATATCGAACCCGGACGAACGTTTCCTGGAGTCGTTGAGGCTAGGGAAATCGCAATGATCGACTTAGATGCCGCTGTTGCTTACGAAACGAAACATACCTTGCTTCATTTGATCGAAACAGAAGCAGTTATCTACCCAAAAACGATCGAAACCTACAATTTTTGGGTAGCCAAATATAGGAGGGAATTACCATAGATAGTCAGAAAATATTAGAAATTGCTGTAAAAGCCGCCGATTCAAAACATGCCGAAGATATTATGGCATTAGATGTGCGGGAAATCTCTTTACTAGCAGATTACTTTGTGATCTGTTCAGGAAATAGTGAACGTCAAATCAATGCGATCATCGATGAAGTCATCGATAAAGAAGAAGAAAATCAAGTATCTGTTCGCCGTGTCGAAGGAAAAGATGGTGGAAAATGGGTCTTGATCGATTTAGGTGACGTGATCGTTCACGTATTCAGTGCCTCAGAACGTGCTTTTTACAACCTAGAAAAATTATGGTCTGATGCGCCGCTTGTGGATCTTAATGAATGGGTCGTGGCGTAATGGCTTACGAAACCTTCGCATTTGTCTATGACGAAGTAATGGATTCCAGTCTCTATAAAAAGTGGCTGGATTTTTCTTGTCGTCATTTAGGAGAAAGAAAACAGCTGTTAGAATTGGCTTGTGGAACCGGTGCGTTAGCCGTTGAATTTGCCAAGGCTGGTTTTGATGTGACTGGGTTGGATCTTTCAGAAGAGATGCTGATGATCGCTAGTCAACGGGCAGAAAAAGAAGCGGCAGCTGTGCAGTTTGTTGCGGGTGACATGCTGGATCTCGTAGATGTTGGCACCTATCAAGCAATTACCTGTTATTCTGACTCCCTTTGCTACATGGAAGACGAGCAGAGTGTGCAGCAAGTTTTTGATGGTGTTTACAGTTGTTTAGAAGAAGATGGCGTGTTTTTATTTGATGTGCATTCTTTATATCAAATCGATGAAGTCTTTCCTGATTATAGCTATCATTACCAAACCGATGAATTTGCCTTTCTTTGGGAAAGCTATCAAGGCGAAAAAGACCATAGCATTGAACACTTTCTGACCTTTTTTGTTGCACAAGAGAATGGCTTGTTTGAACGCTTAGATGAGCTTCATCAAGAAAGAACCTATCCTCTCGAAAGCTATTTAAGAATGTTAGAAAATGCTGGTTTTGCTAATGTTGAATGCTACGCCGATTTTATCGATACGAAACCAAATGAAAAAAGCCGTCGCTGGTTTTTTGTCTGCCATAAGTAACCGTTATGTAAAACAGGAGGGATGTCGATGAAGGCTTGCGGACTAGTCGTAGAATATAATCCTTTTCACCATGGACACCAATACCACGTGGACAAAGCTCGGCAAGAAACCAACGCCGAGGTCATTGTAGCCGTGATGAGTGGAAATTTTTTACAGCGTGGTGAACCGGCAATCATCGATAAATGGCAGCGAGCCCAAGCGGCATTGCAAAATGGCGTCGATTTGGTCGTTGAACTGCCATCCGCTTGGGCCGTCCAGTCTGCTGATTTTTTTGCAGCGGGAGCGATTAGGGTCTTACAAGATCTGCAATGTGATTCTTTGTGTTTTGGAACAGATGCGAAACAACCCTTTGACTATGCAAAGTTCGCTCAGTTTGAAAAAGAAAATCAGCGGATGATCGATGATGCATTTCAACGCATAGCTAGGCAAAATGCTACCTATAGTCAAAAAATGAGTGCGGTTCTCAGTGAGCTTTATCCTGAGTACCATGCAGAAAAAGATCAGCCGAATCATCTGTTGGGAATGGCGTATGCACGGGAAGTGTTACATTATGAAAAACCATTGCGCTTGGTCCCCATCCAACGTGTTGCGGCGTCCTATCATTCAGAACAATTCGATCATCCAACGATCGCCAGTGCAACAGCCATTCGCCAAGCAATCAAACAAGGTGCAGCTGTTGCGGATTTTGTTCCGGAAGCTACACAAAACTTTCTTTCACAAGCAACAGTCGACTGGGAAGCTTTTTGGCCGTACCTTCAATACCAGATCATTTCTGCCCCTCTTGAAAAATTAGCGGCTATTTACCAGATGGAAGAAGGACTAGAATATCGACTGAAACAATATGTGACGGCGGCGGATTCTTTTGCAGATTTTATCAAGTTGTTAAAGACGAAGCGTTATACCCAAACGCGGCTGCAGCGCCTTGCTTGTTATGTATTGTTCCAAGTGACAAAAGCTGAAATGAAGGAAGCCCAAGAACATTCCTTTATTCGAGTCTTAGGGTATACGAAGCAAGGGCAGCACTATTTAAAAGAGGTCAAAAAAGAGCTGACCCTGCCGCTGATCGCTAAATTCGGTAAGCAAGAAGCACAGCGCTATGGCTTGTCATTGCGGATCGACCAGATCTATCAACAAGGGAATGCTCAAATCACAGAACAAAATTTTCGAAGAATTCCGCTTTTTATTGATAAATAAGTGAAAATTACTTCACAGAACGCCATTTGACAAGTATAATGAATAAGGATTTTTAAAAACAAGAAAGCGAAGTGAAATCATGGGTCGTAAATGGGCAAATATCGTAGCGAAGAAAACTGCTAAAGATGCAAACAATAGCCGAGTTTATGCAAAATTTGGAATCGAAATCTACGCAGCAGCAAAATCGGGTGATCCTGATCCGCACGCGAACCAAAAATTACGCTTTGTTATCGAACGTGCGAAAACCTACAATGTGCCAAAACACATTATTGACCGTGCGATTGAAAAAGCCAAAGGTTCTGGCGATGAACAATACTCAGAACTTCGATATGAAGGATTTGGACCAAACGGATCTATGGTGATCGTCGATACTTTGACAAACAACGTCAATCGGACTGCAGCTGATGTTCGGGCCGCGTTTGGTAAAAACGGCGGGAACATGGGCGTTTCAGGTGCAGTTGCTTATATGTTTGATAACACGGCACTCTTTGGCTTTGCCGGTGACGATGCGGATGAGATCTTAGAATATTTGATGGACAAAGAGATCGATGTTCGTGATGTTGTTGAAGAAGATGGACAAATCATCGTTCACGGTGAACCAAGTGACTTCCATGCCATTCAAGAAGTCTTGAAAGAAAAAGGAATCACTGAATTCTCAATTGCAGAAATGCAAATGATTCCTCAAAATGAAGTAACCTTGACGGGTGACGATCTAGAAAAATTCGAAAAAATGATCGATGTGTTAGAAGATCTTGAAGACGTACAAAACGTCTATCACAATGTGGCAGACGCCGAAGAATAAAACGCACTTGGCAGCCTAGAGGTAATCTGGCTGCCATTTTTTGGTGTTTTTTTTAATGGGTTTTCCGCTGCTTAGCCAAGTGAAAAAACAAGAGAGCGAGAAGCACTTCTCTTGAAAATTCTTCCAGATTCATTATCTTTTCAGTTGGTTTCTAGGCATTTTATATGTTATGATTTACTACATAAGCAAACAACTCGTTAGGGGGGCAGACATGGAAGAAAAAATCGTTTTAGAGCCATTTAATCGAATCTTAAGTGGTTTTGAGAAGCTAGCAGAAGTGTCTGTATCGATTTCTGACTGTTCGGCCCTTTGCCGAAAATATAAAAAGTATGGGGTAGAGGGGTATCGTTTGGGCGATTATCGTGGTTCTTCCTACTTAAATCGTTATTTAAACGTCGTGGTTGATCGCGCACCATTATTGATTTATAAAGAGCGTTTTTTGATTCCATTAGTCTTTCGCATGTCGGAATACTCTGAACGACTTTTTATCGATGAGTACCGAATGGAAGGGTTCTTCTTGCTGTTGGATTGGCTTTTAGAGCACCGACCAGAAAAAGCAATTATTGATTATAAACGAACGCGTGCTTTGCCTCACAGAAAAGAATTTGTTATCGATAGTTCATATGTACTTTTTCGATTGACAGAAATTCTTGATGGGGCTGGCTTCCCTCTTAGTCGCTTTACGACGATTGAGGAATTCAGTCAATGGAATCGTACCCATCGCTTGATCGATAACGGCAGTATCGGCCGACATACAAAATTATTCGTTCCAGAAGATCCAGAACACGTTTCTGAGCTGCAAATGATTTTAACCATCGTCGGGATGCGTTATCCAGAAACCCGCTTGTTTATCGGCGAATTAAAAGGCTAAAAAACATCACTTTCGACTGTTTCTTCAAAAGAAACAAGCCGATCGTGATGTTTTTTTGTTAGTTTTTTAGTCAATCTTTGATGCTTCTTGGAACTGATAAGTGGTAGGATCAGCTTTTGCTAGCAGTGGCAATTCCTCTTGGGTGACGACGGTCAACTGATGCATCGCCCGTGTCGCCATTGTATAAAAAATCAATTGGTCTTGTTCAGTCACGAAAGTGGCACCTGGTGTCCAGACAAATACTTGGTCAAACTCTAGCCCTTTTGCTAAAAAGGCCGGGAAGATCATCACATTGCGTTTCATGAAGTCTTCTTCAGAGGTGATCAGCTGCACTTGTTCCTGCATTGTTTCTGCCAGCTGGGCATATAACTGCTGGCAATCCTTTGCGGTTTTACAAATGATCGCGGTGCGCCAACGCTGATTCTCAGCTGCGTCAAGAATACTAGTTTCTAGGAAAGCCAGATTTTCAGTTGCAGTTCCTTTAGTAATTACTGGTACCGCACCTTTACGAGCCGTCAATTCCACTTGATCACTGCCCACTAAAAATTGATTGGCGAAATCTGTGATTTCCTTAGTCGAACGATAGCTGGTTTTCAATTGATAACGTTTCACACTTTCGTGGGGGAATAATTCTGCTAATGCCCCGACGATCGTTTCATTGCCATACACTTTTTGATTCAAATCGCCGCAAAGGGTGATACCAGCCTTTGGATAAAGCTGACGCAGCAATGCCACTTGGGCAGGTGGGAAATCTTGCATTTCATCGATAAAGATAAACCGAGCTTTTTCTTCGACGTGAACAGGATAGAGCTGTTTAATCAGTAAGAAAAACAAAACGGCGTCTTCTTGTTTGATTTGTCTTTGGCGCATACCTTGACGAATGTCGGCAATACTTTGCTGCCAAGCCGCAGCCTCGATGCCAGTTTCTTTGACTGCAGCAGACTCAACCGATTGTAGAAAGTGTAAGTATTGTTTGGCTTGGTTGATAAACTGAAAGTTTTTCACTCCCCGCGTCAAGGAACGGAACTTCTTGCGGACGATTTGCTGTCTGAGCTTCTTCCGTAAACGGCGTTCGTTTTCTTCGCTGTATTCTTGATGAGGATCGTTGGCGAATACTTGTTGCAATTGTTCTTCGGTCGCTTCTTTGACCCAGTCTTTTTTGGCTTCATCTTTTTCCAAGCCGCCGATTTTTTTTAATAATTTCGTTTGAAGCAGTTGGGTTCTTTGGTAAATCGGCAGTTCATTATTGGTTTCTTGATACCAGCGGCGAATTTGTTCTTTTGTCAAATAGGTTTGCCCTTGGATTTTTAGATCACGGAACAAGGGACCAATCGGTGCGATCGAACGGACATAACGGTTGATTTTTTCCACCAAGAAAAGACTGCTTTTGATTTTTTCAATGGCGTCGTCGTCTCCGCTTAAAAAGGTTTCTTCTTGTTGGGTTTCTTTCGTCACTTCATAGCCAGTCAGAATCAATTGGATAAAGTGGTGGAAGGTTCTTGTGGGCACTTCACTTTCCCCTAAAGAAGGCAGGACCATGGAAATATAATCAGAAAACAAATGATTGGGTGAAAACAGCAAGACTTGTTTTTCATCCAGCCATTTGCGATTACGGTAAAGTAAAAAGGCGACCCGCTGCAACAAAGCAGAGGTTTTCCCACTTCCAGCAATCCCTTCGATCAGTAAGAATTTATTGGTGGTATCACGAATGATTTGGTTCTGCGCTTTTTGGATCGTTGAAACGATGTTACGCATTTGAGAAGAAGAGGCTTCATCCAAAATTTCCAACAAAAATTCGTCATTGATGATCTCCGAAGTATCGACCATCGACAAGATTTCACCATTTTGAATTTTAAATTGGCGTTTCAAAAGCAATTCTACCGTAAACCGATCAGTGTCTGTTTCGTAGAAGGTCTCACCAAGCTCTCCTTCATAGTAAAGATTGGCGATCGGTGCGCGCCAGTCAATGACGATCGTTTCTTCATCTTTGTCTCGTAATGAAGCGATCCCCAAATAGAGGGTCTCGGTCTCTTGTTCTTCTTTGAAATCGATTCGAGCAAAATACGGATTGCCCGCCATCGTTGTTAAGGTTTTGACGCGTTTTTCTTGCGATTCTGCGGTTTGGTATTTTATCAGCAATTCTTGTTCATGCTGCTGGTACTCGATAACTGATTCATAAAAGGCTTCACTGTCGCCCCCGCGAATTTTCTTATCGGCGATTTCTTTTAATTGATCATCCATTTTAGCGGCTAACTCTTGTTTTTGCTGCGAAAGGATCGCTTGTTCTCTGTGGATCAGAGCAATGGTTTCATTAACATGTTGTTGTTCTTTTTGACGTTCGTTCACGAAGGATCCTCCTTAAAAAAATTGCGACATAAAATTATAGCATATTTTCCCTGCGAATGTCGTGGAAAAAAAGAAACTATGCTAATATTTATAGAAAGAGCATAGTAATTCAAAAATTAGTCGAATTAGAGGTGGAAAGAGTGAGGGAAGAAGCAGAACTACTCCGACTGATCCAATCGGTGGGCGAAGGTGTTGGGGCACGTGCCATCGGTTTATCTGGTTCACGGACCGATCCGCAGGCGCCAAAAGATTTTTTGCAAGACTTTGATGTGGTTTATGTAATGGATGATATTCAGCCCTTGGTCGATGATCCTTCATGGTTAGAAGCCTTTGGACCGCTCATGATCAGGCAAACACCGGAAGCTAGCACCATCTATCCGCCCAGTCTGGGTGGTTGTTTTACGTACTTGATGCATTTTTTAGACGGAGTAAGAATCGATCTCATGCTTTGTCCTCTTGCACTGGTCGATCGGCTGGCTAACGAACCAGGCTTGCAGCCGCTGCTTGATCCAGACCAATTACTAAGTTTTACTAATCAAGCAAATCATTCGCATTACTGGATCAAGCGTCCGACCCAAGCCGCTTTTCGGGAACACTGCAACGAATTTTGGTGGGTAAGCACGTATGTCGTGAAAGGGCTGCTTCGAAAGCAGCTGATTTATGCTGCGGATCATTTATACACCATTTGTTGGCAAGAATTGTTATGGATTGAAGATTTGTTTGTTGCCCACACTCAGCAATTTCAGGTGAGTACTGGAAAAAATCATAAATACCTGCAGTCGTTTCTCACGGAAAAGGAGTGGCGGGAATTGACCTCATTGCTTGATTTTTCCACGATCACTGCTTGCGGTCAGTCACTTTTGAAGATGCAAAAACGATTTGATGGCCAAGCAAAGAAAATTAGCGAGAAATTGGGATTGGCGTATGATTGGCAAGAAGCTGAGAATGTCCAAAAATATACGAAGTATTGGAGTGAAAAAAATTGGCAGATGAGACCAGAGAACCAAAAATAAAAGACAGTCAGATTCAGGCTTTTTGGCAACAATTTTTAAAAGTAAACCCAAGAAACCAATCTGCTCTGACCTATGAAGATGCTTGGTCCTTTGGTGATACCCCACAAATGGCCGATGAACTGGCAGCACTGGTTTTAGCTGGCAAAAAGACGGCAACGACATCTGCCGCTGCCCTCTATGAAATCGAGCAAGAAGCATTGCCGCAATCAGGAACGTATAGTGTTCTTTTAGATGGTTCGGATGTACCAAGAGCTGTTCTTTATTTAGAGTCAGTGTCGATCGTGCCTTTTGATGAGGTGACAGCAGCGTTCGCCTTTTTAGAAGGGGAAGGAGATCGCACTTTGGCTTATTGGCGCCGTGTTCATGAAGCTTTTTTTCGACGAGCTTATGCCTCAGCGGGTTTGTCTTTTCACGATCAAATGCTGTGTGTTTGCGAGAAGTTTTCTGTTGTGTATCAAGAAGATGAAGGCCATGATTTTCAATGAAAAGCGCGACAATCGCTTTTGTCTTTCTGAAAAAGGTGTATAATCAAAAGCAAACAAAGGAGGAAATCGTATGCCATTTATCCATGTCGAACTAGTTGAAGGGCGTTCACAAGAACAACTGACGAATATGATGAAAGAAATCACTGAGGCAGTCCATAAAAATACGGGTGCCCCTAAGGAGCATATCCACGTTATCATCAATGAAATGAAGCAAGGAACCTATGCTGTGAATGGCGATTGGAAATAATTCTCTTGCTTTTTCTTGTAGGTAGTGGTTTAATTGAGCCATAATCGATCAATAAAAAAGACACCTGAATTTGAGAGTCTTCGATAAGAGAGGGAAATCTTGGCTGAAAATTTCCTAGAAGAAAACCAAAGGATGACCACTTTTTTTAGACCTCTGTCGAAACGGAGGCGGTTGAACCGTTATCTCATGAAGAGGAAAACAGACTTTTTCTGTTTTTAAACAATAGGTGGAACCACGAGTGATCGTCCTAGTATCGTAACCGATACTAGGACTTTTTTTATTGATTGAAATCATTCAAAGGAGGACATTCATATGTCATTATTTATTACATTTCCTGATGGCGCAAAAAAAGAATTTGCTGTTGGGGTAACAACCAAAGAGATTGCTGAAAGTATCTCGAAAAGTCTTGCAAAAAAAGCCTTAGCTGGAAAAGTCAATGGGCAACTGATCGATCTTTCACGTCCGATCGAAGAAGATGCAACGATTGAGATCGTGACACCCGATCACGAAGACGCTTTAGGCTTACTTCGTCATTCGACAGCTCATTTAATGGCTCAAGCTATGCGCAGACTCTATCCATCGATCCATTTTGGGGTAGGACCTGCAATTGATTCTGGTTTTTACTATGACACAGATAATGAGGAAAACCCAGTAACTGCGGAAGATCTACCGGCAATCGAAGCAGAAATGATGAAGATCATCAAAGAAAATCTGCCAATCGAACGACGTGTATTAACAAAAGAAGAAGCGTTGGCCCTTTTTGCCGAAGATCCATACAAAGTAGAGTTGATCACTGAATTACCAGATGACGAAACGATTACTGCCTATCAGCAAGGTGAATTTGTCGATCTTTGCCGCGGTCCTCACGTCCCATCAACTGGTCGTATCCAAGTATACAAATTGTTATCAGTGGCAGGTGCTTACTGGCGTGGAAGCTCTGATAACCAGATGATGCAACGAGTATACGGAACAGCCTTTTTCGATAAAAAAGACTTGAAGGAATTTATCCGTTTACGGGAAGAAGCAAAAGAACGCGATCATCGTAAACTAGGGAAAGAATTAGAATTGTTTATGTTGTCTCCTGAAGTCGGCGCTGGTCTGCCTTTCTGGCTGCCAAAAGGAGCAACGATCCGTCGTACGATCGAGCGTTATATCGTGGATAAAGAAGTTAGCCTTGGGTACCAACACGTATACACACCAATCATGGCAAACGTGGATTTATACAAAACATCAGGGCACTGGGATCATTACCACGAGGACATGTTCCCACCAATGGATATGGGTGATGGCGAAATGCTGGTTCTACGACCAATGAACTGTCCGCACCATATGATGGTTTACAAAAATGACATTCATTCGTATCGTGAACTACCAATTCGGATTGCTGAATTAGGGATGATGCACCGCTATGAAAAATCTGGCGCGCTATCAGGGTTGCAACGGGTTCGTGAAATGACCTTAAATGACGGTCATACATTCGTTCGTCCTGATCAAATCAAAGAAGAATTCAAACGGACACTGGATCTTATGGTGGGCGTTTACGAAGACTTTAATATTACTGACTATCGTTTCCGTTTAAGCTATCGCGATCCACAAAATAAAGACAAATATTTTGATGACGATGCGATGTGGGAAAATGCGCAAACAATGCTAAAAGCAGCCATGGATGAATTAGAATTGGATTATTTTGAAGCTGACGGTGAAGCAGCTTTCTATGGACCTAAACTAGATGTCCAAGTGAAAACAGCTCTAGGTATGGAAGAAACATTGTCAACGATCCAATTGGATTTCTTATTGCCAGAACGTTTTGATTTGACATACGTTGGTGAAGATGGCGAAAACAACCACCGTCCAGTGGTGATCCACCGCGGGATCGTTTCAACGATGGAACGTTTTGTGGCTTATTTGACAGAAGTCTATAAAGGGGCATTCCCGACTTGGTTGGCACCAATCCAAGCATCGATCATTCCGGTCTCAGTCGAAGCCCACAGCGACTATGCCTACGAAATCAAAGAACGCTTGCAAGCGCAAGGTCTGCGAGTGGAAGTAGATGATCGCAATGAAAAAATGGGGTACAAGATCCGTGCGTCGCAAACACAAAAAATTCCTTACCAAATCGTTGTTGGGGATCAAGAAGTCAATGACGCAACAGTCAATATTCGTCGCTATGGCAGCAAAGAAACTCAAGTGGAAGAGTTGAATCTTTTTGTTGATGCTATGGCTGCAGAAGTGAAAAACTATAGCCGCGCATAGTTTTTGTTACAAAGAAGATAATTGTCTTATAGTATATGCACCTGCTTTTTAGCAGGTGCTGTTTATCTCTTTTTGTTCTATAAAAACTGTGGAAAATGCAGAAAATTTTGTTTTTGTGAATAAAATCATATATAATTAACCGGTAGCAACAAGGAGAAAAATAGAAGGGGTATGTGATGAACTATAATTATGGAGTAAGAAAAAAATCGGTTGTATCGGTCATTCTATTAACATTTATTACTTGTGGTATTTATACATTCTTTTGGATGTACCAAACAACCAAAGAGCTAGCAGAGTACAGTGGGGACAATCGTCTTTCACCAGAGACGTCGATTTTATTAACGATCCTTACTTGTGGGTTGTATCAAATTTATTGGTGGTATCGAATCGCGGATATCTTTATGAGTGCGCAACAACGAGCGAAAATGCCTCGTTTGAGTGACAACAAAATCCTGTTTGTTGTCTTAAGCCTCTTTAATTTTGATTTTATCAATATGGCGATTTTACAAGGAGACATGAACCAAATGTGGGAAGCAGCTGATCAAAATACTATGACATCATCTGATGCTTCAAATGATCCGTTTGATTCAGATGATTGGGTCGATTATTGATCTGTCCGTTTAAATGGATAACGGGGGTTCCTTGTCCAGGTTGTGGCATGACGCGCGCATATTTACATTTATTCCAAGGCGATCTTCAAGGCGCGCTACATTTTCATCCCTTGTTTTGGTTAGTGCCGATCGTATTCGGGATCGTTTTATTCAAAAAAAATCCGAAAATCGGCAAACTTTACCACAGTCAAAACCTGTGGGTGACATTGACACTTTTAGTACTAGTGGTTTATGGCGGTCGGCTCTGGCTTCATTTCCCACATGAAGCGCCAATGGACTTTGATCCAGAAAGTATTTTCCCACAACTACTACGTCGGATTGGTCAAGTGATTCACTAACATCCATTCACCCAAGCATTAAAAAACATTAAGAAAATGCTTTGTTTTTTTCTGAAAGCGAAGGGAACATGCGACAGTAGTTGAATCTTTATGAAAATTGTGTTATATTTACAATGTAATGATACTTAGAGTGAGTGAGCGGTTTTTTCGCTCACTCTTTTTAATGGAATGAAGTTCGTTTCGTTGAGAAATAAAGGAGGCGATGTTGTGAGTACAGTAGTGGAAACTGTTACAGATATAGTGACCCCTATTCTGGATGCGCAAAAATTTGAATTAGTTGAAGTAGAATTCGTGAAGGAAGGGAAAAATTGGTTTCTTCGTGTGTTCATCGATAAAGAAGGCGGAATCGATATCGAGGAATGTGCCTTTGTCAGTGAACAACTTAGTGAACAATTAGACCAATGCGATCCTGATCCTATTCCACAAGCCTATTTCTTGGAAGTTTCTTCCCCTGGCGCCGAGCGTCCATTGAAGAAAGAAGCAGATTATCAACGGGCAGTCGGCGAGTACATTCATGTTTCTTTATATCAACCGATTGATGGAGAAAAACAGTTCGAAGGCTTTTTACAGTCATTCGACGAAAATCAGCTAGTTATGAAGACCCGAATCAAAACCAGAGAAAAAGAACGAACGATCGACCGGAAAAATATTGCCAAAGCTCGTTTAGCCATTCAATTTTAAACACGGAGGAATGAAAGAATCATGAGTAAAGAAATGTTGAATGCATTGGATGCATTAGAAGCAGAGAAAGGCATTTCAAAAGAGATTGTCATCGATGCCTTGGAAGCGGCATTGGTTTCAGCGTACAAACGTCATTACGGGCAAGCACAAAATGTGGAAGTGGAATTTGATCAGAAAAAAGGCAACATCCACGTATATGCAGTCAAAGAAGTGACAGAAGAAGTCATGGACTCGCAACTAGAGGTTTCATTAAAAGAAGCGATGACAATCAACCCCGCTTATGAAATCGGCGACAAAATCCGCTTTGAAGTAACACCTAAAGACTTTGGTCGTATTGCGGCGCAAACGGCCAAACAAGTCATTTTGCAACGAGTTCGAGAAGCAGAAAGAAACATTATCTATAACGAATTTAGTGCTTATGAAAAAGACATTCTACAAGGAATCGTAGAGCGTCAAGACAATCGTTATATTTATGTGAACTTAGGTAAAATTGAAGCAGTGCTTTCAAAACAAGACCAAATGCCAAATGAGTTTTATCAACCCCATGATCGGATCAAAGTATTCGTTTCTCGTGTTGAAAATACGTCTAAAGGGCCTCAAGTATTTGTTAGCCGTAGCCATCCAGATTTGCTACGCCGATTATTTGAACAAGAAGTGCCAGAAGTATATGATGGTACTGTAGAGATCGTAAGTATCGCTCGTGAAGCAGGGGATCGTGCCAAAGTGGCTGTTCGTTCTTTTGATGCTAACGTTGATCCTGTCGGCACTTGTGTAGGTCCTAAAGGGCAACGGGTTCAAGCAATCGTCAATGAACTAAAAGGCGAAAACATGGACATCGTGGAATGGAATGAAGATCCAGCGATCTTCATTGCCAATGCATTGAATCCAGCGGAAGTTAGCGACGTTATTTTCGATGTTGATAATCCGAAGTCTTGTACCGTTGTCGTGCCTGATTACCAATTGTCATTGGCGATCGGTAAACGGGGACAAAATGCCCGTCTGGCAGCCAAATTGACTGGCTTCAAAATCGATATCAAATCAGAAACAGACATGGAAGAGTTTTATGCGAAGTTGGATGAAGGCGACTATATCGATGAGTATGATGCAAATGCTTCAGAAGCTGCCGAAGAAATCAGCACAGAAGCAACGGAATCTACAGAAACGCTCGATGAAGCAATCCTTTCATCAGACATGACTGCAGATGATTACGAAAATGTTGAGTTTGACGAAAAATAGTTGAGGTGAGATCGTGATGAAAAAACGAAAAATTCCTTTACGAAAATCAGTGATTTCAGGTGAAATGTTGCCTAAGAAAGAAATGCTTCGTATCACTCGTTCAAAAGAAGGCGTTGTTTCTATTGATCCAACCGGAAAAATGCCTGGTCGTGGTGCCTATATAGCGATCGAACCGGCTGAAGCCCAGAAAGCTTGGGATAAGCGTATTTTAGATCGAGTGTTGGAAACGAAATTGACAGATGAATTTTACCAAGAACTATTGGACTATGTAACGCACCAAAAAGCGCGAAAAGAGTTATTTGCAAATGAATAAAACCAAAGCATTAAATATGTTAGGACTAGCCATGCGTGCTGGGAAATTAGTGACTGGTGAAGAAATGACCTTAAAAGAGATTCGCAATGAGAAAGCTGCTTTGGTCATTGTCGCCAGTGATGCTGGTAAAAATACACAAAAGAAAATTAAGGACAAAAGTTCTTATTACGAAATTCCGCTCCTAGATGCATTTTCTGCTGATGAAATCAGTGCGGCCATTGGGAAACCAAGAATGGTCATTGGCATCTTAGATCAAGGATTTGCAAGGAAGGTGCAGGAATTAATATTAGGTTAGGAAGGTGATTGCATGGGGAAAAAAAGAATTTATGAACTTGCAAAAGAATGGAACAAATCGAGCAAAGAGGTTGTTGAAAAAGCACAATCTTTAGGCTTTGATGTCAAAAATCATATGGGCGCGATCTCAGATGGAGAGGCGCAGAAATTGCAGCAGTCATTAGGCGGCAATCCAAATGGTAAAACATCTGCAAACTCAAATCCCGCAAATCAGAAACCAGCCAACCAGCCGGAAAAACAAGAACAAAAGAAATTTAAAACGCAAAGAAATAATCCTAACTTCCAAAACCGTCATAACAATCAAAGTCAACAGCGAACTGCGCAAAGTAATAACCGTCCTGCTGGTCAAGGACAAGTAGATCGCACGAACAGTCAAGGAAGTAACAGACCAAATAACCAAGGAAGTCATAATCGAGTGAATAACCAAGAGAATCGTAACAATCAAGGGCAACAAAATCGCCCAACAAACCAAGGACAACAAAATCGTCCGAATAATCAAGGGCAACAAAACCGCCCAACAAACCATGGACAGCAAAACCGTCCAAACAATCAAGGACAACAAAATCGTCCGAATAACCAAGGGCAACAAAACCGTCCAAACAATCAAGGACAACAAAATCGTCCGAATAACCAAGGGCAACAAAATCGCCCAACAAACCAAGGACAGCAAAACCGTCCAAACAACCAAGGGCAACAAAACCGCCCAACAAACCAAGGACAACAAAACCGTCCGAACAATCAAGGGCAGCAAAACCGTCCGGCCGCTCAATCTGCAGGAAATACGCAAGGGGCAGACCGTAACAATAACCGTACGCAAGGATCGAATGATTCCCGTGGAGGAAATCAAAACCGCGGCAAGTCAAATTACGGTGGACGCAATAACAATTTCAACAATAACAATCGCAACAAATTTAACAAAAAAGGCAAAAAAGGCCGTCAGCAGACGGAAAAGAAACCGCCAGTTCCAGCACGTAAATTCCGTGAGTTACCAGAAGTATTGGAATACACAGAAGGCATGAACGTAGCGGATATCGCGAAAAAAATCTACCGTGAACCAGCTGAAATCATCAAGAAACTCTTTATGATGGGGGTTATGGTCAATCAAAACCAACCTTTAGATAAAGATACGATTGAACTGCTTGCTACTGATTACGGAATTGAACCACAAGAAAAAGTCCAAGTGGATATCGCAGACATCGATAAATTCTTTGAAGAAGAAGAACAAGTCGAAGAGAACTTGGTGTCACGACCACCTGTTGTGACGATCATGGGACACGTTGACCATGGGAAGACAACCTTGCTTGATACTTTACGCCATTCACGAGTGACGAGTGGTGAAGCTGGAGGAATCACCCAGCATATTGGGGCTTACCAAATCGACATCAATGGCAAACCAATCACTTTCTTAGATACTCCTGGACATGCGGCCTTTACCAGTATGCGTGCACGGGGAGCAAGTATCACCGATATCACGATTTTAGTTGTCGCAGCTGATGATGGTGTGATGCCACAGACGGTGGAAGCAATCAACCATGCGAAAGCAGCAAAAGTGCCGATCATCGTTGCAGTAAACAAAATCGATAAGCCAGGTGCCAACCCACAACACGTGATGCAAGAATTAAGTGAACATGAGTTGATCCCAGAAGCCTGGGGTGGCGATACGATTTTCGTTGAAATCTCAGCGAAATTTGGGCAAAACATTGAAGAATTGCTTGAAATGATTCTTTTAGTAGCAGAAGTGGAAGATTTGAAAGCTGATCCTACCCAACGGGCAATCGGTACCGTCATTGAAGCACGCCTTGATAAAGGAAAAGGACCTGTGGCTACCCTATTGGTTCAACAAGGAACGCTTCATGTAGGTGATCCAATCGTTGTAGGGAATACCTTCGGTCGTGTTCGGGTAATGACGAATGACTTAGGTCGTCGTGATAAAACAGCAGGACCTGCTACACCTGTCGAAATCACAGGATTGAACGATGTCCCTCAAGCAGGTGATCGTTTCGTTACTTTTGAAGACGAGAAAACAGCTCGGGCAGCAGGGGAAGAACGGGCAAAACGTGCTTTAATGGAGCAACGCGCATCAAGTAGTCGTGTGACATTAGATAACTTGTTTGAAAGTCTAAAAGAAGGCGAACTGAAAGAAGTAAATGTCATCATCAAAGCAGACGTACAGGGTTCAGCTGAAGCATTAGCTGCGTCATTGAAGAAAATCGATGTGGAAGGTGTGCGAGTAAACATCGTCCATTCAGCCGTTGGTGCCATCAATGAAAGTGATGTAACGCTAGCAGCGGCAAGTAATGCCATCATCATCGGATTTAACGTCCGTCCAACACCGCAAGCCAAACAGCAAGCGGAAGCGGAAAAAGTCGATATTCGTTTGCATCGCATCATCTACAAAGCGATCGAAGAAATCGAAACTGCGATGAAAGGGATGCTTGATCCTGAATTCGAAGAAAAAATCACTGGTCAAATGATCGTTCGTGAAACATACAAAGTTTCTAAAGTGGGTACGATTGCTGGTTGCTATGTGACGGAAGGCAGCATTCGCCGTGACAGTGGCGTCCGCGTGATCCGCGACGGTATCGTTATCTATGAAGGCAAACTTGCCAGCTTGAAACGCTTCAAAGACGATGTCAAAGAAGTGAAGCTAGGGTTTGAATGTGGCGCGATGATCGAGAAATTCAACGATCTTAAAGTTGATGACGTGATCGAAGGCTATGTGATGGAAGAAGTACCGACAAAATAACGGAATGACAACTATACAAGGAGGCTTTTTGAATGGCTAATTATCGAGATCGCCGAGTGGCACAAGAAATCTTAAAAGAAGTCAATCAAATTCTTCGTAAAAAAGTTCGTGATCCTCGCGTGCAAGATGTGACGATCACAGATGTACGAGTAACTGGAGATTTGCAGCAAGCAACGATCTTTTACAGCACTCTAACGGACTTAGCTTCAGATAAGCAAAAAGCCCAAGCAGGACTGGAAAAAGCAACTGGTTTAGTTCGTCGTGAATTAGGTCAAGCGTTAACGCTCTATAAAGTCCCAGAAATCCAATTTGAACTGGATGAATCTGTACAATACGGGAATAAAATTGATGAAATGATTCGTTCATTGCACTCAGAAGAATAAAAAAAGAACAGCTTCCAATCGAAGCTGTTCTTTTTTATTTGAAATGAGCATCAGGTATTCATCAGTAAAGTGACCAGTCCAGCAACCCCTGTCCCCAAAAGCCAACCGCCAATCACATCTGTTAAAAAATGGATCCCTAAGTAGACTCTGCTAAAGCCAATCATAAAGCTCAACAAAATTGCCAGTAGAGTCATCGGAAGGACTGCTGTGGGAACCAAAATTCCAAGATTCAAAGCAATCGTTACGTACATAGCGGCTGATGTGGCAGCATGGGCACTAGGGAAACTATGGTCCTTTTCTTCAACCAAACGATGATCGATCGGCCGATCTCTTCGGACGATTCGTTTGATAAGATAAGCAGCTGCTGATACTATGAAGATACTGACTGCTGTTTTTGGTGCAAGATCCGCCCGCGATGATGGAAAGGCAAACAACAGTAAAGCGATCGCAACTGTCGGAAAGGCTTTTCCTAAATTGGTAAAAAAGTGCATCATGCGCGTCAAAGACGGAGTACGGCTTTGGATGATCTGCAAAGCAAACGCTTCTTCCCAACGCTGCATCGTGCCGAGCTGAATCATGATCAAAAAAATGGCAAATCCAATAAATGAGCCTATCATTAAAACAACCATTTTAGGACCTCCTTATATGCTTAGTTTATCATGTAATGAGAAGGTGCGAAAAGGATTTTGTCGTGCAATGATTTTTTTTTATATGTTATAATAAGCAAGTTGAAGTGAAATGGAGGAATACGATGGACGGGATTTTACCATTATGGAAAGAGCGTGGACAAACTAGTCACGACTGCGTGTTTAAATTACGAAAAATATTAAAGACAAAAAAGATTGGGCACAGCGGCACACTAGATCCTGACGTGGATGGTGTCTTGCCCATTTGTATCGGAAAAGGAACGAAGATCGTTGAATACTTGGTTGATTCTGGAAAAGTCTACACCGGGGAAATCACCTTGGGGTTCAGTACCACTACAGAAGATCGGTCGGGGGATATCGTTGAACAACAAGCACTAACTCGTCCGTTTACGAAGGAAGAGATCGATCAGGCAATGAAACAGTTGACGGGTACGATTACCCAAGTACCCCCGATGTATTCGGCGGTCAAAGTCAATGGCAAACGACTTTACGAATATGCCCGCAACAATGAAACCGTCGAGCGGCCACAACGCAAAGCCGAAATTTATTCCTTTAAACGAATTTCAGAGCCGGTTACTCATGAGGACAATACGCAAAGCTGGCGTTTTGAAGTTTCTTGTGGAAAAGGGACTTATGTTCGCACATTAGCGGTCGACACAGGGAAATTGCTGGGTGTACCCGCGCATATGTCTGATTTGACTCGCCTAAAAAGCGGTGGTTTTTCTAAAGAAGAATCTTACACGATTGCAGAGGTTCAAAAGGCAGTCGATGAACAACGTGTTTCGGAACTACTACTACCTTTAGAATACGGGGTATCGGAGTTTGTTCAAGTGACGATCGATGCGGACCTCTGGCAGAAAGTAAAAAATGGCATGCGTTTGCCATTTCGTGCATTTGGATTACAAGAGCGCCCAGAAGAGTTAGTGGCGATTTTCTATCAAGAAAAATTAATTAGTATTTATAAAGCTCATGACAAATACCACGATATGATGAAACCGGTAAAAGTCATCCGTACAGAAATAGGAGAATGAACATGGAAATCATTGAAATGAGACACCCTTATGATCACGCAACGATTCCTGAAGAGGAGATCGTCTTAGTTTTAGGCTTTTTCGATGGCGTGCATCTAGGCCATCAGAAAGTCATTGAAACAGGGCGCAAGATTGCAGAGGAAAAAGGGTTAAAATTGGCGTTGATGACCTTTAATCAACATCCCTCGATCGTGTTTCAAAAAGTCGATCCTGAAAAAATGCAATACCTGACCAGTTTGGCTCAAAAGGAAGCGCATATGGAACAACTTGGGGTAGACATTCTTTATATCATTGAATTTACTTCTGCTTTTGCAAATTTGGCACCGCAAGTATTTGTAGATGAATACATGATCGGACTGCATGCAAAAGTTGTTGTTGCAGGTTTTGACTATACCTATGGCAAGAAGGAAATTGCCAACATGGCGCTGTTGCCAACCTATGCAGAAGGACGTTTTGAAGTTATGACTGTCGCGCAAGAATCGTTTGATGAAGAAAAGGTAAGCTCCACACGCATTCGCTCTGCGCTACAAAATGGCGATATGGCGCAAGTCAATCGCTTGTTAGGGTATATTTATGAATTTGAAGGAACCGTCGTTCACGGTGATGCTAGAGGACGAGAACTTGGGTTTCCAACCGCGAATATCAAAGTGAAGAGCACTGTTCGGTTGCCAAAAGAAGGTGTCTATGTGACGGAAATCAAAGTCGGTGACAAGTGGTATCCATCGATGGGATCGATTGGTCACAATGACACCTTTGGTCAAGGGCGCCAGTTAACAGTTGAAATCTATATTCTCGATTTTCACCAAGATATCTATGGGGAAACTGTGGCAATCCGCTGGCATCATTTCTTGCGTGATCAAGTGGCTTTCAATGGTGCGCAAGCATTGATCGAACAATTAAAGCAAGACGAACGAGACACTGAAGCTTATTTTGATGGCCTTTCAGAAGAAAACTAATCATTCGTAGTGAAAAGAAGCGTTTCTGGCTTCTTTTCACTTTTTCTTTTTCTCTCTTTTTATAACGTAGTTTATTTGAATTCTAATGCTTTCCCCATGAGGAAAAAACGTTTTTTCGATATACTAAAAAATAGGCTAAAATGATAATTTATGCAGTACGCTGCAAAGGGAAAGGGAGAGAAAAAGTGACAATTGGAAAAAAAGCAAAAAAGGGGAAAGATAAGAAAGATTTAACCAAAATGAAAACGCCGCATACGTATGTCATCATCTTTGGTGTTGTGCTGTTGGCATGGTTGCTGACTTTCTTAGTTCCTGCTGGGAAATTTAGTACACAAGAAATCGAGTATACCGATGCAAATGGGGAAATCAGTACCAGAACGGTCTTAATGCAAGATTCGTTTCGTTATGCATACCCGTTAGATAACGAATACGTCTATCAACAGTTGAATCAATTGGAAGACGATCCACAAGAGCTGGAAGAATTAGATGTCGATCCTGAGGCTTTAGCAGCTGTTCTAGCTGAAGGGCCTAAAGAGTTATCCCAGAGTCAATTAGATGAGGTGGGACTAACCGATGATACGCTTTACAGTCTTTACGGGGAAAAAATTTATGATACTTCTGAAAAACTGCATAAAACAGCCAAGGTTTGGGGAACTGATGACTTTAACGGTTTCGGCTTTTTAAATTTTGTTTTTGAAGGGTTGGTTTCTGGCGATAAATATGGATCAGCAGTTGGGATCGCAGCGCTGATCTTAGTGGTCGGGGGTGCATTTGGTATTATCATGCAAACCGGAGCGATCGATGCAGGGATCTTTGCGTTTATCAGCAAAACCCGTGGATTAGAACGTTTGGCATTGCCGTTATTGTTCTTTGCTTTTTCATTTGGGGGTGCTACTTTTGGGATGGCAGAAGAAGTCATTCCGTTTTCGATGGTCATGGTACCTTTCGTGATCGCATTAGGGTATGATTCGATCGTGGCGGTCACTGTCACTTATGTCGCCTCCCAGATTGGGAATGCCACCTCGTGGATGAGTCCATTTAGTGTGGCAGTGGCTCAAGGGATCGCAGGTATTCCGGTTCTTTCAGGGGCAACGTTCCGAATCATCATGTGGGTCGTGGTTACCGCATTATCTGCAGCATACCTTATGATCTATGCCGAAAGAATCCGCAAGAATCCGGAGAAGTCACTAACCTATCAATCGGATGCATATTTTAGAAATCATCTTGAGAAAACCTCTAGTGAGCAAAAACCCTTTCTATTAGGTCATAAATTGATCTTGGTTGAAATGCTAGCAGTCTTGATTTGGATCGTATGGGGTGTGACACAAAAAGGCTATTATATTCCCGAGATCGCTTCTCAATTCTTTGTTATGGGCTTAGGGGCAGGAATCATAGCGGTTCTTTTCAAATTAGAAGATATGGGCTTGAATGATGTGGCGAGTGCCTTTCAATCAGGGGCCTCAGAATTAGCAGGAACTGCAATCGTTGTAGGGATGGCCAAAGGGATTCTTCTGGTTCTCGGCGGTTCTGATGCCAACGTGCCGTCAGCATTGAATACGATTTTGCACAGCATCGGTGGTTTGTTAAGCAATGTTCCAGCATTTATTGGGGCATGGTTCATGTACATTTTCCAAAGCTTCTTCAATTTGATCGTGACCTCCAATTCAGGTCAGGCTGCATTGACCATGCCGATCATGGCGCCATTAGCTGATCTTTTAGGTGTTTCAAGACAGATCGCTGTATTGGCTTATCAATTAGGCTCAGGCTTCATGGATGCCTTCACTCCTGTATCGGCAAGTCTGATCGGTGTGCTAGGTGTCGCAAGAATCGAATGGGTGAAATGGGCGAAATTCCAGATCAAAATGCAAGGGTTCTTATTTGTATTAGGAACGATCTTCATCTTTATTGCAGTCGCGATCGGCTTGCAATAAGAAGCAATCAGACACGAGGAGGAAGCACTCATGAAGGTGATACGACAAGCGGAGGTTTACGCTCCTGACTATTTAGGAAAAAAAGATATTTTATTAAATGAAGACAAGATTATTGCCATTCAAGATTCGATTCAAGGAGGATTCTCAGGCGTTGCTCTTGAAGAAATCGATGGCAGAGGGTTGCTTGCTGTGCCCGGTTTTATTGACTGTCACTTTCATATCTTAGGAGGTGGCGGGGAAGGTGGTTTTCAAAACCGGACACCTGAAGTGAAATTGTCTCAGCTGACCTCTGCGGGGGTAACGACAGTGGTTGGCTGTTTAGGTACTGACGGAGTAGGCAGAGATATGACTGCCTTGATCAGTAAGGCCCGTGGACTAGAGGCGGAAGGCATCACGACTTATCTTTATGACGGTTCGTATCGATTGCCTTTGACGCCCGTCACGGATTCCATCATCCAAGATTTTTTGACTATCGATAAAATTATTGGTATCGGTGAAATTGCCGTTTCTGACCATCGTTCTTCACAACCAAGTTTCGAAGAATTTACCCGCGCGGTTGCGGATGCTCGTGTCGGTGGGATGCTTTCTGGAAAAGCAGGCATCGTAAACGTCCACCTAGGTGGAGGAAAGAAAAAATATGAGCTGCTTTTACGAACCATCGAAGAGACAGAGATTCCAATCAGCCAATTTTTACCGACACATGCCAATCGGACCAGCGAGCTTTTCGAAGCAAGTATTGCTTTTGCAAAAATGGGTGGAACGATCGATTTTACGGCGAGTGAAGATCCTGATTTCTGGGAAAAAGAAGACGATGAGGTTCGCTTCAGTAAAGGATTGAAACGTTTGTTAGCAGAAGGGATCGGGCTGGATCAATTTACCATGACCTCTGATGGGCAAGGCAGTCTCCCTTACTTTGATGAAAACAATCAATTCATAGGTCTGGGTGTCGGCAGTTCGCGAGCACTGATGGTAGGCATTAAAGAAGCAGTCCAAAAAGAGCAGATTCCATTGGAGATCGCCATTCGTGCAATCACTTCCAATCCAGCGAAAGTATTGAAGCTTGATCAAAAGGGGCGCCTTGCAGCAGGGATGGATGCTGATATTTGCTTGCTGAACAAAAAATCATTCGCTGTAGAAACAGTTCTAGCAAAAGGCAAAACGATGCTAGAAAGACAAGAAGTGAAAGTATGGGGTACCTTTGAGCAACTAGCGTAAAAAGAAGCCAATTCTGGCAGACTAAGAGTCGGTTGTTTTTCTAAACAGAGTTGTAAAAGACAAAAAAACAGCCCGATCTATGACCAGCATTTGCTGGACTTGATCGGGCTGCTTTTTCACTTAAATGCAAGAATTCTTATGCTTGCAGCTCATCTAATTTCTTCATGTCTTCTTCAGAAATTTCAAAGTCAACTTTGGCATTATCTGAAATGTATTCTTCATGAACTGATTTTGGCAATGGCAAAATATCTTTTTGTAGTAGGTAACGAATAGAAAGCTGTGGAATCGATTTTCCATAGGCTTCAGCAATCGTTTTGACCGCATCGTTGTCTAGTAAACGACCAGTAGCGATTGGTGAATAGCCTTCCACTAAAATTTCGTGCTCTTTGCAAAATGCCAATAATTCTTCATTTGTGCGACCAATATGGTAAATAAACTGATTGACCATTGGTTTCACATCGCAATGGTCGAATATATTTTGTAAATCTTTTTGATCGAAGTTGGAAACACCGATCGATTTTACTTTTCCACTTAAGTAGGCTTCTTCTAATGCTTTCCAAACGTCGATGTTTTCCAGATAAAAATCTTTATTTTCTGGATTGTTTCCCATGATTTTCCAAGGACGAGGGGCATGGATCAAAATCAAATCGATATACCCTAAGTCAAGTTTTTTTAGAGAAGCATCAATGCTATCAACCGCTTCTTGGTAGGTCTTTAACTCAGCAGGTACTTTCGTGGTAACAAAAATCTCTTCACGAGCAACGCCTGAATCGCGGACAGCTTTCCCAACTGCTTCTTCATTTTTATAAGCAGCAGCTGTATCGACATGTCGATAACCATCTTGGATGGCAAATTTTGTTGCATTGTAAGCATCTTCTGGCGAAGATTGCCAGGTCCCAAGGCCGATCTTAGGAATCGTCAGTTTGTTCTGCAAAGTAAATGTTTCTTGTAATATCACGTATTTCAACCTACTTTCGTCGCTTTTTTTAGTTACATCTTTTATTATAAAACGTTTTCTTATTTGATACAAATCTGACGCTGAAACTTTTTCGGTAAATTGACTTTCAAAGGGATCTTTGATACAGTAGCAGCAACCTCAACCTGGAAAGATGTGGTAAGAATGGATTTTGTAAAAGAAGATTTTGCCTACTATCGGCGCTCTTTTGAGTTGATGTATCGTAGTTATTTCCGTAGAAGAATGATTGCTCTTGGCGTGGCGATTTTGATTATCTTAGGTTACCTATTTTTGTTACAAGAAAGTTTGCTTTTAAATATCATTTTGTTGGTTATTTTGCTAGGGATGATGGCATGGTTAGTTTCACTTTATCAGCGAGCGAGTGAGGTCGTACTTGCTTTCGAAGAAGAAAATCAGGTGCCGAAAATTTATCAACTGACAGAATTCGAGGATCATTATGCATTCCACATGAAGGATGGAACAACGATGCGCGTGAAGAAAAACGGCAATCGCAACTTTCCTTCCAATAATAAGCAGTACACGCTGATGGCAGGGTATAAGAAAGTGTTTTTTGTGCAACAACCCCTAATGATCTTTTATTATGATCTCTTAGAGATGAAGTATGATGAAGCGTATCGATTAAAGCGAAATCGCCAAAATGGGTTCAGTCGTTGGTCCCGGTATTTCAGTTTTCGCTCCTTTAAAGGATCTATCGGAAATGTTTTTCAATTTTTGCTAGGAAATATTTTTTTCTTATTTATCGCCTATCGGTTGATCCGTTACTTGATCGACATCTTGCTTCATGTTTTTTAATCGATCAAGCGTCCTTACATTCCTCACTGTTTTCATAGACTGATGAAAAAGATGATAGGACTTAATTTTTAAATCAAGGTATACTAGAGTCAGATAAGGCAAGCGATTGTCTTTCAAGAAGAGAGCTACTCTTATTCAGTAAGTCGCCGACAACAGCTTATCTTTTGTGGCGCTAACAATTTGGGGGAAGTGTTAGTTCTTGTAGCAGACCGCAATTTTTCTGTTTGCCATAAGAACAAAAACGGTAGTTTACCGTACTTAATAGGAGTAGTCCTCTTGGTTTTTTCTATGATTGTTCTGAAACATCACTTTCTTGAAGTGGTGTTTTTTTGCTTATTGCTATTTCAAGTGATAGGAGAATTCACAGATCTGTGCTACAATAAGTGCCGATACTCTCAGCAATGCGAGTGAAAAAGAAGATAGAGGAGAATCACTTAGTAATGCTTGAAGGTCAAACAATAAATGATCCATCTACAAAAAGCGCAGGAAATATTTCCGCGTATCTACATATACCTTTCTGTGAACATATTTGCTACTACTGTGACTTCAACAAAGTGTTTTTAGAAGGCCAGCCAGTGGATGAATACATCGAAGCACTGTTGAAGGAAATTGAGTTGACTCTTTTCCACCAGCCAGTCAGCGAAGCAGAAACGATTTACATTGGCGGTGGGACGCCAACGTCGCTTTCGGCAAGCCAGCTGGATCGATTGCTGTCAGGCGTACACGAATTATTGCCGACTCACACAACGAAAGAGTTTACAGTGGAAGCAAATCCTGGTGATTTGAGCGAAGACAAAATGCTGGTGTTGAAAAACCACCAAGTCAATCGATTGTCTATGGGGGTCCAGACCTTTGATAATCGCTTGCTAAAAAAAATTGGTCGCAAGCATACTGCTGAAGATGTTTATTCAACCATCCAACTGCTAGAAAAACATGATTTTCAGAATGTGACGATCGATTTGATTTATGCACTTCCGGGACAAAGCATTGGAAGCTTCCGTGATACGCTGACGCGAGCGATTGATCTCGGGTTGCCTCATTATGCCATGTATTCCTTAATCTTAGAAAACAAAACCATGTTTATGAACTGGGTTCGCCAAGGAAGAATGGCGTTGCCTTCTCAAGAAGCGGAAACACAGATGTTTGACGAAGCAATCGCCGCGATGAACAAAGCTGGCTTGACCCAATATGAAATCAGTAATTTTGCCCGACCAGGGTATGAGTCCTTGCACAATCTAGTGTATTGGAACAATGAACATTATTTTGGCTTTGGGGCAGGCGCTAGTGGTTATCTTGGACAGTCTCGCTACAAGAATAAAGGACCAATTCAGCATTATTTGAAACCATTGCAGGAAAATCAGTTGCCAATCCACGAAATCGAAGAATTGACAACCAGCAATCAAATGGAAGAGGAACTTTTTTTAGGCCTCCGTAAAAAGGCTGGCATTTCAAAAATACGCTTTGCAGAAAAATTCGGGAAGTCTTTTCAGGAAATCTATGGTTCAACTAGCGAACAGTTGATTCAAAAAGGCTGGTTGGCTAGTCAAGGTGATCGTGTCTTTTTAACGAAAGCTGGGATGTTCATTGGCAACGAAGTGTTTGAAGCATTTCTCTTGGATGGAGAAAAATAAGAAAGAACAAGGAAGAGAAGTAGCCATTTCGCGCTGCTTCTTTTTTGCTTTCTTTTTTTAGCACTCTCTTAGAAAGAGTGCTAAAAAAGTGATGCAAATACTTGACATTCCTAGCAAATATGGTATATTTATAATCGTGTTAGCACTTAATAGGAATGAGTGCTAACGGAGGAGTGGATAAAATGTTGACATCTAGACAACAAATGATTTTACACCTCATCATCCAAAACTATACGAATACTGGTCAGCCCACGGGCTCGAAGCGATTGATGGAAGATGGGGTTGAAGCTAGCTCTGCCACCATTCGCAATGAGATGAAGGCGCTGGAAGAAGCTGGACTTCTATTAAAGACACATTCATCTTCAGGGCGTGTGCCATCAATAAAAGGGTATCGCTATTACGTTGATCACTTATTGAAGCCATCTGAAGTTGACCAAAACGAAATTCAAACCATTCGTCATTCTTTTGGAAAAGATTTTCATGAAATCAATGAAATCATCCAGCAGTCTGCCACGATCTTGTCCAACTTGACTAGCTATACAGCGTTGTCTCTCGGGCCAGATATGAAGGAAAGGAAATTGACGGGCTTTCGAATCGTCCCTTTGAATGCACGACAGATCATCGCGATCATCGTGACGGATAAAGGGAATGTCGAAAATCAAGTCTTTACCCTTCCTGAATCGATGAGCAGCGAAGATTTGGAAAAAATGGTAAGGATCATCAACGACAAATTGATCGGTGAACCTCTAATGACGGTCTACCATCGATTAAGAACCGAGATTCCGATGATTCTGCATAAGTATTTTCAAACGACTGACGGAATCGTTGATCTCTTTGATACGATGCTGAGCCATATTTTTGAAGAAAAAATCTTCGTCGGCGGGCGTATGAATCTTCTGGATTTTGAACCGACGCAAGATGTTAGTCAGTTCAAATCGATGTATTCATTTATGAAAAACGCAGATCAGCTGACACAGCTGCTGGCGCCAAGAGATTCTGCGATTCAAATCAGAATCGGCTCTGAGCTTGGCAATGACTTGTTACAAAATATGAGTTTGATCCAAGCCAGCTATGAAATCGAAGGTCATGGACAAGGAACGATCGCTTTATTAGGTCCATCAAGTATGCCGTATTCACGGATGTTTGGACTGATGGAAGTTTTTCGAGGCGAGTTAGCAAAAAAATTGGCCGATTATTATCGCGCATTAGACGCTGCCAATGAATAAGCGGCAATGAAACAAATCGTAGAAGGGATGGTTGAAACGTGACGGAAAAAGAAGAGCGTTTAGATGAAGAATTAGCTAAAACTGCTGAAGAAACCGCAGAAACACCTGAATCTTCAAATGAATCAACTGAAACTGAAGCACAGACTCCTCAACCAGAGGAAGAAGCAGTGGAAAAAAGCGAACTGGAACTTTTGCAAGAAAAGAATAACGAATTGGAAGATCAATTCCTGCGTGCTCGTGCAGAGATCGCAAATATCACTTCACGTAACCGCAATGAGCGGGAACTTTTACAAAAATACCGCTCGCAAGATCTTGGCAAAAAACTGTTGCCAGCAATCGACAATTTGGAACGAGCGATGGCAGCAGATGTCGATCAAGACCAAGCGGCGAATTTGAAAAAAGGCGTTGAAATGGTTCTTGAAAGTCTGCGTCAAGCCTTAAAAGAAGAGGGAATCGAAGAGATTCCTGCTGAAGGTGCAATGTTTGATCCGAACTTGCATCAAGCGGTGCAGACTGTACCTGCCTCTGATGAAACACCGGCAGACACAATCGTTACTGTCTTGCAAAAAGGGTATAAATTGCATGATCGTGTCTTGCGTGCAAGCATGGTCATCGTTGCACAATAGTTCTTTCTATCTATAAGTAGATGTTTAAATTAAAAAAGGGAGTGTATTACTTATGAGTAAAATTATCGGTATCGACTTAGGAACAACAAACTCAGCTGTTGCTGTCCTTGAAGGCGGCGAAGCAAAAATCATTACGAATCCAGAAGGAAACCGTACCACACCTTCTGTTGTTTCATTCAAAAATGGTGAGATCCAAGTAGGGGAAGTTGCAAAACGCCAAGCAGTGACAAACCCGAATACGATTTCTTCTATTAAACGCCATATGGGTGAAGCAGGATACAAAGTAGAAGTTGAAGGCAAATCTTATACACCACAAGAAGTTTCCGCAATGGTTCTTCAATACATCAAAGGATTTGCTGAAGACTATTTAGGTGAAAAAGTTGAAAAAGCAGTCATCACTGTTCCTGCATACTTCAACGATGCACAACGTCAAGCAACTAAAGATGCTGGTAAAATTGCCGGTCTTGAAGTAGAACGAATCGTCAATGAACCAACTGCCGCAGCTTTAGCTTATGGGTTAGATAAAACAGATAAAGATGAAAAAATCCTAGTCTTTGACTTAGGTGGCGGTACTTTCGACGTATCGATCCTTGAATTAGGCGATGGCGTCTTTGACGTATTGTCAACTGCTGGGGACAACAACCTAGGTGGGGATGACTTTGATAACAAAATCATCGATCACATGGTAGCAGAATTCAAAAAAGAAAACGGCATTGATCTTGGAAAAGACAAAATGGCTTTGCAACGTTTGAAAGATGCTGCTGAAAAAGCGAAAAAAGACTTGTCAGGTGTAACAAGTACCCAAATCAGCTTACCGTTTATCACAGCTGGCGATGCTGGTCCATTGCACTTGGAAATGACCTTGACTCGTGCGAAATTTGATGAATTAACAGCAGACTTAGTAGAACGTACAAAAATTCCAGTACGCCAAGCTTTGAAAGATGCTGGCTTATCACAATCAGAAATCGATGAAGTGATCTTAGTTGGTGGTTCAACTCGTATTCCGGCAGTAGTTGATGCTGTACGTAAAGAAACCAATAAAGAACCAAACAAATCAGTAAACCCAGATGAAGTGGTAGCGATGGGTGCTGCGATCCAAGGTGGCGTGATCACTGGGGATGTGAAAGATGTTGTCTTACTAGACGTTACACCATTATCATTAGGTATCGAAACGATGGGTGCTGTCTTCACAAAACTGATCGATCGTAACACAACGATCCCTACAAGTAAATCACAAGTCTTCTCAACTGCAGCAGACAATCAACCTGCCGTTGATATCCATGTCTTGCAAGGGGAACGTCCAATGGCTGCTGACAACAAAACATTAGGAAGATTCCAATTGACGGATATTCCACCAGCACCTCGTGGCATCCCTCAAATCGAAGTAACATTTGATATCGATAAAAATGGGATCGTCAATGTTTCTGCAAAAGATTTAGGTACACAAAAAGAACAAAAAATCACGATCAAATCATCTTCAGGTTTATCAGATGAAGAAATCGAACGCATGGTAAAAGATGCTGAAGCAAACGCTGAAGCCGACAAACAGCGCAAAGAAGAAGTTGATCTACGCAATGACGTCGATGCATTGTTGTTCACTGTTGATAAAACATTGAAAGAGCTTGAAGGCAAAGTGGATGCAGACGAAGTCAAAAAAGCGGAAGAAGCTCGTGATGAGTTGAAAGCTGCGGTTGAAGCAAACAACTTAGAAGAAATGAAAACCAAACGTGATGCTTTGAATGAAATCGTACAAAACTTAACCGTTAAATTATACGAACAAGCAGCACAACAACAAGCACAAGAAAATCCAGAAGCTGCACAAGGCGGCGCAGACGATGTGGTTGACGCCGACTTTGAAGAAGTAGACGGTGACGATAAATAATCGCTGTTTGTGAAAAAGCCAAAGTCACCGCTTTGGCTTTTTCTTATGAATTTGCGAAACGTATTTTTCTAGAGCGAATTATATGCTAAAATACGAGAGACGCAAGAATAGAGTGGAGGGAAGCCAATGGCAGACAAAAGAGATTATTATGAGGTCTTAGGTCTACAAAAAGGGGCTTCGGATGACGAAATCAAAAAAGCTTATCGTAAGCTTTCAAAACAATATCATCCAGACATCAATAAAGAACCTGATGCAGAAGCAAAGTTTAAAGAGATTTCTGAGGCCTATGAAATATTAAGTGATTCCCAAAAAAGAGCTGCTTATGATCAGTATGGTCATGCTGGTACCGATCCGAACTACGGAGGCGGTTATGGCGGTGGATTCGGCGGCTTTAACAGTGGCGGATTCTCCGGTGGCGGTTTTGGTGGATTTGAAGACATTTTCGAATCGTTTTTCGGGGGTGGAGGCGGCAGAGCAGCCAATCCTAATGCACCCCGACAAGGAGCGGACTTGCAATATGCGGTCGATCTTTCCTTTGAAGAAGCGATTTTCGGAGTGGAAAAAACTGTTCAATACAATCGTGAAGAAACCTGTCATACCTGCGGCGGGAACGGGGCAAAACCAGGTACTTCACCAGAAACCTGTCATAAATGTCATGGTGCAGGTACTATCAATGTTGAACGTCAAACACCACTTGGTCGTGTGATGAGCCGTCAAACCTGTGATGTTTGTCATGGAACTGGGAAAGAAATCAAGGAACCATGTACAACCTGTCATGGTACTGGCCATGAAAAGAAAAAACATAATGTAAAAGTCAACGTGCCTGCAGGTGTCGAAGATGGACAACAAATGCGTTTATCTGGCCAGGGAGAAGCTGGGACCAACGGTGGTCCTTATGGGGACTTATACGTTGTTTTCCGTGTGGAAGAAAGTGATATTTTTGATCGTGACGGTTCTGAGATTTATTACGAGCTACCGCTGAACTTTGTCCAAGCTGCTTTAGGTGACGAAGTCAATGTACCAACGGTTCACGGGAATGTGAAGTTAAAAATCCCAGCTGGGACCCAAACAGGTACAAACTTCCGCTTACGCGGTAAAGGAGCCCCTCGCTTACGGGGAGGCGGCAATGGCGATCAACAAGTCAAAGTGAAGCTGATCACACCGAAGAACTTAAATGAGGAACAAAAAGAAGCATTGCGGGCTTATGCAAAAGCTAGTGGACATGAAACCACCGAACAACAACCAGAAGGATTTTTTGATAAAATGAAAGATGCTTTTGGTGGGAAAAAGAAATAGCAAGTCAATAATCCAATTCATGCCCTGATAAAACCATCCGTTTTATCAGGGCATGAGTGGTTGAAAGAATATAAATGTGCAGTATGGACGAGAATCGAATCTTCTTGTCCATCTTTTTTTCTTTTCCTTTGAAATCGCTTGCTTAGTATGTCACAATGAAAGGAGACCAATTAAAGGAGGAGATACAATGGAAAGAATATTTGCGAGTCCGTCACGATACGTTCAAGGAAAAGGTGTATTGAAAGATGGTTTATCCCACATTAAAGATCTAGGGAAGAAAGTGCTGCTTTTGACCGATGAAACAGTTTGGAAAATTGCCGGTGAAGACTTATTTGATAATCTCAAAGCAGCTGATTTAGATCCGGTAAAAGAAATTTTTGGTGGAGAAGCTTCTGCAAATGAAATCGATCGTATCGTCTCTAAAGCGAAAAGCGAATCCATTGAAGTGATTGCTGCATTAGGTGGCGGGAAAGCCATCGATACTGGGAAAGCTGTTGCAGATGAATTAAAAATCCCGATTGCCGTTTTGCCAACGATCGCTTCTACTGATGCACCAACTTCGGCACTTTCTGTTATTTATACAGATGAAGGTCGCTTTGAAAAGTATCGTTTTTATCACAAAAATCCTGAACTTGTCTTAGTGGATACAGCCGTTATTGCGAAAGCGCCTGCCAAGTTATTGGCAGCGGGTATTGCGGATGCACTCGCAACCTATGTCGAAGCACGCGCCGTTGCCCGAAGCCATAGTCAGAATATGGTTGGCGGCATTCAACCAATTGCCGGCATGGCGATCGCTGAAAAATGCGAAGAGATTCTTTTTGAGAATGCGCTGAAAGCCTATCAAGCAAATAAAAAACAAGTCGTTACCGAAGCGTTTGAACAAATCGTGGAAGCCAACACTCTGTTAAGTGGTTTAGGTTTTGAAAGTGCTGGTCTGGCAGCAGCTCATGCGATCCATAATGGCTTGACAGCCCTTGAAGGAGACGTCCATGATTTGACTCATGGAGAGAAAGTTGCTTACGGGACACTTACACAATTGATGCTGGAAAACGCGGATCCTGATGAAATTGACCAATATATTGAGTTGTATCAGGCGTTGGAATTACCAACGACATTAGCTGAAATGCATCTTGCGGATGTCAGTGATGCAGACCTTATGAAAGTCGGCAAACAAGCAACCATCGAAGGGGAGACGATTCACAATATGCCGTTCACGGTATCTGCAGAAGATGTTGTAGCCGCGATCAAAGCCGTGGATGCCTATGTGACCGCTTATTATCCTCTATGATGTTATTTTATAAACGTTCATTGATCGATACTTGTTGATTAAAAAAAACGTTTGACAATGAAAAAGAGTCGTGCTATTTTGTTAACAAGCAAATTAAAGGAGGGAACAAGACATGACGAACTTCAACACGCAAACTACATGTTGTTGTTGTATGGTGCAGAAAGCAGCATACCCATTTGTCATGCCTATTATTAGTTCCTTTGTCGCAGCAGATCGCTGAGTTTTTTAGTGATTCGCTTCTATCCGGATAAGACGACATTTTTGGGGTACTGATGTAATAGTCAGTACCCCTTTTTGTTTGCTATTTTTTACCGCTTTCATTGGCGACGGCTGATGATTGCAAACGAAAATGAGTACATGAAGCATACGAGTTGTACCAAAAAAGTTGAGCGAGGAGTCGAGCGATGATCGTTAATAATATAAAAGCATTGATTGGGCAAACCCCATTCTTTGAATTTGATGCCGCAGCATTTGGCGGCAAAAAGGGAAGTACCATCTATGCAAAACTTGAGTATTTAAGTCCTGGTGGAAGTATCAAGGACCGATTAGGAAAATATTTGATCGATGAAGCGTTTCGTGAGCATGTGATCAATCATGAGACAACCGTTATCGAACCGACAGCGGGAAATACTGGAATTGGTTTGGCTTTAGCTGGGATCGAGTATGGCTTAAAAATGATTTTTGTCATTCCTGAAAAATTCAGCCTTGAAAAGCAGCAATTGATTGAAGCATTAGGCGGGACCATCGTTCATACGCCCACTGAAGCAGGCATTCAAGGGGCGATTGAAAAAGCAAAGGAACTAGCAAAACAGCTGCCAAATAGTTTTATGCCAATGCAATTTCACAATCAAAACAACCCTGCAGCCTACCAAGCAACCTTAGGCCCAGAGATCTTTCAGGAGCTATCTGGAAAAATTGATAGCTTTGTTGCCGGGGCTGGTAGCGGGGGAACCTTCGCAGGTGTCGCAACATACTTAAAGAAACAAAAATCTAGTACTCGTCTTGCTGTTGTTGAACCGGAAGGATCAATCTTGAATGGCGGTCCTGCCCACGGCCATGAGATTGAAGGGATCGGTGTTGAGTTCATTCCACAATTTTTTGACGATTTACGTATTGATCAAATTTATACGATCAGTGATGCGGAAGGCTTTGCCTTTACTCGTTACTTGGCAAAAAACTATGGTCTGCTTATTGGGAGTTCAAGTGGTGCCGCCATGGCAGCAGCCGTCAAAGAAAGTTTTGTTTTGCCAACGGGCAGCTCGATCGTCACAGTTTTTCCCGATGGTGGCGACCGCTATCTATCAAAACAAATTTATGCTGGCGAATCCACAATTACACCATTTACAGGAGGAGAATACAATGCACTTTAATACAAAAGTAATCCACGGTGGTATCAGTGAAGACGAAACGACTGGGGCGGTCAGTGTGCCGATCTATCAAACATCAACTTACAAGCAAAACGCACTTGGTCAGCCAAAGCAATATGAATACAGTCGTTCAGGCAATCCAACTCGTTTTGCCGTAGAAGAATTGATTGCGGATCTTGAAGAAGGCGCCCAAGGGTTTGCTTTTGCCTCTGGATTAGCAGCCACCCATGCGGTCTTCTCGCTGTTTCAGACAGGAGATCACGTCATTTTAGGGGATGATGTATATGGCGGGACGTTTCGTTTGCTTCATCAAGTATTAGAAAAAAGCGGCTTGACTTATTCGCTAGTCAAAACCGATGATTTAGCTGCTATTGAAGCAGCAATTCTTCCTGAGACCAAAGCGATTTTTCTAGAAACACCGACGAATCCATTATTGAAGATTACGGACATCGCAATCGTTGCCCAACTAGCTAAAAAACAGGACATTTTGACGATCGTGGATAATACCTTTGCGACGCCATATTTTCAAAAGCCGCTACAATTAGGCGCAGATATTGTGATTCACAGCGCTACTAAGTATCTCGGTGGACACAGTGATGTAGTAGCTGGGTTAGCGGTTGCCAAAGAGCTACAAATCGCCAAAAGAATTGCTTTTTTACAAAACGCCATTGGTGGTGTATTGGGGCCTCATGATAGCTGGTTGATCCAACGAAGCATCAAAACACTTGCTTTGCGGATGGAAGCACATCAAAACAACGCGATGAAAATTGCCCACTACTTACAAGCACATCCAGCTGTCGCAAAGGTTTATTATCCAGGATTGATTGACCATGAAGGACATGAAATCGCCAAATCACAGATGTCTGGGTATAGCGGTATGATATCTTTTGAACTAACCGATGAAACGAAAACAGCCGGCTTTGTTGAAGCATTAAAGATTTTTACTTTAGCAGAAAGTTTAGGTGGCGTGGAAAGTTTGGTAGAAGTGCCAGCCGTGATGACCCATGCCTCAATCCCTAAAGAAATTCGCCAGCAATCTGGGATCAAAGATGGCTTGATTCGATTGTCGGTCGGCATCGAAGACGGTGAGGATCTACAGGCAGATTTAGAGCAAGCGTTTGAAAAGGCAGGTAACTAGTGATGGGGAGAGAGTTTATTCCAATTTTTTCAGACTGGGCAGCTGAGTACGATGAAACAGTTGCAGGTAAGGATGAAGAATATCGAGCAGTTTTTTTAAAATATGAACAGTTACTAGCAGAAATTGCTGAAAAGGCAGGGCGGTCTGTGGTAGAATTTGGTAGTGGAACTGGAAATCTAACACAAGCTCTACTTGATCAAGGAAAAAATGTGCTGGCGATCGAGCCATCGCCAGAGATGCGGCGGATCGCCAAATCAAAACCCAGTCTTTCTAAAGTGACTTTTGTTGATGGTGATATGGAGGTTTTTCCTGAGATCACGGATGCGATTGATACGATCGTTTCTACCTATGTTTTTCATCATCTTACGGAGGACGAAAAACAACGGGTGATCGGCAAATATGCGGCGATGCTGCCAAAAGGCGGGAAAGTGCTTTTCGGTGATACGATGTTTCTTTCTTTAGCCCGCAAAATGGAACTAATCGACGAAGCGCGTCAAGCTGGTCACCAGCGACTAGCCGCTGATCTGGAACGGGAGTACTATCCAGTTACTGCGGATATCGAACGGTACTTTCGCCAACATGGGTTTACCAGTCGTTTTAAGCAAATCAATGAGTATGTTTGGCTTGTGGAAGCACAAAGAGAGTAGGAGAGAAGTACAATGAAAATGAACGTTGAAAGCTTTAATTTGGATCATACGAAAGTCAAAGCACCTTATGTACGGGTTGCCGATAAAAAACAAGGAACGAATGATACCATTATCAAATATGATGTCCGTTTGAAGCAGCCGAACCAAGCGCATATGGATATGGCAAGTCTGCATTCTTTAGAACATTTGACGGCAGAATTGATTCGTAATCATGCAGATTATATCGTGGATTGGTCACCAATGGGCTGCCAAACCGGCTTTTATTTGACTGTCTTGAATCATGACGATTATGAAGAGATTTTGACAGTCCTTGAAAAAACCATGAGGGATGTTTTGCAAGCAACTGAAGTACCTGCCAGCAATGAAGTGCAATGCGGTTGGGCGGCGAACCATACCTTAGAAGGTGCGCAAAAATTAGCGCAAGAATTTCTTGATGAACGTGACAATTGGTCGACCGTTTTTGCCTAAATGAAAAAGATCATAGAAAAAAGTGCCTGTGTTTGTATTCACGGGCACTTTTTTTGTTGGCTAAGCAATAAGAAGAGGATTCAATATTTGGGGTTCTTCAAAGTGATAAGCTGCATTTTTGTTATCTTTTTGTAAGGCGTATTAGTTTTGGGGTGAACGTTGGTAAATAAGTGTAATATGTCACTTCTGATCTGCTCACTGGATTTCAAATATTATTTGATAGTTTCAGTAAATTATGAGCTGCAGCTTACGCGGGTGAAAAGGAAATGTTATAATAGATTTATCTATTCAATAAAAATATGCTGTATCAAAGGTGAATCCTAGAGGCTCTTCTCAGGTCGATAGGAAGTAGCACGCGGTTTGCCAAGAATGTATATAAGCAATTCTTTTTTAATAAAGAAGGAGAGGAGGACAAGAAGATGAGCATCTTAAAGCAATGGCAAGCAAAACATCAAGCGAAAAAAGAAGTGAAAAAACAAGCGTTACGTTTAAAAAATGCGAGGCTTCGTGCGCAAGGAAAAGAGCCATTGAAAGGTTGGGGAAAGATGGTTGATACCGGCATCGGTGGGGCAAACAAAGCAAACCCGATCGATACAAAAGTATTTTTAGGTGAAAATCAAAAACGGATCTCAGAAGAAACAAAAAGAAAAAATCAATGAAAAAAGACCTCTGGAACAGTCCGAGAAAAGAACTGTTCCAGAGGATTTTTTTAGATATTCAAAACTTTGTCTAAGAAATCTTTCGTACGATCGTGCTTAGGGTTGGTAAAGATTTGCTCAGGTGTGCCGTCTTCTAAGAAATTACCGCCATCAATAAACATCACGCGGTTCGCTACTTCTTTGGCAAAGCCCATCTCATGAGTGACGATCACCATGGTCATTCCTTGTTTTGCCAAATCCTTCATAACATTTAGTACATCCCCAACCATTTCGGGATCGAGTGCGGAGGTTGGTTCATCGAACAGCATCACATCGGGATTCATCGCTAAAGCTCTCGCGATCGCCACCCGTTGTTTTTGTCCTCCAGATAGATTGTCAGGGTACATGTCTTTTTTATCAGCCAGACCTACCGTCTCTAATAAACGAATCGCGTTTTGTTCCGCTTCTTGCCGAGAAGCATTTTTTAGATCCATCGGGGCTAGGATGATGTTTTCTAAAACTGACAAGTGCGGGAAGAGATTAAAATGCTGAAACACCATGCCGATATGTTGTCGTACAGCATTGATGTTGGTGTTCTTATCCATCAGATGCGCGCCATCAATGATGATATCACCGCTGGTTGGTTCTTCTAAGCGGTTCAAACAGCGTAAGAACGTCGATTTTCCAGATCCTGAAGGACCAATCACACAAACAACTTCTCCTTCAGCGATGGAAACATTGATATTGTTCAATACGGTATTGTCTCCGTATTTTTTCACAAGGTTTTCAACTAAGATTTTTTCTTTCATGCTATTTCACCTTCTTTTCTAAAACTTTTGCAAGTTTCGTTAAAGCTGTGATCACGACTAAGTAAATAATCGCGATGATCAAGTAAACATAGGTACTTTGCGTGGTCCGAGCAACGATGATTTTCCCGGTTTGCAATAATTCTACGACTCCGATAACCGAGATGATCGTTGTATCTTTCAACGAGATAACGAATTGGTTAACGAAAGATGGAATCATGATTTTGATCGCTTGCGGTAAAATGATTTTCTGCATCGTCCGAGTGTAGGTCATCCCCAAACTTCGAGAAGCTTCCATCTGACCTTTTGGCACCGCATTGATCCCGCCACGAACGATCTCAGCGATATAAGCACTGGCATTTAAGGTCAATGTAATGACCCCGGCTGCAAAGTCCGGAATTGTGATACCAATCGCATCGGAAAGACCGAAGAAGATGAAGAAAGCCAATACCATCATCGGGATACCACGAATGATATCTACATAGATTCCTGCAAAAACCCGTAAAGCTTTGATTGGTGCGACACTAAATAGTCCAAAAATGATCCCGATCACTAATGCTAAAGCAAATGAAATCAAGGCTAGTAAAAGGGTATTCCATAATCCTTTTAATAAGACGTTATAGTTGTTGCTGATCAAACCAGTGATCGTTGATTCATCTACTCGTTTTTCTGTGGCAGAACCATCTTCAATGTATTTGTTGATGATTTGATCGTACTCCCCAGTACGTTTCATTTCTTTCAATGCTTCATTAAACATTTGGATCAATTCAGGATTTTGGCCTTTTTTCACCGCAAATCCGTACTGACCGCCAGATTCTTTTTCAATCGGTGTCATTAGTTTTTGTCCTTGGCTGATGGCATAACCAATCACTGGATAATCATCCATCATGGCATCAATTTGCCCACCGTTAACAGCCGCATATAATTGATCGGCGGCATCATAATATTTGATGGAATAGCCATATTTCTCTTCGTTGGCGATCAAGAAGTCTGCACTTTCAGTCCCAACTTTCGCACCGACGGTTTTCCCATCTAAATCTTCATAAGATTTGATGGAATCATTGCCTTCTTTTACAGCAATCTGAATACCACTTTCAAAGTAAGAATCAGAAAAGTCATAGGATTGACGACGCTCATCAGTGATTGTCATCCCAGCGATCATCCCATCTGCTTGGTTGCCATCCAACGCTTGCAAAGCTCCTGAAAAACCGATGAAATTGAATTCAATGTTGAATCCTTGCAATTCTGCAGCCCGATTCATTAAATCAACATCGATTCCCACATATTTGTTGTCTTCGTTTTGAAACTCGAATGGGGCAAAAGCGGAATCACTGGCAATGCGGTAAACATCTTTCTTTGGTTCGACTTTCACCATTTCGCTAGTGTCTGCATCTGAATCAGACGTTGTGATGTAAGTATTGACGATTTCATCGTATTTGCCGGAAGCTTTCATATTGGCTAAACCAGCATTGAATTTTTCAAGTAGCTCTTGATTTTGGCCTTTTCTGACAGCGAATCCGTAAGAAGCACCTTTTTCAGGTTCGCCGACAAGTTTCATCGGTTCGCCATTGTTAATAGCATAGCCAAGCACTGGATAATCATCAAAAGCGGCTGCCACAGTGCCATTGCGTACAGCGCCATATAGTCCAGTAGCGTCATCATATAATTTGATGTCGTAGCCATATTGGTCTTTATTGCTTTCTAGAAAGCGGGCACTTTCGGTACCAACCTTTGCACCGACCGTTTCGCCCTCAAGATCTTCATAGCTAGTAATGCTGTCATTATCTGCAGCTACAGCCATTTGGATCCCGCTATCAAAATAAGGGTCAGAGAAATCAAAGTTCTCTTTGCGTTCTTCTGTGATACTCATCCCAGCAATCATTCCGTCCAACTGATTGGATAAAACACCTTGGATGGAAGGATCAAAACCGAGTGGGCGTAAATCAACTGCAAAACCCTGATCTTCAGCGATCGCGTTTAATAAATCTATATCGATCCCAACATATTCATTATTTTCATTCTTGAACTCGAAAGGCGCAAATGTTAAATCTGTTCCTATCTTATACGTAGTTTCCTCCGCATTCGCTGACTTTACCGAAAAAGTAAAAAAGCTGATGATCAGCGCGATTATAGCGAAGGTCATGTGTTTTCTTTTCAAGAAAATTCCTCCTTTAGATATAACGTATCTATAAATTATATGGATTTTTTCTTCAACACACAAGTCTTTCTCTTTAAAAATATGACAAAATCCTGCAAACCTCACATCGGATGTTAGAAAATCGGACATGTTAAGTTATGCTAAATCGCATGAAACTTTCATAGCAAATGATGGCGAAAGTATGTTCGCTATGATATACTTATTTATGGAAAAGCGACAGCGAGTTTTTCTTTTTTTGTTGTCGTTTAGAATAATCGAGGGGGAATGAAGATGATCGAAAGAACAACTTCCCATGAATTTGACTTAGTATCAAAATATCAACCAGCAGGTGATCAGCCGGAAGCGATTCGTCAGTTGGTTGACGGGGTGGTCGGTGGAAAAAAAGCACAGATTTTGTTGGGAGCCACCGGTACTGGAAAGACTTATACGATTTCTAATCTAATCAAGGAAGTCAATAAACCGACATTGATCATTGCCCATAACAAAACATTGGCTGGACAATTATATGGCGAGTTCAAGGACTTCTTCCCAAATAATGCGGTCGAGTACTTTGTCAGTTACTATGATTACTATCAACCAGAAGCGTATGTTCCTTCCAGTGATACATACATTGAAAAAGACTCCAGTGTTAATGATGAAATCGACAAGCTACGTCATTCGGCAACCAGTTCTTTATTAGAAAGAAACGATGTGATCGTTGTAGCGTCCGTCTCCTGTATTTTCGGTTTAGGTTCGCCGATTGAGTATGCGAGACAAGTTGTTTCTTTACGAGTAGGGATGGAAAAGTCTCGAGACCAACTATTAAAAGAATTGATCGAGATCCAATTTGAGCGAAACGACATCGATTTTCAACGGGGACGTTTTCGCGTGCGTGGCGATGTTGTGGAGATTTTTCCAGCTTCTCGTGACGAGCGAGCATTACGCATTGAGTTTTTTGGGGATGAAATTGATCGGATCCGTGAAGTCGATGCCTTGACGGGTGAAATCATGAGTGACACCGAACATGTGTCGATCTTTCCAGCAACCCACTTTGTGACCAATGAAGACCATATGGAACATGCGATCGCCTCGATTCAAAGTGAGCTGGATGCCCGACTGGAAGTCTTGCGAGCGGAAAACAAGCTGCTAGAAGCACAGCGTTTAGAGCAGCGAACCAATTATGATATTGAAATGATGCGGGAAATGGGGTACACCTCAGGGATCGAAAACTACTCTCGCCACATGGATGGACGAAAAGAAGGGGAACCGCCCTATACGTTATTGGATTTCTTCCCAGATGATTTTCTATTAGTAATCGACGAATCACACGTAACGATGCCGCAAGTTCGTGGGATGTATAACGGTGACCGGGCGAGAAAACAAATGCTAGTGGACTACGGTTTCCGCTTGCCTTCTGCGCTGGATAACCGTCCGTTGCGTTTGGAAGAATTCGAGAAACATGTCAATCAAATCGTCTATGTTTCGGCCACGCCTGGTCCTTATGAGTACGATCAAACCGATACCGTCGTTCAACAAATCATTCGTCCAACTGGTCTGTTAGATCCGGTGATCGAAGTACGACCGATCATGGGTCAAATCGATGATCTCGTGGGAGAAATTAATGAGCGCGTTGAGCGAAACGAACGGGTCTTTGTTACGACCTTGACGAAAAAAATGTCAGAAGATTTGACGGATTACTTCAAAGAATTAGGAATCAAAGTCAAGTATTTACACAGTGATATCAAAACGTTGGAACGAACAGAAATCATTCGCGATCTACGTCTCGGTGAATTTGATGTACTAGTGGGGATCAACTTGCTACGGGAAGGTCTTGACGTACCGGAAGTTTCTCTGGTTGCGATTCTTGATGCCGATAAAGAAGGTTTCCTACGAAGCGAACGTTCATTAGTCCAAACTATTGGACGGGCAGCTCGTAACTCAGAAGGAAAAGTAATCATGTACGCCGATAAAATGACGGATTCGATGCAGCGAGCAATCGACGAAACAGCCAGACGCCGTGGTATTCAAGAAGCGTACAATAAAGAACATGGGATCGTACCGAAAACTATTATCAAAGAGATTCGCGATCTGATTGCGATCACGAAAGTGGCGGAAGAGACCGGTGAATACACTACGACATCTTATGAAGAACTAAGTCGTGAAGAAAAAGCAACCTTGTTGCTGAAATTAGAAAAAGAAATGAAAGATGCTGCAAAAGCATTGGATTTTGAAACGGCTGCTACCTTAAGAGATACTATTCTTGAGCTGAAGGCTGCTGATTAGAAGGAGAAACAATATGGCAAATGATAAAATTGTGATCCATGGGGCACGGGCCCATAATTTAAAAAACATCGATGTGACGATTCCCCGAGACCAGCTCGTGGTTGTAACTGGTCTTTCGGGTTCAGGGAAAAGCTCCTTAGCATTTGATACGCTGTATGCTGAAGGACAGCGCCGATATGTCGAAAGTCTATCGGCGTATGCCCGTCAGTTTTTAGGGCAAATGGATAAACCCGACGTAGATAGCATTGATGGACTTAGTCCAGCGATTTCTATCGATCAAAAAACCACCAGCAAGAACCCACGATCAACAGTAGGGACGGTTACTGAAATTAATGATTATCTGCGTCTTCTTTACGCACGAATCGGTCACCCGATTTGTCCCAATGATCATATCGAAATTACTAGTCAGTCGGTTGAGCAGATGGTGGATGAAGTTTTGGCGTTACCAGAACGCACCAAGATCCAATTGTTGGCACCGATCGTTTATCAAAAGAAAGGGCAGCACAAAAAAGTCTTTGAACGTATCCAACGGGAAGGCTATGTTCGGATGCGGGTGGATGGCGAAGTTTACGATGTCTCCGAAGCGCCTGAATTGGAAAAAAATAAAAAGCATGATATTGCTATCATCATTGACCGAATCGTTGTAAAGGAAGGCATCCGTTCTCGTCTGTTTGATTCCTTTGAAGCAGCATTACGTTTAGCGGATGGCTATGCGGTAGTCGATGTGATTGGTCAAGAAGAGATGCTTTTCAGTGAACATTATTCTTGTCCGTATTGTGGCTTTACAGTTGGTGAATTAGAACCACGGCTCTTTTCATTCAATGCGCCTTTTGGTGCTTGTCCAGACTGTGATGGTCTTGGTGTGAAGCTCGAAGTCGATGTAGACTTAGTGATTCCCGATCAAACTAAAACCTTACGTGAAGGTGCCATATTGCCATGGAACCCAATCAGTTCTCAATATTATCCACAAATGCTAGAACAGGCTTGCCAAGAATTCAATATCGATATGGACACACCCTTTGAAGAACTGCCAGAAGAACACAAAGACATTATTTTGAATGGTTCGAATGGAGAAATTTTCCATTTCCATTATGAGAATGATTTTGGTGGGGTACGTGATGTTGAGGTCGCTTTTGAAGGGATCTTACCAAATATCAAACGCCGTTATCATGAAACCAATTCTGATTTTACCCGGGATCAAATGCGTCTGTACATGACGGAATTGACTTGTAAAACTTGTCATGGCTATCGTTTGAACCCTCAAGCGCTGTGCGTGCAAGTCAACGGGAAGCACATTGGTGAAATGAGTGAGATGGCCATCAACAATGCCTTGAACTTTGTCGAAGAATTGAAACTAACGGAACAAGAGCAAATGATCGCACGTCCCATTGTGAAAGAAGTCGATGATCGTCTAAGCTTCTTAAAAAATGTCGGATTGGACTATTTGACCTTGAGCCGTGCGTCAGGCACGCTCTCTGGTGGGGAAGCGCAACGGATTCGTTTGGCAACACAAATCGGCTCCAATTTGTCTGGAGTGCTTTACATTCTTGATGAGCCATCGATTGGTCTTCACCAACGAGACAACGATCGCTTGCTCGATTCATTACGGAAAATGCGTGATCTTGGGAATACCCTGATCGTCGTTGAGCATGATGAAGACACGATGCGGGCAGCGGACTACTTGATTGATGTTGGTCCAGGTGCGGGACACGCAGGCGGTGAGATCGTGGCTGCCGGCACTCCAGATGAAGTTGCAGCCAATGCATCTTCTTTAACAGGCCAATACTTATCTGGGAAACGACAAATCCCAACACCGGCAGAACGCCGCAAAGGCAATGGTGAAAAGATTCGTGTGACCGGTGCTTCTGAGAATAATTTGAAAAACATTTCGGTCGATTTTCCATTAGGAAAGTTCGTCGCCGTTACTGGGGTCTCCGGCTCTGGTAAATCGACATTAGTCAACGAAATTTTGAAAAAAGCCTTGGCGCAAAAAATCAATCGGAATTCGAACAAGCCCGGTCGCTTTAAAACCATTACTGGTTATGAAGCTATTGAGAAATTGATCGATATCGATCAAAGCCCTATCGGCCGGACGCCTCGAAGCAATCCAGCAACGTATACCAGTGTCTTTGATGACATTCGCGATTTATTTGCTAAAACCAATGAGGCGAAAGTCCGTGGTTACAAAAAAGGCCGCTTTAGTTTTAATGTGAAAGGTGGACGCTGTGAAGCATGTAAAGGGGACGGAATTATCAAGATCGAGATGCACTTCTTACCTGATGTCTACGTACCTTGTGAGGTTTGTCATGGCAAACGTTATAACTCAGAAACCTTAGAAGTTCATTACAAAGCAAAAAATATTTCTGAGATCTTAGATATGACCGTGGAAGATGCAGTGGAATTTTTCCAACATATTCCAAAAATCCATCGGAAATTGCAAACGATCGTTGATGTCGGTTTAGGTTATGTCACTATGGGACAACCAGCCACTACTTTGTCTGGTGGGGAAGCGCAACGGATGAAACTTGCAAGTGAACTGCACAAAAATTCCAATGGTAAGAGTTTTTATATCTTAGATGAACCGACAACAGGTCTGCATACGGATGATATTGCCCGTTTGTTGAAAGTCTTGGAACGGTTTGTTGACGCAGGCAATACTGTTTTAGTGATCGAACACAACTTGGATGTCATCAAATCAGCGGATTATGTAATTGACTTAGGTCCAGAAGGTGGCGAAGGCGGTGGAACGATCATTGCAACTGGTACACCAGAAGAAATTGCTGCCGTTCCAGAAAGCTATACCGGTCATTATTTGAAAAAAGTCCTATGATCAAGAGGGAAAGCTTCCACTTTTTTACTTATCTGTCAATAGGTTTCGCTAAAGTTTAAGGAAGCCTGAAATATCTGTAAATTTCATGATAAAGGCTTGAAATCAAAAATTTATTTGATAGAATAGCAATAGGTATACGTATATTCGCATTGAATAAACTGCCTATAAGTTCTATCCGTTCAAAGTGGGAGAAAGCAATCAAAGATAGATACTTTGATTGCTTTTTTCTTTGTGGTATGATAATGCTATTGTAATTAAACGAAACGAGAGCGGTCGTTTTTCGTATTCAAAAGAGAGAGTGATTTTTGATGAGTCAGGAAAATTTTCTTCCCATATTATTAGGAAGCGATATGAATGTTTATGGTATGGCCAGAGCATTCCACGAAGCTTATGGCATTCAATCAGTTGCCTATGCTGGTGCGGAACTTGCGCCAACCCGCTTTAGTAAAATTGTAAAAATCAATCAAGTGGAAGGTTTTGACCATGATCCCGGATTCACTGAGACGCTGATTGAGTTAGGGAAAAACACTTACAACGATCCTACAATGAAGTATTTGTTGATTCCTTGCGGCGATGGCTATGCGGAACTGTTGGCAAAACACAAAGAAGAATTGCAACCTTATTATACCTTTATCGCCAATGATTATTCCTTATTAAAACGGTTGATCAATAAAGTAAGTTTTTACGAAGTTTGCGAGGAGTATGGTTTGCCTTATCCAAAGACGTTCATTTTAACGCCTGAACTGTTGACGGAAGGAACGTTTAAAGGAGAGCTGCCGTTTGATTTTCCTGTAGCCTTGAAACCTGCAAATAGTGTCGCGTGGCTTTCGGTTGATTTTGAAGGTCGCAAAAAAGCTTTCATCATTGATGATCGAGCAGAATTTGAAGAAATCGTTTCTCGCATTTATCAAGCGGGGTATCAATATGAAATGATCGTCCAAGATTTTATTCCTGGTGACGACAGCAACATGCGGGTTTTAAATGCTTATGTTGATGAGAATCATGAAGTTCGCGTGATGGGTTTAGGTCATCCGTTACTAGAAGACCCAACCCCAGGTGCTGTTGGGAACTATGTCGTGATTATTCCAGACGAAAATGAGCAAATTTATCAAATGATCCGCAAGTTTCTAAAAGAGATCGAATATGTTGGATTTGCCAATTTTGACTTGAAATATGATGCACGAGACGGGCAATACAAATTATTTGAAATCAACTTGCGTCAAGGAAGAAGCAGTTTCTTTATTACCTTAAGCGGATTGAATCTGGCGAAGTTTATCACAGAAGATTTAGTCTTCGATAAACCTTACACAGAAACGGTTTATGGCAAAGCTGACGCGCCAGAAGCGAAATTATGGTTAGGTGTACCAAAAAACATCTTCTTGACCTATGCAAAAGAAAATCCTGCGAAAGAACGGGCAAAAAAATTATTAGCAGAAGATCGTTGGGGAACGACTGTTTTTTACAAAGAAGACTTATCTTTAAAGCGTTGGATTCTATTAAAGAGAATGTTCCATCTGTACAACAAACGATTCAAAACGTATTTCCATACGAAAGAAGGCTAGAAGATGGAGAATTTTTTTAGTATTTTAGGCGGCATGGGAACGTTAGCGACGGAAAGTTTTGTTCGCATCTTAAACCGACGGACGCAGACCCATAAAGACCAAGACTATTTGAACTATGTTTTATTCAATCATGCGACAGTTCCAGATCGGACCGCGTATATTTTAGATAATACGTTAGAAAATCCGGTTCCTTATTTAATGGATGATATCGAAAAGCAAAATCTATTAAAACCCAATTTTATTGTACTGACTTGTAACACGGCTCATTATTTCTTTGATGAATTACAAGCAGCCACTGAGATTGAGATATTGCATATGCCTCGGGAGGCGGCGAAAGTCGTTTTTGAAAAAGGCGTCACTGGCAAAGTGGCCTTTCTTGGGACAGAAGGCAGTGTCAAAGCCGGCATCTATGAGAAAGAACTGCGCCAGTTGGGACTTGATGTCTATCTGCCAGAGCCAGCGATTCAAAAAAAGGTCAATACATTGATCTATGATCGAATCAAAGAGAATGATCATCTTGATCAAGGGCTTTACTTTGAGATATTGGAAGAAGTCACCGAACGCATCGGCTGTGAAAGCGTAGTGCTTGGATGTACCGAGTTGTCCTTGATGGATGAGTTTGTGACTGACAATCCTTATCCAGTCGTGGATGCTCAATCCATATTGGTTGATCGGACGATCGAAAAAGCATTGGCAGATCGCCAAGCAATCTAAAGCTGATAGCGACGTTAGCGGCATCTATTGAGCTAACGTCTTTTTTTTATGCCGGTGTTCCAATGATACGCCCGGCATGATATAATAGAGTTGTTTCAGAAAGGAGTTTTACCTATGACTGAAGTGGATCATTTAGAATTGGTTATTATTACTGGGATGAGCGGAGCCGGCAAAACGGTCGCTATCCAGAGTTTTGAAGATATGGGGTACTTTTGTATCGACAATATGCCCCCAAGCTTGATTCCTAAATTTTGGGAACTGATCAAAGAATCAGGTAAAGTGACAAAAATTGCCTTAGTTGTCGATTTGCGCTCTAGATCGTTTTTTGAAGAAATCCAGAGTATGCTGATCGATATTGAAAATACGAATTTTATCGACACCCGGATGCTCTTTTTAGATGCATCGGACAATGAACTGGTATCAAGATACAAAGAAACGAGAAGAGCTCATCCTTTAGCGATGGATGGCTTAATTACGGAAGGGATCCGCAAAGAGCGTGCGATCTTGGATGATTTGAAGACTCGTGCCAGTATCGTTATCGACACAACGACGTTAACTCCAAGGCAACTGAGAGAAAAAATCAATCAAGAGTTTCGGGCTTCCCATGAGACGGGCTTTCGTGTTGAGATCGTATCTTTTGGGTTTAAGTACGGTTTGCCGATCGATGCTGATATCGTTATGGATGTGCGTTTCTTACCAAATCCTCATTACATTCCTGAGTTGCGTCCTTTAACTGGTAAAGATGAGCCGGTTTATGACTACGTTATGTCTTTTCCGGAAACGGAAGAATTCTATCAGCAATTTACTACGCTGTTGCAAACCATCTTGCCAGGGTATGTCAAGGAAGGAAAAAGCAGCTTGACGGTTGCCATTGGTTGTACCGGTGGGCAACACCGTTCGGTTGCTTTATCGGAGCGAATCGGGGCAACTTTGTCTGAAGACTATCGTGTAAATATTACCCATCGTGACAAAGATAAGCGTAAAGAGACGGTGAATCGCTCATGAAAATGAAAACATACCGGATCAGAAAGCCGAAGATCGTTGTGGTGGGTGGCGGAACTGGGTTACCAGTCATTTTAAAAAGTTTACGAAACCAAGGCGTTGACATCACAGCGATCGTTACGGTCGCTGATGATGGTGGCAGCAGCGGCGAAATCCGCAATTTGGTTTCATCGATTTCACCTCCGGGGGATCTGCGCAATGTTTTGGCGGCTCTATCTGATATGCCGCAACTGTATAACGATATTTTTCAATATCGTTTTAAAGCAGAAGACAAATTTTTAGCCAATCATGCCCTTGGGAACTTGATTATTGCGGCGATTGCCGAAATGCGCAACAGCACCTACGAAGCCATTCAGATTTTATCGAAAATCATGCATATCGACGGACGGGTTTTTCCTTCCTCTGATCTGCCGTTAGTCTTACATGCAGTGTTTAAAGACGGCACTGAAGCTGTAGGCGAGTCCAAGATCGCGGTCGATCGCAAAACGATCGATCGGGTCTTTGTTCGTAATCAAGAAAATAATGATGAGCCGAAAGCAGCTCGTAAAGTTGTTTCTTCAATTATGGAGGCAGATATGATCGTCTTGGGTCCTGGTAGTCTCTTTACTAGTATTTTGCCCAATCTCATGATCAGCGAGATTGGCCAAGCAATGTTGGAAACCCAAGCGGAAACCGTTTATATTTGTAATATTATGACCCAAAAAGGTGAAACCGAACACTTTAGTGATGCCGACCATGTCCGGGTCCTGCATAAGCATTTAGGCAAACCCTTTATTGATACGGTGTTAGTTAATACCGAGAAAGTTCCAGAAGGGTATATGGACCCAGAGATTTATGATGAATATCTTGTACAAGTGAAACACGATTTCCAAGGACTGCGAGAAGAAGCCAGCCGTGTCATTTCAGCTGACTTTCTGGAGCTTAGAGATGGCGGAGTTTTTCATGATGGAGATAAAGTGATTGAAGAACTTCTACGTATCGTTTACGGGGCCAAAATCTAAGAAAGGAGGGATTTTTTTATGTCCTTTGCAGCAGAAGTTAAAAAAGAATTGACTGCATTAGAAGTTCATCGCGAACATGCCAAGGCAGAATTGGCAGCTTTGATTCGGATGAATGGGTCATTAAGTATCAACAACCAGCAATTTGTTTTAAACGTTCAAACAGAAAACGCGGCGATTGCCAGACGCATCTATTCTTTACTAAAAGATCATTACGACGTGCGCAGCGAATTGCTGGTCCGTCGCAAAATGAAATTAAAAAAGAACAACGTCTACATCGTTCGTTTGAAACAAGAGACAAAGCGCGTGCTTTTGGACTTAGATATCATGGACGGGCTGATGTTTCAAAGCCATGTTTCTGATGAGATCATGGGCAATACTCAAAAAATGCGTTCCTATTTACGAGGAGCTTTTATGGCATCTGGATCGATCAATAATCCAGAAACCAGCCGCTATCACTTAGAGATCTATTCCATCTACGAGGAGCATAACCAAGATATTTGCGATATGCTAAACGCATATGGCTTGAATGCCCGTGCATTAGAGCGTAGAAACGGGTATATCTCTTACTTGAAAGGCGCTGAGAAAATCGCTGATTTTTTGACCCTGATCGGTGCCACCAATTCCATGTTGAAATTTGAGGACGTGCGGATCGTGCGGGATATGCGTAACTCAGTCAACCGCTTGGTGAATTGTGAAACCGCCAATATGAACAAAACGATCGACGCTGCTTCGAAGCAGATCGACAATATTGAATTTATTCAAGATCGAGTTGGCTTGCAAGCTTTACCTGAAAAGCTGCAAGAAATCGCCGAATTACGTCTGGAACATCCCGAGGTCAGCTTGAAAGAACTAGGAGAAATGATTCCATCAGGAGCGATCTCGAAATCAGGGATCAATCATCGTATTCGCAAAATCAATGAATTTGCGGATCATTTGCGTGAACAAGTCAGTTAATCTAAGTAGTGAATGAAATCAAAAAAGCAGGAGCTTGCATTTGACATGGATTTTAGTGTCAAATCAGCTCCTGTTTTTTTGTTAGAGGTTATTCATTGATCAATGCAGTTAATTCTTCAGCAGAGATCGATTCATCAAAAATGTGCCCACCTAAGATAATCGTTGGCACAAATTGAATGTTGGCGTTTTTCGCTTCTTCCACAATTTCTCCGGCGATCGCAGGATGGTTTTGTTCAGCTAGCCCTAAGGTATTTTTCGCATATTCTGCCACTTCAGGTAAAGACAAATGACCCCATTCGTCTTGTGTTTGATAAATTTTTGTGATCTCAGCGATCGTTGCTTGTGGGTCTGTACTAGAAACAAAGCGGTGCATCACATTGCCTCGTTGCAAGGATTCTTTTTCTTTGTCAAATAATTTGATGACACGGCGTAGTTTCCCAGCTGCGACAGCTTCACTTAAGATCGGTAACGATTCCTCAAACCATTGCCGACAATAAGGACAGCGCAAATTCATAAATTCTACGATTGGTTTTGCAGACGGGTCTCCGATATGTATCCCTGTTACCGCATTTGTTTCTTGTGCTTTGATAATTGAAATATCCATTTAAATTCCTCCTTTTTCTCTTAGTTTACCGAAGTTTCTATTGAAAGAAAAGCCACAGGTCTTTTCATCAAACTCTGTGAAATGAGAGCAAAAAAGAGCGAGAATCTATGTATTTCGTTTCACGAAATTAACAGAATTATACTGGGAATGCTTTTATATTCCCTAATTTTCAGCTATAATGAATTGTGTTTTATTGTGCAAAATGATGATTAAAGGAAGTTATATAGATGAGAAAAAGAAAAACAATGGATGGCAATACGGCAGCTGCCTATATTTCCTATGCCTTTACGGAACTTGCGGCGATCTATCCGATAACCCCTAGTTCAACCATGGCCGAATTAGTGGATCAGTGGTCTGCTCAAGGAAAGCATAATCTTTTTGGGCAGCCGGTGAAGGTTGTTGAGATGCAATCCGAAGCAGGGGCTGCTGGAGTGGTTCACGGCTCTTTAAAAACAGGTGCCTTAACGACAACCTATACGGCGTCACAGGGACTTTTACTGATGGTGCCTAATATGTATAAGATTGCTGGTGAAATGCTGCCAGGCGTCTTTCATGTCGCCAGCCGAGCAGTGACGACCAACGCCTTGAATATTTTCGGAGATCATACCGACGTAATGGCCACCCGACAAACAGGCTTTGCTATGTTAGCGGAAAGCAGTGTTCAAGAAGTAATGGATTTAGCGCCAGTCGCTCATTTAGCAGCTATCGAAGCCAATATACCTTTTTTAAATTTTTTTGATGGTTTCCGAACCAGTCATGAGATTCAAAAAATCGAGGTTTTGGACTATGAAGAACTCGCACAACTGGTTAATCATGAAAAATTGGCTGCTTTTCGTCAAAAAGCCATGAATCCGAATCACCCAACAACGAGTGGAACGAATCAAAACCCTGATATCCATTTTCAACAGCGGGAAACGATCAATCAGCATTATCAAACATTGCCTGAGATCGTTCGTTTTTACATGAAAAAAATCAATGCTTTAAGAGGGACCAACTATGATTTAGTGGATTATTATGGTGCTTCAGACGCCGAAGAAGTCATCGTTTCGATGGGCTCCTCGACGCAAACGATCCAGCAAACGGTGGATCATCTGTGCGCTTTAGGCCGCAAGGTAGGGGTCTTGTCGATCCATTTGTATCGACCATTCCCATTAGAAGTCTTCTTAGAAAAACTGCCTGCTTCCGTCAAAAGTATCGCTGTATTGGATCGCAGCAAAGAACCTGGCGCCAATGGCGAGTCTTTGCTTTTAGATGTGCAAAGTGCCATGTATGATGCAGCGATGCGGCCGACGATCATTGGTGGACGCTATGGTCTGGGGTCAAAAGATGTGACGCCTGATCAAATCGTTGCTGTCTATGACGAATTGCTCAAGCCAAAAGCCAGTCAAAAGAAACGCTTCACTATTGGGATCACGGATGATGTGACGCAATTGTCGTTGCCATCAAAGGGAACGCTAGATCTAACTGATCCATCCACCTTCCAAGCGAAATTCTGGGGATTCGGCTCTGACGGGACCGTCGGGGCGAATAAGTCAGCAATCAAAATCATCGGTGACCATACCGAAAAATATGTGCAAGGCTATTTCCACTATGATTCGAAAAAATCTGGTGGTCTAACGGTTTCCCATCTGCGATTTGGGGATACCCCCATTCGTTCCACCTATCTGATCGAACACGCGGATTTCGTTGCATGTCATACGCCTGCGTATTTGCATACGTATGATTTGCTGAAAGGACTCAAAAAAGGCGGAACCTTTTTGTTAAATACGACCTGGTCACAAGAGCAAATCTTTAAAAATCTACCGAAGAAGATGAAACGTTATCTTGCTGAAAACGAGATCCGTTTTTATACCATCAACGCCATGCAGTTGGCAATGGAAGTTGGTTTAGGTGGACGGATCAATACCGCGATGGAAACAGCCTTCTTTTACTTGGCAAACATCATTCCGACCGAGGAAATCTTGCCGATTTTAAAAGAAGAGGCGCTGAAAAGTTATCGGCACAAATCGATGGCGATCGTTGAAAAAAACCAAGCAGCCATTGATCGCACCATCGAATTATTACAAGAAATCCCTGTTCCAAACAAGTGGGCAACGATCGAAGTGCCGGAAAGGACATCCACTGCGACAACACAATTTGTGCGAGAAATCGTGGAACCCATCAACCGTCAAGAAGGCAATCAACTAAGCGTGGGTACCCTCGTACGGAATCAAATGACTGAAGGGGTGATTCCTGTCGGGACCACAGCGGTTGAGAAGCGGGGGATCGCTGTTGAAGTCCCCGAGTGGTTATCAGATCGCTGTACCATGTGTAATGAGTGTGCCTTTGTCTGTCCTCATGCGGCGATCCGTCCGTTTTTGGCAGATGAAGATGAATTAGCCGAAGCGCCGGAAGGCTTTATCGTCAGAGAGATGCGAGGCGCGAATGGGCAAAAATATCGAATTCAAGTTTCCGTTGAAGATTGTACAGGTTGCGGTCTTTGTGTGGAAGCCTGCCCCGCCAAAGGGAAAGCTTTGACGATGCGTCCTTACGAAGAACAAAAGGAACAAGCTTTAAATTGGGCTTTTGCGATGACTTTACGTCAAAAAGAAAATCCAGCAAAACCTGGGACGGTCCTAGGCTCCCAATTCAATAAACCTTTATTGGAGTTCTCTGGTGCTTGTGCGGGTTGTGGGGAAACCCCTTATGTCAAATTATTGACCCAAATGTTTGGGGATCGCATGATGATCGCCAATGCGACCGGCTGTTCTTCGATTTGGGGTGGAACCTCACCAGTATCCCCTTATACAACCAATCACTTAGGACAAGGTCCAGCTTGGTCAAACTCGTTGTTTGAAGACAATGCCGAATATGGCTACGGCATGTTCTTAGCCAATCAAACCAGACGGGAGAAATTAGCAGCCCAGTTGCAGTCATTGAAAGCCGCTGTATCAGAAGAATTGCAGGCTTTGATTGAGGATTGGGACTTTCATCGAGAAGAAAGTGCTGGGACCCAGCAGCGAGCAGCGAAACTGATCGCCGCCTTAGAAGCGGAAGTCTTCGATACTCCGCAGCTGGCTCCAATCTTGAAGGAGAAAGATTTATTCGTTAAGCCAAGCCAATGGATGATTGGCGGGGATGGCTGGGCGTACGATATCGGATTTGGTGGTATTGATCATGTCCTCGCTTCTGGTGCAGATGTCAACATTCTCGTGTTAGATAATGAAGTCTATTCTAATACAGGGGGACAAGTCTCTAAAGCAACACCGACTTCGGCAATTGCTAAATTCGCTGCGAGTGGCAAGTTTGTTTCCAAAAAAGACTTGGGAATGATGGCGATGACCTATGGCCACGTTTATGTCGCACAAATCGCATCTGGTGCCAATCAAATGCAAACAATCAAAGCCTTTGAAGAAGCCGAGCGATTCCCTGGGCCGTCAATCATTATTGCCTATACACCATGTATCACTCATGGTCTTGCTGGTGGAATGCGTCAATCCTTGAAGGAAGCACAAGAAGCAGTTGCATCGGGGTATTGGAGTCTCTACCGCTATAACCCGCTTCTGGCAGAAAAAGGGAAACAGCCAATGACCCTTGATTTCAAAAAGCCGGCATTTGACCAAATGCCCGCCTTTATGCAGACCCAAGTTCGTTTTGCATCTTTACACAGTGCCAACCCCAATGCGGCGCAAGCATTGTTTGAAAAAACCGTTTCAGATGCCAAAACTCGTTTCTATAACTATGCCCGTTTAGCAGGTCAAGAAGAAAAAATACGAGCAAAACTTGAAAAAACAGACGTTACGGACGAAAATAGCCCATTGGAATGTGGTCACCCGGAACAAACAACGGCTGTAAAATCGACTCGTGTGCGTAGAGAAAGACAGACCCTAAGCGAAGAACAGTTAGCTGAAAGGGCTGCGCGGCGAGCGGCACGCGCGAAACGCCGTCAGCAAGAGTAAGCTAAGTGGTTTTAATCGCTCTTTGAGGAATCAATCGATTGCGGAGAAACGACCCTGAAAAACGGTTTGTGCTGTTTTTTCAGGGTCGTTTGTTTTTTTTCTATGAAATGGGTACCGATGACTCCTTAGATGAAATCTTCGAAGACCTTTGACAAACAATGATTTCAGGATAATGGTAAACTAAGTAAAAGAGCTGTTTATTTTTTCAAAACTTTTTCATAAATTTGTTTTTTTTCAAATCTTTGAAGAAGTCCTATGTTATACTATTATCTGAAGTCTTAAGAATAAAGGAAGGCTGTTTATGTTGATAAATTTCAGGGATTTTTTTAATTTAGATTATTGGAGAGAATTGCTCTCATTTGATATATTTTCTTGGTCATTTTTAGTAAATGTTTTAGACGTGATCGTTGTTTGGTACTTGGTTTATAAGCTGATCCAGCTTGTGCGAGGCACAAAAGCGATCCAGTTGTTCAAAGGAGTCGGCCTGTTCATTGTTCTAAGGTTTTTGGCAGGTATTGTAGGATTAAAGACGCTATCTTGGTTGATGGATCAAGTCATCACTTATGGTGTGATTGCTGCAATTGTTATTTTCCAACCAGAAATTCGACGAGGGTTAGAGCATCTAGGACGCAGCTCTTTCTTCAAGACTTCTAAGAATGAAAAACGACGGGATGAAGTTTTGGTCCAAGCGTTAGACAAAGCTGTTCAATATATGGCAAAACGAAAGATCGGTGCGTTGATCACGATCGAGCGGACGACGGGATTAGAAGAATATATCGAAACCGGGATTCCTTTAGATGCGGATGTGACGGGTGAATTGCTGATCAATATTTTTATTCCCAATACACCGCTTCATGATGGCGCAGTCATTTTAAGAGATGATAAGATCGCTGTTGCTAGTGCCTACTTGCCATTGTCGGAAAGTCCGCTGATTCCGAAAGAATTCGGGACACGCCATAGAGCGGCTGTCGGGATTTCAGAAGTCAGTGACGCATTGACCATTATCGTCTCAGAAGAAACCGGTGATGTTAGTATTACGCTAAATAATCGCATGTTGACCGAACTTTCTCGCCAAGAGTATCTTGACGTGTTGAATCGCGAATTAGTGCCGGAAGAAAAACCTGGTAAACGCAACTTGCTGCAATCTTTCTTTGAAGGGGTCAACAAAGGAGGAAGAAAATGATCAAGAAAGAACGTCGTCAAAACGTATTTTATGGTATACTAGCGCTGTTCTTTAGTCTGGTTCTGTTTTTCATCGCCAGCGGATCAAGTCTGCAAGTCAATCTTGCGGGAACATCAAATCCTTATGAGGAAGAGATCGATAATGTACCGATTCAGACCACCTACGATACGGATGAATACTTCATCCAAGGATTTGAAACAACAGTGGATGTGACCTTATCTAGTCGAAATCGTGTACAATTGAATGCGGAACGTAGTGAGGAAACACGGAGCTTTCGAGTCGTAGCTGATTTGACTGGGCTCGATGAAGGAACGCACGAGGTCCCTTTAGAAGTAAAAAATCTTAGTTCAAGTGTCACAGCTGAAATCGAACCAAAAACAGTCACTGTGACGATCGAGAAAAAAGTCACTCAAACCTTTACCATTGAACCCGTCATCTCCACCGACGGAGCAACCAGCGGCTACGGCGTCGATTCAATGAGTGTCGATCCGCAGAAAGTAGAAATCACGACCGGCGATCAAACGTTAGCGGAAATCGACCGAGTGGTAGCAATCGTCAATCCCGATGATATCACAGGTGATTCAATCACTGTCAGTGGAACGATCGAAGCATGGGATAGTGACAACAATCCACTAGCGATCATCGCTGACCCTGATTCGGTAGATGTTGCCTTGATGATGGAAGCACCAAGTAAAGAAATTGAGTTGTTTGTTACGCAACAAGGGACAACACCAGAAGGGGTCTCCCATTATATCTACCGCATGAGCAGTATTAGTGCCGTTTTGACAGGACCACAAAGTATCTTGGATGAAACACAGCAGATTGGTGTGCCGGTGGACGTTAGTGAGATCACGACAACGACGGAACGGACAGTAACCATTCCAGTGCCTGATGGGACGACGATTAATCCGACGGTCGTGACGATCCAAATCACACCAGTTGCACAAACTACTACGGAGAATCAATCAAACAATGATAGCAATGAAGCAGAGAATAGTGAGAATTCTCAAGATAATTCTTCGGCAGTCGACACGACAAACGAGCAGACAGAGAATTCCGCAAGCAGCACAACGACAAGTAGTCCTTAGTCGTTTGACTGTAGAGAATGAATAAGAGAGGTTATTAAAATGGGAAAATATTTTGGTACAGATGGTGTTAGAGGAGAAGCAAATAAGGAGTTGACACCTGAGTTAGCATTTAAATTGGGTCGGTATGGCGGCTATGTACTAAGTCAGCACGAAACCGGTGACCGTCGTCCTCGCGTATTGGTTGGGCGGGACACACGGATTTCTGGACAGATGTTAGAAAGCGCATTGATTGCTGGTCTATTATCCGTTGGGATCGAAGTATTCCAGCTAGGTGTTATTTCCACACCGGGAGTGGCTTACTTGACGAAAGTACAAAAAGCAAGCGCAGGTGTAATGATTTCTGCTTCTCACAATCCCGCACAAGACAATGGGATCAAGTTCTTCGGAAATGATGGCTTTAAATTAGTTGATGAACAAGAAGCTGAAATTGAAGCATTGCTTGATGCGCCTGAAGACACACTTCCGCGACCTTCTGCCGATGGCTTAGGAACGGTGGATGAGTTCCCAGAAGGGTTATTGAAATACTCTCAATTTCTACGTCAAACGATTCCTGACGATTTGGAAGGGATCACGGTTTGCGTTGATGCAGCAAATGGCGCAACAGCTACCAGTGTCAATCGACTGTTTGCCGATCTAGAAACAGAATTCTTCACGATGGGTACTTCCCCAGACGGATTGAACATCAATGATGGTGTTGGTTCAACGCACCCCGAAGCATTAGCTGAGTTCGTCGTTGAAAAAGGTGCAGATGCTGGTCTTGCGTTTGATGGAGATGGTGATCGGGTCATTGCAGTTGATGAATTAGGGAACATTGTTGATGGCGATAAAATTATGTATATCTGTGCAAAATATTTAGCAGAACAAAAACGCTTGAACCAAGGAACGATCGTTACGACGGTCATGAGTAACTTAGGCTTCCATAAAGCAGTCGAAGCCATTGGTTTGAAAGATGTGATCACACAAGTTGGTGATCGCTATGTCGTAGAAGAAATGCGTAAAAATGATTATAATTTCGGTGGCGAGCAATCTGGGCATATGATTTTCTTAGATTTTAATACGACCGGAGACGGCTTACTTTCAGGGATCCAACTATTGAATATCATGAAACAGACAGGGAAAAAATTGTCTGAATTAGCAGGAGAAGTAACGATCTATCCACAAAAGCTGGTCAACATTCGAGTGACCGATAAGAATGGTGCGATGGATGTTCCTGCAATCCGTAAAATCGTAGAAGAGACAGAAGCAGAAATGAACGGTGAAGGCCGCATCTTAGTTCGTCCTTCCGGAACAGAACCATTGCTTCGGGTGATGGCGGAAGCGCCAACGATTGAAAAAGTTGACTATTATGTAGAAAAAATCGCAGCGGTCGTTCGAGAAGAAATCGGTGCGGAATAATTAAACGAAAAAAAGACGATCAGAGGAAAGCTTTGATCATCTTTTTTTCAGTTGCTAATCAGAAAAAAGTGAAAAAGGATCGTCCTAATTATCACCGGAATAAAGGGTGCTCATTTAAGGTAAGTCGCGGTTTCAACAAGTGGAGCTAGTTTTTTAAAAGTCTTTTTGTATTTATTGGGCAAGCGATAAGGGAAAAAGACCGGCTAAGTAAGATCGAGAGATCCTCTTAGCCGGTCTTTTTATTTTGTAGAGTCTAATCAATTTGCTTTTGATCTTTTAAAAAACTTATTCGACCGTAACGGATTTTGCTAAGTTTCTTGGTTTATCAACATCGAATCCACGTTGTAAAGTAGCAAAGTATGCTAGCAGTTGCGTTGGAACGACTGCCACTAAGCTGGTTACCAATGGGTGGACGTTTGGCAAGATGATTTGATCGGTCGCTTTTGCTAATTCTTGGCTAACGATCACAAGGGTATGAGCCCCACGAGATTCGACTTCTTTTAAATTGCCTCGCGTATGAGAGCCGGTCACTTCTTCCGTGATCACACCGATCACTGGTGTACCTTCTTCGATCAACGCGATGGTGCCGTGTTTTAATTCACCAGCCGCAAAACCTTCCGCTTGGATATAAGAAATTTCTTTTAATTTCAATGCCGCTTCCATCGATACATAGTAATCATTCCCACGACCAATATAAAAGGCGTTGCGGGTATCAGATAAGAAATCTTCAGCAAATTGACTAATAACAGCTTTTTCATCTACTAGAGCTTCCATTGCAGAAGCAACGATGCTTAGTTCATGGAAGACATCAAAGTCCAATGCTTCAGGGACGGCTTTTTCATCACCAATGGCTTTTGCTAATAACGTCATCACTGCGATCTGTGCAGTATACGCCTTTGTAGAGGCAACAGCGATTTCTGGACCAGCATGAAGCAACAAGGTATGGTTCGCTTCTCGAGAAAGAGTAGAACCAGCAACGTTGGTAATCGTCAGACTAGGAAGACCTAACTGGTTGATCGTCACTAATACTTGACGGCTATCTGCCGTTTCACCACTTTGTGATAAGAACAAGAAGAAGGGTTTTGCTGACAACAATGGCATGTTGTAGCCAAACTCACTAGATAAGTGAACCTCAACAGGGATCTGTGTTAGTTTTTCTAAAATGGATTTTGCTGCCCAGCCAGCATGATTGCTGGTACCACAAGCAATGATGTAGATCCGATCGCTCGCTAAAAGTTCGTTTTTTAACGCTGGATCGATCACTACTTCACCGGATTCTCCTTGATATTCTTGGATCAAGCGGCGCATCACAGTTGGTTGATCATCGATTTCTTTTAACATGTAGTAAGGGTACGTTCCTTTTTCGATGTCAGTCAGATCTAGTTGTGCTTCATAAGATTCACGGTACACAAGGTTTCCTTTTGGATCTTCAATTTCGATCCCATCGGCGGTTACGGTCACCATTTCGCCATCTTCGATCTCAACAAAATGAGTCGTTTGATCAAGCATTGCTAAGGCATCACTACAGATGACATTAAATCCATCTCCCAAACCGATCAATAAAGGACTTTTGTTTTTGGCAACATAAATGGTTTCTGGATCATTTTTTTCGACTAAAGCAAAGGCATAAGAGCCGCGAATCAAGGACAAAGCTTTTTTGAAGGCTGCTTTGGTCGTGCTGTTGTCTTGCTCTTTCAACACTTCAATCAAATGAACAACGATTTCGGTATCTGTTTGACCTTCAAACTGGTGGTTGCTTAAATATTCTTGATGAAGCTCTTCAAAGTTTTCGATCACACCGTTATGAACCAAAACGAGTGCTTGGTTTGCTGAAGTGTGAGGATGAGCATTCATTTCTGATGGTTTGCCATGGGTCGCCCAGCGGGTATGTCCGATACCGATCGTTCCTGTTACTTCAGAAGTCACTTTTTCTTCCAAGTTTTTGATTCTTCCTTGGGCTTTCACTAAATGATCTGAAGTGCGATCAGCGACATAAAGACCTGCTGAGTCATAGCCACGATATTCCAAGCGTTCCAATCCGTTCAAAATAATCCGTTCTGCATTTGATTTTCCTACGATTCCTACAATTCCACACATAATGATAATCCTACTTTCAAAAAATTTAGTTTGACATTATGTATTTCTATCTGCGTAGCAAGTCTTTGTCATCATCTTGCGATGAGATTTGTTCTTGCCTGTAGAGTGCAGTCCCTAGAGTCATCCGCCGAATGTTTCGATAAACTCTTTCCTCGTCATCTGTTTCCAGATCAGGCGCTATCCTTATTGGTCTATCTATCCTCCTTGTGAGATATTTTATAGAAATACAAGCAATATCATAATATTTATTCCTGTTTCTGTCAACTGTAAGTTATATAAAAATAATTGGTATAGTTATTGGTAAGGCTGATTTGAACCTGTCTAAAGGGAATCAAAACAGCTGACATAGCTTTGTCGAATAAGATTCCCAAGAAATTTCCTCATAAAGCTATGCTTTTTTTTTTAAGTTCGATACAATAAAAAAGTAAGAAAGTGAGGGAATGAAATGCCAGAATTTGTAAATTGTATGACTTTTTCAGAGCTAAAGAAAATGATAGCTGCGATAGAAACAGATCCTAATGTCACAGATGAAACAAAGGTCATGTTGGATACGGGCTGGGACAGCTTGCAAGAAATTTTGCCCGGGTCAGTCACCGTTGAAACCGCGCAAACATTCGAAGTCCAGGATGAACTAACAAAGGAATTTTTTGGTGGCTATGTGTTAGCTGAAAAAAGTGGAAAATTTGATGCGGTTGGAGACGAAGAAGCAGTGATCGTCATTAAAAATCTATACTAATTATGGGAAAGGTGAAAAGTTAGGTGGGAAAATGAATAAAAGAAGATGGATCGCAGCGGCGATCGCAGCAGGGTTATTTATCTGCTCGGGGGTTTTTTCAGCAATCACAAATCGTCCAGAGCAAGAGGAAACTCAGACGCTGCAAGGGTTAAATGCTTTGTTCTATGGAAGTAATGCGATCGAAGAGACAACGTTAGTTGCCGGAGATCAAGACAATCGCATCGTTCGCTTATCTTTAGAAGGAACGATCGCCAGCAGCTCCAGTGGCGGCTTATTCACGACAGAATCTTATGATCATCAGCGGTTTTTAGAAGAACTACGGATGATCCAAGAAGATCCAACTATTGGGGGCATTTTGATGGAAGTCAATACGCCCGGAGGTGGCGTCTATGAAAGTGCCGAGATCGCTCGTGAGTTAGCAAAAATCAAAGAGTTAGGGATTCCGATGTATGTCAGCATGAAAAATATGGCAGCCAGTGGCGGTTATTATATCTCGGCAGGTGCTGATAAAATTTTTGCAACGGATGAAACGATTACCGGTTCAATCGGAGTGATCATGTCAGGGCTCAACTATGCCGGCTTATTCGAAAAGCTAGGGATCGAAGACAATACGTATAAAAGTGGTGCACTAAAAGATGTAGGTTCAGCAACGAGAGAACCAACAGAAGCCGACAAAGAAGTCTTGCAAACCTATGTCGACAATGCCTATGGTCGGTTCGTTAAAATCGTAGCAGAAGGACGTGGCATGACAGAAGAAGCTGTCAGAAAAATCGCTGATGGCCGCATCTATGATGGTCAGCAAGCAGTGTCTGTTGGCTTAGTAGATGAAATCGGCTTTCCTGAAGATACATTAGCAGCAATGCAAGCAGATCTAGGCTTGGAAGATGCCGAGATTTTCAGCTATGACGTTTCATCTACTGGATTTGCTTCTACTTGGTTAGGTTCAAGTTTAGCCGAATTGCAAGGATTAAAAGAATCAAACACAGAGCGAGTGATCCAATTGATGGAAAGCCTTGGAACCAGCGATGCTCCTAAACCTCTTTATTACTATGGAGGTGAATAACTATGACAGAGAAAAACAAGTATTCCGCTGGCGCATCGTCAACGGATGACAATCACACAAGTACGTCAATCGATCAAAGGAAACAGCGGGAAACTTCCACACCGGCAACCGGTCAAACGGATGTGCCAACTGAAGCACAGGTTTCAGAAACAACCGAACCAGTAAACGCCAGCAAAGCGATGAGAAACGGACAAGTAAACCATCCCGATGATTTTTATCAACAAGTCTTGACGTCTTTTCAAGAAGAAGAGTATACCCAAAGCGAGATCGAAGAAAGACAAAAAGCGTGGCAACATTTTGAAGAACCTGAAAAACAGACCGAAGACAAACGGTTCTTTAATGACTTTCCTAGTTACTTTTTTGCCGGTTTTTGGATCCGTCTGTTTGCTTTTTTAGTGGATCTTCTAGTGATCCGGGCAATCACGCAAATAACGATCGGCAGTATCTATAATCTAGCGAATCTAACGGCAACTAACCAGCGGTTTGGCCTTTACAACATCTGTGCCTTAGTGATCTATCTCGGCTATTTTGTTCTGATGACGAAGCTGAATCATGGTCAAACAATTGGGAAAATGCTTTTTGGCATCCGCGTTATTTCTTTCGTCGAAGAAGAACTCAGCTGGCAAACGGTCTTGATCCGCGAACTTTGCGGGCGCTATGTGCTGCAATTCAATGTTTTCTTTTATCTCGGTTACCTGCCAATCATTTTTAATAAAAATAAGCAACAAGCTGCGGATTATTTTGCTGAGACGAGTGTGGTGACCATCAATCTGATCAAAGCCTTTAATAAACAGGTAGATGCCAATCATGTAATAGTTGGTGCACAGAACTAACCAGCAGATCAAGCAAGTAGTAAAGGAGGGATCGTGAATGGGTGAGACGATTGATTTCCCAGGTCCAAATGAACGGCTTCGTCTGGCGGCAGAAAAAGCCTATCAATCAAAAGAATTTTTGCAAGCTTTTCGCCTGTACAATGAACTGTATCAAAAAAACGCCAGTTTTGAGATCAATCAATGGCTGGTTGAATGTCTGCAGCAGCTGAATGATTTTGCCAAAGCGTTAGATCTGGCGGAAGACTATTTAGATGACTATTTAAAAGAAACCGATGGGTATTTACAAATTGGTCATCTGCTGATCTTGGATGGACAGTATTTAAAAGCTCGGCGCTGGCTTACATTAGGTAAAAAAACAAAAATTGCGAGCCGCTACCAGGAACAGTTAGCAAGTGAATTAGCTAAAGTAGAAGAAGTGCAGCAAATTTTAGGGCTGGAAGATTTTCATGGGAAACGCAAGCATCTACGTGCACTGGACGAAGCCAATCAACCGGTGAGTGCAACAGAATGGCACGTTTTTACCCAAGCCATTACTAAACCACAATTTGTCACGCTGATGCATGAAACGCTGGCTTCCATCAAAAATCCGTATTTACTGCCTAAATTAGTGGATGAGCTGGTGCGTTTAGAAGTAGACGAACCATTTGATTTGATCGATTACCTTGGGAATATGCAGCAGATCGTTCCGAAAAAGGTGAAACTTTTGCAAGAGGATGACGCTGTTAAGGCGATCAAGAAAGAGATTGACGAAACGATCGCCCAAGAAGATCCGATTTTAGCAGAAAGTGTCTCAGCAGAAATCAATGATCATTTAGCCATCAGCTACCCATTTTTACCTGCAAAAGAAGAGGCAAAAGCGTGGGTGGCAAGCTACGTTGCAGATTATCGCGGGTTATTTGAAGAAAAAGAACAGCCAAAAGCAGCGAATGAAATAGAAGAGCGCAAACGACACTTGCGCAATATCCTACGATTGAGCATTCGCTGAAAGAAAAATTCGCAACTTTCATGGTAAAATGTTTACAATTAAACAACGTTAGTGTACTATTTAAAGGTATGCATGAAGCTATTTCATATGTAAATCAATTAATATTCGGAGGGAAATAAATGACTGCAAAATGGGAAAAAACAGGCACCAATGATGGTGTTTTGACATTTACGATCGCTCAAGCAGAAATCCAAAAAGGCTTGACGACTGCATTCAATAAAGTGAAAGGCAATCTTAACGTACCTGGCTTCCGTAAAGGAAAAGTGTCACGCCAAGTATTTAACCGTATGTATGGCGAAGAAGCGTTGTATGAAGATGCATTGAACGCAGTTCTTCCAGAAGCTTATGAAGCTGCTGTAAAAGAAGCAGGGATCGATCCTGTTGCGCAACCAAAAATCGACGTTGACAGCATGGAAAAAGGCCAAGATTGGGTAATCAAAGCAGAAGTTACTGTAAAACCTGAAGTTAAACTTGGTGATTACAAAGAATTAACAGTTGAAAAACAAGACCGTGAAGTAACAGAAGAAGACGTGGATGCACGCATCAAACGTGAACAAGAAGCACAAGCTGAATTAGTTATCAAAGAAGACGAAGCAGCTGAAAATGGCGACACAGTCGTTATCGACTTTGAAGGCTTCTTAGGGGAAGAAACATTTGAAGGCGGCAAAGGTGAAAACTACTCACTTGAACTTGGCTCAAACTCATTCATCCCTGGCTTTGAAGAACAATTAGTGGGAACAAAAGCTGGCGATAGCAAAGACGTTACCGTGACTTTCCCAGAAGATTACCAAGCAGAAGATCTAGCTGGTAAAGAAGCAGTTTTCAAAGTAACGGTTCATGAAGTCAAAGCAAAAGAACTTCCTGAATTAGATGATGAATTCGCAAAAGACGTTGATGACAGCGTTGAATCATTAGCTGAATTAAAAGAAAAATACCGTGCTGAATTGACAGAAACAAAAGAAAAAGCAGCAGAAGATGCAAAAGACGAAGCTGCAATCCGTCAAGCAGTTGAAAATGCAGAAATCGTTGAATTACCACATTCAATGGTGCATGACGAAGTTCACCGTTCAATGGATGAATTCTTAAACAACATGCAACGTCAAGGAATTTCACCAGAAATGTACTATCAATTAACTGGATCAACTGAAGCTGATCTGCACACACAATTCGAAGGCGAAGCAGAAACACGCGTGAAAACAAACCTTGTCATTGAAGCAATCGCTAAAGCAGAAGGTTTGGAAGCAACAGAAGAAGATATCGAAAACGAAATCAAAGAACTTTCTGAAGCTTACAACATGCCAGTGGATCAAATCAAACGCGTCTTAACAGAAGACATGTTGAAACATGATATCACAATGAAAAAAGCAGTTGAACTTGTAACAGGTACTGCAAAAGAAGCGTAAGCAAAACTTTTAAAAGCGGCGAACATCTACCGGTGTTTGCCGTTTTTTCATGGGAGTAAAAATGGAGATTTTGGGAATTACTAACAAATGATAAGAAAACATTAGGCAAAGTAAAAAGAACTTTTTCTTTCAAAAAAGTTATGATATGATTGTTTAAGACTGCAAAGTTAGTAAACCAAATTCCACTCCTTTAAATAGGTTGGAAAATTTTCAAGGGGTGAACAGTATGTACGATAATACAAACGGTAATGAAGCTGTTCGTTGTTCTTTTTGTGGAAAAACACAAGAAGAGGTGAAAAAGATCGTTGCAGGTCCTGGGGTCTATATCTGTAATGAATGCATCGATTTGTGCAAAGAAATCATTGATGAAGAGTTTTACGAAGAAGCAGTTCGGGAATTTACTGAAGTGCCGAAACCGCAAGAACTATTGAATGTTCTCAATGAATATGTGATTGGACAAGATCGTGCCAAACGAACATTGGCTGTAGCGGTTTACAATCACTACAAACGGGTCAATGTAGAAACGACAGCTGAAGATGTAGAATTACAAAAAAGCAATATTTGCTTGATTGGACCAACGGGTTCAGGGAAAACATTCTTAGCACAAACGTTAGCACGTTCTCTGAATGTGCCATTTGCAATCGCTGATGCAACTAGTTTGACAGAAGCCGGCTATGTCGGTGAAGATGTGGAAAATATTCTTTTGAAACTGTTACAAGCTGCTGATTATAATGTAGAGATGGCCGAAAAAGGGATTATCTATATTGATGAGATCGATAAAATCGCCCGTAAGAGTGAAAACGTATCGATTACTCGTGATGTCTCTGGTGAAGGTGTTCAGCAAGCTTTATTGAAGATCCTAGAAGGAACCACTGCTAGTGTGCCGCCTCAAGGTGGACGGAAACATCCGCATCAAGAGATGATCCAAATCGATACGACCAATATCCTCTTTATCGTTGGTGGGGCGTTTGACGGGATCGAAACAATTGTTAAAAACCGCTTAGGTGAAAAAACTATTGGATTTGGTACAAACAACAAACGTCTTGAAGAAGGCGAGAGCGTGATGCAACAGATCATTCCTGAAGACTTGCTTAAATTCGGTTTGATCCCTGAATTTATCGGTCGCTTGCCAGTGATGGCTGCTTTAGAGAAATTGACGGTAGATGATTTAGTGCATATTTTGACTGAACCTAAAAATGCCCTTGTCAAACAATATCAAAAATTGATGGCATTAGATGATACAGAACTCGAATTTGAGCCAGAGGCTTTACGTGCGATTGCTGCGCAAGCAATTGAGCGAAACACCGGAGCTCGTGGATTACGTTCGATCATCGAAAATATTATGATGGAAGTCATGTTCAATGTTCCTTCTGATGAGTCGATTCAAAAAGTCACTATTACGGAAGAAGCTGCGAAAGGACTTGGCGAACCAAAAATCATTTACAATGAAGAGACCAAAAAAGCAGTCTAATCGAGACCAAGTCGGATAGTTTCATTGCTATCCGGCTTTCTTTTTGAAAAAAATGAAAAGGAGCGATCCAATGAAAGTACATGATGCTGAGATCGTCATCAGTGCTGTATCACCAGCACAATACCCAGACACACCCTTACCGGAGATTGCCTTAGCAGGGCGTTCCAATGTCGGTAAATCATCCTTTATCAATACATTGATTAACCGTAAAAACTTAGCCCGTACCTCGTCAAAACCGGGGAAGACCCAAACGTTGAACTTTTATTTGATTGAAAATACGCTGCATTTTGTCGATGTCCCTGGCTATGGCTATGCAAAAGTATCGAAAACCGAGCGAGCGAAATGGGGGAAAATGATTGAAACGTACCTCGAACAAAGAGAGCAGCTGCGAGCAGTAGTATCTTTGGTTGATTTACGTCACGCACCTTCCCAAGAAGATATTCAAATGTATGAATTTTTAAAGTATTATGAGATCCCGGTGATCGTGGTTGCTACCAAAGCAGATAAAATTCCTCGTGGAAAATGGAACAAGCACGAGAGTATGATCAAAAAAGCGTTGTCCTTTGATCCAGCAGATACGTTTATCCTATTTTCTTCTATTACCAAACAAGGAAAAGAAGAAGCCTGGAAAGCGATTGAAGCAGCAATAAAATAATTATTAATTCGGAAACCGAAGCAAAGAAGTCCCTTGCTTCGGTTTTTCGCATTTTATAGTGGAAATTAGCTGATTTATGCTACTCTACGCAGCGTAGAGTGCTAAATTTGCCCAATTTTAGCGAAAATCTCCTTGTTATTTGTTAAACTTGTAACAAGGAGGTGTGGTCGAATGCATGAAACATTGAGTAAAAAACTAAAAGAGTATCGATCAAGGCATAACTTAACTCAGAAGGAATTAGCTGCAAGGTTATTTGTTTCTGATAAGGCCATTTCAAAATGGGAACGAGGGAATGGATTGCCAGATATCGAGACATTGGTTCATCTAGCCGATTTATTAGGGACACCAGTGGAAGAGTTACTAAAAGAAAAGAAAGAAACCTATTATTATGAATACAAAAGTGAACGGATGGTTCTGCGGCTTCCGTTAATGCACATTTTGATTCCCAATTTATTCTTGTTGCTGAATCAAGTGACGAGCGTTCGAGAGTTTTTTGTTCTGATGAAAGAGTTACCAACTGCCGGCGGCTGGTTTAGCCTTGGTGTCAAAGCCAAAGGGGTTATTGCTTTGGGAATTGTCAGCTTAGGTTTTTTATCGATTGGCTTATTGTCCTTCGGAATGCTGGGGATTGGGACAGTCAGCACCGGTGTTATTGCAATAGGGAACCTCTGTTTTGGCTTTTTAGTTGGGATTGGCAATCTTGCTGTCGGCTCGATTGTTGTCGGTAATCTTGGCATTGGCTGGCTCGCTCTAGCGAATGTTGCAATTGCGTGGATTGGGGTTGCCAATTACGGTGTGGGGAGTTTTATGGCTGTTTTGCCATCAAATTCAACCACGGAAGATTTTAACCAAGCGATTCAACAACTCTTAGCCTCGGAGATCCCTGACTTGATCAAGACCACTATCTTTGAACCAATGATTCATTTTACAAATTCACCGATTTTTGTGGTGATCTTCGTGATGATGATCTTAGCAGCCGTCTTCCTTATTCTCTGCTTGTTGACCATTGGCTTGGTGCGATTACGTCAAAGCATGATGTATGAAGAGCTATAAGGAAATCGTTAGATGCCAATTCTGATTGTTGCATTTAAGTAGACTCAGTGGCTCATTTTCTATTCGCATAAGTAAAAAGGCAAGGGACGGAAGCGTCCTTTGCCTTTTTTATTAGTCTGCTTTCTTACTATCTTTTGTTTGTGTTTTTTTCTCATCATCAGGTTCGTTTTTTAAGAAACGTTCAATATCGTTTTGTTGCTTTTTATTGTCCTTATCGTTATCGGGAAGAAAGGCAAAATCATCAAACATTTTATCTAGCGAGTCTTCTCGTTGGAATTTTAAGCCCATAGGTTCACCTCCAAGCGCCTTTAGTTTACCACGAAAGGTGTGAGATTTCATCAAAAAAAAAGCGAAATAGTGTTCAATCGTTTCTCCCTTTACTATAATTAAAGAAAGGGGATAGAAAAGAGGGATAGCGATGATCAAAACTGAAAAAATCTATGGCTTTCTACAATCGACACAAATGGAAACATCACAGTTGCGTTTGTTGATTGAGAATTGGTTCACTTTGGTTCGTCTTAGCTATCAGCCGACGGAATATTACTACAATCAGCAAGAAAAGAAACCCTACGATTTTAATGAAATCAGTCGGTTGTTGCATAATGCCCCTGAAGAAATCAATACAGAAATTATTGTGACGGATGGCCAAAATGAGTCCAGTATCCATGTCATTCAAGAAGCAGTGTTGCAACGACATCTGTTTACTAAAGACGTATTTTCCACGCAAAAACCAGTGATTTTAAGTTACTTCGATGAAACGATGCAAAGAGATGGCTTGTTCGGCTATTTGCGTTCATATGACGAGTACTTGATGCATAACGTCGAGCGAATCGAGAAAAGACAAAATTTTCAATCGATTGCTGAAATCAACGCGTTACCGAAGCGGAAAAATTTTGAACAAGAAATCGTCATCGACTGCAATCAGTTTTCTGGTTACGATGTTTTTTACAATGGCTATACACTGACCTCTTGCTGGCGAATGTACTTTTCGGCATTCTACGCGCATATCATTCCTCAGGTGATCATTACGGATGCGCAACAAGTTGAGCAAGTCCAAGTGAGAGAGCATGGAATCGTGATGGTGGAATTGTATCGCGATCCATTTCAGTGGGATCACGAGTTGAATCTTTCTTACCAGCGTTTGTTTCGTGATCAAACTGGGATCGATCAATTGACATGGGATAACGGCGTCGGTATTTTAAGAGAACCATATATTGAATACGCCTTTGGCGATCACTTGATCCAAACCATCCAATACCAAAATGATCGGATGCAGCCGACAACTAAGCGTAACGCGACACATTTCGTCACTCGAAGCTTCGACCTGGTGAATGAAGAGTACCAGGAGCGTCGGGTAAAAGGTTACTTGAATGCACAAGCATATTTTCCTTGGATTGATCAAGAGCGGTTGCGTATGATGGATTATATCGTATTAAAACCGGAATTGACTGTAGATGATGGGGTCGAGGCATATGCCTTTTATATTCGGAATCACCTCGAAATTGATTACTCAGAGGATCGCTTTAAAGACTACACGGCTTGCTTACAATTTTATTTACCAGAAACAGCCTTGAAGGAGCTGCCGATAGACGGATTGAAAGCAGCGATGCCGGATGTTCATTTTGGGTATTTGCACCGCACGCGCAAATATACGTGGGTTAACCTAAAGAAGGATGGGAAAAAACTACGAGTATATTTTATGAATACCCAAAAGCTAGTCGAACAGCAGCTTTTTACCAATCAAGAATGAAAAAGACCCGCAAGATCACGAGGATCTTGCGGGTCTTTTCAATTAGGCTGTTTGCTCAGGCGCTTTTTTCAACAAACCGAATACGACGCCAGAAACAATTGCACCGATCAGGATGAATAGCAAGAACAAAATTGGTTTAGATAATAATAGGACAACGAAGATCCCACCGTGTGGGGCCATTAATTGGATATCAAAGGCACCGACAAGCGCACCAGTCAGTGCAGAACCGACGATAAAGCTTGGGATCGCCCGTAGTGGATCTGCTGCTGCAAATGGGATCGCACCTTCAGTGACGAAGGATAGCCCCATGACGATATTTGTCAAACCTGCTTCTTTTTGGTCTTTCGTGAATTTGTTTTTGAACAATAGTGTTGCGACAAAAATTGCCAATGGAGGAACCATTCCGCCGGCCATTACTGATGCCATCACGACGCTACCACCTTCAGCAACGGTGGTTGCCAATGTTGCAGTACCGAAAACATAAGCGGCTTTGTTGATTGGGCCACCTAGATCGGCTGCCATCATCGCTGCTAGCAACGCACCAAGCAAAGCAGCATTTGTGCCACTTAAGCCGGTCAGGAAGCTGTTTAAACCATCGTTGATGGCTTTCATTGGCACGTTGATCAATAACATCAAGAAACCAGTGATCAAAAGACCGAAAACAGGGTAGAAGAGGATCGTTTTGATTCCTTCTAATGATTTTGGTAAGCCTTTGAATAATGAACGTAAGAACTTGATGACGTAACCAGCTAGGAAACCGCCGATCAAGGCACCTAAGAAACCAGCACCACCTGTATTTGCTAAAGCACCTGCTGCGAAACCGACGATCAATCCAGGTCGGTCACTGATACTTGAAGCGATAAATCCAGCTAAGACAGGTAGCATAAAACCAAATGCCGCGCTACCGATTTGATTGAACCAAGAAGCTGCTTGGTTGTAGTTTCCTAATTGACTCAAGGCATCTTGAGGGACACCCATGAACTGGTCAACCATGAAGGAAATAGCGATCATGATTCCACCGGCAATAACAAATGGTAGCATGTGAGAAACACCATTCATCAAATCTTTATAGATTCGTTGACCGACTGAACCATCAGCTGAAGCGTCCTCTTTATCAGAAGCTTGGCCGCTACCATGAAAAACAGGAGCAGTTCCGCTCATTGCTTCATTGATTAATTGCTCGGTTTTACGGATACCATCGCTGACTGGACGGTTTACTAAATGTTTGCCGTCAAAGCGATCCATTTCAACTTTTTTATCGGCAGCTACGATCACACCAGTAGCTCGGGCGATATCAGCTTCTGTTAAACGATTTTTGATTCCTTCTGAACCATTTGTTTCAACTTTGATGTCAACGCCAAGTTCTTTGGCTTTCTTTTTCAAAGCATCTTCTGCCATGTAGGTATGAGCGATCCCTGTTGGGCAAGCTGTAACTGCGACGATATAGGGACGTTCGCTAGTAGTTGCTGCTTCTTGGTTTGCCGCTTCTTCTGCTAAAGCATCGGCTTCTTGCTGTGCCTCAGCTTCTGAGAAAAGTTGCTGTACTTGATCAGCAGTTGTCGCTGTTTTTAATTTAGCAACGAAATCTGGATCGATCAATAAGCGAGAGAGAGCTGCTAATGCTTGTAAATGAGTATCATTTGCTCCTTCTGGTGCTGCAATCATAAAGAAGAGGTACGTTGGTTGTCCATCTAACGCCTCATAGTCGACACCCGCATTGCTTTTTGCGAATAAGACCGTCGCTTCTTTGACCGCACTATTTTTGGCATGGGGCATTGCGATGCCGTCACCTAGCCCTGTTGACGTTTGGGCTTCTCGGGCAAGAATTCCTTCTTTGTAGACTTCGATATCTGAAATTCGTCCGACAGCATATAATTTTGCGACCATTTCATCAATGGCACCTTTTTTGTCTGTTGCTTGCAAGTCCATGATCATGGCATCTTTCAGCATCAACTCGTTGATTTTCATTTTTTCCATCCTCCTATAAATTTACTTGTTCAATAATGACTTCCGGTAGTAGTTCTTCGATAAATGACGCCTCAGCTAAATCATCAGAAAAAGCAGTAGCACTGCCACAAGCGACACCCCATTTGAATGCGTCAACCACATCTTTGGTCTTCGCGTAACGTCCAATGAATCCAGCAATCATGGAATCTCCAGCACCAACTGAATTTTTCAAAGGTCGTTTCAACACATTGGAGCGATAGATCTCATTGCCAGTAAAGAGCAGGGCACCATCACCACCTAGAGAGACGATGACATTTTTAGCACCATCCTTTAACATTTTTTGACCATAAGGCAAAATATCTTCGATTGTTGAAAAAGAAGTTTCATATAGTTCGGCTAATTCATGATTGTTTGGTTTGATCAACAAAGGTTGATCCGTTAAAGCATCAAAAAGTTCCGCACCGGTCGTATCAATGACAAATTCCGCACCGGCTTCTTTAACGATTTTGATCAATTCTTTATAAAAGTCGGCTGGAAGACCAGCTGGTTTACTTCCTGATAGGATGACGATGTCTTCGGCAGAAAGAGCGGCTAGTTGTTGTTTTATTTCTCCGATTTCCTTGTCACTGATCACTGGACCAAGCCCGTTGATCTCAGTTTCTTCGCCAGATTTTAATTTGATATTGATTCGGGTATCGGCAGCGACTTGTGTAAAGTTGCTGTTGATTTCCTCTTTGGTCAGCCACTCTTCAATAAAACGACCAGTAAATCCGCCAACAAAACCAAGGGCAGTCGAGGAGATGCCAATTCGCTTCAAAATCCGTGAGACATTGATTCCTTTGCCACCAGGTAGTTTAAAGTCTTGTTTCATTCGATTGAGGGCGCCGATCTCCAAATGATCGACGTGGACGATAAAATCGATCGATGGATTGAGTGTTACTGTGTAAATCATTGTATTACCTCCATAATGGTTGTTTTTGCTCTGAATTTCGTTAGATAGTTTTTTGGGCAATAATCGGTGATGATCGTAGCCCCTTCGATAAAGGCAACTTGAGCAAAAGTTGTTTGCTGAAATTTGGAATGGTCTAGCAAGACATAAGCTTGTTGACTGTGCTCTAGTGCAATCTGCTTGATCAGGGCTTCTTCAGGATCGGGTGTGGTGAACCCAGCCTCAGAGTGAGCCCCGTTCATGCCCATAAAACAACGATTAAAGCGTAGTTTTCGCAGTTGTTCTCCAGCATTGATCCCTAACACAGCGTTCGTAGTTATCTTAATGGTTCCCCCTAAAATCATGGTGTCGATCCCGTGATCAATCAGTAGGGAAGCGTGCTTGACGGAATTTGTGACCACCTTAAGGCCTGTGATAGCCGATAGGAAAGGAATCATTTCGAGGGTCGTTGTTCCAGCATCTAAGTAAATGACTTCACCATTTTTGATCGTCTGGGCAGCTGCTTTTGCTATTTTTTGCTTTTCCGTTTGAAACTTCGCCGTTTTTTCTGACATGTTTGGTTCGAAGCCTAATTGCTGGCTTTTCTTGGCTCCACCGTGAATTCTGACTAAAAATCCTTTGTCTTCCAATTCTTGCAGGTCTCTGCGGATCGTTGATTCTGAAGCATCCAACAGTTGAATCAGTTCACTGACCTTGACGATCTCTTCTTGTTCCAATCGTGCCAAAATTGCTTGATGACGCTCCTCTGTAAGCATTTTCATCACCTCTTCACTTGCCATGATACCATATGATTCATTCAAAATCAATCACAAACAGTAAAAATCATTCATAATGTAAGCGTGAATAATTATAATCGGTCATAAACGGTCATGATAACCGTCATTTTGATTTGATCGCTATCCTTATATTTGACAATTTTTACTATTATTTGGCTTAATTGAAGTAAGGGGGGATAAATAAATGAATAACAAAGTCATTTTACAAGGGTTCGAATGGGACCTGCCGGCAGATAGCCAGCATTGGAACAAATTGAAAGAAATGAGTAAAGAAATCAAAGAGTATGGATTTACCGCAATTTGGCTGCCACCTGCCTATAAAGGGACAGCTGGGTCCGAAGACGTTGGGTATGGTGTCTATGATTATTATGATCTAGGCGAGTTCGATCAAAAGGGGTCGGTGCCAACAAAATATGGGACAAAGGATGAATATCTAGAAGCTATCAAAGCACTGCAAGAACAAGGAGTAGAGGTTTATGCCGACATCGTCTTCAATCACTTGATTGGTGCCGATGAAAAAGAAGTCGTTCCGGCGGTCAAATACAATACCGAAAACCGGAATGAACCGATCAGTGATGAGGAAGAAATCGAAGCCTGGACCAAGTTCACCTTCCCAGGACGTCAGGGGACGTACAATGATTACGTTTGGACGTGGCATAATTTTTCTGGTGTCGATTATGATGACCGCAACAAAGACCACGGGATTTTTAACTTCGCTGATAAGGGCTGGGAAAACCAAGTGGATGATGAGATGGGCAATTACGACTATTTAATGGGTTGTGACTTGGACATGGAAAATCCCGAAACAGTGGAACAACTCAATAAATGGGGCCAATGGTACCAAGAACTGACCGGCGTTGATGGGTATCGACTAGATGCGGTGAAACACATTGAGTTCAACTATTACGCAGATTGGATCTTGAATCGTCGGGAAGAAAAAGGCAAACCACTATTTGTTGTTGGAGAATATTGGTCAGGGGATCTGCCAAAATTAGAAGAGTATTTAGATTCTTCAGGAAATCTGATTTATTTATTCGATGTGCCTTTGCACTATAATTTATATGAAGCATCTCACTCGAATGGCGAATATGATATGAGTCAAATTTTTGCCGGTACACTGACTGCCGCGCGCGAAGATTATGCGGTGACTTTTGTAGACAATCATGATACGCAAGTCGGACAAAGTTTACAATCTTGGATAGACGGATGGTTTAAAGTCCATGCCTATTCATTGGTCCTTTTACGTAAAGCTGGCGTACCCGTAGTTTTCTGGGGGGATTTATTTGGGATTCCCGCGCAAGAAATCGCCCCTGTGGGAGATGCGCTGGTCCATATGCTGAAACTTCGAGAGAAGCTTGCATTTGGGAACCAAGTGGACTATTTTGATGATCCTAACTGTATCGGCTGGGTATTAACTGGCGATTATGAACATGAGCTTTCTGGATTAGCGGTCGTGATGACCAATGCCCAAGGAGCGGAAAAAGAAATGACCATCAGCGCGATCCATGGTGGAGAGACCTTCGTGGATATATTAAAGAATAATGAAGCGAAAGTGGTTTTAGATGATACCGGAAAAGGACTTTTCCCGGTCAATGATGGACAAGTATCGATCTATGTGAATGAAAAGCTAGTGGAGAAATATTTTAGCTGATTTTCATTAATAAAACTAATAAAGAGGCTGGTAAGTTTACAGCCTCTTTATTATGTAAACAAATATGGACTGACTCTTTTCTTTCAAAACGGAAGGCATCGTAAGGAAAAAAATCAAAGCGCTTTTAATTAAAAGTTTTCAAAGCGTTCGGTTTTCCCCTTTCCCGGATAATGCTATAATTGAGAAGATTGAGAAAGAAAGGATGTTTAAAATCATGTCATCCAAAAGTGAATTACTTGAACGCATGAATCCACGGCAAAAAGAAGCCGTTATGCATACGGAAGGACCGTTGCTGCTGATGGCAGGGGCAGGAAGCGGGAAGACCCGTGTCCTAACCCACCGAATCGCCTATTTAATAGAAGAAAAAAATGTAAATCCATGGAACATTTTAGCCATCACTTTTACCAATAAAGCGGCGCGGGAAATGAAGGAACGGGTCAGCCAATTATTAGGTTCCGGTGGAGAAGACGTTTGGGTCTCGACCTTCCACTCGATGTGTGTCAGAATCTTGCGCAGAGATGTTGATCGAATCGGTTATTCGAAGAATTTTACTATCATTGATTCTTCTGAACAAAATACCCTGATGAAACGGGTATTAAAAGAATTGAATATCGATCCAAAAAAATATGATCCTCGTTCCATTTTGGGAACGATCTCTCATGCAAAGAACGAGCTATTGACACCTGAAGCTTACCAAGCCATGGAAGGTAGTCTATTTGAGCAGATCGTAGGTCGTTGTTATGAAAAATATCAAAAAGAGCTGCGCAATAATCAATGCATGGACTTCGATGATTTAATCATGAATACGATCCGCCTCTTCCAAGACAATGAAGATGCGCTGCAATTTTACCAACGGAAATTCCACTATATCCATGTCGATGAATACCAAGATACTAACCACGCCCAATACACGCTGGTCAATTTATTGGCCGCTCGTTTTCGAAATCTTTGTGTTGTTGGGGATGCGGACCAAAGTATTTACGGTTGGCGTGGTGCCAACATGCAAAATATTTTAGACTTTGAAAAGGACTATCCAGATGCCGCGACGATTTTGTTAGAGCAAAACTATCGTTCAACGCAAACGATTTTAAATGCGGCAAACCAAGTAATCAAAAATAACCGCAACCGTCCAGATAAAAATCTGTGGACAGAAAATCGTGATGGGGAAAAGATCACTTATTATCGCGGGGATAGTGAACGAGATGAAGCGCGATTTATCGTCAGTGAAATGCAGAAACAAATTGCAGAAAAGAACCGTAAATTCGGTGATTTTGCGATTTTGTATCGGACCAACGCCCAGTCACGGATCATTGAAGAAATGCTTTTAAAAGCCAACGTTCCTTATACGATGGTCGGCGGCAGAAAGTTCTATGACCGCAAAGAAATCCGTGATATTTTGGCTTATTTATCGGCGATCGCCAATCCTCGTGATTCCATCAGCTTGGAACGAATCATCAATGTACCAAAACGTGGGATCGGTGCGACATCCGTCGAGAAACTACGAGAGTTTGCGAATCTTCATGAATGGTCATTGTTAGAAGCAGCCATGAACGTCGAGTTAGCAAATATTTCGGGGAAGGCCGGCAAAGAATTAGGAAGCTTTGGGATGATGATGGATGACTTCGCCCAAATGATTCCTTACCTCTCAGTAACCGAACTGACGAAAGAAATATTAGAAAAAACGGGTTATCGTCAAGAGTTAGTCAACCAAAATAATTTAGAAGCACAAGCTAGACTTGAAAACCTGGAAGAATTTTTATCGGTTACCCAAGAATTCGACAAACGGTTTGAGGCGCAAAACGAAGACGATGCAGATGCACCAGATGAGAAGTTGAGTGTTTTCTTAAATGACTTAGCTTTATTGTCAGACGTCGATAGTTATGAAGAAGAAAGTAGTCAAGTGACTTTGATGACCTTGCATGCGGCAAAAGGACTAGAGTTTCCAGTGGTATTCTTAATTGGGTTGGAAGAAAATATCTTCCCACTTTCTCGAGCTTTAATGGAAGAAAGCGAACTCGAAGAAGAGCGGCGCCTTGCTTATGTGGGGATCACTCGTGCCGAGGAAGAGCTCTTTATGACCAACGCTTTTTCCAGAACATTATACGGCCGTACCCAATACAATCGTCCGTCACGGTTTATCGAAGAAATCGAACAAGATCTGCTGCAATCATTAGGCGAGCGTTCACAGCCGAAAGCTGCTGCACCGTTTCAACCAAAAGTCTTTAAACCGAGCTATACACAGCCGCGTCAAACGACCGTCGCTTCTAAGCAACAGACCTCTGCAGCGGGGAATACATGGCAAGTTGGTGAGAAAGTTCAACATAAAAAATGGGGAATCGGTACGGTCGTTCGGACGACTGGCAGCGCGCAAGACATCGAATTAGATGTGGCATTCCCACAACAAGGCGTCAAACGACTGTTGGCGGCCTTTGCGCCGATTGAAAAAGTTGAAAAATAAGGAGGATATTAGGATGGATGTCCCTTCAAAAGAAATCCAATCACGAGCAGAAGAGCTGCGTACGCAATTAAATCAGTACGCCTACGAATACTATGTAAAAGATCAACCTTCTGTTGAAGATTATCTCTATGATCAGCTGTATGCAGAACTGGTTGAAATTGAAACCAACTACCCGCAGCTAGTAACCGAAGACTCGCCCACCCAACGAGTAGGTGGCATCATTTTACCTGGCTTTGAAAAAGTCACCCATGATATCCCACTTTATAGTTTGAACGATGTGTTTGATAAAGAAGGAATCGTGGCTTTTGATGCCCGTGTTCAAAAAGCATTGGGGAAAGCGGTAGATTATGTCTGCGAGCTAAAAATCGATGGATTGTCTATCTCATTAAAATATGAAGAAGGGCGCTTTGTTCGGGGAGCAACTCGAGGGGATGGTACGGTAGGTGAAAACATTACAGAAAACCTAAAGACCGTCAAATCGATCCCACTAAAATTAAAAGAACCAATCTCGTTGGAAGTTCGTGGCGAATGCTATATGCCAAAGGCTTCGTTTTTGAAGTTGAATCAACAGCGAGAAGAAGAAGGGGTGGAAGTTTTCGCCAATCCGAGAAACGCAGCTGCTGGAAGCTTGCGACAATTAGACACACGGATCGCAGCCCAAAGAAACTTAAGCACCTTCTTGTACACACTGGCTGATTTTGGTCCGATTGAAGCCAATGATCAATTTTCGGCATTGAATGAATTAGATCAATTAGGCTTTCGTACAAATCACGAACGCAGAGTGTGCCACACCATCGATGAAGTATGGGCATATATCGAAGAGTTTCATGACAAGCGCAGTGAGCTTCCCTATGAGATTGACGGCGTAGTCATCAAAGTCAATAATTTTAAAGATCAAGATGCGTTAGGCTTTACCGTAAAAGCACCCCGATGGGCGGCGGCATATAAATTTCCACCGGAAGAAGCGGAAACAGTGATCGAAACGATCGAATGGACCGTGGGACGAACGGGTGTTGTGACACCGACCGCTGTTATGACCCCTGTCCGGGTTGCCGGAACGACGGTCAGCCGCGCCAGTTTGCATAATGTAGATTTCATTAAAATGAAGGACATTCGCATTGGCGATTCGGTCATCATCTATAAGGCGGGGGACATTATTCCAGAGGTTGCGAAAGTCTTGGAAGAAAAACGCACGGAAGCAAGTCAACCCTTTGAATCGCCTACACATTGTCCCGAATGCGGGAGTGAGCTGATCCATTTAGATGAAGAAGTTGCCTTGCGTTGTATCAATCCGAAGTGTCCAGCGCAGATCAAAGAGGGCTTAAGCCACTTTGTTTCCCGAAATGCTATGAATATTGATGGTTTAGGGCCGCGTGTTTTAGAGCAAATGTTCGATAAATCCTTAGTCAAAGATGTGGCCGACTTGTACTTTTTAACAGAAGAACAATTGCTGACCCTCGATAAAATCAAAGAGAAATCAGCTAATAACCTTTTGCGTGCCATCCATCAAAGCAAAGAAAATTCAGTTGAGCGCTTGATTTTCGGGCTAGGCATCCGTCATGTTGGTGCCAAAGCGGCTCGGATTTTAGCGGAACATTTTGGTGACCTTCGGACCCTTAGCAAAGCCAAAGAAGAAGAGATCATTTCGTTGGAAACCATTGGTGCTACAATTGCCGAAAGTGTCGTCACGTATTTTGACAATCAAGAAGTTCACGACCTTTTAGATGAACTTGAAAAAGCGGGTGTTAACTTTGCTTATCTAGGGCTGAGAACGGATCAATTGGAAGAAGTGGAGTCGCCATTTAAAGAGAAAACCGTCGTTTTAACAGGAAAATTAAGTCACTTCACTCGTGAAGAAGCCAAGGAACGAATTGAAAATCTCGGTGGGAAGGTAACAGGCAGTGTGTCGAAAAAGACCGATATCGTTGTTGCCGGGGAAGAAGCAGGCAGCAAACTGACCAAAGCACAGTCCCTAGGCGTTACCGTTTGGGATGAAGCTCAAATGGTGGCTGCGATCGAAGGCAGTCATTCGGCAGAACAATAACTGTTAAGTATTGTCACAGACGAGAAGCAGTTGTTTCTTCTTGTCTAATTGAAATCATTTCTTCCCTGCAATACGAGGAAAGAAATGATTTCTGCTTTTATTTGCAATTATATTTGATAATTTTCAAATTCTATTTCATGATTTGTTAAAAAAATGATACAATACATTGGAAAAACGTAAACGTAGATTACGGATACGAGAAAGAGGAGGATTTTATGGCGATCAGCGAAGAACAAGTCAAACACGTTGCCAAACTAGCAAAACTTTCATTCTCAGACGATGAATTACATGAGTTTACCTCTCAGCTAGGAAAAATTATTGATATGGTTGAAACACTTGAAGAAGTGGACACCACAGGAGTACCATTCACATCGAATGTCGCAGAAACGATCAATGTGATGCGTGAAGATGTAACGACCGGCGGCTGGGACCGTGATGAATTAATGAAAAATGTTCCAGAATCCGAAGAAGGCTTTATTAAAGTGCCTGCAATCATTGACAATGGGGAGGCGGGTGCCTAATGACTGAACTATATAATAAAAGCTTAGAAGAATTGCATAGCTTATTAGTGTCAAAGGAAATTACTGCGACAGATCTAACGAGCGAAACCTTTGCTCGCATTAAAGAAACAGAGCCAAAAGTCGATGCGTTTCTTGCATTGAACGAAGAAAAAGCCCATGCGTTAGCGCAAGCTATCGATCAAAAAGGTATCACTGAAAGCAATGTGTTGGCAGGGATTCCCATTGGGATCAAAGATAACATTGTTACCAAAGATCTACGGACAACAGCTGCTTCTAAAATTTTAGGCAACTTTGACCCAATCTACAATGCAACCGTCATGGACAAAGTTTACCAAGCAGACATGATTCCAGTAGGTAAGTTAAACATGGATGAATTTGCGATGGGGGCGAGTACGGAAACGTCGTTCTTTAAGAAAACAAAAAACGCTTGGGACGAGACAAAAGTACCTGGTGGTTCATCAGGTGGCTCGGCGGCTGCCGTTGCAGCGGGACAAGTCCCCTTATCATTAGGTAGCGATACGGGTGGTTCGATTCGCCAACCAGCAGCTTTCAATGGAATCGTCGGGTTGAAGCCAACATACGGACGGGTTTCTCGTTTTGGTTTGATCGCGTTTGCATCTTCGTTAGATCAAATTGGTCCAATGACCCGTGGGGTGAAAGACAATGCCATCGCATTAAATGCCATCAGTGGGTTTGATGCAAAAGATAGTACGTCAGCCGGGGCAGCTGTTCCTGATTTTACAGCAGGTTTGACTGGTGATATCAAAGGCATGAAAGTCGCTTTGCCAAAAGAATACTTAGGCGAAGGAATTCAAACGGGCGTCCGGGAAGCGATCTTAAAAGCTGCAGACACTTTCCGTGCGTTAGGAGCGACCGTGGAAGAAGTCAGCTTGCCACATTCAAAGTATGGGGTAGCTGTTTACTATATCATCGCTTCTTCAGAAGCAAGTTCTAATTTGCAACGTTTTGACGGCATCCGTTACGGTTTCCGTTCAGAGAATGTCAGCAATTTAGAAGATGTCTATGTTAATTCTCGCAGTGAAGGATTCGGGGAAGAAGTAAAACGTCGGATCATGTTAGGTACGTTTTCACTAAGTGCTGGCTACTACGATGCCTACTTCAAAAAAGCCGGTCAAGTACGAACGTTGATCAAACAAGATTTCGATAAGGTCTTCAGCCAATACGACTTGATCATTGGCCCAGCTTCCCCAACGGTAGCATTTGGTATTGGAGAAAATATCAATGATCCGATCACTATGTACTTGAATGATATTTTAACCATTCCTGTGAATTTAGCAGGACTGCCAGGGATGTCGATTCCAGCAGGTTTTTCTGAAGGACTGCCTGTCGGCTTGCAGATCATTGGGAAACATTTTGATGAAGCAACCATGTATAAAGCGGCTTATGCCTTTGAACAAGCAACTGATTTCCACACGAAAAAACCAGTGATTTTAGGAGGGGATAAGGCATGAACTTCGAAACAGTCATTGGGCTTGAAGTCCACGTAGAATTAAAAACAGAATCAAAGATTTTTTCTCCAGCACCTGCTCACTTTGGCGCTGAACCAAATAGCAACACGAATGTGATTGACTGGGGCTATCCAGGTGTTTTACCAGTAATGAACAAAGCGGCTATCGAATTTGGGATGAAAGCTGCGCTTGCGTTGAATTGTGAAATCTCAAAAGAAACACATTTCGACCGCAAAAACTATTTCTATCCTGATAATCCAAAAGCCTATCAAATTTCACAATTCGATCAACCGATCGGTCATGATGGGTGGATCGAGATCGAAGTGGAAGGTAAAAAGAAAAAAATCCGCATCGAGAGAGTTCATTTGGAAGAAGATGCCGGGAAAAACATGCACGGCAAAGGCGGTTATTCTTATGTTGATCTAAATCGTCAAGGAACCCCTTTGATCGAGATCGTTTCCGAAGCGGATATGCGTTCACCAGAAGAAGCATATGCGTATCTAGAAGCATTGCGTTCAATCATCTTGTTTACAGAAGTATCCGATGTGAAGATGGAAGAAGGTTCTATGCGTTGCGATGCGAATATTTCGTTGCGACCTTACGGCCAAGAACAATTCGGAACAAAAACAGAACTGAAAAACTTAAACTCTATGTCCTTCGTGAAAAAAGGTCTGGCATTTGAAGAAAAACGCCAAGCCAAAGTATTGCTTTCTGGAGGCGAGATCCAACAAGAAACTCGTCGTTTTGATGAAGCAACCAGCAAAACATTATTGATGCGTGTCAAAGAAGGTTCTTCTGATTATCGTTACTTCCCAGAACCAGATATCCCACGGTTTGTGATCGATGATGAATGGATCGAACGTGTACGTCAAAGCTTGCCAGAAATGCCTCAAAAACGCCGGGCTCGTTACATCTCTGAATTGGGCTTACCAGAATACGATGCAATGGTCTTGACTTTATCAAAAGAAATGTCCGATTTCTTTGAAAAAACCATTGATGCCGGTGCGGATCCCAAACAAGCTTCTAACTGGTTGATGGGTGAAGTTTCAGCGTATCTGAACAGTGAGAAATTGGAACTGCCAGAAACGAAATTGACACCAGATAATTTAGCGGGAATGATTCGTTTGATCGCCGATGGCACGATCAGTTCGAAGATTGCGAAAAAAGTCTTCAAAGAATTGATCACAAACGGCGGCGACGCTGAAGAAGTCGTAAAAGCCAAAGGATTGATCCAATTATCAGATCCTGCGCAATTACTACCAATGATTAATGAAGTACTAGATAACAACCAACAATCCGTCGATGACTTTAAAAACGGAAAAGACCGCGCAGTTGGTTTCTTAGTTGGTCAAATCATGAAAGCAACCAAAGGACAAGCGAATCCAGGCGTTGTGAACAAGCTGTTGCAAGAAGAACTAGCAAAGCGATAAGAGGCAAGCGATGAAAAGAGCAAGAGTAATCTATAACCCGACATCTGGGAAAGAATTGATTCGAAAAAATTTAGCAGATATTTTAGATGTTTTGGAAAGAGGCGGTTATGAGGCGAGTGCGTTTGCCACGACCGCTGCACCATTTTCCGCCCGTGATGAAGCAAGAAGAGCCGGTGAAGCTGGTTTTGATTTGGTGGTAGCGGCCGGTGGCGATGGTACGATCAATGAAGTCGTCAACGGAATCGCTCCATTAGAAAAACGCCCGAAGATGGCGATTATTCCTGGAGGAACCACCAATGACTACGCACGTGCACTAAAGATTCCTCGGACCGATATCAAAGCAGCTGCGGAAGTGATTTTAAAACAGCAGACGGTGAAGATGGATGTCGGAAAAACACCCAATACGTATTTTATCAACATTGCTGCTGGTGGACACTTAACGGAACTGACCTATGATGTTCCTTCTGAGTTGAAAAGTGTTTTTGGCTACTTAGCTTATCTAGCAAAAGGAGCCGAATTACTGCCCCGCGTCAAACCAATCAAAATGCATCTAAAGTATGAAGACGGAGAATACATTGGCGGAGCCTCAATGTTCTTTTTAGGACTAACGAATTCAGTAGGGGGATTTGAACAGATTGCCCCCGACGCTAAGCTTGACGATGGGAAGTTTTCACTGATTATTGTCAAAACAGCCAATATTTTTGAGATCGTCCATTTAGTCGCTTTGATGATGAATGGTGGCAAGCACATCAACGATCGTCGTCTGATTTATACGAAGACATCTTTTCTTGAAGTAGACGCGCCAGAACAGGTTAATCGTTTAATGATCAACCTTGATGGTGAATATGGCGGAGATGCTCCTATGCGCTTTGAAAATCTACACAATCATATCGAATTTTTTGCAAATGTTGATCAAATCCCTGATGATGCGGTCGTAGGTGAGCAGAACTATCAAGAAATGAGCGAAGGATTTATTAAAGAAGTCGAACGTCTTTCCGATGAGGACATCAATGGCGATGGCAAAATCGGCGACGAAACACAGTAAAGGATTTTCTTTTCATGCAAAGTGGAAGAACAGGGACTTTTGGACCTGTTCTTTTTTTAAAATGAATTGTGGAAAAAGTAATAGGATTATTTTTTCGGAAAGTTGATAGAACAGCTTTTCTTAAATTTTTGTAAAGAACGTTTTTTGAACGGTGTTTCACGAATTGTGTTTGTTTCACGAAAGTGTCGAAGGCAGTCAAAGATAAAACGAATAAAAATTACGAAAAAAGGACATTCTATCCTAAAAAAACGAACGTTAAGAATATATGCTCATTAAAGTTCGTTATTTCCGTATTTCTATGCAATCTAAGGATGCAAAAGCGGAGGAGAATATGCTATAATGGTGAAACGAAGAAATGGGGGGACCGGAATGGAGCAAATCGATTCTACAAAAGCGCTTGATCTGCTGAGAGATGACGCAGAACGAATCAAAAAGCTGATCCGAAACCAAGAAAATAGTTTATGTATCGCACAATGCAAAGCATTTGAAGAAGTGGTTGATACTCAGATGTATGGTCTATCACGGCAAGTGGCATTTGCGATCCGCTTGGGGATCGTCGATAATCAAACAGGACAACAATTGATGGCGGATCTTGAAAAAGATTTGAACCAATTGTACAGCGAGGTCTATGAAGACCAGCGGACACCTGAAATCGGCAAGGAGGCATAAACTTGCCAGAAAAAGTAAAGAAAAGACATTTATTAGATTATAGTATTCTCTTGCCGTATATTTTTATGTGTGTCACGGGTTTGATGATGGTCTATAGCTCCACGTCCTACGTCGCGATGACTGCTACAAATCCAACTACAGCTGCTTCTTATGTCATCAATCAAGCAATTTTTTGGTTGTTGAGTCTAGTAGCGATCACTGTCATGTATAAAATGAAAACGGATGTTTTTCGGAACAAAAAATTTGTCCAGATCGCCATGATCGTGATCTTATTCTTATTGATCGCTGCTTTCTTCTTTCCAAGAAGAAATGGGGCACTAGGATGGTTGTCGATTGCTGGTTTTTCCATTCAACCAGCTGAGTACTTGAAGTTTATTGTTATTTGGTTCTTATCTGTGACGCTATCTTATCGGCAAAAAGGCATTCAACAGGAGTTTTGGAAAACGGTTTGGCGCCCAATCGGAATCGTTTTCGTCTATACTGGGATCATGGCCCTTTACCCAGACTTTGGGAATGCCGTGATCGTCATGTTACTGGCTTTTGTCGTTTTATTATCTAGTGGTCTGAATTACCTGTATACCTTGATATTAGGCGTGGCAGGCATCGTTGGTAGCGCATTGATCGTCCTATTTGTGAATCTAACCGGCGGTAAGCTTTTGCCAGCGTATGTCTACAGTCGCTTTTCATCCTTTTTGAACCCGTTTGCTGATGAATACGATACTGGTCATCAAATGGTCAATGGGTATTACGCAATGTTCAACGGTGGGCTGTTCGGGCGCGGGCTTGGAAATAGTATCCAAAAACGTGGTTTCTTAAACGAAGCGCACACCGATTATATATTTTCGATCGTTATGGAAGAATTAGGCTTGATCCCATCGATCATCATTTTAGGTGTTTTGTTCTATATGGTGGGACGGATCTTTCTTGTCGGTATTCGTTCAAGAGATCCCTTTAATTCCATGATGTGTATCGGCATAGGGGCTCTATTTATGTCCCAGATTTTTATCAACTTAGGGGGGATCACTGGTTTGATCCCATTGACGGGAATCACATTTCCGTTTCTAAGTCAGGGAGGATCAAGTTTGCTGATGCTGTCGATTTGTATTGGTTTTGTATTAAATATCAGTGCCGAAGAAAAGAGGAAACAATATTATTTGAATTATTGATCAATTGAATGGAGTGGATTAGATGAAGAAAATTCTTGTTGCCAATCGTGGAGAAATCGCGATTCGTGTCTTCCGCGCATGTGCGGAGTTAGGAATCAAAACAGTCGGTATTTATGCTGCGGAGGATGAATACTCCGTCCATCGCTTTAAAGCAGATGAAGCGTATTTAGTAGGGAAAGGCAAACGACCGATCGATGCGTATTTAGACATTGAAGATATTATTCGCACAGCGAAAAAAGCCGGGGCCGAAGTGATTCATCCAGGGTACGGCTTTTTATCAGAAAACCTGAGCTTTGCGCAGCGCTGTGAAGAAGAAGGTTTGATTTTCATCGGACCATCCACTCACCACTTAGATATTTTTGGCGACAAGATCAAAGCAAAAGCAGCGGCGATCGATGCGGGGATTCAATCGATTCCCGGATCTGACGGCCCAGTAGCATCGATTGACGACGTTTTAGCATTCGCCGACGAACATGACTATCCGATCATGATCAAAGCAGCCCTTGGCGGTGGTGGTCGAGGTATGCGTGTCGCTCATGATGAAAAAGAAGCACGTGATGGCTACGAACGCGCCAAAAGTGAAGCGAAAGCGGCTTTTGGTAGTGATGAAGTTTATGTTGAAAAATATATTAGTAATCCAAAACATATTGAAGTGCAAATTCTAGGCGACAAGCACGGAAATGTCGTCCATCTATTTGAACGTGACTGCTCCGTTCAGCGCCGTCACCAAAAGGTAGTCGAAGTGGCACCATGTGTGTCAATGACGGCTGAACAGCGGGAAAAAATTTGTCAAGCTGCCGTTCAACTGATGAAGCATGTTGGCTATATCAATGCCGGAACAGTGGAATTTTTAGTTGAAGGCGATAAATTTTACTTTATTGAAGTAAATCCTCGGGTTCAAGTGGAACATACGATCACTGAAATGATCACCAATTTAGATATCGTGACGACACAAATTTTGATTGCACAAGGCAAAGACTTGCATAAAGAAATCGGGATTCCTGAACAAAAAGACATTCGCTTTGAGGGTGTTGCGATTCAATGTCGGGTGACAACGGAAGATCCAGCCAATAATTTTATGCCAGATACTGGTAAGATCGATACTTACCGTTCTCCAGGTGGATTTGGGGTTCGTTTGGATGTCGGAAATGCTTACGCCGGTGCGGTGGTAACCCCTTATTTCGACTCGCTGCTTGTAAAAGTCTGTACACATGCGGCAACCTTTGATCAAGCGATTCAAAAAATGATGCGCTGTCTGAAAGAATTCCGAGTACGTGGTGTAAAAACAAACATTCTCTTTATGCGTAATGTTGTTTCTCATCCAGCCTTTCGTTCAGGTGAAGCCAAAACCACCTTTATCGACAATACGCCAGAACTATTCAATTTCCCTCGGATTCGTGACCGTGGAAACAAAACCATGAAGTATATCGGTGAAATCACGATCAATGGATTCCCGGGAATCGAAAAACAAAAGAAACCTTTCTACAATGAACCACGGATGCCACAACACATCCAAGCAACGCCTGATTTCGTCAGCGCCAAAAACATTTTAGATACGAAAGGTGCCGAGGGAGTCGTTGAGTGGATCGGTCAACAAAAGAACGTCTTGCTGACGGATACAACCTTCCGAGATGCCCATCAAAGCTTGTTAGCAACTCGTGTAAGAACCCATGACTTTAAGAAAATTGCCGCGATGACAGAAGCAGGTCTGCCGCAATTGTTCTCAAGTGAGATGTGGGGTGGAGCAACGTTCGACGTTGCCTACCGTTTCTTAACAGAAGATCCATGGGAAAGATTGCGGATGTTCCGGAAAAAAATGCCGAATACCTTGTTGCAAATGTTGTTTAGAGGCTCCAATGCTGTGGGATATTCCAATTATCCAGACAATGTATTGGAAGAATTCATCAAAGAATCTGCAGCGCAAGGAATTGATGTGTTCCGAATCTTTGATAGTTTGAACTGGGTTCCACAAATGGAGAAAAGTATTCAAGCCGTTCGCGATACAGGAAAAATCGCAGAAGCAACGATTTGTTATACCGGGGATATCAATGATCCGACCCGTCAAAAATATTCAGTACAATACTACAAAGATATGGCGAAAGAATTGCAAAACCTTGGTGCCCATATCATTGCTATCAAGGATATGGCTGGATTATTAAAACCGCAAGCAGCTTATCGTTTGATCAGTGAGCTAAAGGATACGATCGATGTGCCGATTCATCTGCATACCCATGATACCAGTGGAAATGGGATCATTACTTACTCAGCAGCTACTAAAGCCGGTGTTGACATCGTGGATGTCGCTATGTCAGCGGTCAGTGGCGCAACGAGTCAACCAAGTATGAGTAGTTTGTATTATGCACTATTGAACGGCGAACGCTGCCCAGAAATCAATGTAGACAACATCCAACAGTTGAACCACTACTGGGAAGATGTCCGCATGTACTATCATTCCTTTGAAAATGGCTTGAACGCACCTCAAACAGAAGTGTACAAGCATGAAATGCCGGGGGGACAATATACCAACCTCCAGCAGCAAGCCAAAGCCGTTGGTTTAGGCGAAAAATGGGATGAAATCAAAGAAATGTATCATGAAGTCAATATGATGTTTGGAGACATCGTAAAAGTGACACCTTCTTCGAAAGTCGTTGGTGACATGGCACTCTTTATGGTACAAAATGGCTTGTCAGAAAAAGATATTTTTGAAAAAGGCGATACATTGAGCTTCCCAGAATCAGTGATCACCTTCTTCCAAGGCGAGTTAGGTCAGCCAGTTGGTGGTTTCCCGAAAGAATTGCAACGCATTATCTTAAAAGGACGCCCAGCTTTTACAAAACGTCCCGGAACATTTGCGAAGCCAGTTGATTTTGCTGAAGTGAAGCAAGAACTAGCGGAGAAAATCGGCTATGAACCAAAACATGAAGAAGTCTTGAGCTACTTGATGTATCCGCAAGTCTTCCTTGACTATCGGAAAGCTTATGAACAGTTTGCCGATGTGAAAGTTCTTGATACGCCAACTTTCTTTAACGGCATGCGCTTAGGTGAAACGATCAATGTTGAATTAGAAAAAGGCAAAATCTTGATCATTCGTCTCGACGAGATCGGTGAGGCAGATATTGAAGGCAACCGGACCCTCTTCTTTAACTTGAACGGGCAACGTCGAGAAATCGTCGTTAAGGACAACTCTATCATCAGCTCTGTTCAAACAAAACGTAAAGCGGAGCCAACGAATAAAGAACAGATCGGTGCTTCCATGAGTGGCTCAGTCTTAGAAGTATTAGTCAAAAAAGGCGACCGAGTGGCACGTGGACAGACCTTGATGGTCACGGAAGCAATGAAGATGGAAACTTCTGTCGAAGCTCGCTTCTCAGGTGTGGTTGAACATGTGTATGTAACCAATGGTGAACCAATTCAGTCAGGAGACCTTTTGATTGAAGTCAAAGAGAAGTAAGGAGTCGACCCACAGATGAAGCGAAGAGGATTATTGTTTTGCGGCTTATTTGTCCTGGCCCTAATAATCGTGTATTTGCAGCCAGTATTCATGCAAAACGCTTCAGATTCAAGAATGACGATCGAAAACCCAATCAAAGCGCCAACAACCATGAATTACGAACCGATCGCAGCCCAAGGGTTAGCTGAAATGATTGGGGAGCCTGTTTCGGATTTTGAAGAAGTCTATGGTCTTCCCATTCAAACCTATCGCTCGGGCTACGAGTTTGAAATTCGGGTCTACAATCAATTAGACGATCAACAGTATGTTGAGATCAATACCGATGGTGAAAGTGTGCAAGCAATCAAAGTAATCGGCGCCGGGGGCTCTTCCCTGGCACCTTTTACGATGGGCATGACCTTGACTGACTTGACGGAGTTGACCATGATTTATCCTAACTTTACCTTGACACAAAATGATCGTGCGATCAGTTTCGAATTGATGGAAGAAGATATGAACTATCGTCCATTAGTGGCTTTTGACAACGGGACATTTGCTGTTTTGTTCTTCGATCAGGAGACTACCCAACTGCAAGCCGTCACTTACTTGGATCAGACCACGCTACTTAAACTGGCACCTTATCCCTTGACGGAAGGACAGCGACCGCTGTTTCAAGTTTCGCAAACAATTGACCAAGCCCAAGCCAACCTTGAAAAAGAGACCCTGGCGTTTGTTATCATCGATAAAATTCGCCAGCAAATCGGCTTAGAAACCTTCTCACAGGATACCCAAACACATCAAGAAGCAGCTGGACTTTTATTTGATTTGACGAATAATCTATCAGACTATTTGACTTCTCAACGAATCCATTCTTATCAACGCGCTCTTTCTTCAGAAAAAACGAGTAATTTTGTTTTAACGAACGACGAGTGGCGAGAGTTGTTGGCGGATAAGGAATTGGAAGCATCTGCTTCGATCTTCGAAGCGCCTGTTTACGATCCGACTTTTACGATTTTGTCTTGGTTCAGTAACCCAAGATTTGCTGAACGTCTGACCTATGAACAATCAGAAAAGATAGGAATTGCTTTTTCTGAAGCAAATATGGTAGTCTTAGTGCAAGAAGATGTGGAAGGGACCGAGGATAGTACGTCAGATGATTTACGATGAAGCCTTTTTCGAGATTGAAGATCAAATCAATTCACTTGTGATGGCGATCAAAGCAAGTGAAACGTGTAGAACCTATCAAAAAGCGAAAACAATTATGCATCAAGATCCTGTTGTTCAGGAATTGATGCGATCGTTTTTAGAAAAGAAGCTGGATTTTGAAAGAATTGAAGCTTACGGTGAGTATGCGCCTGATTTCAAAGAAAAAAAACGGGCGTTGCGCACAGCCAAGCGGCAGTTGGATCTTAATGAACAAGTAAGTGAGTTTCGCTGGAGTGAAACACAACTACAGCGTTTGCTGGATGAACTGACTGTGGCGATCTCTACTTGTTTTTCTCCCTCTGTCAAAGTGGACGCTGGGAGTCCCTTTTTTCAATCAAAATCAAGTTGTGGAGGAAATTGTCATGCACGAGGATAAAGAGCCTTTTACGATGCAAAAGCGTCGAGGATTGATCGTATGGGTTTACAGCCTACGCCAACTAAAAAATTTGCGTCGTTTTGGTTTTGTTCATTATGTATCACGTAAGATGAAATACGTGGTCATGTATTTGAACGAAGAAGAATACGAAAGCAAAAAAGCAAAAATCGAGCAGTTTCACTTTGTTCGACAAGTTGAAGCTTCCTATCGACCAGATGTCGAAATGGATTTTGCTGAAAAAATTGGTACTTCAGCAGCCTATCCAGTGAAAGATGAAGGGTTTGATATCGAAGAAAAAAATACGATGATTCGATTGGCAGAAAACGTGTAATAAAAAAGTGGGGGTGCCTTGAGTCACCGCCATTTTTTTATTGCTATTTATAGAAACAGTGCTATATTTGTATTTACGAAGATCTTGGAGGGAAAAAAGCATGCGTGTAGTAGCCGGAGAATATGGTGGCCGCAGATTAAAAAGTCTCGCTGGAGACAACACTCGCCCCACGACAGACAAAGTAAAAGGGGCGATTTTTAACATGTTAGGGCAATATTTAGATGGAGGTGTTGTACTGGATTTATTCAGCGGAAGCGGGGGCTTAGCTATCGAAGCGATCTCTCGGGGAGCTGATCATGCGGTTTGTGTCGACCGTAGTTTTCCAGCAACCAAAGTGATCCGCGAAAATATTGCTATAACCAAAGAACCCGAAAAGTTCACGGTGTTAAAAATGGATGCGAATCAAGCTTTACGGCAGTTTGCAGCTGAGGGACAAAGTTTTGACTATTTGTTTTTAGACCCGCCATACGCAAAGCAAGAGATTCTGCAACAGTTAGAAGCTATGCTGAAGGATGAATTGATTCGTCCGTCTGCATACGTAGTTTGCGAAACAGACAAGTCCATCGACTTACCAGAACAAATCGGCTCGTTGCATTTGGTCCGTGCCCAAACCTATGGCATATCGGCCGTGACGATCTATAGAAATGAGGGATAACGTGAAAAAGATTGCTTTATTTCCAGGGAGTTTTGACCCATTGACGTCCGGTCATGTTGACCTGATCGAGCGAGGAGCCACGCTTTTTGATGAACTGATCGTGGGTGTTTTTACAAATACCAATAAAAAAAGTTTTTTTACGAGTGAAGAAAAAGTTCATTTGATCGAAGAAGCCCTCGCCCATATTCCTAACGTCAAGATTCTGGCACAAGAAACGGAGCTGACGGTTACGATCGCAAAAAAACTAGGTGCTCAGTTTCTGCTAAGAGGCATTCGCAGTGTGAAAGACTATGAATATGAGCGGGACATCATGGAGATGAACCATCACCTAGAACCCTCATTAGAGACCGTTTTTCTTTTAGCAGACGCAAAACACAGTTTCATCAGTTCCAGTTTGTTGAAAGAAATCTTGACCTTTAACGGCGATGTTGCCGAATATTTACCTCAAAATATCTACGATGCTATAGTAAAGAAGCGTGATACCAATGAATCTTAAATCAACGATCAAATATCTTCTTCTGTTTGTTTTAGCACTGATCATCGCAGCTTGTGCTTTTTTGCCGATTCCCTATTATATCGAGCAACCAGGAGCAACGATCGATTTAAAAGAGCTGATTACCGTCAATCAAAAAGAAGACACCTCAGCCGGCTCCTTTTCTTTGACCAGTGTTGGGATTCGACAAGCTACCGTGTTCACAGCGATTGGAACGAAATTCAATGAATTCCAAGACTTGATCAGTGAGGAAGAACTTTTAGGCGGTGCGACAGATGAGGAGTACAATCGCATTCAACGTTACTATATGGAATCCTCGCAAAATAGTGCGATTGAGCAAGCATTAAAGCTGGCAGACTTACCTTATGAAATGACCTATAAAGGGGTCTATGTCATGGGGATCGATCCAAATTCCAGCTTTGCTGGGAAAATATCCGTTGGAGATACCGTCACCGCAGTCAACGGTAAAGAATTTAAAAGCAGTCAAGATTTTATCGACTACGTCCAAAGTCAAACCATTGGTGATGAAATCACCGTGACTTACTTGCAAGATGGCGAAGAAAAAGAAGCAACGGGCAAACTAATTGAACTGGAGAGCAATCAAAAAGCCGGTATCGGCATCTCCCTCGTCGATCATACAGAGATCACTTCTGATGAAGAGATCGTGATCGATTCTGGCAATATCGGAGGACCTTCCGCTGGTTTGATGTTCACCCTTGAAATTTATGAACAGTTGACCGGAGATAACCTACGTAAAGGCCACAACATAGCTGGGACAGGAACGATCTCAGCTGACGGAACCGTTGGTCGAATCGGTGGGATCGATAAAAAAGTAGCGAGTGCCAGTGAAAGTGGTGCAGAAATCTTCTTTGCCCCAGATGATGAGATTACTGACGAAGAGCGTGAAATAGATCCTTCCATCAAAACAAATTATGAAGAGGCAGTGGCAGCAGCGAAAAAGTTAGACACGGATATGAAAATCGTTCCGATCGCCAATGTCCAAGATGCCTTGGATTATCTAGCAACACTAAAAGAAGCAAATTAAAACGGCACTCGCCGTTTTTTTTATTGTCTAAAGAATACAGTAGGCTCAAAGAAAAGGTTATGCTATACTTTTAGATAAGGAGTGTGAATCTAGTGGAATTAAAAAGACAACAACCGATCGTTGAAGCATATCATTTCGATATGAAACCGAAAGACAAAGAAATGGAAACCAAATTGAATGTCGGCTTTGCGCCGTTAAAAGTCAAAGATGAAGAATATATGGAAAAAAACAGTATTATTGGCGCTCGGCTAGAATTCCAATTGGTGTTCCCTGATTATGTTTTGTCAGGACGTGTCGGACAGGTCAATCATATTTTGAATCGTAAAGTCAATTCCGGAGAAGATCTAACAAAAGCCGAAACTGACCGCTTGGTGGAGCCATTGTTTGATATCGTCAAACGCTTGACTTATGAAGTGACAGAGATCGTAACCGACAAACCAGGTTTACAATTGAACTTTAATACCAATTCGAATGCTGCGCAAGAAGCGAAGGAAGAAGACAAATAACGAGAAAGAGGAGGGATGCCCATTGTTTTCCAATCAAATGCAAGTGATGCTATACGTCGATGATGTGACGAAAGCAGTTGAGTTTTGGCAAGAACTAGGGTTTGCGATCATTGAACAACAAACCGTTGATGGAACATCCGTCGTCGAAATCGCGCCATCAAAAGAGGCAGAGGCTCATTTTGTCTTATATGACCGTGAGTTCATCGAAACGCACTCACCTGAAGTCGCATTAAATTCCCCATCGATCATGTTTTTTGCAGAAGATATTACGACACTTTATAAGAAGCTTCTAGAGATGGAAGCAGAAGTCGGTGAATTGATTCAGATGGAAGAACAGCTGGTTTTCAATTTTGCCGATCCGGATGGCAATTATTTTGCTGTTTCAGGAAAATAGGTTTTACCGATCGTAATCAATCATTCGTCTTTATGAACCCGACTCTATGCTGTCGAACCGTTCAAGACGAATGATTGTTTTTTGATTTTAATGCAAGACATTTTGCAGCCAAAGGGCTAAAATTGATAATAAGAGACTCAATTGCCTTTAAGGAGGGAATGACTATGCAAAACTATCTATATGCAATCAGTGATATTCATGGAATGGCCGATCTTTTTAAAAGTCTTCTTGCGGAATATGATCCTAAAATCCATCAGTTGCTTTTGATTGGTGATCTAAATGACCGAGGACCAAAGTCCAAAGAGTGTTTAATGTTCGGAAAGAAATTAGTTGAAGAACATCAAGCGATTTATTTACGTGGCAATCATGAAGAGTATTTTCTGCAATTTCTAAATGCCCCAGAGGATTGGTTCGCCGCCTACGTACGCAATGGCGGCAAAGAAACGATTGAAAGTCTTTTGCATTCAGGAGCTACTGAAGAGTATTCTCCAACGGAAATTGCCTTGATGATCCGAAGTAGATATGGAGACTTAATAGAGTTTTTGATGGAGCGGCCGCTTTATTACGAATGGGGGAAGTATCTTTTTGTCCATGCGGGCGTGGATTTAAGTAAAAAAGATTGGCGGAAGACCGCCGACCACGATTTTATCTGGATTCGCGAGCCATTTCATAAAGGAAAAAACCGTACAGGAAAAACGATCGTTTTTGGTCATACCATCACGCCAATGCTGCATGGAGATATGCAGACGACGGATCTTTGGCAACAAGATGACAAAATCGGCATCGATGGCGGGGCAGTATTTGGTGGATCGGTGCATGGCGTGATTTTTGATGAGAAAGGGATCGTTCAGGACATCGAATACCAAAATTTAGCAGGCCCTTGGCAACCAGACTTTTAAAAGTCTTTTTTGAAAAGTCAAAAGCAGCCATAACAAGAGTCGTGAAAGCAACGTTGTTTTCGTGCAATCTTGTTCGCTCAATGGCTGTCTTTTTTATGTTAAAATAGCAAAAGCAACAAAGGAAAGGTGAGAACAAATGGCAGAAATGAATCAAGAGGTACTTGATTTAGTGAAACAAGAATTAACCGCTTTTACCCAAAAACAAATCAGTACGGTGTTGCAGTTATTGCAAGAAGGAAATACCGTCCCCTTTATTGCCCGCTACCGTAAAGAAATGACGAATGGACTTGACGAAGTTCAGATTCGAGAAATCGAAGAGCGATACCAGTACTTAGAAAATTTAGAGAAGCGCAAGCAAGAGGTTTTGCGTTTGATAGAAGAACAAGAAAAGCTAACGCCTGAACTATCTCAGGCTATTTTAGCTGCGACAAAAATGCAGGCCGTCGAGGACCTGTATCGTCCTTATAAACAAAAACGACGCACCAAAGCGACGATCGCTAAAGAAAACGGCTTGGAACCATTTGCTCAGTGGCTGTTAAGCTTTCCAAAAACAGGTGACGTACAAGAAAAAGCGGCCGAATTTATGAGTGATGCTGTTCCTACTGTAGAAGATGCCTTAGCAGGCGCGCACGAGATCATTGCAGAAGGCGTTGGTGATACTGCAGAGTTTCGTAGTTGGATCCGCAGCTATTACACAAACAAGGGGCTGTATCAAAGCACGGTCAAAAATGCTGAAAAAGATGAAAAAGGCGTTTACGAAATGTATTACGATTTCCAGCATCCTATCAATAAGATGGTATCCCACCGAATTTTAGCCACCAATCGTGGGGAACAAGAAGACATCTTGAAGGTCGCGCTTGTGGCAGATGAAGAAAAAATCATGGATTACCTACGGCGTAAACTGATTACAAATAGTGATTCACCCGCAGCCAGTTTTGTTGAAGCTGCAGCTGCTGATGCGCTGAAACGTTTTATTTCACCAGCCATCGAACGAGAGATCCGCAATGAATTAACAGAAAAAGCCGACGAACAAGCCATTGCGATTTTTGGCGAAAATCTTCGCAATCTGTTGCTGCAGCCGCCACTAAAGGGCAAAGTCGTTTTAGGTTTTGATCCAGCGTATCGTACAGGCTGTAAACTAGCAGTCATTGATGAGACAGGAAAAGTACTAGCGATCGAAGTGATCTATCCTCATAAACCAGCGCCTATGAATAAGCGAGAAGCGGCTGGACCAGCGTTTCGTCGCTTATTGCAAACCTATAAAGTCGAGATGGTCGCAATCGGTAATGGGACGGCGAGCCGTGAATCAGAGCAATTCGTCGCTGAACAATTAAAATTGATCGATCAAGAAGTATATTATGTGATCGTGAATGAGGCAGGGGCTTCTGTTTATTCGGCCAGCCCGATCGCTCGGCAAGAATTCCCTGATCTGCAAGTGGAAGAACGTAGTGCCATCAGTATTGGTCGCCGTCTGCAAGATCCGCTGGCAGAATTAGTCAAAATTGATCCACAATCGGTGGGCGTCGGGCAATATCAGCATGACGTCTCACAAAAACACTTAGCCGAACAATTGGATTTTGTCGTTGAAACAGTCGTCAACCAAGTAGGCGTTGATGTCAATACCGCAAGTGCGGCACTCTTACAGCACGTGGCTGGTCTAAATAAAACGACCGCTCAAAATATTGTGACTTATCGAGAAGAAAACGGGGTATTTACGCAGCGAAATCAACTGAAAAAAGTCCCTCGCTTAGGGCCAAAGGCCTATGAACAGGCAATCGGGTTTATGCGGATTCCTGGCGGAAAAGTCATTTTGGATAATACCGGGATCCATCCAGAAAGTTATGACACTGCTAAAGAAATTTTGGCGATCGCCGGCATTTCTTTAGCGAAACTAGGGAAAGAACAAATGGAAGAAAATAAAGCGAAGCTTGCCCAACTGCGCCCAGCAGAGCTTTCTGCAAAATTGTCAGTCGGGAAAGAAACCATCACGGATATCTTAAAGGCATTAATGCAGCCTGGACGCGATATGCGAGATGAAATGCCAGCTCCATTATTGCGTAAAGATGTGTTGAGTATGGAAGATCTAAAACCGGGAATGGAACTGAAAGGAACGGTTCGAAATGTGATCGACTTTGGTGCCTTCGTCGATATCGGTGTCAAACAAGACGGACTGGTCCATTTGTCGAAGCTAAGCCGTTCGTTTGTAAAACATCCGAAAGATGTTGTTTCCGTCGGTGATGTCGTAACCGTTTGGATCGAGCAAGTAGATGTCAAAAAAGGCCGTATCAGTTTAACAATGGTCGATCCAGGAAATGCTAAATGACCCAACAAGAATTGCAGCGTTTGGTGGAAGAGCTGTCGCTGTCTGTTTTCAATAAACCATTCACGCATCGAGCGGTGTTTAATTCTCGCTTAAAAACAACCGGTGGCCGTTACCATCTAAGTGATCATCACTTGGATTTCAATCCAGCCATGCTCACAGAACACGGGATGGAGGTTTTTATCGGCATTATCAAGCATGAATTGTGTCACTATCATTTGCATTTAGCAGGTCTTGGTCACCGTCACCAAGACCCTGCCTTCAAGGCATTGCTGGCAAGAACGGGAGGCTTGCGATATGCACCTCCTGCCAAAAGGACAACCAAACATCGCTATCAATGCCAAAATTGCGGCTGTGTGATTCGGCGGCAGCGACGTGTGGATATCAAAAAATATGTTTGTGGAAAATGTCGCGGACGTTTGCTAGAAATAGGAAATGATGAGAAAAGTCAAGTCGAAAAATAAAACTCGTTGCTATTTTTTTCATTTTGTATGATAATGTAGGTCGTGTGACAACCTGATATTTGTCAATACACGCGTTTTTTTACGACGCGGATTTGAGAAAAGAGGATTATAATAATGGAAAATCAAAACAAAATACATCATTTTGTTGGAATCAAAGGTTCCGGTATGAGTTCATTGGCTTTGATTCTGCACGAAAAAGGCTACCAAGTACAAGGCTCTGATGTGGAAGAATATTTCTTCACTCAACGTGATCTAGAAAAAGCAGCGATCAAATTGTTGCCTTTCGATAAAGCAAACATTCAACCAGAAATGGTCATTATCCAAGGAAATGCTTTCCCTGATACCCACGAAGAAATCGTACGAGCCAAAGAACTTGGCTTAGAAGTTACTCGTTATCATGACTTTATCGGCCAATTCATTCAGCCCTATACGAGTATTGCTGTGACGGGCTCTCACGGGAAAACCAGTACGACAGGCTTGCTTTCTCATGTCTTAAGCGGCATCCGTCCCACAAGTTTCTTGATTGGCGATGGTACCGGTCATGGGGAACCCGATGCGGAATTCTTCTCGTTTGAAGCCTGTGAATACCGTCGTCATTTCTTAGCCTATTCACCGGATTATGCAATTATGACCAACATCGATTTTGATCATCCAGACTACTTCCACTCGATCGAGGATGTCTTCTCAGCCTTTCAATCGATGGCAAATCAAGTGAAAAAAGGCATTTTTGCTTTTGGGGATGATGAATACTTGCGTAAACTTGAAGCAGATGTCCCAATCTACTATTACGGCGTCAACGATAACGACGATGTGCAAGCTAAAAACATTGAACGCACCACCCAAGGTTCAGAGTTCGACGTCTTTATCCATGGTGAAAATATTGGCCATTTTGTCTTGCCAGCTTTTGGTCAACATAACATCAACAACGCACTCAGTGTGATCGCTGTTGCTTACAAAGAAGGATTGGACATGAAAGAAGTTGCTGCGGAGATGATTTCATTTCCTGGAGTGAAACGTCGCTTCAGTGAAAAAATTGTAGCGGATATGACGATCGTAGACGATTACGCCCATCATCCTGCAGAAATCAAAGCAACGATCGATGGCGCTCGCCAAAAATATCCAGAGAAAGAAATTATTGCTGTCTTCCAACCGCATACCTTTACTCGTACGATCGCTCTAATGGATGAATTTGCGGAAGCCTTGGATCTTGCAGACCATGTCTATCTATGTGACATTTTTGGATCTGCTCGTGAATCACGAGGAGATGTTAAAATTGAAGATCTAGGCAATAAAATTCAAAAAGGCGGAACTGTGATCAAAGAAGAGAACGTATCTCCGCTATTGGATCATCAAAATGCTGTCGTGATTTTCATGGGAGCAGGCGATGTACAAAAATTTGAAACAGCCTATGAAAAACTATTAAGCAATACAACTCGTAACGTATTGTAATCAAAGACTCTTGTGGCGTGTTTGCTGCAAGAGTTTTTTTACCTTTGAAGTTTTTGCAAAAGCAGCACCGCGAACTTGCACTTTTGTCGGCATCTGATAGAATATACTCAGATGAAACTATTCTTTTTGGAGGAATTAAATTTTGAATATAGAGAAACCGCGAAAAATAGGAAAAAGTATTGAAGATATCGAGGAAGGCGATTCGTTATCCTTAACAGAATCGATCGAAGACAATCAACTGTTGTTATATTTAGGGCTTACTAATGATGCAAATCCTTTGTATATACAACATGACTACACGCAAAAAACTGAGTATCAGCGTCCCATCGTGCCATCCATTATGTTGATGGGGATCATCACCAGTGCCGTATCGAAACATTTGCCTGGTCCTGGTTCTCATGTAGTCAATTTTTCGGTAAACTTTATTGAACCTGTATATCATTATGAAACGTTGACCTTTGAATTCGAAGTGATCAAAGTGGATAAAATGAAAGACGTGGTAACTATTTCGGTTGAAGCGATCAACACAGAAGATCATCGTATTTTAGATGCTGTGGTCATGGTCCAGCCACCAAAAGCAGTAGCAGAAAATGAGGAGGAACAACAAGATGAATAATTTAAACAATGAAACCGTCCAAGCCCAAGGCTTAAATCGCTTTTATTCGAAAGTGTATTTATTCTTCGGCGTTGGGCTTGCGATCAGTGCGATCTCGGCCTATATTTTTGGGGAAGTCTTCAAAGCGCAAACCCTGCAATTTATCAGTAACTTTCCGCTAGGATTTACCGGTCTTTGGATCGTACAGATCATTCTAGTTATTGTATTAGGGGTGAAGGCGCAGAAAAATCCTTCCTTGACCGTTGCTGGCTTTTTAGTCTATTCGCTCTTGAATGGATTGACCTTGTCTGTGACACTGATGATCTATGACTTTGGATCGATCGTGGGGGCATTTGTTTCCGCAGCTGTCACTTTTGGTGTCATGTCAGCATTTGGGATCATGACCAAACGTGATCTAAGTGTGGTTGGACGTATCGGCTATGGTCTGTTGATCGGGATCATCATCTCGACGCTCTTGAATGTATTTATTTTACGCAGTCAACCGGTTGATTTCTTTTTATCGATCGTGACCGTCTTTGTCTTTATGGGAATCACCGCTTATGACAATCAACAAATCCGCAATGTATACTTCGCAACGAATGGTGGCGCAAATACTGGAGTGGCCGTTTTCATGGCATTACAACTGTATTTAGATTTTATCAACTTATTCCTTGCGTTATTGCGAATCTTTGGAAAAAACAACTAAAAAAAGTGCGAGGAAACTCGCCTTTTTTTTTGTATAAAATGAGAGAGAAAACAAAGCAATTCATCGCTTTTGTGCCCGTTCTTTGATAGAATAAAGAGGAACTTTTTGAGAAAAGGAGTAATCAAATGCCAAAAAATAAATTACTACTCGTTGATGGGAATAGTGTGGCTTTCCGTGCGTTTTTTGCGTTGCATAATTCATTAGAACGGTTTAAAAATGCCAATGGGCTGCACACAAATGCCATCTATGCGTTTCATACTATGTTTGAAAATGTGATGGCAAAAGAACAGCCAACACATGTTTTAGTGGCTTTTGATGCTGGAAAAACCACCTTCAGGACAGCGATGTATGAAGATTATAAAGGTGGACGTTCAAAAACCCCTGGGGAATTTAAAGAACAAATGCCTTACATTCGCGAATTGATCAACGCGTTAGGTGTTCAATACTACGAATTAGATAACTATGAAGCCGATGATATCATTGGCACATTGGCAAATAAAGTCGATAAAGAGCTATTTGATGTCGTCGTTTTATCTGGCGATCGCGATTTGACTCAGCTGGCAACGGAGCACGTGAAAGTTGACATTACGGTCAAAGGAGTTAGCGAAATTGAAAGTTATACGCCCGCTCATGTGGCTGAAAAATATGACGGCCTAACGCCCTTACAAATCATCGACATGAAAGGACTAGCTGGCGATGCTTCCGATAATATTCCCGGCGTCACCAAAATTGGTGAGAAGACAGCCATCAAGCTATTGAAAGAATATGGCTCTGTTGAGGGGATCTATGAACACATCGATGAAATGAAAAAAAGCAAGATGAAAGAAAACTTGATCAATGATCGTGAGATCGCCTTTCTTTCAAAACAATTAGCAACCATCGATGTGGATGCGCCCATTGAGGTCGATGTCGACAAACTCAAATATGAAGGCAAAGATTTAGAGAAATTGGTGCCATTCTACCAAGAAATGAACTTTAATAGCTTCTTAGATAAGCTGCAGATTACAGCTGAACCAGTTGAGATGGAAGACATTTTGTTTTCGGTCGTTGAAGAAGTAACGGAGGATATGTTCCAGGGAGACACAGCATTGTATGTCGAGATGATGGGGGATAACTATCATTTGGAAGACATCGTCGGTGTTGCTTGGGGCAATCAAGAAAAAATTTATGTCAGCAATCGTGAAGAATTGTTTGAAAGTCCAGTCTTTACCGACTGGTTAAAAGACGAGAAACGTAAAAAATTCGTCTATGATGCCAAACGCACGTACGTGGCGTTAAACCGGTACACGACAGCACCAAAAGGAATCGCTTTTGATGTTTTATTGGCAGCTTATCTTTTAGACACGAATGATACGAATAATGACATCGCAGGTGTTGCCGCTCACTATGGCTATGATGCGATCCAATCGGATGAAGCGATTTATGGAAAAGGCGCGAAAAAAGGGCTGCCGGCGGATGAGGAAGACTTCTTTGCTCATTTAGCCCGTAAAGTAGCGGCGATTACAAACCTAACCCCAAAACTTACAGAAGAATTGGCAGCGAAGAATCAAACAGCGCTATTTGAAGAAATGGAATTGCCTTTATCAATGATTTTAGCTGAGATGGAGATCACTGGAATCAAAGTTGATGCGTCTCGCTTGCATCAGATGAAGGGCGAATTTGCGCAACGGTTGCATGAAATTGAAGAAAAAATCTATGCCGAAGCTGGTGAAACCTTCAACTTAAACTCACCGAAACAATTGGGTGTGATTTTATTTGAAAAAATGGGCTTACCAGTTATCAAAAAAACCAAAACTGGCTATTCGACCGCAGTCGATGTGTTAGAACAACTAAAAGAGCAAGCACCGATCGTTGAAGACATTTTGACTTATCGTCAAATCGCTAAGATCCAATCAACCTATGTAGAAGGTTTATTAAAAGTGATCCAAGGAGATGGCAAAGTACATACGCGATATGTGCAAACCTTGACCCAAACTGGTCGTTTAAGTTCTGTCGATCCAAACTTACAAAACATTCCGATTCGTTTAGAAGAAGGTCGAAAGATCCGCGAAGCCTTTGTGCCACGCGAAGCTGATTGGGTGATCTATTCTTCTGACTACTCTCAAATCGAATTACGGGTGTTGGCACATATTTCAGATGATACCCATTTGAAAGAAGCCTTTATCGAAGGTCAAGATATCCACTCAAGCACAGCGATGCGAGTCTTTGGTATCGAAAAAGCAGAAGATGTGACACCAAATATGCGTCGTCAAGCCAAAGCAGTCAACTTCGGTATCGTTTATGGTATTTCTGATTATGGCTTATCCCAGAATCTAGGAATCACCAGAAAAGCCGCCCAACAATACATCGATACGTATTTTGAAAAGTATCCTGGGGTGAAAACGTATATGGAGGATGTCGTTCGTGAGGCGAAGGACAAAGGGTACGTTGAAACCTTGTATCATCGCCGTCGTTACCTACCTGATATCAATTCGCGCAATTTCAATATTCGAACTTTTGCCGAAAGAACTGCCATCAATACACCGATTCAAGGCAGTGCGGCGGATATCTTAAAAATTGCCATGATTGATCTGGCGAAACGTTTGAAAGAAGAAAAATTAGCAGCAACGATGCTGCTGCAAGTACACGATGAATTAGTCTTTGAAGTACCTGAATCTGAATTGCCTCGTCTTGACGCTTTAGTGAAAGAAGTGATGGAGCAAGCCGTTGCATTGCATGTCCCTTTACTGACAGACAGCAATTGGGGCAAAACATGGTACGATGCTAAATAAATGAGGTGAACAGAGGTGCCGGAATTACCAGAAGTTGAAACGGTCCGTAAAGGACTTGAAAAACTTGTTTTGAATAAAACGATCGAATCGGTCGAGATCCTGTGGCCGCGAATCATCGAAAGTCCTGAAGTGCCGATCTTTTCGGCGCTTTTGAAAGGGCAACGCTTTGAAAAATTCGAACGACGCGGGAAGTTTCTGATTTTTAAATTGACAGATTATGATTTGATCTCACATTTGCGAATGGAAGGCAAGTATGAATATTTTGAGTCAGAACCAATTGTTGATAAACATACACATGTCATTTTCCATTTTACAGATGGCAGTCAGTTAAATTATCATGATGTAAGAAAATTTGGTCGTATGACCTTAGTGGATAAAGACCAAAGCGCAGCCTATAAAGGGATCATGCAATTAGGTCCTGAGCCTAAGCCTGAGTTGTTTTTATTAGAAGCATTTGAACAAGGATTGAAGCGGTCTAAAAAAGCCATCAAACCGTTATTGCTTGACCAAAAGCTCGTTACTGGTTTGGGCAATATTTATGTAGATGAGGCGCTCTGGCAAGCGAAAATCCATCCAGAGCAACCAGCGGATTCATTAATGCCAACTGAAGTAGATGTGCTGCATGAAGCAATTATCGATGTCTTAGAACGAGCTGTTGAAGCAGGCGGAACCACCATTCGTACCTATCTCAATGCACTAGGAGAAGCCGGGAAATTCCAAATGTCATTAAATGTCTATGGCCATACGGGCAATCCTTGTGGCAGATGCGGTACACCAATCGTCAAGATCAAAGTTGCCCAACGGGGGACACATTTTTGTCCTCAGTGCCAAAAATTGCATGTGAGGTCCAGTAAATGAGTTTTGTCTTAGGAGTCACGGGGGGGATTGCCACCGGAAAAAGTACCGCAGTCGCGCATTTTCGATCACTGGGTTTACCGATTATTGATGCCGATATCATCGCAAGAGAAGTCGTTGAACCGAATACGAAGGGCTTGCAGGCGGTGACGCAAGCCTTTGGTCCGCAGATTTTGACCGATGATGGACACCTAGATCGGCAAACCCTCGGTGCTTTGATTTTTAACGATCCAGAGAAACGCCGGATACTGAATCAGACGTTATCTCCTTTTATTCGACAAGAGATTTTGTCTCAGATCGAAGAAAAAAAGCAGGAAGTGCCATTGTTGATCGTTGACATTCCTTTGCTGTATGAAGCCGACTATGACCAATACATGGATCAAACCGCAGTCGTTTATGTGCCAGAAGCCATTCAAAAAGAGCGGTTGATGGCACGCAATCAGTTGACTGAACAAGAAGCGCAACAACGAATCGACAGTCAGCTATCAATTGAGAAAAAGAAACAACGGGCCGATATTGTCTTTGACAATCAAGGAACGATCGCCCAACTCAATCAGCAGATCGATGATTGGTTTGCATCTATAAACAAATAGGTAAAGCAGCAGGTTCCCTTTCACCAAAGGAAACCTGCTGTCTTTTTTTGTACAACAGCAAATCTTCGTAATCTTACAAAGAACTATCGTTTCTGAAAAAAGTTGACTTGTGGCAAAAATCATTGTGTGTCTAATGTTTACCATGCATTGATGCGTACCTCTTACTTGGGTGTCACAATGATTCGGTCACCTGTGAAGGGGTGAAGAAGGATCGGCTGATCATAAAAAGTAGTGAGAACCTCCTCAGTAAAAATGGCCTCTCGTTTACCTGCAGCATGGACCTTGCCGTTTTTTAGCATCAGCAAATGAGTGAAAATCGGTAGCAACTCTTCTGTATGATGGGTAACGTAAAGAATGGTGGGTGTATTTGTCAGCTTTGAAAAAGCCTCCAATCGTGCTAACAGTTCTTCTCGCGCAAATAAATCAAGACCCGTACAAGGTTCGTCCAAAATCAGGATCTCTGGTTGTGCCATCATGGCACGTGCAATCATGACAAATTGTTTTTCTCCTTGAGAAAGGACGTGATAGGAACGATGGATCAGATGAGTCAGGCCCAAGTCAGCCAACAGCGCTTTTGCTTGGTCCAGTTGGTTTTCATCATAAGATTCATAAAGACCAATACTGGAATAAAGCCCAGATAGAACGATCTCTTCAGCAAGATCTCGTCCATAAAATTTATTTTGTAAAGCGGAACTAACCCAACCGATGCGCCGTTGAAGATCCGGGACAGATGTTTTGCCATATCGTTCACCTAGGACTGTTCGTTGACCAGAAGAAGGCCATAAGGTTCCTGTTATCAGCTGCAATAGTAAGCTTTTACCTGCGCCATTCAGGCCTAAAATCGCCCAATGTTCATTTTTTTTCACTTGCCAATTGATAGTTTCTAATAAAAATTGCTGGTTGCGAATGAATGAAACCTGTTGAAAATCAAGGACTGTCATCGATAATTGAACCTAATCAGGTTCTTCACCTCCATTTATAAGAATATTCAGAAAATAATACCTGCTATTATAACACATCCTTCCAAATTTCGCTGGTTGATTGGTATCGCATTCATATCTTTTGTCAGAATTCAGAATGCTTGTTATGATGAAACTATACAGGAGGGATGATAACTATGGGTACTTTTAAAGACGAAAAAGATGTGATCGTTGGCAAGGCTAAAGAAAAAATCGGTGAATGGACCAATAATGAAGAACTTGCCCATTCTGGAAAAGAACAAGCACACGAAGGTCAGATCAAGAAAGAGCACGATCAAAAAAGAGTCAACGAATTAGAAGATCAAAATGACGAGCGCGATGCGCGCAATGATCGAACTACCCCAGAAAATGTCAGCAGTGAAGAATTGTTGCGAGCTGAAAATCCTGATGCCAATAAAATTTCTTCTGCGGATCGTCGAGATGCAGACCAGCTGAAGCATTATACTGGAATTGAAGATAAATTATAACTGAACACGGATGCCTTCGTCTTCTAGACGAGGCATTTTTTGGTTAACCAGAGTGGATGAAGAGTCAAGAGACTACTGCTCAGTTGACAATTGCTCAACATCTCATTATAATCCATTAAGATCGCATAGCGAGAAGCAGAGAAATTGGGAGGTGGTCATCAAATGCTTATTTATGCATTGTGTACGACTGTCAAGAAAGTAGAACAGCCGCGAGAATAAATGAGAAAATAGAAAGAAGGCTTTTCAATGATTGAACCTTACCAATTTCACGCGATTAAACACCAAGTGTACCAATTAGTCCGAACCTATCAATCGGTCAATGACCCTCGAACGATCAAAACGGTCGAATCGATGACCAAAGATGCAATTGAACAATTTTTTCCTGAAGAAGAAACCGCACCCCGAGCCATTTTAGCTGCTTTCTTCCAACCAGGAATGACGATCAGCCGGAGTAACGAGCTGTTAGCTGAACTTAAAGAATACGTTCGCCCCTTTCAGGTGCCGACAACGAAGCAAATTGAAAAAATGTTTCGGAAAGTAAAAAAACTGAAAGTACCTGATTTTGCTTCCGTGGATTTGAAGGAAACCACTTATCTTGCCTGGGATGATATCGGTAGTCAAAGTAAGTTTATGATCATAGCCACTGAACAAGGGTTTACAGGGCTTCACGGTCATGTGTCAACGGAAGTCAAAAAAGGAATTTGTCCCTTGTGCCAGCAGGAAGGAAATGTGTCAATGTTTCTTTCTTTGACCAAGAGCAACGGCGATGGGACGTATACGAAACGCGGAAATTATATTTGCCGTGATAGTCAACAGTGTAATCAGCAGTTGGAGCAGCCGGAGAATTTGCATGAGTTTGTTTCTTTGCTGCAAATGAAAGATAAATAACGAAATGAAACGGCAGAAAGATTTCTGTCGTTTTTTTACATTGAAAAAAACAACAGTTATAACATTATTTAAATTTTGTATTAAATGAACAGAATAAACCACTTTGGCTATTGTACCAATGGATTTCATGTTATAATTAATCATAGAAATCGATGACTTTACGTGAAAACGTAAGCGCATAAGAGAGAAAATGAGGTGGAACTATGCAATGTCCAAAATGTCATCATAACAATTCGAGGGTAGTTGATAGTCGACAAGCCGATGATGGACGTGTGATTCGCCGTCGTCGTGAATGCGAAAATTGCGGCTATCGCTTTACAACATTTGAACGTATTGAAGAGGCACCCCTTCTTGTAATCAAGAAAAATGGTGCCCGTGAAGAATTTAACCGAGAAAAAATTTTACGGGGCTTGATTCGTTCTGCTGAAAAACGACCAGTGACAATGGATCAGATGGAAACGATCGTCGATCATGTTGAAAGCCGTGTTCGTGCTCTTGGAGAAAACGAAATTTCAACTACGCAAATTGGTGAATATGTGATGGAAGATTTAGTTGATTTAGATGAGATCGCGTATATTCGTTTTGCCAGTGTGTATCGGCAATTTAAAGACATGTCGGTTTTCTTAAAAGAACTGCAAGACATTGTCGAGAAAGCGAAAGAACCACAAGAATAGAGGGGGACAGCAAGTGGGCAATAGTTTACCGAATCAAACGTACAAAGTGTTTAAAAGCCGTCCACTTACAACGGAAGGAAAAGACGCCCTCATTTATTTGTATCAACCAATTATTGAAAGTGATGCTTTAGCATTGTATTTGACACTCGCAAGTGATGTCCAAGCCCAAACCTTTTATGGTGAGGAGGCGATAACGACGGTGCATTTAGATATCTTGAATGCCATGAATGCCGGAATGCCTCGCTTCATAAAAGCCAAGCAAAACTTAGAGGGCATTGGCTTGCTAAAGTCGTATGAGAAAGCAGATGCTCAAAACGGAAGCTCGTATCTGTATTGGTTGCAAGAACCGGTTCATCCAGCAGCGTTTTTTCAAGATGAATTGTATGCTTATCTTTTGTTGGAAAGAGTCGGGGAGCGTAAATTTAATCAACTGGTCAAGCTGTATCAACCAAAACAATGTTCTTTAACCGATTATCAGGAAGTGACTCAATCCTTCTCAGCCGCTTATGGGTTAAATACCGCTCGTTTTGCTTCCCAGGAAGAAACGCTACAGGCAGTCAGTGATTCTTTTCAGGAAACCAATGCGAACTTGGTGCTTGACGAAAAGCAGTTGGATTGGGACTTTCTTTTATATGAAGCGCAGCGCCGGTATATCCGTGCCGCTAATTTCACGCCAAGTTTTCGACAAAAGTTAGTTCTATACCATTCTTTATACGGCTATGATGTGTTGGAATTGTTGGATTTGATGGCGGACAATGTTTCTTTGACAACAGGCGAGATCGATAAGAAGAAGCTGGAGCAAGCGATCATGAAAAAATCGCGGCAGACCTTCACGAAAACAACAAAAAGGGAAGATCCTCAAGCAGAAAGCCAATTACGCCGCTTCAATACACTAAAGCAGAATGGTTTTTCAGAAAATGATGTATTATTGATTCAAGAAAGTGAAAACAATGCGCCAATCGCCTTTTTAAAAGCGATCAAAGCGGAGAAAAACAGTTTTATGACAGATTCAGAACAATGGTTGATCAAAAGCCTTGTCGAACGATCACCATTACCGAATAGTGTGATCAATGTTTTGGTTCATTACGTTTTGGTAGTCCAAAACAACGCCGCTTTGTCAGGAAATTATGTAAATAATATTGCCGCTCAGTGGTCAGAATTAAAAATCGGTACGGCAGAAGATGCGATCAAACATGTCCGGAGTCTTGTTCGAAGTGCCAAGGAAAAGCGCAGCCGACCACAAACCAACGGAAAAAAAATCATTCGCGAAGAAAAGCTGCCTTCTTGGGCTGAAAAACCAGTGGAAGAGACAGCATTAACACCAGAGCGACAAGCAGAATTAGATAAAAAACTGCAAAACTACTTGCATAAGAAAGCTGGTGACAAGTAATGGAAGATGTAGGGAAAAACTTAGGAAAACTATTGGATAAACGCAATTACCGTGATCAGTTTTCAGCAATGATGGCAGAGGTTTTACAAGATCCTGATGTTAAAGCGTTTATTGCCGAAAATGAAGAGGTATTGACCGAAGCAGATATTCAAAAAAGCTATGCGAAACTGTATGAGTTCGTCCAAGAAAAGCGGAAATTCCGCATCAATGATCCATCCATGATCGCACCGGGCTATGAGCCGCGCTTAGCGTTAAATTTTCATTTTATTGACGTCACCTATGTACCAACGAAAGAACTACTGGCACATCAGAAGCAAGAAGAGATCCGCAGTCGCATCAAAGCGATGGATATGCCTAAAGATATACAAGAAGCAAGTTTTGCAGATTATCAGCAAACGCCTGGCCGAATGGAGGCCATCGCAGCTGCCGTTGATTTTATTAGTGAGTTGACAGCCAATCCACAGGAGTTTCATAAAGGACTGTACTTTGTGGGGAGTTTTGGGATCGGAAAAACCTATCTGCTTGGCGCGATCGCCAGAGATTTAGCGGAGGCAGGCTATACGACGACATTGGTTCACTTCCCGACATTTGCAGTAGAGATGAAACAAGCAATCGGCAAAGATCAGGTGGGGGATAAGCTGAATGCAGTGAAAAAAGCCCCCATTTTGATGATGGATGATATCGGTGCGGATGCGATGAGTAGTTGGATTCGTGATGAAGTCTTCGGTGTGATTCTGCAATACCGAATGCAAGAGCAACTCCCGACGTTCTTCACCTCGAATTTTACCATGCATGAGTTGGAACAGCATCTTTCGGTAACGCAACGCGGCGAATCCGAACCATTGAAAGCCAAACGTATTATGGAGCGTATTCGTTACTTGACACAAGAGATCCAAATGACGGGCAAAAATCGACGAAATGATGCCTAAAAAATGACCATTACTGGAGGAAGAAGATGATGAAAAAACAACTGATTCTCGGCTTGTCCTTAGCAACAGTGCTGCTGTTAACGGCTTGTGGCAGTCCCGAAAACAACAATGCATCAAGTGGCGATAACACGCCTTCTGAATCAAGTGAGAATGCTAGTTCCGTTGCCAATAATTCTTCAGAGAGCGAAACAGCGACGGTTTTTACTGGTATTATCCAAGAAGATGCCCAAGCAGGTTCGGATGATACCTTTCAATTATTTTTGAAAGACGTAGCGGCTGTTGAAGATGAGGATCAAGTCGTCCAAAGTTTTCAAAATGATGGGGTCATTCTCCATGTCCCTGTTGAGGCCTATTCAGGAGAGATCGAGGAGTTAGTTGAAGGAGACAAGGTCCAAGTGTCGCTGCAAGGCGTCCCGATCATGACGATGTCAATCCCACCGCAAATTCCCGGCAACTCGATTCAAAAGGTTGAATTAGTGAAGGATTAATGCAATGTGCGCCTTGGCAATGGCACCACAGTCAAGACGCACATTTTTTTCTATTTTTGGAAAGCGTGTTATACTACGAAAGAAGGAGTGACAATATGAACGAACATGCATTATCGGATCGTTTGGCTTGCGTGGGCGAACAAATTCCCGACCAAGCACGTATCGCCGACATCGGCTCCGACCATGCTTATTTACCTGTGGCATTAATGCTGCAGAACAAAATCACTTATGCTGTAGCTGGAGAAGTCGTTCAAGGACCTTATGATTCTGCCAGTAAACAAGTACGTAAAAACGGGCTCACAGAGAAGATCGTGGTGCGGTTAGCAGACGGATTGGACGCTATTCAGCCGGAAGATAAGATCGACACAATTGTGGTTGCTGGAATGGGCGGCACACTGATACGTTCGATTTTAGAAGAAGGAAGCCAGAAAAATCGCTTAGCGGGGGTCAAACGTTTGGTCTTACAACCGAATGTTGGCGAAAGGACCTTGCGGGAATGGCTTGTTGATCACAACTTTACGATCATTCATGAAGTGCTGTTAGAAGAAAATGATAAAAATTATGAAATCATCGTTGCGGAAACTGGAAAAGCGACGTACACGACCCAGCAATTATTTTTTGGTCCTTTTTTATTAAAAGAAAAAAATCCAGTTTTCCTAAAAAAATGGCAGCATGAATTGAAGCAGCGTCAACGAGTGGTCAAAGAGTTAGAGAAAGCCAAAGAACCACCTGCTGAGAAAATGAATGAATTAAAGGAACAAATCGAATGGATCAAGGAGGTGTTGGCATGATTTCTGGTCAAGAATTTATCAAACGCTTTGAAGCATACTGCCCGTTATGGTTGGCAGAAGAAGGCGATCCTGTTGGTCTACATGTTGGCACATTAAACAAACCGCTCGAGCGAGTCATGATGACTCTTGATGTGCGACCAGAAGTGGTGGCAGAAGCCATCGAGAAAAAGATCGACTTGATCATTGCCAAACACCCACCGATCTTTCGGCCTTTGAACCGCTTGCTGACAGATGATCCACAACAAAAGATGCTAATGGATCTCGTCAAGCATGATATCGCCGTTTACGCTGCCCACACCAATATGGATATTATTGAAGATGGTTTGAACGATTGGTTTTGTGAACTGCTAGAAGTTGAACCAGATACGTACTTGAAACAAACCCATCAAGTAAAAATGAAGAAGTTAGCTGTTTTTACACCTGTTGAATCGGCACCAGCATTACGCAAGGCATTAGGAAAAGCTGGTGCTGGTCAGCAAGGCAATTATCAAAATACCAGCTATTCCTTGATTGGCACTGGACGTTTTACGCCGCAACAAGCTGCTCATCCAGCGATTGGTGAGATTGGAAAAGAAGAACAGGTGCAAGAAGCGAAAATCGAAGTCATTTTTCCAGAAACGATCGAGAAAAAGGTGCTTTCGGCAATGATCGCCGCGCATCCATATGAAGAGCCGGCTTATGATCTGTATGCCTTAGACAATTTGCCGAAGACTTATGGGATCGGGCGGGTTGGTAACCTTGCTGAACCTCTTTCCCTTGATCAGTTTGTTGCACGTGTCAAAGAACGCTTTGGTTTGTCTGCTTTGCGCCTCGTCAGCTTTCCTGGTGCACCTGAAAAAATTCAGCGAATCGCCATTTGCGGCGGCAGTGGCCAATCGTTTTATTCGGATGCCTTACGCCATCAAGCGGATGTCTACATCACTGGCGATATCAGTTACCATTTCGCCCATGACATGCAAGCCAATGGGTTGATCGGGATCGATCCAGGGCACAACATCGAAAAGGAATGTATTCCTCGGTTTATTGAGAAATTCAACCAGTGGAAAGCAGAAGAGAACTGGGCTGTGACCTTTGTTCCTTCCACCACTTCAACAAATCCATTTGACTATAGATAGGAGAATTATTTATGTACGAAAATTTATTGCCTCGCTTTTTGAACTATGTAAAAACAGAAACCCGTTCGGATGCGGCAAGCACGACAACACCTTCCACCGAAACACAGGTCGCTTTTGCTAAAGAACTGCAAAAAGAACTAGAAGAATTAGGATTAAGCGATGTTCACTACAACGAATCCAATGGTTTCGTGATTGGGACATTGCCAAGTAACGTGGATCATGACGTACGCTCCATTGGATTTATCGCCCATATGGATACGGCCGATTTTAATGCAGAAAATGTTGATCCGCAGATCATCGAAAATTACGATGGCGAATCGACCATTAAATTAGATAAAGAAGGAAAATACACATTAAACACAAAAGATTTTCCGAATTTAAAAAATTATGCTGGCGAAACCTTGATCACTACTGATGGTACCACTTTATTAGGTTCTGACGATAAATCTGGTATTGCAGAAATCATGACAGCTATGGAAATCTTACTTAAAAACCCAACGATCAAACATGGGGAAATCAAAGTCGCTTTTGGCCCTGATGAAGAAATTGGTGTTGGTGCAGATAAGTTCGATGTTGAAGATTTCAATGTTGATTTTGCCTATACAATGGATGGCGGTCCAGTAGGAGAATTGCAATATGAAACCTTTAATGCGGCGCAAGCTGAAATCACGATCCAAGGAAAAAATGTCCACCCAGGAACTGCGAAAGACACCATGATCAACGCTTTGCAACTAGCAGTCGATTTTCAAAATGCGCTACCGGCTGATGAAGTCCCTGAGAAAACCGAAGGAACAGAAGGGTTCTTCCATTTGATGAGCCTCAGTGGCTCAGTAGAAGAAGCGAAAATGGCATACATTATTCGAGATCATGACCGGACCCGTTTTGAAGAAAGAAAAGAACAATTATTAGCGGTTCAAGAAAGCTTGAATACCCGCTTTGATGAACCGCGAGTGCACGTTCATCTATATGATCAATACTACAACATGAAAGAAATCATCGAAAAAGATATGAGTATCATTGATTTAGCAAAAGATGCGATGGAAGCAGTGGGAATCACTCCAGTAACAGAACCTGTTCGTGGTGGGACCGATGGGTCGAAAATCTCCTATCTAGGGATTCCAACACCGAATATCTTTGCTGGTGGAGAAAATATGCACGGTCGTTATGAGTTCGTCTCGCTACAATCAATGATGAAGGCGACGGATGTGATCGTGAAAATCGCCGAACTGAATGCTCAAGCATAAACGTTGCTTTTGATTTGATGGAATAAATGAAAAACTCTTGGGCTGGGAACTCTTCACGCAGGTCTTGCGTAAGACCCGGCCTTTTTAGGATGTGAATAGGATGAAAATTCTCGTTTTATACAATGATACAGCGGGGAAAAGTGAAGCAAAAGAAACAGCAGAAAAATTCCAAGCCTATGTGAAAGAACAAGGCGAAGAGCATCAAGCGTTCTTGCAGGCCTCAAATCCAGACGTGGATCCAAAAGACGTTCGAGAGGCTGCCAAAAAACACGCAGTCGATACGATTGTGATCATCGGCGGAGATGGCACGATCCATCATGGGCTGCAAACCTTCAAAGAAAAGCTGGATGAGCTGAAGATCGGGATCATTCCTGGAGGAACGGTAAATAATTTCGCTCGAATGTTGGGTATACCAGTCAAGCCAGAAGAAGCGTTTGAGAATGTTTTAACAGGGGTTGAACGTCCGATCGATTATGGGATGGTCAATGATCAAGTAATGATCTCGACGATGACCATTGGTCTTCTGGCAGATACCGCCGCCGCAACTTCCCAAGAAGAAAAACAGCAGTATGGGCCGTTAGCGTTTATGAAACGGTTCATTCATCTGTTGATCAAAAAGAAACAATACAAATTAGAAGTTATTGCTGACGAACGGAAATGGCAGGGAAAAAGTCAATTACTGACGATCGTCATGTCGAATTCAGCAGGTGGGTTTAAGAACTTTGATGAAGAAGCAAAACCTGATGACGGGTTGTTTCATGTCATTCTTTTGCCAAAACTGAATATTTTACGGTTTATTTTGTATCTACCAAGAATTATTCGTGGTAGAATTGCCAAAGTACCAAGTGTTGAATATTTCACTGCCGCAAAGGTCTCAATAAAGGCCAAAGAAAAAACGGTTCATACTCGAACCGATGGCGACCCAACGGATGATCTGCCGATTGAGATGGAAGTCATCAAACATGGGTTGACGATGCTGGTACCTGAGGAAGCAAAAGAATCAAAATAATGGTCCCTACGATCAATCATATGGAGGAAATGGATGAATGCACTGATTTACAATCCATTGTGGTTTTATTTAATTGCAGTCAATCTTTATCTTTTCTGTCTGATGGGGTATGATAAATATCAGGCAGTGAAACAAGGTTGGCGGGTTCCCGAAGCAAATCTCCTTTTTATGGGGGCGATTGGCGGCGGATTAGGCGGTTTAATTGCGCAACGCGTATTTCGCCACAAAACAAGAAAGAAGAAGTTTCACCTCTTTTTTGCTTTTGGCACCGTTTTTGCTATCCTGCTGATGGTCTTTTTTGCATAAATTCGGTATAACAAGCAAGGAGTTAATATGAAAACTAAAGTGAAGTTCGCCCTTAATTTACTTTTACTAGTAGGGATTCTGGGTGTGATGTATTTTTTTGTCCGTAACTCGATGATGGATATTTTGGCGGGGCTAAGAGAGACCAGCTTTCTCGTCGTCTTATTAGTTATGGGACTTGGCACATTGTACCTGGTGATCGAAGGACGGACAGTGAAAGAGATCGCTGTGACGTTTCAACCGGAATTTACTACTAAGGCAGGCTTTTTAACGGTTTGTTACAGTGGTTTTTACCGGATCGTGACGTTTGGGGCGGGCACCTTGATCTCAGAGGTGAATTTTTATCGTAAAAATGGTTTGCAATTGTCACAAGGGGTTGGTGTCACCACCTTACACATGGTGATGTATAAGTTTGCCATATTGACATATGCAATCGCGGGGTTGATTATTCAATTCTCGCTATTCTATGACAATGCACCGAATATGATTTGGGTAATTTTGGTGGGGATCGTACTCGTCTTTTTGATCATTGCCGCTTTATTGGCACTTTCTGTCAGTATCAACATTCAAGTCTTTTTTGTGATCATCAGCAATAAGCTGTTCAAAAGTGCAACGTTAAGAGGGATCGTTGACAAATGCAACACCCAGATCTATTCTTTGCGAGAAACGGTCAATGCAATCATTACCGACCGCACCGCTTTCTTGCGCATCTACCTTTGGAATCTTTTGAAGATGCTACCTTGGTATGTGATTCCTTATGTGATTCTTGTTGTGCAGCATCCAGAGATCGATTTCTTATTGACGTTATCCTTCATCAGCTTTGCCGTCGTCTTGTCCGGGGTGATCCCAACACCGGCGGGGATCGGATCATTTGAATTTATTTATATGCTGCTTTTTGGTCCATTAGTTGGCACGGTCGATGCTGCGTCTTCCATGCTGCTGTATCGCTTAGCGACATTCATTTGGCCCTTCATTATTGGCTTTGCATATGTAATGAAAGAAAAGCGCAAAGATATCAGCCAAGAGTTGACTGAATTAAGAAAAGAAAAAGTGGAAAGTTAAAAACACGCTTATCTTCGAGTAGAGGATAAGCGTGTTTTTTAGTCTTTCAAATCAATGATCCGATCAACAAAGGATTCATAAAATTCAGCTTCATGGGAAACGATCAGAACGGTTCCAGGAAAGGCTGCCAGGGTTTCTTCCAAATTGTTTTTCGTGTCTTGATCGATATGGTTGGTCGGCTCATCAAGAATCAAAAAGTTGCTTTTGATCAACATCATTTCAGCTAACTTCACTTTTGTCTGTTCGCCACCACTTAATAATTTCAATTCTTCTTGGGCTAATTGGCTAGGTAATCCCGCCCGAGAAAGTTGCCGCCGCAATTCTTTGTTGGTGGCCTTTGGGAAAAGATCCTCAAGGTATTGAAGAGGGGTCTGCAAGGGATATTCCCAGTCCAGGTCTTGAGAAAAGTAATTGAATTTTGTATGCTGCGGGTAAGAAACGGTTCCTTCAATTGCAGGGATCACACCAAGTATCGTTTTGATCAAGGTCGATTTACCGATCCCATTAAATCCCCGAATCGCAATTTTTTCGCCATAGCGGATCGTTAGGTTGATCGGGGAGAGTAAGGGTTTTTGGTCGTACCCAATCACTAGATTGGTGGTTTCCAAGGCCAAGGTCGTAACGATTGGTGCCAAATCAAATCCTAAATGGGGTTTAGGGACATCTTGCGGTGGGGTCAAACGTTCAATTTTTGCCAACTGCTTTTCACGACTCTTTGCCATTGTTGAACGAGAACCAGCTTTGTATTTACGAATATAGCTTTCAGTTTTCTTGATATGCTCTTGCTGTGCTTCGTATTGCTTCATGTAGCTTTCGTTTTGCAACGTTTTTAGTTTTAATGCTTTGTCTAAATTCCCAGTATACTTAGAAAGCTTGCCAAATTCAATATCAATGATATGGGTCGTGATTTCATTCAAGAATTGACGATCATGAGAAACGACTAAGTAGGTACCAGTAAAGTCTTGTAAAAATTCAACTAACCATTTGATATGTTCATCATCTAGGTGGTTGGTTGGTTCATCCAAAATCAGCATGTCGGGTTTTTCTAAGAGCATTTTCGCTAAAATCAGTTTCGAGCGTTGACCACCACTTAAGGAAGCAAGGGGCGTAGCCATTCCAAGAACCGAAATTCCTAACCCTTCAGCTAAATCATCGATCAATGTATCCATTTGATAGAAATTTCCTTGATCCAATTGATTTTGCAATTCGCCCGCTTTTTCTAAAAGCTTATCGTCGAGACTTTCGCCATAAGCAGTATAAAGGTCTGCGATCTGTTGTTCTTTTTCGAAGTCTTCTGCAAAGGCAGAGCGCAAAAAATCACGGATCGATTGCGTTTCATCAACATTGACGTATTGATCCAAATAGCCCATTTTCAAATTTTTTGGAAATTGAACAAAGCCATCGTCTGGGAGAATTTCTCCTGTAATGATTTTGATTAATGTACTTTTGCCAGCGCCGTTCCGTCCAATCAAACCGACTTTTTCCCCACGGTTGATTTGAACGGAAACATCTTCGTAAAGCAATTTGTCGCCAAATTGTTGGCTAATATTCGTTAATGTTAACATCGTTTCCTCCATATAAAAAAGCTGTAAACAGTAGACGTTACAGCTAAGTAGATAATCTTACTGAATAAAATACGCCAAAAAGCGCTTAAAACGATCAGGAAAATCGGTTGTTCCTGACCAATCAGGACCTAGCATACCATTGCTACTTCCCATCTGTCAATTTTCATGAAATAATACTGAAAAAATTTTTGATGTTCGAGGGAAATCTTTTGACCATTACTGACCAATATTGTATAATAGAAGAGTAGAAAAAAGGATACTGCTTGCAGCGTACTTTTTTTCTGACTACCATTTTGGGAGGGAAAAGTATGAACCCAGAAAAAATGACGACTACATTACAAAGTGCTATCGCTGAAGCCCAGCAGATTGCCATGACCCGTCACCATCAAGAAATTGATATTCCGCATTTATGGAAGATTTTATTGCAAGCCAATCAATTCGGCCGCAATTTTTATACGGACACAGGGCTCGATGTCGATGCTTTTGAAAAAGAAGTCGACCGATTATTAGATGAACTGCCTTCCGTTGAAGGAGGAAATGTTCGTTATGGTCAATCCATGAGTCAAAATCTGTTTCATCTTTTGTCTGAGGCAGATCAATTAAAAAATGAATTTCAAGACGAGTATCTTTCCACAGAAATCGTCCTTTATGCGTTGATGAAATTGAAAAATCATCCCTTGACGGTGTATTTAAAGAAACAAGGAATCACCGCAAAAGAAATCAAGCAAACGATCGAAACATTAAGAGGAGGGGATCGTGTGACCTCACAAAATCAAGAAGAACAATACAAAGCATTAGAAAAATACGGCGTTGACTTGGTCCAACAAGTCCGCAGCGGAAAAATGGACCCCATTATCGGTCGAGACGAAGAAATTCGCGATGTGATTCGCATCCTTTCTCGGAAAACCAAAAACAATCCCGTTTTGATTGGTGAACCGGGGGTTGGTAAAACAGCCATCGTTGAAGGATTGGCTCAACGGATCGTGCGAAAAGACGTCCCAGAAAACCTAAAAGACAAAACGATCTTTTCTCTGGATATGGGTGCCTTGATCGCAGGTGCTAAATTCCGAGGTGAATTTGAAGAGCGTTTGAAAGCCGTCTTACAAGAAGTGAAAAAAGCCGATGGCCGGATCATTCTCTTTATTGATGAGATCCACAATATTGTAGGTGCTGGTAAGACGGAAGGCAGCATGGATGCTGGAAACTTACTGAAACCAATGCTGGCACGGGGAGAATTGCATACGATTGGCGCAACCACCCTTGATGAATACCGTCAATACATGGAAAAGGACAAAGCCTTGGAACGTCGTTTCCAAAAAGTGCTGGTACAGGAACCAACCGTTCAAGATACGATTTCGATTTTACGTGGCTTGAAAGAACGGTTCGAGATCCATCATGGCGTCAACATCCATGACAACGCGCTTGTTGCTGCGGCGACCTTATCTGATCGGTATATCACGGACCGCTTTTTACCAGACAAAGCCATTGACTTGATCGATGAGGCGAGTGCCACAATTCGGGTGGAAATGAATTCAATGCCTACTGAGCTCGACCAAGTTACCCGTCGTTTGATGCAACTGGAGATCGAAGAAGCCGCATTGAAAAAGGAATCCGATGATGCATCGAAAAAACGCTTAGGCATTTTACAAGAAGAATTGGCGGAATTGCGTGAAGAAGTCAATACCATGAAAATGCAGTGGGAAACGGAAAAAGAAGAAGTCAATGCAGTTTCCAACAAACGGGCAGAGATCGATAAAGCCAAGCATGAGTTGGAAGATGCTGAAAATAACTATGATTTGGAACGGGCCGCTGTTCTTCGCCATGGGACGATTCCCCAACTGGAAAAAGAACTAGCTGAACTAGAAGAAAAAAACCAAGTCGAAGGCATTCGGATGGTCCAAGAGTCAGTGACCGAAAATGAGATCGCCTTAGTCGTGGGACGTTTGACAGGAATCCCTGTTGCGAAATTAGTGGAAGGCGAACGAGAAAAACTGTTGAAATTAAATGAGACCTTGCATCAACGAGTGATCGGACAAGACGAAGCAGTCGATGCTGTCAGTGATGCAGTTATTCGTTCACGAGCTGGCCTGCAAGATCCAAATCGACCATTAGGTTCCTTCTTGTTCTTAGGTCCGACCGGCGTCGGTAAGACCGAATTAGCGAAAGCGTTGGCGGTCAACCTCTTTGATTCAGAAGAGCATATGGTTCGGATCGATATGAGCGAATACATGGAGAAACATTCAGTGTCTCGTTTAGTTGGTGCCCCTCCAGGCTATGTAGGGTTTGAAGAAGGTGGGCAATTGACTGAAGCTGTCCGCCGCAATCCTTACACGATCGTTTTGTTAGATGAAATCGAAAAAGCCCATCCTGATGTCTTTAATATCTTGTTACAAGTGCTTGATGATGGCCGTTTGACAGATTCAAAAGGGCGAGTCGTTGATTTCAAAAATACAGTCTTGATCATGACTAGCAATATCGGCTCTCAAGTCTTGCTAGATGGCGTGACCGCAGAAGGGACGATCCCAGAAAACGTTGCTGAAAATGTCCGTAATCTCTTGAGAGGGCATTTCAAACCAGAATTCTTAAATCGGATCGATGATACGATTTTATTCACACCGCTTAGTCTAAACGATGTGACAGGCATCGTCGACAAGATCATCGCACAGCTTTCACAACGACTGGAAGTCCAAGATATACTGTTGACGATCACTGAAGAAGCCAAACGCTGGATCGCTGAAAATGCTTATGAGCCAGCGTATGGTGCGCGTCCTCTCCGTCGGTTTATCACGAGAGAAGTCGAAACCCCATTGGCAAAAGAAATCGTTGCCGGCAGAGTCTTACCAAAGACCCAAGTCACGATTGAATTATTGAACGATCAACTGGTTTTTGAAAATACGCCAATTACCGAAGAATAAAAAGATAAAAAATGGATAAATGCAAAACGATGGTTGCCGTTTCATTGGCAGCCATCGTTTTTTTGTCGCTCAACATAAGACAAAAAAGTTCCCCTTGCTTGTTGTTTGGAGGAAATTCGCACTTCGATTATACTGTTCTTATGGAGTAGGAGAGGAATGAAAAGATGAATACTTTTTTTGAAACGTTGAATGAGCGAAAAGGGGAATTGCTGACAGCTGTCTTTGAGCATTTGTCATTGTCGATCATTGCGCTGCTGGTCGCGATCGTTATTGCTGTCCCGTTAGCCATTTGGCTGGTTAATCATAAACGGGCAGCGGAAGTCGGCCTACAAATAACGAGTGTGTTACAAACGATTCCATCACTGGCACTGTTAGGTTTATTGATTCCATTCGTGGGGATCGGAACGCCACCTGCGTTGATCGCACTAGTTATTTATGCGTTATTGCCGATCTTTCAAAATACCTATATTGGCCTTTCGGAGATCGATCCATCAATCGAAGAAGCTGCGGCGGCATTTGGTATGTCTCGGATGCGCCGATTGATCAAAGTCGAGTTGCCGATTGCCTTGCCTGTCATAATTTCGGGGATTCGCACGGCGCTGGTCTTGATCATCGGAACAGCAACTTTAGCCGCTCTGATTGGCGCTGGTGGGCTAGGTTCCTTTATTTTGTTGGGGATCGATCGGAATGCCCCTGAATTAACGCTGATCGGTGCGATCGGGTCTGCTTTACTGGCTATTATTTTCAGTACGTTGATCCGATATCTACAACACCTGAAACCGCGCTATACCTTGATTACGCTGGCAGCCATCATCTTGCTGATTGGCGGCGTTTCTTTTTCACAGAGCGGATTTTTCGCGCCGAAAACCATCACTATCGCAGGGAAACTAGGGTCCGAACCTGATATCTTGATCAACATGTACAAAGAATTGATTGAACAAGAAGACCCTGATGCCCAAGTTGAACTAGAGCCAAATTTCGGAAAGACCTCATTCTTATTCAGTGCATTAGACAATGGCCAAGTTGATATTTATCCGGAGTTTACCGGTACCGTGTTGGAGAGCTTAGTTGAGGTACCAGAAGAGCTTGCGAGTCAAAACCTTGACTCCGACGAAACCTATACGGAAGCAGTTAATCTATTGAAGGATCAGTTTGAGATGACCTTGCTTAAGCCGATGGCGTATCAAAATACCTATGCGTTGGCTGTGAAAAAAGAATTTGCTGAGGAAAATGCACTAACCACGATCTCTGATTTGAAGAAAATCGAAAATCAAATCAAAGCCGGCTTCACCCTCGAATTCATTGATCGGACGGACGGTTATGCGGGCATCCAAGAACGCTATGGGCTAGATTTTCCAAGTGTCCAAAGTATGGAACCAGCATTGCGTTATCAAGCCATCAATAATGGCGATATCAATCTACTGGATGCCTATTCCACGGACAGTGAATTGCGTCAATATGGCTTAGTTATTCTAGAAGACGATCAAGAACTATTTCCACCTTATCAAGGAGCGCCTTTGATGAAAGAAGCCTTTGCCAAGGAACATCCAGAAGTCGTCCGTGCATTGGAAAAGTTGGCAGGGAAAATCACTGAAGAACAAATGAGTGAAATGAATTATCAGGTCAATGTCGAAGGAAAAAATCCAGCAGAAGTCGCGCGTACCTTCCTGATAGACGAAGGATTAATTGAGGAGGGACAAGAATGACACCAATTATTGAATTTAAAAACGTCAGTAAAAAGTTTGATCAAAAACTAGTGATCGATCAGTTAGATCTGAGCATCAATAAAGGGGAAATCTTTGTTTTGGTCGGTCCTTCTGGGAGTGGGAAAACGACGACTTTGAAGATGATCAACGCGTTGTCAGAACCGACAGATGGTGATATTTACTTCAAAGAAAAACGGATCAAAGAATACAATATTCAAAAAATGCGTTGGCAAATGGGGTATGTTCTCCAACAAATCGCTCTGTTTCCGACGATGGATGTCAAACAAAACATCGAAGTGATCCCAGAGATGTTAGGGTGGTCAAAAAAAGATCGCTCAGAAGCCGTGGATCGTTTGCTGACACAGGTCAAACTTGACCCAGAGCAATACCGCCATCGAATGCCTAAAGAGTTGTCAGGAGGAGAACAGCAACGGATCGGTATCTTAAGAGCGTTAGCTGCTAACCCAGAAATTATTCTGATGGACGAACCCTTTAGTGCTCTTGATCCAATTTCTCGTAATTCCTTGCAGGAGTTAGTCCTTGATCTGCACCAAGAACTTGGGACGACGATTATTTTTGTCACGCATAACATGAAAGAAGCGGTAAAATTAGGTACACGCATTGCTGTCATGAATCAAGGGAAGATCGTCCAATGTGATACACCGGAAGTGATTGTCTCGCAACCGAAAACTGCTTTTGTGAAAAGCTTTTTTGAAGAGACCGGTGAAGACGAAGCAAAACTGGTCACAGCAGGGGATTTGATGCGGATGAACTTTTTCAGCGATGAAGTCAACCCTGGGGCTCCTCAAATCGCTGCATCTACTACTTTAAATGAGTTGTATACCTTATTTACAACTCATGACACGGTAGTGATTGAAGAAGAGCAGAAACTGGTAGGAAGTCTAAGTCGAAAAGATGTGTTTGCATTCTTGAGTCGTGATCGAACGTAAAAGGTTCTTTATGGCCACTAGAATTGTCATATTTTTTTAAAAATCGATGATTTCTCTTGCTCAATGTAAAAATTCCACGTAAGATTGAGGAAGATATCTTTTGTCAGAATGCCAGAAACGAGCTTTGATAATGACAAAAGATGCAGTAAAGGAGCGAAAGAGCAGCTATGGTAAAAATCCTAAAAGAGAATTGGTTACTGCTTTTCTTTATCGTCGCCGTGGTTCTCATCCGTCTGTTTGTCCTGACGCCTGTTCAAGTCAGTGGCCATTCTATGGACCCGACTTTGGCCGATAAACAGCGGCTGATTGCATCAAAAATTTCTTCATATGACCGGCAAGACATCGTGATCTGCGTTGAACCAGATGATCCAAGCAAAATCGCTGTCAAGCGGCTGATTGGTTTACCCGGTGATACTATCGAAATGAAAGATGATGTCTTAACGATCAATGGAGAAGTATACGAAGAACCCTATTTAGATGATTTTAAAGAAAAATTTGCGGACGATCAATTACAAGATGAATATTCTTATCGCGAAATGTTTCAGCAAATCGCCGCTGGTGCCGAACACTTTACCGATGATTTCACGGTAACGGTTCCTGAAGGCAGCTATTTTGTGATGGGAGACAATCGTTTGATCTCTCGGGACAGTCGCAGTTTCGGGGTTGTAACAGAAGATCAAATGGAAGGGAAAGTGCTGCTGCGCTTTTGGCCATTGAATCAAATCAAACTTTTCTAACCAAAAAAAACATTCTTACCAATGCAGCGAAAACGCCGCAACTGGTAAGAATGTTTTTTAGATCACCCAAGCGACAAAGGCAACCATTGAGAAGAACATTGTCCAAACCGCAATAATAGCTGATGCAATAAAAATAATTTTGATTGATAAAGGTTGGACAAATTTCCGGGCATCTTTAGAGAACGCATAGGTGATCGATGAAAAAATCAAGCAGCATAAAATAAAAAACACTGTTAGGACCATAAGCCTCTCCTTTACTGACGCAATGTCAAATGAATAATGTAATTATAACAGACCAAGGTTTTTTGGGGAAATAAAAATGATTAAACGAGGGAATTTTTTTAGATTGTAAACGTTTTATTAGTTTCTACACACGATAGGAACCCTTGGTATACAGTGAATCAGCAAAAACAAGAGCTACCATTTAAGTATTTTTATAAATTTTTCTTTATCAATAAAAGAACAACAGAAAAAAGCTGGTTGAAAAACGATGCTTTTCAACCGGCTTTTAAAGGTAGACTATGATAATTTCCGAATCCGATAACTTTCAAAGTAATCAGGTTTGCCTCGTCCTTGTACGTAAGCGAACACGCCCATTAGAGCAGCACCAATCGTGTTGGTCAGTAAATCGCCCATCGTATCCATCAATGCTTCACGGCCGATAAACGGTGTGCCATCTAAAGTTGCATAACGTTGGAGATTCATTCCACCAACGGAATCGCAGATGAATTCCCAAAACTCCCAGAAAACACCACATAAGCCAGCAAAAGCAAAGCCCATTAATAAAAATAACCATGGAGAAACTTTTGAAACGGGGACTTCTTTTAGTAAGAGACAGATCAATCCATAGCCAACAGCCGTCAAGACCATAGGACTCACCGCATGTAGAATTTTATCCCAGAAAGCAATGGTTTCAATCAAATGCAGAATTGTCCCCATAAATACAGAGATCAGCAAGAAAAACCAATAAAAGTAGACGGTGGCATTTGGTAGCTGGATTTTTAAGAACTTTTTACTCATTTCTGGGACGAAAATCAATAAAATCCCAAGCAATGCCTGAACTAAGAAAATCAATCCTTGTGTTTGCGGATAGACCCCACGGAAAAATTCCCACAAAGAAAAACAAAACACGAGAATACCAAAAATAGTGAATACCTTTTGCAGTCGCTGATAAGTTTGTCCCATTTAGTTGTCCTCCGAAAGATAGTCGGCTAAGCCAGCTAAAAGGGCTGCTTCAGAGGAATAAATCTCACCATTTAGTTTGATCAAACCCACCGTATAAAGATTGACATAGTGGAATTGGTTTTCCGCAACGGTTTGTAATGCTGCCAGCTTTTGCTGATTGTCGGCTCCTTGTTGGCGACTATCTGTATAAAGCCCTAAAACAGGAATGCCTTTTGCATAGGCGACACCGATCTCAGAGGCAACCCCAGCATCGATGGTCAAACCATCCAGTAATGCGATCATCAAATCACTTTCCAGTACTTTTTCGGTATCTGCCAAAGCGATCATTTTGCTATCCGCATAGGCGGATTTATCATTGATCGCGGCATTTTCTTGAGGTAAATAAATCTCCAGCTGCGGATACTGCTGGCGAATCGACGCAACAAGTTCGGCGTTGTAGCGCAGGTCACTAGCAGCAAACAGGGGAGCAGCAAAATATAGTTTCATTCAAAAACACTCCTTAATCATTCATAGTTGTCCGTTTTGTTGATTCGTTGTTTAGAAATAATCGCTGAAATAGGCTTCCATATCAGGGATGATCGATTCCAGTAATGCCAGTGTTTCTGAATCGGTATTTAGCCGTTCCACACGCTCTAAGTAAGCCGGACGGCGGTAATTCATCAACAGACACGACAATGTCTGAATATCCAGCTGGACCGCTTTTCCGATAGCTTCTCTTGAAACTACGATCTCTCCGTGATTGTATTGGACACCAAAGATTCCGTTGTTCCAATCGGCAACTGGGTCGGATACAACAAAGTGAAAGGGTGTTTGGAAGGCTTCAAACGGGAAATTTGTCAAAAACTGTTCAACATCGACGATCCGCGCCATGTAATAAGGCTCGATGGTTTCTTTGATTTGGCTATCATCCAAGTAGAAGGACAGGGGTTCATTTGAATAAATGTCTCCTTTGACCCAATAAACCATTGAGAAATGGGCAGAGATAAAATTCCATAGACCATTGCGGGCTTCTTGATTCAAGTAGAACATTTCCTTTACGTGGAAGACTTCTTCGGCTACCCAATAAAAAAGTACACCAGTCGGATGACCGCTGGCATTGTAATAGACAGCCGCGGTGCGCTCTTCTTCATTTTCATAGCGCCAATACTCCTCCCAGTGAAAAGAGGTCCGCTGCAAGGCACCATGGTTGTCGCGGGAGAATTGGTTGTAGACAGTAAAGACATCAGGGTCATCCACTTCTTTGCGCTCTACGATCCCAGAGACTTCTTTGGTTTTCGGAAGCTGGGTATCACGAATTTTGAAGGTCAGCTTGTCGGACATAATCTCCCAGCCTTTGCGACGATAGTAGGGCACATTGTATGGATAAAGGTAGGAGATCCATTGCTGATCTTCCCGCATGGTTTCTAAGGCAAGCTTGATCAGGTCTTTCATCAGGCCATGTCCGGCATACTCAGGGTAGGTCCCAACACCGGTCACTCCGCCCATTTTGATCAATTTGCCGTGTATATTGACTTCACAAGGATAAACGGCGATTTGCGAGATCAATTTGTCTTCATTGAACCAACCAAAGACCTTGGAAAGTTCTAAAATCGGGCGCTTAGATTTGATCATTTCCCGTTTGCTCTCATAGCCGCTTTCTTCAATATCCGATTCAGTGATCTGAAAAACGTAGCTTAACAGTTCATTGAACTGATCAACGTCTTTTTCATCCACCGCTCGAATATGTAGATTTTGATGAAAATTATTGTCCATTCTTTCAACTCCAATTTATTTGCTAGCTCTAGTATAGCAAAACCTGAATGAATATGTCTAAATAACGGTTAAGAAAAATACTTTAACTATTGGCGTTTCGTTGGTATAATAGAAAAGCTGACTAAAAGAAATGAGGAACGTATCCATGAACATAGAAGAAATGAAAAAACGACAGGAGAAGATTCGTAATTTCTCCATTATCGCCCATATCGACCATGGGAAATCAACATTGGCGGACCGTATTTTGGAACAAACCCATACAGTGACGTCACGGGAAATGCAAAACCAATTATTAGACTCCATGGATCTTGAACGTGAACGAGGAATCACGATCAAATTAAATGCCGTGGAACTTAACTATACCGCCAAAGACGGAGAAACCTACATCTTCCATTTGATCGACACTCCAGGGCACGTCGATTTCACCTATGAAGTGTCCCGCAGTTTGGCCGCTTGTGAAGGCGCCGTGCTCGTCGTTGATGCGGCTCAAGGGATCGAAGCACAGACATTGGCAAACGTCTACTTGGCGTTAGACAATGATTTAGAGATCCTACCAGTCATTAATAAAATAGACTTGCCAGCTGCCGATCCTGAGCGAGTACGAACAGAGATCGAAGATGTGATCGGTATCGATGCCAGTGAAGCTGTTTTAGCGAGTGCCAAAGCAGGTATTGGGATCGAAGACATTTTGGAACAAATCGTTGAGTATGTCCCAGCTCCAGCAGGTGATATTGAAGCACCGTTAAAAGCGTTGATCTTTGACTCCGTGTACGATTCCTATCGTGGGGTGGTCTTAAACGTCCGCATCATGGACGGGATGGTCAAACCAGGTGACAAGATCAAAATGATGAGTAATGGCAAGACCTTTGATGTCACAGAAGTCGGGGTCTTTTCACCCAAAGCCATTCAACGAGATGCGTTGATGGTGGGCGATGTTGGGTATATCACTGCTGCCATCAAGACCGTTAAAGATACCCAAGTCGGGGATACGGTGACTTTAGCCAACAATCCAGCAGAAGAAGCCTTAGCCGGTTATCGTCAAATGAATCCGATGGTTTATTGCGGATTGTACCCAATCGATACCTCACGTTACAACGACCTTCGAGAAGCATTGGAAAAATTACAATTGAATGATGCAGCATTGCAATTTGAACCAGAAACCTCTCAAGCATTAGGATTTGGGTTCCGTTGCGGCTTCTTAGGCCTATTACACATGGATGTCGTGCAAGAACGGCTAGAACGTGAATTTAACCTTGAGTTGATTACGACTGCACCATCCGTAATCTATCACGTCAACAAGACTGATGGCTCAATGGTCGTCGTTGATAATCCAGCAGAGTTTCCTGAACCAGTCACGATCGACAACGTGCAAGAGCCTTACGTCAAAGCACAAATCATGGTCCCTAACGATTACGTCGGTGCTGTAATGGAATTGTCCCAACGCAAACGGGGAGACTTTGTCACGATGGATTACTTGGATGATTATCGCGTAAACGTCGTTTATGAGATCCCATTATCGGAAATCGTCTTTGATTTCTTTGATAAATTGAAATCCAGCACCAAAGGATACGCATCACTCGATTACGAAATGTCTGGTTACCGCACTAGCAAGCTAGTGAAGATGGACATCTTGCTGAACACTGAAAAAGTCGATGCGTTAAGCTTTATCGTTCATCGCGACTTTGCCTATGAACGCGGCAAAGCCATCGTTGAAAAACTGAAAAAACTGATTCCACGACAACAGTTCGAAGTGCCGATCCAAGCAGCCATCGGACAAAAAATCGTTGCCCGTTCCGACATCAAAGCCTTGCGTAAGAACGTATTGGCGAAATGTTATGGCGGTGACGTTTCTCGGAAACGCAAACTTCTGGAGAAACAAAAAGAAGGGAAGAAGCGGATGAAACAAATCGGCTCCGTCGAAGTACCGCAAGAAGCCTTCATGGCAGTTCTGAAGATGGATGAGGATGAACCGAAGAAATAAGGCTTTAGATAGAAAACACTGTTTTAAAAGTCGTATTCACTTTACTTATTTCACTACTCGGATTGTCTGCAAACATTTACGAAAAACTTCTTATTCGGTTCTTAAACAGAAAGTTATCGAATAGAAAGATACAACTGATAGTAAAGTTATAACCAGTTAGGCAGCGTCCCTAACTGGTTTTTCTTTATTTGGAAGATCAAGAACAGATGGATGTAATCGAGTATTTAAGTGATGCATTGCTATTATGTATTATTTATTGGAAGTCGAGATAGGATTTTCCCCTAATTGAGAACCCTCCACTAGACCACCTTCGAATCGTTTTCGGCTAGAATGAACCTAGAAAATGATTGGAGGGATAAAATGATCGATAAAAACACCAATGCAATAGAAGTGAAAGATCTGGTCAAAACATATGGAGACAAACGTGCAGTAGACAATTTGAGTTTTGCTGTAGAGAAAGGAACGATATTTGGCTTGCTCGGTCATAATGGAGCAGGCAAATCAACGACGATCGATTGCCTTTTAGGTACGCAAAAATATGATTCTGCAGATATCACCTTGTTAGGCAAAGATCCAAGAAAAGAGCGAAAAAAGCTCTTTCAATATGTAGGGGTTCAGTTTCAAGAAGCAGCTTTTCAAAATCAGTTGAAGGTCAAAGAAATCTGTGAAATTACTCATTCCTTGTACGAAAAACCGATTGATTGGATGAGGACGTTGGATGAATTTGGTCTTTCAGCAAAAAAAAATTCGTTTTTAGCTACATTATCTGGCGGAGAAAAACAGAAGCTATGTATCCTATTAGCGATTATGGGGAATCCGGAGATCATCTTTTTAGACGAACTGACAACGGGTCTGGATCCTAAAGCAAGGAGAGAAGTTTGGCGATACTTGCTGATGCTTAAAGAAAAAGGTGTGACCATTTTCCTAACTTCACACTATATGGACGAAGTAGAAACTTTATGTGATCGAATTTTAGTCCTAAAAGAGGGCAAAGAAGTGGCAAGCGGTACAGTCGAAGAAATAGTATTGAAAAGCAAAAAAGACACACTTGAAGAAGCCTTTCTAACACTTATTGGGGAGGAATATTAAGATGAAGACATTTTGGTTACTTTATAAATCAGAAGCAAAACTGTCGATAAGAGAAATGTCCTCCATTATATTTGGCATTTTTGTTCCCCTTGGGATTGTTTGTCTTATGGGGGTTATGGATTCTAGTAATGATTCGCTGAATACAGCTTTTGTGTCAGTTTCGACTGTAGGGATTTGTTCAGCAGGTGTGATGGGGCTTCCTCTTGCATTATCTTCCTACCGTGAGCGAAAAATCTTGAAAAGATATCAGGTGACACCAATTAGTCCGATCCAATTACTTTTGGCTCATTTACTTTTTTGCTTTACGATCAGCATCGTGTCGATGTTGTTACTATTAGGCGTGCTAGTTGTTTTCTTTCAATTTTCTTACGTTGGCAACTGGCTGTACTTTATACCAGCGTATCTGTTAGTGATGATTTCCATTCATGCCATAGGTTTGATCGTTGCCAGCTTATCGCCTAGTGAGAAAGCAACAGGGGCGATAAATTCAGCAATTTTCTTTCCAATGTTTTTTTTATCAGGAGCGACAGTTCCTTATGAAATCATGCCGCAGGGATTGCAGAAAGTAGCGGATATTATGCCTTTGACGCAAGGCATCAAGTTATTAAAGACGGTTACGTTTCCAGAAGAAAATGGGCTGCTTTATATGGTTTTATTGTTAACAGCTATTTCCATTATTGGTATTTTTATTGCGGTGCGCTATTTTAGATGGGAATAGGGATAATCGGTTATAGCCAGTTGTTTATATGTGAAAAATAGTTTGGATAAACTTTGTGCGAAGGCATGATTTGTTCTACTAAAAATTGAATGGAGTCTGTCCGATGAGTAGCATAAGTATCTGAACAATAAGTTGAAAAACGAATAAAGTACGGTCTATTTTTATGCTAATAGAAAAAGTATTTGCAGAATTATCAAATTTTTATAGCTTAGACGATTGGTGAAACCTATCGTCTAAGACTGTAGGCAAGGTTGAATTTAGAAAGACAGTAAATGTGCACCTATAATTACGCAATAGTAATCATTTAGTTTTACTTCTTATTAGCAATTCCAAATTGCTAGTCATAAAGACCCATTGCCTAAATAAGAGGTAATAGCTGGATAACACTATTTAAGTAAATTCCACGTTTAAGAGTACTGAAAGTTTCACCATTCTCTACACATCTCATCATTGGGAATGTCTTTTTCCATGAGAATGAGCTAGAGATATTCTTTCAGTTAGAATAAAAACGACGATAAAAAAGGAGTTCAAGATGGACATACCAGTTTTGTTCGTCCTAAATAGAACTAGATGATGTATTTCATATGGTTAGTATTTAAACGAGCTATCATGTGGTATTTTAGTTCAACGATGATAGTATAGAAACGAAATAAAGATCTTTGACTATAGTCTAGGCCTTCTCCTACTATTTCGAGGATTAGACAATTAAGTCAGTTATCTTTAGTAAAAAAAGGAAAGAAATACTTTTGGAGGAAATTATGACTATTACAATTAGACATGAAGAAGAAAAAGACTATAAAATAGTGGAAGAAATCACACGAGAAGCATTTTGGAATTTATATTTCCCAGGAGCAGTCGAACATTTACTTGTTCACAACATTAGAAAACATCCTGACTTTATCCCCGAGTTGTCCTTCGTTATTGCATTAGACAATGAGATCATCGGCAGCATTTTTTATACAAAAGCGAAAGTGATCGATAAGCATGGCGGAGTACATCCAATTATAACCTTCGGACCAGTAAGCATTTCGCCAGAGTATCATCGGCAAGGGTTTGGTCGCATGCTGATTGAGCACTCACTTGCTGAAGCGAAAAGACTAGGCTTTAATGCCATTATTCTTGGCGGCTTTACGTATCATTACCATCCATATGGATTTGTAGGAACAAAGAAATATAATATATCAATGCCTGATGGTAAATTTTATACTGGCGTAATGGCATTGCCTCTATTTGAAGGTGCATTAGATGGCATAAGCGGCAGTGTTCATTTTTCAGAAGCGATGTATCCAGATGAATCCATCTTAAATGATTTTGACAAAACATTCCCACCAAAAGAAAAAAAAGTCCTACCGCATCAATCAGACTTTGAAAAAGCTGTCAGTGAAATTGATACGTATGATTACTAATTGAAAATGAGAGAATCACTTTAAAAGAAAATTAGACAAAGAACAATCAATCTATTTTAAAATTTCTAAACCCTACACTAAACCACCAATGTACCCTTTCTTGATAAGATCATTGAGAAAGGGGAATTTATCATGTTAAATACGAAAGAAAATGAGCATTTAAAAGAAGTTATAACAAAAATTGAGAAAAAAATAAAACAAATTGATGGAACTGTCAATGCTAATGAACAAGCTTATAAAGATATCAAAAAATATACAGTTGACTATAAAAATGAATTAGACAAATATGAAGTTTACAATCACCAGCAAAACTTAAGTTTTATTGATAAGCGTAACAACTTTGAAACGAATATCAGTAAAAAGTTAGCATATTTAAAAGGAGCACCTTACTTTTCAAAAATTAAGTTTCAGTTTGAGGATGACGAAGATGTAGAAAATTTTTACATTGGTAGGTACGGGTTTGCGGATGAATTTGGACAGCAGCTGATCTATGACTGGCGGGCACCGATTTCCTCATTATACTATGATTTTAGTTTAGGTTCTGCCTACTATGAGTCATTAGGGGAGAGATTTCATGGATACTTAAAAGGAAAGCGACAGTTTGAAATTGAAAATGGAGCGCTTAGAGTTGTTGTCGACACAGATGACACAGTAAACGATGAATTCTTGATGAATGAGCTGAGTAAAAACACTTCAAGTGAAATGAAGACCATTATCCACACGATTCAAAAAGAACAAAACGAAGTAATCAGAGATGTAAAAGCCAAGAACTTGATTATCCAAGGTGTTGCTGGTTCCGGAAAAACATCTATCGCACTCCATCGAATTGCTTATTTACTTTATCAAAAAAGAGAAGAACTACAGGCTTCAGATGTTTTGATTCTATCGCCTAATGATGTTTTCTCCAGTTACATTTCAACTGTTTTGCCTGAATTAGGAGAAGACGAGCTAAATCAGCTTGAAATCACCCAGCTTGTCCAACCAATGATCGAAGAAAAGTTAAAAGTAACTGATAAACAGGATGAAATAGATCAAATGATAGAAAAGCCAATGTCAAAAGAGGCAAAAACCTTTTTATATAAAAGATCTGAGAAATTCTTTTTGTCTTTGAAAAACCATATCCAACAGCTCAATAATAGATTATTTTCCGAAGATATTATCGTTGATCATCACTACACATTTTCAAAAAAAGAATTGGAAAAAGTAAATATTACTCTTTCAGAAAGTGCATTATTCGTTAGAACTAAGCAATTAGCACGGCAATTAAGTAAGATCGTGCCTGAAAATGACCAAAATCATATAAGCGAAGCAATAGAAAAAGAGTTGCTAAGCAGGTTGCAAATAACAACTAGCTTGAATGAGTACGTGAACTTCTTGACGTCAAAAAAGATTCCTTTTAATCAAAACAAAAATAAGATTGATTATGCAGATCTATTTCCATATCTCTATTTCAAAATGAACATTGAGGGAATCCTTCCCAACCGACAAATCAAACATATTGTTATTGACGAAATGCAGGATTATTCGCTGTTGCATTTTTATGTGTTGGATCGTTTGTTTCCTTGCCAAAAAACAATTTGTGGAGATGTCAATCAAGATTTACTGACATCGGAAATGAATTTTTTGGAGCGGCTACAAACCGTTGTTTCAAACAACCGTGTAGTCACATTCAATACCAGTTATCGGTCCAGCTATGAAATAATTAAATTTGCTAAACAATTTACGGCAAATAATGCACTTACTCCGATTGAACGTCATAATAAAGAAGTTGAGTTGAACTATATTGATCACCAACAGGAAAAACAAGAAAAGCTGACAAAAATAATAGAAAGATTTGAATCGTCAGCTCATAAAACCTGCGGCATCATTTGCCAAACTTGGGATGAAGTTGCTAAAATCGAAAAAAGCCTATCTTCTTATGAGGTCACTCGATTTGGAAAGCAGTCTACAGCCATGACGGAAGGAATCATTGTCACGACGCCACAATATGCTAAAGGCTTGGAGTTCGACCAAGTTATCCTGACTGATATTAGGAAGGAACAATTATCATCAAAAAGCAATCTCTTGTATACAAGCTGTTCCAGAGCACTTCATGAATTAACGCTTTTTATTTTGAACGATGGGGGAGAAACGGATGGAAACATATAAAACGTCTGAGGTAGCAAAACTAGTGGGTTTTCATCCTAACACGATTCGACGCTATGAGGAATGGGAACTGATTCCTAAGCCTCAAAGAGCGAAAAATGGCTATAGAATTTACAATGAATATCATGTTGAATTGATAAGAACAGCAAAAGTTGCTTTTCAGGTCGAGGTGCTCCAATCTGGTTTAAGAGCAATGATGAGAGAGCTGATCAAAGCCTTGGCAAAATATGAATTTGCTTCAGCCACAGCATTGCTCCATGATTATGGATTGGCTATTGATCAAGAAATCGATGAGGCGAATGAAGCGATTCATATCGTTGAAGATATGATCAAAGGAACGACTGAAGAGGAAGACATTTCTTTAAAGCGGAGTGAAGCAGCTGAATACTTAGGCGTAACAACTGATGCGTTAAGAAACTGGGAGCTGAACGGCTTGTTATCGCTAAAGCGAAGTGAAAATGGGTATCGCATTTATGCAGCAGACGATCTAAAGCGATTAAAAATCATTCGTATATTACGCGCAGCAAAATATTCATTAGAAGCCATTTTGCGCTTACTTCATTCGATCGATCATCAAGAAGAGCATGATGTAAGAGCTATTTTGAATAATCCTGAACCGTCAGAGGATATCATTTCTGTCTGTGATATGCTGATCCTCTCTTTAGAGAAGGCTAAAATGAATACAGCCGAATTAGCCAAATGTATCAATAATTTGAAAAAAGTTGCTGCAAAACGCTTTGTTTAAAATGACAAAGGAAATCTGTTTAAAAGGAGGAATTTCATTGAAAAAAGCCACTTGCTTATGCGGAAAAGTTTCTATCATTGTCAAAGATTTTCATTCGGAGATTAGTGCTTGTCATTGTTCCATGTGTCGAAAATGGGGGTCCGGACCATTTCTTTCTGTTTCAGCAGGAAGCGGTGAAGACATCACCATCACTTCTGAGGAATCAGTTACAAGATACAAATCCTCTGATTGGGCAGAGAGAGGATTCTGCAGAAATTGTGGATCCAATCTATTTTACTATCTTATTCCTACAGATTCTTATGACATTCCCATTGATTTGTTTACTGATGAAAGTGAATCCTGCTTAAAATTAGAAATATACTACGATCAGAAGCCTCATTATTATGATTTCGCCAACGATACCGATAAAAAAACAGAAGATGAAATTATGCTGGAGATACAAGAAAAATTTTTTGATTGAATGATCAGTATGTTGATAAATTAATGAAAAACACCGGCAAAAAAATAAAGATATTTATTTGAATTAGCAAGAAATAGAACCCATTTAGGTTTCCAATCGCTCACTCTTTCCTGAAATAAAAAAGAAGCAAGACACTCTTTCTACGAAGTTGGGAAAATTTGACCAAAAGAAAAGTGGACTTCAAAAAAATAATTTTTCAAAAAGAGACTGAAGAGGCTTTTTTGAAAGGAGGAATCAGTGGTGATAAAAGACCAGCACCGATCGATTATTATAGAATTTCCACTTAGAGGGGAATGGCAAGCACCTACTACACCAGTAAAGAAAATCCCTAGTCACGGTACTAATCGTATGGGATTAAGATTTGCATTTGATTTTGTGCAAGTTGATTGGGAAAAGGAAAGAAAGCCGTTTTACAATACTAGTTTTACTAGGTATTTTTTCTTTGGAGTACCGTTAGATAAATGCTATGGTTGGGGGAAACCGATTTTTGCGCCTTGTGATGGTGAGATCGTAACGATTAGAGATGGTATTCCAGAACGTGCTGTTGTGCATTGGATAGTGGATTCGGCAATTGCTATAAAAAATGCTAACTCATTTAACGAGTATAATGACGACTTCAGTCAAATTGCCGGGAATTATCTGGTTTTAAAATGCCAAAATAATATCTATATGGCATTTGCACATTTACAAACGAATTCGATAAAAGGAGTAGTTGGTGATCGGATAAAAAAAGGAGAGAAACTAGGAAATGTTGGACATTCAGGTAACTCTACGTCCCCCCATTTACATTTTCAATTGATGGATAGCGCGGATATTGCTCAGTCGAATGGTTTGCCCTTTTTATTTGAAGAATATGAAGTCTATCGAAAGGGTGTTTGGGAATCAGTTTATAATCAGATACCAGCACATACAGATCGAATTCGCTTTTATAAAAAATGATTTCCTTAGAACATAAACGTTTTTTTAATAATCAATGATTACTACTCTAGTCTTTACTTAGTTTAAGAGTATAGTAATATAGCTAAACATCTCTTAGATTGACTATTTAATAAATCAATTAATATGCAGGATCCATTCATAACCGTTTTAAGATGGAAAATGACGAACCATAAAAACTTTCTCTTTTGACGCATGGCATCTAGTGGCATAGAAGAAGAGTACCTTCAAAATAGGGGGGGTTCGAACAAAAGATAGCTAATGAAACTTCAAACGGTTGATTGTGATACTGTTCCGTTCTATGAAAGCTTGGCGATTGATAGATTTCTGATTTTAGACAGAATAGGACGATTTCGATAGACTAAAGATAGGAGAGGATTTGCGCATGAAGGCGTTGTATTTTAATGAATTCGGTGATTCAACTGTTTTAACATATGGGGATTTGCCTGATCCCGTCATTCAAGAAAATGAGCTATTGATAGAAATGATGTATATTGGTTTGAATTATGCAGATATTTATCGAAGAAAGGGCAGCTATCATATTGAATCCCGAGACCCTCTAATTAATGGCTATGAAGGTGTAGGGAAGATTATTCAAAAAGGAAGATCAGTCTCTAAGTTTCAGCTAGGGGAAACGATTCTTTTTGTGGACGTTCCTTTTGCTAATGCAGAATTGGTGGCTGTTCCTGAGGAAAATGCCATCCGTATTCCATCTAGTATACCACCTGAATTAGCAGCCAGTATTGGCCTGCAAGGGTTGACAGCTGATTTTTTAGCTCATGATCTTGGCAATAATGTGAATAATAGTAAGGTCTTCGTCCATGGGATAAGTGGTGGCGTCGGACAAATTTTATCGCAACTCTTAACCGCAGATGGCCTAGAAGTCTTCGGCGTCACTTCTTCGGAAGAAAAGCGACAACTGGCTTTAGACCAAGGAGCAAAACAAGTCTTTTTAAGAAACACAGAATGGCAAGAAACCTATACTTCTTTCTTTGATACCGTTTATGATGGCATTGGACATACATTAGCCGAAAGTGTCGACTTGCTCAAAAATAGAGGGAAGGTTATCTTTTTTGGCATGGCAGGCGGAAATCCGCCAGCGATCGACTTTATTCCCTTGTTATCAAAATCAAAAAGTATTTTGACCGGGGATCTCTGGGATTACTTAACAAGTTATCAAGAGCGGGAGAGAAGAAGCACCCGACTATTCACTTACTTTAGCAAGAATCAAATTAAAATCAGTCAACCAACCATTTTTTCATTAGCTGACGGAAAAGCTGCCCATGATTATTTAGAATCTGGAAAAAGTGTCGGGAAAATTTTGCTGCAACCATAAGAAAGTAAAAAAGCTAAATGACTTTATCATAAAAGATACACCGAATGTTTGCTAATTCACTAAATCATCTTTTTATATAATCGATACTTCTCTTAGGATAAATCTTTAAGGATAAAAATAAATGTAAAATGAATAGAATATTGCAAGAATCTAATGTTTTCTATTTCTTCAGTGAGAATAAGATAAAACTTTGTGATAAACAGTACATTTAATTTGAAAACATTTAATTACAGCAGTAAGATAAATATATCAAATACTTAAGGAGTGATATCTATGACAAACTATGAAGAAAAGGAAGCAAAAGCATTGGTAAAGATTGCAGAGGTTCTTGATAAGTTAGATGAGAATTTAGCTGAATTAGACACACTAGATGCAGACGCAAAAAAACATAGTATGATGAAATGGATCGTTGAGAAAAAAGCGATTCATGAAATCAAAAAGATCGCACACGAAGCCGGTAAGTATGAAAAGTACGATGAAAAAGCACTACAAAAAGAAATTGATGAAGTTGAGAAGTATATGTAATTGAAGAATAATAAGAAATTGTCACCATTATTCAGCAATTGAAATCTGAACTGATAAAAGCCAGATTTCAATTGAAGATATAGAATTGACAATGATCTCAATAAGCCCATGCTCTTATGAGTGTGGGCTTATTTGTGTCAGTCACAAGAAGTAGCTCTCTGAGAATAGTTACGTTAAAAAACATGGGCCAAAATTTACTAATTGAAGGAATATTTAAGAAGATGCCAAAATTATTTTTCTTATTTTTGAAACGGTCTCCGCAACAGAGTAATGGGAAATATCAATTTTTCTTGAACGCAATTCAGTATATTTTGGTAACCTATCCAGTGAACGCTGTAAATCAGATAGTGTTCGTTTCCCGGTGGTTATATCTCCTTCAAAGTTTTTCTGCAATTTTTCTGGCGAGGCAATTAATGAGAAGTGTTGCACGTCAATATCTTCCAATGCGATGCCGTTCAAGACTCGATCCACAATTTTTTGCTCATCCATAACCCAGCAAAAATAAATGACGTTGATCATAGAGTTATTGATAAAAGAGTTTAACAGAAAATGGATATTGTTGATCACCATATCCTTATTCTCTTCATTGACGATAAACGGATTCATCATCCAGCACCAATCCCCGTCAAGGTAAACAGACTGCTTTGTTTGTTTGGATAGTTCTTCAGTTATAGTTGATTTACCAATTCCCATCGTACCACTGATCAATATAAGCTTTTTCATCAGACTACCGCCAGCTTTCATATAAAAAGTATTTTTTTCTCAATCCAAAAACGTGTTTAGATTTTTAACTGTGATCCAATCATTCTCTTTCCACAGCCCAATCTCTTCAGAGCAAGCTACTTTTTCACTCGGTTCCTCATGCAAAAACAATTGGATTTTCTGTCCGTACAGTAGTTTTCGAGTCAAAGCAAAGGTTGCTTCCGCAAAGCCAGCTGCACCGATATAACCACAGATGCCATTTTTTTCTTTGTTATACAAATAAAAAATCTCGGCTTTTTCTATGTCTTTATAAAAGTCTACGAATAAGGTTGGAAACTGAGTAGAAAGATCGTCCGTGGCTTTTGGATAATTGATCACCTGATGACCATTTTCAGTAAGTGTATTCGTCAGTTCTTCAAAATCCTTTTGAAAAGCGATACTTCCAGAAATAATTATTTTTGACATGCTATGGCTCCTTGTCGTTGATTTACTTCATTATATCAGGATGAAGGTGCTAAGCGAGGGAAATTTTAGCTAACTTGTATCGCCAATCTAGTAATGGGAAGGACGAAATTATTGATTGAATTAAAGTAATCTGTCTATGAGAGACGTGTTTACTTAAAAGAAGACGATTAAAACCACAATACGAAAAAAGTCTGTTTTTTTATTTTTTTTATCGATTTTCTCTATTTTTTTGGGGAAAGGTTTCGTTTATTCTATACTTGTAAACGATCTCAAAGTGTTTAGATCGGGATTATTAGAATGATTTTTAGAATGTGGTCCTATTTTTTCTAAGAGCGAATTGACTATCAAGTTATAGATAGAATATTAGTTACAGTACAGTAGTTGGATTTCATTAGAGTTAAAGTAATGAAAGAAAAAGATGAAACGGGGGATTACATGGAAACAACATTTTTCATTTCGAAAAATACTTCTATCACGTCAAAACAGTTGGAAAATGAAGTGATTGGACATGCTTGCGAGATCTTGCAACGTGACATTTTAACCGTTGTGACAGACACGAGGAAGGCAAATAAAATTGAATTGGTTTTACTTGATGAAAAAAATGAAACGGATGCTTTTCATATACTTTTCGTATCGCCAGATAAAGTAAAAGTGTGTGCTGAAACACCGTTAGGATTAATGTATGGGGTTCTTGAAATCTCTCATAAAATTTTAGGTGTTCAACCCTTTTGGTATTTCATGGATATTCCCCCAATAAAAAAGCCATTTATTGAATGGACAGGTTTTGACTTAAAATTACCTGATTTTACAACGGACTATCGGGGCTGGTTCGTCAATGATGAGTTGCTGCTGGATCAATGGGAAGATAATGGTTCAAATGAATATGTCTGGGAACGTATTTATGAAACTTTGTTACGTTTAGGTGGAAATGTTATCATCCCGGGAACAGATAAGAACAGTCATAGATATCGACAAAGTGCACAAGCGATGGGGTTGATCTATACACATCATCATGCCGAGCCACTAGGCGCTGAGATGTTTGCTAGAAGGTATCCTGGTTTGAAGGCTTCATACGAGGAACATTTTGAGTTGTTTCAGGAATTATGGAAAAAAGCCTTACACGAGCAAAAAGGTACCAAGGTTATCTACACACTTGGTTTTCGCGGACAAGGGGATTGTCCTTTTTGGGCAGAAGATCTTGATCGACAGTGGTCAGCAGCGGAAAAAGCAGCAGTGATCAACGAAATCGTCCATCTGCAATATCATATGGTTAAAGAAGTCGATCCTCATGCAGTATGTTCAATGAACATTTATGGTGAGATGACGGAATTATTTAATCTTGGCTTACTTGAGCTTCCAGATGATGTGATTGAGATTTGGGCGGATAATGGTTATGGTAAAATGGTTTCTCGTAGACAAGGGAATCACGATCCACGAGATGAGGTGTTAACAAACACACCAAAACCAAATCATTCAAGAGGAATCTATTATCACGTTGCCTTTCATGATTTACAAGCATCTAATTTCTTGACGATCTTGCCTAATAGCCCAGAATTTGTTTCTAGAGAGTTAATGGCGGTTAGAGAAGTCAAGATGGATAAGTTTGTCTTAGTCAATACAGGCAACATAAAACCGCATATTTTGTTCTTACAAGAAATAGCGAATTTCTGGCGAGCAGATTATCAGTTACGAACCAATCAAGAGATAATTTCAGAGCATGTAACACAATACTATCAAAATCAGCAAGAAGAGATCCAAGCTGTCTATGAAGATTACTTTGAAGCGGTTATCCGCTATGGAACGCATGAGGATCAAACCACTGGGGACGAGTTTGCCTGTTATTTGATTCGAAAAATTATTCAATCTTGGCTCAAGCAAGAAACAAAAATTCCGAGGATAGAATGGTTGACGGGTGATCGGAAAATCAAGGAGCAAGTCAATGAAATTTTCTCTATGGTAGGAGAAAAGATAGCATCCTGGGAGAATCTATTGCTGAGATGCCAGCAGATTACATTATCCCTTCAGGATAAACATGCACAAAATGCTCGCTTTTTTAATGATATTTACCTCTCAGTAGCTGTTCAATGCAAAACATTAAAAGCATTGCTCCATTTGTTAGACGCTTATCAGATGATTGATCGGGAAGAAATGGTTTTTGTATTTGTAAAAGTTTTCGATGCGTTAGAAGAAATCCATCAACTAATTCAAATACTGAAAGAAAATCCAAGTGATACATGGTATGATTTTTATGAAAACGACGGCTATACTAATCTAACATTGACAAAAGAGATGATCAAAAGTCTGTTGTCTTACATTCGCATCATTGGCGATGGTCCAGATCAAGACCAGTGGGAGAGGAAATATATTATGGACTCCACTGAATCAAGAGTTATGTTGCTTTCGAATACTAAAAAAGCGTTGACGGATGAAAAGTTAGCAAGAAAAATCAGAGTAGGTTTAAGTGAAGAACTTAAAAAATATTAATTCGAGATGAAACACCTTTCAAAAGCAAGCGATTTATCCTAGCTTTTGAAGGGTGTTTTATCTAGTATACAAATTTTATTATAATTCACTAGGCATATCGTCCAACTCTAGCACCATATTATACCAAGCAACACCTGCATGTTGTGATTCTGACAGTCCTTCTAGTTGATAGCCGTGCTTTTCGTAATATGGAATCAATGATTCTAAACAAGTTAATGTGATTCCTTTTCTATTTTGAAGACGACATTGTTGTTCAAGGGCTGACAGTAGTTTACTACCAATCTGGCAGTTTTTGTAATCAGGAGCGACAGCCAAGCTAAGAATACTTTGGTAGCCACCAAAAAGTTGATTAGGACAAGTACTTTCAAAGAGATCGTCAGAGAGATAACGTTTAGAAATAATGGGCCCTACAACGTAGCCGATCGGACAATCCTTTTCATTTACTGCCACAATAAAACTGTCACTAATTGTATGTATTCGATCCATCATCGCTAGTCTAGATGCTGCTTCATCCGCTGTAAATCCTGCATTTTCGATCTGCATGATTTGATCAATATCATCTTCTTTTGGTGGTCTAAAGAAAACGTTCATTCAATCACTCCTATCCTATTTAGGATTAGTTTATCATATAATGATCCTTTTAAAATCCGTCTTACGCGCTTCTATTTTATTTTTGCTTGTCTAACGTTTTTTACCATAAATGCGTTGACTTTTTTACCAAATATTTGAGAAAAACCGAAAGATACATGGAAAAGTCGTTAAATAAAATACTGTTTACGGCTTTATAAGTGCTTTTGCATGAATGACTTTTTGTGAGGGAGTTGTGAGAAAAGTGAAAAATTAAGACAAGATTTATCTGAATGCCTTGCCTTAAAGTCCACTTCAAGAAATATACTGAAACTACCTTTACTTAAGGAAGATGAAAGGAGCAATTCAATGAACAAATGGACAAAAGGACTTTTTCTGACAATGATTTTTCTAGCAGGATGCAGCAGTGATTCAATGAATGACGAGCCAGACATTGGTACAACGGAAACAAGTACTAGTGACACCATTACGCAACAAATGAGAGAAGCAGGGATTGATGGGGAGGCCGATATTTTGATCGCCTACTTCACAAGACCAGAAAATTTAGAGTATGAACCAGCAGTCGAAGCAGTTTCTGGAAGTAGTTTTAATGTGATCGATAACACTTTAATAGGAGATGTCCAAGTCATAGCAGAGATGATCGCTGAACAGACAGGAGGTGAGTTATTTTCGATTCAAACAGAAGTAGGTTACCCTAACGATTACGATGAACATACAGCTTTTGCCACTAGAGAGGTGGAAGAAGATGCCCGGCCAACATTGATGACTGACGTTGCCCAAATGACTGAAGTGGATGTTCTCTTTATCGGCTTTCCGGTTTGGTGGAACCGTGCCCCAAGAGCCGTTTTAACATTTCTTGAAGCCTATGATCTTACGGATAAACAAATCATTCCTTTTGCAACCCATGGGGGAAGTGGACTGACCAATAGTCAAAATGAACTTCAAACGTTGTATCCAGCGTATGACTTTCTTGAAGGCTTTGCAGCAAGAGCGGGAAGTGTTGAAGACGCTGAACCCAATCTGTTGAATTGGCTCGACGAACTTGGGTACTAGGAACATTACGGTTTAATAGATATTTCTTGACCGGCTAATAGTCCATTATGTTATAAAACTAAAAGAAACATAATGTTATTATGGTAAACAAGTATGTTTGACTCATGAATCCTATGAGAACGAGAAAATAGTATTCCTTCAAGTCATTGTAAGAAGAATCATACCAAGATACTCATATAACCTATAACAAGTGTCGCAAAAGTATATAGCTGATAAACCTGTTCGTTTGTGCGAACAATTTTCATGTCATTCCATAAAACGATCCTCTTAAAATTCTGCAGTTTTATTCTTTTTTATTAGTATGATTCGCTGGAATAGCGATTCTTTGTTATTATTAGAAATGAATAGACCAAAAAGAAGGATGATTATTTTCATTGCTAAGAGTTAAAATGTTGTAAAAAAGAGGAGGCGATTTAGTGGAATTTCGTTTATTAAAATATTTCTTCACGATTGCAGAGGAAGGAACGATCTCACAAGCCGCAGAAGTGCTCCACATCACCCAACCGACATTGAGCCGCCAATTAAAAGAATTAGAAGATGAATTAGGAACGGCTCTTTTCATTCGTGATAATCGTACAATGCTCTTAACAGAAGCAGGTCGTTTTTTAAAAAGCCGTGCCGAGGAGATACTGAGTCTAACGGATCAAACCATGCAAGAGTTTGAAGATCGTAAGAAACAGTTGTTTAGTGGTCATTTCACAATTGGCTGTGTGGAAGCAGATAATTCCGACACGCTTTCTTTGATGTTGGAAGAATTTATCAGTGACTATCCAGATGTCCGCTTTCATATTCACAGCGGTACAGGAGATGATATCAACGAGCGTTTGGAAAAAGGTTTATTGGATTTGGCGATTTTGATCGAACCCATCGAAATCGAGAAATACGAAAAAATCGTTCTACCAAGAAAAGAAACTTGGGGCATACTAACATCGGCTGATTCTTTTCTCGCCCATAAAGAGGAGATCACACCAGAAGATATCAAAGGGGTGCCATTGCTAGTGTCAAGGCGTCCGGAAGTGCAGCAAATGTTCAGCCAATGGTCAAAAATACCAATAGAAGAATTACCGATCGTTGGAACATATAACTTGATTTTCAATGTCTTTTCCTTAGTAGAAAACCATGTTGGTTCGGCGTTGACCATCAGCGGAGCAGTCGGAGAACGGAGGGATGAAACGATCAAATTTTTGCCTTTAGTCCCTCAAATCGAAACCAGCTGTGTCCTGGTGTGGAAAAGAAATCGTGTGATGTCGCCGGTTGTGACGGCGTTCATTGCCCGCTTTCGTGAAGCTTTTGAATAATTGCATCCTAAAAGCCAAAAGAAGTGGAGTAATCCGCTTCTTTTTTCTTCCACCTCTCCCTATGCTTCATAAGCATAGGGACTTTTTATAGAAAGCATTATTCAAAGGCTCCGCTTTGCCTTACTATTAAATATACCAAGAAGAGAAACCAAGGAGGTGACAAAATGCCGGCAATACTTGTGTATTCACGAGCAGGAGAGAATCTTATTGAAGGGCAGCGAAAAAAGCTGATAGTGGGAAATACCCGGGTTCTAGCAGAGAAAATAGCAGATAAATTACAATGTCCGCTTTATTCTCTTGAACCGGCTTATCCTTACCCTCAAAGCTACCAAGCAATGGTCGAGCTAGCAAAAAAAGAAAAAGCGGCTAATGATTTCCCCCTCTATCAAGAGGTATCGGCAGCGTTTTTTAAAGAACGGGTTTTGTTTATCGGTTTTCCAAATTGGTGGGGCACATACCCGATGATCCTAGCGAGTTTTTTAAAAGATCATCGATTGGAAGGGAAGAGTATTTTTCCGTTTTGTACTCATGAAGGCTCAGGATTTGGCAACAGCCTAGAAGACTTTAAAAAGACTTGTCCTGAAGCAACTGTTTATCCTGGATTAGCTGTTCGTGGTTCAAGAGTAGCTAAAGCGGATATAGCTATTCGAAATTGGTTAAATCAGCATTTTATTAAAATAGATGAAGGAGTCGATCGATATGGTAAAGAAACAAACAGCAGGAAGAGATAACTTAGGCAAATTTGCGCCGAAATTTGCGCAACTGAATGATGATGTATTATTTGGTGAAGTTTGGTCACGTGAGGCAGAATTGGCTCCTCATACGAGAAGTTTATTGACGATATCTGCCTTGATTTCCGGTGGCAATTTTGAACAGTTGCCCGCCCATTTAACGATTGGCAAGGAGAACGGGATCTCTGTAGAGGAAATTGCAGAAGTAATCACTCATCTGGCTTTCTATGTTGGCTGGCCTAAAGCTTGGTCTGCTTTTAACATCGCCAAAACGGTTTATCAAGAAGAGCTAGCTGAATTGGAGGAAAAATAAATGTCAGAACTCGATGCAGTAAAAGAAGCAGGAATCTTTTCACTGGGCAATACAAATGACGCCTATGCAAAATATTTTAGCGGTCAGAGTTACTTGAATCCTTTAGTAGCTGATCCAGCGATTCCAGTCAACGTTGGCAATGTGACCTTTGAACCAGGTTGCCGCAACAATTGGCATCGGCATATCGATGGTGGGTATCAATTGTTGTTGGTGACTTCAGGAGAAGGCTGGTACCAAGAAGCAGGGAAGAAACCGCAAAAACTTACTGTTGGTGATGTCGTAGTCATCAAGGAAGGGGTCAAACATTGGCATGGTGCAGCGAAAAATAGTTGGTTTGCCCATGTAGCGATTACTGCTGGTGCTTCAGAATGGTTAGAAGCAGTCAGTGATGAAGAATACGATCAGTTGCCTGACGCATAAAGGAGGAAAAGGGGATGAATCGAATCAAAGGAAAAGTCGTGATCATTACGGGTGCATCAAGCGGAATTGGTGAAGCAACAGCGTTACTTTTAGCAGAAAAAGGTGCCAAATTGGTTTTAGCTGCTCGGCGGAAAGAGAAACTAGCGGAGCTTGTTAAAACAATACGTGAGAAAAATGGAGAGGCTGTCTATAAGGAAACCAATGTGACCAAACCAGCGGATAATCAAGCGCTGATCGACTATGCAAAAGAGATCTATGGGAAAATCGATGTGATTTTCTTAAATGCGGGCATTATGCCTAGTTCTCCTTTGTCTGCTTTAAAAACAGAGGAGTGGGATTAAATGATCGATATCAATATCAAAGGGGTATTGCATGGTCTAGCTGCTGTTCTGCCAGATTTTATTTCCCAAAAATCTGGACAGGTGATCGCAACCTCTTCCGTAGCCGGATTAAAAGCATATCCGAACGCAGCAGTTTATGGGGCTACAAAATGGGCTGTGCGTAATCTAATGGAAGTTCTGCGGATGGAGTCGGCACAAGAAGGAACAAACATTCGAACTGCCACCATCTATCCAGCAGCGATCAATACTGAATTATTAGACACGATCACAGATGAAACAGCAGCCAAAGGTATGAACGCATTATACAAAGAACATGGAATATCACCCGATCGAGTAGCCAATATCGTGGCTTTTGCAATCAACCAGCCAGAAGATGTCAATGTGAATGAATTTACCGTCGGGCCAACCTCCCAACCTTGGTAAATACGTAGGAGAAAATAAGCTTCCGCTTGCATAACCAATACGCGAGTGGGAGCTTATTTTTATTTAGCCAAGATAAAATTCAATCAACGTTTTTGCAATTAGTTTCGTCATGGAATGACCTTTAGTAAAGCTTGAAGCTAAATAAATCGTCCGCGATAAGGGAATGTCCGTTAGTGAATGCAGAACAAAAGGTGCCTCATCTTCATAACCCCAAGTAATTTTAGGAAAGAACGTGATTGCTAGTTCTTTCGCTCTAGCGGATTATTTTTCTCGGAATTGTACCAATGAGACTGAAAAAAGGCTCCACATGCTGTTGACGATCATCGCTACGCTGGACGATACGTGCATTTTTTACCGCAGCAATCAAGAGGTACTGACACTGGTTCAGCAACTCGCACAAAAAGCCAATCAACAAGCGTTGCCGAATCCAGCATTTCTGGCACTAGCAGCCTTCTGCCAGTCAGAAAATGTATCTCCCGGAGGCAGTGCGGATCTGTTGGCTGCCAGCTTCTTTTTATTGTCCATCAACTCGATTTTACCCATAAAAGAAGGGGAGACCGTTTATCAATAACTCTTTTCCTTAGAAGAAAGGCAACGATTCTTCTAAGGATTTTTTTGTTTCATTTTTTTACTCGTTTAAGAAAAATAAAACCTCTTGCTATTTGCATAGTTTAATGATTAGATAATTCTTAGGCACTACTGAAATGCTTCGTTGCTTCATTGCAACGAAAAAAAGGAGTTACAGATGAAATATTATAATGCTTTTCTTCAAAATCTTGTGTTGCGGCGCTGGACGGTCTTGTTTATGCTTGCGGGCATTCTTTTTTTGTTTCGCAGTATGATGACCATTCTTTTGCTGACCTTTATCTTTACGTATTTGATTTATCGGCTGGTTCTTTTGCTCCATCGAAAAAGCCGACTGCCCATCAAGCTTACGAGCATCCTGACCTACAGCTTGATTGTTTTTATTCTTTATTTAGTAGCAACAAATTATGTTCCCATCATCATCAAACAATCCGTCCAATTAGTCAATTCCGTTGCTGATTTCTACCAACGGACAGACTCCAATAATGAATTGATTGAATATGTCTTAAATTTATTGCAAACCAGTGAATATATTCAGAAATTACAAAGCGGCGTTTTAGTCGTGATCAATTATCTGTATAATTTCGGTGAACTGGCATTGACGGTGCTGATCTCATTTCTGCTTAGTTTCTTCTTTATGATCGATAACAAAAAAACCGTTGCGTTTTCTCAGCTGTTTTTGCAAGGGCGAGGGGCGTGGTTCTTTGAAGATGTTTACTATTTAGGAGCTAAGTTTACGCGGGCTTTCGGAAATGTGATTGAGACGCAGTTGGTGATCGCCTTAGTTAATACAGCAATCACTGTCTTCGCCTTAGCGGTGATGGGCTTTCCGCAACTATTGAGTTTGGCGTTGATGATTTTCTTTCTCAGCTTGATTCCTGTTGCTGGTGTGATCATCTCGTGTATTCCATTAACGTTTATTGCCTATTCTATCGGCGGATTTAATGATGTGATCTACATTTTACTGATCATTGTGTTTGTTCATGCGTTGGAATCCTATATCTTAAATCCCCGCTTGATGGCCAATAAAACAGAGATCCCGATGTTTTACACGTTTATTCTCCTGTATCTTAGCGAACATCTCTTTGGCTTGTGGGGCTTGATCATCGGGATCCCATTGTTCACTTTCTTTTTAGATTTAATGAATGTGAAAGAGATTCCGCGATTGCGTAAAAAATCCGATGACACCTTGCAGGACCAATAAAAATGATTGCTGTAAAGGATGCCAATTGATAGAAAAAACCATCTCTGCCGATGAAAGGCGAGATGGTTTTTTTATTTCGCCGCAATTTTTTTCGTAAAGGAGACAAAGCAGATTGCTGAAGAGGGGCTTTGAAACCTCCCTGTTGCTGAATACCCTAACGAGTGATAAAAGTGAACCAGCTTGGGTTCTTGCAGGATCGTATGTAAACGAATCGTATCTGTTTGTACGTTCCTTTCAATCAAGGTCATTGCTTGTCTACCGATCCCGCGGTTCTCGTAGGAGGGAAGAAGGGCGATGGAGGATAGCTTCGTCGTATGTTCCTGCTCAACCGTCAGTTTTAGGAAGCCCACGATTTTCTGAGCGGTCATGATTAAATAATAAGTTGTATTCGACGCAGAAAACTTTGCGTTTAGCTTCTCGAAACTTTGTAAATAGGGAGAAGTTTCTCCGTCTTGATAACGGAGAAAGAGTGGTTTGAAGGCAGCTTTTTGTATCAAGTAGATAGAAAGTAAATCGGAAAGCTTCGCTTCTTTAAGCTGAATGAGCATGCACACCTCCATAAAAAGTCAGACATCATTTGTTGAAAGACATTGATTCGGTATAGAAGGTCCTGATGAAAAAGCCATCGAATAGCAGTTTTTCATTGGCTCGTTTCCGTTTTGATCCTTCCCTCAACCAGAGGTTCAAAAACGAAGAGATCCGCAGGGCTTCGTGCCAACGGTGTTTTATTGAAAAAGATCATTTATCGATGTAACCAAGTCGTCATAGGTTTGACCGGTAGTGATTGCATAAACGGAAAGCAAAAAGACGAGGGCTGCTGCCAGCACGTAAAAAATTCGGAGGCGATAACCGTCACCTGTCCGGCGATTTTTTACAAAAGTAAAAATCGTCACAGCTAGATAAGCGAAGGTCAATAAACAAATAAGATACGTAATAATTTCTGGTGTCATGGGCGTTTTCCTTTCTTTTTCTATTTGTATAAAAATATACTCAATAAATATAATATAACCATTTCGATACCGTCAAAGAAAGCGCTCAATTTTTGACACATAAAAACTGACCGAATGGTAGCCATTGGTCAGTTCTATTCAAAAACGATGTGGTATGATCTTAATTGTCTTTTTTTCTGCCTCTAGTAAGCTTCTTAGTTCATCAGCTAAAGCGATACAGGCAATACTATCTGTTAAGGACATCAAGGGATTTTCGAGTTGTCCTTGTGCAAGTGCGGTAAGAACTGCTTGAATCTCTGAATGGAAATCATCGATCTCGTACCCAATATCATAGATCGTGTCTTCTTGGTCAATCGTTACGGTAAAAGAAGCGGGGCGATGGAAGTTTGGGACCGTGATTTTCCCTTTTGTTCCTTGTAATTCCGCCACCGTCTCTTTTGTTTGGTCAAATCCAGTCTCAATCACTGCAACAAAGTCTTCACTGACAAAGCGTGCTTCAACGTAGGTATCGACCCCAGTTTCATACAGGCTGTAATCGATCAATTCGGCAGTTAAATTTTCTGGTGAAAAATCTTGGATAAAGGCTAAGTTATAGATCCCCATATCCAGTAAAGCACCCCCTTGTTTTGGCAGATAATGATAAGTACTGCCTTCGACTGGTAAATGGCGGCGAAAAGTAGTCGTGACACTTGTTAGCTCACCGATATGACCACCATCCACAAGTTCTTTTAGTTTGCGATACGCCGGAGTGAAGCGCGGTTTCATAGCTTCCATAAAGAAGACTTCGTGTGCTTGGGCTTGTTTTTGTACATCGCACATTTCTTGTGCAGTCAAGGTTGCTGGTTTTTCACATAAAACAGCTTTTTTCGCTTGAAAGGCTTTGATGATCCATTCATAGTGATACAAATGCGGCAAAGCAATATAAACGACATCGATAGCTGGATCATCTAATAGGTTTTGGTAGTCATCAAAGACAGCATCACACGGAAATTTTGCTTGAAACGCTTGCGCTTTTTCCATCGTACGACAAGCAACCCCATAAAGTTGGGCATCTTGAAAATTTTCTAAGCTTGCAGCAAAGCGATTGGCGATATTTCCGGCACCAATAATTCCCCAATTGATCATTTCATTTCCCTCTTTTCTTCAGTTGACGGGTATTCTGAGAGAATCCCTGATTCCAAAACAGTTTGTTTTTTTCTTAGTTCAGCAATATTTTTTTGGTATTCTTTGGCATACAGCAATGCGAACAGTGAATCTAAAATATACTCAAAGGCGACCTGCGAAGAAAAGGTACCGACTTTGAGGAAATCACGTTCATCATGAGAAGCGATGATCGCATGGGTCGCTAATGGGATGATTTTTGCATGGGCGTTGCCAGAGATCACGATCACTGGTACCCCGACATCACGAAAGTGCTGCATGATTTTTTCGTATTGCGTATTTTTCCCACGATAGGTAATAAACACGGCACAATCTTTTTTCGTGACGTTCGACGCATTCCACGCATCATCTCCATACTCATCAGCAACGATCAGATACTTATTGATCTTGACCAACTTATTTTGAAAACTTCTTGCCCGGATCTGAGAATCACCACGAGCAAATAAGAAAATCCGCTGGGCAGCTTCCAACGATTGTACCACTGCTTCCATCGTTTCCGGAGCGACCTGAGCATGGGTTTTGTGGATCGAGTTGATCGTTAGATCGGCCATTTTTTTCAAAATGTCAGGCGTTTGATCCTTGGGCGAAAAGGGGAAATTCGCGTCAACAAAGGTTGGATTGAACATCTGATTATGGGCAATTTCAGCCAGACCTAAGCGAAAACTTTTAAATCCTTCATAACCCATCTTTTTGGCTAGACGAATGACGGAAGAGTGGGATGTGTACGTATGCTTGGCGATGACTTCAATCGTCAACGAAGGCACATCATTGATATTTTGCAAAATATAATCGGCAATCCGTTTCTCCGTATTGGTCAATCCTTCTTGAAGCCGTAATTTATCTCCTAATAACATCAAACCACCTCTTTCTAATCATAGCCTAGGACAAAGAAAACCAAAAGCAAAAACTGTGCCTTTTTGGTAATTTGGTAAAAATGTTCAGAAGCACTCAGCAGTTTGCAAAAAAGTCTGGTCAAAAGCACCTGTTTTTGGCAAAAGACTTCCCATTTTGAAGAATTTCATTAATAATCAAGCTATCAATTTATAGGAGGCGTCACAATGTTAACTATCGCATATCTCGGAAATGGGAAAAGCACCAATCGCTACCATCTGCCTTTTTCAACCAAGCTACAGGATAAAATCAAAGTGAAGACGATCTATTCACCAAGCGGCAAGCTGACCTGGCCAACACTGGAAGGCGTTCATTACACCTCTGACTTAGAGGATATTTACCGTGATCCTGAAATTCAATTAGTTGTGGTCACGACCCCTAGTCATTTGCATTATAAATTAGGCAAGGATGTCTTGCTTCATGGGAAAAATGTCTTGATCGAAAAACCTTTTACGGAAACCTCGGCACAAGCAAAAGAATTGTTCGCACTGGCGCAGGAAAAAGGCTTGTTTGTGCAATGCTATCAAAATCGACGCTTTGATTCTGATTTTTTGACCACGCAAAAAGTGATCGAAAGTGGCGTGCTCGGAGATCTCTTAGAGGTAGAGATGCATTATGATTATTTTCGTCCAGAGGTTCCACGGTCAGTGACCGAATTTTCACTGAATACTAGCTACTTGTACGGACACGCTTGTCATACACTGGACCAAGTGATCTCCTATTTTGGGCAACCTGACGATGTCCATTATGAGGTTCGGCAATTGCTTGGAAAAAATCGCATGAACGATTACTTCGATTTGGATCTGTTTTATGGTCGAATGAAAGTCTCAGTCAAATCTAGTTACTTCCGATTAAAAGAGCGGCCTAGTTTTGTCGTTTATGGCGAAAACGGCGTTTTTGTAAAACAAACGAAGGATCGACAAGAAGAGCATCTAAAACAGTTTTATCTCCCAGATCATGCAGATTTTGGGATCGATTTGCCAGAGCACTATGGCACACTAACTTATATGGATGCTAACGGTGACTACCATGAAGAAAAAGTCATCTCTGAAATTGGTGATTATAGCCGTGTGTATGAGGGCGTCTATGAAACGATCATCAATGGCAAAGAGAAAATCGTAAAAGACGAAGAAACGATTTTGCAACTCGAAATGCTAGAAACAGGCATCAATCAAGTGATCACTGAGTCATAAGGCAGAGTGATTACGGGGCTTTTGACAAACAAAGCGCCTGAAGGCATCAACTGACTCAACGTAAAGGAGGAGATACGAATCAAACCTTCAGAAATCCTGCAAGAAGAACAGCAGCTGCAGTTTGCTCATTTTGACAATGACCTCGCATTGCGGTTGGTAATTGCCATTGATCAGTACGTTAAAAGGAACTATCCGAAGCCGGTAGGGATCAAAGTTATTCATCATGGCTTGACGATCATTCGATTTTTAATGGCAGGGCGAAAAGAAAGCCCTTGGCTTGAAAGAAAAGAACGAACGGTACTAGAAAGCGGGCATAGTTCACTATATGTCTATACCCAAAAAGATAGAGATACACAATTCGCTAAATGGGCAGAAGACGAACACTATGCAATTTGTGGCGGTGGTTTTCCAATTATCGAAGACAGAAAAGTCACTGGTGCTATCTGTGTGTCAGGTTTGGCCCATTTCGAGGATCATAAAGTGATCACCGAAGTATTGAAACAAATGATCTAAGAAGATAGAAAAGGGGAAGCAAGATGAACTTAGCGATTTTAGGCGCAGGCATGATTGTCCATGATTTTTTGACGGTGGCGGGGGATGTCCCGCAGCTTGAACTGTCCGCTATTTTTGGGACAGAAAGTGATTTAGAGAAAATGAATCACTTAAAACAGCAATACGGGATTCAAACCGTCTACACAGAGTTAGGGGCATGTTTGGCGGATCCATCCGTTGACACCGTGTATGTCGCATTACCCAATCATTTGCATTATTCTTTTGCCAAAGAAGCGATCCTCGCTGGCAAACACGTCATTTGTGAAAAGCCATTTACGTTGCAGACACGAGAATTAGTAGAATTAACAGAATTGGCAGCTGCCCATGAGGTGCTTTTGATGGAAGCAATCACGAATCAGTACTTAGCCAACTATCAAGGAATCAAAGCGCAGCTTGAAACATTGGGAGAGCTGAAAGTGATTGAATGCAACTATTCGCAATATTCTTCTCGTTATGATTTATTCAAAGAGGGAACCGTTTTACCTGCATTTGACCCGAAAATGGGTGGTGGGGCATTGATGGATATCAATATCTATAATATTCATTTTGTCGTCGGGCTTTTAGGAAAACCCAAAAGTGTCCGCTATTTTGCTAATGTCGAACAGGGGATCGATACTTCTGGCATGCTGTTTTTAGACTATGAACAAACAAAAGTCGTTTGTATTGGCGCCAAAGATTCGACAGCGACGATTCGCTCAACGATCCAAGGGACGAAAGGATCGATCATCGTCAATGGGCCAACGAATATGCTTGCCAGCTATGACGTTGAACCGATCAACGGGGCAAAAAGCCATCAGGATCAAAGCGTTCACGGACATCGTATGTTTGAAGAATTTACCTGTTTTGCACAAGCCATTCACGAAAATGATCAGGCCTTTGTCAAGGAACGCCTTGCCCATAGCAAGCTGGTGATGGAAGTAGTGGAAAAAGCATTGGCAGATGCCCAGATCGTATTAGGATAATCGCATCAATGAGGAAAGACACCAGCTTCTTAGAAAAGTTGCTGGTGTCTTTGTTTGTTTTCTTATTTTTTCTTCTTTAAACTCAATAAGGTTAGTGGGATACCCAGGGTGAGATAGCCGACAATCGTCATCAAACAGACGACCAGCCAAAAGTTATCTACTGCTAGAAACGCAATCAGACCATAGGCCACCAGAATCGAGAGAAAATAAAAAAGAAAGAGCTGAAAAAAGCGTTTAAAACTCACAGTCATTCATTCTCCTTTGTTGTTAAACTGACAAGAAAAGTATACCATATCAAACGCAACTTCAAGGGATGATTGTGAACATTCGTAGGAGCCGCAAAAGGCGAATTGTTTTGTGGGCTGACCGTGATTCGCTATACTTGAAGGGAAGAGAAAGCGTAGGAATTTTTTTAGGAGAAGGAGGAGACAGATGAAAAAGGTGGATGTACTGATTATCGGAGCGGGTCCAGCTGGAACGGCTGCTGCCTACGGGTTAAAAGCCAAAGGAAGGACCGTGGCGATCGTTGAAGCCGATTTATGGGGTGGCACTTGTCCCAATCGCGGGTGTGATCCGAAAAAACTACTGATGCGAGGCGTAGAAGTCAAAACAGAGGCGAAACGTATGCATGGCAATGGCGTTCAAGAAGAGGTATCCATTGATTGGCCGGCACTGATGGCGTTTAAGCGCTCGTATACTGATCGTGTGCCGGAGTCAACCAAACAAGGGTTACTAGCAGAAGGAATCACTACTTACTACGGACAACCCGCTTTTCGTGATGCCCATACGGTCGTCGTGGACGCAGAAGAGATTCAAGCAGAAAAAATAATTATTGCGACAGGACAGCGTCCAGCCGTACTGCCAATCGTCGGCAAGGAGCATTTACAAAGCAGTACTGATTTTCTTTCCTTTGAAAAGATGCCAGCAACGATTGCTTTCATAGGTGCTGGGTATATTACCTTCGAATTGGCGATGATCGCTCAAGCAGCAGGTGCTGAAGTTCATGTGATCCATCATAATGACCAGCCGCTAAAAGGATTTGATGCAGAATTAACCACAAAAATGGTTCGCTCAATGCAGGACCAAGGCGTTTCGTTTCACTTTAATCAGAATACGCAGCGAATCACGAAAGAACAAAACCGCTATACGATCCAGACACAAGCATTGTCTCTCAACGTAGAAGCAGCGATTGGTGCCACGGGACGCAGACCCAATAGCGATCAGCTGCAACTGGAAAAGGCAGGGGTAGAAACGTCAAAACAAGGGATCGTAGTAAATGAGTTTTTGCAGACTAGTCAAAGACACATCTATGCCATCGGGGATGTGCTCGCGAAAAAGCAGCCCAAACTGACCCCTGTTGCCAGCTTTGAAGCCGCCTATCTTGTCGAGCATATAGATGACCAGAAAATGCCTATCCGTTATCCGCTGATCCCTACACTAGTTTTTGGTGCGGAAAAACTGGCAAGAATTGGGATCAGTGAGCAAGAAATTGCCGATAATGCCTCAGAATATCATAGCGAGGTGATGGATCTATCTTCTTGGTACACCTATCGACGAATCAATGATCAAGAGGCAAAAATCAAATTGGTTTATGACACATCTGATACCATCGTTGCTGTCACGATTTTTTCTGCATTGGCCGATGAGTTGATCAACTACTTTGTTTTTGTATTAGAAAATCAGCTATCGAAAGAAGCGATTGCCAAGATGATTTTCGCGTATCCAACACCTGCCAGCGATTTGCCTTATTTTCTATAGATAACCAAACAAGCCTGCGCTAGTTTCCGCTAGCACAGGCTCTAAATTATTATGTCCGTATTGACTATAGTCTGCCAACCTTAAATGAACCTTAAAGTTGGTCTGAGGATTATTTAAGAAACGGGTTTGTTTCCTAGTAAAAGTAGATTTTCAGGCTCTCTTTGAAAGCCGGCGTACCGCAATGATTAGTACGATCGATGACAAGAAGAGTCCGATCAAATAGATGATGAAAATAAAATCCGGCTCATAATGCCGATAATTGAATATTTTTATCATAAAAAAGAGAAACGGGATCGCTGCAATAAGGGTTGAAACGAAACGTTTCCGCCATTGTATGAAAAACGATCCAATCACTAGAAAAAGACAAAATGGGACCCAGAAGATCAGATGTCCGATAAGTTCGATTTTTCACACCTCCTAGCAAGTAAAATCATCATAACGTTTCTTCCTAAAAAGCAAGCGTGAATGAAAAAATAATCCCATTAGGCACGTATGAAATTATGAGTGGAGTCTTCTGAAAAGTTCACAAGAAATCTGAGAATTTCAAAAGGAAATGAAAATCGAGCGATTAGGAATGTCCCAATAGGCCGAGAAAAAAGCACCTCTTGCAGGATTCATTTTCACTTGAATCCTGCAAGAGGTGCTTTTTCGTAGAAAATCTGGTGCTTTATTCAATTGATAGCAAAGAAATGATTAGGAAGGAACGGCAGTCTTTTTTTATGGCAAGATCTTCTTACTATAAAAAAGGGAAATGACCATACCTATGTCCAATAGATCCTTATAATAAAATCCTTTCAGTGGCCCAAAGTGTAAGAGAAATCCGAGAATCATTAATACAAACAGCAGCAGGAAGAGCAGGTTGAAAATGGTCATTAAGCGAAAACTGAAATGCCAATTACTCAAGAAATACTGATATTTCGCTGCTCGGTAAATTTTGTTTTGAATCGGAATTTTCTTGAGTGCAGGAATGGATTCATGATAGGACGTAAATAACTCGTAGTCTTTTTTTGTCAGCACTTCTGAGAATATGTTCGTCCCCGCTTGAAAGTCGAAATAGCCCCAATGGAATTGCTCTTTATCATCTGGCGATTCATGCTTCATCAGCTTTCTTGGCTTGATGGTGAAGGCTTTGATGGTCTCATAGGGGTAACTGAAATAGGTGTTGCTTTCTAGATAGTCGATGATGACCAAAAAAAGCATTCGGGTCTCTGTGAAAACCAACAAACGATTGCCACGGGTGTCATGAAAGATGTCACGGTATGCTTTTGCTTTTTCGGTTGTTGCATAGGCATAGGCGCCAAGCCCTTGATTGGCGAAGGCGAGGTTTCCATCTGGCGTCAAGGGCAGATAGCCAAGAATCGTTTCGTCTTTTGCTAAAAGCGTCCGAAGCTCCTCTAATAGATCTTGCAAGAAAACATATTGTTTGGACAGCTCGAAGGTTGTTGCTTTTTCTTGTTCAGATACTTTTGTCAGTGGTTTATTTTCATTTAAAACTAACTGTTTAAAATCCATCGATAGTCATCCTTTCTTTTAAGCGTTTGCGGCCACGGGAAAGACGATTGTAAATTGCTGAGATATTTAAGTCCGTCTGCTCTGCGATGGTTTCGGGTGATTCCTGATAAAAATAGTAGAGCAGAAAGATCCTTTGATCGAGGGCTTCAAGGTCTTCAATAAAGCCCAAAAAGTTTTCCTTTGTCAAAGGTGAATCTTCGATCGCTAGTTCCTGCTCATCAACCGGCTTTTCTTCCAGCGAGCGTTTGTTCAGCTTCCGCTTGTGGTCAATCGCACGACTGCGACTAATCAAAAGCAGCCACGTAATCAAACGACTTCTTTCTGGTTGGTACGCAGCAATCTTTTGCCAAACCTCGTAAAAAACTTCGTTCGCTACATCTTGTCGCTCGCTCACTTCATGCGGTTGCGAGAGGACACTATGAATCGTCCTCAGCATGCTATCACCATAAACCGCTAACAGTTGTTCTAAACCGGCATAGTCTTTCTTTTTGATTCGTTCAATGATTTCTTCATCCTGCACCTTTTTCACCCCTTCACACTGTATACGAAGAATTTTTGCCTTTTCTATCAGAAAAAGAAAAAAACCTCTGTTAACGAGGTTTATGTTCTTTGGCCAGAAGATCTGTGGCCAAGCGCTGTGCTAAATACTCCCAAAGAATGCCGCCAAAAAAAGCACCAATCATATAAAGAGTGACTGCTTGCAGCTCCACTGGATTATTTGCTAGCCAGAAAGAAAACAGCGAGCCGATGATCAATAGGTAGCTGCCAAAAAGCACTTGCCGCCACGAGCGTTTATTAACAAACTTGCTAATGATAAAGGTTGAAAGGATCATCAAGAGAATTTGGATGAATGCCAGCGAAGGCAGAAGTGCAAAGCCAGAAACAACCATTTCCCAAAATTGTTGAATCAAGAAAAAGAAGGCAAAGAGAATCAGCCCGCGTGAGAGTATACTAAGCCGCAAGGAAGATATTTTTTTTCGCATTTGTTTACTCCTTGAAAGGTTTTCTTTATTATAGCAAATTTTTAGTTAAACAATGTAAAAAGATGAACGAGAAGGTCTGCAAAAAAAAACTTCTCCTACATGTGCCTACTTTTAGTATGCTTGAAAGAAACGAGTGGATGGACTCGATACATAAGGAGGATTTCATGCCAATGATTCTTTTTGCACCTGCCAAATGGTCCTCAGAAAGCGATGCAGGAGATTGAACACTTTTTAGAAAAAAACAGTTTTCCTACTAAAAAAAAAGCGATTATCATTGAGATAATCACTTTTTTTTAATAGAGATCTAATAGCATCAGCAAACCCGGGACCCACGTAGTGAAGATACCGCAAGCGATCGCAAAATAATGAATCTTACGTCCAAAGTTTACCTTTACGATTGTGTCTAAAAAGCCGCAAAACCATAACGCTCCCCATGTTAACCAAATCAGTGCAAAAAGGGGATCTTGCTCCCATCGCCAAGAAACCCAGGCAAAAGGCAAGGTATTGATGGCTACGAATAGTGCAAAAATCCCATAAATACGTAGATCTAAATCAAAGAGGTAAATGATCCCTACCAACAAATACGTGAATGCAAAGAGAAAGCCAGTGCCTGCTTCATAATAAGCGCCTTGAAGCATATACACTAGATTGATAATAAAAGATAACGAACCTGTAAAAAGATTGATTAAAGCAAGTGAGCGATAGTCAATGTGAAGCAAGCTGCCCCAACCATTGATTATCAAGGTGATTCCTACGAAAAATAAGCCAATTCCTAACATAAAATCCTCCTTTAATTAAATTTAGAATAACAAATTCTAAGAAAAAATAATAGCTCTATTTGCTTTTGTGTCAATAAAAATAAAAATAATCGGTAAATCTGCTATTATTTGCTGTTAAATTTGATAAAATCAATAGCAAAGAGTGTTGCTTGCCGATGCTTTTCTCGATAAGGGGAAAATTTCAGCGTATAATAAGAACTTTTACTCGTTGAAAGAATGGGAAAAGAGACAGCATCAATAGATTTTCAGTGTATTGATCGGACAAAAAGCAGACGAAGCAGTAGTTTATCAGTTTTTACAAATTTGCAGCAGCGAGGACTGCTTCGTGGAAAGGAGGAATTATGCCGAGAAAAGACCGAATTTTACTTTTTATTGACGACTATATGCAAGAACAAGGTTGTGCACCTACCATACGGGAAATCTGTGCCAATGAAGAGATAAAAACAACTTCTTTGGTTTATCGTCATTTATTGCGTCTTGAAAAAAGAGGCCTGATTTACCGAGCTTACCGTTATAAGTCACGCTCGGTACGTTTTACAGATGAAGGGAAGGCCTATGTCAAAGCGTTGCGGCAAGCGCAAGGCAATGAAGAATAAATAAACACCAAAATAAAAAAGCCTTAGGCTTTTTTATTTTGGTGCACGGTAGCCGGCAGCTTCCGCTTCAGCGATCGTTTTGAACCATTCTTTCGGGTTGGTAGTATCCTCGTAGTATTTAGATCCTGGCAAATGATAGATGCCACTTTTTGACCCTTTAATTAAACCGTTGCCTTGTTCATCGACATATTGTTTCTGTTTCTCATCCGCTTCATTGCTTTTATTGCCGGCAGAAGTCGAAGCTGTGGTTTTTTCACTACTTGAAGCATCCTTCTCCGATTGTGGCATTTCTTCGCTTGAAATTTCGCTGGTACCATCCGCATAGTTGATCGTGACGCCATCTTGGATGTTAAAGATATAGCAGTTAAATTGGATCGTGTCATCACCAATGGATTTTGCTTGCATCTGGACACCACGAGCAACCAGTTCGTCTTCGCGATAGATCGGAGTGACGGAATATCGGACATAATGCTTTTTATCTTGCTTGAGATAATAGTTGATATCCATTTCTAAGCGCAACATCTCGGGATTGTTCAACTGACTAGTCCCCGTGATCAAATTCTTCCAGTTTGCATTTTCGCCAGCTAAAGCAAACCCAATCAAATGGGTCCGATTATATAAATATTTTCCATTGGGGAGTTGCTTATTACGCCAGCCCGTTGGTTTCACACTAGAGATATCGCCACGCTTTTCCGTTGGCATCAAGGATTGATTCAACATTGCTTCAGCAGAGGTCGCACGATTGAGGTGGTCAAGGTCGCCGTATGCTTCCCAGGCACCATTTTCAAGTGAAAGATCATCTTCTGAAAACTCAGGAATGTTCTGATTGACTTCAATCGTTTGGGTGCCTTGGTAGGTTAACTGTGCCAGTTCATCTGCACGAATATCCTTAGCAGAAGTGGCAGTCACCTCTGATGATGGTGTGTTATGGTTTGGGAATAGCTCATTATTTTGTAGGAAACCAAAGCCAACTGCTGCGAGTGCGAGAAGCGCAGTGACCGATCCGATAAATGTTTTTTTCTTTGCCATCTTTTTTTGCCTCTCTTTTCATTGATGTATAGTTAGCATAAACGGGGAGTAAAAAAACTGCAACCCATTCATCATACCATTTGCATAGAGCGTTTGACAGAGCTTTCCTGCTGCTTTTGTTTTTACTCTTGATTGTTTCCAATCAACGCTCCTTACAAAGGGAATATATTAGAATAAAATTTTTCGTCTGCAAGCCATATTTTTCATGTTTTAAAAAAACTATGTGATATAATGAGTAAAGTTGCTGCTCTATCCCTTTGGTGCTTGTTTTAATAACAGGCATCTCCAGCTGCGGAACGAAATTTCAGCTGTCTAGCAGACAACCTTCAAACGAAAGAAATCCGGACAATTTTCTGAACGCTTTCCTTTCTTTCTTTGGGCAAAATTATAGGAGAAGGAGTGTATCCCATGAACCAGCAAGAAACTATCTTACATCATTTAAATAAGAAAGACTCTGAAAAATTAAAAAAACTTGTATCAGGAATGGAAGAGCTGCCGCTGTTACAATTATTCAGTAATTTATCCGCGGATGAAAAAGTGATCGTTTTCCGACTATTACCGAAAGATAAAGCCCTTATCCTATTTGAAGATTTGACACCAGCCACACAACAACACTTGTTACGCTCTTTCACCGATGAGCGGGCAACCGAATTTGTAAACGAAATGGCCCCCGATGTCCGTGTAAGGCTCTTGGATGAGCTGCCAGCCACCGTGACGCAAAAACTTTTACAATCGTTGGCACCCGATGAACGAGCCGCGACAAACCTCTTATTAGGATATGAAGCTGAGACTGCTGGCCGTTTAATGACACCGGAATTCATCACACTGAAGAAAGATATGACAGTCAATCAAGCGTTAGAAAAAGTGCGGATGCAAGCCAAAGAAAAAGAAACGATTTATACGCTCTATGTGACTGATCAAACGAAAACGTTAGAAGGTGTTTTGTCGCTGAAAGATCTCTTGATGGCACAAGGGGAGCAACTCATCAGTGAAATCATGTCACGAAAAGTAATCTATGTGACCACTGACACGGACCAAGAAGAAGCGGCACGTTTGCTAAATGAACTAGATATCATTGCGCTACCAGTCGTAGACAAGGAATCACGAATCGTTGGGATCATCACTGTCGATGACGCCATCGATGTCATCGAGCAAGAAACGACGGAAGACATGTTTAATGCCGCAGGTTTAGTCGATGTTGCTTCTAATGAAGCAGACCGTAGTAATGTTCTGATCAACGGCAGCCTTTGGCAAATTTGGAAAGTCCGATTGCCGTTTTTAGTGATCACTTTGGTTGCTGGTCTTTTAGCTGGGGTCGTCATTGATGAATTTGAACAAACATTGGAATCGGTGGCAGCTGTTGCAATCTTTATTCCTTTGATCATGGATATGGGGGGGAACGTTGGAACACAGTCCTCAACTGTTTTTGTTCGCGGGATGTCATTAGGGCATATTGATCTTTCGACCTTCACCCGCCATTTCTTTAAAGAGGTTTGGATTGGCTTGAGTTTAGGTTTGATCGTAGGGATCATCTCCGGCACCGCCGCTTCACTATGGCAAGGGATCCCAATGTTAGGTGTGGCTGTTGGTGTTTCGTTAGTTTTTGCCATGACCTTAGCCGCAGCACTTGGTTTCTTAGTTCCGTTTGTACTTATTAAACTGAACATCGACCAAGCAGCCGGTTCGGCACCCATTATTACCTCAATCAAAGATATTGCCGGCTTGTTTATCTACTTTATTTCTGTAAATGCTCTCTTGGGACATTTACTTTAGCCATCCGTCCGTTCCGATGGTATAATAAAGCGACATCACATGATGAGCACAAAATAGAAAGGGGAAATGTCTTATGACAAATCAAATGAAGCAACATCAACTCGGAGGTTTCTCTTTTTAAGTGCGGCCTCCTAACTAACTGGAGGGAAATCATGGAAAAACAAGGAATTGTGGTCTTTCAGGCCAAAGATATCGCAAAAGTCCGCTTGACTACAGGAGAAGAATGTTTAGCAACAGTTACAGGAAAATTTCGCCAGCAGGCACTAGCACCCAAGGATTATCCTATTGTTGGTGATTTTGTACAAGGGCAGGTGTATGATCAAGATCATTTCTTGATTGATGCTTTGCTCCCACGAAAGAGTTTTTTACAACGAAAAGTAGCCGGAAATCGGACGGATGAACAAGGGATCGCGGCGAATATCGACACGGTTTTTATTGCAACTAGCGCCAATGAAGAATTCAATTTCGCTCGGTTAGAGCGCTTTGTCACGATCGCTTGGGACAGCGGGGCTAATCCGGTGATTCTCTTGACCAAAGCCGATCAAGTCACAGCTGATGAAAAAGCAGAGCTACTGCAAGCATTAAACGATGCATTTGGTGTGAAAACATTTGCTACGTCCATTTTTGAACCAAACGAATTGCTGATGGAAACGTATTTTTCTGACGGACAGATCAGCGCATTTATCGGTTCATCTGGGGTCGGAAAGTCCAGCTTATTAAATCAGCTTATGGCGCAAGACGTTCAAAAAACCAATGACATACGAGAAGATAGTCGAGGACGACACACGACGACGAGTCGTCAGTTATTCACTTTGCCCTCTGGCGCAATGATCATCGATACTCCTGGTATGCGGGAAGTTGGCATCAGTACCGTCCGCTCAGCTTCGATCGACCAATCCTTTGAAGCGATCAGCCAGTATGCTGAAGGTTGTTTCTTCCGAGACTGTCGTCATGAAACAGAACCGAAGTGCGCGGTCAAAGCAGCCATTGCTGCCGGTGAGCTTTCAGAAGACGCCTTCGCCCGCTATCGTAAAATGGAAAAAGAACTGGCGTATTTGAAGCGAAAAGAACAGATCAAAGAATTGAAAAAGTAACAATGAGCACTCCTTTCATTTAGGAGTGCTTTTTTGTGCGTTTCCAAAGAGTCTGGTTAAGTGGAGAAGAGGAGAGCTATAGACAATGTCCTTATCTTTTCACGAAAAAGGCGGCCAATTCCAAAGGGCACTACATGCTAAGTGGTTGAACTAAGCTAAGGTTGCCTAGCTGGTTACAAGCTGTCGTCAAGAAGCGCAGCATAAAAAACACAGTGGGGTGATTTCCCACTGTGTTTTGAGCAATGATTTGCCCCTGCCAAGGTACTTTCCAGTATAAAGGGTTGATCTGCAAATGACAACTTGAAAAAAGAGGGGGTCATTCGACAGAGCGCAAAATTTTCGTCATGGCTTTTCCTTTCGCCAGTTCATCAATTAGTTTATCTAGATAACGAATTTCTTGAACCATTGGCTCTTCGATCTCTTCTACCCGAATCCCACAAATGACACCAGTGATCTGTTTTCGCGCTGGATTGAGCTGTGGGGCTTGACTAAAAAAGGTTTCAAAAGAAAGCTCCTCATTCATCTGTTGCAGCGTTTCTTGGTCATAACCAGTTAGCCACGTAATAATCTGATCCACTTCTTCTTTTGTTCGATTTTTCCGCTCTGCTTTGGCAATATATAGGGGATAGACTTTCGCGAAACTCATTTGGGTGATTTTTTGATTTTTCATGATATGCTCCTTTAGTCTTTACACAAAGTATACTTTATTTTCTTCGTTTTGCCGAGATTTTCGACACTTGTTGTGTGCCCAAAATAGGCGAGGGGACTAAAGAATGATCTTTTCTTCTTGTTCACGAAACCCTAGTACTTTTTGACGTGACTCGCCATCCCAATAGAGCAAGTCCAAATTCTTATGCAGCATTAGCTGTGTATATAATTCTTTCAGCGTCAGAGCAGGCTTTTTTGGTTCGAAAAATAAAATCAATTGGTTATGGCTATCTTGAGCGATCGTCGTAAAAGGAATCAGGTTTTCTTTGTACGTTAAATAAATTCCTTGGTAATCCGCTGCACTCGATGACGTTGTCAGTGCTGTTAAGAGGTCTCTTGCTCTCATAATGAACCCGCCTTTACTGTTTTTTGTCGATAGGCATCGATATCCAACATGATTTTTGTTTTGCCGTACACCGTATACTTTTGCACCACGAATTGGTGGCGCTTATTCCAATAGCCACCTACAGTTAGAAACATGCCGTCATCAACATCCCCTAAAAAGTTCAAACTGTGTTTCGCAATCAAACAGTTGGTGGTACCTAGTGTAAAGCGGACCAAAGGGGAGGGGGCAAAGGAAACGATCCTTATTTTTGAGACAGTGCCTTTTTGTGTTTGCATCAGGTGTTCCTCCTTTAGTAAGTAGTAAAAAGCGGCATCATTCGTTGAGATCAAACCATTTTTTCTCTTCATAAAAAGCGACATGACGAATCTCATCATAATGGATTTTTTCTGTTGTTTCTCCCGTCAAGTAAATACCTAATGGATCATAACCACTGATTTTCCCGATAATATCTGGAGGATAGCCGCCTTCTTCATTGACTTCTTCTCGTTGGATCGCCACAGTTAGGTTCTTTTTCATGGCTTCAAATAAACACTGATTGATTTCTTCCGTTGTGAGTGACGGCTTAGGTGGACAATCAAATTTACGTGTCGGCTCTTCTTCAATTTCAGTTGTATGCTCAGATAAAAAGAATCCTTGCCACTTTAGCTTTTTTCGATCTTCATATGGTTGCAGCATACCCATAGCAATCACCTCTTATCTATATAATACAAACATACGTTCTCATTTGTAAAGCGAACAGATTTTTAAATTTCTGATTCTTCTATGGAACCCTTGCAAAGCCCAGCAGATAAGGAAGTAAAGGTAGGTCGTTTTTTTATACTATATCTGCTATAATTCACTCGAATGCAACAATCAACTTTTAAGAAAAGCAGCTGGGGAGAAGGGAATATGATGTCTGGATTAGTGGTGGTCATACTTACAATATACCTTGCAAGTAGACAGGATAAAGAACAGTGGCTCTTTGATCGCAAGCGATTGACTATTCTGGCGCTTATGTTTGTGATCGTCGGCATAAGTTGGGGCTTAAATGACAAAATAATGAAGGATCCTCGGAACCAAAATATCAGCAGCGATTTACTGCTTAATTATTCGTTCCCCTTATTGATATGTATGCTAGGTTTATTTATCAAAGAAATCCCACGGTGGGGACGGATCGTGACTTTGTCATTTGGCTTTATGATTTTCGGGTATTTAGCTCTGCACTATTTGATAGGGTTTCACAACCCGTATTGGGAAAATCTACAGCTACGTCCATTGTATTGGCTACCAATTGGTCAATCAAACACAAAGCAAATTCAATACATAATAGGATACATTCTGTTCCGTACTTGTTGCAGCTAATGGTCAGCAACAATTGGTTTTCTGTTTTTAATTTTGAATTTGTATCAGCTGATAAAGAGGTTTAGAAAGGAGAAGGGGCGTTGAATCGTTAGAATAATTGCTTTTGGATCAATCCGAACCTTATGTATTTTATCCTAACTAGCGGCACTTTAAAGCAAAATCCATTCACTAGCCGTCGAAAAGCTAGTGGACAGCAGCAGGTTTGATCTTATTGGCAAATGATTCTATTTTTCCAAAGAATGATCAACGGTGTTTTATTCAGGCTCTTTAGCAAAATATGGGCTTTTATGATGACCTATGAACATTACAATTATATGAAATAACAAAAGTACCCAATTTATCTACATGACTTTAGGGTTCTTTTTTATCAAATCATGTAATAGATATGTGTTAGCAGTTGCAACGTCTAAGCACCTGTATAAGAACTTTGAAACGGATTGGCTATATATGAATAAAGTTATAGAAAAAAACTTAAAGATTTTCAAAATGATTATAGCATAAAATCAAACCGATTGGTTCGTGAATCAAGGCTGATAGCTTGAATCTGTATTTGCTGAGATAAAAAAGACGAATCCGCAAGTAACTTGCTACAAGACAGTTATCAATCTGTTGAGCAGCAAATCATAAAAAAATCTGAAAAAACTTGTAAAAAAAGAAAGCTTAGTTTTAGTTGAATATTAGGTGAATTAATGACAATTTACTGATAAAAGTCATTCGGAGGGAGGTAGAATGATGCAGAATTGATATGAACTGTCTAGAATGGCACGAACTCTTTTTCAAATACATCTTTGTATAATATATATTATGTAAACTAAAATAGAAAATTTTTCGAACACCGTATTTAGCTAGTAATTTTACGTCTCTCCTCCCTCTTATTCACGATTATTTCCTTCAAATTCAGCTAATTGGCAGCTTAATCCAAAAAAATGGTCATTTGAGCGATAGTTTTTTGGATTTTTATTTCTTCTACGAGTGAAACGAAATGCAACGTTTATATTTAATCTTGTTGATCCTTGAATCTTCGAATTCAAACTTTGTTTGCAGCTGCTGGCCAATCTCAATGAATCATTCAATGAATCGTTGTTAACGATCTTATCAGTAATGACTCGTAATGATTCGTACATAACCCAGCAAATTTGTTCTAACTAAATAGCCTAATGGGAATCTTGATCACAGGCAAACCAGCAACGATAAACAAGAAACGTTTCGTTGCGTTCAGTTTTCACCTAACGGATCAGATTCCCATAGCGAGTCCTAATCAAGGGATCACAGTCATTTAAGTACAATTTCTTCCTATTGCCGCCGATAATGTAATGACAGCTACGAAAAGTTTCAAACTATGTAATACAGGATCGCCAAAAGAACAATGATCGAAACGACCAAAACAAACGTTAGTTGATTTAAACGTTGAATAAGCAGGTTTTTCTTGTTTTTTTCAGATTTTTTTACTTCGTTTCGATAATATTCTCTATCTTTTGTTCCCATAAGTGCCAACTCCTTTTCCCTGATTTTATCGCTATCCTGAAATCATATGGTGCAATCAAGGCAATTTGTACGATTAACTAAAGTGGCAGGATCTTATTGATTGAAGACCCACAGTCGTCTGCGTATAGCGACTAAATAAGACGACTGACGAGCTCCAAGTGATTCATAACAGCGGCTTTTCGGATAACCCCCATGCCTGGAAATGAGCCTTGGTGATAAGCAGCAACTAATAGCTGTAGCCCAGCGGTTTGGGTAGGATGTTGCTCTTCGTGCTGCAATAAAGCCTCCATGACTTGGAAAAACTTTTCTTTCTGGTTTGGTAATTCTTCCTCAGAAAATAAGTGAGCGATACGCAATGCTTGCTCTGCTGTCGGATAAATCCAATGCAAAACCAACCGCTTTGAAGGATAACTGTGCTCATAATAAATTTTGCTATCGACAGAAAAATCACTAAAACCCGCGTAGCCCAATTTTTGATAACTGTGATGGGCATTTGAAAATCCTTCGTCCAAACATTCTGTATAGAAACTATTTTTGGGTAAACGGGTAAACGGATCTTCCATCAGTAGCTTGGGACCGTTGATTTTATTTAACAATCGAAATTCTTTACCTACCAACACCGGCAGCGTATTTTCCCGCCAATCACTAGCGAGTGCTTGATCCGATTGATGAACAATCCAAAGGTCAGGCTTTTCTTCCACTGTTTCAATGGGACGATCCACGATCATTGCTTTAGGGGCAGCAACATTTTGTAACTCTGATAACCCTTCTGCCGTCAGAAAAGCCCCTGCCTGGGGATTGCGAATCAAATAAAAAGGATGTTGTTTCTTTTGAAATAATTCGATGGTTGTCCAGAACGTTTTTGATTGCTTGACTGGTTCAATGATCGGCTGGATCGCTTCTGATAAGCGATCTTGTTCCAATAAAGCTTTTAATGCCAACAAATCAAATTGTTTGCCACGAATATATGGGAAGTACATCTGCTTCTCTCCTTCTTACTCGCCTGATAAAAAACGTTTTTCCAGCGCTTCATAGGCTGCTCTGGTAGCGTCCAATTCTTCCTTCAACGCTTCGATCGCTTGTAGCTGAGTGTCTTCGATAAATCGATCGTAGTAATTCACTCCACCACCGAACAAGTCATACTCAGGCTGACGTTTCTTCAGTTCTTGGTACAAACGTTCTGTTGAAAATACCCGCAATCCTCGAGCAGTCTGTTTTGCTTTGCCGACTTCTCGCGCTTGTGCCGAAATCAACCGAAACAATAAGGCTTTTTCTGGAACCTGCAGCTCTTGCCGTTGGGGTTTCTTTTCGACACTGAAATACCCTTTGCTGCCCGTTTCTTTTTCAAGAAACGCATGATAGACCAAGACACCAATTGTAGGAGCAATCTGATCTTTGACTTTTTCATACAATGCCTTGGGTAAGGCAAAATAATTATAATTCCCAATAAAGGATAGTTTTGCTTTTGAGCGAAAATCTGCCAAACTGACTTTTAGTTCATAGCAACGCCATTCAAAGGTGTTTTCTGCCGTCAAGCGACAACTTAAGGTATCCACGATGCCATGATCGTCCGGCATGACTACCTCTTCTACCACAATATCACTGTTTTCACGACAATAATAATAAAGTGCCTCTTCCATTTCTAAAGTTAAGGATGTCTTCACAATTTCACGACCTTTGTCTTGTTTCACTTATTATAAAACATATGTTCGCATTTTGGAAGAGGGAAATAAAGGCAGCCTATTCCCTCACCCATTCGGGCATCCGTTAACGAGAATCTCTTCAACCGTCCTCTTTGTACCGCGGAAACGTAACACGACAAGCAACAAGAGCACACTAAGTTGAACTAGGAATAGACGCTTAAAAGGAAGCTCAAATGTAAAGCCTGCCGGAAGATGAAAGAACCCGAAAAAATCATGCAGTGCTTTTTGACTAAGCCACAAACCACTGACAAATCCTATTAAATAAATGACGGTGCTTTGTATGGTGATAAAGACAAGTTCTTCCAACGTGACCAGTAAAGGTGTTTGTCCTAATAATAAACGTATATGCAGGGATTGCTCTTCCTCACCGATCAAGTGATAATGATACATGTGGTTACACTGCCACAAAAAAGCACTGATCAAGCCCAATGTTAACATTCCTAACGCAACGCGCAACAATTGCAAGAAGAAAATCCAACTGGCATAGGTGAGATCCGTCTGGATTTCGCTGTTATTTGATTCATACTGCAACCAGTCATGAAAAAACAACAGCCAATTTTCTGCAAAGATGGTAAGAATCAGCAAGAAAACAGCCAATAAACCACTCATTAGTAAACTGCGTCTGCGAAGAGCTGCGTGCCAGCCAAACTGGTAAGGATAGAAATAACGCCATTTGTCCATAGTACTCCTCCTTTTGGCATCTATTTTACAGAATTTTCCGAATTTAGATAAACACCATCTTGTTTACATAATATAATTATAGACAAAAAAGAATGCGGCACTCGGCCTACACTCTTTTTTGTCTATTACAAATACCTAGTTAGTAGCTGCAACAAACGCTGCGGAAATTCTGTTAGATTGGAAAGATCAATGAAGCGTTCTTCCCCATAAATCGCTTTGATCACTTCTTTGTCTTGGCCAATGGCAGCTGCCAGAAACAGCACCCCTTGTCGTTCGTAGTCAGCGATCACCTGCTGAATATCTTCTTTGGCTTTTACCCCTGTATAATCAGGAAGAGCCTTTGGCTGGCCATCACTGATATTCAAGAGTAATTTAGTAGTTGCCGGCTGATGAGCGAGCTTTTCAGCTAGTACGCGCAAGACTGCCCCATCACGGTTATTTTGCCGAGGCTTCATTGTCATGAGTTTCTCTGGCACAAATTCAAAACCTTCGTTAAATTCTTTGTAAGCAAAAAGCGAGGTCTTTTCACGAGCGGTCACATCTGCTGTATCGCCATAAATCATCAATGGCAAAGATAAACGCTCCGCGAACGCATTCACCGCTAAGACCGCCTGTTGCGCATACTGTATCCGGTCTTCTCTAATCATCGAACCTGATTCATCAATGCGCAAAGCGAGAGCCAAGGAAGGCTGTTCGTGGGGTGGATTTTTCTTGTCAAAGGTCCGAAAATCTTGATACGCGACCTTACTGGCATCAAAGCGTGTGCCACTGTACTTACCTTTACTGTATGCCGAAGCTTGTTCGTTTTCCAAAACTTCTTGGGTTTGCTTGATCAATGACTCTACGATCGGCAACAACGGCTGCAAACGCTCCTGGGCTTCAGCCGCTTTCTTTAAATCGACGGGTGGTCGATGAACGATCAGCCCTTCTTTGGCATGGATCGATTCTTTTAATGCTTGTCGAGCCGCCTTTGATGCCGAGGTTTTCTTTTCTTTTTCCTGGGTTTCATACGCTTCGATCGACAAAGAATGAGCAGTAGGAGCGGTCTCTTGTGTCTCACTCCCAGCTTTTGCTTGGCCATCGTGACTATTGCGTTCTAGTTCTTCTGAAAACGTCGCCTCAGTTGCTGCGTCTTTCGCTTCTTGTTTGTCAGAATCACTGGTTTCCATCGTTTCCGCCTCAGTTTCTTGATTGGGGGTCTCAAGGACTTGTTCATTTTTTAGGACGGTCGTGCCTTCTTCCACTACATTGCGCTGGTCCGCCTCTTCGCTGCTGATTCGGCGTCCTTTGATTTGTTGTTTAAAGGCATTTAACGGTTGTCCAGAAAACAAAAGCCGCAATTGCGCCAATAACCCTGAAGCTTCTAGCGCCTGTTGTAAAAGAGCAAGCTCATTTGGATCGGTGGTGATTTTGTAGAGCACTTTGCTATCAATTGCTGTAAAAGGATCTTGTCCTTGTTTGACTGCATTTAGCCAATAAAAATAGGAGCGCATGCCCGCCACCCCTTTGATGGCATTGGCTTTGGCGGTCACGTCTAGCAAGCGTATGATCTCAGCCATTTTCTCCGCAGTCGTTTTGTCCGGATAATTGGTTTTGGCAATGCCTCGCTGCACCATGACTGCCAGCTCAGGTAAATCCATTTTTTCAGCATGCTGCATCCGGTCTCGCAAGGATTCGTTCAAAGGACGGTTGCCTTGGTAATTTCGATTCGTGGTGATGACTACGACACAGTCAGGGTGCCGGCGAACAAAGCCAGTGGGAATATTCAGCATTCCGTTTTGTTCAAGAGCAGAGTTTAAGGCCACTAGTACCGAAGCATCACGAATGACCGTTGGCTCTTGAATCTCAAGCAAATAACCTTTTTCCAGCGCCCGTACGATTTCCGAGGGATAAAATTTGTATTGAATCGTTGGTTGCTGATCGCTGGTTTCGATCCGCTCGATCAGTTCCGCAAATTTCGCCCGTGCCCGCTCACGAGTCAGGGAAAAATGCCGCCGGATCAACGCCAAGACATCTTCAAAACAATCACTTTGATAAATCGCATCCAGCAAGTCCTTATCTTCTTCTTGGTCGGTGTTGATCACTGGTAATAAAGCACCAAACACATCTGACTTATCCATATCCGCAAAGCAGGTGATTTTGGTGTAGGGCAGTTGCAGGTCGGCAGAAAGTGCCTTTGCCAACTGTGTTTTACCAGACCCAGCATCGCCTTCCAGCAACACATTGAAAATTTTCATTTCTGGATCCGTCCAATTCAGCGCGATCTCTGATGCAATTCGTAGTTCTTCATCACTGGTCTGATGACTTTGTGGTTTTTTCCAAATCATTGTTTGTTCTAATTTACTAAAAGCGCGTCCTTTCGTTACGACAAAAGATGGTTGATGTTGTGTCATAGCAATCTGCTCCTTTTCTTAATAACCTAGCTCATCTAAAAGCCGTTTCAGGATTTTGAAGCGTTCGCCGTATAGCTCACCATCTTTTTGCAAGGAATCATAGAAAAGCAGAATGTCTTCATCGATTTTAGGATTTTCGGTGTCTACTTCGACGGTCATGCGATTTCCTTGTAGGCCAATGATTTCAATCAAAGGATTTTCAGGATCGTAAAACTTTTCATGGCGATAGGCCTCTTGAAAATATAAACTGGATTGAGCCACTAAGATCGCTAGATCCAAAATTCTCGTAAGTGGCAATTCTTCGGATTGTCGAGACCATTTTTCACCAGTATGGCGCCAGACTTTGCCGGAGATATCGACTTTCCCGCGATCATTCCATTGCGCCAATCCGAGGGAAAGGCCTTTTGCATCTGTATGTAACGCATTTTTTCCGTCAACAGTATCATAGTCTTCTACTTTAATGACAGGTTTATGTTTCAAGTTTTCTGGTATTTTCATTATTTTCACTCCTTGTTTAGTAAATTAGTAATTTACTAGATAGAGTAAGTATAATAAGGAAGCGGGTCTGGAACAAGCAAAAGGTCTTTTCTACTATGCATAGACAGTATAAACAGGAGTCTATAGAAAAAGCACCTTGATAAGGAGCTTCTAAAAAAGAAGCCTCTTAAAAAAGTGCTTTGCTGTGTCGCCTTGATTTATTCACTCAATTGATTGAAAAAAAGGCGCAATTCTTGCTTTCTCTGACTTGTGAGCTGGGCTTTGGGAATGCCTTGGATCGCCCCCTCAATGCCATAGAGCATGTGCAGGCAAGCACCTGCATCGCATTGTTGGCGGATCGTTAGAAAAACCGCTTCGGCTTTTTTGGCGCGTAATTGCTCCGGGGTATTGATACCGATCCTAACGAAATGATCCGCTAAAACCTGTCCAACATTTGGTAACTTTTGCAGTTCATTCATAGGGTATCTCCTTTTTGATTATTGTCATCCTGCGCATCATCCTCTTGACGAATCAACGAATAGAGCTTCATATCTAACAGCTGGTGATTTTTTTGCGCATTTTTTCGTAAAATTCCTTCCAACTCAAAGCCTGCTTTTTCCAACACGCGACAAGAGGAATGATTCTTAGCAAAAGGCTCAGCAAAAATACGAACAATATTTGACGTAGTAAATACATAGTCACATAGTTGCTGAACAGCTTTGGTCATCAAGCCTTTTCCCCAATATTCTTCTGCGATGTAATACCCTATCTCAGCTGTTCTAAAATGGATGTTTTCTTTGCGAAGGGCGCTAATACTCCCCACAGCTCGATCATCCACAGTGATCGCAAAGGCGAATTCTGCCTTTGCGACAGATTGAATATAGGCCTGTGCATCTGCAACAGTGTAAGGAAAGGGGAGTCCATCTCGTAAATTGCCATGAATTGTCTGGTTATTTAGAGCTCGAGCCAGTTCATTTGCATCACTCATCTGCCACCTTCTTAAGGAACACTTCATTTCAACGCCTCCTTTGCCAGTGTTTCATTTTGATCCTATTGTATGAGTTTGTGTGTTTTTTTACAAGCAAATCTCAAAAAAGATTGTTGAAAAAAACCAGCTAGACAAACGTCTAACTGGTTCTTTCCTTTACTGTCTCCATAAAGATAATTGCTTTTGTAAACACAGATAAATAAAAATTATTGCGCTGATATGGCGATCCCGATGGCTTTTTCTCCTAAATGTGAGCCGATAACTGGTCCGAAGTGACCAATCTCAATTTCTGCATTTGGGTATTTCGCTTGTAGCTTTGCTTTTTCTTCTTTGGCTACTTCTAAATTATTGGCATGGATTACATAAAATTTAACAGGCAATGCGATTTCTTGCTCCCGTTGACCAATGATATCTTCCGCACGATTGAATGCTTTTTTACTGGAACGAATGCGCTCGTAAAGCACAATTTTTCCTTGATCAAAAGTCAAAATCGGTTTGATTTTTAATAATCCGCCAATTAAGGCTGCTCCATTGGTTAAGCGACCGCCGCGAACCAAGTTATTCAAGTCGTCCACGATTAGATAGGCATAGGTATTGTCTCTGATAGTGTCCAGATGGGAAATGATCTCTTCGACGGTTTTGCCTTGACTTGATAGATCAAGAGCGGTTTCTACCATGTGACCCATCGGCATACTTGTGATTTTCGAATCGTAAGGAATGATTTGAACACCTTCGATTTCATCGGTGATTCCATACAGCGTTCCGATAAATCCAGAGATCCCGCTTGATAAGTGGATACTAATGATCGTGTCGTAACCGCGATCTTTCAATGTCTCATATAAGGCTAACACTTCCCCTAATACCGGTTGAGAAGTGGTTGGGAATTCTTTGCTGTTTTTCAACAAAGCGTAATACTCATCAGCTTCAATGTCGATACCCTCATTGTAGACTTTTCCATCTAAAATAACAGGGATCGGTATGATAAACAAATCTTCATGTTTTTTGATCCGTTCCGGCAGATAAGCTGTACTGTCAGTAACAACGGCTAATTTCATTCTTTTTCCTCGTTTCAACAAATTTCAAACGTCATTAATAATATAGCATAAATTTACTTACTTTCAAATGGTTTTCAGAACTTTTCATTCTGCTTATTCATTAAGAAAATTCCTGATTGCTTGTTGATTGGTTTCAAGATTAACGACTAACACACTTCCGGCACTCGCACTTGAACCGTATTGCCAAGAGTCAGCGACTGGGACAGTCAAGCTGTCGATCCCCCCTGCCCCACGAGCAATCGATAAGGTATTTTTTAATAGGAAAGACATTGGCAGGTTGGTGGAAGCATAGCCTAAAACTTTTCCTGCTGCATAAGGCAATTTTAAAACAGCTAAAGGATTTTTCATTTCGCTAAAGATCGCATCCATTACTTGCTGCTGTCGTCTTACGCGACCGAAGTCACCTTCTTCGTCCATCCGAAAACGTGCGTATTGCAACAGCTCAAGCCCATTCATTTGTTGTTGCCCTTGTTTGATGGCAACTTCAAGATTTTTACTCATATCTTTTTCCGCGTTGATAGCAACGCCTGAGGGAAACAGTGTATCGATCACTTTTTCAAAGGAACGAAAGTCAACTTTTGCATAATAATTGGTTTCTAGACCGAAGTTCTCTGCTAACGTTTGTCTGACTAAATCAGCACCACCAAAGGCGTACGCCGCATTGATCTTGTTTTCGCCATAACCAGGAATGGTCACCAAGGTATCACGCATAAAGGAAATGAGCTTCGGTTTTTTGCTAGGACCATCTAATTGCAAAACCATAATGGTGTCTGCTCGTCCAGCTTCTCCTTCACGACTATCACTACCAATGAGCAATATATTACGAGCACCATTTGCAGCGGCCGTACCATTAAAAGTCTCCTCATCAGTTGTAGCAAAAGCAGCGTCACTTCTTGCGACTTGCTGACCGACAAGAAATGCAATCAATGAATAGGCAAAAAGCACCAATAGTACCCGGATCACAATACGCAGAACTGGGTGCTTCCGCTTTTTCTTTTGTTTGGGTGGCTTGCTCTTCTTAAGCTTTTGCGCTTTTTGTTTGCTTTGTTCCTGACTTTGATGTATCGCAGGCCCCTGAGCAGATAGCGGGGGAATTGCGCTTTTTCGTCCCTCAGTTTTTTTTGATCCTACTTGTGTCTGTTCTCGGAAACTTTGGGCCACACGAGGGTCGCTTGCCCTAGACTGCTGGGTGTTTTGATAAGAAATATCTCCTACTTCCTCATCAGCAGACGGAGTAGAATCGCTCGGTCTGACGCGCTGGTTTCTTCTTTTGGCTTCTCTGCGGGCAAAGATACTTTCTTTGGCTGCCTGACTGGATTCCTTTTCTAGCCGCTCATGCAGTTTTTTATTTTTTTCCATCCTGCTCATTGCTTCTGATCCTCCAACTAAAAAATAGCTCTCTGTCTATAAGGATACCCTAGACCTTATAGAAAGAAAGCTATTTTCTGAAATTTTAACCTTTTTCTAGGAAATTTCTTCATTTTATTACCTTAGATGCTTTGATGCACCTTGTCGTGTGCTCACAAATCCTGCTTGCTCATAAAATGATTTCACTGGATTTGTCGACCAAAAATTTAGTGAAAGATCATCGAAGCCTTTTTCCAACGCAACGTTTTCAGCAAATGCCAACAATTGTTTTCCAATATGCATCCCTTGGTACCGAGTGTCAACGGCAATCGCCGCAATTTCCAGCCACTTTCGTTCATGCATCATCGCATTTTGTGGCAAACAGACCTCTTGAAGATGCACAAAGCCACAAGGCTGTTCCGCCAACCAAGCGATAAAAAAGTGGTGGCTTGGCTCTTGTAGCTGTTGTGTGATTGCTTGTTCAAATCTTGACTGATCAAAGGACTTAAAAATCGTTGGGTACCATTGATGGTGCTGTGCTTGGATCCCTTTATGAAACGTTGCTAAAAGCTTTTCATCTTGGCTAATTTTTATTTTGACTTGAGTCATTTTTTGTCACTTCCTCAACAACATTTACCGCATACACGCCGAGAAGATGGACTTGACCACCCAACAACTGAATCTCTTCAAAGGCATTTACAATCAGTTGCCACGGTTTGTCCATCACCAGATCAATGACAAAAAAGTATTCCCCTAAGGTAGTTTTCGACGGACGCGATTCAATTTTGCTTAAATCAATTTCCCGCCAGCCAAAAGTTGCTAAGATTTTGTGCAAGATCCCCGGACGATTTGCTGGCAATGTCACAAAAATGGTTGCTTTTTCGGCTGTTTGTTCTGGTACTTCGGTGTTGGCTGTTTTCTTTGTCAAAACCCAAAAGCGGGTTTGATTAAAGGCAACATCTTGGATATTGGTTTCTTTGATCGTTACTTGATAGGCAAAAGCTGCTTCTTTGGAAGCAATCGCCGCAACTGCTTCTTCTGGATGTTTTGCTACGTAGGCTGCTGCAGTCGTTGTGGAAGCAACCGCCTCAACAGTAGCGCCAGCAAATCGGGCTTCGATAAAGTCGGCACATTGCGCCAATGCTTGCGGATGAGAAATTATCTTAGTGATGGGACGGTTGTCTTTTGCTGTTTGCTGAGAAACTAACAATTGATGATTGATCGGTAAAATAATTTCCTGTTCAATGCTCAACTGATTTTGACGAAACAGCGTATCAATCGTGGCATGAACAGAGCCTTCTAATGCATTCTCATTGGGAACGACCGCTCGATCGATTACGCCGTTAGCTAGTGCTTGAATACAAAGTGGAATCGATCCATAGGGCATAAATGTATTTTCTGGATACGCTTCTTGCGCAGCTAAATACGTAAAAGAGCTTTCAGGTCCTAAATAACCAATCTTCATTTTAGGCACCCGCTTTAGTTAAAATTTCCTGAACGATTTCTTGTGGTGCTTTGTTTGTCGTTTCAACGATCAATGAAGCAGTTTCTTCATAAAGAGGGATCCGAGGTCGGTAAACAGCCAATATTTCTTCGGGTGTTTTCGAGACAACCAAGGGACGAATACTACCAGTATCCGCCTTTAAACGGTGGATCAGTTCCTCGGGATCTGTTTTTAAATACACGACTAAGGGCATCTCTTTTAAAAGTTGACGATTTTCTTCTTTTAATACAATGCCCCCACCTGTGGAAATAATTTGTTCCTTTGCCAAAGTTTTAGCTAAAATATCCGTTTCGATTTTGCGAAAGGCTTCCTCACCGTGTTGGTCAAAAAATTCTTGAATGGTCATGCCGATCTCAGCAACGATCAAGTCATCAAAATCCACATGGGACTGTTTCGTTTCTTCAGCCAAAAGACGACCAATCGTGGTCTTTCCGGCACCCATAAAGCCAATTAATATCACTTTTTTCACTCGCTGTCTCCTCCTTTGGCCAAACGCGCGACATCCTCAAAAAAATCAGGATAAGAAACTGCTACGGCTTCGGCTTTTTCTAATTCTACCTCTTCATCTGTCAATAAGGCGGCAATCTGCAACATCATACCGATACGATGATCTCCCCGACTTGAGACCTTTCCGCCATGCAAAGGAGTAGGTCCGTTGATGATCAAGCCGTCCTCGGTAGGAGTGATATCCGCCCCTAATTTTCTCAGCTCTTCGGCAGTTGCATCAATTCTATTGGTTTCTTTTACTTTTAACTCCTCTGCATCTTTGATGACCGTTTTACCATGAGCTTGTGTAGCCAATAAGGCAATGATCGGTAATTCATCAATCAGACGCGGAATAATGTCGCCGGCGATGGTTACTGCCTGCAAGGTAGAACTTTGAACAGTGAGGTCAGCCGATTGATTTTGATCATCTTGATTAGAAAAAGCAATCGATGCCCCCATTTCTTCTAACACATCAAGGATCCCTGTACGTGTCGGGTTGATTCCGACATTTTCTAAAATGATCTCACTATCGGGCATAACCGTACCTGCGGTTAGGAAGAAGGCAGCGGAAGAAATATCTCCCGGAACGACTACTTCTTGGCCGTGCAGTGTTTGTGGGCCGGTTACGGTAATCGTTTTGCCTTGGGTGGTGATCACACCACCGAATTGACGGATCATTTCTTCAGTATGGTTACGGCTCGCCTCTTTTTCAATGATCGTCGAGGTACCTTGTGCTTGCAATGCCGCAAAAATCAGCGCCGATTTTACTTGGGCACTTGCAACGGGCATCTGATAATTGATGGGCTGTAAAGAAGCAGTACCATTAACGGTGATTGGTGGGAATTCCGTCTGTTCATGCCCTGTAACATTTGCCCCCATTTCTCTTAATGGCAGCATCACGCGATTCATTGGTCGTCTATTCAATGAGTCATCACCGAATAAGGTGGTTGTGAACGGCTGCCCAGCCAAAATTCCCATCATTAAGCGAATTGTTGTACCAGAATTGCCGATATCAATTGGGTCTTGGGCAGGCTTAAGGCCATTAAAGCCCTGTCCTTCAATCGTGATCGTCTGACCGTCATCATGGATTGGAACTCCTAATGATTGAAATGCATGAAGAGTGCTATAGCAGTCTTCTCCCCGCAAGAAATTACGGACAGTCGTTGTTCCTTCGGCTAATGCCCCGAACATGATACTGCGATGCGAGATCGATTTATCGGCGGGAACAGCTATCGTCCCTCTTAAATGTGTTGCTTTTTTTAGTTTCATCCCAGCCTCCTATTTTTTTCGACACGAATAGGTCGTCTTGTTTTGGATCAGCTGCTCTGCTTGCAGCAAATCATTTTGCGTTTTGAATGAAATCTGTAAAACACCAATGATGTCTTCTCGAGTTTCAAGAATTTTTAAGTTGATCAAAGAGAGCTGATGTTCGCTCAATAGCCCCGTCACTTCAGCGACAACACCGGGATGATCCGGTACATCGATGAAGAGATCATAGAATGCCGGGATCGCTCCATTTTGATGAACCGGCAATTGATCCCGTGTTTCCTTCGCGGATTCAAAGAACCGAAAGATCGCCGTTTCGTCTTTTTCCTGCAACCAGTGAGCCATGGTCATCATTTGTTTTTGCCACTCATCGATCAGCTGCAGCAGTTCCTGTCGATTACTCAATAAGATATCGGTCCACATGCGAGGATCTGAAGAAGCGATGCGAGTGATATCGCGAAAACCGCCTGCTGCGAGTTGCTGTGCTCTAGGGTGTTCATGGTTGAAGGCATCTGCCTGATTGACTAATCCTGAAGCAATAATATGGGGCAAATGGCTCAACATCCCCGTGATTTGATCATGTTCTTGCGGAGCAAGTGCCACATACTTGGCCCTCGTCCCTCGAAAAAGCACCTGTAATTCTTCCACCCGCTGACTTTTCGTCGGCGTAAAGATATAGTAAGCATTCTCAAAGAGGTTCTCATCGGCTGCTGTGATCCCGGATTTATGAGAACCAGCCATCGGATGGCCCCCAATAAAATCAAAGGAAAAGGACTCGGCAAATTGCGTAATTTCTGCTTTGGTACTGCCGGTATCTGTCACTAGGACTGAAGGCTTTAGTGAAAGGGTCCCAAGTTGAGCAAGATACGTTTTGGTGATCTCTACCGGCAATGCCAACAAGATCACGTCGGCACGAACAGCACCCTCAGAAAATGAAGGAGGTACTTCGTCTACTAAACTTGTTGCTAATGCGATCTCATTGGTTTTACGACAGTGATCCCACCCCATTAGATGGGTTTGGGGATGTGACTTTTTAATACATTTTGCTAAGGAAGCGCCGATCAATCCTAAACCGGCGACGAAGATATTTTGGTTCATGAAAAGAATCCTCATTTCTACTGGAATTTTTGCTGTCTCTTTAATCAGTAGGTTAACAAGTATTCCCGATACGCCTGAACAGATGCGGTCAATTCTTCGAAAGAATCACTTGGAAACTTTTCTAATAGTTCATTGGCCACCACTGTTGCCACCACACTCTCACAAACAACACTGGCTGCCGGAACGGCAGTGCTATCCGAGCGTTCCACACTAGCTTTATACGGTTCTTTGCTGTCGATATCCACACTTTGCAACGGCTTGTACAATGTCGGGATCGGCTTCATAACCCCGCGAACCACAATTGGTTCCCCGTTCGTCATGCCACCTTCAAACCCACCTAGGTTGTTGCTACGACGGGTGTAGCCCCGTTGTTCGTCCCATAAAATCTCATCCATGACTTTTGAACCTGGTAAAACACCGGCCTCAAAACCAACACCGAACTCAGCCCCTTTAAAGGCATTGATACTGACCACGGCTTGGGCGATCTTCGCATCAAGTTTTTTGTCCCATTGCACGTAACTACCAAGACCAGCAGGAACCCCGCCAACAAGCACTTCCACTACGCCGCCGATCGTATCACCATTTTTCTTTGTTTGATCGATCAACTGTTTGATTTCTTCCTCGACAGATGGATCTAAGACCCTTACTTCCGAGGCTTCCGAGCGCTGTGCAATTTCTTTGACGGTCAACCCTTCAGGAATTTCTGCTTTGATGCCGCCTAACATCGTTACATGACCTGCCACATCGATGCCGAGTTCCTTCAAAATTTTCTTCGCGATTGCGCCGATGGCTACCCTCATGGTCGTTTCCCGGGCCGATGAACGTTCCAAAACGTTTCGTAGATCTTGATGATGGTATTTCATCCCGCCGACTAAGTCAGCATGACCAGGTCTTGGTCGTGCCACTCGTCGTAACTTGCGGTCCTTTTCTGGTACTTCTTCGATCGCCATGACCTTAGTCCAATTTTTCCAATCTTTGTTCTCGACCACTAAAGTCACAGGAGAGCCTAATGTTTTTCCATGACGGATACCGGAAGTGATACGGACTTGGTCTTTTTCAATCAGCATCCGTCCCCCACGGCCATAGCCGGTTTGTCGTCTCGCTAATTCAAAATTAATGTCTTCTGCCTTTAATGGCAATCCTGCCGGTAACCCTTCGATAATGGCGGTCAACTCTGGTCCATGTGATTCGCCTGCTGTAATATAACGCATGATCCGTTACCTTCCTTTCTTATAATAGGTAGTCTTTGATTTCTTCCGTGGGAATCGTCACGATTTTTGCCTGACCGATCCTTTCTAAAAGAATGATCTTTAATTGTTGCCCACGGGCTTTTTTATCATGAGTGATTGCTTGGTATAATTGCTCTTTCTCAATTTCTCTTGGTTTGGTCGGCAAATGAAATTTCTCAATCATTTTCGTTAACTGCGCGGTGGTCCCTTTTGGTGTTAGTCCAATGGCTTCAGCATGACGGGTGATCATAATCATCCCCATTGCAACCCCTTCGCCATGACTGGTGTCAAACGCAGCTGTTCTTTCTAAGCCATGCCCGATCGTATGACCGAAGTTCAGTGTCAGACGACTGCCATGATCAAAGGGATCTTCTTCCACTACTTTTTGCTTTACTTTTAAAGAAGCTGTGATCACTTTTTCAGCATGGGCCAAAAGATCGACTTCATCTTTCAAACCTGCTAACGTTTGCCAAAGTTCAGGGTCCGCAATAGCGGCCGACTTAATGATTTCAGCGATGCCTTCTTGCACGCGTTTAAGGGGCAAACTTTTAAGCAAATCCGGATCGATCATCACACCGACTGGTTGGGCGAATGTGCCAACGAGATTCTTGGCACTGCTAGTATTTACAGCTGTTTTTCCGCCGATACTTGAATCGACCTGTGCCAATAACGTCGTCGGAATCTGCAAGAAATCAATGCCTCGCATATAAGTAGAAGCAACAAAGCCTGCAAGATCTCCAATTACACCGCCACCAAGAGCGATGATTCCATCGCTTCTAGTCATCCCTGATTGAGCAAGACGGTCATATAAAAAAGCAGCTTGTTCAAGGGATTTACTGTTTTCGCCAGCCGGCACGGCTAACAGTGTTGCTTCAAAGCCTGCGGCAGATAATGCTTCGATGATGTGTTCGCCATACAGGGGGGCGACATTGCTGTCAGTAATGACGGCAATGCGCTGTTTGTTCCATAATTGCTGGACCCAGGTTCCGACTTCTTGAAACGCCCCACGTTTGATGAGGATGTCATAGGATTGTTCTTCTAAATGGATGTGTAGCATTGATTTTTGCACCTCTTTTATTGGTTGTCTTAGCGCTTAGTCTTGCAACGCTTTGATTTCTTTCATCGCTTTTTCCATGATATGGACTTCTTTCATCATATTCATGTATGTTTTTTCGTTTAACGATTGCGGACCATCAGACCATGCATTGGCTGGATCTGGGTGGATCTCAACGATCATGCCATCGGCGCCGGCAGCAACGCCTGCTCTTGCCATTGGTGGTACGAGATCCCAAATGCCTGTTCCATGACTAGGGTCAACGATGATCGGGAAGTGGCTCAGTTTTTTGATGATTGGTACCGCACTTAGATCAAAAGTATTACGGGTCGCTGTTTCGTAAGTTCTGATTCCGCGCTCAATGAAAATCACTTCACTTTTATCTTGGACGGCGATGTATTCCGCTGCATTCAACCATTCGTCGATCGTCCCAGAGATGCCTCGTTTAAGGCCAATTGGTTTACCAGTTTTTCCAACTGCAGCTAGCAATTTGAAGTTTTGCATGTTCCGAGCACCAATCTGCAAAATATCACTGTATTCCGCAACCATATCGATATGTCCTTCGTCCATGACTTCTGTGATGACTTTCATACCTGTTTCATCGGCTGCTTGACGAATGTATTTTAACCCTTCTTCTTCAAGCCCTTGGAAGGCGTATGGTGAAGTCCGTGGTTTGAAAGCACCCCCACGTAAGATTTGTGCACCACCAGCTTTGGCGATTCGGGCACATTCACGAATTTGGTCTAAGCCTTCAATCGAACACGGACCAGCCATTGTGACAAAGTTGCCATCGCCGATTTTTACGCCATCTACATCAACAACCGTATCTTGTGGATGGAATTCACGAGAGGTCAACTTGTAGGTATTTGAGATCCGAATGGCATCTTCGACACCTTCGTAGCTGCGAAAAGCGACATCTTGGATGCGGCGTGTATCTCCTTTTAAGCCGATAACAACCTGTTCTTTTCCTTGGTTGACTTGAACATCCAACCCTTCTTTTTTGATTCTTTTTACAACGACTTCAACTTGTTCTGGGGTAGCACCTGGTTTCATAATTACGATCATTTTTTCTTCCTACTTTCGTCTTTTTATTTTTTTACATGGATTCAATGAGTGCTTTTACTTTTTCAACGGGCATCTCTTGGCCGGTCCAAAGTTTAAATGCAGCTGCACCTTGATACAGCAACATACTTAAGCCGTTTGCAGTTTTGGCCCCGACTGCTTTCGCATCTTTCAAAAGCTGCGTTTCTCTTGGATTATAGATGACATCATAGACAGCTAATGATTCCCGCAAGAGGGTTTTGTTTTTCAGAGGACTCACCGTATCATTCGGCTTCATCCCCACGCCAGTAGCATTAACTAAAAGGCTGCTTTGATCGATGGCTGATTTTAAAGCCGTCTGATCTTCTAAATCCGCTAATGTGATTTCACAGGCGGTCTTTTCTGCGATCTGTGTCAATTTATCCTGGATGATTGGATAAAACTCATCCTTGCGGTTGAAGACATGGATCGTTTTGACACCGTCTAGTGCGGCTTGACTAATGATCGCTGTCGCTGCACCACCCGCACCGATCACAGTCATGGTGTCGCCAATGATCGACACTTGAATGTCTTCAAGTGCGCGCATAAAGCCGATGCCATCTGTATTGTGCCCAATCAATCGTCCCTCTTGATTGACGATTGTATTGATTGCGCCGATCAGCTCTGCTGCGGGTGAGCATTCATCCATCAACGGTACTGCCGCCATTTTATGGGGCATTGATAGATTGACACCTAAGAGATCCAGCTGACGGATGCTTTGAATACTGGCTGCCAAATCATCCGGCTCAACATCAAAGGCCAGATACACGGCATCGATCCCTTGTTCTTCAAAAGAAAGATTGTGCATTGCTGGAGAGATGCTGTGTTTGGCTGGTTTGGCAAACAGTGCCGCCAACCGTGTGTGACCGGTTATCATTTGTTTCATCTGGTTCATTCCTTTCAACAAAAAAAGATGTCCACCGTAAATTTAAGAATCTACAGTGAACACCTTCAAACATTACATATCGACAAAGCCAGATATGTGAATATAAAAAATAGCCACTATAGATTTTACGATCTACGTGGCTGCGAATTCATTACGAAATGCTCTAGCCATCATAGATACAAACTTAGCGTTTGTACCCATGCTTTCATGAATACAAACCTATCTAAAATAGCTAAAGTAATATTTATTCAGTTGTGTGGGGTTCGTTAGCAATAATTTTTGCATAGTCCTTCGCTCCAAACTGATGTAAGATTGACCTAAGTATAGGTTTAACTTTGAAAGATGTCAATGATTTTTTCTTATTTTTTTCATTTATTTGATTAATTTTTTTGAAAACACCGTTCTATCAAGGGTTTTATAAGTCGTCTTCAAAGAACAGTAATAGTTCTGGTAAACTTAAGCGTGCTTTTTCATCTGCTGAAAGATCCTTGACGATTTCCCCTTTTCTAAGCAGGATCAGGCGATCTCCGTATTTTAATGCATCTTCCATCCGATGGGTGATCATGAGACAAGTTAGATTTTGTTCTTCTACCCTTTTTGCAGTGATCTGCATCAGCTGCTTGGAAGTTTTCGGGTCTAAGGCAGCCGTATGTTCATCCAACAACAATAGTTTAGGGGTTTGGATCGTTGCCATCAATAAACTTAGTGCTTGTCGCTGACCACCGGATAAACTACCCGTTGGCGTATCTAAATGATTTTCCAACCCATTGCCGATTTCTTTACAAAGGGCATAGAACGATTCTCTTTGTCCTTGCAGTTGACGAAGACCTAGTGACCGTTTTTGCCCTCTTTTTTGTGCTAACAGCAGATTTTCTGCCACTGTCATACGGGGAGCTGTCCCCATTTTCGGATCTTGGAAAACCCGTGCCAAAAAGCGCGCGCGTTTTTCTTCCGAAAGCGTGGTCACATTTTGATCATCGATCGTCACTTGGCCACTCGTTAGAGGCATGGTACCAGAGATGCAGTTGAATAACGTGCTTTTGCCGGCCCCATTTCCTCCCACAACCGTAACGAATTCACCGGGTTTTAAAGAAAGATCGATTTTGTTCAAGAGTACTTTTTTCTCATTCGGTCCATTGCCGACAACTTTAAAGGCTTTTTTTAAGGCTAACATTATTCATCCTCCGTTTCAAAACCAGTGCGTAGATGCAGGGCTTGTTTAAATTGAGGGATCAACAAGCAGATCGTCAAGACGATGGCCGAGAAGATTTTCAAGTAAGTCGTATCAAAACCAGCTTTGATCACAAATAGGATCAATAATTGATAGATGATGCTGCCGATCACGATAGCGATCAAACGTTCTAGCAAGGTCAATTCGCCATATAACACTTCTCCAATGATGATGGATGCCAATCCAATCACGATCACACCGATTCCCTTACTGATATCGGCATAGCCGTCGTTTTGAGCGATCAATGCGCCTGAAAGTGCGATCACGCCATTAGAGACGATCAGACCGATGATTTTCATTCGATCCGTATTAATCCCCATCGACTTCGCCATATGTTCATTATCCCCTGTAGCAATATAAGCTTGACCCAAGTTGGTATGAAAAAAGTAAACCAGTACGCCACCGATCAATAAGACCATGATCAGCCCGATAATGACGGTATCATAATAATTCGGTAAGTTCATTTTAGTAAAGAAATCCTGGATCTTGGGCTGGTTTAACAGCGACAGATTAGGAGACCGCATGACAAACAGCATCACCGAGTTCAATGAAGACATCACCAGGATACCAGCCAAAATCACGGGAATTTTGCCTTTTGTATAAAGAAGTCCGGTCACACATCCGGCACACATCCCAGCCAATACTCCTAAACAAGTCGCTAAGACGGGGGAAACCCCATGGGTGATTGCTGTCACACAGACAGCACCGCCTAGTGGAAAGGACCCTTCCGTCGTCATATCCGGGAAATTCAAAATTCGATAGGTCATAAATATCCCTAAACCAAGGATCCCCCAAAGTAGTCCTTGCCCAATTGCTGAAACAATCATCATTTTTCCTCCATTTTCTTACATGTTTTCTCTTTCAAACCCTCGTCGTGATCCTAGATGGTCTTAAGATTCTTGATCACTCATCACTTGCTTCGGTTTCTGGTGTCGTTGTAATCAATTTTGCCTCGTCTTTGAGATTTTCTGGGATAGTGATGCCCAATAACTGCGCTTGTGTTTCATTAATGATCGTTTCGCCATCGCTGAATGTATAGATCGGCGTTGTCGCAGGTTCTGCTGTCCCATCAAGAATTGCTGCCACCATCTTCCCAGTTTCGACCCCAATCGTAAATTGATCTTGCCCGACCGTTGCTAAGCCGCCTTGTTCCACCATCGTATCAACAGATGTGATGATTGGCGTTTTTGATTTATTGGCTTCTTGGACTACCGTCTGCATAGCATTTGCGATCGTATTGTCTAAAGGAATATAGATAAAGTCGACTTCTCGTGCCATCACTTGCACCATTTGCGCAATTTCGTTACTCGAAGGAACGGCATAGGATTTACTGGTCAAGCCATTCTCTTCAGCAGCAGCTTCTGCTTCTGCCACTTGGTATTTCGAATTGTCCTCAGTCGAAGAATACAAAATACCGACTGTTTTTGCCTCTGGCAGCAAATCTTTTGCTAGTTTGATTTGCGCAGCTACTGGTGCTTTATCTGAAACGCCAGTGATATTGCCGCCGGGTTGGTCCATATCTGCCACCAGATTCGCCCCAACTGGATCAGTGACCGCCCCTAAAACGATTGGTACATCCTGAGTGACATTCGCCAATGCTTGTGCTGCGGGTGTTGCGACCCCAACTAAAACGTCGGCATCTTTATTTAGCAGCTGCTGGCTCATCGTTGCCAATTTGCTTTGATCCGCTTGGCCGTTTTGGAATTCGATTGTCAAGTTGTCCCCTTCGGTATAGCCTGATTCTTTAAGGCCTTCTTTGATCCCCTCGGTGATCGCATCCAATGCTTCATGGCTGACAAATTGTAGGATCCCAACTGTTTTTTCAGCTTTCTCTACTGGTTCTGAAGCCTCACTGGCTTGATTGGTCCCACTTCTCATTCCTAACTGATAGACGAAGGTCGCTCCTAAAAATAATAAAATAACGGCAACTGATGCAATTAATCCCTTGTTTTTCATTTTTTATTCTCCTTTTTCTGCTTACATTTTTCGAGTTTTTCTTTTTATGGTTTTTGAGAACAAAAAAAGCAACTGCCTATGTGACGGCAATTGCAAGTAAGCAAAAGCCGCATAGAAGCTTGTCCTATGCGGCGATAAATTCAACTACCAGCATAGATACAGCACTTTAGAAGGTTCTCTAAAAAGTTGTATCTATGGAATGAGGTTCCATCAATACAACTATCTATGCCAGTTTTGCCATGATTTCACTTGCAATGGAATAAATAGTTTCATGATTGTTCCTCCTTCTCAACTTGTTTTCTTTCTTGATTGAATTCAGTTTAGCTTATTGATAAAAAAACGTCAACAATTTTCTGTCAAATTGTCAGATTTTTTTATCAATCATTGGCAGAAGTACGAATCGTCCACATCGGTAAACGATTCAATTCTGGGATAAATTCCGTCGTTGGCTGGTCAAATGAATCAAAGGTAAAGCGATTTTTTTCGACTCCTTCTTCATAAAAGACAAAGGTTACTTTATCAGGATCAATATCATATTCATTGGAGAAAAAAGCCGCATCATAGACGATTGGATAATAAAAAAATGTCCGATTCATTTCATCTTCTTGTGCTTGGATCAGATCAAACACTTGATCCAACTGAGCACCACTCGGTTTACTATACATCACAGAAATCGCTCTTGTTTCGCGAATCGTCTTGTCAGCTGTCAGATAAGGCAATGGTTGTACTTTTTCTGAAGGTAGCTTATCAAAAGCGATCCGATCCACTAGAGAAGCGTTGATACGATTTTGAGAAAAGACGATCAAACCGGCGAAAATCAAAGCGAAAAGAATCCCCCCGATCAGCGTGAAAATCGTTTTTTTCTGATCTCGGTAGAGATCATCTAAAAAAGCTTGCCAGCTTTCTACTGCTTTTTCTTTCGTGTAATGAACAAAGCTTTTCACTTGTTCCATAATTTGCCCACCTTTTTAAAAATACTACTATTATTTCATACTATCAATTCCCTTCTAGAACGTCAAGAAACTTCACATTTCCTCAATAATTCGGTAAGATAAAAGAAAACGGTAAAGGAGTCATTATGCATAATCTAGCTGATTCATTGATGACTGGAGCCAATCCAATCTTCGATTTCATCGTTGTCTGTTTGAACTTTCTCTCCATTTTCGTCATCGTTTGGGGTGTATTGATTGCAGGCATTGATTTTGTGCGTTACGAATTAACAGAAAAGGATCGTTTGGTAGCAGCCAGAGAAAACAATTTTATTCGCAATTATTTAGGAAGTTACGTCTTGTTAGGTCTGGAGATTTTGATTGCCGCAGATATAATTGAGACAATCATCCACCCCACCTTCGAAGACATCGTACGTCTAGCTGCAGTCGTTATTATTCGAACAGTCATCTCTTATTTCTTGAACAAAGAGATCGAACGGGCTTTGCAAACCACCGATCATCAGCCTGCCAAGAAAAAGGAAAGCTAGCTGTCATGGCTTTTCTACCGATTCTTCGGTATAATAGATAGGAATATTTGACATTAGAAGGATCAATCCCTCAGTCAAACTATCCTTAAAAGAAAAGAGGGAACAATATGTCTTTTGATGGTGTTTTTACCCATTTAATGGTCAAAGAATTACAGAGTCAATTAACTAGTGGACGCGTGAACAAAATTCATCAGCCTTATGAAAACGAGGTCGTATTTGTGATCCGTGCCCAAGGGAAAAATCACAAACTCTTGCTATCCGCTCACCCTACCTATGCCCGTGTGCAATGCACAACGATCGCCTATAGCAACCCAGAGACCCCACCGAATTTCTTGATGATGCTGCGGAAATATTTAGAAGGGGCGATCCTAGAATCAATCGAACAAATCGACAATGACCGTGTGATCCATTTTCATTTTACCCGACGAGATGAATTAGGTGATTTGCAAGCCCTTGTCTTGATCGTCGAATTAATGGGCCGTCACAGTACGATTTTATTAATGAATAAGACAAGCGGAAAAATTGTCGATACAATTAAACACATTGGTCATTCACAAAATACGTATCGCACCTTATTGCCAGGTGCTGTCTATGTTGCACCACCAAAGCAATCGACGCTTAATCCTTTCACAGCCTCTCGCACCAAGATTTTTGAAGAATTATCTACTCTCGATCCCTTGACGGCAAAAGAACTGCAACAACGATTCCAAGGCTTAGGCCGTGATACCGCAGAAGAATTGATTGCCCGAATCAGTGCCAATCCTAATGAAAAACTGCGTCAGTGGGAAACTTTCTTTTCAGAGCTTACGGAAGATTTAACACCAAGCTTTCTCCGGTCAGAGAAAAAGGAATATTTTACGCCTATTCCCTATGCATCATTGATTGATGCGACCACCACTGTCACCCATTATCAGACTCTGAGCGAGCTTTTAGATGCATTTTACCATGATAAGGCGGAAAGAGATCGGGTCAAACAACAAGGTGGCGAACTACTGAAAAAGGTTGAAAATGAACTGAAGCGTAACCAGCTGAAGTTAAAGAAACGCCAGCAAACCTTGAGGGATTCAGAAAACGCCGAGGAGTTTCGCCAAAAGGGTGAACTCTTGACGACCTTTATGAGCCAAGTGCCTCGTGGTGCTACATCCGTTAATTTGGAAAATTATTATGAGGAGAATCGGCTTTTGACGATCAAATTAGATCCCGCTCTTTCTCCTAATCAAAATGCTCAGAAGTATTTTCAGCGATACCAGAAATTGAAAAACGCAGTTAAATTGATCCATCAGCAGATTGCCGAAACGAAAGAAGAAATCGCGTACCTCGAATCCGTGTTAGCCCAATTAGAAATTGCCTCTCCAATGGATCTAGCGGTTATTCGGGAAGAACTGATCGCACAAGGCTATGTCAAAAATCGGACGAAGCAACGTAAAAAAGTCGCCCCTTCGCAACCGGAACGATTTGTTTCTTCAGACGGAACAGAAATTCTCGTCGGAAAAAACAATTTACAAAATGACCAACTGACTTTAAAAACAGCTCGTAAGAGTGATATCTGGCTACACACTAAAAACATTCCTGGTTCGCATGTCATCATTCGTTCGGACGATCCTAGCGAGACAACCTTAATGGAAGCTGCAGAGCTTGCCGCATATTTCTCAAAATATCGTCAATCTGCCCAAGTACCGGTGGACTATGTGCAAGTCAAACATATTCGGAAACCGAATGGTGCCAAGCCTGGATTCGTCATTTATGAGAATCAAAAAACCTTATACGTAACACCTGATGAGGGTATTTTAAGATTAAAACAGTCCTAGCTGTTCCTAAATTTATTCGGATCAAAAAATCATAAAGTAATCAATCAAAAAACCGATCACAAGCGGTGCGAAGAGGCACGCGCTTGTGATCGGTTTTTATGCTTTTTCGTTCTATCTACTGCTCTTTCAACAACAATTTTGCTTAGCTTGAATCACAAAAGGCAAACCTTCTCAGAATTCAGCCATCGACATATCTGCTAGATCCGCTAGAATGGCAATTGAACATCACCTGCAGCTAATAGTTTCTGCTGGCTAATAAATCCCGCCATCCTCCATAGTGACTTTCTTCTCAAAATCAAAATGATACAGCTTTTCCCAGTGATTGATATTCAAGGTTCCTTTAGTCAAACGGATCGCCAGAAAGCAACAGCCCTTATCATTCTCGTTGTTGACTTCGTCGTACCAAACAAAGGCTTTGCGAATTTTGCTTCTTAATTCTGCATTTTTAGGGTCTAGCACCCAACCTAAATTCTCCCCTTGACCGATCGCGGTAAACCATTCACCACTGACAGCAATAGAAACTGCTGGCTTCTTTTTGATTTGCTTGATTTTATTGGATTGTTCGTGCGTCGACACGTAAAAAATGCCCTCTTCATAAAAAGCATCAACTTCTCGAACGACTGGTTGTATGTGTCCCTCTGCAGTTTTGTCACAAGCTGTCGTCGCAAGGGCAATCACATTGTCTTTGAAATGCCCAAATTTTTCTTCAAGCAGCTTTATTCCTTCTTCATACTGGTGAGTCATTATTCTGTTCCTCCTTACATCTCTCTTCTTTTTTTAAAAGGAATCCATAATTCGACATGTGTAACCCGATTGTTTCCTTTTCGATATAGCTCTGGAAAAAAATCCTCAGCAATCCAACCATTTTTCTTGAGCCAAAAACGGGTATAACGCATCGCCTTTCCCATATTGATGATCAGTTGCTCTGAGATCGTATCAAAGCTGCAAACAATGTAATCACGTGCTGGTAGCGTCCATTCAATGAGGGTCGATAATTGCGTACCGTCACTTAATTGGCCAACAAAGTAACTTGAGTACCCTTCTGGCGCATCTCCCGGAAATGAAACACCGATCAGGCAATGATCAGTGCGAGGCTGATTTGCAATCTTTTGATAAAAATCACGCCAAATTTCATCAATAGGGTCGATTCCTGTTCGTTGACCCAGCATTTTTCCATATTTAAATGGATAATAACCAATAACGCCATAAAAAATCATTGGTTGCTTGTTTCTTTTTTTCTGAATCTCCAAAACGACCCCTTCACTGATCAATGGATTACCTTCTTCTGTGACAATATACCCTAAAGATAGATCTGGCTTATCAAAATTTTGTAAGCCGATCGGCGCTTTTTGGTAAAGAGAAGGCGAAAGTCCATAAACGGTTTTAAAGGTTCTTGAAAATACTGCATGGCTGCTAAAACCAACCTCAAAAGCGACTTCAATGACTCGACTTTTTCTGTCTTTTAATAAATTAGCGGCTCTGGCCAGACGACGCAGTTTTATATATTCCCTAACAGAAATTTTAACTAAACGGGTGAATAAGCGTTGATAATAAAATACAGAAAGGGATGCGACTTGTGCTAACGTTTCGATCTCTAATGGCTCGGCAAGATTGTCTTCAATATAATCGATTGATTTTTGGATTGCTTCCCATGCATGCATATGGATTTCCTTTCTTTCACTATAAAATATTCAGCCAAAAAAGCTTTACCGTGTCTGCTCTTTTTCAATTGATTTAATTGTATTTTATTTCACAATAGAACTTATGCTTAGAAACTGCTTATTGATTAGTTTAGCATAGTCTTTGAACTCGATGGATATAAAAATAAAAAAAGACGAGCGTTTTCGTCTTTTTTTGTCAGTTCATTTTTAAACTATTGTATTCCTTGAAAGTTCTCATTACGTCGTGTTTTATAGGATAATCATTAGAGAATTCCAAGAAAAACTACGTAAAAGGAACTATTTTTATAAATCAATAGAAATAAATAGGCCGATCTTTGCGGTCTTGTAATGGACGATTATTATTTTCTAATACTTCTTCGCGGAATTCTAAAATAAAGCGACGACTCATCTCACCAATCCAGTCAAAGACAAACCAGTTGATTGGACCTTTCGTTGGCGGGGTCGTCAGGGAACCCACATAATGAAAATGATGAGTGCGCTCTGGCAAGAACATGCTCGGATCAAACCATTGGGTATGGTTCTCAAAGTCCCAGATGCTGTCGTCTTGCTGATTGCAGATCCAGTTGAGTTTATCCGTCAATTTGAATAAGATACCCACGACCAAGTTTTCTCCGTCATCATTCATATGAACGAGATGAAACTCTAATTCTTGCTGCTCGTCATCGATAATGTGTTCAGACGGCATGTGAAAATGAATATCCGTCAAATAGTAGTTGATCCCTTTAAACGTGACATAGCTTTCTTTATTATAAGGAACGAAGTGAATCGTATTTTTGAATTCTTTTTCCGTGAACCGCTCTCGTTTATAGTGAAAAGCCAAGTCCTGATCGATGGGTTCTTCGGTCTCATCGTGGACTAAAGCGATTGGGGATTGGTACGGAAATTCGGCACCTTGTGCATACCAGTCGCACAAAGTGTGCCAATGTTCAGGTCCATTGTCTCCGGAATAACTCCAGGGAACGTCCATATTTCTTTTCAAAAAAAACAGCCTCCTAATTCAAGTTGACAGCAAGGAACAGCCCTTCCTATCAAAAAACTTTCTCCCAATGCTATCAGAAAATAGGTAAAAATAAAACGAATATGCTTGGTCATTCCCTCACATATCCGTTTCTTTTTCAATTCCTTATTCACTCAACCAAGCAGCAGGATCTTTACGCCACTCTTGTAACAGGGCAACATCAGACTCTTGAATAGCACCCGTTTCTAAAGCCGACTCGATCAGAGCCGTATAGTTTGTCAAAGTCACGTATGGTAGATCTGCTTGCTCAAAATTCTCTTGAACTTGTGGCAGTTCGTAAGTAAAGATCGCAGCAACGCCTAATACGTCGGCTCCTTCTCTTTTGGCTGCTTCACAAGCTTCTAAGACACTGCCACCTGTTGACAATAAATCTTCAATGACGACCATTTTTTGATTTGGCTGAATACGTCCTTCAATTTGATTGCCTTTGCCGTGTTCCTTTGCTTTGCTGCGAATATAAACCATTGGTAAATCTAACAATTCAGCGACCCATGCAGCATGGGGAATCCCGGCTGTTGCGGTCCCTGCAATCACTTCTACTTCTGGGTAAGTGGTTTTGATGACTGCAGCTAAGCCTTTCGCAATGGCACGACGCACAGTTGGATAACTCATGGTGATTCGATTGTCGCAATAAATAGGGCTTTTGATACCGCTGGCCCACGTAAATGGTTCATTGGGTCGTAAGAAAATCGCCTCGATGTCTAAAAGATCTTTGGCGATTTGATTGGATTGTTCCTTCATTGGCTAGCTTCCTTCCATTCTTGTTTAATTTGCAAATAACTTTCATAGGGTGTCTTAGACTGGGTGATCGGACGTCCTACAACGATCATGGTAGCCCCTGCTTTACGAGCTTGTGCAGGTGTCATGATCCGTTTTTGATCGCCAACTTCACTGCCAGCTGGTCGGATACCAGGCGTCAAGCGTATGAAGGCATCGGTTGTCCTTTGCTTGATCTGGTTTGCCTCGTGAGCGGAACAAACAACACCGTCTAATCCAGCTTTTTGGGCACAAGTGGCGTAATGGATGACACTTTCTTGTAGTGACGTCATGATCTGCTGATCATGATGCATTTGTGCCTCGCTAGTGGAGGTCAATTGGGTGACTGCAATCAAGTCAGGGACTTTTTGTCCTGTCGGGGTTCCTTTTTGTAGGCCGTTTTTAGCAGCAGTCATCATTTCGATCCCGCCGGCTGCATGAACATTCGTCAAAGAAACACCTAAAGAAGCTAAGCGCTCCATTGCTCGTCCTACTGTATTGGGAATATCATGTAGTTTTAAATCTAAAAAGATATCATGGCCACTGTTTTTTAACCAAGTAACGATTGCTGGCCCTTCTTGGTAGAAAATCTCCATTCCCACTTTTACAAATAATTTTTCTTCCGCAGGAAATTGCGCTAAAAATGTTTCAATAGCCTGTTTGTTGGGGAAATCTAGGGCAATAATTGGCCGTTCACTCATCACATATGCTCCTCTCTCACTTCTTTTATCAGCTGTTCCAAAGAAGGGATCCCTAATTCTGCCATTCGGATAGGCAATTCTTCAATCAATTTCGGGCAAATGTAAGGATCGGTAAAGTTTGCGGTTCCGACTGCAACAGCACTAGCACCTGCCAGATACATTTCCAGTACATCATCCACTGACATCACGCCCCCCATGCCAATAATTGGTAATTGAGAAACTTGCGCCACTTGTTTGATTAGACGGATCGCCACCGGTTTGATAGCTGGTCCAGATAAGCCTCCGGTTTGGTTGGCTAAAATTGGTTTCCGTGTTTTTAGATCGATCCGCATGCCTAAAAGTGTATTGATCATCGTAAACCCGTCGGCGCCGCCTGCTTCGATCGCTTGCGCAATTGGGACGATATCCGTCACATTCGGCGATAGTTTGACATAAATTGGCACTTGCGAGACTTTTTTGACCGCTTCAGTCAATGCACCAGCAACCGCAGGATCGGTGCCGAACATGATACCGCCATGCTTGACATTAGGGCAAGAAATATTCAGTTCGATCGCTTTGACATTTTCTGCTCGACTGATTTCCTGACACACAAGAACATAATCTTCGACAGTCGAACCGGCAACATTCGCGATGATTGGCAAATCGGGGTGTTTTTGAGCTAAGTCCGGCAATATTTGATTCATGACCGTTTCTAACCCAGGATTTTGCAACCCGATGGCATTTAACATACCGCTAGGCGTTTCTGCTACCCTTGGGGTTGGATTGCCGAAACGTGGTTCAGGTGTGGTCGCTTTGATCATCACCGCACCTAATTGACTGATGTCATAATATTTATCATATTCTGCACCAAACCCAAAACAGCCGCTGGCAGGCATGATCGGATTTTTCAGACTCAATCCGGGTAGCTCGACGTTGATCGACATTAAATGACCACCTTTCTCGCCTGAAATACAGGCCCTTCGTCACAAACTTTGACACTTTTTGTGCCTTGTTCATCATCTTTCGTATGGCAAACACAGGCATAACAGGCACCCATCCCACAAGCCATTCGTGCTTCCATGGATAATTGAACATCTGGGAGGTCTTCGAAAAGCTGGGCGGTGGTTTTTAAAAGACCGTTATTCCCGCAGGCAAAGACCGCCGCAGGTGTTTGCTCTGCAGCTAATAACAGGTTGCCAACATTACCTTGTAAACCAGCGCTGCCATCATCGGTAGCAATCCTCGTGTCTCCTAGTGCGCGAAATTCCTCTTCATAATACATGACGTCTTTGCTGGCAAAACCCAAAAAGTGAATGACGTGGACGCCTTGTTGAGTCAAACGTTTCGATAATTCATAGAGCGGCGGTACACCGATACCGCCACCTACGATAAATGCAGTGTCCCCTTGATTTAAATGATGATAGCGAAACCCATTTCCTAACGGCCCCATCACATCGATTGGATCACCAACGGTCATTTCTGAAAAAATTCGTGTCCCCTCTCCTTCGACCCGATAAATGATACGGCATTCTTTTTTCTCAGTATCGATATGATTGATACTGATCGGTCGGCGAAGAAGAAAGGCATTTTGAGGAACCCGTAGGTGCAGAAACTGCCCAGGGGTCCTCATCTCATTGACTAACTCACCCGTCAATGTCATTTCAAAAATCCGCGGTGCCAGTTGACGCTGTTTGCTGATGATCATGATTTCTTGCTTCATCAAAAAACTCCTTTATCTGCGTTAAATTGCTTTTGTTGAAAAACTGCGGGATTCCATCACTTTTAGAATTGCATCCGCTGTATCAAGAGAAGTAAAGGTCGGTACACCATGTTCCACTGCTTCTCGACGAATGATAAATCCGTCTTCCGTTGCATTTTGGCGATCTTTATCCATGGTATTGACTACTACTTGGGTCGTTCCTTTACGGATCAAATCAACAACCGTTTCTTCTGCTTGTTGATCAGAGATTTTAGCAACTCGTGTCACTTGCAGGCCTTTTTCTTCAAAGTAATCAGCGGTTCCATTGGTAGCCAATAAGGTGAAGCCTACCTCTACGAAACGCGCCGCCAGCGCTGCTGCCTCTTCTTTGCTTTCGTCTGCAACGGTGAAAAGTGCTTTTCCAAATTCAGGAATATGCAGGCCTGATGCCTCAAAAGCTTTATAAAGTGCTTTTGCCAAATCTTTGTCTGATCCCATTACTTCACCTGTTGATTTCATTTCAGGGCCTAAGTAAGTATCGACTTTTAAAAGTTTTGTAAAGGAGAAGACCGGTGCTTTGATGTGTACTTCATTTGGTGTTGGCGCAAGTCCGTCTTGATAACCTAACGCTGTGATTTCTTCTCCGAGAATCGCCTTCGTGGCAATTTGGGCCATTGGGATCTCTGTTACCTTGCTTAAAAATGGCACGGTTCGGCTAGCACGAGGATTTACTTCAATGACATACACTTTGTTTTCATGGATGACAAATTGGATATTCATCATACCGATACAATTTAAACCTAATGCCAAGCGTTTGGTATATTCTTCGATCGTAGCAATTAGTTCATCCGAAAGATTTTGCGGTGGATAGACCGCCATTGAATCTCCTGAATGGACCCCTGCACGCTCGATATGTTCCATGATTCCAGGAATCAAAACAGTTTTGCCGTCACAGATAGCATCGACTTCACATTCTTTACCGACCAAGTAACGATCGACCAAGACAGGATGTTCTGGTGATGCTTTCACTGCATGACGCATATAATCTTCTAAATCGGCTTGGTTTTCCACGATTTCCATCGCACGTCCCCCTAAGACATAACTTGGGCGAACTAAAACAGGATAGCCGATTTCTTGAGCGATGGCGATTGCTTCTTGTTCGTTCGTCGCTGTATCCCCTGGTGGTTGCGGAATATCTAGCGCTTGTAATGCTTGCTCAAAGAGATCACGGTTTTCGGCACGATCAAGATCTTCAATGCTGGTGCCTAGGATTTTGACTCCGGCTTTCACCAAAGGTTCGGCTAAATTGATCGCCGTTTGCCCGCCAAATTGGACGATGACCCCAATGGGTTGTTCCAAATCGATCACGTGTAAGACATCTTCTAAGGTCAATGGTTCAAAGTACAGCTTGTCGGAGATAGAAAAATCAGTCGAAACCGTTTCGGGATTGCTGTTCATGATGATTGCTTCATAGCCAGCAGCTTGGATCGCTTTCACCGAATGTACAGTCGCATAATCGAACTCCACGCCTTGACCAATTCGGATCGGTCCAGAACCTAAGACAAGAACAGATTCTTTTGCGCTACGTTTGCTTTCATTCTCAAACTCATAGGTGCTGTAAAAATAAGGCGTTGCTGATTCAAATTCTGCGGCACATGTATCCACCATTTTGTAGACTGGCAAAATCTTTTGTTCATGGCGTAGCGTGCGGATCTCAGCTTCTGTGGTTTCCCACAGCTCAGCGATCTTTTTATCCGCAAAGCCGTTTTGCTTGGCTTTTTTCAACACATCAAGGGATTGTGGGTCGTTTGCTAATGCTTGTTCGATCTCAAAGATGTGAAGCATTTTATCTAAGAAGAATAAATCGATTTTCGTCATTTCATTCAAATCTTCGATGGTATACCCTCTTCGGATGGCTTCCATGACGTAGAATAGGCGATCATCTTGCGCCTTGATGACTTTTTCCATCAGATCATTGTCAGAAAGAGCTTCTAGTTCTTTCATTTCGATATGATATGTGCCGATTTCTAATGAACGAACAGCTTTCAGTAATGACTCTTCAATATTACGACCAATCGCCATCACTTCTCCAGTTGCTTTCATTTGTGTTCCTAATCGACGTTCCCCCGTTTCAAACTTGTCAAACGGCCAGCGAGGAATTTTTGCCACAACATAGTCTAGTGCCGGTTCAAATTCTGCATAGGTGGTTTCTGTGACTGGATTTTTCATTTCATCCAATGTTAAACCGACGGCAATTTTTGCTGCCAATTTGGCAATTGGATAACCTGTTGCTTTACTTGCTAGTGCAGACGAACGAGAAACCCTTGGGTTTACTTCAATGACATAGTAGTTGAAGCTATGAGGATCAAGCGCCAATTGAACGTTACAGCCACCTTCGATTTTTAATGCGCGAATAATTTTTAATGACGCATCTCGCAACATTTGGTATTCATGATCTGACAGTGTTTGACTAGGGGCAAAGACGATGGAATCGCCGGTGTGGATGCCGACTGGATCGAAGTTTTCCATATTACAAACGACGATCGCGTTGTCAGCAGAATCTCGCATCACTTCATATTCGATCTCTTTAAACCCAGCAATACTCCGTTCAATCAAGCATTGGGTCACTGGCGAGAGCTTCAAGCCGTTTTCAGCGATTTGGCGCAGCTCTTCTTCATTGTTACACATGCCGCCGCCTGTTCCCCCTAGCGTAAATGCTGGACGAACAATGATTGGAAAGCCGATTTTTTTTGCAAATTCAACTGCTGCTTCCACCGTTGACACGATTTCAGATTCTGGGATCGGTTGATCCAATTCTTCCATTAATTGTTTGAATAGATCTCTGTCTTCTGCTTGGTCGATTGCTGCTAATTTGGTTCCTAGCAACTCAATTCCTAATTCATCCAAAATACCCGAGTTGGCTAATTCCATCGCCATATTCAAGCCCGTTTGTCCGCCTAACGTCGGTAAAATTGCATCAGGCTGTTCTTTACGTAAAATCCGTGAGACAAACTCAAATGTGATTGGTTCAATGTAGACTTTGTCAGCAATTTCTTTGTCCGTCATGATCGTTGCGGGATTCGAATTGACTAACACCACTTCGTAGCCTTCTTCTCGTAAAGCTAAACAAGCTTGTGTGCCGGCATAATCAAACTCTGCCGCTTGTCCTATAATAATCGGTCCAGAACCGATAACCATGATTTTCTTGATATCTGTACGTTTTGGCATATTAGTTCTGCTCCTTCCATGCATCGATCATCTCTAAAAATTCGTCAAATAAGTGGACTGCATCATGCGGGCCCGGTGCCGCATCTGGGTGGTATTGGACACTGAATGCTGGGTAGCGGCGATGACGAACCCCTTCGATCGTGCCATCGTTCACTTCGACGTGGGTCACCATTAGTTTTTCAGGATCGATGGATGTTTCATCCACAGCAAAGCCATGGTTTTGTGAGGTAAAATCGATCCGACCAGTGGCGATTTCTCTTACTGGATGGTTCAATCCGCGGTGACCGAACTTCATTTTATAGGTATCTGCCCCATTCGCTAATGAGAAGAGCTGATGGCCTAAACAAATCCCGAAGATCGGTACCTTGCCTTGAATCCCTTGTATCATTTTAATTGCTTCTGGCAAGCTTTTAGGATCGCCCGGTCCATTCGTCAGCATCACGCCATCTGGTGCGAGGTCTAAAATTTCTTGCGCTGTCGTATTGTATGGCAAAATCGTTAGATTGCAGTTGCGACGTGACAGCTCTCGTAAAATACTATGCTTCAAGCCGAAGTCGATGACCACGATATTGCGACCCGTTCCAGGGCTTGGATAAGGTTTTGAGGTGGAGACTTGTGCCACTTGATTGGTTGGTAAAACCGCTGCTTTTAATTGATCAAAGGCATGGTCAAAGACATCTCCCGCATCAACGATGCTCGCTTTCATGGTTCCGTGTTGACGGATCTTTCTTGTCAGCGCGCGTGTATCGATTCCTGCGATCCCTGGAATATTTTTGCGTTTTAAAAATTCATCTAACGTCAGCTGCTTCCGCCAATTACTCGCTAGACGCGCGTGTTCTTTCACAACGACCCCTTTACAAGTCGGTGAAATTGATTCGTAGTCGTCTCGGTTGACGCCGTAATTTCCTACCATCGGATACGTAAACGTAATGATTTGTCCGTTAAAGCTTTGATCCGTAATGGCTTCTTGATAGCCCGTCATGCTGGTGGTAAAAACAATCTCACCAAAAACATTGATACTGGCACCAAAGCCTTCGCCTTCAAAGTATGTTCCATCTTCTAAAATAAGCCAACGTTTCATATTATTGCCCACCTTTTTGCCATACTAATTTTCCATTTACAAATGTATAACTTGTATCCCCATATAACGTCCATCCACCGAAAGGCATATTGACTCCTTTTGATAGGAATTGCTTAGGATCCACGTTATAAGCTGATTCTAAGTCAAAAATTGCGAGATCGGCTTTGTCTCCGACCATCATCGTTCCGGCGCTTAGACCAAAAATTGATGCTGGTTTCACGGTCATCCAATCCACTAATTGCTGTAAGGTAAAGCGTCCTGTTTTTACAAAATGAGTGTACAACAATTGGAAGGCATATTCTGATCCGACGATGCCAAAGGGAGCTTTTAAAAAGCTTTGCATTTTTTCTTCATAACCATGCGGTGCATGATCCGTCGCGATACAGTCGATCGTGCCATCCAGTAGACCTTCGATCAACGCTTCACGGTCTTCTTGCCCACGTAATGGTGGGTTCATTTTCCAAAAGCCTTCATCGGCAGGAATATCTTCATCGATCAGAAGTAAATGGTGGGGAGAAACTTCGGCTGTCACATGAATGCCAGCTTTTTTGGCATCTCGGATCACTCGAACACTTTCTTTCGTAGAGACATGGCAGACATGGTAATGGGCTCCTGTTGCTTCCGCCAAAAGCACATCCCGAGCGATTTGAGATGCTTCCGTTACACTCAAGATCCCTGGCAATCCAAGTTCTTCCGCTTTTTTACCAGCATGCATCACGCCGCCAAAGAGTAAGGAATCATCTTCTGTATGGGCAACCAAAGCCAAGTCATTTTCGGCTGCTTGCTTCATTGCCAGATACATTGTGCCTGCAGTCTGAACACCCACGCCATCGTTCGTCAAGGCGAAAGCGCCAGCAGCTTTCATTCCAGCTGCATCCGTCAATGTTTCACTGCGCAAGTTTTCTGTAATCGGCGCGTATTGTAAGACATTGATTGACGCATCTGCGTTGATTTTTTCGTATACAGCTGTTAATTTTTCTGGTGTATCAGGAACTGGGTCAAGGTTAGGCATTGCGCAAACTGTTGTGAACCCACCACGAGCTGCTGCCCTACTACCCGTTTCAATTGTTTCTTTGTATTCAAAGCCTGGTTCTCTGAAGTGTACATGAACATCCACTAACCCTGGTGTGATCAATTGCTCTTTGGCATCGATGACTTCGTCAAAATCTGTTTCGGGAAATGCTGTACCGATCCCGCGAATGATTCCTTCTTCGATCCAAATTGCTGCAGGAACACAGTGATTGTCTTTTTTGATGATTTTACCGTTTTTAATGAGTGTTTTCATGTAAACTTCCTCCTCTTATTCCTTTTGACTGTTAGGCTTTACCATTTAATACTGCTTCAAGAATCGCCATTCGAACGAAGACGCCATTCGACATCTGTGTAATGATTCGTGAGCGTAAGCTTTCAACTAGCGCATCAGCCAATTCCACATCGCGATTGACCGGCGCTGGGTGCATTATGATCGCATGTTCCTTCATTCTGGCTGCCCGTTCGACGGTCAACCCGTGATTTTTTAAGTATTCTTCTTTGGAAAAGCTTTCCGTTCCATCATGGCGCTCGTGCTGGACACGAAGCATCATCATGACATCAACTTCTTCCACTAATTCATCTAATGGCAGCCAATGACCGTACACTTCAAACTCTTCGTCGTACCATTCTTTCGGTCCTGAAAAGAAAACTTTTGCGCCAAGTCGCTTGAGCATTTGCATGTTTGATTTTGCGACCCGTGAGTGGGTGATGTCACCTACGATGGCGACTTTCAAGTCGTCAAAGTGCCCAAACTCTTCATAGATCGTCATTAGATCCAACAAACATTGTGTTGGGTGTTGGCCGCTGCCGTCCCCGCCATTGATGATACTGCACTGGATCGTTTTGCTTTGGATCAAAGCGTCGTAGTAGTTTTCATCGCCGTGGCGAATGACTGCCACGTCTACGCCCAGAGCTGACATCGTCAAGACCGTGTCATACAAGGTCTCGCCTTTTTGAACAGAACTGGTGGAGGCTTCAAATTCAATGACTTCGATCCCTAGTTTTTTCTCAGCAACATCAAAGCTTTTGTGGGTTCTAGTACTGTTTTCAAAAAAGAGATTTGTTGCGAAATACTGTTCCTTTTGGGGCATCCATTTCGCCCCTCTTTTGAATTCTTGTCCTCTGCGGATGAGTCCCATCACTTCACGGTCCGTCAATGCTTCGACCGTCAAAAGATGCTTTAAGCTGATTCTTTCGGATTGAATAATCATGAATGAATTCCTCCTTTGTTTCTGTTTAAACGATGAGTTGGCACAAGTTATTTTTCTTCGCTGCGAGAGCTGTCAGGTAAAATAAGATTCAAGAAGATTCCTAGGACAGTTGCTAACGCCATTGCAGATAAGGTGAAGGTACCGACCGTGAATACAAGACCGCCGATTCCTACCACAAGGATCACTGACGCAATGATCAAATTCTTCTTACGATCAAAATCGATTTTGTTGTCGATCAAAATTTTCAACCCGCTGGCAGCGATGACGCCAAAGAGCAGGAAGCTGATCCCTGAGATGACTGGACCAGGAATACTTAAAATCAATGCGCTTAGTTTTCCAACGAAGCCTAGTACGATGGCTAGAACTGCTGCACCACCGATGACGAACACGCTATGGACCCGTGTAATTGCTAAAACCCCGATGTTTTCTCCGTAACTTGTCACTGGCGGTCCCCCAACGAGACCGGCTGCGATTTGAGCAAAACCATCGCCTAAGAGTGTTCGGTTCAAGCCCGGCTCTTCAAAGAAGTTCCGCTTCGTTAATTTGTTTAAGACCATCAGATGTCCGATATGTTCTGTCATGGTGACGAAAGCGATCGGTGCCATCGTAGTGATCGCATTTAGATACAGTTTGGGTTCATAATTAATGAAAGGAATTTCGAAACTTGGCAGCCCAAACCAGTTGGCGTCAATGATTGGTTGTACGTCGACGATCCCTGCCGCTAAGGCGATCAAGTATCCGCCAACGATCCCTAGCAGGATCGGGATCAGCCCTAAGAACCCTCGCAAAAACATGTTGAAGAAAATCGTTAATCCCAAGGTAGCCAAAGCTACTAGAATGTACTTGAAATCGTAAACTGAGTCATTGTACATCGCATTTTGGGCGGCGTTGGCGGCTAATCCTAGACCAATCACCATAATCACAGGACCGACAATGATCGGTGGTAAGATCTTATCCAACCAAGCAGCGCCAGCACGTTTGATGATCAGCGAAACGATCACGTAGACCAACCCAGTCGTGATGGCGCCTTGGGCGATGGCTGGGTAGCCGTCTGATTCCATCAGCATTTGCATCGCCGCGATAAACGCAAAGCTGCTGCCTAGATACGCTGGGATTTTCCCTTTCGTTGTGACCAAGTAAACCAATGTCCCAATACCGGAACTTACCAAAGCGATACTGGGGTTGATCCCTACCAAGATCGGTACTAAAACTGTCGCACCGAACATCGTGAAAAGATGTTGTAAACTAAGACCTAACCAAGGCAATGCTTTGGGCCGATCTTTGATGTCTAAAACTGCGTCTGGATTACGAAATTCTTGCTTCTGCATGTTGCTGTCACTCTTCTTCCTAGTCGTTTTCTTTATTGATCATGATCCGGTCAGAACCGTCTGATTCTTCCATCTCAACGATAATTTCTTCACTTAAAGCAGTTGGAATATTCTTCCCGACAAAATCTGCCCGAATCGGCAGTTCCCGATGGCCGCGATCAACTAGAACGGCTAGTGAGATTCGTTTTGGTCGACCAATATCCATGATGGCATCCAAAGCTGCCCGAATCGTCCGTCCGGTAAACAAGACATCATCGATCAAGATCACTTCTTTGCCGTCAATGGCCGTCGGAATGTCTGATGAATGGATCTCTGGATCATCTTCGCTCTTTTTATCATCTCGGTACAAGGTGATGTCCAATTCACCGACAGGTACTTCTACGCCTTCCAATTGTTTTAAACGTTCCGCAATCCGTTGGGCGATATAGATGCCTCTGGTCTTGATTCCTACTAGCACCAAATTATCAATGCCGCGATTTCTTTCAATAATTTCGTAGGTGATCCGTGTTAACGCTCGTTTCATTGTTACTGCATCTACTACTTCTTTCGCTGCCATATGTTGTTCCCTCCTAATTTTGAACATAAAAAAACTCCTACCTGCTTGAGGTAGGAGTCATGTTTTCCGATCGTTGCCTAAAATCCCAATCTGTGGATTTTGGGTACACGTTATCATCCAGTAAGGGTTCGAATCTCCAACGCGGGAGTCGTCTACTTACTCATTCCTTCTTAGCCTCACGGGACTACATTTAAAGGAGCTATTTAGTTGTTACAATTACTATACAGTTCCACCACAAAAAAATCAATCATTTTTTCGTAATTTTTTTAGGGTGTCCTCAAATAGTTCTGGTAATGGGGCTTCAAAGACCATTGACTCACCCGTTGTGGGATGTGTGAAGCCTAAAAGCTTGGCATGTAAAAACTGGCCGTTGCCTTTTAAGGTACGCTTTGGCCCGTAGATTGGGTCACCAGCTAACGGAAACCCGATATATTGCATATGCACTCTAATTTGGTGGGTTCTTCCAGTTTCCAATTGCAATTCCACCAAGGTAAATTGATCAAAGCGTTCCAACACGGTGAAATGAGTCACTGCGGGTTTGCCGTTCTCAATCACCGCCTGCATTTTACGATTGACTTTCGAGCGGCCGATCGGTGCATTGATGGTGCCTTTTTCGTGGCTGATATTGCCATGGACCAAAGCCACATACTTGCGTAACGAGGTTTTGTCTTTCAATTGTTTCGCTAACGACTCATGCGCCTGATCATTTTTGGCAATCATTAACAGACCCGACGTATCTTTGTCGATTCGATGAACGATACCCGGCCGAACAACATCGTTGATCGTCGATAGATCCTCCATATGGTACAACAATGCGTTGACTAAGGTGCCACTCGGATGACCAGCGGATGGATGAACCACCATCCCTTGCGGCTTGTTGATGACTGCCACATCAGCATCTTGATAGACGATCGTTAAAGGAATATTTTCTGGCTCTAAATCTACTACTTCCGGCTCTGGCACTTGGATGACCAAGTGATCGCCTGCTTTTACTTTATAATTAGCCCGGACCGTCTCACCTGCCAAAGTAACGGCATCTTCTTTCAGCCATTGTTGGACTTGTGAACGGCTATGGTCAGGCAAGCGTTCGGCCAACACTTTGTCGACCCGCCCTTTTTCTTCTTTAATGATTACTTCAATTTGCTTTTCCATTTGATTCTCCTTGTTTCCCTTTTGCTACATCATCTACTAGTGCATAAATAAAAATCAAGATTACCCCAAACACTAATGACATATCAGCGATATTGAAAATTGGGAAATTGATAAAATCAAGCTGGAACATGTCCACTACAAAGCCATGCTGCAAGCGATCGATGAAGTTCCCGATAGCGCCACCTAGAACAAACGCCAGTCCGAAACGAAACCATAGGCTGCTGTTTTGGTAGCGAAACAATAGATAAACAACGACGGCAACCGCGATAACGGTGATGATCGCAAAAAAGGTGATTTTTCCTTCTAGAATACTCCAAGCTGCACCCGTATTCTGAAGATAGGTCAGTGACAACACATTGTCGATCAGAGAATGTGTTTCACCTAGTTGATAATTGGCAACGATCCAAATTTTTAGCCATTGATCCAAGCCAATGACAACAGCACTTAACAAAAAAAACAACGCGATCATAAATTTTCCACTCTTTCTTCTTTAAAAATATCTCGTGGACGGATGATGCCCAAGAGATTTCCATTCGGATTTTTATCTTTGGTGATCAATACCGCCTCAAGCAGGGCATTTTTTTGAAACAATTCTTCCACTTCTACGATGGTCGTTTCAGCCGACACGAAACAAAAATTCGACCGTTTCCCATCTCCTGCTAATAATTCATCGGCCGTTCTGCCTGCTAACTTGATTTCACCATGGAGGCTTTCTTTCGCTAACCAGTACCCCAGCATTCGCAAAGTGATCAAGCCCAAAAATCGACCATTATCATAGATTGGAAATTGTGAGTAGCGCTTTTGGGCAACGATTTTCAATAACTCTGGTAATGGCAGGTGCTTTTCAAAACCAGTCACTCGTTTCGCAAAACGCGGCATGACTTTTTCAGGCGCCAGTAGAGATCGTTCAATTTCTTGAATGCGATTGACGACCCATTCACTTGGCTCTGCAATGACAAAGTTCTCACCAATTTTTTCATGAACGATGGCATTGCGCAGCTGAGCCATCTGTAATAGATCATCTTCTGCTCTTCTAACATTGATATTTTTACTTTTTGATAAGCGACGAACCATTTCAGAAAACCCCATATTCCGCGGATTATCCAATTCGTCACGAAGACGCTTTTCGATTCGATTAAAACTGCTCAAAAATTGATCTGCACCACTAGCCATGAGGAACCTCCTTGATAAGATATGCTTTTTTTAAATAAATCAAAACAAAGACAAAATAAGCCACCAAATACACACCAACAAAAAGCAACGAGTAGAGGGAGATGGATAATAAGCCCAAACCCCCTATCATGAGAAAAAGGCTTATATAAAAGCCGATATATATTCTTTTAAGCGCAGGATTCATCACGACCTCCAGCTTGAGCGCTGATTGGCCTTGTGGTAGCTGAAAGGGCTGACTTTCTAAAAAAAACATGCGCACACGAATCGGCGTCTGCTCAGCCAGCGCCAAAAAAATCGTTTGCTGATGATTGATGGCAGCGATTCTTTTTTTCCCTTGCATGATCTCTAAGGGACTGCCCATTCCATAAAAACCAGTCCTCCTAGTTAGTTGTAGCTCCATTGACAAAGATCACCTCAATTGGTTAAGTATACTTGATTATCAAAAGAAAGAAAATAGACTTTTGCTTGCTTCCTTGATTATTATAACAAGAATCCCTACTTTTATCTTCCATCACGTCAAATGAACAAGAAAAAGACGAATGCAGCGTGCATCCGTCCTATCAAATCATCTCTTTACGTTCTTTCGTTTCAAATGCCGCGAATGCCTTCTTTGTTTGTGACCGCTCTTTTAGAAAAGACCGATCGCTTGGCCATCAGAAGTCACGTCCATATTGATGGCGGCAGGTTTCTTCGGTAATCCCGGCATCGTCATCACGGCACCAGTCAAGGCTACAATGAAGCCAGCACCTAGCTTTGGTACGAACTCACGAATGGTCACAGAAAAGCCTTCTGGTGCACCCAGTTGCTTTGGATCATCACTAAAGGAATACTGGGTTTTTGCCATACAGATCGGCAAATGATCCCAGCCTTGCTCTTTAAAGTTTTGCAACTGCGCCTTGGCTTTTGGTGCAAACTCAACCTCAGCCCCGCCATAGATTTCCCGCACGATCAAAGAAGCTTTATCCGCTAAAGGCAAATCGTTCGTATACAAGCGTTGGTAGTTAGCCGGTTTTTCCTCGATCACTTGGACTACCGCTTTTGCGAGATCCGTTCCACCCGCTCCACCATCTGACCAAACAGCTGTCCGAGCGACGGTGACATCGATTCGCTGGCACAAGGCTTCAACTAATTCACGCTCCGCTTCGGTGTCTTGTGAAAATTCATTGAGGGCGACTACCACTGGAATCTGATATTTGCGCATATTTTCAACATGCCGTTTCAAATTACTGAAGCCCCGCTCTAATGCTTCTGTATTCTCAGTCCCTAGATCAGCGACAGCGACACCGCCATGCATCTTCAATGCTCTGATCGTTGCCACAACCACGATCGCATCCGGTGCTTTTGATAGATTTGGTGTTTTGATATCTAAAAATTTCTCTGCACCTAAATCGGCACCAAAACCAGCTTCGGTCACCGTGTATTCGCCTAAGTGCAAAGCTGTCTCGGTTGCGATCACACTATTACACCCATGGGCGATATTCGCAAAAGGCCCGCCATGGATCAGCGCAGGAGTTCCTTCGATTGTTTGGACCAGATTCGGTTTCAGAGCGTCCTTCAGTAGTAAAGCTAAGGCTCCTTGAACCGCCAAATCTTTTGCGTAAATCGGTTGTTTTTCATAAGAATAGCCAATTAAGATCTTTCCTAATCGTTCTTTTAAGTTATCAATGCTCGTTGCCAAACACAAAATCGCCATGATTTCACTTGCGACAGTAATATCAAAACCATCTTCACGAGGAACACCTTGTAATGGACCGCCTAAGCCAACGATCACTTGGCGTAACGCACGATCATTCAAATCGACAACGCGTTTCCATGTAACCCGACGTCCGTCGATCCCTAATTCGTTGCCTTGTTGGATATGATTGTCGATCAACGCAGACAAGGCGTTATTAGCAGCCGTGATCGCATGCATATCACCTGTGAAATGTAAGTTGATGTCTTCCATCGGTAGTACTTGTGCTTTGCCACCGCCAGTGGCGCCGCCTTTGATGCCCATTACTGGTCCTAAAGATGGCTCACGTAAGGCGATGACGGTTTGCTTGCCGATTTGATTTAACGCATCTGCAAGTCCAATGGTCACGGTTGACTTGCCTTCTCCTGCTGGTGTCGGACTGATCGCTGTGACTAAAATCAGCTTACCCAGTGGATTGTTTGCTTTTTCGTTGATTGCCGACCATTCGATTTTTGCTTTATATTTGCCATAAAGTTCCAGGTCATCCCCTGTTAAACCAAGTGGTTCAGCAATTTCAATAATCGGTTTAGGCTTTGATTCTTGTGCAATTTCGATATCTGATTTCATTTTTACCCTCAATTCACGAACTATTTAGCACTTTAAAAAAGGTTTTGTTTGCTATGGTCTTATTATACTTGATTTTATTCAGAAAGAAAGAGAGATTTTTCACACTTTTACAAGAAGTTTCACGGATCCTTTATGTAAACAAAAACAGCGTCTCTCCTAAGGCTGTACCGCCAAAAGGAGTGATCGCTGTTTTCTAGATTCCTATGAATTAGTCGTGGGTTTCGACCTGCACCCTTTTTTCAGGGATTTTTTCTTGAAAAAAAGTTTCTAACCATACCACATCTTTTTTACGTAACGTGAAGGTATACGTTCTTTGATGATCGGTAATGCTTATTAAACGGTTTTCAATTTGCCATTTTTCTATCTCAGACAGAGAGACGATCCTTTTCTTCCATATACGTGCGTAGCGAATCAGTAACACATCATTTCTAATGAGCAGACTCCGGTGGAGCCCCAGCCATACAAAAAAGAAGAAGACGGCTAAAACGAGGTTGCTTTTCCAATAAGGTCTGGTATTTTCTAACGAAAGAATCAAACTGATAAATAATATCATCATAGTGAACGACCAATAAATGATCGCTGTAGCAGCTTCCGGTTGCCAATACAATTTACGCTTCATAAAAGTTCCTCACAACATAAAATTTCTAGTATACTATCTTTATCATATCAAAAAAGGGTGAGACAATGTTAAAAGTTTATCTTGATGCTTCCACGAAAGGCAACCCCGGCCCTAGTGGCGGTGGAATCGTCATTGTCGGTACTGATCTGCATGAACAAATTGCGTTTCCGCTACCTGATTCCACCAACCACCAAGCAGAGTTCGCTGTGATGGTCAACGCGCTGCAGCTGTTGATTAACAAAGGGTTACAGGAACAGACAATTATGCTTTATACCGACAGCAAAGTCGTTGCGCAGACCATCGACAAGAATTATACCAAAAACCCTGCTTTTTCTGATTATTTAACAGAAATTCAATACTTGTTGAAACAGTTCTCTTTAGCGATCATCCAATGGGTCCCTGAGAGTCAAAACAAAGGTGCCGACCATTTGGCCCGCCAAGGATTAGCAAAAGCGATGAAATTAAAGGATCGGAGACAATAACCGAGAGAAGTTTTGTTTGAAGCGCAACCAGTAAGATTGCTTAGCCAAAATTTCATCCGTCAGTAATGTTGATTGTGCCATATCCTCTTCAAAGAAGCCTTTCAACGTTTGCGTGACATCGTGATCGTAGGCGAAGGCATTGACTTCAAAATTCAAGGCATAACTCCGAATGTCTTGATTCGTCGTCCCAAAGGAACTAATGGTATCATCCATCATGACCGTCTTCGCATGGAGGAAACCGTTGTTATAGATGTAGATTTTTGCACCACGGCGATGCAAGTAATTGGCATAATGCTGTGTTGCCCGATAAATGAATGGATGATCCGGCATACATGGAATCATGATTCGGACGTCTACACCTGAGTGGATGGCAATTTCCAATGCATTCATCATACTGTCATCAGGAATCAAATAAGGCGTTTGGATCCAAATCGATTCTTTCGCAGCCAAAATCATTTTCACAAAACCGCCTTTAAGGATTTGGGTCTCTGTTTCTGGACCGTCGGCGACAATTTGCAGATCAACATTTCCAGCAAGCTCTTTCGGTGGCAAAATAAAATAACGATCTTCGTATTCTAGCTGATCCTCTTCCTTTTGCACCGATGCATTCCAATCACGAATAAAAATCTCTTGTAGCGTAAAGCTAGCGGTTCCGACGATTCTTGCGTGGGTATCTCGCCAATAGCCGAACTTGGCCTTTTTGCCAAGATATTGATCACCAACATTAAACCCGCCAGTCCAGCCAATTTGTCCATCGATCACAACGATTTTCCGATGAAGGTGGTAATTTAGCCGTGTGTTACGAATCAGATTTTTCGAGGTGATAAATGGCACGACTTTTCCTCCAGCATCGATCAGCGGTTGGAAGAACTTGCGATTGGCTTTCGGTGAACCCCATGGATCATAGACCAAACGGACTTCCACGCCTTCACGGGCTTTATCGATCAAGATAGACAAGAATTGGCCACCGATCTCATCATTAAAAAATGAATAATACTCCACATGCAGGTTGTCTTCAGCTTGCTTCATATCTTCGAATAATGCTGCAAACTTTTCTTTGCCATCTGTGTAAAATTTCACCTTGTTTCCTTTAGTCAAGGGCGATTCATCTAGGTTCTTAAAATAGCGCTCCAATAAATGATTATCATCTGAGTAAGGATGTTCTGGAAAAGAATAATTGTGCACTTTGATGATTCGATTCAACTCATTGATCCTACTCTGATGATGCTCACTGAATTTATAAATAATTTCTCCATCGATTCCCCGTCCGCAAAACAAGTACAACAAGAACCCAATGCCGGGGATGAATACCAACGTCATCATCCAAGCAAAGACACTTGCAATCGAGCGTGGTTTCCGAAAAACAGTAATAAAAGCAGCAATCGTATTAATAAACAAAAGTGCCAATAAGACCGTGGAAATCATGCTCATATCCATTTTTATCATAGTTTCCTCCTATATCCTGTAACCCTATAATAGGTAACTGTGATCGAAAGCAAGCTTCAATTCATAGTCCCCTAGTGTTTCTTTGATTTTTTGTTTCAGCATTTCTTCGATTTCTTGATCATTATACGCCGATTTTGCGGGAATCACTAAATCAAAAGCCAACAGATCTCCTTTGACCTGAAAATCATGCATCCGTAACTGTGGGTCAACGAAGCGAATGATCTTTGACACTTCTTTTTTTAAATGCCGATACTGCTGATCTTGAATTGGTACTGGATCAAGATGACAGACCAGGTCGACCTTTAAAGATTGGCGAAAATCTTGTTCAATCGCATCAATCACCTCATGCGCTTCTCGTAAAGACCACGTTTCATCCACTTCGATATGCACACTGGCAAAGCGATTTTTCGGTCCATAATTATGAACCAGTAAATCATGGTAACCGAGAATCGTCGGATAGTGATCCAAGCGTTGCTCCATGGCTGCTACTTCTTCTTGGGTTGGGCGTGCCCCTAATAATTCGTTGATAAAGGAACGAATCATTTTGATTCCGCTAATCAAAATATACAAGGCAATCAGACAGCCGACAAAGCCATCGATACGTAGGCCAGTCAGCCACTCGATCGTCGCTGAAAACAAAACCGCCCCTGTTGTATACACATCGTTGAGACTGTCTTGACCACTGGCACTTAGTGTTTGAGAGCCGATCAACTTAGCCAATCTGCGGTACATTGCTCCCTGCCAGACTTTGATCAAAATCGATAAAACCAAAACGATAAACAATAGTGGGGAAAGACGGATACTCGTCGGTTCCATGACGCGTTGCACAGAACTGATGAGAAATTGGCCACCAACAAATGTGATGATCAAAGATACCACAAACCCACTGATGGCTTCAAAACGCTCATGACCATATGGATGTTCACTGTCGGCTGGTTTCGCCGAGATCCGAAAACCGATCAATGTTAAAATAGACGAGGCGGTATCTGAAAGACTGTTGATGGCATCGGCCATAATCGAAACAGATTGTGCAGATAAGCCAATGATAAATTTCCCTGCGAATAATAGGAGGTTGGAAAGCAACCCGAGGCTACCCGCTAACTTCCCGATGGCTGTACGTTCGTAGACACCATTTTTTTTGCTACGATCTAAAAAAAAGTTTAGCAAATCATCACCCTCTCAAAAAACCATCTTTCTTATTTTACCCCGAAGGAATTCAATTAAACAACTATTCGTATCGTTTTTTCGAAAAAAAAGCGAATTCCCTTCAATTATCAAACGCATTTTCAGATAACACGTAGGAAAAAAGGAAAAAGATAACGGAAGGGTCTCCCCCTCCGTCATCTTCGTTCAAAAAAGGAATGTGTTAAAGACCTGCGCTCCTCTTTCATCTATCTTCTCAAACGAAAGAAACTTGCTGCACAGATTCAACCAGTGAGTGTGATTACTTGGCAGCTAACCACGTTGCTGCTGACTCAAGTGCTGCTGCGATTCCTTCAGGATTCTTCCCGCCGGCTTGCGCCATATCAGGACGACCGCCACCGCCGCCACCAACTTTAGGTGCAATCTCTTTGATCAAATCGCCCGCTTTCAATCCTTTTTCATTGGCTGCTTTGTTCATGGCAGCTAAAAGATTCACTTTGCCATCATTCGCGGTAGCTAACACTAAAATATCAGAATGGTCTTTTTGTTTCCATTGGTCAGCTAGTTGACGTAATTGGTTCATGTCCTTTACAGTCACTTTTGCTGTGATCAGACGCAGACCATTTACTTCTTTGACATCTTTGAAAACATCCCCTGCTTGCTGGTTTGCTAACTTGCTGGCAAGAGCTTCGTTTTCTTTTTGTAGTTCACGCAGCTGCGCTTGCAGTTGTTCTGTTTTGGCAACGACTTCTTTTAATTGAGCGGATTTAACGATCCCTGCGATTGCTTTCAATTGCGTCTCTTCTTCATGCAATAGCGTATAGGCCTCTTGACTAGTCACTGCTTCGATCCGACGAACACCAGCACCGATCCCTGATTCAGAAACGATTTTGAAAATACCGATATCCTCCGTATTTGCTACATGGGTTCCCCCACATAATTCGATCGACCAATCGGCAACATTGACGACGCGAACGTCATGCCCATATTTTTCACCAAAGAGTGCCATCGCTCCCATGCCTTTTGCGGTATCGATATCCGTTTCGATCGTCACAACAGGGAGGGCTTCCCAAATTTTTTGGTTAACGATTTGTTCCATTTGGCTCAGCTCTTCGCTGGTCACTTGCCCGAAATGACTAAAGTCAAAGCGCAAATGTCCTGGAGCAACTAATGAACCTGCTTGGTTCGCATGGCTACCTAATACTTCTTTTAACGCTTTATGCAATAAGTGAGTCGCCGTATGATTTTTGATGATCTTATTGCGACGATGCTGATCCACTTGTAAGAAATAGTTCACGCCTTCTTTTAGTGGCGCTTTGATTGTAGCAGTATGCAAGAACTGACCGTTCGGTGCTTTTTTGACATCCGTCACTTCCGCTACAATCGTACCATCTTCTGCTACGATCGTGCCTGTATCCGCAACTTGTCCACCCATTTCTGCGTAAAATGGTGTTTCGGCAAAAATCAGTTTTGCTTCACCTGTCGAAACAGAATCATGTAACGCTTCGTCTTGGATGATCACTAATAATTCGCTGTTTGCTTCAAGTGAATCATAGCCAACGAAACGGCTGTCTACTTTGATATCTGTCAATAAAGCGGATTGTACGCCCATTGAAAGCTCCGTTTGTCGAGCCGCACGAGCACGGGCACGTTGTGCATCCATTTCTTGTTCAAACCCTTGGTGGTCCACTTTCAACCCTTCGTCTTCCGCCACTTCTTCTGTCAATTCAACTGGGAAGCCGTAAGTATCATACAATTTGAAAATATCTTGACCAGCTAACGTATCTTGACCGTCTGCTTTTACTTGGGTGATCACTTGATTTAAAATATCTAACCCTTCATTGATGGTTTCATGGAAACGTTCTTCCTCGTTGCGGATCACTTTTTCAATAAATTCTTGCTGCTCTAATACTTCAGGATAGTAGCTTTCCATGATCTCGCCAACGATCGGTACTAATTTGTATAAGAAGGCAGCATCGATCCCTAATTTTTTCCCATGCATGACTGCACGACGTAATAAACGACGTAAAACATAGCCACGGCCTTCATTTGAAGGCAGTGCCCCATCACCGATCGCAAAAGAAAGCGCGCGGATATGGTCTGCAATCACTTTAAAGGAGATATCTGTCGTTTTGCTGTCGCCGTAGTTCACACGACCGCTTAAATCTGCCACTGCATTGATGATCGGCAGAAACAAGTCTGTTTCAAAATTGGTTGGTGCATTTTGAACGATGGAAACCATTCGTTCCAGCCCCATCCCTGTATCAATGTTTTTATGTGGTAGTGGTTCATAGGAGCCATCTGGTTGATGATTGAATTCTGAAAAGACCAGATTCCAGATTTCCAAATAGCGTTCATTTTCGCCACCAGGATAGTTTTCGGGATCATCTTCCGCTACGTCATTAAACTCAGGACCACGGTCATAGAAAATCTCTGAATCCGGTCCACAGGGGCCTGCACCGATGTCCCAAAAGTTGTCTTCAATCTCAACGATATGCTCTGGTGTTAAGCCGACTTCTTCTGCCCAGATCCGTTTTGCTTCCGTGTCTTTTGGATAAACCGTGACATATAATTTCTCTGGATCAAAAGCCATCCATTCTGGGGAGGTCAAAAACTCCCAGGCCCAATGAATCGCTTCATTCTTAAAGTAATCGCCGATCGAAAAGTTGCCTAACATTTCAAACATCGTATGATGTCTTGCTGTTTTCCCAACGTTTTCGATGTCGTTGGTCCGAATCGATTTTTGCGCATTGGTAATTCTTGGGTTTTCAGGAACAACACTGCCATCAAAATATTTTTTTAGCGTTGCCACCCCTGAATTGATCCATAATAGGGTTGGATCGTTGACTGGGACAAGGGACGCACTTGGTTCAATTGAATGACTTTTTGATTGAAAGAAGTCCAAAAACATTTGGCGTACTTCTGCACTGGATAATTGTTTCACGTTATTCTCCTACTTTCTTCTGTGTTCGCTTAAGATACAGGGGCTGACAAAATTGCTGGTAAGGCGCTCTTATGCCTGTCGAGACATTTTGACGATAAAAAAACACCATTGCAGAGCAAGGACGTCGATACGCGGTACCACCTTGCTTGCAATGATGTGACTCATTACCTCTTAGACTCGTTAACGCGGAGTGGACGGCAACATTTCTGCTACAGTTGAGCACCAAAGGGAGCAATCCGTCCGAATTCATGTTTTTCTCTCAGCAATGAAAAACTTTCTGTAATGAATCATCAAACCGACCATATCCTTCGTCATTCAAAGTATAAGGAAATGTTTTGAAAAAGTCAATCCTCAAATCCGGTCTTTATTGATTAGGATCCCTTTGCGGTAACGATAGTTCTGGGGAGAAAGCTTTTGATCGGGCTGCAACATTTTCCGTGAACGGTAATAACTGGCATACGGCAATGCATCGAATAAGGGATGACCACAAATTTGCCAATTCTCCATTTTTAAAGACAAGCCATCTGTCAGCTCCCACGCATCCGCAAGCCCATAGGTGCAGCCAAATAAATTCGGTTCAAGCAATTCAGCGGTTGACAAAGAGACGCCATCATCGCAGGGCTTTTCATTGCCCCAGCGAAAAAGTCGCCGAGTCGCAGCACCGCAAACGTATTCCCATTGATCCTCTGATAGCAACTGAAAGCCTTGTTTATCTAACTGCTGTTTCAATTCTGTTTGACTGACGGATTCGTGGGTAAATAACTGATAGGTTTCCGTTAACGGCTCGAGTGCAGCAAAATAGCGATTCTCTTCGTGATAAAAAGCGGGTAATTCCCAACGCAAGCTTTCCTCAAAGGACGCTGGTGCTGTGAATTGTGCCTTTAGCTCTTTTTCGAAAACACTGAATTGATCGACTAACCCGTGAAACTCCCCAGTGATCGTATTCAGCTGCCCGATATACCTTGCGCCAGCAGGCAGCGCACTTTTTTGGACTAGCATGGGATCAATCACAGCTTTGCGCAAAGGGCTCGTAGACTCATTGACAAAAATCCCCCAATCTTGGCTGGTTTCTAATTCATAGATGGTTTCCAGCTGGTGAATGATCTCGTTGGGTGCTGACTGCCAATTTTTACTCCAGCAAGTAGCCGGTAACCCTTGCACACCGAGATCCCAACCTAAGATCGCCTCAGAGTTCCCTGGTATAAAGACAAAGTCTTCGCCATCGATCGTTAATTCAAAGGTAGCACATTTCAACCCTGCATACGTCAATTGACTAAAATGGACATCGGTGATCTCCTTTAAAGGACTGACAAAATACATTAAAATTTGCTGGATCAGCTGTTCTTTGATTTCAAAGGACAGTGTCTTCCAATTTGACCATTGTAACGCCTCAAAAAAATCCACGTCATTTCTCCTCTCATCTGCTACAATTACTATATAACGAGTATACCACGAAAAAGGAGGAAAACGACTGATGCTTTATTTTGGACGCAGTCCGTGGATGCTACAAGCGGTTTTTGCCCTGCGGCAAGCCGTTTTTGTGGAAGAACAGCACATCCCTATAGAATGGGAATTTGATGAAAAAGACCAAACCTGCCCATACTTTCTTTGGCTAGATGGACGCATCCCGATCGCGACCATTCGCTATCAATTCTCTTCACCGAACACTCTGCAACCTGATCGCTTTTGCGTAGCCAAGGCCTATCGGCACCAAGGATACGGCACCAAATTATTGCATTATCTCGAAATGCGTGGTATCCAAGAGGGTGCCCTCCAATCAGTGTTATCCGCAGAGATCGACGCTTGTGCGTTTTATGAATCCTGTGGGTATCAAAAAACGTCCGAGCCCTATACTGAAGATGGTGTATTGTGTGTAGAAATGACCAAACAATTAAAAACAGCAGTCAAGTAAGAGAACACCCCTTACATGACTGCTGTTTTGGTAACCATTAACTATTCGAATTTTTCTTGTTTTTGCGGGCCGTCCGAGTCGTTTGACGGCGTTCGATCTTCCGTTTTTCTTTGTTCTTCTTATCAACAGCCCATTGAATTTTTTTCTTGTAGCCAGGCTTGATTTTTTTCTTCTTCTTCTTGACTAGGCCAATCAAGGTTGGGTCTAATTCATCACGAGATTTTTCCCGCTTTTGTCGACGATTCCGATCGTAAGTCGCAACGATCTCGCCATTTTTGATTTCCTTCGGTTGGAAAACAACCCCTAGATCTTCGATGGCTTGGATTGCCCCTTCATCACTTGGATCATATAACGTAATCGCGGTCCCATCCATTTGGTTTCGACCTGTCCGACCAACACGATGGATAAAGAAATCCAAATCAGCTGGAATCTCAGCATTGATGACATGAGACACCCCTTCAATATCAATCCCTCGCGCCGCTAAATCTGTTGCGACCACATATTGGTAGTCCAAATTTTGCACTTGGCGCATGATCCGTTTTCTTTCACGAGGGCTGATGTCGCCGTGGATCTTCGCCACTTTTAAACCTTGCTCCTTTAAGTAATCCGTAATTTCATCCACACGGCTCTTCGTGTTGGCAAAAACGATGGCAAGATAGGGATGGCCTGTAGTCAATAATTGGTAGATCAATTTATTGGTATTTTTCCCTTTGGTAGAAATCAACCAATTCTCGATCGTATCAGAGATGACTGCTTTCGATTTGATTTCTTCGATCAATGGATTGGCCATGTATTTTTTCAAGAATGGGCGCAATTTCTCTGGAATCGTTGCGGAGAAAACCAGCATTTGTAGTTTCTCAGGCAAACGCCCCGCAATTTGATCGACTTCTTCTAAAAAGCCCATATCCAAGGTCATGTCTGCTTCATCCACGACAAATACATTGGCAGTGTGAACCCCTAACGCTTGTTCGTTGATCATATCCAAGATACGACCAGGTGTCCCAATCACGACATGGGGCTGTTGGTTTTGCAGACGGCTTAATTGACGTTGCTTATCCGTTCCTCCGACGAAATTTGACACTCGAATTTCAGGATCATGAAATCCGCCGATTTGTTTTGCGGCGTGATAGATTTGCGTGGCTAATTCACGACTCGGTGCAGTGATCACTACTTGCACTTCATCTTTTTCGGCATCGATTTTATCCATCAATGGCAGTAAAAATGTGTGGGTCTTACCACTTCCGGTCTGTGATTGCCCTACAACACTGCGGCCTTTTTGGATAACAGGTATCAGTTTTTCTTGCACTTCTGTTGGTTTAGAGAACTTTTTATCAGCAAGTGCTTCATAAATAAATGGTTGAAATTTAAATGACTCAAAAGACATTCAAACACCTTCTTTCTTTTAGCATCCTTTGGATTATAGCATATGTTGCCTTGTTTTCCTAACTTTCTTTTGTAATCGATTGAGGATCGATCGTACTGATAGTATACGTTGCACTGCGGCGTTCATAGAAAAAGCGGCTTTCTTTTTTTATTGCTGCCCACAAGAGATTCAAGTAAAAGCCAAACTGGATCAACCCAAAAATAACTACCATCAACAAACTAACGACTAAAAGCAGCATATTATCCGACTCAAGAAACGGTGCGAAAAAGATATTGACCCGACTGATGCTGGCATAAATCAGATAAAACAAGCCATAGCGTTTCAATAAAGCCCCCAAGCTAACACGCTCACGACCTTCTTGCATGATTTTGATCCGTACGAGTTTTTTTCCAATCGTTTGTCCTTTAGCAAGATAAGCCAACAACACAAAGTACAGCAACACTTCAAGAGCAAAGTACCAATAGTCCCCACTAAAGTCTCGTACCGTCTGTTGAGTGAGCAAACGAACAGCGATCACCACAAGGAAACTGATCACATTCAGTATTCCCCAGTCGATCAACCAAGCAACCACCCTTCGTGTCACGGTTACCCGAGTACCCTTGGCGTAAGAGTCGGCGTCCATTTCTTCTCTTGATGGCAATAAGAACGTAAAAAGTGGGGCGATCGTCCAGCCCACAAGCCCTCCGACTGTATTGACAAAGAGATCATTGACATCGAATAAACGATACGGACGAGGATAGATAAAATACAGTCCCGTCAACTGCGTTAATTCAAAAAACAACGTCAGACAAAAGGTCATCGCCAGTGTTTTAAAAAAAGAACACTTGAAGTAATAACGTAAGTAAACCCCGAATGGCAAGGTCAACAATAAATTAAAGAGAGGTTCTAAAAAGACCCCTTGTTTCATAGCGGGAAGATAGGTTTGTGGATCGTGAATGTTTAAGACGGTCTGTTGGACAAAATGTTGCCACGATGCCCCTAACTGCAATTCCATCTTAGGGCCAGTCATCTGCGCTACCTCTTCGATCGAGGGCAATGGCAGGATAACTAAGAAATAGGCGCACAATAAATAGAAGACAAACGAATACAGAACCAGTGCGCGTGACAAGATAAAACGACCGTATTTTCGGTATTGGATAACAAAAAAAATCATTGATATCGCCAATGCTAGGAAAGGAAAAACCAGCAGGGCAACTTTTATTGGGGTAATATAAGCGGACATAAAGAACTCCTTCACGTTTTCTTTTTATCTTACACGCTATTTCCCAAAACGTAAATTTTGGAGTATCATAAAAGAAAAGGAGGTTAAAAAACCATGTTAAATCCCTATTTTGCCTTTGGCGTACCGGCATTCCTTTTGGTTTTATATGTAGCTTTTGCTCTTTTTCGCCGGTCTTCCGATATACCCTACTTAGGATTTGTTCTATTCATCATTGCTGGTTTTCTGACTGGATTTAGTTTACAAGTCATTCAACAAGCCATCAATGAAGTGGCTAAAACATCTTTTCAGCACGTACAAGATACCCATCTTTACTCACCTTACTTATTAGCGATTCCATTGATTGTGGGGATTCTTTTACTTATAGTTAACTTGGTTCGCGGCTATCTAAAAGTCAAAAAAGTGCGCCTGCAGTCAAAATAAAAGCAGCCTACCTTGTGATACGAAGCAATCTGCTCCCCTTGCTTGAGGAATGAAATTGCTTCGTATTTTTTTGGTAAGCTGCCTAGATTGTTAAACCCCTTCTAAAGATCCAACCGCCACTCCCGTAGTAAAACAGTTTATCAACCACAAAAAGCGTTTATTCGTCGGCTAGTCCTTCATCCGGGTCTGTCTCTGACGTATCAGCAAAAGATTCTTTTACATCATCATTGACTTGTTCCAACAAATACTGCCAGTCACTATTTGATACAACCACAACATCGATATTTTTTTCTTCATCGATCAGCTCCAGATTCGAAACATCCTCTCCTAACTGCTGGAATAGGTCAATCAATGTTTGGTCTTGTAGCGTTACGTATTCAGTCCGTTTCATTCTTCTTCCCCCCATGAATCAAAAAATTCATAAAACAAGATATCGAAACTAGTAAGATCGGTCATCTTTTGCAAAGTAGATAAATCTAAACGAATAAACGCTTTTTCCACTAATAAATAATGGTTTTCTTCCAACGCTTCTTCGATAAATGGTAAAATCTCTTCCTCGTTCCCTAATGTCTCACTAGAGATTTGGTCGATTTGATCAAATAAGCGATCATCTTGTAACAAAAAGAATTGATCGTCGTAAAGATAGACTGCGATTTGATATTGCCGGATGGGTAGCTCAGCCTGAATGACAAAAAAACATTCCCCTGAATTGGAAATTGCTGGCAATAGTTCATTCGGTTGTAATGCCTGTTGGTAGTACATTTCCATCCCTCCTTTGTACTTACTATTATAAAGAACAACGGAAGAAAAAGGAAATAATCGAATTTTCGTTTAAAAAACTCTAAACAAAGCTATACATCCCATTCTGTATAAAATTCTTGCAAGAAATCTTTCATAAAAGCCACACGTCGCTGGGCTTCTTTTTTGCCATACGCCGTGGTCATCTTTTCGGGAAGCAAAAATAGTTTTTCATAAAAATGATTGATCACCGTGGTTCCTTTACGGTAATCCTGATGATCTTGAAACGTCTTTGGTGCTAAGTTACTGTCATGGATCGGGTGTTGATGACTGCCACCAAAATAGCTCGTTCGTAAAATACCGATCGCACCTAAAGCATCGAGACGATCTGCATCACGGACCACACGTCCTTCTACTGAAGCTACCTGTGCCCCTTGTAAAAGTTCTTTTGAAAAAGATAGATTCTCAATAATAGAAAAAATTTCTTTCGTTTGTGCTTCACTGGCTCTCGCTGCGGTCAAACAAGCTCGCACCTCGGTATACGCCGCTGTGACATCCGCTACAACTTTATCATCCACTGTATCGTGTAAGTAGGCTGCTGCCTGAACGACAAAGGTATCAACCGTTAATTTGTCGGCATCGATGATGGCTTGACTTAATCCCGCCACTCGTTTGACATGATCATACCCATGTCCTGTGTGATCGTTCCCCAGTATACTCTTGGCATAAGCAATTACTTTGCTAAGATCTGCCGCATTGTTTTCCTTGTTCATCTTTCTCCTTCTTTCGATACGAAAGCAGCTAACCTGCCTTTTTTCAATTGATGATAGCGCGAAAACGAAAAGAAGTTCAACAAAACGAGCTCCCACTAAACAGTTGAGGAGGCAACGCCTTGCGAAGCTTCTTTCCACTTGTTACTTTTAAGCGAAATCTTGCGTCTCGCTGATTTTATAGACACTAAAATAGATCTTACGTAAATAGTCTAATAGGTATTGAGGATTCAATAATTCATCCGTTGCATCTAAAATCAATTCATTTGGTTTCTTTGATGCGCCATATTGATGAATATTTTCAGTCAACCATTTACGAATCGGTGAATAATCATCTGAAGCCAAGACTTCATCGACATTGATTTCTTTTTCCATCGCATGAAGTAATTGTGCTGCATACATATACCCTAGAGCATAGGATGGGAAATACCCGAAGCTTGAACCTGACCAATGAACGTCTTGTAGGATCCCTTCAAGGTCATTTTCTGGTCGAATCCCTAAATATTCCTCGTATTTGTCATTCCAGATTTTCGGTAGTTCATCGATCGATACGGTTTCGTTAAAGATCATTTTTTCGATCTCGTAACGAATAATGATATGGATCACGTAGGTCAAACTGTCAGCTTCAATACGGATCAAGCTAGCTTTTGAGTGTTTTAAAGAGTCATAGAAAGTGTCAAAAGACACATCATCAAACGTGCCTTCCGCACATTCTTGGAAAAACGGGTATTGCTTTGCCCAAAAATTGCGGTTGCTGCCGATAATGATCTCATTAAACAGCGATTGGGATTCGTGGATCCCCATTGACGCCCCTTCATGGACCGGTGTTCCTTCGTATTTTTCGTCAATGTTTTGCTCATACATTCCATGACCGGCTTCATGAATCACACCGAACAGTCCCATTGAAAAGTCGTTTTCACTCCAACGGGTGGTCAAGCGCACATCGTTGTGGTTGATCCCAGTGGCAAATGGGTGGACCGTATTATCCAAACGACCACGAGAAAAGTCATAGCCTAAGTCGGCAATCACTTTTGAGATAAATTTGCGTTGTTGCGCTTCGGTCATCTTACGTGAGAGGATCGAAGTATCTGGCGCTGTTCCTTTTTCAGCCAATTGACGACGAATATCCATGATGCCGTCTCTCACTTGCGAGAAAACATTATCCAAGATCTCAACCGTCATATTCGGCTCGTATTGATTTAACAGCACATCGTAATTCGTTCGCTCATTTTTTTTCCAATAAGGAATCAATTCTTTCGTCAAGCGAATGTTTTCAGAAAGTGCGTCTTTAAATAAAGAAAAATCTTTTTCTTTGCGGGCTTTCAACCAAGCAGTATGTGCTTTTGACGTAGCTGCTGAAGCGGCCATCGCTAACTCATTGGGCACATCTTTTTGCAATTCATACTCTTCTTTGACTAATTGATACGCCGCTTTCCCTACTTCAGATAATTCTTCTGGGTGCTTTCCAAAATAGCTGATCGCTTCTTGGATTGGTTCCCCAACTTTTTTGTCAAAATAGAGACCATATAAATAGCTGTCAACTTCCGCCCGGTAATCACTGGCTTTTTCTGGCATCCCCGTTTGGTTATCCCAGCCTAGGATCCCCATTGCTTGTTGTAATAGATCGATTTCTTTTAATTCTTTCAGAAATTCTTGTTCTTTCATTCAGCAGACTCCTTTTTGCGTGGCGGACGTTGTCCCCAGTATTGGAAGAGATCGGTACGAATCGCACCGTTGTATAATTTGCGTTTTTTCGTTGCTTTCTCACCATAATGCGTCTCGAAGGTCAAATCACTAGTTAAAAAGTACTTGCTCCAGGTTTTAAGGGGCCGAAACACTTGGCCCATTTCTTGATACAATCGTTGAACAGATTCTTCTTCCCCTAAGCGTTCACCATAAGGAGGGTTAGCCACAACGACACCATATTCTTTTTCTGTTTTAAAGTCCTTAACGGCTTGTTGTTTGAAGGTGATCGAGTCTCCTAGACCGATTTCTTCTGCATTTCGGCGGGCGCTCTCAATCATTCGACCATTGATATCTGAGCCAGTAATATCCAATTCGACATCATAGTCTGCCGCTTCATCTGCTTCTTTTCTTACTTTTTCAAAGACTTCTGCTGGGAACCAATCCCACGTTTCACATACGAATTCCCGATTAAATCCAGGGGCGATATTATGGCCGATCAAAGCTGCTTCAATACATAAGGTCCCTGATCCGCAAACAGGATCGACAAAAGGCTTGTCTTTGTACCAATTTGTCAGCATCACTAAAGCCGCAGCCATGTTTTCTTTCAGAGGTGCGCCCCCTTTTTCTAAACGATAGCCGCGTTTAAACAAACTAGGGCCAGTCGTATCCAATGTGATCATCGCATGGTCTTTCAATAAAGCGACTTCTAATTGGAAAAAAGCGCCCGTTTCAGTCAGAGGCACACTTGCCGGACGATGGTATACTTCTCTTAAGCGATTGACGATTGCTTTTTTGGTAATCGCTTGACAATCAGGCACACTAAACAGTTTTGATTTGATTGACTTTCCGGCTACTGGGAATTCAGCATCTAAAGGTAAAAAGTCTTCCCACGGTAACGCTTTAACTTCTTCAAACAACTGATCGAAAGTCAATACGTCAAATTCTCCGACGACGATTTTGATCCGATCTGCTGTACGGAGCCACAAATTCGCGGTAGCAATGGTCTCCATTGTCCCTTTAAAGCGCGCTCGGCCGTTTTCAACCTCACACTCGATCCCTAAATCCCGTAATTCTTTGCCCACAAGTGCTTCTAAACCGCTCGCAGCGGTGGCAATACAATTAAATGTTTTTTCAGTCATAACGCTCTCCTTCTTGATATAAAAAAACCTTCCGTTGCTGGAAGGATTCCCTGATAGGTTGTGATTTTCTATAAGCCATGTTTTGTCCGTATTTTCCTCAGGGAGAAGAAAACACTGGGTAATTATCTATCTGCAATTACTTGCCTTCTTGCTCCGTTCATTTCCGTGCAAAAAGTGCCCCTACCATTGTTTGGGTTGCTCGCTCGAGGGGTTTACCGCGTTCCACCAAGACGGTTTCCCGGCTTGCTTCGTCACTGTGGCACTTTCAAGGATACTTTGGCATAGCTTGCACCTTAGCCATTTTTCCTGCCGTTACTTTCTCAAGTACCCTAGCTTATGGTTTCGCTAGGCACGAACACTACAAGCGTCTCAGCTTGTGCGAGCATGGACTTTCCTCAGCATAATCGAGTTATGCCGCAATTACCCGAAAACCACAACTATCTTTGCTAAATTAGAATTGACGGGTTTTTTCGTTATCATCTTCAAAATCAGCATTTGTATAATTGCTGTTGTATGAAGAAGAACGAGTGACAGGTTCTGATTCACGATCAAGCTTTTTGCCAAAAACTTCTTTTTCAAGATTCGACAAACGTTTTAAAATATCAAAGTTTGTGACTGTTTGGCTTTTCGGTGCTTCTTGTTGAACACGAGAAGCGATTGCTTGGTTTTTCGACAATTGATCGATTTTCGCTGTCAGACGATCATTTTCTTCTTGCAGGGCTAAGATCTCTTTATTGTAGCTTTCGTAGTCTTTAATGATATTATCTAAAAACTCGTCCACTTCCACTGGATCGTATCCACGCATTTTTGTTTTGAATTCTTGTTGCAGAATATCTTTTGGACTATAAATTAAATTTGCCATTATTTACACCTCATTGTTTATTCCAAATGGTTTTCACTTTCTAGACCATTCTAACAAAAAATACACGAAAATCAAAGTAAATTACTATCAAATGTTGCGTTTTGTAAATCATCCATTGTTATTTGATGAATAAAGTAGGGATTTTGCTCACTATAGGCTTTGGCATCTCTTAAGAAATAATTAGGTTTTCCTGGAAATTCATCATCATATAACACGAGCGCACCTTCGGTATGTTCAAGCAAAAACGCGGTGTGATTTCTTAATTGACTAGGATCTTGGTAAGGCTTATGGCTGGTGGCATTGACATAATCGGCAAATGACTTCGCTGTTTGCAGTGCCTGCTGATTTGTTTCGTTCCAATTTTCACCAAATCCTTCAAAGGGAAAAATGATTCCTAGTTTCAGTTCGGGGTATGTTTGTTTCAATTGTTCTGTGACTTCTGCGCACCATAGCTCTGCCCCAAGATTTCCGCTGATCAAGACCCACTCCAAGCCTTCTTCCAAATAATTTGTCAAGGCCGACATTATTACTTTCTTAATAACTGCAATCTTGGGATCTTTTGCTTGAAAGACACCTAATTCATAATTACGATAGCCAGTAAAGTATAAGGTTTTCATTGTTTCTCTGGTCATCTCTTTTCTTTCCAAACGACTTTTTGGTATAATGTTGCCTAGGAGTGTGAACAACATGGTTATTCGTTACCCGAATGGACAATCTACTACCTATGATGACGGCAAAAAACAAAAAATGCAAGAAAAACTAATAAAGCCAAAAACGTATGCCAATCGTGGGATGCGTTTTGAAGAAGCGATCAATGAAAGCAACCTTTATTATTTAAATCGTAAACTTGCGGTCATTCATAAGAAACCGACACCAGTTCAAATCGTCAAGGTAGATTATCCGAGAAGAAGCGCCGCAGTAATTAAGGAAGCCTACTTTCGAGAGGCCTCTACCACCGATTACAACGGTGTTTATCAAGGGCAATATATCGACTTTGAAGCGAAAGAGACTCAAAACAAAACGTCATTTCCCTTTAAAAATTTTCATCCACACCAAATCAAGCATATGGAAGACTGTTTGGAACAAGCAGGATTATGTTTTGTTCTTTTATGGTTTTCTAGTCTACAACGCTGCTTTTTCTTAGATAGCAAGTGCTTAGTTTCTCAGTGGCACCTGCAAAAGGAAACCGGAAAAAAATCAATGACGTTGACCTATATCGAAACCAATGGGATCGAAATCATCCCTACCATTGCGCCGCGTATTCCTTATTTAAAAGCAGTTGATCAATTTTTAACGATGAAGGAGAATGATGAGTATGGCAAATGAATCACAATCGAGGACCTCTCGGCATGATTCTAAGAAAGGTACTGCTAAAAAAGCATCAAAGCCCCCTAAAGCCAAAGGCAAACGAAGTATTGGGAGTATTATTTTAAAAGTGTTTATGGGCCTATTTTTCTTAGGCTGTATCGGGATTTTATCAGGAATGGGGCTGTTTTGGTGGTATGCCAAAGATGCGCCAGCACTTGATGAAACACGTTTGGATTCGACTGTTTCTTCACGTTTTTATGCCTCCAACGGTGAATTGATCACTGAATTCGGAAGTGAAACGAGAGAAAAAATCACGGCAAGTGAGATCCCCCAACTGCTAGAAGACGCGATCGTCTCTGTCGAAGATCGTCGGTTCTATCAGCATATCGGGGTTGATCCGATCCGGATCGTTGGTTCTGCATTATCCAATGCCACAACCGGCGGTATGCAAGGCGGAAGTACCTTGACCCAGCAATTGATCAAGCTGTCCTTCTTTTCTACCAGCGCCGAAGATCAAACATTACGAAGGAAAGCACAAGAAGCTTGGATGGCGGTTCGGCTTGAACAAATGAAATCAAAGCAGGAAATTTTGACTTACTATATTAATAAGGTGTATATGTCCAACGGGGTTTATGGAATGCAAACAGCCGCCATGAAGTTTTACGGCAAACCTTTGGCTGAACTAGATCTTGCCCAAACTGCCTTAATAGCTGGTTTACCAAATGCCCCTTCTGCTTTTGACCCTTTCGCTCATCCTGATAATGCGAAAAGTCGTCGAGATGTGGTTTTAGGCGCAATGCTTGAAAACGAGAAAATCACGCAAGCAGAATATGATGCCGCCGTTGCCGAGGATATTCAAGAAGGCTTGCAGAAAAACCCACGAGAAAATCAAGAGTGGAAATACTTTGATAATTACTTCAACGAAGTGATCGCAGAAGTTAAAGAAAAAACCGGCAAAGATGTTTATACAGATGGTTTAGATATTTACACCAATGTCGATATCGATGCACAAAAACGGTTATATGATATCGTCAACAGCGATGACTATGTTAATTATCCAGACGACAAGATGCAAGTTGCCGCTACCTTAGTTGATGTCAATACGGGCAAAGTCACGGCTCAAATCGGTGCCCGCAACGTTGATGACGTTCTCGCAAACAATCTGGCTGTCAACGTCGCTCGGGACTTTGGATCGACCGTTAAACCGATCACAGACTACGGCCCTGCCTTCCAATTTTTACAAGACTCTACCGGTAGAATGATTTTAGATGAACCTTATACTTACAAAGGAACCGATATCCCTGTGTACAACTGGGATCGCCAATATATGGGCAACATCACGCTGCGAACTGCTTTAGCAGAATCTAGAAATGTACCAGCAGTGAAATTGTTTGATGAAGTTGGTGCGGATAATATCGCAGACTTTCTTAGCGGTCTAGGTATCGAATACCACACGATCACTCAATCTAATGCGATTTCCAGCAATACGGATAAATTAGATGGCACAAAATATGGAATCTCCAGCCTGAAAATGGCCGCTGCTTATGCTGCGTTTTCAAATGGTGGCACCTATTATGAACCTCAGTATGTCAATAAAATCGTCATGCAAGATGGCACAGAAGATGAAGAATCCTTTAAAGTTGATGGTCAAGAAGCAATGGATGATACCACTGCTTATATGGTGACAGATATCTTGAAAGATGTTATCTCCGTCGGTACTGGAACCAACGCGCAAATCGATGGTTTGTACCAAGCAGGGAAAACGGGAACTTCCAATTACACCGATGACCAGCTAGCACAACTTGATACATCGAATGGTGCCTACCCTGATATTACTTTTGCCGGCTATACTCCCTCCTACTCATTGGCGGTTTGGACCGGATACAACGACAAAATGACACCTATCACTGATAGTAGTACCCATGTGGCTTCTGATGTTTATCGAGAATTGATGCAATATGTTTCTGCTTCTGTAGAAAACAAAGACTGGACAATGCCAGATGGTCTGACACGGATCGGAAATGAACTTTATCTTGAAGGAACTTATACCCAGCCGACCTATTCGGCACCAAGTTCTTCTAGCAGTAGTTCCTATGTTGAACCTTCGACATCTTCTACAGAAAGCAGTGAGTCAACCGAATCTAGTTCAACCGAGTCCTCAAGTGAAGTGACACCACCAGTATCGACACCGGATGAGGATGATTCATCATCGGTCGTTACACCTCCTGCTTCTAGTCAGGACCCTGGCTCAACAACACCTTCCAGCAGTGAAGAAAATCCTTCCTCACCGCCGGATCCGCCAGAGCCAAACGATGGCAATTCCGAATAACTGTGAATAGCGAAAAACAGTAGATCAACGTTTGATCTACTGTTTTTTTTTTGAATCACTACCATGAAAAAAGAAGCTTACTTTTCAAGCTCTTAAAAAATAATCTCTTATCAGATAACTGATAGACCTGCTTGTGCATTTCATCAAACAAACCAATCACATTTTCTTTCGCCTTGTTGACTTAATAAACTCTCTTTGGAATGATCATGAATCCCCTCGATTCGCATTTTGGTCTTAAGAATCATCTGTTCTGGTCTGATCTTTGCCTCTTGAATCACTCGGTTTGCTTTTCTTCTAGCAAAGACTAAGACTCCGCTGCACTCTGTTCATTTGTTCTTTTTTAGCAAGTAAAAACGCTAAGCAAAATTGCCTAACGTTTTTAATCATAACTAGTTTATTTTGCGTACTTTTTAGATAGTTTTTTTCCCCTTCATCCGGAGCTTCCCTTCTTGACACATCGCCAGCAACGGGCAAATCTCACACTTTGGTGCCCTTGCAGTGCAATGATAGCGGCCGAAAAAAATCATTGTATGGTGGGTTTTGACCCACAATGGTTCGGGAATCTTTTTCATCAGCGTTTGTTCAACTTCTAATACATTGGCGTCTAATTTACAGATACGTAATCTTTTTGATACCCGTTCGACGTGAGTATCAACAGCAATTGCCGGTATGCCATAGGCATCACCTAAAACCACGTTTGCAGTTTTTCTACCGACACCTGGTAACGAAACCAAATCCTCTCTCGTTTTTGGCACTTCCCCACCAAAACGCAATAGCAATTCTGAAGCACAAGCCTTGATATTTTTTGCCTTGTTTCGATATAAACCGATCGACTTGATTTTTGCAATCACGTCTTCTAAAGGTGCTTCGCTCAATGCTTGCGGTGTGGGATAGGCCTCAAAAAGCGCAGGGGTGACTTTATTTACCGAGACATCTGTTGCTTGCGCACTTAAGATGACTGCTATCAATAATTCAAACGCATTTTTAGATACCAATTCGCCATGCGCTTCGGGAAACATCTCATACATTGTTTCGATAGCGGACATTGTTTTTTCTTTACTGATCATAGGACTATTTGAACTCCTTGTCTGTTACTCTCCTTCTAACCAATTATGCATAGGGATTTTGGGCATTGGTCCTTCTTCCTGTGAAGCATTCTCATTTTGAAGAAATTGTTTTTTTCTTCTTTTTTGTTCTTCCTCAACTTGCGCTTTCGACGTAATATTCTTACGTTCCCACGAAAGTAAGATACGATCGATGTAATTCAAGCTATAAGCCTGATTCAAAACCGCTTCTCGCAAAGCAAACTGAATCAGTTCCGGATCGTAGTGGTCCTCATCCAACCACTGCCCGATCCGCTGGTATTCGATCGCTGACAACGGCCGACCGAACTCTCCTTCAAACAAACGATATAACCCACGAATTTTTTCTTCATTTGATTCTGCTTTTTCATTTTTTGATTGCTGTTTTAAGAGAAATTCTAGACGCTCATAAATACCTGTAAAATCATAATAATCAACCATTTTCCCAGCAGTATCTTTTTTTGACTCCATCCGCACTACATCTTTTTTTAGCAATTGATTTAACCAATGATAAATTTCTTTTTGATCACTGCCCATCACAGAGGCAATCTCACGTAAATCGGGAAAATCATTTCCTTGCTCATGACTCCGATACAACTGCAGCCATAACAAAAATTCATCATTCGTCAATCCCAGATGATGGTAATTCTCTAAAAGCAAATTTGAAATTGTTGTTTGCCCTTTTGCTAAATATTCCTTTAACGAAACCATACTGCATCCTCTTCTCCTTGATTCACCTGAAACCCTATGATCCTTTCGTTCAGGATCAATCCAATAAAAAGGGGACGACGCAAATGCGGACGTCCCACGATTCCTTGTTGGTTACGCTTTTTCTTTCACTGCCGCGATGATTTCAACTTCAACCAAAACATCTTTTGGCAAGCGAGCAACTTCTACAGCAGAACGTGCCGGTAACTCTTCATTGAATAACGTACTATACGTATTGTTAAAAGGAACGAAGTCATTCATATTTTTTAAGAAACAGGTAGTCTTTACAATATCATTTGGTGTCAGTTCTGCCGCTTCAAGAATCGCTTCAATATTTTTTAGTACTTGCTGTGTTTGAACCTCAATCGTCGTGCCGACAACTTCCCCTGAAACAGGATCTAACGGCACTTGACCAGAAGCAAACAAGAAGCCGTTTGCGATTTTTGCTTGAACGTAAGGACCGATTGCTTGTGGCGCTTGATCAGTAGCGATTATTTTCATTTTGTTTCCTCCTCTTTCGCTTGGCACTCTGGACATAGACCATAAACTTCTAATCGATGGTTATTTATTTGATACCCAGTTAGTTTTGAAGCAGCCATTTCGACATCTTCAAGCCCTGGATAGTAAAAATCAGCGATCTTTCCACACTGTTGGCAGATAGCATGATAATGAGGCTCAGTTGTAAAATCAAATCGACTGGAGGCATCTCCATAATTCATTTCTTTTACAAAGCCAATTTCTGTGAATAAACGTAAATTATTGTAGACCGTTGCGACACTAATACCAGGAAAATGAACTTCAATCGCCCGATAAATCTCTTCAGCAGTTGGATGAGCATCGTGACTGGCCAAAAATTCTAATATCGCTACTCGCTGCGGTGTAATACGAATATTCTCATGTTTTAATCGTTTGATCGCTTCATCGTAGATCGTACTCACAGGAGTTCCTCCATTTCTCTTATCTTTCCTATCATACTATGTAAAACCCAAAAATTCAAACAGCTTTCCTTGTTTTTTTCTAAGGTATAGCGCTTTTTTCAGCCCGTCTTTATGCCCCTTTTGAGAAAGAAAAGCAGACAATCCAATGTCTGCTTTCTCCTTCTTGTTAGTCTTCAAACTGATAGAGCGCTGTGGACAGATAGCGTTCGCCATTGTCGGGCACGATTGCTAAGACTTTTTTCCCGGAACCTAGTTCTTTTGCCACTTGTAAAGCAGCTTGGATCGCAGCTCCTGAAGAGATACCTACTAAGATTCCTTCTTTCATTCCAACTTCGCGTGCAGTTTTCATCGCATCTTCACTAGCAATTGCAATGACTTGGTCATAGATTTCGGTGTCTAATACTTTAGGGACAAATCCAGTACCGATCCCTTGAATCTTATGCGGTCCTGGCTTGCCACCTTCTAAAATCGCAGATTCGGCAGGCTCAACACCAACTATTTTCAAATTGGGATAGACGCGCTTCAGTTCTTTACCCGCTCCAGTGATCGTTCCACCAGTGCCGATCCCAGCGACAAAAGCATCTAAACCTTTTGATTCAAACGCATCCTCAATTTCTTTACCTGTCGTTTTTTCATGAATTTCTGGGTTAGCCGGATTTTCAAATTGTAATGGCATATAGTAGCCGTCTTGCTCTGCTAATTCTTTTGCTTTATTGATGGATCCTGTGATCCCTTCAGATCCAGGGGTCAAAATCAACTCTGCGCCATAAGCTTGTACGATTTTGCGTCTTTCGATACTCATCGTTTCTGGCATAACCAACACAACGCGATAGCCTTTTGCCGTACCGATCATGGCTAAACCAATCCCTGTATTTCCTGAGGTTGGCTCGATAATCGTATCGCCAGCTTTCAATAAGCCACTTTTTTCAGCTTTTTCAATCATGGCTAAAGCAATTCTGTCCTTTACGCTACCCCCAGGATTGAAAAACTCTAATTTCACATACACATCAGCAGAACCTTCTTCTACGATATGATTTAATTTGACGATTGGCGTATGACCAACTAATTCATTGACCGATTGATAGATTTTTGTCATTGAAAATCCCTCCCGTTCTTATTCTTCCATTCTACCTAAAATACCTCGGAGTTGCGAATAAAAAGTAAGCAATTTCAAATTTTTTTTCTTATAGTTTTCTACTTTGGTCTTTTTCCACTGACTAGAGTTTGATTGTCACGACAAAAAAACCTTAAGATTAGCTGCAGTTGTAGCAACCCATCCTAAGGTTTTTAATATACTTATACGATCAACTCTTGTCCGATGACGATTGTCTCACTGGATAATCCATTCGATGCCATCAACGCATCAACGGTTGTGCCAAATCGATTGGCGATATCCCAAAGCGTATCCCCAGAAGCAACTTGATAGCTCTGAGCTGAAGATGTACTACCTGAATACGTGGTCGTCGTTGTTTCGCTGGTCGTTGTGCTCGTTGTGTTTGACCATGCTGTACTTTGTGTCGTTCCTGTATCGAACCGTGTAAGCTGATAGGTTTCGATCAACCAGTTCAGTTTTTGTGCGTAACCTGGATCGGTAGCATAGCGCCCCGTCAAATAATTTGTCGCATCATAAAATGAGGTGGTTTGGCTTTTCCAGACACCACTGTAATGGGCAGTCCCTGTCGCAAAACTTGTACTTCGCAAGACGTTCGCATGATCCTGAAACGATTCCCAATAAGAGTTATATTGACGAAACGGTTCATTCATTTCTACCCACTGACCATTCAAATACTCTTGGGTAGGCATATACACACTTTGACCGTTGTAGCTGCCTTTGACCCCAAACAAATTGTAATAAGGTGCATTGGATAATGCGGAAGAACCATAGCCGCTTTCTAAAATTGCTTGAGCGATCATCACAGAAGCATACAGATCATTGTTGGCAGCAACATCTTGTGCTGACCAGCCAATTTGCTCGATGAAACCTGAGATGTCTTGCGTCGCATATTGGTTCTCAGCAGCTTGTACTTGTTGAGGAACGAAAGAGATCGCCGTTGGAGCTAACATCATTCCGGCGCTCATTAGTGAAACGACCGCCTTCTTGCTAGGTTTTTTACTCGACTTCTTTGGTTGATGATGTCTTTCGCTTCTAGTTTGATAGCTTTTCATTTTACCCTCCACTAAGTGTACGTTTTTTTAAATAAATCAATAAAACTATTATACGGAAAAACTTTCAGCTATGCAAACAATGTCTCCTTTTCGATCGCTAAAAAAACTTTAAAAAAACTTTTCAGTCCCCCTCCTCATTTTCCGATCCATCGCCGAGTTTTTTAAAAAACTATTTGCTTTCATCCTGTTGCTTTCCTCTTCGTATTCAAAAACTTTGTATCTTGCTATGAAACCTTTTTTTCAAAATCTTAGCCACTGCTAATCTACATCCATCACTCTGGCACTTTCAGAGTGATAATAACTCGAAAAAAAACACGTTCGAAAATCGAAAAGATTCTCGAACGTGCAGCTTTTTCTTTGTATCGACCAATTAGTTGATTGATTTGAAGGTATTCACCACATTTTCAACACTGAAGCCGAATTCTGCTAATACCTTGTCACCAGGTGCGGATGCACCGAAATGATCGATCGCGATCACTTTTCCATGGCAGCCAGTGTAACGTTCCCAACCAAATGGGGAAGCCGCTTCGATCGCTACCCGTTTCTTCACTGCTTTTGGCAAGACACTTTCTTTGTATTCTGAGCTTTGGGCTTCAAACAGATCAAAGCTTGGTAAGGAGACCACCGATACATCGATGCCTTCTTCTGCCAATTTAGCTTGTGCTTGGACCGCAAGATTCACTTCAGAACCTGTGGCGATCAAAATACCCGCTGGTGTTTCACCGGCTTGTTTTGAAATCACATAGCCACCTTTTGCGACATTTTCATCCGCACCGGTTTGCGTGCCTTCGATCACTGGTAGGTTTTGTCGACTTAAGACTAAGACCGTTGGCTTATCGGTTGTCGTCATGGCCAGTTTCCAAGCAGCACGGGTTTCATTGCCGTCTGCTGGACGAATCACTTGGACATTTGGCATGCAACGGACGCTAGCTAATTGCTCGATCGGCTCGTGGGTCGGTCCATCTTCTCCAACCGCCACGGAGTCATGCGTCAAGACATAGATCACAGGCGCATGCTGGATCGCAGACAAGCGCACCGCTGGACGCAAGTAATCAACGAAGACGAAGAAGGTTCCACCATAGATTCGCGTACCGCCATGCAATTGGATCCCGTTCATCGCTGCCGCCATCGCAAATTCTCGGACACCAAACCAAATGTTGCGGCCTTCGTATTGGCCAGGCTCAAAGTCTTTTTCTGCTGCCACCATCGTGTTGTTGGAACCAGAAAGGTCAGCCGATCCGCCCCATAAGCTAGGTACGGCTTTGGACAACGCTTGGATCATCTCTTTGCTGGATACCCGGCTAGCTTGTGAGCTGCCAACTTCGTAGCTTGGTAATGCTGCATCCCAATCTGCTGGCAATTCACCTGCAAAGGCTTGTTTGAATTGCGCCGCAAGTTCTGGATAGGCTGCTTCATAGGCATGGAAAGTTTCGTTCCAAGCTGCTTCAGCTTTTTGCCCTTCATCGATCATGGTTTCTTTGAAGCGCGCAGCAACTTCGTCAGGTACAGTAAATTCTGGGTATTCCCAGCCATAAATCGCTTTTGCTGCAGAAATGCCTTCGGCACCGATCGGCGCACCATGGACGGCAGAGGTGCCTTGATTTGGCGCACCGTATCCGATCACAGTCTTGATTTCGATCAAGGTTGGTTTGTCGCTTTCAGCTTTTGCTTCGTCGATTGCTTTTGAGATCGCTTCTAAATCATTGCCGTCTTCAACGAGAATATGTTGCCAGCCATACGCTTCAAAACGCGCACCGACATTTTCTGTAAAGGCTTTTGAGGTCGGACCATCCAGGGAGATGTCATTTGAATCGTACAAGACGATCAGTTTATCTAATTTCATGTGACCCGCCATGGATGCAGCTTCTTGCGAAACGCCTTCCATCAAGTCCCCATCGCCACATAAGGCGTAGGTATAGTGATCAATGACTTGATACTTGTCGCGATTGTAGGTTGCCGCCAAGTGGGCTTCGGCCATCGCCATACCGACTGCCATAGCGATCCCTTGTCCTAAAGGTCCAGTGGTTGCTTCCACGCCGTCTGTGTGATCGACTTCTGGATGCCCTGGCGTGCGGCTATCCCATTGACGGAAGTTTTTTAGATCCTCAATGGTCACATCGTAACCAGACACGTGCAACAAGCTGTACAATAGCGCCGAACCATGTCCAGCAGACAAAACAAAGCGGTCACGATCCACCCAGTTGCGAGAAGTCGTTGGATTGACTTTCAAGTGTTTCGTCCACAAGGCATAGGCCATGGGTGCTGCCCCCATCGGTAATCCTGGATGTCCTGAATTGGCTTTTTGTACGGCTTCGATACTTAATGTACGAAGGGTGTTCACTCCTAATTGATCGATTTTATCAAACAATGGTAGTTCCTCCTAATTTAGGTTTTTTTTACCTTTATTACATCTCTTATTATACGTGATTCAGATGCTTATTTCAATAGCAATGAAAAGGAATTCACAATTATCTGCCGTGGAGACCTTTTTTCTTCTGAATCTCTTTCAATTTTTCTGGTGTCACATCAGAACCTTCAGGATCAACGATTTTCATTCCTTCAATATGGTGACGCATTCCTCCACGAAAGGCGGTTAAATACTCTTCACGTAGAACTTTTTGTTCGTTCGTTTCTGCCTCGGTCAATCCTTCTGTTTTTTTCTTGTTGGCAAGTTCATTGATTCGAGCTAATTTTTCTTGAGATAGCATATTCGTTCCTCCTTTTCCCTCTTGATTTTACTACAAACTAGCGAATAAAAACAATAGCGCAAAAAGCGAACATTTGTTTGAATATTCGATATACCTATGGTACACTAATGTTATCAAATGAAAGAAGGTGTCAGTTTTGGCAAAACGAACAGAAAATCGACAAATCGAAATTCTTAAGTTCATTCATACCCGTGTCACTGAAAAAGGCTATCCGCCGACTGTTCGCGAAATTGGCGAAGCCGTTCAGTTATCTTCTACCTCAACTGTTCATGGCCATTTGTCCCGACTTGAAAAAAAAGGGTTGATCTTACGAGATCCTACAAAACCCAGAGCCATTGAATTAACTGCTTCCGGTCTTGAAAAAATCGATGTTCAACCAGCATCCATTCCGATGCTTGGTGTCGTAACTGCGGGAGAACCGATTTTAGCAGTGGAAGATGCATCCGATTTCTTTCCGATTCCGCCAGATTTAGCAAATAGTACCGGCAGTTTGTTTATGTTGACGATCCGAGGAGAAAGTATGATTAATGCTGGCATCCTTGACGGCGATCAAGTGATCGTTCGCAAACAACAAAGTGCGCAAAATGGTGATATCGTGATCGCTATGACAGATGAAGATGAAGCTACTTGCAAACGATTCTATAAAGAAAAGAATTACATTCGATTACAGCCAGAAAATGATTATTTAGAGCCCATCATTTTGCCTGACGTAACGATTTTAGGATTAGTTGTTGGTTTGTATCGCCATCTGCTTTGATTCTAATCGTCCTACCTAGGAAATCTTCGTACCTGCGAAGATTTTTTTTCTTTCCTCTTTACAAACCGAACAAACATTCGTATAATAGGTATACAAACATAAGTTCGTATTATTTAAGGAGTGAATGAGATGAAAGCAGTTCGTCGATTTGGTTTTATGTTGTGGGTATTATTGATGGGTATCGTTATTGGCTATTTTGGCGTTCTAAGTGCTGTTCTGATTTTTTGTCCTCTAATGATGCTTTGGTTCATGCTATGGGATGAAAAGAAATTCCGGCAAGCAGAGCGCAAACGTAATCGTCATTATTATCATGATCATGATTTTTATCGGTATGAACCATGATCCTTTCTCTACATAAGCCTCAAAGCAGAAAAAAAAGGACTCGCAAGAGTCCTTTTTTTCTGCTTTAATATTCCATCAAGGTTTTGATTTCGACACCTTGGATTTTATCTCTTCCATGTAAATCCATTAGTTCGATCAAAAAGGCGCAGCCAACAACGATACCGCCTAATTTTTCTACGAGTTCAATTGTTGCTTTGATCGTTCCGCCAGTTGCTAGTAGATCGTCACAGATCAAGACACGTTGTCCTGGTTTGATAGCATCGGCATGCAACGTCAAAACATCCACACCATACTCTTTTTCATACTCTGCTTCAATGGTTTCCCGTGGCAATTTGCCTTTTTTACGTACTGGAGCAAAGCCGACACCTAACTGGTACGCAACTGGACAACCAACGATAAATCCGCGGGCTTCTGGTCCTACCACCATATCGATGCCTTTTTCTTGTGCATACTCAACGATCTGCTGTGTCGCATAACGATACGCTTCTCCATCAGCCATTAACGGCGAGATGTCCCGAAAAATAATTCCCTCTTGGGGATAATCCGGAATACTAGCAATATACTCTTTTAAATCCATTTTTTTTCCTCCTAGACTGTCAACCACTGACGTAGGGTTGATAAATCACTCATTAATAAAAATTCTTCTGTTTTGATCATTTTTTGTCGTTGCTGATACAAATGACTCTCTGTCAGCGGACGAGAAACAGGATCAGCCGTTTTATTCAAAACACCATCTTGTATTGTAACAAATTCCAGCTCAGAAAACACCTGAATCATGAAAATAAGTAATTTTTCTGGAATTTTTAGATAGTCAGCAACCATCCTTAATTTGTAGCGAATATCCAAACGAGGTTGTTGCTTGATCAATTGAAAAAGCCGACCATATTGCTCTCTGGTGCCTACCCCATCTAAATAGGCATCTTCGGTCGAGTAAAACACAAACGCAATTCTTGAAGCATGAAGCGTTTGGATGATTTCTTTGATCACTGCAGGGTCAGTAGGACAATCTAAAAAGGCGATTTCTTGAAATTGAGCTTCATGAAACGTGTCTCTCAAGTTAGCCACTGAGTCGAATAAGATCGTTTGTCCACAGAACCCTTGCAGCTCTCGAGGAATTTTCTTATTGAAAACGACCCCTACTGTTTGATTTCCCAGAGAGACACCTTGCCGACTCCTTTTCGAACGATAATCAAACAACTGCAGACCTTCCACAGCAAAATCATCCAACATCAACTGCGGTTTTTTGTTGCCATTCCATTCATTGATTGAAAGCTGACCGACGATCGACAGTCGATCATTTTCAAACTCTACTAAGTCTTTTCCAAAACCAAACCCAATCACATCTAGCTGTGTATTGGACTCATCTGTCATCACTAACTTCAAGTGTTGGTTTTCAGTACCAATCTGGCGAGCATTTTGAGTCGATAGATTGGAAAACAGAAATTTCGGTAACGGATTATCCGTGCCAAAAGGCGCTAAAACGTTTAAAGATTCAATAAAATTGATCGATACTTCTGTCAATGGCAGTTCTTCATCAATTGTCAAGGGGATCCCTTGGCTAAGATCAATTCCATTTTCTTCCACATAGCGATTCATTTGGGCTTGTAGCATATCTAAATGATCGATGGGGATACTTAAGCCAACTGCTGCATGATGGCCGCCAAAACTAGTAAACATGTCTTTCATCGTGGTCAACATTTCAAACAGATTCAACGCAGCAATACTTCTTCCTGATCCTTTTGCTAAGCCATTTTCTTTTTTGGTCAAAACGATCACAGGTTGTCCGGTACTTTGCATGATTCGTCCGGCTACGATTCCTAAAACCCCTTCGTGCCAGTCATCACCTACGACTAGATGAACATGATTGGCAGGGTCGATTTTTTCTTGCGCTTCTTTCATGATTTCTTCAACGAAAGTTTTTCGCTGCTGATTGATCGTATCTAATGTCTTGGCTAAGGTTACTGCTTCTTCTTCGTCAAATGTGGTTAACAAACGAACAGCAGGATTTGGGTCTTCCAAGCGGCCGATCGCATTAAGGCGCGGGCCAATAGCAAAACCAATGTCGGTTTCATTGACTGTTCGTTTTTTCAATCCACTGACCGTCAGCAACTCATTTAAACCAAGCCGATCAGTTTGTTGGATCATTTTCAGGCCATTGCTGACTAGTAGTCGATTCTCATCTGTCAAAGAAACCATATCAGCAATCGTCCCAATTGCAACAAGATCAAGCAGTTCGACGGGCACTTCTTCTAATAAGGCGCACGCCACTTTAAATGCGACACCGACTCCTGCCAAATCACCAAACGGATAATTTCCTTCAGGATGACGAGGATGAACGATAGCAAAGGCTTCTGGGAGTTCTGCAGGAAGTTCGTGGTGATCCGTCACGATCACATCGACGCCTTGTCCTTGAGCATAAGCAATCGCCTCATGTCCAGACACTCCGTTGTCAACAGTGATGATCAATTGTGTCCCTGCGGCAATTTTTTCTTGATAGACAGTTATATTGGGACCATAGCCATCTGTAAAACGGTTGGGCAGATAATACTCAGCCTCAGCCCCCAGCAGCTCCAGCGTTTCTTTTAATACGGTGGTGCTCGTAATCCCATCTGCATCATAGTCGCCATAAATCAAGATCTGCTCACCATTTAAAATGGCTTCATGGATTCGTTCCACGGCTTTATCCATATCATGAAAGAGAAACGGATCATGAAGGTATTGCAAATCAGTGGATAAAAAAGCGTCTAGCGCTTCTGCTGTTCGAATATTTCTTTGCCATAGCAATGCGCCGATCCGCTCAGGAATCTTTCTTGCTTGGATCAATTCTTTAAATTCAGGGGTAGCTTCGCTATCTTGCGGACGCACCCAATGAAAATTTGCACGTTTCACCAAATCACTCCTAACTAGGATATTATAGCAAAGTTTATGCAAAAAGGAAAAACAACGAAAGAAACAATTTATTTTTTCATATCACAAAAAAGAGCTTGCAGCGAATGATGCACCTGCAAACTCTTTTCTTCATTACGCTCATGTATTCTAGGCTTGTGATTCAAAAGACTTCATTTCTTCATCGATCGTTGGCGGCGTTGAGGCACCTGCTGCACGGGATGAAAGTTGCGCTTCTTGATCGTCGAGTTGCTGCTGCCTAGCTGCTAACTCCGCCTGCTTGTTGGTATATTCTCGTTCCAAGGCTTCTCGTTGTTCTTGCAGAACTTTCTCGTTATTCGAGCGATAATCCGAGAGCTCTTTTCTCAATTGTTTTAGTTCTTTTTTTTGACGGAACATTGCGCTTGTGGAAACCAGCAACAAAATCAATGCGCCTAACAAAGCAGAACCAATAATGACTAAGATCAGTGGCGATTGAATCGTTGTGAAGCCAAAATTGATCGGAACAGTCATATTGTTTGCAACCGCAAATAAAACGATCACTAAAATCAGTAAAATACCAACAATAACACGCCATTGATTTTTCATGGGATTCAACTCCTATTTTTTGTTGAACATCGTTCCTGCCATATAATCCCCAATTGCAGGGAACAGTGTATAAAGTTTTGCAGCCGCCCCTAAAATATGTGGGCGATTGATTTCTCGTTTTGAATGAATCATGGCTTTGACGATCGTTTGTGCCAATTTGTTTGGTTCAAGGACAAGGCTACCCACCGATGATAAGTAACTACCGCTAGGATCTGCTTGGTCAAAGAATGCCGTTTCGATCGGCCCTGGATTGACTGTTGTTACGTTGATTCCCAGTGGTTTTAGTTCTAAACGTAATGCGTTAGAAAAACCAAGTACAGCAAACTTCGTGGCAGAGTAGACTGCCGTCTTCGGCGTAGCGATCTTACCCGCGATTGAAGCAACATTTATGATATGACCATGCTTTTGTTCAGCCATTTGAATCGCAACTTGCTGAGTCAAAACCATCATCCCAAGCACATTGACTTCAAACATATTACGGATGACCGCAGGATCCATCTCGGTAAATTCTTGAAAGATCCCGTAGCCGGCATTATTGACAAAGACATCGATCTTTCCGACTTTCTCACTGATTTTTTCTAATAAGCGCGCCACGCTTTCAGGGTTTGCTACGTCCAATTGAAACGCATACGCTTCTTTGCCGCTTAATTCCATGCATTGTTCTTTGACTTTCCCAATCAAATTTGTTCTGCGAGCACAAGTCACAACGATCGCACCGCGTTTTGCGGCTTCATAACAGATTTGTTCGCCAAGTCCGGCAGAACCACCTGTTACAACGACAACTTTATTCTCCAAGTTCATCTGATTCTTCCTCTCCGGCAAAAGGGATCTCGACAACATCAAAATCTTTGACGATCAACGTATTCTGAAATACTTCTTTTGCTTCATTTACTAAATTTGTAATATCTTTGCCAACATAGCGCGCGCTGATATGGGTCAATAGCAAACGCTTGGCGTGAGCTTCTTGGGCCACTTCAGCAGCTTGGCGTGTCGTCGAATGAAAATAAGCGCGAGCCAGCTTGGCTTCTTCTTTGTTGAAGGTACTTTCATGCACTAATACATCCGCATCTTTCGCTAAAAGCACGGCGTTTTGACATTTACGCGTATCACCTAATATTGCCAAAATCCGACCCTTTTTCGCTTGACCTAAGAAATCAGCCCCATTGATTTGACGTCCATCGTCGAGGGTAACTACTTCACCTTTTTTTAAACGTCCGAAGACGGGACCAGGTTTCAGACCAAGTTCAAGCAATGCTTGCACTTGCAATTCCCCTTGATGGCTTGCTTCAACAATACGATAGCCAAAACTATCAATGCCGTGATCAAGGGGCAGACAAGATACCTCAAATTGCTGATCTTTAAAAAGAATCCCTTCTTCTTCAATCTCGAAAAAATGCAATGGATAGCTGACTTTCGTCTGGGAAATCCGCAAAACGGTTTGAATGTATGCTTTGATTCCCTTTGGTCCATAAATCTCTAGAGGCGTGTCGCCCCCTTGAAAGGAGCGGCTGCTGATCAATCCCGGCAACCCATAGATATGGTCACCATGAAGATGAGTGATAAAGATTTTTTCAATCTTTCGTGGTCGAATTGTAGAATGCAAAATCTGCATTTGGGTTCCTTCGCCACAATCAAAAAGCCAAACGGCATTCCGTTCATCTAAGAGTCGTAACGCAATGCTGGTCACGTTTCGATGTTTTGCAGGCACTCCCGCACCTGTTCCTAAAAATTCTAATTCCATAAGCTTCTTTCCTTTCATCTCTTCCCAATTTTAGCGGAAAAGAAATCAAGTTGCAATTGAAGCTTGCGGTTTTTATTTCTCAGATTGGCGATCTTCTGCGTCATTATGAGAGTTTTTCCAGTCCTCTTGAACCCGTGCTTTGGTGGATTCTTCGACTTTCTTAGCTGTTTCAATCTCTGCTTCCACTTCATCGTAGTCAAAGCGCGTGATATCGCCGCCCAATTCATTCATGATCAATTGATTCAAAGGACGATTGTCTTCTTCATCGGCGATCAATAATAACCCGGTATCACCTACACCAATTTGATTTCCGACGTGTTCAAAAAGCATTTGCGCATTTTGGATCTCTTTTGCATCACGAGTAGCACCGATCATACTGCCGCCAAACCAGCCCAGCATGATTCCTAAAGGTCCGCCTAACACACCAACGAGCATCCCGATCAAACCACCCGTTGATGTCTTATTGTTCCCAGTAAAATCAAGAAAGTCCTCGACTTTAAATTGATGCACACCTTCATTGGTGTGGGTAAGGACCGCCATTTGTTCTCCTTTAATCTTTCGTTCCATATGCATCCGTTTCACTTCAGAAAAGGCTTGATACGCTTTGGCACTAGCATCAAAGTTCATTACAATGACTCGTTTTGACATAAAAATCGCTCCCTTTGGTTTATTTGTTCTTTTCTTTATTTTAACAGTAAATCATTTAAATGAAAAAAGAAACCAAAAAGACTGCTGATCATTGATTTCTTAGAGAAAATCAATGATCAACAGCCATAACCACTTCAACTATGAAGGATTTTTTTTTACAAATGATGTTCTTTTAAACGCTTATTCGACAAACTCGAATTCAAAATTACCGATACGCACGATGTCGCCGTCTTTGGCACCTCGCGCACGCAATGCTTCATCAACACCCAATCCACGCAATTGACGTGCAAAGCGCATCACGGTCTCATCGTGATCAAAGTTCGTCATTTGGAATAGTTTTTCGATTTTCTCACCGCTCAAGATCCAAGTTGCATCAGGATCGCGATCGATTGAAAACTCCGGCTCATCCGATTGGAAGCCGTAATGAACCACATCTTCTTCTATTTCTTCATCGTACAAGAGGAACTCAGGAGTGACTTCCAATAAATCCGCTGTCGCATTCAGCAAGGCATCGATTCCCTTACGAGTGACACCAGAGATTGGGAAAATCATTGGTTCATCCGCGAACTCATCCGTTTTTTCTTTTGCCAACTGCTCTTTGAAAAGGGCTAAGTTTTCTTCAGCATCCGGCATATCCATCTTATTGGCAACGATGATCTGTGGGCGCTCTAGTAAGCGCAAGTTGTGGGTCGACAATTCATTGTTAATGGACAAATAGTCCTCGTATGGATCGCGCCCTTCCATGCCACTCATATCGATCACATGTAAGATGACCCGCGTCCGTTCGATATGACGTAAAAACTGAGTCCCTAAACCAACACCTTGCGAAGCACCTTCGATCAAGCCTGGCAGATCGGCTACTGCAAAACTACGACCATCAGTGGTCGTTACCATGCCTAAATTTGGCACCAGTGTTGTAAAATGATACGCGCCGATTTTTGGCCGAGCAGAGGAAATCACAGAGAGTAATGTGGACTTCCCAACCGAAGGGAAACCAACTAAACCAACATCTGCTAAGACTTTTAATTCGAGCTCGATTTTTCTTTCTTGACCGGGTTCTCCGTTCTCAGCTAACTCTGGTGCTGGGTTTTTCGGAGAGGCAAACCGAATGTTCCCGCGGCCGCCCCGCCCGCCTTTTGCGATCACTAATGTTTGACCTTGCTCAATCAAATCCCCTAATAAGGCTCCTGTTTCAGCATCACGAACGGTGGTGCCTTGGGGCACTTTGATGTAAGTATCATCTGAGCCACGGCCGTGCATTCCTTTACTCATGCCGTTTTCCCCGGGTTGTGCTTTAAAATGACGATTAAAGCGGAAATCCATTAATGTACGCAAACCTTCGTCTACGACTAAAATGACGTCACCACCACGTCCGCCGTCACCACCTGCGGGTCCGCCGTCTGGGACATACTTCTCTCGGCGAAAAGCAACCATTCCGTCGCCGCCTTTTCCTGCTTTGACATCGATTGTCACTTGATCTAAAAACATGGACATTATTTGTCCTCCATTCTTTTTTTACTACCTTCTATACTTTTTGATTATCAGTTATCTCACCTTAAGTGGTTACTATTTCTCTAATAAGAAAGTCTATTTTATTGTAACGACCGAAACGCCTTTTGTCTATCTTTTCTCATGGGTTTCCATAAGAAATCGTGAATTCTTAAGGGTTATTCTTTGACAGTCACATCAAATCGTAGCAAACTTTTAAGTGTACTAGACACAATTAAAGGAGGAAACAAGAAATGACAGTAAAAGTTGGAATCAATGGTTTTGGACGAATTGGACGTTTGGCTTTTCGTAGGATCAAAGAAGTTTCTGCCGATATTGAAGTTGTGGCAATCAATGATTTAACAAGCCCCGTCATGTTAGCACACTTGTTGCAATTTGACTCGACCCATGGCACTTACCCTGGCACTGTAACTGCAACGGATAATGCTATCGTTGTCGATGGCAAAGAAACCAGAGTGTATGCCGAACCAGACGCAAGTAAAATTCCTTGGGCAAAAGAAAATGACGTCGATATCGTTTTAGAATGTACGGGTTTTTACACTTCCGCAGAAAAAGCCCAGGCCCATCTTGATGCAGGTGTCAAACGAGTGGTCATTTCCGCTCCCGCCGGCAATATGAAAACGATCGTATACAATGTTAACTCCGACACGTTAACACCAGATGATACTATCATATCCGCAGGCTCTTGTACGACCAACTGTCTAGCTCCGATGGCCTACTTTTTGAATGAAGAATTTGGGATCGAAGTTGGTACGATGACGACAGTTCATGCGTATACTTCTACTCAAATGCTATTGGATGGTCCTGTAAAAGGCGGAAACTTAAGAGCCGCTCGGTCCGCTGCAGACAACACGATCCCTCACTCAACGGGTGCCGCCAAAGCAATCGGTTTGGTTATCCCAGAATTAAATGGCAAATTACAAGGCCACGCCCAACGGGTTCCGGTCGTCGATGGTTCTTTAACAGAATTAGTCTCAATTTTGAAAACCAAAGTAACCGCCGATGAAGTCAATGAAGCCATCAGAAAACACACCGTCGATAATCCGTCATTCGGTTACGATGACCGTGAGATCGTCTCGGGTGATGTCATTGGTACCACTCAAGGTTCTATCTTTGACCCGACGCAAACAGAAGTGACTACTGCCGGCGATTTCCAATTGGTGAAAACCGTCGCTTGGTATGATAATGAATATGGCTTTACTTGCCAGATGATTCGTTTACTCGAAGAATTTGCTCGTTTGTAAGTCAATGAGTAGGCAAAAAGTGCCGGTTCTGAAAAAAGAACCGACACTTTTTTTATTCACTTGCTGGATGATCGTATTTTTCCAAGAAAGCCGCGATTTTTTCTTTGTAAAGCGCTGGATCAGTTTTGTAGCTTTTCGCATGCTCGGCTCCTGAAACGACCCATTTTTCTTTAGGCGCATCGGTCGCGTTATACAAAATATCCAGCATCGCATAAGGAACAAATGTATCCGCATCGCCATGAATAAAAAAGATTGGACGCGTATTTTTTTGCAGTTGTTTGACTGCATCTGCTTCACCAAAGAAATACCCCGCTCGGATTTTTGTGACAAGGCTAGTGACATTCATCAATGGAAATGCGGGCAACCCAAACAATTGATCGAGTTGATAGCCTAGTTCTTCATTGACGTTGGTATACCCACAATCTTCAATGATAGAAGTGACATTTTTTGGTAAGTCTTCTCCGCTAGTCATCATCACTGTGGCCGCACCCATACTGATGCCATACAAAGTGATCGTCTCTTCAGAACCATTTTTTGCAAGTATTTCATCGATCCATTGCACGTAGTCTTTACGTTCGTGCCAACCAAAACCAATATAATCCCCTTCGCTTTGACCATGCCCTCGAGCGTCTGGAACCAACACATTATAACCTAAATCATGATACATCTTGGCGTAGTCCGCCATCGTTTCTGCATTCCCCATGTAGCCATGCGCGATGATCGCCGTTTTTCCTTGATTCTTCTCCTCCGCCGGTAGATAAATGGCGGATAATTTTAAATCATCTTCAGAAGTCAGCTGCCACATCTCACGATTTGCTGCATCTGTAAACCAATTTTGCGCTTCGCTTCCCGTCTGATTTTCATCAGTACCCGGGGTATCTCCTTCCAAGAAATCTTTTTCTGAAGGAACTACCGCATAGTCGTAAAAATAGTTTCCAGCATATCCTAATCCCGCAATCGCTAATACAGCTACTCCGATGGCAATTTTCCAGCGCAATTTCACACTTGTCACGTCCTCTTAAGTATATAGTTTACATAATATTATTATGGTCTCAACATTCCTCATGGTAAGAACCCACTACATAAATTACCGTTTTTTACTCGTGTTTGTCAATCGCAAGCGCCCAAAAAGAAAAACCATTGCCAACAATAGGTGTTGACAATGGTTGATTCCTCGTAATGGCTAGTTGTTTTCGACCAATTTAAAACTTGACCAAGGTTTCAAAAATTCTAATAAGAAAAGCTCTTCTTCAGCGATTTTCCCAACGACATTGACCCGGCCGTCATTTTTCATTTCTTTCAAGGCGATTTGCGTCTCCCCTTTGTATTGTCCATAGCCAGCATTATCGATCAAGACATCTCCTCTTACCATATCATGGGTATCATGGGGTGGAAATTCTTTGTCTTTATAATAGATCCGGGTCATCGTTGAACGCAAGATGTATTCTGAACGATCTCCTCGGTAACTATGCAGATTATCAAACAAACAGATGCGTTCATCTTCAGTGATTCCATCAACCACATCAACTCTTAATGTCGGATAATCCGCGTGAAATGCTTCAGCCATTGCTGCCAATTCTGCTTCTGAAGCATAGGCATTGCCAACAGAGATATCATCGATCAAGCCAGTCAACACTAAATGTTTGACTTGCGTAGCTAGTGGCAGATCACGATGATCTTCTAAAGAGCATAAACCATCTTGTGTTGGCCATGGACCGAAGTCAGCTTCGTGAGAATTCACGAAAGCCATCGTATTTAAATTGTATTTGCGGAATTTTTCCGAACAAAAAACGAAATGGTCGTAGCCTAACCCTGAATAGCGATGAGGATAGAAATTATGCGAGCCTAGTAAATTTTCAGTATTAGGCGAATAACTCATGATGTTATCCACGTAGCTCGTACCACTGCTCATATTGATCTCAATTTTGATCCCGTAAGGATTGCGGGTCATTTTGGCTTCTTCTGAACCAGTAAAACCAATATCTAACCGAACACCGTAAGCCCCCATCTCATCAAAGAAGGATAAATCATCATAAGAAATACCTAGCTGTTCGAATAAACCAGGATTGATATCTACCATGACTTCCATTCCTAACTGATTGGCATAATCCACGACTTGTTTAAAGTCTGCCAAGACTTTTTCTTTGTCATCGTTGATTTGCAGCAAACTGGTAAATACCCGTTTAAAGCCGTATTTGTGTGCCAAGTCTAGATACGCTTTGTCCTTTTCAAACGTTGAGCGCTCTGGATAAATCGATATCCCTAATTTTCCCATCAAAAAAACCTCCTGTACATTCTATCCGTTTATTATAATGAATCCTCTTTCATTATAGCAAACATCTAAAAAGTGGTCTACACCTTTCCACCTGTTTCTTTCTCATTCCACAAAATCTGCGCTTTCTTCTATGTCTCTTTTTTGTTATGATTAGCATTAAGAAAACTGGAAGGAATGAAAGAATGAAAAAAATCCTATTCACACTGACAGCAGCTGCTAGCCTTTTATTATTAGCTGCTTGTACAGGTTCAAGTACCACCGATCCCTCATCAAGCAATTCGGCAGAAAGCACGTCGACCTCAGAATCCGTTGACTTGAATGCCCTAGAATTGCCGCAATTATCAACGGATGTGCAAGAGAATGAAGCTTTAGTTGAAATGGTGACGGAAGAAGGCTCGATCAAAATCAAACTTTTCCCAGAGATTGCGCCCAAAGCCGTCGAAAACTTTTTGACCCATGCCAAAGATGGTTATTATGACGGCTTGACTTTTCATCGTGTCGTAGAAGAGTTTATGATCCAAGGGGGCGACCCTAATGGTGATGGCACTGGTGGAGAAAGTATCTGGGGTGAAGGATTCGGCGAAGAATACTCAAACCAGCTCTACCACTTGCGAGGCGCATTGGCAATGGCAAAATCAAGTGCACCAAATAGCCAAGGCAGTCAATTCTACATCGTTCAAAATGATCAAGATGTATCCGACGGTCTAGCGATCCAACACTATCCCGAAAAAATCATCGAAGCCTATAAAAATGGTGGCACGCCGGCTTTGGACGGTAAATATACCGTCTTTGGTCAAGTGATCGAAGGCATGGATGTCGTCGATAAAATTGCGCAAGCAGAAACCCAAGACTCTGGCAATGGTGAGAATTCTCAACCGGTTGAGCCAGTGAAGATCGAAACGATCAAGGTCTTACAAGAAGCCAAAGAATAAATAAAAAACCGCTGAAAGCCCCGATTATCGGATGCTCCAGCGGTTTTCTTTTATTTTTGGTCGCCTACGATAAAGGTAAATTCGCACTCCGCAGCTTTTTTGCCATCCACTGTCGCTACTGCATCTGCAGTTCCTACAGAGCCTTTGATTTTGGTGATTTCAAAAACAAGTTTCATGGTATCTCCCGGAACAACTTTTTGACGGAATTTTGCTTTATTGATGCCGCCGATATACGCCGTTCTCCCTTGGAATTCCTCAGATTTCAATATTAAGATCGATCCTGCTTGTGCCAATGTTTCTAAAATCAAGGCACCTGGCATCACTGGATTTCCCGGAAAATGTCCTTGAAAAAAATCTTCGTTGATGGTGACATTCTTCGTTGCGATAATTTTTTTACCAGATTCGATTTCATCAACATAATCAATATAAATAATTGGGTAGCGATTTGGAATCAAATCCATGACTTCCGTTTCAGTCAATAGTTTTTTCATGGTGTCCCTTCCTTGCTTAAGAATTTATTATAGTTTGATTATCAAAGTATCATAGTTCAAGGAAATTCGCAACTAAATATTTATTAAGAAAAAAATAGTTTGACAATCAAACAATTATGCTTAATAATTAGAAATCAAGATAGTTTGATTTACTATTTGTCATTATACGTATTTTATTGTTGAATTTATTAAGGAGTGGAATTATGAGTTTTTTAACCGGTAAAAAAGTTGTCGTCATGGGCGTTGCTAACAAACGCAGTATTGCTTGGGGCTGTGCACAAGCACTAAAATCCCAAGGAGCCGAAGTGATCTACACGTATCAAAACGACCGCATGAAAAAGCCTTTAGAACGCTTATTGGAATCTGATGAATTTGTAGTGGAATGTGACGTCGCCAACGACGAAAGCATTGCTGCCGCCTTTGAAACGATCAAAGAATATGCTGGAGAGATCCACGGTGTGGTCCATGCCGTTGCTTATGCTAATAAAGAAGATCTATCGGGCGATATTTTAAATATTTCTCGTGACGGTTATGCTTTAGCGCAAGATATCAGCAGTTACTCATTGATTGCAGTCACCAAATATGCCAAACCAATCTTAGCTGAAAACGCTGGTATCGTCACTCTTTCTTACTTAGGTGCCGAACGGGCAGTGCCAAACTACAACATGATGGGTATTGCGAAAGCTGCTTTGGAATCAAGTGTTCGCTATTTAGCTGCCGAACTTTCACCGCAAAAAATCCGTGTTAATGCGATTTCAGCTGGTGCCATCAAGACGCTGGCAGTAACTGGTGTAAAAGACTATCAAAAACTGATCCAATTGTCAGAGGATCGAACACCTGATCATATTGGTGTGACGATTGAAGAAGTAGGTAATACTTGTGCCTTCTTGATCAGTCCATTATCAAGCGGCATTATCGGCGAAGTGATTTTTGTTGATAAAGGCGTTCATTTATCTTAATCAATAATTGTCATAGAAAAGTCTGCTATTTGCCTCTCCGTTGGCTGAGCAGGCTTTTTCTGAAAAAAACAGGTATTTCAGAAAACCTCCTTTGCATTTCTATTTTATCTTGGTTAAAATAGATGCAGTAAGACTTGGAGGGATTTTATGAAACAACTGCTACTTGCAGCTAGTACGACCGATTCAAGTGGTTCCAGCATTACCGAACCAGCAGCTGCTCAACTCAATGCATTACAAAAATGGTGGGCGTCCATCGACTGGGAATCGATCATTGGCTTACTGATCCAAAAAGCATTGATGTTGCTTTTTTTATGTATCCTATTTGGTATTTTATTGAAAATAAGCAATATGATCATCGATCGAATCTATCGTTCCTATGAAAAAAAAGCCAGTTTCAATGTGAGTCGAATCAACACGATCCATACCCTGATCCGCAATACGGTTCATTACACATTAGGCTTCTTTTTTGTCTATGCACTCCTTTCCACCATCGGCGTACCTGTAGGCTCGTTACTAGCCGGTGCCGGAGTCGTCGGGGTCGCACTTGGTTTAGGTGCCCAAGGCTTTATGAATGACTTGATTACTGGCTTCTTCATTATTACCGAGCAACAAATCAATGTTGGTGATTACGTCCGCTTGACCAATCTGACGCTTGAAGGTACGGTGACAGCAGTCGGGATTCGAACGGTCCAATTAAAATCCGTTGATGGAACCGTTCATTATATCCCAAATCGTAACATCACGACCATCAGTAATACATCAAGAGCCAATATGCAAGTCGTTGTCGACGTACGTATCTTACCATCTGAAGGCCTAGATGAAATACGTGCCATCATTGAAGAAGTCAATGAACAGATCGCTCAGCAGCATGAAGAAGAGATTCAAACGGCCCCTACGGTCTTCGGTCTGGTGGATCTAGGGAACAACAACTTTGCGATTCGAACCACCATGTATGTGACCAACGGTACGCAATGGAAAATCAAAGAGGAATTTTTGGCCGCATCGATTGATGCATTAACTGCCAAAGGCTATACGATTCCTAATGCGCCCATCGTCGGTATTTAAAAAAGGTTATCCCAAAACTGGGATAACCTTTTTTCTATACCACATGCAGTTCATCTGTCATCTTTGGGGCATCTTCTTTCGAAATCAGCAAATAGCGTCTTTCAATTTCATGTGCCAAATGATTGACGGATTTTAAAATCTCTTTGCGGGTGATGATCCCTACAAAGACATTGTCATCATCAACGATCGGCAAGAATGCTTGATCCACTAACAGATGCAGCATACTTTCCAACTCATCGTTTTCTTTGATGCAATTCACATTGACTTCCATGACATCTGCCACAGTCAGCCCTTCAATATTTTCCATACTGAAGCCAGTGAGATCCATCATTCGTTCTACGATGTTTGAGAGGCTGATTAAGCCGACTAAATGGTCCTCACTATCTAGTACTGGGATCTTTGAATAGCCCACTTTTGATAAAACAAGCAATGCGTGACTCAAAGGGTGGTTATAAAATACCGATGCCACATTCTCTGCCGGCACCAAGAAATTTTCTTGATTCTCGAGTAATATTTTTTCTACGGTCTGTCCTATCAATCTAATTGCCTCCATTTCACAGCTACTCTTCTATTTTACTTGAAAATGAGAATAGAAAGTAGAAACCTGCAAAATTATAATGAAATTTTTACTTTTTGATTCCGCTTACTTAACGTGTAAAAACGAAAGCTAGCTCTGGGACTTTATGAAAGGAACGATCATAGTATTGGATTGCCCATTGTTCTGGCGTACTTTCAATAATCGCAAAACTTTTGATTTGAATTTGCCCTCGCGGTTGGGAAATACTGCCAGGATTCAAGAAAAGTCGATTCCCGACTTTCTCACAAGCAATTTGATGCGTGTGACCAAACAAAGCGATCGAGGCATCTGCTTGTTGCGCTTTTAATCCTAATTTGGTTACGCCAAAACGAACATCCGCCAAATGGCCATGGGTCATATAGATGGTATCCAGCGGCGTTTTAACGATACGCTCATTGGGAAAACCACCACCGTAATCGCAATTGCCGCAAACGACTTGGAATGTTTCCCATAAAGAATCTGTATCAGGCAGTTCAGAGTCTCCACAATGCAGGAATAAATCGACTTGATTTTCGAATTCATTTTTAAGATCAACAAGAATCTCACGATCTGAATGATTGTCACTGACAACTAAATATTTCATACATTTTCTCCTTCTAGCCACTCCTGCCACTGTTCTTGGAGTTTTTTGATTGCTTGACCACGGTGGCTCACTCGGTTCTTTTCTTCTTGACTCATTTGGGCTGCGCTTCGCTCTGAACCATCAGGAATAAACAATGGATCGTAACCGAACCCATTTTCTCCACGAGGGATACGGCCGATTCTCCCAGGCCATTGGGCTTCAACCACCAAGCTATCTTTTCCTGGTGCTGCGAAAACTAACGTACAGTGAAATTGAGCACTGCGTTTGTCATCTTCGACATCCGTCAATTCATAAAGCAATTTTGCATTATTGGCAGCATCACTTTTTTGCTCACCAGCAAATCGAGCAGAGTACACGCCTGGGCGTCCCCCTAATGCATCGACTTTCAGTCCTGAGTCATCAGCCAACACCGGTCTTCCCAAAATTCTGGCGATAGTTTCTGCTTTAAGGCGGGCATTTTCTTCGAAGGTGGTGCCGGTTTCTTCAACATCCGGCAAGGAAGGATAATCTTTCAAGGTGCGGACATCGTACCCTGCTGCCCCAAATACGGCTTTAAATTCCTTGGCTTTTCCTGGATTGCCTGTGGCAATGACGATCGTTTTTTCGGGAATCTCATAAGGGGGTTCATCTGGTAAAAACAGTGCCTCTTTTTGATAGGCAATCAATTCTTCGATAGCTGTTTTTCCGTAGATCAGCATCTCATTCAACTGCTGACCATCAAAGGTCGCTTCTTCCCCAGTTCCTTGCAATTCGACAAATCGACCGGATTCTGTCATCACCAAATTCATGTCGACAGCAGCTGAAGAATCTTCTTGATAATCGAGATCAGTCACACAGGTGCCATCTGGTAAGATTCCAACGCTGATGGCTGCCAAATGCTCCTTGATCGGGTCTTCCGTCAATGCTTTGTCACGCAACAATGTATCGATAGCTAAACGCAACGCAACAAATGCGCCGGTAATACTAGCTGTTCGGGTACCACCATCTGCTTGAACGACATCACAATCGACCACAATACTGCGTTCCCCTAGCTTTTCTAAATCGACCACAGCTCGCAAGGAACGAGCGATCAGCCGTTGGATTTCCATTGTACGACCAGAAAGCTTACCTTTGGCACTTTCTCGACGGTTACGAGTGTTGGTCGCTCGTGGGAGCATACTGTATTCGGCTGTGACCCAGCCTTTTCCCGTATCTCGTAAAAACGGAGGGACCCGATCTTCAATCGTTGCCGAACAGATCACGGTTGTGTCACCAAAAGAGATCACAACCGATCCTTCGGGGTGTTTGTAGACGTTGGTTTGAATTTCAACTGGTCTTAACATTGTTTCTTTTCTGCCATCATGTCGCATTTAAAAGCCTCCTAAATCAGTGTGAACCGATGAGATCGTGTCTAAATCAAGCCAATCATTGGCGATCTCATCAAATATTTTCGGTGAACCAGTAGTAAAAAATGCATGCTGCGGGTGCGGATCGTCCTGGCTCGTTGCTGCAATGGCGAAATAGTCCAACAAGGTACTGACTTCCCCCACCGTTTCTGCCCCTGAATCAATGAGCTGGATATGGGCCCCCAATTCATTTTGGATCAAAGGGCGCAATAAAGGATAATGGGTACAGCCCAGAATCACCGTATCTAACCGCTTGTTTTTCAAGGGGCGTAACGTTTCTGCCACAATTTTCTTGGCAACCGAGCTATGGTATTGTTTGCTTTCTACGATCGGTACAAACTTTGGGCAAGCCAAACTGACGACTGACGCATGGGGGGCTTTCCCATGAAGGGCGCGCTTGTACGAGTCGCTTTTAATCGTTCCGTTTGTCCCGATAACACCGATTCGTTGATTTTTGCTTGCTTTGACCGCTGCTCGACTGCCAGGCAGTATCACGCCGATCACTGGAATATCCAGTTGTTCTTTGATTTCTTCAAGAGCGACCGCTGTTGCTGTGTTACAGGCGATCACCAACATTTTAATGTTTTTTTCCAATAAAAAACGGGTCATTTGCCACGTATACTCGATGACTTGCTCAGCAGGTCTTGGGCCATAAGGGCATCTGGCAGTATCGCCTAGATAAAGAATCGATTCGTTGGGCAGTTGTTTGATTGCCTCTTTGACGACCGTCAACCCACCAACACCAGAATCGATAAAGCCAATTGGTCTGTTGTTTGTCATAGTTTCCATCCTTTACATGAAAGAAAGAGTTTGATGCATTTTTCTCTCTTATTCATTTTGGACTTTTTTTGTCTATTTTTCAAGTATTCCTTTCGTTTGCTAAAGAAAGCTTTCCCAAAAAAATACCAATCGGTACAAAAAAAGCCCCAACCATTGGCTCACAACCAGCAAGTTGCACTTGCATGGTTGAAAGACCGATCGCGGGGATTTTTGTCGATTGTTCATTTTTAGTAATCGTACTGACGTTTTTCCAAAAAACCTGAAAGCAATGACAGTGCATAACAAACCAAAAAGTATAAAACAGTCATTGCCAAAAACATTGGCAAAACATAGTTTGTATTTTGACCATAAATGATCCGGGCATGATGGGTCAACTCTGGTAAAGAAATGATCACGGCTAGTGATGTATCCTTGATCAAAGAGATCAACTGACTGACGATCGCTGGCAACATCGCTTTAAATGCTTGTGGCACGACGATACTGCGCAATACTTCAACATAACTTAATCCCGTTGATAAACCAGCTTCCATCTGACCTTTTGGCACAGAATTCAAGCCCGCTCGAAAGATCTCAGAAAGCATCGCTGATTCAAAAATCGTCAACGCCACCACCGCTGACCAAAAAATGTTAAAGCGGATGCCAATCTGTGGCAAGGCAAAGTAAGTGAAGAAAATGATCAAAAGCAAAGGCAAGTTACGAATAACATCAATCACGACACCTAGTACTTTAGAAAAGACCGGAATCGAGCTGAAGCGTAAAATACCGGCGATTCCTCCAATAATAAAGCTAAATAAGATCGAGAGGATCGACACTTCAACCGTAACACGTAAGCCATCGATCAAAAAGCGAATGTTAATCGCCGAAAAAGCTTCAAAAAAATCCATAGTTCTTTAGCTCCTTTCTATGAGCGGACAGCCCAACGCCGTTCCAAGTAAACCATCAAATAAGACAATGGCAGGGTGATAATCAAATAGAAAAGACCAACAATGATATAGGTATCAAATGTATTGAAGGTCTCGCTTGCGATCAAATCCCCTTGATACATGATATCTAATCCTGCGACCATCGCTAAAATTGAGGAGTTTTTGACGAGGTTAATAAATTGATTGCCTAGTGGCGGCACAACGATTTTAAATGCTTGAGGCAAAATAATGTAGCGCATCGCTTGACTATAAGTAAAGCCAGAAGACAAGGAAGCTTCCATCTGTCCTTTAGGAACCGTTTGGATCCCTGAACGGATCGTCTCGGCGATAAATGCCGATGTATAGATCGTTAAACCAATCGTTCCCGCTTGAAATCCGTCAAAAGAGACCCAATACATTGGCACAACAACATAAAAGAACATCACGATGATCAATAAGGGAATATTCCTAAAAAACTCGACATATGCTTTGGCGATCCCTTTGATGAAGCGATTGTCTGACAACTGAAAAATTGCCATTAAAGTTCCGATCAAAAGGCTAAAAAACAGTGCGATCAAACTCGCCATGACTGTATATTTAAAGCCTTCAATAAACTGACCGGTATAGGTTTGAAATAATTCAACCATTCAGTTTCCTCCTAATCTACTTTTCCTGATTCGTCTTCAGGGAACCATTTGTTGTAAATCTCATCATAGGTTCCATCTTCACGCATTTCCCGCAAGGCTTGATTGACAGCATCTAGAAATGGTTTTTGACCTTTGTTGATGGCAATCCCATAAGGCTCTTCGGTAAATGTTTCGCCAACTAAATGATAATTAGGATTTTCACTCGCCATCCCTAATAGGATTGCGTTATCCGTAGTCATAGCATCCCCTTGTCCTGATTGCAAAGCAGTAAAGGCTTCTGCATAATTTTCAAGTTCTAGGATTTGCGCTTCTGGTGCAGCCTCACGAATGTTTACAGCTGACGTAGAGCCTTTCACGACCAATACAGTGGTGTCTGCGGTCAAATCTTCAATCCCTTGGATCGGACTATCTTTTGCGACCAATAAAGATTGTCCTGCATCAAAATAGACATCCGAAAAGTCAACTTGCTTTTTACGCTCTTCCGTGATGGTCATCGTTGCGATGATCGCATCGATATTGCCGTTTTTCAAAAGCGGAATCCGAGTTTTTGAGGTAACTTCAACAAAAATCGCATTGCCATCACGCCCTAAGATTTTTTCAGTGATCGCACGAGCGATATCAATATCAAAGCCACGTACTTCTCTAGTCGCGATATCCATCAACCCAAATAGACGGGTATCGTTTTTTACGCCCCAAACGATCTGATTCGTCTCTTTGCTGTTTTCTAAAATATCAATATCTGCGGCACTTTGTCCTTTACAACCTGAGAAAGTCACAAGGGCAAAGGCTAAAACTAGAAAAGAAAAAATTTTCTTTTTCATATAGGTTCCTCCTGTCGCTTAATGATTTGTGACTTTGCTCAAGAATTGTTTTGCACGCTCGTCCCTTGGTGCGTCAAAGAATCCATCGACATCCCGTCGATCTTCTAGCACTTGGCCTTCTGCCATAAAGACGATTCGATCTGCTACTTCACGAGCAAAGCTCATTTCATGGGTAACGACGATCATGGACATTCCTTCACTGGCGATTTTTTTCATGACATCTAGTACATCGCCAATCATTTCTGGGTCCAATGCTGAAGTTGGCTCATCAAAAAGCAGCATCTCTGGTTTCATCGCAAGGCCTCGGGCAATTGCGACCCGCTGCTGTTGTCCACCGGATAACATAGACGGATAAGAATCTTTTTTATCCAACATCCCAACTCGATCAAGTAGTTTTTCCGCCAAATTGATGGCTTCTTGCTCATTTTGTTTTAATACTTTAATCGGCGCTAACGTAATGTTTTCTAACACGGTTTTGTTTGGATACAAGTTAAAATGTTGAAACACCATACCAATGTTTTTTCTAACTTCTGTCATTTTGACATCTTTATCAAATAAGTTCTTGCCGTTGACTAACAATTGACCACCTGAAATGGTTTCTAGTCCATTAATTGTACGGAGCATTGTACTTTTACCAGAACCTGAAGGTCCGATTACAACAACGACCTCACCTTTTTCAAATTCAAGGTTGATGTTTTTTAATGCATGGAACTTTCCGTAATATTTCTCTACGTTCTTAAATTCGATCATTGCCATTGATTCACACTCCTAGCTATTTTTAAAATTAAATGAGTAAATGGAAAGATTTGATTCATATTATAGCCCAATCTTTTTTCATTTGTAAAGGTGCTTTTCCAATGTTCCCCCCTTATTTCTGAAAAGACAAGTGCTATTTTACTTTGATGTGAGGTTTTTGTCCATGAAAATTTTTCTAACCTCGACAGATCACAAGGAGAACCTGTTGTTTCTTTTGCTAAAAAAAGGTAAGATAAACCATATAACAAAGGTAAAGGTGGAAAAAAAGTGAATACGATTTTAACTGGCGACCGCCCAACTGGCAAACTGCATCTTGGCCATTATGTGGGGTCTTTAAAAAAACGGGTCGAAATGCAAGCTGACCCTGAAAATCAGCTTTATATCATGGTCGCTGATATGCAGGCACTAACAGATAATGCGAAAACACCTGAGAAGGTCTCAGCGAATATTTTAGAAGTCGCTTTGGATTATTTAGCCGTTGGATTGGATCCATCAAAAACAACGATGTTTATTCAATCGCAAATCCCTCAACTCTCTGAATTGACGATGTACTACCTAAATTTAGTCAGTGTAGCACGCGTGCGACGCAACCCGACGGTCAAAGCAGAAATTGAACAAAAGAAATTTGGCGAAGGCGTTCCTTCTGGTTTCTTCATCTATCCAGTCTCTCAAGCAGCGGATATCACTGCTTTTAAAGCAAACTTAGTCCCCGTTGGTGAAGATCAAAAACCAATGCTGGAACAAACACAAGAAATCGTGCATAGTTTTAATTCTACGTATAGTGAAGTATTAGTCGAACCAAAAGCTGTTTTACCGCCAAAAGGTATGGGACGTTTGGCTGGGATCGACGGCAATGGAAAAATGAGTAAGTCACTAAATAACGGTATCTATTTAGCAGATCCAGCTGATGTGTTACAAAAGAAAGTGATGAGCATGTACACTGATCCAAATCACATCCATGTCGAAGACCCCGGACAAGTCGAAGGCAATATGGTCTTTACGTATCTTGATGTATTTGGTACCGAAAAAGAAAAAATTACTGAATTAAAAGAACATTACACCCGTGGCGGATTAGGAGATGTCAAAATCAAACGCTATTTGATCGATGTTCTGGAAGCCGAATTTGCACCGATTCGGGAACGACGTGAAGCTTTTGCGAAAGATCCCGGTGAAGTGATGAACTTATTAAAACTTGGTAGCGAAAAAGCAGAACAAGTTGCCGCCCAAACGTTAGCTGAAGTCAAAAATGCAATGGGCATCAATTACTTTGCTTAAAAAAATAAGCCTTAGCGGCTTATTTTTTTGTTCACAAATCGAGAATACAATTTAATGCTAGACCTACGAGCACACTCTGTGTTAGGTTTCACGAGCAAACTTCATCCACAGACCGATCCATTAGGCAACTTGATTTGATGCGATTTCTTGCGAAAAAACCTAGAAAATTGCCCTAAAAATAACTTCGAAAATGCTGATTAGAGAATCATTTTCTCAACCTTGACAGCGCTAAAAAAGAACAGTTCAAAAAAGCTGGATTGCCTTTGATAGTGAGATACTTTACAGCTCCAACCCAACTCCTAACATTTTTGTGTCATCTGAGCATCTATTATAATAGTAGAAAACGTTCCCCACCCAACTTCTTTGTATGGTGGAGAACGTTTTTCTACTTATTTGATTAGCGGATTTCTGCTTGAACTTTTTCTTCTAAGTTACGAGTAATTTTCGCTATTGCTTGATTGATCTCTTCATCCGTCAGGGTAGCTTCTGGATTGCTAAAGGTCAGGCTGTACCCTAATGATTTTTTGCCTGCTTCGATGTTTTTCCCTTGATAAACATCGAATAAACGAATCGCACTTAAGAAGCGACCGGCACTTTCGCGAATGATCTCCATCACGGACTGGTTATCGATCGTTTCATCAAGTAAGAGTGCCATATCCCGCGTTACTGATGGGAACTTAGAAACTGGTTGATAGACCAATTGTTCTGTTTTCGCTGCTAACAGTTGATCTAAGTTCAATTCAGCAACATAGGTTTCACTCACTTCATAATCTTTGGCGATCGATGGGTGGACTTGTCCCAAGAAGCCGATTTCTTGGTCATCTAGCAGGATCATTGCCGTACGGCCAGGATGCATCTCTTTGATAGCTGCCGTTTTTTGATAACGAATACGGTCGGTTAATGCCAACGAATCAAATAGATTTTCTAAAATGCCTTTTAAATGGAAGAAATCAACTTTTTGAGCTTGGGTTTGCCAGTCTTTCTCATAGATATTTCCTGTCAAAGCTAGCCCCAAGTGATTGACTTCTGTTGGCAGCTCGTGTTTACTGTCGCCTGTCTGATAAAAGACGCGACCAATTTCATACAAAGCAACACGATTGTTTTTACGTGCCAAGTTGTACGCAACGTCGTCTAACAAACCTGAAATCAGATTCAAGCGCAAGACGGCACGCTCTTCGGTCATTGGCCAATCCAATCGAGTCACTTGGCTCGATTTATCCGTAAATTGTTGTGCCTTCTCTTCCGTTGTCAAAGCATAGCTGATGGCTTCACTGACCCCGTTGCCTTCCAATAGCGTCCGAACTTCTCTAGTCAGACGTTGCGCTTTGGTTAGATGACCGGCAACCGTTTCTCCTTGCGGTAAAGTCGATGGCAAACGATCATAACCGTAAATACGCGCCACTTCTTCAATGATATCTGCTTCGATCGTAATATCCCAACGACGAGGTGGGACAGAAACAATATAGCTGTCTGCTTCTTGACGATGACCAAAGCCTAATGCATCAAAGATTTCTTGCACTTCTTCATCAGTGATTTCTGTGCCTAAATAGCTATTGATTCGAGCTAAAGTGATTGTAACCTCAACAGGTTCTACTGCTACTTGGGAACCTATTACTGCCCCTTTTAAGACCGTTCCACCAGCAAGTTCCGCAATCAGTGCTGCTGCTGCATCACAAGCTTTTGCAGCCGTGGCTTGGTTGATCCCTTTTTCAAAACGAGCGGAGGATTCGCTTCTTAAATTGAATTTCTTTGAGGTCAAACGAATCGCTAACGGATCGAACAAGGCCGCTTCTAAAGCGACTGTAGTCGTTTTTTCCGTGATTTCTGAATCAAGCCCTCCCATGACGCCTGCGAGCGCAACGGGCGTGGTTCCGTTGGTGATAACGATGTCTTCTGGGGAAAGCTGACGTGTTTCTCCATCTAAAGTCACCAAACTTTCATTTTCTTTACCACGACGGACAAGTATTTCTTTGCTGTCGAGCTTTTGATAATCAAAGGCATGCAATGGTTGGCCAAATAATAGTAAGATATAATTCGTCACGTCCACGACATTGTTGATTGGACGAATACCTTCATTCATCAAGCGATTTTGCAACCATTGTGGACTTGGGGCGATCGTTACACCATCAATGATTCGAATTTGGTAGGCGGGTGCATCTGTTGCTTCAGTGACCTTCACCTGAATTTTATCGGCAGCAGCTACTTCACTTTCAGTAAGCGAAATTTCAGGAAACTTCGGTGTTTGGCGATAGATCGCACCGACTTCATAAGCAACCCCCCGCATGCTCAACGCATCCGCACGATTCGGAGTGATCGACAATTCGATAATGTGATCATCCATATCCAGATAAGGAAAAACCGGTGATCCTGGTTCTGCTTCTGCTGGTAAATAATAGATTCCTTCCGCGTATTCTTTGGGAATCACGCTATCGGCATATCCCAACTCTTGCAACGAACAAATCATGCCGTTGGAAACTTCTCCCCGCATCTTGCCCTTTTTTATTTTTACATTGCCCGCGATTCGAGAGCCTGGTAATGCCACGATGACTTTGATGCCGCTTTTGACATTCGGCGCACCGCAAACGATCTGTGAATCTTCATCCTCGCCAATATTTACTTGGCAAATCGATAGATGGTCAGAGTCCGGATGCGGTCGGCAGTCGGTCACTTCTCCGACAACGATTTTTTTTAAGCCTTCTTCAGGCACGTCAATACCTTCGACTTCGATCCCCGTCACTGACATTTTATCCGCCAGCTCTTTGGGTGTGATCTCAGACAGATCAAGGTATTCATTTAACCATTTATATGATACTAACATTTATTGTTCCCCCTTGAACTGGCGAATAAAACGCACATCATTTTGATAGAATTGGCGAATGTCGTTCACGCCGTAGCGCAGCATTGCCACTCGGTCAGGACCTAAACCAAAAGCAAATCCCGAATATTGGGTTGGATCAATCCCTGACATTTCTAAGACGTTAGGATGGACCATTCCGGCACCAAGGATCTCGATCCAGCCAGTTTGTTTACAAACATTACATCCGGCACCACCGCACTTGAAGCAACTGACATCGACTTCGACCGATGGTTCTGTGAAAGGGAAATAGCTTGGTCGCAAGCGAATTTGGCGATCTTCCCCAAACATTTTTTGCATCATGACTTCTAAGGTTCCTTTTAAGTCACCCATCGTAATATTTTTATCGATTACCAATCCTTCAATTTGATGGAATTGGTGGCTATGGGTCGCATCATCTGTATCACGACGGAAAACTTTCCCGGGAGAGATCATCCGTAACGGCCCTTTTGAAAAATCATGGGTCTCCATTGTTCTCGCTTGAACGGGTGATGTATGGGTTCGAATCAACACTTCCTCTGAAATATAAAAGGTGTCCTGCATGTCTCTGGCAGGATGATCTTTTGGCAGATTCATCCGCTCGAAGTTGTAATGATCTTTTTCCACTTCATAGCCTTCAACGACTTGGTAGCCCATACCAACAAAGATGTCTTCGATTTCTTCCATGATTTGTGTCAGCACATGGCGAGTTCCTCGGTCCATCTTTTTACCAGGCAACGTCACGTCGATGGATTCTTCAGCGAGGGCTTTTTCCAAGTTTGCTGCTTCGATAGACGTCTTGGCTTCTTCGATCGCTTCTGTCAAAATATCACGAATCTCGTTGGCATAGCTCCCCACCTTCGGCCGTTCTTCCGCAGAAAGATCTTTCATCCCCCGTAGAACTTCAGTGATGGGTCCTTTTTTTCCAAGCACTTCCACTCGAATTTGATTCAAGTCGTTCATGGTTGGACTTTCTTTGATTTTAAGCAATGTCGTTTCCTTCAATGCTTCTAATTTTTCTTGTAAAGACATGTGTTTCCTCCTTCTATACTGTGAATAGTGTAAGAATAACAAGACTGGATTGACTGAATAAAGGGAATATCATTCATTTAAAGACAAAAAAAGACATCATCCCTTAAAAAAGGAACGACGTCTCGTGTTACCATCCTCATTCGCGAAAAAACCGCGCACTCACTTCGGCTAACGACAGCAAAACTGCCGACTGACTGTAATCAGCAAGCTCCAGAAGTGAAATTCATTTTTCGAATGCAGGACTTGCTTTCAGTCTGTGACAAGTCTCCCTTTTTCTGATTCAGCCAAATTACTAGTTTCTATCAACGCTTTTTAACTATTCATTTAAGGTTAGTTTACCTAATTTCTGGTGAGAAATCAACTGCATTCTTCCTCACGTACCCATGTTTCTGCCCAACGCTTCACACTCATCATACTCTTTTCAAGAGCAATACCTCTTGGCGTCAAGCAGTAAAGATTGTTTTCTTTGCAGACAATTTCTTCCCGCTCTAATTCTTTCAAGCGTTCGACTAACACCCGATCACTCACTTGAGGAATCTTGTTTGCTAACTCAACAAATCTTTGTTTGCCGTCTTCAAGAAGGACATCAATGATCAAGCCGTTCCACTTTTTGCCTAAAATAGAAAAAGCTTTTTCAAATTTAGGACAAAGGGCATAATCCGATTCTACTTTTATCATTCTCCATCACCTCTTTTACCTATTATAGCATATGACTTACGAATTGTAAGAAACTAGGATCGATCAGTTAGAATGACACGATCATCTTAGGTTTTAACAGCACTAAATAGGTCTGTTTCACTGGTTTGTTCAACGCTTTCTCCAATGCTTGGCAATAGAGTTTCAATTGACCATAGTATCGTTCGCGCATTTTCTTTTCAATCTGAGCCTGACTACCGAAAACATCATCTGTTTTAAAGTCATACAAAATGATTTCATCCGCCAATTCAATATAGCCATCGATAATTCCGTGGATCAAAAGCGGCGCATCTGGTTCGTCAAACTCTTCAAAGATCGTATCAGCCTCTTTTAGCATCGAAAACGGTTGTTCCCGCTTCACCAAATCAGAGGATCGGTTCAGCAATTCACCTAGTTCAGTTTGATAAAACCACAAAATGCTCGATCGGTCAATTTTTTTGGCGATTTCTTCAGAAAAAAATTGCTTTTTCACGAGTTCAGCAATCAGGAGCTCCAAAGTATCTTGATTTGGCGTCATTCCTAATGGGATCATTTGCAAAACCGTATGGGTTGCTGTCCCGATACTGCTAGCGAGAGGCTTCGTTTCTTGCAGAAATTTTGGTTTCGCCAATTCATCCTGTACGTAGCGATATTGCTGAGGATTCGTCTTCTCGGAAACCGACCGCCATTCCAACAAAGTGGTCTGTTGATCATCAGGATCGTTATAGAGTCTTTTCAATTCTGATACAGATTGATAACTAGTCGTTTGGGTCGCTTTTTGATAAGGATAGCGATAGGCTAGGCGTTTCAAAAGATCATCGATATTGCTATCTGGCGCAAGCAATCGTTTAGGCTCCTCGACTGGCGCAAGGGTCTCTTGGACTTGTTGCGTGATCGTTTCTTGATTCCACCATGACAGACGAAAATGAGCAGGATGATCGATCGTCCGCTTGCGCTCTGACGCTTCAGAGAATACTGCTTCCATATCTGGATGGCGCATCAGGGTCCGTCCGACCCAATCCATCAAACTCCCCCGGGCAACAAGGCGCAATGCAGGGTCAAGAACCATTTCGGCTTGCGTCAAGCCAGATTGCCACGTCTTAAAGGCATCCGCTTGATTTTTATAGGAGCCCACTAAGAAAAGCTTCTGCTCTGCTCGAGTCAATGCTACGTACAATTTTCGCATTTCTTCTGATAAGGCTTTTTTCAAACGAACTTGCTTGATGGCTTGAAACGGCAGTGTCTCAAATTTAAGATTTTCTGCGGGTTCCACATATTGGATTCCAGCCCCGAGCTGTTCTTCAAAGATATAGCGTTTTTGAAAATCTTGGTAGTTAAAGAATTTTGTTGTATCCAATAAGAACACAACAGGGAATTCCAAGCCTTTACTTGCATGAACGGTCATCACTCGAACGGCATCTTCTTCAGGAGTAGCCACAGGCTCCGCCAAATCCTTGTTTTTTTCTTGCATTTTTTCGATGAAGCGAATGAATTGGTACAAACCACGGAAACTGCTCTTTTCGTATTTTTCGGCTCTGTGGATCAATGCCACTAAATTTGCATAACGCTGCTGTCCTGCAGGAAGTCCCACAACATAATCCAAGTAAGCAGTATCTTCATAGATTTGCCAAAGCAAGGTCGGGATCGGCAGTCTGCGTGCTTCTTCTCGCCATTGATTTAGTTTAGCTAAAAACCCATCCACCGTTTGCCACAAGTTTGACGCTTCATGTTGACCATGATAATCCAATACTGCATCGTAGTAGTCGCCGGAACGATTGGCTAAACGGATTTCAGCTAATTGATCTTCTGTTAAGCCGACGATTGGCGAGCGCAAGACAGCCACAAGCGGGATGTCTTGGTACGGATTGTCAATGATTTGCAGCAAAGATACGACGGTTTGGATCTCCGTTGCCTGAAAATAGTTTTGAGCATCATTGACCGCCATCGGAATTCCAAACTGCTTAAAGACATCTAGGATAACAAGATTGTTTTTACGTGTGGGGGTCAACAAGACGATATCATTGTAAGTGATTGGTCGATTTGTTTTGGCTTTTTTGTCATAGATCATGAATTTTGATTCAATCAACTCTCGAATCTTCAATGCAGTAATCTGCATCTCACCTTCTGTTTTGTCATCAATCAATTGTTCTTCAGATTCATGCTCTTTTTCATATAACAAGAGCTCTGTGGCAAAGGCATCGCTTTCTGGAAAATGAGGAAAACCGGTAATCAAGGTTGCCGCCTCATCGTAAGGGATTTGGCCAACCCGTTCATCCATCAGCTGTTGAAATACTAGATTCGTAAAATCCAATACGTCGGAGCGAGAACGGAAATTTTCTGCTAAGACGATTCTCCGCCCACCATTCTCCGTTTCAAATGCCAAGTATTTTTCGATAAACAGCGTCGGATCTGCTAGTCGAAACGAATAGATCGACTGCTTCACATCCCCCACCATAAACATGTTGCCAGGGTTATGATCAACTTGTCTCACCCAATATAAAATTGCCTCTTGCAGCCGATTGACGTCTTGGTATTCATCGACTAAAACTTCTTCAAAGCGATCACGATAATAGACCGACGCCTCACTTCCACTGCCGTCACCTTGTAAAATCTGCAAGGTGAAATGTTCCAAATCATTAAAGTCTAAACGGCCTTTTGAAAGCTTTCTTTCTTGAAATGCTTTCATAAACGCTTCGGTCATGGCCGCCATTTTCTCAACGACAGGTGCTGATCGATGAAGCAGTTCCATCATTTCAGCCGGCGGGTATGGAAAGGCCACTTTCAATTGCTCGACCAATTTTTTCGCATCATCTCGCAAAGGCTTGATTTCTTGGGAGAGTTCCTTTTGTTCTGGTTTGCGAAAAGCTGGGTAGCGACCAAAACGCAACACTTGGATCTGCTCATAGAAGCCATCAACATCGTCTGCATCAAGCAGAGCCTTTAAGGTTTCCACCATTCCCAATTCGGTATCGATCAATAGTGCTGCTTTTTCCATCGCTTCATCAGAACGAGCATAGTCTTGCGCCGCCTGCAGCAAATGCGCCGCTGTCTTCAAATTTTCTTGCAAAGTCGGTTTGATTTGCGATTGGTACAGGATATTTTCAGCAAAGGTTTCTTTACCGATATAGTGATCACTTAGATGAGCTAGCCAGTTGACTGGATCCGGATTTGCTCGGGCAAAGTCATAAAGAGACAGGATCAGATCCCCGACGCCTTCATCAGAACGATCACTAGAAAAATTTTCTGTCAAACGAAAGAAGGCTTCATCATTGGCTTCATATTGTTGATCTCTCAGCTGTGTCCAGATTTCTTCTTTCATCAATAAAATTTCGGTTTCATCGGTCATCATGCGGAAATTTGGATCTAAATCGATCAAATAATAAAAACGCCGAATCACCGTTAAACAAAACGCATGCAAAGTAGAAATGTTAGCTGTCGGCAATAGCTGCAGCTGACGGACGAAGTGCTGGCGTTTTTGCTCATCACTTTCTTGGTTGATGGCTTGTTGCAATGCCGCTTGAATCCGTTCTTTCATTTCTCGAGCAGCTGCTTCGGTAAAGGTCACGATCAGTAAAGAATCGATCGTCGTTCCTGCTTTTAACTTTTCGATCACTCGCCGAACCAAAACGGTTGTTTTTCCTGAACCCGCTGAAGCGGAAACGAGGATATTATCCCCTTTATCAAAAATGGCTTGCCATTGGGTATCCGTAAAGGTTTCATTTTGCGGTTTTAAAGGGATCTTACTCATCTTCTTCCTCCCTTAAGCGATGGATAATCTCATCTTTAGATAAGTTTTCTAAACGGTGGTACTCATTTTCTTTCAACAATACATCAAAATCACAGATGCTGCGAAACGGACAAAACTCACACGCCCGTTTTTTGTCTTTTAATTTATAAGACGGGTTTAAGGCGATTTCACCGCTTAATAGCTTCTCACCGCTTTGTTGCATGTTTTTACGATTGTGTTTTCTTAACAGCTCAAGCTCTTCTTCTGTATAAAACTTGTTTTTCGCCTGCGTCGTTTTTTGATAATCGCCGTTTTTGTCTTTTCGAACAGGAAATATCGGTGAATTTTTGCTAGCTTCAACTTCCTCATCGAGTAATGGGAAAACAGCCGGTTCGTCAATAAACAACCCATCATACTTGAAACGTTTTAAACGTTCTTCTTCACTGGCTTCTTGTCCGTCCAAAAGCGGATTATGCACATGCAGATAATATGCCCCCGCTGGTCGCACATTTGGCGAACCAACCAGTTGGACAGCATCCGTCAATGCGACATCGAGATAGGTGATCAACTGCATCGCAAGTCCGTAGTAGGCTTCAGAAAGGTCAAAATCTCGGCTGCTAGATTTATAGTCAACAACAGAAAGCCATTGTTCTTCTTCCGTTTTCGCCGTGTCGACTCGATCGATTTTCCCCCGTACATGTAGTTTCCCACCAGAGCTTAAAGGCAATTCGATCCCGTTAATCCCATTTGAGCCAGCGATCTGGCCGAACAGTACCTCCGTCTTTTCCGGACTAAAATGCATTTTTTGACCTTGTTTCGCTAAAGCCCACGCTACTCGCTGAATCGTCTTACCTAATTGATACCGAATAAAATTCATCCGTGCAGAACTTGTCAGCAAACGGTAACGGCTTTCGCCAAAAATCTCCTGCAAAACGACTTCCACAAATTGCACGCGTTGGTCAGCAGTTAACTGGGTCAAGGAAATATTTTCAGCAATCAGGACTTTGACAAAGCGGTCCAACGCATCATGGAAAAACTCACCGGTCATTGCTGGATTTAAGCCATAAACTTCCCGTTCTTTTAACCGTAATCCGTAGCTGACGAAATACTTGTATTCACACTGATAGAACGTCTCCATCTGAGAAATGGAGCTGTAGATCGACGGCCCATATAGTGCCGCAGCTTGTGCTTGAGACAAAGGAATCGGAATATTCTGATGAGTTTGGCTTTCAAATACTTGGGCAGCTAAATCTGTCCATTCCGAACGCAGCAGTGCTTGTTTCAGCTGCTCCCAGACTCGAGGCAAGGTCTCTTTGTTTTTTTGCGCTTGCTGACTGAGGTTATTGATTTGGTAAATCAGGCCACGGTAACTGCCGACATAGTCTCTCGGGTCACTGACTAGCGTCAAGATCCCCCGCTCTTGCAGTGGTACATCCAAATGTTTGATCACGCGGTCTAAATAAGGCGACATTTTGATGTTTTGCTGGGTATCAAAATTAACGGCATAGGACAGTGATAAGTGTTCCGTTGCTGAAAGCAAGACCGAATAAAAGGCAAATGGCTCTTTGACACTGCCTTCCACCACTGTATCCCTAAGGTATTTTTCACCGTTGAACAACTGATTGAAATGCTGACGTTCTTCATTCGTCAACAATGTTTTGTTCTCTATTTTTCTTGGCAACGCCGTTTCATTCAATCCCGGTGCAAATGTGATCTTCGCTTGTTTTGGACGAGCCAAATCAAGGCGGTTGACGTTAACCTGGTCGATCGCTGTTGGGATCTTCCCGAATGTGACATTTTCTAAGCCAGTCAATAAAACATCTTCAAAGAGCGCAAAATCAAAGGGCTCTTCTCCATAGATCGTGGCATATTCATCTAGCAAATCCATTAAAGCTTGCCATGCTTGTTCATGGTTGCGAGCTTGATCCAATTTTCCTTGTTGGATTGCCTGGTCTCGCCAATGCCGTAGTTGTTGCTCGACACCGGCATTCAGTAAAAAGCGATACAGCAGTTCTACGGCATCTCGATTTGTTCTAGCAGCCGTCAGCCAGTCAAGAGTATCAGCAACATCTTGCTTAAAGGCCCTACGCAACTGGTTGGTATACGCCGTCAAATCCACTTTGTCCACTGCTTCTTCTTCCAATTGTAAATACTCGATCAGTTCCCAATCTTCGTTTCTTGTCCAACTCGCTCCTTGAAAGTCATGGGCTAATGCTTTATTTTCAGTAATATCCACTAACTTACGAAACTGGTCACGCCCAACGAGCCAATCTGCTTCGGAGCGATAGGCTGCCGGTAAATAAAGTTCCGTTCTTAATAATCGCAAAATATCATTTAAGCGGAAACCATAGGATTGACAAGAAAAAAAAGCATTCAAAAACTCAACCAATGGATGTTGTGCCATCATCTGCTCTTCATCGATATAAAAAGGAATCTCAAACTCAGTAAAAATTTTAGGAATATACTGATGATAGACTTCTGGTTCGGCGATCAATAATTGGATATCACGATACCGTAATGTTGGGTACCGTTTCTTATCACTCATCATCCCGCGGATCGACGCTGCGATTTGACGGATCTCTTCTTCAGGATTCCCAACTTTCCAGACTGCCAGAAAGTCTTTGACGGAGGTCTGCTGATGATAATTGGCTTGTGATTGGGTCTGCCGCCAAAAAGTTTCTACTTCCTTGTATGCCTGCGGGATCGATCCCTCGTCTTCTTTGTCCACCTCTTGGTTGACGGAAAGTTTCTGATCTAAGTAAATGTTCACTTGATTGTCACGAGCAAAACTGATCAACTGATAATAGGTCCGTCCTGCTTCATAAAATAAATTCAATGGCGTGGGCATCTCTTGTGGGTACCCGCGATCCAAAATAAGATCAATCACTACATGACTTCTCTTCATCAGTACTTGTATCAACTGTTGCTCTTGGGTTGAAAAAGCGGAGAAACCGCTGATAATAAATAAGGCGTGGGAAAGATCTGGCGCTTTGTTCAAAGACAAAGCAGTTGGTATCGTTTGATCCACCCGGGAGTCTCCCAGCAAGGAACCTTCCAGAAAGCGTGTCAATAAGGTGAGCGGTTGTTCGACTAGCAAAGCACGCTCTAGAAGTTCTTGTTCAAATCGTTGAAAAATTATCGCCAATTCACTGTATTTCTTCTCTTCATCTTGGGTTGCACTGGGGGCAGCACCACCAGCTAATAAATCTTCGATCCCCAATCGACTTGTATGCATTTCTTGATAAAAAGCCAACAATTGTTGGATAAAACCCGCTTTATTAATTTCGCCGCGATACAAGACAAGTTCTTCTTCTAAATCCAAAAGCAGCTTGCGCATGATCATGGAGGCACCATTTTCAGTGATGGCATTTTGCGAAAGCAATCCTGTTTGCTGCAAATAAAACCAAGCCAAACGGTGAAAACTATACACTTGGGCCCGAATGGAAGCGAAATCCCCTGATTGATCATTTTTAAGTAATTGAAGGATCTCACGCTCTCGTTCAAATTTATTGTAGTTAGGAACGAGGAAAAACACTTCTTGATGGTCTTTTTCTAACCAGCTTTTTGCCTGCTCTATCACAGCTTGATCATGACGACAACGGCCATCACCAAGGATAAATCGTAAACTCATGAAAGGACTCCTTCTCTACATAGTTTTAAAAAAATCCCCAAAAAACAATGAGCAGCTTTTCTTCGAAAGCGACGTTTTTGTCTAGTGGTCATTTTCAGAAACACGTTACAAAATCGGTAATACTCGTTCAATCTTTTCCTAACATGCCAAAATCGGCAATGGGCCAAAAAACAAATTTTACATCCCCCAAAATCGTTGATTCATCGATCAAGCCTAATTGACGGCTATCTTTAGAGATTCGGCGATTATCACCTAAAACCAATACTTGGCCTTCAGGAATGACTTCCACACCAAATAGACTCATGTCAAAGTCACTGGTCAAGGGAAAGCCATCGGTGACAGCCGCTTTGAATTCATCCAAATAGGGTTCATCATACGCTTGTCCATTAATGTAAAGGGTATCGTTTTGATAAGCAACCCGATCCCCCGGCAAACCGATCACTCGTTTGATATAATTTTTCCCCTCTTCATCCGGCGCTTCGAATGTAATGATATCAAAACGCTCGATTTCCGTGTTCTTTAAAGCAATCACTCGCTCACCATCATGTAAGGTTGGATCCATCGAATCTCCTTTTACAATAACGGGGGTAAAGACATATTGTCTTAATAACAAAAGGAATAAGGCGAAGATCACGACAAATCCCACTGTTTTTAAAAGCTCTTTTATCTGTTGCACGTGTCCTTCACTCCTTGAATGTTTTTACTATTTTTTTAAAAGAATCGAACAAACATTCTTATTTTCTATTCTACCATAAAATGATAGAAGCAGAACATCTCCTCTCTGGTTCTTTATGAAAATTTGGGGAATCATTAGACTTGCATATGAATTGTCATCTATTCTGATCCGTGCTACGGTTGAAATAGCACCCATTGATGAAAGGAAGTGCCAAAATGAACCCACAGTTACCACAAGTGCCCACGAAGTTATTGATTGACGGAAAATGGCTTGAAGGAACAAAAGAGTCGGTTTCAGTTACCAATCCTGCCACGAATGAAGAACTGGTAAAAGTCAGCCAAGGAGGGATCGAAGAAACGAAGCAAGCGATCAATGCCGCCGCGAAAGCCTTCACAGACTGGTCAAAACGTTCGCCTCGAGAACGAGCCGATTTGATGAACAAGATTGCAGATTTAATGGAGCAAGAAAGCGACCGACTGGCAAAGATTATGAGTATGGAACAAGGAAAACCATTAAAGGAAGCGGAGGCAGAAATCCAATCCAACGTGGATAATTTCCGTTGGAATGCTGCTGAAGCACAACGAGTCTATGGTGAAGTGATTCCAGCTCCTGCACACAATCATTGGCTGGTACGCAAAGAAGCCATCGGCGTTGTTGGTGCGATCACACCTTGGAACTTTCCGTCCAATATGATTGCTAGAAAAATTGCGCCTGCTATGGCAGTTGGCTGTACCCTGGTTATGAAACCATCAAAAGAAACCCCACTATCCGCACTAGCTCTAGGCGAGCTTTTTCAACAAGCAGGACTTCCTGACGGGGTCGTCAATATCGTCTTAGGAGATTCTTCTGAAATCGGGAAAGAATTGACCGAAAATGAACAAGTCAAAAAAATCACCTTTACCGGCTCCACGAAAGTTGGGATGAAATTATATGAACAAGCTGCACCAACTCTGAAAAAAGTTTCATTGGAGTTAGGCGGCCATGCCCCGTTTCTCGTTTTTGCCGATGCTGATTTAGATTTAGCTGCTGAAAAATTAGTTACAGCTAAATTCCGCAACAACGGTCAAGTTTGTACGTCACCAAATCGTATTTTTGTCGAAGAATCCGTCAAAGACGCTTTTACTAAAAAACTATTAGCGAAAATGGAAACCGTAACGGTCGGTAATGGTCTTGATAACCCCACCGTTGGTCCTTTGATCAATCAAGCTGGCGTTGAAAAAGTTATCGAACAGCTGGAAGATGCGGTAAACAAAGGGGCTGAAGTCTTATGTGGCGGTACAAAACTTACTGAAGGCGAATATGAGAAAGGCAATTTCTTTGCACCGACAGTCATTGATGGCATCACTCCTGACATGACTATTTACTATGAAGAAACCTTTGGACCCGTGATTCCATTGATCTCATTTACCGATCGACAAGCAGTCATCGCTGCGGCAAATGATACGGAATTTGGACTAGCCTCCTACTTCTTTTCAACGAATCTGCAAACAATCTCGGATGTAGCCCAAAACCTCCAATATGGGATGGTTGGAGTCAATGACATCGCGATCTCAAACCCGGCGGCTCCATTCGGCGGCGTCAAGCATTCTGGCTTTGGTCGTGAAAATGGCAAATATGGTCCCGAAGAATATGTGACTGTCAAATTTATCGCCATTGATGCCCAGTAAAAAAAAAGTCAGGCGCGTTTGCCTGACTTTTTTTCTTACAAAGCATTTTGTTTTACTAACATTAAGTAAGAATGTATACTTCACTCTATGACAATAGAAAAGGTGGGAATACGATGACAAAATTTCTTGATACGATCAAACAACGCCGTTCAATCTATGGGTTAGGTAAAAATGTTGCTCTTTCCGACACAGAAATCGAAGACATTGTGAAAGAAGCAGTGAAAAATAGTCCAACTGCGTTTAACGCACAATCGCCAAGAGCTGTAATTTTATTTGGCGAAGCCCACGAAAAACTGTGGACATTAACAGAGGCTGCGTTAGAACCATTGACACCACCCGAGGCTTTTGAAGCGACAAAACAAAAACTTGCTGGCTTTAAAGCAGGTTACGGAACCGTTTTATTCTTTATTCACACAGATACCGTTAAAAACTTGCAGGACCAATTTGCCCTTTATGCAGAAAACTTCCCGGTTTGGGCGGAACAATCGAATGGGATCGCTCAAGCGAACGCTTGGACCGCTTTAGAAGAAGCTGGATTAGGTGCCAACTTACAGCATTACAACCCTGTCATCGATGACGCTGTTGCAGCTGAATGGTCAATTCCTGAAAATTGGCAATTGCGGGCGCAACTAGTCTTTGGTTCAAAAGAAAGCGAACCGAACGAAAAAGAATTTCTAAGTGATGATGAGCGCTTCCGCGTGTTCCATTAATCCAACGCGCGACCTAAAAAAGACCCTTGATTACGGCCACATACGGCAGCAATCAAGGGTCTTTTAGTCGTTGGTTCCTTGATCATGGTCGACCAGAATATCGATCGGCGTTCCTTCATTCAAGTGCTCCGACAAAAAAACCACTAATTCAGCTAACGGCTGTTTGAATTTCATTAATGGTCCCCGCATCCCTTTTCGAAAATAGTTCATCTTAATAGGCTGCCCTTCCTTTTCTTGAAATAAAACGACCCGATCGATCTCTTGGTACAGTACCCCTTTAATACTCATTGGATGGACAATAATTCGATCAAGGGCTAACCCGCGGCTGTCTAGCACAAAGCTTAAAAAGACAAAACCTGAAACGATTCCTCGCACCTGATTATCCAATTGGTCATCCATCATCAACATGGACCCGATGATCATTACTGAAAAGATCGTAATAGCGATTTTGCTTAGTTTGCGCTCAACAGCAAGAAAGTGAATCTCTTTGCGTACCACCAATAAATAGAGGTACAAAACAATCGTAAAGGCACACATCATTAGCGTTAACCCACTCATAATACTCTCCGTTCTGTTTTCTTTTCCCTATTTTACCAAAAAATGATCTGTTACAAAAGGCTTAGCCTATTTCCTAGGTTTTTTGATATCTATTTTCACCAGAATTCGGTACAATAAGAAAAAAAGGAGGAATTATCATGAATGCATTTTTTGATAAATTACAACGCTATGACTTGCTTCGTGCCGTCGTATATATCGTCTTCGGCTTCATTATCTTGATCGCACCACGATCTGTCTTTAACACGATCGTTTATCTTGTTGCCGGATACATCGCATGTCTAGGGATCATCAGCTTGTATACGAGCTACAAAGAAAAACAAAAGGGCTATTACAATGTGCAATCGGTCTCTGGTATCTTACTATTGATCGCTGCAGCTGCGATTTTAGTTTTTGCTAAAGGGTTACTTGCTATCGTACCATTTTTCTTGGGAATCATGATCACCATCAGCGGGTGCACCCGCTTAATGGCAAGCTTTAACCAAAAACGCATTGGCTTACCTTACATCACGAGCTTAATCATCAGTCTCTTGATTATTGCTGCTGGACTCGTTCTTGTATTAAATCCATTTGCGACTTGGCTCCTGTTCTTCCAAATTTTTGGTGGTATCTTGATTTTCATGGGGGCATCCGACGCTGTTAACCATTTTCAACGAAAAAGAGCTTAATAAATGAGAATGTTTTAAAATTTCCTTTGAATCTAACATCTACATGTAGACTTTTCCCGCTATTCCTTTTAAAATAGGAGATATCAAACAGTCAGTCCATTGAGAGGCGGGAGGTGCGACATGAAGAAAATCAAGCAAGAAGCAAAACATCCAAATGATGTGCCGGTAATTTTTTTGACCGATGCAACTGGCAAAGTCGTACGAAAAATCTCGATCAATGAGTGGCGTGCGTTAAAAGCGAATCCAGACCAAATCGAAGAACTTGATATCAAATTGTATCGTGAAGCGATCAGTTTCTATCTTCAAGAAGACTATGCGAAAGCAAAAGATCTCTTGCATTTCTTGATCAATAAAACGGACTATAGTCATTACGAATATGTTGAGCGGTTAGCAAATATCTATCGCATCGAAAATCGTCCTGCTAAAGAAAAAGTCCTATTGCTGACTGCTTATCATGCAATCAAACCGTTAGAATCCTCTGAAGGAATTCTAAGAAGGATCGAAAATCGATTACAAAAAATCGATGCCTTTGATTTTCCAACTTCGACACAATTCAGTCATTAAAAAAAGCAGCTATCTTTCGATAGCCGCTTTTTTTATGCTTCTGGCAGTTTACGCAAAAGGCGCAACCCGTTGAACAATACAATCAATGTACTGCCTTCATGGGCAAATACCCCCAAACCAATGTTCATCATGCCGAATAGATTCAAGCCGACTAATAACGCGACGATAAACATGGAGAAGAAAATATTTTGCCAAATGATCCGATCCATCTTCTTCGCTAAGCGATAGGCATATGCAAAACGTGAAAGGTCATTCTTCATGATCACTGCGTCTCCTACTTCAATCGCAACATCTGACCCTTCCCCCATCGCAAAGCCGATGTCTGCTTGAACGAGTGCAGGAGCATCATTGATACCATCACCCACCATGGCGGTTTGTCCGTATGCTTCTTGGAGTGCTCGTACCGCTTCCGCTTTGTTCTCAGGCAAAACATTGGCAGCCACTTGGTCAACCTTTAAGCGCTGACCGATTGCTTCACCAGCAGAGGCACTGTCTCCGGTGATCATAACAGTATGGATACCTTCATTTTTCAAATAATGAATCACAGAAGCTGCCTGTTCGTTCGGCTCATCCATCAATGCGATGATCGCCGTAACCTCTTCGTTGATGGAAAACACGACCATTGTTTTTCCTTGCACTTCCAATTGACGGTACTGTTGCTCCATCAAACCTGTAAACTGGGTGTTTTCGGTTCTTTTTCCTAATCGATAGGTTTTTGTTCCTGCGACGGCACCTAACCCGGAACCAATCTCGTTTGTGACAGTCAACTGTTCGATTTCTCGTATTTTCTCTGTTTTCTCGAAATAAGTAACGATCGCATCTGCTAATGGGTGGTTGGCTTGCTTTTCCATCGAAACGATGACTGCTGCTGCCTCTGCTCGATCGATCGTATCAGCGAAAACGGCTTCCGTGACTGTAGGTTTTCCGACAGTCAATGTTCCCGTTTTGTCAAAAGCCACCGCTTTGATCTGAGCAAAATTAGTCAAGTAATTGCTCCCTTTAAAAAGAATCCCTTTTTTTGCTAAATTTGAGATCGCCGACAAACTAGCAGGGACAGCGCTTGCCGCTAAAGCACAAGGAGAAGCGGCAATCATCATTACGATCCCACGATAAAAACTTGTATACCAATCCCAACCAAATAGAAACGGTGCAGTCAAAATGAACAAAGGGACTGCGATGAAAACAACTGTTACATAGATTGGTTCGATTTTTTTGATTCGTGTTTCGGTCGGTGATTGATTTGATTGCGCCGCTTCCACCACTGAAAGAATTTTTGCGAAGACTGTTTCAGAGCTGTCTTTCGTGACTTCCATCAAAAATGTGCCGTTTCCATTAATCGTACTCCCATAGACTTCGTCTCCTGTAGTCTTTTCTCGAGGAATACTTTCCCCATTGATCGAGGCTTCATTGATGGCACTCGTTCCAGAAAGAATTACGCCATCTGTTGCTAACTGATCACCAGGCAGCACTTGCAAAATATCTCCTTTTTTTATCTCTGAAGCGGCAATTTTTTTGGTTTTTCCATCTGGACCCATCAAACGGGCTTCCGTGGGATTCAGTTTGAGAAGATTGGTGATTTCTCTTCGACTTTGTCCCTCGGCGTATTCTTCTAAGAAGTGAGCGCCTGCAAAAATCAAAATCAACAAAGCGGCTTCATTAAAATTTCCTATGACCATGGAACCAATCGCTGCCAACAACATCAAAAGATGTACATTCGGTGTGAAGCGCCGATTGGCTCTGGTACTTTTTATGGTATCTTCGATCCCTTCCCAAGAAATGTGATAGCCCGCTAATAAAACCGCTGCAAAATAAAAACCATCTTTTACCCATTGGTTCGGAACAAAAAGTGCCAGTATAAAGAGCAGTAAGCCTGCAAAATAAACGTTACGCGGAAGAGTCCCATGATCGTGAGTATGAGAATGTCCCTCCGTTTTTGTGTGATTATGTTGACAAGTATGTTCAGCCATCATCAAAACCTCCTCTAGTCCATCTAACATATGAACAATCAATCATATTTATACACTTATTATATATGAATAAACAATCATATGTCAACCGAAAGAAGTTTTTCTTGTGAAATGTAAGCGTTTTGGGTTTTGTGATTCTTTACGGCATGCTAGAATAAACTTAGGAGAGAAAGGAGTGTTGGTTATGAGAACATTTACTGGCGGTATTTCACTAAGTCCCCCATTAAAAATGTTAAAAGAAAAATTAATGATCGAACAAGATGAAATTCTTACCTTTTCACCCACGATGGTTTTTATCCCTTTAGCACAACATATCGGTGCCCCGGTGGAACCGATCGTTTCCGTTGGCGATTATGTCAAACAAGGGGAAGTGATCGCTGAGACTGATGCGTTTGTATCTGCCAAAATTCATGCATCTGTTTCGGGTAAAATCGTCGACATGGTCGATTGGCCGAATCAAAACAATGAAGAAGGAAAAACCATCATCATTGAAAACGATTATGCTTACCAAAATGATTTTTTGTCTGTCCCCTTCGACTGGCAATCTGCTGCTAACGAAACCATCCTCAACAAAATCCGTCAAGGCGGCATCGCCGGCAAAGGCGGTGCAACGTTTCCCACCCATGTCAAATTCAGTATTGATGAAACAAAAAAAATCCATACTTTGATCTTAAATGGATCTGAATGTGAACCGTTCCTACGCAGTGATGCTTTCTTAATGCAAAAAGAAGCCAAAAAAATCATTCACGGCGCAAAGATCGTCCAAAAATTATAATAGGCATCGAAGATGACAAACCAAGAGCCATTTCAGCCATGCAAGCCGCAAGTGCAGAGGATGACACGATAGAAGTCGTTACTGTCCCAACTGTTTATCCAACCGGTGGTGAAAAGCAGTTAGTAGAGTTATTGACCGATCAAGAGGTGCCATTAGGTGGTTTGACTGCCGATATTGGCATCGTCTTGATCAATGTTGCCACCAGCTTTGCCATCGCCGAAGCGGTCTGTTATGACAAACCGTTGATTGAACGCTATACAACCGTTACCGGCGATGTTCAAAATCCCTGCATCGTCAAAAATCCGTTAGGAACACTCGCAGGAGAATTGATCGACTTTGCCGGCGGCTTTCAAGGCGCCCCCAGCAAATTGATTCTTGGTGGACCAATGATGGGAAAATCCGTCAAAACCTTGAAAGTTCCGGTCACCAAAGGCAGCAACGGCATCGTTGTTTTTAATGAAGAAACCGATTGGCTCTATGCCGAAAACCCCTGCATTCGTTGCAATAAATGTGTCGAAGCTTGTCCGATGCGCCTGATGCCGATGGAGATCGATCAGTTTTATCGAGCGGGGGATTATCAAAAATGTGAAGAACTGTTGGCAGAAGCATGTATCAATTGTGGTGCCTGTACCTTCGTCTGCCCAGCCAAACGTTCCTTAGCTGCCAATATCACTGCCGCAAAAGGCAAAGTTGCCCAGCTGCAAAAGGAGGCGAAGGAAAGTGCCTGATTACTACAAGGATTCTGATAGTGAGCGCCTCTTTCAACAGCGGAAAAGTCAAGAAACGCCCCCCAGCCCCCATATTCGTAGCAATGACGAGACCATTAAGATCATGGGGTGTGTGGTACTAGCCCTATTACCAGCAGTTTTATTCTCTGGCTATCTTTTTGGGCTCAAGGTATACGGTTTGTTTTTCATTGCGCTAGCTACGGCGTTTGCTGCCGACGGTCTTTGGTCCTATCTTGTCAAACGGCCGTTTCGCTTCGATTTAAGCATCGTCGTGACGGCCTTGCTTTTAACGATGAATCTTCCACCGACCGCACCTTGGTATTTCCCAGTGATCGGGGTGGCGTTTGCCGTAATCATCGTCAAAGAATTTTTTGGCGGAATCGGTTATAATTTCCTAAATCCAGCCCTCGGCGGTCGAGCCCTGTTGATTGGCTTGTTTTATAACCAAATGTTTCTAATCAGTTGGCCTGATCCACCATTCGGTAGCATCGCACCAGATGTCGTTTCGCAGGCTACAGCGAACGATGTTGTTTCCGGTGCTACACCGTTAGCTGTCATGAAGGCCGGGGACACCTTAAGCGGTTCTGAACTAGTGGATGCCTTTTTAGGATTTACCGGGGGGCGAATCGGTGAAACCAGTGCCTTACTTTTACTGTTGGGTGGAATTTTTCTGGTTTACAAGAAAATCATCTCCCCTCGTATCCCATTGATTATCTTTGCGACGATCGGGCTCTTTGCTTTTATCCTTGGTCCAGAAGGACTTTTTACTGGCAGTTGGCAAACGATCATCGGTCATATCATCAGTGGTGGTGCCATGTTGGGTGCCATCTATATGGCGACTGATTATTCTTCGACCCCAGGAACAAAAGCAGGAGAAAATCTTTTTGCCTTAGGCGTTGGCCTCCTCGTTGTGCTCTTCCGTTTCTTTGGTTTTACGAATGAAGGCATGAGCTATGCCATCTTGATCATGAATTGTTTCACCCCACTTATTGATCGCTTCTTACGCCTTCGCATATTAGGGGAAGAAAAAAAGACCCCGTTCAACCTTAAAATTATGAGCTAAATCGCAAAAAAGGAGGGTTCCTTATGATGATCGCCAATCGGCTAGTGGTCTTTCTAGTCATTCTACTCACAAATTACGCCTGTCAAAATTTGGCGCCGACCGTCAAAGAGAAAAAACCGAACGTGACGACACGGGTGGTTTTCCTCTCAGGGATCATTGCGGTCGCTTACTTGTTCAGTGGGTTAAGCTTTTATCTTTTACTTCAAAATCGTTTCGTCTATGGCAATCAAGTGGTCACCAACTTGGTAAGTGCTGCTATCATCGCCTTGATCGCGGCGGGCTTGTGTTTACTGATCGTTCCTGCAAAAAAGCATTTCTTGACGACTGATCTAAAAAAAACGATCCTAGTCAGTGTGCTCTTGCTGACGGTCGCCACTGTGACCCAATTTCCCTATACCGATTATTTAACCAATTTATTTGTTGCTGTAGGCATGTATTTCCTCTTTTCTTGTGCTTTGTCAGGGGTTCATACACGGAATCAAATTGCCGCAATTCCGCCAATTCTAAAAGGTCTCCCACTGGATATCGTAACACTTTTTCTATTTTATCTGAGCTTTTCCTTTCTCAACGGTGTCTTCTTCAACTATTTATTCTAAACAAAAAGCAAGTCCCGCCTTGGCAGCGGAACTTGCTTATTTTTTGCGGAATAACTCTCTGAAGGAACCGATCAAAAAACCAGTTGAAAAAGCATTTTGTGCTTTTTGTTCTTTTTCAGCAGCGATTTTTTGTCGGGTTCGCAGCCCTTTATTGGCATTTTTGGACTTCTTCCCTTCACGGAGTTCTTTCGAAGCCTTTTGAAACTCATTTGAGAAACGATTATACCCAACCATTCCTTTTGCCCCCTTTCTTTTTACATGGTACTTAATAACGAGGATTTACTATAGGAATTGCCTTTCTGATGCAAATCAGGTAACATAACAGACAGAAAGATGATTTACCCTAGGTTTGTCAGAAAGGAAGATTCCATGAACGAAACCCACACTGGATTGTTAGTCAATAGCCGTGTTTTTCAAGAAACGCCAATGATGCTGACAGGTATCCAACTTTTAGAAGACCACAAAATCGTAAATTGTATTATTAAGGATCGCTACTTAGCCAGCTATGTCTTACGCCTTCCATTAAATAAATACCAATTAGAAGTCGAAGGGAAATGGAACAAGCGGGAACAGTTAGTGATCAAGCATATGAAAATCAAGAATATCGATGAGTTTATTAAAATCGTCGGTACGCCAGAATAAGAGGACTCACGAAAAGCAAGTGCAGGCAACTGCCCTTGCTTTTTTTCTGAAAAAAATCCAGCTGATTTTCCTCACTATTCCTCCGAAGTCTATCGCGACATTCTGGTAAACCGATCGATCAAGGCTTTTTGCTCCTCTTTGATACCGATCGCCAACGGTTTGATCATTAATTTGACAGTGGTCGAAGGTGTCTGAATCTGGACTTTTTTATTTACCACACCGCCTAGTTGTAATTTTGTGATCTCATGGATCATAATTGTCTGCATCCCTTTTTCATGAAATTGCAGATCTAACTGAATCAAGTGGATTTTTTCTTCGTCAACCACCACGATAAAATACTTTGGGGTTGGCAGGGCAATCACTTTGGCTTCCTCGGCATAACCAGCCAGTTTTCCATGGAACTTCGCGCGGTAGCTTTCTAAATCATCTTTTTTCACGATCCATTTCATCAAAAGCCACATCCTTCCTTAGATACCTTAAGGATACCTGCAGAAACCGCTTTTGCACAACAATATGCCTGCTTGTTTCCTCACATAGCCCCTTTTATCTCATTTGATCGTCAAAGACTTTTCCTCTAGTCATGGACGTTTTTGCCTGACACTAGCAAACGCAACAAAAAAGCGAAGCGCTTAGTGCCCTTCGCTTTTTTTCTTTGGATAGTAGTGTTGGAAAAGCCGTAGAAAGATCGGTGCTAGTAACAAATAAAAAATGCCATTGCCTACTGCGTGCAGGGCATCAAAGCTCAATCCTTGAAAATAGTAAGCCCAAAAACTAGGAAACCCGTAAAGTTTGACACTGATCCAAGATATCACAAAGCCATAAGCAAACCCTGCAAACACACTGTAGCTGACTTGTAAAAGCAACCGTTTCATAAACAGCTTGCTTTTTGACAACAGATACATCCCCAAAATAATGATTGCATAACTAACTAATTGAGCGATCGTCCATATTCCCATTCCCATGTAAAAATTTGTAATCAGCATCGAGAGCAGACAAACGATCAATCCACGACGAAGACCTAAATGGATGGTTACTAATAAAAAGATCACCGTCATTGGTTGAACATTGGGTAAGGGTTGAAAAAGTGTCCTGCCGACGACGGCCGCTGCCACAAGCAGCCCTAAATAAGCAATTTCTTTTCCAGCAAATGAAAGTAGTTTATTCGAATTTTTCATAGGTGAAAACCACTTTATCGTTGTTTCCTAAAAAGGTATCATCCGCCCCAGTTGTAATCATTTCATCATTGATTGTATACGTCCAATAATAGCCAGCTTTTTCATCTTGCGCTAAACCGTCGATGCTGGTGATCATCCCTTGATTTTCTTCCAAGTCAAAGTTGTCTTTCATGATGGTCATCAAAGAAACCCCTTCTTTAAAAGTGACCGTTTTGGTATCAATCTCCCGGTCTTGCTCTTCACTTTTATTATTGAAGCTGATTTGGGCAGTGCGCTCTTCGGCATTTTGTTGAACTGACGAAGAGTCACTGGAGGAGTTTCCCGCATCCATCGATGGTTTGGCACAGCCGGCAAAAACCAGACTAAGTAAAAAAATATAACTAAAGATAACTGTTTTCTTCATAATAATGGCTCCTTTGATTATTTTTACAACACCTTATTGTACTAAAAATAAATAAAAAAGGCGAAATATTTTTGTTCCTCTCTATAGAAAGCATTGTAAAACCATGAGACTATGGGTATACTAGCTTCAATCATTCGTAAGAAGAAATGAAGGAGTGTTGGAAAGATGGATAGAAAAAAAGCGTCCTGTACCACTTTACTAGTAGGAAAAAAAGCATCGATCGACGGCTCGACCATGATTGCCCGTAATGAAGATTCTGGAAGCGGTTCGGAACCGCAAAAATTCGTCGTTATCACTCCAGAACAGCAAGGAAATGAATTTTACGCCGTTTTAAGCGGCTGTCGAATTCGTTTACCTAAGGATCCCTTACGTTATACTTCGACACCTGAAGCAGATGAATCCCAAGGAGTCTGGGCAGCTTCAGGAATCAATGAAGAAAATATCGCCATGACTGCGACAGAAACGATCACAACCAATTCACGCGTTTTGGCTATTGATCCATATGTGGAAGATGGTATCGGGGAAGCTGATTTCGTCAGCATCGTACTGCCTTACATCCATTCCGCTAAAGAAGGTGTTTTGCGCTTAGGGGAACTCTTAGAAACCTATGGTACCTATGAAGCCAACGGGATCGCGTTTTCTGATGCCGAGGAAATTTGGTATATGGAAACCATCGGTGGACATCACTGGGCAGCTGTTCGCCTACCCGATGATGCCTATGTCGTGGCACCCAATCGCTTAAACATTGATCACTTCGATTTCGCCTCAGAAATGACGTTGTGTTCGCAGGATCTCGAACAGTTGATTGAAGACTATCAATTAAATCCTGATTTTGAAGGTATCAATCTACGCCATATTTTTGGCAGCTCATCAGAAAAAGATACCCGTTACAATAACCCGCGGGCATGGTACATTCAAAAACACTTTAGCGGAACAGCTGCTGAACCGATCAATCAAGAGCTCCCGTTTGTATGCTACCCAAAACAAAAGCTATCCGTGGAAGATGTAAAATGGGCATTGAGCTCCCACTTCCAAAATACGCCTTTTGACCCTTACGGTACAGGAACCGAGACACAAAAAACACAATTCCGATCGATTGCTCTCAATCGCAACCAGCAAGTCCACATTTTGCAGATCCGCAACCACGTGCCTGCAGCAATCGCTGGCATTCATTGGCTCGCCTTTGGTCCCAATACCTTCAACGGCGTTGTGCCATTTTATGCAGCTATCACTAAGACCCCACTTGGCTATTGCGATACGACAAAGACCTACGATCCAACAAATAGCTATTGGTTAGGACGCACCTTGGCGTTGATTGGGGACAGCGACTACGATCGCTATAGTGATCTTGCCAACCGTTTTGAAATGGAAACGATGGCGGCTTGTCGCCGCATCCAACAAGAAACTGATTGTAAAGCTTCCGCTGAAAAGGAGCCTACTCGTCTGCTTGAAGAAGCCAACGCTGAGATGGCTGAACTGTATTTAAAAAATGCAACAACGTTACTAGGAAAAATGGTGGAGTCTGGCAGTAATAAAATGGCCTTGCGTTTTTCTTTAGCCGATTAGTCAATCGCTGAAAATAAAAGGATTAACAAAAACTTTACATGGAATTGCAGCAATCTAAACATTGCTCTCCTATACTAAAGATACCAATTCGTTTTCTTTTTCCTTGCTGGTACAAATCAAGCAATTGATTTGTACTGGTCCCCCTATGGAAGACCAATTGGTAAAAACCGTTGGGAGGAATGAACATGACTACAAGCATTTATCGGACTGTCACCAACGAAATTGTTAAAGGTGAGATCATCAAGAGCAAGAGTCAGCAAGATATGCTGATCATTCAAGACAAAGAAGGTTATTTCCATGTCGTTGAACCACTCCCCGTTACTACTGCAATGACTCCCCGCACGACGAAAGACTAAAAAAACCACTGGCGATCAGAAAGAATACAGGATCTTTCTGATTGCTCAGTGGGTTCTTTTTGTTAGGTCAAACTCAATGTGAATCGTTTCAAGCCATCAATGAGTTTTTCTCGCGAACAGCCAATGTTTAGGCGCAAAAAATTTCTCCCCTCTTTCCCATAGATTTCCCCTGACATAATCGCAACTTTTCCCTTACGAATCATTCGTTGCTGCAATTCTGCCATCGTTAAACCCATTGCTGTACAATCAATCCACATAAGATACGTGGCTTCACTTTTCGTGACCACGAGTTCTGGGTGATGTTCCTGTAAATAAGCGATCACATAAGCAATGTTACCATCCAGATAGTCATTGAGCTGATCCACCCACTTACTTTCATTATCGTAGGCAGCAATCGTTGCGGTCATGCCAAAAATACTGGTGGAGCTCAACCCATCGGCTTCTTTTAACTGAGTTAAGAAGCGATCACGCAACTTGGAATCAGGAATGATTCCATAAGAATAAATCAACCCTGGAAAATTAAACGTTTTGCTTCCCGAAGTAACAAGGGCTACATTTTTTTGCAACAAATCAATGATTGGTTGATGCCTTTGTCCTTTTCTTACAATGTCCATATGGATCTCATCAGAGATGATAAATACTTCATGGGTTCTCGCCAATTCGATCATTCGTTGCAACTCATCTTTTTGCCAGACTCTCCCAGTTGGGTTATGAGGACTACATAAGAGAAGAACTTTGTTTTCAGGCTGTGCCATCAATCTTGTTAGCTCTTCAAAATCAATGCGATACGAGTTAGCATCATAGATGAGTGCATTAGGTACGATTTTTCTTTTGTTCTCTTTGATCATTTTATAAAACGCATCATACGCTGGCGTCTGAATAATGATCCCATCTCCTGGTTCACTGAGTAGGGTGACGAGCTGTTTAACACTATACATAACGGAAGGACTATAGACCAGCCAATCGCTTTTGATCATGCTGTTAAAACGTTCAGAATACCATTTGCAGACCGCTTGCTTGAATTCATTATGATTCCAACGTGTATACCCAAAAACCGGGTGTTGCATTCGCTTGATAAGTGCCGCTTCAACTGCAGCTGGCACCTTGAAATCCGTATCGGAAATCGTAAATGGCAACAAGTTTTTTTCACCAAAACGGTCTTCAACATAATCCCACTGAGTACACTGGGTTCCTTTACGATTGATTGGTTCATCAAAAAACATTTTCTTCACTCCTACTACTTGACAATTTTGCTAAAGAATCGCATCAAGTTGATTTCTGACTGTTGTTACTTTCGTTCCAATGATTACTTGAACGTTAGTATCATCTAAGTGAACGACTCCAAGCGCACCTAGTTTTTTTAACCGTTCATCATCAACCAGTGAACCATCAGTTAACACCAGGCGTAGCCGTGTAATGCAATTGTCCAAAGAATCAATATTGCTTGCTCCCCCTAAAGCTGCCAAAATACCATGGGCATCATAGCCACTCTTTCCAGAATAGGTCATTTCCTCTTCCAACTCATTCGTTTGATCACTGTTCTCTTCTCTACCAGGTGTCTTCAAGTTCTTGCGAAGGATTACTGTTTTAAAAACAAAGTAATAAAGGGCAAACCAGCAAGCTCCTACAATCAGAACGAGCCACCATTTTGTATATGCGCCTTGCATCACGCCAAAGATAAGAAAATCAAGCACGCCCCCATCGGTATTTCCAATCGTGACACCTAATAGACTCATTACCATAAATCCAGCACCTGTCATGATGACATGAAAAATCCATAATAAAGGGCTGATGAATAAGAATAAAAATTCGATTGGTTCAGTAATTCCTGTCACAAAAGTTGCAATGACGCCTGAAATCAATAAGCCTTTTATTTTTGAACGATTCTCAGGTTTTGCCGTCTGGTACATAGCTAATGCTGCTGCCGGCAAACCAAACATAAAGGTTGGCATCTTCCCTTGAGACAAGAACGCCGTTGCACTTGGTGAGATACTTAAGCCGTTTTGTAATTCCGCATAAAAAATATTCAACGCCCCAAAGACTTGCTGACCATCGATCAGCTGACTTCCCCCTGCTTCGGTAAAACGAATCATGGAAACCAAAATATGGTGTAACCCAAATGGCAGTAATAAGCGTTCACCTGAACCAAATAAGAACGGACCGAATGGACCAGCTTGTTGAATTAAATGTCCGATTCCTGTGATGATCATAGCAAACAACGGCCAAATCATCGGAATGATCACCCCAACCACAGCTAAAGTAAGCGAGGTGATGATTGGAACAAAACGTGCTCCTGAAAAGAATGCAAAACTATCTGGCAATTGAAAATGGTAAAAGCGCATATGCAATTTATAAACGATCAATCCTGCGATAATACCACCTAGAACTCCCATTGATAATGTTTGAATGCCAAAAACGATCTCTTGTCCTGCTTCTCGTAGTTGATCTGCAGTAGCTAATTGATTCGTTTCTTGTAAATAAAAATTGATGGATAAATGCATCACGACATAGCCCACAAAGCCTGAAAATGCCGCAACTCCCTTCTCTTTTCTTGCTAGACCTAAAGGAATCGCCATCGCAAACATGACGGGTAAGTAACTAAAGGCAAACCCACCGATCGTTGACATGAAACGAAAAACCACTTGGAGCCAAGGGGCACCTAAAAACGGGAAAACATCGATCGTTGAAGAAGATGAAAATGAACTACCAATCCCTAAAAATAAACCCATGAATGCGAGTAAAGCGACTGGCAACATAAATGTTTTCCCAAGTCCTTGAAAAATTTCCATCCAGCTTGCTTTCTTCCCTTTTTGCATATCATTTCCTCCTAACACTTTTGTCTCTTAAAATGTAAACGATATCAAGAAGGCTTACAATACAGTTACCAAAACAAGAATGACCATTCACAAAATGGAATGGTCATTCAGGATCAAGTACTTCTTCGATTTGATTGGCGTATTGAATAATTAAAATATCCAGTAACGCTGCTAAAGAGATCCGTGGGCTCAAATCGACTTCATGATGATAAATCGCTGTCATTTCAACAGGAAAAGAGAAGGTGGCAAGCTTCTCCAACGTGCTTTTTGGTTGACCAATACAGGCTAAAATTGGCACACCTCTTTGTTTCAACCGGTTAGCATAATTTAGCATCCCGATCGTTTCCCCACTATGACTAATAAAAATAGCGATATCTTTTTTTGATAGTTGATTAGCGATGGTTGTCAATTCATCCCAATCCGTTGAAGCGCCAACCGTTTTTCCTAAAAACCGCAACTTTCGACTCGCAGATAATGCAACCGGCGCACTTTGCCCTAAAGCAAAAAATTCGATTCGTTGTGCTTGCTGAAGCATTTCCAGGGCACGCTGAAAGTCGGCTTCTTCGATCATTGATAAGGATGTCGTCAGCTGGTCAATCATTTGCTTGATCAGTGGGGATAAACCAAGAGAAGCTTGAGTAGATGATTTTCTTTCAAGAGTTTGATAATTCTTCAGTGAAAATTTGAATTCTTGAAAACCGGTAAAGCCAAGCTTTTTTGCCATTCGGCTGATCGTCGCTTGACTGGTGTACGTTTGGGAAGCTAACTCATCGGCCGTCATTTCTGAAACTTTCTCGGGTGCCCTTAAACAATAGTTAAGGACCGTTCTTTCTACTCGGTTCAGCTCTGGAATTTTGTATTGGATTCGTTTATATAAATGATTCATCACCTGCTTCTCCTCTCTACTATTGCTTCATTCTTCCGTCTCCACTATGCTTCATTTACTCATTATACCTTCCCTCAACAAAAGTACAAACTGATGATGAATGGCTTGAAATAAAAAAAAGGACTCACCCTTTGATGAGTGAGCCATCTTTGTTATTGTCTCTGCATCGGTCATCTGTAGACAGTCACTTCAGTAAACTCTTGCCCGTTGCCGTAATCATTTTCTTGCGTATGACGCTTTCCATCAATTCGTTGTTTGCAACTGGCAAGTCCATTTTCGACATAGTTCACTGTATTTGCAACGATCCTTATTATAGTTGCTAGACCTTTCATCAAGGGATCATTTGATTCCATCTCTATTCCCCCATTTCTATCACGCTTAAGCCGGTACTGACTTTTCTTATACACCAGTATAAAAGAAGTACCTTAAACGAAACTAAAAGTGAAGAACTTCGACAAAAAGAAAAGCAGACTAGTTTCTCTTTTTGGTAAAATATGGTACATGTAATAGGAAAGGATGATCAGTCTCATGATAAAAACTTTAGTGGTAGCCAGCCATCCGGATTTCCACAATTCGCTTTCCCAACGATTCTTTAGTGAAAGTGCCAAGCTTCCTAACGTCACCATGCATTTTCTTGATGGTCTTTCTGATTTTTCTCTTGCCGATGAACGGATGCTGTTGCAAACATGCGATCGTTTGGTTTTACAATTCCCCTTATATTGGTACAGCGTTCCAGCAAAAATGAAAGATTGGATTGATACGGTTTGGGAAAAATGTGCCCCTGCATTGGCGGGCAAGGAAATCAGTTTCGCCGTTTCTACTGGCGTTGCCGCCAAAGAATTTCAGCTAGGTGGTCGCGAAAATACGACCTTCAATGAAATTTTACACCCACTGGTACTTATGGCAAAAAAACACCAAATGACGGTACTCCCCATCATTGTCCTCGATCAACTGATGTATAAAACAGAGCAAGAGAAACGAGCCTTTGTCATTGCCTATCAACAATTGTTATCAATGCCGGCTCCCTTTACATTTGATCAAAAGCAACAATGGTTTAGCGAGAAACTGGCGCATTTGGTTTCTGAAAAACCGCAGCTTGCTCCTTTGCTATCACTGCTGCAGGAAAACCATGAAACGTTGACCGAATTAGAAGACGCTTTAACTGAATTGGAGGTGCTGTGATGGATCACGAATGGCTAAAGCCACTGATAGAGCAGTCAATAAAAGAAACAGCTGACTATCACGAAAAAGCATTTTTGCAAGAACTAGAGAAGTTGCTTCATCAGCAAGAAATTCGAATCGAATTGACACAAGGAGAACTTGATGGAAAATTGTGGAATCCTAGTGAATGGTAAAATCTGCACTTGTATCCAAGAAAAAAACTTTGGTCCACCTAGCCATAAAACATGCTGGGTGGGCCAAAGTTTTTTGCATCGTTTCTTTTGCTTGTTAACTAGGATTCGCACGTACTCTTTGTAGCAGCGATATAGGCGGCTTGCAAACGTTTCGTGATCGAACCCAAAGTGCCATTGCCAACTGATTTCCCATCTACATTGACGATAGGAACAATTTCCCAGACAGAATTGGTCAAAAAACACTCTTGCACGTTGCTTAGTGCCTCAACAGGGACAGGTTCTTCTCGATAAGCAATTTCTAATTGCTGACACAACTGTAGCACCTTCATTTTCGTGATACCTGGTAGTACTAAGCGTCCATCGGGATGCGTATAGACGATACCATCAATGACAAACCAGAGATTTGATGCCGAAGCTTCCGTGAAAAAGCCATCTCGTTGAAGGAGTGCATCATCGAACCCCGCTTCGATCGCTTGATCTAACGCTAACAGATTCCCTAACAAGCTCAATGATTTGATATCACAATGCAACCACCGCTCATCTGGAAGAACAGTCGCAGATAGCCCTGCATGCTGCATTTCCAAAGGTCGTTCAAAGGGGATCACATTTGCGGTTACGACTCCTTTGACTGCTCCAGCAGACGGAAACTCGTGATTGCGGGGAGAGGCGATTCCTCTGGTGATTTGAAGATAGATCTCTCCTTCTGTGATTCCTTCGGTTTTAACCAGTAACTTAAGGTTTTCAGTTAATTGGGAAATCGTATAAGGCAACGTCAGCTTAATTTTTTGCGCACTACTTTCTAAGCGAATCATATGTTCCCCTAACATAAAGCAGCGACCATTATAGATTCGAATCACTTCATAGATTCCGTCACCATACTGATAACCGCGATCTTCAATGTCAATTTTCACCGCTTCTCGATCAACGATTTGATCATTCCATAAAACCTTCATTTTCTCACTCCTATCGTCCTTCTCGTTTCAATAAGTATAGCATTTGTCTTGAAGCCATGCTACGTAGTGCTTAAAAACAAAAAAACCTGCTGATGGAGATCACTCCAACAGCAAGGTAGAACATTTTCGTTATAATGAATCCTTATCAATTACAGATCGTTCTAATTTTCGCTCTTGAAAAAAGCGCAACAATGTACCAGACATCGCCATCACGATCGAATACACTGGCAGTGCCACGATCATGCCCACAAATCCAAGCAAGTTGCCAGCGATCAATAATAAAAACACCGCAATGATTGGATGGATATGCAATACTTTTTTCATTACTAATGGTGAAACAAGATACGATTCACCTAACTGAATGATCGTGATTCCGACAATCAGAAAAATAGCTGTTCGAATGTCTTGACTTAACGCAAATAAAAAGGCTGGTGCCGCTCCGATAAAGGGACCAAAATAAGGAATAATGTCCAGAACACCACAAATCAGGCCTAAAAGCAACGCATTCTGCAAACCTAGCAAAGAAAAAATCAAATAGCTAGAAACTGCAACGTAAGAACAAACCAACAATTTCCCACCAATGTACGCTGACGCTGCTTGATGGAAATCACTGCAAAGTTGTCGCATTAAGCCTTGATAGTTTTTCGGTGTCTTACTTGCCAAAAAATCAGGAACTTTCTCACCGTCTTTAAACATATACACTAATAACAGTGGGATCGTAAACAAGACGATCGCTGAATGAGAAACGATGGAGATCAAACTCGTCAGACTATTGGTTGCCCCGGTAATAAACTGTAAGGCAAAGTTGCTAGCTTGGGAAATATCAATCGAATCAATAAAAGGACCAAATAATTCTTCTAAATAAGAATGATCAATAGTATCGATCACCAAATTGATAATGATGGGAATTTGATTGATAAAACGCCCCATCTCATAGGCTAATGCTGGTCCAATCACCTGAACGATCAAATACGCTGCAAAAACGATCAGCAGCAATGTCGAATATAGCGCAATGCTTTTCTTTTTCGTTCTTTTTTTTACCCAATTAAAGAAAGGTAAAAAGATGTAAAAAATAAAAATCGAAATCAATACTGGTAAAAAGACACTAGAAAAGATGGCTTCCAGTGGTCGAAAGACAAACAGTATATTTGAATAGATCCAGACCGCGATCCCTAAGAGACAGACAATCACTAGACCTGCAAAAATTTTTGATTTTTTAAGAAACTCCAATAATAAATCCTCCTGATTCTAGAAAATAATTCAACTTCTTTCAGTTTAGCATAATTTTAAAAACGAAGGATGATTTCAAGAAGATTTTTTTCAAAAATCCACGTTTTCCATAGCAAACTTTCAATTAATTTAATTTTTTTCATCTTTATTTCTCAAGTCTAATCAATTTTGATGAGCTGAAAACGGCAACGGGAGATGCATGCTTCTGACAAAGTAGACTGCTGAAGCAAACTGGAATAAACCTAATAAAAAGAAAATCAGATGCAAGACATGCCATCCTCGCAATAAGATGACTTGCACGATGATCCAGACTACTAAACTCATGCCTAAAAGCATTGCCCCGTAGTATCCTTTGTTATGCCACAACAGGATAGCGACAACCAGATTCCCCAAGCCTAAGATAACGAACAAAAACAAGCCGGGAATTAAGAAGGTCGTGAAGGGGGTTCCTTGCAGCATGGCCGCCTCCAAACCAGCATATGTCTGTCCTTGACTTAACGGCTCAATGCTTTTAAACGCCAACAGACTTCCCCCACAGGCGCCAACACCGATAAAGAGGCACAAAAAAAGCAACGCAAAGCGCATCTTCATTTTTCTCCACTCCTTCTTCAAACCCAAACCAACTAAAAATAAAGCCATTCTCAGTGACACATTGATTTTCTTGTCCCTTATTCGCTTTTTGGTAAATAGATAAATGCGGCAATTTGTTGCTCTTCCACAGAAGAAAAGCCACACGTTTCATAAAAACGACGCGTTTTTTCTGTGTTGTCCGTAATCAGAACCTTTTGCCGTATCGATGGATGATTCGCCAGCATTTTTTTGAGTAATCGCTGACCGATTTTTTGACGTTGGAACTCGGGTGCAACTAATAGATCTTGAATATAAAGAATGGTTTGTCCATCGGTTATACAACGGATGAGCCCCACTAGTTGCTCTTCAACATAGGCCGTTATCACCTGTGATTGAGCTAGCCCTTTTAGAAGACGCTCAGGTTCTTTGGTGTAGGCGCTCCAACCAACCCCCTCGTACAAGGCGAGTACTTGATTTGAATCAGATGGTAAGTGGTCTTGAAAGACGATTTTCATACTTCTCCTCCTTGTGACAGCATAGCGAAAAAGTGGCACAATAGAAATAGAGCTGACAGCTCTTTTCCAGACAAACTCTTGCTATCCGTCAAGCCGTAATGCTTGCTTGACTAAAGAGTATCCTGAGGAAAAGCGGCTGTCAACTCTAATTACTAACTTACTGGATGAACAAAAATATACTAGCTCTGTTTCTAAACCAAAAGCTTAATCAATCAACAACTCATTTTTTAAACGTTGGCTCGTCGTCTGTTGTTCTTCAGGCGTTACTTCTTGATAAGAAATCCCATATTCTCCTCTAAAGCCATCACCCGTGAACCCACTGCCAGCCATTTGGTAAGACTCGACGGTCCCTAATGCGGATTGATATTGAGTGAATAGGCGACTCATTTGTGAAAAAGTTAAATCCGTTTCGCCATTATCTCCAATAATCGTTAGCAGATCCTGAATCCGCATCACGCTTGAAAGTGAAACTAACTCATTGGCCAAAATTTCAGTCACTTCTCTTTGACGACGCTGACGTCCATAGTCGCCTTCTGGATCATCTTTTCGCATACGGGTATACTGGAGTGCCTCCCAGCCATCTAACTCAAGGGTACCCTCTGGGTAATCGATCTTCTCGGCAGTAAAAGCAAATTCATTTTCAACCGTGATGCCACCAATTGCATCGACAAGATCTGCCATCCCATCCATGTTTAAGGAGAAATAATGATGGATCGGTATATCAAGGTATTGTTCAACGGTTTCAATCATCATTTTTGCTCCACCGAAAGAATGAGCATGATTGATTTTATCATGGTATCCTTGTCCCACGATCTCCACATAGGCATCTCTAGGAATACTCGTGAGGGTGGTTTTTCGCGTGGCAGGATTCAACGTTGCCACCATGATGGTGTTTGCACGAAAATCGGTTTTGCGCCGGGAATCATTGGCGATCCCCAACAAAAGAAGGCTCAAAGGTTCAGCATTTTCGATGACCTCCGCCTCTTCTCGTCCTTCGATCGGACGATGGATCGAGTGAGCAACATCCTCTACTTGAAAATACACCCTAATGGCATAGACGGTTCCTGCTGAAATAATTCCCGTCAGCAATACTAGGAAAATGATTATTAGTTTTTTTGCTGTACTCATTTTATTTCCCCCTAAGTACACGTTTTTTGATTGAAAAGACGAAAGCATAGGTGATATAACTGATCCCACTTGCCAATAAAATACTTGCTAGCAAGTCACTGGGATAATGAACCCCGAATAGCAACCGACTCATCATGATCAGCAACAAATAGATCATTCCAAGAAATAGTGCCAGGTTTTGGATAAAGTGACGCTTGCCTCTTTTAGCGGGAACTGTTTGCCCTAAGAAAAAGAGGAGAGAAATAATCAAAGTGGTCGCTAATAATGTATGTCCACTTGGAAAACTTGCTGATGCCCGCTCCATGCTGTCAGCAAAATCCGGTCTCGGGCGATCAACTACTTTCTTGATCACTTGACCGACCCCACTGATCACAATCATGTTCGCCATCAACCATAAACTTTCTAAATACTGCTTGCGCATAAATAAAATACTTGCTAACAGAAAATGAATGGCCGCTATGGGAATGATCGTGGCCGTACTGGCAAGCGGAAGAAAAATCGATTCCACAGCAGGTGTCCGCCCTTGAGGCAATTGGGAAAACAGGTTGTCGATGCTTTGGAACCAGTGTGGTTCTAATGCAACGAGGAAAAACAGCCATGCAAAACAGCTGCAGAGTACTCCACCTATCACTCCTTTTTTTGCTGTTTTACTCATGTTAAGCTCCTACTTTCTTTTAATGTATACGACCTATTTTTGGCTTTTGCCGGAAATTTATCTAACCCAAAGATAATTCCCATAGCAATGCTGATCGCAATCAGTGAGGTGCCTCCTTGACTTAAGAATGGTAAAGGAATGCCGGTTAAAGGCAGCAAACCGATCGCCGCTCCGATGTTTTCAAAAATTTGAAAAACTAAACCAAACACATAAGTGATCGCAATATAGACCGATGCTTTGTTATTTGTTTTTAAAGCAGCAAAAATGATTTGATAGATCAGATAAAAATAAAGGAAGATGACTAAAGTACTTCCTAAAAAACCATACGTTTCTCCAATGACTGTAAAGATCATATCTGACTCACGAACCGGAACATACACCGTTGTATGGGTAGCTGGCGCTCCCAATAAGCCTCCGGAACCGATCGCCCACATACTGCGGACTTGTTGAAAAGCGATGGAATCTTGATAAGCGAAAGGATCTGCCCAAGCTCTCACACGATCCAATTGGTATTGTGAGAAGTGCAGTCGAAACAACACACGATTGCCCCATTCCGTGAATACGAGCAGCAACAAAATAGCACCAAGAGCGGCAATCAACCCGATCACGACAGTCAGTATTTTCCAATGAACACCAGAAATGATGAATAAGGCACCTAACATCACGATAAACACCAAGCTCGTTCCAAAGTCCCGCTGCATAAACATCAATAAAAACGTGGGTAAGCTGTATAGCAGGATCTTAGTGACATAGATCAAATCGGATTTGATCGTTCGTTCGGCTTTTCGTTTTTCATAAACTAAGGTGAGATAGACCATAAAGAGCATAAAGGCCACTTTCATAAACTCGGAAGGCTGAATCGTGAACGCACCAAATCTGATCCACCGTTTGGTGTTCGTTTGTTCGAACATCGTTTGATCATAAAACCAATGAAGAGAAGCCATCAAACTAAGGGATAGTAAGTACAAAAGACCAGAAAAGCGGAGGAGTAAATTCGTAGGAATCAAACTCGTCACAAAAAGAGCAATCGCCGAAAGAATACAAAAGAGGATCTGCCGCAAAACAATCCTTGAAGGATCATTGCCATCCATCACAGATGCTTGATGTTGTACCCAGATACTTAACAAAAACAGCAGGAAAACCGGCAGCAGTAAAGCATAGTTTGCCTCATGACGTTTGAGGAACTTCATTAAGGATGCCCTCCTCTCGTTCTAGTTTCAGGCATAAACTAAAGGCAAATGAAAGAATAAAGTAACTAGAACCACCATAACTAATGAATGGTAGCGGCACCCCCGTCATCGGCATCAAACCTAAAATACTGGCAATATTAATACTTGTTTGCAACAAAAGCAACGTACTCGTCCCTAATAAAATCAAGCCTATTTGAGGGTTTTCAATTGCAGCAGATCGCATAAATAAACGCAAGATGATCACGAATAATAAGCCGATAACAAAAATACCAAAAATCAAGCCTAGTTCTTCTACTAAAACTGAGAAAATAAAATCTGTTTCTGCTACTGGTAAAAAGCCTTTTTTAGTGATGCTGTTTCCTAAGCCAAGACCAGTAAGACCACCATTAAACAAAGCGTAGTAGGAATGGATCATTTGAAACCCCTGATTATACGGATCGGAAAATGGATCCCCCACTAACCGTATGCGGTTATAAACGTGCATAAACATGTGGGGCAGTAAATCATTGTTTCCTAAAAAAATAATCAGCATGGCAATCAAGAACAGACTGATCAATAAGCCACCAAATAAAAGAGCTGTTAGTTTCACGGGCACTTGTACCGTAGTAATCATGACAAATGCTAAAAAAAGTAAAATCATTACCCCAGCTACTTTTGGTTGAATCAAGATCAACACACAGCACAAAAACAAAACCAAAAGGGGACGCTTCATTTCCTGCAGGGTGGTTTTTGCTGTTTGAAAGTAATGAGCCAGATACAAAACCATACCGACATTCACGATTTCTGAAGGTTGAAATTGAATCCCTACGATTGAGACCCAGCGTTGGGCACCATTAACAGAGACGCCGAAAAAAGGCACACGTGCTAAGAGCAATGTAAAGATCCCAAATGCCAGCAAACCGATCGCTAAGTACTTACTAAGCAGTATCTCTCGACGTGTTCTTTGAATAATGAAAAGGAGCACCCAGCTAAGTAGTAGAAAAACAAGCTGACGCAAGAATAAACTCGCTGGTGGCTGATCCCTCGTTAACAAACGGTAAGAACTTGCACTATAAATCATTAAAAGACCGATAAGGCTCAATAGCAAATAAGCTATGATCAGCAGCCAATCGATCTTCTTTTTTTCTATCATTGCTTCCACTCCTCTTGCCTTGGAGTAGGTGTTCAGACGGTACCAGTTATTTTGCCTTTTGAGCTGATTCATCCATCAAAAGAAAAGCAAAAAAGTCTCACTTCTCTTAGGACGTCAGACTTTCGCAGCAATCTCATCGTCCGAGTTTTAGCACTATACAACGTAAAGAAAGTTCTTTCCTTTCTTAGCTATTTTATGAAAAGCCTTAATCCGACAATTCCTGTTCTACACATTGGCGTCTTTCGACGTTTCTGCGCAATAGCTTATGTTTGTATAGGAGCCTCACCTAACAAGGTTATATGTTATTTTTCAATCCAATATGAATGGTACCCTTCCTCGAATAAAGATACAACCTATTCTTTGTTATTTTTATTTTTCTTTAACTTTTCTTAAAGAAATTAGATATTTCGAATATTTTCCGACCTTTAAAGAAAAAACAATGAAAATCATTCAATCAACACCGGATCCCCTTCAATAATATACGTTATTAAAAAACGGTCATTCCAAAAAAAAGACAGTTCTTTTTCTAAAGATTGAAAAAGAACTGCTTTCTTGATTTGCACTGTCTGAATAAATATATCCGTGCCGATCAATCAAATGATCGTTTGGCTTGACGCTCTTGTGCTGCTTTTCTTAACTGCTTTTGCGCTTTTTTAGACCCACGTTCAATATCTCGGGTAAATTTACGTTGAGCAAAATCGAAAAATAATTGATCTAGATCATAGCCGTCTGGATAGAGTGCTTCTCGTTTTGTGAGAAGTTGCAATCGTCGAGCAGCAACAACGAAAAATTGTTTCTCAATCGAAATTTTCGCTTGCCCCTGTTCTAAATATTCATAAAAGAGTCCCCGTTTTTCATGTTCTGCTGAAAAGACTTGGTCTCCCTTTTGGAAAATGTGCTCAGGCTTTACTTCCTGCGGATCGGTTCGTTTTCTGGTCGACACAAAAGGCTGCTTTTCAAAAGAATAGGATTTATCCTTTAAATACTCCTTAGCCGTTTGTACGACCTCAGCTGGAATCGCCATTTTTTCGGCGATCCAAAACGCATTACTTTCACCGACCGCATTGGTCAACAAGCGGTATTTGGGCGTCAGTGTTTTGGCATCAAACGCCATCGCTGCCGTTTCAAAGTCTTGATGGTCAAGGGCAAATTGCTTGATTTCACCATAATGAGTCGTGGCGATCATTAATGCCCCTGAACGATAGATCGATTCCATAATGGCGATTGCTAAAGCCGCCCCTTCATTTGGTTCAGTCCCGCTGCCAATTTCATCCAACAAAACGATACTGTTCCGGCCGGCATTCGTCATGATCTGTGCAATATTCGACATGTGTCCAGAAAAGGTACTTAAAGAATTTTCTAGACTTTGCTGATCCCCAATATCCATCCAAAGACTTTTTAAAAACGGTACACTGCTGTTGCCATTATGCGCTGGAAATAAGCCGTAATGTGCCATCGCACAAACGAGTCCGACGGTTTTTAAGACAACCGTTTTACCACCAGCATTCGGCCCTGTGATGACCATACATCGGTTCTCTTCTCCTAGTTTTAAAGATAGAGGAACAGCATCAGTGCCCAGTAAAGGATGCCGGACTTGATCAAGAAGCAAAACTTCTTCTTCAGTGATCGCTATCGGTTGCCCATTGATTTCCCGACAATACTTTCCGCGAGCAAAAATAATATCTAGTACCACTAAAATATCAAGACAGGCAAATACTGCATTCATTTGTTCGGCGATCGCCCCGGTCAATTCTGATAAAACTTGGTATTGAGCGGCCGTTTCTTCCGCCTGTGCCAAGATCAATCGATCATTCAGACGGGCAGCTGCTTCCGGTTCAATAAAGACAGTCGCACGCTTATTGGAACGTTCGATGATCGTTCCTTTAAATTGCTGTTGGAATTCAGCGCGCACGGGTAACGTGTATCGATCATTCTTTTTGATGACACGATTTTCTTGTAAATAACGACTTTCTTTAAAAAACTTTGCAAAAACTTTTTTCAGATCAGCTTCATATTTTTCGATCGTACCGCGAATTTTCCGCAATTCTCGGCTGGCATTACTATCAACCTGACCATTGCGAATCTTTTGGAAAATCATTTCGGCGATTTCAGAAAAGTCTTCTAAACCTTGCGCATATTGATGCAATTTTGGGGCGATCGATTGATTCTTTTCGAACAATTGACGGATGATTCGAAAAGACCGTAAAAAGTCTCCATATTCGATAAGCTCCTGTGGTTCTAAAACAAACCCTTTTTCAATTTTCTCCGTATGGTGTAAGACATGCTGCAGCCCCATAAAAGGCACTTGACGACCGGCGGCTAATAGCGCCATCGCTTCAGTGGTCTCTGTCACTCGTTTTTGTGCAGAGTGGATCGTAGCTGCTGGTTTTTCATTCGCAAAGCGCGCTTTGCCGTAATCGCTGATTATTTTTTTACTTACTTGTTCTTTGATTTGTTCAAATTCAGTTGCTTTTGGTATATTCATGTGTGATCCTTTCTTGTGCCTGAGGATCCCGATAATATCCCCGTCCAAAAAAGTGTACAAAAAAAGCGACAGTCTCCCATCACCTGATTCATCAATAACGATTTTTATCGGTATCTACAGGCACAACAAATAAACAGTCTGTTTTTGCTTATTTGTTTTAATTGGCTGGTTAGATACCTACGACACTCATCAATATACCTCTTTCTTTTTTGAACGAGTTTTTTTCATTGTAATATAGAAACTGTCCTGCTGTCAACAGCCTTAAAATTCCCTCATCCACAAAAAAACGTTCAGGAGCTCCTAGAAGTTCCTGAGACGTTTCTGATTTAAATCATATATGAGTAGCTGTTGACTGCTTACGAGCGAATCAGATGATCAAACGCACCTAACGCAGCAGTAGCACCTGAACCCATTGAAGTGATGATCTGTTTGTATACACTATCGGTACAATCTCCCGCTGCAAAGACGCCTTCAATGTTGGTTGCGCCATGTTTGTCTACCACGATCTCATTACGCTCGTTTAAAACGATGCGGTCTTTTAACCATTCAGTATTCGGCATTAAGCCAATCAAAATGAAGACACCCTCCACAGCTAATGTGAATTCGCCATTCGTTTCGCGATCAACGTAGGTCAATTGTTCGACATGATCGGATCCAGCAATTTCCTTCGTTGCGGCATTCGTAATAACAGTCACATTTTCTAACGTGTTCAAACGGTTTTGTAGCACAAGGTCCGCTTTTAGTTCTGGTAAAAATTCAAGAACGTAGACATGTTTTGCCATGCCAGCTAAATCGATCGCTGCTTCGATCCCAGAGTTTCCGCCGCCAATGACAGCAACCTCTTTCCCAGCAAATAACGGGCCGTCACAATGTGGACAATAGGCAACACCTTTATTTTTGAATTCTTTTTCTCCCGGAACATTGATGTTGCGCCAGCGAGCACCGGTTGCTAAAATAGCCGTTTTGGTTTTTAATACTGCGCCATTTTCTAATTCAACTTCGATGACATCATTGCGACGAATATCCTTGGCACGCTGCCCTTTCATGACATCGACTTTGTATTCGTTGATGTGCTCTTCTACCTGACGCATTAATTTTGGTCCTTCGGTATAAGGAGTACCGATCATGTTTTCGATACCAAGGGTTTCCATCACTTGGCCACCCATCGTTTCTACGACCATCCCGGTATTGATACCTTTACGCGCCGCATAAATCGCTGCACTTCCACCTGCAGGTCCGCCACCGACGACCAAAACATCGAAAAGCTCTTTTTCAGCAAAGTCATCTTTACTCGTTGGACCAGCTGCTTTTTCCAATAATTGTTCGATCGTTTGACGGCCGCTTGCAAATTCTTCGCCATCTAGAAAGACTGTTGGCACAGCCATAATTTTTTTCTTGTCAATTTCTTCTTTGAACATCCCACCTTCAATCATGGTGTGACTGATGGAAGGATTTAGCACTGCCATAATGTTTAACGCTTGAACAACATCCGGACAGTTATGGCAGGTCAAACTGACATAGGTTTCAAAATGTAATGGCTTATCGATCGCTTTGATGCGCTTTTGTAGTGCTTCATCAATTTTCGGCGGACGACCGCTTACTTGAAGCAATGCTAAAATAAATGAAGTGAACTCATGTCCTAACGGTAAACCAGCAAAAGCGATGCCGCTTTCTTCACCGGGACGATTGATCGAAAAGCTTGGTGTTCGTTTACTTGCTACAGCTTGAATCGTGATTTTTGGCGACATTTCTGCGATTTCTTCTAAGAATTCACGTACTTTTGTGGAAGAATCATCCTCACCTAAACTTGCTGCAAAAACAACCTCTGATTCCAGCATCGCTAAATACTGGGTCAGTTGGTCTTTGATTGCCTTATCTAATGCCATGAGAGCCTCCTAAATCTTGCCTACAAGGTCTAAGCTTGGCGTTAATGTTTCTTCGCCTTCTTTCCATTTTGCAGGACATACTTCACCTGGATGAGTACGAACATATTGTGCTGCACGGATTTTATCAATCAAGCCACTAGCATCACGACCGATACCATCCGCATTGATTTCAACCGTTTGTACCACACCATCTGGATCGATGATAAATGTACCACGTTGAGACAAACCTGATGCTTCGTCTAAGACATCAAAGATTTCTGAGATCACATGAGAAGGATCTGCAATCATGATATATTCGATTTTATTGATGGCATCAGAATGATCATGCCACGCTTTATGTGTGTAGTGGGTATCCGTTGATACAGAATAAACTTCTGCGCCTAATTCTTTTAATGATGCATATTGGTCTTGCAAATCTTCAAGTTCTGTCGGACAAACAAATGAGAAATCTGCAGGATAAAAACAAACAACGTTCCATTTTCCTTTAAAATCTTCTGATGAAACATCGATAAATTTTCCATTGTGGTAAGCTTTCGCTTCGAATGAACCAATCTCTTTTCCAATTAATGACATATCATTTCCTCCAATTAGAATAATTATTTGAGAATAATCTCTATTAATTATTAGTATATCTAACTATAAAAAGCAATAGTATATTCAGAAATAGTCAAAAAAAATGTTATCCTCCTCAGAAATGAGCATATTTATTTTCTATTCAAAGCAAATGGAGTATAGTAATAAGTTTGGTTAATCATATCTAAGCAAAGTTCCTACCTGTTAGATTCTCAATTACATCTCCTATTCTCAATTAAACAAAAAAAGATTGCCTCTTCCTATGATTCCTCACAAAGTAAAGTAAGTCATAGAAAAAGACAATTTTTTTATTTAGTATTGAAATAATTGAACAATCCACCGATCGTTCGCTCCCTCAACGTGATCCGCTTGCCGTCTAGAAAAACTTCTTCGACTGGGTAATGGTCTTGAAAAGGTGGGACTTCCAAGTATTGGCTCGCAAGAAAGCGCTCCGGGGATTCAACTGTTGTTACTTCTTTGCTGCCATTTTTCAGATAATGAATTTCTAACATATCCATTGCCTCTTTTCTTGTATTCTGAACTTTTAAAAAAGCAATGAGAACATCTCACTTCTCGCCGTTCTTTTTTACTTAATTCAGTTACAAGGCGTATTATAGTCTTCCTTTTTTTAAAAGTAAAGAAAGCACTCTCGGTTGAAACGTCTCTTATTTTTTGGCTTTTGTCTGACCAATAAAGTAGTCCTCTAAGACCCCACCGATAACAAAAATGACCCAAGAGTAAGCCCATGCATGAAACATGAAGGACCAAAGCATGTAAACGACCAAAATCACTGGCCAATAGACTGTTCGAAAAAAGGTAACTCTACCAGCGGATTCGCCATATTTATGACGTGTTGCTCGATCACCAGGATGATCTTCGTCGCGAATAAAATACGTTTCCGAAGCCAATTTCGCAAACCCTGCCCGAATAATACTTACATAAATAATAAAGAACACACCTACTGCAACCGTCAAGAAAAATAGCGCTATACCGAATTCGACAGAGTAATAAATCAGCTCACTTAACAGTACAGGCGCAATCGAAAAAATGCAGGCGCCAATTCCTAAAACGAGACCAATTCGAAAACTTTTTTCATAATTTGCGAGTTGCTGAGCGGCTTCTCGTTTAGCATCCCTTTTGATCGGACGATCATCCAACTGTTTACGAGCACCGGAAAAGTGCAAACTGCTAGAGATGATAAAACCAACCCCGATGGCGATAAAAAGGATCATCACCATTACACCAAATAATTCCGCATAGAAACTAACAAAAAGCATCAAAGCTGCAAAAGCTGCGATACAAAAGCCGATTCCCAAAGACAACGAGAAAGCAAAGTGGCGCACAGTTCCCCAATAATCAAATGCATCATCTTCTGTGATAGCATCGGACCAATCATCAATTGGTTCTTCTTTAGAAACATTTAATTCTTGCAGCAATTCATCCACCGAACCAAACTCACTGATCACCGCACCGATGGCTTCGTGTTCACTTTTCCCTTGATGGATTAATTCCAAGTAGTGGTCTTCCATAATGGCTAAGAGGTCTTCTTTTGCCCTCTTCGTTTCCGGTGTGATGGGTACTGATAAAAATAAGCTGTCTAAATAGTCATGAATGGTTTTCATTTTTCTCCTCCTTGTAAGAACTGGTCAACGACGATCTTTGTCTGTTGCCACTCCAATCGTTTCTGTGTAAGGCTCGCTTTTCCGTCTGCAGTTATCTGGTAATACGTCCGCTTTTTGCCATGCGTCACTTCTCCAGGATAGGAACGAATCAATCCTTGTTTTTCTAGCCGAGTAAAAGCGGAATACAACGTCGTTTCTTTGATCACATATACGGCATCCGTTCCTTCGCGAATACGCTTGGATATTTCATATCCATAAGAATCTTCTTTTGAAAGAATGGATAAAATGATTGCGTCGTTATAGCCGCGAATTCCGTCACTCGAGATCACGCAATCGCCTCCTAAATTACTTCATCTGTCGTACTAATTATAAAACAATTACTACGACAGGTAAAGTAAAGCTGGTAAAGTTCTCAAAAATCAGTCGTAGGTCCTAGAAAATGAAAAAAAGACACGCATTCTCAGTAAACTGATACGCGTGCCCCTTGTTACTTGATTCTTGTTCTCACATACTTATTCAACGGCTGGTTTGACATCATCCATCATTAATTGGATCGACTCCAATCCGGAACCAGCTAAATACCAAACTGCAGCATCCAATTCAATCACTTGATCGTTTTGCCCAGCATTTGTTTCTTGTACGATTTCGTTTGCAACAAATTCACTTTCGCTTTCATTACCACCGATCGCTTTTGTCCGATCAATCACGAAGATGACGTCAGGATTTTTTTCAAGCAAGTACTCATAAGAAATACTTTGTCCATGAGTTGACGCCTCTAGCTCTTCATCAACTGCCGGAAAACCAAACGTATCATATAGGATACTGTAACGAGATCCTGGACCGAAAGCGGAAAGATTGCCTTCATTCACCATAACTACCAAAGCTTTTTCGTCAGCGCTTTGTGCTTGCTCTTTCAAGGTGTTGATCTGTGTTTGCAACGAATTCAGCTGTTCTTTCGCTTCTTCTTCCACACCGAAGATTTGTCCGATAGCCGTAATATTAGCTTCGATCGATCCCCACGTATTACTATTGTCGACGCTTAAGAAAACGGTTGGCGCAATGGCAGATAATTCTTCTTGAAAATCACGTTGCCGACCTGAAATAATGATTAGATCCGGCTGTAATTGATTGATTTTCTCTAGATCCGGTTCTTTGATTCCCCCTGCTGATTCAACATCTGCATACGCTGATAAATAATCTGGCAGATTGCTGGTTGCTGCAGCAACGACTCGGTCTCCAAGACCAAGGGCATCCATTGTGTCTAATGCACTGTTGTCAAAGACAACAACTTTTTCCGGCGCATAAGGAACAGTGACAGTCCCATTGCTGTCCGTAATCTCGACTTCTGTCGGCGTTTGTGCACTTTCTTCTACTTGGGTTTGGGCTGTCCCCGTTGAATCTGTTGTCCCTGTATTATTTGATCCGCAAGCGGTCAACCCCGCTAGTACGAAAATACTCATAAAACTTACTACTATTTTTTTCATTTTTTCCTCCTTAGAAACAAAATTTTATTGGAAGGTGTAGCAAAATTGCCGCCCATCCACTTGTACCAGTTTGATTGGAATCTCATATAGTGCTTCTAATACCTCTTCTCGAATCACTGCCTCTGTGCCAGCTGCTTTAAAAATCTGACCATCTTTCATAGCGACGATGTGATCGGCATATCGTGCTGCAAAATTAATGTCGTGCAAAACGATCACAACGGTTTTCTGATACTCTTCCACCAATGTAGTCAATAATTTCATCAGCTGGTTGGCATGTTTCAAATCTAGATTGTTTAACGGTTCGTCCAATAATAAATAATCGGTATCTTGGGCTAAGATCATCGCCAAGTAAACTCTTTGCAGTTGCCCACCTGAAAGTTCATGGATCGATTGACCAGCATATTCGGTGAGAGATAACTTAGACAAAGAATCATCAATGATCACATCATCTGCTGCCGATTGTCGTCCCCGGTTATATGGATAACGACCAAATGCCACTAGTTCTCTTACGGTCAGATTGACAGCATAGCGATTGCTTTGCTGCAAAAAAGCCATTTTTTTTGCTAGCTCTTTGGATTTCCATTGACGAATCTCCGTTCCATCCAGATAAATATCACCGGTGCGCTGATCCAACATCCGACTGACTAAAGAAAGCAAGGTACTTTTTCCGGCACCATTGGGCCCAATGAAAGCAATCATTTTCTGCTCCGGCAACGCTAAGGAACATTTCGTCAAAACTTGTGTTTTTGCATAATTCTTGGATACATTTTTGGTTTCGATCATGATTTTTTCCTTTCCAGCAGCAATTTGCTTATAAAAAAGATACCACCTAATAATTGGATCACGGTGCCGATGGTCGTTTGCCATTGAAAGACCTGTTCCACTAGGAATTGACCTCCTACCAACAGGAGAAAACCAATCAAACTACCACCGGCAAAGAGCCAACCGTGACGATAAGTTGGGAAAAGCTGATAGGTGATCGTTGCCACCACAAATCCTAGAAAAACTGCTGGACCAACTAAAGCAGTGGCAGTGCCTGTCAGTAAAGCAATCAAAAATAAAACACCTCTATGAAGCCATTGAACAGAAACGCCTAAACTTTTGGCCTGTCCGCTTCCTAAATGGAGCAAATTTAATTCTGGAATCAGCAGAACCAGACAGATACTCCCTACCAAAATGATCGCGGCAGCAATCAAAAGATGTTGGGTGTTTATATTGCCAAAACTGGCGAATAAGCGGCCTTGCAGCAAATCATATTCATTTGGATCCATCAATACTTGTAAAAAGGTGCTGAGACTACCGAACATCGTGCCACAGACCATACCTGCCATCAATAACAAAAATAGTCCGGCGACTGCTTTTTGATAGAAAAAGCCAATCAAGAAACTTCCTAGAACGGCAGTTAAACCGACAGAGAACAAAAACATCGCTGCTGTTTCTTGGCTTAACATCTGAATCCCACCGATAAAAAAGAAACAAAGGGTTTGAACAAGGACATACAATTGATCTAAGCCTAAAATCCCAGGGGTTAGATAGCGATTGCTCGTCAGTGTCTGTAGCGTGATTGTACTAAAGGAGATTGCAATGGCAACTAAAGCAAAAGCCATGATACGACGCCCTCGTAATGCAAAGGCAAAGGACCAGTTACCATAGGTGTTATAGGTTAGATAGGCCATACATGCACAAAGGATTAGAAACAACAAGAGAAAGAGTTTTTTCTTCATCGAAATTTCCTCCCCAGAAGCAAAATCAAGAAACAGCACCCACCCAGTACGCCGGCGACAACACTGACCGGCATTTCATACGGCGCGATGACGACTCTCGCCAATACATCACACAATAACAAGAACGCGCTTCCGGCAAAGCTGATCAAGACCAGATTATTTTTCAAATGATCCCCGAAGACCATGCCGATCATATTTGGGATAACGATCCCTAAAAAAGGGATTTGTCCAACGGTCAGTAAAACGACACTGCTGGCAAACGCCACCAGAGCAAATACAGCAAAACGCAGGAACAAGTAATTGATCCCCAGACTCTTAGCCGCACTTTCACCTAAACCGGCGATCGTGATCTCATAAGCTAAGAAATACAGCAAACCGAAAACCGGAATCGTCAAATACAAAAGTTCATACTGTCCAACCATAATGGTGGCAAAATTTCCTTGTAGCCAAGAAGAAACGTTTTGAACCAATTGGAAACGATAGGCTAAGAAGCTACTAATAGCACCGATGATATTACCGAACATCACCCCTGTTAAAGGCAGCATCATTGGATCTTTCTTTGGTAGAAATTGGCTTAAAAATAAAAAGAACAACACCCCTGCATAAGCAAACACAAATGCTGCAGTCGTACGAATCAAATTTGAGGCATTTGGCAGAAAGAGCATAACCAGCAAAATTCCTAAGCGAGCGCTATCCGTCAGCCCAATCGACTCAGAGGCCACAAATTTATTTTGCATCATGTGCTGCATGATTTTTCCACAGATACTAATGATCCCACCTGCAATGATCAAACTGATCGTCCGTGGAAGTCTAACTTTTACCAAAACAAGCCAATGATTCGGATCACCCTGCTGTAAACCTGTTAAAGACAATTCATGGGTACCTGCCAACAAAGAGCAACCCACTAGAAGAATAAAGATCAGCAGTAATCCGATTTTTTTCAACATGCCCCGCCCCCTCGTTATTGAGAATGATTCTCACTCTCTTTAATAGGGTAACGTATTTCACTTAAAATCACAAGAAGTTTTTTTAAAAAATCCCTTTCCCATCGCAATTTTTGGAAAATGAGTATGCGAGGAAAGGAAATTATGTGATGTTTTTCTCTTATAAACCTGCCGATAAGCGTATTCTTATCTCAAGGATGTCTATTTTATCCTTTGGATTATAAAAATACTTACGAATGATACATTCACTTTCTGAGTATCATTCAATAACAGATCACTTAGATTTGCACTTGTTTTCATCTATTGAAAACCATGTAAAATCACCACTTACCCAAGATGATGTATTTTATCAGTTAAAAGCAAATGACGTGTGTCCCCTCCACCTAAACAATCATCGTCTATCAATAAAAATCTATAAGCAAAAGCAGTTCAGTCATCGAACAAGCTTTATCGTTTTCGTTTCGAGATTCTTCATCAAAAAAAATCATGATAGTAGTTGACATCGACCTCCAACAGCAGCCCACCTGATTTTTAATTACCGAAACCAGTCACTGATGGAAAGCGATAGTCTTCCTTGATTATCGTTACGTGCAAAAAAAATAAACCTACGATGATCGTAGGTTTACCAAGGTTACATACTTTACTTTAACAAGCCATCCAGGGCCAATTGATTCAAAAAATGCAACGGAAAAGAAATGGTAGGATTAAAAAAGTAATCCATTGTTGCTAATTGGTGCAAGGACGTTTTGCTATTGATTAACGTTGAAATCGTGTTGATGATCTCTAAACTTCCACGATCACTCGTGATGATTTGCCCTCCCATGATTATTTTCGTTTGCTGATCAAAAATCAGTTTTAAGGTTACTTCAAAATCCTCATCTGTCGCGAAAAATGTCCGAGAATGAAATGTCTGCGTCACTGAATCTACTTCAAAGCCGTAATACGGTGCCTCAGTCTCATTGATACCTGAACTGCTGACAAAATAGCCAAACAATTTACTAACAACCGTGCGCTGCATTTTGGGAAAAGGAATTTTCGTCGTTCCCTGCTCATTAGCCAATACATTGGTAGCAGCTACGATCCCCGTCCGATAAGCATTAGTCACTAAAGGGATATACAAAGAGCTATCCGAATGATTGAAAGGAATCGAGACGAGATCGCCGATCGCATAGATGGATGGATCAGACGTTTGCAAGTATTCATTTGTAAATACCGTGCCATCGAGATTTAGTTTTAAAAAGTCTTCTACTAAGGCGACATTCGGTCGCGGATTTACAGCATAAACGACTACATCAGCTTGAATCTGGGTTCCATTTGAAAGCTCAATTCCTTGATATTCGCCCTTCTCGTCTTTGATCGTATGGGCAACGTTGCTGTTAAGATAAATTTGTAAGTTCTCTGGAAAACGTTCCATCAAAATTTCTGCAACTTCATGATCAAAATAACGGAACAACAGCGTATCCATTCGATCGATTAAGTGAATCGCTTTTTGCTGTCCACTTAACGATTCCGCCAATTCAAACCCAATCAGGCCAGCGCCGACGATCGCCACGGTTTGCGCCTTTTCGATTTTTTCTAGTGCTTGCTTTGATTGACCAATCGTTTTGTAGGTCGTTATATGTGCTTCAACATCTGAGGCGAACTCCGAGCGGAAAGTACTCGATCCCATCGCTAAAATTAAGCCATCATAACTCACTTCATCTTCTTGTCGATATGATTCCGTTGACGTCACAAATTGAACCAGTTTTTCTTGCGGAAAAATGTTTATGACTTCACTGTTCAGCATCACATTGATTCCTTCTGAAAGAAGCTCGCTAGCAGTTGTGGTCCGTGAGTCTTCCAGACGCGAGATATATCCTTCTAAAACTAAATTCAAGCTGCTGGCAACGTAACCAAGGACACCTGATTTTTCTATAATAATCACATCGACTTTGGGGTCAACTTTTTTTAAATGACGGGCAGCAGCAATTCCTGCATGAGAGCCTCCAATAATCACTATTCTCATATCTTTTCCAACTCACTTTCAAGGTTCTCATTGCGTATTTCATCCACGATTTGATGAAGTCGCTCTTCTTCAAATGGGGTTGCACCACCTGTTAAAATCAATCGCTTCTTATAACGATAGCCTTCCGAGATCTCAGAATGATCAACAATCAATAAATCATAGTCCTTCTCCTTCGTCCCATCGAAGTGAATATTCGGATAGCCAGCCAATTCTTTGATCAAAAAACGCCGCAAAAAGCCACTGCGTAATCGTGATTGAGTCAACAAAATGCCTACGGTAAATGCTTTTTCCTGTTTTACTTGAATCCATTGACGGATCAAAAGCAATTCATTGGTTAAATGCTGCTTTTTCTCAAGAGAAAAAGACTGGTTTACGTTTTTCTCCAACTGTTCGATTGCTTGTTGTGCCACTACAATCAAGCTTTCATTCGCAACACTTTGCGGCTGAAATTCAGCAAAAGCAATAATGCCGCCATGAATGTATAGCGCTTGGATCGTTACGCTGGTTAAGAAGACACCCAACTCCACTGAAGTTTCTGCGGACTTTCTTTCACTATCACCGATCGCCTGCAACAACTCTTCATTTAATGCTTCGATTTCTCGGAAGAAAAGTGACTTCTGGCTTAATCCCTCCTCTGAAGGACCAATCAAGCCTTCTGCTAGTAAAAACAAATAGAAATAAACCGTTTCATAATCGCTCCAGGAAACCGCAAAACGACTGAGGTAGCGTCCTAAGATATTCCGCAGAATCTGGAACATGGCTTCATTTTCTAGAGACTTTAATAGGTGATACGAGGCTTCATGCTGCTGTGAGCCACGATAATCAAAACGAGCTTCCATAATGCCTAGCCATAACCCAACTTTCCAACGCTCAGCTTGACTAAACGTTGTCTGTAACTGTTTTTCAATAACTCGAATCAAATTATTGATGGCTGGAGCATTCAAGCGGGTAATCAATTCTTCATTGGGATAACTTTGTGAAAAAAATTGATAATAGAAAAAACGAATTTGCTTTTCATCCCCAATTAATTTTTTATTTTTTAATTGGATATCGAACTCTTTCAATAATTGATTGATGGCTTTGAATCGACGAAACAAAGATGCTTCACTCAACATGAGTTCTAACATCATTTTCGTCGTTGACTCATCTCGATGAAAAAACAAATAAGACAAAATCTGAAAATCGATCGCCTCTGACAGATACGAATAAAAGAATTTTTTTAGTGAGAAATCAAGCGGAAGTGTTAACTGTACTTGATCATTTTCTAAATAAGTCAATGTCGCATCCTCATGGAAAGCGACTAAATTCTGATGAAGATTTTGAAGCTCTTTTTGCAAAGTGGGGGCGGAAATGGATAATGTTTTTGCAAGTTTCTTATAAGAGATCTCTGAGCCATTCTGAAAAAAAACAGCTAAAATTTGAAAATGAACCTGCTGATTTTTTTCAAGCAGCTGCATAACATTCATTTTTGAACCTCCTTCACCTTTCACATACTAATTTCCCAATTAATGACTCATTTGTCAACTATAAAATTTGCCTGAATGACTTTGAATTAGACGGATAAAGCGTTATTTATTGTTCCTAAAGCGCGGGAATGGTAAAATTCTTGAGAAGAAAGGTGGTGAACTATGGGAAAACGAATGTTAGCATTTTTTCGAGCCGATCGATTATTTTCGATTTCCCTGCTACTAGCACTCATTGCTTGTTGTTTTGGCACCTTCCGTTGGTCGTTTATTGACTTCAAAGTGATCTTGTCGCTGTTTGGATTAATGCTAGTGATCAATGGGTTGGAAGAAGCTGGCTTATTACGGGTATTTGGGCAAAAATTGGTGGAAAAGAGCCGCAGTTTGCGGGATTTGATTCGTGCAGTCGTTCTTCTAAGCTTTTTTAGTTCGATGTTCTTAACGAACGATGTAGCTATTTTAACCTTATTGCCCATCTATCTGCTTTTAACGAGACAAGAACAACAGCGAACTAGTGTCATATTAGGCGCCGTCTATTTAATCGTAGCAGCCAATTTAGGAAGTAGCCTTTTTCCCTTTGGAAACCCGCAAAACTTATTTTTATTTTCTTATTATCACATCTCACTAGGACAGTTCATGTGGACAACCGGTACTTTCGTGGGGTTTTCCTTACTATTACTGCTTGTTTCGGTTCAGCTTATTTCAAAATCGCCTCTAGAAATCACTATTCAAGAAGACGCCTATGAAAAAAAAACAGCGATGCGCCATGCAGGCTTGTTTGTTATCATGATTTTGGGTATTTTTAGTGTTCTACCCATCTCCATAGCCGTTCTTATCGTCGTAGCCGTGGTTTGGTTCAGCAATAAACGGTTATTTTCCAAAGTTGATTATCGTTTATTGCTTACCTTCATTTGCTTCTTCTTGATCGTTGGCAATATTCAAGACCAAACGTGGATCACCAATCGCATTCGACCGTATTTTCAAGAAACACATCGAGCTTTTTTAGGCAGTATTTTACTCTCTCAAGGAATCTCTAACGTTCCAGCAGCGATTTTGATCGCTCCCTTCACCGACTTGGAAAAAGCCGTTCTTTTAGGGGTCAATGTCGGCGGATTGGGTACATTGATTGCTTCACTAGCCAATTTGATTGGCTATAAGTTACTGAAACAAGCTCGAGCCAAAGAAGCCAAAGCATTTCAAAAATGGTTCTTAATCGTCAATCTTCTTTTCTTACTGATCTTAGGAACGACTGTCTATCTTTTCTTATAACAAAAGCGATGCAAAACGAGATTCCAGCATAAGGACATTTGCAGCCAGTAGTCAAAAGAGGCATAACTACTGTTTCTGTTTTTCGCTCTTATGTCAGAATCTCGTTTTTTTTTGATCTCTTTGAGGGATTACTATCGAGATAAAAGAAGTTCAAAGGTTATTTTCGTATGGCTTTCAACAGTCAGCGATTCACCAAAGATACGTTGAACCATTTGTTTCCGCTGTTCCAATGAATACTCATCCTCAAAATAAAGATGAAAGAGATCCCGATCGATCTCTTCTTTCACCATATACTCAAACTGGCAGCTCCGCCATTCAATTGCCTCTTCTGATAACCACTTCTTGTAGTAGGTATTAAGCTGTAACTCTTTTTCAGCTACGGGGTCTTCTTCAAAGGGCTGAAACACATTTTCGACTTCAGCGATTGTTCTAAGAATAATCAATTGATCGGTTTTCTTTCGCAACTGCAGCAATGTCTTTTTGTCTCTTAGTGCTGGATTCATGGCCATGAAAATACAGGGCCAGTGCTGGTCCGTCGTTAAAAAGTCGCTTTGGCTCTGTTGGATCAGGTGTAGTTTATTCTGTGGATCATCAATCGTTTCTTCAATTATTCTAAGCATTTCCTTTGAAAAATCAATCGCATAATACTCATTTACATAAGGATAAAATGCGGGGATATAGCGACCCGCACCAGCAGCAAAGTCAACAAAAATAGATATCGGGAACACTTGCTGCTCCAATAAGTAAGCAACTACCTCTTTCGCAATCTGCAATGAAGACTCCTGCTGGATTTGTGCATAATCTTGAGCAAACTCATCCCAAAACAGGATTGCTTCCTCTTCTTCCATCTATAAGACGCCCCCTGTAATCACAGTCTTGCCTTTATTTCCCCGCTCAACCGCTTCGGTACCGAGTTTTAAGTTTTCGATCGTGATTCCTCCATCAATCGTTTGGACCGCAGTGGTGTGAATTTTGCCATTAACTAACAGCGAAGCGATTCGTTTTAAGATCGCTCCTTGGGTTTCAAACATCAGTTGAGCATCTGTTTTGGCAAACATGTACTCCCAATAAAAATCGATGCTAAGGTTTTTAAATGGGTTTAAATCGAGCGCTTCTTTCGTATTGACGATCATTCCGACTTTACCAAATGGGACGATTGCTTTCGTTAATTGTGGCAAATAGGTGGAGGCATCATAAAAAATGGCAATGGCTGAAAAAGGTTTGTTTATTTGTTCGGCTAAAGGTAAACGGTGATTAAGAACATGATCCACTTGATTGTTTTTTAGCCACTCGTTGTTTCTAGGACTAGCAGTGCCATAAACGGTTAAACCTGCCCATTTTGCTAATTGTGCAGCGATCGAACCCACACCGCCGCTGGCATTGATCAACAAAATCGATCCTTGATTGGCGTTTTCTTCAGGAATATATCCAAATTTTTCAAATAGCAATTCCCATGCGGTTAAACTCGTTAATGGTAAAGCTGCAAGATCACCGTCAGAAAAGCCGGCTGGTGCCTTTGCTGCGATTCGAGAATCAACAGCTTGAAACCTTTGATTCGCACCAGGTCGTTGTGTGGTTCCGGCATAGAATACCCGATCACCAACGGCAAAGCCACTAACTGCTGAGCCGATTTCTTTAACGATCCCAACGGCATCATACCCTTGGATCTGGAAATCTTCACTTAAAACAGTCATTTGCCGACGTTTCGTATCGATTGGATTGACCGAAACTGCTTGTACTTCCACCAGTAAATCATGTGTTTGGCAAATCGGTATAGGAATTTCCTTTTCAGTAAATACTTCTAGATCATCTAAAGATCGTCCTTCATAAAAACCTAGTGCTTTATTTTTCATCATACTGCTCCTTCCAAAAAAAGTGCTGAATAGTTATAAAAACCATTCTAGCACTCTTAACCAATTTAGAACATTTATTCTTCACCTTTTACCACAAGTGGAACTAAAAACGGATAGCTTGTGAAGAAATCTAATAAGGATCGCTTCCATTGATCTGAGTCAATCGTTAGTAAAGTGGACTCTGTATACAAATGGATCGTCAATCGTTGATTTTTATCAAGTAAAATAAGAATTTCGCCTTTGTTTTCTGTGATAAAATCATATTGCTGATTCTCCATCGTGATAATAAAAATTTGATCGAGAACTTCTGCTGCAACAGGAAAATCTGTTTCCATATCGACAGCTAAGGTTTGGGTATTGTCGATCAAGCTTGGTGAAACCGTAAAGCCTAATTCTTTTAAATGCGCCAATACCAAGTTGACATCATAATTAAAAAGCGAAAGCTGATTGACCGAGAAAATATTCTCCGCATGCCATTGACTGATTAAATGCAAAATCTGTTCATCATTGACAACCACCGACTGGGAGTTTGAATTGATAGTCAACAATGGCAAATAACTGGATTGATACGTAGAATTGACTGGATTTAGTTTAAAACTAAACTCGAGCTCCTTTGTTTCTGTTAAACGAAAACGGACATTGAAATGCTTTGTCTTCCATGTATCATAGTTATCGGTAGCAGTTAAATGAATCGTTTTTAATGGTTTCAAGAATTCATAGGCATAGTATTCAAGCAATGTCTTTTTGGCGATCACCGAAATATCTTGATCTGTTAAAATCAACTGACGGTAATGAGCAAGCAATCCAGAAAAATCAGCTTCCATGATTGATTTTCGCAATTTTAAATCAGCTAGTTCGTTTTCGGCTTGCTCAATAAGCGATTCGATTCGTTGGTGATCTTGCGCTTTTACAGCGTAATAATCATCTTCGTAGTCAGATTCTTCTTCCGCTGAATCAAACGAATCATCCGCTACATTTCTACTATCTTCTACTAAAGGACCGTCATTCACTAAGTCCGTCGCATTTGTTGGTACGTTTACCTCAACTTCATTAGCGCCTTCTGTTTGAATCTCTAGCGTCGGTTCCTGCTCCAGCAGCTGTGATTCATCAGGATTTGTCTGCGTTTCTTTCGTCAATATCAGTCAGCTCCTTTCCCGTATAGTGAGCTAAGAAAGCCATTATTTTTGTCGTAAATTCATCAAAAGAACCAAAAAAAGTATCAATTTGACGAAATTCTTTTTCTACGATCGCTTTCTTTAAGCGCAATGTTTGATATTGCTGCTGTAGGCGTTCTTTTTCAGCAAAAACCTCTTCATTATTATTTGAATATCTTTCCCATTCTCTACGTTTGGCTTCTAATGCTTTTCGCTCAGAAGTTAAATGT
>NZ_CP172937.1:1005000-1532500 GCF_050542615.1 Enterococcus sp. DIV0008 | reverse complement strand
CACTCAAGTCTCCCAGTTTCCAATGACCCTCCCCGGTTGAGCCGGGGGCTTTCACATCAGACTTAAGAAACCGCCTGCGCTCGCTTTACGCCCAATAAATCCGGACAACGCTTGCCACCTACGTATTACCGCGGCTGCTGGCACGTAGTTAGCCGTGGCTTTCTGGTTAGATACCGTCAAGGGATGAACATTTTACTCTCATCCTTGTTCTTCTCTAACAACAGAGTTTTACGATCCGAAAACCTTCTTCACTCACGCGGCGTTGCTCGGTCAGACTTTCGTCCATTGCCGAAGATTCCCTACTGCTGCCTCCCGTAGGAGTCTGGGCCGTGTCTCAGTCCCAGTGTGGCCGATCACCCTCTCAGGTCGGCTATGCATCGTTGCCTTGGTGAGCCGTTACCTCACCAACTAGCTAATGCACCGCGGGTCCATCCATCAGTGACGCAAAAGCGCCTTTCAACTTTCTTCCATGCGGAAAATAGTGTTATACGGTATTAGCACCTGTTTCCAAGTGTTATCCCCTTCTGATGGGCAGGTTACCCACGTGTTACTCACCCGTTCGCCACTCTTTTTCTTTCGGTGGAGCAAGCTCCGGTGAAAGAAAAAGCGTTCGACTTGCATGTATTAGGCACGCCGCCAGCGTTCGTCCTGAGCCAGGATCAAACTCTCATAATGATTTGTTTGAATGACCATACGGTCATTAAGCTCATAAAAATTAACTTTGCTAGCTATTGCTTGCATGTATTTGTTTCAATAAATTGAAACGTCCTACACATTGGTTCGTTTGCTTGCTTTGTTCAGTTTTCAAAGGTCTACCGTGCTGTGTTAGCAACTTTTATATCATATCAGAGCGACAGTTGATTGTCAACTCTTTTTTAAAAGTTTTTTCGCTCGTTGTTTTTCAACTTCGCAGCGGCTGTCTCAGCGACTTTATTAGAATAACAAATGATTTGTTATTTGTCAATAACTTTTTCCAATTAATTTTGTTGATGTATCAACATCGATTAACTGTTTTAAGATTGCGACTTCGTTATAATATCATCTGTTTCATTTTTGGTCAAGTCTTTTTTCGAAGTTTTTTCAAAAGCATTTTTGACCCGCTGGCTCAATTGCCAACGTTGAATACTTTATCATTCTAAGAATGAAAGAGCAAGCTTTTTTCTGAAAAATTTTCAACTAAGTCGAGATAAACAAAAAAACTACCCAAAATAGGTAGTTTAATCAATATCGATCGTACGAAAACGGATCTGATTTTGATCGTCTCGTTTTAAGGTTGTTTCTTCTTTCAGATAAGAAAACTTCTTCTCATTGATCGCTGGATTCTCAAGCATTTCTTCATAACCCGCAAAAATATCATGGATATATTTTTTATAAGCTTTTTTCTTTTTGATTCTTTTCTTCATTTGGCACCGTCCTTTACGTGCTTATCTTAGCAAGCCGAAAGGATTCTGACAACCATTATCCGCATTTTCATACCAAAAATTCACTTTGACACAACTATTCCATTAATTCAGCCAAGTAACACTCATGGAATAGAATGTTTAGCTTGCGGTCAAACGTTTTTGAAAAGCCAATCGCTCTCCGTTCGGAAAAGGGAATGTTACCTCTCCTTTGTATTGATAGCCAGCTGCTTGGATATTCTTTTGCATACCAATATTGGCTTTATACGTATCGATACGTAAATCAACGATTCCTTGCTCTAATGCAACCACTTCAAGAGCTTGCAGCAATTTGGCGCTTAACTTTTGCCCTTTAAAATGAGAACTGACAACGACGCGATGGATGGATAGATATGGACCGTTTCCTTCCCACCCTGCGCCGGTAATTGCATTGTAGACAGGATCATCACCAGAAACCAACGCGGCAGACGCTGCGATTTTTCCATCTTTCACCAACACATAGCTTTCACCATTGGCAATATCTGCTTTGATTTGATTTTCTTTAGGACCGTACCCATCTTGCCATTGCGGAGATCCTTGTGCTTTTAAGAAAGCAATGCCTTCTTCAAAAAGCGCCATCAACTCAACCAGATCTTCCTCCGTTGTTTTACGAAACTTCTCCATTAAAAACCTCCTTTCTTCTATAAAAAGAAGCGGATAGTAAAGCATTCAAAATCGTTCTTAATCAATCGTTTTTAATTTCCCATGAAATTCACTGATTGATTGATAGCCTTTTTCTTTCATGATCGCTGCTAATTCTTTCGTCAATCGTTCAAAGATCGCTGGTCCTTCTTTTTGCAGTTCTGTGCCGATCTGCAACATAGAAGCGCCACATAACAAATGTTCATACGCATCTTGACCATTACGAATCCCACCAGTACCGATAATTTTGATTTCTGGCTTGAGACGTGTATAGAAAGCCCGCACATTGGCTAATGCCGTTGGTTTCACATATTCGCCTCCTAGACCACCAAACCCATCTTTTGGTTTGATGACTACCGAGTCAGTAGCAGGATCGATGAATAAAGCATTCCCAATACTGTTGATTGAATTGATGTAGGTTAACGGATACTTGTTAAATATCTTAGCCATCTCATCAAAGTGAGCCAAATCAAAGTATGGCGGCAATTTGACACCTAAAGGTTTTGTGAAAAAACCAAAGACTGTTTCCAGAATTTGATCGGTCAAAGGAAAATCATAGGCAACTTGGGGTTTTCCTGGCACGTTTGGACAAGAAAGATTTAACTCAGTGATTCCTTCAAAATCACTTTCTTGGATTTTCTTCAATAACTCAATGTTTTCAGCCACGCTCATACCAGCGACAGAGAAAAAGAAGGGCGCTTGCTGGGTCATTTCCTGCTGTTTTTTGATGGCATAGTCTAAGTAGTAGTCCACCCCTAGATTTGGTAATCCCATCGAATTGATGCTTCCTAACGGTAAATCGGTATAACGTGGTTCTGGATTTCCGGCACGCGCTTCTAGTGTTGCACTCTTCGTGACAAATGATCCAGCTGTTGATGATGCTAATTCATCTAATTCCTCGATCGTCATACAATGGACTCCTGATGCATTCATAAACGGATTTTTATATGTAAATTTCCCAAAATTCGTAGCTAACATTGATTCATTCCTCCAATCTTTTCAACTAGTTTACCGTTTCATTTCTGAAAATGCAACGATGTCTTTGAGTGGGACAGGTTTTAGAAGGAGCAACCTCTGTAATCAGAGTAGCAAATCAAAAAAACCATATCCATACAGCTTGTTAAAACTTACTGAATAAATATGGTTTTGAAAACAATCTGTTTATATTGTACTCAAATGTTTTTTTAGAGCATGATCATGATTTTATTAAAGCTTTCACTTCTATTTACCGCTAAATCAAATGCTCTTTGAAGATCCTCTAATGGAAAGCGATGGGAAATCATATGACTGACACTCAAGCGTCCGCTTTCTAAAAAGGTGATTGAATCAAACCATTCTTTACCTGGGAAAGGTGCAGAATAACTATTCCAAAAACCCTTAATGGTTAATTCACTGCGAAAGATTTTTTCAAATGCTCGTTGTCTAATCAAAACATCAGAATAAGCGATCCCTTGAAATCCAATTTTCCCGCCTTTTTTTGTCACTAAGAGACATTGTTCTTCGGTTATTTTAGTACCTGCACATTCCATTGCAATATCCACGCCTAAACCATCCGTTATTCGGGAGATCTCTGTTTCAAGATCTTGAAGAATAGGATTAATCGTATCGGTGACACCTAAATCTATTGCTTGTTCCAGTTTCTCTGATTGAATATCAATACCAATGATCGTTTTCACACCCGCAATTTTTAACCATTGGATCGTCAGCAATCCAATCGTTCCTAACCCAAAAACTGCAACGACATCGCCCACTTTAGGTTCGATTCCATAAACACCATGCGCTGAGACAGCAAGAGGCTCAATCATGGCCGCTTCTTCAAAAGACAACTTAGTCCCTATTTTCACGATATTGCTCGCTGGCACGGATACGTACTCTGCAAATCCCCCAAACCGTTGCGATCCCATCATGATATAGTCCGTACATAATTGATACTTCCCGATAGCACAGTATGCACAGTTACGACAAGGAATAAACGGGACAACAGCGACCCGATCGTCTTTTTTTAAATGATGAACAGAACGACCAACTTTTACAATAGTCCCAGCCATCTCGTGCCCCATGATCATGGGTAACTGGTATTTCCAGCCTTTACTCATTTTGTGGATATCTGACCCACAGATTCCTGAAGCTTCTACTTTTACAATCACTTCATTCTGATGGCATTGTGGAACATCCATTTCTCGAATCTCAAATTCATTCAGTCCAATTAAGAAACCAGCCCTCATCTACTCTCCTCCAATCTTCATTCACGGGATTCATAGGTAACGTTTGTTTTGTCAGTATAATATTCATAGCCCTGCTGGAGAAGCGCTTGCGAATGTAAATGCACATAAGCATTTGTTTCTAGTCTTTCCAGATAATCATTTGCAAAAGCCAAATTAGTGGCTCCAACAATTACCCCATGTTCTCGCAATAACATTCCATAAGGTAGTTTTGCTTCATTTGTCACCATGTTTTGAGAGTAGTCACCAACCAAGTGTGCTAACTTTTCAGTTGTTGCAGGTGCATAATCCAAACAACGGATCGTAGCCGGTCCGAAACGAAGGTTTTCACAGACGATGGGCATGTCAGTCCCTATACAACTGTAAACCATCAAATTTAATGGATGAGCATGAATCACTGCTTTGATCCGTGGATCTGAGTGATAAAAACTCATATGCATATTGATTTCCCTGGTCAAGTGACCAGTACCTTCGATGAGGGATAGTTTCTTATCTACCAAAAGAATTTGCGCTGCCTCTAATTCCCACAGATACTGAACAGATGCCAAAGTAGGTGTCATCAAGAAATGATCTTCTGAAACTTTTATAGAGATATTGCCACCAGCAGCATCCGTTAGCTTCCTGTCAAATAAAGATTTGGCAATCTTACATATGAATTTCCTTTCTTCTAAATAATCCATCGGGTTCCTCCTGTCTAAAACGTAAATATTTTTCAATCAATCCATATTTCCCAAGAAACATAATATCTTCAACAATTTCTAAATATTCTTCACTTCTTACAAGAGCGACGAAGAAAACATAAGTCACTTGAAAATAATCCTCAGATCCGTAAGAGATCTTTTGTTTATTCGTCAAGAGGCTAATCGTGCTACGGTGGACATTTCCCCGATTGTTCGCATGAGCTAAAGCAACACCTTCACTTATTACGATATAAGGTCCATTTTGTTTCACATTTTCAACGACTTCTTCTACATAGCTCTGCTCAATACACTCGTTATGTGTCAACACTTTCCCTGCTAAGCGTAAAGAATGCTCCCAAGAACATTTTTGGTCGATTCTGATAACATGCGAATTTAACAAGTAATCATGCAATTTTCTTTGTGGTTGTTGGACAAATTGATCAAATTTTTCTTCAGTCTCTTCTTCATTAATCGTAAACAAACGGTCAACCGTCTTTACTATTTTTTGGATATCTTCTTGAGTCACAAAAGGTGTTATCCTTAAAACATCCTCTTCCAAAAAAGGCAAAGGATCAGCAGTTAAGATTAAACGATTGGCTTTTTGACGGAAGCACATCTTACGATAAGTAGCAAGTGTTAGCACATTCATAATTTTGAACTGCTTGTATCGACTAATTTTCATAGCAATCATTTTCGCTATCGATAAATTTTCACACACGATCCAGATATCGATTTTGCTCATCTTATATTCTTGTCGGGTTAAGGCAGTTGCGATATGAATAGCGATCGTAGTAATAAATGATTCATTGAAGGATCGGGACAGGTAGTTTTCAATGACACCACTATTAGCCCTTACAGCTACGATAATATCCATAAACTGATGCCGCAAAAGACCGATATTTTCAATATCCAAAATAATGTTCTCTTCTTCAATAATTTGTAAGTGATTGTATAGATCAGAAATTAAGTCAAATTCGTACTTTAGAGTCGTCCCTAAATCTTCATCAATTTTATTCAGAAAATAGATGACCAAATTATACAATTCAGCATCCTTCACATTTTTTCGCTTTTTCAAATGACAAAATTCTGCTATTGCCTGTTTGTCTTCGAAAGAGATCGTTCGATCAAATCTTTTTTCAATTTGATCGATGAGTATGCTCAGGTTTTCCGACATAACGACAAATTTGGGAGATTCACCTTGTTCTTTGCGGGGCATATTGATAACGATAAAAATATAGACGAAAAGATCAAACTGCTGATACTTTTCTGAATACTTTAACTCGTTAAAAATGAATCCCAGAAAGTCTAAATACTCCATTGACCCGTCAAATGACCGAAGGATTTGCATCCCGACATAATTAATGTATCCTTTTGCGTCTATATTTTCTAAAAACAATGTAAACAAATACTCTCTTTTCTCCGATTGAATCATCTTAAGGATAACCCCTTCTCCCCTAAGCGTTTCGATATATTTACTCATGATCACTTCTTGTTTTTTCAACGTATTGATATCGCGGATGATTGTTAATCGACTGACGTAAAACAAATCAGCAAAATGATCCATCGTAAGAACATCTTCTGTTATCAATAAATTGATCAGAAGTAATGTGCGTCTTTCATCAGGATTCAAGGAATAGTCGTAAGGGGACAATTCTAAAACAAGCTGATAAGCTTCTGACAAATCAAGTTCATCAGGAACCTGTAAGTATCCGCTTTCAATTTTCACTTGCGGCATATCGTGAGTATTTAGAAACGAGTTCAAGACTTTGATTTCACTCGTGAATTTCTTTGGCGAGAGATTCAAGTTTTTATAAAGTTGCTCCAATCTAATTTTCGTTATTTTGTTATATAGTAGGAGATAGATGATTTCAGCAGTAATTTTCCTCACAGCACTCCTCCTTAATGAATAGACAAATTCTCTCTTAGAAAATCAACAAGTTTTTCAGGTTCACACTTGCTTAATTGAACAATAAAATTTCGAGATTGGATGCTTAAAATCAATTTTTGAAGAAATTCAATATAGGTATGCTCATCTTTTAGTGCCATGCAAAATACATGTTCGACTGCTAAGTCATCTACTTGCGTATCCATCTGTTTAAAAGTCACAGGCTTTTTTAGTCTTGCGTAACAGACAGAAGATTCTTTCACAGAGAGATCAAAGGTATGCGGAATCGCAACTGGCGGGTCAACTGGCAGACCAGTAGGAAAATGATGTTCGCGTTCGATACAAGACTCGATAAAACTATTCCCGACGAGCCCTTCGTTAAGCAGTTCAAGTCCGCATTGTTTAATCACTTCTATATTGGAGCGCTCATTCAATTCGATTGCTTTAAATTTCATACACTATTTCTCTCCCACTAAGCCATTTATTTTGTCAACAATTCGTTTATTCATTTGGTCAATTACCCAGCGATTCGATGAAATAAGCTGATTATAATATTTGCTAAATTGTAGCCCCAGAAACTATCTGTCACAACCCCTTCCACAGGTACACCGGTCGCATTCATCATTTCGGTTGCTTCAGGTGCAAAGGTGTTTGTTCCAATTAGAACGATAACTAAGAAGAAAAAGCCAGTGACAAGCGTTCGAAAAAGATTGCCATTTGATGCTAATGCTAGTAGTGGAATCATATATACGATTACTGTTAAAACACCAACTGGAAAATAATGCATACCAGGGATAATAAATGCTAAGAATATTGCTATCGGAATCAGAATCACTGTCGTTGTGATCGCTGTCGGATCTCCAAGACCAAGAGCAATGTCCATGCCGATATATAATTTTTTCCCTTCGCCAATATGTTTCTTCATAAATTCTTTGGCAGCTTCCCCGATCGCAGTCAAGCCTTCCATCATAACAGAAACCATTTTGGGTATCAGTACTAGTACTGCTGAAACTCCAACCCCCATAGAAATCGCTACCGTAAATTCTTGGCGTGTCAATACGCCTAGAAAAGTTCCGACCAACAAACCGATAACTGCTGGATCTCCAAAAAAACCAATTTTACTTTCGACTTTTTCCAAACTGATATCGATTTTGTTAAGACCAGGAATCAGATCAATCAATTTATTTACTAATAGTCCAAAAGGATAAGCGAAAGTAATAAATGAAAATGTCGTACAAGTCGTGCCTTCCAGTCCGTAATACGCCTCCCATCTTGGAGCAAACCACTGAGCCACGAATAAAGTGACAATTGATAAGCCAACCGTAACAGTCAAACCTAGCCAAAAACTATCAAACAAGGCATACGCTAATGCTCCAGGAATCAAAAAATGAATATAGTTCCAAATGTCGACATTCATGACCGTTGTCCATTTCAAAAGAATAAACAATACATTTAATCCCACGATCATCAAAATAGCAATCGCTGCAAAAGGTACTGACCACGAAGCCGCTCCCACAGCAGCCCAGCCAACATCCATCGTGGTATATCCTGATCCCATTTCCTGATAATAATCGATGGCTGGTTGCAAGGAAGTACCCAGGAGTCCTACAACAAGCCCCAACCCTTGAAAGCCGATGCCGACTAAAAGCCCAGTTTTAAGTGCTTTGCCAATTTTCATCCTAAAGACACAGCTTAAAATAAAAATGACAACGGGTAGCATAACCGATGCCCCCATATCCATGATGTTTTGAATAACTGATAATACAGCTTCCATTTTTATCCCCCTTTTATAATTCGATGGCACTCTTCAACGATTTTCTGCGCGGTCTGCTCTTCGTTGATTCCCGATATCAAACTGAAAACAGGAAGAATCGGTACTTTTACTGGCTTGACATATCGAGTAGTCACCAAGATTAAATCCACTGTTTCTGCTTTTGAGGGAATTTGATTAATATTCCCTTTGGTGATGGAAGCCTGAATGTTGCTCTGAGCTAAGATTTGTTTGACTTTCTCTTGAACAACCGTTGACGTGGCGATCCCACTACCACAAGCAATATAGATCTCAATTTTTTTATTCATTTTCTTTCTCCTCCTTTCCTTACTCTATTTTTGAGATTTCAATAAAGAATAAATTTTATACTCTTCTTCTGGTAGTAAAACGACTTTTAACGCCTTCCCTTCTCTCGTCAATTCGATGGCCTGATTGATGTCAGCTAAAGGCAAAACATGAGAAATAATTTTTTCAGCAGGAAACTGATCAGATAAGGATAAATGGAAAGATTTTTCGACTTGAATACTATTTGCACCATAATGACCATAAATCCAGAGATTGTTATAATGAACTGCATTCGTATCTATAGGCGTTAATTGATTCTTTGCTACACCACCAAAAAAGACGACAATTCCACATTTTCTAGCCATAAAAATACTTTGTTGCTGTGCTTCTATTGATGGATTAGCTGAAATCACTTTATGTGCGCCATGTCCATTCGTATACTCTTTCACCTTTTCTACAGAATCTTCTTTGGAAGAATCGATCCTATGATCCACATTAAACGCTTCCATAAGAGCTAGTCTGTCAGCATTTTTATCAATCACGATTACCTTGCTTGCTCCGCGAATCCTTGCTAGAATCGCTAAAAAGACCCCAATTGGACCTGCACCAATAATGACGACCGAATCGCCTAACGAAACCTGAATATTCTCCATGCATGCATAAGTGGAGGATAAGGGTTCAGCTAATGTTGCCGCGATAGGCTCTCGTCCTTCTGGCACTTCAAAAATCGCTCCTCGTTCTACTCTTGTTGCACTATATGCTATATACTCTGCAAAACCACCTTGAAGATCGGTATAACTTTCAGCTTCCGTACAACATTCGTGCTTCCCATTACGACAATTTTCGCAACGTAGGCAATGAGCCATAGGGTATACATAAACCATCTGCCCTCTTTGATACTTCGTCACATTTTCATCAATTTCGACGATCTCACCAACGATTTCGTGTCCATAAATATGAGGGTAGCGCCCCGCTTTTGAATCGGTCAGCAAATTGCGAATATCAGAGCCGCACAGACCAACTGCCTTAACCTTCAATAGAAAACCTCCCTCTGGACAGCAGGGTCGCTCTACTTGTTCATAGCGAATATCTCCTGGTCCATACATCAACGCAGCCTTCATTTTTTTCACAAATGTTCAACTCCATTCATTCTTTCTTATTTTACATGTTCATTGTAAGGTGCGTCGGATGTACCTCACAAGTAACACTTTTTGCATTTCAAGTTCTATATTTGTTACTTGAATGAGAAAATGTTTGTGAAAAACCAAGAACGATTTTTCCTTCTTGGAACTATTTTGAAGCCAGGTAAAAACAAAAAAGCCTCTTAGCAATGAGCCAAGAGGTTTTGGTGAAGCAAACTATTCTATTTATGAGTATTTAAAACTATAGGTAGCTCATCACTTCTTCCATTCGAACGGATGAATGAACTAAATTGAGCCGATCCTCGTAGGAAACTTTCCTCGGTCTTGGTTTCAATATGCGACCTCAGTAAGGAGAAATTCTCAAGTGTTACTCGATGATACTTGCGTTTTCCATCGAAAGCGTACAATTCAAATCATTTCAAATGATAAGACACTTGAATAGGAGTTTTTTAATTGACTTTTCAACTTTTTTTTAAATTGAAAACGAATAAACACATACTATATACATACAAATTTTTTACCTATCAAGTGAATTAAACCTTTTTCTTTGATACCTCAACACTCCAGTATCTCCGATGACGTATAATTTGTATTTTCCATGCCCTACTTTAAATTCTAATCTTTCGCCACTTGCGATTTCAAATAAAAGATAATAGGTAATGGATTGATTCGTAAAGCCGTTTGCAGCAATATTCGTGCTACTAGTCATTCGTTTGTCTACTAGCGTGGCAAGTACTGCCACTTCTGGCGTAGATTGATCCTTTAAGAATTCGACAATATGATATAAGATAACTGCGACGAAAATAAAAGCAAATAAAGTAAACAGAAAATCCACAAAACACACTCCTTTTTGTTTTTTATGATCAAGGGAATCAAGCAAATCATTTTTACAACTTAAATATAATTATACATTAATTCAATTAATTAATCTCGAACCTCTAATAAAAATATGTTACTTGCTAAATGATTGACCGAAACTGTAGTTTGGCTATCGTTTTCCTATATGTATGGTTGCATAGAACACATTTGTATATTTGTTAACCAAGAGTCAGTTGATAGGATAAAACCACATGACCTTTGAAAAAGCATTCCTAGAATCATCCTTCTTCATTCTACATTGACTCCTTAAGGAAAATTCATCGTATCCCAAAGCCTCTGACTAAATTCAGTAACGTTTATTTAGACATGTTTTCTGGGATGCACCTTAAGGTTATCAATGTGGATGAATAAGAATTTAATCTGTGCTCTCTTTTTGTCAAAATGATCGAAGGTTTATAGAAAGTATTACTATTTCGGCAAAGTTAAATACTAACTCACTTTGAGTTGTCATATGAATGGAAAATACTTTGAACTTTCAGGTTAAAAATATATGATTTTCTTTAATGCTTTTAGTAAAAAAGCATAACTTTTTCACCAAGTAACTGTTTATTTAAGAAAGTATTCTATAAAAAAACTCTTCTACCAACTTTTTCAAAGTTAATAAAAGAGTTCTGTGTTTATATCCTCATTTTGCCAACTGTCCACCACCTAAGAAAACAGCTTATTCCAACTAGTTAACAAATATGAAACACCATTGTATGATTGAAAATCCTTAACGAATCCCCAAAGCAATCCGTGCATAACGACTCATTTTATCAGTCGTCCATGCGGGATACCAAACTAATTTTACCTCTGGATTTTTGACTTCTGGAATATCGCTTAATGCTTCGTGTATCGATTCAGTCAATACGTCGGCTAAGGGACAGCCCATTGTTGTTAAGGTCATTTTGATTACGGTATTGCCTGTTTCTGCATCAAATTCGACTTCATAAACTAAGCCTAGATTCACTATATCAATCCCCAACTCAGGGTCAATCACGGTTTCCAAGGCAGCCAAGACACGCTCTTTGATTGCTTCTGCTTCTACTTCAGTATATGCCACGGTTGAAGACCTCCTTTAATTCTTGTTTCAAATAATACCTTCTTTTGCAAGATTTGTAAATGGACGATCCTTGATTATGGACGGCTTTTCTTGTGTATTTTCAGTTCTGGGAAGACTCCTGTCGTTTTAAAGGTCCGTTGTTCATCATCTGTCGCAAAACGGCCTGTAATCGATTGGGTCGGCACAAAATTAATAAACGCATTGCCGTCAGCTTCTAAAACGGCTTGTTCTAAATCGTAGATCTCGTAGCGCGTCACGACCATCATGATCATATTGCCAGGTACGCCTGAATACCCTCCGACTGAGGGGAACAAAGTCATGCCGCGAAACACATGCTTAGAAATATTTTTCCCAACAGCTTCCGCATTGGTCGTAATAATCATCGCCGTTACCTTTTGATGACTTGTGTGCAGCATGTCCACCACGTAGCTCATCGCGAAAATCGAAATGATCGTGTACAAGGCACTTTCCCAAGAAAAGACGAAACCTGAGACCATGACAATGATGCCGTTTAAAATAAACATATATTTACCGACCGTTTTTCCAGTCGTTTTTGATAATATCAACGAAAGGATATCCATTCCGCCGGTGGTAAAACCCATTTTCAGTGAAAACGCAACGCCGACGCCTAACAGTACGCCACCGAGCAAAGCGTTAACCAAAATATTGTCAGTGATCGCTCCTTGCGGAAGGATCATCGTTAAGACAGAAACGACAACGACATTGATAAAGCTCAATAGTGTCGATGATTTCCCGAGTTTGATGAACCCGAGAACAAAAATAGGCAAGTTTAAGAGGAAAATAAACAGCCCTGTACTAAGGTGAACGCCAAAATGTTCCAAGGCAAGTGCCACGATCAATTGGGCGACCCCGTTCATCCCAGCAGAAAGAACGTTTGCGGGAATCAAAAAGAAATTTAAAGCAATGGCTGCGGTGATACCTGACAGCAAAATAACCCCTATTTTTTTCAATCGTTCTGATTGTTCGTGCTTCGTTAATAACTTACTCACAATGATCTAGCTCCTTCACTAAAAATCTCCTTCCAAAGAATAGCAGTTTGTGTGAAAAAATGAAACAATTATTTGCAAAAATTTACTTTTCATTCCCGCATCGTTCGCCTCCATGTTAAAATCATAAGTAAGAGATGAGAGGAGTGATTGATTTTGGCAAAAGAAGCAAGTTTTGATGTCGTATCTGAGATCAACACAGAAGAAGTGAAAAACGCCATTCAACAGGCGGAAAAAGAATTGAAAAACCGATTTGATTTTAAAGGCTCCACGGTAGAAATCAAGATGACTGAGGGCAAATTGACGATTGTTGGGGATGACGAATTTAAGCTGGAGCAAATCAAAGATGTGCTCTTTGCGAAGCTGATCAAACGGAATGTACCAACGAAAAATATACAATTTGGCGAAACGGAGCATGCCTTGGGGGCAAAAGCTCGTCAAACGGCAGAATTGATCAATGGCATCGATAAAGAAAACGCCAAAAAAATAACCACAGCGATCAAAAACGCCAAGCTAAAAGTTAAAACCCAAATTCAAGACAATCAAATTCGGGTAACCGGCAAAAGTCGTGACGATCTGCAAGAGGTGATCCAATTATTGCGTAAACTGCCTTTAACGATCGATTTACAGTTTACAAATTATCGCTAATAAAAAAACTAGAACAGAGTCTAACGTGTTGGTTAGGCAAAATCAGCTTTATCTGCTGATTTTGCACAACCTCTCCTGAAAGCTCTGCTTCTAGTTTTTTTCTTGCCAAAAATGAGTCAATGCCTTTGATAACTCTTGCGGCCGTCGAATCTGCAAGGCATGCTGCCAGTGTAGCGGGAAAAGTTCTTGGTAACGCGGTGTCCGAAAGCGCTGATCCAGCAATAACACCACGCCGCGATCGCTGACATCTCGGATCACTCGACCGGCTGCTTGCAGGACTTTATTCATCCCGGGCAGCTGATAGGCATACGCAAAGCCAGCTGCCTTTTTTTCATCGTAATATTCCCGAATCAATTCTTGTTCGTGATTGATTTGCGGCAGTCCGACACCTACCACTGCGGCACCGATCAAGCGATCGCCTTTTAGGTCGATCCCTTCAGAAAAAATTCCTCCAAGGACACAAAATGCCACCAATGTTTTTGGTTGACTCTCTTGTTTATCTTGAATTGTTTCTAGCACGGATGATTCTTGCTGATTCACGGATTGAAACTTTGCAAGAAACGCTTCACGTTCAGCTTCATTCATAGCTGTCCCCTGAATCAAGACCTCCACCTCTGGCGTCTGTTGAGAAAATGCTGCCGCCACATCATCCAAGTAACGATAAGAGGGGAAAAAGACCATATAGTTTCCCGCTTTCGCTGCCGTCATTTGCTGGATCGCATCAACGATCGCAGGAATGCTGGCTTCACGTTGGCGATACGTCGTTTGGATATAGTCCGCAATAAAAATCCCCTGATTTTTCGGATCAAAAGGACTTGGCAAGCGATAGCGCAAAGCTTCATCGCCGCCACCTAATACTTCTTGATAATACGACAAAGGGGTAAAGCTCGCAGAAAACAACAGGCTGGCCTTGCCCTTATCTAACACGGATTCCAAAAACGGCGCTGGTTCGATGCAAAATTGCCGTAGTTTGATATCATAGCGGTCGATCTCCACCGTCGTTTCGTAGTGATCATCATAAAATTCACTGATCTTCAAATAATGGTTAGCTTCAAAATACACTTGCAACACTTCTTCTTGCAATTCATGCTCAGGATTTGCCGGCAACCATTCCTTCATCAATTCAGCTAATTTGTAAAGCTGGTTGACCATTGTATCATGAGGAGCCGCTTGATGATGGTACTCCCATCCTTCCTCTTTTGCTAATTGGGCTATAGCCACAAATTCTTTATCAACTTTGTTTAGTGCGCGTTTTAGTTTCTGTTGATCTTTCGGCAGCTTCTTCTTTAATTCCTTAAATGGCTGTCGCGAGATTGTTGCGGAATACATTTCTTTTGAACGGTTAACTAAGTTATGGGCTTCATCTACTAAAAAGAGATACTCTTCTTCTGGTTCTTCAAAAAATCTCCGTAAATAAACGGTTGGATCAAACAAATAATTATAATCACCTATAATGACATCGCAAAAGACACTGACATCCAGTGAAAGCTCGAAGGGACAAACCGTATGTTTCATTCCATAAGTCTCGATCACTTCTCGGGTTATTTGGTTTTCGTGATGCAACAGATCCCACAAAGCTTCGTTGATTCGATTGTAATAGCCTTGTGCATAAGGACAATGCTCAGGCGTACAATTTCGTTCATCCAAAAAGCAAATTTTGTCTTTGGCAGTGATCGTGACACTCTTAGTTTCACTACCGTTGTCTGCTAACTTGCTCAATGCATCTTCAGCCACTTGTCTGGTGATCGTCTTCGCCGTCAGATAGAAGACCCGATCAGCCCCTTCTTCCCCGAGAACTTTTAATGCGGGAAACAATGTTGACATGGTTTTTCCAGTTCCAGTGGGCGCTTCCGCAAAAAGTCGTTTGCCATTTTTTAGTGTTTTATACGCCGCCGCTGCTAGCTCTCGCTGCCCTTTACGAAAGGTTTCAAAAGGAAAAGATAGCAGCTGCAAAGATGTATTTCGGACACGACGCCAATTCTCTTGAAAGACTAGCCACTTATGATACTCCTGAAGTAAGTCTTTATAAAAAACTGCCAGTTCTGAAAACTGAAACGTTCTTCTCGTACGAGTAATCTGCTTTTCAGTCGTTTGATAATAAGTCAATTGTACGGCAATCCGATCGATTGGCTTCTTCGCTTCTTCTTGATCAGCAGAAACGGCTTCTTTTTTCTCCTGATCTTCACTCTCACTAAGCGCTGCTTGTTCATTTTCTTGTAGTAAAAACAAATAAGCATAAACCATTCCCTGGGCAAAAAACAAGTCGATTTGATCATCAGGAATATCTTCGAAAGCTGGTTCTGAAGTTTTGATCTCATCAATCACCCAAGAATCAACGGAAGCATCAAAAAAGAGACCATCGGCACGTCCTTCGACAGTGATGGCATCTTTCTCAATTTGGCTTTCTCGTTTGAAGAAGACTTCTTTTTGATACCCATCCCCGGCCTCTTTTTGTAGTTGGCGATGGATCCGGGCGCCTTCTTGCGCGGTATGATTACTGACTTTGCGGCTATCAATATCGCCTCGGCGCAAAATAAATTCTACGATTTTTCTAACCGCAACTTTTCCTTTATACACGTGTTCACCTTCTTGTTTGCCATTATAGCGGATAGTTTGCTTTTGGAAAAGCGAACAGAAACAGCTTTTCGTCCTCTGCGAATGGTATTTTCTCCAAACAGGTTTTATCCCTAAAAAAACACTTGTGGCAAAATGCCTACTCATCAAATAATCAACACCATTCCCACTTCCAGAAAATGGGTTTGTCGAAAGTTTATAAAAAAACCTACTCTACTCACCTAAGCAAGTAAAGCAGGAATATTTTTTAAGGAAAATTATTGATCCACCTGAATATCATAACTGACACCATTTTGGTCATAAGCTTGTTGATTGTCTAAATCTAAGGTGAACTCAAAGGTCCGTCCATCTGCTTTGATCGTCAAATGCTTCCCTTCAACCGTGTAGGATGCATCTTGGTAGGTGATCTCATAGATTTGATAGGGATCATTCGACAGCTGAACCTCTGAATGGGAAAAATGTCGCTGAAAATCACTTTCGATTTGGCCTTCATACAGGGTAACATCGCTGGCGCTGGCAGAACTATCTTCTAAATCCGCCATCGGCAAATACTGCTTAACGATCGTCAATTCATTCTCATGAAAATCATAAACCCCTTGGCTTTGCGGAAAGATGACACTCTCATCTTGGATCAGCATTAAATCAAGGCCGCCATTTTCAACCGCTTTCGAGGCGGAAGTAACGGTTTCAGAAGCTTCTTTTGAATCGTCGATGGCTAACTCCTCCTGGCCACAGCTCGCTAAAACGAATGCGGCGAAGCATAGAGTCAACAAAAATTGCAGCGATTTTTTCATAAAAACACCTTCTTACAAAAAAGTTGATGTATACCAATCAAAACTAACGCAAGATAGAGATGACACATTTTCCTCGTAGTTGGTCACGAAGAATGTTCATAGTTCCGTCAAAAACTAAACCAGTTTCAAACGAATCACACGCTTTCTTATTTTAATTAGTATAACAGCAGTTTTTTGCTAGTGCGGTTTCTTAGAAAAATTTTCGAATTCCCACAATAATTCTAAGCTTTTCTCTCATCAAACTATTCTTTATCTGACCACTTGCCTCAGAAGGATCTTTCACAGCATCTTCACAAAATAAAGTTTATCTGTACCAAGCACTGGTGTATCAGAAAGCACACCAAATGTTTCGAAGCCTGCTGCTTGATAGAAATGCGGCGCTTGGTAGTCTTGGGTGGTGACTGTCACAGAACGACATCCTACTTTTTTCCCATAATCAAAGAGCGCTTGAATCAATTGTTTCCCTATTCCTTGATTTTGATGGTCTGGATTGACTGCCAATAATTGAATATGGATCGTATTGCCTGTTCGTTTCCCAATCAATCCACCGAGTTGATCCTGATTGTCAAAAAAAGCCAAAGAGAGCTGTTCTTGATCGAAAAAGGCACTCACTACCTCCGTTTTTTTAGATGAATGATTGAGCCATTGACAGACTGCCTGACGATTGTCTTCTACGTTTATCGTTTTTATCATTAATTTTTCACTCCTAAAAACCTTTCTTTGTTTCCTCTAATACTTTAAGCTATACTTATAGTCAGACACAAGCATTTATGATCCTAGGAGGTTTTAGCATGAAAATCATTGGTTTAGTGACAGGGCCCGTTCAAGAAAATTGTTACCTTATTTGGAAAGAAGATTTTTTGTTGATTGTTGATCCTGGAGCAGAAGCAGCGAGATTGATCGCTGAGATCGAAAAAACCGGCGCAAAACCAGCAGCGATTTTATTGACCCACACTCATTATGACCATATTGGCGCAGTTGACCATTTGCGGGATTATTATCAGATCCCCGTTTACGTGAGTCCGCTCGAGCAAGAGTGGCTGAGTGATCCTATGAAAAATCTTTCTGGACGCCATCCTGAATTAGGTCCCATCACCGCACGTCCAGCAGAAATTGAGCTTGAACTGAAAGAGTATGAGATAGCTGGCATGTCCTTTAAGGTGGTTGCAACGCCGGGTCATTCTATCGGCAGCGTCAGTTTTATTTTTGACAAGTTTGTCGTTTCCGGAGACGCCTTATTCAAAGGCAGCATTGGGCGGACAGACCTGCCAACCGGAAATTTGGAACAATTGCTGACCAGCATCCAAACGCAACTCTTTGTTTTACCGAATCAAATGGCCGTTTATCCTGGCCACGGGGAACCAACAACGATCGAGATTGAGAAACGGACCAATCCGTTTTTTAACGCATAAACGAATTACGAACCAAAGGAGGAATTACTACTTATGGCAAAAACGGAATTGTATGTCGTGCGTCACGGGAAAACCATGTTCAACACATTGCAGCGGGTGCAAGGCTGGTGTGACACACCATTAACTCGAACCGGTGAACAAGGCATCCACTATTTAGGACTTGGATTACGCGATGTGGATTTTGTGGAAGCAGTATCCAGTGACAGCGGCCGAGCGATTGAGACTATGCGTTTGATCTTAGGTGAACATGTCCGCGGACCGGAAATCCCTTACCATATCGACAAACGGATTCGTGAATGGTGCTTTGGCTCCCTTGAAGGGGCCTACGATGCAGAGATGTGGGGCGTTCTACCAAGAATCCTTGATTTTCCTGATTACGATGAGATGATTGCCAATCATGTCTCGTTTGAGGCGATCGCCAATGCGATTTACCACGCCGATACAGCCAACTGGGCAGAAACCTTCGACGTTTTGACCGAACGTGTGAAAACCGGTTTTGAAGATATCGCCTATCGCGTTGAGAAAAAAGGCGGCGGGAATGCGTTAGTTGTTTCTCATGGCTTAACGATCGCTTTTCTTTTGCATTTGATCAATGATGAGAACAATGTTCGTATGGATATTGAAAATGGTTCGGTCACTCGACTGATCTACGAAGATGGCAGCTTTACGATCGCCGAAGTTGGTAACACAGAATACATCAAAAAAGGCTTAGCGCTCTCTCAAGAGCTTTTATCCTAAAGAAGAACGTTGAACAACAAATCAATTTCTTTAATAAAGGAGCAGTTTTTGTTTTAAAAACTGCCCTCTTTTTTTAGGAAAAAGATTGGTATTCGAATCAGGAAACGGTATACTAAGAGTTGTATTTTGTCATAGAAAGGACTGGACCAATGTTTTTTACAAATTTTATAAAAGCGATTTTATTTGGGATCATCGAAGGGATCACGGAATGGCTGCCAATTAGCAGCACCGGTCACTTGATTCTTGCCGACGAATTTATCGGTTTGAATGTTACCCCCGAATTTATGACGATGTTCAATGTTGTCATTCAATTGGGCGCGATTTTAGCAGTCGTCTACTTATATTTCCATAAACTAAACCCTTTTTCACCGCAAAAAAATGAGATAGAGAAAAAAGATACGTGGACGTTATGGGTTAAAGTTATCGTTGCGGTCTTACCATCGGTTATTATCGGATTACCGTTAGATGATTGGTTAGATGCGCATTTCTACAATTTCTTTTCGGTTTCGATCGTTTTGATCGTTTACGGGATCGGCTTTATTGTAGTTGAAAAACGAAACAAAAATAAAGCACCAAAATGCACCGATTTGAACAAATTCACCTACAAAGCGGCTTTGATCGTCGGCATGTTCCAAGTATTGGCATTGATCCCAGGAACATCTCGTTCTGGTGCCACCATTTTAGGTGCTATCATGATCGGCGCTTCTCGCTATGTTGCTGCTGAATTTTCATTTTTCTTAGGTATTCCAACCATGTTTGGTGCCAGCGCATTAAAAATTTTCAAATTTTTGAAAGATGGCAATGCCTTTGATTTCCAAGGAACCGTCATCTTATTGACAGGAACCATCGTATCATTCATCGTTTCGATCATTGCGATCCGCTTCTTGATGAATTACATCAAACGGAATGACTTTACCGTTTTCGGATGGTACCGTATCGTTTTAGGAATTATTTTGATTGGCTATTGGCTGATCCAATTATAAGCAAAAAGAGCAACTATTGGGCATTTCAATGCTGCAATAGTTGCTCTTTTTTCGTTAAGTAGAATTCTTATTCCATCACGTGTTTTTGATTACCATACCGTCAATAATATCAACCGCACTTTCGGTATCGTTGATGATGGATTCAAAACGATCATAAATATCTTTCCATTTAATGATTTCCAGCACATCCGTTTCGTCTGTAAACAACGCTTTCTTCATTTTTGAATACAAAAGATCTGCTTCTGATTCAATCGTATTCACATCATTGATCATTTGACGCAACGTTTTTGAATTTTTGAACTTAGGAAATTCTTTTAAAGCCGTTTCAACGCCTTGTGTCGCTTGAACGATCATTTCAGCAAATAAGTTCGTCTCGGGGCGGATCTTCGTAATGACCAAATTCTCAAATAAATAAGTCAGTCCCATAATACCATCCAAAATATCATCTAAGCGCTCAGAGATGACCAAGATGTCTTCGCGATCGATCGGTGTGATAAATGAGTCGTACAACTCATTCGTTAGCTCAGCGATCACTTTATCCCCTTCTTTTTCTAATCCATGAATCTCGGCTGCTGCTTCACTTAACGCTGTTTCAGAGTAATCATTGATCAACAGCGAAAAACGTTTCGCAGCTAGATGACCATTTGTTGCCAACTGCTCCATTGCTGCAAAATAATCGAATCCTTTTTTTCGTGCCATTTCTTTCTCTCCTTACAAAATTAGCAATAAAAATTTGACCATTAGAAACGCAATCAATCCACAGCCAGGAAAGGTTAAAATCCAAGCATAGATCATTTCTTTTACAATGCGCCAATCAACGCTAGAAAAACGCCGAGACGCTCCAACGCCCATGATAGCGGTCGTTTTCGTGTGCGTTGTTGAAACTGGGATACCAAATACAGAAGACAAGAACAAACAGATTGCTGCAGTAACATCTGCAGAAAAGCCTTGGTATTTTTCCAGCTTTACCATATCCATTCCCACTGATTTGATGATCTTCATCCCACCGACCGATGTACCGATCCCCATGGTCAATGAGCAAAGAACCATCACCCACAGTGGGATCGCAAAGCCATTACCAGTCTTTTCAGCAAGATTGTTGTAAAAAAGGCCTAACATGAACACACCCATGAATTTTTGGCCATCTTGGGCACCATGCAAGAAGGCATTGGCACCAGCCGCAATGGCTTGCCCAACCGTAAAAATTTTGTTGGCTTTTCGCCGTTGCGTATCACGAAAGAGCCAAACGATCAGTTTTGTGATCAAAAATCCACCAATAAACCCCATTAACGTAGACACTACGAGTCCGATCAAGACTTTCAGCCATTCTTCACCGTTGACTGCATGTAAACCACCCAGGGCCATGGCAGCTCCTGTCAATCCCGCGATCAATGCGTGAGATTCACTGGTTGGGATCCCAAAGTACCAAGCAGCGACCGTCCAGACGACAATCGAGAATAAAGCAGCGGCTAAAGCAATCTGCGAGACTCGAAAGCTTCCACCTGAGTCAAATGTCACAATGTTGCTGATCGTTTCTGCTACTTGCGCATTAAAATACGTCATCACCAGTACACCTAAGAAATTCATGACGACGGCCATGCCAATGGCGATATTTGGACGCAAGACTCTTGTTGAGACCGCGGTTGCAATAGCATTAGGAGCATCCGTCCAGCCGTTGACGAAAATCACCCCTAATGACAAGACAATCGTTAGAAACAAAGCGATATTCACATAGATTCCCCCATTTAAAAATTCCGAAGTAATCATAGCATAGAAAGCTCTTTCTGTGTAAACTTTTTATAACTATTCTGTAAAAAATATGTAAAGAAGTATTTTTAAATTCCATAAAGCAAAAAATAGCGTGGCCGAAAAATCATTTTTTTGTGTTAAGTAAAATTTCTTTACAACTTTTATTGCAATCACTCTTGGCATTAGGTATAATGACTAGTGTTGATTTATACGTTTTCTAAACGTAATTGAACTTTTTTTTCGGAGGTGAAATACATGCCAAACATTGAATCTGCAATCAAACGTGTTCGCACAAGCGAAGCGGCTAATGCTAAGAATTCATCTCAAGTAAGCACAATGCGTACAGCAATCAAAAAATTTGATCAAGCTGTTGAAGCTGGTGCTGATAACGTAGATGCGTTATATAAAGATGCTGTTAAAGCAATCGATATGGCTGAGACTAAAGGATTAATCCACAAGAACAAAGCTAGTCGCGACAAATCTCGTTTAAGTAAAAAAATTGCAAAATAAGCAAATTAAGAAAGGCGCAGCAATCGATGATTGCTGCGCCTTTCTTTTTGACTTACTGTTTGCCATGTTTTAAAACAAATAGCTGGAACAAATACTCTTTGTCCATCTGACCACTTTTTACTAAGTAATCATTTTCGATCAATTCACTATATAGTGCTGCTAATTGCTTTTCTCCAAACCCACGAGCTTGCTGCATCGCTAACTTCACTCGGTACGGATGAATCCCCAACGTTTCTGCGATATTGGCTTGCTGGTAGCCAATTTTCATCAAAATCGCCGCCTGTAACAGCAGACGGACTTGGCTGATCAAGATAGCATTGATCTTGATCGTCTCTTCCCCTTGCAATAATAGATCGTCATACAAGCGCAACGCATCCGATACGTTCCCCTTTAAGACATCGCTGGTTAATTCAAAGACATTGTGTTCCAACGTCTTAGGGATCAACTGCAAGACGATCTCTTTCGTGATTTTATTGCCGTTTCCTGCATACAATCGCAGTTTCTGTAACTCCTGCATCGCTTTTGAAAGTTGCAGATCCGTTAACCGTAAAAACAAATCAAACGCCTCTCGGCTCATCTCGATGCCGTCATTGGCCAACGACTGTTGAAGATACTGACGCACGTCGGCTTCTTTCATAGGTGCGACATCAATCACAACTGCGGCTTTCTTCAGCTGCTTAGTAATTTTTTTCCGTTCATCTAATTTATCGACATCTGCAAAAATCACCATTACCGATGATTCCAATGGGTCTTTGATATAATTCAAAAAATCATCTAGGTCATGCTCAGGTGCATTGCTCTTTTTTTCAGCCGTTAAGAAAAATGGCCGCTCGACGAAAAGTAAGCGCTGATCGCCAAAAAAAGGCAACGATTGGGCTTCTTGGATCACCATATCAAGGGGATCTTTCTCCATGTCAAAGGAAGCAAAATTCAGATCATCTTTCCCAACGGAAAAACGCTCCAAAAAGGCCGTGCGAACTTGCTCTTGTAAAAACATTTCACTGCCGATGACTAGATAAATCGATTGCAACTCCTTGGTCCGAATTGCTTGCAACGCTTTTTGTAATTCCATCGTTCCCCCCGCTTTCATTCTTATCCTACCATTAGTCAATCGGATAGTCTAGCAGCGTTTTTATCAAAAATGATTGTTGTTTTTCAGACCAAATAAATTGGATCATGCCCTGGTGATCCGTTCGCAAAACGGTCTGATTTGCCAACGTTTCCAGCACCTCTTCATGAGGATGCCCGTACCGATTGTTCCGTCCACTTGAAACGATCCCGAATTGGGGGTCGATTGCCGCAACAAACTCAGGTGCCGTCGAGGTTCGACTGCCATGATGCCCTAGTTTCAATACATCAACTTTTAAATTCGGATAATCATGAATCAACTTTTTTTCCCCTGCTTGTTCGAGATCACCAGTAAACAAAAATGTTTTATCCCCTACCTTGGTTTTAATCACCATCGAATCTTCGTTTTGTCCTGCACCTGATTCTGGTGCCAATACTTGCAACTGAAGGAAATCACCTACCACCTGGCCAACCGTCGTCCAAACAACGCTTGTCTGCTTAGGCAGTTCGTTTAATAGCTTGGCAATCCGGTGATCTTGTTCACTTCCTGGTACAAGATATAACGTTTCAACGGGGATCGCCTTCATCAATGCTAGTGCGTCCCCCATATGATCCGTGTCCCCATGAGTTAAAAACAAACCAGTAATCTTCCTGACTCCCTCCCCCTTCAAAAAAGGAATCAATGTAGATTCCGCGGCAGCTTGTCGTTTACGCTCTTGCCAGGTTTCTTTCGGAAAAGACAGAGACCCTCCAGTATCGATCACATAAACTTCGCGATTTTTTTCTGCCTGTAAAACAATGCTGTCTCCTTGCCCAACATCGACATAGCTAATCGTCGGTACAACGCTGTTTTTTTGGTAGACCGTTGGTATAACGAGTGAGAAACAGATCACCAACAACCACCGTGTCTTTTGATAAAAAAACAGGCCAAGCAGACAACAGATGCCAGCCAATCCCACAGGTATAGCACCAATTGTCAGGGAAATGCCCCCAACAGCGCCTATAATTATTTCCAAAAGCAGCAAAAGTCCTTCGAAAAGGACAATCAGCCCCCTGATGGGTGGGAAAAGTGTACTGACCATAAACAATAAAAGACATGCTGGTAGCAAAATTACTTGAAAAAACGGCAGAAAGAAAAACGTCAATAAGCCGCCAAAGAGCGGAAATTCATAAAAAACTGCGACAATGATGGGTGCTGCAAGTACAGGTAAGAATTGGCAACACCAAAACCATGACCATCCAACTGGTCGTTGCATCAGTAGCAAAAACGTCATCAAAAGGCTTAGTTGCCCCGATGTTTGAAGCAATACTTTGGGATCAACGAATAAAAGAGCCGTTAAGACAATCCCATAGCGATCACTCCCCGATAGGCGTTGAGGAAAAAGGGCGTTCACTTGATTAACAGCCAATGCCAAGACGGCGCGCCATACACTAATGCCACCCCCACACAGACCGATCGCCCCTAAGAAAAAGACCACCAAAGGCAACAACATTTCTTTTTGCGTGAAACCCAATCGGCATAAGATCTCGCGAAACCATTTGAAAAATAAGACGACATGCATTCCTGAAATCGTAAAAAAATGCAACAAGCCACTTGCACTGTAAATTTGTCGCACCTCTTGAAACGCGTGATCTTTAAAACCAAAGAGCAATGCATTGATATAGGTAGCGGATCGTTCAGGAAAGATTCGTTGAACAGAAGAAATAACATCCGCTCGAACTTTTGCAAGCGAAAAGCCTGAGTCTGCTGCTTCCATTCCTACCATTTGTTCGATATGGACTGTGCCAATAATTGATCGACTGGCTAGATAGGCAGAATAGTCAAACCCGTGGCGGTTTCGTGGTTTTTCAGGAAGAGAAAAAAATCCTTTCACCAGCAGCTTTCTTCCCCAATCGGATCGATCCTGCCATTGCTGTTTTTCAGTCTCTGAAGAAATCGTGTAACGACCAATCACTTTACCTGCGGAGGATTTTGCTTCAAACGTAAGCAGATCACCATTGATTTTGATCGTGTCTGGCAGCACATTGACTACCCCTCGATACTCACCTTCTTGTATGTCCCCAGTCCGAAATAGAGAGACGCGGACACTTAACAGCAACAGTCCGACAAAACAAACCATGCACAAAAATGCCTGTCGTTTTAAGACAAGCATCCCGAAATAATAAAGTGCAATGAGTCCCAGTAAGATGGACTGCACATAGTAAGCAGTCACCGAACAAGCAAAAATAATACTAAGAAATAAAAATGAATCAGTTCTCTTTTGTTGGTTGTGCATCATTCAGCACACCAAATGAAAGTTTTTCAAAATACACCGGATCGAGTTCAACTTGGTGGACGGAAGCACCTACTTGTTGAATCAGTTCCATTGCATACTGATTATTGCGATAGTCATTCAAATAATGGATCGTTTTGACCCCTGCTTGCAAAATTGCTTTCGTACAGGGAAGGCAAGGAAAGTGCGTCACATAGATTTCCGCATTGTCTGTAGACACCCCTAATTTTGCACATTGCAATAAGGCATTCATTTCTGCATGAATAGTCCGAATACAATGGTCATCCACAACATAACAGCCATCGTCGATGCAGTGTACATCGCCACTGACGGATCCGTTGTAGCCTCCAGCAATAATTCGGCGATCTTTGACTAATGTAGCTCCGACCTCAAGTCGGGAACACGTACTGCGTAAAGACAGTAAAACAGCTTGAGCCATAAAATACTGGTCCCAAGGGATTCTCGTATTGCTCATTCGTTTGCTCCTTTGCGATTGATTAGTTCTATTCTAATCGAATTTCTTGAATTTTCAACCGTCATTTCTTAGTATTGCTTACTTTTATTTGGTTCAGTCCGTCACTGTAATCATCTCTTTCAAGGACTCAAAGGTCTTCTCTCCGATGCCTGTGATCTTTTTTAGGTCATCAATCTGTTTAAAAAAACCATATTCTTCGCGGTAAGCGATGATTGCTTCTGCTTTTTTGGCACCCACACCCGGCAGTTCTTGCAGTTGCTGCGCATTGGCTTGATTCAGATTGATTTGTGTCACTGCAGTCTGGCTGTCGTTTACTCCTGAAGCATTTATCTCCATAAACCCTTCATCCTCTTGATGGAGAACGATCACCATCTGTTGATCTTGCAGCACTTGTGCTAAGTTTATCGCTGTTTCTAACGCCTCTTCTGTCAGACCACCTGCTTGTTCGATCAGTTCATACATCCGCGCACCTGATTTTAAGCGATAAATTCCCGGTTGGTGCACTTCCCCTTTGATATCTATGACAATCTCAGATTCTTCATCGTGAGGACTTTCTTCTTGAAGGGTTCCACCTTCCACCATTTCAGACGTTTGCCCTGCTGCATCTGCCATTGAATGCCAGTTTGTTTCTTTGTTCTTCGAAAACGGCACAAACCAGATAATCAACAAAACCACCAGCACCGCACCTACAAGTGCAATCCGCCAGTAATCTTTAAGCATTTTCCATTGATCCATTTTCACCACCTCATAGATGAAATACGCAAAAAGTAATCAAGGACAGAAAAAAAGTCAACACTTTCCACGTGTCGACTTTTTCACTAGTTAAGAGTTTCTGTTTCACGCAATTCAGGAATTCACGACGCCGAGCCTCGATGATACAACGTTGTATAATAAGGCTGTTCGCTGGTATCGATCGCAATACCGATCCCCAGGTAGTCATACCCTTCAGTTAAGATCGTTGCCCGATGTCCTTCTGAATTCATTAAGCCTTGGTGAGCGTAAATGCTGCTGGCTTGGCCAAATGCTAAGTTTTCTCCTGCGGCGGTGAAGCTGATCCCGTCTTCTTGCATCCGATCAAAGGGGCTTGACCCATCCAAAGCAATATGATCAAAATACCGATTTTCAGCCATATCTTGGCTATGCTTACGGGCAGTCTCACTTGTTGCAGCACTAAATTCTAATGGCTCCAATCCAAATTTTACTCGAGTCGCATTCGTAAGTTCAAACAGCTGCGTACGCAGACCGCTTAATACCGCTGTCTGATTTTGCCTAAAATCATCTGCATGCAAGACCTCTAGCTCTTGATTGATGATTTGGATCGCGGTCACTGTGTCTTCGGCATGAACATCATAGAAAAAAGTAATCAATTGATCATCATGTAAAAAGAGATCATAGTTCGCATCTGGCTGGATTCGATACCGTCGTGATCCTCGTTGAAAACTTTCTTGACGCGTACCCATCTGATTACGAACGTTTGCTTTTGAAGACCCGATACCTAGCGTGTCATCGATAAGAATCGTATCTTGATTCGTATAGATCCCTTGCGCAATATCATGTTCATCATACATCACCATCATGAAGTTACGAAAATCATCGTGATAGGAAGTCCAGTTCAGTCCATACCGATTCGCTGATTCATTGATCGCTTCCCCAAAGGTTTCTTCGATCACTTGTCGTGATTCATTATATAAATATGTCTGGGCAGGTGTTTCTGCCGCTGGCCTTGCTGAAGTGTCTTGTGAAAGAGAAAATTGGGACGAGAGAGATTGAGTGATCTCGTTGAGGCGGGCATCCCGAAAGGCCAAACGACCGTCATGCCATGTGATCATCTGGCTTGCAAAATAAAGAAGCCCGATGAGAAAAATGCTTTTGAATAAGAATTTTAGTTTTTTCATACGACTCCTCCGTCAATGATTTTTTTATCTGCTAGCTGTAACGCGATCGGTGATCCACTTCACTCATCCTTAGTTTAGGTCGCTGAAGAAACCTTCTTGTCTTTTCTAAAGACTATCATTCCTGTGGGAAGTTGACCAGTTGCAGCATGAAATTTCTTAGATTGTCTATGTCTTTTTAAGCTCCTGTTAAGAAACTTTTTTTACTCACGAAAACTTTGCAGTGCCATCGAACGCTCCATTAAAATAAATACTCCTCATCAACAGGAAGAACTAATTAGTCTTCTATGCAAAAAAGCCTTGATTTCTCAAGACTTAATGATTTCTTGTATTTCAGCCATTGATTGGACGGTATGGTCGGCAGATACATCTTTTAAGATACCTTCTATATCATAAAAAATTGTCTTAACACCTGCTCCTTGTCCTGCAAAAACATCCATCGTACGATCGCCGATCATGACAGTTTGATCTTTGTCCAGCTGATATTTCTCGACAAGATAAATTAATGAAGTCGGATCAGGTTTACGGGGAAAGTTGTTTTCCGGTCCTACGATCTCAACGATCAGGTCTGCCATCTGTTCTTTTTCTAGCAGTTCTTTCGTTGAGATAACATCGCGGTGGGTCAAAATGTAGTTCTTGCCACCAGCAGCAACCACGGCTTCTAATGTTTCTTTGGTTCCTGCAAAGGAAAGCGGCAAACGATCATCCAGCGCTTCATTTGCTTTGAATGCTTTAGTGAACTCTTGAAAATCTAAGTTGTATTTTTCAGCAACTTTTTTGGAAGATGAATCTTTCAATATATAATAAATCTCCGCTGGATCTGGATCGAAGCCATACTCCTTCAATGTCTTGATAAAAGCTTTTAACATGATTGGGTAGCTGTCGTAAAGTGTTCCGTCAAAATCCCATATGTAAGATTGGTACATGATATCCCTCGTTTTCTCCCTTTTTCAAATGAATGAAAGTTCCATTCATTTTCAGTAACTCTAAAAAGTTTACCACACTTTGTTTGGTTTGTCTTATTTATCAAGGGATTTCCTCCACAAGAAAAAACGCCATTGACCATACAATCCTTCCGCTTGCACAAACCTACATGCAAGCGAATGTATTGCAGAACAATGAACGTTCCTCACTACGAAAAATTACCAGCTACCAGAAACACCGCCACCGCTGCTACTTCCTCCGCTAAAACCGCCAAAATCATTCGAAGAACTTTGCGTATCGGCAATGACTTGTTCTTGATGGGTCACATGATTATTCATCATCACAAAGAACAACGCCATATTCATCCCATGCGGGTCATACTCTTGGCGAGCATTATTTAAAACTGCTGCTCGATCAGAAGCATCAAATGAGGATAATTTGTTTGCTAAATCTGGGTGATTTTGATAAACCTGTTTCAAGTCAACTTGGAACAAGGCATCTGTTTTCACTTCCGCTAGAACATTAGAAACTTCTTTCGAAATGGCTTGTACCATCTCAGGATAGGTCGCTTTTTCCGTCACAAGTTGAGCTAAATAACGCCCCTGCTCATTGCGTCTTCTGATCTCTTCTTTAGCTTGCTTAGCTATTTCTGCTCGATACGCATCTGCTAAAGGCAAATTCTCAGGTAACACCGCATCAGTTAAATCGTAGTCTGCCATCTGTTCAGACACTTCCCTGCCTAATTGGGCTTCATAGGTTTTTAAGGTGTCATGTTGTGTAAGGATCACCTGACCGAAATGTTTGACCGTGGTTTTTTTCTTCATCAGCAAGTTTGAAAAATAAGATCCAATTGCTGGATTCGTCAAGGCATGTTGGATAACTCGTTTATCCGCAGTCGACAATCCAGTGATCGAGCTCAATTTCGCTGGCACGTAAGTACTCGTCACATACTGCGTAAATGCTTGTTGACAATCTTTGGCTGTCTGATACTGATGGTAACGCTGATAGTTCTTTCTATTGCTAGCCCATTTCAAGAAATCTTTCTGTTGGAAGTGACTATCTTCTAACAGATGTTTCGGCAACGGCAGGTACTCCGCAAAACGCTGTTTGGTTTTAAGATGACGAAAACTAATGAACCCTACAAGGCCTGCAGCTGCTGCCGCTACAACACCACTAACGATTTTTCCAATAGTGAACCACATCTGCTTGTTGGCTTCTGCTTCTTGTGCCTGTTTTTCTGCTAACATTTGCTTGCCATCTTGATAGATCGTCCCTAAACCAATCGTTTCATCCGCTTCTTTCATGCGCTGATAGACTTCATTAGAAGCTGCCAATATCGCTGTATCATAATCTTCATCTCGTAATGCGTCTTTGGCATCTTCATCCACTAAATCATCTTCCGATAGCTCACTGAAGACATAGGATAGTCCATCGCCATAACCCAGACGAAATTCACGATCATCAATAGCAAAGAGAAACAATAGTCCATTATTGTCCTCTGGATTTCCTAAACCATACTCATTGAACAGTTCCAAATTACGCTCTTCAATCGATTGCCCGTCTAAGGAAGGGATCGTGATCACAGCATATTCTGGCGCTCCGGTCAATGATTGGAACCCCTCTTTATTCAAGGCATCGATCTGTTCGATCGTCTCTTGTGAAAGGACCCCGGCATCATCACGAACAAATGTCTGTCCAAAGGCAATTGATGGTTGAAGGACAAAAAATCCCATCAAACCAACAAAAACCAACATCCCAAGTTGGAAGATTTTCTTCATTTTTACCACCCCTTTTTATCGTGTTATCTTTCATTGTATTCGATTCCAAACAATAAAACATCCGTCTTAGGAATGAAAAAAATAGTAACAGGACCAAAAAACCTTTAAAAGACAGCATTCTGATTAGTCTTTTAAAGGTCATTTCATCATATTTTCTTACAAAATGAACACGAGCTAGTTTTTAAATGAATGGATCGGTGCGGGAATACGACCGCCACGCAAAATGAAATCGGTAGACTGCGCAAGATTGGTTTTCATCACTGGCGCCGTCCCTAATAAACCACCAAACTCGATGCGATCGCCGATTTCTTTGTCTTTCGCTGGAATGATTCGGACAGCTGTCGTCTTGTGGTTGATGACACCGATCGCTGCTTCATCCGCGATCATTGCGGCGATCGTCTCAGCCGAAGTATCTCCCGGAATCGCAATCATATCTAAACCGACAGAGCAGATCGCCGTCATGGCTTCAAGTTTTTCTAAATTCAATAAACCAGCTTCTACTGCTTTGATCATCCCTGCGTCTTCAGAAACGGGGATAAAGGCACCCGACAGACCACCAACATGGTTGCAGGCCATTACGCCGCCTTTTTTGACTGCATCATTTAACAATGCTAGTGCAGCTGTCGTTCCGTGGGTACCGACAGATTCTAAGCCCATTTCTTCTAAAATCAATGCCACGCTATCGCCGACTGCAGGAGTCGGTGCCAGCGAAAGATCGACGATCCCAAATGGAACGCCCAAGCGCTCTGAAGCCACGCGCCCGACTAATTGCCCCATCCGCGTGATCTTGAAAGCTGTTTTTTTAACGGTTTCCGCCACGACATCAAAGGACTCGCCTTTGACTTTTTCCAAGGCACGTTTGACGACACCAGGTCCGCTTACACCGACGTTGATTTCCACATCAGCTTCACCGACCCCATGAAAAGCCCCCGCCATAAAGGGATTGTCTTCCACTGCATTGGCAAAAACAACCAGCTTTGCACAGCCCATATCTGATGCTTCAGCAGTCTTCTTGACTGTTTCTCCCATCAAACGCACTGCATCCATGTTGATTCCGGCTTTCGTTGATCCAATATTGACCGACGAACAGACAAAATTGGTTTGTGCCAAGGCTTCTGGAATCGATTCGATCAATGCAAGGTCGCCGCCTTGATAGCCTTTTTCTACTAGCGCACTATAGCCGCCGATGAAATTGACCCCAACTTCTTGCGCCGCTCGATCCAAGGTCTGCGCAACTTTGATACAGTCGGCTGGCGTCGGCTGGCAAGCGGCCACTACGATCGCTACAGGGGTAACCGAAATCCGCTTGTTAATGATCGGAATACCATATTCACTTTCGATCTCTTCGCCGACTTTGACAAGGTCTTTCGCTTTTGTTGTAATTTTTTGAAAAATTTTCTCACAGGTACGATCAATATCGGCGTCAATACAATCCAATAATGAGATCCCCATCGTGATCGTACGAATATCTAAATTTTCTTCTTCCACCATGCGAATGGTTTCAAGTATTTGATTTGTCTCCATAGTGCCTCCTATAATTTGTGCATGGTATCAAAAATTTCTTGATTTTGAATGCTGATTTTCACACCTAATGTCTGACCTACTTGGTGAAGCTCCTCACGAATACCGTCAAAATCCTGATTGGCATCCATGTTTAAAAGCATCATCATCGTGAAGTAATCTTCCATGATCGTTTGGGACACATCTAAAATATTGATTTCTAATTCTGCTAATTTCTGGCTGACACCAGCAATGATCCCAACCTTGTCTTTTCCAATAACGGTTAATACGGCTTTCATATCCTCCCGCCTTTCATTAAATTTTTCTTATTATAGCACAACAAAACCACATTTTCGATGTAACATCAAACGAAAATGCGGTTTATTCTATAAATGTTCGTTATTACGCCCGTTTAATCAAGTTTGCCTGGCTATCAAACTCATAAATGATCGGCTGTGCGTTAGGAATATCGATCGTATCCATGGCATCTTTGGGCACGTTCTCCAAGTACTTGACTAACGCCCGCAAGCTGTTCCCATGACCAGTGATGAGGATATTCTTATGATCTTTAAGTAACGGAACCACCTGGTCTTGCCAAAATGGGACTACTCGCGCCACCACCATCCCCAGATTTTCGCCCTTAGGTATCAAGCGGGGGTCTAAAGAATCATAGCGGCGGTCTAAATCATTTTCCTCCACATATAAAGGCGGTTCATCATATCCACGTCGCCATTTTTGCACCTGTTCTTTTCCATATTGTGCGACCATCTCATCTTTATTGACCCCTACTAATTGGCCATAATGACGTTCATTTAGGCGCCATGTTTTTTTCACAGGAACCCAAAGCTGATCGCTGGCTTCCAGAACGGCATCGCAGGTGATGATCGTTCGCTGCAGCACAGATGCAAAGGCAAAATCAAAGGAAATCCCTAATTCTTTGATCTGTTCCCCCGCAGCCCAAGCTTGTTGTCGGCCTTTTTCGGTCAGAGAAACATCCAGCCACCCTGTCCAATAATTTTCGAAATTTGCTTCACTTTCGCCATGTCGAATCAATACGACCTTCATTCTATCGCCTCCTCTTCTCTTTTATTATCGCAAGAAATCTAGAAAATGTCTTATGTTTCGTTTTTGTCGCTTTGTTTCAACCCACTTCTCATTTTGTCATTGCAGATCCTGGTTCTCGTTTAAGCGAAGCTGTTTCCTTTCTTCATTATCCGTTATTTTCTAAGCATCCTTTCAAATAGACGTATTTAGAAAATGGCTGCTGCTCCTTCACCACTTTCTTCTTGCTTGGATTGCAAATAATTTGAATAAATGGTGTGACCCTCTACAACAATTTTTGACTTTTTTTCTCTGACTTATTGACTTCAACTGATGTTATGCTATGATAGTTTCTATCACTTATATGTATTTTTATACATTTATTAGTTATTATTTGCATTTTTAATAGATGCGTAGAAAAAGTTAAAGGGGCGTTTACATGAAAAGGTTTAGTAAGGGAACTGTTTTATTAGGGATCATCACAGCGTTGCTGCCGTTTTTCTTTGTCGGACAAGCACATGCAGAAGAAACCGATCCAATCTATGAAAAAGTCAAAGAAAATGGTGTATTGGTCGTGGGTTTATCTGCCGATTATGCACCTTATGAATTCCGCGCCAATGTTGACGGAAAAAATGAAATCGTGGGAATCGATATTTCCATTGCCAAAAAAATTGCAGATGACTTAGGGGTCGACCTGAAAATCGAGGAACTTGGGTTTGATGCGTTGTTAGGAGCGTTAAAAACGGGCAAAATCGATGTCGTCATCTCTGGAATGGCTGCTACGGATGAGCGCCGCAAAGAAGTCAATTTCACTGACACTTATATGGAAGTCCAACAGACCGTTTTAGTTCGAGCAGAAGACGCGGATCGTTTTCAATCGACGGCTGATTTTGATGGTGTGGCTGTCGGTGCACAACGTCAAACCACCCAAGAAGAGCTGGCAAATACAGAATTGACTGGCTCCACCGTCACCTCTTTGCAAAGGGTGCCTGATTTGATCACCAATCTAAAATCACGCAAAATTGATGCGATCGTGATGGAAGGTCCCGTTGCCGAAGCATATGTGACGGCGAATGATACCTTGGCATTAGCTGAAAATGTCACGTTTGAAAACGGTGTGAAGGAGACCGCCATCGCCATCTCGAAAGAAGCGCCGGTTTTATTGGAAAAACTCAATTCCTCTATCGAAACTATCATTAGTAATGATCTTCTAAGCCAATACAAAGAAGATGCCTATCGTTTGATGTTTACTGAAGATGGCACGATCGATGAAGAGCAAAGCTTTTGGGAAAAATATCTACCCTTTTACATCACTGGAACTGGCTATACGATCTTCCTAGCCTTGGTTGGGGTATTATTCGGCTCTATCGGTGGCAGCTTGTTAGCCTTTATGAAGCTTTCTAAGTCAAAAGCATTGAAAGTCATTGCCGCTGTCTATATTGAATATGTTCGGGGAACACCTTTGTTAGTACAAATATTTATTGTATACTTTGGAACAGGCGTTTTAGGCTTAGAGCTTTCGAAATTAGCTGCCGGCTGTATTGCCTTAGCACTAAACAGTGCCGCCTATGTGGCAGAAATCATTCGTGCCGGGATCAATGCCGTCAATAAAGGACAGCTGGAAGCCGCTCGTTCATTAGGAATGAATCAGATCCAAGCGATGCGCTTCATCATTTTCCCGCAAGCCATCAAAAACATCTTGCCTGCTCTAGGAAATGAATTTGTCACAGTCATCAAAGAGTCTTCGGTCGTATCGGTGATCGGTGTGTCTGAACTGATTTTCCAAACAGGCGTCGTTCAAGGGGCCAGCTTCAAACCGTTTTTACCATACGTTATCGTATCATTGATCTACTTCGTATTGACCTTCGCCCTCTCACGTCTATTGGGTGTTGCTGAAAGGAGAATGAAAACTAGTGATTAAAGTTGAAAAATTAGTGAAAACATTTGGCGAAAATACCGTCTTAAAAGAAATCGATCTTGAAGTGACACCTGGTGAAGTCGTTGTGATCATCGGACCCTCAGGAAGTGGAAAAAGTACTTTCTTACGCTGCTTGAATCTGCTTGAACAGCCGACTGGTGGGAAAATCACCTTCGAAGGCAATGATTTATTGGTAAAAGGGGTGAAAATCGATCAGATTCGTCAAAAAATGGGAATGGTCTTTCAAAGCTTTAATCTATTCCCTCATAAAACGGTCTTAGAAAATCTGACTATCAGCCCGATCAAAGTCAAACAGCAAGAGCAAGCCGCTGCCGAAGAGACAGCGAAAGGATTGCTGGAACAAGTTGGCTTAGCTGAAAAAGCAGATAGTTACCCCTCTAGCCTTTCTGGCGGGCAGCAGCAACGGGTCGCTATTGCTAGAGCGTTGGCAATGGATCCTGATGTAATGCTCTTTGACGAACCAACCTCAGCATTAGACCCAGAAATGGTCGGAGAAGTGTTGACGGTTATGCAAGCTTTAGCAGAAAAAGGCATGACGATGGTGGTCGTTACCCACGAAATGGGCTTCGCCAAAGAAGTTGCCGATCGTGTCATCTTTATGGCTGACGGTATCATTCAAGAACAAGGAACACCAGAACAGATCTTTGAGCATCCGCAAAATGCGCGGACACAGGATTTTTTAAGCAAAGTTTTATAGAAATTGGAGATGACAAAATGAACCGTCCGTTGATTGCAGAACGTTTTTTACAACCAGAAGAAAATCTTTTAATGGAGATCGCCACTCTTGCGAAGAAAACCCAAAATTTGATTGATTTGTCGATTGGTGATCCTGATTTGATTACAGATGCGACAATCATTGAAGCAGCTTTTGCTGACGTCAAAGCGGGTCATACAAAATACACCGCTTCAGACGGCAGTGCTGATTTTATCCAAACTGTCGTTGATTTTTATCAAAAGCAATACCAGCTTACTTTTTCTCCTAGTCAAGTACGAGGAACTGTCGGTGCATTGCATGGCATGTACTTAGCTTTGGCTGCCATCATTGATCCTGGTGATGAAGTGATTATTCATGAACCGTACTTTTCGCCTTACAAACAACAAGTGGAACTAGTCGGTGGTGTGCCAGTCTTTATTCCGACCTTTGAAAAAGATGGCTTTCAAATCGATGTCGAAGTCTTAAAATCCGCCATCACTGAGAAAACTCGGGCGATCATTATCAATTCACCAAACAATCCTACTGGTGCTGTTTTTTCTCCAGAAACTTTTGAAAAAATCGCAGCAGTTGCCATTGAACATGACTTGCTGATCCTCTCAGATGAAGTCTATGAAGCCTTTTGCTTTGATGATACCTTTGTACCGATGGCAGCCTTCGCACCTGAGAACACCATCACTTTCAGCAGTTTCTCAAAAGCCTTTGCCATGACTGGCTGGCGGATCGGCTACATGATTGCACCTGAATCGATCAATCTTACGGCAAAACTGATCAATGAGGCGATCGCCTATTCGGCACCAACCCCTTCACAACGGGCAGGTATCTACGCATTGAATCACTATGATACCCTCGTGCCGCAAGTGGTTGCTGTCTTTAAGGAACGACTGACTTACATTGAACAACGGGTTGCTGAGATCCCCTTCCTTTCCTTATCTCCAGTCAAAGGAAGCATGTATGCCTTCATCAACATTGAACAAACGGGGTTGGACTCTGTCAGCTTTGTCGAGAAATTATTAAAGGAAACCAGTGTGCTGATGATTCCTGGGAAAGCCTTTGGAGAAACGACCGGCGATGGCTATGTTCGCTTAGCTGCCACCCAATCGTTGGACTTGTTAAAAGAAGCTTTCGACCGGATTGCCGCGTGCTCATTTGACTAAAGAAAATCCCACTCACTTCTAGTGTGTGGGATTTTTTTTGGTGGCAGCCGTTTTTCAAAAGTATCATGTTCCATATAAAAAAGGGACAGAAGAATCCGATTTGATTCTTCCATCCCATGACTATCTACTCGCTTTTACTTTTTTGCTTCTTCAAGCAATTTTGCCATCGCTTCTTTTTGATAAGCTTCTGTCAATTCAGCGATTTTTGCTTTTTGGGCTGCCTCATCCATAGTTGGATCAGCCATTAATGCAGCTTGCATGTTTTCTTGAACATACGCTTGTCCTTGTGTTTTCATGGTGTCCGCTTGTTCTTTCGCTAAAGAAGCCAGTTTTTTTGCTTGATCCACACTCAAGACTTCCCATGAATCTGGTAATGAGAACGTATTGGTACGGCTGACATATTGGCCATCGTTATCAGCGATTCCGAACAAGAAGCGTGATAGGTCACTTTTATAAACCCAGCGCGTCGTTTTTGTTTCTAATTGAGCTGAATCAGCCCCTGTTTCCACGACATTAGTCACTTTATCAGTACCGGTTTGTTTTGGTTCCTCTTGATCAGCATCCGTTTTATACAGGTAGATTTTTTCCGTACCATCTCCTAATGGCTGATACAATAGCAAATCAAAATTCTCGTTATCGGCACTAGAAACCAGTGGGGTTGTTTTAGCAGTCGTTTCTTTTTCCATTCCAAAATGATAGGTCAAATTGGCCATCAATGCGACGACACTTGCCACGAAGACTAGACCTAAGACCAATGATAAACCTGTTTGCAGCTTGTTTTTGGCAAAGACATTCAGTACCGCAAACCCTAACACGCTAAGAACGATCAAAAGCAAGATCATTTGTCCGCACCTCCTTCAAGAACCGTCAATCGTGGTTCTTTTTTCTTTAAGGAGAAGGCGATCAAGAATCCTAAGAAGCTAAAGACCGCTGCCACATAAAAGGCGGCATGGTAGCCAGATAAAGTCGCTTCGATTGCTTTTTCTTTGTATGCCAAAGGCGTTGCATCCAGCAAAGAATCACTTGGCAAGTTGCCCTTGGTGACGTTTGTCAAGACACTGATCAAGATAGCCGTACCAATTGAGCTGGCTACTTGACGGAAGGTATTGTTTACTGCGGTACCGTGACTGATCAAGTTTCCAGGCAAGGCATTCATTCCTGAAGTCGTTACTGGCATCATCACCATTGAGATCCCGAACATCCGAATCCCATAAAGAATAATGATATGCAAAATCGGTGTATCTTTTGTTAGGAAAGCAAATGGTAAGGTTGCGGCGGTCAAGATAAACATCCCGGTGATGGCTAAACGTTTTGCACCATACTTATCAAAGATCGCACCAGTGATCGGCATCATGATCCCCATGATCAACGCACCTGGTAATAACATCAATCCTGAATGGAACGCTGATTCACCACGAATGTTTTGGATATACAATGGGAGAACCATTTCAGCACCGATCATCGCCATATTCGTGACCCCTGAAAGGATCGACGCCAAGGTAAAGGTCGTTGATTTGAACACGCGCAACTCTAAGAACGGATGCTCAATGTGCAATTGACGCCATGCAAAGAAAGCAATGAAAAAGACACCGGCTGCAAGAAAACCGATTACTTCAATACTGCCCCACCCTTTGTCACCGACGCTTGAAAAGCCATAGAGCAATGTACCAAAACCAAGCGTTGATAAAATCGCTGAGAACAGATCGATTTTCGGATGCGACAATTCAATCACACTCTTCATTAGAAAGAGCGCTAAGACTAAGACTAAAACGACGATCGGAATGACCATTCCGAACAAATAACGCCAGTCATAATGATCAATGATCCAACCAGATAACGTTGGGCCTAAGGCTGGTGCCAACCCGATAACGATTCCGGACATACCCATGGCTGAACCGCGTTTTTCTGGTGGGAAGATCGACAACATGATATTTTGCAAAAGCGGCATGGAGATCCCTACACCAGCAGCTTGCACTAAGCGGCCAATCAATAATGTAGAAAAGTTCGGTGCAGCAAAGCAAGCGATCGTTCCAGCCAGGAAGATGCTCATGGCGGTTAAGTAAAGATTTCTTGAGCTGAACTTATTGATCAGCCATGCGGTGATCGGGATCATGATCCCATTGACCAGCAAGAAACCAGTTGTCAGCCATTGAACATCAGATGCTGAGATGTCAAAGGCATCCATCAAGGTTGGAAAAGCCGTTGTTAACAATGTTTGGTTCAAAACAGTACAAAACGTACCGATCAGCAAAACCATAACCAGTAAGGAACGGTTGTAAGGTTTGCCATAGATATCTAAAGGACGACTCGTTGACATATTTCACACTCTTTTCAGTATATTTTTCATAAAACCTTCTTTACTTTAAATCTTTCCCTAACGTTTGTCAACCTACTTGACATAAAAGTAAAACAAGTTACAATGTTAACAAATACCTTTACAAGAATGGAGTCCGTATGTCTCATCTTTTTCGAAAACTCGTTGATAATGAAAACTTGTTGGTCGGCATCAGCGAACTTAGTCAAATGTGTGCTATCTCCCCTCGCCAATTGCGTTATTGGGAACAAAAAGGATTTATTCAATCGGTCCCACAAGAAGAAAATGCCCCACGAAAATACCGACTGCCCACGGTCGTCAAAGTGGAAATGATCAAAACGTTTTTAGATGAAGGCTTTACGTTAGCCAAGGCTGTAGAAAAAGCCGACAAAAAAATCAAGACCGCCCATCATATTCGCAAAGTGTTTTCTGGGGTTTTACAGAATTTAGAAGTCATCAATGAACGGTTTACGATCATCAGTCTGGGACCAGTAGACGAAGACGGAAAAATCCTCCATATCATTCACGATGAAGAAACAGAACGATTGCAATACGAAGTGTTGCCTGCTAATCAAACGATCGATTTTGAAAAGTTCAAACAATGCACATCAAAACAAGCGGAATAAAGGATTCCCTATCCTCACCTCCTAATGAAGCAAGCACCCTTGATGACGGTGCTTGCTTCTTTTTGGTGTTCGCTTTCCTTTTAAAGAAGATGTCCTTTCATTTACAAGGAAAAAGCCTCATGATATAGTCGAAGGGAGAAACGAACCTTTACAAGAATGGGAAGTGTCATATATATGGAAAAAGAAGCTTTTATCCAACAAATCAAGGACGGAGTAATTGTTTCGTGTCAAGCCTTACCTGGAGAACCCTTATATACTGAAAACGGCGGTGTCATGCCCCTATTGGCAAAAGCAGCTCAAGAAGCTGGAGCTGTTGGCATCCGTGCCAATTCCGTTCGCGATATTCGCGAAATCCAAGCCGCTGTTGATCTGCCGATCATCGGAATCATCAAAAAAGACTATCCACCTGAAGAACCATTTATCACAGCGACCATCAAAGAGGTGCATGAATTAGCCGCTTTACATATTGCGGTGATCGCTTTGGACTGTACCTTGCGCAAACGTCATGATGGCTTGACGATCAATGCCTTTATCAAGCAAATCAAAGCTCTTTACCCCCATCAACTACTCATGGCAGATATCGCCACCTATGAGGAAGGCATCAATGCCTTTGAAGCGGGTGTCGATTTTGTTGGTACAACTTTGTCCGGCTATACGGCGAATAGTCCTACCAATGATGAACCGGATTATCAGTTGATCCAGCAATTGGTTGCGTCGAAGGTTCCGGTGATAGCCGAAGGCAAGATCCACACCCCGGAACAAGCAAAGAAAATCCACGAAATGGGTGTGACGGGTATCGTGGTTGGTGGTGCCATCACCCGACCAAAAGAGATCGCCAGCCGATTCGTGCAAGAGCTGCGCAACTGAGTCGTTCATTTCCTAAAATAAGTTTTTCTATGCGCCTTGTGATAGAAGGCGCATTCTTTGTTGTCTTTTTGAGAAACGTTTATACTTAAAAGAGAACGAATGACAACAGAGAAAGCGAGTGAAGAAAATGACAAAAATCAATGCTGGTACAGCAATGATCAAGGTTTTTGAAGCGTGGGGCATCGACCATATCTATGGAATCCCCGGTGGATCTTTCAACTCAACGATGGATGCTTTGTACCATGAACGGCAATCAGTCAAATATGTCCAAGTACGTCATGAAGAAGCGGGTGCGCTGGCAGCAGCGGCTGATGCCAAGCTAACGGGAAAAGTCGGTGCGGTTTTTGGTTCTGCTGGCCCCGGTGCCACCCACTTGATCAATGGCTTATATGATGCTCAAATGGATAACGTGCCCGTCGTTGCCTTGTTAGGACAAGTAGCTTCGAGCTCGATGAACTACAATGATTTTCAAGAAATGAATGAAAATCCGATGTTCGCAGATGTCAGTATCTACAATCGCACGGTCATGTCCCCAGAAAGTTTGCCCCACGTGGTGGACGAAGCCATTAAAGCCGCCTACAAATTTAAAGGAGTTGCTGTGGTAACGATCCCGGTCGATTACGGGTTTGCAGAAATCGACGAACAGGAGATTGCAACCGCAAAAAATCATAAGACAGGTGTTCTCCAGCCTGATGACGAGGATTTGCAGGCTGCCCTTCCTTATTTTGAACAAGCAAAAAAACCTGTCCTATATATCGGACAAGGTCTCTTTGGTCATTTTGATGCCATCGATGCTTTTTCTAAGCACTTCTCAATGCCTATCGCAGCATCTGTCTTAGCCAAAGGCATCGTGCCGGATCTTTATGAAAACTTTCTTGGTTTTGCCGGCCGGGTTGCGACAAAACCTGCCAATGAAGCTTTAGCAGAAGCTGATCTCATCGTGTTTGTCGGCAGTGACTTCCCTTTCGGACGCCGCTTTTTCAATCCTGATGCCAACTTTGTCCAAGTTGATATCGACGCCTCGAAATTTGGTCGTCGACATCAGACAGATGTCTCTGTTTTAGGAGATGGTGCGACCGCTCTTAGAAAATGGACAGAGATGGCAGCCCCACGTCCTGCAGATGCTTGGATAAAAGCCAATCAAGAAAACGCTCGGAAATGGCATGCATGGCATCATAGTTTTGACCATGATTCGCAAGAGCCCTTACGTCCCGAACCTGTCTATCGAGAAATCAACCGTATCGCAGCTCCTGATGCCCTGTTTGTCACAGATGTCGGTAATGTGACGATCCACAGTATCCGTCATTTAGAAATGACAGGTGAACAGCGTTTCACAACGTCTGGCTGGTTTGCGACGATGGGCAATGGCGTACCTGGCGGGATCGCCGCTCAATTGAGCTATCCGGATCGTCAAGTATTCACCTTTAGTGGGGATGGCGGTTTCGCGATGCAAATGCAAGACATCATTACTCAAGTAAAATACAATTTGCCGATCATCAATGTGGTCTTTTCCAATGACTCATTTGGCTTCATTGAAGCGGAACAAGAAGATACCGAGCAAACCAAGTTCGGTGTGCAACTAGCCGGTGCTGATTTTGGTAAAGTTGGGGAAGCATTAGGTGCGAAAGGCTTTACGGTAACTAAGGAAGAAGAATTAGCGTCCGTCTTTACACAAGCAAAAGAAAGCCACGGACCCGTCGTGATCGATGTCAAGATCGCCAACGAACGACCTCTTCCCGTCGAAGAACTGAAACTGGATCCTAAGCGCTTCAGTGCTGAAGAAATCGCAGCGTTTAAAGCAAAATACCAAGTCCATGATTTGCCAGCTTTGAGTGAGTTGTACGTGGATTCTGAAGAGTAAAAAAAAGAGAGAAAGACAGCAACCCTGTCCTTCTCTCTTTTTTAATCGATCATTTCGTATTAATAATCTATCGCCCTACTTATTATAAATTTTCGGGCCTTTACGCATGTTTTTCCGATCGTTTTTTGGGGATTCCATCTTTTTTGAACGGCCGCCGCCTTGTTTTTTCTTGATTAGTTCTAACATTTTTTCTTTTTGATCCATCGATTCCACCTCTATTTCTTAGCAATACGATCTGTCGGTTGAAAAGAAGTGTCCCTGACTTCTTTTATGTTTGCGAACAACTACTTTATTTCAATTGGGTTAGAGAACAAAATCTGCCTCTTGATGTGTCTACAATCAGCAGTTGCTTTTGACCTTTTTACTACCCTGATTTAATCTACTTTGATTTTCATTGTTTGTCAATGGTTGTTGAAAAAATCATGTGTATTTAAGGCTTCTCCTATCTAACAAACCCACCATTATTATATTATTTAATCAAATTATCTAATTATATGAAATATTTTTCTTATTTATTGGTATAATTATAATAGAATACCTATTCTATTCTTTTGCTTCCCTCGATCTTCTTCCAACTTTCTCCTAGCTTTCGTCGTACTCACAATCACACTATATGAAAGGAGGTGGATATGTGCTGCACACTTATGCACCTGAGCAAATTTATTTATATGTTTTGATTGGCTGTGCCATTTTAGCTTTTTTGCTGCTTCTGTTTGGCGATATCTTCGATTTCGATGGTCCAGTAGATCCAATGTTGATTATCCCATGGTTTGCCTTTACAAGCCTCTTCGGTTACTTAGGAGAAACTTTTCTGCCTGGCTATTCGCTCCTGCTTTTCATCATTAGTGGCTGTCTTTCGACAGGGCTCGTTTTTCTCTTAAATTTTTACGTGCTGATTCCCATGCGTAATGCCGAAGCAACACTTTCGAGTTCTGAGAAAGACTTTGAAGGTCGCATCGCAACGGTGCTGACGCCTATCCCTTGTAAAGGAATGGGCGAAATTCAACTTACAAGTGTCACTGGTTCAAGTAATCGACCAGCTACGGCTTTCCAGCCGATCGATAAGCCATTAGCAGCAGGATCGAAGGTTTTGATTATTGAAGTCAAAGAACGCATTTGCTACGTCGTTCCTTACACAGAAAAATTTTTGAATCACTAAAAAAAATCACAAAAGAGGTGTATCTATGGATATTATATTATCACCAATTGTCTTCCCAATCGCGATCGTGGCATTTATTTTGCTAATGCTTTTGATCGTCTTTGTCACGAAATATCAAACAGCCAAGCCCGACGAAGCGTTGATCATCAGCGGAAGCTATCTAGGTAGTAAAAATGTACACGCCGATGAAAGCAACAACAAAATCAAAATCGTTCGTGGTGGCGGAGCCTTTGTTTTGCCAGTGTTTCAACGATCGAATCGAATCAGTTTGCTCTCCAGCAAGCTGGATGTCTCAACACCAGAAGTCTACACAGAACAAGGGGTTCCCGTGATGTGTGACGGAACTTCCATTATTAAGATTGGCTCATCCGTGGAAGAAATCGCAACAGCAGCAGAACAGTTTCTCGGAAAAACCCGGGAAGAACTGGAAAATGAAGCGCGAGAAGTCCTAGAAGGTCATCTGCGTTCGATCCTTGGTTCCATGACTGTAGAAGAAATCTATCAAAATCGTGACAAGTTCAGTCAAAGTGTGCAAGAAGTTGCCTCTGTCGATTTAGCAAAAATGGGCTTGATCATTGTCTCCTTTACGATCAAAGAAGTCCGCGATAAAAACGGCTATTTGGATTCTCTTGGAAAACCTAGAATCGCCCAAGTCAAACGGGATGCTGAAATTGCGGAAGCTGAAGCACTGAAAGAAACCCGCATCAAAAAAGCCCAATCGGAACAAGAATCGCAAACAGCGGAATCAAAACGCATGACGGAAATTGCTGAAGCGTTGAAGGAAAAAGAATTGAAGCTGGCGCTTTATAAGAAAGAACAAGACATCGCCAAAGCCGATGCCGATCAAGCCTATCATCTACAAAGTGCCATCATGAAACAAAAAGTCCGAGAACAAGAGATTGAAGTCGAAGTCGTTGAACGACAAAAACAAATCGAATTGGAAGAAAAAGAAATCTTACGTCGTGAGAAGCAATTTGATTCTGAGATCAAGAAAAAAGCTGATGCGGATCGTTATGCGCTTGAGCAAGAAGCATTAGCGAAAAAAGCGTCTGCGTTAGCAACCACTGAAGCCGAGCAATTCCGAACAGAGTCCCTGGCAAAAGCCGAAGCCGATAAAATTCGTTTGATTGGTTTGGCAGAAGCCGAGACCACTTTGGCGAAAGGAACGGCAGAAGCCGAAACGAAAGAAAAAATCGCCGAAGCCTTCAAGAAATATGATGAAGCAGCGATCCTTAGCATGATCGTTGAGATCATGCCGCAATTAGTCAAAGAAGCTGCCGCACCATTAGGCAATATCGATAAAATTTCAGTCGTTGATACAGGATCAGGTGAAGGCGGCGGTGCCAATCGTGTCACCAATTACGCCACCAATCTCTTGTCGACCACACAAGAAACATTGAAAGAAACCCTCGGTCTTGATATGAAATCGTTGATCGAAAACTTCGCCGGTTCCAATACGAGCGAGCCACCTCAAGAATAAGAAAACTGCTGTTAGTCTTCATCGCTTCAAAAGCGACAAGGCGAACAGCAGTTTTTTTCTTACTCATTGCTATTATGCTTACTCAGTAACCTCTTTGACATATTTTGCAGGTACACCAGCCACGATCGTGCGCTCAGCGACGTCTTTGGTCACCACTGCTCCAGCAGCAATAACCGCATGGTCACCGATCGTCACACCGGCAACGATCGTTGTATTTGAACCAATCCAGACATTCTTCCCAATCGTAATGGGTGCTGGATAAAGCGTGCTACGATCTTCAGGGTGAAGTCCATGATTCAAGGTAGCTAGAACAACGTTATGCCCAATTAGGGTACCATCACCGATCGTGATCCCTCCTTGGTCTTGAAAATGACACCCCGCATTGATAAAGACATCTTTGCCAATGCTGATATTCTTGCCATAATCTGTATAAAAGGGTGGAAACAGCGAAAATGTCGGCTCAACTGGTTTTCCTGTCAATTGGGCAAAAAGTTCTTGTAACTCATCAGACTCATGGTAGACTGTATTGATTTTCATCGTGAGTTTTCTCGCCTCTGCACTCAAAGTCACCATTTGTTTTGAAGCTTGCGAACCGCCAAGTAAGGGTTCGCCACTTGCCATGAGTTTGTTTAATTGATCGATCGTCATGTGTTTTACTCCTATTCATTCGTTATTCACGAGGATTTCTTAACGAAAAAATAACCTCTACGTCTTCCGCTCCCAGTGCTTCATTTAGCCCCACCGGATCTTCAATGACAGCGATACGATTATAGCCACCATAAGAATTGGTGAAGGTCTGATAAAACAGCACCAACGTATGACTATTCCAGCTCATGATTTCTCCTTCGTGAATGATTTCCGGCCGTTCTGTAGTCATTTCTGGCAAATTCTCAGAAAAACGATAATATTTCTCGTTGTTGTTCAAGTCACTCATTGTCAACGTGAAGGGCATTTGATTCATTAGGTGTTCAGACGCCTCATTTTCATAAAACTTCGCTATAAAATCCTGTTGTCCAACCGTAATGACGACAGCTGTTGCTGATTCAATAATCGGTTGTTCCTGATCCTGACTTGCCTCAGAGGAAGTTTCGCTGGCAGACAGCGCATGCCTTTTCTCTATTCCACTTGACCCACAGGCACTTAGTAGGAGCAGCAAGACAGCAGGGATGAGTTTTATCAGCATGGCTTCGCTCCTTTCTGCTGATGATTCGATGTAGAAACGAGCAACTGAATGCGTAGTTTCAAAAAAACACGACTGCTCAGCAGAAGAAAGATGAGCGAACAGTCGTGAAGACCGTTGTGACTATTTAATTCAAATGTTCTTGGAAGAATTCGGTCATTTGGTCAAAAGGAATCACATCTATTTGATCGTATAGATCAACATGCGAAGCATTAGGAATGACCGTCAGCTCTTTGTTATCGCCTTGTAATTGCTCAAAGGCGTCTTGACTGAAGTAAAGTGAGTGGGCTTCTTCTCCATGAAGCAATAAAACGGCGCTTTGGATCTCATCGATATACGACAAGAGCGGCATATTTAAGAACGACAGCGATGATGTCACGTTCCAACCGTCATTGGAATTTAACGAACGTTCATGATAGCCTCGTTCTGTTTTGTAATAATCAAAGTAATCCTGCATAAAGACAGGCGCATCTTCTGGCAGTGTATCTGGTACCCCACCTGCTCGTTCGTAGCTGCCATTGGCAAAATCGACTGTCCGCTGGGCGTTCATCTGCTGGCGCAATTCATGGCGTCCTTCAGCTCCCATTTCATCAAAATAACCTTGAGCATTGACTCTCGACATATCATACATGGTGGCCGAAACCGTCGCTTTCACACGGGTATCGATGGCTGCGGCATTCAATGCCATCCCGCCCCAACCACAAATTCCAATCAAACCAATTCTTTCTTCATCTACATTCTCTTGGACCGATAGAAAATCGACTGCTGCTTGGAAGTCTTCTGTATTTATGTCTGGGGAAGCCACATAGCGTGGTTCGCCACTGCTTTCACCTGTATAGGACGGATCAAAAGCGATCGTAACAAAACCACGCTCTGCCATCATTTGAGCATATAGACCAGATGCCTGCTCTTTGACTGCTCCAAAAGGTCCGCTAACGGCGATTGCTGGAAGTGGTCCTTGTGCATCAATTGGTTCATAAAGATCAGCAACTAAAGTGATGCCGTATCGATTCTGGAAAGTTACTTTTCGGTGATTCACCGTATCACTTTCCGGGAAGACTTTATCCCATTCATTTGTAAATGATACATTTTCTGTCATCGTTTCTCCTCCTGAACTGCCTTGTGTTGCTTCGTTTGCCTCCTCGTTATTGCTGCTGCAAGCACCTAAAACCAGCGGTACCAGCAAAACTAAAGACACAAGGGCCTTCTTTTGCCATTTTTTCATTTCTTTCGCCTTCTTTCTCGGTCAACTATCCTGTACCTTAGGGCGATCCTCCAATTTTCCTCAACTGATCAAGGTGTGAATTATCACTTTTTCTTGATTGAGCTATTTTTGGATAAACCTATTGTACTTGCAGCATCTTTCTATGTAAAATACTAATATCAAATACCTAACTATTCATATAAAGCATAGAAAAAGGAGTGTAGACCTATGGAATTAAAAAATTTAACCACCTTTCTAGCAGTTGCAGAAAAAGAAACGATTTCAGCTGCCGCAAAACATCTACATCTCTCTCAACCATCCCTGTCACGACAGTTAATGGACTTAGAAAAAGAATTGGGCGTGACGTTGTTCACCCGAGGCAATCGCAAAATCACACTAACAGAAGACGGACTGTTGTTTCGTAAACGGGCGGAAGAAATCGTAGAATTATTAGAAAAGACCCGCTCAGAATTTTTGTCGCCTCGAGATACGATCGCCGGCAATGTATCGATCGGAGCTGGAGAAACTTATGTGATTCAGTTGCTAGGAGCAATCATCAAAGAAGTCCAAGCTGAATACCCCAACATCAAATTTCACTTTTATAGCGGCAACGCCGATGAAGTCAAAGAACGTTTGGATAAAGGATTGTTGGATTTCGGTGTCGTAATCAGTCCAGCAGACGTCAAAAAGTACCATTCCTTACGCTTACCTGCCAAAGATACCTGGGGCGTGTTGATGCGAAAAGACAGTCCTCTAGCTGTCAAAGAAGTCATTACTCCAAAAGATCTCTGGGACGTTCCCTTGATTACTTCGCGACAAAGTTTGGTCAGCAGTGAACTTTCTAAATGGTTGAAAAAAGACCTGAAAAAATTGACGGTCGTCGCCACATATAACCTTGTTTACAATGCATCCAAGCTGGTAGAAGAAGGTGTCGGCTACGGCTTGACCCTAGATAAATTAGTCAACTTCGCCCCTGACAGTCCTTTATGTTTTAGAAAATTGAGTCCTGCATTGGAATCAAACCTTGATGTCATCTGGAAAAACACCCAAGTTTTTTCAAAGGCTTCTGGACTTTTCTTGGAGCGGATGAAGGAACAGTTTTCCGAGGACGGTTATTGAAAAATAAAAAACTAGGTGCTTCATCTTTTGACATGAAACACCTAGTTTTTCTTTATTAAATGAGATGATTTATTAGTTAAAATCAATTAAGGCATTTTCTCTCTTGAACTTGGACGTCTTTTTCCATCTGCAGAAATAGATAAAAAATAGTCTACGCCCTTTAAATCACAGCTGCTTATCACGGATTCCCTAAAAGTTATTGCACTTTCCGATAGCTATGGGTAAAAAATATACAAATTTCCTTAGTTTTTAAGAACGACAAATATAAGAATTTTATTTTCTCGAATGAAAATTGCCTAAATAGAATGCTTTCGAAACTCAGCGATTTGGTAAATATCATTCAAAGGACTATCACTAGCAACATCAAAAATCACAGAAAAAAACTTCATTTTCGTGCCATTAGTTGGCGCCTTATGAATGCTTTCTTTTGTCTCTTCACTGATTGGTAAAGACAATAACTGTGTTCGGACTTTCTCGCTAAAGTGAAAGGAAACTTTGAAGAAACCCTCCCACAACGAGAGCCAAAAAATTGGTTTCACTTTATTCGTTCCACGAGTCGTTGTCCATTTGTATTCGCCTTTGGACAACCACGCTTTTCCATCTTGGTAATAGCGCCAATCCATAAGAGAGATGCCCTCGTTTTCAAGGGTTTCGATAAAACGTTGATAAATGGCATATTCCTCCCCCAGTGATTCAGCAATCAGCTGCTCTGTTGGTTTCACGTTTCTGTCTCGAAACAATTGCTCTTTGCCTTCCATCCGTTCACTCAACTCCTTTACTGTCTTCATATTTAATTATTGAAAAAGACAGGTTGTAATCTCTTCGTGTGACATCCCTAAATCTAGTTGGCCAGACTTGTCCCTGTCTTCAGGTAATATTTTACGATTAGGTTTACGCTTTATAGAAAGCAAGCGAATGATATCTTCACAAAGCGAGTTATCATAGATATCAAAACCAAGCCATTTACCGTCATGGTAAGTTTTGGCTTGATCATATATAACCTACTTTTTTACTTAACAGTTCCCGTTCTTCTTCAAATGTCTCTCTTTCCCTTTTACCTAGAACAATACTAGCGATAAAATATCCTTGACGAATTGAGAGAGTAATCAATGTCTTACCCCCCCGCCTAAAACGCAAATTATGATAGTGCTTATGATTAGGATTTCCTTCAGCCCATAACTCATCCATTATATAATAGTTTCGGATATATCCGACTAACATTTCCCAAGCCTCACTTGCTGATCCAAGCATGGTTTTAACCTCATCATATGATTTTATTTCTTTACTCATTTACAAACCTCCTTTTGAAAAGTTCATAGTTTTCAAAAAATCCTTCCCACTAAATGTTGATAATACTACAGTACAAAATAAGCAACCCAGTCCTGTTTACATAAATTTGGCAAATCAGCTGTTACATAGGCTTCTTTGGGCACTCTTAATATAAGGTTCTGAAAGAATAAAAACGCTGATATTCAAATATGTAAAAATCCAGGTTCTTTCGTTCGTTGACCACTTGTATCTTTCTTTGTAGAATCATTTTTCATTTTGATAGCAGCGTATCCCAAAGAGTAATGCGCTCTTTTTCAAACGTCGTTAAATCGTATCTTTATTACCTAACGCTCCAGCAAGCCACTGCATGCTAATTTAATCTTATTGATATCATCAGTGATGATCCAATCATCCATATTTTTTTCACGATTGTATTGAAATGGCGTTATTTCTTCTAATTGAGCGATTTCATAAACAGCTAGATACTTTTTCCCTGCCCAACGATCGACTTGTTTTTTCGATAAATTCAACTCTTTTTCATAGCGTTTTACAAAATCTATGGATTCTTCTTTCGTCATCTTTTCAGATTCAATCACGTTGGCGAGGATGCCCCGATGAGTGATGGTCAAATCGCCGCCGGTCTCTACAAAATAAACAAGATCGTTGATTTTGGCTCTTCCTCCTAATGGTGATTTTCTTCCGGCTGCCCCCCGAATGATCATTGTTTTGTCACCTTGAATCAGTTTCTCAAGCTCTTTGGCTTCCTTATTTAAATAGACCAAATGTTCTGCCCGACCGGCTTTTCCTTGATACCATTCTGCTGTTTTTGTCATAAAAAGTTCCTCTTTTCATATGAATTGTTTTTTGCGCTGTTTATTCCATGGTGGCTAAGTTATTTGAACGTTTTTTCAATCGTATATAGGTGAGAGCGGCAACTGTTTAAATTGATGAACGAATAAAACTTTTGTGCAAAGGCATTTGGCGTGCCGCATCGGGCAAATGCTTCCGCATCTTCTTTCGTTTCGAACTTGGTGATGTCCGCCCAAATTTCTCCATCTACGAATAATTCAAAAGAAAGATACCCTCTTTGTTTGGAAATATATTCACGGTTTAATTGTTCAACGACTCGAACAAATTCTGCTGTTGAAACACCCTTTTTTAATTTGTATGAGTTATGAAAAGCAACCTGTGCCATCGTGTTCCCCTCCTTTCTGATTCCCTCAAGAAATAGAGCACTTAAAAAACGAATAGTTGTCGATTCAACATTCAAATGACTTTTTAACGTCCTGTTGTATTTCCACTTGTAATCTCTAGACAGTTGCAACGAAAAGTCCGTTCAACTGGAGAGCCTTCGATACTGAATCGATCACCCAACAACTTCCCCCAATAGCTTGTCGTGGGGAACGATCAAACATTTCTCCATTGCTTTCCAATAACTTTCATACAACCTTTTTTGAGCTTTGCCATAGTTTTCTTCGGTATCAAACTCCCAATAGTGGGCATATTTCACACATTTTATGACTCTTGTCAATGGATCTGGTATGCGCCCTTCCTTGATGGTGCTCATTTCTTTAATGTAATGGGTTCGTTTCATTAATCGAAAGAACATAGCCCCCTCCATGACCTTCATTGCCTCTGTTGCTTCTTGCATGATTGCTTCAAAGGTATCGACTTCACTTGGTTTCACTTGATAGATACTGATTTCTGAAAACACTCCTACCGCTCCTTTCGCTTGTGATTTTCTTCTCAATTATAGTATACCAAGTTTACGACGGTGATTGTTTGGTCATTTTATTCATTTCTTATTTATCTTCCGTTTATTATTCATTTAGCCACCTATATGTGGTACCAAATTGCTAGATTATAAATTCATAAAACGAGTAGCCAAGTTTTCTCAATAGGTCCCTGCTTGTCGCGATCAAGAAAAGATTCATAAAGCTGTTACCTACAAAAAAGCAGTCGACTTATGACAGCGGACTGCTTTTACTTATTGCTCGTTATTGAAATAGAAATGGTTTAAGATCTGTCTCGATAAAGTCGATTCGATCAAAGACAGTTGGCTTAAAATAAGCCGTAATGGTGATAACAATCTCTGATTCGGGATCGATATAAAGGACATTTCCACTATTGCCGATGGCGGCATAGGTGCTTTTCTCAGTATCCAAAATCCACCACAAATATCCATAACTCATGTTTTGAAATTTCTCGATGTTTGTCTCTAGCGGATTGACCATTTCAGTGAACCATTGTGAGGAAAACACTTGTTTTCCTTGATGGATGCCATGGTTCAAGCATAGCTCACCAATTTTGGCTAAATCTTTTGCTGAAAGACAAAGCCCGTAACCTGCAGTGCCAATATTTAAAGGATCGCAAAACCAAACTGGTTTTTTTGGTGCCTTGTCCATCGTAAAGTGCTTATGCTCTTCTGCCGTTTCCGCATAATAACTGGTCATTTCGGCTACACCAAGAGGTCGAAATAAATAATGGTTCGCATAATCAACAGTCGTCATTCCAGAAGCTTTCGCTAACAAACCAGTGAGAATCTGCAGACAAACGGTTTGATAATTGAATTCATTTGTCACTCCTTTTCTTCCTCCCAATAAATCAAGCGAGGCGCTGGTCCAGTCATCACTCGAGCAAACCTTTGTCCATGGATCACCTTTGCATTTATACGGCGCTCGCATCGTTAATAGGTGTTTGATGGTAATGTCGTAAATCGTTTTTTCGCCCCGTTTTACTTGATAGTCTGGAAAATAATCGAGGACTTTGTCATTGACACTCCTGATGAAGCCTTGATCGATCGCTATCCCGACTAGTAGAGAAACGATACTTTTCGTAGCGGACATAAGGTGGCAAGTGTCCTCTGGCTTATACTCATGCCATTCATCCGAGTAAACTTCCTTTCCTTTTTGGTAGGCAGAAATTTGGCAAATATTGGGCTGGTTTTTACTGATACATGCATGCAGTTCTTGTCTATTCATTTGTAAGCCTCCCTTTAAAGATAAGCATAAGGCCATTAAAAATGGTTTTCAACGTTATTTTTAAAATTGTTTTTAACGAATCTTTTAAAAGACTACTAGCGATGAATAAGCAAAAAAGGCCCTCAATGATAGAGGCGCCTTACTTAAAACTTTCGATTATCGATTTTTGATTTCTATCCAGTTTTTTTGAGAGGATCGTTATCAGCAATTCTTCTAATGCGGAAATAGTGGCGATGATCCCCAAAATCAAGATAACAATTTTTTCATGGAACATGATGAGCAACAACGGGAAAATACATAAAAGAAATCCGACTGCTTTGTTGAGCCATGTATGCAGACTGCTAAAAGACCGATATTTTACATAGCCAATCAGATAACTGACGAAACGGATGATAGCGATCACCAAGATCCAAACCATGATTGCTTGGGTTTCCAGAAGCCGTGGTAGTAAAGAAAGAAAAACGGAGAGAAAAAAGCTAACATCTGCGAAACTGTCTAGTAAGGCACCGACCTCACTGGTGAGCTTCATCCTTCTTGCAAGCAGCCCATCGACAAGGTCACTTAAAAAACAATAGGAATAGAGCAGCCAAAACCATCCAGACATTGGCTGAAGGAATAGTAAAAGTGGTGATAGAATCAGTCGAGAAGTGGTAAGGATATTGGGTAATTGCTTCATTTGATTCCCCCAGAGATACATTTTCTGAATACCTAAGATTGTTGCAAATTTTTTAAAGAAGCTCAGAAACGTTTAAATGTTCTTTCTTCTAATCATTTCGGCGATGTCCCTATTAATGTTTCACAGCTTGTCCCTAATGCTCCTGCAAAAATCTTATCCGTTCTGTACTATCTGGCATCTGATTCCAAACCTTTATCCATCGTCCTTCTCGGTAAACCTCGTATTCTTCAAAGCGGCAAAGAAGCCCTTTTGCATGAGCGATATCACTGGTGTCCATCACTTGAAAATGTAGATGAGGCGAAGTCGAATTTCCTGAATGGCCGACGTTTCCGATCACCATCCCTTTGGTGATGTTTTGTCCTACGGAAACAGTGACAGATCCATTTTGCAGATGGACAAATGCCATATAAACGCCCTCAGAAGCTTTTATCACAATGTAGTTGCCAGCTATTTGTTGATAATCATCTTTTTGTTCATTAAAAAACAAACCATTTTTTACAGCGATCGAAAAATCTCTGATCCAGTGAACGATTTTCCGTTCCCGATAGCCATCTCTTGCAACAATTACTTCGCCATCACAAGGCGCATAGATTTTTTCGTCCCAACAATAACAGCTCTCCAGCGGAACCCCTAAGAAGAAATAGCGCAGAAAGCTTCGATCATGAAAAGCTTTGGTTTTCCCCTCAAAATTAACTTGTAAAAAATCAAAGGCATAACGCAACCCCATTCGATCGGTACCATGGCTAGGAATCTTCTCGGCTGGTGTAGTCGGCGCAAGCCATTCACCTCTTAAGGGGAATCCAATGGTTATCGGCTGCTCTTTCATAGGGCTTTCTCCTTTTTGGATCACATGATCCCTTTTATTTGGAAATGACTATCATCCGCACGGCACTCTACACCTGCGCTTTACTCCTTTTCACTATAGGTCACCTAAGGCTTTTTTTCAACTCTAAAAAAGTGGGCTAACGGGCGTGTTATCAAAAAAACACCTCAATCATGTAGCAATTCCAAAATGTTAGACCAAAAATTCTAACTTTTGAGCGTCGCTTCACGAATGGGGTGTTCTTACATTTTATTTTTGTAGCTCCTGTCGGTGACGGCTAATCCATCCAGCTATCATCTGACAAAATAGCGTTTGTCCATCTTCTACTGTTTGCGCTCCACCAATCGATAGTAGACTCTTGCGGTGATGAAATACACCAGCAGATAAATCATTGTAAACAACAGGACAGAAATAATCGTTACCGTAATCAATAAGTTACGATCCGTCAGACCAAAAAGAATCAGTAATTTTCGAATCATTGGTAAAGCAAACGCCAAATGGATGATCGCTGCCACCAAAGGAAATGAGAAGATCATCAAAACTTGCTGCTGGATCACTTGCTTGACTTCCTTATGGCTTAACCCAACTTTTTGCAAGATCTCGAAACGTTCTTTGTCCTCCATCCCTTCGGAAACTTGTTTATAATAAATGATCAATGCAGCAGCTAAAATAAAGATCACACCAAAAATCAAGCCTAAGAAGAAGAAGCCGCCGGTAAAGGTTTTTGTCTCAACTTCAAAAAGATCTTTTGATTCAACGCTCGCCTGAGCATCTGCTGCCAGAAGTTCGCTGCGAATCTCTTTTGCGATGGCTTCGCGATCGCTTGCTTCTGCTGCTTGAAAATTAAAGACTGTTGTTGTCACTGGTTGCTGGTAAAGTTGAAACTCTTCGTTTTGATACCAAGCGCTTAGCTTTTCGGCAAGCCACTGATCATCCGCCACGAGAACAAGATGCTGAACGGGGTTTTCTACTTTCGTGAATGTTGGCAGTTCTTTCAATTCCCGCAAGCGAAATTGACGATCATCGATCGTCGTCTTTTCTGGTAACGCTTGATGCGTCCAGGTGGCAGGAAAAACGAATAGTTCGTCGTCAGCTGGTCCTGTTTTCCCAGTGATTTCATGGTATTCAGAACTGGTAAGAAAAATAAGATACACGGCTTTATCTAAACTACCGCTATTTTCTTCAAAAGTGGTTGAGGGAACAAAATTTGGTTCCTCAAAGGTAAAAAGCAACGGTCTTGTTGTAGTGACTTGCTGGCGCTCTTTGATCGTTAGCTTCTCTTCAAGTCCATTAATTGCTGTGTTGATTTGCTGGGAATCAGCCGCTGACTCAATTTGAACATCGTAAGGAAAACGGGTTTCGATCACATTCTTTTGTCCAAAATAAAGACTGGCGGTCGTAGCAACGGTCACTAACACCATCGTTGATAAAATACAAATGCTTGCTAAACCAGCCGCATTTTGCTTCATCCGATACAACATGGTAGAGACATTGATAAAATGGGTCGTTTGATAATAATAGGTCGTTCGTTTTCTTAAAAACTGCAATGCTTTGATACTGCCCGCAATAAACAACAAATAGGTAGCCAAGATTACGAGGACGACGGCGACAAAGAACAGGCCTAATGCACTGATAGGAAACTTGATCGTCACAGAGATCGTATAGCCTGCCACTAAACAAAGGACACCTAATAGTGCCAAAATACCTTTTGCTCGTGGTTCTTTTTCATTTCGCTTGCTTCCCTGCAGTAATTGAAGTGGATTGGTTTTGCGTACTTGCAGTATGTCAAATAAAAATAAACAACCAAAGACGAACATAAAATACAGGATCACCAAGCCAATACTCTCAAATGACAGTTTGAAGACAAAGAACTCGCCTACGGCTAAGATTTTCTTCAGTATCAAAAATCCTAATCGTGCAAACAATAAGCCACTGATCAGTCCGGCGGCAAGGCTAATGAGAAAACTGTAAAAGAGTTCCCAAAAGACCACGAAGGCTATCTCACGTTTTCCTAGTCCTAAAACATTGTAGAGACCAAATTCTTTTTTTCGCTGCTTGATCAAAAAGTTATTGGTGTAAAAGGAAAAGATCGCCGCAAAAATCATGAGGATGATATTTCCTAAACGAAACATGAAGATGGCGCTTTGACTACTAGGAAGTTCCTTCATTCCTGGATTGTTCACGATGATTTGCGTCATCATCAAAACAGCCACCAAGAAACTCATAGATAATAAAAAGGGTGTGTAAGCTTTGGCATTTTTACGCAAATTGGAGAAGGCGATTTTTTGAAAGAACATTCGTTACTCCTCCTTTGCAAAGACAGCAGTCATTGTTTCGGCTATTGCTTCTAGAAAAGCGGTATTGCTGCGATCCCCTCGATACAGCTGGTGAAACACATACCCGTCTTTGATAAACAAGACGCGTTGTGCGCGACTGGCTGCGATCGAACTGTGAGTGACCATCACGATCGTCTGTCCATTTTGATTGATCTGTTGAAATAATGTCAGTAATTGATCAGAGGTTTTCGAATCCAGCGCTCCGGTTGGCTCATCTGCTAATAGCAGTTCCGGTTTTGTGATGATTGCTCGTGCGACAGCAACTCGTTGTTTTTGTCCGCCAGACAATTCATACGGATAGTGCTGCAATAAATCGGCGATCCCTAAAGTTTGTACGATAGGTTGAAGCTGCTTTTCCATTTGTTTGACGGAAACTTTTGATAAAACTAATGGCAATAAAATATTGTCTTTTACCGAAAAGGTGTCCAATAAATTAAAGTCTTGAAAAACAAAGCCTAAGTGATCCCGTCGAAAACTCGCTGCGTCTTTTTCTTTGATCGTGGTCAGATCGATGCCATTCAGCTGCATTTCACCCGCTGTTGGTTGGTCTAACGTCGCCATCAAGTTCAGCAACGTACTCTTTCCCGAACCTGATTCCCCCATGATAGCGACATATTCCCCTTCTTCTACCATAAAGGTAATATTTTTCAACGCTTCAACGGGTTGTCCGTTCAGCTGGCTTTGATAGATTTTTTTTACTTGTTGAATGTTTAAAAGTGTCATCTTGTTCCCTCCTTCCTTTTTAGAATAAGCTGACTGGCAGAAAAAAGCGACTTACAATAAAAACCGCAAACTTACAGTGTTGAAAGTTTGCGGCTATCGGTTATTTGTGGTGGGAAAATGAAGCGTGACGATGGTTCCGTGTCCTACTTCAGAATCAATCGCTAAACGGCAGCCGATTTTTTCAGCCGCTTGTTGACTCATATATAAGCCTAGCCCGCTCGCTCGTTGCTGAAAGCGACCATTTTGTCCCGTATATCCTTTCTCAAAAACCCTTGGCAAGTCTTCCTTGCGAATACCAATGCCGCTATCTTGAATCACCAAGGCATTGTCTTTAGTGAAAACAGTGATGCCACCGGTTTCGGTATACTTCAAGCTGTTGAAAAGAACCTGTTCAAAAATAAAAACGAGCCACTTTCGATCGGATGTCACCGTCAAATCCACCGCCATGTCCAGTTGCAGATTCTTTTTCGAGAAAAACAAGGCATACTTTTTGATCGTTTGACGAACGAGGGGCGCTAAAGCAATCGACTCAAAGACAAAATCTTCATTGGCTAAATTTTGTCGTAAATAATTCAACATCATTTGCAAGTAATCATTCACCTTAAATAATTCCGCTTTGACCTCCGTCGGTGACAACGAATCGCTTTGCACCAAAAGATCTAGCGCCGCTAGAGGCGTTTTGATTTGATGAAGCCACAAACCGAAATCTTCATAAATTTCTTCATTTTTCATGGTTGCTTTGTAATCGGACAGCGTTTTTTCTTTTGCCAGCTGCCTTAGAAGGGCTTGGTATTCGTCTTCTAAACGATTTCGAGTGGCAGGCAAGAACGCCAACGCCGCTTCCGTCATACGTTCTTTTCTTAATAAATGCTGCAGCTGCTTTCTTTTTTGTGCGTAACGAAAATAATGAAAAAGGGAAAGTCCCCCTAAGATCACCCCTGAAAAGACCACATAGTCAATGAAGGGCTCCAATGAAAGGCTATGGAGAAAGAATAGCCCAAATAAGCCCGCACTAAATAGCAGGTAAACGAGATAAAACTTTCCATTAAGCACGAAATATTCTTTCACGTTAGTCATAGGCGTGTTCCTTTTCGATCAAATAGCCTTTATTCTTTACCGTTTGGATCAAATCGGATAGTTCGATCTGGCTTAATTTTTTTCGCAAGCGGGTCATATTGACCGCTAATGTGTTATTATCGATGAATTCTTCACTATTCCAGAGCATTTCAATGATGGTCTCTTTGGCTACGATCTTCCCTCGATGCTGCAAAAGCAAGGAAAGAATCCGAGCTTCATTTGGAGACAGTGGTAACTGTTCCCCCTGTTTTTTTAATACATTTTCTGTGGGATAAAAGGTTACTTGCCCTATCTCAAAGGTCAGCGCTTGTTGGTGGCTATACTGATAGCTGCGCCGCAGCAACGCTTGGATTTTTGCCAAAACGAAGGCTAAATCAAAGGGTTTTGTTAAATAATCATCCGCCCCCATGTTCATCGCCATGATCTGATTCATCTGTTGATCCATCGACGAAAGGAAAATGATCGGAACTTCTGACGTCTTGCGAATTTCTTGGCACCAATGATACCCGTTGTAATAAGGCAGCGAAATATCTAAAAGAACGAGATCCGGTTTGATCTCATGAAACTCTTGCAAGATACTAGCAAAATTCTTTGCCGAAATACATTCGTACCCCCATTGCTGCAAATATTCTGCTAAAACAGAGACGATCGTTGCATCATCTTCAACAAGATATATTTTTTGCATGTCTTTCTCCCCTCTGTTGTTTAATCAACTGCTTCTTTACAGACAGTGTACCAGAAAAGAAAAAGAATCGTCTAGATGAGGGGAAAACTTTCAAAGGGCTGTTTTTTCCTCAATCCTCTGCCAATCGAGCAAGGATTTCTTGGTAACGCTGTGTAGCAAAGGGACTGATTTGTCCTTTTTTACAAAAATTCAGTTTCCCCAGTTTTGGTACGACCCGTTCTACGATGACATTGCCATTTTGAACTTTCGATTCAAACTGCTGCAAAGCCTCCAAAAACCGTGCGTCTTTTCTGGCAGCAGGATAAAAAGACAAGACATACAGATAATAAAAAAGATTGTACCCTCTAAAGGGATATTCTGTCTGCATAAATAATGTGCCCATCCCATAATGACAAGGACTGATTGGCTGCCGGATCTCCCAATGAGCAAGCAAAAATTCGATTGCTTGATGAAGCGTTTCCATCTGCTCACGATCATGAGTATATCGAAAGGCATCAAGGACCGTTAACGTCGTCATTGGAGTAGAAAAGTGGGTCTCCGGTCCGCGACCAAAACTATACTTATTACACTTCCAGCCGCCATCTGCTTCTTGAGTAGCAAGAAAATAGTGAAAGGTCTGTTGCAGCCGCTGGTCCCTTGCGTAACCAAGAGCACACAGCGTTCGCAAAGCCTGTGCTGTATGACAAGGATAGATCCCCCCTGACGGCGAAATTTTAAATCTGCCATCTTCTCTCCATCCTTGAAAGATCAATGCAGCTGTCTCTTTTAATAAGTTCTCCTCACGTGACATGCCAAGTTCAAGTAAATAAAGAGGACTTTCTAAGGTCGTAAAGGGTGCTCCTTTTAGTAATTTATGGTCTGGCGTCGACCATAAATCGGCGCCATGATCATATTGATGGGAAATGATTGCTTCGATGTCTTGCTGAATGCTCTGATCCATATTGATCTTCCTCCATCTCTTAAGTGTCCTGCGATCAACGCAACAACAATCCTTATTGACCCACAGTGCAACAGCTTCTAGAATGATAAAATCGACGTTTTTCAACACATGAGTTAGATTTTCATCTTCGAATTGTCCAAATGAATTTTAGAAATCAAATAGTTTTTTCCAAACGGACGTACTTTAAAAAAAGAGTGTTCTAGTTTTCCTGATAACCGGTTCTAAAAAAGATTCTCTCTGAAATCGCAAGGTCATCCGAATCTATAATGAAAGATCACCTGAATAGGAACACGCTCATGCAACAAGTTCATGCCACACTCTTTTAGTTAAAGGAATCAGGCATAATGAAATAGTTCAAAACGAATGCCTTCTGGGCTTTCAAAGAATAAGGCATAGTAGTTAGGGGCGATGCGCTCTTTGTACTCCATTGGTCGATCGTGAAGGATCTTTACCCCTAAGGCTTTTATTTTGGGAAAGATCGCATCTACTATTTCACGGCTTTCCGCCTTAAACGCTATGTGCTGAACAGAGCCAGGTTTTCTTGAATCGATTTTCTCGTTCTTCCATTCTTTTCGTGGGGAACAAATACCGAAATCAAATGAATCCCCTATATATTCTACTACTTCCATCTCAGCATGTTCTAAATACCCAAAATATTTCTTCTGAAGGTCGAAACCTAATAGTGCAAATAATTGGTCATAAAAGCCTTCTGCTTTTTTTACATCATTGACTGTGATTTGGATATGGTGAAACTGAATGCTCATAATCGCTCCTTTCTGGCTAACCAAATAAGTGTTTCAGGAAGAAAAGCCGCTTGCGAAAGTTTGATTCAATTGAATTAACTAGGAAGCTCACTTAATGTAGAAATCACCTTTTCCATTGCCTTTGCTACTTCTTTAGGCAACTTATTATAGCCATCATTTTCTGTCTCCTGAGCCAAAATAAAGTCCAACCGTCCTTGCATCCGCTCTCTTAAATAAGCAACATAAGAGACATCTTGAAAATCAACTTCAAAGCCTGTTACTGGCAGGAAACTCATCTCTGTGATCCCGCCAAAATTTTTAAATTCAGCCTTATCTTCTACGATTTTTTCAATCAATGTCAGCGTGATTTCAGGCGTGACTTTCTTGTCTTTGAAAAAGCCTGTATTTAGAATATAACAAGCCGTTTGGTTTTCTTTGAATAAGTGCATGAAATGAGCAAAATCTTCTCCTAAAGGATAAACTCTAAATGGATTGGCATAAGGTTCGATGACCAGTTTATCTATATCCGTGGTCTCGACAACATGTTCAGCTGTCGTACGCTTCGTAGCTAAGGTCAAACCAAAAACAGCGGCTAAAATCGGATCGTCAATTTTTACTACAGGAGGCAGCGTGTCATCTTTCATGATCCAAAATACTGCATCGATTGGCGAATCTAAATGATCCACCCGATTAGGTGTGACATACCGTGATTTGACGGTTCGGCCATTCCCGTTACGAATATCTTGGGTCACGAGGACCTTTTTTCCTCCCTCGTCCAAAGTAACCCCAACATTTTGACAGGTGATAAAGTAGCGGACATTTGGGTTGGTTAATGGATAATCTTGCGTTTTATCAAAATAAGAAGGCTCCAGAGCAGTGGACGCACCATTTGTTTGATTAATCACAAACGCATCGTCATGCAGAACCTTGATCTCATATTTGCCATCATGTTCCGCCAATGTGATAGTCGATTTTCCTGATCCTGAAAGACCAAAAGCAGCCATCGTAAATGTTCGATTCGGTAACTGATATTGCTTCATTCCCCCATGACACGCCACAAAGCCATTGCGATGCGCGGTAGCCCAAGCCAAAGTTAATGTCGCTTTTTTCAATTCACCAAAATAGTTTAAGCCTAAGACTGCCGCAACATTGTGTTCAGGATCAAAGAGAGACAGCCCATAAGGAAAATCAGGATGAGACCAATCTGGATCAGCGTACAAAAAAATGTCCGTCTCTGGATATTCTTTGGAACGTTGATACCTTTCCTCCCATGATTTCGTCATCAATTGAAAATTCAACAAATAAGAGTAAAAATTGGTTTCATAGTGCTCTGGTAACAACAGGTGAGCTTTGACCATAAACGCTTCGTCTAATCCTACAACAACTTCACTGCCATAAAATTTTTTACGTGTCCCTTGAAATAAAGCATCTCTTAAAATCCCTTCATACAATTTTCGATCAATCCCGGGATGTCCGATGATGCGTCGAGCTGCTGCTGTCCTTCCGACTACTTTTCCGTCATTGAACACGATGACTTTTGCATCCTCTGGTAAACCTAGCTCTTCGGTGTGGGTGACCGGCATATCCGTAAGAATAGCGCCAGAAGATTCTTTTGCTAAGTGATAAGCAGTGGCTAGATCATCAATCCAAGTGACATTGTTCCCATAAAAAGCTGACTCTATCAACACTTTAAAACTCGACAAATGCGTATTCTGCGGTGTAATCTCTTTGTGTGAAAATGCACGAATCGTTGCCATGTGCAATCCCTCCTAACAAAAATTTTCTATTCACTACGTTTATTATAATACTTTCTAATCACCACATGCCATATTTTTATACACATTAACTATAAATTGCTAATCATCACATAGTTTGAGCTTGGAGGTCTGTTTCTCTTTGGTTTTGGTGCAAGCGGACAAACTAATCGGGAAAAACAGCCAGAACGATTTCCCTCTCTCCTTTGAAAAAGAACCATTTAACCGAATAATGAATTATGGTGAAATATCAAAAAAAACTGAGATATAGCAAATTCTGAATTAGTTTTTATTTTAAACTTTATTCTTTCATAGAAATGATAAGCATTTAATAGGCTAAATGAATAATTTTTGATTAGTTTGTTATTATCCGTTTGACTATTCCAACAATTCGTTTGTTTTCTGTGAACACCCTGTCTTTTTATAAAATTTACTACGCCACAATCATGATAATCATAGGAAGAAGGATTGGCTGACAGATTATTCAGAAAAGAACTATAAATTATTCTTATAAAAGAAATTTAAGCATTTGAGGGTAAGGTAGACTATTCTATGCTCAGGTTACAACATTTTTTTGGTCAGCCAACCGATGAAGGAATATGGTAATATCCGTGAACTTGCCACCAAAAGCTTATTATATACGCCAGGAATAACAACTGCCTTTCTCTTGCACATTGCATGAAAGCCAGCTTTGGCAACCTTGTCAGGTGACATCACAAACAGCTTGAACAGCAATGTATTTTCTATATCTGCTTTCTCGGCAAACTTTGTGTTGGTGGAGCCGGGACAGAGGGTAGTTACCGATACGCCTGTACCACGCAATTCCGAGTTGACAGCTTTTGAAAGGTGCAGGACGTATGCCTTTGTTGCAGCATATACTGCATCTTTGGGGCAGGCAATATAAGAACCGGTGGAACCAACATTCAAAACCCGGCCAACCCCATTCTCGGTCATTGCAGGGATAAATAGTTTCATCATGTCTGTCACAAAATTCACATGCAGCTCAATCATCTCACGCTCACGCTGGGCATTTGTTTCTGCAAATAAGCCTGCTTCATTAAACCCCGCATTATTTACCAAGATATCAATGCTCCAGTTGTTTGCTTTGATCATCTCATATATGCTCTGTGCTGCGCCCGGCTGCTCTAGATCATACACTAAACTGTCAACTCGGTTATGGGGCGTTTGTAAGTTTTTCTGCTGTTCCAACAATTGATCAGGATTTCGGGATACCAGAATCACATGATATCCTTTTTCTGCAAAAATAGCGCTTAACGAATATCCTATGCCACTGGTTGTACCGGTGATCAATACAGTTTTCATTTCATTCACCCGCCTGTCTATTGTCGAACAATTCAGATTCTTCTAAAAAAGAACGGCATGGTTTGCTTTGACTGCGTTCCATCATTTCCTGGTAAAAAGCAACTTTGGCTTCCATCCATTTTAATGAAGACTGCATCAGCTTAATTTTCTCTTCGACAGACTGCTTGTACTGTAATACGAGTTTATACCTATCTGGAATTGTTTCAGGCCCTTGCAGCAAAAGCTGTGTGTACTTTCGTATTTCACGAATAGGCACCCCAGTTTCACGCATCATCACAATCATATACAGCCATTCAATGTTCTCTTCTGAATAAACTCTGTTTCCTGCTGCATTCCTCTCAATGGGAGGCAGCAATCCAGCTTTCTCATAATAGTGCAGGGCAGGAACAGAAATTCCTATTTTTTTAGCAACCTCATGTGCGATATATTCCATATTTTTTCACCTCATTATAAAGCATACACTATAAAGTGCGCTTTAGCACAAGACTAAATAAATCATATTGAGAATTTATTTAGTAATAAAAACCCACAGTTCACCGCTAACTTCGGCTACTGTGGGTTTTGATCGTTAAGAACTTACTTATCTATGCTGGTAAAAGAATAGTTAGTCATTTTCTCAGCCTTCTTGCTTTGATAACAACACGACACACTCCACATGGGTCGTTTGCGGGAACAAATCAACAGGTTGGACTTCTTTTGTCACATACCCTTCTTCTTCAAACAACGCGAGGTCACGAGCCAAGGTTGCTGGATTGCAGGAAATGTAGACGATGCGCTCTGGTTTAACCGCAGCGGTCGTTTCAATAAAGCTGGCATCTAAACCTTTGCGAGGTGGATCAACGAAGACGACCGTCGGTTGAATGCCTTCGCGTAGCCATTGCGGCATGATTTTTTCGGCTTTACCGATAAAGTAATGCACGTTTTCGACACCATTTCTTTTGGCATTGGCTTTGGCATCGTTCACTGCTTCAGGAATGACTTCCATCCCTAACACTTCTTTCACGCGATCAGCCAAACTAATCCCAATCGTTCCGATTCCTGCATAAGCATCCACAACGACATCATTTTCAGACAGTTGCGCCATCTCGAAGGCGGTTTGATACAAGACTTCTGTTTGCGCTGTGTTGACTTGGTAGAAAGATTTCGCTGAGATTTGGAAGGTTTTACCTAATAATTGATCATCGATCGATGACTTGCCATACAACACACGCTCGAATTCGCCCATGATCACATTGGTTTTTTCTTCATTGATGTTTTGAATGACAGAAACAACTTCTGGAATCTCTTCGTGGATCACTTCCGCGATCTCTTCTCCCTTGAAGAATTTCGGTTTACGTGTCACTAATACGACCATCATTTCACCTGAGTGATGCCCACGACGCACGACAATGTGGCGTAAGAAACCTTCATGGGCTTCTTCATTGTAGGCTTTGACATTGAACCGCTGCAAAATATCTCTGACTTTGATGATTGCTTGATCGATGTTTGGATCTTGAATATAAAAGTCTTCGATCGGTACCAGAGTATGGCTGTTTTTGCGGTAAAATCCAGTCGTTAATTTTCCATGAATCTTTTGCACAGGGATTTGCGCTTTGTTGCGATAACCAAATGGTTTTTCCATCCCAATTGGTTCATTGACCTTGATTTCAGGCAGTTTGGCGATTTTAGCCAAAACATTCTCTACTTGCTGCTGTTTGAAGGCTAATTGTTTGTCATAGCTCAAATGACTCAACGGGGCGATCCCGGTGCGCAACAATGCTTCATTCGGTAATTCTTGCCGATCAGGACTTGCTTGCAACAGTTTCATCACTTTGGCAAAACCAAATTTGTTGCCGACTTTCAACACTTTGACTAAGGCACGTTCATTTGGCAGGGTGTTTTCAATAAATAATAAGTACCCATCGACTTTGGCGATCCCATTTCCTTCATGGGAAAGGTCCAAAATATCGACTTCAAGTTCCTGATTCTTTTTAACAGGATAATTTTTCATAGATTTCTCCTTTGTGCTTACTTTCTCCATTTTAAAAAGGAATGGTCGAAATTGCAAGCGCTGCTTATTTTAACGGTTCAACAGATCGGGTAGACGTGCAAAAAAGAACCGAAGGAGGGAAATCGGCTGATTGCTTTTCTAGGGGTTGCGGCGAAGAGCCGCTGCACCACAGGAGCAATCCCTTTTCCATCCTTCGGAAAATCGAACAGATCAGAAGTTGGTAAAAACCTCGATCATTGTTTATTTGTCAGCTGTTTTTTTCTTTTTCTGTGATTTTTCCCGTTCGCTCTTGTTTAAGATTTGTTTTCTCAAACGAATGCTTTCTGGTGTTACTTCACAGTATTCGTCATCGTTCAAGAACTCCAATGATTCTTCTAGTGAAAGGATTCTTGGTTTCTTGATGACAGATGTTTGGTCTTTCGTCGCTGAACGGACGTTGGTCATTTGTTTTGCCTTCGTAATATTGACCGTTAAGTCATTGTCACGAGAGTTTTCGCCGACGATCATTCCTTCATATACTTCAGTACCTGGTTCAACGAAGACCGTTCCACGTTCTTCAATACTCATGATTGAGTAAGTTGTTGCTTTTCCTGTATCGATCGATACAAGTGCGCCGTGGTGGCGTCCGCCGATTTGCCCTTGAATCATTGGCAAGTATTGGTCGAAGGTATGGTGCATGATACCGTAGCCGCGAGTCATTGATAAGAATTCTGTCGTATAGCCGATCAAGCCACGAGCTGGTGCTAAGAAAATGATCCGTACTTGTCCATTTCCTGTATTGATCATATCTTGCATTTCTGCTTTACGAATCCCTAGTGATTCAATCACTGAACCCATGTATTCTTCTGGTGTGTCGATTTGCACTCGTTCAAATGGTTCGCATTTCACGCCATCAATTTCGCGTTCGATAACTTCTGGACGAGAAACTTGCAATTCAAAGCCTTCACGACGCATGTTTTCGATCAAGATCGACAAATGAAGTTCGCCACGTCCTGAAACAGTCCAAGAATCTGGTCCGATTGGTTCAACACGTAGAGACACGTCTGTTTGTAGTTGCGCCATCAAGCGTTCTTCAATTTTACGAGCGGTTACGAATTTCCCTTCACGACCTGCAAATGGTGAGTTGTTCACGACAAAGGTCATTTGTAACGTTGGCTCATCAATGTGTAAAACAGGCAATGAATCTTGGTGATCGATCGGTGTGACTGTTTCACCAACGAAGATGTCTTCCATCCCAGAAACAGCGATCAAATCGCCAGCTTTCGCTTCTTGGATTTCTAAACGTTTCAAACCGAAGAAACCGAATAATTTTGTGACACGGAATTTCTTCACTTGGCCATCAAGTTTCATCAAAGCAACTTGGTCACCAACTTTGATCGTTCCACGGAAGACACGTCCGATTCCGATACGTCCAACGTAGTCATTGTAATCAAGTAAAGATACTTGGAATTGCAATGGCTCATCGCTGTTGTCGATTGGCGCTGGAATATGTTCGATAATCGTATCAAACAATGGTGCCATCGTTTTTTGTTGATCGGCAGGATCATCTGATTCACTTGAGGTCCCGTTGATCGCTGAAGCGTAGATCACTGGGAAGTCCAATTGGTCATCGTCTGCACCTAATTCGATAAATAGTTCTAAGACTTCATCTACCACGTGCTCAGGACGAGCAGATGGTTTGTCGATTTTGTTAACAACAACGATTGGGACTAAATGTTGTTCCAACGCTTTTTTCAATACGAAACGTGTTTGAGGCATCGTACCTTCATAAGCATCAACAACTAAAACAACACCATCGACCATTTTCATGATCCGCTCTACTTCACCACCGAAGTCCGCGTGTCCTGGGGTATCCATGATATTGATTTTGGTTCCGTTGTATTCAACCGCTGTATTTTTCGCTAAGATCGTGATACCACGTTCTTTTTCGATCGCATTTGAATCCATCGCCCGTTCTTGTAATTGGGTATGGCTATCTAACGTTTGGGATTGTTTCAATAATTCATCAACTAATGTAGTTTTTCCGTGGTCAACGTGGGCAATAATAGCGACGTTGCGGATATCATTTCTAATATTCAATTTATAAACTCCTTTTTTGGTGACATTGCACTCGACAAGCCATTATACCAGAATTTCTTTCTGAAATATAGTGCAAAGTTTTCATTTTTACAGAAAAAACCAGATATTAAAAAAATATCTGGTTTTTTCTTATTGATTGACGATCGCCAATAATTCTTCAAAAGCTTTCGGTGTACCGCCGACAAACAATTCCCGTCCATTCAGGGATAATGGATCACCTTTGATGTTTGCCATTTTTAATCCAAGGGTTTCTAACAAAACGCCCCCTGGCGCATAATCCCATGGCGCAAGATGAGAAAGATAGCCTGCTCTTTGTCCTTTAGCGAGGGCGATCAGCTCTACTCCAGCACATCCAGTCATACGAATACCTAATGCTTTGTCACTGACCTCAGTTTCATGGTGGCGGTTATGGATCAACATGGGTGAATTCAAGCCAACGAGACCTTCGGATAAGGCAATATCTTTCGGGGGTTCGATCTTCTTGCCATTGTTATAGACACCAATCTCTGGACCACCCCATAAGAATTCATCTTTCATGACATTATAGACAAAGCCAAAGCGCCCTTTGCCCTCTTCGTAAATCGCGATCATGATACAAAAGTTTTCTTTTTCTAAAACGAAATTCATCGTTCCATCGATCGGATCAATGATGAAGACCCGCCCACTCATGTCAGCAAGTGTGTCCAGTCCGTTTTCTTCACCTAAAATTTTGGCATCCGGATCATAGGATTGGATCTTACCAATCAGAAAATCTTGCGTGGCTTTATCCAATTCTGTCACTAAGTCTTTCCGTCCTGATTTTGTCTCGACCACCAAGTCTTCTTTATTTAAATTGTCTTTGATCGTTTCGCCTGCAGCGATCATCCACTGGCGAACTTCATTAACGATTTCATGCATTCGTTGATCTACCCTTTCATTTTTAGTTTTCCCTCAGTCTTTTTCGCTGCCTGCACGGCATGGTATAACGAATAGCCTGATAGTTCTTCAAATTCTCTACCTAAACGGCGTTCCTCGCCAATGCTGGGAACGACTTTTTTAAAGGCTTGATACGCCTCAAGAAACGTACTACTAGGAAGGCCTTTTTCATAGGCTTGTTCTAACCGTTCCCACATCTTCATGACGATGACCATTTCATCCGTCGACCAATCTAAGTCCAGAGGATATTGATAATCCCGCATATTACCACTCCTATTCATCTTATTCAGTGTACCACAAAATTGAAAATAGGTCAGAGCCTCCACTGCAAAAAAAAGTACATCCTGGCAATGAATGTACCTCTTGTTTACAAACTATTGGGATTTTTAGAAGCTGAACTCCATGAATCTCAAATAAGAAGGAAATTCCTTTGTTCTTTCAACGAGATCGCTGATTAAAAGATGGCCGATTTCAAAAAGGTTCGTCTAGAAAAGCCCGCAAAAACAAAAAATTTTTAATGATAGCAATTGATTTCCACCACTGTTTACTAATGAAAAACTCTGGGTAATCCGTTCCCCATTGCCATGGAATGACAAATGATCCGTCTGCTTGTTGGTGTTCTAAAATTTTTTGAGCTTCTTTTTTACATAATTCTTCACTAAAGATCCCAAGCAGCTGCTCTCTTGTAAAGAAAAAATTTGAAGGTTTGCTGACATAAGATGTGAACCACTCTTCTGGCTCGTTTGAGACTGTATGGCGAATTTGCTGAAATAAGATCTCGCGAAAGCGTTCATTTGCTAAAACAGGCTGATACTGGATTTCTTCACAGTCTTGTAATAATTCTAGATAGACGACTAATGTGTGCATTTCACTGGTTGGCTCATTAAGAAAACTTGCAACCGCTGTTTCGGCGATTGCTTGTGCTTTTTGATAGAGGGTCGTTTCCCCTGTCCTTAAGATCGTACCAGCTAGACTGACCGTTGGGTTGTCTGCTGGCACGCCCACAGGACTCTCCCACCAAATCGCATGCGGATAGGATACCGTTGACGGCACTTGGTTGAACCATTTCCCTTCAGAAAATTCTTTTCCACTAGCTAAATACCTTAGAATCCCTTGGACTTGTGGATTTGTCGAATGAAGGCATTCAAGCTCTCTTAAAATTCGACATGCCTCCCACACTGCAATTGGTGTACTGTTGGGATTCCAATGATCAGGTTCCAAACCATGCCCATACCCCCCATCTTCATTTTGGTAGACTTGTAACGCCTGTAAGACAGCCTCGCGAGATCCATTTTCAAAATGGTACTGCCAACGAGCAAGGTCTACAGGGCGCGCGTTTTTGTAAATAAATTTTCGAGCTTTTTCGAATGCTTCCACATCTTCGTCTCCTTTGGCTTTCTTTTATTATCGCTCACTTTCCTAATGATTACAACGCTTACATCAATACCATTGCTCTGAATGACCATTCTCAAAATAGCTCCTTGGCATTTTTTAAGAAGCATACTTTTGGTGTTTCTCTTTGCATGATGTTACAGTAAGAATAACAAGAAAAAGGAGGAATTCTCTTGCGTTTAGAAAACAAAAAAATCATTGCCTTAGTCGACAATGATTTCGAAGATTTAGAACTGTGGTATCCGGTCCATCGGTTACGGGAAGAAGGCGCACAAGTCGATTTAGTCGGTGAAGAAGCGCATAAAACGTATATTGGCAAATACGGCGTACCCGCAGAATCAGCCTTTGCTTTTTCTGATATTCATGCCGATGACTACGATGCCATCTTAGTTCCAGGTGGTTGGGCGCCTGATAAATTGCGACGTTTCCCAGAGGTCATCTCTTTCGTGCAAACGATGGACAAAGACCAAAAAATCATTGGTCAAATCTGTCATGCAGGCTGGGTCTTGATTTCTGCGAATATCCTGCAAGGCAAGACGGTCACCAGTACACCAGGCATCAAAGATGATATGACAAATGCTGGAGCCACATGGGTCGATACACCTGTTGTTACGGATGGACATATCGTTTCCAGCCGCCGTCCCCCAGATCTACCAGACTATATGCGGGAATTTATCGCTGTATTAGAAAAGAAATAGTACCCGTTGATCAGATTCAAAAGAGTTGCGACCGAAGCAAATACGGCCGCAACTCTTTTTTTTTTACCTATCGATCATTCGCTTACGATCGCTAATTTCTTGTCGCTTTTAGGGATTTTTTTCACACCGATAAAGGTCAATGCAGCACCCAAAACGGCAAACCCAGTCCCAATCAAAAGCATTTCCCAGACACCGAAGCTTTGGATCAGCATCCCCCCTAAAAGATTGCCGATCACGCCACCGATCGTGGTAGCAATAATGATGATCGTTTGTCCAAAAACCCGGTCTTCATCTGCCAAACTATGGTTGAACAAATAAGCCGAAGCTGGAATAAACAAAGCAAAACTAACCCCTTGCATCAAATGGCTCATTTCCATCAGGATGATGGAGCTGATCAACAGCATCAGCACCCCACGAATGGCAAAGGCAACACTGGAAAACAACAGCCAAAAACGGCTAGACCGTATCCTCACTAACTGTTCAAAGAAAATCATGCCTGGCAGTTCGCATAACGCCGCAACCATCAGGGCGATGCCAACTTCCTTACTGCCACCGCCAATATCGGCAAAAATTTGTGCCAAAAAACTGTTGATCATCGTGTGGAAGCTGAAGAGAAAGCTAAACCCGACAAAGAGAAAGAGTAAAAAAGGATATTTTTTCAAAAAGGCACCTGAATGCCTTTGTTCTGTAAGCATCACGGGCATTTCTGGCTTCTTGATCGCTGGCAGCAAAAGCAAAATAATGAGAAACAAAACGGCCTGCCCGATAGCAATCATTGGCAAAAGGGCTGCCGAAAACTCCTCCAAGAGCTGCCCCAGTAAAAAGGAGGTCCCCGCAAATCCTAGTGATCCACCCGCACGCGAAAAGCCAAAATTGATTTTGTTGCCGCTATTCGTGTATTCAAATGCCAAGGCGTTGAGAAAGGACTGCATGGAAACGAGCAAAATCCCTCCTAAAACATAAGTCAGTATCGATAATGCAGGGAAAATCACACCTGCTAAGAGCACCGTGACCACGCCGATTGTCATCGTTTTCAATACAACGATCAGCGGTACTTTGCTTTTTTTGATAATGACTTGACTGATGAAGGGCTGCAAAATCGTAGACGCAATATTGACTAAGGCTAAAATACCGCCAATTTTTGCTGGATCGACCTTGAAATAAATCAAAAAAAGGGTCGCAAAGCCATAGATTGAGCAAAACATCATCCAATAAAGAAATTGCAAACTTGTGTAGTAAAACCGAATCCTCTTGTCACTCGCATGATTACGCATACATCCCCCACCTTATCCATATTCCTTAGCAACTAAATATAGCATAGAACCGATGGATTTACTATCCTTCTAACAACAGAAACCGCAGTTTTATTTGAAACACTAACCGACAACAAAAAAGCGCAGCATAGTATCCTGCGCTTTTCCTACTGCTTCAACTATTTAGAGCTGTTGGAAGGCTTGCGTGAGATCTTCCAAGAGATCGTTAATGTTTTCCAATCCAACGGATAGGCGAATCGTCTCTGGACGAATTTTGGCTGCTGCAAGTTCTTCTACGCTAAGCTGGGAATGGGTCGTCGAAGCTGGATGGATGATCAAGGACTTTGCATCCCCGACATTTGCCAGCAAAGAGAAGAGCTTGGTTGCGCCACAAAAGGTTTTGCTTGCTTCTGCCCCACCCTTTAATCCGAAGGAAAAGACCGAACTGGTCCCTTTGGGGAAATACTCCTGCGCCCGCTTAAAATAAGGACTGTCCGGCAGGGTTGGGAAATGAACCCAAGAAACTTCCGAGTGCTTGGCTAAAAATTCAGCAACTTGTTGCGCATTTTCTACATGACGTTCCATCCGCAACGAAAGCGTTTCGATGCCTAAAAGCAACACCCATGAATTGAAGGGAGAAATCGCAGCACCTGTATCCCGTAAAAGAATCGTTCGGGCCCGAGTGATATAGGCAGCGTTACCAGCGGCTTCTACCCATGAGATTCCATGGTAACTATGATCGGGATCGACCAGCTTGGGAAATTTGCCGTTTGTCCAATCAAAGTTGCCACTATCAATAATAGCCCCTCCTAAAGCAGCCCCGTGACCACCGAGGTATTTTGTCGTGGAATAAACGATGATGTCCGCCCCATGCTCAAACCCTCGAAACAGATAGGGAGTCGCAAAGGTGTTGTCAATGATCAGGGGAATCCCGGCTTCATGAGCGATCGCTGCAATCTTTTTAAAGTCGGCAATATCAATATCTGGATTGCCTAAAGACTCTAGAAAAACTGCTTTGGTATTTTCCTGGATGGCTGCTTTTAGTGCTAGTAGATCTTCACTATCGACAAAGCTTGTGGTAATGCCAAAATCTGGCAACGTATGAGCGAATAAATTATAGGTCCCCCCATAAATTGAAGCAGCAGAAACGATATGATCTCCTGCTTGTGCAAGATTTAAAATCGCATAGGTGATTGCTGCTGAGCCAGAAGCCGTTGCTAACGCACCGACACCGCCTTCTAAAAGGGCTAATCGTTCTTCTAGAACCGCGGTCGTCGGATTGGTAATACGGGTATAGATATTGCCGCTCTCACCAAGACTAAATCTCGCTGCCGCTTGGTCAGCATCATCAAACACATAGGATGTGGTTTGATAAATGGGTACGGCGCGACTTCCTGTGGTAGGATCTGGTGTTTGTCCTCCGTGTAATTGAATCGTCTCAAATCGTTCTGTCATACTATTCCTCCTTAATAATGCAAATAAAAAAGCCCTCTGATATCGAAATATCAAAGGACGTGTTTACGTGTTACCACCTTTATTCAAGCAGACTTTTCAGCATGCTTCTCAGCAAGTACGCGACAAATAAACGTCGTTATACTTTGACGCGATAGCGGGCGCACCCGGATCTCCTTATCTTTCGTACAAGTTCAGAAGATCACCTCTGAGGCCATTTTCGATTGATTCTACAAGTTCTTCTTGCACCTTACGAAGACTCTCTAGGCTTGCCAAATCAATGTACTTTCCTCATCAACGGTTGAAATATTAAGAGCATCGTATCATTTCCAGAAGATTCTGTCAATAGCTTAGGATCGCTTTATTTTTGGTGATAAAAAAACTCGTTCACCAAATGATGAACGAGTTTCACAAAGCTTAAATGTGGATTGGTAATCCTAGAGCTAACTCAGCAGCATCCATTGTGATCTCACCTAGAGATGGATGTGGATGGATCGTTAACGCGATATCTTCTGCGTTCATGCCAGATTCAATAGCAAGAGCAAGTTCTGAAACCATATCGCTTGCTCCTAGACCAGCAATTTGCGCACCGATGATCACATTGTCTTCAACCGTTGTTACTAAGCGGATGAATCCTTCAGTTTTCCCTAGAGATAACGCACGACCGTTACCTGAGAATGGGAATTTGAATGCTTTTGCTTCAATTCCAGCATCTTTGGCATCTTTGATCGTCATACCGACAGAAGCCAATTCTGGGTCAGTAAAGGCAACTGCTGGCATCGCTTTGTAATCAACGGCAACTTTTTTACCAGAGATTGCTTCAGCAGCGATTTTTGCTTCGTAGCTAGCTTTATGTGCTAATGCAGCACCAGGTACGATATCACCAATTGCGTAGATGTTTGATACGTTGGTACGGCCTTGTTTGTCAACCGTGATCAATCCGCGTTCGCCTACTTCAACACCTGCTTGTTCTAAGCCCATGTCATCAGTATTTGGACGACGACCAACAGTAACCATTACGTAATCAGCAGTAACTGATTCTTCTTTACCATCTACGGCATATTTCACAGTTACGCTATCGCCATTGTCAATTGCTTCTTTCGCCATTGCGTTGGTAACGACTGTTACACCTTTTTTCGCAAAGTCTTCTTCAACCAATTTGACCATGTCTTTTTCATAGGTTGGCAAGATTTGAGGAGAGCCTTCAAGGATCGTTACTTCTGCCCCTAGGTTTGCATAAGCTGCACCTAGTTCAGAACCGATGACACCGCCACCGATAACAACGAATTTTTTAGGAACTTCTTTTAATGCCAATCCGCCAGTTGAATCAAGAACACGTCCGCCGAATTTGAAACCAGGGATTTCAATTGGACGAGAACCTGTTGCGATGATTGCATTGTTGAAAGAGTATGTTTGTGCTGAATCTGGGTGGATGACACGCAATGTGTGATCATCAACGAAGAAAGCTTCTCCTTCAATCGTTTCTACTTTGTGTTTTTTCAATAGGAAACCAACACCTGAAGTTAATGTTTTAACGACTTTGTTGTCTTTCCATTCTTGAGTTTTGGTAAAATCAAGGGAAACATTTTCACTTGTTACACCAAACATTGTTGAATCCAAAGATTCTTGGTAATGATGACCTGCAGCGATCAAGGCTTTTGAAGGGATACAACCAACGTTCAAACAAACGCCGCCGATATATTCTCTTTCAATGATTGCTACTTTTTGTCCCATTTCAGCAGCGCGGATGGCAGCTACATAGCCGCCAGGTCCCGCACCGATTACAACTGTATCTAATTCAACAGCAAAATCTCCAACTACCATTTGTTAATCATCCTTCCATCATTAATAGCTCTGGATCAGCTAATAGACGTTTGATATTATTCATTGCTTGTTGCGCTGTTGCGCCATCAACGATACGGTGGTCGAAGCTTAAGGAAAGTTTCATCACACGTCCGACAACGATTTCGCCTTCAGCGTTTACGATTGGTTGTTGCGCGATCGTACCTACACCCAAAATAGCTACTTCAGGGTAGTTGATTACTGGTGTGAACCAGCCGCCACCAACTGAACCGATGTTACTGATTGTGATGGTACCATTACGCATATCATCTGCAGCCAATTTGCCGTCATGAGCAAGTTTTGCTTTTTCGTTGATTTCATCAGCGATAGCAAACATGCCTTTACGATCTGCATCTTTTACGTTTGGTACATACAACCCATGGTCAGTATCTGTTGCGATACCGATGTTGTAATAGTTTTTGTATACGATCTCTTGTTTTGCATCATCGATTGACGCATTCAAGATAGGGAATTTTTTCACTGTTGCAGTCAATGCTTTTACAACATATGGTAAGAAAGTAAGTTTTGTGCCGTTTGCAGCAGCAACTTCTTTGAATTTCTTACGGTTATCCCATAGGTTTGTTACTTCAACTTCATCATGCAAGGTTACATGAGGAGCTGTTTGTTTGCTGTTTACCATCGCTTTAGCGATTGCTTTACGTGTAGGTGTTAAGGCCACACGTTCTTCTAAATCACCTAAGTTTGATTTGAAGGCTTTTGCTGGAGCTGCTGGTTTGCTTTCAGTTGCTGCAGCTTTTGTTTCTTCTTTCGCAGGAGCTTGAGTTTCAGCTTTTGCAGCTTGTCCGCCACCTGATAGGAAGTTTTCGATGTCTTCTTTTGTTACACGGTCGCCTTTACCTGTTGCTGATACTTGAGAAATATCCACATCTTTTTCACGAGCAAATTGACGGACAGAAGGCATAGCCAAGACGCGTTTGTTAGGATCTGCTGCTTCAACAACACTTGCCGAACCAGAAGTTTCCACTTTTTCTTTTGGTGCTTCTCCAGATGTGCTTGATGAAGCAGGCGCACTGTTGTGACCAGGTGCGTCGATTTCAACTAAAACATCCCCAACATTTGCGACTGTTCCTTCAGCAACAACGATGTTTTTCACTGTTCCTGTTACTGGAGATGGAATTTCTTCCACTGATTTGTCGTTTTGAACTTCAAGCAACGTATCATCTTCATTGATGGTATCTCCTGCTTTAACGAACCATTTTACGATTTCGCCTTCTGCAATCCCTTCACCGATATCTGGTAATTTGAATTGGAAAACGCCTGCGCCTTCAGAAGAACCAGCTGATGCTTCAGCCGTTTCCGTTGTAGGTTCTGCCGCTGGTTTTGCTGGTGTTTGAGACTCTGCTGCTACACCTGCATCGCCTTCGTTGTCTTCATGTCCTGGTGCATCGATCTCAACAAGGACATCCCCAACGTTTGCGACTGTACCTTCAGGGACAACGATGTTTTTCACTGTTCCTGTTACTGGAGATGGAATTTCTTCCACTGATTTATCATTTTGAACTTCTAGTAAGGTATCATCTTCATTGATGGTATCCCCTGCTTTGACGAACCATTTTACGATTTCGCCTTCTGCAATTCCTTCACCGATATCCGGTAATTTAAATTGAAATGCCATTTTCTATTCTTCCCTTCTTCAACTATTAAAAGTTCACGATTTCTTTCACTTTGTCTTCGATGTCTTTTGCATTTGGCAACCAAATGTTTTCAGCTTGACCGAATGGGAAGATCGTATCTGGTGCAGACACGCGTCCGATTGGAGCTTCTAGTGATAGAACCGCACGTTCAGAAATTTCAGAAACGACTTGAGCGCCAACACCTGCTTGTTTTTGTGCTTCTTGAACGACAACTACACGACCAGTTTTTTCAACTGATTTGATGATTGTTTCAACATCAAGAGGAGCAACTGTACGCAAGTCGATGATTTCAGCGTTGATGTTTTCTTTTGCTAAGTTGTCAGCAGCTTTGATTGCTTCACGAACCATCGCACCATAAGTGATGATTGAAACATCAGAACCTTCACGAGTGACTGCTGCTTTGTCTAAAGGAACTTCGTATGCTTCTTCTGGCACTTCTTCACGGAATGAACGGTAAAGTTTCATGTGCTCTAAGAAAACAACTGGGTCATTGCTGCGGATAGAAGCAATCAATAATCCTTTTGCATCATATGGGTTTGATGGAATAACGACACGGATACCAGGTGATTGAGCGATCAATCCTTCCAAGTTATCTGAGTGTAATTCTGGTGTGTGCACACCGCCACCAAATGGTGAGCGAATAGTGATTGGTAAATTACGTGTACCACCCATACGGTAACGAGTACGCGCCATTTGACCAACGATTTCGTCAAATGTTTCAAATACGAAACCAAAGAATTGGATTTCTGGAACTGGACGGAAACCTTCTAATGCTAAACCGAAAGCCAAGCCGCCGATACCAGATTCAGCAAGAGGGGTATCGAAGACACGATCTTCGCCGAATTTTTCTTGTAAACCTTCTGTTGCACGGAAAACCCCGCCGTTTTTACCGACATCTTCACCAAAGACTAAAATCTCTTTGTCATTTTCCATTTCAACAGCTAAGGCATCTGTAATTGCTTGAATCATTGTTTTTTGTGCCATGACTATTTCGACTCCTTCGCTTCGTAAGTTGCAATTTGTTCTTTAATGTTTTGTGGTTGAACTTCAAACATGTTTTTCAAGAAATCTGAAACTTTTTGTTTTGGCACGCGGTCAGCTTCAGCGATCGCTGCTTTGATTTCTTCTTTTGTTTGTTCAATGACTTGTTCTTCTTTTTCTTCAGACCAAAGTCCTTTTTCAGTTAAGTAAGTACGGAAACGTACCAATGGATCTTTTTGTTGCCATTCGCTGTCCATGTCTTTTGAACGGTAACGGGTTGGATCATCACCAGACAATGTATGTGGACCGTAACGGTAAGTCAAGGTTTCAATCAATACAGGACCGTTGCCGTTTGCTGCCCATTCACGAGCTGCTTTAGAAACATAGTACACTGCCAATGGATCCATACCGTCAACTTGGATACCAGGGATCCCAGCTGCTGCAGCTTTTTGTGCCAAGGTTGGTGCCGCACTTTGTACTTCACGAGGTGTAGAGATCGCAAAACCATTGTTTTGGATGTAGAATACAGCGTTTGCATGGTAAGCCCCTGCAAAGTTGATTGCTTCATAGAAGTCCCCTTGTGAAGAACCGCCATCACCTGTATAAGTAAATACTACATTTTTCTTGTTACGTTTTTTCAATCCTAAAGCAACACCGGCTGCTTGGACGTATTGTGCACCAATGATGATTTGTGGTGGCAATGCTTTTAAATCTTCTGGGTAAAGGTTCCCAGCAACGTGACCACGTGACCATAAGAAAGCTTCTTTCAATGGCAGGCCGTGTTGGATCAATTGTGGTACATCACGGTAACCAGGTAATAAAACGTCTTCTTTTTCAAAAGCAAATTGACTTGCTAATTGGCTTGCTTCTTGTCCAGCAGTTGGCGCGAAGAAACCTAGACGACCTTGACGGTTTAACGCAGTTGAGCGTTGGTCTAATACACGAGACCATACCATACGAGTCATCAATTCAACTAATTCGTCGTCACTTAAATCTGGTACTAACTCTTGATTTACAATTTTCCCGTCTTTGTCCAAAGCTTGGTAAGTTGGAAAATCCGCATTGACTTGCTCCAAAATCGCTTGGAAATCAAGTGCTTTTTGTTTTTTTGCCATCTTGACACACTTTCCTCTCTGATATAAAAATTCACTTTCGTATGTAACAGGGTTTAAATCTGTACTATCGAAATTTCATTTACTCTTATAAATTATCATTTAACTTCGAAAATGACAAGTGAAAAGGGTATTTTTTTTAATAAAAGAATTCCCACTGTAGCAACTCTTAAGAAAACATTAGTGAAATTAATCACATTAAAGCAATCGCTTTCTTCGATTTTTTCTTTTCAGATTCTTTTTTTTATTTAAGAATAGTACAGCAATCATCATTATACAAAACAGATTAAGCATAATCCTTTTATTATCACTTGTGAAAGATTTGACTTGAATCTAAGAGAAATTTCTTAATATGAGAAAAAAATAATACAGAGAACGGATAAAAAGAAACAGATCGGCGATTCTCCCCCTGTTAGGAAGAACGCCGACCTGTTTTTTTTAAATCCATTCTCTCGTGACATGAATGTAAATGCGTTTCGCAAACTCAACTGTTACTAAATAAGCTAGATTGATACCGACATACCATGGCCAGTAACTTGATGGCAGTGCTGCAAAATCAAAGACGGTATGCAATGGCGTCAAGATGACCAAGAAGCCAACTGCAATCGCTAGAACACTTGAAATCAAAACTGCAGGTGATGCGATACTTTTGATAAATGGTAATTTTCTCGTTCTGATCATGTGAACGACTAAGGTTTGTGTCGTTAAGCCAATCATAAACCATCCTGCTTGGAACAAGGCTTGCTCTTGGATGGTATTTGCACTAAAGACATGCCACATCATAAAGAAGGTCAAAATATCGAAGATGCTGCTAACAGGTCCAATGCCGACGGTAAACTTCAATAGTCCACCCACTTGCCATTTAACTGGTTTTTCTAACTCTTCTTTATCTACGTTGTCCCATGGGATCGTCAATTGGGCCATATCATACACCAAGTTTTGAACCAACAGTTGAATGGACAACATTGGTAAGAAAGGTAAAAAGGCACTAGCAACTAAAATCGAGAACACATTCCCGAAATTCGAACTCAAAGTCATTTTGATGTACTTCATCATATTGGTAAATACTTTGCGGCCTTCGATGACTCCTTTATCAAGGACATTCAAACTTTTTTCTAATAAAATGATCGAGCTGGCATCTTTGGTGATATCTGCTGCGGTATCAACCGAGATACCTACATCTGCCGTGCGCAAAGCAGGCGCATCGTTAATGCCATCTCCCATAAAGCCAACCGTATGGCCTGCCGCTTGAATGGTTTCAATGATTCGGGATTTTTGCATTGGATTTAATTTTGCAAACAGATTGGTTTTTGCAGCTTTCTCTGCTAACTCTTCATCTGACAGATGATCTATATCGGTTCCTAGCAAGTATTCATCAGCATCGATCCCAACATCTCGACAAACTTTTTGCGCAACGATCGCATTATCTCCCGTCAGCACTTTGACATTGATGCCATGGCCATGTAAAGAAGCAATCGCTGTTTTTGCTGTTTCTTTTGCTGGATCTAAGAAGCCCATAAAGCCAATCATGATCATGTCTTGTTCATCTTCTACAGAATAAACGGCATCTGCGTGGGCATCCCGTTTTACAGCAACAGTCAACACGCGCATTCCTTGTTTGTTCAAGCGCAAATTCACTTGACGCAATTGTTCTCTCAATTGAGGAGTCAATTCCATCACTTTGCCATCAACTTCTACATACTTGCAGACTTGTTCCATTTCCTCGGCTGCCCCTTTAGTGACCATCAGTTGATGACCATCTGCATTGACAACAACCGTCAAGCGGCGACGTGAGAAGTCAAACGGAATCTCATCGATTTTTGTCACATCGTTAAATGGCGCTGACAAGCCTTCTTCTTCATAGTAGTTTAAGACAGCAATATCCATCAGGTTTTTCCACCCTGTTTGATAGTAAGAATTTAAATACGTCATATCAAGGACTTGTTTATCTTCTACGCCAAATGGGTTTAAATGCTGTACCAGTACAACACGATCTTCGGTGATCGTACCCGTTTTATCGGTACATAAAACATCCATTGCGCCTAAGTTTTGTATAGAAGGCAATTCTTTGACGATCACTTTTTCTTTTGATAAAGAGATCGCCCCTTTGGCTAAGTTGCTGGTGACGATCATTGGTAGCATTTCTGGCGTCAAACCAACTGCTACTGCTATCGCGAAGAACAACGCTTCGCCCCAATCGCCCTTGGTCAATCCGTTGATCAGTAATACGATCGGGAAAAGAACCATGACCATTCGCAACAATAGTTTGCTGACTTTCGTTAAGCCATCTTCAAAAGTTGTTTTGCCGCGTTTCGTCGTCGCATTTTTGGCAATATCACCGAAGAAAGTACTTTGACCGGTTTTCAAAATAATCGCTTTTCCTTGACCACTTAAGACATCGGTACCCATGAAAACAAGATCTTGCATGTCTAAAGCTGAAATTTGGGCATCACTTTCTTTGATCCCAGCATCCACAAATTTTTCAACTGGCATTGACTCGCCAGTTAATGATGATTGATTGATAAATAAATCTTTGGTCCAAATCAAGATGGCATCAGCAGGGATCATATCGCCGGTTGCTAAGGTGACGATGTCTCCTGGAACGACTTCATCCATTGGAATTTCTCTCGTGATTCCATCTCGAGTGACGGAACAAGTATTTTCAATAAGTTCTTTTAACGCTAAGCTTGCTTTTTGGGAACGGTATTCTTGGACGAAAGTAATCATGACACTTGCCAAAATCATGATTCCCATCACGATCACTGCTTCAATATCGCCTGTTACAAAAGAAATAACCATTAATAATGCCAAAACTAACACAAAAGGATCTTTGAAAGCACCTAGGATCATCAACCAAGCAGGTGTTGGTTTTTGCGCATCCACTTTGTTTGGACCATACTCTGCCAAACGTTCTGCAGCATCTTCTTCCGATAACCCTTGGAAAGATGTCCGCATTTCCATCAGCAATTCTCTTTCGGTCAATTTTGCCAGTAATTTTAATTCTTGATCTTTCGATAGTTTTTTTAACATCTTTTTTTCCTCCTAGCACTTAGGAGTTGCTTACGCCACCCCTAGCGATTCGATAACTACTCCGCTGTTTCATCTGGGGACTGGGGTATTCCATGTGAATCTTCCTTTCTTTTTATTAGGTAAGTCACTGTGGAACGCGCGTAAAAGACACAAAAAAACGCACGCTCCCAATAAGCATGCGTAAAAAACTCATGATCATTGTAGAGCTTTAGCACTATAGGGCGTAGATAGCAAATCTGCTATCAGCTACTTTGGGTTTAACCTTCACGATTAGACCTGTCCTACCAACTAAGTATCTCTCGATACTTTTGCGGCAGCAGCTTGTGTCCATATAGGAGCCTCACCTAACAATTATTTGTATAAAATGTCAGTTCGTCGGAAGTCTTCCTTCCAACTACCCACATAATAACTGCTATCCTAGCCAATGTCAACCGCAACAATGGGAAAAAGCACCCTTTTTTCTTAGATTTTCGTTCGTTTTTAAATGAAAGGTCTTACAATAAAATAACAATATTAAAGAACTGTTGTAATTTTATACGTGATAAAACTTTTTTCATGAATAGATAGAAAGTTTCTCCTAACAAAAGCCATAGCACAACAAGCCGTTCGTCTATCCCCTTAAACGAGAAAATGAAAAAGATGATACAGTACATTCCTTAAACTTGCACAAAAAAATAGACAGCCATTTATCAAATAGCTGTCTAATCATCTATTGTTTTTCATACTGAGAGATTGTTCTTTCTAACTCTCACGAAAAATGTTCAACTAAAATCTGAAGGATTCGCTGGCTTGCTTTCCCATCGCCATAGGGATTTTCTGCATGTGCCATGGCATTGTAAGCTTCTGGATCTTCTAGCAGTCGCTTTGTTTCTTGATAAACCGCAACTTCAGACGTACCGATCAGTTTTAACGTACCTGCAGCAATTCCTTCCGGACGCTCTGTTGTATCTCTCAGGACCAAAACAGGAACGCCTAACGACGGTGCTTCTTCTTGGACACCACCAGAATCCGTTAAAATCAAGGTACTTTGATTGGCAACATTGTGAAAATCAATGACATCTAAAGGCTCAATCAGCGTGACATTTTCTAGTTCCCCAAGTATCTCCATAGCAATCCCTCGGACTTGAGGATTCTTGTGCATAGGAAAAACCACTTTGATGGTTGGTTTCTCCTTAGCGATCTTCGCTAAAGCGCGGAAGACTTGCTGCATCGGAACACCTAAGTTCTCGCGACGGTGCATTGTCAGAAGAATCATGGTTTGATCTGCTGCAGAAAGTTCTGGATGCTGATAGTCCTCTGAGATCGTATAACGCATCGCATCAATGGCGGTATTACCTGTTACAAAAATTGCATCTTTATTGCGATTTTCCGCTAATAAATTTTCTTTACTTTGGGCAGTTGGCGCAAAATAAAAATCCGCTAATACATCGATCAGCTGACGATTGGCTTCCTCCGGATAAGGAGATTTTTTGTTCCATGTGCGCAAACCGGCTTCCACATGCCCCACAGGAATCTGCTGATAGAAAGCTGCCGTCGCGGCGGCGTATGCTGTGGTTGTATCCCCATGAACCAGCACGATATCAGGAGTTTCTTTTTGCAAGATTGGTTCCAGATCCAGTAAAACTTTGGTGGTGATCCCTGTCAAGGTTTGCCCTAAAGTCATAATATCCAGATCATAGTCTGGTATGATTTCAAAAACCGTTAAAACTTGATCCAACATTTCTCGATGCTGCGCCGTCACCACAACGATCGATTCAAAACGCGGGTCGTTTTCCAATTCCTTTACTAGTGGCGCCATTTTGATGGCTTCCGGTCTGGTACCGAACACAGACATCACTTTGATTGTCATTTGGTCACCCGCTCCTCTACTTCTCATTGCTTCTATTATAACGAAGAAAACAGAAAAACAAAATGGTTGTTTCAACAAAAAAAAGAAACGACCACTAAAAGGCCGTTTCTTCCGTATCCAGCTTAAATAGTATCTCCATTGAAAATCGAATTTTTCACGATTACGTAATCCACTTTACGAATCGATTCTAAATCTTTTCCACCTGCATAAGAGATCGATGACTGCAAGTCTTGCTGCATCTCAACTAACGTATCTTTTAAAGAACCTTTGTATTGAATCCAAATTTTCTTTCCTTCTACGTTTTTCTTTTCACCTTTTTGAAATTCTGATGCAGAACCAAAGTATTCTTTCATCACAACACCATTTTCTACCTTGGTTTCTCCTGGTGATTCTTCATGCCCAGCAAACAATGAACCGATCATGACCATGGTTGCACCAAAGCGGACAGATTTAGCGATATCGCCGTGTGTCCGAATGCCACCATCTGCAATGATTGGTTTGCGAGCAGCTTTGGCACACCAGCGTAATGCTGCCAATTGCCATCCGCCAGTTCCGAAACCAGTTTTGATTTTTGTGATACAAACTTTCCCAGGTCCAATGCCGACTTTCGTTGCATCTGCGCCAGCGTTTTCCAATTCACGAACTGCTTCTGGTGTTCCAACATTTCCAGCGATCACAAACGTTGCTGGCAAATGCTTCTTGATGTGTTGAATCATATTGATCACGGCGTTTGAGTGGCCATGAGCAATATCTATCGTAATAAAATCAGGAACAAGCTCTTTGTCAGCTAGTTCTTCCACAAAGGCATATTCATTTTCTTTGACACCCACACTGATAGAAGCAATCAAGCCGCGGCTTTTCATTTTTTTGATAAATGGAATCCGTGCCTCTTCATCAAAGCGGTGCATAATATAAAAATAGCCATTTTCAGCTAAAAATTCTGCGATTGAATCATCAATAATTGTTTGCATATTTGCAGGAACAACAGGCATTTTAAACGAGTGTCCGCCTAATGTCACCGTTGTATCACATTCTGAACGGCTGTTCACGATACACTTATTAGGAATCAGTTGTATATCTTCGTAATCAAAAACTTTCATGTCAAACATAAAAATATCCTCCAAATCTTACTAAGAGTGAAGCAAGCATCAAATGGCATCAGCCTATTTTTAACGCCCACAACAATTTAAACCACCTGGAAATGAAATACAAGCTTTTTAGAAATACTTTTCCAAAAAAAAGGATGAATGTTCGTGTTTGACGAACATTCATCCTTACAACTACTGAATAAAACGGAGTTTACGGATAAATTAAGGCAAGATGTTCCCTGCTGCTTTATACACTTCATACCATTCATGGCGGGTCAATACGATCGAAGAAGCTTGCGCGATTTCTTCGATTCGATGCGGGGTCATTGTTCCGGCAATCACTTGCATATTTGCTGGATGACGTAAGATCCACGCAGAGGCAATACCTGTCGGTGTCGTTTGATACTTGTCCGCTAGTTCGGTCAATTTTTCGTTTAACTCTGGGAATTTCTCGTTACCGATAAAGACCCCTTCGAAGAAACCATACTGATACGGAGACCAAGCTTGGATCGTCATCTCATGCAAGCGAGAATATTCCAAAATTTCTCCATCATGATCGACACTACCAGCATCCGTCATGTTGACATGAATTCCTTGATCGATCATTCCCGTATGCATGATCCCGAATTGCAGTTGATTCGCTACTAAAGGTTGGGAAACATATTTTTTCAATAGCTCGATTTGACCAGGTTTTTGATTGCTGACACCGAAGTATTTCACTTTGCCGTCTTTTTCTAATTGATCAAAGGCAGCTGCCACTTCTTCTGGTTCAAACAAAGTATCAGGGCGATGCAGCAATAGCGCATCCAAATGATCGGTTTTCAATCGTTGCAAACTACCTTCCACAGAAGAAATGATATGCTCTTTCGAAAAATCAAACATTTCACCTGGAACGATGCCACATTTTGATTGAATGAACAAATCTTCTCTTTTGGCATCCGTTTTTGCTAACGCTTCCGCAAAAATCGTTTCACACTCCCCGCGACCATAAATATCCGCATGGTCAAAGAAGGTAATGTCATTTTCAATCGCAGTCGTCAAGACCTTCACAGGATCTTTGGCATTGTTGATTCGCATCAAGCCTAAAATCACACTAGATACTTCTAAATCAGTAGGACCGAATTTAATATTTTTCACGTAAAGTTCCTCCTTATTTAAACTACACTCCTATTTTAGCACAACAAGATGAAAACGCTATACCAACGTCAAAAAAACCTCCCATAAAACGAAAACCACCAGCACAACCGATCGGTTCTACTGGCAGTCCTCTTTTACTTTCAATTTTCCTTACGCATAGAAACGTTCTTTACTTCATCGCCTTTGATGAGTTGCTATATTGCAAGGCTTTATCGCCGATATCGTTTCGATAATACAAGCCAGATAAAGACAACTTGCTGATTGCTTCATAGACGTTCTTTTGCGCAGTAGCTAAATCCTCAGCTGACGCTTCTACAAGAAAAACGCGCCCACCAGCTGCCGTCAAACCATCTTGGTCGGTAGCTTCCTTAACTCCTGCATAAAAGAATTGAATCCCTTCTCCTTGAGGGCTTGGGACAGGCATTCCTTGCTGATACTTGCCCGGATATCCTTGCGATGCAATCACGACACCGATCGAAGCCGATTGATTCCATCGGATCGCGGGCACTCGATCCTGCAATAGATCATCAATGATCTGGGCTAAACTGCTATCTAAACGACTTAACACGACTTGTGTTTCTGGATCGCCGAAACGCGCATTGAATTCGATGACTTTCGGTCCATCATTGGTAGCAATCAGACCTGCATAGAGAATCCCCGTAAACGGTGTCTTATTACGAATCATCCCTTTTGCTGCAGGAAGTAAAACTTCTGCTACTGCTTGATCGACCATTTCTTGCGGAATCTGCGGTACCGGTGTGTATGCCCCCATACCTCCTGTATTCGGCCCTAAATCGCCATCAAAGGCACGTTTATGGTCTTGAGCAATGACCATTGGATAGACGGCTTCGTCCTTAACAAACGCCAAGAGCGAAAACTCTTCGCCAGCCAAAAACTCTTCGATCACCACTTTTGCACCACTTTCACCGAAAGCATTTTGCTCTAGCATCGCTTCGACAGCCGCATTCGCCTCATCAACGGTTTCAGCGACGACTACGCCTTTGCCCGCAGCTAAGCCATCCGCTTTGATAACGATTGGTGCACCTTTAAGCTGGATATATGCTTTTGCTTGCGCACTATCTGTAAAACTTTGGTAGTCTGCTGTCGGAATCTGATTGTCCCGCATCAATTCTTTGGCAAACTCTTTTGATCCTTCGATCATCGCTGCTTGTCGATTGGGGCCAAAAATTGCCAAGCCCGCCGCCTGAAAATCATCTACGATGCCATTTAGTAACGGAACTTCCGGACCAACGAAGGTCCAATCAACCTCCTGCTCTTGAGCAAAAGCAATTAGGCTTTCATGATCGGACTCTTCAATTGCGACTGTCTTGATCCCGTCTTTTCGCATACCGGGATTGCCCTTCGCACAAAAGACTGTTTCCACTTGAGGATCCTGCAGAAACTTTTTTGCGACGGCATGCTCTCTACCGCCACTACCAATAACAAGTATTTTCATCGTCTTCTCCTATTTCTTAGTGTTTAAAATGACGAACACCAGTAAAGACCATCGCCACACCGTATTTATCTGCCATGTCGATCGACTCTTGATCTTTGATACTGCCACCAGGTTGAATAATCGCTTTGATTCCTTGTTGCGCTGCATATTCAACACTGTCATCCATTGGGAAAAAGGCGTCGCTTGCCAGCACTGAACCAGCCAATTTATTGTTTTCACGGGCTTGTTCCACAGCGATTTTCACTGAACCCACGCGGTTCATTTGACCAGCGCCGATCCCGACGGTTTGCTGTTGATTGGCTAAAACGATGGCATTAGATTTCACGTGTTTCACCGCTTTCCAAGCAAAAGCCAAAGCTGCGATTTCTTCTGTTGTTGGCTTTCTCTTTGTCACCACGGTCCAATCTTCTGGTGTTTCTATTTGATCATCTGGTTCTTGCACCAATAAGCCCCCAAGGACAGAGACAACTTCTGGCTGTTTGGCTGCTTTTTGGAAATCAACAACCAGCAGGCGCAGATTTTTTTTCTTCGTTAAAATTTCTAGTGCTTCTTCTTCAAATGCAGGTGCAATAATGATCTCAAGAAAAATCCGCTGCAGTTGCTCCGCAGTTGCCACATCAACTGGACGATTCAAGACGATGATCCCGCCAAAAATCGACACTGGGTCTGCTTCGTAAGCTTCTTGGAAAGCTTCAGCAATCGTTTCTCCACTTCCGATCCCACATGGATTCATGTGCTTGAGGGCTACCGCAGTTGGCTCTGTAAATTCTTCTGCGATCCGCAAGGCAGCATCAGCATCTTTAATGTTGTTGTAAGACAATTCTTTGCCGTGGATTTGTTTTGCGCTGGCAATCGAATATGGCACGGGTAGTGCGTCTTGATAGAAGGAAGCTTTCTGATGGCTATTTTCACCATAACGCAATGTTTGTTTCAAAACATAGGTTTTCGTCAAGGTCTCCGTTTCTGTTTCAGCCACCGCTTTGGTCAAGTATTCACCAATCAAGGCATCGTAGGCTGCGGTATGGCGGAAGACTTTGGCAGCTAATTTCTTTCTTGATGCCAACGTCGTATTGCCTTCCTTCAGCTCAGCTAAAACCCAGTCGTAATCCTTGGGATCAACGACAACAGTTACTGAGGCATGGTTTTTCGCCGCAGAACGCAGCATGCTTGGTCCGCCGATGTCGATATTTTCGATTGCGTCGGCTTCTGTGACCTCAGGCTTACTGATCGTTTCTTTAAATGGATAAAGATTGACGACAACGAGGTCGATTGGTAAAATACCGTGCTCAGCCATTGCCTCCATATGAGAAGGCAGATCACGTCGCCCTAACAGACCCCCATGCACCCGCGGATGTAGCGTCTTGACCCTACCGTCCATCATTTCAGGAAATTCTGTGATCGCTTCGATGCCGATCGGTTGAAGCCCTGCTTTCTCTAAGACGGTTTTGGTCCCGCCAGTTGAAATGATCTCAAATCCTAAATTGGTCAATTCTTGGACAAATGGTACCAGTCCTTCTTTGTCAGACACACTGATTAATGCACGTTTATTCACGATTTGATAGCCCCTTTTCCACAATTTCAGCTAAAACAGCTGGATAGATTTGGTGTTCCACTTGATGAATTTTCTCTGTCACACTTGTTAATGTATCGTCGGTGTCGATCCGAACGATTTCTTGGGCAATGATTGGCCCTGTGTCAATGCCAGCATCGACATAATGAACCGTCACCCCCGTCACTTTCACGCCATAAGCGAAGGCATCGGCAATCCCAGACTTACCTGGGAAGCTTGGCAACAAGGAGGGATGGATATTGATGACTCGTCCTTCATAAGCGGATAATAAGGTGTTGCCGATGATCCGCATGTACCCTGCTAAAACAATAAAATCGATGGCATGATCCTGCAATTCTTCGATCAATTTACTTTCAAAAGCTGCTTTTGACGCAAATGCCGCTGGCTCCAAGACAAGCGTTTCATAGTCTCTCGCGCGGGCTTTTTCTATTACTGGCGCTGTAGGTTTATCGGAAAAGACCAACCCGATCTGCGCTCCTTTGATTTTATTTGCTTGGATCGCATCGGCGATCGCGGTAAAATTGCTGCCCGTTCCAGAAGCAAAGACGGCGATCCTCATCGGACTGCCTCTTTGAAGCAAACGGCTTCGTTGTTACGTTTGGTCACTTTCCCGATCCGGTATGCTTGTTCTTCATTGGCGGATAGAAGTGCCATCACTGCCGCAACATTTTCTGGCGCAACGGCTAAGACCATACCGATACCCATATTGAAAATCTCGAACATTTCTTGGTGAGGAATCGCGCCATGAGCAGCGATCAGATCAAATATCGGCAACTGCGGCCAAGTGCCTAAGGCGATTTCTGCCGCCAGACCTTCCGGCAGCATCCGCGGGATATTTTCAACAAAGCCGCCACCAGTGATATGAGAAATTCCAGCGAGCAATCCTTCTGTCAATAAAGGTTTCAATGCATCAACGTAAATTCTCGTTGGCGTCAATAAACTTTCTGCAAGTGTTTGGTTGCCAAGTTCCGCAAACGTTTCTGCTCCTGTATAGCCATGCTGTTCAAAAAAGACTTTTCTGACTAAAGAGTACCCATTGGAGTGAATGCCTGATGAAGGCAAACCAATCAGCTCATCGCCTTCTTTGATGGTTTCTCCAGTGATCAAGCGACTTTTTTCGACGATCCCTACGGCAAAGCCAGCAAGATCATATTCTTCTGGCTGATATATCCCCGGCATTTCAGCGGTTTCCCCACCAATCAGGGCAGCACCCGCTTGCACACAGCCCTCCGCGACACCAGCAATGATTTGTTCGATCTTTGCCGGATCGTTTTTACCAACTGCAACATAGTCAAGGAAGTAGATAGGTTCTGCCCCTTGAGCGACGATATCATTCACGCACATCGCGACGCAATCAATGCCGATCGTTGCGTGCTGTTCTTGTTGGATCGCCAACAAAAGCTTGGTTCCTACACCATCAGTTCCAGAAACAAGTACGGGTTCTTTTAATTGGTACGATGATAAGTCAAAACAGCCACCAAAGCCCCCGATTGCCCCCATCACGCCTAGCCGTTCTGTTCGTTTCACATGCTTTTTGATCCGTTCGACTACTTCATAACCGGCCTCGACATCGACACCGGCTTTTGCATATGCATTTGCCACGTTCGTTCCTCCTCAATCATTCATCCGCTTTTCTTCATTCAGCTCACTCGTCGTTAACGTAAGCAAACCATCAGTCCTTCACTGCTGCGCTTGAAAAACCATTCTTGCCTACTTTTTATTCAGCTAAAGACGCGAGATAGTTTTCTTCATAATCATACAAAGGGGTTGGATAATCGCCATTGAAATAGGCCATACACAAGCCTGAGTAAGGTGCGTCAAAATCTAAACCGATCGCTTCGATCAACCCGTCTTCACTTAAAAAGGCCAAAGAATCTGCTTCGATTTTTTCACAAATCTCAGCTTCCGTATATTTGGCTGCGATCAATTCTTTTCTCGTTTGAATGTCGATCCCGTAAAAACATGGATAGCGCAAAGGCGGCGAACCGATACGCACATGAACTTCTTTCGCACCTGCCTCTTTTAGCAGTTGCACGATACGGCGGCTGGTGGTTCCTCGGACGATCGAATCGTCGACTAGAATCACTCGTTTGCCTTCGACTACGCCACGAACAGCTGAGAGCTTCATCCGCACGCCTTGTTCCCTTAACTCCTGCGTCGGTTGAATAAACGTTCGTGCAATGTATTGATTTTTTACTAAGCCCAATTCATAAGGAATACCTGAAGCTTCGGCATAGCCGCTGGCAGCAGATAAGGATGAATTCGGTACACCAATGACCATATCCGCTTCGATCGGCGCCTCTTGTGCTAAGCGACGGCCCATATTTTTACGGGCACGATGGACATTGACGCCAGCGATGTTGGAATCAGGACGGGCAAAATAAATAAACTCCATCGAGCAAATCGCCGGCTGTACTTCTTGGGTATACTGCTCGATTTGAATGCCTGCATCATCAATGATCACGACTTCGCCCGGTCGGACATCACGAATAAATTCCGCACCGATGACTTCCAACGCACAGGTTTCTGAAGCTACCACATAGGCACCATTGACCATTTTCCCGATTGACAATGGCCGAAAGCCATTGGGGTCTAGTGCTGCGATCATGGCATTTTCGGTCAGTAAAAGGTACGCAAATCCACCTTTAACTTGATTCAATGCCTCCTTGACCCGATCCATAAAAAGCGGTTCTTCACTGCGGCGGATCAAGTGCATGAGAATCTCTGTATCGGAATTCGAGTGGAAAATCGCACCAGCCTTTTCTAAGGATTTCCGTAGACTTTTCGCATTCGTCAAGTTGCCGTTATGAGCTAAGCCAATCTGCTGATCAAAAAATTTGAATAAAAATGGTTGAATATTATCAACGCTACCATTACCAGCAGTTGCGTAGCGAACATGACCAATGGCAGCATCTCCTGTCAGACGCTGGAGGACACGTTCATCCGAAAACACTTCCGCTAGTAACCCTAAATCACGGTGGCCATTGAGTTTCCCGGCATCATTCGTGACGATCCCTGCACCTTCTTGGCCGCGATGTTGCAAACTGTGTAGTCCGAAGTAGGTGACACGAGCGGCATCTGGATGACCCCAAACACCAAAAACCCCACATTCCTCGTTGAGGCTCTTTACTTCATTAAACATGGAATGGCTTCCTCCCATTTCAATTTCGCCTCAGCAAGGGGCATCTCGATCGCATCATCTTGTGCCTGCATGCGAATCTGGCCATCAGCAGTCACTTCGCCGATCGCTGTTGCCGCAGCGCCTACCAGTGCTTCAAAAGCCGCTTGCTTATCAGGTGCGACTGAAAGCACAAAACGGGATTGGGTTTCTGAAAACAATTGTGCTGCTGGCAATGATACGGTCACATTTAGACCAAAGCCCTTGTCAAAGGCGGATTCGGCTAAAGCGATCGCTAAACCACCTTCGGCACAGTCATGGGCACTTTGAACAAGACCTGCTTGGATCGCTGCGGTAACCAAATGTTGGTTCGTTTTTTCTGTTTCAAGATCAAAGGACATTAAACGCCCAGCGATTTTTCCTGTCTGCAGTTTTTGCAATTCAGACCCATTGAAATCAGCATGGGTTTCCCCTAGGACATAGATTACATCCCCTGCTGCTTGGAAATGCTGCGTCGTGATATGCGCCAGCTCTTCAATCAATCCGACCATCCCAATAACAGGCGTTGGATAGACCGATTGTCCGTCTGTTTCGTTGTATAACGAGACGTTTCCAGAAATGACTGGCGTCTCTAACACACGACAAGCTTCTGAGATCCCGTCAGCAGCCGTAGATAACTCCCAGAATCCTTCTGGTTTATCTGGCGAGCCGAAGTTAAGGCAGTCAGTGATCGCCAATGGACGCCCACCGGAAGCGACGATATTTCGAGCTGCTTCTGCAACTGCGATCTGTCCGCCGACTTCTGGATCTAAGTAGAGGTAACGAGCATTACAGTCAGTCGTCATCGCCAAGGCTTTATTGGTTCCCTTGATTCGTAAAACAGCGGCATCACTGCCGGGGCCTACCACGGTATTGGTACGAACTTGCGAATCGTAGGTTTCAAAAATCGAGCGTTTCGAAGCGATCGTCGGCTGCTGCAGTAGATCCGCAAATACAGACGTTGCTGAATGAATCACTGGAACAAAGTCCGGTGTTTCCTTAAACACTTTGATCCGTGCTGGTTCTGCCATCTCTTTGTAGTAAGTCGGTGCATCTTCAGCTAAAGCATCCACTGGTAAATTAGCGACTTCCTGTCCATGATGGAACAAACGATAGTTGCCATCATCCGTCACTTCACCAATCACGACTGCTTCTAGATCGTATTTCTTAAAGAGGGCTTCCACTTCAGCTTCATGCCCTTTTTTGACACAGATCAGCATCCGCTCTTGGGATTCTGACAACATCATTTCATAAGGCGTCATATTGGTTTCTCGCTGTGGGACATCATCTAACGTTAAGCGCAAACCTGATCCAGCTTTTGATGCCATCTCGGCACTAGAAGAAACCAATCCAGCAGCGCCCATATCTTGAATCCCGACTAAAATGTCCGAATGATCCACGATCAATTCCAAACAAGCTTCCAACAAGAGTTTTTCCATAAAAGGATCACCGACTTGTACGGCGGAACGTTGTTGTTCTTCTCCTTCGACAAATTCTCCCGATGCAAAAGTCGCCCCATGTATCCCGTCGCGTCCTGTTTTTGCGCCGACATACATGATGGTGTTCCCAACACCTTTGGCTTGCCCTTTTTGAATATCCTTGTGGGCAATGATCCCTACACACATGGCATTGACTAATGGATTGCCTTCATAACAAGGATCAAATGCCACTTCACCACCGACGGTCGGAATCCCGATACAGTTGCCATAGCCACTGATCCCAGCAACGACTTCTTCCAAAAGATATTTCGTTCTTGGATTGTCTAACTCACCAAATCGTAAGGAGTCTAAAACAGCAATCGGTCTTGCTCCCATACTGAAGATGTCGCGGATGATCCCACCAACACCAGTTGCTGCTCCTTCATAAGGTTCCACCGCAGAAGGATGATTATGGCTTTCCGCTTTGAAAACGACGGCTAGATCATCGCCGATATCCACGATACCCGCACCTTCTCCTGGTCCTTGCAGCACTTGCGACCCTTCTGTCGGGAATTTCCGCAAAACAGGTTTGGAATTTTTGTAAGAACAATGTTCACTCCACATCACTGAAAACAGTCCAGTTTCGGTATAGTTTGGTAAACGCCCCAAAATATCTTCTGAGATCATCCGATATTCTTCTTGGGTCAATCCCCATTGCTCGTATAATTTCGTGTCTTTGATTTCTTGTGGTGTAGGTTCTTTTACGATCATTTTATCCATTTACCGGCACCTTCCCAAAATTTTTCAATAATGAAGCAAAAAACTTCTTGCCATCTTCTGAGCCTAATAAACTTTCCATCGCTCGTTCTGGATGAGGCATCATGCCTAGAACATTGCCTGCTTTGTTGCAGATACCAGCGATATTGTGTAGACTACCGTTGACGTTATCTTCATAACGGAAAACGATTTGATTGTTGGCAACCAATTCCTGATAAGTCGTTTCATCACAATAATAATTGCCCTCACCATGAGCGACAGGAAGCGTAATGACTTGATCCGTTTCATATTCAGAAGTAAAAGCTGTTTGATTATTCACTTGTAGACGGACCGGCTTGCAAATAAAATGCAATGATTCATTTCTTTGTAAAACTCCCGGTAACAAGCCCGCTTCCGTTAAAATTTGGAACCCATTGCAGGTACCAAAGACAGGTTTGCCTTCATTTGCTAAACGAATGACTTCTGACATGATCGCTGAAAAACGAGCGATTGCACCGCATCTCAAATAGTCACCATAGGAAAATCCTCCTGGGAGCAAAACACCGTCAAAACCGGCTAAGCTTTCTGCATCATGGCGCACATATTCTGCTTCTGCACCCATAATATCTTTGATTGCCCACATCAAATCAACATCACAATTTGATCCAGGAAAGACGATCACTGCAAATTTCATAGGGCTGCTTCCTCCATTTGAACCATTTCATAACGGTAGGTTTCCATATTGACGTTTGCTAAAAGTTTGTCACAGATCGCTTCAATCTCCTCTGCTACTGCTGCTTGTGTTTGATTGTTGGCAGGTGTCACTTTGATTTCAAAGTATTTCCCGATGCGAATATCACTGACATCTTGATACCCTAAGCGATGAACAGCTCCTTTAACGGCTTCTCCTTGAGGGTCCAAAACAGATTCCTTATAAGTGACGTAAACTTTGACTAAATACATGTTGAATTCTCCTTTTCTAAACGATTTAAAACTTCTTCATAAACAGGAACGATATCCCCTAAATCACGACGATAGACATCTTTATCAAGATGTTCATTTGTACCCATATCCCATAAGCGGCAAGTATCTGGTGAAATCTCATCAGCCAGGAGCAACTCGCCCTTCTTGGTTTTGCCGATCTCGATTTTAAAATCGATCAATCGAATGTTGATACTTGCAAAGATTTCCAGTAACGCAGCGTTGACTTGTATCGCCAGTTTTTTGATCTGGTCCAGTTCCTCTTTTGTGGCAAGACCCAGATAGAACACATGATCATCATTGATAAACGGATCATCTAAGCGATCCTCTTTGTAGTAAAACTCCACGATCGGCTTTGGCAGTTTGGTTCCTTCTTCGATGCCCAAGCGCTTTGAAAAACTACCAGCAGCCGTATTGCGAACAACGACTTCTAAAGGAATCATGGTGACAGCTCGAATTAATTGTTCGTGTTTAGACACTAATTGAAGAAAGTGACTTGGGACATTTTTATCCGCTAAGCGCTGAAAAAGATGCGCAGTGATCTGATTGTTCAAGGCACCCTTTCCTACAACGGCATCTTTCTTTAAACCGTTCAGCGCAGTTGCTTGGTCCAGATAAAGGACTCTCAACACATCTTCTTCGTTGGTTTTAAACAATTTCTTGGCTTTTCCTTCATAAAGAAGCACTTCTGATTCCATATTCCACCTCAGTTAAGTATTATTTTTCACATAGCGATGACACACATCTTTATTTGCTTATTATTCTAACAACGCTGAAAAAGCGGGTCAACGATTATCTGTACATTTACACATTAATAAACACGAATGTTCGTTTTTTATCCCGTCAAACAAGTTTACCTCTCCCGTTTGACTGGCGAAGGATTTTATAAAGCGTTTACAACAATCTTTTTTCATGCTATATTTAGGTCGTATTGTAGCTACATTCAAGGAGGAGTACTATATGTGGTCGCTAAAGAATCGTGCTGAACTTTTTTTAGCTCATTTATCAGACAAAGAAAAACAACAGCTCCATAACGAATTATTGGCCGTGCAGCAAATCCTTTCCATCAACCAACAAACAAGTTTCTATGTATTCAGTCCCTTCAAAAAAGGGGCACGTCCTCACTATGCGGAAGAACAAAAAAGAGTCTTACAATTTCAAAATGGCCGCAATGACGAATTGATCATTCACCAGATTCATCGTCAAAGCTTATTTAAACATACGTATTCTTTCCGTATTTATTTTAACTTAGAAGAAATGGATTTTTCTTTCTTGGATGATCTTCTGCATCTTTTGAAGGAACAAAGCCTTGCCCCTACCTTTAACTTAAGTCCCGCTGCGAATTAGCTAGTGATCACTAAATAAAAAAAAGATAAAAAAAACAAAAGCCCGAAATTTTACGGGCTTTTTTTGTTATACTGTTTTCAGACAAAAGAAAGGACACGATTATGCTATTTACAAAACAGTCATTTGATGTTTTTGCTTTAGAAACATTAGAAGAAAGAATGGAAAAAATCCGTTCAGAGATCCAGCCGATTTTCCAAACCATCGGCGAGGCAGCGATCCCATTATTTGAAGAAAGTTGTCACGAACCTTTTTATTTGCATATTGCTCAGCATCGGCGTAGAACCGTCTACCCTCCTGCCGAAACGTGGGCGGGGATCGGCCCTAACAAGCGTGGTTATAAAATGGACGCCCACTTTCAAATTGGGATCAATCAAGCGTATGTTTTTGTTTGGCTCAGTGTGATCGATCAACCGAAAAATCAAGCAACGATCGCGGAATCTTGGCTGGCTCAAAAAGAATTATTTGATCAATTGCCAGCAGACTTTACGCTATCTCCTGATCATACCAAATACGATCACTTCCCTATCGCTATGTGGCCAACCTACTTAGAACGATTACAGAAAGTCAAAAAAAGTGAACTTCAGATTGGTAAGATCTTTCCAAAAGAAATGATCGAAGACGTTGAGATGGCGGATATTTTAGCAGTTTATCAAACGCTGTTGCCGCTTTATCACGCCCGTTTGTCGGCACTAAAGGAGGAACAATAATATGTCAGAAAACCGGCGCTCTCGCAACGAAAAACCAGCGAAAAAACCTAAGCGTTTCGTCTGGCTGGCACTCCCTGCCGCCTTATTAGTACTTGGTGGCGGTTATTATGGCTATACAGTCTATCAAAATCGACAAGAAGAAGCAGCAGCAAAAAAAGTCCTCAATTCCTTTATCGATGCTATATCTGATCAGAAGTACAGCGATCTATCTGCTTTACTGACCGAAGAAAGTTTGGAATCAAACGGCTTTACCGCAGACGAAGTCTCAGCAAAATACGAAGCGATTTTCACTGGTATCGGTGCCGAATCATTTAAAGCTTCAGGAATTGAGGTAACGCCCGATGATAAGGATTCCGATCAATTCAATTTCCAATACAACGGTTCCTTAACCACCTCGTTAGGTGAATTAACAGAGCTGTCTTATAGTGGCACGATTACTCTGACTGATGACCAAGCCAAGATCGATTGGTCGCCTCAATTGATTTTTCCGGGAATGGAAGGACAAGACAAAATCAGTATCTCGGTAGATAATGCCACACGTGGAGAAATCCTCGACCGAAATAATGAACCGCTAGCAGAAAATGGCACGCTCTATCAACTAGGCGTCATTCCGGGGCAGCTGGGTACGGGAGACGAAAAAACCGCCAATATCAAAGCAATCGCGGAGCGTTTTGACCTAACAGAAGATGCGATCGATCAAGCATTGGCGCAATCGTGGGTCCAAGATGAGTTGTTCGTTCCCTTAAAGATTATCGAACCAACCGATGAAATGCCAACTGGAACAAGTTTAAAAGAAACGACGGGACGGACTTATCCTCTTGGAGAAGCCGCTGCCCAGTTGATTGGTTATCTAGGGAACGTGACTGCAGAAGATATCGAAAAGGATGAAACGCTAGCAAGCAACGGACAAATTGGTCGTAGTGGTCTGGAAGCTGCCTTTGACAAAGAGTTGCGGGGCGAAAATGGCGGAAAAATCGCCATCACAGATGAAGACGGTGCTGAAAAATCGGTTCTTTTAGAAAAAGAACGCGCAGATGGTAAAGATATCCAACTGACCATTGACGCACAAGCCCAAAAGACAGCTTTTGATGCCTTACAAAATCAGGCGGGGTCCACGGTCGTCACAGAACCAAAAACCGGTGATCTGCTGGTGTTAGCCAGCTCACCGAGTTATGATCCCAATAAAATGACCCAAGGGATCTCCCAAGAAGACTACGATGCGTATGAACAAAACGAAGACTTGCCTTTCATCAGCCGCTTTGCTACTGCCTATGCACCAGGTTCGACCTTTAAGACCATCACGGCAGCGATTGGCTTAGAAAATGGTACGATCGACCCTACCCAAAGTATTGCGATCGATGGATTGAAGTGGCAAAAAGACAGCTCGTGGGGGGACTACTTTGTCACCAGAGTCAGCGACGTAGCTTCTGTCAATCTAAAAGATGCACTGGTTTACTCTGATAACATCTATATGGCACAACAAACCTTAGCTATGGGTGAAGATGCTTTTCGTAACGGTTTGTCGAAATTGATTTTTGGTGAAACGTTGGATTTACCGATTGCGATGAATCCTGCTCAAATTTCCAATGAAGACTCCTTCAACTCAGAGATTTTACTGGCAGATACCGGCTATGGACAAGGAGAACTGTTACTGAATCCCATTCAGCAAGCTGCTGCTTATTCGGTCTTTGCCAATCAAGGAAAACTGGTTTATCCTCGTTTATTGAAAGAGACAGAACAAAAGGACAAAGAAGTCTTTAAAGCAGAGACGATTGAGCAAATCAATCAAGATTTGACGGCGGTTGTCTCAGATGTCAACGGAACGGCACACTCTTTGGCAGCGCTGAACATTCCACTAGCTGCCAAAACAGGAACTGCTGAAATCAAAGAAAAGCAAGATGAAAAAGGCCAAGAAAACAGCTTCTTATTCGCCTTCGATTCGCAAGATCAAGGATTTCTAATGGTTTCCATGTTAGAAGATCGCCAGGATAACCAATCAGCAACTGGTTTAGCCCCTGATCTATTGACCTACTTAGCTGAACATTATTAAAAAAGCCGCAACCTTAAGACGGATGTCTCAAGGTTGCAGCTTTTTTTATTCGGCTAAACCGACACGTTCAAAAATCGTGTCAACTTGTTTTAAATGATGGTTGTAATCAAAGGCATCGTCCAAGTCGGCTTTGGTCAAAATATCCGTGATCGCTGGATCAGCTTCTAACAATGGACGGAAATCCGTTTGCTCATCCCAAGCTTGCGCTGTTTTTGGCTGAACCAAGTCATAGGCTTGCTCTCTTGTCATTCCGTGATCGATCAATTTCAACATCACTCGTTGGCTGTAGATCAATCCAAAGGTCGCATTCATATTGCGCTTCATATTCTCTGGGAAAACGGTCAGATTTTTGACGATATTACCAAAGCGATTCAGCATGTAATCGATCAAAATCGTCGTATCCGGAATAATGATCCGTTCTGCCGATGAATGTGAGATATCCCGTTCATGCCAAAGGGAGACATTTTCATAAGCCGTCACCATATGACCGCGAACGACTCTTGCAAGTCCTGCCATATTTTCAGAACCGATTGGATTACGCTTATGGGGCATAGCAGAAGAACCTTTTTGTCCTTTGGCGAAGAATTCTTCGACTTCCCGCGTTTCTGATTTTTGTAGTCCACGGATCTCGGTGGCAAATTTCTCAATGCTGGTTGCGATCAATGCCATTGCTGAGAAATATTCTGCATGTAGGTCACGAGGCAATACTTGCGTGGAAATATCTTGCGCACGAATCCCTAGTTTTTCACAGACATACTCTTCGACAAACGGAGGGATATTTGCAAAGGTTCCAACGGCACCACTGATCTTGCCCGCTTCGACCCCTTTTGCAGCCCGCTCAAAACGTTCGACATTGCGTTTCATTTCTGAATACCACAAGGCTAATTTCAAGCCGAAGGTCGTTGGTTCCGCATGAACGCCATGGGTACGTCCCATCATCACGGTATGCTTGTATTCTTTGGCTTTCTCACCAATGATCGTCACGAAACGGTTCAAATCTTCCCGAATCAAATCGTTGGCTTGTTTCATCAAGTAGCCATACGCCGTATCAACAACATCCGTCGACGTCAAGCCGTAGTGGACCCATTTACTTTCATCACCCAAAGATTCAGAGACTGCTCGGGTAAAAGCAACCACATCATGTCGCGTTTGCGCTTCGATCTCTAAGATACGGTCGATATCAAAGGATGCTTTTTCACGAATCAATGCAACATCCTCTTTCGGTATCTCTCCTAATTCCGCCCAAGCTTCGTCAGCTAAAATCTCGACTTCTAGCCACGCTTGGTAGCGATTTTGATCGGTCCAAATAGCACCCATTTCTGGTCTTGTATAACGCTCTAACATGTTTTTATCTCCTTTAATCCCAAATATTGGTTTGATAGATTTCTTCAGTGGTTTCTGCAATGTCTTCCGTCAAAATAGTGATATGTCCCATTTTGCGACCGGTTTTTGCTTCTTCTTTGCCATAGTAATGAAATTGCCAAGAAGGTTTTGTGGCAATCAACTCATAGGTTTCTGTCAATTCATCGCCTAAGACATTGACCATGACTGCAGGTGAAAGCAAAGAAACTTCCGGCAACGGCCAGCCACAGATGCCGCGGATATGAGCGTCAAACTGACTCATGGAGCAAGCTTCGATCGAATAGTGACCCGAATTATGCGGACGTGGCGCCAATTCATTGACATACAAGCCGCCGCTTTTGGTCAGGAACATCTCGATGGCTAAAACGCCTTGCAGATCCAATGCCTTCGCAATAATATGAGCGATCCGTTTGGCTTCTTCCGCGACTTCTGGATCAATGTGCGCAGGAGCGATCGTTTGATGCAAAATATTGTTGCGATGGATGTTTTCTACCACTGGGAAAGTGGTAAAAGTTTCTCCATTACCAGCAACTAAAATCGACAATTCTTTTTCAAAAGGAATCCATGCTTCTAATTCGCAAGTTCCTTCGCGAAGCAAATTCATGGAAGGCGCCAAATCAGCCGTACTGTAAAGCACGTGCTGTCCTTTTCCGTCATAGCCGCCTCTGGTGGTTTTTAATACACAAGGGTAACCAATGCTGTCGATGGCATCTTGGATGTCTGTCGGGCTGATGATGGTGGCATAAGGTGCAATCACGATATTGTTTGCCTCTAAAAAGGACTTCTCTAATAAACGATCTTGGGTGATTGCTAACAGATCGGTGCCTTGAGGGATATGGGAATAAGGCAAAATAGAGTTCAATGCTTCAACGCTGACATTTTCGAATTCATAGGTGATTACATCGGCACGTCGAGCCATTTCTTCTAAAGCAAACACATCATCATAAGCAGCAACAATATGCCAATCAGCGACTTGGGCTGTTGGACAATTGGCAGTAGGGTCTAAAACGCCAACCCGAAAGCCCATTTCTTTGGCACTCATTGCCATCATACGACCTAGCTGTCCTCCGCCAACGATTCCAATCGTTGCGTTGGGCATTAAAGGTTTAATCAAGTTGATCACTACTTTCCAATACGATTTCTTTTAATGTATTTCTTCGTGCGTCTAATTTCTCCGCTATCTCTAAATCATACATGGAAAGCATCTGGGCTGCAAGTAGTCCTGCGTTAGTTGCGCCAGCTTTTCCGATCGCCGTTGTTGCTACTGGTACACCACCTGGCATTTGCACGATCGATAAAAGGGAATCCAAACCGTTTAATGCGCGGGATTGCACGGGAACACCAATGACCGGCAATGTTGTTTTAGCTGCCACCATTCCCGGCAAATGGGCTGCTCCCCCTGCTCCTGCAACAATGACTTTGATTCCTTCTGCACGGGCTGTTTCTGCAAATTCGAACATCAAATCTGGTGTACGATGTGCCGAAACGACTTTTTTCTGATAAGGTATCGCTAACTCATCTAAAATCAAGCAGCACTCCTTCATTGTTTCCCAATCTGATTGGCTCCCCATAATCACTGCAACTGCTGGTTTCATTCGATTTTCCCTCCAACGATTTTTTACTAGTTTCTTCTGAATAAACCTCAGAAGTATTTTTACGAAAATCCTTTTGTTAGCAACCTTTTGTCGCTGCGTCTGAGATATCCCGAAGCCACACGGCTCTGCTAACAATCACTTTCACCTCTAAATAGTAACGAGTAGCCCGTGCATTGTCAAAATATTTTCGAACTATCAACGAAATTTACTTCCCATTGTTCGTTTTTTTCTCAATGATCCGTATTCATCAAGTCAGATAACCGATAATAAGAAAAATAAAGGAACAATGCAAAAAATCCAGACGAATCCTCGTCTGGATCAAATCAACTTACTGTTGCAAGCTCAATTCCGTCACTTCGTCTGTTTCTTTCGGCAATCCATTGAAGAACAGATTCAAAACAATGGCAGTCAAACTACTCATGACGATCCCATTGCCTGTAAACATTTGAACAGTTTCAGGCATTTGACTGAATAAGGTGGGCATCATATTGAACCCTAAACCAAAACCGATCGATACTGCAATCACTAACAAGTTCTTGTCATTCATAAAATCAACTTTGCTCAGCATTCGCATCCCTTGGACAGCGACCATGCCAAACATCACTAACATACCGCCCCCCAGTACTGCTTCTGGAATAATTTGCGCAATGGCACCGACTTTTGGAAATAACCCTAATACGATCAAAAAGATAGCTGAAAAGAAAATCGGGCGTCGCGTCTTAATACCTGAAAGTTGAACCAACCCTACGTTTTGTGAAAACCCAGTATAAGGAAACGTATTGAAAATCCCACCAAGAATCACTGCCAAGCCTTCCGCACGATAGCCGCGCTTTAAGTCATTGCCTGTGATCGGTCTCTCAGTGATGTCTCCCAATGCAAAATAAACGCCGGTTGATTCTACCAAGCTAACGATAGAAATAATGATCATCAAGACGATCGACCACAGATCAAAGGTTGGTAAACCGAAATAAAAAGGCTGAGGCAAATGAAAGACAGGCGCATGGGCAATGGCAGAAAGATCCACCAATCCTAAGAGCGCTGCTAGAATAGTCCCACCGATCAAACCGATCAAAACGGCAATCGAGCGAATAAAGCCTTTGCCAAACACCTGCACGCCAATGATCAAGGCAATCGTCACAAAACCTAACAATAAATTCGTGGGATCACCAAAGTTAGCAGCTGCGGCATCCCCTCCACCGATTTTAGTGATGGCAACTGGAATCAAGGTCAAGCCAATGACAGTAATCACCGTTCCCGTCACCAATGGGGGAAACAAGACTTTGATTTTCGAAAAAATGCCAGCGATCAGAACAATGAAAATCCCAGCGGCAATGATCGCTCCGTAAATCGCACTGATCCCCGATTTAGTACCGATCAAAATCAATGGGGAGACAGCTTGGATGGCACAGCCTAAAACGACTGGTAGGCCGATCCCGAAAAAGCGGGTAACGACTAGTTGCAAAAGCGTAGCGATTCCGCACATGAAAATATCGATCGAGATCAAATACGTCATTTGTGCTTCATTGAAGCCCAGACCTGTTCCAATCAACAAAGGAACGGCAACAGCTCCTGCATACATCGCTAGCAAATGCTGCAAGCCTAAAACTGCTGAACGGCTATTCGTTTCTTTCATTAGGCATCTCCTTCTAAAAAGCTGACTTGTCCCTCAGACAATGAGGCGATCCGTGCTAGTGAAACAACAGGAATCCCCATTTCTTCAAGTAATTGTCGACCACTTTGGAATGATTTTTCAATCACGATACCGATACCGACGACGTTGGCTCCTGCTTGTTGACACAGTTCGATCAACCCTTTTGCTGCTTGTCCGTTTGCTAAAAAATCATCAATAATCAAGACCGTATCATCTGAAGATAAGAATTTCTTTGAAATCGACACTTGGCTGGTCACTTGCTTGGTAAAGGAATAGACAGATGCAGTCAGTAGCTCTTCATCCATCGTCAGACTCTTTGCTTTACGGGCAAAGATCATTGGTACTTGTAACTGTTCTGCAGTATAGAGTGCTGGTGCGATCCCTGAAGCTTCGATGGTCACTACTTTTGTGATGCCACTTCCTTGAAACCGTTGCGCAAAGACTGTACCGATTTCTTTCATCAACTCATAATCCACTTGGTGGGTCAAAAATTGGTCCACTTTAAGAACCCCTTCGCCCAGCACATTTCCGTGTGTTTTGATACGCTCAACTAATTTTTCCATCCTAGCTCTCCTCGTTCCTTTCTATTCCATCCTGAAAAAAAAGACACTCTTTTTGCCAAAGCAAAAAAAGTGTCTAACAGGCACAATTTTTACTTATAGTCCGATATTTACGGTATCGGGTAGAGACTGTCGACCATATTTCGACGATATACAAGTAATTTTTAAATGATAGATTCGATTATGCCTGTCTTTGATTAAAAACACAAGCATGGAATGCCCTTTATAAATAAAAATATTCTCATTTGTGGATCATTTCCTACTCTGGCTTCTCCATATCGCGATAGTGCTCCATCTTTTTACTGAAAAGCTCCCCATTGGACGGCGGCGTGTAGGTGATGGCATTAGCGCCTGCTTCAATCGTTTCTAAGATGCTTTCATCGGTTGGTCCACCGGTTGCGATGATCGGCAGCTTCGGATATTTTTTACGGAAAAAAGCCACGGTATCTGCTGTGTCCTTGCCAGCACTGATATTGATGACTTTCACACCAGCTTCAAGCTTGGCATCAATTTCGGTATACTTACTCGTTACGGTACTGATAACGGGAATATCTACAACTTTACAGACTTGCTCCACAGTTTTCAGTGGCGTCGGTCCGTTTAAAACGACCCCGATCGATCCTTGGGCTTCAGCAAACATGCTCATATAAGACGAGCGAAATCCTTGGGTCAAGCCGCCACCGACACCAGAAAACACTGGAATATCTGCTGCTTCGATGATTGCTTTCGTAATTGCTGGGTGTGGTGTAAAGGGATAGACCGCAATCACAGCATCCGCATTTGTATTACGGATGATCGCAATATCCGTAGTGAAAATAATGGAGCGGATTTGTTTGCCAAATATTTGAATACCGCTAGCCTCTCGAATAACTTTAGGCACTTTCACGATATCTTTGCGTAAATCAGTGGTGATTTTTGGCATATATTTTTCTTCCATAAGCAGCCAACTCTCTTTTCTTATTGATCAAATCGATTCAATTGGTAGGTTTCAATGACTTGAATGATTTTGCTGGCATAATCTGGATCCGTTGCATACCCTGCATCTTGTAATGCTTGTGCGGCACTGCGGTAGTCGTTTGCTGTCAAGACATTTACATAAAGTGCAGGATTCCAATCCACACCATTTACAAACAACATCGTATGATCATCCATTGATTCTTCCCAAGTATCATAGACACGAAAATCTCCTTGAATCGTGACCCATTCTCCATTATAAAACTCTTGGGTATCTAATGTCACCTTTTTTGAATGGCCAAACGACTTGATGCCAAATAAATTATTGTATTCACTGGCTAGAGAACTTTGACCCCAATCTGATTCAAGGATTGCCTGTCCAATAATGATACTTGGTAAAATCCCGTAGCCCTTTTGCAGTTCTTGTGCGTAAGGAGCGATGCGATCAATAAATTCTTCATGGGAGATGGCTTCCGTGTTTGTTTCTTCCTCTTTTGGAAGGGGGTCTGCCAAACTATTCAAGGAAAAAATAAAGGCAATCCCAATTAAGAATAGCCCTAGAAAAACTAGCGGGAAGCGGGTCTTCTGTTTTTTTCGTCTTGCACTCATTTTTTCACTTCCTTTGTCTGACTAAACGCATTCTTGGCGAATAAATTGCCTCCATTCATCAACAACTCATCTTGTGGACGATCACTACTTTTCTGGCTTTTAGCAAGAGAATCCTCATAGATCCAGTTTTCTTCCAAAGGATTTTCCAATTCATAGTATGACAGTTCTGCTTCTTTTTTAGCGATGTGTTCTTTTGCTTCTTCGAGAAACTCTTCAAAGGTCAACGCATGTTCCTCAATGTATGTCGCCACTTCGACTCCTACATATCTTAGATGCCATGGCTCATAATCGATTTGGGTTATATCATGTTTTCCTTTCGGATAACGGATGATAAACCCATACTCCCTTGCATGAGCTTGTAACCATTTTCCCCCATCAGTATCACCGAACCCCTCATTGAGCAGTTCGCCTGTATGATTTTGATACCAGTCCTGATCGACAACATCAACAGCAAGCCCAGTATGGTGTTCGCTATACCCCGGTTCAGTAAAGGTCAGTTTCGTGATACGAATTGCTTCTTCTTTTGTATGACCTTGACTCATTAGGGTGTTGACATTGGCATTGAATATCTCCTCTTGATACGCTACTGAACGGTAGGCAGAGACCATCGCCAAAGGATGTCCTGCAGATTTTGCAGCGTCTGCCAGCTTTTCATATGCTGATACGATGCGTTGATCGACGAGATAGCCATTCGACAACTTCCCCAAATCTTTTTGGGCAATTTCCTTTTCGATTTTATTGCTTGGTCCTACCAAAACCAATGACCAATCATCCAATGAAACGGTTGGGAAATTCTCTTCGTTCACTTCATCACTAACAGCTGCCTGCTCTTGGGCATCTTCTGCGCTTCCCATAGAAGCTTGACTGCTGGATTCTGTTGTTGCGCTCGTCACCGTTTGATCGATAGAACGAGCGATGTTTCCATTCTTAGTTGGGGTGACTGCGGTCACCCGGTTCACTTGAATGGTTAAAAGAACCAAGAACAAGAAGCCCGCCGCCGCAGCCATTCCATAATACTTTTTCAAAAAACCCCTACCTTTAATTATAAGTTTCTTCCAAATTCTCTTTGACCCACTCTAACAGTTCGATTTTTTCATTGCGAATTTGCTGTTGAACAATAGCCGGCAAACGGAAGTTTAATATATCATCATAACCCCATTCATCATACGTAATACTGACTCTCAAATCAAGGTATTGGGCTGTTTCTTCAGATTCTGTTAACAATTCGACTTTCGCTAAATCACTAGCTAACCACGTTCTGGCGATTTGCGTCTTCATTTTTTTAAACTCGACGACCGCTTGATTGCGTTTTTCTGGATAAATCACAGTCTGTCGAATGATTTTTTGGATCAGCATCCATTCATAATCCGAAAACAAGAGCTTCACTTTCTGATTTTCAGCAGGTGACAGACTCATTGCGCCGTTTTTCCATGCTTCCCACTGTTCCTCAGTAATACCTAAATGCGTTTCATAAAACTGTTTTTCTGATGTGTATTGCTCAATGATCGTATTTAAAATAATGGCAATTGATACATTATGCATATGTTATCCCTCCTCTTCTATATTTTACTGAAAGTCTGTCATAATGGAAACTTTTTGCGATTGTTTTTGATTATTTTAAAGAATTGATTTCTTTTGTTATACTAAATACGAAGGAGATGATCAATGATGAAAAAATACCGTTGGGGAATGATTGGCCTTGGAGATATCGCAACGCAATTTGCTGCTGGCTTTTCTAATGAAGCAAGTGAACTGTATGGGGTCAGTGCCCGCAGTCTCGCTAAAGTCCAAGCCTTTGCCGAAAAATATGCTATTCCCCATGCTTATGAAAGCACAGATGCTATGTTGGAAGATCCACAGATCGACATTGTTTATATTGCTGTACCTAATGATCTTCATCATGAATTTATTATGAAAGCTCTAATGGCAGGAAAACATGTCCTCTGCGAAAAAGCCATCACCACCAGTGCCGATGAGCTGGCGGAAGAACTAGCCTTAGCCAAAGAAAAAAATCTAGTCTTAGAAGAAGCAATGACGATTTTCAATATGCCGGTTTACGCCCGGTTGAAAGAAGAGATCGATGCCGGACGCTTAGGAAAATTAAAAATGATCCAAGCGCCATTTGGCAGCTACAAAGATCCAGACCCAAGCAATCGTTTCTTTAATCCAGATTTAGGCGGCGGTGCTTTGTTGGATATTGGTACGTATGCTGTTTCATTTGCCCGCTTTTTCATGACGGATACACCAGAAGTGACGTTTAGCAGCATGAAACCCTTCTCTACAGGGGTGGATGAACAATCAGTCACGATCCTACAAAATCCAGCCGATGAAATGGCTAGTGTCACGCTGACTTTCCAAGCGAAAATGCCTAAAACCGGTATCGTCGCTTTCGAAGAAGGATACATTACCGTAGATGAATACCCTCGTGCGGACAAAGCCGTGATTCATTTCCGCGATGGAACAAATGAAGTGATTGAAGCGGGCGACAGCAGTCAAGCCCTTAATTATGAAATTGCGAATATGATCAAAGCCATCGACGGCGAAATCAAAGGATCGATCCACTTGACCACCGATGTCATTGATGTTTTGGATCAAATGCAAGCTTTTTGGGAACAGCAGTAAAAATGAAAAGACTCCTTTGCGGGAGTCTTTTTTAACGTTCCATAGTTTCAATCTGTTCAGAAAAGTCGGCTTTGATTTCAATAAAACTTTTAAAAGTTTGCAGAAACTGAAACAACTGAGCGCGATTTTCAAATTCTGCTCTTGTTTGGGGCAATGGCTTTTGTCGATAATCTTCATAAAGCGCAGCGATTTTTGCCAAGATTTCTTTGCCATTGTTGTTTTCATGAAAGGACTCAGCGGTAAAGGATAGTAGCTCTTGAAACGCATTTGTATAGGCTTCTTCTACCCAAAATAATTGTAAAAGATCAACCATTTCCAAGAGTAAGCGGGCTTGGCTTTGCCGCATAGTAAAGTACTCTTCATAATAGGAGCCTTCTCCTCGCCATTGATTTTCGCTATGAACCATCGCTTGCTGCTTGCCCTGTTTGATCTCTCCTAACAGTGCTTGACAGACATGGGGAAGCGTCGCTTTTTCTTTTTCTGTTAACGCGATCGACATATCTTTTAAAAGACTTTTAAACGTTTCTTCCACCAACTGCTGTTTTTCTTTCAATGCCCGTTCGCCGTCTGGCATATACAAGTTAAATAAAAGTGCAAAGCCGATGCCAATACTCATCAACAAAAAAGCATTTCCAATCAGTGGCCAAGCAAACGAACGTTCCATCATATAATGGGTCACCAAGACCGAATTGACCACGATCCCATCGGTTAATTTGAAAGAGACTGCCGTCGGAATAAATAGGAAGAGAAAAAGAACAAAGCCCAGCGGACCAAAGCCTAAAAGATGGAAGCTGACAAAAGCTAAGAGCGTCGCGATCGCCAAGGAGACCAAACGACCGATCCCTGTAAAGAGCGAGGTTTTCTTTGTATTCCCTACACTCAAAATTGCGATGATCCCTGCTGCTGGTGCATACAATAGACCGATCTGCTGTGCCAGAAACATGGACAAGCCCGCAGCAATTGCCGTCTTGACTGTTCTCAATCCGATTTTCATTTTTGTCACCTCCTTTGAAGAGTATACTAAATTGTGAGGAATAAGACTAGAATTTCTCAACCGCTTTGGGTATGATTAAGTAAAGGGGGCATTCTACCATGAAACTGGGGCGTTTTCGCTTAGGTATGCGAACGATAAAAACAGCCATCGCTGTCATGCTTTGTATCCTGCTCTTTCATTTCCTTGATCGCGGCCAGCCTTTGATTGCTGCCTTATCTGCTGTCTTTTCATTGCGGCAAGACCTGACCACAACGATCTCTTTTGGGAAATCACGGGTGTTAGGAAATACGATCGGTGGCGGTACAGCTATTTTTTATTTTTTAACCAAGCAATATTTTCAAAATGACTTTCTGATTGAATTGTTTGTCCTGCCCGCACTGGTCATCTTTGTTATCGTTTTTTCAGATGGCATCAATAACAATTCTGGCATTATCTCTGCCATTGCAACGATGCTTTTGATCACTTCCAGTGTCCCTCAAGGGGAATCGATCATCTTTGCATTGGACCGTGTACTTGATACTTTTATTGGCACCTTAGTAGCCTTGTCGATCAATTTCGTTATTCGACCGCCTGAGGAAGAGAAAAAAGATGAGATCCAAGAAGATCTGGTCGTTCTAAGGCAAAAAGAACTTGAACTAAAAGCCATGCTAGAAGAAGTCCAAGGGGAAATCTCTGAACAAGAAAAACAAGACAAATAAAAACAGCCTTTTTCCAGAATGCTTCTGAAAAAAGGCTGTTTTTGTTACTCATTGGCTTTCAAGGCATCAATCATATTGACCTGTTTCAACTTGAAATACATCGCGATCCCTACCACGCCTGAAAACAAGCAGGTCAATCCAGCGGCATACACATAGCTCATTGGTTCGACTGTCGGTGAAAACATAGCGATATCGACTTCAATGGTCTGTAGGACAAATTGATGCTGAAGCACCCCTAATAATAAACCAAATGCAATGCCGAAGATCGTCAGAAAGATATTTTCTCGAAAGACGTACATCGTCACTTCTCGATCATAAAAGCCTAACACTTTGATGGTCGACAACTCTCGAATGCGTTCCGCTATATTGATGTTGTTCAAGTTATACAACACGATAAAGGCTAATGCTCCTGCTGACGAGATCAAGATCCAAATAACGATGTTCAAGGTTGCTGTCGTGTCATCCAAGGCATCTGCTGAAGCTGAAAGGAAGGAAACATTGATGATATTGTCTTGTGCCATCAGGTCAGCTGCGATCGCTTCTTCTTCCGTTTTACTTAAGTGCTGATTGAATTTCAATAATTCACTGTTGTAAGAAGGCGTTTCCTGAAAAACTTTTTCGTACATTTCAGGTGTCAAATAAGCAAAATGCCCCGTGTAGTTTTCTGCAATGGCAGCTACCTCTAGTTGAAATTCTTCGCCGCTTTCATTCGTTAACGTCAGGGTGTCCCCCACTGATAAACCAAACAACTTAGCAAGTTTTTCATTGATGATCGCACCATCTTTTCCTAGTTCGTAAGCTTCTCCTGAAACCCGATCATTCAAGTGGACAAATCTCGATAGAGCCGCAGGATCTTCTGGCACGGTTACGGTCACTTCTTGCTGCGTCACCCCCGGTTGAGCCAACGTCAGGCTTTCGGTATGCAAGAACAATCCTTCGTCAAAACCGTCGATTTCTTCTGCAGCAGCTTTTGTTTCATTCATTGCCTGGGAGTCCTCGTCATCAAAGGTGATCACTGCCTGATATTGCCAGATCTTCTCAAACTGTAAAGGAATGATATTGCTGATGGAATCTCTTAAGCCAAATCCAGTCAAGATCATGGACGTACATCCGGCGATCCCTAAGATGGTCATGAGCATTCTTGACTTGTAGCGAAACAAGTTTCGCATTGTAACTTTTTGAATAAAACTTAAGTGCCGCCATAAAAAAGTGATTCTTTCTAAGAGAATTCGTTTTCCTGTTTTTGGCGCCTTTGGTCTTAGCAAGGATGCCGATGACTGTCTTAAATCAAAACGTAAAACCAGTAGCGCGATACCGATGGTACAAAGCAAGCTGACTCCCACAGCAATCAATGAAAGCCGCAAATACCATGGGGTGTCATACTCCGTGAGATTGTATAGCGGTCCATAAGCTTGAATGATGATTGCTGGAAAAAAGGAAAAGCCTACTGCTAGACCCAATACAGCACCTGTGATGCCTGCTGCAGAGGAATATAGTAAGAACTTCTGGCCAATTTCCCAGTTACGATAGCCTAGTGCTTTCAACGTTCCGATCTCACTGCGTTTTTCATCGATCATCCGCGTCATAGTGGTTAGACTCACTAAGGCTGCGATCAAAAAGAAAATGACAGGAAAAATCGTGGCTAAAGACGAAACGCGTTCCGCATTGTCTTGATACTCTGAATAACCAGGATTGGCATCCCGATTTGCTACACGATAAACTGCCGGTTTTAGCTCCAACAATTCTTGCTCTTTTTCCGCAACTTCTTTTTTGGCAACTTCAAGTTTTTCGCGTTCTTTGGGCGCTCTTTCTTTAAATTCAGCAAGCTTTTCTTGAAGGGTTGCTTCGTTTTCTTGGTATTCCAGCCAGCCCTTGTCTAGCAAAGACCGACCATTGGCTTGCTCAGAAGCTAAAGTCTCCCGAGCAACACTCAGCTGCGATTCTCCTTGTGTGATCTGGGTCTGTGCCTGTGCCAATTCTTGGCGTCCGGCACTGATTTGGCCCCAGCCAGCGTTGACTTGCTGCTGTGCCTGCTGAAGTTGCGCTTCTTGGTCATTGATCGTAGCCAATTGCCCGAGTAATTGGGCACGTTGTTGCTCACCTTCGGTAATGAGTGGATTTAATACATCTTCAGCTGCCGTCAGCATAGTAGCAATCATCGTTTCATCGATTTCCTCCAGATCAGGAATCGGACCAATGACATCTGTCGGCAGGTTCAACTGTGCCAGAGCGGCCGTTACTTGTGCATAGACGGTAGGCAGCTGGGCCATTTGCTCCTCTGCAGAAAGTTGACCCACACTTTTGATTTGATCCATACCTTGGTATGCCAGAGCAAGTTGCTCCTCCACTTGTTGGACGCCATTTTGTAGTTCGGTTTTTTGTGCCGAAATAGGCGCTAATTGGGCTTGGGCCGATTTTATTTGGGCTTCTTGCTGAAGCAACGCTTGTTCGCTTTGATCCAGCAGTCGCTGGTTTTCCGCCAATGCTTGCTTGCCCTCAGCTATTTTTTGTGCTTCACTAGTCAACTGCTCTTGGGCAGCTTGAATTTTTTCCTGGAAGGCTGCTTCTTGTTCCGTCAGTTCCCGGTGCGCCTGCGCTAATTTTTCTTGTGCGTCGTCGAGTTCCCTTTGCGCTTCTTGCAGAGCCTTTTCTCCGTCGCGGATCTGTTCTTTGGCTTCGTCAATGGCTGGTTGTGCTTCATCGATCAGCTCTTGTCTGCGTCCTTGCGCCCGAGGAGCCAACTTTTTCTCAACTTCATCACTTATTTGATCTCTTTTCGTCTGATACGCTTCTGAATAGCTTTCCATTTGAGATAAGTCATCAAAGCGAACTAAAATTCGAGCGTACGCACTTTCTTTAAGATCCTCCTCAGGAATCACCGCAAAGTAATCCACGGTCCCATTACCAACGGTACTGTTCCCCCGATGAAAGTTCTCAATATATTCGGGACTATTGACAAAGCCCACAATCGTGAAGGTATGGGTTTTTAATTGATTTTCGCCACTTTCTGGTAACTCAAAGGATTCATCTAATTCGAAACTACCACTATTTTGCGCCGCTTGATCTAAGGCGATTTCCCCTGATTTTTGTGGCAATCGACCAGAAGTCACCTCATATTGATTGACAGGTCGTTCAGTTGAAAGAGAGAAGACACGAATCACAGCACGATGATTTTCGGCATTGATATCGGCGATCTGCTCCGCCTCAACCGCCTTAACACCAGGCATTTCCTCAATGATTTGGCGATCCGTATCCGACAACCCCAAAGTTGAAGCAATCGTGAGGTCGGCTAATTGTTGGCGAGAAAAGTAATCTTCAGCAGCTTGTTTCATATTAGGGCCGGTGGCGCTGATCCCGACAAAAAAAGCGACTCCTAAAAAGATAATGCCTAAAATGGACAGAAACCGCCCGGGTGCTTGTCTAATTTCACGTAAACTGGAACGTAATAATGTTTTTTTCATAGGCATTTACCAAGAAATAGAGGCAATTGGAATCGGATGAGTATTTTTTTCCATCTTGCGAACCTTTGCGTCATTGATATGGATCACGCGATCCGCCATGGGAGCCAATGCACTGTTATGTGTAATGATCAAAACGGTCGTCCCGGTCTCGCGAGCTGTTTTTTCTAAAATAGCCAAAATCTGTTTTCCTGTTTCATAGTCAAGTGCCCCAGTTGGTTCATCACAAAGCAGCAGTTTGGGCTTCTTGGCTATGGCACGAGCGATCGTGACCCTTTGCTGTTCACCGCCAGACAATTGTGCAGGAAAGTGATCCAAGCGATCACCTAATCCAACTTGGGTCAAAATCTCAGCTGCATCAAGTGCTTCGGGTACGATTTGTGCCGATAGTTCCACATTTTCTCTAGCCGTCAAATTCGGCACCAAATTATAAAATTGAAAGACAAATCCGACGTCTTTGCGACGATAGGTCGTTAGTTGTTTAGCATCAAAGCTAGCAATATCCGTTCCATCGACAATCACTTGGCCGCTGTCGCATTGATCCATCCCGCCTAGTATGTTCAATACGGTGGATTTACCGGCACCACTAGGTCCAAGGATCAGCGCGATCTCACCTTTCTCTACGGAAAAAGAAACGCCATCATTGGCAGCAATCACCGTATCGCCCATTGTGTATTTCTTCACTTCTTTCACTACATCAATATAACTCATTTTATTCCTCCAAGAATTCCAGCGCCGCATGTGCTTTCTCGCTTATCAGTGTATCACATTTTTTCCCTTGAAAGAAACCGCAAAAAAGCAGCACAAGGTCGTGCTGCTAAAAACAAGACATTTATTCAAAGTGATCCAGATTGGCAAAGGCAAAACAAATCATTTTGTGTGGTCCGCAATTCTTTGTTGCGTTTCTTGCCAAAGTTTCTGTGCTTGTTGCTGCTCCTTCGGGATCTCGGTTGGGACTGCTTGACGATCAACAAAGTAGTGGCCACTGATCCCCGCAACGTCTGGACTTAGCGCTAAGTAAATCGCTGTATCTGCCCCTTCTTCGGCTGTTTTAAAAAAAGGCGTCAACATTTTATAAATAGATTGACCAAATCCTGTTTGTCGGCTGACCCCTAAGCTCGTCGCCACAGCTCCCGGATGCAAGGCATTGGCAGTAACGGTCGTATTGCGTAGCTGAAACGCAAGCGCATCTGTAAATAAAATCAGGGCTTTTTTTGAGCGGCCATATTCCCGCCAAGGGAAAAAATCCGGTACATCGAAAAAGCGCTGATCCTTTTTCTTTACAAATTTGTAGGCACCGGATGCCACATTGACGATCCTGCCGGCATCGGCACGCTTCAATAGAGGTAGTAACTGGCGGGTCAGTTCAAAGTGACCCACGTAATTCACTCCCAGCATTTGCTCGAATCCATCGGTCGTTTGTTCTTTTTTTAGGTTCACGATGCCTGCATTATTGATCAGTACATCCAATTTCTTAAAGCGGGCGTTGATTTCGGCGGCTGACTTGCGCACACTAGCCAGTGACCCCAGATCACCAATCACTAGATCGATCGCTGAATTTCCTGTCTCTTCCTTCAAACGTTGCTGTGCTGCCTGTCCTCGTTCGGCAGAACGGCAATACAAAATCACATGCATCCCTGCTTTTGCTAACTCTTTGGCTGTTGCAAAGCCCATGCCGGCATTGGCGCCGGTTACTAAAATCGTCTTCAAATCCCAATCATCTCCTTCATAGGATGTCGTTTTCTTTCATCATAACTGAAAACAAAAAAATCTGCTTAAAAAACAGATCAAGAGAAGCTCTCTTCTTGTTTCTTGAAGCAGATTGTTTCATTTTACGCTTGGTAGCGGCAGACACCATCTAAATAGGTGGCTGTTACATTCATTTCTTGATCCAAAACGATAAAGTCAGCTGGGCGACCTTCTTTGATCATGCCGCAAGCATGGTCTATTTTGCAACTAATTGCTGGAATCAAGCTGGCCATCATAACCGCTTCTTGAGGGGTAGCGATTCCCCAGTCTACTACATTTTTCACAGCTTCTTTTAGTTTCAAAATGCTGCCGGCAAGATTGCCAGTTTCCATGCGAGCCGTTCCATCTTTCACCACTACTGGAAATTCACCTAAAATGTAATCACCGTCTGGCATGCCGCCAGCCATCATACAGTCAGTGATCAAGGCAACATGGTCGTGACCAGCTTTTTCCATCAAAATCTCAGCTGCTTGAGGATGCACATGGTGGCCATCACAAATCAACTCTGAAAAAACTTCTTTTAATGAAAGTAGGGCACCAACCATTCCAGGCTCGCGATGGTTTAATCCGCGCATTCCGTTGAAGGCATGAACAAAAACGCTAGCCCCCGCTTCAACTGCTGTTTGCGCTTCTTGTAATGTACCGTTACTATGGCCTAGAGCAACCACTACGCCTTCTTCCGTCACTTGCGAAACAAATTCATTCACACCTTCGCGCTCAGGAGCCAAGGCGATTTTCTTGATAATTCCACCAGAAGCTTCTTGCCATTCATGGAAGGTATCGATATCAGGATCACCAAAATAAATCGGATTTTGTGCACCTTTGTGTTCCTCAGTAAAGAATGGGCCTTCAAAATAGATTCCTTGGATTTTTGCTCCTGTAACTTCGTCTTTGACTTTCCCAACGGTTTCTGCTACATCACGCAACCGTTCTTTGCTTGATGTTAAGGTTGTTGGTAAGAAAGATGTCACACCGCAAGACAAAAGACCTTCTGACATGGCTTTGATGCCCTCTGCATCGTTGTCCATCACATCATGGTTCATAAACCCGTGGATATGAGTATCCACAAGACCCGGTGCTACCCATTTGCCTGAATAATCTTCTACGTCTGCATCAGCAGGGACTTCATCGACGATCGCGCCGAATTTTCCCTCCTTGACCTCCAAGTAACCAGGGCCATGAACCGCTGATTTCAGAAAGAATTTGTCTGCGTAAATATATTTATTCATCTTGATCGCTCCTCTATTTCATTTCTTCCTTAAAAGTACTCTTATTTGCAGCAGAAGTCAAGAAAGGTCTACACCACTTTATCAGATTGGCGAATATCCATGACGGCACGATACAGTTGAAAACTTTTTTCAGCCGCTTTTTCTTCTTTTAGTCTTTGAAGCAATTGTCCTTTTAGTTCAAACAATTCTTCTAGAAAATACAAGCTATTTTTCTCTCTCGCTAGGGCAATGCCTTCGTTCGTCACTTTTAGTGCGAGACAGTCTTCCTGTTGTTCCTTCAGAAAGACCGCATAATTGTAATAAATTTTGGTCAACGCCGTAGATAGACGTTCCGGTGGCAAAGCATGCATGGCATCATAAGCTTTTTCTAGATAGAAGCGTGCTTCACCCAATTGCAGCAAGTCACTGTAGACGCGCCCCATGCAGCTAAGAATGCGAATTTCCATCACGGAAACATTGGTTTTATCCTGTTGATAGGAATAGGCCAATCCTTTTTTTAATGCCTCGAGGGCGGTATCATAGTTTTGATCGAGAAAATAATCGCAACTTCCTAAGTAGTAGTAATACATTTGCATATCCGAATCTAAATACAGATACTCTTTGATTGCCTTGTCTTCCATTTTTTCCCGCATTTCTCGAAACTGTTTATGGACAAAATGCGATTCGATTTCCGCAAAAATTTGATTGGTTTTGTTGATCTCTTCCGAATGAAGCATCATCACTTGATCCAAGGTGACACCTAAACGTTGACAGATTTGATACATCACCCAGACATTGGGCAGCTCTTCATTGTTTTCAATACGACTTAAAACACTTTGCGAACAAATATCTTCCGCTAACATCTTCTGTGTCATCTTTCGTTTTAGACGAATAGTACGGATGATTTGACCAAAAGATTCTTCTTTTTTCTTCATGATCGTCCTCCATGGGAAATTCTTATAAGAACCGAACGTTTCTTGTCAAAAATGCGAATTCGCATTTTTAATTTTCTTTATTTTAGCACATAATGACAAAAAGGAAAGCAATTTCAAGAATGTCTTGTTATTTTTCCACAATTTCAAATGAGGTGTTAAGATGACGATCGACAGTACGATCTTTTTTACATGGGAAGGCAAAAAATACCAAGGGATAATCGAACGGGAATATGAAAATTCGGTCCTCGTTCAAGTGACCGATCCTAGTGCTGAAATGCTGGATAAGTTTACCAATCGAATGATTGTCAGCAAAAAAATTTGTCAACCAGTTGCCGAATAAAAACATAAGCACCGCTCCTCACAATTATTGAAGGAGCGGTGCTTTTTTATGTTCTTATTTCTGACGATAGGACGCCAAAAATTCTGTCATTTTTTCAGCAGTCGTTTTTAAGTCTTCCATATTAGGAAGATAAACGATTCGGAAATGATCTGGCTGTTGCCAGTTGAACCCACCGCCGTGAACCAGCAAGATGTGGTGCTCGTGTAAAAAGTCTAAAACAAATTGTTCATCATTGGTGATATTAAAGCGTTGAATATCAATTTTAGGGAAAATATAAAAGGCGGCTTTCGGTTTCACCGCTGACAATCCCGGAATGTCATTGATTGCCTTGTAGATAAACTCTCTTTGTTCGTAGATACGACCACCTGGTAGTAGCAACTCATCGGAACTTTGATAGCCGCCAAGTGCGGTCTGGACGATTTGTTGCGATAAAACATTGGAACACAGCCGCATTGAAGACAACATATTCAAGCCTTCGATATAGTCTTTCACATTGGACTTGTCGCCACTGAGGACCATCCAGCCCACCCGGAAACCTGCCACTCGATGAGACTTAGACAAGCCACCTAACGTCACAACGAATCGATCTGGCGCTAATGTAGCAATCGGCACATGGACATAATCATCCATGACTAAACGGTCGTAGATCTCATCAGAAAAAATGATCAAGTCATGCTCACGGGCAACCTCGACGATTTGTTGCAAAACTTCTTTTGGATAAACGGCGCCGGTGGGATTATTTGGATTAATAATAACGATCGCCTTGGTTTTGCTGGTGACCTTAGCTTTGATGTCCTCGATATCAGGATTCCAATCTGCTTGCTCATCACAAATATAATGGACGGGCTTTCCGCCAGCTAACGAGATCGACGCTGTCCATAAGGGATAGTCAGGCATCGGCACTAACACTTCATCCCCATTGTTGCAAAGACCTTGCATGCACATCGTGATCAGCTCAGAAACGCCGTTACCGGTATAAATATCATTGATGGTCACATCAGGAAATTTCTGTAATTGATAATATTGTTCGATCGCTTTACGGGCAGAAAATATCCCTTTCGAATCAGAATAGCCTTCCGATTCTCGCACGTTCATAATCAGGTCTCTAACGATCTCATTTGGGGCTTCGAACCCAAAAGGCGCTGGATTCCCCGTATTTAATTTCAAGATACTGATGCCTTCTTCTTGCATCCGATCGGCTTCTTCTAAAACTGGGCCGCGTACATCATAACTGACCCCTTCAAGTTTTGACGACTTCGAAAATTTCTTCATATTCCATTTCTCCTTTAACCATAGGTCAACGTCAGGTTATTGGTTCTCGTCGTTGATCTCTTTTCAGATTGAACCTATTATAGCAAAAAACTTTTACCTATGGCGAAATTTTTTTGCTTCTCCTTCATCTGTGCTTGTCCCGCTCTCATCTCGTAAATAGTGCGACAGTCAGTGATTTTCAGGAAAATACGTCAAATACAATTCATTTAGTGCCAAGTGCCCCACAGAAAAATCAGTGATCCCTGCAGCAATAAACCGTTGCGGTAGCTGAGGATCGCTGATTTCTACCAGATAGATCCGTCCTTGCAGATCGATGGTCACCGTCGTTAATTCTGGAAAAGCCACCAAAAAATCTGCCGAGTCCGTTTTTAAGTACAACGGTTCATTGACTAACGACTTGCGACCAAAGTATTCGTGAATGATCTTGCCGTCTTTTAAAAACAAGACCCGATCCGCGTAGGAATCCAAATTCGTCAAAATATGCGAAGCAATCACGATCGCTTTCTTTTGCGCTCGCAAGGCTTTCAACACGTTGGAGATCAATTCGACATTGGTTGGATCCAAGCCATTCATGACTTCATCCATCAGCATATATGGCGTATCCGTCACGATCTGCATCGCAAAACAAAGACGTTGCCGCATCCCAAGTGAATAGGTGCCCACGGGGCGTTTGATATAGTCACTCATCCGCAAGCGCTCAATCGTTTCGTCCACTAAGTGTTCCTCTGAACGCCACATTCGCTGATACAGCTTGAGATGCTCGAAACCACTCAAATCATTGTACAAATCATTTTGGTCAGGAAAAAATGAAATTTGTTGATGCGCTGCCACTTCTGATTTTTTGGTCACATATACTTGACTGCCATTCAAAAATACTGCGCCTTCATTCGGCTGGATGAAATTCATCGCCACATTTAATAGCGTGGATTTCCCAGTACCGTTTGGGGCGACTAATCCGACGATTTCACCGGGAGAAAAGGCGATGGAAAGTTGATCCAATACATTTCTCGTATACGTGACCGTCACATTTTTCAGTTCTAACATATCGTTCCTCCTATGCCAAATGAAATTTTTTGCGTTGGATCATCACGAAGAAACATATTTCGATCAGAAGCCATACGCCTCCTAATAAAAGCAACCCTTTTTCCATCGTAAACCCTGCAGAACCAAAATAAAAACGTGTCCAGCCTGAAAGGACTTGTCCCACATTTTGATACAGATAGACATACAGCGTTTTATCAAGGTAAGCACTGAACCAACGTCTTTGGAAAATATAGGGTGAAAGCAAGCAAAAACCAGCCACAAGCAAATTAACCAGTTCTGAGCGAAACAGGGCACTGAACAACAAGATGCCGCGACAATAAATAAACTGCAAGAAAAGCGTCGCAAGAAAACATTGGCCTATAAAAAGACCGATGGCTTGTGTTTCAAAAGCGTTGAAATCGGTGATTGGGTAGCGGGCATCAAAGGTCGATGATAAAATCGTGACCGGCAGTTCCAGGGAACCAAAGCCGAATTGAATACCAGAACCCAACCAGAGAAAGAACATAGTCCCGAGCGTTGCAATTGCAGAAGCGACCATCAATACTGCCGTTTTGCTCCAAAGAATCTCTTCTGCCGATAATGGCAGTGAAAGAAACAGGGATTTATGTCTTCGTTCTTTTGGTAAACAATCAATCGCCAAAAATAAAGAAACAGCAAGCAATAGAATCGGTAAATATCCAGTAAAACTTCGCTGCAATGCCTGTATCCCCGTTTTTTGCTCCATGACTGCTTGAGAGAGTTTCTTATTCGGCAACTGGCTGAAGGCTTCCATAAGCTTAGCGGTTGAAGCATAACCAAAGCGACCGTCATAGGCAGCGTAGTAATTTTGAAACGTATAATAATCCGGTGTATAAAAAACATTTCGTTCATCGGTAAACTGCAACGCCAATTGGTACCACGTACTTGTTCCTTGTGCATAAGCTTGCCAGTCTTCACCAGCTAGTGCATCTAAACGTTGTTTTTCCGCTTCGTTCCATGGGGTAAACATTTCAACTGCTAAGCTTGCCGACCAATGGTCAGAAGGATTGGCTGCTTGTTGATCAAGAAAATCTTGTCGCACAGTATAGCGTTGTTGCATTTCCGTTTCATCTACTCGTTCAATCGGGCGAAAGTCTCTTTGCCAAAAACTGTAAACGCCGCTGTAGATAAGAAGCAAGCAAAAAAGACCAATGGATTTCTTGCTCTTTAAGAGTTGACGTAATTCAAAGAAAAAATAGTCTTTCATCCTTTGCCTCCTTTCAACAAGCGATTCTGTTTATCCGCAACGAGCATGATGCTTAAACAAAGGAAGATCCACACCACCGTGAGCAGCCAACTAGCATAGACTCCCCAAGAAGTACCAGAACCCAAAGCAAAGGCGCCCGAATAAAATTTATCCATAGCAGCTAGATGAACTGGTAACAGTGGGATCTTTTGCAGCATCGGAATCAAGCCTAACCCATAAAAAAGCACTAGCAAAAAGAAAGAGACATATCGATTGGCTGCGATCATATTCATAACAAAACCTAAGCATTCGATCAAACCAATCAGCAAGGCAAAAGAAACCATACTATATAAAACGCTTTGCCAAAAAGGTACGGCGACCCAATCCCCACTGAGATAGACGGCTACTGGATACTGCCAATCCCCGAACTCCCCCAAAAGGCTCATTGAAAGAAAGACACCTAAGAAGAACACAACCAAAACGCCTAAATTTGTAATCCCTTTGACCACAATTTTACTTAACATCCGAATCGGAAAAATCTGCGGGTACGAGCGAATCAAAGAGAAGTGTTCTCTTTCTTCTATCAAATTGTCACTGGCAAAAAAAGCCCAAAAGAAGAACCCAAAATTCAGCAAAAGCGTTATTGCCAAAGCGACAGCGGTCTGGGTATTGGCAGCCGTGAGGACCGGCTCTTTTTCTTGCTCGGCTAAGGCTTGATAGACCGTTCGCTCTTGTTCGATCGTCCACATAGGCGGTAAAAAGGCTTTGTCATCAACTTCAGACGCCCAAATCTGCTTTTTTAGTTCTGCAATTTGAATACTCGTTTGATTAAATCGTTCGTATTCCTCCATAATCAAGTTGGATAACTGCCGTGAGGTCAATGTATTATTTTCAAGCAAAAGTTGATACACCTCTTGCTCATCAGGCGAGCCCGACTGATTGGCTTGGTAGCGATCAACAAGTCTTGAGGCTTCGGCTTTTTCTGCAGTGATCATGGCGGGCAAGTTGATGGGTTCCATTAGTTTCAAATAAACGGAAAAACAGCAGCCTAAACTAAAGGCACCCATGAGTAGGAAGATAAATATTCTTTGTTTCGCAGATTTGGCTAATTGGTTTCTAAAGTAATTCATTTGCTCTCCTCTCAAAAAATCATTCATTCTTTTAGCATACCGTTTATGACAAAAATTGCAATCCATTGTCTGAATATTCTTTTAAATAGCTCTAGGAAAAGTTATTGACAAACCTGTCAAAAATCAGGTAAGATATTTTTTAGACGCGGTGTGACAGAACTACTTCAGCCTGCGTTACCTTCTATAGTATCTGCGGAAATGACGGAATGGCAGACGTGCAAGATTGAGGGTCTTGTGAGCAATCGCTCGTGTGGGTTCAAATCCCATTTTCCGCATCAGTACAGCTTCCCCATTGTGGGAAGCTGTTTTTTGTTTGCACAAAAAATTCCCCCCTGGCGATCCTTCAATGAATTCTCTCGATCGCTTGATCTTGAGCACCTACTCCTAAAAAGTTAATAGTAACCCTCCTTTCCCTAAACACAAAAAGCCCAATAAAAATTCTTTTATCATTGCATATGAATCTGTTTTTCATATAAAATGAAAAATATAACGATTATTGATGAAAACTAGTTCGATGTTCCGTTTTTTTTTATTAGTGTATCAGAAATAGTTTCTTGAATGAACGAGTGATGGAAAATCTTTTCAGCATTTATTCCATTCACCTGACTTCTTCCTTCCCCCCGATGAACAAACAACAAACCTCTTCCGACCGTTTTCTCAGTTACTTTCGATAGAAAGAAGGAGCCTAATGAAAAAAAGAGTACGGATCATCCTATTGTCATTCGTTATTTTGCTTATCGGCTGCGGCAAGGCAGATGAAGAACTGTCAGAGACCGTTGCACTTGGCATCGAGGCACGACTGGAATATACAAATCAGTCTGGAACGGGCTGGAGCTATTATCAACCAGCAACCTTAGAGTTGTTGATTGCCGGCAGTCAAGCCGAATTGGCTATTTTGGAAGAACTTGATTCTTCCGACGAAGATCTTCAGCAATTGATCAGCCACACGAGTGATTTGATGGCAACCGCTGAACGAGCACTAGTGGAGCGTCGGATCGATGTCCCTGCTTGGTTTGCTGCCCGCATTGGTTATAGCCAGGCTCTGGTTGCGATTCATGAACGGAGCCCTATCATTCTCAGTAATCAAGACAACCTCAACAGTCTACTGGAGGTAGCAAACGAAACGATTCCTGAAGCCGACCCGAGGGAAAAGCTGGGGCTGTTGGCAGACGATATCGAGCAGCTTCAGCAGCTCACAGAAGATGCGCTTACCCTTCATCGCAAGATCGAACTTGACGATGGACTCATTGCCACTGTTTACCAAACAAGCGAAACGAATGTTGACGTCTTGGTTTTTGCGATGCCCGATGAGGAGTACGCATCTGGATTTACTGTTCTTAATCGGGAAACTGCCGACGAGCAAAAAGCTGCCTTCTATGAAACGACTTTACGAGCGCTGGTCATAAATATTCCTCGTGAATCCTTGATGTTTATGAATCGATTCGATCAATCTTCTGATGAACATCAGTTGGCGGTGATGACCTATGGCTTTGATCATGACATTGACCAAGACATGGTCGCTACCGTTTATCAGCAGCTTCAATAAGCTAGCGCCAAACGCAACGCCAGCAAAACAATAATGAACAAACTCAGACCGAGAGTAAGAAATCTTCAGAACAAAGACGAGGGATAGCCCGTGCCAAAGCCTATACTAGACGGATGACTCTTCCCGTACTCGCATGATACGACAACTAGAATTTGAGGGCGTTTCCCATGATGATGCGCAATGGGCAGTGGACCACCTCACTATCGACTGGAACGAACAAGCGTTGCAAAAAGCAAACAGCTACCGTCTCAGGATGAATCTACCTCATGCCAATATCCGTCGTTTATTGGCTTCAGAAGTCTTTTCAGCAGAACAAATCGACTATGCGATGACAACCATGGATAATTACAAACTAACAAAAAAAGGAGCATCGCGATGCCCTTATGTTGCCCCTTATATTGTTGCTATTTTTTATAACCAAGAAAAGTCTCGATTTGATGTGTTCATTCGAATAAAAAAGTGAAGTTTACCAGAGACTCACGAGGAGGAGAAAAATGAAAAAACAAGTTTTGCTGCCCTTATTGCTGCTATTATGCCTGATTTCAGGATGCGGAGCGAGAAATTCAGCAAGTCCTGAGGAACTTTCTGAGCGCATTGGTGCCGCTTTAGATGCCGGTTGGGAACATACCTATCATGCAGAAACTCTTACTTATGAGTTAAGTATTGAAAATCTCGAACTGATGATTCGAGGCAAAGAAGCAGAATTGGCCTTTCTAGACCAGGTCAATAGCAACTCAAAACACAAGACGGCATTCATTGAAAACACGGAAACAATGATCGCACTCGCTCAAGAAGCGATCGAAGCTCGCTATCTGGATATGCCGCGTTGGGTTACCGCTCGCAATGGCCGTATCGAAGCCTTACTTGCCATCCATGAGGAAAGCCCGATCATCGTCAGTAGACGAGCAAAATTGCAAGAATTATTCAACGAATACGAAGAGGATTTGGCACTAGTGACAGTTGGGGCAAACAATCCACTTGCCGATGAAGAAACGATCAATGAAGATTCACGAGAAAAGCTTGGTTTGACACCTGATACACTTGAACACTTACACCAACAAAGCGAAGACCAAGAAATCGAGTGGCAGACCGCTATTGATTTGGCGAACGGTGTGACCATGAATGTCTTTTCAACAAAACATGAGCCAGTGGAGATTCTCACATTTACGAATGCTGGCGAGACCTATCCTTCCGCAATCACTTTGTTTAATGGCCAAACGACGGAAATCGTTCCCGAGATAATGACTCCTTACGAAGCCGTTTCCGCTTATTTTAACGAAATAGCCGCTGCTGTTTATGAAACGATTCCATCTGGCTATCTATTTCTGGTTGAATCACTATGGCTTGAACTGGAAAACGACAATCGTTTTCACTTCAGAACCTACGTGTTTGATAACGAAGTGACCGAGGAAACGATTTTAGCAGGGTTTCATCGCGCCCCGACTGTAGCAGCACGCTATGAGCGCGAAAACAATGCGACAGAACGAGAACGGGAAGCCTTTTTCCTCGTTAGAGCGCAAGGAAATCGTCGCTTTTATTCAAAACAAGAGATGGCAGAACTGTTAGAAATAGAAGGTTTTACTGCGGAGGAAACACAATGGGCACTAGAAACCCTCGATGTAGATTGGTATCGCCATGCTTTAGGACGCGCCAATCAATCCCGTCGGGTGTTAGGGATCCGCCAAAGAAATATGGCTGCTCATCTTGAAGGGAACGGCTTCTTACCTGATGAGATCGAATTTGCGATTGAAAACATGGACAATTAGTATGTAAAAGACGAGACAAAACTTCCCATTTTTTCTTAGCGTAAACAAAAAACCGACCAATCTTCCTGTTTAAGATTGGCCGGTTTCTTTATTTTTTGGTTTTGATTGGTACCATGGTTTTGCGCCGATGCTGCTTCATTATTGCTTGAAGACCATAGACCCCAACTCCGATAATTCCAGCAAAAGCCGAAAAAGCAATAAAAATCACAGGAGACGCCCCACTTTCTATTAATTGTTTCCCTTGGACAAAGAAAAATAAGCCCATGCTGATCAATAATGCTAGAAATAGTGATTGTCCCGCCCCGTTTTTTTTCATGCTTGCTCTCCTTTTACTTGATTATAGGTTATTCTCTCATTTCATGAATGAAAAAACCTCCATCTTAAGGCTGATTCTTTCTTTCGATGATCAGATTGATCCCATTCGGATCAGTCAAATGCAAGCGGCTGTCTGTTTCTAACCCATAAGAAACGCCACTTGCCTTTAGATGACTTCGTAATGTAGAAAAAGCCAAAGCTGGCAAAATGATCGTAAAATACGCTAAGCCTAGATCCTTTTCTTCCATAGCTGGAACATTTCTTCCCATCCAAATATTCGATCCGATATGGTGATGATACGCACCAGCAGCAAAAAACTTTGCTTGGCTACCAAAATCTGAAGTCAAACGCATGCCTAAAACTTCTGTGTAGAATTCTTCTGTTTTTGCCAAGTCCGCCACTTTCAAATGGACATGCCCTACCGTAGTGCCAACTGGAAAGGTCGTTTGAGATCGGTCAGCGGCTCCCAGCACGCCTTGTGCGTCCATTTCGACAGTAACGCCTACGATCTCACCGTCTGCTCGAATATCCCATTCACTCTTTGGTTTGTCACGATACACTTCGATCCCGTTTCCTTCTGGATCGGTCAGGTATAACGCTTCACTATACCCATGGTCGCTGGCACCATCGAGGGGGGCTTTGGCCTCCAAATAATGAATCAGCATATTTCCTAGGTCTTTGCGGCTAGGCAAAAGAAATGCCGTATGGAAAAGGCCTGTTTTCCGTGTCAAAGGCAACGGATCGCTTACCTTCTTTAGAACTAAAAGCTCTTGCGCTCCCACGCCTAATCGCGCGTGATCTACACTTTGTTCCAATAAAGTCAGACCGATAACGTCCGAATAAAACTGGCTCATTTTTTCTATGTTTGCTACTTTTAAAACGACTTTACCAATTGCGGCAGTTGCATCGATTTGATAAGTTGATTGACTCATGGTCATCGCTATTTCCTCTTTTCTAAACAGTTAAGTTCACTTGTTACTTTAAGTATAGCACTAACTTTTAGTAAGTAAATAAATCTGCTTGTTTAGCGACGGAGCAATCGACTGCTCGTTGCTTCATAAATCGTGTCTTCAACAGTCGCAAGCAGTGAAGAACCAATTAGTTTTGTATTGCTTCAATCAGTGAAATGGCCGGCTGCATCGCTTCTTCGGTTGTCCCTTCTAACACAACATAACAATATGGCTTGTATTCAGCGGTGATGGCCAATAGTTGTTGATAATCAATCATTCCTTCTCCCAATGGCACTACCTTGATTTTACCATCGATTACTTGATAGTCTTTCAAGTGCATGCAAACGATGGCATCGCCAAAGCGGGAAAAAGCTTCCCTTGTCAAAGCGACTTGCTCTTGATAGTTCTTCGCAGTAATCAGATTGGTTGGATCAAAGATGATCCCTAAATAGTCAGAGGGTACCCGTTCCAGCAATTCTTCGATTCGGTCGATCGATGAGAGTGGATGATTTAAGCCCGCTTCAATTCCTAGCATCACTTGATGTCTCTTAGCCACTTGGACCAAACGCTTGATCACCTGAACCAAATCATCGAAAACGACGTCACTAAAATTTTCCTCGGTATACCCCATATTTGGCAAAACCGAACCAGTTTCACTTGCGACCATAGCTGCATCAAAATATTTGGCATGTGCGAGATAGGTCTCGAATCTGGATAAAATCGCTTCCCGTTCTTCCAGATCAGGATGGATCAGATTACAATAACAACTTAATAAAGCGACCTGAACGTGAGATTGACCAAAAACTCGTTTGAAAAAGCGGCCTAACCCAGGGCTTAATTGCTCTGGCTCTGCCCATTGCGGGAAGGATTTATTTAATGCAAATTGAATATTATGAATGTTTTGAGCGGCAATTTTTTGCGCTAATTCTTCTGGGGACCCATAATTCTTTACGTCATGCCCCCGAACAGTTAGTTGAAACATAGCTTCTCCTTTCTTCACTGCTTTTGAAGCAAAAAGAAGACCAAGCAGCGAATCACTTCAACTGGTCTTGGTCTTCAAATCATTCAGCAGTAGCGGCTCCTCACTTCATCTATTTCTTCTCAATAGATGATCAGAACCTTTTGTGACCTTTATTGTTGTGAACGATAGTCTTCCGTGAACTCGTCAATGATTTGCTGTCCACCATTTCTTAAGAAGGTTTCGATTGCTGTATCAAACCCATCGATCTCGATTTCCCCAGTCATATATTGGTAGTAAGCGTCTGAGATTCCTTCAATCAAGCTTGACCATGAACGATCATAGGTTTCAGAGGTCAGCGATTGTGCAGGATTGATCACCGCAAACTCTTCATTTTCGCGAATCTTTTCATTGGCTAAGTTGACATATGGGTTGCTTGAAGGGAAAACTGTTACTAATTCTGATGGACGAGACGAAGAAAATGGTTGTACTTCTTGTTGCCACTTCGTATCATCTAAACGGACATAAACACCCTCATCATCAATTTCATAATGAACACCTTCGATCCCTTGCGTCATCAAGGTAAACGGCTCTTCGTCCATCAAATCATTGATAAATTTCAAAACAACACGTAAGTCTTCTTCGGTTTCAACATTGTTTTTCGGAATGGCTAACCAACCGCCCATTCCACCATTGGTATCAGAAAGGATACGACGTTCCACATTTTCATGGACGATATCATTGATCAAGACCCATTCCATATGCTCTTCATCAGTACCAGCAGCATCATCAATGTAGTTACGTACTTCTTGCAGACCACTCAATACGATCCCACCACGACCTTGAACGATATAGTTCTTCTGGTCATTTTTCGCCATTACCGCAAAATCAGAATTCATCCAGCCGTTATCATAGATATTACGGAACCATTCCATTGCTTCTTTGTATTCTGGTTGCATAAAGGATGGCATCACTTCATCATCATCCGTGATCGTAAACCAATTGTCTGCGCCAAAGTAACCAGAAAGTGAACGGAAACCAACGTTAAAGGACTCATCACGCTCTACGAAACCAACCGTATCATCTACACCGTTGCCATCTGGATCACCTTCCGTAAAGGCCTGAGCGACAGCCGCTAATTCTTCTAATGTCGATGGCACGTCCAAGCCTAAATTATCCAACCAATCTTTTCTGACAAGGACGCCATAACGAGCGATCGGTTTTAAAAACGGAACACCATAGATATGACCATCGATCCGCGAGGACTCTAAGCGATCCTCAGAAATTTCTGCCAAATTGGGAAACTCTTCTAAATACGGTTCCACATCCCAGAACATCCCGGACGCTAGCGAGCTCCGGACGGTCGTGTTATTGATTTCTGTCAGACTAACGATATCTGCTAAAGAATTTGATGCTAATGCTGCATTCAAGCGTTCTGTTTTTGATGCGTCCGGCACCCAAGTGAAATCGATCTCGATCCCTGTATATTCTTCTAATTTTTGCGTCACATCCCCAGACGGAGGCGAAGCGGTATGCAACATCGCCATCCAAGAAATGCTTGATTTTGTTTCACCTTCTGTACCTTCAGATGAACCTCCGCCATCGCCGCAGCCTGCTAAAAACAGTCCGGCACATAATAATAAACTTGCAACTTTCAACTTTTTCATTTGTTAACCTTCTTTCTCTATTTTTAGGGAGCCATCATCGCGCTGATCTTTCCCTTGATACGTAAAATATTCAAAATCGGCATAGCTTCCGGCAAAGTGATCTAAATCATGCGCACTGATTCCTATGAAATTCCCCGTAAAACCACCAGACAAGAACTGAATGTTTTGCTTTTTAAAGGGATGCCACGTTTGTGATTGCCGATAGAACCATTGGGCTTCTAGATAAGAACCGACTACTTTCAATCTGATTGGCTCACTTGCAGCAGCGAGGGGCAATTTATCTGGGAACAAGTGAAATTCTCCTTCACAACAGCGCAGCAACCGAAGGACCTTGCCTGCTTCTTCATCATAGGTCACATAGAAAAACAAATAGTTTTCTTCGTTTAAGAAAAGCGACAATCCAGCCATCTGGTTAAACGATTGGGGTTGATATTCCATCACTGTTTCAGCTTCAAAACAAAAGTCTTGTTGGCGAATCGCTAATAAGTGCTTATGAAAGTTCGATTGCATCGATTCTCCACCGATCAATCGCAAATACCCTGGTCGCTCAGTCAGATTGCACCACTGTTCATTGGGCAGCAATCGTCTACCGTTCCATGCTTTTTGCAACGATCCTTGAAAATCATCAACAAAAACAGCAGGTGATGTCTCTTGCTTCTGAACCTCGCTAGCGAGCCTGATGGTTTGATCTGGGATCGTATCATCATTGCTAAGACGCAGCCATCCTTCGTGATCCCAATAGACGGTTTGGAGTGCCGTCTCTCGTCCAAGGATCGCTGCCCCTGCTACTGGCCGAGTCATCAAATAGCTCATGACCCATTCTCCTGATGGCGCAATCGTCAAACTGCCATGACCTGTACATTGAAAGGGGGAATTTTTTCGCTGATAGGCACGCATCATGGGAAAATGCGGGTCTACTTCATAAGGCCCAGTGATGGTCTTACTACGACAAACCGTTACCGCATGACCTGCACCCGTTCCTCCTTCTGCCGTCAGTAAGTAATAAAACTCGTTATGGTAATAAAGATGTGGTGCTTCAGTCTTCGCCAGCTGGGTTCCAGAAAAAATTGGCACTCTGTTACCGATCAAGCGGCCTTGTGCTTCAGAGTATTCCTGGAGCACGATCCCTACCGATTTATTTGGTGTATCCTTACGATAATCCCAAAGCGCATTCAATAACCAGATACGTCCCTCTTGATCATGAAACAAGGAAGGATCAAAGCCACTACCATTTAAGTAAATGGGTTCACTCCATGGCCCATGAATCGTAGGAGCCGTGATGAGATAGTTTCGACAGTCTTTGAAGGGACGTGTCGTGTTGCGAACATTTGTATAGACACAATAGTATTGTCCGTTTGCGTAACTGATTTGCGGTGCCCAAATGCTGCAATTTGCTGCGTTGCCTAATAAATCCACTTGATTGGTCAGAATATCTGTTTCATGGGACCAATTGACTAGATCTTGAGAACAGTAGACCCGGATTCCTGGTAACCACTCAAAAGAAGAAACCGCTAAATAATAAGTATCCTCGACTTTTAAAATACTCGGATCAGGATGAAACCCTCTTAAAATCGGATTATTGATCATTGCCTTCATGCAACCCCTCCTTGTTTGCTGACTGTGTCCGTTGTTTTTTTCTTGTGTCGGTCATCACGATGGAGAAAACAAAAACCCGCCGCTAAAAAGAAACAAAAGGCAATCGGAAAAGCGATCATTTGACTACCAATCAATGTCACGACACCAGTCAAAAAATAAAGAACACACGCTTGTTTTCGATAATTACGATAGCGAACAAGCATCGTCGCCACTGAAACCAATATCAGGAGTGCCAACAGCGTGAAGCCAAACCAAGCACCGAGTGTTTGAAATTGCGCCAATGCTGCTTCTGCCGTCATTTGCTTCAGTACAGTAGGAAACGCACGTTGAAAGATCTCTTCGAACTGCTGGACAGTCATTTGATTGATCACCAAGGAAAAGCCGCCCATAAACACCAGAGCGAGAACCATCCCGATCCAGCCAGACCATTTTGCCTTGCTCATTTTTCTATCACTCCTTCGATAGTCACCCATTCAGGACGTTGGAGACTTCTTTGGTAACAACACATTCGCTCCGTGAACGCGACCGTTTGGTGGCTTGCTGCTTTTCCCCAATCAGACCAGCCGCAAGGGACGAGCTGTTGATCAAAGCAGCAGGATAAAAAGGTGACTTTGGCGTCATTGCGCCAAGGACGGCCTAAATAATAGACTTTGTCCCCTGTCACCCGACACCGATCGAAGGTTAACCCGCTTGCTTGTTTGCTAGTTGAGGCAGCAGTAATGTAGTTCGTTTGTAGTGTATTTTTACAATGCAAGCGACACTCTTCAAAGATGGCGGAACCACCGCCAAAAATAAAATCGACTGTTCCACTGATCCTGCAATGCAAAAACAAACTCTGTTGTTGGTCAAAGATTGTTTTTCGCCAAGGACTGATCATTGGTTCGCCCTCTTTGGTATATTTTGGCAATGGTCCCAGGCACAAGGTATCTTGAAAAGCATCGAGATGACAGTGTTCGAAGCGTATGTCATCCCCTTCGATATAGGCGGCAACTGCTTGCCCGACTGCTTGCCCATACCCTGCGTCATTGATGATGGTCAGGTTCTTTACAAAGACTTCTCGGCTATTGATAAAGAGCGTCGCTGTTTGAAAGGTTCCTCTTTTTTGCCCATTCTCATCGGTTTGCTCGGCAGCCAAGTGGTAGCATAAGAACGTGTTGGGTTCCGCGATCAACGTAAGCTGGTTTTTATAGATTTTCACCTGTTCCTGGTACACGCCAGAGGCGATCGTGATCTCACAAGGTGCGTTTAAGGCTTCAGCAGCCAGCACAGCTGCTTGGATACTCGTAAAATCACCCTTTTGCGGGTCTTTACTAACCTTTAGCTTGATAGGAGGTGCTGTTTTAGAAATTCGATCCACTGCGCTCTCATCTCCTTGGTTTCTTCATGACCACCTGGCAAGCTGCGCGCCTGCCAATGCTCCTTGTAGCCCATTGCTTCATAATGCTGCCCGACCTGTTGATCCAAACGAGCGACGCCGCTTGAGGGGCATCCACGATCTTTTTTGCCAACCAAACTCAAACGCGGGCGTGGTGCAATCTGTTTTTGGATCGCCGCAGTCGTAAAGTCTTTCAACACATTAGGAACATAATAGTAAAACCCATGTTTGCTTAGACGGTCCTCTTCGATCAATGCTTGATAGTCCACTTGTGCTGCCATGTCCACCACCACTGATATCCGTTCATCAAGCGCTGCCAACCACCAACTCATCAAGCCGCCCATGGAAAGTCCCAATGTGGCGATAGCGGAATGTTTCACTTCTTTGCGGGAAGCAAGATACGTCAAAAACTGTTGATTGTCATAGATTCGCTGCCCCCATAACGTTTTGCCTTGCAAGAGAAATCGCTTGTAGCTATCATTTTCACCATTTTTTCGTTCGCCAAAGCCCCACATATCGATTACCCCAACGGCGACGCCCAACTTCATAAATGTAGCGAATAGGCTTTCTTTTTGCATATAACACGGACTTTGTCGCAGTTCTTCTTTCCCTAGCGTGAAGTCACCGCCATGAGAATGATTGAACAAAACGAGTGGAACAGGTTGCTGAGAGCTAGGATAAACAAAGTATGCAGGGACATCTTCTTCTTGATTTAATCGTAGAAGTAAATGTTCCAAGGTATAATTTTGCACCTGCTCTTTTGTTTGCTGAACCACTTGTGGTGCAACTTTCATATCAGGACCTAGCAGCTGAAGTAACTGAGGATCCCTCACAAAAAATCTCCTTGAAATGCCAGAGGCTGACGATTCTCAAATGACTGTGTGACGGTGATTTCCCGACTATTCTCGATATGGAACGCTTCAGTTACGCCTTCCAAATTGATACGATCAAACTGAATATTCCGTCCACAGCCAATATAAAAGCCTTGTTTTGTCATCTCTTCGATACCTGTCATCATTGCAGGCTTTCCTGGAATTGGGTGTTCAGCCATAGAGATGGCAATATCTTGGAAAGTGATATCTGAAATAAATTGTTCAGCCAAGCCATAAACAAATCCAGCAGCCGCATGGACATTCCGAGCCGAGATATTTGCAAAATGAATTCTCCGGAAATGAGGGGTTTCCTCGGTGATCGGGTACGGATTTTTATCCCAAACATACTTCTCTTTGCCTTTCGGTCCACAGAAATAGTAAAGATTTAAAGTGAATGGACAGATGACATTATCCATCACAATGTTATTCACTCGAATATCTTCGATCGTTCCGCCACGTCCACGACGGGATTTCAAACGAATCCCACGATCGGTATCTTGAAAAATACAATTACTGATGGTGACATTACGAATATCGCCGCTCATCTCACTACCTAGAACGACTGCCCCATGCCCATGAAGCATATGGCAATTTACGATCGTGATATTCTCACAGGCGACCCGTTCTTTAGTGTCCTCCGTTCCTGATTTGATTGCGATGCAATCATCGCCAACATCAATATGACAGTTACTGATGCGGACATTTTTACAAGATTCAGGATCGATCCCATCCGTATTTGGCGAATCCGCTGGATTTTTGATGCGAAGATTATCGATCGTTAGATCTTGGCAAAGAATCGGATTGACGGTCCAACTTGGTGAATCGACAAGACGGATATCTTTCAACGTAATTTGTTGGCAAGAGTCAAAACTGATTAATTTTGGTCGTGGATAAGCAAGCTCTTCACGGTTTTCTCGAAAGGTTTTCCACCATCTTTGCCCTTGTCCATCAAGCATTCCTAGTCCTGTGACAGCGATATTTTCCGCATTCTCGGCATATAAACAAGAGGCATAAACTTCCCGTTTGACCCCTTCCCAGCGAGACACGACAACGGGATAGTCTTTGGGATCATCAGAAAATACTAAGGTCGCCCCCAATAGTAGGTGCAGTTCAATGTTACTTTTTAAAAAGAGCGCACCTGTCGGATAGCGTCCTGCAGAAAAAGTGATTCTGCCTCCTCCTTGTTGATGCAATTCATCAATTTTTTCTTGAATCGCTTCTGTCAACAGACCTTCTTTTCCTTGTAAATCAGCTGTAGTTAATTGGATATTCATTTCTTGCTTCCTTCCTCCGTTAGTGGTTGCAGCAGTAAACTTGCTTGTAAAAAGGCACCGTATCCTTTGAAATCATTCGTGATAACGGGTTCACTGATATAGTAAACAAACGTACCATCCCGATTATCTGGTCCACCAAGACCAGCAACTTCACAGTTTCTGATCAAATTCAACCAGCCTTCTTTTGTTAAAAAGACAAACTCATCCAGCAATCCTTGATAGGTTTCTTGGGCAAACACTTGCCATTTTTGATCGATGATCCCTGCTTTGACTGCTTTCGCTGTTGCGTAACAAATCATTGAAGAAGCGGATGCTTCTAAATAATTCCCACGCTCACTGCCTTTATCTAAGACTTGATACCACACTTTTTTCTGGGGATCTCTTACTTTAGCAAGAGCTTCTAGACAGGAGACAAACATGTTTTCTAATGGATTCTTCTGCTCTGACTTCCCTAATAGCACCATCGTATCTGCGAGAGCCATCATGAACCATCCCATTGACCGTCCCCAGAAATTTTTTGAACAACCGGTCTCAGGATGTGCCCACGGCTGGACTTTTTGTTCATCCCACGCGTGATACAAAAGACCCGTTTTTGGATCTAGGGTATGCGTAAAGCATAAGGTGAATTGCTTGATGACATCTTCCAATGCTTCTTCTTTCTCAAATGTCCGTGCGTATTCTGTTAGAAATGGGGCCCCCATATATAAGCCATCTAACCACATTTGATATGGATAGATTTTTTTATGCCAGAACCCGCCTTCGCTTGTTCTTGGCATCTGCCGTAATTGTTGATACAGCGTGTCCAAGGCGATCTTGTATTTTGAAGCACCTGTTTCTTTGTATAGTAAGAATAAACATTTGCCATTATTGATGTAATCAATATTCATCGCATCCATCTGATAATTTTTGATACGACCGTCTTCGTCAATATAAAAATCCATCGTGTTTTGGATATAGTCGAAATAGCGTTTGTCACCAGTCTGTTCATAGGCTTCTTTCACGCCTTGTAAAACAACCCCGATGTCATAGGACCATTTTCCGTGATAAATTTTTTCTTTGCATAAGTAGTCATAGCGCTCAAATAACGTGTTCAAAGCAATTTCCGAATAGTTCTTCATGTACGATACTTCCTTTTATTGTAGTCTCCTCAATTCATAGAGCTGTTTTCAATGAATCTGTTTTACTGGCTGTATTTCATGAGGGTTCAGCTTGTTTTGCTATTTCCAGGTGTTCTCTAGTGACTGTTTTGTTCACGAACCAGTAAAAGTCTTTGAGCCGTTTTCTTTAGATAATGACCTCATCTCCTTTACTGGCAACGGTTTGCTCCGTAGTCGATGCCGCTTTTGAAACCACCTGATCTGTTTCAATTGGGTGGATATCTTGAAGAATTTTTTTACCAGCAAGGGCAAAAACACCACCAACTAAGCTACTCCCCATCAAAAAGAGACCGATCAAGAAATAACTGCCAAGGACTAAATATCCAAGGATCAAAATCGTCCAACTAATGATCGAATAATGCAGATAGCCTAAACCTAACAAGGCACTCCCCCGCAGGATCTCAAGCACGGTCGCAAAGTTGGTAGCCGCCATGACGGTATACACGTGCATGAATAAAAAGAGGAACGCAATCAAAAAGAGGACATTCGCCACTTGGATAAACCATGGAAATGGCGCGAATATATTGGTGATCACGATTGCTGCGATAATCAAAAACAACCAACTGATCAGCACCGATTGCCGGAACCGTTCTTTACTATAGTAGAAAAAACTTTTGATCAAAGGCGGTCGTTCATGAAGACGAAGCCAGCGATCATAATATTTCATCATGGCATACGACGCAGGGCCAATGCCAAAGAGGATGCCTCCCAGGAGAGTCACACTTAGCCAAAGAAAGTGAAGGGCGATCAGCGTCAAAAATGCGAGTAATCCTTCGTTGATTTTCGTGATCTTTTCGATCGTCATGTGATCCCTTCTTTCTTAATAAATCCCGTCTTCGCCAATTTTTTTCGCCAAACGATTGGCAAAGATGACAAGAATCAAGCCAACAAGTCCTTTAAACAGCCCAACAGCTGTCGAGTAACTCAATTGACCATTTTGAATCCCGGCGGTATAGACAAAGGTATCAAAGATTTGGGCAACCTCACGGTTCATAGAGTTCATCAACAAGAACATATGCTCAAATCCCATATCTAAGATTGAACCGATCTTTAAAATCAATAAGGTTACGATCGTCGGACGAATACAAGGCAATGTGATATGCCACATTTTTCGTAGCTTGCCAGCCCCATCCATATCCGCCGCTTCATAAAGCTGTTCATCAACATTGGTAATAGCGGCTAGATAAACGATCGTCCCCCAACCGGCACCTTTCCAAAGGTCTTGGAAAATGTACATTGGACGCAACCACGTGCGACTTGTTAGAAACGGGATACGTTCGCCACCAAGACTTTCGATCATGTTATTGATCACACCACCTTCTGTCGTTAATAAAACATAGAAGATGGAAACAACGATGACCCACGACATAAAATGAGGCAAATAAATGATGGTTTGAATCCCTTTTTTCAAACGGCGATTGTTTACTTCATTTAGCATAAGTGCCAATACTATAGGAAAAGGGAAGGAAATCGTGATATTTAAGAAGAACATGATCAATGTATTGCGCATCAACATCACGAAGGTATCTTCAGTAAAGAGCCGAATAAAATGAGTGAATCCAACAAAGGGGCTTCCTAGAATCCCCAAGAATGGTTGGTAGTCTTGAAAAGCGATGACTAACCCGCCCATCGGTATGTAACGGAAAATAAGAAAATATAAAATCCCCGGCAATACCATAATATAGAGGGCACGATTTTTTCTGATTTGCGCCCATTTTTTCTTTTTCAGCCGCAGCCGCTGTTCTTCTTCATTTAGTGGTGAGAAGTAATTATCAACTTTTGTTTCCATATTGTTCCTCCGATTTTTTTTGATTTGATAGTCCCATGGTAGCGTGAAAAAAAGATAACGTATATAATCATTTTCTCAGCTTTGAAAAGGCATACATTTTTTAGGATTATCTCGCAGTCGAATTGGATAATCCTTTATTTATCAACGTTTGTCATTATTGTGATTTTTTTAACATGTAAAAGTGATTATATACGTTGTCCCCGCCTCATGATACGTTGGAAGTACCTATTTAAGTAAAAAAAGATGGAGGTTTTTTCTATGCAACAAACCCTGAAAAAAACGAACCGCCCGAAAAGTGAACGGGTCGTTCAAGGATTTATTATTGGCTTTCTACTACTCTTCACCTTAACGTGTCTCTTACCTTTTCTAAACATTCTCGGAAGCTCCTTTGCTTCTTCTTCTGAGATCGCGACACGAACATTTATCATTATCCCTCGTGAATTTAGCTTAAATGCTTACCGGTATATTCTCTCGACACCCACGATTTTTACCAGTATTGGTGTTTCCCTTTTTGTGACCATCGTCGGAACAGTTCTTTCAATGATCTTGACCTCTTTTATGGCCTATGCTCTTTCAAGAAAATATTTGCATGGACGCGGCATCTTCAACTTTATTGTCGTATTTACCATGTTGTTTAGCGGTGGGATGATCCCAAGTTTTATTTTGGTACAAAGCCTCGGCTTGATCGATTCTCTCTGGGCACTGATCTTACCGAGTGCGATCAGTGCATATAATATGATCATTATGAGAAACTTTTTCCAAGGAATTCCTGATAGTTTAGAAGAATCAGCAAAAATGGATGGTTGCTCTGATTGGGGCGTCTTTTTCCGTATCATCTTACCCCTTTCCTTACCATCGATTGCGACGATCTCTTTGTTCTACGCTGTTAGTTATTGGAATACTTATCAATCAGCGATTTTGTACATCAATGATTCAGCGAAATGGCCGATCCAAGTGCTCCTTCGACAAATCGTGATCGTCTCCAGCGGGATGAACGCCGATGCCGCGAGTGTCGATGTTGTCCCCCCAGCACAATCCGTAAAAATGGCCGTGATCGTCGTTGCGACGCTGCCAATGTTGATCGCCTATCCATTTGTTCAGAAGTATTTCGTGAAAGGGGCAATGGTTGGTTCCGTCAAAGGGTAACCAACAGGCAGCCAAGAAAAACGCGCTTTTTGATCGTTAATCAAAAAGCGCGTTTTTCTTTTATTCTTTGGAACGTTTGCGATACTCTCCGGGCGTCATCTGTTCTTTCTTTTTGAAAAAGCGGATGAAGTTTTGAGAGTTAGTATATTGAAGGTTGGCGGCGATTTCCTTGATCGTCATATCCGTTTCCCGCAACCATTTTTTGGCGATTTGCAACCGATAATTTTGTAAGTAATCGGCAAAATTGATGGATAATTCCTTTTTAAACACATTACTTAAGTAATTGGCATTATAATGCAGCTGTTCAGCAATGCTATCTAAGGAAAGATCCTGATCGTATTGTTGGTGTACGATCAAGACCATCTTTTCAGACAAGGAGCGAATTTCTCGATCTGTTTTGGCTTGTGTCGTTTCAACGATAGGTAAAACTAACTCTTGATAGATGCTTTGCTCAACTTTGACTAAGCTGGTTTGGTTGAGCACGGATTGATAAACTTTACGACTATTTTGCAAGCTGGTATGATCTGCTCCTAAAAGTTGCCCTAGCTGAACGATACTGTTGATCAACTTAAACAAGGCGCTTTCAATCGTCAACGGATTTTTATTTTCATGGATGATTTCCCGTACAACTTCCGTGTAACTCGCTTTGATGGTCGCTAGCTCCCCACTACGCATCGCATCCAAAAAGGTACTTTCTGCTTCTCTAGGGTATTGAACGATCGCGTTCTTGTCCAATTGTGCCGCAATGTCGTCAAAAAAGATAATGACTTCTTCCCCTAAATTCATTCGATAGTGCAAGGCTTCTTTGGCGTTATCAACCGCTAATTTGGTTTCTACGAGGCGGTCGTAGGATTGTGAGACCCCACAACTTATTTTAATTCTTAAATAGTCTTTTGCCGCTTGATGGATCTTTTGACAATAGGTCAATACTTGTTTTTGATCAATCGTTTTCGGAAGTTTTAAAATCGTTCCTTGGGTTTCTTGACTAGAGATGATTGGCTGAAAACGCAAATTCGCCGGAATGATCTCAGAAACGAGATTCTCAATGGCAAGCAAGAAAATATCACTGGTCGCTGTTTCTCGCCCACACAAATCATCGATTTGAATCAGTAATACGGCAAAGTGTTCCGTTTCGGATACTTCATACCCAAATTGTGACAGTTTTAAGTGAATATCTGCTTCTGAGATACAGCCGCGAAACAAGTTTAATAAAAACAAGGATTCTAACTCGGGCTTTTGATGTTCAACTTTAACAGCAAGATCATGGTTTTGATGCAAGACTTGGTCGATATCGGAAATCAATTGATTGACTTCTAATTTTTGACCTTGTTTTTTGGGCTTTAAAAGCTCTCCGATCCGATTGATGGGTGAAGTAGCCACGATCGCAATGCGATAAGATACTAATAAAAACAGGAAAATCAATAGACTACCAATCACGATCAAACCGCTTCTTAACTCACGAATTGCTTGCGAAACACTGGCTGGCGCCAGACGGATCACATGATACCACTGATTGTAATCCGATTGTGTGACCACATACTTGTTGTTTTCTTTGTCAGTGAAGATGCCATCGCCGTGGGCAGCTGTGACCATTGTTTCGTGTAAGTCAGGATCGATCACTTCACCATTATCGAAAAGCAGTTGTCCATCCGCATGAAAAATATTCAGAAAGGAATCATCATGATCTGCCACCAACTGCGCAATGGTATGGTCTTGGATTTCAGCGATCCCCAAAGCAGTGGTTTCCTGCCGAAACACAGGCAACGTCATTACCATTTTTAAATAACCGTCTTCTGGCAACCAATACAAGTAGCGTTGGTTGTCGATCAGCGCTTGAAAAGCAGCGAATTCTGTATCATCGATCTGTTTTAAGGAGCCTTCTTCGATTTTCCAATGCTGATTCAAATTCACCAATTGGTAGCTGGCGTTTTCGATCCCCATCACACCAATGTAAGCCAGTTGCGAATTGATCTCGCGCACTTGTCGATAATTCGTCACGGAAAACGGCTGTTCCATCGTATCGGAAAAACTTTGAGTACTGCTATATGTAGAAAAGGCATACTCCACCATCTGAATTTTTTGATCCAGATTTTGTTTGACTTGGTTGACCAAATTATGTTGACTTTGCAAAAAGGTTTCTTGAATGTTTTGATACGTTCGATGATAAATGACTCCACTAAAGCCGATAATTAAAGCGCTACCAATCAAAGAGACCCAAATGAAAATTTTATAGAACAAGTTGGACGTTTGATGATAGCTTAAAAAGAATTTCATAGACTCCCTCCCATTACCTAACTATCTTCTTTTATACTAGCACATCCCAGAAAAAGTTCCTATGTTATTTTGAAAAATGTTTCACGTGTGCATCCTTGGTGTATTGACATTCTCGTGGGAACAAGCTATGCTTGAATCAAGCAAAAAGGAAGAAGGTTTTCTATGGTCACGATCAAAGATATCGCCAAAGTCGCTGGTGTTTCACATACAACTGTTTCTCGTGCGTTAAACGATAGCCCATTAATTAAGCCAGAAACAAAAAAGAAGATCGCAGCCATCGCTGAATCTTTACACTATGTGCCCAATGTCAATGCCAAAAGTCTGGTGAATCAAAAATCCTATATCATTGGTCTTTATTTTTCCCATCTATCCATTGGTACTTCCGATAGCTTTTTAGTCGAAGTGATCAAAGGAATCAGTGATACCCTACCATCCGAATATACTTTAGCGGTTCATGAATTATTGCAATCCGATACATTTGATGAAGAGCCGAATCGTTTAGATGGAGCGATCGTGATGAGTCAAAGTGATCGGGATGACGGCTTTATTGCTGCTCTTTCAAAGAAAAACATTCCCATCGTCGTTTTGAATCGTCAATTGCAGGATGCAACCTTGATGAATGTCACTAGTAATGATGCCCAAGGGGTCTATCAAATGATCACCTATGTGCTTGAACAAGGCTTTCGAAAGATCGCCATGATTGAAGGGATCGCTTCCTTTGGTTCCGCTAGAGAGCGTCGTAAAGGATTTATGAAAGCGATTCAAGAAAAGCAGCTTGTCTGCCCGAAAGAATACTTCGTAGCTGGCGACTACTCTTTGGAAAGTGGTCAGCTGGGTGCCCAGCAACTACTCGCTTTACCTGAACCACCTGAAGTGATTTTTTGCGCCAATGATGATATGGCGATCGGTGCGATCAATGCCTGTCATCAAGCAGGACGAAAGATCCCAGAGGAGATCGGTATCATCGGTTTTGATGATAGTTCTTTTTCTCCCTATACGTATCCCCCATTAACAACGATCCGCAAACCAGTTTATGAAATGAGTCAATTGGCAGCAACTCTGCTGTTGCAAGCATTTGCCAATCAAGTAGTTGAGAAACAACATTTCTTTGATACCTCGTTAATCATTCGTCAATCGCTGTAAGCCTCTTGTTTTCAAGAGAGCTTACGCAAAAATGTTAACGTGTGCATAACTATTTTTTAAGGAGGATTCTATGAAAAAAATTACCGAACAAACCCATCAAACTTATCCAGCCCGAGTAATTCAATTCGGGGAAGGCAATTTTATGCGGGGCTTTTTTAACTGGCAGCTGCAGCAAATGAACAAGCAAGGTCTTTTTAACGGCAGTGCCGTTGTGGTACAGCCGATCGATCACGGCTTGAAAGAGCTGTTGGCACAACAAGAAAATCTCTACACCGTTATCTTAGAAGGACTTGTCGATGGCGCTTTATCTCAAACATTTGAAGTCGTCTCCACTATCGATCAAGTGCTGAATCCTTATCAGCAATGGGAAGACTATCTTGCTTTAGCCGAAGATGAGCAACTCGAGATCATCGTTTCTAATACGACGGAAGCAGGTATTGCGTTTCACCCAGAGGATACCTTGCACGATACCCCTCCCCACAGTTTCCCTGCAAAACTGACCGCTCTTTTGTATCGTCGTTTTCAACGACAAAAACCGGGATTTTTGATCATTCCTTGCGAATTGATCGATCGGAATGGGGAAAAATTAAAAGAGATCGTCTTACAATATGCCGCATTATGGTCTTTGGAGTCAGACTTCGTCAACTGGTTAGAAAAAGAAAACACCTTCTGCTGTAGCTTAGTCGATCGGATCGTTCCAGGATATCCTCGCGACAAAGTGGCACAATACCAAGAGATTCTTGGCTATGAGGATGCCGTAATGGTCACTGCAGAACCCTTTATGTTATGGGTGATCGAAGGAAGCGGCGTAGCTGAAAAGCTCCCCTTGCAAGAAGCTGGGTTGAATGTGATCGTGACAGAAGATATGACCCCTTACCGTGAACAAAAAGTACATTTATTAAATGGCCCTCATACGGCGATGGTTCCACTCGGTCTTTTAGCGGGTTTAGAAACCGTTGAAGAAGTAATGAACGACCGTGATTTTGCAGCCTTTTTGGATGGTCTTTTTCAGGAAGAGTTGATTCCAATGCTTGATTTGCCTAAAGCGCAGCTTACAGCTTATGCGGAACAAATCAAAGAGCGCTTCAGAAATCCTTATGTGAAGCATCAGCTGCAATCGATCGCTTTAAACAGTGTTTCAAAATTCCATGCGCGTCTTCAACCAGTCTTAAGTCGTTATGTCCAACAAAACCAGCAGGTACCAAAACGAATCACTGCCGCATTGGCAGGGTTGCTGACTTTCTATCTCACACGACCCTTTCAAGATGATGAGCTAGTGACAACCATATTTCAGCAAGTGAAACAATTACCAGCAGAAGAACAGATCGCCGCTCTATTAAAAAATGAGCAACTTTGGCATGCAGACCTGAGCTTTATGACAGAGACGATCAATGAAATGTGCGCTTGTCTAAAACAAGACGGACCACGCCAGTTACTTGCGTCGATTGACAGCCCTGAGCCAAGTTTGAAATAAAGGAGAATCTTTATGTCCACCACATTAACAGAAACGCCCGCACAACTATTGAAATTGCACCCTAAAGACAATGTCGCAGTCGCATTAAAACCACTAGCTGCTAATACGACCCTTGCATTTGAAGGCCAAACGATCACCCTTTTTGAGGATATTCCGCAAGGACACAAAATCGCCCTCAAAGATCTAGCACAATCACAAGACGTGATCAAATACGGCTATCCCATTGGACATCTCTTAGCTGACGTTAAAACCGGCCAATGGTTGCATACCCACAATGTCAAAACCAACCTTTCTGGTACCTTAGCATACACCTATGCCCCCGATTTGCATCCTGTCCGTTATCCAAAAAGGGCTGCGACGTTCCAAGGGTACCGTCGAGCAAACGGCAAAGTTGGAATTCGTAATGATTTACTGATCGTGCCAACAGTTGGTTGTATCAATGGCATCGCAGAGATCATTGTTGAAAACTTCAAGAAGAATCATCCAGATCTTGGCACGTTTGATCATATTACGATCCTTAAACATCCCTACGGCTGCTCTCAGTTAGGCCAAGATCATCAAAACACTCGTCAAATTTTAATTGATGCGGTGCATCATCCAAATGCCGGTGGCGTCTTGGTCTTTGGCTTAGGTTGTGAGAACAACACCGTTTCCGAGTTTAAGAAAAACCTGGGTGACTACGATCCAAAGCGCGTCAAATTTATGGTGGCACAGGAAAGCGACGATGAAATTGCGGTCGGCGAAAGCTTATTAGAAGAATTACTGGAAGCAGCAAAAGAAGATCAACGAGAAGCCGTTCCCTTGAGTGAGCTAAAGATCGGGTTGAAATGTGGGGGTTCCGACGGGTTTTCTGGGATCACCGCCAACCCTTTGTTGGGGGCATTTTCTGACTTTTTAGTTTCTCAAGGTGGCAGTACGGTCTTGACGGAAGTACCCGAAATGTTTGGCGCTGAACAAGTCTTGATGGCGCGTGCACAAGATGAAGCAACCTTTGAAAAAATCCTCCATCTAATCAACGACTTTAAAGATTATTTTCTTGCTTACGGTGAACCAGTCTATGAAAATCCTTCTCCTGGCAATAAGGCAGGCGGCATCACTACGCTAGAAGATAAGTCATTAGGCTGTACCCAAAAATCTGGGACTTCCGCTGTCGTCGATGTCTTAAAATATGGGGAAAAACTCCGTAAGCCAGGCTTGAGCCTGCTGGAAGGTCCAGGAAACGACCTTGTTGCCGCTTCTGCACTGGCTTCTGCCGATTGCCAACTCGTCTTATTTACCACGGGTCGCGGCACGCCATTTGGTGCCTATGTGCCGACCATGAAAGTTGCCACGAATCAAGAGATTTACCATAAGAAACCCCACTGGATGGATTTCAACGCCGGTCGCTTGTTGGAAGAGCCGATGGAGGTCGTGCTGGAAGATTTTATTCAAGCGATCATCGAAACTGCCAGTGGAAAACCGACGCGTAATGAAGCCAACAACGTTCGCGAGATCGCCATCTTTAAAAATGGCGTGACACTATAATCAAAGAAAAGAGGTTCGACATGTTTTTAAATGAAAACTACTTATTGCCAAATGAAATTGCTCAAACCCTTTACCATGAATATGCCAAAGAACTGCCGATCATTGATTACCACTGCCACCTAGACCCGAAAGAAATCTATGAGGATCGGCCCTTTAAAACTATCACCGAGGCATGGCTAAGTGGTGATCATTACAAATGGCGCTTGATGCGCGCTTGTGGCGTACCAGAAGAAGCGATCACCGGCAATGCCAGTGATTATGAAAAATTTTTGGCATGGTGTCAAACAGTGCCAAAATTGGTGGGAAATCCCCTTTACAGTTGGACCCATTTAGAATTAAAACGATTTTTTGCGATCGATCTTCCCGTTACTGAAGAAAATGCCGAAACCTTGTGGACGCTATGCAACGAAAAATTGCTGCAAAAAGACTTTACTCGAAGAGCTTTGATTGCTCGCAGTAAAGCCGAGATCGTTTGCACCACAGATGATCCAGTCGATGATCTTCACTATCATCACCAATTAAGCCAAACAGAACAACGTTTTCGGGTCTTGCCGACCTTTCGACCTGACAAAGCGTTACAAATCGACCATCCGAATTTTCTTGCCTATGTTACCAAACTCGAAAAGAGTGTCGAAAACGCGATCACTACCTATGATGCTTTCTTGAGAGCCTTGCGGGACCGTGTAACCTACTTTCACCAACATCACTGCCGCTTGTCTGACCATGCGCTGGATACTTTAGTGTATTTTACAGACGAACAGTTATCCCTTGAAGCAATATTTGCCAAAGCATTAGCTGGGGAATCTTTGGAGGAAAACGAAGTCTCGTTCTTCAAAACCAATGTTCTAGTTGAACTGATGAAGCTGTATCACGAACATGGTTGGACGATGCAACTGCATGTCCATGCGTACCGTAACTGCAATCAACGAATGTTTGAGCGCTTGGGACCAGATACGGGCTACGATGGCATCAATGATCAACCACTGACTCAAAGCTTGCAGAAATTATTGAACGCTGCTGATGCGCAGGACCATTTGCCTCAAACGATTCTCTACTCCTTAAATCCCAATGACTATGATGCACTCGTCGCTTTGATGGGGTGCTTCCAGCAAGAAGGCAATAATAAATTGCAGTTAGGATCTGGCTGGTGGTATAACGACACCCGCGCAGGCATGCGTCACCAATTGACGAAATTCGCAGACGGCAGTGTGATCTTTAACTTTGTCGGCATGCTGACGGATTCAAGAAGCTTTCTGTCTTACACCCGTCATGAATATTTCCGACGCGTCTTTTGTGAATGGCTTGCTGAGATCGTTGTACGTGGTGAAGCACCTGCTGATCTTCGTCAGCTAAAACCATTAGTAGAAAATGTTTGTTATCAAAATGCCAATAACTACTTCAAATTTTAGGAGAAAGACAATGGAAAAAATCGTCATCGTCGGTGATTCCACCGCATCGATCAAAGAGCCTAGCGCTCGTCCAGAAACGGGCTGGGGTGAAAAGATCTCACGCTATCTCCCCCAGCATCAAATCGTCAACTTGGCAAAAAATGGGCGTTCCTCCAAAAGCTTCATTGAAGAAGGACGCTTGTTGCAGGCAAAAAAAGAACTACATGCTGGTGATTATCTCTTGATTCAATTTGGACACAACGATCAAAAAACAGATAGTCGTGGTACGACACCTGTAGAATATCAGCATAATTTAGCAACCTTCGTGCAAACGGCACGCCAGCAGCAAGCGACACCGATCCTATTGACCTCGATCACTCGTTTGCATTACGTGGACCAACAACAACTTGATCCTTCGGCAGTCGGTCCTTACCCAGAAGCAATGCGTGCTTTGGCTACCTCCTTGGATGTGGTCTGTCTGGATCTTTTTGCCGCAACACAACGGTTCTTTTCAGCACTGGAACCACAACAGGCGAAAACCTATTTTCTTCATTTAGAAAAAAACCAGCACCCCAATTATCCAGCCGGCATTACGGATAACACGCATTTGAATGACCAAGGTGCTACAGCCGTCGCCAAATTAGTTGCCAAATGTTTGTCAAATGCTCCATTACCACTTGCACAACAAGTTCTTTTAGATTGAAACTCATTGCTCGTGTTGAATCTTCCCTTAACATAAATACGCTACCTGATTTTAAAAAGAGCAACTCAAGCAAAACGCTGCGAAGAGCATTTCCCTTCACAGCGTTTTGCTTTTCCTTCTTTTTAAAAGATTTGTTTGCAGTTCCTTTGCTTCAACCCATTAATCGCCAAGCTACCTTTTAAAGCCCTACATTTTTTGGGTGTTGTACCATAAAAATGGGAACGATTGCAATCGTCCCCATCCTTACTATTGATTGTTTTATTCAGGTTGTTTCCCGATATACGCCAAGATACCGCCGTCTACATATAAGACATGGCCATTGACAAAGTTGGATGCCTCAGAAGCTAAGAAAACCGTTGGTCCTGCTAAATCTTCTGGCTCACCCCAACGGGCAGCAGGTGTTTTCGCTACGATAAATTGATCAAATGGGTGACGAGAACCGTCTGGTTGGATCTCTCGTAATGATGCGGTTTGCGGTGTTGCAATATAACCAGGTCCGATCCCATTACATTGAATGTTAGCTGAACCAAATTCAGCACAAATGTTTTTCGTCAACATTTTCAAGCCGCCTTTAGCCGCTGCATAACCAGCCACTGTTTCTCTTCCCAATTCACTCATCATTGAGCAAATGTTGATGATTTTTCCATGTCCTTTTTTGATCATTGACGGTAAGACTGCTTTTGAAACGATAAATGGAGCGTTCAAGTCCACGTCAACGACTTGACGGAAGTCTTCAGCAGACATCTCCAACATCGGGATTCGTTTGATGATCCCAGCATTATTGACTAAGATATCGATCACGCCAACTTCTTCTTCGATCTGCTTGACCATTTCGTTGACTGCTTTTTCATCCGTTACATCACAGACATAGCCGTGGGCTTCAATCCCTGCTTCACGATAGTTTGCTAATCCTTTATCCACTGATTCTTGATCCAAGTTGTTAAAAACGATCGTTGCTCCTGCTGCTGCTAGTGAACGAGCGATCGTAAAACCGATCCCATAGACAGCGCCTGTCACTAATGCGATCTTACCATCTAAACGAAATTGATCCATTGAAAAATCCATAATTGATAAACCCTCTTTCTTTTTATTTTAAGTCGTCCATTGCCACCATATCCATGTCGGTATAGGTGATATTTTCGCCACACATTGCCCAGATAAAGGAGTAGTTACTGGTTCCAACACCCGAATGGATCGACCAGCTTGGAGAAATAACGGCTTGTTCTTCACTAACGACTAAATGCTTCGTTTCATCTGGTTTACCCATCATATGGAACACTTTTGTGTCTTCATTAGCAAAATCAAAATACACATATGCTTCCATCCGACGTTCATGGGTATGACTTGGCATCGTATTCCAAGCGCTGCCTGGTTCTAAGATCGTGTACCCCATTTGTAATTGACAGCTTTCACAAACATTTGGGTGAATGTATTGATAAATTTTCCGTTCATTTAAGGTCAAGCCCTCGCCTGTCTCCATTGGTGTGACTTGATCGATACTGATTTTTACATTTGGGTATTTCTTATGTGCTGGCACGCAAGATAGATAGAATTTCGCTGGATTTGCTGGATCATCTGAGTGGAACAAGACTTGTTTGGTTTCCTTGCCGATATAGTAGCCGTCTTGTTTTTTCATTGGTTCTTTTTGGCCATCGATCGTGATCGCACCGGGTCCTCCAATATTGATGACGCCTAATTCACGGCGTTCTAAGAAGTACTCCACCCCTAGTTCACTGCTTAATTGCACTTCTAACGCTTTTTCTGTCGGTGTCACTCCGCCAAAGATCATCCGATCATTGTGGGTATAGGTCAGCATGATTTGTCCCGGTGTGAAAATTTTCTCTACCAAAAATTCTCTGCGTAATTCTTCGGTACTATAGTGACGAATATCAAGTGGACTATGGGTATAGCGTGTTTCGATGTGTTGCATGTTTAACTTCCTCCTATCGGATAATTTTTCCTGAACCTGTTGCAATAAATTCTTGTATCTCATTGGCGCTAAACTGATTACAGTCGCCATGGATCGTATGCTTCAAGGCAGATGCGGCAGTTGCAAAATCAATGATTTCTTGGTCTTGTTTCTTCGTGACAAGACCATGTAGGATACCAGCTGAAAAGGCATCGCCTCCTCCAACGCGATCAACGATTGGATTGATCTCATGGGTTGCAGAAACGACATAATTGCCGTTGTGCCATAGGCTTCCTGTCAATTGATTGTGACTTGCTGAGAGCACCTGACGACTAGTTGAATAAAAGAGCTGGATATTTGGGTATTTCCGATGCATTTCTTGATAATAGTAGTCATCTTCGACTTCTTCTGTTGCAGCAGGTACATCCATAAAGACTTGGGCATCTAACTGTCCTGCTGAGCAATAATCGACATAGGGGAGCACTTCTTGCAAAAAGACGCGCGCTTCAGCGGTCGTCCACAGCTTTCCACGATAATTGATATCGAAACTGATTTTACAACCAGCTGCTTTCGCTTCTTTGATCAACGTCAGTAAAAGCGTCTGCCAAGTCGTTGAAAGAGCGGGCGTGATCCCTGAAAGGTGAACAATGTCAACCCCATCAAAAAGGTCAGACTGCCACTCATTTTCCTTCATTTGAGCAAAGCTAGAGCCTGCGCGATCATAAACCACTCGCGCTGCTCGTTCCCCGATACCGGTTTCAATATAGTAAGTACCTAGTCGGGAACCGCCACGAAGCACGTGGCGACAATCGACGCCATAGCTTCGTAAATGCTGAAAAACGGCATCTCCTAAAGCATTTTCCGGCACTTTACTAGCAAAAGAAACGCGATGACCAAAATTCGCCAAGGAGATCGCAACATTGGCTTCCCCACCGCCATAATGGGCAGCAAACCTCGAACTATGGGCAATTCGGTCGCCTAACGTTGTCGATAGACGCAACATGATTTCTCCTAGTGTCAGAATGTTTGCCATCTTACTTTCCTCGAATCTCTTTTAATTTTGCCGCATATTGTTTCGCTACTTCTGTTACTTTGTCAAAATCCCCACTTGCTGCTGGTGCTAACAAATTCCCCCCTACACCAACGGCTACGACACCCGCTGCAAACCATTCTTGCATGTTGTCTAAGCTGACACCACCAGTCGGCATAATGTTTAATTGCGGCAATGGCGCTTTGAAGGCCGAGATGATACTTGGGCCATACGCACTACCCGGGAATAGTTTAATGATATCTGCGCCTGCTTTTAAGGCGTCCTTCATTTCTGAAATGGTCATGCAACCAGGCAGATAAGGAATTTGATATAAATTACATAATTCAGCCGTTTCTTGATCAAAAGTTGGGCTGACAACATATTCTGCTCCTGCCATAATCGCTAAGCGGGCGGTAACTGCATCAAGAACGGTCCCAGCACCAACGACTACCGCTGGATTCTCTTTGAAGGTTGCTACCAATTCAGCGATTACATCCGCCGCTTGAGGCACTGTAAAAGTCAACTCAATGCCGGTGATCCCCCCTGCAACGATCGCTTTACTTGCTTGTAGTGCTTCTTCTTTTGAAGCGCCACGCACAACAGCGATCACGCCGCTTTCTTTTAGTTTCATTAAATTCGCTACTTTTTTCATTGAGGCCCTCCATTTATTTCCTATTTGGAAAACGGTATTTATTATAAAGAAACTTACACGTTTATTATACCGTTCTCTTTTTTATTTGCAAGGGCTTTCCATTAAAAAGTTTATAATGCTTGTTCAATTTGTTGTTTTGTCGCAATAATCGCATCGATCAATGTCATTTTGTATTCTGGGGTCAAGCGGTATTTCGGTAGGCTGATAGAAAACGCCCCAACGATCTCCTGATCTTTTATCAGTGAGGCGCCGATGCAATAGATTTCTTGTTCCATTTCTTCATCATCAAACGCTACTTGGTTTTCTTTTGCTTGCTCCAATTCTTTCTTCAACTTCAACTGGTTCGTAATGGTGTTTTCCGTATAAGCGGTTAAAGGCGTTGCTGCCAAGTACTCCTCTACTTGAGGGGCATCAAACTCCGCTAAAACGGCTTTCCCCATGGCAGAGCTATACAACGGTCTTGTGATCCCTACTTTTGAAGACATGCGGATCGTTTGATTCTGAGGCTCCAATTTATTGACATAAAGAATCTCATTGGCAGTCAAGACCCCTAAGTGGATCGTTTCATCCGCCGTTTTCTGCAATGCTTCCAAGTATGGCAAGCTGATTTCCACTAAATCAAGCTCTTGAATGTTTTGATTGGCATACTTGATCAGTTTAGACCCTAAGCGATAATTCTTCTCTTTGTCGCGTTTGACATAGCCGATCATTTGCAGCGTTTCCAATATTTTCAAAGCTGTGGATGGGGTCAGTTTCGTTGCTTCTGAAATTTCTTGCAATGGTTTACTGGGCGCTTCTGCGAGATAATCTAAAATGGTTGCTGCTTTTAGTAGTACGGTTCCATATGGTTTTTGTGTCATCATTTCTCCACCTTTATTTTCTATATAAGAAATTATAATATCTTTTTAGGAAATGCACAATCTTTTTTCCTATATATCAGCAAGACGCGATTCCTATTTTACTTTCTGTCGTTATTCATTGTATGATGAAGACAAGACAAAGGAGTGCCGAACAATGGACTTAAATGTATTGATCAAAGGAAAAAAATTGACTGACAATGAGCTGCAAATTCTTGATTATTTGCTTGCAAATACCGCTGCGATCGATGGACTGCCCTTAAGAGAAATCGCTAAAGCGATCTACACTTCCCCCGCAACCATCGTGCGGCTTGCGCAAAAATTAGGTTTTTCTGGCTATCTAGAGCTACTTTACTTCTTAAAGAATCGCTTGAAAAATCAGACGATCACTGAAGCCGCCATCGATTACCAAATTGACGCTGCCAGTATTGCAGATACGATCGATGCGATCAAAGAAATCTATGGACGAAACAAGGACAAGTTTATTACGATTTATGCAACAGGTTTTTCTGGGATCGTGGCAGAATACCTCCACAAAAAAATGCTGGTCAACGGCATCAAAACCTTATTAGTCAGTGCTTCTGACTCAGGTGGGATCATTAGTAACAACATCGAGAACATCAGTATGCTGATCACCATCTCTAAATCTGGCGAAACACAAAAAGTACTGGAGAAGATGGCATTAGCCAATGAACATCACATACCAACTGTTTTGTTTTGCGGGAACGGTGATCATCGCGCCAATCAACTAGCGACCTTTTCCTTTGAAGTGACCGATGAACGTCCCTACGACACCCAAAACATCCAGTACACTAGCTTCTTTGGTAAACTGCTCTTATTGATGGAATATATCGTCGACGCTTTTACCCATGTTGAAAAAGAAAACCAGCAACCTTAGTGGATTGCTGGTTTTGGCTTATGCTTGAAAATAGGTTTTTGCCAGTTCTTGATAGAGCGCTTGGTTCTGCGGATCAGGAACAAATTTTTCATCTGGCTGATCTTGCCGCACAACAGAGCTTTTGTATAAATCATACAAGCCGAATATCGGTTCGTTTTCATCGGAAAGATAACAGGTCAGCCCCAACACATCCGCGGTCATTTGACCTAAAAGTTTTGTTTGAAAGAAACCACCACTTACAGTGACTGCCCCTTCCAACTGCGCCATTTGCTTTAATAAATCGATGTTCATCAGCATGCCTTCGATGACTGCCCGCAACATGTCTGAGCGATTGTGTTTCAGGGTCAAGCCAGAAAAGCCGCCTGTGATCTCATTTGTCCAAAAAGGTGCCCGCTCCCCGTTTAAATAGGGAAAAAAACGTAAGCCGTTGCTGCCGATCGGTGATTCCTCCATGACTTGCGGCAGATAATGATAAAACCCATCAGGATCTTCTGATAAGGTCTCTTTTGCCCAAGCAAGGACACAGCCACCATTGTTTGAAGGTGCCCCTACGACATAGAGGTCATCTTGCAGATAGTAGCAAAAATTTTGTTTTTGGCGATCAAAGACGGTGGTCTCACTTACTTTACGAACCGCCGCACTGGTTCCGATCGTCAAGCTGTTGCGGATCCCTGTAGAAATATAGCCAGCATATGCTGCTAAACACCCATCACTAGCCCCACACATCACTTCTACCTCAGGCTTCAAGCCACACCGCTGCGCCATCTCCTCGGTAATCAAAAAACGATCAGTCGGTGCACATAAAGGCGCTAATTGGGCTTTTGAAAGGGATAAATAATTGAGAATTTTTTGACTCCATTGCTTTTCTTTCAAAGAAAAAAGACCGGTCGCTGATGCGGTACTATAATCGATCCGTGCTTGTCCGGTAAACAACGCCATTGCTAGTTCTTTTAAGCCAAACCATTTCGTCTCTTTGGAATATGAACCATTTGTTTGGAAATAAGCCAGTTTCGCAAAGGGAGACATCGCATGGATCGGTGTCCCTGTCTCTTCATAAAACGTTGCCGCCAGATCCGTTTGACGAAAGGCCGTCATCGTTTGACTCGCTTGATTGTCTGACCAAATGTAAATCTCTTCTGCTGTCTCACCAGCCACTGGCATCAAACTGTGCATGGCGGTACTGAACCCGATCACTGTGATTGCCGCTTTTAATTGAGCGGGAATCGTTGTGACACCACTGATCAATTGGCTACTGATCTGGGTTGCTGATTGGGTCTGTTTTAACCCGTGGCTATGGGTTTTGATTGGTAATGACTGTGAGTAAATGATTTTCCGATCTTCAATGACCCCAAATTTTATGGCTGTTGTGCCGATATCAATCCCTAAAAACATCGCATTGCTCCCTCTCATCTGATTCAATTAGCTTTATTCTACCATAGTTAGTGGCATATTCTAGCATACCTGTCTGATCGTTTTGTTGAGAAGACGTTTCGTAGTGATTTTCTTCAGAGAATTATCCTTCCACAGCAAAAATAAAAAAAGAAAGATTCTTGGAGAATCTTCCTCTTTCCAGTTAGCCAATCAGCAAATGTTTCGCAAATGTGAAACAAATCAAGACAATCCTGGCCAGTAATCACCATTTTCCGAGACCAAATCATCGAGTAACTCTTTGGCTACTTTTGCGCTAGGAATCGTTTTGGAAAGGCTTAACGCTTGCCACATTTTTTGATAGCTCTTTTCCACATATGCTTCGACCACTAATTTTTCCACAGTCACCTGCTGGAACATGAGGGCTTGTTGGAAGGCAGGAATTTTTCCTTGAGCAAGAGCTTCTGGTCCATCAGAACCGACGATACATGGCACTTCCACCATGGCATCATCCGGGAAGTTCGCAATCGCGCCGTTGTTTTCCACAATCATCACCATTCGCTCATGCGTATTAAAAGCGATGGCGCGTGCCAAATCAACGATAAAGGTTGCATGGGCATCAATCTCAAAAGCGATCCCTTCAGCAGATCCTTGGGCAGTGATCTTTTTGGCATGATCGAACACTCGTTTTTCCCGTCCTTCCATCACTTCATTGGAACGCGTATACTCTGGATGTTCTTTCATGTGGTCGTAGACGTAATCTGGGTATAAATAATATTTCAAGTACGTATTTGGCAGATATTCTGGTGTGAGCGCCAGGAGGTCTTTGGCTTTTTTGTGGGTGTCTTGCCAACTTGGGTCTGTATGTTGGGTATCCACTTCGATCTGTGTCAAATAGCCGTGTTCTGCAACGTAGTCCCGAATGGTTTGAATGTACTCCGTGCCTTCTTTGTCTTTGACGCTGGTCCACCAGCCAAAATGATTCAAGCCAAAGTAGCGAACTTCTAACTCTTCTGGCTGCTTGCCAATGATTTGCGACATCCGACGCAACGTGCCCACGGGCATGTCACAGATATTCAGAACTTTTGATTTAGGACGCAAGACTCGACATGCTTCAGCTACGATTGCAGCTGGATTGGAATAATTCAGCATCCAACAATCGGGGGAATACTTTTCCATGTAATCAATGATCTCCAGCATACCAGTGATGCTGCGCATCCCATAAGCGATCCCTCCTGGTCCACAGGTTTCTTGGCCAAAGACGCCATGACGCAAGGGGACTTTTTCATCTTTTTCCCGCATATCATACTTTCCTACTCGGATATGCGCCATACAGAAATCGACATCGCTGAAGGCTTCTTCAGGATCCGTCGTAAACGAAAATTCGATTTGCGGTGCTTGTTCTTTTAATAAGATCGCTAGGGCTTCACCGAGGATCGCTTGGCGTGCTTCATCATTGTCGTATAGTTTCAGCTTTCTTAAAGGAAAGCGTTCTTGATTGTCAAGCAGCATCATAACGATTCCCGGGGTAAAGGTACTGCCGCCCCCTGCGATCACTACTGAAAAATTTTTCATCATTCAATCTCTCCTTCTCTTCCAAGATAGTTTTCTAATTCTTCCCGCACTTTCGGCACGGTCAACCCGTAAACGACATGGACATTTTCACCATTTTTGATCACGCCTTTGGCTTGTGTTTCGTCTTTTAGCAGCGCTTCATCCACGAGTTCAGGATCCTTTAGTTTTAAACGTAAGCGGGTATAGCAGTTGTCAATGGTTTTGATATTGTCATCGCCACCTAGCGCTTTGGTGATGATTGCTGAGATACTTGTTTCACTAGTTGGATTAGTGGCGGCTTGATCACTCGCCATGACCCCGACACCTGCTCCAGCAAGTTGTTTTTCTTTGTACTCTTTCTTCGAATACAGTTTGGTCTCTGTTCCATCTTCTTCACGCCCGACCGTTTTCAAGTTCAGTTTCGTGATCAAAAAGCGGAACAAGAAGTAATAAAGAAAGAAGAAGACGACCCCGACGATCAAGTATACCGGCCAGCGAGTCTTCTCGATCCCTAAGGGCAAGTTGTACAAAAGAAAGTCGATGAAGCCATTCGGTCCGATGGCACGAGAACCAAAGAGATTTAACGCCACCATACTCAAGCCGCTAAGGGCAGAATGAATGACGAACAAAACAGGTGCCACGAACATAAAAGAAAATTCGATTGGTTCAGTCACACCTGCAATAAAGGAAGTAACGACAGCTGGAATCAAAATGGCTTTGACTTTGACTTTATTTTCTGGTTTTGCCGTTTGATACATCGCCAAACAAGCACCGATCAGTCCAAACATTTTTGAGATCCCACGAGCGTCCCAAATGACACTTTGCGATAATACGCGGACTGCTGGGTCAGCAATTTCCGCAAAATAAATATTCCGTGCCCCTTCAAAGACTTGACCGCCAACTTCTGCGACACCGCCTAATGAAGTATACAAAAACGGCGTATAGATCAAGTGATGCAAGCCAGTTGGAATCAATAAGCGTTCCAACATCCCGTACAAGAAGATGCCAAAGTTGCCCGTTTGTTGAATGATGCCGCCTAAACCGTCGATACCAGTTTGTATTACTGGCCATATAAACGTGGAAACGATGGCTAATAACACGACGACCGGAATCAAGACAATAAAGACGAAGCGCGCGCCGCCATAAACTTGAAAGGCATTGTTAAAGGTCGTATCGATAAAACGATTATGGATCAATGCTACGACGATCCCTAAAATGATACCCAGAAAGACCCCCATGTCCAACACTTGGATTCCTAAAACGATCGCTTGTCCTGAACCTTGAAGGGCATCGGCTGGAACCAACATCCCCCGAAGCTCCATGAATTTGTTCATGGCATTTAAGAAGACGAAATAACCTAACAACGCGGTAAATCCCGCTTCAGCCTTTTTCTTATTGGCTAACCCTAAAGCGATCCCAACACAAAAAATAATGCCTAAATTGGTTAAAATCGGTAATAAGGAAGCGGATAAGATACTACCAAAACCGGTGGTTATCGGATTATCCAAAAAGGGAAACTGCTCAAGCAAGCGGACATTCGTAAACACATTCCCAACGGCAATCAATATCCCTGCGATCGGCAAAATCAAAACGGGCACAAACATTGCCTTGGAGAATTTCTGCATCGCATCCATCACTTTTTCTTTCATTGAGGAAACTCCTTTGTAGTTGATTTGTAGGTTCATTATAGGAAACATTTGTTACTAATAGAATAGCAAACGTTTTCAATTCAATGCGTTTCAAAGATTGGAATGTGTTTCATCCTGTTTCCTTCCTTGCTAGTGGCGATTACCAGCAACAAAAAAAGAGTGAATCAAGATTGATCCACTCTTTTTAGATGCAACACTTTTTGATAGAAATACAAGGGCCCAGACAGACAAAACAGATAGAAGATACCTGGTGCTGATTGCCATGTGAAGAAATAGCCGATCGCTGCTAGGACTAAGATTCCGATCCCTTTATGGTAGTGCATCATCGTAAAGAAAAAACTACTACGAAAAAGGTCAAACAGTTTTTGCCGATCTTGCATTTTTGATTGCATCACATACAGGTTGATGTTGTAGGACAACAAAAAAGTAAGAAAAATGATGGTCAAAAAAGAGAAAAACAATGAATTCGTCAAAGCAGCAGAACGCCACAAGCTGAGTCCGCATAATAATGAGAAGAGATTGAAGACCCCTAGTGGCAGGGTCTTCAATAACGCACTTTTGCTATTTTTCAAAAAAGGGCTTAGCAGTTTTGCTTCAGGATGTTCGTAAGCATCGACCACCGCTCGCATAGCTGCTGGAAACGTGACGATCGGAAACGATACCACCAAAAACAAGAGATTCAATACCAGCATACGAAAAACGATTTCGCAAAGACGATAAAAACGACTCTCTAAAGCAAACATCACACACACACCTTTATTTTAATTTTTCAATATTTTCAGCGATTTTCTCATTTCGATAATCAACGATTGCTGACCAACCATTGTTTTCTCGTTCTTGTAAGTAATCTTCCCAAATCTGACGTCCCGCTTCTTCCGAGTCTGCCTGAATAAAGCTGACCAACGCTTGCACTCTTGCTGTGTTGATGGAAGTGAGATTTCTTGCTTCAGAACCGGTGCGAGGATCAATGTCTTCGATCTCAAAACGCGGCGCCAATTTGTCTTGCGACCATTCCACCATCTGCCGAATCGATGTTGCTGGTTTTTGTCCCATTTGAATGGCGTAATTGTCATTGCCAACGAACCAATAAGAACCTAAACCAATTTCCTTGTCAAAACGAGCTATGTCCGAATTTCTTAAGGCTTCTGTTTCTTCTGAGTATTCAACCACGCCATCTACGAGATTGTATGTTTCCCCTTCGATACCAAAGGTAGTGACCATCGTGCCATACTCACTTGCTAAATAGGTCAAAAGTTCCATGGCTTTTTGGGGTTCTTTTGTCGACGTCGTGATAAAGGTTTGTGTCCATCCACCAATATTTCCGCCAGTAAAAGTGGAATCATCGCCATTCGAATTTTTTGGACCATCGACGGCAATATAAGTTTGCTCAGGATTACGGGCATTATTATCAGACATAAACTCATTGAGTCCCTTCGTATTCGTATGCAGGTAAGCAAAATATCGCCCTTGTCCTAGTTTTTCTTTCATCGTGTTGTCATTGTCTGAAAACTGGTCGTTGGTGATGTATCCTTCATTGTACGCTTTTCTAAAAGTCTCGATCCACGTGATATACTCCTCATCAGCATCTCGATCATTAAATTGCCCATCAACACTTGGTGCAATGCTTAGAAAATCTTGCAAAGTACCACCATAGGCGCCATCCCCGCCATTGGAAATATCTAGTGCAGTCGAAGCAAATGGGACTAGAGCTGCACCATCATCTGCCGTCGGAAATGCTTCTTTTGCCTGTTTTAATGCATCTAAAAATCCTTCTGGCGTCGACATATCGGGTTCCCCTAATGCTTCATAAATATCTTTGCGGACAATGAAAACTTGGTCTCCTACTACATTACCGTCCTCATAATCTTGTGCAGTCGTGGAAAAGCTTGGGTATCCATAAATGTTGCCATCTTCTAAAGTAAACCATTGAACAGATTCCGGCTTCGCTGCATGTTCTAAGAAGTAAGGGTCATATTTTTCTGCCAAAAGATTTAATGGCAAGGCAAATTTTGTCGCTTCATTTGCAGCAGACAGGTTTTTATCGAAGGTCATGATATCTGGAAGATCGCCACCAGCTAGCATCGTATTAAGGTTCTCGTCATTTCCTGAAATAAATTCGACATTGATATTCATATCTTCTTTGATTTTTCGCGTCACAGTATCTTTGCCCCAACCCGGCTGAGCATACCAATCAAAATTGACATACCATTTCAAAGTAGCTTCATGGTCGGTGTCCTTTTGCCAGCTAGGCGTGTCTTTATCTGCTTCAAAGCGGGCTTCTGGCAGATCTTCTACGACGGCGGCCCCTTTGGACTCATTATTGGAATTGCCGCAGGCTCCTAATACTATGGTTGACGTAAGTGCGAGACCGATCCCTAAAAATAATTTGCTTGCTTTCATTTTTTTCTCTCCTTTTGTCTATTCTTTTACTGATCCAAGAGTCATCCCTTGAATAAAGTACTTTTGTAAAAATGGATAGATCACGACGACAGGAACCGTCGTGACGACCATGGTTGCTAATTGCAATGACTGTGAAGTCGTATTTCTGACCACATTGGTTCCGGTCGCCACTGCGGGCGATAGATTTTCCGAAACGATCCGAAATAGCAGCATTTGTAAAGGATATAAGCTGCGATCATCAACGTAGATATTAGCCGTCATATAATCGTTCCACTGAAAGACCCCGTGAAATAATGCGATGGTTGCCAAAACTGGAAGGGACAATGGCAAAATGATTTTCACGAAAATAATAAAAGGATTGGCGCCATCCATCATGGCAGATTCTTCCAGCGAAAATGGAATGCTCCGGAAAAAATTCATCAGAATCACCATGTCGTAAAAAGAAAATAAGACAGGTATGATGTAGACCCAAAAATTATTTAACAAGCCCAGTTCCTTAAATAAGAGAAATGTGGGTATCATCCCTCCAGAAACGAACATCGTTAAAATCCCCATGTTCATATAAATTTTCCGTCCCATTAGGTTTCTACGACTCATCCCGTAGGCGACCATTGCCGTCAGTGCCGTATGCAACACAACACCAATCACAGTTTTTGCAACTGAGATGACAAAGGCTTTATAGATCGCAGAATCTTCAAAAACGGTGTAGTAACTTTCTAGTGAAAATTTCCGGGGCCAAAAGTAGATCCCCCCTCTTGCGGCATCGGTCGCATCATTGAAAGATAACGCGACGATATTCCACAAAGGCAAAGCAATGATGGCTAAAAAGAACACCATAAAAATCACATTGGCAACATTGAATATTTTCTCATCTTTTGAAAATGTTTGCTTCATACTTTCCCTCCTCTAAAAAACTGATTCATCACTGATTTTTTTGGTCAAAAGATGACTTCCTACCACGAGGATCAAAGAAACAACCGACACAAACAGGCCAACGGCGGTCGCATAGGAGAAGTCTCCTTGTTGTATCCCCATTTTATAGACGAATGAATTAATGACTTCACTGGACTGATAATTGACAGGATTTTGTAAGACGAGTGTTTGATCAAGGTTTGAACCCAATAACCCACCAACGGATAAAACAAACGTCAATGCGATAATATGGCGGATCGAAGGGATCGTGATCCGCGTGATCTGCTGAAATTTCGTGGCACCATCCATTCTCGCTGCTTCATAAAGAGCTGGATTGATCCCTGTCATAGCAGCAATGTATAAAATCGTATTCCAGCCAACTTCTTTCCAAATATCGGAAATGACTGCGATGGCCCAATATTTTTCTGGGTCAGTCAAGAAACGGATCGGTTCATCGATCACCCCAACACCTAGCAACAAATTATTGACCAATCCCGTATCAGATAACCACGTAATAAACATGCCACCTAAGATGACCCAAGACAGAAAATGGGGCAAATAAGAGACCGTTTGAACGACCTTCTTTAAACGAACATGAACGATTTCATTGATCAATACCGCTAAGCCAATCGCCGCTGGAAAACCAATCAGCAGTTTAAAAAAGCTGATGCCTAGTGTATTACTCATCACCGTCCAAAACATTGAATCACTAAAAAACTCTTGAAAATACTGGGTACCGACCCACTCCGCATTTGCGATCGAATCAAGAACCGAGTAATCTTTAAACGCGATGACGATCCCATATAGTGGGATAAAATTAAAAATGATCATCAAGAGAATACCTGGCCAAACCATCGCTTGATAAAAGCTTTGGCTTTTTAGTTTTTGCAAAAATGACCTTTTCTGTGGGGTTGCTTTTAGCATGACACCTTTTGATTCCATTTTTCCACCCTTTCTAAAACGCTTACTTTTTCACCCAAAGGAAATACATGCTTTCCTTTATTGGTTCATCAATTGATAGACCGCACCAATCATACCAGCATCATTTTTTAATTTTGCTCGTTGAATCGGTGCAATCGTGCGACCTTCTAAATAACCAATACTTTCATGGCGAGCTTTTAGCTGGCTCATGGTCTCTTCAAGCCTTGTCATGAAACCATCATTTTCACTGACCCCACCACCAACCAAAATCAGCTCGGGATCAAATGTACTGATCAAATTCAGTAAGCCCACTGATAAATCTTGGAAGAACTGTGAAATCACTTGATTCGCTACTACTTCTCCTTGTTCTCCTCGCTGGAAAATCTCGATTGCATCTTTGGGCAGATCACTTCGCCCTAGTTGCTGAAGTGCCAGTTGGTATTGATGGCAAAGCCCTCCCACGATGGCAGCTCGTTGGTTCAAGGAAACTGACTCTAGATTTCCCTGTTCAGGCAATGAGTCGATCAGCATCCACCCAAATTCCCCCGCCATACCATGGCTGCCGCGATAGAGCCGATTGTTGACGATGATCCCGCCCCCAATGCCTGTTCCCACAACGAGACAAAGATAGTTTTCACAGGTCTGTGCGTGCCCCAACCATTTTTCAGCAATCGCCGCCGCATTGGCATCATTTTCAACAATGACCGGCAGCTTAACACGTCCCTCTAATTCTAGCTTCAAGTTGATTCCATACAGGGATTTGATTGATCCTGCCGTGATCATCGTGCCATCTTTTTGGATAATGCCTGGTGCGCTAATACCGACACCTTCGATCACTGCATCTTGCTGCAGCGATTTGATCAATACTTCGATAGACTGCAAAAAATTTTCTTTTTCATGAATCGTTGGCATCTGTCCTTTCTTTACAATTTCACCAGTTCTCAAGATCACACCATATTTGATAGCCGTTCCTCCAACATCAATTCCAATAAACATCGCTTCACCCTCATTATTCATTTACTTGTTTTGTCGATTGATTAATACTCAATTCTCCTGGTAAAACGTAGGAGATACCAAATGCGTTTTCCTCAATCAATTCTACTAAATGTTTTACTGCCGTGATCCCTTGCTGTTGGATCGGATTTTTCACTGTGGTCAAGCGAGGAGTAAAATAGTCTAAAAGATCAATACCATCAAAACCAATCACGCTGAAATCATCAGGCACCCGCCACTTGGTTTCGTGGATCGCCTTGACTGTTCCGATCGCACTAAGATCATTCCCTGCCAAAAATGCTGTGGGCAAGTCTTTTTGCTCTAACAAAAACTGCTGCACGCTGGCTCTCGTCCGTTCTTCTTCAAAGAATCCCTGCAATTGATAATCCGAGCGCCAAGAGATGCCGGCTTCTTTTAATGCTTCGCAATACCCTCTTAAGCGTTCATCACTGTCATAAACACCAGCAATCCCACTGATAAAAACGATTTTTTTATGTCCTAGTGACAAGAGATACTTAGTAGCAGCTTTTCCTTTTTCGAAGGAATCAAATACCACACTACCAAAGTTCTTCTCTTGAATGTTTCGATCGATAAAGACGGCTTTGATTTGTTCTCTTTCCATCGCTGCCAAATCCTGCTCTGTTAAAAAATCTTCAAATCCAATAATGCCATCAACCATCCCCCCTAAAATACTATTGAAAACCACTCGTTTATCCGTGGATAAGAAGACGTTGACTGCATACCCATGCGTTTCTGCCTCTCTGGCAATCGCTTCAACTAATACGCTAAAGTAAGGTCCTTTAATGCTAGTGGTGTAAAAACCAAGCATCTTGGTTTTTGTGTTTTTCAATTGTTTGCCCATTAAATTGGGGACATAATGCAAACGTTGCGCGGCAGCCAGCACTCGTTCTTTCGTTGCTGGTCGAACAACATTGACACCGTTCAGTGCTTTAGAAACAGTCGCAATGGATACGTTTGCCTCCTTTGCCACTTCCCGAATCGTGATTCGATTTGTCAAATGATTCTCCCCTCCTGAACGATTTCTCTCAAAAATAAAAACGTTTTTATTTTGCTAAAAAAATCAACGACCACTCTAAGATTGGTCATCCGATAAACCAACTATATATAAAAACGTTTTCACCCACAATGGTTCTAGAACTAGTTGGCGCATGTACCAGCACCTTGAAACCTGTGCCATCGTGGTACAAGTTGTACCTACAAAAAAAAGCCTCGAAAGGCTTTTAAATCGTGAGCGTCCCAATCAACTTCGCTGAGGCAGCAGCAAAGCCAAGGTATAAAGAAATCGTACCAGGATCACTTTTTGCCGAGAAATCGGAATGAACATAAGCAAAATCCTCTGGTGTAACATAGAAGGAATGCTGCGTTTCTTCAGCAGCAGCAAGATTGATTTTTTGCCATTGCTTTAATTCTCTCATCGGTCGTGCCACTTCAGTAACATCGTCTCTGCTATACAATTGAAGTGTTGTGGTATGAGGACTGTCTCCCTCATTTTTCAGCGTACAAATGATCTCAAATGGTTTATTTTTTTCATCAGGGTGAACGATTTGTGTCTTGCTAATCTTGCATTGTCCATAACCTATTCCTGCGCCAAAAGAAAAGAGAGGATCGTTTTTTTCATCCATATAGCGCGAAATATATTTTTGATCACTATTCTCTTCTGTCAATGGCCGACCTGTTGAGAGTTGAGCATAGGTCATCGGCAACTGTCCTTCTGCTCGAGGAAAACTCATAGCTAAACGTCCTTGCGGTTCAGACTCGCCCATCAACAAATCTGCCAACGCATTACCGCCTTCTGATCCAGGGAACCAGGCAATTATGATGGCTTGACAAAGAGGCTCGATAGCGGTCAAAACCAGTGGTCTGCCACAGAAAAGAATCGTTGCGATCTTAGGATTGACCTGACTAACTGCTTCAACTAATGCTTCTTGCTTTCTTGATAAAGAAAGTTTGGTCAGACTTGCCGCTTCTCCCGCTTCCTCGCTAGTTTCCCCCATAGCCAATAAAACAACCTCAGCTTCTTTAGCAACTTTACACGCCTCATCAATAAAGGTGCTCGTCAGCATTTCCCCGTCAGGATATGATAAGACAGTTAAGTCAATTTCTTTTTGAGAAAGTCCCTCCGCTAAGGAGACCGCAGCCTCCGGTTTGCCGATCCACGACCAAGCCCCCAAAAGATCCTTCGAAGCTGCTTTGGGGCCGATCAATGCGACCTTTTGCTTTTTTTGCAACGGTAACAGTGCTTGGTTTTTCAGAAGAACCGTTGTTTTCTTTGCTGCTTCTCGTGAAAGCAGACGGGTTTCTTTTAGGAGTCTAGGTGCTAAGTTTTCCGGTATTAACCCTCTATAAGGGTCTTCAAACAGGCCTAGCTTGTTCTTTAAATGTAACACATGAAAAACCGCCTTATTCAACTGCTCATTCATAGCAGGATCTGCATCAATGATTTGTTCTAGTGCATTTAAATAGCAATCACTCATCATATCCATTTCGACACCTGCAGTAAAGGCTTTTTTCGCTGCTTCCGTTCGATCAGCAGCCACACGATGGGCCATCAATTCAGCCACAGCTGCCCAATCTGAGATGATCAAGCCATCGAACCCAAGCTTTTCTCGCAATACATCCTGCAGCAATGGTTGATTGGCTGTAGCTGGCACACCATGGATCGTGTTAAAAGAAGTCATGACCAATTCTGCACCAGCTTCAATTGCTGCCTGAAAAGCGGGCAGATAATTTTGGTAAAGCTCAAGATCAGACAAATCGACCGTATGATAATCCCGCCCACCTTCTGCAGCGCCATAGCCGACAAAGTGTTTGACACAAGCAGCAATTCGCTGTTTATTTTCTGCAAGGGAAGCAGTTCCTTGATACCCTCGTACATAAGCAGCCGTCAGCACCGCAGATAAGGTCGGATCTTCTCCATTACTCTCTAAAACCCTTCCCCAGCGCGGATCTTTGACATGATCCGCCATTGGTGAAAACGTGACATGGATACCCGCTTCTGCCGCTTCCTTTGCCGAGGCTTTTGCGACTTCTTCCACTAATTGCGCATCAAAGGAGGATGCTAAGGCCAGTGGAATTGGGAAAATCGTTTCATATCCATGGATAACGTCTGCCATAAAAATAAGGGGAATTTTTAACCGACTTTTCTCTAGGTAAGACGTTTGGATCGTGTAGACTTGTTCAGCAGTATGGGTTCCCAACACTGAACCAATCGTCCCTAATTGTTCTTCGCTCATTTGCCATTGCTGCATCGGACCGGTGATTTCTCCCCCTTGTGCAAAAAAATCTGGCGTTAGTTGAACCAATTGGCCCACTTTTTCAGCTAAGGTCATTCGGTCAATTAGTTTTTTTAGTTTTATGGTTTCCACTATTCTTCTCTCCAATCATTAGGCTCGCTTCTTTTTCTTGTCGAAATTGCCGGATTTGCGCCTTCTCGACAGAAGCAAGATGGTGTCTATTCCTTTCATTTAGTATAATTAAAAACGTTTTCAAAAATAGATTGTTTTTATACTTTGGTGCAACTCTTCGCAGAAAGGAAAAATCATCATCATGGTACAAGGTGTACCACAAATATGTATAGCACCAAATCTCCTGATACATTCGCCATTGTCTCGTCCACGTTTCTAATAAAAAAACAAACAGCCGGATCATCCCAACAAAGGAACTTCCTTTTGATGGAATGAAGCTGTTTGTTGATTTATGATTAAACATACAAAAAATCCGTTCCCTATTCTTCTGCTGTTAAAGAAAACTGACGAACCGTCTCCGACAACGCTTCCACTAAGAAAAGGCAAGGAATTTGTGTCGTCAAATCTTCATATTTGTTGATGCGTTTTACATCAACCGAATAGTCCAAGACGTAATCGGACATCCGTCCCAAGGTGCTGTTGGCGTCACTGGTGATCGCTACCGTGGTGAAGTCAGGATTGTTACGAAAGCCATTGACCACTTCAATGATCTCAGTGGTCGTTCCAGTAATTGAAAGGACAACGATCATATTGTCTGAAGTATGTTTCAGCTTCGCAAAGATTGGATAGGTATTATCCACCAAAGCATAACTATTAAATCCGATCGTAGCAAAACGGCGAGCAGCATATTCACACATTGAACCTGACGCACCGATGCCATAAAATATAATATTCTCACATACCAGCATTCTTTCAGCGATTCGCCGGATTTTTCCTTCGATGTCTCGCGGGAAGCGTTCCGGATCCAAAACGGTCATACTGCTAAAAAAACTGACCGCCTCTAACTCAGGTGCTTTGAACTGGGTACGAAATTCTGTAAAGCTCTCATACCCTAATTTACGGATAAAGCGCATAACAGAAGAAGCTGAGGTGTGGGATTCAAGCGCGATCTCACGGACCCGCATATAGGGAATTTTATCACTTTGGCTCGACATATAATGATAAATCGCACGATCGGTCTCTGATAACTCATTGAAATCGATTTTTCCAAAAAAAGACATAGTAAACGCTCCTATTTTCTCATTCTCCTATCAATGTACCACAAGCTAGCAAAAACATCACAATTGTTTCACAAGAAATAATTCCATCGGTTGTTCAAATCCGGGAGAATTCACAAGCAAACCGCCGGCATCTTGATACCCTAATTTTCGATAGAAATGCTGAGCATTTTCATCGACTTGTGTGGACGTCATACAAAGAGCATGCCCTGCTACTTTTTGCTGTTGTTCCCAGTGATCGACCAAACGCTTCCCAAATCCCCTACCTTGATGGGATTCGGCGATTACTAGCATCGTACAAAAAGGAATCGTATCCCAGAAAAAATTATAGCGTAACAACCCAATTGGCTGTCCATTATCGATCAAGACATAAGCCGTTTGTTCAGCTACCTTTTTGAAGAATCGTTCCTTTGGCAAATGGGTATCCAATGAAAGCCAGAAGTCTTCATCTGTTGCTACCGCCAGTCGAATCGCAATCATGATTTTTACTCCTTTTCTTTGTTATTCTGCATTTTATCTCTGAGGAAGCCGTTTGTTTTAGTCGCTTACCTTCCCTCGGTAGTCCGAAAGCAAGGTAAGAAAGGCATCGCCATATTTATCCAATTTGTTTTGCCCAACACCTTTGATCTGTAAAAATTCGATTGGTGTTTTTGGTTGCACTTCTGCTAATTCTCGCAGGGTCTTATCAGAAAAGACGACATACGGTGGCAAGTTTTGTTCTTGTGCGAGATTCAATCGTAAGGTGCGCAGTTGATCGAACAGTTCATCATCAACCACTAACTGTTTGACTTTGGTTTGTTTTCGATAAACTTTCGCTTTTCCAAGCAATACATCGATACCGGCATTTGTCACACTTAACAAAGGGTATTGCCCTTCGGACGGCAAAAGGTACCCGGAGGCTGTCAAGTAATCGATCAGCTGAGTGACTTCCTTTTGGGACCAATCTTTCATTAATCCATAAGTCGGTAATTTTTCAAAGCCCCACTGTTTGACTTTTTGATCGCCTGAGCCAGTCAGCACTTTCCCCACCAAGGCTTTCCCGAAGCGTTCGCCCATTCGTTTCACACATGACAACACTTTTTGTGTATCCACGGTGATATCCACTTGTTCTCTTTCATCGAGACAATTGCTGCAACGACCGCAATCGGGTCCATCTTCTCCGAAATAACGCAAAATATAGCGTTGCAAACACAGCTGAGTATGTCCGTATTGGCTCATCTCCCGCAACTTCAAGTATTCGTTTTGGCGATAAAGAATATCTGATTCGGATTGATCGATAAAAAATTGCTGAATCTGCATGTCTTGCGGAGCATATAGTAAGATCGCATCACTGGGTTCGCCGTCTCGTCCGGCACGCCCGGCTTCCTGATAATAAGATTCCAAATTTCCAGGTATCTGGGCATGGATCACAAAGCGGACGTTGCTTTTGTTGATTCCCATCCCGAATGCATTGGTCGCTACCATCACTTGCAGGCGGTCATAAAGAAATTCTTCTTGGAAAAAGGAGCGCTCTTCTTCTGAAAGTCCGCCATGGTAATACCCGACAGAAACATGTTCATGTTTCAACAGCTGAAAGATCCGTTCCACTTCTTTGCGGGTGCTGGCATAAATGATACCTGATTGTCCTTGGTTCATTTTCAAATACGTCGTAATGTAGGTATCTTTTTGATCTTTGACAACTTGAAAAGCCAAATTTTCCCGAGCAAACCCGGTCTTGACTTGATTTTCAGCAGGAATTGAAAGTAAGTTTTCAATGTCTTCGGCAACTTTAGGTGTAGCTGTCGCCGTAAGGGCAACAATCGTTGGCTTTTGCTCCCAGTTTTCGATCGTTTCGGCGAGTCGCAGATAGCTCGGGCGAAAATCATGGCCCCATTGGGAAATGCAGTGGGCTTCATCAACGGCCAATAAAGCGATCGGCATCTGCCGCAATGAGTAGCGGAAAGATTCTGAGTCTAAGCGTTCTGGCGAAACATACAGCAGTTTGATCCGCCCTTGGCGTGCTTCTTGCAAGCGCTGGTTGATCTGTGCCCCTGTCAAGGAAGAATTGATATAAGCTGCTGGGATCCCCATATCAACGAGGCTATCTACTTGGTCTTTCATTAATGAAATCAAAGGGGAGATGACCAAGGTCACTCCATCCAACAAAAGCGCTGGCAATTGATAACAAATGGATTTCCCTCCACCTGTGGGCATGATCCCCAAAACATTTTGTTGTGTTAAAATAGATTGAATAATCGTCTCTTGACCTTCACGAAACTGTGAATAGCCAAAATGTTCTTTTAAGACTGTTTGAATAGTTTGCATAATACCCTCTTTTCCATTTCCTTATTATACGCAATTAAGTACGCAAAGAAAACGGCATTAAGAGAACTTTCGCTTTTTATTCGATTTTCAATGAAATCAACCAAAGGAGTCTTCTACTATGAAAAAAGTTATGATTATCGGCGGTGGGATCATCGGTTTGACCCTCGCCAATTATCTTGATAAAACCAAATTTGACGTGACTGTCATTGATTCCCTCATCGGTCAAGCAACATCTGCCAGCGCTGGCATCATTTCCCCTTGGCTATCCAAACGGCGCAATAAAAAATGGTACCAGTTAGCACAAGACGGCGCCGCTTTCTTCCCGAAATTGGTACGGGATTTTGCTTTAGATGAATCCATCTATGCCCCCTGTGGCACTTTGGTGGTGCGACCAGAAAAGGCGCTTCAAGAACTGGCAGAATTAGCTGAAAATCGACGTAAAGCGGCACCAGAAATCGGCGAAATCGACTTACTGACGGGCCCACAAACCAAAGAGGCATTGCCGTTACTAAAAGAAATGCCCTCTTTACGAATCACAGGCGGTGGCCGCTTAGATGGTCAGGCTTATCTTGCCCACTTAAAAGCAAACGCTCAGCAGCAACAAGTGACTTTTATTGAAGGAAAAGCTGAGGTCGTCAGAAACGACAACCATTGGCAAATCAAAACCAAGGATCACTTTCTTGAAACCGAGATTCTTTGCCTGACAGCTGGACCGGGATTGCTAGACTTATTATCACCTTTAGGTTATCAGGTCGATATCCGTCCACAAAAAGGCCAGTTGCTTTCCTTTGCCACCAACCTGCCGACAAACAGTTGGCCGGTCGCCATGCTAGAGGGTGAAGGTGACTTGATTCCCTTCTCTAATGGTCAAATTTTACTAGGAGCCACCCATGAAAACGATGCGGGTTGGGATTTAACGCCTACGGAAGCTGCCAAACAGCAATTGATGACAGGAATCGGTGCTTTTCTTGAAGACCCCGAAGCACTCTTTGCAACGCCAATGACTATGCGAGTCGGCACACGTGCTTACACCTCTGATTTTGCACCTTTCTTTGGGGAAGTGCCTGATGAAGCAAATTTGTTCGCCGCCAGTGGACTTGGTTCTTCTGGGTTAACGACCGGGCCTTATATTGGTTATCTGCTAGCCAATCGGATTAATGATACGCACACTCAACCAACAGATTTCTCAATTTACACCAAGCCGATGACAGAATATATCAAGAAACGCCTTTAACAGGAAACTGCTAAAAAACCACCAGAATCGTTACGGTCTGGTGGTTTTGTTGTTTGATTCTTATAAAATTACGGACAATTTCTAGCTACTAGCTAAACATATTCTCCAGTTTCCCAATAATCGAGTAAGACTTCATTGATGATCTCACGATCCAGTGGTTCTCGCATATCATCATCAAAGGCATCTTCGATCGGGACATCGCCAACAGCTTTGATACAAACTGGAACGACGGGATCTGGGTGATCTTCTGCGGTCAACACTTTTTCAATTTTGATCTTATGCGTCCAATCTGCCCCCATATCATAAATGTAGGTCATGGACTTGCAATACTGAAAATCTTGGTCAATACCGGACGCATCGGTTGGAACGGAATTGCCTAAGCCGATCGATTTCGAACCGGCAATAAACAAGTACAAATGTTGATTCATCCACTCAAAGGCAATCTGGATCAACATATGCAACTGCTCATAGGTCACTCCTGCAGGAATGATCAAACGACGCCAAATTGGCGGACGGTATCCTTCTAAATCAATACGAACTTGATAGGCGACCGGCGTATCCGCCGTGTCATCAAAAGCCGTATGTTTCGTTGGGAATGGGACGATTTTTGGCGAGATTGCAGCAATACGCGGGTCATCAATGGGCAATAGTTCATGTTCTTCGGGATCGGTGTCTTGAATCATCGCTAACATCGCTTCTTTCTTTTCAGCTGACCAAAACTGTGGTTTGGACATCCGTGCGAAAAAGATAGGTTGTTTTTCAGCCAATACAAAGGCGATTTCTTGGTATTGCGATTTGGTGATGTGCTTTTCTTTGTACATGCAGTAATAAAAGTCTTCAATGGCTGTTTTGGCAAACGGAAGAAAATTTAAACTGTACGGTACTTCATGGGGAAGCATATCTGTATATACCCACTCAATGAAGGCTTTGTCTTTTAACTTGGGCATGCCGCCCTCTTTTTCCGTACAAAAGATCAAGTAAAAAACAGGATCTAAGTAATGTTCAAGATCGTCGTCACTAACCACACTAGGTCCGCCATACAAATCAACGTGATCCATCATGCGGTCAATCACTTTCGCTAATTTCTTCAATGTTTTTTCCAAAAAAATTCTCGCTCCTTCCTATCAAGTTTACTTTGACGAAAAGAGCGAGGATTGTCAATCTTTTTTTTAATGGGAGAGCATTTCCTGTGCAATTTCTAATCCGCTCATCCCCGTTGGATAATAGGTCGGCCAATGTTCCATTTCCTCTAGTAACGCTTCATGACTCTCGTTACCAAAGTAGATATGGAAATGATGGGATGCGCCAGGAGCGATCATATGGTCACTAAATTGGATATATTTGAATGCCGCATCTTCATCGGTGCTTTCAAATAAGAAGCGCACACCACGATTGCCAGCTGAGTAGTTCAAGATCTCTTTGCCAGAATACACATAATTTGCTTCTTTCTCGGTACCATCATCGAAAATAAATGTCATTGTGTTGTCTGTGATCTTGATCTGAGCAACATCTGTTTGATAACCAGTCGTGTAATATTCTTTGTATTCGTCAGCCGTCATTTTCTTGTCCATTTTTGCTTTATAATCAAATACTTGGTCCAGTGTTCCGTCTTGTAAAAATGGATAAACGGATTGCCAATCTCCTGCCCAGTCAGATAAAGCACGGTCTTGTACGTCGGCATCCTCAAAATAGCCGTTATAAACTGTTTTTTCTTTTTCAGCTTCAGCCATTTCTTTGTCATTTGCAACATCGGTGGTTTTTCTCAAAGCATCACGGTTTTGTTCCATAATCGAAATGTAGTCTTCCCCGTTGTCCATCTGTTCTTGGGTCAACCCTTCTAATGGATTCAAAACAGCCAATTCGACGCCTGCTTCTGACGCTAACGTTCGGGCAATGCTGTCTTTGGCGTTTTCTTCAAAATAGATCGTTTGAATGCCTGTTTCTTGGACGAACTCTTTTAGTTCTGCGATTCGTGAAGCGGAAGGCTCTTCACTTGGTGAAAGACCTGAGATTGGCACTTGCGTTAGCCCATACTCCAAAGCTAAATAACCAAAAGCAGCGTGTTGGGTCACGAAATGATTTTGCGCTGGATTGCTGAACGCTTCTTCATATGATTCATGGAGGTCTTGTAACTGTGCCAAATAATTCGCCGCATTTTCAGCAAAGGCTGCCGCTTTCGCTGGATAAGCCTCACTCAGCTGGTCACGGATCGCCTCTACTTGTTTCATGGCTAAGCTTGGGGCTAACCAGACATGGGGATCTAATTCATGAGAATGACCATCATCGCCATGATCATGGTCATGATCGTGGTCGTGATCATCGTCACCGGGTAACAGGACCATTCCTTCGGTGGCTTTGACCACTGTCACGTCTCCATCATTTAATGTGGCTTCAATCGAAGGAACCCACATTTCCATATTTTCATTGTTGTAGACAAAGACATCCGCATCTTGGATCTTTGCCATGTCCTTTGCGGAAGGTTCATAATCGTGGGAATCAGTGCCCGCGGGCATCAATAATTCAACCTCCCCTTCATCCCCTACAACTTGACGAGTAAAATCATACATCGGATAAAACGTAGCCATGACCTGAATTTGTTCATTCTCAGAGGAGGCGTTTCCTGATTGCTCGGTCGCATCAGATCCTCCTTGTCCACAAGCAGCCAAAGTCAGGGCCACAGCAGATAACATAGTTATTTTAAAAAACTTCTTCATTTTTGAAAATACACTCCTTTTTATTTTCCTCTTTTTCTTCCCTTTGGAAAAACGTTGATAAATCAATTACGATTTATAAAAACAAAACGTAACGTTTACGTTTTACCATCGGTTTTATACTTTACACAACTATTTTAATCCTGTCAACTTCTTTTTTAGATGTTTTTTTATATGTAAAAACCTTCATATGTACCACTGCTGATATCACGGAAGGATCGCTAAGTAACTCCTTTGATTCGTCGGAATCGAGCGATTTGCAAAAGTCACTATCTATTGTCCTTTGTCGCCTCCTATGCTACACTCGAGGGGTAATTGAATAGAAGATTATCCACTAGGGGCGCTTTATGCTGAGATAGACGTATGTCTGGTCCCTTAGAACCTGATTTGGTTAGTACCAACGTAGGGAAGTGGCAGCGCATGATTTTTCGCGTTCCCATTTTTTCTGTCTACGTGTGGATAGAAAAAGGAGGAACGCTTTTTTTGTAGACAGAAAAACAATCGAGAGGAGAAGAGAAAAATGTCAAATAAACCAATCGTCTGTGCAAAAGATGGAATCGATATCACGGGGTGCCGGGTGAGCTTGTACCCAATGAAAGACCATTTCGCGCAACAAATTTTAACAAGTATCGAAAAAACGAATACGAGTGCTGTTTGGCAGCAAACCGACCTGTTTAGCACCCTTTTTCGTGGGGAAGCGCCCAGTGTCCTAGACGCAGCAGCAGCGCTATTTATCAACGCCTACGAATCCAAGACACACCTCGTGGGTGAGTTTACCTTTTCCAAGGGCTGCCCCGGGGACACTGCGGGGGACACGTTTTTGAATGGCGAACAGGCGCAACCCAATAAAGGAAAGAACCTTGCGAATGGTGACTTTTTGGTTGATTGCAAATATTCGTTTTATGTATTTGGCGAAAATCATTATATGGAAGAAATCGCCACGATCGTCCAGCTGGCAGAAACTCATGGCTTGAGCCCTCGTTCCGCTCACTATGTGACGATGCTGACGGGATCAGCAAGTCAACTCTTTGCTTATTTTGAAGCCGCATTAGCTTATGCCCATGACCATCTTCCCCACTATGTTCTGGAAGCGACGGTTTCAGTCAATAGCCCTTCAAAAAAGGAGGCGATGCCACATGACTAAGTGGGCGTTGAAAGATGTCATCATGGTAGGAATTGCTTCGCTGATTTTTGGCGTGATCTATCTTGGGGCTGTCCATTTCGGATTGCTATTAGGGACACTTCTAACCCCCTTTGGTTTATCTGTCTTAGCCAATGAGTTTATCTTTGGTGTTTGGTTCATGGCGGCAGCTTTTGCCGGATATGTGCTACGTAAGCCGGGGGCAGCTACGATCACTGAAATGATTGCGGCTCTTTTAGAAGTGTTTATGGGGAATTTTTATGGACCTATTATTTTTATTAGTGGTTTTGTACAAGGGATTGGAACCGAGGCCGGCTTTGCATTAGGCCGCTACCGCCGCTATGGCTGGTTTCCTTTAGTTACTGGAGCCGTGGGCGCCACGATCACGAGTTTTCTTTGGGGAATTCTTCGATCAAATTTCGTTGACTTGCAATGGCAGTTGCTGTTGGCGATCTTTCTTATTCGCTTGCTTTCTTCGTTGTTCTTTTCAGCCTTTTTGGTGAAGATCGTCTGTGACCATCTGGCACGAATGGGAGTCCTCAACAGTTACCCTATCGCTAACGATCAAACGATCACCGTCCAACGGGAAATCGTATGAGTCTGTTAGTAAAAAACGGCTGTTTTTTGGTGGATCAAAAGCGACTTGAATTGACTCTGTCTTTGGCCCCTGGTGAAACAAAGGGAATTTATGGTGCTTCAGGATCAGGGAAAAGCACCCTTTTCCATCTCTTAGCGGGACTCAACGAGAAGGGGTTTGATGGAGGGACGTATACGATTGACGGCCAAACGATGAACCAGCTTTCCATTCGGGAAAGAAGCACGACCGTCAGCTTATTGTTTCAAAATCCTGACATGCAGTTTTGTATGGCAACACCTCGAGAAGAGCTGCTTTTTTGTTTAGAGAATCAATGTATCCCCCAAAAAGACATGCCAAACAAAGTGGCTGACGCTTTGGCATTTTGCGAGATCACTCATCTTGCAGATCAACCTTTCACGACCTTGTCTGGGGGTGAAAAACAGTTAGCCGCATTGGCTTGCTGTTTGATCCTAGAAAGCCAATACTTGCTTTTGGATGAGCCCTTTGCGAATTTGGATGCGGACACCAGCAAAAAAGTCATCCGAAAACTGCAGCACATTCAACAAAAGAAAGCCATTGGTATTTTATTGATCGACCATCAAATCAAAGAGACTGCTAACTGGGTCGATGAGTGGCTATTGATTGAAGAAGGTTTCAGAACGATCGATCAAGCAGCGATCCGTGACCTTGATCAACACATGCGAAAGACACTGCCGCTTGCAAAAATCAAGTCGTCTTCTAACAAAAAACGGCTATCTTTTCAGCAATTCCGATTACCGATCCGCAACCATGAGATTGTTTTTCCCAATTTTGCATTTGATGGAGGCACGCTGATTGGGATCACTGGACGCAGCGGCAGTGGCAAATCTTCGTTTTTAAAAGCTATTTTGCAGCAGCATGCCTACAAAGGGGATATTCTCTTGGCAGGTCAACCAATCAAGAAGTATCCGTCACCTTTTCGCTCCATCAGTTGGATCATGCAAAATCCGCAAGACCAATTTTTGGCTGCCACCGTTGCCCAAGAGCTTAGCCAAGGTAGCGCCCCGACCGAGAGCGAAAAGCTACTAGCAAAATTACGCCTGCAAAATAAGAGCACTCAGTCACCTTTTCGACTGAGTCAAGGACAGCAACGGCGCTTGGCTGTTGCCTCTTTACTGCAACGCCCGGTCGACTTGCTGCTCGTGGACGAACCGACCTATGGTCAAGATATCAAACAAGCTTGGCAGATCATGCAGCTATTAGCCGAAAAAGCAACCACTGGCACGTTAGTTTTGATCGTTAGCCATGATATCTTGTTATTGCAACAGTTCTGCTCCCAAATCATTGATTTTAATCTTTATGAAAAGGAGGATGCAGATGCGCACGCTAAATCCAACAGTCAAATTATTCGCCATTTTAGGGCTCGCCTTACTGGTTTCTTTTCAAAATAATTTCAGATTAAACCTGCTGCTCTCGGTCCTGTTCTTTGGTATTACTATAAACGAACGCTCCTTGAAAAAAAGTCTTTTGCTCTTTTCTGCATTGACATTGGCAGCTACAGGGGTTTTTTTCACTGGACTCCTTTATTACCAAGGCAATCAAGGCGGTCCTTCCTCCGCAGCAGCTATTCGCTATGGTCTTGATATGGCAAGCCGTATCTATTGCTTTGGCATTCTAGGAAGCTCCTTCAGTGTATCCACCACGATCAATGAATTGATTTATTCACTGCAGCAACAGCTGCGTCTGCCTGCCGTTTTTGCCTACGGTCTACTGGCTGCGTTTCAAATTGCTCCCATTATTCCAGCAGAGTATCAGAATATCCGTAATAGCATGCGTTCCAGAGGAATCTCGGTCAATCCGTTTTCATTTAAAATGCTAATCCCTTTATTGGTCAAATCGATTCGTTGGTCTGAATTATTGGCGACTGCCATGCTTTCAAGAGGTTTTGACAGCGAAGCCAAGCGAACTTACGCAAATACCTTTCGCATCACTTTCATGGATGCACTATTTCTATCCTTATGCCTGGTAATGGGAATGGGGGGGACACTCATCCTATAATCAATAAAGAGAGAAAAAGACAAAGAAACCCTGACGTTTCTTTGTCTTTGTTTATATATTAAGAAGTGATCGTCTTTTTTACTGAACCAGATTTTATTTGATAAAACGTGACGAACAAGGTCGTTGCTAAAATATACAAGGCGAAAAGCAGATACATGTTTTTAAACAGCTGGATCGTCGTTTGATTCAACCAAGCCCCAACTTTTGGGATATAAAAAATCGGCTGGCCAATCACTTGGCTTTTTTGAATTTCTTTTGGCTCCATCTGGTTTTGATTGTCGCCAATGGTGTACAGTACTGATTGGTTTTCCGCAACCGCAACGATTCGCCGGGTCCGCATTTGTCTACCTTGATCGACATAATACGTTACTTCGTTGCCAACCACTAAATTATCTTCTGAAGCATTTTTTACAAAAAGCAGCGTTCCTTTAGAGTATGTCGGTTCCATTGCATCACTCGTAACAATAGCCATTGTGAAACCAAATGCATGCGGTATTACAACAGTTAAGACAGATAGCAGCATGAACATCAGAACAAAAAGTGAGAGCATGATACTTTGTTTTGGAAAAAGCTTCATTCTTTCCTCTCCTTCTAAGCTTCAGTTTATTTAATGATTCTATAACATAATTCTTTTTTTTTCAAATATTTAAAAACGATTCATTGAATTTTTATACGCAACTCTGTCTATTATTATTTGACTTTATTTAATCATATATATTATGCTAAAGGCGATTAAAAAACAGAGGAGAAAAAACATGCCTTTTTTAAATAACAAATTGTTTTTAAAACGTTGGATCCCCTTCATCCTTCTGGTTCTATTTTTACTGGGAAGTATCGTCTTTTTTCTCGTTCTTTTTTTATTCCCAACTTCTGATATCCATGCAGTGGAGAAAAAGGAAGATTGGATTTTCTATGCCGAGGACAATCCCGAATCAACTTTTATTAGTCGTTATGTGAAACATTTACCTAGTGTGAAAGCCAATGATCGTTTTGTGATGAAGCGAAAAATGACCAATGATTATAAATACCCTACGATGTTGCTAATTGGCGACCACCAACACATGACCGTCTATCTCGATGATCAAGAAATTTACACCAACGAGAAGCCAAATGATCCATTGACTCTCAACCATCCAGGTAAAACACTGGCCTTTATTACCTTGCCTGAGGATTACGTTGGTAAGACATTAAAAATATACGTAACTAGCCCTTTTGACACCTATTCCGGCTTTCCCGCCGAAGTCTTTTTTGGACCTGCAAATGCACTGATCGGCTATGTCTTCAGTCTGTCAATTTTAAATATCTATATCCTCTTATTTACAGGATTTATTTGTATCATCAACTTGTTTTATGTCATCGTTTCTTTTATCAATCAACGAAAGCTTAAATTGTCTTCTATCCTATTCAGTGGTTTTGCTTTAACTGCAGGTTTGGAAGCAGGCTTTAGCGATATGCTTGGTGGACTACTGTTTCCTCCAATCGTGAATTCTGCGATGTTAAATATTCTTTCTATCATTACGCCAATGTTTCTGATTGGGTTTTACTGTACAAACATGCACTTTGTTCGTAAGTATTACCAGAAATGGTTATATTTTCATTACTCCTTCGGTCTCTTTGCGATCCTTTTCGCTCTTTTTCAAACAAAAAGTTTACCCACTATCATGAATTACATGTTTTTACTGAATATCACCAGCACCTTTGTTACTTCTTTTGCGGCGATTTATGAAGCATTGAAAAAAAATCCATTTTTTGTCATTTGTGCGCCTTGGATCGTCGTTGCGGCTATCGGTCATTGTTTCTTGTATATTCAGGATATTTTAGTTTTGCCACAATCTGATGTCAATTGGCGTTCGATCATCTTTTTCTTACTAATTATCATCTTTACTTGTTACGGCTTTCTTGAACTCTTTTTTTCCAGCGAAGGCAAAAACAAGCGGATCGATACGGCAGATATCAAACTCCGTCTTTATGAGAAACAGCAAGCGAATAACCCAGAACAATCATTAAAAATGCAACAAGTTTTGCAAGCCATCAAAAAAAGAACTCATACAGTCAAGGACATGTTGGAAGATCAACAATTGGCAGCGGCGTACGAAGGTCTTTGTGAGATCGAAGAACAGATCAAACAACAGCTAACACGTCCATCCGTTGAAAAAGAATCACTCACAACGATGCTGATTACTAATTATCAACACACAGCTACTCAAAAAAGAATCACCTTTGCCTGTGATGGCATCATAGAACCACTGGAACAATTGGAGGAAAATGATCGTCTATCCTTGATCGCTCATTGCCTAGAGTACGCCATCCGATACACTTGTGCGGTCACTGATCCTCAAAAGCGAAGACTCGCGTTGAGGGTGAATGACACGAACGGCCAGTTGCATATCGACTGCCAAATGCCGCTTCTCTCAAATGAAGAAGCAGAAAAACTACAGAACAATGAAACCAAACGACAGGCGATGCAGGCTGACATACAAATGCTCGAACAACTTTGTTTAGCCTACCAAGGAAGTATCCGGATCGAAGAAACTGACGGGCTACACCTCTTGCATTTGACACTTAGGGCGAAGATAGATCCGCTGTCTTTCGACTGACCGTCTTGCTACATTAGTCTTAAAGGAGCGTTTTTAAGAAAAAGCGAAAAAACTCTTGCTTTTTTCGCTTTTTCGCTTTAGCATGATAAAGAACAGCAACAAGCATTGGAATAGTAGTTTTATAATGGTCTTAGAGAGTCGATGGCAGCTGAAAAATCGATACCCACTGATAAAATGAACCTACCCAATGGCAATGACCGCAAAACGGTCGGTGGAAAGGCCTTATCCTTTACGAGTTGGATTATCCCTATCGATAATCAACAAAGGTGGTACCGCGAAATCCAAGCATTTCGTCCTTTTTTAGGACGAGATGCTTTTTTATTTTTTTAAGGAGGAAAAAGAATGACACAAAAAAATGATTTTACAGAATGGTATATTCAAACGATCCAAAAAGCCGAATTGATGGCTTACTCCCCAGTGAAAGGCTCCATTATTTTCCGTCCTGACGGCTTCGAACTTTGGGAGCACATCCAAGAAGAGTTCAATCGATTCTTGAAAAAAGAGGGCATTCGCAATGCGTACTTCCCAATGCTGATTCCGCAAAATTTCTTTATGAAAGAAGCCGATCATATTGAAGGGTTTGCGCCTGAATTGCCATGGGTCACAGAAGTCGGCAATGAAAAATTGGAAGAACCTTTGGCCTTGCGACCAACCTCAGAAACCATGATTGGCTCTGCCTTTTCTGATTGGATCAACTCCTACCGTGACCTGCCTTATGAAATCAATCAATGGGCAAACGTCTTTCGTTGGGAAAAGAAAACATTGCCTTTCTTGCGTACCTCAGAGTTTTTATGGCAAGAAGGTCATACCGCTCATGAAAATGAAGAAGATGCACGTCAACGCACCATGAAAGTCTTAGATGAATATGCCCGCCTTTGCGAAGAATTCCTAGCGATCCCTGTTTATCGCGGACAAAAAACCCCTTCTGAGCGTTTTGCTGGAGCAGTTGATACTTATTCAATCGAAGCGATGATGAAAGACGGTAAAGCAGTCCAAGCAGGAACCAGCCACTACATGGGGACAAAATTTGCTGAAGCATTTGATATTACGTATTTAACGAAAGAAAACAAGCATACCCATGCCCACACAACCTCTTGGGGTGTCTCTACCCGCTTGTTGGGTGCCTTGATCATGACCCATGGCGATGAAAATGGTTTAGTTTTCCCACCAACCATTGCACCAACCCAAGTTGTGTTGTTACCAGTCGGTCCTTGGAAAAAGAATCCAGCCATCTTAGAAAAATTAGAAGAACTGTATGGCAACTTTAAAGCCAAGGGCATTCGTGTTCGTTTGGATGATTCTGATAACTCATCTGGCTATAAGTTCAACGAATGGGAACTAAAAGGCGCTTGCTTGCGAATCGAATGTGGCCCAAGAGATTTAGAAGCTGGCAAAGTGATGGTCAAAGTCCGCGACCTGGCTGACAAGCAAACGGTGGCTCTTGAGGACTTAGAAGCCTTCGTTGATCAAGAACTGCACGCAATGACCCCACGCTTATTGCAAGCGGCGAAGGAACGGAACAAAGAAAATGAGTACACCAACATCGATACATTAGATGAACTAAAAGCACATATCGAAACGTGCAAACAAGAAGAAAAAGTCACTGGCTTTGTCTTGATCGGTTGGGACGGCTCGGAAGAAACGGAAGCGAAAATCAAAGAAGAAACCGGCTTTACTACCCGGAACATTCCGTTTGAAGCACCAATTGAAAAAACAGTCGATATCGTCAGCGGCAAACCTGCCAAGCATACCGTTTGGATCGCCCGCGCATACTAATAGAAAAACGAAGCAGCCAGAATTGAAAAGGCTGCTTCGTTTTTTGATTAATAAATCAATGAAAGAAAATCTTCAGGCGTGATGTTGCCAAAATATTTTTTGACATCAATGTTGGCAATGACTTGTGCCAAATCTTCTTTCGCATAGCGAGTACCGATCAGGGCTTCTTCTACATCCGCAATGTCCCCTAAGCCGAAAAAGTCACCAAAGATTTTGGCATCCGTAATTTTTCCTTCTGCCACATTCAAACGAACTTCGATGGATCCGATTGGAAAGCGATGACGGCGTTCAATATCAAAGGCTGGAGATTTACCGTAATTCCAATCCCAGTTGCGATAATACTTATCGGAAATCTCATTGATCTTGACCCAATCTTCTTCTGTTAATTCATATGTTTTGACTTCTTCCACGGAATCGACACCAAAAATCTTCAATAAGATTTCTTGACGGAACTCTTCAGTCGTCATGTCTTGCTTCTCTTTTGGCAAGAATGGTTTGATGTTGGTTACTCTTGAGCGGATCGATTTGATACCTTTTGATTCGATTTTGTCTTTGCGGACTTTCAATGCGTTGACCACTTCATTGATGTCACTGTCAAACATGATCGTGCCATGAGCAAACATCCGGCCATTCGTTGCGTACATCGCATTCCCAGAAAACTTCATGTCATTGATCACAAGGTCGTTGCGGCCTTTTAGTTGCGCTCCTTCAACCCCCATCTCATGCAAGGCTTGGACGATTGGTTTCGTCAGCTTTTCAAAATCTCTGAAAGAATTGCCATCGTCAGGCATAATAAAACTGAAATTCAAGTTTCCGAAATCATGATAGACTGCACCGCCGCCGCTGAAACGACGAACGACATGGATCCCATGTTCATCCACATATTCCTTATTGATCTCTTCGATCGTATTTTGATTGCGTCCAATGATAATCGATGGTTCATTAATGTAAAAAAGTAAGATGGGTTCATCCACTTTCATTTCTTGAAGAAGAAAAATCTCGATGGCTAAATTGATGCGTGGGTCATTCAGTTCGTTCGGTACAAAAAGCATACTATTCGTTCCTCCTAATTAGATGATTTCAATTATTTTTTGAACAGCCGCCAATTCAACGGGGATCCCATTGGCAGCTAGTGCAGCCTCTTCTCGTAACTGTTCTAAGTCACCATGTTGCGGCAAATGCGTCACCATTAATTTTTTTACCTGCGCTGCATGGGCGATCTCGCCTGCTTCTTTTGACGTAAAATGAGCCTTGTGCCGCTCATTGCCTGCAAAAAGATAGGTATCTGCCAAGAATAAGTCAGCCCCTTCAGCAAACGAAACAAAAGATTCTAAATAGCCAGAGTCTCCAGTAAAAACAAAGACCTTGCCGGTGTTTTTCTCAACAAATCGCATGGCATAGCAAGTGACTGGATGGATCGTCTTCATAAAGGTAATGGTGAACGGGCCCAATTCCAATGACTCCGTTTGGAGATAATCAATTCCTTGAGTCACTCCAGGCATCGTCAAGCTTTCAAAATGAACCGTATCCTCCCCATGGCCGTAGATCGGCAAAATCTGGCGTTCTTCGCTTCCAGGATATAATTGCCAATAGTATTGCAATACCCCTAAATCCGCAATATGATCGTGATGGTAATGCGTCAAAATCACTGCATCTAAGTCTAAGGGATCAAGGATTTTTTCTAGTTGGACCAAGGTGGTACTTCCCGCATCAAGCAGCAAATGAAAGCCTTCTGACTCAACTAAATAGCCAGTAGTCCCTTCACCGTTATACGGATAGGCACCTAAACAACCTAAGACAGTTATTTTCACTTGTGTTTCCTCCTCTTTGGCTCAAGCTGATTTTCTACTTCTTTAATGCTATCACATCTCTGCTGATTTGACTAAAATCTGACCATTTTTTTTTGCGAAAAGGATCAAGAAAATGAGAAAAAAACGACGTCTATTGATGAATCCCTTGAATGAGTGTTCTACTCTATCCTTAAGGAACCATTCCAATGGTACGTCGTTTTTTTTGCTTACCTAATTAGCGCTCGTTGTTCATTGATCAATTCTTCATAGAATGCTGCGTTCACCGCATACGCATAGGCGTTTGCCCACAACATCCCAATCATAAGCGCCAAGAAACCCAGAATAAACCAGCCAATCAATGATAATTGCAGCCAAATGTATTGGCCCAGATGTGGTCGCAAGAGAGCAAAGGCTACTTTGATAGACTGAAGAACCCCTAATTCCGGCTGATCATAGCGTAGATAGATTGCTAATTGGATCACACCAGTAACGACTTGCGACAAAAAGAAGAACAAGATGATGGAGAGAATCGTCCCAACCACAAAAGCGATCGAACCGTTAAACATCGATACATCAATAGAAATTCCCCGATTAAAATTAAATACCAAGCCCAAATATTGATTAAGGCCTGATAAGACAAATTGCGGCAAGAAAATCGCAAAACTCAAAAGATAATTTAAAAGCGCGCTCACTAAATTTAGTAGCAAAAACGGCACATAGAATCGTTTATCAAATACGAGAAAAATATCCGCCACTTTGATCCCTTTACCACGAACCAGATAGAGTGCCATAATACTCAATGCTACTGAAAAAGCAAAGAAGACAAAATTGTCCAAAATAAAATCAAGCCAATTTCCTGCGTTGTTTGTCCCTACGGAAGAGCCTAAACTACTGAACAGTGAATTGACGACCGCTTGTACGGCAACCGTTGCTAAAATACTTAAGACGAATGTTCCCCAGAATCCGCGCAAGGAGTTTTTAGCCGTCTCTCGAATCATTGTATTTGATCTCATAGACTCACCTTAATAACTACGCAATGCTTTAACGGTCTTATCGTCTAAGCGGCGAACCACTTCCGTTACAAGCTTGACTGTATTGAAGTAGTCATCCTCATGAATGACAGAAGTATGAGAATGCAGGTAACGAACTGGCACAGTAATAGCGATCGAAGGAACCCCATCACGAGTCAAATGCATTTGACCAGCATCGGTTCCCCCACCAGTGATCACGGTATATTGGAAAGGAATTTCCATCTCTTCGGCGACATCGATCACAAAATTCAATAATTTCTTGTGAGGAATCATGGAAGCATCGAAAATCAAGACTTGTGGGCCTTTGCCTAACACAGAATCCGCTTCTTTTGGTGTCATTCCAGGTGTGTCCCCAGCGGTACCAGTATCTAGGGCGATAGCGATATCGGGATTCACTAAGTGAGTGCTTGTTCGTGCCCCTCTTAGGCCAACTTCTTCCATCACGTCGCTGCCGGCAAACAAGCAGTTTGGATGTCCTTCGGCTGCCAAGGTTTCTAATACCCGTAGTGATACCGCCGTACCAATTCGATTGTCCCATGCTTTGGCTAGCAAAAATTTGCTGTCGTTCATCCGTTTGTATTGGATATAGGGGGTGATCATATCTCCAGGACGGATCCCCCAGCCTTTGGCTTCTTCTTCACTTGAAGCGCCGATATCGATGAACATATCTTTGATATCGTAAGGTTTGTTTCGAGTCTCTGGACTCAAGACATGGGGTGGTTTTGAGCCGACGACACCGTGGATCAATTTGCCATCATTGGTTTTGATCTCGACTTGCTGTGCCAGCATCACTTGCCCCCACCAGCCACCAAGGGTTTGAAATTCAATAAAGCCTTTTTCCGTAATTTTCGTTACCATAAAGCCGACTTCATCCATATGTCCCGAAATAAAAATTTTCGGACCGCCGCCATCACCAACATGTTTCGCAATGACACTTCCTAACCCATCAAAAAAGATATCTTCAGCAAAGTCTTTGGCATATTCTTTAAAGACTTCACGCACTTCCTCCTCATTCCCAGGAACCCCACGTGCAGTCGTTAGGTCTATTAAAAGCTGTTCTTCTTTTTTCTCCATCTTGCTTCCTCCTTTGTCTCATTGATTATGATTATACCATTCTCTTAATCTGGTGCCAGAGGGAAATACAAAAAGATTGGTTAAATGAAAAAAACGATCCTAGTTTCCTAGAATCGTTTTATCGTATAAATAGATCAAGTTTCAATAATCCGCAGACACAGCTTGACGGTAATCAAATAGGCAAATAGATAGACAACTGCTGCTACTCCTGCAAACAAATGAGCGACCCAATACCCGGGACTGTCGATGATCTGTGTGAAGGTATTGATAGCAAATACCGCATGCAAAATCGCTAATAAGGTGCCGGGCATAAAAATCCAAATGTTTTGCCAGTACACCAACTTGCGCACTTCGTTACGGGTGTAGCCTAATTTTGTCAATAGTCGGTAATTGTGCTTTTCCCGCTCCGTGTTAGAAAATTGTCGAACGATCAAACTACTAGACGTGGTGATCAAAACGATCACCCCAACAAACAGCGATACGAACAAAATGATTCCTGCTTGTCGCCGCACCCCCCGCATTGTTGTAAAGCGATTGGCTAACGTTAGCCGATAAGCGGTCGTCTGACCACTATCATTGCTTGAATCCCGTGCGGTCTCTGGATAAAAGCGTACGTTTTTTTGGTCGTCGCTAAATTCATAGGTCAAAGGATGCGCCCACTCGATCGGCAATTCTTCATCTAACAACTGCGTTAGCGCTTCTGTTTGCACCTTTTCGGTTTGCAAATAAGCAATGCTATAGGTGAATCCCTCGATTTGTTGGTACGCATCATCTTGAATGACAAGGACATTTGGCAAAGAATAGCGCAAGGCATAATCCCCAAAGTAGTCCTGCTGTGCTTGGATAAGTTTAAACTCATGTTGACTGCCAACTTTGACTTCATCCCGATACGTGACAAATGAACGAGTCACGTCGTACTGACTATCAAAAAGGACCGCTTGCTTGTCTGTACTCAGTCGAATTTCAGGAGCATTTGGAACCAGTTTTCGTAGACGCTGATAATCAGAAAGTGCCACCAGATTCACCATCATATTTTCTACACTTTCATCTTGCAACTCTCCTAGGTAGCGAGTCTGCACCGTCATATTGGTCATTTTGTAAGGAATCGTTTGCTCCGCTGTAATTGGCATACCCGACTTTTCTAAAAGGGTACGCAAGGTCCCCGCCTGCTCTCCTGACACTTGAAAAGAGGTTGGGTAGATACGGTTCGTTGCTTGGTAATTTAATGAGATGACCCCCATTGTTCCCCCAATCAGTGAGATCGCGATCGCGGTAATGATCGTCAAAAGGGCATAGCTTTTCCACGTCCTTTGCAAGTATGCACGCACGTTATTGTAAGCAATCAATTTTGCCCCTTTAATGAGGTGTTTTTTGGGTTTGCTCAAAAAATACAACAGTGCCGGCAACGTACAATCAAAAAAGAGATAGGTTGCCGTTACACAGCAAAATAGAATCAGTAATGGGATCCATAGAATCGCTGAAAAGTCTTGCGTATACGTGATATAGTTGGTCCATGTTTCCCGCAGGGTTAATGACAGATAGTAGCCTACTCCAAGTAGAATCAGACCTAGAACCCCCATTAAGGAACGAAACGGAGTCATTTTCATTTTTTTGATCGGTAAGCGGTATTCGGTCTTGATCAATTCACTCATTGGGGTACGCCAAACAAAAAGGATCACTTGAATACTCAAAATGATCATCGCCGCGATAAAAACAAAGACCGTCGAAAAAATCGATTGTGGGGAATTAAAGAAATGACTGGTTAAATTCAGGCCCATTGCCCGAATCAAAATCATTGAAAAGAATTTCGAAAAAATAATTCCCATAAAAATACCGGTTACTAAAGAGAAAAAATTCAGTAGAAACGTTTCCCGCAGCAGCAACCAAGCAAGACGACCTTGACGTAACCCCAAAAGCTGATAGACACTGATTTCCTTTTGTCGCTGGCTAAGAAAAAAATGATTGGCACTCAGCATAAAAAACAAGACAACAAATGCTACCACACTGCTGCCGAATCCTAATACCCCTTCGATCCGGATATCTTGCTGAACTCTTTGATTCAAGAGACGATCGTTCATCAAAGCATTAAATGAATAGAAAATCATCACGGCAGTCATCATACAGATAAAATACACCATATAATTGCGAAACTGCCGCAAAAAACTCCGCCAGCCGATTTTAAACAACATGGCGCGGACCGCCTCCAATCGTTGCCTGCATATCGATGATTTTTTCGAAAAATTCCTGACGACTGCCTTTTTTGACAACTTCTGCAAAGAAGACGCCATCGCGGATGAATAAAATCCGATTGCAGTAGCTGGCGGTGAAAGGATCATGAGTGACCATCAAGATCGTTGTTTTCTCTTGTTGATTGATTTGTGCCAAATACCGTAACAATTCTGTCGCCGCTTTTGAATCAAGGGCTCCGGTGGGTTCATCAGCAAAAAGGACCGCCGGACGACTGATGATTGCGCGAGCAGCAGCAACCCTTTGTTTTTGCCCTACAGACAATTCTTCTGGGTAACGATCCAATAAGTGTTCGATCCCTAACAAATTGGCCGTCTCCTCGATACGTACTTGGGTTTCCTTCACGGGCAAGCGATCAATGGCTAACGGAAGCAAGATATTGTCTCTGGCTGTCAATGTCTCTAAAAGATTAAAATCTTGAAAGATGAAGCCAATCTGCTGACGCCGAAAATCGCTGAGGGCTTTTTCCGACATTCGGGTAATGTCTTTGCCATCGATATAGATCGAGCCTAAGCTAGGTCGCATGATAGAAGACAACAGATTCATCAAGGTCGTTTTCCCAGCACCGCTTGGTCCCATAACCCCAACAAATTCTCCTTGATCCACTGCAAAAGAAAGGTTATCTAATACTTTGGTTTGATTGAATCGAGTGCCGTAACTTTTGGTCAGATGCTTCACATCAATCATATTTTTCACATAGAACCCTCCTTAAAAAAAATTCTCTCCTTATGGTAGCATACTTTTCATTGAATCGTTCTGCTTAAAAACAGAGAAAAAATAAATTTAAAAAAGTTTTTTATTCATTATGTGAAACATGGAACAACCAAATCCTTAATCTTATCAGTTTTCTCAGAAAACACCCCAATGAATATACACCATATATTGTGTATATCCAATTTACTACCCCTTATTCACCACTATATATAGTTGCTCATTTCTATAATATGTTTTATTATATTGAGGAAGATAAGGAGTGGTAGAAATGATGAACATTAAGAGAAATCCTGAGCAAGGGTTGGAAAGACAGTCCGCTTTGCGTCAGTTAAAAATCGTAAAACGTGATGGACGGCTTGTCGATTTTGATGATCAAAAAATTTACGATGCGTTAGTGAAAGCCCTAAGAAAAGTCAACGGCGAGCTTTCTCCCATCGACCACGAAAAAATCACCGAGATCGTTGACAGTGTCGATCACGAGATCGCGGAACGTTTTCGTACAAATGTAAAAATCTATGAGATTCAAAATATCGTCGAGCATATCTTGTTAGCAAAAAACGAGTATGCCTTGGCTGAAGAATATATCAACTATCGGACCCATCGTGATTTCGAGCGCAGCAAAGCAACAGACATCAACTTTACGATCAACAAATTGATGAATAAAGATCAATCGGTCGTCAATGAAAATGCCAATAAAGATAGCAATGTGTTCAACACACAACGTGATTTGACCGCCGGGATCGTAGGAAAATCGATCGGTTTGAAAATGCTGCCTCCTCACGTGGCAAATGCCCATCAAAAAGGCGACATTCATTACCATGACTTGGATTATCATCCTTACACACCAATGACCAACTGCTGCCTGATCGATTTTAAAGGCATGCTAAATAATGGGTTTAAAATTGGGAACGCCGAAGTGGAGTCGCCAAAATCGATCCAAACGGCCACCGCTCAAATCTCACAAATCATTGCAAACGTAGCATCGAGTCAATATGGCGGCTGTTCTGCTGATCGAACGGATGAATTATTGGCTCCTTTTGCTGAGTTGAATTATCAAAAGCATCTAAAAGATGCCGAAGAATGGATCGAGACGCCCGAACGTCGGGAAGCGTACGCGAAGAGCAAAACCCGCAAAGATATCTATGATGCAATGCAAAGTCTAGAATACGAAATCAATACGTTATTCACCTCGAACGGACAAACGCCGTTCACTTCCCTTGGCTTTGGTTTAGGAACCAACTGGTTCGAACGGGAAATTCAACGAGCGATTCTCCAAATTCGCATCAACGGGTTAGGCAGTGAAAAGCGCACCGCTATTTTCCCAAAATTGATTTTTAGTATTCGCCGCGGGGTCAACTTGGCCCCTACCGATCCAAATTACGATATCAAAGAACTGGCATTAGAATGTGCCACTAAACGGATGTACCCGGATATTTTGAATTATGATAAATTGGTTGAATTGACCGGTAGCTTTAAAGTGCCGATGGGCTGTCGTTCTTTCTTGCAAGGCTGGAAAAACGAACGTGGTGAAGAAATCAATGTCGGTCGGATGAATCTAGGTGTCGTGACATTGAATATTCCACGGATCGCCTTAGAAGCAAATGGCGATCAAGAAAAATTCTGGTCGCTGCTGGAGGACCGTCTGCAAATCGTTAAAGATGCCCTTGTCTATCGCGTAGAGCGCTGTAAAGAAGCGAGTCCCGCCAATGCGCCGATCCTTTATATGTATGGGGCTTTCGGTGAACGTTTGGATCGCAAAGACAATGTCAACGAATTATTCAAAAATAAACGGGCCACTGTTTCACTTGGCTACATTGGTTTATACGAAGCTGCTTCTGCTTTTTATGGCGGAACTTGGGAACAAGACCCAGAAGCAAAAGCCTTTACGATGGCGATCGTGAAAGAATTGAAAGCTCATGCGGATGCCTGGGGCGATGAATACGGTTATCATTTCAGCGTGTACTCGACGCCAAGTGAAAGCCTGACTGATCGTTTCTGCCGCTTAGATACCGAAAAATTCGGTGAAGTTGAAAATATTACCGACAAAGAATATTATACGAACAGCTTCCACTATGATGTGCGGAAAAATCCGACACCATTTGAGAAACTTGATTTTGAAAAGGACTATCCAAAATACTGTTCTGGTGGCTTTATTCATTACTGTGAATATCCAGTCTTGCAGCAAAATCCAAAAGCGTTAGAAGCGGTTTGGGATTACGCATACGATCGGGTCGCTTATCTTGGAACAAATACCCCTATCGATCACTGTTACGAGTGCGGATATGAAGGAGACTTTAATCCAACCGAACGAGGCTTTGAATGTCCACAATGTGGCAATCACGATCCAAAAAGTTGTGATGTTGTCAAAAGAACCTGTGGGTATCTTGGAAATCCTCAAGCTCGTCCAATGGTCAACGGTCGTCACAAAGAAATCTCTGCTCGGGTCAAACATTTGCAAGAATAATCATAAAAGGAGTGTTAGATTTCCTCTACACTCCTTTTATCGAAGACCAACCCCTGTAATTCACAATAGAAAGAAGTTTTCTTATGAGAAATCCTAAGCCCCAAGAATGGAAAGCAAACGAGTACAGTCAAAATTATATTGCTGATTACAAAGCCTTCAACTTTGTGGATGGTGAAGGCATTCGAAATAGTTTGTATGTGAGTGGCTGTCTGTTTGCTTGTGAAGGCTGTTTCAACAAAGCCGTCCAAAACTTTCGCTATGGGACACCTTTTACGCAAGAACTAGAGGATCGAATCATTGAAGATCTGCGACATGAGTATGTTCAAGGACTGACGCTCCTAGGCGGCGAACCTTTCTTAAACACGACAGTCTGTCTGAAAGTCGTTGATCGCGTTCGTGCTGAGTTCGGGCACAGCAAAGATATTTGGAGCTGGTCCGGCTACACCTATGAAGAATTGCTTTTGGAAACACCTGATAAACTGGAACTCTTATCCAAAATCGATATTTTGGTGGACGGCCGCTTTGAACTCAGTAAGCGAAACCTAAACTTGCAATTTCGTGGCAGCAGCAATCAACGAATCATTGATCTTGCTGCATCCCGTGAACAAGGAAAAGCGGTTATCTGGGCAAAGTGCAAAGATGCGGAAGCAAGCTACGAACAAATCAAAAAACAAATTTAACGATCAAAACACCGTGCATCTTTCAAAAAAGATACTGCACGGTGTTTTTTATTGCGATATTCAGCCAGTAAAGCTACTTTTTAAAGGTACTTACTCGCTTCACGAACCGTCAAAGGCGCCAGACTTGTTTGATAGCGCAGGAGAAAATCTTGAACCCACTGAGGATTTGTCTTGGCATAATCTCGCAAGGTCCAGCCAATGGCTTTGTTGACAAAAATTCAGAACTACCCAAATTGTTGACAAGGATCTCTTCTAGCAATGGTTCATCCATCTGTTCTTTTTACAACAGTTGGTGGAGAATCGCCACGCGCCGTAGCCAAAGATTATTGTCAAGACTCCAGCGAAGCATCTCAACCTTTAACGCTGGCAATCGGCGAACAAGTTTTCTAACGACCTCACTCAGTGCGTCCACGCTGTCCCACCAAGCTTTCGTTATGACCAACTGTTCAATTTTTGCTAGATCAACGGCTATTAAAAAGGGCTCCATCACCACTAAATAATCAATCCCAAAGTACTGGTGTTCTCGATAGTTACTTTGCCAACAATGATCGATAAAATCCCAATCGACCGTTTTCGTTTGTTTTGCTGCTTTAAAGGCTGTTTTTTCTTGCTGGCGGCGCAACGGCGCAGGAATGCCCAGAAAATCAAACTGATGCCGCATGTAGGCGGCCATTTTTTCACTTCGCTCCTGATCAGCCAACCCCACCATCGTGTCATATACTTGATAGAGTGTCATTTTGCTCCTCCTCTTTTACCTACTGCTCGTCAGATAGTTGCCATAAGGGCAGTACGATATTTTCATAGGTCAGTGGATCAAGATTTGTGACGGTGATCCCCAAAAGACGGATGCCTTTTTCCAAACCTAAAATTTCTTCCCAGATCAGACTTGCTTCGGAAAACAGCTGTTCTTTTTTATGAACATAGGTTGGCAAGGTCACTCGCTTGGTGATCGTAGAGTAATCACTGTAACGGACTTTTAACACGACTGTTTTGCCATGTTTTTGTGTGCGCTTCAGTGATCTTTCGACTTCTTCTGCGATAGCCCGTAATTGGCTCAAAACTTGTTCTTCACTAGTTAATGGATTGCCGTATGTATGCTCTTTTCCAACTGATTTTCGTTCTCTGGTCACACTGACTGGTGAATCATGGATTCCTCTAACTTTCCGATACAAGGAATACCCCATTTTGCCAAATTCGCGGATCAACGCCATCTCACTCCAAGCGTATAGATCGGCTCCTGTAAAAATGCCTAACTCATGCATCCTGGGGACAGTTTTCTTCCCGATCCCATGAAATTTATCGATGGGTAGTTGGTGTAAAAAGGCCACTGCCTCATCCGGCATCACCACCGTTAAACCTCGTGGTTTATGATAATCGGAAGATAGTTTTGCCAAGAATTTGTTGTAACTGACACCCGCCGAACAGGTCAAATGAGTCTCTTGCCAAATGTCTCGTTGAATCAAACGAGCGATCTTGATCGCGGAAGGACAATTGATTTTGTTAACTGTCACATCTAGATACGCTTCATCGATAGAAACTGGTTCGATGATGTCGGTGTATCGGTGAAAAATTTCTCTGACTTGCTGGGACACTTCACGATACTTTTGATGATTCCCCGGTTTAAAAATCGCTTGCGGACAAAGCTCGTAGGCTTTTTGCGCACTCATTGCCGAATGGATACCATATTGTCGCGCCAAATAATTCGCTGTCGTGACCACTCCTCGTCCGCCAGTATCGCTTGGGTGACGGGCAATCACGAGGGGATGCTTGGCCAGCTCAGGATCATCCCGTTCTTCCACCGAAGCAAAAAAAGCATCCATATCAATATGAATAATTTTGCGGCTCGTATCATTTTTTAAGGGAAATTGCAGTTCCGACATCGTTGCTCACCTCACTTCTCATTATAAACGAACAGAGGTTCCCTATCAAGCAAGGAATCAAGCGAAGCACGCAAAAAGGACCAATTTTCATTGGTCCTTCCCTCTACGTTCACTGCTTTTGCTGCAAAGTTCATAGTCTAAGAATTTCTGTTATAAGGCGGCTTCCCCTCGTTCATTGGTGCGAATCCGAATCGCTTCTTCCAACGGGTAGACGAATATTTTGCCATCACCGACTTCATCTGTTCGACAGATCGATAAAATCAACTCAATCACATCGTTAACTTTTTCATCTGCTAAAACGAAACGGACATTTACTTTTGGTAAAAGAGTCGTGATCACTTCTTGGCCACGAATAAACTCTTTTAGGCCTTTTTGATTGCCACATCCGAGGACTTGACTGACCGTCATCCCGCTGATCAGATCCGATTGATCCAATGCGGCTTTTAGCTCCTCTAATTTTTCTTGGCGAATAATCGCTTCAACTTTTTTCATGACTGCTCCTCCACTCTTAAGAATCTAACCCCATAAAGGTAGGATAGGCCGTTTCATCATGTTCGATCCGATCCATCCCCACCGCTTCTTCTTGCTGAGAGACCCGAATCGGCATCACCCATTTGATCAAGGTGATAATGACAAAGGATAGGATACCGGCAAACAAAATCGTGAACACGATACTTTCGGCCTGTGCGATAAAAAGATCAATACCGCCATAAAGCAATCCTGAATGTCCACCAACAGCTGGATCAGCAAAAATCCCGGTCATCAAACCGCCAAAGATTCCGCCTACCCCATGACAACCAAAGGCATCCAATGCATCATCTAAGCCTAATCGATGTTTGATGACGGAAATAAAGAAGTAACAAAACGGACTGACTAAAGCGCCAATGATAAAGGAAGACCAAAGGGAGACAAACCCCGCCCCTGGAGTAATCGCAACTAAGCCCACCACTGCTCCGGTACAAGCACCGACGATCGTCGGTTTGCCCACGACGAGTTTTTCAATCAACATCCAAGACAGCATCGCACTGGCTGCTGCCGTATTCGTGGTCATCAAGGCGTGGATCGCTAGGCCATCAGCTGCTAGAGCAGAGCCGGCATTAAAGCCAAACCAACCGAACCATAGCAATCCCGCTCCTAGAACAACGAATGGAATATTATGAGGTCGATATTCCGTTTGATGAAATTCTCGTCGTTTGCCGACAACGATCGCTAAGACTAACCCACTGATTCCTGAGCTGATATGAACGACATTGCCTCCTGCAAAGTCGATCGAGCCGATCGCATCTAAGAAGCCGCCGCCCCACACCATATGCGCCATTGGAAAATACACGAAAACCAGCCAGAAGCCAATAAATAGGAAAATAGCAGAGAACCGCATTCTGCCAACAACTGATCCAGTGATGATCGCCGTTGTGATCAAAGCAAACATCATTTGAAAGGCAGCAAATAACCCTTCAGGAATTCCCTCTCCTTCTGACATCGAAACATGATTGAAAAAGACTTTGTCTAAATTGCCAATAAATGATCCTGTCCCGCTAAAGGATAATGTATACCCTAGAGCGACCCAGAGGACGGACGCCAAGCCCATCGTACAAATCACCATCATCATGGTATTGAGGATGTTTTTGCGTCGTTCCAATCCTCCATAAAAAAATGCCAATGCTGGAGTCATTAGAAAAACCATACCGCTACAAATTAAAATAAATGCAATATTCCCTGTATCCATTTTACACGCCTCCCTTTCTATATGTTAGCTATCCTAACACCATATTTTCGAATAATCTAGATTTTTCTGAGAAAAACATGAATTTCCTGAAAATAGCTGACTTTATATGTTAGGTAATGTCACATAAGTAGGCGTGTGATACAAAAAAATACCGAGAGAAGTCTCGGTATGATTACTCTTCTATTTGGTGATACGCTTGATAGACAAGCTGTTTCTTTACTTGATTACGCTTAGCCACTTCTTTGATCGCTTCTTTTGAGGACAATTCGGCCTCTTGCATCAAGGCAGCCACTTGTTCTGCGTAACTTCCTTCATAAACAATTTCTTGTATTTCAGAAGACCCTTCCACCAACAGACAGCATTCTCCTTTGATTGACTGCTGTTCTAGATAGTCAGTCAGTTCTGAAAAAGTTCCGCGCAAGTATTCTTCGTGGATTTTCGTCAATTCACGGCAGATGACTGCCTGCCGTTCACCAAATACCTCTTGCATCGTTTCAATCGTCGCAGCGATTCGATAGGGTGATTCATAGAAAATCATCGTTGCTTTCTGGGTCGCTAATTCACTCAAGGCTTGTTTTTGTTCTTTTTTCTTACGAGGTAAAAAGCCATAAAAGAGGTTTGGTTGCGGTGATAAGCCAGAAGCAATCAGCGCGGTCAAACCAGCCGTAGGTCCTGGAAGCGCAATCACCGCAATTCCTTCGACCAAGCACGCCTTGACTAATTCATGCCCCGGATCACTGATGGAGGGCATACCAGCATCGCTGCATTGGGCAATGGTCTTGCCCATCTGCAGCTGTTCTACCAACTGCGGAACTCGCTCTTTATAATTGTGTTCATGTAAGCTTTTTTGCGGTGTCGTGATCTCAAAATGATTCAACAATTTCTGGGTATTACGAGTATCTTCACTTGCGATCAGGTCCGCTTCTTTTAAAATTTTGACACACCGGACCGTCATATCTTCCAAGTTTCCGATCGGCGTCGGAACAAGATACAATTTTCCAGTGTCTTGTTTATAACTTTGCTGCTTTAGCATGTTCTGCTCCTTTCGAAAAAAAGACCAGTGGAAACTGATCTTTTTTCTAACGAACCTATTAGACTGTCAGTCAGTTATTTGCCGCTTTCACGATAGATCACTTCTAGACAAAATGCACAAGGTTCATCATGTTCTCTGCGAGAACCGTATAAGTCATAACAAACATGAAATCCTTCTTCGTAAATCTTTTCTAAATTCATTCGTGATTTAGAAAGTTCTTGTTTGACCGATTCAGCGGGTGCATCTGCCACTTGGTTCAACTCACGAATGTGTTCACGTAAGCGTTGATTTTCCAATTCTAATGTCGTATTTTTTTCGACGATTTCTTGCAAAGACTGCTTCATTTCTGCTAGATTATTTAAGGAATTTTGCAACTCCGATTCTAACTGATTCAATCCGTCATATATTGATCGTTTGTCCATGCTCATTATGGTCACCTACTTATTTTGTCACTAGCTCTTCATAATCATATTCGATTGGTGTTTGCCGATCATGCAAACGGACTTTGATCACTCGGCTTAACAGATCTAGCCCAACCACACGTCCTTTGCCATCTGGCGTTTCAACTTCCTTGCCGCGATCCGGCAATTCTTTTTTTGCCCGCTCATACTCTTCACTCTCGTACTTAAGACAACACATCAAGCGACCGCATAATCCTGAGATTTTCGTAGGATTCAAAGAAAGTCCTTGATCTTTAGCCATCTTAATGGATACGGGAATAAAATCTCCTAGAAACGTCGCACAGCACAGTTTTCGCCCACAAGGACCCACTCCCCCTAGTGCTTTGGCTTCATCTCTGACGCCGATTTGGCGCAGTTCGATCCGGGTATGAAATTCACTTGCCAAGTCTTTGACTAATTCACGAAAATCAACACGGCTTTCTGCGGTAAACGAGAAAATCAGCTTTGTTCGCTCGAAGGTATAAGCTACTCGAATCAGTTTCATCGGCAGCTGGTGCGCCCGGATTTTTTCTTTTCCGATTTTTAAGGCTTCATCTGCCGCTTGTTGATTGGCTGCTGCCTGTTCCAAATCTTTCTTCGTCGCCCGACGTAAGATAGGTTTGACTACCTGAGGCAAATCGCTCTCATTCATTTCTCTGCTTTTGGTAACCACCGTAGCAAGACATTTGGCATCTTGTGATTCCACGATGACTTGGTCATTTATGGTATAGGTCTGTTTTTTCGGTGCGTAAAAATAAATCTGGCCTACGTCATGATAACGCACTCCGACAACTTCGATCATCTCTGGTCTCCTTTTCCGGCTGCTGCGTTTTATCCATAGATGATTTTCACGGAAAATTGTTCTGCCACACCTTGGAAAGACACATTGGCTTGCAGCTTTTTTTGTGCTTGCAATGCGGCTTCAATGGCACGATTGATCTCTTTTCCCCATAAACCTTGCGCCAACAATCGATCCCGCTCCTCTTGAAAGTAAAATAACAAGAGCAAAAAGATTTCTGATTGCTGATTTTTTTCTTTTGCTAGACCCAATAATTTTTTCTGAACAAAAATAAATGCTTGCGGGTCTTTCTTCAAAAGGTAATTCACCCAACGCTTAACAGCATCCTTAGTTTCATTAAACCATTCATCTTGCGAGATTTCAACTGCTTTATGATAACTATTGGTCAAGTGACTTAGAAGTCGGCTTGTCTCTTTAGAAAGTCCCTCTTCTTGTAACTTTTCTTGCAGTTTTTCTTTTGACAAAGGAGAGAAATGAATGATCTGACAGCGGGACTGGATGGTTGGCAAAATACGACCAAGGCTCTCCGTTTCTAAGATTGCCAAAAAGTTTCCCACCGGTTCTTCCAAAAACTTTAATAAACTGTTGGCAGCGCTGTTGTTCATTTTATCTGCTTGAGACAAAATAAAAATCTTTAAACGGCTCTCAAAACCGCTTTTTGAGAATTCTTCTTGTAGTTGCCGAATCTGATCAACTTTGATCATCTGTCCATCTGGTTCTATTTGGATAACGTCCGGATGCTCTCCTTGAGCAATCCGCACACAGTTACTGCATTTCCCGCAAGGTGCTTCTTCTTGCACGTCGGTACAAAAAAGGCGTTTTGCGAGCCATAGACTTAACTCATGCTTGCCAGTCCCCTTGTCCCCTTCAAAAAGATAAGCATGAGCAATGCGCCCATGCTTGATACTTTTTTTTAGTTGGGCAAAAACAAGAGGCTGATATTCTTGTAGAAATAACTCCTCCATGAAATGCTCCTTTTTTAATATTGATGGAATCCGTCAACTGGCAGTACGAATACGGTGGCGCCACCAACTTCGACTTCGACTGGATAAGGAACTTGACCATCTAAGGATATATCTAGAGACATCGGTGTCGAGACATACTGCTTTCTTGATTGACAGGTTTTTTTGATCAATTCTAACGCATCTTGCACACGATCATCTTCAATACCAATGATAAAGGTACTATTACCAGCCTTTAAAAACCCACCCGTTGATGACAATTTTGTTGCACGGATATTGGCATCAATAAACTCATTTGCCAAACGATTACTGTCTTTGTCTTGTACGATTGCCATAATTAATTTCATGGGACCATCTCCTTTGTGTTATCCAGCCTACCTTAGATTGATTTGAAGTAAGCAGGATACGATTCAACGATTGCTGAATAGCTGGATTCAACAACTTCTTGTAACCCCATTCTAGCATCAATCTTATGAATGCGTACAGGATTTTCTTCCGCCAGCTTTAGATACGCATGACGGACGCGTTGATGAAACTCCAATCCTTCCGAATCAAGACGGTCATATTGATGGGCACGGTTTTCCTGAATGCGTCGCAAACCAGTATCTGAGTCGACATCTAGGTACAACGTAAAATCAGGGGTCGTTCCCTCCGTCGCAAACTCGTTGATCCGGGCGATTTCAGGAATCCCGATCCGCCGGCCAGCTCCTTGATAAGCCAACGAACTGTCGACAAAACGGTCACAGATCACGATGTGCCCGGCATTCAATGCCGGCAGGACAACCTCAATCAAGTGTTGTCGACGAGCTGCTGCGTAAAGCAAGGCTTCTGTCCGCTCATCCATTTCCTCATTTCGAGGATCTAATATAATTTTACGTATCTTTTCAGCAATCTTGACTCCGCCAGGTTCTCTTGTCTTGACGATCTTTCTTGTTGCTTCGAGCTGTAATCGAGGATACAACTCTTCGATCACACTGGTCTTACCAGCGCCATCAGGTCCTTCGATGGTTATAAACAATCCATTCACCCTAATTGCCTCCAATATCTATTATAATTCTCGGCGACCTTCTACTGCTTTAAGCAAGGTCACTTCATCCGCGTACTCAATATCGCTGCCCACAGATAACCCATGAGCCAAACGCGTGACTTTAATACCAGCAGGCTTAATCAAACGCGACATATACATCGCCGTTGCTTCGCCTTCCGTGGTCGCATTGGTCGCAATTATCACTTCTTTGACCTGATCATCGTGCAGCCGCTGTATTAGCGATGCAATGTTGATATCTTCTGGTCCGGTTCCCTCCATTGGGGATAGCACACCGTGAAGCACATGATAAAGTCCATGATACTCGCGGACTTTTTCTAACGCCATCACATCTTTAGGCTCTTCCACCACTAAAATCGTTTCTTTGTCTCTTGTGGGATCACTGCAGATCTCACAAGGATCTTCTTCCGTTATATTTCCACAGATACTACAAAAGTGCAAATCTCGTTTGACACTAAGCAGTGATTTGGCAAACTCATTCACGACTTCTTCTTTCATATCAATCGTATAAAACGCCAAACGTGTTGCGGTTTTTTGGCCGATTCCCGGCAGTTTCATGTAACTGTCGATCAATCGGGCGATCGGTTCAGGATATTGCACCGTCATTTCTCCTTTTATAGACCCGGAATGTTTCGTGTATATTTGCCCATTGTTTGTTCCGATTCTTTTTCAATTTTCTTTAAACCATCGTTTACTGCCAGGATGATCATATCTTGCAGCATTTCCACGTCGTCTGCATCAACGATTGCTTCATTGATAGCAATGTCTTGTAACGTCTTATCGCCAGTAAAGGTCGCTTTGACATAGCCATTTGTCGATTCGCCGATAAATTGTTTGCTGTTCAGCGCTTCTTGTTCTTTCATCATTTCTTTTTGCATTTTTTGCATTTGTTTCATCATGCCTTGCATATTTCCCATGCCTCGCATCATTATCCATCACTCCATTTTCATTAATTTTCTTCAATGCTGGTTAATTCACCAAATAACTCTTGCGCTTTGGTTACTAAGTCATCATTTTCTGGTTCGACAGAGACCACTTCGGTATCCTCTTGCTCTACTTCAATTTCCGACTCTTCCGTTGCTTGACCGCCAGCCAAAAACTCTTGTCTTAGCGCCGGCCAACTTTCTTTTGTAATAAAGACAGCCTGCGGCGCGTAGTCTTTGATCATACGGGACAATTGATTATGGATCATCAATTGAAACTCTTGGTCGTTACTTGCTCGTTGGCATAAAATCTCATAGTCAAAAGCGATCACGACGCCCGATTCGCTGGCAGCTTTTGCTTCACTGGAGTGCAGCATCGCTCTTTGCGTCACGGAAAGAGACATCAAAAGATCGTCCCAGACATTACGAACATTTGCCAAGTCTTTCTTCGTGGCACTTTTCAGTACTTGGAACACGCGTTCCTTTGGTAAACGGAACGTAGTGGTTGCCTTGGTTTTCTTCACTGGCGCGTTGGTCTCAGCAACGGCACCCGCTGGTCGATTCTCTTGCAGTCGTTGTACTTCTGCTTGAAGCTTTTGCAGTGCTTGACGCAACTGCGCCACTTCTTGACTATTGTCAGCTGAATTGCTAGCAACAGCAGCACTTTCTGGATCATTGGCTAATTTGACCACAGCCACTTCCAAATAAATCGTAGGATTGTTGGTAAATCGTACTTCATTTTGCGTATCGTTTAAGACCGTGATCCAGTGATAGATCTTTGCTGGCGGGGTATTTTTTGCCAGTGTTTGAAACGCTTCCGTCAACTGCAACGACTTTTCAGATAGCAGCTGCGGCGCTTGTTGATACATCAGCAAGTCTCGACAATAAACCAACAAGTTTTCCAATAAACGGCGGGCTTCTTTACCAGAGGCTAATAACTCCCGCAAGGTCGCTAACGCATCGGCAACTTCTTTTTCCCCACAAGCCTGCATCAGACGGTCCATCATTTCATAGGACAAGCTGCCCGTCACTTCTAAAGCATCTTGGGTCGTTACGGTTCCATCACTAAAAGCGATCGCCTGGTCGGTAATACTCAAGGCATCCCGCATCCCGCCTTCTGCGGCTCGCGCAATGATCTGTAAAGCTTCTGCTTCGTAATTGATCTCACTAGTAGTAAGGACCGTTTCCAAATGACCCACGATGTCTTGTGTATTGATTCGTTTGAAATCAAAGCGTTGGGTACGAGAAATGATCGTTGCTGGAATCTTATGGGGCTCTGTTGTTGCCAAAATAAAGACAACATTTTTCCTTGGTTCTTCCAATGTTTTTAGTAACGCGTTGAAGGCCCCTGTCGACAGCATGTGCACTTCATCGATGATATAAACCTTGTATTCAGCTTGGGTCGGTGCATAGTTCGCACGATCACGAATAAAGCGAATTTCTTCTACACCGTTGTTGCTTGCCGCATCGATTTCGATCACGTCTTCTTGCGTCCCTGCTGTGATTGAGCGACACATGCCGCACTCATTGCAAGGCTCACCGTTGACCTGGTTTGGACAATTGATGGCTTTGGCAAAAATTTTCGCTGCACTTGTTTTCCCGGTTCCTCGAGGACCCGTAAACAAATAGGCATGCGAGATCTGGTTTTGATCGATTGCATTTTTTAAGGTTTGGGTAATTGCTTTTTGTCCGACAACATCATCAAAACGCTGAGAACGCCAAACACGATATAATGCTTGATAGGCCATAGTTTTCCACACTCATTTCAAAATTCGCTACCTTCTATTATACGTAATATCAGCTAAAAAAACCACCGTTTGCGTGGTGGAATCTCAAAAGAAATGGAAATTTAATTCGAAGAGCCATTCCGCGCGCTTTCACTCACTATATCCTTTTGTTCCTCCCTATTTTCAAGAAAAAAGACCATTCCTCTTCTCCAACTTTAGACTGATAACGTATATCTCTCCTCCTATGGTATAATGAATCTATGTTCATCTATTGTGATGAAAACAATTTAAAGGAGGACTGAAAATGGGTATTATCAAAGCGGCAACAAGCACAATTGGCGGCGGATTAGCAGATCAATGGCTAGAGGTGATCGAGCCTGACAATATGAGTGATTCGACAGTAATGACAAAAGGTGTCAAAGTGCGGCGTAATGACAAACGCGGTGCCAACAGAAAAGGCACGGAAGATGTCATCACTGATGGCTCAGTGATCCATGTCTATCCGAATATGATGATGTTATTGGTTGATGGCGGGCGAATCATCGATTATACCGCCGAAGAAGGCTACTATACAGTGAAAAACGAATTAGCGCCTTCGATGTTGAATGGTTCATTGAAAGATGCGATTTCTGAAACCTTCGACCGCTTTAAGTTTGGTGGCGTTACACCGCAAAAACAACAAGTTTTTTATATCAATCTACAAGAAATCAAAGGGATTCGCTTCGGTACTTCATCGCCTTTGAATTATTTTGACAACTTTTATAACGCAGAACTTTTCTTGCGGGCGCACGGAAACTATTCCTTACGAATTACCGATCCAATTTTGTTCTATACGAATGCGATCCCCAAAAACAAAAGTCAAGTCGATATTAACGACATCAATGAGCAGTACTTAGCTGAATTCTTGACCGCCCTACAAACAGCGATCAACAAAATGTCAGCAGATGGCGAACGAATTTCTTACGTTCCATCTAAGAGTATGGAATTAAGCAAATATATGGGAACGGTTCTTGATGACAGCTGGCGAGAACTCCGAGGAATGGAAATCGTTTCGGTTGCTGTCGCAAGCATCTCTTATACGGATGATTCCGTAAAACTGATCAACATGCGGAACCAAGGGGCAATGTTAGGCGACCCTTCGATTCGTGAAGGCTATGTTCAAGGTTCGGTTGCTCGTGGTATGGAATCTGCCGGTAGCAATGCCGCTGGGGCTACGACTGGGTTTGTTGGCATGGGCATGGGGATGAACGCTGGTGGCGGTTATTTGAACCAAGCGTCACAAAACAACCAACAGCAAATGCAGCAACAGGCTTCCGCACAAACCAACGCAGATCATTGGGACTGTCCACAATGCGGCACCTCTAATACTGGTAAATTCTGCAGCAATTGCGGGACGCCAAAACCAACGAGCGATGGACCAAGCCTAAAAATGAAATGCAGCGATTGTGGTGAAGTGATCGATTTAGCCAACGGTATTCCAAAATTCTGTCCGAATTGCGGCAAACCTTTCAAAGGTGTCCCAGTAGACTAATTGAGGAGGATTGCTGATGGATGTTATCACACATAAGTGCCCCAATTGTGGGGGCGCTTTAACCTTTGATCCTGGCGATCAAAAATTTCATTGTCCATTTTGTCTGAGTATTTTTACTGAAGACGAAGTCACTGCCTTTGAAGAAAAGCAAAAAGAAGCGCAGATGGCCGATACTCCAGTCTCAGATCCTTCTGCAGCGACCGAGACCGAACCGTCCCTTCAAGAAGAAGTTAGAGAGCAAGCCGATGCACAAGCGGGGCAGATGGACCTTTTCACCTGCCCCAGCTGCGGTGCTGAAATCGTGACGGATGCGACTACAGCCGCAACTTATTGCTACTTTTGCCATAATCCGGTCGTTTTATCTGGTCGGCTTTCGGGAGAATTTTTGCCAAACAAAGTCCTTCCCTTTGCGATCGAAAAAGAAGAAGCAACGAAAAAGTTTTTAGAATGGGCACAAAAGAAAAAATTCGTCCCACGGGATTTCTTCGACCAAGCACAAGTAGAGAAATTGACTGGCGTATACTTCCCTTATTGGGTCGTCGATGCCGAGATGAATGGTTCGCTTTCAGGAATGGGTACCTCCTTGCGTATTTGGCGGGTTGGTGACATTGAATATACTGAGCATAAACAATACGACGTCTTGCGGCGAGGCAAAATCAAGGTGAACGAATTACTCAAGCATGCACTGTCAAAAAACGTCCAACAAAAAATGGTAACTGGCGTTCAACCGTTCCCCCTTGAAAAAGCCGTTGCGTTTCGCAGTCAGTATTTAGCCGGCTTCCAAGCAGAAAAAAGAGACATTGAGTACATCGATCTTTCCGACGAAGTCAAAAACGAATTATCGGGTTATGCTGAAAACCTGCTAGCAGGCACCGTCAATGGCTATACTAGTTTTAAACGCAACAATCGATCCATCAATCTAACAAAAGAAGAAAACAACTACGTTTTGCTTCCTGTATGGCTAGTGACCTATCGAGCCGATGATGAAAACAAGAGCGCCTTTTATTATGCGATGAATGGGCAAACAGGAAAAGTCAGCGGTGTTTTACCGATCAGTTACAAACGCTTGGGAATCGTCAGCGGCGCCATTTTCGCGGCAACGACCATCCTCGCATTGATTGGAGCGTATTTCTTATGAAAAAACTATCTTATTTGTTGCTTCTGCTAGTTGGCTTTTTCTTAACCACCCTGCCCGCCTTCGCAGCCGAAGAGACAGTCGCAGACCACGCTGGACTCTTTACCGAACAAGAGATCCAGAAGTTGAACGAGGAAGCAGAAGCGCTGAATGCGAAGATCAAAGGCGAAGTTTTTATTCAAACAACGAACAGCAATACGGGAGATATCGAGTTGTACACTGATCGATATCTTTCAAGACGGATCGGCAATGACAACAACGGTTCGGCATTGGTGATCGATATGGCGCAACGGGAATTTCACGTTTCTACTTCCGGAAATATGATCGATTATCTTACCGATTCACGTCTAGATAAGCTACTTGATGCGGTATTTGACCAGATGGCAGAGGGAAATTATTATCAAGCGGCATTGGTCTATCTGCAAAAAGCAGAAAGTTTTGTGGAAGCGGGTGTTCCTGCCGATCACTATCGTATCGATCGTGATACCGGAAAAATTACTTATTACAAAGTGATAACGCCACTAGAAATTGCTATTTGCTTAGCGATCGCGGCAGTGATCAGTATCGCCTTTTTCATCATTGTTAAATCCCGTTATCAATTAAAAATGGGCGGCTACAAATTTAACTATCTAGAAAAATCAAGTATTGATCTAACCCAAAAAGAAGATCGCTTAGTCAATTCCTTTGTCACAACCAGACGCATCCCCCGTCCTTCGAATAATGGTGGAGGCGGCGGTGGTTTTTCTGGCGGCGGTGGCGGCAGTACGACCCACTCTTCCGGTGGCGGTACATTCGGTGGCGGCGGACGCAGCTTTTGATTTTTCAAGAGTTCCTTTAATCAGGAACTCTTTTTTTGTTGACATTTTTCATAAAAACATCTACCATTTAGGAAAATATAGGAAATGAGTTGATTTTATGTTTGAAATTATTAGAAACAATAAACTTTTTATCAGTTTGAGTAGTTTGCTAGTTTTTTTGACTGTCCTGACAAACCTCGCTTTCCCTTTGCTTCTACAAGAAGATCACGCACTGCGCTTTGATCATCTCGTCGGCTTATTAGCGTTCATATTAAGCATTACTTATTGCGCGCAATTCTTATTGATTGTGATGAAAGAGCGCTATGCAGCTTCGATGAATGTGCGCCATCTCTTAGAATTGTTAAAAAAAATGAAAAGGAAGAGTTATGTTGAGCTCTCTGAAAAGGAGCCCACTTATCTATTAAACCGCATCTTTGGCGTTGTTGATTCCTTATACTTGTTTATTTGCGGTAGTTTTAGCGAAGCTATTCGCTGCTTTTTCTTAATGCTGATCCCACTTTTTTTGTGTTTCCAATTGCATTATTTACTGGGTTTCATTTTACTATTGCTATTTCCCATCAATGTTTTTGGGTTTCGATGGATCAATCAACAGTTGAGTATTAAGATGAAAAATATGCAAGAAGCATTTGCTCTCAGCAATAAGGAAATGTTAACAACATTGTCCCATATTGATACAATGAAGCAATGGAGTGACGCTGTTCTTGAGCAGCTGTTTTCCTCTCAATTGACATCGATGTATCAAACATTAGCAAACACCAATACATTTGCCCAAACGACTAGTTTAGTCCTTAACGCGATCAATCAGATCGCCCAGATCGGCATCTATTTGTTTATGATTCAAGGAATATTACAAGATGAACTGCCAACCTCTGCGTTGATTTTGATTGGCGTGCTATTACCCATTTACTTTTCTGCGTTAAGTGGTTTAACGAAAATCAATCTTGATACCGCTACTCTGAGGACCAATCAACGTTTTGTTAACGAAGAATTGGCTGCTCCCGATGACTTCTGGAACCAAACGACTGAAGCTACTCTGAGTCTTACTGTCGACCACCCTGTCGTATCCATTGGCAACCACAGCTTTTCCTTTCTCATTGAAGAAACCTTGAAACCTGGTGAACATATTTACTTGGCTGGCGCTTCAGGAAAAGGAAAATCAACGTTTTTAAAGGCAATTGCTGGCCTTTATCCATCAGAAGGAATTTCGCTTTCAACGAAGAGTAAATGCATCAAGCCAAGAAACCCTGAAACAGATAAAACCATCTACCTTGCTCAAGACCCTACGATTCTCTCTCGGACAATTGAAGAAAATCTTGTATGGGGAAGAAAAATGACGGAAGAAGAAAAAACAATTAACGAAACCTCTGGTATTTTAGCGCCTATTTTTCAACAGCGCTCATGGACTAGCAGGCTTACGGAAAATGGTGCCGACTTGTCTGGAGGAGAAAAGCAAAGAATCGCTCTAGCTCGCATCTTATTAAGTGATGCCGAAATCATTCTTTTAGACGAAGCTACCAGCAGCCTTGATGATGAAGCTGCCGAAAAGATTATGAAGTGTTTAAAAAAACATGCAGAAAAACGCATTATCATCTATACTAGTCATAAGAAAGAGGAGCAACGCTTTTGTGATCGTACAATCGCTTTGTAGGAGGGACCGATGAAAGATTATTATACCGTTGAAGAAGTCGCTGAAAAACTGGGCGTAACGACTCGAACCATCCGAAATTATCAAAAGACCAACCAACTTAAAGGGACAAAAATTGGCGGGCAGTGGCGCTTTTCTTACAAAGATGTGGCTTCGTTGATGGGCGAACCATTTGAAGATCCCCTGCTTTCTTTTGCTTCAATACGTTCAGAAAAACAGATACCCGAAAGCTTACTTGCCATTGATTTCTTTATTGAATCAGAGGAATTGCTACAACAGCAAAAAAAAATCGTTATTGATGAATTCAATGCACTTTACTCAGGGGAAAGTCGGCGTTTTTACTTTGAAAAAATCAACCCAACGATGGCACGATTTACATTGGTCGGACCCTTGAAATATGTAACAACCTTTGGACAGTGGATCGAAGCAATCCTTTCTCCTCCAAAGTAATCATCTGAGCACCTGCTTTGAATTTAAAAGAAGAGACCCAATTAGTAGAATGTCTAATCAGGTCTCTTCTTTCTTTTTTGGAAGGCTTGTTGCACTCAGATGATTTCCTTAAACACAGAGAAATCAATATTTCCGCCGGAGACCAATGCCACAGTTTTCTTTCCTCGAAGCAAATGATCGATCTGTCCACTTAAAATCGCCGCCGTACTTAATGCACCGGCACCTTCTGCAATGACTTTTTCCTTCAAAGCCAAGTAATGGATCGCTTGTTCGATGTCGGATTCTTCAACTAAGACTGTTTCATCGATACGGGTCTTTAAAACATCATAGGTCAGCTCCCCTGCCAAAGCGACATCACAGCCGTCGGCGATTGTTCGGCTACGGCGATTGGCTACTAGCTTTTGCTGCCAAAGTGAGGCGATCATGCCATAAACGCCATAGGATTGAACGCCGATGATCTTGACTTCTGGACGAAGTTCTTTTAAGGCTAAAGCGATCCCAGCGATCAACCCACCACCGCCGATGGGAATAATGACATTATCAACATCCGGAAGATCCTCCAACAGTTCGATCGCAATCGTTCCTTGCCCCTCCATTACTGCACGATCATCAAAAGGAGAGACAAATACTTCGCCACTGTCTTGCATGGCCTCTAGTGTCAGTTGTTTGGTTTCATCAAACGTCTCTCCTGCTAAAACGACTTGTGCGCCATAGCTTCTTGTCGCCTCTATTTTTGTTTTGGCGGCCGTCAATGGCATAAAGATTCGGACATTGACCCCCAGTAACGATCCGGCGAGGGCAACACCTTGTGCATGATTTCCTGCAGAACAGGCAATGACACCGCGAAGTTTTTCTGCATCAGTCAATGAAGCGAGTTTGTTATACGCCCCACGCGCTTTAAAGGAGCCGGTGCGCTGTAAATTTTCTAATTTCAAAAATATCGTGCCCTCTTTTTCTTTACCTAAAATATTACTTGGTGCAAGTGGTGTATGGATCATGATTGGTTTCAATCGTCGATACGCAGCAGCGATCCCTAGACTATCCGTCAACACTTCCTCAATCACAAACGTTCCCCCTTTTTTGTTTTTTTATACTCTCATTGAAGCACAGAACTTGTAGAAAAACAATCTGGGGAACTCGTACAAGCAAAGATCACTTCCTCTTTCTTTACACGTTAATGTCACCAAATATTCTTACAGAAGAATTTTCAGAAAATAATGACATTTCTTTTCTGAAGTGCTATACTTAGAAAAATTAAAAAAGGGTGTGAACGAATGACAATCGATTGGTCAAATTTAGGGTTTTCTTATATCAAAACGCCATGGCGTTTTTTGGCAACATGGAAAGACGGTTCTTGGAATGAAGGCGAACTTACCGAGGATAATTATCTGCATATCCACGAGGGATCAACCGCTCTTCATTATGGACAGCAATGTTTTGAAGGACTAAAAGCCTACCGAAGAAAAGATGGCGGCATCAATTTGTTCCGTCCAGACGAAAATAGCAAACGGATGAACCGCAGTGCCTATCGTCTGCGCATGCCAGAGGTTCCTGAGGATTTCTTCTTAGATGCGGTAAAACAAGTTGTAAAAGCAAATCAGGAATATGTTCCGCCTTATGGCAGCGGCGCCACCTTGTATATTCGTCCGCTATTGATTGGCGTCGGAGAAAACATCGGTGTCAGTCCAGCACCAGAGTATATTTTTACGGTTTTTTGTATGCCTGTCGGCCCTTACTTTAAGGGCGGATTGACACCGACGAATTTCATTGTTTCTGATTATGATCGCGCGGCACCAAATGGTACTGGTGCAGCCAAAGTTGGCGGAAATTATGCGGCGAGTTTATTGCCTGGATACGAAGCCCATCAACGGAAATTTTCTGACTGCATCTATCTTGATCCAGAAACACATACCAAAATCGAAGAAGTCGGTTCTGCCAACTTTTTCGGGATCACGGCTGACAATGAATTTGTGACACCAAAATCTCCTTCTATTTTGCCAAGTATCACAAAATATTCATTGCTGCATCTAGCGCAACATTCATTAGGATTGACCCCGGTTGAAGGTGATGTTTATCTCAATGAGCTGGATCGTTTTGTCGAAGCGGGTGCCTGCGGAACAGCTGCTGTTATTTCTCCGATCGGCGGGATCCAAAACGGTGAGGATTTCCATGTGTTCTATAGCGAAACGGAAGTTGGTCCACAAACCAAAGCATTGTATGACCAATTGACCGGCATTCAATTCGGAGACATTGCCGCACCAACTGGTTGGATCTTTGACGTCCCATTGGGTTAAGCGAACTGTGTATATCCTCTTCAGCTGAACGATCCGTTGTGATCGTTCGGTTTTTCTCTTTCTATCGATCAATTTATCATCACTACATTAGAATTGATTGCCACAACTCTTTTGACTTGTTACAATCATAGCAAAGGGAGGCATAATGATGGGCAAACGACTCGGCTATTCTTTGCTAGCAACAGCATTGTATTTGGTGGTTTCCAATATCGGTAATCTCGTTTTTGGTATCAACCGCAGTTTTAGCTGGACCACAACATTGTGGGAAGCATTTTTCTTTTTTATTTTTGTGTTCCTATTCCAACAATTTCGAAAAAAATAAGCAGTGATCCTCGCTAGTAAGAAACGGGGATCGCTGCTTATTCCTTTTGCAGGGATTTCATTTATTAAAAAAAGCGCCAAACCCTTCATACAAAAGGATTTGACACTAAGAAAAATTATTTAACTGTTACTGAAGCGCCAACTTCTTCTAAAGCTGCTTTCAATGCTTCAGCTTCGTCTTTAGAGATGCCTTCTTTAACTGCTGAAGGAGCTCCGTCAACGACTGCTTTCGCTTCTTTCAAGCCTAAGCCAGTTGCTTCACGAACTGCTTTGATAACTTTAACTTTTTGATCGCCAGCTGCAGTCAATTCTACAGTGAATTCAGTTTGTTCTTCAGCAGCACCAGCATCGCCAGCTCCACCAGCTACAGCTACAGGAGCTGCAGCAGATACGCCAAATTCTTCTTCGATAGCTTTAATTAAATCGTTTAATTCTAAGATTGTCGCGCCTTTTAGCTCTTCGACAATGTTTTCAATGTTCAATGCCATTTTGTTTTCCTCCATTTAAGTAAGTAGTTTAGTTTTTTAATACTGAAAAATCATGCGGCAATTATGCTGCATCTTCTTCTTTTTCTGCCACTGCTTTGACAGCGTAAGCCACGTTGCGGATAGGTGCTTGTAGCACAGATAGCAACATAGAAAGAAGTCCTTCGCGGTTTGGCAATTTCGCCAATGCAGTAATTTCTTCCAATGAAGAAACTTTGCCTTCGATGATACCGCCTTTGATTTCTAAAGCTTTTGCGTCTTTTGCGAAATCGTTAATGATTTTTGCAGGTGCAACAACGTCTTCGTTACTGAATGCTACGGCAGTAGGACCAGTGAATACTTCACCTAAACCTTCTAGACCAGCTTTTTCAGCAGCACGAGAAAGAATTGAGTTTTTGATAACTTTCATCTCAACGTTTGCATCACGCAATTGTTTACGTAAGCGAGTTACTTCATCAACAGTTAGTCCACGGTAGTCAACAACGACTACAGATGCGGCTGCAGAGAATTTTTCACTCACTTCATCAACGATCGCGGATTTTTTAGCGATAGCTGCTTCACTCATTTATATTTCACCTCCTGATTTTGATGGAAGAGTTTCTTCGAAACGAACGGTTCCTTTGTCTTAAAAAAAGACAATAAAAAACTCTATGCCACCGTAGACATAGAGGGACTATTGAAGGTTCTCAATAAACGTCCTCGGTAGGAAATTAAGGCAAATGCCACCTACTGTCTTCGGTACAGTTAAACTTTTAACCTTGACTACCTTACCATAGATAAGGCAGTCAAGTCAATAAAAGTTTTAAATTTTTGTATTAAATTAGAAAGAAGCTTGTTCTACATGGATCCCAGGTCCAAATGTTGTTGTAACTGAGATATTTTTCATGTATTGACCTTTTGCTGCTGAAGGTTTAGCTTTCAACAATGTTTCATGGATCGTTTTGAAGTTTTCGATCAATTTGTCATCTTCAAAAGAAACTTTTCCGATTGGTACGTGGATGTTTCCAGCTTTGTCAACACGGTAAGTAACTTTACCAGCTTTTACTTCGTTAACTGCTTTTGTTACGTCCATTGTTACTGTACCAGTTTTAGGGTTAGGCATCAAACCTTTAGGGCCTAATACACGACCTAATTTACCAACAGTAGCCATCATGTCAGGCGTTGCAACAACAACGTCAAAGTCGAACCAGCCACCTTGGATTTTTTGAACCATATCGTCGTCACCAACGAAATCAGCACCAGCTGCTTCTGCTTCTTTGGCTTTATCGCCTTTAGCAAAAACTAAAACTGTTTGTGTTTTACCAGTACCGTTTGGTAATACAACCGCGCCACGGATTTGTTGATCCGCTTTTTTAGGGTCTACGTTTAATTTGTAAGCAACTTCAACCGTTGCGTCGAATTTTGCAATATTTGTTTCTTTTGCCAAAGCTACTGCTTCTTCAACTGAATAAGCTTTTGTAGCATCAACTTTTTTCAATGCTTCTTGCATTTTTTTGCTTTTTTTAGCCATTTTGTTTCCTCCTTGATGTGGTTATAACGGTAGAACCTCCCACGTGTCCCATATTTTTCAATATGAAGCCGACTGAGAAGCTACTTCCTTAGGGCTGTAATTATTCTACAGTGATCCCCATGCTTCGTGCAGTTCCTTCAACCATGCGCATTGCTGCTTCAACGTCAGCTGCGTTTAGGTCTTCCATTTTCAATTCAGCGATTTCTTTTACTTGATCGCGTGAAACTTTTGCAACTTTTGTTTTGTTTGGTTCGCCTGAACCTTTTTCAACGTTTGCTGCTTTTTTCAACAATACTGCTGCTGGTGGTGTTTTTGTAACGAAAGTAAATGAACGGTCTTCGTATACAGAGATCACTACTGGAATGATCAAACCTGCTTGATCAGCTGTACGAGCATTAAATTCTTTAGTGAATCCCATGATGTTGATACCCGCTTGACCTAGCGCAGGACCTACCGGCGGAGCTGGTGTTGCTTTACCTGCAGGAATTTGCAATTTAACGATTTTTTCTACTTTTTTTGCCACGAGACATACCTCCTTGAGTCCGTGATGTGGTTAATTGGAGATCCAAATTTCTCCTCCCACTTTGGTGATTCATGTGCACACACAAAAAACGTGTGACGAAAGCACACTGGAATATTATAGCATCTTTAAGGAATAATTCAAGGTTTTTCAGCTGATTTTTTCGAAAAAATACTCACCAGCGCTTTTCGTTATTCCTTCGATAAAAAAATAAATAAAAATCCCTTGCTTTTGGTCTGCTTTTTTCATTCTCTCATTTTTTTATGCTACACTACTACTGGAATTCTTCCCTATTCGTTTACTACTATCGAGGTGAAAAAATGGAACAATTAAAATACCGCAGTGTATTTGATATAATCGGACCCATCATGGTGGGTCCCAGCAGTTCTCATACAGCCGGTGCTGCCCGGATCGGAAAAATCGTTCGCAGTATTTTTGGTGAACAACCAGACAGTGTAGATATCCTGCTGTATGAATCGTTTGCCAAAACCTATCGCGGTCATGGAACCGATATTGCGTTAGTTGGCGGTCTCTTAGGCATGGAGCCAGATGACGCTCGCCTAGCAGACTCTTTAAAAATCGCTTATGAGAAAGGGATCGAAGTCTTATTCGTCCCTAAAAAAGAAAAAGCGGAACATCCAAATATGGTCAAGATGATTTTGACAAAAGGTAGCCACAAACTATCCGTCACTGGTATTTCGATTGGTGGTGGCAATATTCAAATCTCAGAGCTTAACGGCTTCAAAATTTCTCTGACGCTGGGTACGCCAACTTATGTGATCGTCCATCAAGATGTTCCAGGAATGATTGCGAAAGTAACCAATTTACTATCAGAGGCTCAAATCAATATCGGTACGATGACCGTTACAAGAGAAGCTGTCGGTGATAAAGCCATCATGATCATCGAAGTCGATCAGCGTAATGATCAGCTGGCGCAACAAATCAAAGTTTTGCCGCACGTTTACAGCGCTGCGTATTTTGATTAAAGGAGATAGGAACATGTTCTATACAATAGAAGAACTAGTAACACAAAGTAAAAATTATCCTTCCGTTGCAGAGATGATGATTGCGATCGAAGCAGAAAATACTGGCCGAAGTCGCGAACAGATCCTTGCAATCATGGAAAAGAATTTAGTTGTTATGGAACAATCAGTCGCTGAAGGTGTCTCTGGTGTTAAATCGGTGACGGGATTGACCGGTGGCGATGCGACACGGATGAACGACTACCTTGCTGCCGGTGATTTTTTAAGCGGAGAAACCATTCTACAAGCGGTCCAAAATGCCATTGCAGTCAATGAAGTCAACGCGAAAATGGGCTTGATTTGCGCCACTCCGACTGCCGGTAGTGCGGGTGTTGTTTCTGGTGTATTGATGGCCGTGCGTGAGCGTTTGGCACTGACTCGAGCGCAACAAGTCGACTTTTTGTTTACAGCCGGCGCCTTTGGTCTGGTGATTGCCAACAATGCCTCGATTTCCGGTGCCGAAGGCGGTTGTCAAGCGGAGATCGGTTCTGCTAGCGCAATGGCTGCGGCGGCTTTGGTTTGTGCAAAAGGTGGCACCCCTCACCAAGCGGCTCAAGCGGTGGCGATCACGTTAAAAAATATGATGGGCTTGATTTGTGACCCTGTCGCGGGCTTAGTCGAAGTCCCCTGCGTGAAGCGCAATGCCCTGGGATCTTCCCAAGCCTTTATCTCTGCCGACATGGCACTGGCAGGAATCGAAAGTGTCATCCCACCAGATGAAGTGGTCTTAGCGATGTATCAAGTCGGTCGGCAAATGCCTAGCATTTTCAAGGAAACGGCTGAAGGCGGTCTAGCCATGACCCCAACTGCCCAACGCCTACAGGCAGAAATCTTAGAAGCCAATCGTTGATTTTTTTAGAAATGAACACCAATAAAAACCAACCAAGAACAACCAATCATTGCTTGTTCTTGGTTGGTTTTCATTTTCCCATGATTTCCAGCGACAAAAAGACAAGTAACCCCCGTTTGTTAAACAAGTAACAAATGACATTGGCGGTTTTTCTACTCCCACTCGCCTACTCCATAGCGTTTCTTTTGGGCAACGGGTTTTAATACCTTCACAGGCTCGGAAAATTTAGGTTTTCCTTCTGTTTGATCCAATGGGACTAATGGCTGTTCACTTTCTTGTACTTTCGAGACTGTTTGTGTTTTTTCTTTCTGGGTAGCTGGCACCTGATCGGCTGATTTTTGCCAAAGCTGTTTGCTGAGATCCAACAAGGGAATGATCATCATGGCGACTAACCCGCCAGAAAAACCATTATTATACAAATTCAAGCCACCATGTAAGAAATCAATATTCAGTACCATAGAGGCGTGGACAAAGCCAACCACCAAGCCCCCTTTCCAGCCATAGGCATTCGTTACTGCACAGAGCATCATCCCAAAAATCGCTGATGTGACTGTGACCGTCTCGTTGATAGTATACACACTCAATAGGTTGGCGATCGTCACTCCTGCCAATAAAGGGAGTGAGTTAAAGACATGAGAGCCACAAGCAGAAAAGCCGATGACACAAAAGATCGCACCGATGACAGGTCCATTTAAAACCGCACCAATACTGACTACATAAGCCACCAACAAGAACGTCATCAAGCCCATGTTAATCATGGTATTGTAGACGCCGGTATCACGTAAAATATCGCGTTCGATTTTGCCACTATGAGACCAAATCGCTCGCATATTCAACCGTTTTTTCTTGATCGCCATCAGCGAACCATAGCCTACGAGCATACTTCCTAAAACCAGCATCATGAAAATCAAACGCGGTTGCTGTTCTTGTGACACCATTGTTCGCAGCTCGATCGTTAGGCCAAACATCCGACAGATAGCGGCAACTAGTGTACATAGCATTCCTGAAGTGAACCCCGCACTGTAAAGACTGACACTTTGAAATAGCGCTTGAAAGTACAGTGCCATGGGAACCATCAAAAAACCGGTAAAAATTCCAATGCCATACCCCATCACTAAGCTAAAATAAGGTGGCAAGGAATCATTGAAAGCAAAATAGCTGACGATTGGGGAAACCGATGACCCATAGAGGGCGATCAACAGAAATTTTTTCAATGGTTCGTTCATAAAATACGAATACAGTCGAACGCCTAAAAATATTGGGATAAAATTCAGTAGATTTTTTCCAAAAAAACCATACCCAGTCACCATAAAGATAGCGGACACCGCACCGCCTGTGATCGGCACCCGATAATGATAACAAATCGAGATCGCTACAAACGTCATCAAACTGCTGTTTAATAAAGCCGTCCCTACAGAAGTCATAGCAATATAATCTGTCACAAGATGACTTTCCGAAAATAAAATCAACTTGAGCTCTTCGACTACCACCCTTGGATCGAAAAACAACATGGCAAAGAAAAACAGCAGCAAATTAAAAAGAAACAACAAGCTATACCCATTATGTACAGAAATCATCCCTTTAGTATGGGGATGAAAAACATTGTGAAACTTTACTCTAAAAAAAGTAACTAATTTTGACATAGGACCCCTTCCTCTTATAAAGCGCTTACTCATTTTGAGAAAAAAAGTGGGCCAACGAATTGGTCCACTTTATTCTCATTACTGTTATTTTACCGTAAATGAGCCGTTCATGCTAGTCTATCCAGCAGTTAAATTTTATCTACTTGCTCAAAATCAAGTTCCGTACTGGTTTCACGACCGAACATATCGATGTTCACTTTTAGTTTTTGTTTTTCTTCGTCGATTTCTGCTACTTGACCTTCTAAACCAGAGAACGCACCTTCGATGATTTTGACGGTTTCGCCGATTTCTACTTCTAACTCAACTGTTCGGGTGCTCATACCAATCGAACGCAAAATCGAATTGATTTCTTCTTGTAATAAAGGCGCCGGCTTGCTTCCTGCACCATGAGAGCCAACGAAACCAGTCACACCTGGTGTATTCCGAACCACGTACCAAGATTCATCCGTCATGACCATCTCAACTAGCACATAACCAGGAAAGGTTTTATGAACGATTTCTTTGGTTTTGCCATTTTTTTCTTCTGTTTCCACTTCTTCGGGAACAACGACACGGAAAATATAATCACCCATCCCCATACTTTGTGCACGTGACTCTAGGTTTGCTTTTACTTTGTTCTCGTAACCTGAATACGTATGTAGAACATACCAATTTTTTTCAAAAGATTCCATTTTTTTCGGACTCCCCATCTTTTTGTAAAATAAAAAAACCTCAGCTGCACCGAAGTTTTTCCTCAAAGCGATTATAGCATGATTTGCGATAAATGACTAGCGCTATCAGTAAGAAGTCTTACTTTAGGATCCAATTGAAGACTGTTTGAATCAGTGTGTCCATCACAAAGAACATCAATGCAAAAATAATGGTTGTTTGAATCACCACAAAGGTATCTTTGCGTAATTGTTTTTTTGATGGCCAAGAAACGTTTTTCATTTCTTCAACAACATTTTTCAAAAATTTCATTCGATTCCCTCCTTACTTCGTTTCACGATGCAAAGTATACTGATTGCAATACTTGCAAAATTTGTTGATTTCAAGGCGTTCGCCTTTTTTACCTTCACTGACTGATTTTGAATAGTTGCGGGATCCGCAGACAGAACAAGCCAAAGCAGCTTTTTTCGTTGCCATCTTAGTGTCCTCCCCCTTTTTATAAAGTTTTCCAACACTAAAAATACCACTTATTTAAGATTGTGTCAATTTTTGATTTTCTGTCGTATAAATATAGTTTCTGCTGATTTTGTGGTATGATAATGGTGTTAAATGGGTATTTGGGAGGGAAAATTATGTTATTAAAAACAATGGTTTACAAAAAACGCGATTTAACAACGGTAAAGGAAACAGCTACCTTAGAAGAAGCGCTGGCAATTTTAGAAGAGTCTGGTTATCGTTGTGTGCCTATCCTAGATGAATCAGGAAAGATTTTTAGAGGAAATATTTATAAAATGCACATCTATCGCCATAAAGCAAACGGCGGTGACATGACTTTACCCGTCACCTATCTGCTAAAAAATGCGACGAAGTTCATCTATGTCAACTCTTCATTTTTTAAGGTTTTCTTTACGATCAAAGAATTGCCTTATATTGCGGTACTAGATGAAAACAATCAATTTTACGGCATTTTGACCCACAGCTCCTTATTGAATATGTTGTCACAATCATGGAGCGTTGAGCAAGGAAGCTATGTGTTGACGATCGCATCAACAGGTCAACAAGGCGACTTAGCGGTTATCTCAAAAATAATCGCAAAATACAGCAGTATCGCCAGCTGTATCACACTGGATATCGGCAAAGACGAATTTATTCGTCGTACGATGATCACTTTACCAGCAAACACATCAAAAGAATTATGCGACAAGATCGTTACGCAACTAGAAGCAAAAAACTTCAAAGTTGTGGAGATCGAAGACTTAAAAGCAGAATAAAACAAAAGATCATTCCTTCATTTCTTAGGAATGATCTTTTTCTTGTTTTTTGAGAACCATCAAAGCAAAAAACAAGTTTTCTTTAAACGCGTTTATCAAAACGAACAGCACGATTGATAATATACATCACAGGTGCCGTAATCGTCATTACAATAAATTCACTCAATGCCGTTGTTGCAAATGTTGGCCAGAAAGGCAATGCTAAGGTGATATTTAGCATAATCGCAATCAGGAACATGCTTAATGAAAAAACATTGGTGTTAAATGCCAGTCTTAAGAAAACATTTGGAATCTTCTTCTGTACCAGCGCAGTCGCTCCTAAAGCCAAAAAGCTTCCGACCCCACCGAATACGACATCCAAGATCCCCATTCCAAAGAACAAGTTATACACAACAACCCCGCCGACGACACCCCACATCAATTTTCTGTTGAAAACGACTAAGTGATTCAATCCTTCAGATATCCTGAATTGAATCGCTCCTGAGGCAACTGGTGCGACTAGAACCGTTACAGCTATATAAAGTGCCATGATGATCCCATTCGCTGCGACGACACGCAAACGTTGATTGGTTAGATTTGTTGATTTTTCCATATGATCCCTACTTTCTCCGAGTTTTGATTACGCGGGATGGTTGATGAACCGCGGTGCGCTTCGCACAAGTACTTATTATACACAAGAATATTGTTTTATCAACCTTTCCATATATATTGCCATCTTTTTGTTTTCCGTTTTTTGTATTAATTTGGAGAAACTGTGTGGATTTTTTGTGGATGAAACTATTAAAAATGGTGTTATTTAATTTCTTTACTGGTTTTGCTTAGTGAAACACTATCGTTTTTGTTTACAAAGTATGACTTTTTTCTGATACAATGAAGCTATAAAATTAATGAAAAGAGGAATGGTTATGGGGTTGTTCGATAGCAAGGAGTTTAATGAGCGAGCTAAGCAAGAAAAAGCAGAGCGCAAAGCTAATAATGCAAAAATTTTGGAATACTTCTCTAAACATAGTGATTATATTGTAGATAAATTATATTTTGACGATAAAAATAAAAAGCTTTTTATAAATAAAATCTTTCCTGCTGACCGATCTAAAGATGTTTTCAATTACAATGAAATTATCAGCTTCACACCCATATTCGAAGGCGGAAAGAAACGGAAACATCACGGTATTACACGTGCGGTTGTTGGTGGCGTTTTGGCTGGGCCAGTTGGAGCATTAGTTGGTGCAGGAACAGGCGGAAAAGACTTTGACACTGTCAGCAGTTTAGGTTTTATGATTCATCTAACAGATAACCGTTCAGAAAAAATTATGCTACTGACATCAGAAACAAAACTAAAAAGCATAATTGGCGGCCAATATATGGATGATTACAATAAAATATCGGCAAAGCTTGATCAAATTTTAGCTGCTAAAGAACCGCAAGCCTCCAATTCTTCTAGCAGCAACGCCGATGAGTTGAGAAAATTCAAAGGCCTTCTTGATGATGGAATTATTTCTCAAGCGGAATTTGATGAAAAGAAAAAAGAACTATTGGGATTATAACTTTGAGCCTGTTTATCAGGCTTTTTTCTTAACCTTTTGTTCGCTTTACAACAAGAACAAACGTTCGTATAATTCTTGCGAGGAGTGATTGATATGCAAATACCATTAGCGCATCAAAGAACCTACGCATTAGAAAGATATTACTACGAGTTTATCGAGAGGATGGGTCCAGCACATTTCATGTATGACCAGTTTGTTAGGACAATGGAAAATTTTGGGAAACCCTATTTCACTGTACCCATCAGCTATAGTCATTACTCGGAAGAGTTGGCTTTTGTATTTAAAATAGACGGTGAAAATTATCTGTTCGATCACGTTAGGACACAAGACAAGATACTTCGAAAATACGATTCTAGCATTAAGTATAAGCCCGGCGGTAACTGATATGAACATAATCAGTCAATATGAGCAGGGTTACCTATCTTTCTGTGAGTTTATAAATGAATTCCCGGACAGTATTTCTGAATCTCAGGAAGCTTTATTCGGCGCAAGATGCGTCGAGTTTTACGTTGCTGTCACGTTAGGTAAAACGGATAGTCGCTATTATGTACAAGCTTATGGAGGAGATAATCAAAAAATAGGTGAAGACAGTTTTACTTAATTTCAAACTAAAATTTTTTCAGTTTATTTTGGATTATAAGAGTCTATAAGTTTTCTTACTAAATTTATAATGTTCTCATTTTGTTCTCTATCATTATATTGAATTTAATAATAAAATCATCATATAAAAATATTATAATAATGAGGTGCAAGATGGATTCAGTAACTTCAAAGCTTTCTAATACCTGGATAATTAATACACACGGTGAAAATCATACGCCTGAAAACTCTTCATATATATTAGATGACGTTCTAACAGTATTTACTTTGTATGTTCCAATTGATAAGAACCGAGTAATGAATATTTTAGAAGATCCATCTGGTCCTATGTACCTTAATGATAGGATAACAATTCTTTTGAAAACCGCTGGAAGCACTTATTATGCACAAAATGCTTATCAAATGGCACATGAACTTTGTCATTTTGCTGCCTTTTATGGAATTAAAAACGAGTCTTTTAAATGGTTTGAAGAAAGCATTTGTGACTTATCATCTCATTTTTTTCTGCACGAACTCGCTGATTTTTGGAAAAATTCTTCCGACGAGCTAAAGAAATCATATAGTTCTAATTTTATTAGCTACGATAACTTAGCTCGAAAAAAAATCAAAAAGTTTGATTTAAAAGACTTGTCAAATCTTAATTCTGAAACTTATACTTACTTGTGCGAGCATAAAATTGACCGTGAGATGAACACTTATGTCGCCAATAAACTGTTTCCAATATTTAGAAAAACTCCTGATTTATGGAAAGCTATACCTCATTTACAGTTTGCTGATGCCGACCATGATTTCATACGATTCTTAAGATCCTGGAGAGACTGTAGCCCAGCTGAAACACAACAAGGTATTACCAAAATAATTCATCATTTTGCAAATTAGTACATTTACTCTAGATATTAATTTTAAAATAAGCCCCCTATCCGAAAATCGGTTAGAGGGCTTATTTTATAGCAAGTTATTGTTTAATCTTCTTTGTAATGCAGATACAACGTTGGAAACTGGGCTGATGATACCGTCTTGTGTCGTGCCCAATCGTTTCTGCAATGCTTTGATTGTGGCTTGGCCCATTAAACCATCTTGAGAGACTCCTAACAATTTCTGTAATGCGCGAATTACATTAGATCCTCTCAATGTTTGATCGAATTGCGCAGCATAAATATTCTGATTAAATTTCTGCTTATACTGATGACTGATGACACCGTCTTGTTTGGTCCCAAAATATTGTTGCAACCGTTTTGCTGTGGATGGTCCAAATTTTCCATCTACTGACAACAGGGTATAACCCGGCTTAGTAGATGGGGTGCTAGGTTTGACTGTTGAAGTTGACGATCCAGAATTATTATTCGATGTGCTATCTCCGTTGTAGTACTTTTTGATTTGGTCCACAAAATATTGTTTGATAGCTGCTACACCTTTTCCGTGCAAATCCCACGCTCTGTGAGGACACGATGTAGAACTCAACTCACGATGCAAAGGAAAAACAGCTGAAGCAGGATTTAAACCGTACTTCTTACACAAATCAGCAGCTAATTTAAATGCTTTTTGTTCATTCGCAAGATACGTGGATTCATTTCCCATAGATTGACATACTTCAATCCCCAAGTAATTAGCATTACCTTTACTGTTGCCTGTATGCCACGCCTTGTTGCTGTCCTTCTCAGCTTGATATATTCCATCACTAGCAACGTAGTAATGAGCAAATCCTAAAGAAGGCGTATGGCTTTCTAGCCAGTTTTTATAAAATGCTGCAGTTGCACCTTGGCTTCCGGCATCATTATGCAAAACGATTGCTGTTGGGTTTGATCCACGAGCGCCCGCAATTCCTGAATAACTTACTACCATTTATTCCACCTCCACTAATTTATGATTTGGCAATGACAACATTTGACCTTCTAATTCAATCTTGGTAAAGATTTCATTCGATCTTAAAACTTTGTATTTTCCAGTTAAGTAAAAGAAGTCACCAATTTGGAATCCATCGAATTCTTTAGGAAGTCCATCCGATGCAACCTCTTTAAATCCATTTTCTTCGTATCGATTGACTGTCTCTGTTTCTCCTTTTTCGAATGGATCTAACTGAACATATTCTTCTCCAACTTCTTTGACTTGTAATTTTCCGAGCACAGTTACATATGAGCCTTCTTTGAACATTATTCTTCCTCCTTTAGATATAGAAAAAGAGCGGCTTATTCAGCCACTCCTTGGTCAACGCCATCTTTCATCCCTTTTACTGCTGATTCAATTAACAGATTCAGCTCGTCTTCAGTGAACCTGATCCCGTTCTTGTTAAACAAGTCCACTAACTGAGCTTTGGCTTCTTGCAACTTAGCATCTCCATTTGCTTCTGCGTAAACTTGCTGAACTGCTGATACAACAATCGCCACATAGTTCTTCTTGCTTTCCAACTGAGCTAAGACACCTTTCTTCTTCAAATACTCTGAACCCCTTTGGCCAATAAATGCTGCCACCAAGCCAACCACAACAATCAATAAATTTAACAATGCGTCTTGTAATGCTTCCATCTAAATTCCACCTTTCAAAATAGTATTCTCGTTTTTCAATGTTTCGTTTTCTCCTTCGAGTTCTTGAATGCGTTCATCACGTTCTTCAACTTGCAACTCAAGAAACCCAATTTGTTCCTTGTATGCCGTCACTTGCTTCTCGTGTTCTTCCTTAAACTCCCTAAATTCTGATCTAACCGCTGCTAGTTCATCTTTAAACTCCTTCACTTGCAATCGATATCCTTCGATAATGTTTCCCATGTTTTGGATATACAAAGCCTCTGCGTTGTTATCCCCTTCTGTCTTCACTTCTTCAACTTTGTTCTTCCCCTGCACTTTAGCCACTAATTTCGGACCGTATACCGCCGAAAGAAAAACGCCGATAATTGTCATGATTTGCGGGAATCCGCTGGTCCAAAATCTATCCATCTACTTCATCCTTTATAATTATTTCCTGTTGATGTGCCTTCAGGATATTTGTGCTCATTAGCGCTATCGTGAAGCAATAAATCCACGATGGATTAGTACTGCCGTCTATGAATGTGACCAAGAAACAAGAGCCTAAAAGAAGCCACAAAAACAGTAATACGAAGTACAGAGGAAGTTTGAGATACACATTATCAATTATTAATCCAAACACTTTAAGAGCGCCGATAATGATAAACATCAAACCAAAATAACGACCACCAATAAATCCGAAGATATTATTGATAGCCGCATATGCGTTTGAATATGAAAGTATGTTTGAGTTGAAAAAGTGATAGAACCCATAACCAATTGATCCTAGAGAGAATGCGAAAGAGGTACTTCGTTTGTTGATATATCTAAGAATAAACTTTATTTCGTCCCACATATTTCACCTGCTTTCCAAAATAAAAAGCACACTCAATTGAGCGTGCTTCTCGTTCTATTAATTCCTACCCATTATTTGCTTCATCTTGTAATAAATTTTATTTTCTAATTTATTGTACTTAGCAATTCCTTCTGAAGGGACACGTCTTCCTAATCCTTCATTTCTGGTGTATTTACACGGGTTACAGTAGCCACAAGGGGTTTTTCTCCATGTGGGGTTAAAGCAAAACCACGTCATTTCCATCAAACTATCAAAACCGCTTTTCTTAGCAATTTCGCTCATTTGTGTTTTAGTTAAATCTAGCACCGGAAATGAGTAGTATTTAAACAAATCGTAGTCAGTTCCCAGAGCTCTATCTTTTAAAACATACGAGTAAGATCCATTTCCATCGTCTTTTTTTTCCACAAGAGGCCTTACAAAAAATTCTGCTTTATCATCTTTGTGTATATTTAACTCTAAGTCTTCTAAGTTATTCGCTTCTGCATACCGACCTAACCAATCATATTGAGTCCCCATGTATGATTCATTTAGTAATCTATTAAACTTATCAGTAATGATTTGATTGGTAGGGATTTCGTTTTTTTCTATATATATTGTTTCCATTATTAATCCTTTTGAATTAGGAAAACTAGAGTTTATTTTGTTTTTGATTTCCTTCATCGTTTTTAATTCTATTTTATTAGACGCTCTATTTCTATCAACTACATAATATGGCTGTACCATCTCTTTTTTGTTAATTACTAAATCAAGCACTCTAAATGTTGAATCCCAACCGCCGGTCCACAAAACTTTCTTCATTTTTTCCTCCTAATGTTTACCTAATAATACAATAATACACTAGTTTGTTTGTCAAAATCAATTTATTTTGATAGATGTTAGAATACCAGTTTCGTCAATTATTTGAACAAACTTAGATCCTTTTTGACTAACAAAATAATCCTTGTTCCATGGAATTGTGTAGATAAATCTATATATATTATTTCCATACCACTCAGTAAGCCTTGTTAATCCGAGAGAGCTATGAGGGGTCTCTCCTGTGATATAAACAGTTCCTTCAGGTGTAATAGCTTCTATCCCGTTCTCTTTTTCAACCCACATTCTGATTGTGCCAGATGTGTTAGTTACAGTTATGGATCTATTTCCACCGTATTTCTTTTCCATGTGAGTCGCAACTTCGTTAAGAGTTTTCCATCCAATGCCAACAATATCTACGGAATATGCTGGATATAATAAAGAAATTGGATTGTTCATAAAACAATGCATATCAATGAAGCCGTCAGCATCAATGTTATCTAATACCATATCTCTAATATACTGGCTTTCTACTTCTGAAAACGGTTCGGTACCATACACTGAACTAGGATTATCTGGGAAATTGTAATCAAAATTTCTATTAATGTCTACACCCCTTGAATTATAACGCCCAGTCACATTAAATCCTGATGGATTTGCTACTGGTATAAAGATAATCTGAACATTATTATAAAGCCACTCAAGTTGAGGGCTTTTCGTAGGGTTTTGTACCAAATCCTTTAAGAAATAGTATAGTGCAACCCCTACATCTCTTGGATCTCCGCCCTCGCCATGTCCGTGAACATTACAAGTTAATAGCAACTTGTACTTCGGCGCAACCGGCATCGTTTTGACTTGCCAAATATCCCAAGTATTTGATTGGTCTTTACCTAAAATAACCTTTTCTAGATAGGATGTGCTGCTGATCAAATTATCCCACATAGGATAAAAGGTTTCAGTTGTTAATTCTTCTATATCAATTGCCTCTGAGCCATCGTGATCAGGAATTCGATTCACCGTGTTGTAGAAAATACTTTGGTTGATTTCGTCTTCTTGCTCCTGAGATGTATTCTTAGATTCTATTATAGCAACAGCGTATTTGCTTTTACTTATCGAAGCACTCCCAAAAAACCAGTTTCCTGTATAAGCGAGAATATTTTTTAGCTGATTTATATTTGGAGGATTAGGGAAATCTGTTGTCAGATCAATGAGACTCGGTTCTGTCATCTGTACTATTGCTCCATTAGCTTCTTCTGCAGAATCATAAATCGTTCGAATGTAAATACTGTTTTCAGATAATTCGCTTGAGATTATTTCAACTGTGTACCATTTATCGATCTCAGGATCAACAATAGAAGCTACTTCTACCGAAGCTTGAGTAATAGATATTTTGTTGCATCTGTTTTTAGTTTTAATTTTCATGCTTAAAAAATAGAAGTTGCCAGCTTTTAAATTGTAGTTTACAAAAGCTCTCTGCGTATTTGCCGAACCATTACCAGTTAAAGTCAAAACTCCGTTAGCTGCAGTTACCGTAGTGTCTGGAATCGAAGTTGTAACCCAAAAACTATTGTTGTTTAATCTCGCATTTGGAAAAACATTATTGATTGTTATTTCTGTCAAGTCTACACCATTGTTAATGGTTGCTATATCTTGTGTCGTTTCTAAAATCTTTTTAGTAACTGTTTTTGATGCCGAAAAGAAAACTTTACCCTCTTCAAAATAATTGGTATAGCTTTCAAAAAGCCATCTGCATTCCTCTAAGGTTGGTTCGTTTCCAACCCCAAAAATAACCGTTAAATCTACGACGATAGGTTTACCCACAACCATCTCTTTCCCTGATGCTGAGCTTGCATCTGCGTATATGTGACGCAAGTTGAACGATCTATAAGTTTCACTAATTAGCTTCTGTACTCCATCTAAACGATAAATCTGATTACTTACAGGATTGTAGACGGGAAAAGTATTATTACAAAACTCAGTTCTAATTTCTTTGCAATCTGAATTTGAGACATTAACCATGGAGCAAAAATAGTAAGTATGATCTTTTTTTATATCTAAGGCATCCAAATTTTGATATACCATTGGATTTTCGACTGTTCCTGTCCCTGTAACACGCAGCGTTTGTTGATTTTGGTTAGCCGTTAAGGTAGCACTAGGTGTCGAGGCGCTCGCCCAGCTATTAGTCCCATTTTGGAAAGTTGTGTTTTTAAGAAGATTTCGACCTTGCGATAACAACACTTCAGAAAGATTTTCTACTATTTTTGGTTCTGTCACAGCATTTTCAGCAATATTGGTTGTACTCACAGCTCCTTCGCCAACGACAGCAACACTACCACCTGTCATTGCTTCTTTTACAGATTGGGATAACATCGGCATAGTAATCTGCTCATTTCCATTTTTATCGACTTTGTTAGAAAGTCCGTTTGCCAAGTTAATATTTGTTGCGTTGATGTCTGTACGAAACTCATTCGCATCTGCCAAGACAGCTACCAGCGCACTAAATTCTGCTTTATCTACGATCCCCACGGGATGCCCCGCTAATTTTTGCACTGTTAACTCAAATTCTTTTAAATTCGTTACTTTTCCATCTTGAATTACCTGGATACTTGCATATACTTTCCCCGGTGTCATCATATGTTCCGGATACTCAATACTAAACACATTAGTCGATTTATTTATAACTGTAAATGCAGACAGATCAGTAATTCCGCTTGCTTCATTATGCCAATTAAGATTTAAAGTCAAGCCCGGCACTTCACCAACATTTCCGTTGTTAGTAACCTGAACAGTAAGCGTGCGACCTTTATAATCACCTTGTGAAACGAACTGCTTCTGCACAAAGCTATCATTCGCTCTATCAATCACTAAATCGACATCTCTAAATTGATCTAGTTCCAAATCCATCACTCCTAAAAATTTATGTGTTCTCTTGGGTTAATAAAATCACTATTGGATGGCCAAGGACCATTCGTAAAGAATTGGAAGTGCAAATGCGGTCCAGTACTTGGGCCAGTGGTCCCCATATTTCCGATTTGCTGTCCCTGATTGACTGTATCACCGACAGAAACTCTCAGTTGGCTTTGATGTGCATACCCTGTGTAAAGCCCGTCAGCGTGCTTAATAACAACATAGTTTCCATACCAATCGGGATAACTACCTGATATAACCACTTCACCAGCAGCAGATGCATAAATCGGCGTAGTGGCATTTCCGTTTACAAGGTCAATCCCGTTATGCAGCTCGTATGATCCAGTAATTGGATGATATCTATAACCGAACTCGCTAGTCACTGTAACTGGCTTACTAATCGGAACTACATATCCCGAACTTTCATTCACTTTCACATATTGTCGAATCATAGCAGCATAGTGGAAGTTCCCGCCGTTTACATATAGATAGGTTCTGCCATCTGCTTGAGATACAGCATTCACGTATGAATAGGTTGCACCAGTTGTATTTCCTAGGGATGGCGCAACGACAGTTCTTGAATAAACTTCGGCCAAATCAGTGGTATTTACTCCTCCTCTATTTGAGAGCCAAGGGATATAGGCACTCCCGAAGTTGTAACCTTGCATTACTCCCCAGATGTCTACGTTCTGATCTTGGCCGTTCTTAATTTGTTGTGCTAAATGCTTACAACCTTGGTTTACCGAAGCTTCACCTGTAAGATAACCAGGACCAGGATAGCCTGCTGATTCAGAAGACTGCATGATATCATCTGTGCCGTCTGTACCGGGATTTTCAACCATTATCAGCGCATAAGCTAAGCCAATATAATCCGAGATACCGTATAGTTTCGTATACTTTTCAAGCCAAGCAACGATATTGGCATTGCCTGTTATATTGCTGCCGATATTAATCGGATCATATGTTGCACCACCAGGACCAACGCCACCACCACTTCCGCCAGGATAAACTTGTTGCCCTTGGATTCTAATTTGACCCTGCACATCTAAGTCGCCCGTTATACGGACATTTCCTTGGTGTGTAACATCTCCACGATAAATCCCCGATCCATCTCCAAGAAATACCCATCCATATCCTTCTTTTGTCGAGATAAGAATGTACTTTCCATCGCCTTCTGTTTTAATTACAAGCGAGTTATCTTCAAGCGGTGTCGGCGTTGACGCTTCTGGAAAAGGATTGCCAGCTGAGTCGGTCGTCCCAATGGTTCCAATTTGTCGATTGGCTCCCCAGAACTCCATTCCTTTGCTGGTTAACTCCATAATCTTTTTGCCGTTTTTCATCGCCTGTAACGATCCAGCTGACAATTTCAAAATCTCACCTAGCTTGTTAAACGATGTTTCGAAAATATCAGCAATGATTGATCCGGTTTGGATAAAGTCAGCATTGAATTTTCCATCAATGGTCCAAGCTGTTTTAAATGGGCTAGTGTAGAAATCGCCGTCTATGAATCCAATCCCATCTGAATTAGCGACTAAGAAATGGCTTGAGGTTTGAATAGAATCGCCGTCCATCCATACCATCTGAAATGGCTGCCGACTTTCTCCTCGCTGAGGATGATTGGCCGGATAATCGGATGGTGACATCAAAATAACCGCACCTCCATGAGCGCCACGGATGATATCTGATTGCCATTTGCTGATTTCAGTTGAATCATAGAACGTCATCTTAGTTTCAGCCAGATTGGTTACACTATTTTGAACACTTGCTGCTTGCCTAGTGCTCGACGTGTTCAAGTTATCGCCTAATCCGCATTCTACCTTGTTCCTGATACGATCGATTTTGACGCTGAAAACACGAGTTTTGTAATGATAGTTCTTGTCTGATCGGTGTATAGTTACCGTGTTACCGATTGAATCCCCACCCAGTACAGAAGTTTTGAATTGAATCAGCGGACGTGAGTATTCTACGAGATTCTCATAGGTCGCTTGCAGCAACTCTCTAGGGTCTTCTATATCTTCCAAAATTAGAACAGTTTCCCGTTTACGCTTGCTTCCGTTCTTCATCGGTATGCCGTAAAGTTCTGTCATTTCAGGATATTCAAGCCAATTCTGTCCTTTAGGTTTATTTAACGGATTACCATTCGACTTTTTCCATTCGATGTCGGTGAATTCAATTCTTCGTCCGTAGCCGTCCCCGACCTCTTCACCTTTACCCCGTCCGATAATCGAAGTATATAATTGCGATCGATCTCTTTGACGCACGACTTCAAGCGCATTTGATCCATATACGAATCGCTTATTACTAAATATGCCAATCTGCTTATAAATTTCAACCCATTTATCTGTGATTTTGTTCCCATCAATTTTACATTTGAAAACAATCTCGCAGCCGAAAGTCTGTAATTGCTTTAAAGCATCTTTAACGCTTAGATAGTAAAACGTTCCTGAAATTGCTGGAAGCGTAGGATCGACATAACCTACACGCCACTCAGCGTTTGTATAACCAAGAATCTGTTCTGCTACTTGTTTGATACTTCGATTGCTAGGGCGCATATCAAGTACGATAAACGAATGCAATTCATCTACTGCAAAGTTAACCCCTGTAAAGCTTAAACGTCCTCTAGGGTCGCTATCAGCGGTTATTTTGTACAACGAGAACGAATCATCATTTTCACGAACAGCCATAAATGCAGCGTCTCGAATTTTCTTATCATCCAATACACTAACGCTCAAAGTATCGTTCATCAGCTCACTTTTATCAGCTGTGATTTCTTTCGATTGTATGGATTCAATAATTTTGCTTTCTCCGCACACTTTTAGCAGTTCTTGTTCATCATTAAGAAAGTAAATGCTTTCGCTCATAGCGCCACCACCCGATAAAATACTTCAAGAGATCCATTGTTTGTCTTAACAACATCCCCTTTTTTGATATAGAAATCTTCAAGTTGTCCGCCTGCCCAATCCAAGATGTTGGTTTTATCTACACCGTTTACATACACACTACCTTCTTTGTTTCGAAACTCAACTACATCTCCCGCAACGATGCTTGCGCCTGTGATCGACATCGAGAGAGAGCCATTGGTTACTTTAACGCTTGTTGGTGAGCTCAATTTAACTCTTACGACATCAGGGACGATCGTGTATGGAATGTACGTGGCAATTTCGCCATCTGATTTATATTGCTTTGAATACTTTCTTGGATCAGCACAATAGATATCAAAACTTGAAACGATTCTGTTTGTGTCGCCTGCAACGGTATTAGTAGATGAAAACCGACCGTGATAGATGTAGTCTAATTCATCGTTGAATTGAATCGGAACATCTTTTGTTTTATAGAGATACCACATCAAAAGATCAAACTTTTTTTGTAATTTTTCTGGATCGTTATCTTCGAGTTTGTATTTCACTGTCAGCGTTCTTGAAGGCAAAGTCTGGTTCGTAACAATGCTTCCGACTTGAATTGATTCTGATTCAATACCCACAGAAATCAGTTCTCTCCCTTCGACTGACAATGTTTGATATCCTTCGATTACCTTCTCAAATAGAATGCCATCATAATACATAGCGGAAGTAGGAATGTACTCCGGTATGTATCGTTCATTTTTCTGTGTGTCCATAAACGGATACATTCTGTTTTCCATTTCCTACCTCCTAAAATTGCATGTTTAAGTTAATGCCATTACCTTGAGCCTGACTAATGTCATCAACAAATTTAGAAAACTCGCTATCGCCAATTCGAACATTGAAAACAGCCGGTTGGTTATTGGTTCCGTAGCTGACTTCGTGCTGCACTTTCGACTGAATTTGGCTATTAACTGCCGAAATTCGGTTTCCAATGTCCATGTTTGATGCTTTATCAGCTAGTGTAGAGGATGCTTTATCCACGTATCTCGAGCCATCTAACATACCTTCTGCTAAACCTTGCGAAGTGAACATACCTAATTCAGCCATCACACGAGAAGGAGAGTGAATATTCAGCACATCTTTGATTTTTCCAGTAATAGAACCAGCAACATCTTTGACTGCATTCACTACATCATCAATCTTGCTTCTGATTCCATTTACTAATCCATCGATGATATCTTTCCCGATTTGCAACAGGTCAATTTGTCTGATTGTATCAAAGGTTTCTTTTACTCTGTCTACGGCATTTGAAACGCCGGTTTTCATGTCTTCCCAAGCTTGTGCTGCACCGTCTACAATTCTCTTCGCTGTATTAATGACAGCATTCTTGGTATTTTCCCAAGCAGTCGTGACACCGTCTTTGATCGCATTCCACATATTGATTGTGTTTGTCTTAATGGATTCCCACAAATCAATGAAGAATTGCTTCACGCTATTCCAAGTGTCAATCGCACCTTGTTTCATGCTTTCCCATGTTTCAGATAACCATGTTTTTAAGGCGTTCCAAGCGTCAATTGTGCCTTGTTTGATATTGGTCCATGTTTCAACAAAGAAAGCTACAATACTGTTAAATGTATCAATCGCAATCGTTTGAATCGTAGTCCATATATAGGCTAGTGCTGCTTTAATACCATTCCATATGTTTAAGAATGCCATCTGAGTGTTAGTTAAGAAGCTATCAAAGATCGCTGTAATGGAAGCCCAAATATTCGCTGCTGCAGTTTGGATATTGTTCCATATCCCGATCATGTTATTCATTGCTTCTTCCCAACCACCCGAGATTAAAGAAGTCACGAATAGCACAGGAGCCAGAATAACGTTTTTCATAATTTCAAATATCTGGCCAGCAATCTTCACTAAATTTGTCCAAAGTGTTTTCAGGAAAAAGCTCATATGGATAAACGCATTTCGAACACCGTACACAAGAGTTCCGAAACGGCTCATGATTCCATCTGCAATACCTTTAACGATAGAAGTAACTGTTGATTTAATCCCATTCCATAAGTCTGAGAACCACTGTGTGATCCCACCCCAAACCGAAACGATACTATCTACGCCATCACTAAAAGCTTGCTTTGTCCCTTGCCACATATCACTAGCTGAATCTTTGATACCTTGCCATAGATCTGCAAACCATTGCTTGGTATTTTGCCATCCCTTTTTGACGCTATCCACTGCTTGTTTACTGCCTTCTACTAAACCGTCCCAAGCATTCGAAAAGAATTCTGTCATTCCATTCCAAGCAGAGACGATCCAATCAACAGCAGCGCCAACAACGCTTTGAATTTCTTCCCAAAGACCAATCCAGAAATTTCTAAATCCTTCGCTTGTATTCCATAGATAAATGAATCCTGCTACAAGAGCGATAACCGCCGCTATAACGAGTCCGATTGGATTTAAGTTCATTAGGACGTTCATCATTTTTTGAGCGCCATTGTATAGCTCAACCGCTTTTCTGGCAGTACCCATGACACCTTGGTAGATACTTATATAGCCAATTACTGCCATGATTAGCGGTAAGAAAGGCTTAATCGTATCCCACAGGGTTGTCAAAAAGCTAATTGCCGGTGGGATGCTTTCAGTGATAGCTTTAAAAGCTACGTTTACTGCCCCTTTGATCTTGTCAAAATTTTCCGCAATCGATCCAAGCCCAGCGTCTTGCATTCCTTCGTCAATCGCCGTGATAACATTCGCTAAACCTTTTACAACTGCTGTTTTGATGTTCGCAAAGGAAGTCCTTATACCAGCTGAGTTCTTTTGGGCTAATTCAGCAAATCCACCGACACCTTCGTTCAGTTCGATTAAACGACTGTTAAAATCATCAAAAGTAATGTCGCCTTTCTTCAGAGCAGCATATAGGTCATTCGCTGAGTTAACGCCTTGATCACTAAAGGACTTCGATACCTTATCCATTGCAATTGGCATTGTCTCAAGCAAAGAGCGCCAAGACTGAAGATCGACTTCGCCTTTTGAGAGCATTTGTTGGTATTGTTGCGCCCCACGACTTGCATCAGCTGCAGAAGCACCACTGGCCAAGAATGCATTGTTCAAGGCTACTGCCGTGTCTGTACCTTTTTGCAAATCACCCGTTGAAATAGCTAGCTGTTGAGCGCTAGATACGATTTCATCTAAACTTGTTGGCAATCCGTCTATTCCGTCTGTCAGCTTGTTCATTGACTTGTCTACTTCTTCGGCGGAATAACCTAACGCTTGCATAACAACTGGGTATTTGTTCAATGTGTCGAAACGATCAATCGCACCGCCTAATGAACTAGTAACTAATCCAATAGCATTATCAATCAATTTAAAAACCCCGATACCTTTAGCGATATCGAGGATAGAAGTATTCGTTTTTTGAGTGCTGCTATCTAAGTTATTCATAGAACTATCAGCATTCTTCATGGTAGAAGAAAAATTCTTGTCGACAGCCGAAAGGATCGCTTCAACGCTATATGATTCCATAGTTTTCCTCCTTTCCTCAGGAGTTTACAAATCTCGGCGTTTCTTCTTTCTTGCCCAAGATTTCATTTTCGAGCTTTTCTTTATCAAAAAACTTTTTGAAAGATGTAAATACAGGAACTGTTTTTTTGCCTTCTTTTTTAGTCGACTGGACTTGCCAATTAACCCAAGCTTGCTGATGAATCGTTTCTTGCTCATCTAGTCGTTTTAACTGATAAGCCGTCATACGAATTTCAAACTCATAAGGTGTCATTCGCTCAATTTGTCGAATATCTGTCATACCTAGATACCTAAACGAATTAATAAGAATGTTTTCATAAACTTCTGCCGAGCTTATTGTTTCGCTAGTTTTTCCTTTGTTCTTTGCATCGCTAACTTTCCCGCATTGCTTTCGCTAAGTTCATTGATAACTTCGTCAAATAACGCTTCGATATCATCACAATCATCAATATAATCATCTAGTTCTGACTGCTTGATTTTAGGACTTTCTGTCTGGTTAGCCATATAAAGAACGTCTGCCAAAGTAGCGATATTGGTTGCATGTAATTCAGGAACCACTTTTGCTACCAATCCCATCCCAAATTGAACACCGTTCTGTTCTACAGGCTTTCTTTTATCCACTTCTCGAACAAATTTGACGCCGAATTTAAATGAGTAAGCTTTTCCGTTAATTGTTAATTCCATTGATCCATCCTCCTAAAAATAAAAAGCACTCAATCAAGAGTGCTTATCCTTCTGGTGTTTGTTTTGTTGTGTCTACAAATGCATATTGAACTGCATTTTGTTGTTCGGTTGTTAGTGTTGCATAGCCGTCCTGATGAATCATTTGCACGGCATATTCCAAAGAAACTTCAACATCATCTTCAGCGGAAGCCGTTTCTTCGTAGTTTGAGATATATACTTGCATATATTTGGCTGCAAATTTACCTGTATCGCCTTCTTGTGGTTCGAGTTTATCGATGATCCACGTTTCCACCAACTTGTTGTTCATAAATGCATCGTAAAGCATTTTGAGAGTTTCGCTGCCACGTTCATAAAAAGCAGTAGAACTGAAATCATATTCAATTGCTCCTACTGTTTGGACAGTGCCATCTTTAGTTTCGGTAGCATCTGTACTGCGTGACATACCGAATGTATGCTCGGTTTGATAAGTAACAGTTTTGGCAGCTTCTTCAGCTTGCTTTTCCAAGTCCCGATAGACCAAAATGACGTCAATACCTTTTTTTAGTGCCATTTAAATTCCTCCTATTAATCTAAAATTCAATTCAATAATCGCTCGTTTAAGCGGTGTGTTTGTGCTTGTATCTGTTACCGTCTGTATGTCGCTTGCATTGGTGTCTAGCGTCCATGAATATCCGTCAGATGTATTTAATTGCATCGCTTGCTCAAACAAAGCAGACGCCATCTCAGACACCTGTTTTCGCTTAGTGTGCAAACCCCATACGGAAATTACAATCACGACATTTCCCAAGACATGAGATTTGTTAGTGGAATGAAGTGTTTGAGTGTCTTCAAACTCAACAAACGGGTAGCTAGTAGCACTCGCAGGTTTGTAGTCGTATGTTTGATACCCCAATGCATTCGATCGTTTAAACATTTCATCAAAGATTGATTGTTCTCTAGTCTTCATCTATTCCACCAACTTATCCATATCTGATTTAAACTGCGCCTTCTGCTTATTGAAAGCTGGTCGCATAAATGGTTGAGCTGATTGGAACCTTGTTCCGTACTCCAAATAAGGAGCGTAATCGGCGGTAGGTTTCACCTTTCCTGTTAAACCGCCATCGCTCAAATCCATAGTTATTGATCGTCTCAAATTACCAGTATCAACTGGCGCTTTACGTTGTGCGCCTTGTGTCAATTCAGCTGTATTCTGTTTGACGATCTGCTTCACATCTTTCATATTTGCATTAGACTTGAGTTTCATCGTCAATTCGCTAACACCTTTGAGAGAAACATTCCTTCTAGCCACCAGAAGCCACCTCCTGGACGATAAACGTATTCTTCAAACGCAAATTCCGTTCAGTGACAATCTCAAACTTCTGTGTTTTGCTCCTTAGTTTGTTGAAGATTAAGACATAATCCCATTCCTTGGTATAAGGTCGAAGTAAACGAATAACTTTGGCACCTTGTTTAATGTCTCCGAACAAAACTTTCGAGCGATCAGTTCCCAAATCAGTTACATTAGCAAGCTTGATTTTTTCGTCTAAAGTCGGTTCTACATGCTCCCCTAACTCTGGATCATAATAGCCATCTTTTTCGATAACGAAAGTTACTTCTGTGTCATATCTCATAGGAACCTAGCCACCCCTCTACGAGGAACGCTATTTTCCCTTTGCTTCTCTTTGTATGCTGAAATGTCATCTTCAAACTCATCTAAAAGCTTTCCGTAGGAGATTGACTCACCTTCTTGTCCATACGAGCTCATACCTTCGTTACCCTTGCGGTTGAATCTCTTGATAGTACATTCAACTACGATATAGTTTAAAGCCGCAGGAACGGTCTCTAAGAAGCCTAAACGCACACATAGTTGGTTTGAGATTCGTTTGATAAAGTCAGTTAGTTGTTTATCGAGTTCTTCGTTATCAACTTCGAGCGATCGTTTTACTTCTTCTAAGGTTTCGTCCATGACTGCCTCCTTTCAAAAATAAAAAGGCTAGTCAAATGACTAACCTTTCTTTTTAGTTGATTTAGTTGGTTTCTTAACTTGTTTTTCCTCGATCTTAATCGGTTCTAAGAATCCTCCGCCAAACGCTTCAAGATTTTTCTCAATTTCATCAAAGCGCTCTTTGTTCAAATCAATCTCTTGACCAACTTTATAAGTTTCTTTCGTGTGAACATCAATGAAAACTTTAGCTACTTTATATTTGGCCATAGAGGGTCACCTACCCTTCTGCTAATACAGTTGCTTGGAACACGTTGTCTGCTTCAGGGAAGCTAGGAAGTGCAGTACCAGCTGCTTTTGTCCATGTTCCAACAGGGTCAAGATTTGATTCATAAACCATTGCAAAAATGTTTCCAACTTGATAATCATTAGTACCACCAGATAATAGCCGAGATTCTTCTGGCGTTACACCGAAAATAGATTCTCCCGGATTTTCATCACCGAACATGACAAGTTTATTTTCTGGGAAGTAGCGCTCTTTGACCAACACGCCTTGAGCATTTTCTTTATAGTACTTAGCATCGTACGTTGCGATTACTGGCAAATCAAATTGTTGTAACAACTGATTTAATGTTCCAGCCGTTGGCAGCAATCCAGCATCTTTGAAGTAAGCTTTGATACCAGCATTTTGCAAAATAGCATTACGCACTTTAGTCGAAGTTAAGATCCGAGTTGGTGTAGTATCTAGCGTACCCGCCCATGTAGTTAATAATCCGATAACATCGGTAGAAGAAGCAGCGAAATCAACGGTAGCTTTGTGTTCTGCCGGAACGCCATAATCAACAACTAGATCCAATCCATTTTCATCTAATGTTACGGTTCCGTTTGCCAATACTTCCATGCGCATTTTTTCAACACGTGCATTGACAGAAGAAACCATTGAAAATACATCGTTATATACTTCATTTTCCAAGAATGCTTGTTCTTCAGCAGTACGAGGATTACGCAATGCAATCAAGTCTTTTTCTTTCAACTGAATTTTGCGTTTAATGAAAGCTAATTCCTGAGCGCTGCGAGAAGCTACACGAGATGCAATTTCTGCCTCAGTATCAAATGCATGTACGCTTGCGATCGTTGGAATACGAGTACCTGCTTTTAAAATATCAAATTCAAGCCCTTGCACCTTTCGTGCTGGAAAAAGTGTTTCACCCAACAAAGCGGGAGCTTGACGATTGTTTACATAGTCTAAGACGTTACGTTGTGAAAATAATTCTGCGATATTTGCCATTTATTTTTTCCTCCTATATTCCTATTACTGTCCGCCTGCAGCGGCTGGTAAAGCGATCATTTTTCCTGCTTCATCATAAAGTTTGATTTCACGCATTGCTGTTTGAGCAGCATCGCTTGGTTTAACTGGTAACCGTTCAATTAGAATGTGTCCATCAACAATTACACCAACTGGCTGTGCTCCATTAGTTACATCAACATCATTGATCGTGATTCCTTCTGCTGTTGCATCGTTTGCAGGGAAGATAGAGCCCGCTGGTAAAACACCATTTGCAACTCCTGCATGAGTATCATCAACCTGTTTTGTGAATGAAATGAATTGTTGAGATTTTAGAAAATTGATTTCTTTGAATGTTTCTGATTTTTTAACATAAACCATTGATATTCCTCCTATTTAATTGCCCAAGGGTCATTCTCAGGCTTTTTCGTTTGGTTGTTTGCATTTTTTGCTAGCTGTGCACCACGAGAAATTGTTGTGCCATTTCCATCTAAAGGAACTTTACCACCAAGGCGCTTTTCATATTCCGCTTTGATTGCTTCACGTTCTGCTTCAACAGATGCTAGATACGTCTTAACGTTGCTTGACGTGGTTTCAGCGTCTTCTGAAACAATTAGTCGAAGCATTTCTTTCGTAGGCGTAGCGCCTTTCTCAGACAGCATTTCACTTGCTTGTTCAGACATCTTGGATAGCACTTCTTTACGTTGGAACTCAGCTAGTTTTGCTTCGAGTTGCTGTTTCTCGTAGTCTGCTTTCTCTTTGTCGTCCATTTCGGCAAGTTTGGCAGCTTCGTCTTTTTCTTGTTGTTGTTTGGCTTCCCATTTAGCAAACTTTGCTGCAATAATCTTGTCGACATCAGCGTCACTATACTTTTTATCCGCTTCTGTCTGGTCTGAACTATTCTTTTCTTTGTTGTCTGCGCTGTTTTCTGATGTATTATCCGGAGTAACATCAGTTACATCGTCTTCTGCAAAGAATTGCAAGTTCATTGGTAATAATTTTTTTGGTTCCATATTTGTTTCTCCTTCCATATCTTTTAACGTGGATAAATGCTTGCACTTTCCATAGCTTTTAAAGTCATCAATGCTTGGACTTTTTAAAAAGGGCTATATCCTTCGACACATATAGTGTTACTTGGTTGACAATATTTTTTTATTCTATATACTATCTGCCAAAGGAGGGATAGAAATGAATGAAAAAGTGATTGAACTGTTGACTTCAATGAACGAAAAGCTTGATTTGATTGTAAAGAGTCTTGTTGAGATCGAAAGCGACTCTGAATTAACAAGAATCAGCGCTGGAAGCACCGTTGAAACCTTGGAATTAATTCAAGAGAACGTTCTTGCGATTAAACATTTAACAACTGATCCAGACAGTCATATTGAATAAAGCACTAAAAATAAGCCGTTAGTTCTATGCTATCGGCTTTTGTATTTTCTATTTGGTTTGTATGTTTTTTTATTCTCCTTAAATTGATACGTTTCTTGAATGTTGTCTAGTCCGTCAATGATTCCATAGAATTTCATAGTGACTGCTGATACATCACCGACGCTTGATTCGATATTAATATCCGTTAAACCGTTAACCCGTGTACCATCAATGAATAGACCGTTGCTAATTGATACTTTGTTTAGTTTTGGCATGGTTATAACCCTCTTTCTTTAAGCGATTTCTCAAACACTTCTCTGTCAACATACGGTGCCGTACTACATCTGCAAAACGGATGCATGTTTGGCGCATTTGTTCCTGGTTCCATTTCATCAACATCAAATACTTTTCCATTCAGCGGTAAGCACAGACCACACGCTGAAGGTTCAGAAATGAATGTGTACTTTGTAATATCAGCATCACGATAACTTCGCTCTTGAATGCCAATCTGCACTCTAGTTGTTTCTGTAACCATCAAACGCTCGGTATTGAATCTAGTGTTCTCTCTACCTTTCTCAGTAAGGAATCTCGTTAATTCAGATGCCAACTGTTTGGGGTTTCTACCCATCGTCACACTACGTACAAGCAACTTATCTAAATCAGCTTTCAACTCTGCTTGGTACATCCATAGTCGTTCGCTGAATGTTGCAAATCCATCCGCTCTAAACGAACTGTTGATCACTTGCTCCACTAATTTGGCATAACCGCTTTTAGCGATCGTCATTTCTAGGATGCCTGCTTGTCGTTGCAGTTCTTTCAAGCCTGCACTGGTAAGCTCTCCCGAGAAGTACTTGTCCATATCGTTAAACGTGGCTATCAGTTCAAGTCCAATATTTGCTTTCAGTAATTCCAAACGATTGACACGCATTGTAAGATTGTATAGCTTCAATTCCTTGTTTGCTGTAGGTGAGAAGTCTTTTTCTTTAACATACTTCTTAGCCTTCCGAGCAAATGCTTTTACATCCATTTCACTAGCACGTTTCATCGCTTCGCTACGAGTGATTTTCTGCCCGTTGGAAAAACTATCCCACTGTGCGTCTATCTCTTTCTGTATCGCATCTTGTGCATATTGCAGGCGCTTCTTGATCTCGTTCATGCGTTTCTTGTCATCTTTAATCTGTTGCTCTTGCCAAGCTTTCTCACGTTTTATGAAGTAATCTTGTGATTTCACTTAATCACTCCTTACCAAGAAAATCTGACTAACTCAATTTTTGCATCAATCGAATGCTTATCCTCGTAATCTTCAACAGTAAAGCCGCCGTCTTGAAACTCTTTGCGAATATCATCTGTGATTACGTCTTTGCCGTACAGGACTTCTTTTTTTCCAATCTTCATAGCTTCAGCAATAGCATCTTTGATCTTTTCGCTATCCTTCTTCTGATACTGGTCCATCATCTGTTCTTTGAGATTCATCTTCTTCAACCTCCTTATCACTGTCAAACACACCAGAGCCCTCTTGTTTCTTCAGCCGTTTCAGCTCTTCTTCAAACGGCACGCCAGTCAATCTTTCAGCCATTTCGCACAACGTTTGATCTGATACGATGCCAACCATTCCAGCAATAACTTTCATAATCTCTTCGTCTGATTGCGGCACATTCGGCGTAAATTGAATTTGGATCTCGTTTACTTTGTTGTATAGTTGCTCTTGTTGCTTTTCATCAGAAACAAAAAAGGCTTTGACTGTATCAATCAAGCCTCGTGGTTTATCCAGTCCATCTTTAATGCTCCAAGAGTGTGTAAGCAACCGCAGACGGCGCATAATAGCTTTCTTAACCATTCGCTCCTTGTTCTTACGATCGTTGTCTGAACCCCAACCTTTGAAACGGAATCCGATACCTGATTGGTTAGACCCGATGTTCTCGTCAGTGAAATCAATAAGAGATGTGAAACGTAAGATATCAGCAACTGTCCGGCTGTCGTTAGCTTCCATTCCTGCAACGTCATACTCTTTCTTAAGGTAATACGCATCAGGTTCTGCACCTGCAACATTGTTGTCGTATATCTTTTTATCGCCTAATACAAGCATTCTTGCTTGCATCATAGCTTTGAATACTTCTAACTTGCTGTTGTCTCCTTCTTCATCGTCTGCTGTATCAGGGTTACCTTTGATCACCAAGTAGGCTTCCGATGAATCTTGTTGGAAGTTAGCCATCTCTGATCGTGATAGGTCGTATGCATCAATGGAATCCATTACATGCTCAAAATCACTTGTGCGCTCTTCGTTGTTTGGCCATTCATTGATCTGAACAGTGTCAAAATAGCTTTGAACTGCTCCGTTTTCATCTAGTACGGCATTTTCCAAATCATCATCTTTAGCTGTGAAGTAATAGTTGTATCCACAGTTTGTGTATAACTCGATCCGTGTGAACGACTTATCCAAAAATTTCTCAACGAAGTAATGTACGCCGCAAATCGAGTTTCTGTCTTTTGTGTTGTCATAAATCACAAATGTTTGTTCCGCATCAAACTTGGCTATTGTTTCTTTGCCGTATTCGTCACGTCCAACCCACTCATAAGCACGACCTAAGCCAAATGCATCACGGCTCATCAACTGATTATGGTAGTCCTCATTGGATTCACTAGCAAACCGATTAATTCGTTCAACAATAACTTGATCGCCGTTGTAACTAATCGGATTACCTAACAAGACACCTTGTTTGAACGACACAATAAAGTTAGCGAAATCGCTCGCTATGCGGTTGTCTGCTCTGCCGTCTGGCTTGTTTGGACGTCGCTTAATGTTATTGTCTGCATTCAAATATCGCTTTAGCTCTTTTAATCTAGGTACTTGTCTTTCACGATGATGCTTGATAAAGCCAACAATCATTTTCCACATATCTTCATGCTTGAAGTCGATACACTCGCTTATCGTTCCTGTCCGCTTATCTAACATGTCGATTTTCGGCAACTGACTAACTGGCACCTTATAAACAAGGTTCGCTTCTTCATCAAATCGCTTTTTCCCCAGCAGCTGAATATTCTGTTCCACTGTATCACCTCTACAATCCTAATTTTTTGAATGTGTCGATCGTCTTCATGACATCTATTTTTTCTGTTGTGTTCATGCTCATCGTTTCGGCGATGCCTGTTGTAGCATCTGGAGCATCGTCATGTTTGTTCTTTCCTTCTCGCTGGTATGTAGTCATTGCCTTGTAGTAATCAGGAAACCTTGTTCTCCAATCACTCGGCATCCGCACATATTGTTCAACCCAATGGCTATTCGAATATATCCTCGCTTCTTTATTGGCGCTTTGAAAGAAATCGGATATAGCAGCTGCACATTTCCCTTTTGCTTTTTCTCTTACAGAACGAGCAAAAGACCGACCTCCGTTGTTGCGCTCGATACGTGATGTATTCACTTTGAAGTTAATCAATTGATTCGCAACTGCGCTCTCTGTGTATTCCATAGGTTGTTGCGTATAAATAACGTCTAAAACATCTTGATAGCCATCTAGCGTTTCTCCCCAAACAATCGAGCAAAGGTAGTCCTTACCAGTATCGGCGGTATCGCAATAATGCCAAATCTTCTTATAGTTAGATCTATTGCTATAAGTCTTGAACTCTCCGTACAATCTCCCTTTAATATCGATAGGCTCTTGTTGATAGTTGGCACTAGCGATGTCGGCACCCATTGTTTTAACTTTACGCTGGTAATCCTCAAAAGAAAGGACATCTTCACAAAGCATCTGATCGTTCTTTTCATCATATGCTTGAAAGTTGATGTGCTTAACCTTATATCCGCTAAGAGGTAGTTCCTTCAAAGCTCTTCCTGCCAAATCATTGCTATGCCATCTAGTCATGTTGATAATGATCTTACCATTGCTTTCTAAGCGAGATAACATAGTGTTTACAAACCATTCCCAATGCTTATCCAAAACTGCAGCGTTGTTTGCTTCATCTGCATTCTTAATTACGTCGTCAATGATGATGATATCTGCGCCAAAACCAGTAGCTGTACCAGTAGGCGATGTAGCCAGGTAGTTATTATAGCCATCTTCCAAACTCCAAAGATTCATTGCGCCATCACCATATTTGATTTTTGCATCGAATATATCGGCGTACACTATCATATCTTTATCGGCTTTTATCTCTTGGATCGTGTTCCTCACATTCTTGGAAAATACAGTTGATAGAGTCTCATTGTACGAACCAGTCATAATCTTCTTGCTGTGATCATTTCCTAATACCCATTCAACAAACCGTCCAAGCGTTAATGACTTGCCGTGTCTAGGCGGCATATTAAGCACTAGAACATCATGCTCATTATCATTAAGGAATGACTGAAACTCTCCACAAACTGAAACAAGGTAATCTCTATCTGATTTATAAAACGACGGCATAATCAAGTGACAATAATCAAAGAAATATCGCTTTGCTAACTCAATCTTGGCACCTAGAGCAATTTTATCCATCCCGACTCGCCAACTTTCGCAATTCTTCTTCGGAAAGATTAGCAAAAGGATTGCTCACTTTCATATCACCAGTAATCTTAGTTTCTTGCTTCTCAGCGTAGATACCAGCAATTGTAAGAATCATTTTTCTGTCCTGATGACCTTTTTCAGTTAGTGCGAAGTTATATGCCGCATTTAAAACGTTAGCGGCTTTCCCTTTGATTAGCTCCATAGTCGTTTTATTTACCAAATCGACAAACTCTTGTTTCTTCATTGAATCATAGTACTTATTTCGACTAACACCAGCGAGATTACACAACTCTTGAACAGATTTACCGACATTCTCAGCGTTCAACAAGACTTCTAATAGTTTTTTCTCAGCTGGTGTAGGTTTGTATTTGTCATTTTCTGTCATGCAACCTCACCTTCTTTCTAAAAGTTCTTCTTAACTAGCATTGCTCCCTCTCGCTCATACTGTTTAATGAATTCTTCAACGTTTGTTTGTGTACGAGATACTACTGAAATAGATAACCAGCATGTTGCCAAAGGTCGGATATATCCGATATCAACATTTACGCAGTTCCCACTCCACACAGGTTTAATCTCATTGCTGATCATCTTGCCCTCTTTATCCAGAATAGGGTTCTCTGTAAAGTATCTGTCGTTCTCTCCCTCAATCGCCTTCTTATATGCTTCAGCAAATTCAGGTTCTACATCAATCGTTAGCAGCGCTTCATAGAATTTCACATTCCATACCTCCTTAACCTCTCCACAATATGCAGATCGCTCTTCCATCCATGCCCAATGTATATCAACCTGTGCCGATCGATATACTCGTCATCAAACTGCTGATAGCATTCAAGCAACGTGTGCTTAGGTTTCAATTCCGCTTGCCGGATGTTATTATGCCTTAGTATTCCTACTGATAGTTGGATGTAATAGTAATGCATATCAGTCACCCATGCGCTTTTTCATGCGATTCTTCTTTTTCCAAAGTTCTTCCCATTTGTCCATATCATGAGTAACATAGTAATGCCATTTCATTTGCAATCTTAGTAAAAGATATCTTACTTTAAATGTCATACGTCACCCTCAACCTTTCACTATCATATTCAAACAACTGCAGCACCTTCTTGCCCATGGTCCAACCGTTCTCAATCTCGTAGTTGTCATTCGGCTTAATGGTCCCTAACTGTCGATGGATCACACCTTGATAGTCGTTTGTCTGTTGCGTGTGGAAATGACCAGTGATTATCTCCCTTGTTGTTGCCTTACTCCATATATCGCTGAACTCAGTAGCGAACAACATCGGCAAATCCTTCCGCTTGCCATACTGCCCGTGAGTAATCATGATCGCCACGTTATCCAACATGAACGCTTGACGGTACTTATTATGGTAATTCACTTGGATGTCTGGATACTTGGCTTCTAGGTAAAGGAGAAACATGTATTCCAAATTCTCCGAATGGTTTCCGCCCGCATGTTCAACAGTCACTAGCTTCGAATGCCTCACACACTCAGTGATCAACACGTCAAAAAAAGAGCGAGCGTCTTTAATCGCTTGCTCCATATCCACATCATCTAACTGTGTGCCAGCCATCGTGACTGCCTTCTTAATCTGGCTGCTGTGGAATAAATCTCCTAGCTGACCAATAACAATCTGCTTATAGCCTTTCGATATAACTTCTATCATTCTCGCTAGTTTATCTTGTAAGTCCTCTAACTTAGTGATACCGAAATGCCAATCAGCCAAACCGATGAATAGGTTTCTATCTCCTGTTTTGATAGTTGTTAGTTTTACTGGCTTGATCGATTCAGTGAAGGCTGCTAAGTTAAATCCTTTAGGTTTCGGCTTAACAACTATCTTTGATTGATAAAGCTGTATAAGTCCATCTACTTGGTTGTTTTGTTCCCAAATATTGTTAGTCGCTTGGACCAGTTCCCAGTTATCGGGATCGTATCCGTGTGCTTGTAATACATAATCAGGATTCTTTGACTGCTCTTCAGTCATACGCAGCTTGATAAGGTTTGTCTGAGTACCATCTGATTTGATTTCTGTAGATACTACATTCTTCTTAGCCTTATCAGTTTGCTTAACACGCATATTCTTTTCGCTCGGTGGCAACTTCAACCTGGCACGTTTACTTCTAACGCTTGGCCAAGAAAACTCTTCTCCGAACTCCTCTGACAGCGTAGGCGCTATCTCTATATTTGTTAGTCCTTCATTTGCCAATTCCGACAATCGTTTGACCTGTTGTTCCGTCCATTTAGTAATGTCTGCCACCTCGCTTTTCTGCAAAATAAAAAGCCACTCTCAATGAGTGACTAAAAAGTACTATGTAACAAGTTTTCGCTGACTAGCAGTCGGGATAACTATAAACCCTAAAATTGTATCGCCCACAGAATAATTTTACGTATCAAAAGGAGGTTGAATGCCGTTGTGCGTTTCTGCTTGTGGGCGATATCTGATAATACTATTTTACCCCTATTGACAGTGAGACAACTATACGTTTTTGTCTCAAATTAGTTAATTTCACCAATTCTTCTGCCAAAATCGAATAATACTTTTTGCCGAATCCGATAAATTGTTGGCTTGCTATAACCGTGTTTATCGCCAAATGATTTCCAATCCATCCAACTATCTTCTCCCCAGTACTTAGTTTCGATCAATACTCTAATATCCGCACTTTGATCACTCAGAGTTTCCTTCACAGCTTTCTTCCACAACTCACGATTCATAATGTATGGATCAGACATTTCTTTTATTACTTGCGACTCAATCGGATTGCTCATGATATTACTTCTACCGCCACCGATATTTTCATCGACTTCTCGAAGCTTCAGCTCCTCTTTTCGAATAGCAATCTCTTTGTTATATGCATGGTAGTTAGCAAACTTTCTATCTAGCTCATTGATTAATGAATCATTCTTACTCAATCACTTGCCCTCCTTGTTTGTCTACATATTATTATGTTTAAATAAACATCATCACAATCCAACCAATGAGCATAAACATTAAATTGATTGATAAAACTCTTATAAAGCTGCTCAAAATCGTTTCATTCTCATTGTTGGGTTGTTTCTGCATAACGATAAAGCTCACTACCACGTCTAATCCTGTTGCTTGCCCCCAAGTTAAAACAGGCAGCCCAAACGTTTGAGGGATAACCCCATTCCAAAGGAACATAACGACATATCCCCCAAATGCGATTGAGAACCCTAAAACCGCAAACGCTCCAATCATTTTCAAAAATCCCACAGCAACTTCGCCTAATACATCTTTTTCTTCATTCATTAAATTTTCTCCCATTCATTTGTTTTTTGACTGTCCTCAAACTTTTCTTTGGCAATGTCTTTCTTCTCATTTTCATCTAATTCTTTACCGAAAATCACACTTGCAAATACCGCCGCTATTACAGCTACAATTATCAAAACCGCTTCTGTCATTTTCTTACCTTCTCAATTTCCCGCTCTAGCCATTCATCATTAGTTGCTAGCAATGCACCTTCTTTGGAGTAATATTCATTGATCAATCTTGCTGGATTTTCTTCGGTTCCCTCACCTTCAAACGAAACCACATGAATAACTTCCATCATTTTAACTTCACGAACATGACTTGATTTCTTAGGTAGTACCATCTTCATCCCCCTGCTTCCATAGCATCTCGTACCAATGGATCGTTAATAATAATCTTGTACTTCATCTGCTCATACTGCAGTTGCTCTTGAAGTTGTTCAATCTGCTTCTGTTGATCCACAATTGTATAGGAAAGCCAACTCAGACCTGCGATCGTCAACAGTATTCTGATAATTGAGTGACTAGTTTTCATTAGCTGGCTCCAATAGTTCTGGGTTTTCGTATATGTTGCCACATACAACGCAATAATCTTTGATGTTATATAGCCAATCCTCATCCCCTGCAGTGAAAGTTCCATTCTCGAAAACTATTTTTTCATAGTAGTGATATCCAGATTCAGAATACTTAATTGCTACTATATCCCCTTCGAAAATCTCCACGCCGTTCTTGTCTTTCAAGCGTGTTGATTGCATGAGGTACTCTGGTTTCACTTCTATCCAACCAAAACCATCGGTAGCCTCTACCAAAACCTCACCATCGCCGAATCGGTTACTCGTCACTCGGACTTGATCGTTCATAAATTTCGTATCTGGTTCCCACGCTCTAAATTTTGGTATCATTTTATCCCTCCTGTTTGCTATCGCTGACGATTGCGGAAATAATTGTGTTGCCACATCCTCTCTTTACCATAGTTAAATTTTTAATGGTCTACTTTTAACATTGAATGATATACTTAAAAAAAGGAGTGATTGAAATGTGGCTTTTCAGTTTAGTTTGGTACATTTTCATTGGTTTTTGTTTATATTGGGTCATTAGACTTGCTGTAAAACACGGTATTAATGATTCAAAAAATTAAATTCTAATTTTTTACTACTCTTCCCTTAGAGTAGTTTTTTTGTTTCGTCGGATAGCTGACTTAGCTATTAAAATATTTTTGTAATTGCTCGCCTATCCAACGTCCCATGTTCACAGGTACTGCATTTCCTATTTGCCTATACGCATCACTTTCTGTTCCTTCAAATTTAAACCAGTCGGGAAATCCCTGAAGCCGTTGGTATTCCAAAACAGTGTATGGTCGTATTCGATTTCCATCATCAACTAATCGAGTGCTGCGATCTTTGGCATAATGCGCCACACAGGTGGGAGCTTTCCCCTCTCTGGTTGTGATAATAGGTTTATCCCGATATCCGCCATTCAACCGTTTATAAACATATTCAGGTATATGAATTTCTGGATCATCTTCTAAAATATCCCCAACGGTCACAGGCATTTGATCAATAGCAAGGGGATAGTCTAAATTATTGAATGGCTTTCTAGTGCCAATCACAATCAGTCTCTTTCGCTCTTGTGGAAGCCACCAGTTAGCGTTGACTGGACATTCTACTCTGACATAGTAATCTGGCAGCTTAGTCACACACTCCATTACTACTTGAAATTTGCGCATCCCTGGAACATTCTCAATTACATATGCTTCGGGCTTTGCTAAAGCTATATGTCGAAAGAAGTGTAAGAATAAATCATCACCCGTTCTTGTTCCACTGATATCGGCAATATTCGAATACCTTGTACAAGGAAAAGTGCCGATATAAACATCCGCATCTTGTTGATCCAAAACGGTGATTTGAGTTATATCACTTTGATTGATCGTGTGTTCAAAATTATTTTTCAGTGTCCCTACGGCTTTCGAATCTATTTCATATGATTCAAGAATATGAATTCCAGCTTCAATCATTCCTAGATCCATACCGCCTGCACCGCTAAAGTAACTTTTTGCTGTTATCAATTCATCACTCCTTCAGTTGGTTATTTTGGTGGATACGAACTTTATTCCACACAATTACTTTCTTCATTTACTTCCAAAAATACAGTGGCGCCTTTTGATAATAATTTTTTTACTCTTTGAAACTCCTTAGAATCTACTTGGATTCGACTGTCATCTTCAAGGACTACAAAATACTTATCCGCTTTTTTTGATACTGCTACTACTTCCTTATCCATTTGTGAATCCCTCTTTCCGTAATTTCTGTCGTTAATCAACTGGTAAACGCCTTGTAAAGCCACAATTCATCCCCTGAACAAAGTCAAATGAATACTTCTGCACATAATACTCAGACTTATCGCTATAACTGTCTATTGCTTTTTCAACTAACATTTTCCATGTTTCTTTGTTTAAATTCTCTGGTTCGATACCACCTAATCCCCATAAATCGAACTCTTTACCCACCTCAATGAATCCGTACATTCCATTTTGATTGTTGTAAAGGTGAACTCGAACTCCTTTAAACCTGTTGCTATCGCTAAATTCATCTTGAATTTTATAGCCTTTGTATTCCATAGTTTTCACTTCCCTCAATTCCGCAATTTCTTCCGATTACTGACTCAATATCTCGACCGTTGCACCTGCGAAATTGCCTTTCTTCAAAGGTATCTGCAATCTGCATGCTCGATCCAAAGTCCATTTATTCAGCCCTGACATCTCTGCAGCTTCACGCTGTGTGCTGAATTCTTTGACTTCACCATCTGGAAAAGTAAATCTGACTGGCGTTGAGTTGTATCTATTCTGCTTTGGTCGATCGTAACTCTTTCCCCACAAAGCCTTTCTCAAAACTCTGATTTCGTCTTCATCAGCACCTGGCGTATTAACTAACTTTTCCAACCGATACAAATCTTCTTTGTTAGCCATTATTCCACCCTCTTCATATTTCGCAATTTAACTACTGTCCGATCGCTGCCAAACGTCACAATAGCTGAGTTCTCAAGTACTTTGACACACACTGCTTTGAAAGGTTTTGTAAAACGTTCGGTCACGCACCAATACTCGATGCCTGCTTTTACTCTCCGTTGCTTTTTGACTACACGTGGCGGCGGGCTATACTTGCCGTCTTGCACTCTTGTTACTGTATCTGCTAGTTTCATGCTTTACTCCTCCGCTCCATTTCCTCGGCTAGCCATTCTTGTTGCTTAATCAATCTCTCCACATGGCTGTCGGTCACTTTCTTTCTCCATACTAGGTCCTTATCCGACATGTTTCTGATTTGGATTTTAGTTGGTGTCATCTGCTCACCTCTTAAAATGGTAAATCGTCATCGCTGATATCAATTGACGAGTTTCCAAATGGGTCTGCCGTTGCGCTGTTTGTGTTTTGTTGGTTGCGAGTGTAATTATTCGTTTGACTATTTGAAACGCCGCTACCTTGTGTATTTTGGCTAGAATCGGCTTTCTTGCTTTCTAACAACTGGAAGTTGTCCGCAATCACTTCGGTGACATAAACTTTTTGTCCTTGTTGGTTTTCGTAAGAACGAGTTTGAATCCGCCCTGTTACTCCGATCAACACGCCTTTTTTAGCATAGTTCGCTAATGTTTCAGCTGGCTTTCTCCAAATAACACAATTGATGAAATCCGCTTCCCGAGTTCCATCAGCACTTGTGAAGTTTCGGTTAACTGCTAAGGTAAAGGTTGCAACTCCTGTACCACTGGTCGTGTATCTCAAATCTGGATCTTTCGTTAGTCTTCCGACTAGAGTGACATTGTTTATCATTTTTCTTCCTCCTTTACTAAAGCCCATCGAGAGAATTTTTCCAGTACTTCAAACTGCTCAAGAGCTGTCAACTCGCCATATGCTTTGATATAGGGTTTTTCTTTTTCAATCTGCTCAACCTCTTTAAAATCATGATTGCCCCAAACAGAATCAAACTGGTAGTACAGTGAGTTAATGACTTCAAAAGGAAACCAACAATTTTTCTTTCGATCTATCCAAGTTGATTTCAACCACTCCAACACAATCTGCTGATTCTCGTTGAGTTGCGGTTGATCGTGATCTTCAACGATGTCAACAATATCGTCCCAATTTACCCAGTAATCAAAGTTCGAGTAATTGAGTACAGCGCTACTTCCTTGAATTCGTTCTTCTTTCAAACGTTTTAATAATCTGTTCACATTGCTTCCTCCAATTCAATTTCAATCCTCGGGCAATCCTTATCCACTTCAAACCGATGCTCAAAGTTGGCTATCTCGCCCCATCCATCATTCGCGATCACTCTCGCTTCAATCATGCCGTCCAAGATAAACTTGATCCCGAATGCCACGTTGTCTTTATCCTTGCGCTTGTTTTTGCAGTACCAAGTGATTTTCAAATTGATCGGCGTTATCACTCTTAAGCCTGCCGCTTTCGCCATAAAGAATGCATAGCAACATTTTTCCGTATTCTCCTTTTTCAACTTAGCGCCTGCATATCGGTTTGTCCGCTGACTATTGATGAATTTGTTCAGGTCTGTTAGCTCTCCTGGTATCGTGATAATCAGAACATTCCCCTCGCTTTCAAGTATCGTTTGCAATGCTCTGGGTCCAAAGGTTTGTATTCAACCAGAATTGGCGCCAAATCATATTCGATCATCGTTTTCTTATACGCTTCGTTTGCGCTCATCCATCCTGCCAGATTATGAATGTTTTTCTTAAATTCGCACTGAGATAACGCAACTTGAATATAGGCTTTTCTATGAGCTTCCCAATATCTAAGCTCCTTTTCCAAATCTATTCCTATGGCTTCGTAATACCGCCTTTCTAAGTCGGTTAAGTTGATCAAATTGGTTATCGTCTGTTGCGAACGCCGTACACATTCAAGATATTTTTCCGAAATACAACTTGGCACCATTTCATGCTCTTTCAAATATTCTTGAAATTCTTTGCCTGTGCTAACGTCCTTATAGCGCATTTCGCTTGTCCAAGTGATCTAGAGTTATGACCGCTATATCCTTTTCTGTTAGTTTTAGCGTCTTGGCTACCACTGTGGGCTTAACTCCCTTATCTAGCAATGCAACGGCTCTGGCTACCGTATGTTTAGGGAAATCAAATCTCCATCCGTCCAGACAAATCACATGTTCTTGTATTAATGCTCCAGTCATTGATCTACACCTCTTATCCGTTTGTCAGTGGTTCTAGTAAATTGAATGTTATGCCGCTTTGAATTTTTTGATATTCTTGACAATATTCGCTCGCCGTAAGCTTTTTTGATTTCATCCGATGTTAAATTTGTGTTTACCATTAATGCTTTATTTTGCCTTGCTTCTAAAATAGAGTACAAGATATCGTTGTTAAAACTGGTGCTATCTTTTATGTTGTTACCACCAAGCTCTGCGCCCAAATCATCAATAACCACGAAGTCTACTGTTTTGATATCTTGTAAAAGGGCTATTTGATTTTTCGACTCAGCTTGATCGTTAAAAGAAGCCTTGCGCCTTTCCAACAACTCTCTGTAATTGACAAACAATACTTTCTTTGAGTATTGGCTTTCTTGCAGTATCGCCCAACAAACCGCCATGCATAGATGGCTTTTACCAACTCCAGACTTTCCAGACAAAATCATATGCGAAGGGTTCCCATTCAAAACCTCTTTGATAAAGTCCACTGCATAAGTCATAGCAACCGCAGTTTCTTCTTCTTTGGTCTGGTAGTTATCTAACGACTTGTCGAACAAGGCATAATCAGTAATCACTGATCTATACTTGAATAAATCATGATTCTTCTTTTTCAGACTGGTTTCGTATCGCTTGTTCGTATCTGCATCTACTTTTAGTTTTAAGGCATAATATCCACACACCATGCAAGTAGGTGCGCATCTATCTGAACCGTCTTTATTTTTCGTTTTCCAACCGTACAGAGCGCCGTTACACTCAGGACAAACTCCTCTGACTTCTAGCGTTTGCTCTATAAGTCTTGAAATACCTACTGCTACGCTTTCCAATAAATCACCATCCTAAATCGTCATATTCGCTAGATCCTGTATTTTCAAGCTTGCCGACAGATTTGTTTTTAAACCTAACTTCATTTGCTTCGACATCTTTTAGGGTATTGATATTGTTTTTGGACCAATTACGCATAATACCAACAGCATACGAATAAGGTTTATTGTCAATCGCTGCTTTTTTCATAGCAGCAGCAACCATTTCAACGCCAATGTCTTCAACCCACATAGATATATCTTCTGAGTTAAGCGGATTTAAGACCCCGAAGCATTCTTGATAGATATCAAAAGGATTAATACTAGCTTCTTGTTCTAGTTCTAACTCTTTCTCTTTCTCTTTCTCTTTCTCTAACTCTTTCTCTAGGCGACTATTTCCAGACAATTTCTGGACTTTGTCCTCCTTTGCTCTTTGAAGTCTTTTTTGAATAGCATATTCAGTTTCTGAGCCAACTAATTCGTTAAGTTGACTCAGATAAATTTCTCCGCCATCCATAATTTGTATCAGTCCAATTTTGTGGAATAGATCCATTGCAACTTTTACGGTGTCGGCGCTAGAATTTGTTAACTTGGCCAATGACTCTGGATCATAAGGGATCATCATATTGCCAACGTTTCTGACAAGCATTCCCTCAGTCTTCAATGATTTAAGGCAAAGTTTCAAATAAAATAGACAGTACTCTTTGCCGTTCGGTTGTTCTTCTAACCACTCGATTGTGTCTTCCTCAAAAAAATTCTCTTTGAGTTTGAGCCAGTAATATCGTTTTTTTTGCTTATCAGACACTTTATCCCTCCTCTATCGCTCTCTTAAACAGCTCTTCAGTTTCGTACTTTTCATCAAAACGCATTATTTGAGCGTTACTCATAATGCCGATCTTGATTAAAGCTTCTTTATCCAAATAAACCGGCTTGATCTGGTATCTCTTTAGAAATTCCTCTTGCCCAAGTTGGTGAGCAATATTGTGCGTTTTCCAATCCAAAGCCACGAATGGAAATAGCCGATGGTCAACGTTATTTCTATGACGATTTCCAACTGCCGTGACATGATGTATTTGCGCTCCTGGTCTACCAGAAACTGCACATTTCCGATACTTGCAGCAATAGTAGAAAAAGCTATCATGTTCTAGGAGATATGAGTATCTTTGCTTGAGTTGAACCCCTTCTCTTATGACAAATTGAATGAGTTTCGTTATCCAAATATTGCCTTCGTTCATACTTGCTACGGCGTGCGAGAAAGGTTCGTCTTCTGTGTACTTATAATCGTATTTGAGCATCTCTTCTACGTGTTCTGGATCATCAACATACCAATTAGCTATGTCTCGAATTAAAGCGTGAGAAAGCTTATTCTGCTTCGCTGAGAGTGGCTCATTATCTATGATTTTTACTTTGACCAGATTTTCTTTCTCACGAGCCATCATTTTGAGGTATTCGGCATTTATTTCGTCTTCAAATTCGATAGTCAATCTTTTCCCTTGATGATCGATTACTTTACCTAAATGAAACATTTACATCACTTCTTCTTTTTGGCTTCTTTTTCATACCCATTGACCCATTTAGTCAAAGTATTCATAACCAAACCGAAATCATAGCCGCTGAAATCATCAAGTGCTTTAGCTTGAGAGATCCCGTTTGACATCTTCGCTTGTTCGAAAAAGGCTTCTTTCGGCTGGCCTTTCAAGTCATGTAGTTTTTGTAACTGAATTTCAATCGCTTCTTTCTGCTCTGGTTCTGCTGGAATGCGTTTAAGAATTTCTTTTTGAAAAACATCTGGATCGACTTCATCAGTCGGAATGTTAAATTCTTTAAGAAAGAATGTTTTTTCGGCATAGGTTAGTGCTTGACCGTATGCGTATGAAGCATTCTCATCATCCGCCATAGCAGCAAACAAAATTTCTTCTCTTTCTGAAGGATTATCAGCGTTGACCCATGTATATTTCATGTCCAATGTCACTAAATAGTTGAAAACATCTTTTTTGGTCTTTTCGTTTATACCTACTTTTTGTCGTTCGATTTCTTTATGAAGAACTTCGGTTTTCAAATAGAGGTTTAAACTATTCATATGACGGTTAAATTCCGTTAGAACCGTTTCAGAACTCACAACAGCAAATTTCATATACTGTTTTTGTTCCTTTTTGATATACGGAATCTTTTTTCTGAGAGTGATTAATTTCTGAATAATATTTTTCTCCGCCATTAAATCAAATCCTTCCCTAAAACTGGTTCAGCGCTCCAAACTAAATCTTTGTCTTTTTCGTCAAATATGAATTCGCAGATGTCTTCGGCATGGACCAGATATTGTTTTGTTTTTTGGTAAACCTCATCCAATGAAAAGATGATTGTGCCTGGATTAGGCTTAACAAAAACGATAAACAATTCATCGTCAGCGTTGACTATACGAGGTTTGTAGCTTGTCATGATGCGTTCTTCCTTGTATTCATCAAAACCCTTAAATTGATGCGTATTCAGCATGACGTGGCTGCGTTCGTCTTGCATCAGCTTGTCGTAATTTGTTGCGATATAATCTGACATCTTTCCACTCCTCTTTATTTGTGGTAAACTTAGGTAAATATTTTTCGTAAGACTCTATGCTTGCCGGCCGGAGTCTTTTTTTGTGTCCATTTTTGCTTGTGCTTCATAGTAAATTTCTTTCCAGTCAAGCGTGCGATAGTATAGGTCAAGTACTTCCGCTCTAGTCATTTCTTCACCGTCCTTGATCGTAATTCAAATACTGCATCGTCATAGATCATTAGCAGTAACATTGCGACACAAGGGAATCCGATGACTAACCATGTTGGTGGTTCTGATGAAAGCAAGGCTCCCAATGCGAAGATGACAAGAATGAATATTGTACGTCTGATCCAGTAGATTTTCTTCATGCTGACTCCTCCTTGAAGTATCGATCGATCAAAGCGAGCGCTTCTTCTCTTGTCGAGACGGTGTGCTGCATTGTCGAACTGTTTGTTTCTATTGAGATAGTGATTTTCATTTGGTTCCTCCTATTCATTCGGAAAACTAGCAAACAGTCTTTTCAAAAAAGGTCTTATTTTTTCAGCATCAACAATCCATTTTGACTTAGTATTTCCCCCAGCCTTCTTAGCGATTCCATTTTTCTGAACGTATGGATCATTAATGATATGTTCCATGATCCATTTTCTTTCGTGTCTCGTAATTTCTTCCAAATCAGGAATTGTAAGCCATTCTGGTTTCAAACGTTCATCATATAATTGCTGCAAATATTCTTTGGCAAATTTCTCAAGCCAATCATTATCTGCAATGATTTCAATTCGAGGTTGTTCAATCATTACTTACCCTCCCGGTTCGAATTCTTCATCTCTTCTAATTCAGCGAGTGATATCCCTAGATCATCAGCGATAATTTGGCGATACTTTCTAGCATTTTCACCGTTTTGAATACCTGCGATTACTTGCTTCGTGTAAACAATTGATTTACCGCCGATCAGATCCGCCAAGTACTTTAAAGTCTTTCCTTCGCGGTTTCGTTTGATTTCTACAATTTCAGCAAAATCCGTGATAATCATTGTGTTCTCCTTCCTAAATAATTTTTAAGCTAATATCAAAGAAAGTAGTTGACGCTAGTTAACTTTTAAGCTATCATAAGTACATAGTTAAATAAGCGCACAAATAGCTCTACATTAATGATTCAAAGTTTGGCGACCACGAATAATTAATTAACATGAGTTTTTTCGTTGTACTTGTTAGCTTTAATATTAGCTTATGAACACAGTATAATAGCTTTTAAGTTAATTGTCAAACAGAAATAGCTTAAAAGTTAATATATTTTTTCGTAAGCACTAGAAAGGTTGATATAAGTGAGTTTAGTACAAAATATCAAACGACTTGCAGACGAGAAAAATGTTACTTTTGCTGAAATCGAAAGAAAAGTTGGTCTCTCTAATGGACAAATCAGAAGGTGGGATAACGCTTCTCCTAAAATTGAGAATGTACAAAAAGTTGCTGATTTTTTTGGAGCATCTATTGATGATTTATTGGAAAGGAAGGATATTACAAAAGAAGAGACTGAATTAAGAGCTGCTTTAAAAAATGTGCTTTCGTTTGACGGCGAAGAAATGACCGAAAGCGATAAAGAAGCAATAATTGCTTATATGATGGGCCGTAAAGGTAAATAATGAGGTGATTTTGTGAACGAGCTGCGAAGCCAATTGGATGAACTCGGGGTCAAAATAGTAGTTAAAGAAATGGAAAAAAAGGGATATTATGTTCCTGCGTGGAAAATCATTTTTGTAAATCAGAAATTATCTGATGATGAAATGAAAAGAGTGATAGTTCACGAGATGAAACATGTAATTGACCACGAAGACTACGTCGCTCTATATAAAAATTTTGTTGCTCATTCTAAGATGGAAAACGAAGCAAACAATTTTATGGTCAACTATATAATTAATGAGAATGATGGATTTTATAACTACAGCCAGGTTATAGAAACTTTCGATATAGGTATGGGATACGACATTAATTATTTCAAATAAAAGCACGCCTCTCTTTCTTGGCGGTCAGAAGGCGTGCAGAGCAATAAACATATAGGCTTATTTGCTATGCCTATTTTATCAAATATAAGGAGTTGGTACAATATGGCAAACATTAAAGAAGTAGCTAAAGACAATTGGCGCTACCGAGTTCGCTATAAGAAAAATGGAGTTTATAAAGAAGTTGCCAAGCAAGGTTTTAAAACAGAAAAAGAAGCATTAGCAGCATCGATCGAGGTTGAAAATCGGATAAAAAAGGGAAAAGCCTTATACAATGAATCAATGCTTGTAGGCGACTATTTAAAGATGTGGATCGATCTAAAAGCACGGACTGTCAAACAGTCAACTTTATATAGAATAAAAAAATCTATTCGTTTATACATTCTTCCACGATTCGAGTTTTACAAACTTACTGAAATCACAAGACTTGAATGTATAACATGGATCAACGAACTTTGCGATCACTTAAATGTAGATTCTGTCAAATCATATGTTGCCCCATTTAATAGCGCGCTCGAGGATGCTGTTGTAGAATACCAGCTACTAGAATCCAATCCAATGAAAAATATAAAGTATCCTAAATCACACAAAAACAAAAAAGAAATAAAATTCTTTGAAAAAGATGATTTGGTTTATTTTTTAGACATCAGCAAAAGTCACGCGGAAGAAAATGATTTTATGGACTACCTGTATTTTGTACTATCAACACTCTTATCGCGAACTGGTTTGCGACTAGGAGAAGCTTCTGCATTAAAATGGGATGATTGGAACAGAAATAAAATAGAAATCAACAAAACTTTGTATCGAGAGGGAAAAACTGACTATATAAACCCTCCAAAAACTCAATCAAGCTATAGAACAATTGTAATTGACAGATACTTAATCGAATTATTGAAGAATTTCAAAATCAAGAAAAACGAGCTAGCCCTCGCTTCATCCAGAAGCATACCTAATCAAGAGTATATTTTTACAGATGAACGCGGGAACTTTATCAAGCAGTCGAATTATAGAACCTACTTTTATAAAATGTGCGATTTAGCCGAGCTACCTCGCCTCTCGCCTCATGCACTAAGACATTCTCATGCAGTACACTTACTTGAAAGTGGGTCAAACATTAAATATGTATCGGAACGTTTAGGACATTCTTCGATAAATATGACCGCAAACGTGTATCTTCATGTTTCTAAAAAAATGGAAACTGAAGCTATATCTATGTATGAACGTTATTTCTAAAATAAGTTCTATTTTCATGTGGATGTTTTGTGGATGAAAAAGCTAAAAAGGAGCTTTATATGTTGGTTTGAAGGGTTTTAATGGAATATAAACGTTTTGGTTGATGAACCGCGGTGCGCTTCGCACAAGTACTTATTATACACATTAATAGCCATATATCAATGTTAAACTGGCCATTTAATCATCAAATCATCTCGAATTCACCTGACAAAAATTTATGCAGATGGAATTGCTCCCTCTATTCCTTCATTCGTTGATTCAAAGAAACACTTCGCAGCTTTCATTTTCTAGTCCTATTCGACGATCAATGAGTCATCCATCGTCAGATTTTCTAATGGCTTGTGATTCAATCTTTACCCTTGAAAGAGATGGCAAAAATATTATTTTTAGGCCTACCGAAGAGATGAACGATGAAGATGGTGGCTTTATGTTGAAACCTCGCTAAATGAAGACGCATCTCGTGATGGAAGGTTAAATGCTGAATTACTATAAGATCCGCCTAATCTACACACAGTAATCATCTTGAATACGTTAAACATCCCTTTTCGTTAATGGAAAGGGATGTTTAGAATGAATCAGACGATGCAGTTACTTTTTGAACAAAAATAGCTTTCTTCTCGTTGCCTCGTTACTTTTTGGCAAAGCAATTTCTCATAGATGTTTACTCAGCGAATGCCTGCCACACCTCTATTTAGCAGGCCGATAACCAGCTTTATACGCTTCCACTTCCGTCTTGAACATACGAATCGGACTTGTCGTTTTTTTATAGTATTGACTACCCGGTATGTGGTAAATCTTTTGCTTGGACCCTTTGATCAACCCTTTGCCTTGTTTGTCTACGTACTTTTTTAATCCATCTCGAAATGCATCATTCGTCGTTCCAGGTGCTTTCCCACCTTTTTTCACCAGTTTGACCTGGATTGCTTCCAGTTGAAAGCCAAAGCCGGACGTTCCTGAAGACTGCCCGTTTTTCGCCCATCCCATCCAGCCAAATTGTTGTGTATTGACTCGATAATAGACATCATAATACTTAGCGATCTCACCGGTGAGTTTGATTTGGATCGCCTCCAACCGTTGCCCTTTTCCACTTGTACCAGACAGAGTCCCATTTTTTCTAAACGATTTTTCCCATCCTTGTTTCTGAATGGAGGTTTTATATTCAATATTCCCTTTGTATTTTTCATTAGTAATTTTTATCTTGATTGCTTCAAGTCGCTTTGCTTTCCCTGTGGTCCCTGACGTCTGACCATTTGTTTTCCATGATTGCCACCCTTGAGACTGGATATTTGTTTGATAGCTCACACTTGGTGAAGATGCAGCAAAAACTGTCATCGGAAAAACAACGAAGCCAAGCAATAACACCAATAGTATAGAAACTTTTTTCATTTTAACCCCTCCTTATTTTTGATTATGCCAATAATATTGTTAAAAAACAATCTATTTATAAGCAATAAATAATTTTTCATCATTTCAACTCACTTAGAAAATGAACTGCTGGGTAAAGCGTAAAATCAACACTTCTAGAGGGCGTTCCAATTATTGTATTATTTCAAACTCGAAGTTGAAAAATGCTTAGCATCAAACTAGCTATTCAACTACTGATAGAAGGTGCATCTTGACTTACGAAGAAAAATCAGTGTTCGTTTTTCTGAGAATCGAAACGAATGACCGCCTGCATTGTGGTATAATCTAATTCGTTGAAATTTATTTTGGAAGGATGTCATGATTGAACTTATTTGGATTGACCTTTGGCTTAAGAAATGTAAAAACGGGAATCAGTGTATTCCTCTGTATTTTGATCAGTTTTCTTTTGAATCGAGAAACCTACGTCGTATCGACGATCACAGCTGTTTTCACATTAAGAGAAGATCATGAAAACACCGTCAAATACGGGAAACATCGGATTGCCGGTAATAGCTTTGGCGCAATTGCCTCCGTGTTTTGTATAGCAATTTTTAACTTTTTCGGACATTCGTCCTTTATACAAATGATTGCGATCCCTTTAGTGATCATGTTGATGATCGCTTTACTGGTCAAATTTGATTATTCCGAGGGAACAGTTGGTGCTTGTGCCACACTATTGACGATTTTATTTATGATTCCTCAAACTGAATCTTACTTGTATGCTTTTAATCGGATTGTTGATAGTTTTATCGGCATGACGATTGCGATATTGGTGAATCGCTTTTTTCCATTTCCGAATAAAAGTAACGCAGGGACGAAGACGACAACAAATGAGAGTGACTCATTTTAAAAATGGAAAAGAAAAAAACCATCTCAAAACAGCTTTGAGATGGTTTTTTTAAGAATGGATCAGTTACTGAAAAGAACTTGTTGGTCTTCAATTAATGGATAAGAAATCGGTGCATTACCTTCCAAATCTTCTTTATTCATATCAACTGCAACGATTTGACTATTTTCATACGTACGATAGTAATAGATTCCTTTATCTGTATTGCAGCAAGAAGTATAAATCGTGTACTCATAGCGCTCATTGCCTATGTCACAAAGTCCTTTTTGTTGCTCAACCGAACCTAAAATATGGAAGAACTGACTAATGCTTTCGGATTCAGATTCTCCAGAAACCGAATTCAATCGGGTAAAAGCTACTTTGACAAAGCGAGACATCGAAGAAAGATCTCCTGGCAGCCCTAAGCCTCCCATTCCACGACTATATTCATCAAAATCCAGCTTGTCAGAAAAATGAGTTTCCGGAGTTTTCGATGATAACACACGGTAGTTATTCAAATTGAACAATTGATAGTCAAATGGCGGATTATTTGTCAAAACTCCCACCGGATTTTCATGAATATGAAGGCCGTCACTCATACTTTCCACAACGATGGCACTTTTTTTATCAGCAATCATCCAATGCAAAGGCGATAAAGGCAATTCCTCACTAAAATTGATCCGAACGAGATTGACATTAGCTAATAACCCTTTTACCTCTTCGACAGTAGCGCATTGTCCTAAGAGCCATGGGATGAACTCAAAAGGCGTAACATTCTCTTTTCCTTCTTGAAACTCATTATAGAAAGCATTTTCTGGAAAATTCAAACCAGCGATACCTAAGCCTTTTTCGTTGACCGCATCATAATACAGTGGGTATTCAGCGACTCCAGCAGCAATCCCAATCATTGCGTAATGGTGATCTATTTCACTTACTTTGCGAAATTTGAATGGATAATTTCTCGGAGTAATGGTCACTACTTCTTTATAAGAAACATCATAATCAAAATTTCTGCCAAAATAATGATCTTTCGTTACATAAGTTAACGCAGTACACATAATACTTCCTCCTAAAATAAGTTTTTTACACTACTAATTTACTCCTATCGCTTTTTTTTAACAAGGAAAAAGCAATAAATAATAATAAAAATACAATTAAATGATTTAAAATCATTTTAATATACTGTATATAAGGCAATTTCAATCTAGTATTCTTTAGTTAGCCTACCTTCTCGCAAATTCACTTTGATTACAAATTCTTTAGAAGAGCCGTTCAAAAGCGGCGATGATCATAATCTCCACCCTTTTTCCTTTACCTTTCATTAAACTATTTAAATTTCTCTAAAAGGCATCGACAAAACAATGTAAGCGATTGCCCAATATAAAAAATGTGCTATACTATAAGTGTAAGGAGCAAGGATTCCCAGTAAAGCAGACGAAGCAGGTTCTGCAAGAAAAGAATTGTTGTCAACTTAGAAAAAAAGACAAAGGATGTGGGAATTTGAGTTACTCCTTACTAATTGAATAGGATTCGGCGATGGGCATCGTTACCTGAGGATCAAAGTGGACATAAGAACCTTTGAAAACCCAGAAAGCACAATCGTCGAATCTATTTTTTTGCTCTTTTTTTCAGGCATCGTCTCCCCGCCTTCTGTCGAAACATGCTATAATTAAACGCATTGAACGAAAAAACGATATGGAGCTATTCATAAAATGAACTATTATTATCACTTCCTCGTAAACCCTGCCTCAGGCAGTGGAAGGGGGAAAAAAGCGGCGGAGCGTGTGCAAAAAATCCTAAACAAGCATCGTTTCCCCCATCAACTCTATTTAACAAAATCGCCCGGCGACGAACGAAACATCACCCGAAAACTCTTAAAAGAACGCCTTTTGCCTTGGGACGATGTTTATTTAGAAAATGGCGAAATGCTATATCCATTGCTGGTCGTTATCGGGGGAGATGGAACGCTGCACCAAGTAGTATCAGAGTTACAACTTGAACAACAACAAATCCCCGTTGCTTACATCCCCGCTGGCTCAGGAAACGATTTTGCGCGAAGTATCGAGTTGCCGCGGGAACCGGAAAAAGCATTTTGGAAAATTGCGGGTACTACTAAGCCCCAAGAATTGGCCATTATCCACTATGATGAGCAGATCCAGGAGGAAAGCGGCATTGCGCTTAACAATGTCGGTATTGGCCTTGATGCGGCAATCGTCTACACCACCAATCACTCTGTGGCAAAAAGTAGTCTGAATAAGTTTAACCTCGGCTCCTTTTCCTATATCGCTGCAATTATTCGGGTTTTGTTTCGCCAAAAAGGCTTCCCGATCTTAGTTGAGTGTAATGGGCAACAATTCAGTTATAAGAAAGCTTTTCTATGCACTACGACCAACCATCCTTACTTTGGCGGCGGTGTTGCGATCGCCCCAACCGCTTCGGTCAAAGAGAAAAAGTTTGATTTTGTTCTTGTCGAGCGTGTATCGATTTTTAAGATTTTCTGGCTGATCGGTTTACTGATGCGAAAGAAACACATGAATTCACGTTACTTTCACCATCTTTCCACGTCGAAGCTGAGAATTATCTCTACCGTGCCCCAACATGGACAAGAAGACGGTGAGGAAATGGGCCAACGTCCCTTTGATATTACTTTTACAACAGCTAGTCAATTATTTTGGTGCCCATAAAGAAAACGATACAAATCGCTGCTGATTTGTATCGTTTTTCTATACGTTAGATTATTAATTTTTCGCCGAGTTGTATTGCCAACGACGGCTTTTTTCTCTTCCCAAAATAAATTGGATCATTGAAAATACTGCTGCAAATGTTACCAAGACAAAGCCATTGAACCAGAAGGATTCATTGAACCTTTGATTATACGTGAGGGTCTCACTGATCAAGGTATTGTTTTGAACAAACCAATAGGTTGGCGTGAATGCCGCGATTTTATTGACGATATCCGGCAGAAAGTTCGCGGACACAAAGACCCCACCGATAAAACAGCTTCCGGTTATAAAGATATTGCTGATACCGCCGATCGCTTCTGAATTTTTCACAAGAGAGGTGACACAAGCCGAGAAGCTGATGACAGGTAGTAAAAACAAAAACGTGTTCAAAATGTGGTACCAAGCTGCTGTATCCCAGGATGTGCGAATCACTAGTAACACCATCAGTAATAAAAAGCCGAAGGTTAAAAGCAGCGAGTAACTGATTAAGCTTAACAGGATTTTCCGCTGTAGCATCCGCTTTGGAAGAGGCGCACTCTGGTTTCGCTTGCTGATTTCTTGGCGGTTAAAGGCCAGATTGATCACACCAAACCCGCTAAATATTGATAGAAAGAGGCCATATGACAATAAGTTAAAGGTCATGCCTGTTAACATTTTTTTCATTCGTTGACTATATTCTGTACTGAGCTCAACTTGCCCTGTGACGGCTAGCGCTGTTTGTGTTTCTTCTATCGCCTCACTGACTGTTTTGCCTTCTTCTTGAAAAAGTAAAAGCGTCTGTAAGAACGTGTTCACTTGCTGGGTGACAATGGTTTTAGAAAAAGCATCTGGCCGGCTTTGAATCTCGATCGTTGGCATCTGGCCAGCCTCCACTTGTTTGGAGAAATCAGCTGGCAAATGCAAGACAATGTTTACACGATTAAAATAAAGGGCATCGTCAATTTCTTTTTGTGAGGTCCCCTCTAAAGCAACCAAGGTTTGCTTTTCCTTCAAGTACTCCCGAAGACCATCAACGACTGGCGACTCCTCCTCACTGATCAAAGCAATGTTGGCTTCTTGTAAAGAGGTGTTTTCGACGTCGATGCTTTGCGCATAAAAGAACGTGACACCAACTGTGATCAATACTCCAATTAGTAAGTTCGACTTATTTGCCTTCAGCAAAGTCCAAATCGTTTTATAAAGCGTCATAGCGCACCCCTCTTTCGATCCAAGCATTTCCAATTGACAAAAGGACGATAAAGCCAGTCAACCAGAAAAGATTGGTATAAAAGCTACTCAAATCTGTATAGTAATACAATTGATAGAGACTTTCACTGATCAAATTGACGGGATTTACTTGCCCCAGTATCGGCACATGTAGATCAAGCCAATACTTGATTTGTTCCGAGCCCATCATCCCAGCAAAAAAGCTCATTGCCATTGTAACGGAGACCAAAATGCCATCTTTTTGCACCAAATTCATTTTTGGCGTCAGATTTCCAATCAATGTCCCTAGCAAAATCGCACACAATGATCCTAATGCGGCAACCAGCAACAACCATTGCCAACGATCACCAAAGTCTACTTGATAGACAAAACGAAAGACGGCTAAGATAAGATAAATTTCGACTAACACAATCGTAAAACTCGCCGCCAAATTCGCACTTGAAACCAATGTCCGATTCCTTGGTATCAAGGAAAGCCGAATACCATTCGCGGATTGATTGGCTTGCTGATCCTGGACATTGCGGACACCCCACATCGTCCCAAAGAGGATCGCCATCCCGATCAAGGTAAAGAAATAGAAACTTTTGACACTCATGTCACGATCTGCATTCACTTCTTGAAAAGTCGCCTCCTGTTCAAATGCGGCCATAATTGGTGCAAGATCAAGCGTTTCAAGTTCTGCAGCTTTACTAGCAATGATCGCTGTACGTTGTAAAAATTGATCCATTACATTTTTCATCAACGTCTGACTCATGCCCGCTTGGCCCACATGCAGAGAAATGGTTTTGTCGTCAATCAGGAAATATCCAGCTAATTTACCGGCGGTCAGCTTTTCATCTGCCTCTGTTTCCTGTAATTCCTCGAGTGCAAATAATGGTTTTTCATTGATTTCCACTTGTTCAAGGACGGTGGGAAAATTTTCCGTAAGCGCGGTTTGATCCCCGGTTTTTACGATCCCCGTCGTGATTGTCTCTAAATTTCCCGCTTGATCGATCTCCCCAAAGGCCGCCATAAACATTAGGCCTAAGAGAATGGGAAACGCCAACGTCCAAAACAACATCGATTTATTTCGCAGTAGCACTTTTGTACGGTATTTATAAAAATGCCAAAACATGGTTTTCCCTCCTCAGTCTCTCAATTCCTTGCCTGTGATCTCTAAAAAGACATCATTTAAGGTTGCTTCTTTGGTTGCAATTTTTCCGTAACTGATTTTCTCTGCTTGTAAGAGTGTCAAAATGGGTAACAAGACCGTATTGAGTTCCGTTGTTGTTACTTCGAGCTGTCCGTCTTTGTAAACGATTCCGTTAGCAGTAATGGTGTTCTGAATCGCTACCAACACGTGGTCAGGCAATAAGGGGATGTCGATGGTCAAACGATCTGCCGTGCGTACCATGTCCTTCAGAGATTCCTTAGTCCCTTTGGCAATCACCTGTCCCTGATCCATAATCACGATCTGGTCACACAGAATTTCTACTTCTTCCATGTAATGGGTCGTGTAAACGATCGTTGCTCCTTGGCGATTTAGCTCTTTGATGCTCTCCAAAATTTTATTACGACTTTGGGGATCGACAGCTACTGTTGGTTCATCCAAAAAAATCAAACGTGGTTTATGTGCGATCCCGCAGGCGATATTCAACCGCCGTTTCAAGCCACCGCTCAGCTCTCCTGGATGAAAGGTCACGAAATTTTCCAAACCCACTAATTGAATCACTTCTTCGATCAATCCTTGCCGTTTCTCTTTGTCAGCAACATATAACCCGCAAAAATAATCGATATTTTCTTGCACACTAAGTTCTTCAAAGACGGCAACATCTTGAGGAACGACCCCGATCATTGCTTTAACGGCATAATTTTCAGGCGTCATGATTGATCCAAACAGTTTGATGGTGCCTTTGTCATAGTTTAACAAAGAGAGCATACAGTTGATGGCGGTCGATTTCCCGCTGCCGTTTGGTCCCAATAATCCTAAAACCTCTCCTTCTTGTACTTGCAGATCAAAATGATTCAATGCCACAAAATCACCATAGCGTTTAACTAATTTATCAATTTCGATAATCACGATGAAAAACTCCTTCCAAATTTCTTGTTAATCTGACTATAATAAACTTCAAGGAAAGAAACTAGTGACGATTGGCTAAACTAAGCATGACATTTGTCACAATGAAGGAGTTTATCATGTCTAAATCTCGACTACTCAGCGAAGCTGGCTTCCTACTCGCCGTCTCATTACTTTTATTGGTAAATCAAGGTTTTGTTGCTGTGCAGGTCATCTATCTACTGATCGCCGTTATATTTACTGGCGTCAGTTATTTACTGCCTAGAATAGCAAACTGGTTTTTTCAAGTTATTCTGTTGCTTCTATGTACGTTTTGGCCAGAGCTTGCCCTCTTTCTGCCTGCATTGATGCGGGTGATCGCTCCGGAAGATAGTAAAGATGATGTTCTATTTTTATTAGGATTTTTATTGATCGCAACGGTTGTCCATCATTCTCTCACGGAGCTCGCTTTTGTCATCCTTTTGTTGCTCTTTGCTTTTTACTTACGCAAAAAAGATCAGCGAATGTCTGATCTTGAGAAAAAGTACATCGCTTCAAAAGATACCCATTGGGAAAAGCAGCAACAGTTATCGCAGCAAAACAAAGCGCTAGCCCTATCACAAGAAACAAAGTTAGCCTTGCAAATTGCCGAAGAACGAAATCGAATTGCTCGCGATATCCATGACAATGTCGGCCATCTACTGTCGAGTGCCATTTTACAGATTGGCGCGCTTGAAATGATCAATCAAGAGCCAAAACTAAATGACCCCCTAGCAAATTTAAGTGCTACCGTTCATACAGGGATGGATCGCATTCGACAAAGTGTTCACGATCTCCACGAGACATCAATTTCTTTCCAGCAATCCTTAGAGTTTCTAATTGCTGATTTTCCATCACCTGTCACGATTGAAGGAAACCTATTTGAAGGGTTGAATGAAGCACAGCAAAACTGTTTCCTAATGGTCATCAAAGAAGCCTTAACCAACAGTATCAAACATAGTCACGCGAAAACCCTCGTGTTGCATTTTCGAACGCTGCCTGCATTTTTTCGCTTGCAAATCACGAATGATGGCGTCCGCACACCTCAAAATCCAGACACTGGAATCGGTCTGAAAACGATGCGTCAACGGGTCCAAGAACAACAAGGACAAGTTCATATTTTACAAGAAAACCAACGCTTTCAACTGACGATCATTTTACCAAAGGAGGAACACCCATGATTACTGTAGTTATTATTGACGATGATCCGTTTGTGACCACATCTTTGCAAACCATTTTAGAAAACACAGAAGAGATTCAGGTGCTGGGCATCGGCCATTGTGCCGAAGACGCACTGGAATTATATGAAACCTATCATCCTGACGTTTTGCTGACAGACATCCGCATGCCGGAACAAACGGGGATCGATGCTGCCAAAGAAATATTGGCTAAATTTCCCCAAGCGATCCTTTTGCTATTGACTACCTTCAAAGATGAAGAATACATTCGCGAAGCCTTTTCCATCGGTGTGAAAGGTTATTTGATCAAGCAGAATTTGCAAGCGATCATCCCTTCTGTCAAAGCCGCTTATAATGGCCAAGTTGTCTTCGGGAATGAAATCGTTGAGACCTTCACGCAGCTAATGAAGAACGAACCATCAATTAACAATCAAGCTTCTTTTAGCGAACGTGAATTTGCGATCATCAAAGAAGTAGCCGCTGGAAAAAACAATAAAGAAATTGCCGATGCTTTGTACTTGAGTGATGGTACTGTCCGTAATTACATCAGTCAATTACTGGAAAAACTGGAATTGCGGGATCGCACGCAATTAGCAATCTATTTTTATCAGCATTTACAGTAAGTCTCATCGATTGCAAAAAAAAGCCTGAAGAATGCGAAGCTGCATTCTTCAGGTTTTTTGTTTTCTACTCGATTATCCGACTGTCGTAGTTTTTAGTGGACAAGCTATGGATTTCCGGGACTGCCGGGATTCGTTGGATTGTTCGGTGTGTTAGGCGGGAAAATCGGCGCCTTTTCTAACGTTTTTTCTAACCCTGATTCATCCCGCTCGCCTCGTTCTGCATCGGGACTTTCATCTAGTTTAAATTCTTTTTCCATCTCATCTAGTTTCTTAAAGTCGTTGCCAGATTCTTTTGCTAATTTTGCTAATTTATCTTCGGTTTCTTTCGTCATAACGTAACGCCTCCTTTTGATTTTAGCTTAGCATAAGAAGCTAAAAAACCAAAAGAAAGCGCTCACTAAGGTACCTTTTTTAGTATTTTCTCATCTTTCAATCAGCCGTTTTTTGCGGGCATAAAGTCGTATGGAGAACAGTCCTTCATGCCAATCATTGGATCCACTAAATGCTTTTTGACCATCGTTAAGGTCAATACACCATCGTTCGACGTTTCTTCGATGAGTGCTTCTTCCCCCATAGTCCCTTCACTTAGGTCTTTTCCCCCTGACAGAGGCTTTGCAATTTCTGTCTGATTTGATGTCGACGGCTCAGTCTCAGCAAAAGCAAACAAGTCCAGCCCACTATCAGAGGTCTTTTCTGCAACTTGCTGGTTCGCAGCAGCTTCCGCACTGGATTGGTCCTGTAACTTCGTCGATGACGTTTTTACTTTCCTGTTTTCAGAGGAATCATCATAAAACGGATCATCCGCTTCTTCAAATTGGGCCAATTTTGCTCGTTGCAGCGGCGTCATTTTTTCCGTACCATTGATACGTTCTTTTAATGTCGTTAAGCGAGTAGCAGATTCGTGGCTGACACAAGTTTGGTAGGCTTGCGGTTCACCAAGTAAAATCAGCATTTCTTTGCTGCGGGTCACAGCAGTATAAAGCAGATTGCGTTGCAGCATACGTTGGTATTGATGAACCATCGGCAAAATAACCATTTGAAATTCACTACCTTGAGATTTATGGATCGAACAACAGTAAGATAATGTGATCTTATTCCATTCATTCCGCTTATAGGTCACTTCATTGGCATCAAACTGAATGACCAGTTCGTCAACCTTGTCTTCCGACTGTTTGGCTAGAGTGATCCCAACGATTTGGCCCATATCGCCATTAAACACGTTATCTTCTGGTGAGTTTACCAACTGCAAAACCTTATCACCGATACGATACACCGTATCATTGAAGGTCACCTCTTTTTTTGTCCCATCATTGGGGTTAAAAATCTCTTGCATCATTTTATTCAGAGCATCGATCCCGGCTGCCCCACGATACATCGGTGCCAACACTTGAATATCTTGCGGCGTGTAGCCTTTGTCTTTTGCCCGTTTCACGATCTGAGCGATCAACGGTTCGATTTTGTAAGCATCACACGCAAAGAAGGAGCGATCTTTTTGGTTTTGTGTAAAATCAGCAGGCAGCTGTCCGTTTTTGATGGCATGAGCCAGTGGAATGATGCTTGATCCATCTCCTTGACGATAGATTTCCGTCAATTCTTGTTTCGGGATCGCATCGATCGCTAGCAAGTCATGAAGGACTTGTCCTGGTCCCACAGAAGGAAGCTGATCTTTATCCCCCACAAAAATCACTTGCATGTTTGTAGGGATTGACTTAAAGAGCGTATTCGCCAACCATGTATCGACCATAGACATCTCATCGACGATCAATAAGCCGCCTTCTAATTCTTTCGGGCTAATCGATGGCGCTTTTTCACGTCCGTTCAAGCCTAACAAACGATGGATCGTCCCGCTTGGCAAGCCTGTCGTTTCATTCATCCGTTTGGCGGCTCGACCAGTCGGTGCTGCCAAGAGAATCGGAAAGGTTTCTTCACTGTATTTTGATGGCTCTAAGTCCAGATCGTTCAACTCAGCAAACAATTGTACGATCCCATTGATCACCGTCGTTTTCCCGGTACCCGGACCACCTGTCAAAATAAACAATGGCGAACGAATGGCTTCTTTGATTGCTTCTTCTTGCGAAGACCCATAGGTGATACCTAAATGCTTCTCAATTTTTCGCAGCGTTTTGCTGATTGTTTTCTCAGGATAGACGATTTCTTTTTTGCGGGAAAGCAAGCGCTCGATGGAACTAGCGATTCCCCATTCAGAAAAGTACAGACTGTTTTCGTACAAACGAGTTTCTTCTTGCTGGATTTTTCCTTCTTCCACTAATTGAATGATCGTTGATGCCAGGTCGTCTGGCGCAATCTCAATAGGACGACTCGTTTCTAATAAACGCAGTGTCTGCTCTAACAAGTCTTGGGCATGGATAAAGGTATTGCCTGTCTGCAAGGATTGCGCAAAGATCTGATGCAAGACCGCCGCTCGAAACCGTTGCGGCGACGAAGCTTCGATCCCTAGCTGCTCAGCGATGCCATCTGCGCGTTTAAAGCCAATGCCTTCAATGTCTTCCACCAACTGGTAAGGATTTTCTTCGATAATTGATAATGCTTCATTTTTGTAGGCTTGATAGATTGCAAAAGAAAGCTGACTACCAAAACCATAGCGGCTCAAGCCAACGATCACTTGATCCATCCCATGATTTTGCCGTACAGTATCTAAAATCATTTTTTGCTTACTTTCATTCAATCCTGGAATCTGCTCCAACAATGTTGGTTCTTCCAGCATCCGGTCGATCGCTTCTTCTCCTAAAAGGTCAACGATTTTTTCAGCGGTCTTCTTGCCGATCCCCGGAAATTTTTCTCCAGAAAGATAGGCGATCAACCCTTGTTCAGAGGTCGGTTGTTCTTGTTGGTAGCTTTCGGCCTTCAACTGGACACCATACTTGGGATGATTGACCAGCTCACCAAAAAACCGATACTTTTCCTCTTCTTGGATTTCGCCGAAACTACCAGTAACGACGATCTCCGAGTCTTTGTAGTCGGCATTATTCTCAGTGACTTTAACTAATAGTACTTTATAAAAATTGCTGGGATTCTGGAAAAAGATGGCGGCAACATGGCCGACAAAAAACGTTCTTTCTGGAATCATGGTGCCGCTCCTTTCATGGTTTACAACAAAGCGTCTAATCCTGCCTGATTGCTTAAAAAGCTTGCTTCATTCCAAAGTTTTAGTTCAAAAGGCAATACTTTTTGTTCATTCGTCTCTAATAAGCTAACGCTGTTATTGACTAATCCACCTTGCTCTCTTAATTCGGCTAATGGTTTGCCTGCAAGCCACTGAATAGCAGCCGTAAAGGATGCCCCATGCCCGACGAACAATAATGGGCCTTCATGCTGCATCACCGCATCCATGACGACGGTCTCGATCCGGCTCAATGTTTCTTGGATCGGCTCACCTTTAAAGGCACTTGGATCGTAACGATCCAAGTGATTACGCAGATCAGTCAGTTGTTGGGGATACTTCTCATGCATTTCATCGATGGACTGACCTTCCAATTCACCGAGTCCGATTTCTCGCAGATTCTCATTATAAATGATTTCAACTGGGTGTTGGAGTCTTGCTTGGATCTCTTGGGCAGTCACTTTTGCTCGCAAAGATGTACTTGAGTAAATCTTCTCAAAAGGAATAGCTGCCAGATAATCACCGAGTAATTTAATTTCGTCATAACTTTCTGGCAATAACGGCGAATCCCCCAGCATTCCTTGAAAGCGGCGTGCTTGGTTCCACTCTGTTTTTCCGTGACGGGTAAAGTATAATTGCATCGAAAAAGCCTCGCTTCTTAGTCTAATTTGTCGTTCTCATAATGATGCGTCAATTCCAATTCTGGGAAGCCTTGCTGTCGCAAAACTTCATAAATGATCAAAGCAGCCGTATTTGATAGGTTAAGGGAACGAACATGCTCATCATTCATTGGGATCCGCAAACATTTTTCGGCATGCTCACGCATAAAACTTTCTGGAAGCCCCGTCGTTTCTTTCCCGAAAATGAAGAACTGATCATCATCTGCGGTGTAATCGACGTCAGAATACACGCGATTGGCAAATTTCGAAATCAGATACAACGGACGCTCCCCTAAAAAGTCCATAAAAGCAGCTAAATCTTTATGATAGGTAATATTGACATCATGCCAATAATCAAGCCCAGCTCGTTTTAATTGCTTGTCATCCGTTGAAAAGCCTAAAGGCTCGATTAAGTGTAAATGAGTATTTGTTGCTGCGCACGTCCGTGCAATATTTCCCGTATTGGCCGGGATCTGAGGTTCAAAAAGAACGATGTGATTCATAGATAAAAACTCCTTTCGCTCGGATACTACCGATCGGTTCTCGCTTTCCTTTGTGTCTCTGTATCTTGCGTTTTACAATTGATTCTCAATAGATTCTTCAATAACTTCTATAGTACCATATTTTGGCACGCTTGTTTTTTAGAAACGACATTTTTTGTATAGAATTTTGGGCATAAAAAAAACGTACCAACTCGGTGTCGATCACTGCGAGTCGTTACGTTAGTGAAGCTCTTTTCACTAACTTTTATCAGAACAGGAACCTGATAAAAACCAATGAAAAATGACTTGAGAACAATATATCACTCCCATGGCATGATTGCAAGAGTAAATAACAAAAAAGTTCAAAATATTTTCAGGAAATTTTCGCAATCAACACCTCAACATCAACAGTGATCTGTCTCAAAGGAGCTTGCCGGAGCTTTTCTTTGCGTTCCTCCGAAGCCCCCCACTCTAACGGGGACATGGCAAGTAAATCTTGGCGATTTTCTTCAGGGATCGTAAAAACATGTGTCACTCTTTGACGGGAGGCGTCAGGGTAATGTTCAAAAAATTTAGTGACGACCCGTTCATTTGAGTATTGCTGTTTCGCTTCATCATTCGGATAAAAAGCAGCCCGCAATTCTTTTAAATAATCCGCCGCAGGGACGACTTTGATCAACTGTCCACCCTTTTTCAAAATACGATTGAACTCCCCATAATTTGACGGCGAAAATAGATTGAAAATCGTATCAAAGCTCGCTTCAGCAAACGGCAAGTTGGTCAGATCCGCCACACACCAAAAAGCCGGTACGTTTTGATTGGTTGCTAGATAAACTCCGTCTTTGGCGATATCAAAGCCGACAGCCGCCTGGGTCTCTTCATTGACCAGCTGAGCCAGAAAACTGCCTTCGCCGCAGCCGACATCTAAAAGATGCTTAGCATCCCCCAAAACTGCTTTGATGCATTCAATGACTGGTGCATACATGCCGCTAGCAATCATACGTTGACGCGGCAGAAACAGTGCTTGATCATAATCTGCTTTGACTTGATGATCCAAAAAGAAAAGTGTGCCTTTCTTTGATAAGTCAAATCGATGACGATTTGGACAAACCAAGCCATTTTCGGTCGGGAAAAATGCTTGGCGGCACAATGGACATTCAAATAAGTGATAATGGGCGTTTAAAAAAAGGCGCCCGCGATCGATTTTTTTTAACATTCAACTTCCCTCATCTCTGCTCTACTTTAGCATATTCTTGTGGTAGAATGCTAGTGGATAGAATAACAAATCAACTGAACAACCATCTATTGGAGGTAAATCATGTTAAAAGAATTTTGTGCAGAAAATTATACCAATATTCCCTTAGCAATCGCCCGAGGCGCACAGCGGATTGAACTCTGTGATAATTTAGCAGTCGGCGGAACAACACCAAGTACCGGTGTGCAAGAAGAAGTTTTGCAATATGCTGGTGAAAAAGGAATTCCCGTTATGACAATCATCCGACCTCGAGGCGGTGATTTTGTTTACAATGACACTGAGTTGAAAATCATGCACACCGACTTGATCGAAGCAAAAAAACTAGGAACAGACGGCGTTGTTCTAGGTTGCTTAACTCCTAGCGGCTGGTTAGACGAAGAAGCATTGGAGCTATTGTTAGAAACCGCAGAAGGCTTGCAGGTTACTTTTCACATGGCCTTCGACGCGATTCCTGCAGCGCGCCAATTTAAAGCGATCGATTGGTTAGCTGAGCATGACGTACAGCGGATTTTGACCCATGGTGGTGCTGCAGGGACTCCGATTGAAGACAACTTCGATCATCTGAAAGAATTGATCGCCTATGCTGGTGAGCGTTTAACGATTTTACCTGGCGGTGGCATTTCCTTTGAAAATGCCCAACATGTTGCTGATACATTAGGTGTAAAAGAAGTTCATGGAACCAGAATCGTCGACCTTAATGATTGAGCTTGCGTGACACAAAAGAATCACGCAAAGAAATCCCCACAAACGATGAGAACGCATCGTTTGTGGGGATTCTTTTTATATGGCTTGCAATAAGTCGTATTGTGATTGATACAAATGATGGTACAAGCCTTTTTGTGCCATTAGCTGATCATGGTTACCAGATTCAGCAATCGTGCCCCCTGCCACGTAAAAGATTCGATCAGAATTTTTGATTGTGGACAGCCGGTGAGCGATGATGAATGAAGTTCTGCCTTCTAACAGCTTCAACAGTCCTTCTTGCAGCAATTCTTCTGTCTTCGTATCGATACTAGAAGTAGCCTCATCTAAGATCAAGATTTTTGGATCAGCCAACAACGCTCGGGCAAAGGAAATCAGTTGCCGTTGCCCCGCAGATAAAGTACTTCCTCGTTCTTCGACGACGGTTTGATAGCCGTCTTTCAACTCCGTGATAAAGTCGTGAGCACGGACGATCTTCGCTGCTTCAATGATCTCTTCTTCTGTCGCATCTAATTTTCCATAGCGAATATTTTCTATGATCGTTCCTGAGAAAATAAAGGTATCTTGCAGCATGACCCCCATCTGTGAGCGCAGGGATTCCAGCGTCACGTCACGAACATCCATTCCATCCACTTTGACACTGCCTTCATTGACATCATAAAAGCGGCTCAGCAAGTTGATGATCGTGGTCTTTCCTGCACCGGTAGGACCAACCAAAGCAATGCTTTCCCCGGGTTCGATGTGGAAATTGACATCAGAAAGAATGTTTTTGCCTTCTTCGTATCGGAAGGTCACGTGTTCAAAATCAACGGTCCCTTTCATCGTCGGCAATACTTTTGCATCTGGTTTGTCTTCGATATCTGGGACTTCATCCATCGTTTCAAAAATCCGTTCAAGATAGGCTGTTGCTGTAATCAAAGAATTATAAAAATTCCCGATATTGATGACTGGATTCCAGAAATTATTGATATAACTGATAAAAGCGATCAGAGTACCTGTGCTGACATCGACACCGATTTGGCGAATGCCGACAAAATAAATCAAACAAGTCGTAATGACTGAAATGTTTTGCACCCCAGGCCACATGAGAAACTGAATTTTGACAGCTTTCATCCAGGAAGTCCGATAATCATTGCTGACTTCTTGGAAAATCTCTGCATTTTCTTCTTCCCGTGCGAAGGATTGGGTGATCTTGATGCCGGCAATACTTTCATGAATGTAGGCATTTAAATTGGACTGTTTATTACTCAACACCTGATAAGCTTTGCGCTGGTTATTTTTGATTACCATCACCATGATGAACAAGATTGGCAGCAACGCAAGGGAATACAGGGTCAATTTGAAGTCGATCGCAAACATAAAAATCAAGGTGATGATGACGTTGAAAACATCGGAAATCAAATTGATTAGTCCATTACTCAACAGGTCACTCAGTGTATTGATGTAGTTTACGATGCGGATCAAGATCTTGCCATGGGGCCTTGTATCGAAATAAGAAAACGGCAGCCGCTGCAAATGTTCAAAAATATCAAAGCGCATATCCTTCAATACGTCTTGCCCAATATTCGTAATATGGTAGATACGATAACGCATGCAGACGCCAATAACGATCAAGGTCACTAGAAAGGCAGCTCCTAAAAGCAGCAATTGATTGACATTTTTCTCAGGAATCGATGAGTCGATGGCGATCTTCGTGAAAACAGGCGCCAGCATTCCTGCTAAGTTTGCCAGGATGATCGTAAATAGTACTTTCCCAATACTTTTTTTATACGGTACGACGTATTGGGACAAACGCTTGAAATCCTTCCAGCTAAATTCCTGGTCTAATTCCTCATCCACATCAAATTTATTTCTCGCCATCGTCTTCACCTCCTGACAAGCCTAATTGTTTTTGATACACTTCATAGTACTTCCCTCGCAGTTTGACGAGTTCTTCGTGAGTGCCTTGTTCGACAACCCGACCTTTTTCCATCATCAAAATCTGATCGGCTTCTCGAACAGAGGAGATCCGATGAGCAATGATAAACGTCGTTTTCTCTCCTGTTAATTTTGTCAGCTCTTGTTGGATCTTCGATTCTGTCTCCATATCGACGGCAGACGTCGTGTCATCCAAAATCAAGATCGATGGATCTTTGGCTAAGGCCCGCGCAAGGGAGATCCGTTGTTTTTGTCCGCCAGAAAGTCCGACGCCTCGTTCACCGACAATCGTCTCGTAGCCTTGAGGCATTCGAGAAATAAAGGTATCTGCATCGGCGACTACGGCCATTTGGCGAATAAAGCCTTCATCTGCTAAAGGATTTCCAAAAGCAATATTGTCAGAGATAGTATTAGAAAACAAGAAGACATCTTGCATCACCATCGAAATATTTTCACGCATTTGACGCACAGGATACTCTTTGGCATTTTTTCCATCAATCAATACTTCCCCTTCAGTCGGATCATAAAAACGTCCAACTAAATTTACTAACGTCGTTTTTCCAGAGCCGGTTTCGCCTAAGATCCCTAACGTTTGTCCCGGCCCAATCTTGAAGTTGATGTTCTCCAGTACATTTTGCTCTGGATCATCTGAAAAATGGAAAGAGACATCTTTAAATTCCACAAATCCTTTGATCGGTTCTAATTTTTCTTGTTGGTGAACCGGTATTTTCGATTCTTGTGCCAGCATTTGTCGAATTTTGATACAGGCCGCAGAAAATCGCTGAACATCGTTGATCAACCAGCCACTCATACGCATGGGGTTGTTCAACATCCATAGATAACCATTAAACGCAACAAGATCTCCTAAGGTCATGTCCCCATTGATTACGAAAATTCCGCCTAAAACTAAGGCAATGACTGACAAACTTCCTGCTAAGCCATCAAGCCAGGGCAGATAGGTACGGGAAACTTTGGCAGATGCCATGTTGCGGGTCTTAAAATCTTCGTTGTAGGAGCGAAATTTTTCGATCTCAAAATTTTCACGAGCGAAGGCTTTTACGACCCGATTGCCGCCAATATTTTCTTCTACCATTGAGTTCAAGCGAGAAAAGCTCTCACGAATGTCAAAAAACAATTGGTGTGCCTTTTTAGACATGCGGTTGGTCAACAGAAAAATGATCGGTGTGACAGCCACCAGTGCCAGCATCAATTTCCAATCAATAAAGCTCATCACCACCACCGCTGAAAAGAACCATAAGATACATTCAGCGATATTATAGGTCACCCAAGAAACAAAGTGGCGAATGGCATCGGTATCCCCTGTCATTCGTGCCATAATATCTCCCACACGAGTGTGATTGAAAAAGTCGAAATCCAATTCTTGCAGTTTCTGATACAAATCTTCCCGTAAATCGTATAGCGTATTTTGTCCGACCCGTTCAAATAAAATCTGATAACTATAGCGGACAATGGTGCGAATGACGGTCGTCGCAATCATGATCAACAGTAATGGAATCAATAAGTGCGTTTTTTGCTGATTGATGACATCGTCGATCACCATTCCTCCCAAGTACGGATTAACAATGATCAGCGCTGCATTGATCACTAAAAATAGGATCGCCAATATGATTTTTCCGCGGTTCTTTTTGGCATAGCGCCAGATCCATTGTGTATTACTCATCTAATTCCCCCTCTCGTTGTTAAGCTTAGCGTTTTGAAAAGCGATTTAAATGGTTTTTCTTACTCATTTTGATGTAAAATATTAGTAAGAAGCACCATTCCTTTTTTTTACAGGAAATGGGCACCCAATTGGAGTGAATCAGCCATGAATTTAGTTAACCCTCGGACCTTCAATCCCGAAATCATCTATCTCTTTGATCCATGGACGCAATCAGAAAGTCATGGAGAAATGCACCATCATGACTTTTTAGAAATCAGTGTCTTGTTAGAAGGAGAAAGTATGTATTATTTTGAAAAAGAACCAGCGAAAAAAATTCGGGCTGGCAGTGTCATGCTTTTCAATCCTGGCGTCGATCACTGTGAATTGCAGCCTAAGGGCACTCGCTCTCATCAGCTGCATATTGGTTTGAAAAATATTTCTTTGGAAGGGTTTAAACGAAATTTTTTCCCTAACAAACATCCCTTGTTGGAGCTAGGCAAATACCATCATCAAGTTTTGGAAAAAGCATGGCAGTTGGTGAGAGAAAGCAGTGAAGAGCGGGATGAGTTTCAATTGATGCAAAAAGCTGTTTTGATGGAGATGCTCGTCTACATTTTACGTGGACTAAATGAAGACCACATCAATGTCGTTCCTTACCTTTCCAAAAGCCAACGAAGACAACAACAGATCGTCAACTATACCGTCTATTATTTGGAAAATCATTACAAAGAAGAAATCACGTTAGAGAAGCTCGCACAAGATCAATTTCTTAGCCCGACGTACCTTTCAAAGATTTTTAAAGAGGCGACAGGGGTCAGCCCCATTAACTATTTGATCGAAATTCGCTTAAAACGTGCCAAAGATATGTTGAAAAATGACAACCTCACGATCAAGGAAGTTGCCTCAGCCGTTGGCTATCAAGATGCTTATCATTTTAGCAAGTCTTTTAAAAAACTTTATGGTGTCTCCCCTTCTGGGGTGTTGCCAAAACCCAAAAATTAAAAAGCAAGCCAATGATCCTTCACTGGAAGAAAAATCATCGGCTTGCTTTTATTTTGTGTTCATTGAATAAAATAGTTCATAAAAAGACTGGCAATGTTGAAGTAGATCAAGACACTGGTCAAATCACTGAGGGTCGTAATAAACGGACCGCTCGCCACTGCCGGATCAAACCCAAGTTTGTCCATTAACATCGGAATCAAGCTTCCTGCTAAGTTGGCTACTGTGATAGCACACATCATTGCCATCCCAATGACAAAACCTAAAATTGGATTTTGTTTCCAGACGGCCACGATAGCAAAAATCGTTAATCCGGTAATAGCTCCTGTGAAAAGTCCTGTCAGCACTTCACCGACCACTGTCTTCATAAAACTATTTTCTTTGTCATCATTGATCGCTAAGCGACGGACGGCCACCGCTAAAGATTGGGTACCGGCATTGCCGGCGGTTCCGGTAATCAGTGAGATAAAGACAGCGAGAATACTCGCTTCACTGACTAATTCTTCATAATGGCTGATTAAACTGGCGGTGGCCATTCCGAGAAAGAGTAAGGTGATGAGCCAAGGCAATCGTCTCGAAGACGCCTTGATCGGGTTCTCACTGACTTCTTCCACATTGACCCCTGCCAAACCAGAGTAATCACTGGCTGCTTCATCATCGATAACGTCGATAATATCATCGACGGTCACGATCCCTAATAGATGATCGTCATAATCGGTAACAGGTAGCGCGAGAAAGTCATAATCCCGGAAGGTCTGAGCGACATCTTCTTGGTCATCTCCAACATGGACGGACATGACCCGCTCGTTTAAAATATCAGCGATCATGGTATCTTCATCATTGATGATCAAGTCTCTTAGAGAAATAACCCCAACAAGTTTGTTATCAGTATCCACAACATAAATATAATAAATCGTCTCAGCGACATCGGCGGCATTTTTTAAGACATACATCGCTGAACGAACCGTTTGGTTGGCCACAATGGAAACAAACTCGGTTGTCATCAATGATCCAGCTGTTTCATCTTCATAATGCAATAGTTCTTTGATCTCGCTAGCGGCTTCAGCCGTCATTAGACTCAAATATTTCGCCGTTTGTTTCTTGTCCAATGTATTCAGTAGATCGACAGCGTTATCGGTATACATCTCTGCTAACATCGTTGCAGCATATGCCGGACGCATTTCTGAAAGATAGTCCACCATGTTTTCGTCGTCTTCTTCAATGACGTCAAACATGTCTGCTAATTCTTTCGGCGATAGATACGTATAGACGATTTGTCGAGCGTCTGCTTCTAGAGATTGGTAGAATTGCCCCTGCTCGTAGATATGCAGATCCAAGAATGCCTCACGAAATCCCTGGATATCATTGTCTTTTAATGCTTGATTCAGTTGATCAAACCGTTCGGTTAATTCTTGATTTTCATCCAATCTCTTCACCTCATTTGTTATTGCTTAACGATAGCTGAACAAACAGCGGCCATGTCTGCAGGTAAAGGCAGGTCAAAAGCCAACGGTTCATTCGTAAAGGGATGCTGAAATTGCAGCTGACAGCAATGAAGTGCCTGTCGTTTGATCCCAAAAGCCATTGATCCCCCATACATCTCGTCTCCTAGTAAGGGACAACCGATCGCAGAAAAATGGACCCTTATTTGATGTGTCCGGCCTGTGTGTAGTTGAATGTCGACTAATGCGCAATCTGAATTGCGCTGTTTTAGCCAATACTCCGTACGTGCCTCTTTTCCTTCTTCACTGACCTTGCGTTTCAAAAGCGAGGTCAAGTCCCGAGCTATAGGCAAATCGATCTCGCTATGGGCGGATAATGCGGAAAGCTCTCCCGCAATGAGGGCTTGATATTTTTTGACAACTTGCTTCTTTCGTAACTGGCTATCCATCTTTGCATGGGCAAAGCCATGTTTTGCAAAAAGCATCAATCCTGATGTGTCACGGTCTAACCGCGTCACTACATGGATCACTTGGTCTTCATAGTGTTGCGCTTGATAGTAAGCTTTGACTCGATTAGCCATCGTGCCGGTCGGATGGTATTGTGCAGGAATCGATGAGATACCAGCCGGCTTATTCACGACTAATAGATGGGCATCTTCATACACGATCTCAATCGGTGTCGGGTCAGGCAGCATCGTTTCATGTTCCCCTTCAGGAGGAATTACAATAGTTACCCTATCATTTTGCGCCAAAGAAAACAAGACGTTTTGCTCGTGGTCGTTCACAAATATCTTTCCGCCTTGAAATTTGATTTTCGCTAGTAACCCCTTGGATACTCCTTGTTCCTTCAAAAAATATTTGACTTGCTGCCCTTGGCCGGTATAGTGATACGTAAATTCCATGAGTTCATTCTTCTCCAATAAAGGAATCTTTGACCCGATTCCAAAAATGCATATGCCGATAAGACGCAAAATGAATCCGTTCATCGGCAATACGGTAATAAATTGCATCGATTTCTTCTTGTTCGATGGTAAATTGATCGATCGTCACTAAATAGTCGGTACTTTGCTGCAGTTGCACTTTGACCCATTCATGGTGACCCACGACGATCGGCGAACCAAGGGTCCGAAAGACACGATTGTTCAACGAAGCAATCTCTGCCAATTGAAAGGCATTGATACTTGGGTGCAAGACTGCACCACCAACACTTTTGTTATAGGCAGTTGAACCGGTTGGCGTAGAAATCGATAAGCCATCCCCGCGAAATTTTTCAAAGAGGTCTTCTTTAATAGAAATATCGGCAACCATGGTGCGATTGCCACGCTTGATCGTTGATTCATTCAGTGCAAGGAAATGCTTATCTGGTTTGCCATTCGCATAAGTGATACGAACATCTAATAATGGATAGCTGACGCTTTTTTGATGGTCATTGCACAAAGACTCGACTAATTCTTCCAATTCATAATCTCGCCAGTCCGTATAAAAGCCGAGGTGACCCGTGTGGACCCCTAAAAACTGCACTTGATCCAACTTATGATTGTACAAGTGAAAAGCAGAAAGAAGCGTGCCATCTCCACCAACAGAGATCACTAATTCAGGGTTCTCTTGATCGATCTTGTTTTCAGACTGCTCCAGGAGAACAGTTAAACGCTTCGTCACTTCTACTGACTTACTTTCTTGATTATGGACGATTGCCACGCGGATGCCATTCATTCGGTCTCCTCCTTTGGCAACTTGGGCGTGTCATGTCCGCCACGCTTGCCTTTCCCATGAGAAAACAACCGCTGTGCCTCTTGGATCTCTTCACGAATATTAGACATCTCTTCATCTAACTGATAGGCAGCTTCTGCAGAACGTCGTAACCGCTCGCTAATTTCAGCAGGAAATTCTCCTTGGTATTTGTAGTTTAGTGAATGTTCGATCGTTGCCCAAAAATTCATCGCCAGTGTACGAATTTGAATCTCCGCTAAAATAATTTTTTCTCCATCGATCAATTGAACGGGATACTCGATCACTAGATGGTACGAACGATAGCCGCTGGCTTTTTTATTGGTGATATAGTCCCGTTCAATGATGACTTTCATGTCTTTGCGTGTTCGCAACAATTCAACGACTTGGTGAATGTCTTCCACAAATTGACACATGATTCGCAAACCGGCGATATCAGACATCTCTTCTTCAAGCCGATCCAATGCAATCCCTCGTAATTTGCTTTTCGTTAAAATACTATCCACTGGCTTGACACGACCCGTGACAAATTCAATGGGAACATGTTTGTTTTGTTCCCGATATTGTTTTCTTATGCCTCTTAATTTTACTTTTAATTCTGAAACCGCCTGTTCATAAGGCGCTAAGAATTCTTCCCAATCTCGAATCATTCTTCTCCCTCGATTCTGTTCATAACATACCCCTTATTCTACCATACTCTTGGAATAAAACTGAATGGACAGAAGTGCAGAAACAAAAGATTTTTTGTCTGATCCAATCGTTGCTGCTTTTCTTTGTATAGTTTCTTTGACGGAATAGTTGAAACAGCGTACACTATGGTTGCAATAGAAAGAGAGTGAAAATCGATGGTCGAACAAGTAGAGATTGAATATAAAACGATGCTGACGGAAAAAGAATACCACCAGTTGCTTACTTATTACAATTTATCAGAAACAGCCTTCAAGACACAGACCAATTATTACTTTGATACAGCAGACCATAAATTGCGGGAAAAGCAATTTGGTTTGCGTATTCGCACGACGACTACCCATGCGGAGTTAACACTAAAGACCCCCATTGAACACGGTCTACTAGAAACGACTGATCCTTTACCGAAGGAAATCGCTGCGTCATTAATTGATTCAGAAAAAATTCTATCTACGGGTGTAGTTGCTCAACGCTTAAGAACAGCGAATATCGAACCTGATTCATTACGCATGATCGCAGCATTAAAAACGAGACGGGCGGAATTCCCGATCAAAGAAGGATTACTCGCTTTGGATGAAAGCTGGTATGGTCAGCAACATGATTATGAATTGGAGCTAGAAGTAAGCGAGCCGCTCCAAGGAAAGCTTGCCTTTCAATCGTTGTTGCACACCTTTGATATTCCTTACCGACCAGCAAAAAACAAGATCATTCGTGCTGTTGAAGAAAAATCATAGTAGGCTGCCCTTTTGCTTACTTTTTTCGCGTTTTTTTGCTATATTTAATAAAACATACTTATTTTGTTTTTCAAGATACGAAAGAATCTTAATTGGGGAGAGATTCAAATGATCGAACTATTTTTATTTATTAATCCGATTGGGCCTATTTGTTATGATATCGAAAAAGAGATTCTCAACAGATTAAATACAAATCGAAAAAAAATCCATTTGCAGATCCTACCTTTCGTTAATTTATTTTCAGTAGGTGTTTCGATGGACTATTTGTCCATGAACAAGGCGGATTTGGTCTTGCGTAATGAACAGACCAACCAAATCTACGCTGCGTCACTGGACTATAAAGCAGCCCAGTTGCAAGGGAAAAAAATTGCTCGGGATTTCTTATTGAAACTGCAACAACGAATAGGGATCGAAAAACAGGAATATTGTGACACCTTAGTAAAAGAGCTATTTTCAGAAACGAACGGTGATTTAGAGATGTTCTTAGAAGACCGTACATCTGAGCTAGTGAAAAAGAACTTTGCCACCGACCAAAGGGTAGCGAAAGACATGGGCATCACGATCACACCTTCTGCTGTGGTGTATGATTTTTCAAGCGAAGAAGAATATGGTGTCCTCTTGGAAGGATCAGAAGAGCTAAAAAGTCTTCCACTTATCTTTGGCACAGCGACAGAGCTTGATACATTTTTACAAAGTGCACAATCCTTACAAGCACCAAAACTTTCCATGATTCATGAAATTGATCGCGGGTTGATTCTTTTATGAAACCCTATTCAATAGCAATGCTGCGCAACGAGCCAAACGATGACTTTACGTTTGGCTCGTTGCGCAGCGTTTTCATTGTGCGCGAACAAAAAACAAACCAATCCATTGTGGATTGGTTTGTACTGTTTCATTTATGCTTCGATTTCTTTAACGAGTGCTTCCAATTCATTCAAGCGTTGCTCAAATACTTTCATCGCATCTTCAATATAATCTGCTTTCGTCATATCGACGCCTGCTTTTTTCATGACTTCGATTGGATAATCACTACGTCCGGCTTTCAAATAGTTCAAATAGTTGGTTAAAGCATCCGGTTCGCCAGCTAAGATTTTCTTCGCCAAAGCAGAAGCTGCGGAAAAACCAGTTGAATATTGGTAGACATAGTAATTGTAATAGAAATGAGGGATTCGTGACCATTCGAGACGAATCTCAGGATCTTTTTCAACTGATGGTCCGTAGTATTTCGCATTTAACTCGGCATAATTCTCGCTTAAGAATTCACTGGTCAACGGTGTTCCTTTCGCATCTTCTACGTGCATGAAATGCTCGAACTCGGCAAATTGCGTTTGACGGAAAATCGTGCCTTTGAAGCCATCAAGAAAATGATTCAAGACATAGGCTCTAACCCGTGGATCAGTCTCAGTCTGAAGCATGTATTCCGTTAATATATTTTCGTTCGTCGTCGAAGCGATTTCTGCTAAGAAAATCGAATAATCGCCATAGGCATAAGGCTGGTTATTCCTTGTGAAATAACTATGCACACTGTGCCCCATCTCATGAACAAGGGTGAAGAGTTGATCCAATCGATCATTCCAGTTCATTAAGATATAAGGCAACGTGTCATAAGCACCTGACGAATAGGCACCACTGCGTTTGCCTTTGTTTTCAACGACATCGATCCACCGATTGCTGAAGGCTTCTTCAACTACAGCGAGATACTCTTCCCCTAATGGTTTTAGCGCTTCTTTCGCTTTTTCGACTGCTTCTTCATAGGTGTAGCGAATCGGTGCTTCCCCTAAAATCGGCGTGTACACATCATACATATGAAGTGTGTCGACAGCCAACAGGCGTTTTCTTAATGCCATATAACGGTGTAGTAACGGCAAATGTTGATTAACGACGTCCACTAACGTATCATAGACACTTTCAGGAATATGATTGGCACTCAAAGCGGCTTGGCGTGCGGAATCGTATTTACGGGCTTTGGCTTTAAAGTTGTGGGCTTTGATATTCGTACTTAAGGTTTGGGCAAAGGTATTACGGAATTGCTCATAGACGCCATAGAGACCTTTAAAGGCCGCTTCTCGAACAGAGCGATCTGTACTTTCCATCAACTCACCGTAGACACCATGTGACAGCTGCACTTTTTCCCCATTTTCGTCTTCAACGACTGGAAAATCCAAGTCAGCATTGTTTAAAACAGAGAAAATATTGCCAGGGGCACCAAAAATTTCGCCAGCACCGGCCAATAACGCTTCTTGATCGGCAGGCAAAACATGGGGCCGCTCGTTGATGGTTTTTTCGATCATATGACGATAAACTGCTAACTTAGGTTCTTGATCGAAATAGCCCCAAATCGTTTCATCGGACATCGTCAATAACTCGGGATCAAACCAAGCAACGGCTTCACTTACTTGCGCAACTAAACTGCTGGCTTTCGCATATAAGCCTTGATAAGTCGTATTAGCGGTGTCTTGGTCGTTTTTTAGATGGCTGTACACATACAGTTTCTCCAAGCGGCGAGAAAGATCTAAGACAAATTCTAAAGCGGCTAAAAAGGCTTGCGGACCGTCTGCTAAAGTGCCTTGGTAACGGCTGGCTTCTTTGACCTGTGCTTGAATTTCTTGAAATTCTATGTCAAAAGCCGCATCATCGGCATAGATTTTCGTTAAGTCCCACGTTTTTTCGACTGGGATCGATTCACGTGCTGGTAATTGTTTTGTTTCTGACATTCCCTTCACTCCTTGTTCATTGGTTAAAAATATCTTATCACACTTTTCAACGAAACCAAATCATTGGCTTGAAAAAGAAACCGAATTTTCTAAATATTGGCATTCTTGAAAGATTTCTCGCAATATTTCTCTTTGATCAAGCAAAGGAAAGTGCCATTGCCAATGCAACTGCCTCAGCCGGATCAACCACTGCTCAAAACTAATGGGACAATCACTTAAATAGAGAAAGCGAAAAATCAGTATGCGGTGTTCAAATAAAATGCCAAACCGACTTTCACAGTAGCACCACAGAGGCAGCTGTGAGACATTCCCATTCAACGGGTATACTATTTCTTGAATCTCTCTGATTTTGGGCAGTTTATTTCGTAGTTTTCGAATCACCCACAATCGATAATCGGTCGCTACCCATTCAGAAAAATTGTGGGTCTTCGATCCTTCTGTTTCGCACAAAGGTCGAAGTGTCTCTTTCCTGTAAGGCTCCCCTTTTTGTGTAGCAATTCGTCGACTGCTTACCCCTTCTTGATAATGCCATTTGATTTGGTGAAGCCTCACTAATGCTTGATTTCGCGTATCAATGAGCCACAAGCAAAAGCCAGTAGACTGATAAGTACAGCAGGCTTTTGCCAAAAACGACCACTGGCGTTTCGGATACAATTTGGTTCCGAGGATCCACCAAGGCTGATAGCCATTTGCTAAATAAGTGGTGGTTCGTTCCAGAAATCGTGAAAACTTGAGGGAAGAACACTGGACTTCAATGGCGATATTCTTGTAACAAAGGTCAGGACGCTGTTGGAGTTTAGGCAAAAAGGCTTCGATCTCAATCCCTGTATCTTGAAACCACTCAAACAAAAGTTGTTTTGCTTCCAAATGTTCCTTCGTTTCCCCTTCACTGTACGTCTGACAATCAGTACTGGTTTGATGGGCAAAGTGGGGCTGTCGCTTTGGTCCCTGCCTCAAAATCACTTCTTTCTGACATCCTGGGCAATAAAAAGGGCCCGATGATTTCTTTCTCCCTTTCGCTGCAATGACTTCTTTTCTTTGGTTCAACGCTTTCAGCATCTGGCTCACCTCAATAAAAAGATACGCCATTTTCTTTAATCACAATTGAAAAAGCCAAGAACATTGTCAAAATGTCCTTGGCTGGAAATGATTTTCATTCATTAATCATTCTTGAAGTAGAAACGAGTCAATTCAAGTGCATCGTTTTCCATAATCAACTCACCGTATTCAGATAAAACCTCTGGTGTCACTGACGTCCGCTGAGCAAACTCCATCAAATAAGAAAGTGCATTTTCCACTTCAATATCAGTAACATCTGCATCCATGAATCGAATTTCAATATAATAATGGTTGCCCATTTGGTAAAGATTGGTTGCAACAGAATCCAAATATACTTCGGATGCCAATTGAATCATATCTTCGAATCGCAACAACTCGAATACAAAACGATTGCCGATATCTTCTGCTTGCTCCGACTCTTGTAATTGAGCCGCCACATGTTTTTTCAACATATCGGTAATGTCTTCATTCGCTTCATCGTTCATCTCATCAAAATTTTCCATTCCTTCTGGTGGAAGATTTTTGCTAATAAACAATTCTAACCCATCGCCTTTAGGCAAGACTTGGAAAGTTACAGCTTCACTGCCTTTAAATTCTTCGTCAATATCAACTTCTTCAAGAATACTGTAAAAGAAGTTTTCAATTTCATTGTGATTTCCTAGAAGGTCAAGAAAAGTGATGCCTCTCGCAGCTAAGTCTTCACTTTTGATCAATACACGAATGGTGTTCTCATTGATATGTTCCATTTCCATATTAGCTACACCTCACTTTTGCTACTCACTATAGGTTCATTGTATCGAAACCTGATAAAAAGTAAAGAGAAAACGAATATCCTCTTAAGAAAAACGTAAAAACTCAAAAAAAGACTCACTTTCTACGAGAAAGCGAGTCGATGAAGTCAAATTTATAAGCCTGCCATTAATTGCGCTTGTCTTAGTTCCAGTTGGCGAACATCCCTTGGTAAGAACCGACGAATTTCATCTTCGTTAAACCCAACTTGCAATCGTTTTTCATCAATCATGATTGGCCGACGCAATAATCCTGGATTTTCTTGAACAAGTGTCAATAAATCTTTTAGGGGCAGGTCATCTAGATCCATATTCAACTTTTGGAATACTTTGGATCTGGTGGAAATAATTTCTTCTGTGCCATCTTCTGTCATCTGTAGAATTGCCTTAAGCTCAGAAATATTTAACGGTTCTGAAAAAATATTTCTTTCAACAAAAGGGATTTCGTGCTCTTGTAACCACGCACGAGCTTTGCGACAAGATGTGCAACTTGGGGAAGTGTATAGTGTCAACAACGTGCATCTCTCCTTTTTAATTTTCAATCAAGCAAGTCCTGTTCCCTCGCTTGATTTCAATTATACAGGTTTAACTAAAAAAAATCTAGTCTAAATCTCATATTTTTTAATAAAACTCGAAAGTTATATTAAAAGCGAAACCTCTTAGGCAAAAGGTTTCACTCAAAAACTTTGTTTTTAAATGAGAAAACTCAAATTTTTTTTTAATATTACTTCTTTTATACAACAGTGTGTCAAAGGTGTATCAAAAAGATGTCAGAATATTAAAATACTCTTTTAGTTGAATCGCGCGTTTTTTAATTTTCTATCTGTAATTACATGTGTAATCAAAATACAAGGAGAAAAACCAAGTCCATGGCTCAATCGTTTTCAAAGGAAAAATTTCACGAACCATTGTTGCCTTCAAACCGACAGGGCTACAATAAAAATATATGTTATTTTTTTCGGAGAAGATTTTCAACTCATCCCTTCAATCTTGATTCAATTGTATCACATTCCTTTTTAATCAGAAAACCATACAAGCATTTCTGTCATAATCGACATTAAAACAGCAGGAGAAATGAATATCTGCTTATAAATGAAAAGGGTTTCTCACAAAAATTTAGTGAAAAACGATCAACCCAAGAAGCCCGTCTTTTTATGCTTTTTCCTGACAAAACATAAAAAGGCTAGGGCTTTCTTGAATGGATCGTTCCTTTTTTCTATGAGAGAGACGGTTCCCCATCACGAGCGAATTGCGCATCATGCAATGCGCGATAATGTCCCCTTTTCGCCATCAATTCTTCATGGGTTCCTTCTTCCAAGATGCCTTTTTCACTAACGACAATGATTCGTGTTGCATGTTTGATCGTCGCAAGACGATGAGCAATGATCAAGGTTGTGCGACCATCTGCCAATGAATTCAAGGATTCTTGAATCACTTGCTCGGTTTCCGTATCTAACGCTGATGTTGCTTCATCTAATATCAAAATCGGCGGATTTTTCAAGAACATCCGAGCAATCGCTACCCGCTGCTTTTGGCCACCGGATAATTTGACTCCTCGTTCACCAATGACTGTATCCAACCCATCTGTCATTTGATCGATGACTTTTTCCAAGTGTGCTAACTTGACTGCCTTTAGAATCTCTTCTTCTGTTGCATCGAGTTTGCCATATGCAATATTTTCTCGAATCGTTCCTGGGAAAAGAAAGACATCTTGCTGGACAGTCCCAATCTGCTGACGTAAAGAAGCCAAGGTCATCTCCTGAATATTGATGTCATCGATCGTAATAGCACCTTCCGTGACTTCATAAAAACGTGGCAAGAGATTGCATAACGTGGTTTTCCCTGAACCACTTTGTCCTACGAAGGCGATCGTCTCGCCGGCTTTGATCGACAAATTGATGTGATTCAAGACTTTTGTCGCATCCGCATAAGAAAAAGAAACATCATGGTAGACGATATCTCCTTTTAATGATTGAACGGCCCGTGCCCCTGGTTTGTCTTTGATCGTCGGTTCTTTATCCAATTCTTCCGTCAATCGTTTGAAGCCGGCGATTCCTTTGGGATAACTCTCGATCATCGTATTGACCTTCTCAATTGGTCTAACAAAGACATTCGACAATAAAATAAACCCTACAAACTGGCCATTCGTCAGTTCACCGCGAATCACGTAGTAAGCACCAAAAATCAGAGCAAACAAGTTGATCAAGCGAATCAGGAAGTAATTGTACGCTGAACTGATCGCCATTACCTTATAAAAAAGGATCTTTGATTGACGATAGATTTCGCTCAATCCATCAAAGCGTTTGTGTTCGAACGTTTCATTGGCAAACGATTGAGTCACCCGAATGCCGCTGACAGATGCTTCCACTCCGGCGTTGAACTCACCGAGGTTGTCATAGATCTGTGTGTTGACTTTGGTCATTTTCTTATTGAAAAAAACTAAGGCGATCGTAATCAATGGAATCAACGCAAATGTCGCTACCGCTAATTGAACATGCATATTTAACATCAATAGGAATGAACCGACTAAAGTCATGATGGTAATAAAAACATCTTCTGGCCCATGGTGAGCGACTTCAGAAATTTCAAAGAGATCCGTAGTCAAACGACTGATCAGCTTGCCAGTCTTTTGATTGTCATAATATTCAAAAGATTGCGTTTGCAGATGTCGAAACAGTTCTTGACGCATATCTGTCTCAATATTGACCCCAAGTTTATGACCATAAAAAACTACGATATATTGCAACACAGTATTGATCACATAAAACAAGAACAAGCCTAAGCATGCCAATAGTATCAGGCGAAAGTTGTTCTGGGGCATGATCTTATCGATTACTTGGTTGACGGCTACGGGAAAGGCCAGTTCTAATAAACCAGCAAATACCGCACAAGTAAAATCCAACATAAATAGTGACCGATACGGTCGATAATAACGGAAAAACCTTTTTAACACATTTCCCCCTCCTCAATAGCTTTCATTATAAGCAACTCTTTGAAGAAATGCAAAATGAGAAACATGTGAAAATGGGTAAAATTCACTATAATTTTGAAAACCTATCAAGACGCGGATTTCTAAAAATAGTAAATAAAACCTTTATTTCACAAGGTTTTCCCTCTTTTTTTTAGAGTCATAATAGCTTATGATTGATTCGAAAACAAACTGAAAATTTTCACTAACTCTGAAAGGCGTGTCTCTTGTGATCACTAGTATTCTTTTTGATGTCGATGATACCTTATATGACCAGCAGCAACCATTTCGTAATGCCGTAACCTCATGCTTCCCACAAATTGCCCCCAAAGATCTAACCGCTCTATACTTACGGTTTCGGGTGCACAGTGATGAGCAGTTTGGACGGGTATTGGCCAATGAATGGACACTAGATCATTTTCGCTATCACCGACTGACGCATTCATTAACGGATTTAGGGTACTTACCTATTAAAATGGAAGAAAGCTGTAAATTCCAGCTGTGTTATGAACAAGAACTAGATGCCATTACGCTACATCCTGAAGTTGAGTCAACCTTGAACTATTTGTCTAAATTACCAATCAAGTTAGGGATTATTACTAACGGTCCCACCGACCATCAACAAAAGAAATTGGATCAGTTGCAATTGACTCGATGGATCAAACCAGAGCATATGATCATTTCCCAAGCAACTGGCTATCAAAAGCCGCAACTAGAAATTTTCCAATTGGCAGAAACCGACTTTGCTCTTGATCCAGAAACGACACTGTACGTTGGTGACAATTTTGATAATGACGTGGTCGGCTGCAAAAAAGCCGGGTGGCAAGCCTTGTGGTTCAATCATCGTCTCCGTCAAGCGCCTAATGGATTGGAAGATTTGCCAGATGTGTCGATCACTGCTTTCTCACAGCTGCAAGACAGTATTGACACACTAATGCAAGTGCCTGCATACATGTATAACTAAAAAAAGATGGACCTTCGCTCCTGCGGTAGGTCCATCTTTTTGATTGACTAATTTTCTTCACCGATACTCAAAATCAGACGAATATCTTCTTCGGTCATTTGTTGCAGCTGTGTTTCGTTGCCTTGGATCACTTTTTGGAAAAGTTCTCGTTTTTCTTGTTGCAGTGCATCCATTCGTTCTTCAATGGTTCCTTCAGCAATCATTCGCCAGACTTCGACAACATTTTTTTGACCGATCCGATGGGCTCGTCCAGCGGCTTGTTCTTCCACCGCCGGGTTCCACCACAAATCGTATAAGATTACAGTGTCTGCACCGGTCAGATTCAGTCCTGTTCCTCCTGCTTTTAATGAGATCAAGAAGACATCTTTTTCACCACTATTGAAGGCATCGACCATCGTCAAACGATCTTGTGGCGGGGTACTGCCGCGCAAATAAAAGGATTCAAACCCTTCTTGAGCTAGCTCTTCTTCAATGATCGAAAGCATGCTAGTGAATTGAGAAAATAGCAGCACACGACGGCCATTTTCTTTGGCTGCTAAGAGTAAATCTTTTACCTGTTCAAGTTTCCCAGAAGAACCTTCATAATCCTCCACGAATAATCGTGGGTCGCAACAGATTTGCCGCAGTCGAGTCAAACCAGCTAAGATACTGATTCGATTTTTACGGAAAGACGTAGAATCCATTTGCGCGATTTCTTCCCGCATTTGCCGCAAGTACGCCAAATAGATTTTCTTTTGTTCTTCTGTAAGGACACTGTAATAATTTGTCTCCAATTTTTGCGGCAAATCATGCAGCACGGATTTTTTGTCTCTTCGCAAAATAAAAGGTTTGATCATTTTCGCAATTTCTTGTGTGGACAGTTCTTTAAATTTCTGTTTGTTCGGGAAAAAGCCTGGCATAATCATTTGGAACAAGGACCACAATTCTTCTAGATTGTTCTCGATTGGTGTGCCACTGAGGGCGAACCGCTGTGGAACTTCCAAGGATCGCAAGGCCTGTGCCGTTTTGGTCGCACTGTTTTTGACCATTTGCGCTTCATCTAAAATCAAACAAGTCAGATCTAGTGCTTGATAGGCATCAATATCTTGCCGCAAACTTGCATAAGAAGTGATGCGAACGTCCGCTGGCTGCGCCATCTGCCCTTCGCGCTCTTCTTTCGTTCCGCTGATGACAGTCGCTGAAATCGTCGGCGCAAACCGTTTGATCTCTTGTTGCCAGTTGAACGTTAGACTGGCAGGTGCCACGATCAATGCATTCAACTTTTGTTTCTCTTGTTTTTCTGAAAGTAAGTAGCTGATCGTCTGAACGGTCTTCCCTAACCCCATTTCATCGGCAAGAATACCGCCAAATTGATAATGGCTCAACATTTTTAACCAACGAAAGCCAACTTCTTGGTATTGCCGCAACTCAGCATGCAAGTTTTCTGGCAGCTGCGCCTCAAAGTTTTCTGGGTGGATTAAGTCTTCCGTCATTTGCTGAAAGCCCGCGCTAAAGCTGGCTTGATCAGCAAACTGCTCTTGCAGGAGAAGCCCTTGATTCATAGGAACTTGGATCGCCCCATCCTTCGCTTCGAGTGAAAGACGCAATTTTTTCAGGGCAGCACTTGCTTCTTGAAACTCTTCGGATTCCAATGAAAGGACTTGCCCATTTTCTGTGGTATAAAATTGCGCAGATTGCAACAGACTCCGCAAAACATCGTTAATCTCTGATTCTTGAATGCCGCTAACATCAAACTTGATATCTAACCAAGAACCATTTTCTTCGATGACGATTTCTGGACGATGATGTTGGGCATCAAGATAGAGTTCCCGCAGCTTCTTGCCGATGCGAACTTCACCTAGTTGTCTCAACACCGGAATCTCTCTTGTGAAAAAGGCATAGAGTTGTTCACCTATCGGGAGGTTTTTTTGCCAGTTCTTACTGCTAGCTTGATAGCCAAAGGTTTCAATAATGGCTTCGATCCGTGCTTCTTGTTGGAAATCACGTAAAATCTCTGGATGATTTTCTGGCATGTATTGATGTTTTTCATCACTTGAAAAAACGACTTCTCCATAAGTAAAATCAACTTGTAGATCTACTTGACCTTTGATTTTCCGCAAGGAGAAAACTGCTTTCAATTCAGATTCTTCGATGTCATTTTGAACCTCAGGAGCCACTTGGACACGCCCAATTTTTCGCAAATAAGGCAAAACTTTCATAAAGAGATTCGCCAGCTCTTCTTTTGGATAATCAATGATCGGCTGTTCAAACCGTTTAAACAGCTGCTGCATCGTGACATAGATCTCCTTTTGCTCGACAGTCAATTCATAAAAGGTTCCGTCCAACAGCCCCCAGTTATAATAACTAAGTAAGTGGTCGAAGTCTTTTACGAACTGCAGCGGAAAATGATCCGCTTCTTTTGTGACTGAAAACGTCAATGGTTCCCCCGATTGGAAGTCTACTTGGCTGACCTTGGTTTCACCAATGGTGATTTGCGTATAGACATCATTGAATTGCAATAGCAGTTCCTGGCCGAATTCAACGGGCAGCAGCAAGTATTTTTTGTCAAGTTTGCCATTGATTTGAATGCCGGCTTGCCCCATTAATTGCTGGGTTTGCGCGATTCCTGCCAATCGATTTAATAAAGCTTGATTTTTCTCATCAAAGGCATCCGCAGAAAGGAAAAAGGTCTGTTGCTTATTGGCCGTATAGTGCTTGTTTTCTTGATACATCTGTAAAAATTTGTAAATGTCTTTGACGACATAATTCCTGGCCGTGCCACGATGCCCGACCTTCAAAGAGACGCCTAAAATATCCATCTCTTGGTGATATGGATTTGTCGCAATCGTATCTACCCGAAATTCAATCTGTAACGGTTTACTCGCTTCTTTTTCGCTGTTTAAGCGGGCAAAACCATTGGAAAACATCTCTGAAGCAGAAAAGGCTTTTTTGATGGGGGTTTGTTCATTGATTTTTCGTGCTTTTCCTTGTTTGCGTAAATAGAGTTCGACGGCCACCGTATGTTTGCAATAATGGTGCTCTTCCCAATAAGGACATTGGCAATAATCCACTTCTTTGGCAGTAGCATCCAAAGTAACTAAATACAATTCTGTTCCTAGTACTTCTGCGTGCCACACATTTTTCTCTTTATCCGGTGTGACAGACAAGACACGACCTTCATTAACGTAGGTTCTACCTCGCTCGATTACTTTTTCTGGAATACTCCACTTCATAAGAGCCCTCCTCTCCTTATTCTTTTATTCGGATCCGGCTTTGCCCGCTGCCGTTAGTCTCTACGAAAACTTGTTGCAGGATTCTTGCCCGCAATTCTCGAACATGACTGATGATTCCAATCATGCGACCTTCATTTTCGATCATTTCTAATGCTTCCATCGCCATTTCCAATGATTCTTCATCAAGCGAGCCAAAGCCTTCATCGATGAAGAGTGCTTCGATCTCAATCCCGCCAGCTCGTTGCTGGATCACATCTGCCAAAGAGATCGCCAACGCTAAGGCTGCAATAAAGCTTTCGCCACCTGACAGCGTATGGGCTCTTCTGACTTGACCGGCATTATCGTCATAGATATCGATCTCTAATCCTGTTGAGCTCCGATAGCTCCCGACTTTATCTGCTAATTCAAATTGATAACGGCCGCGGGTCAAACGGGCCAAGCGTTCGTTGGCGACATCTAAGATCTCCGTCAAAAATTGCTGTAGTACATACCGTTCCAAACTGGTTTTTTTGACGTTTTCACCATTGATGGTTTCTGCTAATTGCTGAAGTTGGCCTAATTGGGCAAGTTCTTCGACATTTTGCTGATAAATGACTTGCAACTCGTCAAACAACCGTTGATTGCCATTGACTTTCTCCTGTTTGCGGACTGTTTTTTGCTGCAATTCCTCCATCACAGTCTGCAACTGAAGGTAGGCCGTTTCCAATTGGTTTAAATCTATCGTAGCTTGCTCTTTTAACTGCGCATCTAACAATGCTAGCCGCTGCTGAACAAACGCCGTTTCTTGCTCATAGGTTTTGATTTCTTCTGAGAGAACGGTTGTTTGAGGGGCTTGGGCAATCAAGTCCCGCATCGTTTCTTCAGTCATACCAGCTTCTTGGAGTCGCTGCGTCAGTCGTTGTTCTGCTTTTGTCTTAGCCGCTTGCTTTTCTTCAAAAAATTGCTGCAGATTTTTCAGCTTCTCTGATAGGATCGCTTGTTGCTCGTTTATCTGCGCTTCTTGTCGGGCATCCGCCTCGATTTGTTGCGTATATTCCATTAGTAAACCATTGGTTTCTCCTAAATCAGCTTGTAATTGTTCATACGTTGCGCCTGCAAGTTGTTCCTGTAAAGAAGCCAATTTCCCCTCCGCAAGCTGGCGCGCTTCTTGAGCTTTTTTCACTTGCTCACTGACTTGCTGATAGGACTCGTTGAATGTTGCTAGCTGCTCATTTACTGCCTGATGTTTCTTCTGCGCTTCTTCATAAGAAGCGGCTTTTTGTTGATTAAACGATTGCCGTTTCTTTAGTTCCGCTACCGTCGTTTCCTCGGTAATCGCCTCTTGGCTTTCTATCGGCTGCAAGGCAGCAAATGCCTGTTGAACTGCAGTCCAAGCTAATTCCACTTGCTTCTGCGCAGCAGCACTGGTGGCTTGCCATTCGCTGATTCGCAATGTGGCTTGCTCCTGCAGCGTTTGATTTGCCGATACTTGCTGCTGGATCTTCGTCAATTTTTCTTGTGTTTGCTCAAGTCTTTGTTCACTGGCAATGATGTCTTCGATGCGATAGGTCGTGTGCTCCTGTGTATTCGGATGATCCAATGATCCGCAAACCGGACAGGGTTCATTTTCTTCCAGCAAAAGACGAAGCCGAGCAATTTGCATTCGAGCATTTTGACTGGTTTCTTGTTTTAACGTTTTTTGCAGCTCCAGCAAGGATGCTGCTAATTGCTGTTGTTCAAGAACCAACTCCGAATGAATTTGTTGCTGTTCCCCTGCTTTTTGCTCGGCTTCACGAAACAGCATTTTTGCCTGCTGCCATTTTTCTACCTGAGCCTGCGTTTCTACCAATTTCACCGCTTCTGCTTGAAACCCTCGCAAGGTGTCGATTTCTTCTGCAAGATGCTGTGCTTGCGTTTTGGCACTTGCTTGCGCTTGATTTATTTTCGTTAACTCGATGGTCTGTTGTTGTGCGGCTTTTTCAAGCTGCGCCACTTCCTCTTGCTGGGCTTGTGTGCGCTGTGCTAGCGGGATCTGCTGCTGGATTCGTTGAACTTTTTGACTAGCAGCTTCCTGTTTTTTCTTGATGCCGTCAATCAACGATCGTTGGTCTTGCCAGCTTATTTGTTGCTGCTGAATTTCTTGCAGTTGCTGCTTTGTTTCGTTGATTTGCTGAGCAGCTTGCTGTGCTTCTTTCACTCGTTCTTCTTTTTGCTGCATGATTTCTTGATGATCAAGCGCCCACACCAACTGGTTCAACTGGGCTTTTTTCTGAGCGATCTCGGTTTTTTTAGCATGCAGCTCTCGGGCTTTTTCTTGTAGACCTTGCCTTTCGATCCGCGCATTTTCGATTTCTTTTGCACGGTAAAAAGCCTCTTGCGCAGCTTTCATTTCTTGCATTGTCTGGTCTTTTCTCTGCAATAACTGCTGAAGTTGGATCTGTTGTTTTTCTAAATCTTGCCCCCACAAAGTCAGACATTCCGCAACCGTTAAAACTTCCTGCTCTTCTTCCCATTCAAAACGCTCCATGATCTGCGAAGCGACTAGTTGCTGCTGTTCAAGCTTTCTGCTTTGCGCTTTGACTTGTTCTTTTAGCCATTCATTAAATTGCTGGTACATTTCCGTACCAAATAGATTTCGCAAAACGCGTTCTTTCTCATTACTGCTAGCAATCAGAAAATTACGAAATTCTCCTTGCGGCAACATCATGATTTGAAAAAACTGTTTGGCATCCAGTTGCAGCAGATCCTTGATAAACGCATCAACCTCTGTCCGTTTACTGATCTGCTTTTTCTCTTTGCCATCTGCGTCAAAAATCGTCAATTGAACTTTTGCCGTTTGGTTGGTGACCCCGTCACCACGTTTTTTTGCTAACGTTTGTTCCGGTTTCCGTTGGATCTGGTAGGTAAAACGCTGATGTTCAAAAGTAAAGGTGACGCTGGTCTCTTCGGTTGGTGAAGCAAACATCGAACGCATTTCTTTGCCTGAACGCAGATTCCCCGATGTTTCACCAAATAAGGCAAATGTCATGCCATCGAAAATCGTCGTTTTTCCTGCACCAGTTTTACCGCTGATCAAAAACAACCCGCCAGCTTGCAGCTGACTGAAATCCAATTTTTCATCGATGAATGGCCCAAAATTTTTCATTTGTAAAGACTTTGGTTGCATGACTATTCCCTCTTTTCCACGACAAATGCTTCATTTAACCCTTGTTCGATCCATTTGGTTTGTGAATCGAGCAATGAATCTCCTGTCATCTCTTGAAAGAAATGACTGATCAAAGTCTGTGGATCGGTTTCTCGTGTCGTTAATTGTCTTTTTTTTGTCTGTTCCCGTCCATTCAACCGTTCGACAGATAAAACAAACGGATAAATTTTTCGCAACTGATTCATCATATTTGGGATCACAGCACGATCCGTCAGCAGAAAATGCCAAAACGCCTCACGATCCAGATCACGGTAAAAAACCGGATCAATCAACTCCTCAAAGGACGCCGTCAGCTGCTGGATATCCCTTTTTGGTGTCAGCGGAATAAATTCATTGGTATCTTTTACGGTATCAACAAGATAGATCCCTTTTTGGTTCGTCCGTTCAGAAAGAGAAAATTTCAGCGGTGAGCCGCTGTAGCCGATTTTCGGATGTTTCAGAGCCGTATTGGCATGTAAATGGCCTAAAACCACCCGATCAAAAGGTGCAAAAGCGGTGGTCGGCACACTGTCCAATCCGCCAACTTGAATTTTCGTTTCAGAATCCGTTTGGCTAGCGCCCGCCACAAAAAAATGGGTCACTAACACTTGTTTTTTTGACGAATCAAAGTGCTTGGTCATCTCCTCAATCACTCTTTGGACACTATCTGAAATTTTCATTAACGGTTCGTCAAAAAATATCCGGGCCTCGATCGGTTCGAAATAAGGCAGTAAAAAGAATTGTGTATCGTCAAACTCAACCGGTTGTAAACTTTGTTCGATGCTAGTGGACAGATAAAAACGTGTTTGTTGAAACCACTGACTGCCGGTTTCTAGCCGCGTTGGGCTATCATGGTTTCCTGAGATAGCCAATAATGGCAGTTCATTCGTTAAATTGATTTCAGCGATTTTTTCATTTAGTAATTTGACTGCATCAACAGCAGGAACAGAACGATCATAAAGGTCCCCCGCAATGACGATGGCATCGACCTTTTCTGTTCTTGCTAGCGCTATGATTTGATCAATGATTGCTCGTTGGTCTTCCAGCAGATCATAGCCATGTAGTTTTTTTCCGATGTGCCAATCAGCTGTATGTATAAAGCGCATTTCTTCACCTTCTTAAAAAATATCCTTCCAATCATTATACCACTTTCCCTGATAGTTCGACATCTCTCTTCCAGCGAAATTTCATTTACCACCCATTTTTGATAAAAATAGCGAACACCTGACATCATTATGTTGAAATGTTTTTTCAATTATAAATTTATATCTTGAAATATAATTACACTTCATTTACAATGAGTGTGAAATCGAATTCAACAATCGCTTTCATCACTATTTTATAAAGAAAGGAGAAACGATATGCTAGCAATAGGACTCATGTCAGGAACCAGTTTGGATGGGATCGACGCTGCTTTAGTAAAAATCAACGGCTGCGGTACCGAAACTGACGTTCAGCTGATGGAAATGGTTACTCTGCCCATTGGTGAAGAATTGAAGGAACAAATAAAAACCGCTTGTGATCCGGTGGAATCAAATGTTCCCCTCATCTGCCAATTAAATACTGAATTAGGGTATCAATTTTTGAAAGCGTGTCAAATCCTCTGCCAAAAAGCCGGTATTGAAGAAAAAAGCATTGATTTTGTTGCCAGCCACGGACAAACGATCTGGCACTCCCCCGATGCTGATCCAGCGAAAAACAGCACCTTGCAAATTGGCGAACCTTCGATTATCGCTTATGGCTTACAAACGAAAGTCGTTGCCGATTTTCGAGTGATGGATATGGCTGCTGGTGGTCAAGGTGCCCCTCTTGTTCCTTATACAGACTATCTGCTCTATCAATCAGACACCAAAAATCGTTTGCTGCAAAATATTGGCGGCATCGGCAATGTTACTGTACTACCAAAAAGTGGCGGCTTAAACGAGCTGTATGCCTTTGATACAGGTCCAGGGAATATGGTCATCGATGAATTAATGGTTCAGCTATTCGGTCAGCCTTATGATGCGTTTGGTGATACAGCCCGAGCGGGAGCAATTATACCCACCTTGCAAAAGGAATTAAGAACTCATTTTTATTTGTCCCAGCAACCGCCGAAAAGCACCGGGCGTGAGCTTTTTGGAAAACAATTCGTGCAGCAGTTATTGACCAAGTATCCCGAAGCAGCACCTGAAGACTTGGTGAGGACTTTAACCGATTTCACCGCTTTTTCCATCGCTGACAGTTACCAACGGTTCATTTTTCCTCAGTTGGGAACAAACGATATGGAAGTGATTCTCTCGGGCGGCGGTGCCCATAATCATCTGCTGATTGAGCTGATCCAAGGCTATTTACCCGAATCAGTAGCCGTTGTAACACAAGATGACATTGGCGGTTCGAACGATGCCAAAGAAGCGGTGGCTTTTGCCATCTTAGGAAATGAAACCCTTCACAGCCGTGTCAATAATGCCCCTGCAGCAACCGGGGCAGCCCAAGGCGTGATTTTAGGAAAAATCATTCCAAATCCATGGGAAGCAAAAATGTGAAACACCTTAGGAGGATAAACCATGTTAGATAAATTCACTCAATTCATCGAGCGCCATTTGGCAGGACCGATGGAAAAACTTGGCAGCCAGCGTCACTTGCGGGCGGTTCGTGACGGGATCGTCTCAACCTTGCCATTGATCATCGTCAGTTCGTTCTTTATGATTTTAGCCTTTCCACCGCTGCCTCAAAGTTGGGGCATCTATCAATTCTTGTCTAGCAATGCCACAACGATCTTATTGCCTTATCGAATGACGATGTACATTATGAGCTTGTATGCGGCATTTGGGATCGGATACAGTCTTTCTCGCTCTTATAAGCTTGATGGTCTTTCTGGTGGGATCCTAGCTACGACCGCCTTCTTACTGACCTTCACCCCGGTCAATATCCCAGCAGAAGCTTTGGATGCTGCTGGAACGGTCGGCTTTGTCTTACCAATGGCCAATTTAGGGAGTGCTGGAATGTTCGTGGCGATCATCACCTCGATCCTTGCTGTTGAAATCTATCGATTAACGGACAAATCGAAATTTAAAATCACGATGCCAGAACAAGTCCCACCAGCAGTCGCTCGCTCTTTCGAAGCCTTGACCCCTACTTTAGTCATTATTTTAGGAATGGGCGCGATCACTTACTATATCGGTTTTGACTGGCACACGATCGTTGCAAAAGTCGTCGATCCTTTAGTCAGTGCCGCAGATACCTTGCCAAGTGTGCTTTTGATCACCTTCTTGACGACCTTCTTCTGGTCATTCGGGATCCATGGTGCTTCTATCGTTGGGTCACTGGCTCGTCCATTATGGTTACAGTTGTTAGAAGGAAATACCACAGCGCTTGCTTCAGGAGATATGATTCCCAATATCGCAGCCGAACCATTTTATCAATGGTTCATCTGGATCGGTGGGGCGGGTTCAACGATTGGTTTGGCTATCTTGTTAGCGTTTCGCACCAAATCGGAATTCGGTTCAAAACTAGGAAAAACAGCCTTAATCCCAGCTATTTTCAACATCAACGAACCACTGATTTTTGGTACACCGATCGTTTTGAACCCAATCTTGATCCCACCTTTCATCATTGCACCACTGATCAATGGCGTCATTGCGTGGGTCGCTACCTCAGCTGGTTTAGTCAATGCAGTTACGGTCAATGCCCCTTGGACGTTGCCTGGACCCATTGGCGCTTTCTTAGCGACTGGCGGCGATTGGCGTGCGATCGTGCTAAATGTTCTTTTGATTCTTTTATCGATCCTGATCTATTACCCATTCGTAAAAATCTATGACAAAAACGAATTGGAAAAAGAAAATCAACCAGTCGCACAATAATGTGTAAATAACGGTCGTACGAAGTACCCACCAAGACAAACAGAAGAAGCGGTCCTCAGCAGCTTTTTCCAATACCAAGAGGTGCTTCGTGCGTTTTTTTAGAAAGAAGGAAAACCATTGAAACGAGAAATTGGCCTTTCGATTTACCCCGACCATAGCGATCCGTTACTGGATCAAGACTATTTAAAAAAAGCTGCTGCCCTTGGTTACTCTCGCTTATTTATGAGTATGCTAGAAGTCAGCGAAGGCAAAGAGACCGTCAGAAAAAAATTCTCTTCGATTATCGGGTTTGCCAAGAACCTTGGCTTTGAAACGATAGTAGATATTTCGCCAGCTGTTTTTAGTGATCTGGCGATCTCTTATGACGATCTTAGCTTCTTTGCAGAATTAGGTGCGGACGGTATCCGCTTGGATCAAGGGTTTGATGGCAATAAAGAAGCCCAGCTGACCTTTAATCCATTTGGCTTGGCGATTGAATTGAATATGAGTAATGATGTGAACTATTTAGAAAATATCCTTTCTTATCAAGCCAATGAACCTTTTTTATATGGTTGCCACAATTTTTACCCCCAACGAGGCACAGGCTTAACGGAGGCTTTTTTCCGCAGCTGCAGCCAACGTTTCAAAAAATATGGGTTGAAAACAGCCGCCTTCATCACTAGTCAATCAGCCAAAATTGGTCCTTGGGAAGTCAATGATGGTCTGCCAACCTTAGAATCTTGTCGCGATTTACCATTGGCGCTGCAAGGAAAGCTGCTTTTTGCTTCTGGGTTGATCGATACGGTGATTATTGGCAATGCCTATGCGTCGGATGCAGAACTGAAAGCTCTGGCGGCGATCGATCGCTACAAACTGACCTTTGGCGTTTCCGTAGAAGCAGAAGCCAGCGAAATCGAACGGAGGATTTTAGCTGAAACCAATCATTTTCGTCGCGGTGACAGTAATGCGTTAGTCGCTCGTTCCACACAATCACGGGTGAAATACCGTCCCATCGAAAACCTCCCTCATACAAACCAAGAACCGTTTGCTTATGGGGACATCGTTATCGGCAATGATACCTTTGGTCAGTACAAAAACGAATTGCAGATCGTTTTGACCCCTCACCAAGACGCCCGAAAAAACAAAGTCGGCGCTATTCCCAAAGAGGAGTTGCCTTTGTTGGAATATTTGAAACCATGGACCAAATTTGCTTTCGAATTGTTGGATTAAATCGTTAGAAAAAAGCCGCTGATCACAAAAGGATCAGCGGCTTTTCTTGCGTATTAATCTTCTCTTTTGGACTCATCGATTTGATAAACAAATGACGGATCGATCGCTTGATCCAGTGTGTCAAATGCACCTTGGATGCGCCGTTCCACTTCCGCCAAGCCCTCTTTGTCCATCTTTTTGATGTCACTGATGTCAATGGGCTCCCCAAAGCGGACAGTCACTCGCTTGCGTTTAAATAAATCCTTTAACGTCAGCGGTCCTTGATAAACAGAGGGAACGATCTTGACTTTGGCCATTTTTGCGATCAACGCCATGCCACCTTTTAAAGCCGTTGCATGTCTTGTACCACTTGGAAACATGATCAAACTAAGATCGGTTTCCTTCAAAATTTTGACTGGCGTCTTTACCGCACTCGGTCCCGGTTTGTCCCGTTTGACTGGAAAAGCATTGGCATGGATCAAAATGAACCGTAAAATCGGGTTTTTGAACAGCTCTTCTTTCGCCATAAAACTAAATTTCTTTGGCCGAGCAGCCACTGCTAGGTACAATGGATCCCACCAGGTTCGGTGAGGAGCCACTAAAATATAGTTTTCATTTTTAGGTAAAACCTCTTTGTTTTGATAACGAGCATTGCCGTTGATCAAAAATAATACTACGCGAACCACACCGCGCATAAAGCGAAAAAACATACTCATTTTCCTTTCTATTTCTCTCCTATTCAAGTATGCAAAAAAACGGTTTAAATGACAAGCATTTTTTAGCGTTTCCCATTATTCTTAATCGTAGTATAATACATTGAAATGAATTTAGAACAGGAGTATGCTTCATGTTGCAACCGAACGAACGCATCGACCAATTGTATGCCGATGACATCAAGATCATTCAAAGTTCCGAAGTTTTTTCTTTTTCATTAGATGCTGTCTTATTAGCAAATTACGCTAGAGTGCCAAAAAGAGGTGTGATCGTTGACCTTTGTGCAGGGAATGGTGCAGTCGGTTTATTTATCAGCAAAAAAACGACCGCTCATATTTATCAGGTCGAATTACAGGAACGCTTAGCGGATATGGCGCAGCGCAGTATCGAATTAAACGACTTGCAAGACCAGCTGACGGTCTATCCTATGGACTTGAAGGACCTCTTTCAAAAAATCAGGCCTGATTCCGTCGATCTTTTGGTCTGCAATCCGCCTTATTTTAAAAATGTACCGACGGCGATCAAAAACCCGAACCCCTATTTAGCGATCGCCCGACACGAGATCACCACAACTTTAGATGAAGTGATCCAAACCGCCAGCAAAGCATTAAAAATGAACGGACGGTTTGCGATGGTTCATCGACCGGATCGCTTTCTCGATATTTTGGACCATATGCGTGCCCATCGAATCGCCCCAAAACGCGTCCGCTTCGTCTATCCGAAAGTAGGCAAAGAGGCAAATATTTTATTGATTGAAGGAATCAAGGATGGTAAGGCGGATGGCTTTAAAATTGATTCCCCTCTCATTACCTATGATGAAACAGGTGCCTATAGTTCAGAAGTGAAGGCGATGCTCTATGGCTGCTGAGAATCATTATTTTTATGTCTTGCGTTGCAACGATCAGTCCTTCTACGGTGGTTATACCACAGATTTGAGTCGCCGCTTATTAGAGCACAACAAAGGGATCGGGGCAAAATATACCCGTCCTGCTAGTCGCAGACCTTTGCAAATGATTCATGCAGAAAGCTTTTCCACTCGCAGTGAAGCCACTCAAGCAGAAGCCGCCTTCAAAAAATTGTCTCGCAAAAAGAAAGAGGACTACCTGAGCAGCCATAGCGAGAGTAATGTTATCTGACCAAGCAAAAAAACTACCTGCGCAAGGAAGATTCCTGCTTGAGGAAACTTCCTTGCGTGACTTAGGTAGTTTTGTTTTATGGTTATTCATTCCTATTCGGTAACGCCCATTGGGTTTGACTTTTCCCGAATTCTTTCGGGATCACAGAATCAACGGATTGATATTCGAGGGTTTCTTGGGTCTTTGGAATCGTAATTGCCGTTAAATAGTTGTTGGTTTCGGAATAGAATCCAATTGTTTCAAAGGAAGGATCCGTCAAATGGTATTGAACCCCCTGCAGTTTAGCAGTTGTTTCCTCTTCCACAAATGTCGGTTGATAGCGAGCATAGTAAACCTGGGCGCCCATTTTAAAATATACGGAGTTATGAGCAGAACCAAGATATTCAATCTCCCGTTCCACCGGTATTGCTTGATAGATCCCTAAAGTTTCAATCGCTTCATTGCTTTGGATGCGCTGATAAATTGCTGTAGTATCAGATTCATAATATTTATAGCCTAGAAACATTTTTTCGCGGTCTCGGATATTCGGTGTGATCAGCGCATTATACGTTTTGAATTCACCATACATTTGATCACCAATAAAAAAACCTAATAGACACGTAACGACTATGCCGCCAAGCAATAGCGTCACTTTCGGGTTGCGGTTTTCTCGATAAAGCAGAACCATCAGGAACCCTAATAACGCAATCAAACCAACCACCATGAGAATTGGTAGGATCACATAGTAAAAACGCTCACTTTGCAGCCATTTTTCGCTCGTCATAAATGCAATCATTTTTTCTTCCCCTTCGATTCCTCCCTACCCACTGTTTTTCCCTTGGTCAAACAGTAGAAGGATCGTCCTTTCATCCCTTTTCTTGTCAGTGACTCTTACGACGCACAATTCACATGTAAATTCTTATGAAATTAATTTTACCATAAGTATGTATAAAAGATAAGTATTCGTTGGATTGATTTTCACGACCAGCATCCATTGACAAAAGGAGGGTTTTATCAGATAATATTGATGCTAATCGGGAATGAATGTCTCCCTCAGTTCTTACTGAAACCGCAATTTTGCTAATGACTTCTACCACTTTTTTTAGTGTGTAGTAGTCATTTTTTATTTTCACTCGTTCGTCATAGTTGCAAGAGCATTATTCCTATATTTTTTAAAGGATCGTGATAGAAATGAAGAAACAAAAAACCACGTATTTTGAACTGGTTGCATTAGGATTGCTCAGTCTGGTGATTGGGGTGCTTGCTGGAGCCGTCGATACTTTCTTTGGTAAAATCCTACTTTCCTTAAGTGCTTTTCGTGAAAGTCATTTTTTGCCCTTGATTCTCCTTTTACCAATTATCGGTATTTGTTTTACTTACCTTTTCCAAAAGTATGGTGACCGAAGTCCTCAAGGAATGAATTTAGTGTTTTTAGTCGGACATGAAGAAGAAAAAGACATTCCGTTGCGCTTGATCCCATTTGTGATGGTGGGAACCTGGCTAACGCATTTATTTGGAGGAAGTGCCGGCAGAGAAGGGGTGGCAGTTCAATTAGGAGCCACCATTGCCAATCGTTTAGGAAAATGGCTCCGACTAGAAAATTATGCCAGCACCCTGATCATGATTGGGATGGCTGCGGGATTTGCTGGTTTATTTGAAACCCCGATCGCTGCGACGTTCTTCGCACTGGAGGTACTTGTCATCGGTAAATTCAGTCATTATGCACTCTTACCGACTTTGCTGGCTGCTTTCACCGCTAGTACGACTTCTCAATTGTTAGGATTAGAAAAGTTTAGTTTTGCTTTGTCACCGTCCCCCGATTTGACTTTGGCTGTTTTTCTGAAATTACTTTTAATTGGCTTACTATTTGGTATTGTTGGCGGCAGTTTTGCGGGATTATTAGAAACGATGAAACGGATCATGAAACGGCGGTTTCCTCATCCTCTCTGGCGTATCGGCATCGGTTCACTCGTGCTAGTCTTACTTTTTGTCCTTTTGTACCATGGTCGTTATTCAGGTTTAGGAACGAATTTGATCAGCGCCAGTTTTGCTGATCAACCCATTTATTCTTATGACTGGCTGTTTAAGTTGGTGTTAACCGTACTGACCATCAGCATTGGTTTTTTGGGTGGAGAAGTCACCCCTTTGTTTGCGATCGGCGCCTCTTTGGGCGTCGTGCTGGCACCACTCTTTGGACTGCCCATTGAACTGGTGGCAGCCCTAGGCTATGCCAGTGTCTTTGGCAGTGCTACTAGCACTTTATTTGCACCGATCTTTATTGGTGGGGAAGTTTTTGGTTTTGAAAATCTGCCGTTGTTTGTAATCGTCTGCTCCGTCGCCTACTTTGTCAGCAACCCCTATAGTATCTATCCCTTACAAAAGTCATTGGCAGATGGGAAATGATGCACTTTTGATCCCTCATCCAGAGCAAAAGAAAAAACCGCGAACAAATCGCGGTTTTTTTCTTATTTCGCACGTTTCAAGTAGGTACCTTCAGCTGTATTGATTTCTAGCATTTCGCCTTCTTCAACAAAGTCAGGAACATTGACAACTAAGCCCGTTTCCATCGTTGCTGGCTTGCCTGAACCAGTCACAGTCGCCCCTTTGATTGATGGCTGTGTTTCAACGACTTTCAAGATCACACTTGATGGTAATTGCACGCCGATTACTTCGCTGCCGAAGAATTGGATTTTTACTTCCATATTTTCAAGAATGAATTTCATTTCTTCTTCGACCACTTCAACTGGAATTTCGTATTGTTCATACGTTTCCAGATCCATGAAGAATGCTGTATCATCCATTGTGTACAAATATTGTACAGCTTTCGTATCGATATGCGCTTTTTCAAATTTTTCTTCGGGACGGAAGGTTGTATCGTAAGTCGAACCAGTCCGAACGTCTCGTAATTTCATACGCATAACCGTATTTCCTTTACCTGGTTTGTGATGGCTAGCATCTAATACTTTGATAAGTTTGCCGTCTTGAACGAATGTCATTCCAGCTCTTAAGTCACTTGCATTGATCATAATTTTGAAATCTCCTTCACTATGTGATAATCCTTGTCTATTGTATCAAAAAAAGCTGCTTTATTCTAGCTAAATCAGTGGGAAGGTCGCACAAGTTTACGGCGCTTCTCCATATAGTGAGGGTCATACTCATCTGTCTCAATATAAATATAGACTTTTTTATCTGCCATCTGGTGTCGAATCTCGGCTTCAATCTCATTAATGATCTCATAGCCGACCTCTTCTTGTTTTGCGGCAATATCAACTTTTGCCGCAATCAAAATTTCTGCTGGTCCTAAATGAACCGTTTTAACATCAATCAAGCGATCAACATCTGGCCGTTCAAATGCTCTTTTGATCACTGCTAGATCCCGTTTTGTGACACTTTCGCCAATCAGTAGACTATAAAATTCGCGGGCTAAGAAAATGGCTGCTACCATCAATAAGAGACCAATCAATAAACCACTGAAGGCATCAAAAAATGCGTTCCCCGTAATCATGGTTAAAATCGTACCAAATAGTGCGATCATTAGGCCGATCATTGCACAAAAGTCTTCTGTGAAAATAATCAGAATCTCACTATGCCGACTTTCTTTCAAAAAACGATAGATTGGTTGACGTTCCACATTCAGTTCGCGGATCTCCTTGATCGCGATCCACAACGAACTTCCTTCAACGATCATCCCGAAAATCAAAATAGCGATCACCAACCAAGCGTTACCAACTTCATGGGCAGGATGCAGCAGCTTTTCTACCGCTTCCATCACACCGAGTGCGCCCCCACCAAAGAAGAGCATCATGGCAACGATCGTGCTGAAAAAATATTTCGCTCGACCTTCACCAAACTGATGCAGTTCACTTTGTCCCTTTGTTGCCCGTTTATCCCCGATCAACAAAAAGATTTGATTGCTACAATCTACGACACTATGAATGCTTTCATTCAGCATGGCCGCACTGCCACTTAGTGCATAACCGACAAACTTACTGATTGCCACCAAAATGTTTGAGATCAAGGCAGCGATGACCGCCATCATGCCATTTGCTTTCTTTTCCACACCTAACGCTTCCTCTCATCAATAAACTCCCTGCTTTATACTCAGCTATTCTTCTCGAATGAATCATGCCTGACTAAACGCCTTCAATCAACAGGTGCTTGTTTTTTTAGCTTCGCTTCTCGGCGGCTGATTTTTTTGGTCCAAAAACCGCCTGAAATATACTTGGGTTCATAACTGATGATGAACGCTCGTTCTTCCACTGCTTTGATCGTCTGATAGAGCTTTTTCTCACTTTTTCTTTGGGAGAGAATCTCTAAAATCAGTCGCGGTCCTTCTAAGCCTTCTCCATAACTTTGTGTAACTCCGTAGCCTTCTTGTCGTAAGATCTTAGGCAAACTTTTTTCCTCATCCGTATTACTAGGCAAGATCACGGTAACCATTGTGTACCCGAGAGCCAGCTTATCTTCGATTTTGATCCCGATACTGACTCCAGCGGCATAGCCTAGCGCATAGAACAAGAGATTCAGTGGGTTATCCAAACGATCCAATACCATAGATAATCCTAAAATATAGATCGTGATCTCAATCATACTCACTAATGGGGCAATCACACGATACCCTTTCATTGTCAATAAAAATCGCAATGTATTCAATGTAACATAGGCGAGATTGATAAAGAAAATCATCGCCAGCATTTGTAGATCAACTTCCATCTTTGATTCCCCCTTGTTCTTAGCATATCAAAAGGTCAGCGAAAATTAAAATATTTGAGCAGGAGTTAACTACTAAAACACTATAATAAAATCAATCAAACACCTCCATGAACAATAGCACCGTTTTTTTCAAAGACGCTCAGAAAATGAGTACACAATTTGCGATTCACTCCCTTTCATAATCTACAAAAACCAGTTTCTCCATCGAGTGATTCAGACCTCCGACTGTCATACATTCATTTGTTACAATGACTACTCAAAAAACCAGTTAGATTTAAGTTTCTAACTGGTTTCATCCGTATTTTTTCTTTCAATTCTGGTTCCTGCTATTTATTTTCTGTTTGCTAAGTTACTCCGAACGAAAATAACCGTTTGCTGAATCCTCCCGTTGATCGTCTTCAATCATTCCTTGTAAAGAACGATCTAGAACGGACCGCTTTTTATCGCCATTTTTTTTGTTATTAGCGCGAAACTCACTGCGAGTCATGCCCACCGATTGGGGGCGATTGAATTTCTTTACCGTCGGATCATTTTCTTCTTTGACTTGGTAGGCTGCTGGTTCGTTATCAAATAACAAATAACTCTCTTGTTTTTTTGCCATTGCATCCATCAAGTCATTAGACGTAATTTCTGGTTTTTGTTCATCAGGGATTATTGAAGCTGGGATATATTTAGGAACAAAATACGAACGCCCTGAGTACTCTTTTTTTGGTGATGAAGCTACTTCCGCTCGTTCTTGTTTGCTTGTGACTTGATAAGAAGAGTGCTTAGCATCCTTACCAAAAAAATTGGTTTTTCCTGTCGGCATCTGCTCTTTCACCGGACGTTTTCCATACTGAGGTAAGTTGGCACGGTGGTTGGCGAGTTCTTCTTTTTGACGCACATTATGTCCGCGATCCCGTTGGCTTGACTGCACTTTACGCTGCAAAGATTGATTTTCTTCCTTGTGAGAATGACTCACGGTATCTTTGATTTCTGTTAAAATCCAATCATCTGCTTTACTGAAGGCGGGGCGATGCTCAGATTGCAGTTTCACACCATCTGTATCATCATAAGCAGGAAAACGGAAGTGTTTTCGTTTCACATCTAAATAATTTGCCACTGTACTCATCCTCTTACATGCATTTTTTTCATCATACCACAAATAAAAGAGAATTTCACGAAAGACTACACCATTTCAACCGAAGTCACTTCAACTGTTCCCCAAGGGAGGCACTGACTCCGTCAAGCTTGCCGCATTTGGTTCTTTGATATGGGCAAATAATGGATCGATCTGCCAAATATCTGCTGCATAATTTCGCACCGTTTCATCCGCTGAAAACTTCCCAGCATTCGCAATATTCATTAGACTGATTTTTTGCCAGCGATGGGTATCTTGATAAGCAATATCTACCCGATGCTGTGCATCACAATAGGCGAGGAAATCTCTTAATAAAAAGTACTCATCATTGTATTTCAAAAGTGAATCAAAGATCTCGCGACCTTCTACTTGGATATTCGGGATCGTCCCATCTATAAAGGCATTGACTACCCGTTGTAATACTGGATCTGACTCATAATACGCATAGGCAGAATAATTACGCTGGGCGTAATACTGATACACTTCTTCTTCCGTTAGCCCAAAGATCGCAATGTTTTCATCACCGATCGCATCTCGAATCTCAATATTCGCACCATCTAAAGTGGCGATCGTTACTGCCCCATTCAGCATTAATTTCATATTACTTGTTCCCGATGCTTCTTTTGAAGCCAACGAAATTTGTTCACTGACATCCGCTGCTGGAATAATTTTTTCTGCCAAAGAAACGTTGTAATTTTCTAAAAAGACAACCTTGATTTTGTCATTGATGCTTTCATCATGATTGATCAGATTCGCCACTTCATTGATGACTTTGATGATTGATTTGGCATAGTGATAGCTTGGTGCTGCTTTAGCGCCAAAGATAAAGACTCTTGGATGAAACGTTGCAGTCGGATCGTCTTTGACCTCAAAGTAGAGCTTCAAGATGTGCATGAGATTTAACAATTGTCGCTTGTAGGCATGTAGTCGTTTGATTTGCACATCAAAGATTGCTGTTGGGTCAACTGTGACACCAGTCGTATGTTGAATGTAACGAGCCAGCGCTCGTTTATTGCTCATTTTTGCGTCGGCAATTTGTTGCAGAACGGTTTCGTCCTCATAATAGTTTTTGAGCAGTTGCAGGTCTAATGGATCATTGCGCCAGCTTGTACCGATGGACTGATCCAGCACTTTGGCTAATGGTTGATTGGCTAGCTGAAGCCAACGCCGTTGCGCGATGCCGTTGGTCTTATTGTTGAAACGGGCAGGATAAATAAGATAAAAGTCATGGAGTACCACTGATTTTAGTAAATCAGAATGGAGCTTGGCTACGCCATTGACACTGTGGCTGCCGACGATCGCGAGATGTGCCATATGGACTTGATCATCAATAATGATTCGCGTCCGTTCCAGTAAGGCTTGCGGATGGACCCCTTGCATCGTTTCCACAAAACGGCGATCAATTTCTTTGATGATCTGATCCATTCTTGGCAAAACTTCTTCAATCATGCGCACAGGCCATTTTTCTAAAGCTTCCGCCATAATCGTATGGTTCGTATAACTCATGACTTTCACGGTAATCGACCACGCTTTTTCCCAAGCAAGACCTTCTTCATCAACTAAAATGCGCATCAGTTCTGGGACACAAAGGGCTGGGTGCGTATCATTGATGTGGATCGCTACTCGTTCACTCATCATGGCCAAAGGTAAATTCAATTTTTTATAATAACGGACGATACTTTGGATCCCTGCAGATACAAAAAAGTATTCTTGCATCAGCCGAGTCCGTTTGCCTGTCTCATTGGAATCATCAGGATACAAGACCGCTGTCAGATTTTCCAATGCTTGACGCGATTCTAGTGTGGCATAGTGCGCCTCATCTTCTGCAGGGACCTCAACACTCCATAAGCGCAAGGTGTTGAGATGGTGATTTTGATAGCCAACCATTGCTGTATCATAAGGAACCGCCCGCCAGGTAAAGCCACCTTCATAGACTGGGGCTAATTTTCCGTCCTCTCCGGTAACGAGATAGACCTGTCCGCCGAAACGAATTGGCACCGCCTTGCTTTCTTTGCGGACTTCCCAAACATTCCCCGAACGCAACCAATCATCGGGCAATTCTACTTGATGACCGTCAATAAATTTTTGTTTAAATAATCCGTAACGATACCGAATCCCATTGCCATTTCCCGGCAAACCTAAAGAAGCTAATGAATCCATAAAACAAGACGCCAAGCGACCGAGTCCCCCGTTGCCTAAAGCCATGTCTTTTTCTGTTTCCGCAACATCGTCAAGTGAAACCCCTAGCTCTTCAAAAACGGCTTCTGCTTGCTCCAACAGCTGCATATTCAACAGATTGCTCTTTAACATTTTGCCGGGTAAAAATTCGATAGAAAAATAATACGCTTGTTTTTGATCCTCCAACAAGAGATTTTTTCTGGTCTGGCGCCAGTCTTCTGAATACAATTGCTTCACAACATTGGCTAGTGCCTGAAACAATTCCTGCGGCGATGCTTCATCGATCTCTATCGCAAACAGTTCGTGCACGTTGGTTTCTAGCAGTTCACGCAATCGTTCTTTTGTCATAGGGTTACACTCCTTTATGCTAACCGTTTATAAAAAAGAAGAATTCTTGCCGCCAGAATGGCTAGTCATACAACTAACCGTTCTGTTGCAGACAAGGATTCTTCTGTCTTAAAACAATCAAACTTTGATATTATTATACAACTCAACATAAAGATCTGAGCTTTGATTCCAGCTAAAATCTTTTTTCATTGCTTGCTTGACTAAAGCGTTCCAGGTTGTCTGATCCGATTCGTACAATTCGATTCCTTGTTTCAAGGCATTCATCAAGTAGAATGGTGAAAACTCTTGAAAGCCAAAGCCGGTACCTTGTTTGGTGATCGGATTATAGGAATCTACCGTATCTTTCAAGCCACCGATTTCATGGACGACGGGTAATGTACCATAACGCATCGCGATCATCTGCGATAGTCCACATGGTTCAAAGGCGGAAGGCATCAAGAAGAGATCCGCTGCTGCGTATAACTTTTGCGCCAATGCGATATCAAAAGAAATCGCGGCGGCACATTTGTCAGGATATTTCTGCGCAAAGTAACGAAAGCCTTCTTCAAAATCATGCTCACCGGTTCCCAATAGGATAAACTGGACATCAAATTGCAAGAGGTTTTCCATTTCTTCAAGAACTAAATGGAACCCCTTTTGAGTGGTCAAACGACTGACAACGGAAATCAACGGAACCTCTTTACGAGTTGGCAAGCCAAACTGTTCTTGTAGCGCTCGCTTGTTTTTGGCTTTTCCTGATAAATCCTCGACACTGAAAGGATAGTCCAAATGAGGATCGGTTTCTGGATCGTTCATTTCATAATCAATTCCGTTTAAGATGCCGCTGAGTTTGCCGCTTTCCATACGTAAAATGACTTCAAGCCCACAGCCGAACTCAGAGGTTTTGATTTCTTCACTATAGGAAGGACTGACGGTCGTGATGCGGTCAGCATACAAGATTCCTGCCTTCATAAAGTTCAAGCAATCGTTTAAGCGCAAGGTTCCATCATCGTATCTTTCCGTACCCATCCCAAAAAGATCTGGTAATATATCGCGACTATACCACCCTTGAAACCCAATGTTATGGATCGTCAAAACGGTGCGTATGTTTTGATACGCTTGAATCCAATGATATTTTTCTTTGATCAAGAACGGAATCATCGCCGTATGGTAGTCATTGACATGAACGATGTCTGGAATAAATTCAATGCGTTCCATCATTTCGATCACGGCTAATTGGAAGAAAGCAAAGCGTTCCCCATCATCATAAAAATCATAGAGACGTTCGCGACCAAAATAATAGAGATTGTCTATGAAATAATAGGTCACAGAGCCTAGAACTAATTTTTTGATCCCACAATATTGCTTGCGCCAGCCGACCGCCACTTCAAAGGAAAAACAATCCTCCATTTGGTCTTGGTATTCGGCAGGCATTTTCGTAAAGTAAGGTAAGACGACAACTGTTTCGACGCCTTTTTTGACCAACTCTTTTGGCAATGCACCTGCAACATCCCCTAATCCGCCTGTTTTAAAAAACGGGGCGCATTCTGCTGCTGTAAACAAAACCTTCATGCGCTTGCTCCTCCGATAACATCTTCTGTCACATGAGAATTCTTCTTAATAACGATCGGCGCATCTTTGGTTCCCTGAACTTTTACACCTTCTGCGATGGTCACATTTTTATCTAAGATCGCATAAGAAACTTCCGCACCTGCTTTGATTTCGTTATTCCCGAAAATGATTGCGCCTTTGACTTTTGCCTCAGGATGGATTTTCGTACGACGGGCAACCAGTGACTGTTCGACCATACCTTCCACGATGCAACCAGAAGCAAAATGGCTGTTTTTCACCTCAGACGTCTCCGAGTAATAGGTTGGTACTTCATTCTTCAATTTGGTATAAATTTTTTGATTCGAATAAAGCAATGAAGTGAATTTGTGAACATCTAACATATCCATGTTGGTTTGATAATAAGAAGAGATGTCGTAAATATTACTTAAATAACCAGTATATTCATAAAGGCCGGTATTCTCTACAGAGATCATTTCTCTTAAAAATTGACCGAGATCCGCCGTTGCGCCAACCGTTTGGCCTTCTTTAAGAGCCGTGATCAGTCGATCCGTTTGAATAATAAAAATATCCGTACATAAATTGACTAAGGAGCCAACTTCCCCTTTTTTCGCTTGGATCGCTTCTTCTAAGTGACCTTCACTGTCAACATTGAACAACAAGTCGCTTTCAGAAACATGATCACTGCCGATACGTTTATACACCACAGTCATTTCATTGCCTTGTAGTTGATGAATTTTCAGCAATGCACGCAAATCAATGTTGCATAAGATCTTACTGCCCATAAATACAGTATGATCTGATTTGGATTTTTCCAGATAGTCAATGACATTATAGTAGTACTCTTGCCCTTCGGCTTGCTTTTTCAATGAGTCTTGGAATAAGTGGATAAAGAACCGGTTTTGTACGCCGTCCAAGTTCCACTCTTTTCCGCCACCGATATGATCGAAGACCGACTGCGTTTCTCCTTCATTGAAAATCATATAGACTTGTTTGATATTGGCATTTTCGATACTTGAAAGATTGAAATCTAGCAAGCGATATTTGCAATCAAATAACAAGGTTGATAGCGGACGATTTTCCGTTAATGGCATCAAGTCTTGGTATCGCTGTAGGTTCCCTAAAATCGCACACATTTTATTAGTTCTCATCAATCGTCACCCCTAAAATTTCAGAATAGCCGACTACGGCAATTTCGTCTGTTCCATCGATTTCTGCGTCGTCACCAATCACTGCATTTTCCCCAACGATCACTCGGTTTAATTTGACGTTTCTGCCGATCACCGCTCCTGGCATGATCACACTGTCTTTGATTGTCGAGCCTTCTTTCACTTGCACATTCTCTGATAAAATGCTGTGCTCGATCTCCCCAGCAACATAGCAGCCATCCATCACAAGCGAATTTCTTGCAGCACCGGTTTCAGTCACAAAATGTGGGGGTGCGATTGGATTTTTAGAGAACACTTGCCAGCTTTTATCACGGATATTCAACTCCATGGCTGGATCAATAAATTCCATGTTGGCTTCCCATAAGGAATCGATTGTTCCTACGTCTTTCCAATAGCCAGAGAAGCGATAGGCAAAAACGTTGTCGCCGCTTTCGAGATAAGAAGGAATGACATGTTTCCCAAAATCGACCATTTCGCCGTCTTTTGTGTAGTTACTCAATAGCATACTGCGTAGACGACTCCAATCAAATATATAGATCCCCATCGAAGCAAGATTGCTTTTTGGTTCGGCTGGTTTTTCATCAAATTCGATGATGCGGTCATTTTTATCAGTATTCATGATCCCGAAACGAGAAGCATCTTTCATCGGAACTTCGAGAACTGCAACCGTCAATGAAGCATCATTTTCTTTGTGTTTTTCCAGCATTTCTTCATAATCCATTTTATAGATATGATCGCCGGATAAAATCAAGACATATTGCGGGTCCATCTCATCAATATAGGCGATGTTTTGATAGATGGCATGGGCGGTTCCTTCAAACCATTTTTCGCCTTCTGAATTTGAATATGGCTGTAAGATGGTCACTCCGGTACTGATGCCATCCAATCCCCAGCTCGCACCATTGCCGATATGGTTGTTTAGTGCTAATGGCTGGTACTGAGTGACAACACCCACATTTTTGATTCCTGAATTGACACAATTACTCAACGTGAAATCGATGATCCGATATCTGCCACCAAATGGAACCGCTGGTTTAGCAATATTCTTTGTTAATTTCCCTAATCGAGTCCCTTGTCCCCCTGCGAGGATCATTGCTAACATCTCTGTTTTCATTTTGTTTGGTGATCTACTCACCTTTCCCCCTTTACTCTTTTTTTCGTGATTTTGTTGGTCCTTTTTTACGAGTCATTTTGATTTTTTCTGGTTTGATGATCAAAGCCCCAAGTGCAGGCAAAATTGTTTTGATTTGATAATCATATCGTTTAAAAGGGGTATGACTGGTTTGACAGTCTTGGTTATTAGCAATCCAAGTTCCGCCAAATATATCCCGTTCCGTGTTTAAAATCTCACGATATGTTCCTTCATACGGAACACCGATCGCAAAATCGTGCCGCTCCACCGGTGTTAGATTGACCACCACGATCAAGAAATCTTTTTTGGTTTTCCCTTGTCGCAAGAAAGTCAATGTCGTTTCATCTAAGTTATCTGCATCGATCACTTCCAACGATTCTTCCTGATCGTCTAGCTCCCAAAGACCTCGTTCTTCTTTGTACAATTCATTCAAGGTTTGGGTGAAGAACTGCATTTTTGCATTTAGGGAATCGTTTAGATCGACCCATTCAAGACCGTGATCGTACTTCCATTCTAAAAACTGACCCCATTCACTTCCCATAAACAATAGTTTTTTTCCTGGATGCATCATCATGTACGTATAAAGATTGCGTAATTGTGAAAACTGCTTGTAGCGGTCTCCCCACATTTTGTGCATCAAACTTTTTTTACCATGAACAACTTCATCATGCGAGAGAGGCAAAATATAATTTTCTTGCATCCGATACATAAAAGAAAAAGAAAGCAAACTTAAATGGTCTTTGCGGAAAATCGGATCCATCTCGTAAAAACGCAAGACATCGTTCATCCAGCCCATATTCCATTTATAATCAAATCCTAACGCGCCCTCTTCGACCATTCCTGTTATTTTGGTCTCAGAAGTACTTTCTTCTGCTATCATGACCACTGCTGGATGGGCTAATTTAATAACGGAATTAAGCTTCTGCAAGAAGTAATAGCCTTCAAAATTGCGATTGCCGCCTTCGTGATTGGGCTCCCAAGGTCCTTCGTCATAATCGCGGTAAATCATGTTGGAAACAGCATCCACTCGAATCCCATCGATATGATAGAACTCAATCCAAAACAAGGCGCTTGAGATCAGAAAGCTTTGGACTTGCGGTTTCCCTAGATCAAAATTGATTGCTCCCCAGCGCACATTTTTGGCTCGATTCTCGTCCATGTATTCGAAGGTTGGTGTCCCGTCATAATAAGCGAGGCTGTCGTCATTGACACAAAAATGTCCAGGTACCCAGTCAACAAAGACACCAATATTTTCTAAGTGGCATGCCTCTACAAAGTCTTGGAACTCTTCTGGTGTCCCATAATAGGAACTGAGCGCAAAATAACCTGTCAACTGATAGCCCCAAGAGGTACCTAATGGATGTTCCATCAATGGCATAAATTCAATATGGGTATAACCCATTTTTTTCACATAAGGAATAAGTTCATCTTTTAATTCAGAGAAGCGATAAGGGGTGCCTTCTTCGTGATGCTTCCACGAGCTGGCATGAACTTCATAAATATTTAGAGGTCGGTTAAATGTTTTCTGTCTTTTTTTGCGGCCTTGCCACAGTCCGTCCCGCCATTTTTTGGGAGGAATCTTGTGCAAGACTGCCGCTGTTCCTGGTCGAGCTTCAAAATGGACAGCAAAAGGGTCAATCTTTAACACTTCTCGTCCATTTGCTTGTTTGACTTTGTATTTATAAAGCTGGCCTGCTTCTACTTGATTGGTCTCAATTTCCCATACTCCAGATTCTGCCCTTTTATTCATTGGCAAAGTGTCTGTCCATTGGTTGAAATCGCCAACAAGCCAAACTTGTTGAGCCTTTGGTGCCCAAACGCGAAACACATAGCCGTTATCGACTTGATGGGCTCCTAAGAAATGTTGGACATAAAAATTTTCACCACTCAGAAAGTCTTTTTCTGCAGTCAGTTCCTGTTGTTTGGTAACCACTCTCTCATCAGTCCTCCTTCAATTCATCTTGATCGCTTATTCTGTGACCATCGATCACTGTCACGATTTTACCCTTTGAGAAAGATTCGCAAGCAAACGTTCTCTACTGCTAGCATAGCATAAAATAAATTTCTAGTAACGTAATAACCCTATGATACGAACGAATTGTTCTGGACAGAAAAAAACAGCTTGAACGTATCTGTTCAACCTGTTTCAGCTCTACTTTTTAGCTTTTGGAAAATGAAGTATGTGACTACACATAACTGAAACAAACTTACCAATACTAGGATAAAAACAACCATCATCGGAAGTGTCTCAGTTAATTCAACATATACCAACAGTGTCCCAAATGCAGAAGAGGCGGAGCAAAAACACCAAAATCGAAACCCATAAAAACTCGTCACTACGGTATAAAGACTAATGATCCCCAATAAGAAAAGCTGAGTAAATCGGTCAAATACCGTATCGGTATAATAAATTTCACCTAACAAGACTTGGATCGTACCAAAACTAGTTGGTACTTTGTAAAGCGTCAGCAGTGCGCCGATCAGGCTGAATGCACCAATCAGAAGATGACTGCCAGCTAAGCCGATTCGAATGTTTAGTTTCACGCATCTTTCACAACCTTCAATATTTGATCCTTTTTTGAAAACAACTGTTTCTACAGTCACTTTCTTTCCCCGCTAGAGCCGAAATCATCTTCAACTATTTTTCTTGCCAAAGCTCTTTTACTTGCCCGTCAGTATACACTTTATAGGCTTTATTTACCGCCAATGATTTACCAGTGTGACCAATCAAGTAGTAATTCCCATCACAGTCAAACTCACTCTCACTTAATAGTTTATAACTCGTTACTGGACCATCAGCCATTTTCTTTGCCAAGTAACGCAGAGCATGGGCTGGATTCACTAAGTAATTTTGATTCACTAGCCAATCAATAACCACGGAAACGATTGTATTTGCCCCAAATCGTTCCTTTTGCTTCAATGCCAGAATGAGATCTCCGTCAGAAAAACGTGTTTCATCGATCCCCGCATTTGTAATTGCTTGCCGAGCAGCTTCTATTTCTGTCATCGATACGAATGTAATCATTTCTGCTTTCGTTTTATGCCCTTCCAACTGTTCAAACTCAACCGTTTTATATCCTTCCATTTTTATATCCCCTTTCAAAGTTCTGAAATCATCATATCACCAAGAAATCAAAACTCCAAACAAAACGATTGTTGTTTTTTAATTTTTATTCATCAAATTATCATTTTAAAGAAAACTAAAAAAAGCTGTTAGAATGATGTCTAACAGCTTTTAAAAAATCATATAATTTTAAACAAATAACACAATTATTAGAAATATCAAATATTATTGAAAAATAAAGTGTTGTATGAACCTATCCTTATTGCTAATTGAGCAATCACTAATCGTTGCAAGAAACTATCCTTTTCAGAAGGAGGATAACGACCGTTTTTTAGATTATCACAATTTATTTCTTCCAGCAAGAAATCTAGCTCGGAACTGACAATTTTCAATCGTTGGAGCGATTCTAGAAAAATACTTGAACGCACTTTTTTGTTTTTACGGATACGTTCAAAGATGACACTTACTTGATCTAAGTAATAGACTGGATCGACATCGCCAATCAAATCCATTAGTTCGTCATAAACCGCTAGATTTTGTAGCTGGCGATTTGCTTCAAAAAAAGCCGGTAGTGTCGGTGGCCATGGCGCTTCTGCGTAAGTGATCATCTGAAACGTCTCATGAGTCAACGAATACACGACTCCTTGCTCCACTCCTTGCAAACAACCATAAAAATATTTGTTTTCAGCACTTGTCACCGTAAAGCTTTTGATAAAATCAGCAATCTCTTGTGTTGACCAATCAAGGGCTTCTTGATAAAAACCGTCACTTTCTTGCAACTGCTTTTGATCTTCTTCAGTATAAACAGGAAAACCTAAAAAATAGCGTCGATTTTTACGGATGATCAAAGCTGATGCGATCAAGCGGTCAAGAGTTTTATCAAATGACACCTGCGGAAACTTCGCTTTTAGCTCTCGTAATGTCGGCGGTTCTTGACAGCTTAGAAGCACATGAACCAAATCATGGAATTCAGAAGATGCCACTATCGGTTGTAATGAACGATAATGGGGACTATAAAAAAATTTCACTGTAAGGACTCCTTATTCAAAAAATCATGAAAAATGCTGGCTTGATCTACCAAAACAGATCTCACCAGCATTCTGACATTTATTCAAATTATCCTTCAAAAACTGCGGTTAATTGAGGAACGATTTGTTTTTTACGAGAAACAACTCCTGGTAAGAAGGCACGATTGTTGGTTAATGTCGTGTTAAACGCTGCTTCTACTGGGGTAATTGGTTCACCAACAACTAATAGCTCAGAATTACTGTCTAAGATATCAGTAGCAACCAGCAAGAACAAATCGTAGCCATTTGCTGACATTGATTCTTTCATGGCAGCTTCCAACTCTGTTTGACGGTCAAAGACTTCTTTTAAATCGACCGTATTGACTTGCCCGATACGGATGTTTTTCCCGCCCATTGGGAAGCTTTTTGCATCCAAGTCCAGCAATTCTGCTGCTGATTTCGTCCCAAGGTTTGTGCCGGCTTTCAACATATCCAATCCGTATGCTTCCAGTTCAACACCTGCTAAAACCGCTAATTCTTTTGCTGCCGCTACATCTTCATCGGTACATGTTGGCGATTTGAATAACAATGTATCGGAGATGATCGCTGAAAGCATGATTCCTGCGATCGCTTTTGGTATTTCCACTTGATTTTCTTTGTATAACTTCAAGACGATCGTACTGGTACAACCAACAGGTTCTGCACGATAGTACAGTGGGTTAGCTGTCTCAAAGTTAGCGATACGGTGATGATCGACCACTGCTAATACAGTAACATCCGCAATATCTGCTGCACTTTGTTGAAATTCGTTATGATCCACTAGCATTACTTCTTGGGTTTCCTTTGCCACTGAATCGATCACACGAGGAGCAGCCAGACCAAAGGTATCTAGTGCAAATTGTGTTTCTTCATTTGGTGTACCAAGCGCGACTGCTTCACAGTCTTTCCCGAGTTGATTTTGTAAGTTCGCAAAAGCAATCGCTGCACCAATGGCATCGGTATCAGGATTTTGATGACCGAACACTAATATTTTCGACATTTCTTCATCGCTCCTATTTCAATTGATATTCACTTTCTAATCATAGTAAAAAAACAGGAAAGAAGCAATAGCAATCTCTTCTTTCCTGTTTTAATCAACGGGTTAAGTAGCCTTTATAGTCGTCTACATGAAGCAAACGTTTGGCATTTTTCACCCGATCTTCTGTTGGTGGTTCGATGCCTTCAAGGGGATATTTAAAACCAAGCTCATCCCACTTGTATTTTCCCATCGTGTGATAAGGCAAGATCTCCACTTTATCGACATTCTTCAGTGTTTTGATAAACTCATCCAAACGGATCAAAAATTCATCATAGTCGCTTCTAAATGGAACCAGCACGTGGCGAATCCAGACAGGTTGATTGATTTCTGAAAGATAATTCGCCATATCCAAAATGTTATCATTGGATTGAGTAGTTAACTCTTTATGGGCTTTGTTATCGATATGTTTGATATCAAACAACAGCAAATCAGTCACAGTCATCAACTCTTGAAACTTACTGAAAAAAGGCTCTTCTCGTGTAAATGGTTTTCCGCAAGTATCCAATGTTGTGCTGACCCCTTCTGCTTTGGCTTTGCGAAACAAATCGATCAGAAAATCCATTTGAAGTAACGGTTCCCCACCACTGACAGTGATCCCACCTTTTTGTCCCCAGAATTCACGGTATTTCAACGCTTCTTCTAAGACGTCATCGGTCGTTCGTTCGACACCCGTGCCAATCTTCCAAGTATCTGGATTATGACAAAACTGGCAACGCATGCGGCATCCTTGCATGAATACAATAAAACGGATACCCGGTCCATCTACCGATCCAAAACTTTCTGTTGAATGTACTTGTCCTGTTACTGCCATAATGCTCTTCCTTTCTTCGAAACGACGGATGATCTTGTTCCGTCTGATACTTTCAAAACAAGAGGCGGCGGATTTTCCCGTCCGCCGCCTGAATTTGTTACTTATTACATTGCTTCGTGCATTGTACGAGCAATGACATCATCTTGTTGTTCTTTGGTCAATTTAATGAAGTTAACCGCATAACCAGAAACCCGAATCGTTAATTGTGGGTATTTTTCTGGATGAGCTTGCGCATCAAGTAATGTATCACGGTTAAATACGTTAATATTTAAGTGGTGACCACCTTTTGCAGCATAGCCATCTAACATTGTTGCTAGATTTTCTTGTTGTGTTTCATCGTCACGACCTAATGCTTTAGGTACGATTGAGAAGGTGTTTGAAATACCATCTAATGAGTAATCATATGGCAATTTCGCAACTGATGAAAGACTTGCCAACGCTCCATGAGTATCGCGACCATGCATTGGATTTGCTCCTGGAGCAAATGGTGCACCTGCACGACGTCCATCAGGCGTGTTCCCTGTTTTCTTACCATAAACCACGTTAGAAGTGATTGTAAGGATCGATGTTGTGTGTTTTGAATCACGGTAAGTTTTGGTGCGTTTCACTTTCTTCATGAAGGCTTTCAACAAGTTGACTGCGATATCATCTACGCGGTCATCATTGTTTCCGTATTTAGGATAATCGCCTTCGATTTCGTAATCTTCAACAATGCCGTTTTCATCACGGATCGTACGAACTTTGGCATATTTGATTGCTGATAATGAGTCAACTGCTACAGAGAAACCAGCGATACCAGTAGCCATCGTACGTAAAATGTCTGTATCTTGTAGCGCCATTTCAATGCGTTCATAAGAATATTTGTCGTGCATGTAATGAATGATGTTCAATGTGTTCACATACAGCTCACAAATCCAATCCATCATTGTGTCATATTTTTCCATTACTTCGTTGTAATCCAAGTATTCAGAAGTAATTGGTTGGAATTTTGGTCCAACTTGTGCTTTTGATTTTTCATCGACCCCACCGTTGATTGCATACAACAATGTTTTCGCTAAGTTGGCACGAGCACCAAAGAATTGCATTTGTTTCCCGATACGCATTGCTGATACACAACAAGCGATTCCGTAGTCATCGCCCCAATGCCCACGCATCACATCATCGTTTTCATATTGAATCGCTGATGTTTGGATCGACATTTTCGCACAGAATGTTTTGAAGTTATGAGGCAAACGTGTTGACCATAAAACAGTCAAGTTTGGTTCTGGCGCTGGGCCTAAGTTTGCTAGAGTGTGTAAGAAACGGAAGCTGTTTTTTGTTACCATATGACGTCCGTCTTCACCCATACCAGCGATTGATTCAGTTACCCAAGTTGGGTCCCCAGAGAACAAGGCATTGTAATCAGGTGTCCGAGCAAATTTCACAAGACGTAGTTTCATGACAAAATGGTCAACGATTTCTTGTGCTTCTACTTCAGTGATCACACCGTTTTTCAAATCACGCTCTACATAAATATCAAGGAAAGTTGACGTACGTCCCAATGACATTGCTGCACCGTTTTGTTCTTTGATGGCTGCTAAGTAACCAAGATATAACCATTGGAATGCTTCTTTTGCCGTTTGAGCAGGTTTAGAAATATCAAATCCGTAAATGTTTCCTAGTTCTTTCAATTCGCTTAACGCACGAATTTGTTCACTTAATTCTTCCCGTTGGCGGATAATGTCTTCAGACATGGTTCCGTTTCCGCAATATAGTAGGTCTTGTTGTTTTTCTTTGATCAAGAAATCCACTCCGTATAATGCAACACGACGGTAGTCACCAATGATCCGGCCACGACCGTATGCATCAGGAAGACCTGTGATTACACCAGAACGACGAGCTGCTCTGATTTCAGGTGTATAGGCATCAAATACTCCTTGGTTATGTGTTTTACGGTAGTCGCGGAAAATGTGAGAAACTTCCGCATCAATTTCATAGCCGTAAGATTCTGCTGCTTGTTCTGACATGCGGATGCCGCCAAATGGTTGCAAGCTGCGTTTAAATGGTTTTTCCGTTTGGAAACCAACAACTGTTTCTAAGTCTTTGTCTAAGTAGCCAGGTCCATGAGAAGTAATCGTTGAAACGACTTTTGTATCCATATCCAATACGCCGCCAGCTTCACGCTCTTGCTTGTTCAGTTCCATGACTTGATCCCATAGCTTTGTCGTTGCTTCAGTAGCATCTGCTAGGAATTCATCTGTTCCGTCATAAGGTGTGTAGTTTTCTTGGATGAAGTCGCGTACGTTTACTTCTTCTTTCCAAGTTTTTCCTTTAAATCCATTCCATTGTTCCATCTGATGGACCTCCTTAAATTTTCTGTTCACTAATGTAACAGCTTTACGTGAACAGTATAACACACGCCTGAATGATTGCAAGCATTTTCAAGAATTATTTTGAACAATTTAATTATTTTTAAGATGTTTATTATTAAAAACGTTGATTTATAGGTATATTTTAAATGTGAATCTTTTATTAAAGTACGTTTTTAGCAAATGTGAAAGATTAATTAAGAGGTAAAAAACAGCCACCCTGTACTGGTACAGAATGGCTGTTTTGTTATAATTTATAGTACAGAATCCTCCGCGATTGCAGGACTGATTTGTGTTTTCACTTCGTAGATTTGTCCCCCTGTTTTCTCATCCATAATAAATGAGCCATTGGAGGTCCGATCATTGATCGGGATTTGATTCGTGATGACTTCAAAGGCTTGTCCTTTTTGGTTGGTCACTAGCAGTTGCTGATTTTCCCCACTGCCCATATAGACGACGCGATGAGGATTTTTCTTCAATTCACGCAAGACCATCAAACCACGCTTCGCCCGTCCTAATTGGGTAATCTCTTGAGCCAGCATGCGTTTTGCTGCGCCACGTTGAGTAATCAGAACGATTGGTGTATCCCCTTCGGAATAAACTAACAACCCATTGATAAGATAATCACCCGCTTTAAGGTTCATCGCTTTGACTCCCGCTGCTTTTGGTCCCACAACCGGCACTTCATTAAGCGAATACCGTAAGCCAAAGGCAAGATGACTGACTAAAAAGACATCCATTTCTTCCGTTTGATCCGTCAAAAAGACATTGACCAATTCATCGGTTTCATCTTTTAGCTTCATGATCGTCATTGGCCGTGTCTTATAGGTACGCCAAGGTTCAAATTCCGTCATCCGCGTTTGTTTGATCATGCCGTTTTTACTGATCAGCACAAAGTTTTTCAAAGGATCGATCTCTTTGTAAGCAAAGACCCCAATGATCATTTCATCTTGGGCCAGCGTCATGACCGTTTGCGAAATATGTTCGCCTAGATCTTTCCATTTTAAATCAGGCAATTCATGAACCGGACGATAGATCGTGTTTCCTTTATTGGTTACCAACAACAGATGATCTAACGTGTTCATTTGACTGCTATAAAGTAAAGAGTCGCCTTCTTTCATGCCGATCTCTTCTGGTTTTGAAGCGCCGTAAGAACGCAAACTGCTACGTTTGACATAGCCGTCTCTTGTGACTGTTACGACGACTTCTTCTTGTGCAACTAAGACTTGTGTTTCAATCTTGATTTCTTGAATTTCTGCTTCGATCTCAGTCAACCGCGGGGTCGTATATTTTTTCTTGATTTCCCGCAATTCCTTTTTGATCACTTTCAGTAATTCGCTTTCCTCATTTAAGATTGTTGTCAATTCAGCGATCGTTTCAGCAAGTTCTTTCGCCTCTGCTTGCAATTGCGTGATATCCGTATTGGTCAAGCGGTACAACTGCAAGTTCACAATGGCTTCTGCTTGCTCTTCCGTAAAGCCGTGTTGAACCACCAGATTGCTTTTGGCATCTTTTTTGTCTTTACTGCCGCGAATGGTGGCGATCACTTCATCAAGGATCGATAGAGCTTTGATCAGACCATCAACGATATGCTGTCTCTTTTGGGCTTTTTGCAGTTCAAAACGACTGCGTTTTTCAATCACTTCACGGCGATGCTTGATGTAGCTTTCTAAAATCCGTTTCAAACCGACTTGTTGGGGGCGCATATTGTCAATGGCTACCATATTGAAGTTGTAGTTGATCTGCAATTCGGTATTTTTAAATAGATAATTTAAAATTCCTTGTGCATTTGCTTCTTTTTTCAGCTCGACAACGATCTGCAAACCAGTACGGTCGGTTTCATCCCGTACTTCAGCAATCCCGTCGATCCGTTTATTCAAACGGATCTCATCCATTTTTTTGACTAAATTGGCTTTATTGACCTCATAGGGAATTTCATTGATGACGATTTGCTGTTTGCCGCCTTTAATGTCTTCAATCTTGGTTTTCGAACGCAGGATCACTTTGCCTTTACCTGTTTCATAGGCTTTTTTGATTTCTTCTTTCCCTTGTAAAATCCCTCCTGTTGGAAAATCAGGGCCAGGAATATACTTCATCAGCTGATCCAAAGAAGCTTGCGGATGGTCGATCAAATAGACCGTTCCATCAATGATCTCTCCTAAATTGTGTGTGGGAATTTCCGTTGCATACCCAGCTGAGATCCCCGTTGAGCCATTGACTAACAGATTCGGGTATTTTGCTGGTAGAACAGTTGGTTCTTTTTCGGTATCATCGAAGTTCCACACCAATTCGACCGTGTTTTTTTCGATATCTTTTAACAGCTCACCGCTTAATTCTGAAAGCCGTGCTTCCGTATAACGCATGGCTGCTGGTGGATCGCCATCCATACTCCCGTTGTTCCCGTGCATTTCAATCAAAATCTGACGTAGTTTCCAGTCTTGGCTCATGCGGACCATTGCTTCATAGATACTTGAGTCGCCATGGGGGTGAAAATTCCCCATGATATTTCCGACTGATTTCGCTGATTTGCGGAAGCCTTTGTCATACGTATTGCCGTCTTGGTTCATGGCAAACAAGATGCGCCGCTGAACCGGTTTTAACCCATCACGAATATCCGGCAATGCCCGTTCTTGAATGATGTATTTGGAATATCGTCCGAAGCGATCTCCCATCACTTCTTCCAATGTCAATTCTTGTATATTGCTTCTGTGTTCCAAGAGACCACCTCCTATTCCTTAACTAACTGTTTGCTTTCTGCTTGTTCGGTATCCATTAACTTTTCATCAACTAATTCCGGTACTGTATCTTCTTTTTTATCCAAAATACTGCCATCTTCTTCTAAACTGAATTGAACATGGCTTTCGATCCACTTCCGACGTGGTTCTACTTTATCTCCCATCAATGTGGTGACGCGACGTTCTGCTTGAGCCGCATCATCGATCCTTACTCGAATCAGCGTCCGCGTTTCTGGGTCCATCGTCGTTTCCCACAATTGATCGGCATTCATTTCCCCCAACCCTTTGTAGCGCTGAAGCATATAGCCTTTGCCGATTTTTTGGGTCAGTTTGCTTAGTTCATCATCGGTCCAAGCGTATTCGACTACTGCCTTTTTCCCTAACCCTTTGGACACTTTGTACAAAGGCGGCAAAGCAATGTAAACTTTTCCTGCTTCGATCAACGGTTTCATGTAACGGTAGAAAAACGTCAATAGCAATACTTGGATGTGTGCCCCATCGGTGTCCGCATCGGTCATGATGATCACTTTATCATAGTTGCAGTCTTCAATCGAAAACTCTGGGCCAACACCGGCACCGATAGTATAGATCATGGTATTGATCTCTTCATTTTTCAAAATATCCTGCATTTTGGCTTTTTCCGTATTGATAACTTTGCCTCGTAACGGTAAAATCGCTTGGAACTTGCGGTCACGGCCTTGCTTCGCTGAACCACCAGCAGAATCCCCCTCCACCAGGTACAATTCATTTTTCTTAGGATTACGAGATTGTGCAGGCGTTAATTTTCCAGAAAGCAGTGACTCCCCTTTTTTGCGTTTCTTTCCAGTGCGGCTTTCTTCTCTCGCTTTTCTGGCAGCTTCACGGGCCTCTCTTGCTTTGATCGCTTTACGAACCAGCATTTGACTCATTTCACTGTTTTCTTGCAGGTAATAGCCTAGCTGCTCGCCAATCACATTGTCTACCGCATTTCTTGCTAAGGGTGTTCCTAATTTCCCTTTGGTCTGTCCTTCAAATTGCAAAAGATTTTCCGGAACACGGATCGACAGCACGGCCGCTAAGCCTTCCCGAAAATCACTGCCTTCAAGGTTCTTATCTTTTTCCTTCAACAAATTCACCTTGCGGGCATACTCATTGAAAGCTTTCGTCATTGATGTCTTCATCCCCACTTCATGGGTACCACCATCTTTGGTACGTACATTATTGACAAAAGACAAGACATTTTCCGAATAGCCATCATTGTATTGAAAGGCAAGTTCTACCTCGATGGCTTCTTTCGTGCCAGAAAAATAAACCACCTGGGTCAAGGTATCTTTTTCTTCATTTAAATAATCAACAAATTCTTTGATGCCTTCCTCATATAAAAAGACTTCATGAATTGGTTCTTCCCCTCGTTCATCCGTCAGGGAGATTTTGACCCCTTTCAACAAGAAGGCTGATTCTCTCAAACGTTCTGCGAGAATCTCATAGGAGAATTTGGTTGCAGAAAAGATTGTATCGTCTGGTTTAAAGGTGACTGTTGTTCCCGTTGGTTTACGGGTTTTGCCGATTTTTTTCAAGGTACCGGCTGGTTTCCCACCGTCTTTGAAGCTCTGTTTGTATTCGATACCGTCACGAACGATGACCACTTCTAGCCAGCTGGATAAGGCATTTACAACACTGGCACCAACCCCATGAAGGCCGCCAGAGGTTTTGTAGCCGCCTTGGCCAAACTTCCCGCCGGCATGTAATACTGTGAAGATGACTTCAACAGTCGGGATTCCAGATGCATGTGTCCCGACCGGCATTCCTCGGCCATTGTCTCGAACACTGATACTATTGTCTTTATGGATCGTAACATCGATTTCATTGCCGTATCCTGAGAGTGCCTCATCAACCGCATTATCGACGATTTCATACACTAAGTGGTGCAAGCCGCGGCTATCGGTCGAGCCGATATACATTCCTGGCCGTTTTCTTACTGCTTCCAGGCCCTCTAAGACCTGAATGGAAGCATCATTATATTCTGTGGTTTTCTTTGCCAAACCCACCGCTCCTTTAATCTTGATCAGTCCTTTTTTGCTGCTGAAAGAACTGCAAAAAAAATCTTAACACAAAATACGCTTTTTTCAAGCGAACATTTTTCTAAACTATCTTATCCTTTTTCCTTTGTTTGCACAAGCTAGAGTCACAAAATGGCTCGTTTGTGTTTCACAGCTCTGAGAAAAGCTGTTTTTCTTCTTTGTCTGACCAGCGAAAGATTTTCTTATTGTTGGAAAGGCGTTTTCATGCTAAAATTGCCCTAGCCTTGCAAAGAAAGTTGGTTATTATGAATACGATTCTTTTATTTATTGTTGCTTACCTTTTAGGTTCGATCCCCTCGGGTGTTTGGATTGGCCAACTGTTTTTCAAAAAAGATATTCGCCAATTCGGCAGCGGCAATACGGGAACGACCAATACATTTCGCGTGTTAGGAAAAAAAGCCGGGATCGTTGTTTTATTGATGGATATCTTAAAAGGAACTTTGGCGACCAGCTTGCCGATCATCTTTGGTCTCCATACCGTCAATCCGCTCTGGTTTGGGGTCTGTGCAATCTTAGGTCACACCTTCCCAATCTTTGCCAAATTTAAAGGCGGCAAAGCAGTGGCGACAAGTGCTGGGATGCTCTTAGGATACAATCCGCTCTTTTTCATTTATTCTTCATTGATTTTTGTTATCTGTCTTTATGTGACCAGTATGGTGAGCCTGACCAGTATGATCGCGGCGTGTTTGATCACTTTATCGACGATTGTTTTGCCTTTTATCGCCCCTGCGATCTTGCCTGAGCAAAATTGGCTGCTGACCTTTATCGCCATCGGCGTAACGATTTTTATCTTTATTCGCCATCGTGAAAACATCACCCGCATCAAAGACGGAACCGAAAGTCGAGTACCCTTTGGACTGAATAAGCGTCAAACGAACAAATAAGCAGAAGCTGAGAAAAGTCATTGCGCTTTTCCCAGCTTCTTTTTGCATACATTATTTAACTGTGATTGAGTACTTTGTTTCAAATACTTCTTCAGGTGGAAGTGCTTGAATCCCCAGTTTTTCTGAAAGCTCACCGGAAGCTTCCAGTGTGTCTGCGATACCGCACCATGGTTCTATACATAGAAACGGCGATTTCACTGGATACGTGGACCAAAAACCGACATACGGCATATTATTGTAGCTTAACGTGACACTATGAGGCGATTTCTCACTGCGAATCGAGTAGGAATGTAATCCTTTCGTTTCATAAACTAGCGCATCATTTGCAAACATGTCATGGGTCAAGCGTAAATCCGTATTCGTTTGACCGAGTGTGCGTTGCTCATAATCAATATAGTTGCCTTTTAACGGCAATTTCACCCGTGATTTTTTTGGAGAAAAAGAAAGATAATAGTCTTCAAAAGTCAGCCCTTTTTCAAGTGGGACGTTGAATGCAGGGTGTCCACCAATGGAGAAATAGAGTTCTTTTTGACCGCTATTCTTCACTTGGTATTTGACGACTAAACCATCACCGCCTAATTCATAACTGACATACAGCTGAAAATCAAACGGATACTTTGCTTTGGTTTCAGTCGAACTTTCTAGTAAAAACAAAGCGTAATCTGTGCGTTGTTCAACGACAGTAAACAACATGTCTCTGGCAAATCCATGACGAGGCAAATGATAACTCTTGCCCTCATGCTGATAGGTGTCCTCTTTTAAGGCACCGACGATCGGAAATAAGATCGGTGCATGCTTTCCCCAGTGGTTTGGATCAGCTTGCCAAATATATTCAAGGTCATTGCTCGTATCGACTAAGCTTTGCAGCTCAGCCCCTTTTTCTGCAATTTTTGCTTGCAGATGACCGGCCGTGATGGTAACTGTCATGGTCTCATCTCCTAATATTGATGTTTCGTCAATTCCTCTTTAAAGCGACTGTTAAGCACTTTTAAATAGGTGCCTTTCATCCCCAAAGAGCGGGATTCAATAATACCGGCAGACTCTAATTTACGTAAAGCATTTACGATCACCGACCGTGTAATACCAATGCGATCAGCGATACTTGATGCGGTCAGACGACCTTCGTCTCCTTCTAGTGCCTCAAAAATCGCTTGAACAGCTTTCAACTCACTATAAGAAAGGGTGTTGATCGCCATTTGAACAGCCGTTGTACTGCGAACGTCTTCTTCGATACTGCGGGATTTTTGGTACAAGAATTGCATACCCACAACTGTTGCACTGTATTCCGCTAATACCAAATCGTCATCATCAAAAGATTTATCGATTCTAGAAAGAATGATTGTTCCTAAACGTTCCCCTGCACCGTAAATCGGTACGATAGTTGTTAGTCCGTTGGGATACAACTCACGGCCTTCCACAGGAAAAGCGGTCATATCATCACTGATTGGCACATTAGCTTCTGTGGAGGTCAGGTGATCGACTAAATCTGTATAATTTTTAGGAAACTGTTTTTCAACAAACATTTTTTTGATACGTTCGTTATTAACATCGTGGTTCTCAACAAAACCTAACACACTACCGTCGATGCTAATAATATACGCATTGCTGTCTAGGATATTTCCTAAAATGACAGCCATTTTGTCGTAAGGCAAATCAGAAGCTAAATTAAAGGTGTTTTTTTGCTGCAATAATTCGTTGATTTGTCTAGTCTTTTCTAATAATGTTTTCATTGGTCCGCTCCCTTTATAAAATATACCGGCTTAAGTCTTCATCTTTTGCGATGGACGCAAGTTTTTCTTCCACATACGCTTCTGTGATCGTAATTTCACCCATTTGCATCTCAGATGCTTCAAACAATAAATCTTCAAGTAGTTTTTCTAGAATTGTATGCAAACGACGAGCACCAATATTGTCGGTATCGCGATTGACTTGATACGCGATTTCGGCAATTTTTTCGATGGCTTCCATCGTAAAGACCACTTTGACATTCTCGGTTCCTAACAAGGCGATGTATTGTTTGACTAAAGCATTGTTTGGCTCCGTTAAAATTTTAACAAAGTCTTCTTTTGTCAAGTCATCTAGTTCCACGCGAATCGGGAAACGCCCTTGCAACTCAGGGATCAGATCGCTTGGTTTTGATAGATGGAACGCGCCTGAGGCGATAAAGAGAATATGATCTGTTTGTAACGTGCCATATTTCGTATTGACTTGCGATCCTTCAACGATCGGTAAGATATCTCTTTGCACCCCTTCACGAGAAACTTCTCCTGACTGCTGTGATTTCGAAGATACCTTGTCGATTTCATCAAGAAAAATGATGCCGCTAGATTCTGCTAAACGTAACGCTTCACTATGAATATCCGCGTCGTTGACCAGTTTGGAGGATTCTTCTTGAATCAACAATTCTCGTGCTTCTTTCACAGTTACCGTGCGCTCGATTTTCTTTTGCGGTTTCAATGCCCCTAAGGTTTCATTCAAATCAATCCCCATTTGTTCTAAGCCATTGTTCATCATTGGTGCTTGATTTTTCGGCTCATCGACTTGGATCGTCACTTCTCGGTTGTCTAAAAGCCCCTTTTCTAATTGCTCGAAAATGGCTTGACGGTTGCTGCGAATCTCATCCGTCAATTCTTCTTTTGGCTCTTCTGGTTGTTGTGCGGCGTTGAACATATTCATCATTTGTTCATAAGGATTGGTATTCTTTTTTTGTTCCTTTTTAATACCAGGAACTAGGACTTTTACTAAACGACGGTTGGCTTTTTTCTCCGCTTGGATCCGCACGTTTTTATATTGTTCTTTTTTCACGATTTGGATCGCATTCTCAACGAGGTCACGTACCATCGATTCTACGTCTCGACCGACATAGCCGACTTCCGTGAATTTCGTCGCTTCTAACTTAACGAAAGGTGCATCAACGATCTTTGCTAAGCGTCGCGCAATTTCCGTTTTCCCAACGCCCGTTGGTCCGATCATCAAAATATTTTTTGGTGTGACATCTTGTTGCATCTTTTCATCTAATTGTAGCCGGCGGTAGCGATTTCTCAAAGCAACCGCCACTGATTTTTTGGCGTTGGTTTGTCCAACGATGTATTCATCTAATTCTTTCACGATTTCTCGTGGTGATTTGTTTTGGTTTGTCATATCGTCATCCCTCTTTAAAACTCTTCTACAATGATATTGTGATTCGTAAAGACACAAATGTCTGCTGCGATATTCAAGGCACCTTCAGCGATTTCTTTGGCAGATAGTTCGCCGCCATAACGTTTCATCGCACGGGCTGCCGCCAAGGCATAGTTTCCGCCTGAACCAATGGCTAAGATCCCTTCATCTGGCGAAATGACCTCGCCTGTCCCAGAGACTAAGAGCATCTCCTTATCATTCATGACGATCAGCATCGCCTCTAATTTTTGCATCGACTGCTGCGTCCGCCATTCTTGTGCCAATTCTACTGCAGCTCGTTGCAAATTTCCGTTGTATTCATTTAGTTTTCCTTCAAATTTTTCTTCCAAGGTAAAGGCATCTGCCACACTGCCGGCAAAGCCAACGATCACTTCACCGTTGTATATTCGACGAACTTTCCGAGCGGTTCCTTTCATAACGACCTGTTCTCCCATCGTTACTTGTCCGTCACCGGCCATGGCAAACTTGCCGTCTTTTTCAACCGCACAGATGGTGGTTGAATGAAATTCTGACTTCATTTACGTTCCTCCTGTACCAATTTTACGCGCGTGGATGAAATTGGCGATAATTTTTTTGTAAACTGTCTTTGGTGACATGCGCATAGATCTGTGTCGTCGATAGATTGGCATGCCCCAACAATTCTTGAACGGTCCGCATATCGGCACCGTTATTTAATAAATGGGTCGCAAACGTATGCCGAAGCATATGAGGATGGATTTTACTGTCTAAACTGCTTTTTCGAATGATTTGATTCAACACATACTCGATCCCTGTTGCAGTGATCCCATCACCAAGATGATTCACGAAAAGAATATCGTGTTCTTTGTTCTGCTTTTCCATCAGTTGTTTGCGTCCTGAGGAAAGGTAGCGCTTGACTGCCGCTTGTGCGTAACTGCCGAAAGGAACATAACGATCTTTGTTGCCTTTTCCGTGGATCAACAATACGCCGCTTTCCCAATCGATCGCACCCAGCGTCAGACTACTACATTCGCTGACCCGCAGACCTGAACCGTAAAGGACTTCTAACAATGCTTGATTGCGCTGTTGTAATGGCTCATCACCGGCAACACTTTGAAAGAGTGCATCCATTTCCTTTTCATAAAAAAAACGCGGCAATTTGGCGTTTTTCTTTTTTAAATGAATGTAGGCGAAAGGATTCTCTTTGACGATCTCATGCTTGGTTAGAAATTGGTAAAATGATCGCAAGCTAGCCATTTTGCGACTAATGGAATTACGACTGTACTCTCGTTCTGTCAAATAGCTTAGATAGACGCGAACATCACGGTACTCCACTGCTAATGGGTCTTCATTGCCAGACTCTTTTAAGAAGTAAAAAAAATCGCTCATATCTTCTTGATACGCTTTTTTTGTCTTTTCCGAATACCCTCTTTCAACAATAAGATAACGAAAAAACTCTTCTTGTAACTGATCTGTTTGCAAAGTAACCCCCCTTTTCATGATTCGAAATAACTTTAGCATAGACCACAAAAAAAAACAAATGAATTGTCAGAATTTAATCAATATTTCAAAGTTTAGACATAATTGTGAAAACTTTCTAAGAATCTTCGTAAGATTCTTATCTCTCTTCAAAAGATCCCTCAAAAAAGCCAGAAAAACGTACCAGTCCTTCTCCTCAAAAGATAGAGGGACTGATACGTTTCCACTTATTTGCTTTTATTCGATTGGATCCGTTGTTGGCTGATGCGAACCATTGCTTTCAGATACAGCCTGAACTAGCTCTTTGTTTCCTTGTTTTGTGGACATCGTGTCATTGATCAACCCAACTAAGTCTAATCCGGTTGTCTCTTTGATCGTATCAAAAGTTCGCGCTAAACCAGCTTCTCCCATTGATTGAAGCCCATCGTTGCCGCCAAAGCTGACCACTTTATCAATATTGCTCAGTGGCGCATTGACTTCTTTCGCGATTTCAGGCAGCACTTTGATGAACTCCATTAAAATACCGGCTTCGTTTAGTTTGGTCAAAGCAATCGCCATCTTTTCACGGCTTTCCGCTTCGGCTTGACCGACTTTTGCGATCCGTTCCGCGTCGGCACTACCTAGTTTTTCAATTCGTTCGGCTTCTGCTTGGGCAGCTAATTTGACTTTTTCCGCTTCGGCTTGTGCTCGGGCGATTTCACGTGCTTTGTCTGCTAGAGCGTTTTGTTCAACGACATATTTATCTGCTTCGGCTTTTTTACGGACAGTTGCATTCAATTCTTTTTCCGTCAATTCCGCTTGTTTTTCTTGGATCTCAATATTTTTTTCTTGTTCGATCAACTGAACTTTCATTTGTTCGCCGACCGCGATTTGTTCTGCTTTCGCATCCGCAACTTCGCGTTCTTGTTTGTACTGCGCTTGTTTCAATGCCATATCTTTAGTCGCTTCTGCGATTTCTGTTTGGCGACGGATCTCTTCATGCTGTGCCAATTGCTCATTCTCAGCTTGCTTGATCCGCGTTTCTCTTAAGGCATTGGATTCCGCTACTTCGGCATTTTTTTTCACTTCAGCAATCTGAGGGCGTCCTAACGCATCCAAGTAGCCATTGCTGTCGCTGACATCTTTGATCGTAAACGAAACGATCTCCAACCCCATTTTTTTCAAGTCCGTAGAGGCAACTTCTTGCACTTGTTCCGCAAAATCATCTCGGTTTTTGTAGATAGCTTCTACCGTCATCGTTCCTAGAATCGCCCGTAAGTGACCTTCTAAGACTTCTTGGGCTTCATCTTCCAATTCACCTGTGGATTTACCTAAGTATTGTTCGGCGGCTGTCTTGATCGATTCGGTACTATTACCGACCTTCACAAGCACCGTCGCACTGGCTTTGATCGGTACGCCTTGTTCCGTATAAACTTCTGGTGTCCCAATCTCTAACTTGTGGGTCAATAAACTTAATTTATGAGCTTTTTGAACAATAGGAATCACAAATGTCCCACTGTTTTTTAAGATCTTGATGCCTTCTTTTCCTAAGAATGATCCTGTAACGATCAACGCTTCATCGGGTTTCCCGATACGGTAACGTATCATCAAAAAGGCAACCAATAAAACAACGAGGACAATGATCCATAAAATTGGATTACTTAAAAAATCGACTGCTGATCCTGTATCCACCATAACCTAACACTTCCTATTCTATAAAATTTTTACTTTCAACCACCAACGCGATCCCTTTTTTATCAAAATCGACAATGATGACTTTGGTGCCGACTGGCAATCGAACATTGTTTTCACGATCTTCTTCTCGAAAAAACCGAGCGGGATAAACAGAACGTGCACTTTGACTCCCTATTTCCATGACTTCGCCGATTGTGTCTCCGACAATCTTTTCCGTCAGTTCGCCGATCACAAACTCATTGCGGCTAATGACATTGCTGCGGTTTTTGTCTGTGATGCGATTGTAAAGCCACATAAAGGGACCTAACAGCAAACTAAATGCAACAAAGACAACGAAAATGACCCCGACCAAGAGGATCAGCCATCCTAAAAATTGGATCACTGTAGGAAAACGCTGTAAATAGTTTTGAATCAAATGAACCCATTCTCCGATCACCATCTTCACCACCTTCTCTCATTGTTACTGTCTATCATAAGTCACCTTGATTAAAGTTTCAAGACAAATTAAAAAAAAACCTTCTTACCAATTATCAGTAAGAAGGTGTTGACTCATCACTCTTATAGTTGTTCTTTGGCTTTTTCTAAAGCAGCTAACGCTCGATTTGCCAATGCTTCATAACGAGATTTCTTGTCTCTGATTCGCTCTGGAAGTTCTGGCAATAACCCAAAGTTTGCATTCATTGGTTGGAAGTGTTTGCCTTCAGCATGGGTGATATAATACGCCATACTACCAATTGTTGTTTCTTGCGGCATAATGATCGGTGCTTCGCCTTTTGCAAGTTTGGCCGCGTTGATGCCAGCCATCAATCCACTGGCTGCACTTTCAACATACCCTTCGACCCCTGTCATTTGACCAGCAAAAAAGAGGTCCTCACGTTTTTTCGATTGATAGGTTTGGTGTAACAACTCTGGTGAATTCATAAAACTATTCCGATGCATCACGCCGTAGCGCACAAATTCGGCCTCTTCCAAACCAGGGATCATCCGGAATACCCGCTTTTGCTCGCCCCATTTCAAATGTGTTTGAAAACCAACGATGTTGTACAGAGAAGCAGCTGCATTATCTTGCCGCAGCTGAATCACTGCGTAAGGACGCTTGCCGGTTTTCGGATCTTCCAAACCAACGGGTTTCATCGGACCAAACAACATGGTTTTCGGTCCACGGCCAGCCATAACTTCGATTGGCATACATCCTTCAAAGAATTTTTCTTTTTCGAATTCTTTCAAAGGGGCCACTTCCGCATTGACTAAAGCTTCACGAAACGCATAAAACTCCTCTTCGTTCATCGGACAGTTTAGATAGGCTGCTTCGCCTTTGTCGTAGCGTGATTTCAAATAAACTTTATCCATATTGATGGTGGATTTATCGACGATCGGTGCTGCTGCGTCATAGAAATAAAATCCTTCTGATCCGTTAAAAGCTTGGATCGCTTTGGATAAAGGTTCAGAAGTCAAAGGTCCAGTTGCAATCACGGTGATCCCATCTGGAATTTCAGTGATCTCCTCTTCGATGACAGTGACTAAAGGATGTTCTTTGACACGTTTGGTGACTAACTCTGAAAAATCATCACGATCAACAGCTAAAGCACCACCTGCTGGAACCGCTGTTTTGTCTGCAGAGGTAATAATGACTGAATCTAAGCGACGCATCTCTTCTTTCAAAACACCGACCGCATTTGTTAAATTGTTGCCTCGTAGTGAATTCGTACAAACAAGCTCAGCAAAATTATTTGTATGATGGGCTTCTGTCGATTTCTTAGGACGCATTTCATAAAGCTTTACTGCGACACCTGCTTGCGCTGCTTGCCACGCAGCCTCGCTTCCGGCTAAACCGGCACCAATAACATTGATTTCTTTCATAGTGCTCTCCTTTTATTTCAAAAGCTCGCCTCTTCTCATAAGAAACTGCTTGTATTAATCAAAAGGACCGGCACTTTCTTTTGTCAGCCAACATCGAGGCTGACCCTTCAAAAGAATGCGCCGATTCTTTTTATAACAGAGAATCCTGTTAGTTATTTTTGCACATTTTCTTCATAGTCGCCATTGATACACACGACTTGCTTGCCGCCTTTGACTTTCTTCTCGACTAAGTAATTATCACATTTCGGACAATTACGGCCTACAGGTTTGTCCCAAGAAGTAAAGTCACAGTCGGGATAGCGGGTACATCCATAAAACAACCGATTTTTTTTCGATTTGCGTTCAACAACTTGGCCTTGGTGACAGACCGGGCACTCAACGCCGATTTCTTTGACGATTGGTTTCGTGTTGCGACAGTCAGGGAAATTGCTGCAGGCATAAAATTTTCCGTAGCGACCTAATTTGATCACCATTGGATGGCCACAAAGATCACAGTCAAAGCCTGCAGGTTCGTCTTTGATTTGGATTTTTTCGATACTTTCTTCTGCGGTCGTCAATTCTTTTTCAAATGGACGGTAGAATTGATCGACGACTTTGACCCATTCTTCTTTCCCAGCTTCAATGCTATCCAAGCTATTTTCCATTTCAGCAGTAAAATGCATATCAACGATTTGCGGGAAGAATTCCTCGATCAATGAATTGACGATCTCACCAAGTTCAGTTGGCTCAAAACGTTTTTGCGTCAATTTCACATAATAACGCCGCTGGATCGTTTCTAGCGTTGGTGCATAAGTTGAAGGACGGCCGACACCGTTCTCTTCAAGGGTTTTGATCAAGGTGGCTTCACTGTAGCGGGCAGGTGGTTGAGTGAAATGCTGTTTCGGTTCGATCGATACGGATTGGACCACATCTCCTTCAACTAACTCTGGCAAGATGTTCTCTTTGTCTTCTTTGCCATCATCGCGCCCTTCCACATAGACCTGCATAAACCCTTTAAATTTGATTTTTGAACCATTGGCAATAAAGATGACACCATTTTGATCCAAAGTAACTTTCATTGTGTCCAAAATCGCCGGTGTCATTTGACTAGCCACAAAGCGAGACCAGATCAAGCGATACAGTTTTAGTTGGTCTTTATCTAAGAATTTCTCCATGGCTTCTGGCGTACGCATCACACTGGTTGGTCTTACCGCTTCATGGGCATCCTGCGCTCCTTGTGCATTGGCGCGTTTTTTGCCACCGTGCGCTGAAAACTCTGAACCATAGGTAGTTTCAATAAATTCTGCCGCTTCGCCTTTGGCTGTGTCTGCGATTCGGGTCGAATCGGTACGCATATAGGTGATCAAACCGACGGTGCCTTGTTTACCAAGGGCGATCCCTTCATAGAGCTGCTGTGCAACCATCATGGTTTTCCGCGTTCGAAAGTTCAGTTTACGGGCTGCTTCTTGTTGCAAGCTACTGGTGGTAAAAGGTGCCGCCGGGTTGCGTTTGCGTTCTTTCTTTTCAACCTTCGTCACTTGAAAGTCTTTACCAGAAAGGCGATCAGTGACTTCTTTAATACTTTCAGCATTCGGTAATTTTTTCTTTTTGCCATCTAGGCCCCAAAAATTGGCTTTAAATTTCTTCGTGGCTTTTTTAAAGTTCCCATCGATGCTCCAGTATTCTTCAGGCACAAAATCACGGATCTCTTTTTCACGATCAATAATGATCTTAAGCGCCACCGATTGAACACGGCCAGCACTCAATCCTTTTTTCACTTTACGCCAAAGGATCGGACTCAATGAATACCCGACTAATCGGTCTAAGATCCGCCGTGCTTGTTGGGCATCGACGAGATCCACATCGATCGTTCTTGGCTCTTTGAAGGCTGCTTTGACGGCATCTTTGGTGATTTCATTAAAGACGACTCGGTTTTTATCTTTTAAATCTAACCCTAGCAGAAAAGCTAAATGCCAAGCAATGGCTTCTCCTTCTCTATCCGGGTCACTTGCGAGGTAGACTTTCTCGGCTTTTTTTGCAGCTGAACGGAGGCTTTTGATCACATCGCCTTTGCCACGGATCGAAATGTAATGCGGCTCATAGTCATTTTCGACATCAATTCCCATTTTACTTTTAGGGAGATCACGAATATGACCGACACTTGCGACGACTTTGTAATTTCGTCCAAGGTATTTTTCAATGGTTTTCGCCTTTGCTGGCGATTCCACGATTACTAAATATTTATATGCCATATAAAGAATGGCTCCTTCCTGAATTTTTCCTACTATTATATTCTATCAATCAGTGAACCTATCGTATGCAGATGAAACATACAAATCGTAGCTTATCATAGCTTTCAAGAAAAGGTTTGTCAAGGAAGGTTGATTGGAAAAATCAAAAAAAGGCTAACTCCTGTAAAATATCTGACACACTAATCGTACATTTTGCGCCATCTTGAATCAAGTGGTGACAACCTTTTGACTGATCGGAAATCATTTCACCAGGTACTGCAAAAACTTCGCGGCCATTTTCCATTGCTAATTGTGCCGTAATCAAAGAACCGCTTCTTTCTTTAGCTTCAATCACACAGATCCCTTTTGAAATACCAGCAATGATGCGATTGCGCAAGGGAAAGTGATGTCTTTGCGGTTTAGTATCGTGAGAATATTCACTCAGTACTAGATGTTCTTGACGAATCTGCTGAAATAATGGAAACGCAGAAGCAGGATAACAATGGTCCAACCCAGACGCAATCACCGCAATGGTTTTCCCACGATTTCTGATGGCTGATTCATGGGCAAAACTGTCAACACCATTTGCCAATCCACTGACGATCGTATAATTTTCCGTCACTAGCGGTGGAATCAGCTTTTCGCAAACTTTACGCGCGTAGCGAGAAGCTGTTCTTGCGCCGACAAAGCCAATCATGGGCGTTTGCAGCAATTGCAGATTTCCTTCATAAAAAAGCATCAATGGTGGGTCCGCAATTTGTCTTAAAAGCATCGGATACTCCGCCGAAAAAAAGGTAAGGTAGTTTTGATCCCCCATCTTTTGTGTGATGTGCTCTTCTGTCAATTGTTCCCATGATCGCCGAAAAACCGCACGGTGTTGTGGAAGGACGCCGATGGCAATCATCTCTTCCAACGAACAACGCATCTCTTTTGTTTCCAGCCAATACCAAATAATCTTCCAGCAGCCTTGCAGACCGATTCCCTGACAGTAGTACAGTTTTATCAACTGTTTTTCAAAATCTGTTGCTTGTTGATATTTCATAAACAAAGCCCTCTTTTCTTAGTGATCTTACTTATAAGATTCGCTAAAAAAAGAGGGATGGATGAAATTTATAGGTATTGTTTAACTGGGGCAAAGGTTTTTCGATGAATAGGGCAAATTCCATGGGCAGCTAACCCTTCTAAATGAACTTTGGTCCCATACCCAGCATTTTGATCAAACCCATAAAAAGGATACACATCATGAAAATCTTTCATTAAATTGTCACGATAGACTTTGGCAATGATACTTGCTGCGGCAATCGAAATGGAGCGGGCATCGCCTTTGATCAGGCTTTGTTGAGGAATGTCGGTCTCGATCGTCATCGCATCAATGAGCAAATGTTCCGGCTTGACCGCTAAGTCGATCAAAGCTTCTTTCATCGCCAGGCGGCTCGCTTGATAGATATTTATCCGATCGATTTCTTCAGGACTAACCACACCGATACCGACAGCAACAGCCTTGTTTTGAATTTCGATAAACAGTTCTTCTCTTTTCTTCGCAGAAAGCTGTTTTGAATCATTCAACCCCAAAATTTGGCATTCTTTAGGCAGAATCACCGCAGCTGACACCACGGGTCCTGCTAAAGGTCCGCGTCCTACTTCATCTAAACCGGCGATAAAACGGGCGCCTTGTTGAAATGCTTCGTTTTCAAAACGCATCATTTCTTCATATTTCTCCCGCAAAAGCTGCTGTTTGACTAATTGTTTCTCATATTGTTGCAACAGCTTTTGGACCCCCGCGCGTTCATCTGCTAGCAATTCCTGCAAAAATGCCGGGTCATTAAAGGTTGGATCAAATAATCGCTCTTTGATTGTCTTAATCGATTGTTTCATCTTGACTTTCCATTTCCTCCACTCGATCTAGTGTGTAACGGCCTAATTTTCCTTGCCGAATGTCAAAGACAACAAGTTCGCTTCCTCGATCATAATTGTCTTTATAGCCACGTTTTTCCGTGATCTTCATTAAAAGGTCTGGCGCTAATAACGCCTCTTCCTCCGCCTTTAATTGGTAACGATTGGCGATTCTTTCAGGATAATAACGAGCGAAAAAATCAAGTCCATACAATGCGATATCATCCAAATGGATCAGCTGGTCTTTGATCGCTCCGGTCAATGCCAGCTTCTTGCCGATCTCTGGATCTTCAAATTTTGGCCATAAGATCCCGGGCGTATCTAGCAGCTCTAGATCAGTCCCAAAACGCAGCCATTGCTGCCCTTTGGTCACACCAGGTTTATTGCCCGTCTGAGCAATTTTCTTCCCTACTAAGCGGTTCATCAAGGTTGATTTTCCGACATTCGGGATGCCGATCACCATCGCCCGAATCGCACGGGGTTTCAATCCTCTGGCTTTGTCACGAGCGATTTTTTCCTTCAAGACTTGCTTAGCCGTCGGGACAATCGCTTTGACGCCTTGATTGTCTTGGGCGTTGATCGCCAAGGCTAAATAGCCTTGTGCTTGGAAATAATGCTCCCATTTTTTGGTTTGAACGGGATCTGCTAGATCCGCTTTATTGATCAAGATCAATCGTGGTTTTTGCTGTAATAATTGATCCAGCATGGGGTTGCGGGATGAAATCGGCAAGCGTGCGTCCACGAGTTCAAAAACGATATCCACGAATTTTAATTTTTCACTTACTTCACGTCTGGCTTTCGCCATATGGCCTGGAAACCATTGAATGGTCATTTGAACGTTTTCCTCCTTGGTACTTCTTCGAATTGGTAAAAAGACAGTAATATCTAAATCCCTGCAGTATATACCTGACAAGAACAAGGACTATTTGCTCTAAAACCATCAGAGAAACTAGTCACACTGGGCATTTTGCTAAAGTTGCTTTAGGACAATGTTCTTGTTCCAACCTCGTGCATAGGTAAAGCTTTCAGCGCGATTCTCATGCGTCATACGCGCTTTCTCGCTTTTTAATTTTGGGGAAGTGATTGGAAAAAGCTTGTCTACCCACTCATTCTTCCTTTTTTCTGACACCTTTACCATTAGACCGACTGCTTTTTACTACCTTTTATCTTCGTTATTGTACCATATTTCACACGACATGTTTCGTTCTGAGTAAGGTTAACAAGTCATTTTCTAGTGGATCTAGAGGAAAACCTGCTATCTTTGCTTCTTATCACTGGGAGTGATCAAATCATGCTGTTTTTTTCTTTTGATTCTGCTAATCACCAGCAGGAGTAGTAATAGTATGGTGCTTACAACTAGCAGCACCCACAAATCCTGCTGGTTTGCTTTTTTTGCGGCATTTGTTTCATTTTCTTCATTGTAAGGAACCCGTTTGCCGCGAACCAATAAACGATGGCTATTGACCATATAGGGTGTGCAGGTTAGTAAGGTGACATAATCACTGCCTTTGACAATTTTTAGTGCTTCGGTATCATCAGGGGCGACCGTTTTGATCTGATCTATTTGATACGCCAACGTATCATCAAACGTTTCGATATAAAACGCATCGCCGATCTGCAGCTTAGGCAGATCCGTAAAGAGGGTTGCACTCGTTAACCCACGGTGTCCGCACAGAACTGCATGGGTATCTTCCCCACCTATTGGATACGAAGCGCCCTCCAATAATGTTGCACCTCTTTTTAACAACGTATCGGTGGTTTGATCAAAAATCGGGAGAGCGACATCGATTACAGGGATCTTTAAAACACCGATCGTATGTCGTTCATAGTAATCAGGGGTGTCGACTGATTCTGAGTCCTTTGTTTCTGCTGAAGCTTGCGTTTCTTTGATTCCAGGAGTACTTGCCCGCTGTGCCAGTTCTTGATTCGTTCGTTCCAACTGGTTCCTCTTTTGCTGTTTTTCTATTTCACTCATTTTTTTGGCTTGGCTTTGGTAGTAACTGATCAACTGCTGATCCAAAAAGGTGTTGAGTTGATTACTTACAAAAGGATAACTGATGATCAGGACTCCTATCAGCAGCAAAATACCCATTAAAACATCCAACAAAGTCACTTTTTTAGTAAGTGATTTCGCGCCATTTCTTTTCCTTTTGATCGTCATCGTGCATCTTCATCTCATTTACTTACCCTTTCCGTTTTACAAAGTAACACCCAGCTAAACCAACGATCACCACTCCGATGGCGCCCATTAAATACGTGCCGACACCACCAGTTGCCGGTAAAGTTCCTTTGCGGCGGTTAGGGACTTTTTCAGGTTCTAGCAATTGCTCTTTCGTTCCATAGGATGTTTCATGGACTTCAAAAGCGATGCGATTTGTTAACAGCACATAATTTTTTGGTGCTTTTACTTCTTCCAAATAGTAGGTGCCAAATTTCAACCCGATAATGTCGACTAATCCATCTGCACCTGAGGTAAATTTCGTCGCTTCATCCGCTGTTTGCACCCAAGATACTTGTTTGGTTCCCTCTTCGATTTTCAAGTAGTTGGCCTCATCATGGTCTTGATCCCGTACAACAAAAACTGCATCTGCCAATGTTTCGGTAGCGGTCACAGCCCCATCGACTTTTAAAAACCGTTTGCCCCCTGTCAAAACTTCCACGCTTGGAGGCGTTTGATCCGTCATGAAATCCGTTTCAACATTTGCTTCATTCGTAAAGCCATTGATAGGCATCGCCTGTTCATTTAAATACATATAATACACAAAGCGTAATTGATTTCCCGGCGTTAATTGCGGCAAAAATTCTGGATTGATAGTTACCGTAAAGCCATGCTCTTTTTCCGTTACTTGGTAATTCGTCGCGTCGATTTTCTGCTCTCCATCATACAACGCATAGCCTGTTTCTCCTTCAGCTGTATTTTCAAAAGTTAATGCTGGATCATGGGCATCGATCAATTGAAAATGTTTGTATTTGTTTTCAGCTCCTACTTTATCTTGAATACCTGATGGGATATTGACCGTTAGGTGATATTGGATTCTTTCGCCGATCTCCACGTCTTTTCCGTCTAATTGTGGTGTTGTTTTGGTAACATTTGTTGTGTCATTTTTGATTGTTAGCTCAACAGTAACGTTACTTCCTGAATCAATCGTGAAATCCTTGATCCTTTCTTCCTCGATTAAGGCGGCTTGACTTGGGGCTTTCGTTTCCTCTAATTGATAGGCGCCTGTTTCTAGTTGTGCAATCTTTAGCTGTCCTTTTTGGTTCTCACTCACATTGATACCAGCGTCTCCGGCAGCATATTGTTTACCTGTTAAAAAACGGTACGCTGCTTGTTTGTCGGTCGTCCACATATAGAGTCCATCGGCTGCACTTACAATATATTTCTTGGTCTGTTGGTTTCCTTCTTGCTTTGAAACAACAAATTCCGCATTATTCAGTGGTTCGTTTTCCCCCGTTCCTCGCTTATTCACAAGGAGCATTCCTTCATTTGTGACGAGATTTTTCGGATAAAGATGGATCGTGTCAAGCTCTTCTTCTCCATATACATAAGAGCCATCTGCTTGTGAGATCATTTCATACACAGGAAAGGCGATCACCATATTCTCAGCAGAGGTAACGCCGTCTTTAGGTTCTTCCACAATGGTGTAAACAGCATCCCGATCGGCTTGTTTTTTCGGCAATTCAAAAATCAAATCACCGGCTGTATCTGTTTTCCCGCTAGCTACAGGAGAACCTGGCGTCAAGTTTTGGACTTGACGCTTAGCTTCTTCAACGGATGCCCCTGCAGATCGTTTTTCGTAATAGGCTGCTGTCACATCATAGACAGAAAAAGTAACATCGGCTAACCCTTGGTATTGATCAAACTCTGCCATCTCGGTCCCACTATTTTGAATCAATGAACCTGGTAGATTGACCATTTTCTTTTTATGCAGATGAACCTGTGCCAAATTGGTCTCTGCGGATACTTGCTGATTTTTTGATCCAAAAAAGACAAATGGCAAAAATATAAAAAGAAGCCAAATTATGCTCGTATGATTAAAAATTTTTTTCATTGTTCTTTCCTCTCTTCTAAATTTTTTTGTTTTTCTTTCGCTAATGGAAGAATTACTTTAATGAAGGCTTATCTTTGCGCTTAACGTACAAATAGCTTCCAGCTAAAAGGACTAGCAGACCTGTTGAAAGAATCGCCAGCCATCCATGCCAATTCCCTCCGGTTTCAGGAAGAGACACTTTCACTTGATTGGTTACGATCAATTCTATTTGATTGTTCTTTTCTCCAGAAACAAGAAGATTCGGTTGTTGTTCTTCATCGATAAAGACCTGACCATCCTCTTCAATCTTGATTTGGACAGGTACTGTTAAACCTGCATAGCCTGCGGGTGTACCAGTTTCTTCCAAGGTATAGCTGCCGGGTGTAAGATCTTGGAAGTGAAATACCGCTAGTGCTTCTCCGTTTTCAGGCAGTTCGACAGTTCGTCCGTTTCCACTTAGCCGGAATTTTGCCCCCTCAAGTGCTTGTCCCAGTTCATCCTGTTTATTGACCACCAAATCAAATGGTTTTAACTGATTGGCGTGGGTAAGGGTCCAACAATTGGCATCCCCATCGACGTTTTCCCCTAGATACTGGATTTTTCCGTCCGTACCAACGACAAATTCATAGTCACCGGCAACCGTATCGTATCCAAGCGGACCGGCTGTTTCTGTGATGCGATAAGACCCTGGTTCCCCGATTATAAATCCGGCGAGTCCAGCATCATCCGACGTTTCTGCGGCGATTTCTTGATAATCCCCCGTTGCAGTTTTTTGTTGCAGAGAAAAGACAGCCCCAGCTAACAGTACTTGCTGTTCTTTTTGTACCGTGTATTTTCGAATAGCGACTGGAATTTCTGTAAAGGGATTGGTGATCTCCAGCGTAATCGTATGATCGTCCAGTGTGACGGGTTGCCCATCGATCGTCGCATGCCCTTGCGCATCGACATGAATCTGCCACTGGGTTTGCTCAGCCAAATAATGTCCCGCCGGTGCAGTGACTTCCTTTAAATGATACGTCTGACTTTTTTGCAACGCAGTATCTGCTGGTAGCCCGTACGTTCCATCCCCTTGATCCACAAGGGTCACTGTCTCCCCTGCCCCCGTCAATTCAAAAACGGCACCTGTCAACTTCACCTCTCCTACAGCGGATTTTTTGATCAGGTTTAATGCCAGGGGCACAAACGTCTTTGTGTTTTTCCATGTATAAGCGTCCACTTTTGTCGCTTCATAGCCTGACACTGTTCGTTCACTTGTGACTTGATAATCAAAAGTTTCTCCTTGGTTATTATAAAGCGGCAGTAGACGGGTTTCTTCGTAATTCGTTCCATCCTTTTCAGAAACCGCGGGAACCTTGCTTCGTTCCCAAGTTGTCTGATCTTGCGCATCGGTCTCAGTAAGTTCGAGATATCCTGTTTGCCAGCTCTCCTTGCTAGTAACCGGGCTTCTACTTATTTCAAAATAAACGGATTCTGGGCGACTTGACACATCACCATCGTATTCCTCCCAGACTTTTTTGATCGTCAACTCCTTACCAGGTGCTTTGGCAGATGGCACACCAAACAATGCCTTTTGATCGGATTGATGATTCGGATAAAACACCGTTTCACCATTCATTTGATACCAAATATCTGGTTTAAAATCCGCTACTTCTGTTTGAATCCGCACTTGATAATGAATTTGCAGTTCCTGTCCTTCGCCTAAATAAAGACTAGAAGCGTTGAGGGTATTGTCAGATACCGTGACCTCAGGCTGCACCGTTAGATCAGCAGAACCGACACTTTTGATGGACAAGCTATTTTCTTCGTATAAAAAAGGCTGCGAAATGGGGTCAGTAATCTCTCCATCAGTGACTGTCGCCGAAATATGAAGGGCTTTTTTCTCGAGATAGTCGGCAATATCCGCTGCTCCATTGGCTGACTCATAATAAAGATGCCCCTCTTCATCTGCAGAAACCATCTGTCTCATTTTGTTCTCAACATCGGCCTTTGTATACCCAGCTGTTTGATCTCCTTGCAGTTGAATCCCCAATCCGTGAATCTCAATCCCGCGCTCTTTTAACGCCATCGCCTCACCGATCGTAGCGACAAACGTATTGTCGATCCGTTTAGAGTTACCGTATTGATCAGGTGCAAAATACCCATTGTGGATAAACGATGTATTCATGGGCTGATCTTGAGTAAGTGAAAAGGCGGTTCCAAAATAACTGTCGTCTGCTTGCGTCTGCACTTTGGACACATGGTAACTGTAAGTAGGCACGCCATCTGTTAGCAAAACGATGACTTTCTTATGTCCATTTTGCGTCGATAGCATATCCCCTGCTTGGCGCAGCCCTCTTTGGGTAAAGGTTCCCCCAGCTGCTGTTTCTGGTGTCATGGTCCGGATCGTCTCTTTGACTTCCGAAAATTTTCCTAATTGGCAGATTTTGTTTTGGTAATTGCTACCATCACTGGAATAACCGACATAGCCCATGTAGACACTTTCTTGAATGCCGCTTCCTTCAATTTGATTCAAAAAGCGTTCCACACCTTTTTTTACTTCAGTGATGCGTCCCATCTCATTCATACTGCCTGACCAATCCATGACCAACACGACATCGATGGGATCGACTTGACGTTGAACATTCCCTCGTACATTTAGGTAAACATCAAATAGTCCCGGGGTATTCGTCTCTTTGGCAAATTTTCGCAGAGCGAAATCTGCTTCGTCACCTACACCACCATACTCAATATACGAGTTGGTCACATTTTCTGGATCACCATTCCAGATAGTTACGCCATCCCAGGTTTCTCCTGCATCCTTGTTCCCCTGATGATTTAAGACGTTACTCTTTTCATCGGTTTTCCAATTCGCCGAAGGATACGTCCCGCTTTGGTCTGTCGTATAATCTGGTTCAATCGAAGCAAAAGCCTGTGAACCGTTCATTTTTTGATAAAGACGTTCTTGTTTAAACGGTTCAATGAGTGTTTCATCTTCAGAAGAACTTGACGTCGTTCCTGTTTCCTTTGTCTCTTCCTGCGTTTCTTCGTTTAAAACACCTTTTGAGTCTTCATTCGACACTTGTTCCGAAGTTGACTCTGTGCCGGTTTCTGCAGCTTGCGAATCAGTTGAGCTGACTTCCACCCTATCTGAGGAAGCAGATTCTGTGACAAGCGGAATATCAACTATCAATTCATCCAAAGACGCCAATTTGTGCGACTCTTGATTTTCATGATCATATTCTTCAATCTGAAGCGCCAACTTCAGTTTTTTTGTTTCATTGGGTAGTTGAAACGTTACTTCTTGTTCACAGGGTGTTTTCAAGAAGTCTTGTGTTGTTAGCCAAGACTGTGCAGATTCATCCTCAATAACAACCATCTCTTTGTTGTTCGTTTTCGTTAGCGATTGTTCTTTCGTTTCATCCAGTGCATATAATTGCAGCCAGATGCGTTGCTGCTTGTTTTTTTGTGATAGCTGATAACGTAAAGTAAATTGATTGCCCTCCCGTTGACCTGTCAGCTTGATCTGCTCCGTTTCGGTAATAGCGATCGTATTTTCTTCTTGTGCACTTGCTGTCCCATTTGTTTGCAAACCTGAAGAAATGATGAATAATATCCCCCCTAACATACAGAAAATGAAAGAGAACCAGTGGTGTCTCTTTGCAAAAAACATAAAAAAACCTCCTTTCAAATTACAAGCTGATCATACAAAAAAGAAGAACAATACACCGCTTTTTTTCATTTTCAGAAAAATGGGAAAACTCTTATTTTTGTGCGTTATTTAAATAGAATTTAGGTGCATATTTTATGATGGAAACCTATCATTTTATGTTATTTAAAAACTGAAGAAAATTATCAATTTTCAAATCCTCTTTGTATTTTTCTTCTTTATGAGACACTTTTTGAAAAGATTTGTCTCAGTTTTTATAAAAAAAAGCAAAAGTTTTGAGACGTGTCTTTACACAGTTATATAAATAAGTTATTACTAAAATAAGAAGGTGATCATTTGATTGAAAAAATACTCTTAGATTCCCGAGCATTAGACAAAATCGGACTCTACGGAAAATTATTATCAATTGCTCCGGGTGAATACAACATAGAGTTCGTGAAAAATCTGACCCATTTAAGTACAACGAGATTGAAAAGTTTACTTTCCTCGATCCAAGAGGACCTGCAAAACCTTTCCCCAGTAAATCTTTCATTACATAAAAACACCCTCAGTCTCCCTAAAAATTTGATTGAATACAATCAATATCAGCAGTTTTTAGCCCAAGTAAGTATTTCTTATAAAATGTTGTTAAGTATCTTGACCAACCAAGATGAAAGCTTGCTGGCATTTTGCCAAAGAAACTATATCAGTCGTTCGACTTGTTTCCGACAAACTAAAAAGCTGCAGGATCATTTAAAGGAATTCAACATAACCTTAAACCAATCGGCCATGACGCTTACCGGTTCAGAGATGGTGATTCGCATCTTGTTGTTTAATTTTATCTGGCATATTTCTTTAGGAGATAGTTTGGCACAGGCATATAATCAAGAGATCGAAGAGTTATTTGTTACCTATGAAGGAACAAAATACCAAAGTAAATATGAAATTGGTAAAAAAGAAGCATTACTCCATTGCAAAATTTGTCTTTTCCGGATCAAGGATGGTCACTCAACGAATCTTTATGAATTAACGAATAAGTCCTTTATTCCCAGTTGCGAAAGTCTTGATTTCTTTTCTGCTTTCTTTAAGCTCATTGATTCAGCAATAGACATTCTTGAGATCAATTCATTGTTTTTTCTTTTTTATTACTGGCCGATGCTGACTTCCGCAAACGATGTGCGTCTGCCGATCGTTGCAAATTGTTACAAGCATGAAAAACAGGAACTAAAAGAACTGATGACTGAATTTGAAGACCATTGCCAAAAATTTCTCTGCGATTTTGACTTTGATCACCAATCGTTTCTTTATATGAATACATATCTTACCTTGCTGAAATTCTGCATATTCAAGCAAAAAGTCCCTCTTTCCAATTTTTTCGAAGCAAACGTGATCAAAGATAAATACCCATTACATACGATTTTGACAAATACCATTCAAAGTTTTTGGCGTAAAATAGCAAATCGTAAAGGTTATGAATGGTTGAAAACCTGTTATGCCGATCTTGCCTTTTATCAAGCCTGTTTGCTTTACCCCGTTTACATCGAAAAGGAACAGAAATATAAGCTTAAAGTGGCTTTCGTCTATGTATCCAATTATTTGGTTTCAATGGAAGTTTTTAATATATGTGAGCGACTACCATTCGTTGCGATAGAGCGGATCACACTGCCAACTGAAGAACCATTTGATTTTTATATCCTGAGTGCGCCTCAGCTTTTCCCTCCCTATACAACCGAAAAAAATTCGGCAATCATTGATTTTTGTCGCTATTATGACTTTGAAACAGATCTCTGTCAGAAATTACTGGCTGCTTTTAATGAAAAAATCAAAAAGTTGACGGGTTAAAATCAACTGGCGCACTTCGGCAAACGCAAGGAGGTCTTTTGAAAAAGATTGAAAACTATACAAATAACCCCTTGGATTCAATCGATGAATCCAAGGGGTTATGCATTATTTGTCTGTGTGTATAATTACATAGTTTAAATCAACCGAATATGGGTCAATGGATAATAAACAAAACGAGCATTGCCTAAAATAGCCTCTCCTGATATTGGTCCAAAGGAACGACTATCTTTGGAGGCACGTCGATTGTCACCAATGACAAAGTAACTATCTTTCCCTAATTTCTCAACGCCTAATAAAGATTCTAAATCAAAATCATTGGTATAAGAAGCAGACTCGTGGTCATTGCTACGGTTTTTCACTAGAAAATCTTCATCTACTGGTTCATCATCAATGTAAAGCTGATCATTGACATATTTCACTGACTCACCCGGTAAGCCAATCACCCGCTTGATATAGGTCGAACCATCCGGCAGTTGGAAAACAACGACATCAAAACGTTGGATCGGCGAAATCTTCTCAATGACCACCATGTCTCCTTGTTTTAAAGTTCCTTCCATCGAATTTCCTTCAACAGGAACTGGGATCAACAAGAATGCCCGAATCAAGAAGGCTGTTGCAAAAGCGATCAACGCATATTTCACTACTAGCCAAAAACGATCAACCCAAAGTTTTTTCGACGCCACACGTCTGCCTCCTCTCCAACTTTTCACTTAGTTTATTGTTCAGAAAGCAAGGACAGTGCTTTTAAGTATGCTGGGTCCTCTGCTTTGAGTTTCGCCGTTACTTCTTTTTCAATTGCTTGGGCCGTGTCTGCATCGACTTCCCCAGTTCCCTTTAAATCATGGGCTTCTTGGAAGGACTGCACAGCTGCGGTCGTCTCATCATTGAAGGTATCACCACTGGTTGAATACCCCAACGCTTTAAGAAACTGATTTAGATTGTTGACTGCCGTTGACGATTGGCCAGCTTTTAAAGCATGGTCCCGTGGTAATGGCGGGAAATACGCATATTCTGGATAGTCCTCTTCATAATCCGGCATCACGCCTTGATCATTGACCCAATTTTCATTCGGGGTCAACCATTTCATGACCGTCATTTTTAATTCACTGTTATCCCCCAGATCCTTCACATTCTGGACAGTCCCCTTACCAAAGGTTTCCGTACCAACGACTGGAATATTCGCTGATTCTTGCAAGGCTGCAGCAAAAATTTCCGATGCGGAGGCACTGCCTCCATCGACTATAACAACGACCGGCTCTGTGACTTTGAATCCTTCGTCCAAAGTTTCACTCGCTTTGGTTTCACTGATTACCCCTTGGTTATTGGCAAATTTCACGATCGTTTGACCGTTTTCCAAAAACATACTCGCCATGATCTGGACTTGGTCTAGCAGTCCACCAGGATTTTGTCTTAAATCTAGTACAAACGACTTTGCACCGGCTTCCCGCAGTTCGGTGATGGTTTCTTTCAACTCAGCTGCCGTGTTTTCACCAAAGGAAGTAATGTCGATACGACCGATCGTTTCATCACTTTCAGCGATTTCTCCATGAACCGTTTCGATGGGGATCACATCCCGAGTAATCTCCACATCAAATGTGTCCTCTCCACGTTGAATCGTTAAGGTGACTTTCGTCCCTTTCTCACCACGAATCTTACCCACGACTTCAGATAATTCTTGACCCTGCGTATCTTCACCATCTACCTTGACGATTCGGTCATTCATTCGCAGGCCGCTTTTTTCAGCAGGCGTATTTTTTATCGGGGCTTGTGCGACTTCTGGATAGTCTTCCACGATCGACAAGGTAGCACCAATCCCTTCAAAACTGCCAGAAAGTGATTGTTCTAAGTTATCCGCATCCGATTGATTCAAATACGTTGTATAAGGATCATCTAGCGCATCAGTCATTCCCTGTAGGGCGCCTTCTATCAAGGCATCCTCATCGACTTCTTGGTAATAATTCGCGAGGATCTGGTCATATAGCGACTGGATTTTCTCCATCCCGCTGGCTTCTGTGCTCGTTTCTGTCACCGGTTGCGTCGTCTGCTGATTTTGCTGAGCCGTTTGCCATAAATAGACACCGCCTCCTGACAAAATTGCGACACAAACGAGAGAAACGATATATCGGCTCGTCGTTAAACCTTTCATTCACAACACCTCTCTGAGAAAAAACAGCTTCGTTCTGTGGATTTTATGCAACCATACAAAACGAAGGACAGTTTTTTATTTGTTATTTTCGAGATACTCTGCCCAAATACGATCAAAAATATCCATGGATGGCAAATAATCAACATTTAGTTCCAGATAAGAAGAGACTTCATCATAGTCATCGCTGTGCTTCGGAAACTGGATATCATGACTTGCATGAGTAGCAAAGATCTGGGCCTCATCTGTATGACTCGGTCCTTTGACTGCCATTAAATAGCTATAAAAACTTTTACGCATGTTCTTGCTCCCAATGATTTTCTAAAAAGGCTGCTCTACGGGCGTGATTGCGAGCAAAATTCTCAGGATTCTTTTTGTAATACTCTTGGTGCTCTTCTTCCGCTAAATAAAAGGGTTGGGCTGGTTCGATCGTGGTCACGATCGGATCGGTAAAGCGACCGGAAGCTTGAAGTGCCTCTTTGCTGGCTTCGGCTTTTTGTCGTTGCTCTTCATTAAAATAGAAGATAGCCGGACGATAATTGTCGCCACGATCTTCAAATTGCCCAAACGCATCCGTTGGATCTGTTTGCTGCCAATAAATCGTCAAAAGATCTTCATAACTGATTTTTTCAGGATCAAAGATGATTTCCACTGCTTCGGTATGCCCGGTTTGATGGCTTTTGACTTCTTCATAGGTTGGATTTTCGGTATGTCCTGCGGTATAGCCAGAAAAAATCGAATGCACGCCCTCTAGTTCATCAAAGGGTTGGATCATACACCAGAAGCACCCACCGGCAAAAATTGCTCGTTCCATTATTCATCCTCCGTTTCAGCTGGTAAATATAAACTCATTTGAATTTCATCATCCACAAGATTGATTTTGTTGGCTTTGATAAACAAGCCGTTTTGCATGCGGAATTGATCCAATCGAATCAAAATAATTTGTTCATCGGCATTGACATCGATCCATTCAGGAAATTTAAAACTACGTTTGATCATTTTCATCACTTCACTGGTGGGCAGATCCAAGGTGCCGATTGATAAGCTTTTGGCCTTTAATTGGACATTGCCTTCTTCCGTCACATAAGGATCAAAATAGAGATAGAAGGTGATAGGAAATCCTAATACTTGAAACTCGCCTGTTAAGAGTGCTTCATTTCTTAGCTCAAAATTATATTTGACCTCTTGATCCTTTTGAAAATCAGATAGATAAAAATCAATCAATTGATTGACTTGGCTTTTGTTGCTGTTAACGGTCAGAACAGGACTGCCCTCCCGTTGAACAAGTTCGGCACTTTCATTTAAGCCGGTTTCCCGCTGCTGAAAAATTCTTGAAGCAAAGAAAACCGTTGTCCCTAAAAGGATACCGACCAACACTAGGAAGGCAATTTTCCAGTAGTTGATCGCTTTTTTATTCGTTGTAGCTGTTTTTTCCGGCTGCTTCGTTGATTCGCTTGGTTTCATTTTGTATCCTCCTCTAGCAACCAATAGTTTTGCGTTTTGATCACTTCATCGCGAACGGCATTCGCCATCAGTTGATACCCAAGATTATTGGGATGGAAGCGATCGCCTTCATACAAAACATTGTTTGTAATGTTATTTCCAACGGCTTGCGATGAATCAGTGGTCGTTGAAGGACTACTTTGCGTTTCATCCGAAGCTGTCGTTGATGAATCAGATAAGCGTTCTGTGTCCGATGATTCGGCAGTTCCCTCTGATTCCCCTCCTTCGGTATCAGCAATACCGACCTCATCACTTAACCCTTTATAGAGCAAATCGTTGATAGGAATAAAAAAGGCCTTTTCTTGCTGATTGACGAACGTTTCCGTTTGCTTATTCCAGTTATCAATGATCGTTTGCATATCCGTGATTTCTGGGAAATTCAGATAAAATGGATTGTAGATGCCCAAGACATAGATTGGTGCATCACTATTCAAATCGCGAATTTGAGCAAACAAGTCTTTTAAACGTTCTTTGTAATCTTCCATCGGTTCCGTAAACGTCTCAATGCTCAAGCCGAAGAAATTGCTCTGAATCACTTTTAGTACATCGTTACCGCCGACAGTCAAGGTAATCAAATCCGCTTGACTGAGGTCTTGCCGCAAGTCTTCATCATTTTTGACTCGCTTTAAAATCTGATCACTTCTTTCACCAGCGACCCCATAATTTTTGGCTACCAAATTGTTCAAATCATAGCGGTCCTCTAAATCCCCCGCTAAAATTGGCACAAAGCCGCCACGAGCTGTTTCATCACCAACCCCTTCCGTTAATGAATCCCCAAGTGCGAGATACTCGATGGCGGATTTTTTTGAGTCATTGGCCGCCAGCTTATTAACAGGGGTCAACAGTGGTTGCGCTTTGGGAACAGCAAAATGAAACAAGAAGCCAGTTCCAATGGCTATCAGTCCCACAACAAGTAAATAAGTTACTATTTTTTTCCATTTCACAGGTATTCAAACTCCTTTGTAATCTTTGCTATTTTAACAAAATTCTCATAAAATTCCTAGTCGCAATCCTTCAAACTTAAGAAAGAAAACAGCTCCCTACTCTCTGAGTAGACAAAAATCGCAGCTTCATTCTGCTTTTTCTTCTTTTCAGCTTTTCATACACCAAAAAGCGATTCGTCGTCAAACGAATCGCTGAAAGAAACATCCTTTTTATTCCGTACTGTAAGTAATCGCAAAAGCACCTTTGCCAGTGTGAGTGGCGATGATCGGTGTTGTGTGAAGCAATGGGATCTCCAAGTCAGGAAACAGTTCTGCTAGTTCTTTTTGGAAACGTTCCGTGATTTCTAATCCTTCAGCATGAGAAATACCAATTTTCGTCACTTTAGGCATATTCTTCAATTCTACTTTTAATTCCTCAAACCATTTATTAAACGTCTTGACACCGCGTCCTTTGACGACTGGAATCAGTTCTGAATGATCAAAATCCATGATCACTTTCATGTTCAGCAAACTCGATAAAAGACCTTTGGCACGACTGATACGACCGCCTTTTACTAAGTTTTCTAACGTTGAAACGCCGATAAATAATTTCGTATGTTCACGCACCAAATCCACTTCAGGTAACACTTCTTCTAGTGTCTTACCGGCTTTAGCCAATTCAGCTGCCCGAATCACTTGAAAAGCCAGCGCTTGATCTGTCGTGTCGCTATCAATCACCGTGACTTTGGCTTTTGATAAATGACTGGCTTGACGAGCCGCTTCCACGGTTCCGCTCAGGCCTTTGGTCATATGGATCGATAAAATTTCACTGCCATCTTTGCCTAATTCATCATATAATTCTACAAAATGACCGATCGGCGGCTGGCTAGTTTTAGGTAATTCTTTGGCTTGCGCCATCATTTGCATAAATTTTTCTCCCGGTAGCGTTTCATCATCTGGATAAACGACACCATCAATCATTACAGATAAAGGCACAACATGGATAGCCAAAGCATCACGGACACTTGGTTCCATCGTACTGGAAGAATCTGTCACAATTTTAAGATTTGCCATCATATATTCACTCTCTCTTTAAATCAAGTCTTTTTTCATGGTAAAATAACCACAGACCATTTATACTAAGTATAACAGAGAGAAAATTTTTTTTCATCTAATTTCGATTCGAAAGGACGGTGCCGAATGCAGCACATGAAGTTTAGTCGCAGATATTTGATCGTCAATGAAGTATTAAATGCAGTAACTCACGGGATCGGATTAGGACTGAGTATCGCAGGACTGGTCATTCTCTTAATCAAGGGGGCAAATCTAGGGTCACCTATCCACATCGTTTCCTATGCCATATATGGGTCAATGATGATTTTGCTCTTCCTCTTTTCTACCTTATTTCACAGTTTGATTTTTACCAAAGCAAAAAAGGTCTTCCAAGTCTTTGATCATGCCTCCATTTTCTTGCTGATCGCCGGAAGCTATACTCCTTTTTGTTTGCTTAGTATCCAAGGCTGGCTTGGCTGGTCACTCTTCGTCTTGATTTGGCTACTCGCAATTAGCGGCATCGTTTATAAGTCACTGACTCTTCATAAAAAAGAGACCGTCTCTAAAATTTCCACCCTGATCTACATCATCATGGGCTGGCTATGTGTCGTCGCCTTTAAACCTCTGATCGAACATTTAGGCTATTGGGGAACATTTTTACTAGCAAGCGGTGGTGTTTCTTATACTGTGGGTGCGCTATTCTATAGTTTAAAATCCGTTCGATTCATGCATGTGGTTTGGCACTTATTCGTTATGTTAGGAGCTGGACTAATGTACTTCTCTGTCTTGTTTTATACCTAAACAGTAAGTGCGATTAAATAAAAGATCAGGGAACCTTCATTAGAGAAAGGTCCCTGATCTTTTATTTTTTATGATAAAACTCGAATCGATGGGGATAATGGTTTTTTTCATCGATGATCCCATCGACCATATGATCAAGTTTCCATTGCGTCCAATCAATCTCTGGGAAATACACATCTCCGTTAAACTCCGCATCGATCACTGTACGGTACAATTGATCGCAATCGTCAATCATCGCTTCAAAAACACCCGCTCCACCAGTTAAAAAAACAGGATGCTCTTGCTGCTTCACATACGTTAAGATTTCCTCTCGGTCATGCATCACCAAGGCACCGTTGGCTTGATAATCTCGATCACTTGTCAAAACGATCGTCGTCCGTTGTGGCAACAATCTTTTTCCCATGCCTTCAAAGGTTTTGCGCCCCATAATGATCGTATTATTGATGGTTTGCTCTTTAAAAAATTTCAAATCATTCGGCAAATGCCACGGCAGTGTGCCATCCGCTCCGATCAACCCCTTTTGATCTTGTGCCCAAAGTGCGATCAACATAAATATTACATCCCTTCTGTATAAAATGATTCAGAAATATCCGCAGCGACTTGCAGTCGCTGCATCAGCTGAAAAGCCGATTCATGCTCAAATGGATCTTTGTTGCGCTCATCAAAGCGCAAGCCATCACAGGCTTGGTAAACAATTGTGCCGCCACTTCTTTGGACATTTCTTGGCCATTCTCCATCGTTTAAACGCGCGTTGTTGTTTTTCAGCAAGGTCGGTATCAGGGAGATCGGAAAGAGAGCACTGCCGGCTGCGACATCAATTTCTTCTATTTGAAAAAAGTCGGCGGCGATCTCGTTGATCAAGCACTCCGTTCTTTGCCACGTTTGCGGATGACTCGCAAATGCCCTTGCAGTTCGTCCTAGGATACAATACGTATTCTCTGGTAATGGCTGTTTGCTTATTGCCACAAGTTCTTCTGGGTACGTCTCGATCCACGTCACGACGCGATCAAAATCACAAATATGCAATGAATCCAGCATTGGTAGGTTGTGCTGTGCAGCAAAAACAAGCCTTCTGCGGGCATCTGCCGCTCCTTTTGCTGGTATAAAAATGGCAATGCACTGCTGATTTGACCGAATGGCTTCTTTTAGCTCCGGCACCGTTTCTTCGGATACGGATAGCCAAACTGCATCATAGTGCTGATCCAAGAAATCAATGACTTGCTCAATGAGCGCTGCATTAATCGATCCAGCATGTCTCTGATGAAAGGTCGCCGCAAAGCCTCGTTTGTGGGTATTTTCCATTACGCCTCATTCCTTTCTTTATGAAATGAAACCAAACAACCACTTAAACTGCAATCGGCGCTTTGATCGTTGGATGCGGATCATACCCAACCAGCGTAATATCTTCCATTTCAAAATCGAAGATCGATTGTTTTTCAGGATTTAACTGTAAGGTTGGCGCAGGACGCACTGTACGAGTCAATTGTTCTTTCATTTGTTCCATATGATTGCTATAAAGATGAGCATCGCCTAATGTATGGACAAAATCTCCGACTTCTAGTCCAGTTTCATGAGCAATCAGGTGCGTCAATAGCGCATAACTAGCAATATTGAAGGGAACACCTAAAAAGACATCGGCACTGCGTTGATACAACTGACAGCTTAAGCGACCCTCATGAACATAAAATTGAAACATTGTGTGACAAGGCGGCAACGCCATCGTCGGTACATCTTCTGGATTCCAAGCAGAGACGATCAAGCGACGAGAGTCTGGCGTTGTTTTGATCATGTCGATCACTTCTTTGATTTGATCGATAAACCCACCCGTACTTTTTTCCCAATGCCGCCATTGGTACCCGTAAACATGACCCAAATCGCCGAAAGTTTCAGCGAAAGCATCATCGGCAAAGATTTTTTCACAAAACTGTTTCAACTCATGTTGGTACTGTTCATTGAAAGCTTCATCCACCAATGAACGGCGACCAAAGTCTGTCATATCAGGACCTGTATAAGCATCACTTTTAATATAGCGTTCAAACGCCCATTCATCCCAAATGTGGTTATTATGCTCTAGCAGATAACGAATGTTGGTATCTCCTTTTAGAAACCATAATAATTCACTTTTGATCAAACCAAAAGGAACTCTCTTGGTTGTCAACAATGGAAAGCCTTGGGACAGGTCAAAACGCATTTGGTGACCAAAGACACTGCGCGTTCCCGTTCCTGTACGGTCGCTTTTATCATTGCCTTCTGTTAAAATCTTTTTTCCTAGCTCTAAATATGCTTGTTCCATCGTTTTTCTCCTTTACTCTAGACAAATTCGCTCAAATATTCCCAACGATCTATTTTTTCTGCCAGTTGCGTTTCAACCTCGCTGATTTCTTGCTGTAATTTTTGGAGCTTCGTAAAGTCCGCACCTTGATGATTCATTTCTTCAGTTAAAGCGGCTGCTTTTTCTTCTAATGCCGCAATATCATCCTCAATCGTCGCCCACTCTTTTTGTTCCATATAACTCAGTTTCTTTTTGACAGGCGCTGCAGCAGTCGCCTCACTTTCAGCAGAATGTGAATCGGTTTTTGTTTCTTTTGGCTCTAGTACACTCGAACTAGCTTTATTGGTATTGGCTGCTAGATATTCATTGATGGAACCAAAGTAGGACTTAATCTTGCCATTTCCTTCGAAGATCAGCAATTTTTGGGCAACTTTATCTAAAAAGTAACGGTCATGGGAAACAGTGATGACTGCACCTGGAAATGTTTCCAAATAATTTTCCAAAATCGTCAAGGTATCAATATCCAAATCGTTGGTTGGTTCATCTAACAAGAGAACATTTGGCTGTCCAATCAATAGCTTGAGTAAAAATAGTCGTCGTTTTTCCCCGCCAGACAGCTTGCCGATCTTGGTGCCATGCATGGATCGCGGAAACAAAAACTGTTCCAGCATTTCTGCGACACTGACTTGTGAGCCATCCACTTTTTGCACTTCCTCGGCTGCTTCTTGCAAATAAGCAATCATTCGCTGATCAGGGTTCATCGCTTCAATCGTTTGCGTATAATAAGCCATTTTCACCGTCACGCCCATCGTACGCTCCCCTTCTTCTAAAGGCAGGCGTCCAGCTAAAATATTGAGCAACGTTGATTTGCCCGCACCGTTTTCTCCTGTGATCCCTAAGCGTTCTCTTGATTGAATCAACAAATCAAAGTGTGACAAAATCGTTTTGTTTTCAATCTGGAAACTCGCATCTTTTAGTTCTAAGACTTGTTTGCCTAAGCGTGTCGTAGCAACATCAATGGCCACTTCGCCGTTCCGTTTTACTTGATGTAGGTTTTCTTTTAAATCATCGAAACGATCGATCCGGGCCTGTTGTTTCGTTGTACGGGCTTTTGCACCAGTACGAATCCAAGCCAACTCATGTTTGTACAACTGCTTGCGTTTGTCTTCTTGCGTCTCCTCCACACGTTCTCGTTCTGCTCGAGCATGAAGATACGTCTCGTAATTGCCTTGATATTCATGCAACTTGCCAAAGGACAATTCAAAAATCCGATTAACGACTCGATCCAAAAAGTAGCGATCGTGGGTCACCATCAGTAACGCACCCCGATAATTCTTTAAATAGCCTTCCAACCATTGAATTGCATCATAGTCCAAGTGGTTAGTCGGTTCATCCAATAACAACAGGTCTGGTTCATCGATCAACACTTGAGCCATAGCTACTCGTTTCTTTTGACCTCCAGATAACTCACTGACCTTTTTCTCTAACTCACTGATCCCAAGCTTTTGTAAAATAATCTTGGCAGTTGTATCTGTATTCCAAGCATCGGCTTTATTCATCGCTTCTTCTGCCAACTGATAATTCCGTTGCGTTTGTTGATCCAAGCCATTATTCTCTAAGGCAATCAGCGCTTTTTCATAGTCACGAACAACGCGAATCAGCGGACTTGTGCCTTGAAAAACAGCATCTACAACAGATAATTCTTCTTGTAACTGATTGTCTTGAGCCAAGAAACCGATGCGATAATCTTGGGCGGCAAATACCGTTTGGCGATCGCCATCTCCGCGATCCAAACCGGCTAAGATCCGTAACAAACTCGATTTTCCCGTGCCATTGACACCGATCAAACCGATTCGATCTTTTTCATGTATCAGAAAAGAAAGCTGATCAAACAGTGTTTTTTCACCGTAAGTTTTGGTTAATTCACTTACTTTTAATTCTTTCACAGAATCCCTCCTGAGTTTTTTCTTCGCTCATTGTACCACATTTCATCAACGGAGACGATGAGAGAAAAAAATCAATTTATGTAAAAAAAGAATGCCTTCGTCAGTTTATTCCATGGATGATCCATGTTGATCACCTACGGGGAATAACCTGACGAAGACACTCCATAAAACATGCATCACTTCATGCACCTTTTGAGACATATTATCGGCGGAACATCCGCTGTTTCGGCTGTTCTTCCGCTCGAGACATCGCATACGATTCTAACAGATTGACATTGCGTCGATATTCATTCGCAGAAATCGTCGAGATTTTTTCAGCAACTTCATATTCATCGATCGTCTTGCGCTCGAGATAATAGCCCCAAAGGACTTTCTTGACAAAAATCGGATCTTGCTCGATCATGATCGTTTCAATGAAATTGCTATGTTCAAACCGTTTGATGCTCATTTCTCGTTGACGAATAAAGAAATTGATCAGCGAGGAATCATAGACATCTTCTAAATTGCTCAAACTGTGAAAAATGTATTCGCTGTTTTTTAAGTAGATTTTTTGTACTTCAGAAATGTCTCGTTGTTTCAAGGCATCTTTCAGTTGCTGCCGTCGCTGTAAAAACAAACGAGGATGGATCAATACACGAATAAAGCGCTGAATAAAGAAGAGCCAAAAACTAAAGAATGAGAGAATTTGTTTTGCGAGGGAATGCTGTTGCTGAGAAATAAACCGTGAATAAAAACGATAGCCATTTAGACTGACTTTCCCATTTCGATAGGCTTCATCCAAGCCATCTTGTTCGATCGACAAGATCAACCCTTGAATTTCTTGGATTTCTTGTTTTTCTGAATCTGTCAAACTATTGCGATACAATTCCCAACGGCGATTTTCATAGGAATTGATGACAGCATCAATCGCTAAGCGACCTTTATCAGAAAGCTCTTGTTTTTCTTCTGCTTCCAATTGTTCGATGACGTCTTCTAAGATCAGCAAGTGATTGAAGTCGACACTTTCGGCAGCTTCACCATCTGCCAAATAAGGCAAGACCATCACGCTGATGATCAATGTCAGCAAAATCACACAGGCGGTCAAAAACAAGAGCAAGCTCCGTTCCTGAAACGGTGTCTCATGCACCATCACCGGTAAAATAAAGATAGCTGCCAAACTGACTGTTCCCTTGACGCCACCAAAAGTCAACAAGGCGACTTGATTCATGGATACTTGTTTTTTTGACTGTAAGAACCAGTAATAAAATAGTAAAAAGAGAAAACGAACGAGGAAAATCATCGCTGTGACGACTAAAATCGTGATGACTAGATGCCAGTTTGCATAATTTTTGCTTTCCCAGATCGGTGAGAAGACTTGTGACAACTCGATCCCTAGAAAGAGAAACACTAATGCGTTCAATGTAAAGACTATGGTCGACCACGTGCTTTCCGAAATGTTCGCCAACTCTGCATCAAACAACGAGATTCGCCGTTTTCTTTGGGCTTGGGCTACACCTGCCACAACTGCTGCGATAATCCCTGAGACTCCGATCATTTCTGCCAGCAAATAGGCAGCAAATGGCAAGAGCAGTTCAATCAATAAGTATACTGTGACATCTTGTGCCGAGATTTTTTCAATAAAACGTAAAATCCGGCGTTTCAGCCACACAATCAAGTAACCGATAAGCCCGCCGCCGATACTAGAGAAAAGGAGTTGGAAACCTGCGTTGGCTGCTGAAAAACTCCCGGTGGTCAAAGCCACGATAGCAAACTGTAATGCGGTAACCCCCGAAGCATCATTCAGTAAGCCCTCGCCTTCCAGAATATGCATAATATTTTTGGAAATTTTCAAACGTTTTGCTAATGAGGAGACTGCCACTGCATCAGTTGGTCCTAAAGCAGCACCAAAAGCGAAGCAAGCAGCCAGAGGAATCGTCGGCATTAGCCAATGGAGTGTTCCCCCGACGGCAAATAATGTCATTAACACGCCACCAAAAGCCAAAAACAGCACGATCTTGCTGTTTTTTAAGATTTCCGGAACGTCTGCCCGCTCCCCTTCACGAAATAGCAATGGACCAATGATCATTACTAAGAACATTTCTGGCTCAAAGGCGATCTCTTGGCCCATCTCTGTAAGACCTAATAAAATTCCTAAAATAATTTGAATAAAAAAGATCGGTACCGAGGGCAATATTTTGCTCGCCACATTTGATAATGTGACAAGAATTGCAATGATAATGACGAGTTCAATAAATTCCATCCATTACCCTCTTTTCTTTCGAATTGCTAATAACAGCTCAAGAAAATCTTCTTTTTTTAAAAGGATCTTGTCGTTTAGAAGACCTAACTCCTTTTCGTTATTTTCAATCTCGCATTGGACACGTCGTGATTCCAAGCGGTAAAGATCATGTTTCATTCGTTCAAATTTTCGGAAAAGCAATGGATTTTTCCGTTGCAAATAATCCCGAATCTCCTTTTTTTCAGCTGGTGTAAATTGTCCCAACTGTTTCATTAACTCTTGTTTACTTAAACATTCCTTGTTCATAATTACGTTTTTTACCCCTTTTATCATCAGTTTATCTTTTTATTTAACGTGCAAATCAAAATTATCTCTTGACCGCTAGTATTCTAAGCCAATCATTCAAAAATAGCAAGTCTTTCTCACTAAATGTTGGTTTTCTATCAGTTTTCTTATAAAACAAAAAAACCGCAGTCTTCACTGCGATTTTTTATGCTTATTTCATATATAAGTCGTAGTAAGCATCCATGATTTCTTTGGCGATTTGAATATTTGGATGGGTATCTGTGTCCCCTTTTAATTGAGGCATTACGATCGCGATGGCAATATCCGCATCGCTGCTAGGTCCGTAGGCAACGATGTTTAGGTTAACTAAGCTGATGGTATTGCCATTACTATCCACAATTGGTGTTTCGGCAGTACCTGTTTTGGCAGAGACCTCCATTTTCGCAGAAGCCAATCCTTTGGCAGTTGCCCAAGCATCCGTTCCATGAACTGCATCATAAAATCCATTTTGAACAATTTGCATTTGAGCATCTGTTAAACCAACTTCGTTCAATACCGTTGGTTCGATCTCTTCAATCAGTGAGCCAAGACCACCAGTTTCATCATTGCCGTAAATGCCGTCGACGATGTGAGGCTGCAATCTTTTGCCACCATTAGCAACAGTTGCTGCATATTGTGCCAGTTGCAACGTCGTATAGGTATCAAACTGACCAAAAGCCAAGTCAAGGATCTTCCCACCATCACTGACCGGGTCCATGTTATCGATCGATGTGCTGATACCAGTCGCTTCTCCCGGTAAATCGATCCCAGTTTCAGTTCCCATACCAAAAGAGGCAAAAGACGAACGTAGTTTTTCATAGACATCCCCTTGACGATCCACTGTTGGAATCGAGATACCTGACTGATAATTGATGCCCATCAAACGTAAAGCGACTTGCATCATATAGGAGTTAGAAGAAACTTCCAACGCCTGCTCCGCAGAAAGGTTACGATTATTTGCCCCAGTTGGGTTGAAAATTGAGGCTTTGACATCGGAGCCAATTCTGATTGGTTGATCCAATAACACTTCATTGCCGTTTAAGACCCCATTTTCCCAGCCGGCAGCCAAAGTCCCGGCTTTGACAACGGACCCTGGTACAAAGGAATTAATGAAGGTACCAATGGCATTTTCCTGCAATTCATTTGAACCTGTGTCATGATGATAACCAGACATTGACAAAACGCCGCCGGTTTTTGGATTTAACGCCACTGCGTATACCCCTGGAGAATATTCAGCTGCCCCAGAATCAATCAGTTTTTGGAAATTGTCTTGCAAAATTTTGTCAACTTTCGCCTGAAACTCAGCATCCAATGTTAGAACAAGGTTATCCCCTTTTGCTCCAGCAAAGGTTTCTTTTTGACTTTCAATATTATTATTGTTATCAAGGGAGATCTCAGAAATGGATTTTGTACCTTGTAAGACTTCTTCATACTGCTGCTCTAAATAGCTACGTCCAACACGGTCATTACGAGCATAGCCTTTTTCTAAAAATTCGTCTAGAACTTCTTCAGGAATTCCTTGTTCTTCACTAGTCACCGTTCCGATCAAACTAGCCAGAGAACTTCCTTCAACGATCTTTCGTGTCCAATCGGTACCGGTGGAGATTCCCGGTAAATCGACCATGTTTTCAGCAACAATAGCTAATTCACGGTCAGACACATCCGACGTCTTAATAAAGACCGTACTCAAAGATTGGGCGCTATTCATCCGCTTAAAAATCGTGGCTGCTTCTAATTCTGCATCAGAAAAATTGATTTCATCTTCTGTCACTTTATCAACGGTTGCCGCATATTGTTCAGAAGTACCTAAAGAACGCTCTTCATCACTCAATCGGTCAGTTGCTGCTTCAAGATTGTCTTCATCTGCCAGCCAAAAATCCTTAAGATCTCGATCAGACAAGTTTTTGTCCACAGGAACTTCGATCAACTCGCTCAATTTTTTGGCCGTTTCTAACAGATCTTGAGCGGTCATTTTGTTTCCGCGGGTAAATGTGATTGCCGCATTGGCTTGATTTTCCACCAGCGCTTTTCCAGAAGCGTCATAGATCATTCCCCGTGGGGCGCTTCCTTTGACTTCCACTACAGATGAAGCTTTCAACTGCTGCTCAATATTGTCGCCATTGACGATCTGTAGATAGCCTAATTGAACGATCAAAGATACAAACAAAGCAAAAATAATAAAAAACAAAAAGTTCAATCGAAATGGAACATGAGATTTGCGATACGATTTAGCCTTTGGTTCTTCTGGCCCCTTACGTATCCCTTGGACAACTTTATCTTTCAAATTCTTCATCTCATCTATCCTTCCAATCTATAATGACTACTGTCCTATTTTACCAAAAAATTCGATTCGAAACAGAAAAAACAAAAAATATCCATTAATCCTTAGAAAAAACTATAAAAATTGGCGTCATTCCGAGTAAATGTTTCACAGTTTGATTGTTTCATTTTCATTCTTTCATGAAAAAATTGTTTTTTTAAGCTTTCTTATGTTTTTTCATTTGATGATCTCGTGAAACAAGATTCCCCCTGGTACTTTTGTGGAAAACTAAAAGCAGGAGGACTTTCGGTCACCCTGCTTTTTTAGGCTTCTAAAGATACTAGCTACTCCCCAGTTGTTGAATTTTCTTCTGAGAAGGTCAAACTGTCGTCGTATAACTGATAATTAGGCGATCCGTTAGTATATTCATCGCCTTGGGTCAAACCCTCGTTCGTCGGAAGCTGCAACTGCTCCTTTAACAAATTTTGCGTATGCAACAACTGATTCGTCCCCAATAACTGATAATACACTCCACCAATCAGTTGCCCTTCTCCTTGGAGTTGCTCTTGTTTGATGGTCGTAAAAGCAGGAATATAATTGGTACCGATGTCCATCATATCATTCCACGTAAGATCCGTCTTCGAATTCTTTTCAACCGCTTTGAGAATCTTTTGGTAATTACTGATGCCATCCAGACTCATAACTTTTTGAAGAATTTTCGTAACCACTTCTCTTTGCCGTCTTTGGCGACCGATATCCCCTTCCGGATCTTGTTTGCGCATCCTTGCATAAGCCAAACCTGTTTTCCCATCTAAGGTGATTCGCCCTTCAGGGACATGAACGCCTTCTAAAGTAAAATCGATAGCATTTGTCACCTCGATACCTCCAACTGCATCGATCAGATCCCGCATCCCTTGCATATTGATCGTCACATAGTGATCGATAGGAATGTCCAAGAGATTTTCAACAGAGTCCATGGCCATAGCCTCCCCACCGAAAGCATAGGCATGATTCAGCTTATCGATCGTATTGTAACCAACGATTTGTGTGTAAATATCACGATCAAGGCTAATGATCGTTGACTGTTTTTTTTCAGGATTGACCGTCACCACCATCATACTATCCGAGCGACCTTGCTCGGTTCGACCTAATGCCCCAGTGTCGATTCCCATCAGCAAAATGGAAAACGGATCTCGATCTTCAATGCTGATCGCTTCCTCTCGTTTGTCTGTTTTCCGATCAACAGCGTGAGAGATTTGATTAAACGTGGCATTTGTCTCTCGATAAACCTGCATCCCGTAGATCGTTACTCCAATGATTCCAACTACTAACACGACTAAAATACCTAAAATTACCTTTTGATATCTCCGCATCTTACACCTCACCAATAAAAATTCACTCATCAAATAAATTTTCCCACAAAACGCATCTTTCAGCAATCGCTATCATGCATCAACTTCCTATTTAATGCTTCCGTAACTTCTTTGAAATAAACAAAAATAAAGTGCACCCTCTAAGCTAGAGAGTGCACCGCAAATAGTCTTTTTTAAATATAATCCACAAAACGAGCGCGGAACTTCATATGCAAATGACTTCCTAGAATAAGAAGCATCAAAGTTAGACACCAGAAGATAAGTGTATAAGTTGTTTTTTCCCAAACCCATGCACGGGAAAGCAACGAGTCTCGAAAGCCCTCAATAATATAATAAAAAGGATTGAGTCTTAAAATTTTAACTAACCATACCGGCATATTGCGATTATTTATATCCCATATTGGTCCAGACACATAGAAAAGCAAACGTAGGACCGATTGTAAGAAGATATGATAATCCCGAACCAACACTGTGATTGTTGCATTCAACACCCCGTATGCAAACAAAAAACTAACCATACAGAAAAAATAATAAAAATACTGAATCCAATAAATGGTAGGTGTATTTCCAGTAAATAATAATGATCCCACAACAATTGCTACCATCGGAATATATGATGACAGATTACTAACAATATTGATTGTTGGTAAAATACTTACGGGAAATTTCATTTTAGCAACCATTCCAACTTGTCTGTGAATGCTGTTTGATGCTCCTAAAACAGATGAACTTATATAAAACCATGCTGTGATACCAACTAACATCCATATAATAAATGGAAATCCGTCTACCTGACGATTATTATTTACGCCCAATCCAAATACTAGATAATAGATTCCGATTTGAATGGCCGGATTCAAAATTTGCCAAGCTAGCCCTAAATAATGACTTTGGTAAGTGGCTTTATCTTCATAGCGAGACATTCGAAAAATCATACCACTATGCTGAATTTGTTCCTTTAAAACTGCAATTATTTCTTTCACAAGGCTCTTCCTCTTCTACATAATATAAGTAAGTATCGATGATTACCGTACGATAACTTTCGTAATAACTTCTATAGGATTCTTAAGCGCATAACCCAAAGATCTTCCACTAAATGTAACGATACTGAAAAAAAGAATACTCAAAATTGTTAAAGATAAAACGAGTTTAGTAAAAATAGTCATTTTTTCTCCAAATAAAGTTCGTTTCGTATTTTTTTCCAGTTCGGTAGCATCTAAATTCTGATTTAAAGTTTGTGGATCATTTTTGGCTTTTTCAACTAATTTTTCAATACTAAATTGTTTTTGTTTTTCTTTATATTCATCCTGATATTTTTTCTGTTCTTTTTTGGGTAATTTTTTAAACCAATCAATAAACTCACGATATTCTTTCATCACTTCATTAGTGGGTCCAAACATTTTTAAATCACCGTAATGCATCCAAATCGTTTTATCACAAAGTTTTTCTACCTGTCCCAGTGAATGAGAAACGAAGAAAATAGTTTTCCCATTTTCTTTAAATTCCATAATCTTATCCACACATTTTTGGTAAAAAGTTTCATCTCCTACAGATAAAGCTTCATCAATTACTAATATGTCCGGATTGTTGTGGACAGCAATAGCAAAGCCCAAACGAGATTTCATACCACTGGAATAGCTTTTTACAGGTTGATTAATAAAATCTCCTAAATCAGCAAAAGCAACGATGTCATCTAATTTGTCATCAATCTCTTTATTCGTCATTCCTGACATCAGGCCTTTTAAACGAATATTTTCTAGTCCGGTCAGTTGGATTTTCAATCCAGCACCGATTGCAATGATCGAAGTTTCTCCGTTAACCTCCATCGTTCCTGATGTAGGAGGAATAATTCCACTAATCAAGTTCGAAAGTGTTGATTTCCCTGATCCATTAATACCAATGATTCCTACTGATTCACCAGCATTTACTTCAAAACTTACGCCTTTTAATGCCCAGAATGTACTCATATTTTTTTTATAAAATTTAAATAGAGATTTTACTTTATCTGATTTTTTCTTCAGAAGATCGTATTCTTTTGTTACTAAAGTACTACGAACTTTAACTTGTTTATCCATCTTATCTTCTCATCCATTCTAAAAATCTTTGCTTACATTGTTTTGATTGAACATTGTCAGGTCAGCCTTTATTTGGGTTGTTGAAACTTCTGGCGTTCTTGGAAGATAAACTACCTCAACTCCTGATTCAGTAGTTAGATAATCAAATTTACCTGACCAGTCGTCCCCTATTACAAAAATATCGACGTTATATTTCTTCATGTCCGTTATTTTTTGCTCCCAATTTTCTTCTGGAATAACAAGATCGACATATCTTATTGCTTCTAAAAGCTGTTTCCTTTTTTCATAGCTAAAATAACTAGTCTTACCTTTTTGTAATAAATTGAACTCATCGGTTGATAATCCCACAATCAAGTAATCACCTTTTTGCTTAGCAGTTCTCAATAGATTAATATGACCATAATGAAGCAAATCAAATGTTCCATAGGTAATAACTCGTTTCATTTTTAGTCCCTTCTTATTTCAAAATAAAAATCACTAATAGATTATATCATAAAACCCAGAAAAAAAAGATTCTTAGGAAAGAATTAACAAATTTGAAAGATTATTAACCCTAAATATTTGCTTTAATTTCCTATTTTTCATATAAAAAGCAGCAACCTATATGATGGTACCTCCTCATCTCTGAGTCTAGCAAGAAATAGAAACTAATATAAGTGTATCAAAAAAGCAGATATTCATGCTCCTTTGAGATGAATAATCTGCTTTGTCTACAGTCTACTTGATTTTAGACTTTCGTCACTTCCGCTGCTTGCGGTCCGCGAGCACCTTCAACGATCGTAAATTCAACTTCTTGACCTTCTTCAAGTGATTTAAAACCGTCTCCTTGAATGGCAGAAAAGTGAACAAATACATCATCGCCACCGTCAACTGTAATAAAACCAAACCCTTTTTCGTTGTTGAACCATTTTACTTTCCCATGTTCCATAGTGTGTAAAGCCTCCAATAATTATAATCCGACGATTCCGTCGCCTTTATTATAGCGGATTATGTAAGCGTTAGCAATATCAAAACGATTCTTTCTATCCACAAAAAAAGAAGCCTTTTAGCAGGCTTCTTTCTAGTAAATTGTTTAAGCTTTTGCGAAATATTCGTTTACTTTGTCCCAGTTAACAACACTCCAGAAAGCATTGATGTAATCTGGACGAACATTTTTGTATTTCAAGTAATACGCATGTTCCCAAACATCTAAACCTAAAACAGGTGTTTGACCATCCATCAATGGTGAATCTTGATTCGCTGTTGAAGTAACCGCTAGTTTACCATCTTTCACGACTAACCATGCCCAACCTGAACCAAAACGTCCGGTTGCAGCAGTTTTAAATTCTTCTTTAAAGTCTTCAAAGCTGCCAAAAGTTTCTTCAATTGCCTCTTTGATGGCTCCAGTAGGTTCGCCACCAGCATTTGGGCCTAAGATTTCCCAGAAGAACGTGTGGTTGGCATGGCCGCCACCATTGTTACGAACTGCTGTTTGAATATCTTCTGGTACAGAAGAAAAGTCAGCTAATAATTCTTCAACTGTTTTTTCACCTAATTCAGGATGTTTTTCAATCGCTGCGTTTAAGTTTGTTACATAAGTGTTATGGTGTTTATCATGATGCAAATGCATCGTTTCTTCATCAATGTATGGTTCTAATGCATCGTATGCGTAAGGTAAATCTGGTAATGTGTAAGTCATAAAAAAATTCCTCCTCAATGATAATGTTTACATAAGTAACATTATCAGACTATCAGACTTTGTTCAAAAAATATGCTTACTTTTTCTCACTTTTTTTCGTATTGAAAATCAAAAATTTACTAAACACATAGTTTGCCAAAACAACAACAACTTGGGTGACCAGCTTGGCAACTAGATCGCCGGTTGCCAAAATTGAAATAAATAGATACATACAAAGCATATCTAAGCCTAATGATAAGACGCGAAAGAAAATGAACTTCCCAAATGCCGCCCATGACTCTTGCTTTGTCTCGGTTTTTGCTTCAAAGACCCATAACTTATTTGTAAAGTAGGCGAACAAAACAGAAGCAATCCAGGAAATCACATTCGCTGTCTGGTAATAAAAACCAAATCCTTCACGAAAAACGAGGTAGACGACAATGTTGACTACAGTCGTTAATCCACCAAAAAATAAATACGTAATCGGCTCCCACAACTTTTTTTGCTGCAAGAACTGCTTGTATTCGTTGTACTTTTGCATTCTTTTGCCTACTTTCATTTCTTTATTTATTCATTCATTCGATTATTGGTTCTTTTTTTGTGAATTCCTTGTAATTCAAAGAACCCTTCGTTACAATTACTCTAGTTATACCACAAAGGAGTTCATCAGCAAATGACTATCGTCCAACTATTTAAAATTGCTTTTTTCCGAATACCTGATTTAAAATTTGTCAAAAAAGCAGAATTTTCCAAAGTAATCGTTTTTCTATTAAGCGCCTCCGTGCTTATCGCGGTACCGATGACCATCAATGTATTAGGTGTCTTTCGCGATGTGCAAGCAGACGGACAAAAAATTGGAGAATCGATCCCAGATTTTACGATCGAAAATGGCAAGCTTGCTACAGCGCCGGGTACGCAAGGTTTCATTTATCAAACCGATTCGATCATCTTTACTTTCGATCCAGATGGCAACCGTACGCCAGCAGATATTGCATCTGATGTCACTGGCTCTGTCATCGCTGTTGCCTTGTTAAAAGATCAGCTGGTCATCCGTATCCCCTCTTCTGGCTTATCGACGTCAATGTTAGATTCTAATCAATTAGAATTTGATTACAGTGAGCCTGCGCTGCGCAATCTTAACGGTCAGGCGATTCGAGAAGCGCTATCCAACCAAGCGATCCCCTGGCTAATCAAACTCATTGTCTTTTTTGTTGCATTGTATCCATCATTTGTCAGCTTGCTGATCACCTTAGTGATGGGGACCTTTATTGCAACGATCTATACAAGATTAAAACGATTCTCCTATACTTTCTTTGAAAATTTAAAGATTCTGATCATAAGTGCTGCATTGCCTACGCTTATTAGTGTAATCGTACAACTACTATTGCCTTCCTTCGATGCAACCACCTTTATTTTGTTTGGTTCTTTATTCTTATTCACACAAGGGGTCAAACATTCTCCAAAAATTCAGTTTAAAACCTAATCTAGGCCATGTTCAATTCCTTGAACATGGTTTTTTTCTCATTCTTTGCTACACTTAAGTTAAAAGGAGGCTTGGCAATGAAAAAAATAATCTTAGCCACTCGAGAGTTTCGCGACACATACGTGAAACAAATCGAAAAAGACTATCAATTTCTTGTGTACAGAAAGGACCAAGCAATTGATTGGTCACAAGTAGAAATTACCATAGGTTGGAAGCCCGAATGGAAGGACTACCTACTAACGGAGAAAACAAATTTGAAATGGGTCCAAGCAATTTCAGCAGGCGTAGACACCTTACCCTTAAAAGAGTTTGCGAAATATGGCATTCGCTTATCTAATGGTAGCGGCATCCATGCTGAATCGATTACAGACCATCTATTGGCTCTACTATTTATGGAAAACCGCGGGATTTTCCAAGCAATCCAACAACAAAGAAAACAGCAATGGTCACCAAATACAATCCCCTATACAAAATTGTCAGACCAAGAGATTTTGATCGTTGGTACGGGACAAATTGGCCAAAAGTTAGCTCAAGCATTGACCTTTTTTGGTGTAAGTCCCATTGGTATCAATACTAGCGGGCATGACGTGACAGGTTTTGAAAAAACGTTTGCGTTATCTGACTTACACGCTTGCGCAAAAACCGCCGATTGCGTCATCAACATCCTTCCTCTGACGGAAGAAACCACTCACTTGTATGATGCAGCTTTTTTTGCCCAAATGAAACCTAGTGCTTCCTTTTATAATGTCGGCCGCGGGCCAAGTGTGGATACCACTGCATTAGCAAAAGCCCTAGAAAAAAAGCAGATAGCATTTGCCGCACTGGATGTTTTTGAAGAAGAGCCATTGCCCGAAAATGATCCGTTATGGCACATCGAAAACCTTTTGATAACCCCTCATATCTCAGGGCACACGCCCCATTTTCAAAAGGCATTTATGGCTATTTTCTTAGCGAACTTCCAACAATTTTTGGCAAAACAAGAACTTGTAAAAAATGAGATAAACTTGGATAAAGGCTACTAACATATTCTTTCCGCAAAAAAAGTGTACAGTTGGAGGCGAAACCTTCAGATTGTACACTTTTAATTTATCGTTGTTTTTCTTGGTCTTTTTCAGTTTCTTTCAAGAAATATAAGGGTCTATTTTTGGTTTCTAAAAAAATTTTCCCAATATATTTCCCGATGATTCCCAAACAAAGCAATTGCAAGCCGCCCACAAATAAGAAAATGCTAACCATCGATGGCCAACCAGTTGTTGGATCACCAAAGATAAAGGTTCTGATCACAATAAATACCAAAGCAATCAGAGAGCCCAAGCAAGAAAGCGCCCCAATAAACGAAGCAATGTTCAGAGGGGTATCCGAAAAGTTGACAATCCCGTCGATCGAATATTGAAATAGTTTCCAAAATGACCACGAAGTCTCACCAGCGACTCGTTCCCGGTTCTCATAGGCGATGTATTCTGTATCAAAGCCGACCCAACTGAAGATCCCTTTGGAAAAGCGATTGTATTCTGACAGCTGTAAAACGGCATCTACCATATTACGGCGCATCAAGCGAAAATCTCGGGCACCATTTACCATTTCGGTATCGGCAATTTTGTTGATAATATTATAAAAAGCATCTGAGAAAAAACTACGGATCTTCGGTTCTCCTTTGCGATCCGCCCGTCTAGTCCCCACACAATCAAGCTCTGGTTTTGCTTCCAGCATCGCAAACATTTCTGGCAGTAATGTCGGCGGGTCTTGTAGATCTGCGTCCATCACAGTGACAAAATCGCCTTTCGCCGCTTGTAAGCCTGCATAAAGTGCAGCTTCTTTGCCAAAGTTTCTCGAAAAAGATAAATAGCGAACACTTTCGGGGTGGGCACGATATAACTCTCTTAAAACAGGTAGTGTTTGATCTGAAGAGCCATCATTGACAAAAATATATTCAAAGGGCATATTTAATTGTCTCTTCACTTTTTCTGTTTCCTCAAAGAATATCGGCAAGCTCGCCTCTTCATTAAAACAAGGTACAACAATTGATAACATCGGTTTCATCTCCTAGAGCCAATCGAGTTACATCGGTCATCATTTGACCAAACTCATATTATTTTTTATCTTCACTAAAATCATACTTGGGTTCATCTAACCTTTGATCATAATCAACTGTCAGATCATAGCCTTTGAAAAACCACTCATCCGCTTCATCAATAAAAAAAAGCAAGCCGTCAATTGTTCGTTCAACGATCGGACGTTCTGGTTTATCGACTGACATCCCCACGGAAAATCCGTCATGCACTTGTGTTTTGCCATAAATTTTTCCAAAAAAACGAATCCCGCTTCCTTGGTCTACCACCAATTCTTTTTTGAACCATTGCATTGCTTCAGGACTTATTGTTAAGTTCATTTTCTTCACTCCTAATCATTCATATGTTCATCAAGTATATCTACATCATCTGTATTGCCGATCACGAGTAAATTGTCATTTTCACGCACGATCGCCTCTGCATCTGGCGAAACGATCACTTGTCCTGGTCCCCGACGAATCGCAACAACTGTCAGACCATACTTTTGTCGAAAATTCAGCTCAATCAGGGATTTATTGAAAAAGCGTGGATTGGACACACGAATTTCTGCTAGAGAAAATTCATCAGATAGTTCAATATAATCTAAGATATTTTTGGAAACTAGATTATGGGCGATGCGAATCCCCATATCACGTTCAGGATGGACGACACGGTCTGCGCCGAGTTTTTCCAGTACACGGGCATGGTATTCGTTTTGGGCTTTGGCTAAGATATTAGGAACACCCATTTCTTTAACCATCAAGGTCACCAAAATACTAGCTTGAATATCCTCACCGATCGCAACAATGACATGGTCAAAGTTTCGGATACCCAATGAGCGTAACGTCATCTCATCCTGTGCGTTACCAACCACCGCATGGGTGGCGATATTCATGTACTCATTCACCCGATCTTCGTTACTATCGATCGCCAGTACTTCTTGTCCAGATTCAATCAACGTGCGACAAATACTGCCACCAAAACGGCCCAGACCGATTATTGCATAATTTTGCTTCACCACAAACGCTCCTTTTTTACCAGATCATAATTTAGTATAACAAAAACCTCCTCAACTGACCATGAGGAGGCATAATTATCGAGAATTTATTTTATCAAACCGTGTTTAAAAGCATATATTGTCGCTTGTGTACGATCTTCAACTTCCAATTTTGATAAGATATTCGATACATGTGTCTTAACAGTTTTCAAGGTAATAAAGAGCGAATCCGCAATCTCTTGGTTACTCTTTCCTTCGGCGATCAACAGTAACACTTCTTGTTCCCGATTGGTCAAATCTTCATGTAGGATTGGTGTCCGATTCGTCAAACGATCCATCATTTTCGTGGTGACTTCGGGTTCTAAGACCCGCTCTCCTCGCTGGGTGGCACGAATGGCTTCCGCAATCTCATGAGCAGTAGACGTCTTTAACAGATAACCGGCCGCACCCGCTTCAATAGCTGGATAGACTTTTTCATCATCAATAAAACTAGTGACAATAATGATTTTTGCATCCGGCCAATCCTTTAAAATCAATTTCGTAGATTCGATCCCATCCATTTCATCCATCACTAAGTCCATCAAAATCACGTCTGGTCGCAGCTCCAAGGCCTTTTCATACCCTACTCGGCCATTTTCCGCTTCCCCAATCACTTCTATATCGTCTTGAATCGATAAGTAAGAAGATACCCCCAGACGAACCATTTCATGGTCATCAACTAACAACACGTTTATCATCCGTTATGCCTCCTTCAACAATGGAACTTTGATTTCAATGCTGGTTCCTTGCTTTTTAAAACTAATAATTTTCAACGTACCACCAACGGCACTCACCCGTTCTCGGATATTCATTAAGCCATAGCTGCCGGCCTTTTGATCTTGGGGATCAAAGCCAACTCCGTCATCGATCACCCGCAATAACACGTTATTATCGATGCGATGCAAGTATACTTCTAACTCATCAGCTTTCGCGTGACGCAGTGTATTAGACAAGAGTTCTTGGATCACACGAAAGAGTTGATCTTCAATCGAACTAGGCATCGTAAAGTCTTCAATATCCCAAGTCAATAGAATTTTGATTTTAGTCTCTAATTCCTTTAACAATTGCTCGATTCCTTGCTTTAGACTCTTCCCTTCCAAAGTTACAGGTCGTAGATGAAGCAAGAGCGCCCGCATTTCAGATTGCGAAGCATTGATAATGTCTGTGACCATCGCTAACTGTTTCTTTTGGCTTTCTGGAGCATCTGTTCGAATCGCTTGCTCATTTAGTGCAGACATCATCATCATGGCGGCAAACAGCTGTTGAGAAACAGAGTCGTGCAATTCACGAGCCAGACGCTGCCTTTCTGCTTCTAAAATCTCTTCTTTCGTCTGACCATCAACAAACTGCGGTTTCGCATTCAATTGCTGTAATTCCATCGACATCTGTTTCATCTTCGATTGGATACTGGCAATATCACGATCCACATTCGCAATCAAATGGTTTTCAGACGCATGGGGGATTTTTGTTTCCAATAAAGGGCTATCGATATAGCCGCTGGCTAACAGTCTTAACTTTTCTTCCACCGGACCGTATTGACGGTTGCGAAAAAAAGAAATCAGTAAAAAGACAGCTAAAGCAATCAATGCAGATATTACAAGTAAGTGAAAGACGATTGGGATAAAGAAGAGCTTGATTTGAAAGACTTCTATCAGCCAATTATTTTTCCCACTGGCATACAAATAGGAAAACAGCATCAAAATCATGGTAAAAAAACTTGCTAAGCCTGCATAAAACGCGATCATGCCTCTTGAAAATTTCCCGATCATACCCGAATCACCTCAACATCACCAACAAGGGTATTCGTTAAAATTTTCAAACGCCGACTATTTTCGCCATAATCGGGGCTGTAGATTGTCACTTTTTCATTTTTCAAGCTCGTTTCTTCACCTTCAAAGATAACGGAGCCAATAAAAGTACTGTGCTCTAATTTGATTGCTATGCCAGCAGGCACTAAAATACGAGTTCTGCCAAAGCCTTTTCGTACGATCACGACGTTTTCTTTCTTAGGCAATAAAGTGTTGCCTAGATCAATGAAAGTGTCTCCCGTCAAAATATCTAAATTGATGTCATCCCATTCATAAACTTGACTGCCGATTCGTTCATTGCCTAACCACTGCTGTTTTTGTTTCAGTGGATGATCAGCTTTTGGTTCTTCGGTTTCAACGATGATCATTTGTTTTTTGCGCCAGAAGGAATTTTTAGTCAAATCGATTCCGGTAATCTCGACTCCTTTTAATCCAATAAATAAAATCGCAAAAATCAGCATCAGCCACAATGCTGGACTATTTAACAAACTGATCAAAATAGCAATGGAACTTGAGACCATCAAGAAATTTTTAAAATTGCTCTTGCGCTCACTTCGGTTCACCAGAACCAAGCACGTCACACCAAGTATTAATAAAAATAATAATGGCGGATTAGATAAAATTTGCCATACCGCAAAAAGCAGTAAGAGCGCTTCAACAATAAAGAAAAAACGCCAAGGACTTTTCATTCAAGCTCCTCCTCCTAGTAATTCTACTCTATCATACCTGAAAAAAAGGGTTTGTCCATCCGTCGCTGGTCCGAAAAAAGACCCTGTATGATCAATTTCCCTAAAGGAGAATGAACAACAGGGTCAACTAGATTGATCGAGTGATCAAGCAATTAGCTTTTCTTTACTTCTGTGATTCTTACTTGCATATCTCCGCCTGGCGTTGAGATCGTCACTTCATCGTTGACTTTTTTCCCGATCAAAGCACGAGCGATTGGTGAATCATTGGAAATTTTACCAGAAAAGGGATCTGCTTCAGCACTACCGACGATCATGTACTCTTCTTCGTCACCATCAGGCAACTCCACAAAAATCACTGTTTTTCCGATGGAAACTTCATCAGAGTCGACACCCTCATTATCAATGATTTCTGCAAATCGAATCATATTTTCTAAAGTAGTGATTCGGCCTTCGACAAACGCTTGTTCATCTTTGGCAGACTCATACTCTGAGTTTTCGGATAAATCGCCAAAACTGCGGGCTACCTTGATACGTTCAATGATTTCACCGCGTTTTACCGTTTTCAATTCTTCTAATTCTTGTTCTAGCTTTTCTTTTCCTTCAAGTGTCATTGGGTAAACTTTTTCTACCATAGTTCTTTTCTCCTTTTAGTAACTTCTAATAAATCGCAAAAGGTAATCTTTTGCGATGAGTCCACAAAAGATTACCATGCTTTTTTTTAAATGTAAACTATAAACCTGTGAAAATTTAATTTGAGGTATTGTTTACGTATTGTTCCACTAATTGCATATGCTGTTCATAGGTTTCTGCAAAGTAAACTTCTTGAGTATGAATATCAGCAACGAAATAATAGTAGTTGTTCGGTGTTGGATCTAAGACCGCTTGGATCGCTGCTTCACTTGGATTGTTGAATGGCCCAGGTCCGTAGCCAGTATGCACATAGAGATTATAAGGAGAGTCAACTTGAGTGTCCTCATAAGTAACTAGCTCTTTATGCTCACCTAACGCGTATAGAATCGAAATATCCGATTGCAGCGGCATATCAATTGCTAAGCGATTGAAGAATACCTGTGCGATATTTTTACGATCTTCTAACTTACTACCTTCTTTTTCAACAAGCGATGCTAAAGTAAGAACTTCTTGGACGGTCATTTCTTTTTGAGCGATTTGATCGAAATATTTCGACATGACCGCATTTGATTTATCCACCATTTGAGTAACGACTTCTTCTAGGGTATTCCCTGTATAGTAGTCATACGTCGCTGGGAACAAGTATCCTTCGAGTCGGTAACGTACACCTTGTGCATCGCCGGCACTTGCTAAAAGATCAGGATAAGTTGCTTTCATTTTTTCAAAGAACTCGTCACTTTCCATCAAAGCTAAGAAATCATCTTTCGAGATATTCGTTGCTTCCGCTAGAGCATCACCGATTTGATCTACATCAAATCCTTCAGGAATGGTGACTTTGGCGTCAGAGGTGACCGATCCTTCGCCATTTTGTAGCATCTTCGCTATTTGATCCAATGTCATACTTGGCGCAAACTGATAATTTCCCGCTTGAAATCCAGTTAAATTATTGAATTTCGTATAATAGTTAAAGATCATACCACTCTTAATGATATTGTCTTCTTCCAATATTTCTCCAATTGCTTTGTTGGACGATCCACTAGGGATCTCAACAGCGACAGTTTCCGTGTCATCAGGATTCAAAGGCTGTAGCCCGGATGATACATAACGATACATTGAAAATCCTAAAACTCCACCGATAACGAGCAAAGCAAGAACTACGATCAAAACGATCCGATTGACAATTCGGTCTTCTTTTTTGCGTTGCTGCTTGCGCAATTGCGTTTCTCCACCTTCAGCTATGGGTAATTCTTCCGCTGCTGCCCTACGACTTGCAGCAGTTTGCTTTGCTTTTTTATTTTTGGTCTTTCCACTTGCAGTTCGCGAACCCACCTCTTCTTGAGGCTGTTGAATAGGACGCTCGTTCAAACCTTGGTCTTCCTGGGTTTGATCTGATTGAGGTTGCTTTAAAGCTCCTAATACTTCGTCTTTAAAGGATTTATCCTCTGGATGTTGTTTACTCAAAACAACTCCTCCTAACTTTCGTAATACTGGCTTGTACCATTATACACGAAAGTTAGGAGGAATGAAATGATTAATAAATTACTCAAACGCTTCTTTTAAAATTATAGTTTTTCACCTGTTGCGTCTTGAATCAATTGTTTCGCTATTGTATCAATATTTCTCCTGATTTTTGCCACATCGTTAGGATTTGAGATAAATCCAAGTTCCGTTAGTCGATAGTCAATTCCTCTATCTTTAAAGACTCTTAAATTCAATAGGTCATTACGCAAGCTCAATCCTCGATTATTTGCATAAGCAGAGTGCCAACCTACATGCTGACGAATAGTCTCAGCCATAGCTATACTCGATAATGAAGGAACAAGATCTTTATGAACAATAACATGTCCACCTGTTGATAAGGTTCCACCAGCATCTAAATGGATTTCGGTAACAGACAAAATTTTTGAACTAACTAAATATGCGCCACCCATGATCTGGGTGTCCTGATACATGTCCTTTGATGTATCATAAAAATTGATTTTACTCGTTTTTAATTTCGCAGCATATTTTCTTAAATACGGTAACAGTTCATTACGTGTGAAATCACGTTCGTTAGTTCCGCTGCCGACTGCCCCTGGATCCCAAACCCCATGCCCCATTACAAAAAGGTACTCACTTTTTTCAACAAAAGGTTTTTCCGTTGAGCCAGGTGCTTTTTGACCTTTAGGAACCAGTTGGATTTCTAATGCTTCAGCACGTTTACCCAAAGAAATAGTTCCAGCTTTCTGGTCATTGACTGCCCAATCAAGCCAACCATATGTTTGTGAGTGAACACGGTAATAAATATCATAGAGTCTCGCTGCTTTTCCTGTCAGTTTTACCTGAAGTGCTTCCAGTCTCTTACCTTGTCCAGTAGTCCCAGATAGCGCCCCATTCGATTGATAAGCTTGCCAGCCAATGCCTTGGACATGTGACCGGTAAGAAATACCACCATCAAATTCACTGTTTTCCAATTTGATCTGTATAGCTTCTAAGCGCAAGCCTCTTCCTGTTGTTCCTCCAGTGACTTTGCTTCCTGTTGTATTTACCCATCCAACTCTTTGAGAGTGAGATGAGAGGTCAATGGTAGTTTTTCCTAACGTATTACTAGAAACAAATGCTTGTCCTGCCTGATTTGGCTCAGATAATCTTCTTGGCTTCACAATGATTTGAATCGCTTCAATTGCTAGATTAAATCCTGTTGTACCTGCTTCAGCACCATTTTTAGTCCAACTTAACCATCCTAGACCTGAAACGTGTACTCTATAATAAATATTTGCATATTTGGCTAAGTCGCCAGTCAGTTCAAGTTTTATAGCTTCCAATGGCGTATCAATCATACCAATTTCTTGTCCGGCATTTACATAAGATGACAAGATCCATTTTGAGAAAGCCCGCTGTAGCGCACACTTCCAGATATTTTATCATTGATTGTTACCATTGAAAATTTTTGGACAGGTTGTTTTTCACCAACTGTACCTGATGTTGTACCATTGTTTACTGCAGTTTGCCAACTATTTCCCACAAAACTTGTATATGAGCTATTGATTGTTCCAGATTCCATTAGGCTAGGAGTAGATAGATCATCTGGTTCTTCAAAAGTAACTTGAATTGCTTCAATCCGCAAACCCATGCCTGTGGTACCAGCAGTCTCACCATTTTTTGCCCAACCTAGCCAGCCAAGATCTCGGACATGAACTCTATAATAAATATCCTGACTTGTACTATTGATTTGAATAGACTCCATTTGTCGCGTGGAACTAATATCACCAATGACTTCTGAGGTACTACTCCAGTTCCCCCACCCTGTTGATTGAAAGTGACCTCGATAACTGATACTATCAGGATCTTTTAATCCCGTTTTTAAAATTTTGAAACCTGTGATCTTTTTTGATTGTCCTGTTGTACCACTAATTTCTCCATCAGATTTTACACTTTGCCAAGAATCATTCTCCAAATAACTTTGATAAGAAATACTAGGCGTTTCATTGTTCTCTTTGCTCCTAGTCGTCATTTGTTTGGATTCAACAGCTATTTTCAATGTGAAGTGATACGTCTGAACATCTAGGTTTGAGTTAAAATTTTTAACTGCCACTGTAAGGCTTAACGGACTTAATTCCGTAGCAACAAGTTCTTTGGTTGAACCTTCTTGCAAACGCCATTCAGTGTCATTCAACTCATACTCTGGTAGTTCATCAGAAAATATATCTTCTAAATCAACAATATACAGATCGTTTTTTTGGTCAGCACTTATTGAAGTGGTTTGCGTTCCTCCATAAAATTTTGTGAGATTGATATTTTTTGATAAATCAAATGATACAATTTTGTTGTCAGAAATATCTAATTGTTCTAGTTGAACGAATGGGCTTAGATCAATCTCCGCTATAAAATTCTTGCTAACATCAAGAGTAACTAAATTTTTGAAGGTTTCAATGCCGCTTAATGATGAAATTTCTAAATTTGATAAATTTAATTCGGTTATTTTAGATGGATCTTCATCAAAGAAACCATCATGATCACTATCAAAATTTTCTATTAAATAGTTTCGAAAATTTTCGTCAGGAAAAATTGTTTCATCCAATGAAACTTTTTTTTCATCCACTATTGATTCTTCGGTAGATTCTTCAACTATACTACTATCGACAGTTGGATTTGTTTCATTCGTCATCGAAGATGATTCTGAGCTTGTATTAGATTGACTGCCTTCATACGAAGGATTCTCAGTTGTTCTTTCAGTAGTATCTGAAGAAATTCCATTTTCAGAAGAAATACTACCGGTCGTTGCCTCATCTATATTTATGGTTTCAGCTACAGTTGTTAAAGTTGGCACAGCGACATTTAAACTTAATATAAGAACACTAAACAAATATGCTACTTTTTTTTTCAACCCCATTTTTTTCTCCTTTTCCTAAAACCTATTATAACTTTCTAAATTACCTCAGCTGTCATAGAGCCACAACAGATTAATCAGTTTTTACCAACTAGCTAATATTTTGCAACATCATTCTTAATGCCTCTTGCCATGTTGGGATTTCAAATCCCAACTCTTTTGCTTTTGAAAGATCCATTATCGAATATTGTGGGCGTTTTGCCTTTTGTAGAAATTCAGCTGAGGTCACAGGCTTGACGGACACATCTGTGTCCTTCAAGATCTCTTTGGCAAATTCGTACCATGAACAATGATTGTCATTGGATAAATGATAGATTCCTTTAGGGGCATCGTTTGTGATCACATATGTCATAAACTCCGCCAGGGTGCGGGTCCAAGTAGGACGGCCGAACTGATCATTGACCACGGTCAATGTTTCGTGTTCTTTGGCTAAACGCTGCATGGTAAAGACGAAATTATGTCCGTATTGACCAAAGACCCATGAGGTACGGATAATATAGTACTTGCTCATGATCGACTGCACGGCTTCTTCACCTAGTAATTTGGTCCGGCCATATTCATTTTGCGGATTGACTTGGTCGTCCGTCGCATATTCGCCGTCTTTTTTGGTACCATCAAAGACATAGTCGGTACTGATATAAATCAAGGTTGCCCCAACGGCTTCGGCTGCCAATGCAACGTTTTTGGTGCCGTCAACGTTGATTTTTTCGTCTAATTCCTTGCCCTCATCTTCGGCTTTATCCACCGCAGTATAGGCGGCACAATGAAAGATCACCGTTGGTTGTATTGCTTTGATTTTATTCATTGTAGCTTGTGCATCTGTGATATCCATCTCAGCGGAATCTGTCGATAGATAAGCAGCACCTTGTTCATCCAATAGATGACGTAATTCTGTGCCTAATTGGCCGTTTCCTCCTGTAATTAAATACATGTATCTCTTCCTTTCGAAAAAAGCAGGAAATCTCGCTTCCTGCTTTTTTGTTGAATTATTGACCTTGCTTGGCGTAACTTGCTTCAACGCGGGCTTTTTCTGCCTGCCACCATTCGGGGTTATTGCGGTACCATTCGATGGTATCCGCCAACCCATCTTTAAAGTTGGTGAATTGCGGGCTCCACCCCAGCTCTTCTTTTAGTTTTGTTGCATCGATCGCATAACGCAAATCATGGCCTGGTCGATCATTGACATGATCGTAAGCATCCTTGGATTGTCCCATCAATGTTAAAATCATCTCGATTACTGCTTTGTTGTCTTTCTCGCCATCGGCACCGATCAGATACGTTTCTCCGATGCGTCCTTTGGTCAAGATGGCCCAGACAGCAGAAGAATGATCATTGGTATGGATCCAGTCACGGACGTTTTTGCCTTCGCCATATAATTTAGGTCGAATGCCGCTTAATACATTCGTGATTTGACGAGGGATGAATTTCTCGATGTGTTGATACGGTCCATAATTGTTGGAACAATTAGAGAGCGTTGCTTGTAATCCAAAAGAACGTACCCAAGCTTTGACCAAGAGATCGGAGCCTGCTTTGGTGGATGAATATGGACTTGATGGATTGTATGGTGTTTGATCGGTAAACTTCTCCCCCGGCCCCTCACCATGGCCTGGCAGGTCTTCTCTCAGGGGCAGATCCCCATAGACTTCATCTGTCGATACATGATGATATCGGACTTGATGCTTTCGACAAGCTTCAATCAATGTATACGTGCCGATCAGGTTGGTTTGCACAAAAGGAAATGGATCTTTCAATGAATTATCATTATGGGATTCTGCCGCATAATGGACGACCGCATCTGTTTGTTGGACCAGTTCATCAACTAATGCTGCATCGGCGATATCCCCCACCACCAATGAAACACGGTCTTCTGGCAAGCCAGCTAAATTGGCCTTATTCCCTGCATACGTTAATTTGTCCAAAACCGTGATGTGGACATCTGGATGATGCGCCACGACGTAATGAACAAAGTTGGAGCCGATAAATCCAGCACCACCGGTTACAATGATTCGTTTCATAATTAAATACGCTCCTTATATTTCTCCGTAGACGAAGGTATTTTCTGCCTCAAAGGCTTTCAAGGTCGGATGATGCTGATCTTTTTCTGACAGGATTGCCTGTTCTTTGGCGATCGGCCAATCAATTGACAAATCTGGATCATCAAACGCAATCCCGGCATCTGCTTGTGCATTGTAATAATTGTCGCATTTGTACAAGAAATTGACATTGGGTGTCAAAGTCACAAACCCATGGGCGAAGCCTTTTGGCACCAACAATTGTCGGTGATTACTTTCAGATAAAATGTAGCCTTCCCATTGACCATAGGAAGGAGAACCTTTTCGAATGTCGACGATCACATCCAGTACTGCACCGCTTACCACCCGAATCAATTTGGTTTGGGCCGCTTCGCCTTTTTGAAAATGCAGTCCCCGCAAAACGCCAGCTTCTGCTGATAACGAATGATTGTCTTGGACAAAGTCATGGCCAATGCCCGCTTCTTTGAAATCAGCTTGCGAATAGCTTTCGGTAAAAAAACCACGATGATCACCAAAGACAGCCGGTTCAATGATCAAGACATCTGCTAATTTTGTTTTTGTTACTTTTATTTTTCCCATCGTTATGCCTCTTTTGCTAGGTTCAATAAATATTGACCATATTGATTTTTCTTCAGTGGTTGTGCCAAATCGATCAATGCTTCACGATTGATATACCCCATGCGATAAGCAATTTCTTCCAAGCAAGCCACTTTTAAATTTTGTCGTTTTTCAATTGTTTCAATAAACGTTGACGCCTCTAATAATGACTCATGGGTTCCAGTATCTAACCAAGCATACCCGCGTCCCATGACTTCAACGGATAGTTGCCCTAATTCTAGATATTTTTGATTGATATCCGTGATCTCAAGCTCTCCGCGTTCTGAGGGTTTGATTTCTTTCGCGATTTCTACGACTTGTTTATCGTAAAAATACAGCCCAGTAACAGCATAATTTGATTTTGGAGTATCGGGTTTTTCTTCGATCGATACAGCTTGCATCTCATCGTCAAATTCCACGACCCCAAAACGTTCAGGATCAGTGACATGGTAGCCGAACACTGTAGCACCTTGTTCTTTTTGCGCTGCTCGCTGCAACATATTTGACAAACCGCCACCATAATAAATATTGTCACCAAGAATCAAACAAACACTATCATCACCAATGAATTCTTCGCCGATGATGAAGGCTTGCGCTAACCCGTCTGGACTTGGTTGAACGGCATACTCGATGTGGATGCCTAATTCATGACCATCGCCAAATAATTCTTCAAAACGCGGGGTGTCTTGCGGTGTCGAAATAATTAAAATCTCCGTAATTCCCGCCAACATCAACGTCGACATAGGATAATAGATCATCGGTTTGTCATAGATCGGCATTAATTGTTTGGATGTTGCTTTGGTTAAGGGATACAGGCGTGTCCCTGATCCACCTGCTAGAATGATACCTTTCATATTAATTTACCTTTTCTTTCTTAATGGATAAATTGTCAAAGTCTTTCGTTGTATAGGCAGTGAACTGATATTTATTCGTGTCAATACGCATATTGATTTTTTTTAAATTTCGATCTTTACCAAGTCTTCTGCGATGATGTATAGGCTTATGAGATTCAATAAAAAGATCCCATATTAACCCATTTTCCAATTTTTTGATAGGCAAAATAAATACGGCTTCTCCGACTGCATTGATTTCAGCTGCCTTGATTGTAATTTCTTGACCGTCAGTTCTTTCTTTACAAATTAGATACTGATCATTTGCAATGAGGGTGTGGTGTAAACTTGCTCCAATATAGAGTTTCTTTTTAAATGCCGTTACACTGTTTAAATAGATTGACGTTTTGTTTAAGAAGCTGACATTCAATCGCTCTTTGTAGCCATTTGCATACTGCATTTGATAGTATATCTGTCCGTTGTCGATTTCATAATCGGAAGATTGGTTGAGCTTTTTGCTTACTTTTTCGAACTCAATGAGTTCATCCATTTTGTCTTCGCATATTTTTTGAACAAAGATGGCATGTTCTTTTTTTAGCTTAGATATGACAGATTCACCGACATAATGAAGAAAGAAATCTCTTGCTGCCGAAAAGTATTTTTTTCTCAATTGGTACTCATATTTTTCATTTAGAATGGACGCTCTTAGAATACTAAAACTAATCAAGCGGTTGACATAAGCAACCTTAAGATCTAGTTGCTTGGCTTGATCAAACCTGCTCTTTTCGATATAATGCAATACTTTTTTTTGTGCAATAAAATGTAATTCTGGATTCTGAGGTATAGATGCTACACTCAGGTTCTCTCCAGGTCTTCTGACTACATAATAATAATCATAGTCACTAAGAATAGAAATAACTTTAGCATCAAGATAGGCACGCATAACGAATAGTTTATCTTCATCTCCGGGCCTGATTTCCGTTTCAAAACGTATGTCTTGATCAATCAGCATTTTTCTTCTGAACATCTTATGCGGAGCAATCGTATAGATCAGGTTATCTTTAATAATATCTGCATGTGTAATATTTCCTTTTAAAAATTGGCTTTTCGGTACTCCTCTACCATTGATTCCTTTATATTTACCGAAAATTACATCCGAATTATTTTCGGTAGCAAAAGCATACAGCCTTTTTAAAGCATCCTCACCTAAATAATCATCATTATCTAAAAATTGTACGTATTCCCCTTTAGCCATTTCAATTGCATCATTTCGTGGAACCATCGGTCCACCTGAATTTGTTTCTCTTTTTATAATACGCAGGTTGGGTAAATCGGTGCGATATGACTCAAGAATCTCCAAACTGTTGTCTGTTGATAAATCATCAACTGCTAAAATTTCGAAATCAGATTTATCCATTGTCTGATTTTTTAAAGAGTCTAAAGTTGGTTTAATAAAGTTTCCTGCATTATAAACAGGAATAATGACACTAATTTTCATATTACCCCTCTACTTCCTTGGTAAGAAAGTCAAACAATCGTTGAGAATTTTGACCATCATAATAATCAAATATTTTATTTTTCATTTTTAAGATATAATCTGTTGTATTTTTATAATCTCCACTTTTCATATAAAGCATCAAGCTGTCAAGAGAGTCAAAAATTGGTGCTTCAATGTAAGATTTAAAATCAACATAAAACCCAAAATCATCTTTATACGCATTAAAATCAGGTGCGTAAATCAATACCGGCCTCTCAAAATAAAAGAATTCAAGCATAACTGACGAGTAGTCGGTTATTAAAATATCTACTTGCGATAAAATATCATCGATTCTATTGCTATCTTGAAAAATATGGACATTCTCCGATATAGGCCATTCTGGGACTCTCATATATGGATGTAAGGAAACATATAAAATATCATCTTTGAAATCTCGTACAAATTCCTTTATGAACATTTGGACTAACGCAATATTTTCCTCATCCGTACGACGAAAAGTGGGTGCATATAAAACTGTCCTAACGTCTACCTTATCATTATTGATTTTATGATTGATTAGCCGATCAATTTTGGGACTTCCAATTGCTAATATATCTTCAGGTCTCATATCAAAAGCTTCTGCATAAAATGGAATGTCTAACTGACTATTCACAACCGCATAATCATAATTGGTATGAGGTTTTATGATCTGTTTTTTGTTGCTTTCAATAGATAGTCCAAACCTTTTCAAATGACCAATTGCATGCCAAATTTGTACAACGATATTCTTTTTATTCTTCTTTATACAATATATCGGAAAATAATAATCATCTACAATGAAAAATCTAGAAGTTGCCAGTGCATGCATACTGACTATTGAATAATAAAAATAATTGAGCCGGCCGCGCAAACTTCTTTCAAATTTAAAGGCAATCACCTTTATTTGATAATTAGATTGTTCTTCAAATATAGTCTGTAAATTTTTCAATCCGGAAAACAAATCTTGGTTGCGATTTGTAGCTAAAGTAACTTTTTGGGGATTGAATTTACAAAAAATGAGACAATATTGATAAATGATTTGAAAAAAAGATTTTATTACCAGCAATTTTATTTTTTTCACATCAGATATCCCATTTCATCACGGATTTTCCCCAACTGCTGATTAAATCATCTTCAAAGAATTCAACAACATCTGATAAATGGCGAATCGTTTTGCGAATGCCAATTAAATTAACCAAACGTTGTCTTGTCTCTTCGTGTGCGCTTAAAAAGTCAACCGTCTTTTGAAATGCTTCTCTACCGCTACGAGAACTGCCAATCATAGTTAACCCTTTTTCAAGGATCATCCGTGTATTTACTTCGACATAATGTTCAGAAACTCCCATTAAAGCAATCACTCCTTGTGGCTTGATCAAATCAATAATTTGGTTGATTGCATCTTGACTACCCATTCCACCAGTACACTCAATGGCATTTGAAATTTCTAAATTTGCAGGAATATCATCCACTTGATATGTTTCATCCGCAAATGAAAAATAATCCAGCTTTTCTTTATGTTTTCCAAAAACGATCAATTTAGCATCTGGATACATATTTTTCAAAAGAACTGAGGAAATATAGCCAAGATTGCCATCCCCCCAAACGCCAAAAACTTGTTGATTGTCATTCATTTTTTGATCCAAGCGGCTGATTGCGTGCATCGCTACTGAAATCAACTCAATAAAGGCTGCTAATTCAGATTCAATATTATCTGGAAGAGCCACTGCTCGATCACGGCGCAAGTATACATATTCTTGCATATAACCATCATAGCCGCTAGAGCGAAATTTAGTACTTCGCAAATAATTTTCCTCAATGACGGGATCCTCTTCAAATGGTGTGTTAGGTATCATCACAACCCGTTGTTTTTTTTCGAACTCGCCCTTCGGATCAAAAATAACTTCGCCGATTCCTTCATGGATCAATGCCATTGGCAATTTTTGACTCATGACTTTCTTATCTCTACTACCGGTAAAATAGCGTTGATCTGCATGACAGATCGATAGATAGGTTGGGCGGACGACGATACAATCTGATTGCTCGATTTTCTCATCAACGATAACCGTTTCAAATTGACGTGGTGAAACCAATCGATATACTTGGTTTAACATTACTCTCTCTCCTCAATGATTGCTTTAGCAATTTTCAAATCAAATGGTGTAGTCACTTTAATATTGGCAGTTGACCCTTCTACGAGTCCTACTTTTTCTCCTGAGAGCAAGCAAATTTTACATGAATCACTTAAAGTTTTGATATCTTCTTCAGAAAGTTTATTTAGACAATCCAAAAACACATTGATATTGAACGTTTGTGGTGTTTGACCTTGATACATTTCGTCTCGGATTGGTATTTCTGTTACTTCAGAGCCATTGCCCCGGACGATCGTATCGGTAGCAGGGATCACTGTATCAATGGCATTGTACGTTTTAGACAAGCGGATATTGTCCTCAATGATACGGCGAGAAATGAATGGTCGTACAGCATCATGCACAACGATCACATCATCGTCATGTTGTCCAAAAGATTCATGGATAAACGCGATCCCACTTTTCAATGTGTCATTTCTTTCTTTACCGCCAGCAATGATTTTGACCCGGTCATCATGAATATATTTGGCGATGATATCTTTGGCGTGCTGAATCCAGTTTTCTGGACAAGAAACAATAATCGCATCAAAGGCATCATTTAAGACAAATTTCTCTAATGTATGAATAATAATTGGTCGATTGCCTAATTGTAAAAATTGTTTTGGCATACCTACATTACCCATTCGTGTTCCTTTACCGCCCGCTAAAATTTGTGCATATAACATAGTTTGTTCTCCTCACCTTAGTCGATTTCTTCTGTTTTTATTTCTTGTTTCTTTTTGTTTGTGGATTCTCCCCAATTAGGAATAAATTTCCCATCTGCTGTATATCTTGAATCAACTGCTTCTTCTGTCTTATTTTCTTCATAGAAATCATTGATTAGATAATCAACAAAGCGTTCACTTGCTTTGCCATCAAGATCGTCAAAGAAATAATGAACAAAATCATCAATTTTTTTATAATCGATTTTTTCTTCTCTAATTTGCGTGATCAATTCATTGGTATTGGTTGCAAAAGATCCCGGTATAAAGTCCAAGTAGTCATAATAAAAGTTTCTTGAACTCATATAATCCGCTAGGTCGGGACTAAAGAAAATCATTTGCTTATTTAGTAATGCATATTCAAAACATACCGATGAATAGTCGGTGATCAAGATATCTGTCACCAATAACAAATCATTAATTTCACGATACGTTGACACATCATAAAAGAAATCGGTATATTTATAGGGAATATTGGGATCATTTTGAACAAAAGGATGTATTTTCAATAAGAAAACATAATCCTTACCCGAAAATTCTCGATAAATCTTTTTGAAATCAATCATTTCATAGGGATAATAAGCTGATTGCTGTCCATTTCCTCTGAATGTTGGTGCAAATAGAATCACTTTTTTACCTTTTAAAAAAGGTAATTCATTATAAACTTTCTCTACAACGACCGCTTTTTCAACCTCATCAAAGAATAGATCTGTTCTTGGTATACCGATCGGTAAAATATTATCGATAGAGATACCAAATCCCTCAGCATACTTATCCGAGATATTATGAGAACTAACTAATGCCCGGGTATAGTTTTTATGGTTGACACTATCCGGTTTAGGTCCCCCGGGCATCCCAACACGGCTATAGCCGAAAGTTTTAAATGCGCCAACTGCATGCCATACTTGAATCAATTCAGATTTTTCTCTAATCTTCAAAGGATAGATCAGTGGATAAAAGTCATCAACGATGATGTATTTACTTGTTGCAATTGCTTTTGCCAAAAGTCTGATTTCTGAGAAAGACTTCTTTTCTTTAATACTTGATTTTAAGTAAAATCTTATATCCACATCCAAATTTTTTTCCAAAAGTTTGCGATAGATATACTCAAAATTTCCAGAAATATCGATCCTACTATCAGACAAAAAAGAAATCTTCTTCTTGTTTACAGGTTTCAAATGATAATATTTATAGAAAAAGGAGAATAAATACCGTTTGAACACGCGAGATAGCGGGCCGTCTACGATTATTTCTTCTGTAGAATATTCTAACGGGTCAATATCTGAGAGTTTCTTGGACAAGATCGTGATAAAGCTCCCAGCAAAATGATGAACGATCGTCAGACTGAACTTTTTGTTACTGCGGGCTGAAAAGCTGTACATTTTTGTGGAAACTATTATGTCGTTTGTTGCATGTTTAACTTTTCCGACAGTGTCTCTTTTGGTTATCCAGCCACCAGCATCCCGCAGAAATTGTGTAACTTCTATCAACATTTCGTAATTACCGACTTCGATTGGTTTGCCATCACTAAATGTAGAAAAATTGATCGTGCCTCTGTATTTTACCCAACTTTCTCCCTCTTTGGCTTTTTTATTGATCAAGGGTACCGTAAATTCCTGATTGGTCTCTTTGTTGATAATAATCAAATTTTTACGTATCAAATCATCTGAAATAGTCTCATCTGTTTCGAAATAGGCATAGCCATCGATTTTAAAAAATGAATTATTGAATTCGATCTGATCAACGCCTCGTTTAAGAACATACTGATTATTGACACTTTTGCCAGCTGCACTTCCTTTGCTGCTTGCTTTATTGATTACATAGTCGCTTAGAATTTGATCCATTACAATACTACGCAATTCTTTGCTATCAATTTTGGTTTCTTCCGTGTTATTCTTAACAACTACTGTCGAATTTCCTGTAATTTTTCGCTTAACACGCCCTAAAAATGATCTAATCCCCATTTGTCCACCTCATAGTCTTATTTCGATAGTTCCAGTATAAACTTTTCCCCAAAAAAACAGGTAATTGCAACATTCTTCCAATCCTTGCAGGGTTACTCACCGAGCGGTATAACCACTCCAAGTGCCACTTGATAAAAAGGTCAGGCGCGCGCTTCACATGACCACTCAATACATCAAAGCTTCCACCTACATCTTGAAAGATGTGTACGTTGAGATCTTGAAAATGTTTTGCTAAAAATTGCTCTTGTCGTGGAAATCCTAACGCAACAAAAAGAAAATCAGGCGATACTGCATTGATTTGCTTGACGATTTCTTCATCTGTTGATGTTACATACCCGTCAATCATACCAACAATCCGAAGATTAGGATACATTTCTCTCACATGCTTATCTGTATCTTTTAAAACATTCGGCTTGGCGCCGTACAAGAATATCGATTTTTGATGTCTATCAGCATATGCGAGCATTTCCAGCATTAAATCATATCCAGCAACGCGTTCTTTGATCGGACCGCCTGTCAACTTTGAAACCAGCACAATACCAATACCATCCGGAATCCGATGGGTACTTTGTTTAATAAAGGCTACGATTTCAGGATAACCTGCTGCTTCAGTAACAATTTGGGGATTGACACTGATCAGCAACATCTTTTTGTCTTCAGACAAATAATTTGGTACATCCTTTACAATATCTTCCATCGTCAATGCATCTACAGGTATTCCCATCACTATATCAGTTTTCATATTGTTTATCGATCCAATCTATTAATTGTTTGGCAGCATTACCTTGTGGGAATGCATTCCATTTCTTATTAAATTCTGTGCTATCATCATGACTTGTTGTCAATATTTCCCTAGCTAATGCTTCATTTGAGTCAACACTTATTTTGGATGTTTCTTCAACAAAAGATTCTTGCACACCTACTGTTTCAATATACTCATTCAAGTCATAGCAAAAATATATAGTTTTTCCTGCTGAATTCGCTAATGAATATTCAAAGGGTACTGAAGAATAGTCTGTGATCAAACAATCCGCTACAAAGAGCAAGTCGCTTAACGGCCAATGATCTAATTTTGATGCTTGGTTGCCGTTATCGGCAATTTTTTTCTTCAAAAAATGATCATGAGGATGAGGATGTATCATAAAATGCCACCCTTCACCCAGTGCTTGTTGCATGTAATCAATCTCAATTGGATTTTCTTGGTAATGTTCTCGATAAGTAGGTACATACAGAGCGAGTTTCTTTTGCTCTGGATTATCTTCATGATATTTTTTTACTACTTGCTCTTTGATTTTTTGATCAAAGTAACGATCAGTCAATGGATAGCCGAAAGGCAGAACCTCGATCGATGTATGATAACTTTTGGCAAAGATATCTGCCATGTGTTGTGAACTGACAACGTAATGTGTATACCGCGCATAGACTTCTTGATATCTTTTTTTATCGATTTGTGTAGCATGTTTCGCATAGTTCGCTTCTAAACCAAATTTTTTGATAGCCCCATTTGCATGCCAAATCTGAATGATTTTGGTGGATTCTAAAAAATCAATCCCACCTAGAACAGCAAAATAATTATCACAGACAATCACTTTGCTATTTTTCAAAATTGGCACAATTTTTCTTAGTAACACATCAAAGGTATCGAGATGATAGGCTTGGCACCCTTTTTTTTTGTACTCTATTGCCATCCCTTGAGCATTTTTTGTATAGCAAATAACCAATCTTCCTTGGTATCTTTCATAAAGTTTTTCCAGTATATACTCGCTTGTACTAGGAAAACTCAACATAAAAATGACTTGGTCATGTTGATGACGTGCAAATTTGCTGGCCTGTCTGACGCAAAGCAGATAAAATGATTTTGATAATGACTTCACTGAACGAATTTGCATAATTCCCCTCTTTTTCACACTAACGTTTATTTTAACCGATATTCGCACAAAAGAAAATATTTGTAATAAAACCGTCATATTTTCTCTCTGATTCTATAGTTTAGACACAGCATGATATTAGCTATTTTTCATTGTTCCCTTTATAATGATGTGATAATATATTATTTCAACGAAATTTTATAAGCACCAGAAAGGAATTAATTATGAATACTCATAAAAAAACAGGTTTTAGCTTATTAGCTATTGCCATTCTTGCTCTATTTTTTATTTCACCCCAACTTTTCCAACGATCCTTGATTGTTGCCAATGACTGGATTTTTCATATGAATCGCTATTATGATACATCTATGCAAATCCAGACTGGTCATTTCAACTACTTCCAATCCTTATTTGGATTTAATCAATCCGGTCGAGTAATCAACGCGATGTACGGAGCTGATTTTGCTTACTTTGCCGGCTTTGTTTTGGCGGTTGTCAAAAATTGGTATCATTTCGAATTAATTCTTAATTTTTTGTGTTTTTTCATCGCAGGCTCTTCGATGTATATACTTACGCGATCTGCTAAACTGAACAATAAAATTGCTATTTTATGTGCTGTTTTATATATGGGTTCTCCTTTGATTGTCTGGTGGACTACGACCCAAGGGTTTTCTGGAATGGGAGCTGCTTTCTTACCTCTAGCTTTTGTTCCAGCTCTTCGCATGATACAAAATCGTGAATATCCAATTCAGCCTATTGTTTTTGGGAGTATTTTTGCCCTACTTTTGTCTATTCATATGTTTACCACATTGCTAGCATGTATAGCCATTTTACCTTTTTATATTATTGGTCTAATCCGCTCAGATCAAAAAATTCAAATGTTTAAACAGACAATCCTTGCTGTGTTCATTGCTGTTTGTTTGTCTTTGAATACATTTGCTGCCATACTTGATCTGCATTCTGATACTTTAATCATGCCTTTAAATGCCGCTGGACTATATAACGGTGGAACATTTCTCTCCTTAGGTGCGATGGACTATAATAATTTTGGCTTGATATTCTCGCTTATATTTATCTTTCAACTGGTCATAACAGTTGCCTATTGGAAAAATATGTCAACACTGATCAAAATAACCAATGTCACTGGACTCATATTTTTTGTTATTTCTTCAAAATACTTCCCTTGGAATCATCTCACAGAACAGTTACCTGCTCTGCTGAGTATTCAGTTTTTGAGACGCTTTTCAGGTATTACCTGTGTATTGCTGATTCTCGGATTCGGTTATTCAATGAACCACTTGCGTCATTATCTCAACAAAGATGAAACCAAGAAAGCCTTAATGATTGGTTTAGCCGTTTTAGGATTGATCAGTACGACAAGCGGTTGGCAACTAATAGATAAACAAGCCCAAAGATGGAATTCTGATTCTCCTCTTTCCGGTGATACGAATGCAGCACAACCTATTGAGTCTGATCCTAATAAAATAAGAACAGGATTGACCAGTTCCGACTTATCTCAGGCATTCACAATTACACAGAAACCTACACCTGATTATTTGCCTACAAAGACCAATTTAATCAATGGCTATTCAACTTATTCAAATGAAGTATTGCATAACAAGCTTGCGATTACTAAGACCGTCACGAATGATGCAAAACTTAAAATCACTTGGGATAGCAATCAAACTGAGGACAAAAACATCTTGCTGCCAGTAATTGTTTATAACAATAGTACATTAAATTTAAATGGAAAAGAGTTAACTGCTGATGATTACCAACTATCTGATATTGGTGCCTTAAAACTGAGGAACAATCATGACAAAAATACCTTAGTGATTGGATATCAGCCATCAATCTTCTTTACTATTTCACTTTATATCAAAGGATTAGCCTTCATTGTTCTTGTTTTATATAGCATCTGGAAACTCACTCAAAGCAGAATACTGCACAAAACGAAAGATAAAGAGTGATCGAGAGGTTTCTATTCAGACGATTTTTCTCAAAAAAGAGCTTGTGATATAAGTAAAAAGACGACATTAATTTCCAAACATTTGGAATTTGATGTCGTCTTTTGAATTTAAAAAAACTACTATTTCTAAATTAATGATGGATTACAAGCAAAATTTAACGAACAATTAATATTGATTTTGATGCTTTGTTCAACTATTAAACTGCTTAAACATTTTATGTTATACTCGTCGTTTTTTTCTTTTTTACGGATAAATCCGATTCAACAACCGTGGAAACGGAATGGATTCTCTTACGTGCTCGATTCCTGATAACCAGGTAACGGTCCGTTCTAATCCAAGACCAAAGCCGGTGTGAGGGACTGAACCGTACTTGCGTAGGTCTAAATACCATGAGTACTCGTTTTCGTCCAAGCCGTGGGCGCGGATTTGTTCTAGCAGGTATTCATGATCGATGGCACGTTCAGAACCGCCTATGATCTCGCCATAGCCTTCTGGTGCAATCATATCGGCACAGATCACGACATCTTCTCTCGTTGGATGTGGCTTCATATAGAAAGGTTTGATGGCTTTTGGATAGTTTAAGATAAAGACGGGCTGATCGAATGAATTGGCAATAAAGGTCTCATGTGGTGAGCCAAAGTCATCGCCCCATTGAATATCATCAAAGCCGTTCTTTTGTAATAATTCCACTGCATCATCGTAAGAGATTCGTGGGAATGGTAATTTGGTGTATTTTTTCAAGACTTCACGGTCACGGCCTAAGACGTCAAGTGCATAGTCACAGTTATCAAGCACATTTTGCACTAAGAATGCCACGTACTGCTCTTGGACTTCCAAACTTTCTTCTTGATGCATAAAGGCCATTTCTGGTTCAATCATCCAAAATTCAATCAAGTGACGACGTGTCTTTGATTTTTCAGCACGGAAGGTTGGTCCAAAAGAAAAGACTTTGCCAAACGCCATAGCAGCAGCCTCCATGTACAATTGACCGGACTGAGATAGATATGCTTTTTGATCGAAATAGTTGGTTTCAAATAAATCGGTCGTTCCTTCTGGTGCTGATCCGGTTAGGATCGGTGGATCGATTTTGATAAAGCCATTCTTGTTGAAGAATTCATATGTTGCCCGAATGATTTCGTTTCGGATTTGCATGATGGCATGTTGTTTTGACGAACGCAACCATAAGTGACGATGGTCCATCAAGAAATCTGTTCCGTGTTCTTTTGGTGTAATTGGGTAATCGTGGCTTTCCCCGACAACTTCTAAACCAGAAATACCAATTTCATAGCCAAATTTTGAGCGGCTGTCTTCTCTGATTTCCCCAGTGACCAGTACGGCAGTTTCCTGATTTAGATTTTTCGCTAATTGGAAAACTTCTTCCCCTACTTCACTTTTTACAACGATTCCTTGGAAATACGCTGTTCCGTCGCGAAGTTGTAAGAAGGCGATCTTGCCACTAGAGCGTTTGTTAGCAACCCATGCTCCGATTTGAACGGTTTCGCCAACGTGTTTTTTTGCATCTAAAATTTGAATAGATTCCACTTGATTCTCTCCTATCTAATTAATAAAGGCACCATAGAGCATTTTAAGCTTTTTGGCGTTTCTTTTCAACAAAATCATGGATTCGTTTGGTAGCTTCCGCTAACGTGTCCCAATCAGTTGCATAGCTGATCCGTAAATAATCCGGTGTGCCAAAACCAGCACCAGTCACTACTGCCACGTGGGCTTCCATTAGTAAAGCTTCTACGAAGGCATCAATGCTTTGATAGCCGCACATTGTCATGGCTTCTTTGACATTTGGGAACAAGTAAAACGCGCCTTGGGGTTTCGTCACTTTAAAACCAGGAATAGCGGCAATTAACGGATATAGTTTATTCAAGCGTTCTTCAAAGGCCTGACGCATCACTTCGATCGATTCTTGATTACCAGTCAGTGCCTCAACTGCTGCGTATTGGCTAGCAGCCGGCGGGTTGCTGGTAGCTTGGGAAGCGATATCGACCATCGCTTTGATGATTTTTGCATCGCCGACAGCAAATCCGATCCGCCACCCAGTCATAGAATAGGTTTTAGAAACGCCGTTGATCACGATGGTTTGTTTGCGGATCTCTTCTGATAAGCTAGCGATTGATGTAAAGGTATTGCCGTTATAAACCAAACGACCATAGATATCATCGGCAATGATCCAAATATTGTTTTCCACTGCCCAGTTGCCGATTGCTGTTAATTCTTCTTTTGAGTATATCGCCCCTGTTGGGTTGGCAGGCGAGTTTAAAATGATGGCTTTCGTTTGTACTGTACGAGCGGCTTCTAATTGAGCAACAGAAACTTTAAAATCTGCTGCTTGCTTAGCTTCAACAAATACAGGTGTACCTTCTGCTAAACGGACTTGTTCCGCATAACTGACCCAGTAAGGCACTGGAATGAGTACTTCATCCTCTTCATCAAGAAGCGCTTGAAACAGTGTATAAAGGGCAAATTTCGCGCCATCTGTCACGATCACTTGGTTTGAATCATAGTCAGCACCATAAAACTCTTTCATATAAGCAAGAATCGCCTGTTTTAGCTCTGGAATCCCAGCAGTTGCTGTGTAAAAACTAGCTTTGCCGCTCTCAATCGCTGCAATCGCTGCTTGGCGAATGTTCTTCGGGGTAATAAAGTCGGGCTCACCGACGGTTAGACTTAATACGTCTACACCTTGGTCTACTAATGCTTTTGCCTTAGCAGATGCCGCTAACGTAGCGGAGGGTTCTAATTTTTCTGCTCTTTTTGAAAGTACCATGTTTATCATCCTTCCTACAATCCAAATTTCTGTCTATCATAAGCGGCTTTCTATAGTTCGGTGACCGCTTTGATTTCTTCTCCATCTTTGAAACCAATCAAATAATAGTTCAAGCGGCCTTGGTCGTCTTTAGTCATGACTTCCCAAGCGGGCTCGCCTTTAAAAATACCCAATGCTGCTTTTTGGATTTGCTGCCCTTGATGGTTGTCGCGAACGAAGGCCTTGGCCTGTGCTTCCGTCAATCCATCCCCTTGATTATAAACGGAAACCTTTTCGCCGCTTTTAGGAATGATCACGACGATCTCATTGTTATTGGTATCTTTTCCAACAATGCTAAAAGATGTCTCCTCACGGGTGAACCAATAAAATTGTTCGACCTCTGCTAAATCAGTGTATCTTTCTGCTATTTCGATCGCTTCGTTTCTTGCTTGTCGCATTGGACGAGAAGAACGGAGATAGAAAATAGAAGCGAAGAGAATAACGACCAGTAAAACCGTGATCGCACTCAGCAAAATAATTACTCGCCGATGTTCTTTGTCTTTTGTTTTCACACTTCGTACTCCAATCTTAAATAAAACTCATTATATCAGATGTTTGACTCATTTTTCAAAATCAACCGCCGCTTTTTCCTCTTGCGCAAAAAAATGTTGAATATCTTCGGCAATTTCGGTTGGGCTGGCTTCAATCAGAGGCAAGTTTTTGGGTAGACCTTTGACCATCCGTTTGCCATACTTTGTTGATAACAAGCGTCGATCAAGGACGACCATCACGCCTGTATCCTCTTCAGAACGGATCAAGCGCCCCAACGCTTGGCGTAGCCGTAGAATCGCTTTAGGTAAGGCATCTTCTTTGAAAGAATCGATGCCTTCTGCTTCCAAGAAGGCATGCCGTGCTTGGACCATTGGTTGCTTAGGATTCTCAAAAGGCAAGCGAGTCACCACAGCGATCTTCAAGGCCTGACCTGGTAGGTCGACCCCTTCCCAAAAACTGCTAGTCCCTAATAAGATGCCATTTTCCGCTAATAAAAATTTCTTTAAGATTTTCTCACGGGTTCCGCCAGTTCCTTGAGCAACGATTTCTCTGCCATAATGCAGGGCTTTTTTATTCAATCGATCATAGACATTTTTCAAAGTTTCATGCGCCGTAAACAACACAAGCGCTGGTTGCGGATTGTCAAACAAAATTGGGACTAACGCTTCGACTAAATAATCCGCGTATTCAGCAGCTGATGCTTGTTGGATCGAGAGACCTTTTTTAACTACATAGAGTCGAGTTTGTTTGCTGTAGTCATAAAAAGCGGGAATCGTTTTGACTGGCACATCGGTCAAGCCGATCTGATGGGCAAAATATTCTTTGTTGCCTGGGATCTTCAATGTTCCCCCAAGATAAATGATGTGCTGATAGCGGTGATACCATGTGCTCTCCACGATCGAATGCCCTTCTAGATCAGCTAATTCAATCACAGCATTTCCTGACTGGGAATGCTTTTTCAACCAATGAACGTAACGAGGATGCCACCAAGTCAACCATGCGGTCACCGTTTGTTCCTGGGTTTCCATTTGACTAAAGAAATCAAACAAACGGGCAATCACGATTCGTTGTCTTGCATACCACCGATCATTGGTCAACTCGAATCGCTGACGCAACTGTTGTTGGATCTCATCGATTTCTTGATAGTAAAGGCTCAATTTCTGATGCAGCTTGTCTTGTGCTAACGTGCCATCGTAGAGGTCGTCATGGTGCACGACTTGTAGCTCTGGCGCATCGATCGATAAGGTGCGAAAATACTGCTCTTGTGTCTCGACCAAGATCGACAACGCGTTTCGGTACAACGAGAACATCCGTTGTAAAAAATCATCCTCGGTAATGATTTGGGCAATTTCTTCAAATAGTCCTTCTTCATTTAGCTGTAAAAACTGCCGCTTGAAGTGAGCAGAGTCAAAGACATGTTGACTAAAGCCTTCTGCTTGCTGCGGCAACTGTTGGGCTTCATCGATCAATAAGTAATCACTCGCTGGCAAAAGCGGCTGCACTCGCCGGTTTTCCTGCATCAAAAAGGCATGGTTGACGATCAAAACATTGCTTTGCGCCATCCGCTGATATAAATGTCGGACAAAATCTTGTTCATAGAAGGGTTGATCTTTGGCTAAAAAGGCAACGCCGCGATGGCGGATGTCGGTAAATAAGGGATGATCAAGTCGAACCAAGTTCAATTCATCGAAATCTCCCGTCTCTGTTTTAGTTAGCCAAACTAAGATCCCCATTTGGTATTGCGCATATTGCTTTTGCTCTACCGGTTGATCAAGGGTCGCTTTAAAACGCTGCAAATCAATGTAATGACGATGGCTTTTGACCAAGACCGCTTGCATAGGTTGCTGCAGTACTTGGTTTACCAAAGGAATGTCTTTGTTGATGATTTGATTTTGCAATAGAATTGAAGAGGTACTAACGATCAATGGATTTTCTGGTGTCACTAAGTAAGCAGCTGGAAACAAGTAACCGATGGTTTTCCCCATGCCTGTTTCTGCTTCAATGATCAGATTTTTCTCTGGCTGGGTGTAATGCGTATACACTGCATTCATCAAGCGTGCTTGTTGTTTCCGATAGACTAAGTGCTGCCCAAAGCGCTGTTCTTTTTCCACTTTAACTTTCGGATACGTTTCTTGAAAATGCGTAGCTTCAAAAAGCGGAACGGTCTTTTTCCGCAAGACGATACCGTCGATCACTTCGAAATCTTCTGCCAACTCTGGGCCTTTTTCTTTTAAGATCCCATGGATATAGTCACTCGTTTGCATACCCATTTGACCGCTTAAAAGCGCAATTTGTTTAAGGGTCGTCCGTGGCAGTTCTCGCATGATCGCTTCGATATACAAAAATAAAGCTGCGGTCACTTCTGCATCACTATCTGCTTGATGCGGGTTATCATGACGAAAGCCAATGCTGTCTGCTAGGTCACCTAAACGAAAGCTGCTTTCTGTTGGTAAAAACACTTGTGCCAATTCCACCGTATCGATTCCGGGAAGTGATAAAGGTGGCAGCCCGCAACGCACAAATTCATTGCTTAAAAAATGATAATCAAAATAAATATTATGCGCCACAAAAATCGTGTTGCTGAGTAAGTTATAGATCGTATCAGCTATGTCTTCGAAATATGGCGCTTTGCTTACTTGTTGGTTTGTGATGTGTGTCAATCGTTGAATTTGCTTAGAAATTCTGCGGTCAGGGTTGATATCTGCGGCAAAACGATTGATGATCTTGCCATCTTGGACTAGGACACAGCCAAATTGAATAATTCGATCAACCGTCGAATCGGTTCCTGTTGTTTCAAGATCCACCACAGCGTATATGGGTTTCATTGTATTCCTCCTTGCACACTGTCTGCATTATACTACAAAATCAATGGCGATTACATCTGTTTTCCCACTAGATACAAGGGTTCTCAGGAGGTAAAACTAGAAAGCTAACCGTTCGCGTGTCCCATCTGAAAGAGTTTGTTGCTGGTCGCTGATCGCTTTTTTCGACAAAAAAAGGGATCTTTTTTATAATTTACTATAAGGAGGCGAAAAAAATGAATGATTTCAAAAACAAACGAGTGATTGTAACGGGGGCTGCTTCAGGAATTGGAAAAGCAGTGGCAGAACAATTTCTAGCCCATGGTGCTCTTGTTGGGTTGATTGATCGCAACGAAGAGGAGCTGCAGGAGTTTCTTGCTGACTATGACGCACAAGCCCATTATCGAGCGGTTGACGTCACCGAAGCGGATAAGCTGCAAGAAGCAATGAGTGGTCTTGTGGAAGAACTAGGTGGACTTGATGTACTCCATGTCAATGCCGGCATCAACGGTACATGGACACCGATCGAAGAGCTGACGGTGACAGAATGGGATCAGACGATCAACACAAATTTACGCAGTACCTTTATTACCGTCAAAGCGGCCATTCCCTTTATGAAAACAAACGGTGGCAGCATTGTCATTACGAGTTCAGTCAATGGAAACCGCATCTTCAGCAATTTTGGTGCGACAGCTTATAGTACATCTAAGGCAGGACAAGTTGCCTTTACAAAAATGGCTGCGCTGGAACTTTCCGGTTATAATATTCGGGTCAATGCTATCTGTCCTGGGGCGATCGCAACGAATATCGATGCCAACACAGAAATTGAAGAAGAAGTTGCTCGCGTTGAGATCCCCGTCAAATATCCAGAACGTTCTCGACCATTAAAGCAAGAAACAGGCGTGCCAGAACAAGTCGCCAACCTTGTGCTTTTTCTTTCTTCAGAGGCTGCGGGCAATATTTCTGGAACGGAAGTCTATATTGATGGAGCGGAATCTTTACTTTAATCCAACAAAAAAACGAAAAATCAAACCTGATACCCTCACTTGTTTCATTGAAGCCCTTGAGATGGATCATTTCTTGATTTTTCGTTTTTTCGTTTTGGTTATTTTTCCACCAAAGCCGCGATTTCTTCTAGAAAGGCAGTCTTGCCATAAAAATCTGCATTTAGTAACTCTGGAAAAATGGCTTCAAAGAAATAAGTGACACACGGACGATGCTGAAACTCTTTGACGGTTAAAACGGCCTCTCGAAACATTTCTTTGTATACTTTATCTGGGTTGCTCTTTGAGATCTCTTCAAAAGATTCATACAAAAGATCGATCTTATCCGCAATTGCTAATAGCTGCCCTTCAAGGCTGTTGTCTTTGCCATCCGCTAGGCGTCTGCGATACGTTGCTTGAAAGCTTCCTGGAATTTCTTCTTCGATGAAGGCATCGGTCATTTTTTCTTCAACGGTTGATAACATTGCCCGCAATTCTTTGTTCGCATATTTGACCGGCGTTTTGATATCACCGATGAAACGTTCCGTGTAATCATGGTTCAAGGCTTTTTCATAAAGAATTTGCCAGTTGACTTGATTTCCCGCTTGTTCTTCGATATCAGCTAAGGTCTGGGCAATCATCGTTACTCGAAATGAATGAGCAGCTACACTGTGCTCAGTAAACTTAAAAAAACCCGGCGCTCGTTGGATCTTTTCTAAATTAGCCAATCCGAGAATAAATTCATTCAATCCCATAAATGTGCCTCCTTTTTTTAAGAGTATAACAACTCCTTTGTCTGCAAGCAACTATCTCGCGCACAAAAAAAGAGCAGCTAAGCTGCTCTTAAAAGGCATTCACTAATTATGCTTTGTTAACGTTAGTCGCTTGAGGGCCACGTTGTCCGTCTTCGATATCGAAAGTCACTGCTTGACCTTCTTCTAAAGTTTTGAAGCCTTCGCCTTGGATAGCTGAGAAATGAACGAATACATCGTTACCGTTTTCTGCAGTGATGAATCCAAAACCTTTGTCTGAGTTAAACCATTTAACTGTACCTGTTTCCATAATAAAAATCCTCCTTGTGTTTATACACATATTTTGCAATTACTTGTATAAGGTGAAAATGTGGAAGATGTTTAAGATGAAACAAGCTACCATAATTTACCGTAACAAAAACTACACTTTGTATTATAGCACATTATCTTCATTATGACTAATAGAAAATCAAAAAAAATGAAAACGCCTTTATTTTTTTATAATTCACAAAAAGACTGCTGCATTAAAGATCTGCAACAGCCTTCTCTTTTATGGAAACGATTTATTTATGAACGACGCAACTGTGTTTAGTAACGCAAAATCGCCGTCAAACTTTTTTCTCCAGGGGCATCTTTTTGTTCCAAGATAGATACCTCACCGCCGTTTTCTAAAACATCGATTGCCAGCGTATTTAACACTTGGCGACGATCATACTCTGTATCAGGATCTTCTCCAAACCCATCGGCGAGATTTGAGGTAGCCACAAACAAATTGGCGATCCGGCCTTCTTTGGCTGCAGGCACGATATCAACCAATTGGTCAATAAATTTTCGATCCAACAGCTTGCCGTATTCCCCAACTTCTTTTTGTGTCAACTCCGCAATCAGCTTTTGCGTACACGTTTGGATCTCTTTCAAAGATAACGACGCTGGTGAAGAAGAAATACTTGGATCTGCTTTGAAAAAGTTGGTTTTTGCCACTTTTTTAAACAGCGTTTGATTTTCTGGCAACGCAAAAAGATACATTGGTAAATGCTCTTCGTTTGAAAAATCATTCTTGAAAAATGCATCAACTGCTTGGTAGTAGTTGACGTGATCGATCTCGACCTCTTCGTCTTTGGCACTAAAGCCATGATAAGCGACGCCTTCTCCTCCTGAGTTAGGGCCACCTTGGGCACTGTAATTAAAGTTGCCGCCGCCAGTGATTTCTTCCCCCAGCGCTTTTTCGATCGTTGTCGGTGCCTCTTCTGGCAACTCGACTTCACGCACTTGATTGTTTTCAACTTGATAGACTTGCATTGAATCGCGATTCAACGCTAAGAGATAAAATGGGTAATTAAATTGTGCGTTTTTGATGACAGCTAATACATAAGGAGTTTCCCCTACGTAATATTGATCATCCACACGAATACTTAACCGATGGACCAGTACCTCTTCTGGGGTAATAATCACCGCCACACTTGTTGTACTGTTGCGCCAAAATGATTGATCTGCAAGCAGTTCATCAATTTTCGTTTGAAAAAGATCCCAAGAATGTTCTGGGTATTTTTTTTCAAAGCGGCGCTTCGCATCTTTGGCAAAGTTCTTAAATTTGATTTGATCCTTTTCGACATTCTGGTGGCCGACATGCGTATTGAGCATGATCGTGACAAATGGTCCTTTGATTCCGTCAGATATTACCTGCGATAAAAAACTTTTTCCAAATTTTCCCATTCCACATTACCTCCTGCTTAATCAAATACAAATAAAGTGTACCATGCTTATTTTCTTCCATAAAGTAAAACGATTGCACGCGTTTATTTCCTCATTCGTTTTTCTGATTACTCACTATACTGGCTATTTTTCAGTGGATCAGCCAATGTATTTCTGGTGGCCCATAGAAAGCCTCGTTTGGTCCAAGTCTGAATGGTCGGCTCTTTCAGCTCTTTTAGACTGTGTCCAACGGATTGGAAAAAGACTCTGCCCTTGCCCCATTTTTTGATCCACATCATTGGCAGTATGACTTCTTGGTTAGCTGCATTCGGATGATCGTTGGCTACAAATGTTGAGGTAGCTAACACAGTGACAGCTGGATCAACCAGGCAATAGTATTGCTCCGTCGTCAACTGAGGGATCGATTGCGTATTTGCCGTAATATAGTGATCTGTCGTAAGATCGATGCTATAGGTCGTTTCCAAGCCGCCAGGATGTGCCAAAAAACAGCCGCCAGTCAGAAACAACCAGCCTTTACTGGCTTGAAAAGCCGAGGCAAAACCGCCATGAACCCCTGCTAATCCCAATCCTTCTGCTACAGCCTGAGTGACATTTTGCAGCGGCTCATCAGGCAATTCTCCTCGCGTCCAATTCATGATCAACAGATCCAGCCTTTTTAATTCTTCTTTATGATAGAGAGGTTCAAAATCTGAGGCGAGTGTCACTTGATATCCTTCTGACTCCAGCAACGTTTGATAAAACTGACTGGTCTCTTTTGGGGCGTGTCCTTCCCAACCTCCGTAAATGATCAATGCTTGTTTCATTTTATGTTCCCTCCTTTCTTTCTAACTTAGCGAAAAAAATGCAAAAAGCGAAGCAGAACGATTCTTCGTTTTCCTTCGCTAGTAGTTTTTTCTGATTTAACGGTTGATTGAACGCCCGACACGATTGATCGTATGGCGCATGCCTCTAATCGCAACCGATGTTTCGAAAATATTTTCAGTCGGTGCCATGCCGCCATAACCGGCATCACCGATATGCTGCAGATCGACCCCACAAGTTTTGTTGATAATGGCTAATTGTCGCAACGTTTCCGGACGCGCACTCTCTTGACTCGTTCCTATCGCTGACATCGTCAATAAGTCATATTGTTTGGCAATTTGAACAGCTTCAATCAGATCCTTTTCTAGAAAGCCTTGAATCGAGCCAACGGAAGGCAGTAACAAAATATCTGCCCCAGCTTCAGCGTAAGAAATGATGGCTTCTCGATCAACCACAGGTTCATCTGAGCCGGCACTGTGCATTTTTCCAGCGATGATCAACCCAGAGAAATGTTCTTTTGCCAATTTTACTGCTTTAGCGATTTCTCGGTTGGTCACACCTGTTCCAGGATTGCCTGTAAAGCAGAGAAAGTCCACCCCGAGTTCTTGGGCTTTTTTGATGGTGTCAACCGAACTTGTTCGGCCTTGACTGATGCTGATCTTTTCACTCATCATCTCCGTCGTAGCTGGGATCGGCTCAAGATTGATGCCGACAGGTCGTCCAATCAGTTGTTTTAGTTGAGGAATCGGGTTTTCAATCGTTTGTGTAGGATCAAGCAGCTGCTCCAATGTGATACCAGGCATCCCAAAAATAGCTGGACGATAACAATCAAAGCCATTCAACAAAATCAAGTCAGCCCCAAAAGCTGCCGCGACTTCTGCGTTGGTGATATCGCCAGCTTGCGGCATGGTTTGAACCACCGTTTCACAGACGATCACTCGTCCTTCGCTCGCTTTAATGGATTGCTTTAATTCTTGCGCCGACATTTCTTTGATTTCACTATAGTTTGCACTTATCAATCGTTTGACCATGTTTTTCTTCCTTTCTTTTCCTTCTCATCTTGCGAGAAACACGAATAACAGGTAAAATATAGCTATTGTGTTCCCTTAGTTAAATGGATATAACAAGTCCCTCCTAAGGATTAGTTGCTGGTTCGATTCCGGCAGGGAACGTTTTTTGAAGAAAAAGATTCCTTATTTTTAAGGAATCTTTTTTTGTTGGAAAGTAAATGCGTCTGTGTCGATTGGCTTAGAAATAATCTTCCAGAATCGGCTTTCCGTCTGGTAAGTTTTCCTGAATCATCACTGCAGCTTCCTTCTCCGTTTCCATTTGCTGGAAAAAGACCAGAGAATCGAGGGATTGTGCCTGCATGAACAGCTGCACAAAACGCTGAATCGACAAGGTTGCTTTTGGCAGCTTGGTAGCCGTCGTTTTCGTGACCTGATGCTGAGCGTTTTCGATTGTCACTTCATAACAGCCATTATTCCATGGGGCATATTCATCCCCTTGAATTTCTATGGCAAAACCGCCGGCTTTTTTCAATGTGAAAGGATAACTTTTTAGAAACCCTTCCACATCGATGACGCGCGCCATCATGTCCGGGCGCACTTGGTAGTTAGCCAATGGTTTGGCCGCGTTTGCTTGTAGGACTTCCCCATCAAACCCTGGTCGATAGTTAATCTGTGCTACTGAATCTGCATGAGAGACAATAAACCGATTAAATCCTTGATACGCGTCAGCGGTCAAATAGCCCCACTCTTGAATATCGAAACGTCCCCCATCGATAAAGTAAATCAAGTAGCCTTCAGGGACCCCAGCTTCATTGCGATAAATCGCAAATGTATACGGTCGGCGCAAAACAAACTTGATTTCTTCCCACCAGGGTTGGCGAATCAGCCCGCCTTTTTGATGGCGCGGCAATTGATGATAAATCTCGTGAATGATCGGCTGTGCTTCCTCCCAATTCATGCGTTGAATCGTTCCATTCACTTTCTTGCCATCGGGCCATTGATGCGCATCGACTTCATAAACCGTCCGTTCAAAAGTGTACTCATACCCATATCTACGATAAAACGCAAAGGAGAAAGGTGCCAGATAGGAAAGAACGATTTTTTGTTCATAGCAATCTTTAATGATTTGTTTCATGATCCGATCGATCCGACCTTGGCTGCGATACTCTGGATACGAAGCCACAAAACCGATCCCTGCCATTGGATAGGTCGTTCCATGAAAATTCACATCAAAAATCGTTGCCATGATTTGGCTCGCTAATTTTCCATCCCCATCGTAGGAACCATAATTCCAAGAATTTTCCGCAAGCTTGCGATAGCGCTTGATATTTGTTTCATTCAATTCCCACTGAAAGGCATAAGAAACCAAGTCCAGTACTTCTTGCGAACCGAATTCGGTCATTTTTTTGACATCTGTCATTCCTTCATCTCCTCTACTTAAAAACACGCAAGAAACGCAAAAAAGGCGTCAGTCGACCCCTTAATATGCTTCTTCCATCATACTCAACATTTTTTTAAACTGCTTGCGTTTGAAATATCCTAGAATCGTGCCTAAGAGCATGTCATTTAATTGCTGCATGAAGCCATGTGATTTCATGGTTTCCGTATAAATGACTTTGCTACTCTTTCCATCAAGTGGCGTTACTTCATAGCGAGCGACAAATTCATTTTTTGTCGTTTCTGTTTTGAATTGATAAACTTGATTTTCAATGATTTCTTCGATTTCGATCTTCGCACGACTCGTAGTAGAAAATTCCTTTACATATTGAAATCCTGCCAGTTGCTTTCTAGAAAGTGTTTTTCCAGTTGCTTTTCGTATGTCAAAGATAACAGAATCCATAATTTGATCGTAAAAGACATTTGCTGGAATCGATAAATCTTTTTCAATTCTCATTAAGACTTCCTCCTATCTGACTCTTCGGCTTTCTTCTTTCCTTTCATGAACAGAAGACTGCCAGAAATAAGCAAGAAAATACCTGTTGTAAAACTGAATATATCTAACTGCTGATTACTTGGATTCATACTGTATAGGACTACGAGTAGACCGATACTACATATAAATAAGCCGTTTTTTATCATTTTCAATCATCCTATCTATTCGTTGATCCACAGAGAACCTACTCAAACACTAACTGCTTGAAAGTATAAAACAGAACCCCAAGGCTGTGCTTTGATCAATTCTTTTGCTTTTTTTGCCGCCGCTTCTGAATCGGAAGCTGTCGTAGTAAAAATAAGTTTAATTCCTTGTTTTTCTTTGAATGTAAAAGACATTCCATCTTCGTTATATCCTTCAAGTAATTCTTTGATGGCATCTTGCTGCATTGCACTTGCTATTGAAATCATATTCTTTTCCTCCTAAATAATCAATAATAAAAGGAGGAACTGCTTTACTTCAAGCGAAGCCATAGCAGTTCCCCACAATCTACAGGTCTATTCGCCTAGTTTTGGATCAATTTTATTTGCTGAAATAACGAATGGCGCCCATATGAAGAATGTAACGACCATACATACCAACGTTACGATTGGGGCACGCCAGTCAGCTCCTGTTGCCAAGAATGATAGCAACATTGGTGGAACGACCCACGTTACTTGTTGTGAAACAGGTGCTACTAAACCAAAGTACGTTGCTAACCAGCCGATTGAAGTGGCTACTAGCGGAGCAATAATGAACGGAATAAACATGATCGCATTCAATACGATTGGCAGACCGAACATTACCGGCTCATTAATATTAAACACACCAGGTCCGATTGACAATTTTGCAACAGTTAGATAATCCGCACGTTTTGATAGGATCAAAATAGCAATCAGCAATACAATTGTACCGCCTGAACCACCAAACCAAGCAAATGAGTCAAAGGATCCGCGTACCCACATATATGCCTTGCCATCTTCGATTGCGGCAAGAACCGCGTTAGTACCGGTTTGTCCTTCATATCCTTTTTGGAAAATATCGATATTGATCAACTGCGCTTGTCCCCAAATACCTTCTAAAACTGGAGCTAGTACGTTTGGACCATGGATTCCGAAGAACCAGAAAATTTGAACAAAAACAGTTACGATCAGTACTGCACCAAGCCCTTGAGACAAGCCTAAGAATGGTTCTGCAATATATTTTTGGACAAGATCAATAATTAATTGTCCATCAGTCAGTTTACCGACAATAAAGTTAATAATAGCAATGACATATAAGGCAATTGTTGCCGGCAAAATCGCAGCGAACGCTTTCGATACTGCTGGCGGTACTGAATCAGGCATTTTGATAGTGATATCAGCTAACATCAATTTACAGAAAATAATAACTGAAATAGCCCCCATGATCATTACGGTAAAATAAGCGTTTCCGTTTAGATGATCGAGTTTCAACCAACCCCATCCACCTGCTGTAATTGCATCTGCTGTTGCAGACCATCCGGAAGTTGCTGACCCAGCATTGATTTCATCCATCAAAGCTGTTGGAACAGCTGTCGCCACAGAAGTGCTGTATGAAAAAGCAATTCCTTGAATCAGTGTCGCTACTCCAACGATCCCACCTGCGAGATCATTCACTCGATAAGCACGAGCCAGATTATATCCCCAAGAAAAGGCAAATACTAAACCAGCAACAGCCAATGTACCATTCCATACGAAGCCATTGATACTAATAATTTCACGAATAACTGGAATGGTACTGGCATCATAACTCGGCCAAAATTGCGGTGGTAAGTCACGAATGATCGCGTTGATCATTACTGCGATCGAACCAGCCATAGTAGCAGGCATTGTTCCAATAAAGGCATCACGTAATGCAACTAAGTGCTTCTGGGCTCCAATTTTTGCAGCTACAGGGAGAATGTACTTCTCCATCCAACTTGTTAATCCATCCATTCTTAATTCCTCCTATAAGTTCTATTCGTCAAAGAAGATTTTTTGATTCATCGACAATAACTACTTCTATCCGTTCAAAGATTATTCGTTATTTAGACGTCGATAGACATCAATGATTTCTTTCGCTAAATCGGTAAATGCGATTGACGTCATTAGGTGATCTTGTGAATGCACAGTCAACAATGTCACAGTCATATGATTGCCTTGCGCTTCTTGTGTCAACAATCCTGTTTGCGAATGATGCGCTTCCACAAGAGATGCTTCAGCATCTTTGATTTTTTGGTCAGCTAATTCGAAGTCCCCTTCTTTTGCTGCCGCGATTGCTTCCATTGCGTCACTTTTTGCATTACCACCATACATGATCAATCCCATAATGGCTTCCAAATTTTGCTCATCCATCTTTAAAAATCCTCCTTACACTTCGATCCTAAAAAATCTTAGTTCATTAATGTTTCTGCTTGTTGCAATACTTTTTCGCCGTTCATCATGCCATAGTCTGCCATGTTGATCACGTCCAAAGGAATGCCTTTTGGTGCTAATTTTTGTTCAAATTGTGATTTCATGAAACGTACTTGTGGTCCTAACAATAGAACATCGACTGGTTTTGACTCCAAATGTTGGTCGGCTTCTGAAGCTGAAACAGCAAAGATATCTGCTTCCATTCCTTTAGCTTCGGCTGCTTTTTGCATTTTTGTCACCAATAGACTGGTACTCATTCCTGCTGAACAAACTAGCATAATCGTTTTTTTCGCCATCGCGTATCTGCTCCTTTCTGTTGTAAGTTACACTTTACTATAAAGCAAAAAGCGTGCCAAAAAAAAATAAGTTCAGACCTTTATCTATCAATGGTCTGAACCAATTTTTTATTTACACACTCACATTTTTTCTGTTACACACTAAGATTGTGTGCGGATTCATCATAATTTTTGATTTTGTTTTCTAAAAACATTTGGGTTAAATAGGCGATCTCATCTTCAGAAAATTTGATTTGGTAATTTTTTTCAATTTGTAATAAATGGGTTCGTAAAACATCCATTTCGATTCGGTACCGTTTTTGGAAAGTAGTCAGGTTGGCGAAAGTACGGGAAGGTTCCTTCTTCAATAAACTTTCTACCAAAAAGGCTAAATGAATGACTAATCCTGCATCGACGGTTGGTTCTACAATCACATGCAATTGATTTTGAATCTGATGAACGATGCGTTGCAGGCTCTCGATCAGATGATAGACGGACCCAACATGAGTTATCGTATTTTCCAATGAACGCACGATCTTTTCGATCGGCACTTCATCCGAAGCGATTCGTTTTAGCACATTCAAGCGATTGTCATCAAAAACATCATAGGCGGAGAAAAACGGAATGTTTTGATAATCGATTTCGACGGTGCCGGCAATGGCTTTGATCTCATATTCTTCTAGCAAGCCATCAATATGTTTTTTGAAGGTTTCTTTTTCAATAAACTGCATTTGGATGATCTCGACTTTTGACTGATCAACGACGGGATAAATTCGTTGATAAAGTTTGGCAGCGACACCTTCCCCAGTAAAGCAAGTAACGATGACTGCCTTTTTATTTCCTTTTGCTTCACGAACCGTACGGAACTGTTCTTGTACGATGGTTTCAAAAGAACGCTGAATGTTTTGGTAGACGTCTTCTAAACTGCGCCCACTCTCTGCCATCCGCAAGGCTTCTAAAACAATCATCGTACTGACCATCGAAATAGCTTTCGTACGAATCCCCGTCTCTTCGGAAATCAAATTTGCAAAGGAATTGAGGGAGCCCATATCGGTTAAAAGCAATAAGCCATTGCTCATCTTCTCTTTGTTTTCATTGATATAATTCAACAGCTGGTCATACATTTGCCCGACTTCCATATCCAAAGACATATTCATCGCCTTGCCGTGATCGGTTTCCAGAAGCTCTTGGGCTGTCTCCAACATACTGCTGGCAGTTGCCTTGCCATGCATCAAGACAATGATCTCGATTTTTTCAAGGGGCAATGGCGAAGGCTGTTTGACTTGAATCGCTAAAAACATACTGATAAAGCCGATTTCATCAAATGGGATCTCGACATGACGTTCCTCTTCAATGATCGTCGATAAATCCATTGCCACTTGAAATTCGGATTTTAAGTTTTTTCTAACCGTGTTCAAATCCGGATGAACGATCATATGTCCCTCTTTAACACGTTCCAGCGTACTTTGCAAATGCAACGCAAAGGCAAAACGGGCTTTTTCACTATAAGTTCGATCTAACCTCTGTCCTGCCAAGTCATAAAGAACATTTGTCAGTTTCCAAATGTCTTCTGGAATCAATTCTTTATGAACAGGGTTTTGGATCAATTCTTCGACATATTTTTCAAAGTAGGCATCCACATCCTTAGAGATCAAGTTTTCTAAATCGACATTGGCTACGCCCGTTTCAATCAGTGAGCTGACTTTTTCTTCGATCTCGTTGTAAACTTGCATATTCCGTTGCGGATCACGAGACCAGACAACATCTGGGTCGCCAGGTTCAAAACTCAGAAAGTCGCCTTTACCATCCAAAAACCGATCCAAGCGTTCTGACATTTCTTTGATCTTCAACAAGCCTTTTTGAACTTGCAAGGAGCAATCGCCTTTTCGAATCAGCAGGTGTTTTTTTCCATAGGTCCGATAATGTAAGAATGCCTTCGCACAGACGAGTTTCAGGTCGCGCTTGATTTGACCGATGTTGCCTTCTGCATCATAGAGCATAAAGGCCAATATCGCATCTCGCTCGACATCGATCCGCTGATTTAGACGAGTCGCCTCTTGCTTGATAAACAAGGAAATGATTTCATATCGTTCATCTAGGGAACGACTTTCCACATTTGGCAAAGTAATAGCCATGGGAATTCGCCGATTGAAGGTCGTCAAAAAGGTTTCTGATGATTCAGTGGTAGCACCAATGATCTGCACAGCGGCTTCATGAACTTGGTTGCTTTCCCCTAATGGGCGGTAGATCCCTTTATCAATGAAGGTAAAGAGCATTTCTTGGCCTTCTGGCGGCAGTCGATGGATCTCATCCAAAAACAATATACCGCCATCGGCTTTTGCCATCAGTCCTGGACTATCTTCTGCAGCACCTGTGTAGGCGCCTTTTTTGATGCCAAAGATATGTCCAAACAATAATTGCGGATTTTGTGCATAATCCGCACAATTAAAGGACACGAAAGGAGCATCTTTTTCTAACATATTTGATTCAACCGCAAAGTGATACATACATTCAGCAAATAATGATTTACCCGTACCTGTCTCTCCAAAAATGATGGTATGAAGTCCTCTAGGCGGATATAAAATTGCTGCTTTGGCTTGCTGGATACTTACTTTTAAAGAAGCTTGAACCCCAACAAGACTTTCAAAACTCACTTCAGAGGAAACATCCACATGCACCGTTTCTTCTAATGGCTCATAAACGACCGGACGGCCGGAACGTTTGCCGATTTTCTTTTCTTTATAAAGCTCACTGAGATAACGGCTTGCATTGCTGCGATCGATTTGTAAGATTTTAGCGACATCAACTGCGGTCAACCCTTGCTTATGCAGTTCAATCGTTTGAAAAATCTCTTCTTTTCGCGAATTCATTCAATAGCCCCCTCATTTTTTTACACACTAACGATAAACAACGTTAATGGTAACACAAAAAGACGCTCAATGGCGTCTTTTTCCTTTGTCTTTTTGCTTTTTCGTCTTTTTCTTGGTCTTTTTAACAGGAGTGTGTAATTTTTCAGGCGTTTTCTTGGAAATTTTCTGCACACTCGCTGTTTTGGTTTCTTTCTTGCTTTCCTTTTCGATAACAGGTGCTTCTGTGTGTAACTGACCGCCGTGTAAAAAGACTTCTTTAAGCTCTATGGACAATGGATTCGTGATTTTTTTCAAATCCTTCACCGAATGGTCTTGAACAATCGTGATGACGGTTCCTTCTTTGCCCATTCTTCCGACACGTCCAGCTCGGTGTAAATAGGATTCTTTTTCTAACGGGACTTCCGTATTGATAACATAAGGCAGATCCACGACATCTAAGCCACGAGAAGCGACATCAGTCGTCAATAATTCTACTAGTTTTCCTTGACGGAAGCTCTCCAGTGCGCCTTTTCGGGCAAGTTTGTTTTGATCAGATGCTAATGATGCCACCGGTAAGCCATGAAACAGTAGTTTTTCTTCCGCATTCCCCATTGCGCTTAATTCATTGAAGAAAACCAAGGCTTGAAAGTTTGGTAAATGAGCAAAGCGTCTTAAAGCATCCACAATGCGTCGTTGCGGATAATTCAAATAGTAGTGATGGATCACGCCTTTGCTCTGATCTTCTTGGGTAACATCAATGATCAGTGGCTCTTTTGTCACCAATGGTCGAATCTCATCAATTACTTCATTAGCGGTTGCTGAAAAGAAACTACGCTGGATTTGTTTTGGCAATGTTTGATTGATTTTGGCAGCTAGCGTGAAGGCCCCTTCTTTCAATAATTGGTCAACCTCATCTAATACCAACGATTGCAACTGCTGGGTCTTGATTTTTTTTGCTTTGATCAATTCTAACACACGGCCTGGGGTACCGATCAAGACCTCAGGTTTGTCTTTTAATTTTTCCACTTGTCGTTTCGTGCTCGCGCCGCCAATAAGTGGCAGAACGGTCAGTCCAATGGCTTGAGCCCATTCTCGTGCTACTTCTGTGACTTGCATCGCTAATTCTTGTGAAGAAGTCAAAATCAACAGCTGATTGCCTTTCTTTGCTTCGACCTTTGTTAACAGTGGCAAAAGGTATGCCAATGTTTTACCAGAACCGGTCGGTGAGACCCCAATGACAGACTCGCCATCTTTTAAAGGACCAAAGGTTTTTTCTTGGATCAAGGACGGTGCGTGATACCCTGCCGCTTGCCATTTTTCCTGCCAGATGTCTGGCAGTTGTGTCAATTCAAATACTGTCATAAATGTTCCATTCCTTATTTTTTATCTGCATCAAAAACGATGCCTGCTTGTTTACGCATGAGAGCAACGGTTTCATTGACACTGCGGGCAAGTTCTACCCATTCCTCATAGCGTTGTCCTTGTTGGGGATCATTTTTGTTTTCGATGATGTCTGCAAAATCTTGTGCTTCTTCAATCATCGGGTTTTCTAAGGCACTTACTGCTAATGCCTGGGTTTGTTTTGTTTTTCGCTCATAAAATGCGGCTTCTTCGATGGCATTGACGGCATTTAGGTCTAATGTACCGTCCTCAAAATAGATTTCTGAGCGCAACTCTGAATCAGCGATTTTGCCTGTTTGGATCGTGACATCAAAGTCAGCATAGCGCAACACTGCAGTCCCGATACCATCTACACCAGTCGGTAATTTACGGGCAAAATAATGAACATCTTGCGGTTTGCCAAACCAAGCGACCGCGGCATAAATCGGATAGACGCCCAAATCCGCCAAGGCACCACCAGAAAAATGTGGAGAAAAGATATTTGGTTCCTCCCCAGCTAATACAGCGTCATAACGAGACGAATATTTCATATAAGAAAAGTTCGCCCCAAGAATGGCACCCCGTGTCGGTAAGAATTCGGCTACGGTCGAAAAACTTGCTTCATGGATGTTGCGAGCTGCTTCAAAGAATAATACCTGTTGCTGATTTGCCAATTCGATGATCTCCGCCATTTCCTCAGGCGTTGAAAAGGCTGGCTTCTCCACAATGACATTTTTTCCTGCTAAAATACCTTGCTTGGCTTGTTCAAAGTGCAAACTATTCGGAGACGCGATGTAGACCGTGTCCATATGAGCTAAACCAAAAAAAGTGTCCAGATCGGTCGCATACTCGATGTCCCCATACTTTTCTCCAAAGCGTTGTGCCGTTGCTAACTTTCTTGAGTATACGGCAACCAATTGATAGCGTTTGGTTTCGTGGGCTGCTTGTACAAATTGATCGGTGATCCAATTTGTGCCGATAATCCCTAAATGAATCATGTTTTTTCCTTCTTTCTTCTATAGATTAGGGTCGTCAAAAACGACATTCAAATCAAAAGGGATCGGTTCTTTGACCGTGATCATCCCTTGGTTTACTTGGCAATTATAGGCAAACACTTCGACACCCTTGCTTTGCGCTTCGGCGATTTTAGCGGCCAGATCCGGCTGCATCTGTCGATGGATCGTGGCGATTTGCACCGCTTCAAATTGGATCATAAACAAAACCGCCGCATAATAGCCAGCTTCTTTGGCATGGATCAATTCATTGACGTGTTTCAAGCCGCGAATGGTTGGTGCATCTGGAAAAGCACCGACTTGCTTGTTTTCAAGGGTCATTCCCTTGATTTCCAAAAAGCCTTTTTCTTGTTCATCTGTTTCAAAATAAAGATCGAATTTTGATGTCCCATAGACAACTTCCCTTCGCAAAAGCGAGATTCTCCCTTTGATATTCGGCAACTGGATCGTGCCATCCAAGAGGCCTTCATAGCCTAATCGATTCGGTACTTGACTATCAATATTGATCCATTGGTCTTGTTTCTTGACTGAGATCAAGTCGTAATTGGTTTTGCGTTTCGGATTGTCCCAATATTGCAGGGTAACAAGCGCACCTTTGTGCAAGAGCTCTTTTCCTCGTCCGGTATTTTTTACATGGACGATTACTTCTTGATCGTCAACGAGACATCGGGCAATGAACCGGTTGTCTCGCACGAGAAACGTGGCTAAAAGGGTATTCGGATAATTCATTTTCTCACCTGCTCTTTTGAATCATAGCATATTTTGATAAAAACTTCTAAACTTCAAACTAAAGTACCATGCTTTTTTACCTTCTCATGGTATACTTATGGCAATTATTTTCTAGTGCGAAAAAGTGGACACATGTCCACAAGGCGCAACTTGATGAATCGTAAATGATAGGACGTGTATAAATGAAGAAAAGGTCTATTTTGATTGGTTTATCTCTTGCAACGGGCGTGGTCAGCTCTTTGCTGCTGCGAAAAGAAAAGCAAAAAAATGAGAATCGGCAGAATTTCATTGGTAATTGGCGTTTTACTTCCAAGACAAAAGAAGATGTCACATTAGAAATAGCCAATGACTATTCATTGACCATCGAAGGCAAGCCTTTGACTGCTTCCATCGTTGAATTGACTCCGACGCGGTTAGTTTTACTGGACACATTTGGCTATCATTTAGTTCTTGAACAAAAAGGCTCCGTCATTACTTTATATGATGAAGCAGAAGATTGCCACTATTCTTTGACAAAAATCATCTAAGATCGCTGAGAAAGCCAGGTTCATGTTTTCTTCACATTTTCTTCAGTCAATTCTCAGACTTTTTATCAGCATTTCTTGGCAATCCATGCTATCATTAACTTAACAAGTGGTTGAACAAGGTGTTCCGTTGAGTGATGTTTGATCGTTCATAGATTAAGGTGTAGGTTCGATTCCTACCTTCCACATTTATTTTAAATAGAAAGAAGGGATTTTTATGTTAACGACCTTTATTTCACTCTTTTCCATCTTTGCTTTAGCTGCATTGTTAGCTGGGACATTCTTTTTAGCAAAATTGGCCATGCAACAAGAAACGAAGGCGGTGAAAGTTCCCGTCAGAGCCCAAAACCAAAACCCGAGAATCCATTCCAATCGTCGCTAAGGGAAATAGTTTGACCCTATGTCAATTCAAAAAACTTGCCTTCTATATAATATAGGAAGGCAAGTTTTTTTGCTGGTATTTACAGTAAACAACCTTTGTCACGTTGCGTCTCAAGTTGTCTACTGAGGGATCGGTCTTACGCAATTAAATGCTAAGTTTTCTCTTAGAGTATTGCAACAGTGGATACTCTTTGTTAAAATTTTTGCTTAGATACAACTTTAAAGGAGCTACTACATATATGCAGAAAATAACCAAGTTCGGGTATTCCTTCGTTGCTGCTTTGGCAATCCTCTTTGCTGCCGCCGGCTTACCCCTCGTTTCGTATGCTGATGATACAGCTATGAGCGCCGAAGAGATCCAAGATTTTTCAGTCGATGCAAAAGCCGCTTACTCCATCGATTTTGACACAGGCAAAGTGTTGTATGATCAAGATGGTGAGACTGCCATGGGCATCGCCTCCATTACCAAGATCATCAGTCTCTACCTCGTAGCTGAGCAAGTAGAACAAGGAACCATCGCTTGGGATGATCCTGTCCCTATTTCAGATTATGCCGCGAATCTCAGCGTGTCGCCAAACTTATCGAATGTTCCTTTGCATCAAGACGTCACTTATACGGTGAAGGATCTGTATGATGCCAGCTATATCCAATCTGCAAATGCTGCAATCGTCGCACTCGCGGAACTGATTGCTGGGTCTGAAAGTGCCTTTGTTGATCAAATGCAAGAAAAAGTGCAATCATGGGGCATTACCGATGCAAAGATCGTCAATGCTTCTGGCTTGAACAATACTTATTTAGGAGACAATATCTATCCCGGGTCAACTTCCACTGACGAAAACGAACTGTCCGCAAAAGATGTCGCCCTGATTGCTCGTCATTTGCTGCAAGACTTTCCAGACGTTTTAGAAGTAACGAGTCTTTCCACCAAACAATTTGGTGAAGGTTCCTATTCGCCTGTCGAGATGGTCAATTGGAACTGGATGCTTCCAGGTTTTACGAATACGAAAGATGGTGTTGATGGTCTTAAGACTGGTACGACAGATATGGCAGGGGCATGCTTTGTCGGAACCGCCGTCAAGGATGGTCAACGAATTATCACCGTCGTGCTAAACGTCAATGGTCATGCGGAAAATCCAAGCGTACGCTTTATCGAAACAGGTCGGTTGATGGACTACTCCTTCGACGCTTGGGAACAAGTAGAAATTTTACCAGAAAATGCACAGTTAGAAGATACACAGACGGTGGCAGTCAAAGATGGGAAAGAATTGAGTGTTCCCGTTGCCTTAAATCAAGGTTTGACCTTATGGGTACGTAGAGATATGGATGCAACAGCCTTTGAAACAACCATTGACTTTAATGAGCATTATCGTGATTCTGCCTTGCAAGCGCCATTGACTGAGGGTACAGAAGTCGGTACTGTAAGTGCTTCGATTCCAGCTGATACGCTTGGTTATATTGATGATTCTGATCATGACGAAACTGCAGGATTAGTTACAACACAAACGGTGGAAAAAGCCAACATCTTTGTTCGTGCTTGGCGCGGTGTGTCTAACTTTTTCGAGAATCTTTTTTAATCCAAACCAAAGAAAAAATCTGTCCTGAGCAAAGACTGCTTCTCGGACAGATTTTTTTTATTCTACCGTTTCCACCGTTGCTGCTGCCAAAGGCTCAACAGGGAAAAACAATTCAACTTCCCCTTCTTTAAAATGAGGAAGATATCTTTCTTGGATCGCTGCTGACAAGTGGACGTTGTTTTCTGGTAAAACTTCCATCAACATTTTTTCAGTCATCATGGTCAAGTTTTTTTCATCCGTTTTGACAACGAGATAGGTCATTGCGGGCATTTCCCAACGGACCCAACCGACTGGAGGAAAATTTTCTGTATGGACTTGAACGCCTGCCAAATAACGGCCGGTTTCTTGCCAAGGCTCTAACCAATTGGTGCCATCACTCATTAAGCCCCAAAATTCCAGTTCTTCTGCCTTTTGATCGCTCACTAGAAATTCGATCTCTTCAAAATCCTTTGTTGCAAGTTCCCATAGCGCTGGTACCCAAGAAGCTCCTTCTTCCGCTAATCCCTTGCCTTCTTTTCCGATCACATAAAAAGCGGGCCGTTCAACGCGAATCACTTCACCTAATTGCATGTTCCTTCCTCCTTCTTTTCTTCATTTTAGCGAATTGCAAGAAATTCAGCAACTTTGACCTTAGCAACAAGCAATTTTTGTCATTTTTCGGTATACTAGGTGTATCGTTAAAGGAGTGAAAAACATGGATTTTACGCAATTGCTGATTTTTGCTATCAGCTATTTGACGGGTGTGATCGTCGTTCAAAAATGGCGCAAGAAAAAAGATGAGCCAGATATTTTCTTTTTTGAGTGCTGTTGGACGATTTTAGCCCTGCTGATTTATTTAGCCGTCTCAGAATTACGGACAGGCAGTTTCTTTATTCTAATACCAGTCGCCTTCGCCGGCCTTTTTTTATTTTCTTATCGGCGCAACAAGCACCGACTCGTAAATGGCTTGCTCTTTAATTTGTTTGTCTTAGCATTTGGTGGCTACTTAGTCATCAATCTATACCGAACACAAGATATTCTTGTAGGTGGTCTATTGGCTGTTTTACTAGCGATTTTCCTTGCTGTATTATTATTCGGATTGGCCATCCTCGTGGTCTTTCTTTACTGGAATTCCATTATTGTTTTACGAAGAGAATCGCGATCGATCGCCAATCTATTGACCCTGATCTTAGCGGTAGTTTTGACCGTTTTATTATTTTCGGATCCCCTTTTGCACTTTTTCCCGGATTGGATCCGAACCTTATTCGGCGTGGTTCCCCTAAGTCTGATGTATCTATTTGTGGTCTTTTTGAACTTTTTATCGATTTCAGTCATTTATCAGTTCAATCATCCTCGTTACAATCAAGATTTTATCATCGTCTTAGGAGCAGGTCTTTTGAATGGCACCACGGTCTCCCCTTTATTGGCCAAGCGTATCAATAAAGCAATCTCGTTCTACGAAGCGCAATTTAAAGCGAAAAAAACGGCTCCTCGGTTACTGATGTCAGGCGGCCAAGGAAGCGATGAAAAGCTGCCAGAAGCTGTCGCGATGAAAGAATATGCAGTTGCGCAAGGAGTGCCCGAAGGAGAGATTTTAGTAGAAACAAATTCCACGACTACTTATGAAAACATGAAGTTTTCGAAAGAAATCATGGATTCCTTAAAGCCAAATGGCTACAAAGTAATTTTTTCCTCCAACAATTACCATATTTTTCGTGCCGGTCTCTATGCAGATCAAGCACAACTTAAAGCAGATGGTATCGGAGCACCTACCGCCTTTTACTATTTACCCAATGCCTTCTTACGAGAATTCGTAGCGATCCTTTTTATGCACAAAAGACGACACTTAACGGTATTGATCACCTTGCTGATCCTTTATGTAGGTGCAGCGATCCTCCAACTTATTTTTGGCTAAGCAAACAAAAAAGTTCTTTGAACCGGCTGGTTCGAAGAACTTTTTTCTTATTGCATCGTACGATGTTTCTTCCAGAAACGTTGTTGCCATTTTTCTTTCATACTTTCTGTAAGTGGTTCTGATGCTTCTTTGATCGCACAATATTTGTCAACCATTGTAACAATATAGCTTTCTTTATAACGTGGCGGCGCAATCGTTGCTCCCCACATATGTTTCAAGATGATATCTTTTTCTAGATCACTTAGTTCAGTGATTTTTTCAGCATTTTTTACTGCAATTCGTGGATGCATATACGCATGGGTACCTTCATCAAACTTTGTGGTACGCCAGTCATAGTAGAATAAATCATGAAGGAGTCCTGCACGAGCTGTTGCACGAGCATCGCCGCCCCATTTCTTGGCCAATTTGTAACTATAATAAGAGACGCTGATCGAATGTTCCAAACGTGTGGAGTTCATATGCTGCACAAAGTTGGCTAATTTTTTTACAGCTTCTGTTTCTAACAGGTCAGCCACGTAAGACATATATTCGCTATCTTCTTGCCATTTTTCTGTCATAAATTTTTGTCTGCCACCTTTTTTTGATCTGCTTGATTGTTACAAGACAAAGTATAGCACCTATTCATCGAAGATTCTAGGTGAGGTGCAACAGATTCAAATAGTTTAACAGTTCCTTAAAAATCTAACTGACAGCAAAATACATCAAAATCCCGGCTGCAATGGCGACATTCAATGATTCTGCCTGACCATAGATGGGAATATACACATTTTTGTCAGTCAAAGCCAACAGTTCTGGGTGAACCCCTTGTCCCTCGTTACCTAAAATGAAGGCAGCTGTTTGTTGTTTAGGAAGCTCGGTATAAGGAACGGCTTCTTTATTTAATTCGGTGCCATAAATCGCCACGCCAGCTGAGCGTAGCTGTTGGAGAAATGGCGGGATCGCTCCTTCTAAAATTGGTAAATGATAGTTGCTTCCTTGCATACTGCGCAAGACTTTTGTGCTGTAAAGATCTGCTGTTCCTTCACCGAGAAATACCCCGCTAAATCCAGCGGCATCTGCTGTTCGAATCATGGTGCCAACGTTCCCGGGATCTTGCACATTATCTAAAATCAACCAGTTGCCCGTCAGTGTCTGTAAGTCTTGCTCTTGCTTTTCCATCACGGCAAAAATTCCTTGTGGAGTTGGTAAATCAGAAAGCATCGCTGCGATCTCCTCTGTGATCAAATAGCTTTCTTCCTGATAATCATCGAGCTGCCCGTTGGCTTCGCTTAACCCTCGCGGTGTTACCAACAACGCTTTGATTGGTACTTTGGCCTGCAGCGCTTCTTGCACTAAATGCCAGCCATCGATCAAATAGGAATTGGTCTGTGTACGGTGTTTTTTTTGTGTTAGTTTTTTGATTTCCTTGATAAAGGTATTTTTTTTCGATTGAATTTCTTTCATGTGGTCACCTCGATTTATTATAGCATGAGTCAATCGATCTAACTTGTTCTTTTGCTGAAAAAACGCTATCATTATAAGCAGAGGAGGGATTGTCCATGAAGAAACTACGAATCCATGTTCAAGGGCGTGTCCAAGGTGTCGGCTTTCGTTATACCACGAAAATGCTTGCCGATCAGTTGGGGGTCACAGGATCTGTAAAAAATGAGGCAGATGGTTCTGTTTCGATTGAAGCGATGGGAGATGAAAAAATCATCGATGCCTTTGTTGCCGGAGTGAAAGATTCTCCTTCTCCCGCTGGGAAAGTGAACCAAATCGACATCCAACCAGACGATACCATTAAAGAACGTACTAGCTTTGACGTAGTCTATTATTGATAATTGAATGTTTTCTAAGTCGAAAGATTGATTTTTCAATGAATTTCTCTTTGTACATTGAAATAGTCGGTCTTTTTTAGTATAGTTATTTTTGTCTAAATTTATTGTGAAGAGGAAGAATAGAATGTCTAAAATGAATAAATGGCTGCTTTCATCAGGATTATTTGGCCTGTTATTAGCATTATCAGGCTGTGTCAGTACCAATGCTGATGGTACGCCGAAAGAAACAGGAATGATTTATCGCTTTTTGGTGAAACCATTAGGTGATATGATCACGATGCTCGTTGAAAACTTCAACTGGTCTTACGGCTGGGCGATCATCGCCGTAACGATCGTTGTCCGTGTCATTATCTTACCATTAGGGATCCATCAGTCTCGAAAAACGATGGTTCAAAGTGAAAAAATGCAGTTTCTGAAACCCCAAGTGGATATTGCGCAAGCCAATTTAAAAAAAGCAACCACTCGGGAAGAACAAATGCAAGCGCAAGCGGAGATGCAAAAAATTTACTCTGAAAACAACGTCAGTATGTTTGGCGGTATCGGATGTCTCCCTTTGCTGATTCAGATGCCGATCTTCTCTGCTCTTTATTTCACCGCTCGTTACACACAAGGAATCCAAAACTCTGAATTCTTTGGCGTATCTTTAGGCGACCCAAGCATTCTCTTTGTGACGATTGCTGGTCTTTCCTACTTGGCACAAGGATATATCTCAACCATCGGGATTCCTGAAGAACAGAAAAAAACGATGAAAACCATGTTGATCGTTTCTCCATTGATGATCGTTTTCATGTCCATGAGTGCACCAGCTGGTGTGACACTTTACTGGGTAGTTGGTGGGGTCTTCAGTTGTATCCAAACGTTTATCACAAATGTCATCATGAAACCAAAAATTCGTGCCCAAGTCGAAGCGGAAATGAAAGCAAATCCGCCTAAAACGGTAGTTACGCCTCGTAAAGACGTAACGCCTGAAAAAACAGAAGCTGTCAAAAAGGCGCTAAATACGACAAAGCCTAACGGAAAAGGTCGTAACGCTGGCAAGCAGCAACGGAAGTAATTCTTGACCAAATCGCTCAATGAGTGGTTTGGTTTTTTGTTGTTTTCAAATGGGAATCAGTTGCTTCTTCTACTGCCTTTCGCTATAGTAAATGAGAGGTGAGCGCATGTTTCAAGCATATATCAATATTTTTGTCATTTTCAGTCTCATGTTTATCGGTTATTGGTTGTCTTACAAACAATGGTTTTCTAATCGAACTGCCGATACGTTTTCAAAATTGGTATTGAATGTCTCATTACCAGCCAATATGTTTTTGACGATCATTAAAAACTTTACGAAAGATGAATTTCTTTCATTAGTTTCGGGGATGATCATCCCTTTACTTTCCATGATGATCACTTACTTCGCTGGTTATTTATGGCGCCGTTTCACCCAAGTTGAAGCCAAACACCAAGGCGCATTTTCCGCCATGTTTACCTTTTCCAATACGATCTTCATCGGCTTACCAATCAATTTAGCCATTTTTGGTGAAAAAGCCGTTCCTTATGTATTGTTGTACTATATTGTAAATACGACATTATTTTGGACCATCGGTATTTTTGAGTTAGCAAAAGACAATCCTGATTTTGGTGAAGCCCGGATTTCCTTTCATCCATTGGTCATGCTAAAAAAGATTTTTTCACCAGCCTTGATTGGTTTCATCATCGGTTTGATCTGGATGCTGTTCACCTTACCACTGCCCTCATTTGTTGATGGCCTTGGAAGCTACCTAGCAGATTTAACGACGCCCCTATCAATGTTTATCATCGGGATCATTGTCTACTTTGGGGGACTCAAAAATTTGCGAATGACCAAAGACATTGCCGGTGTCTTGTTTGGTCGGTTCGTTCTTTCGCCCCTAGTCGTGTGGTTGTTAAGCAGAATCATCCCTGTTCCTGAATTGATGCTTTCTGTATTTATTATTCAAGCCTCTATGCCCGTCCAAAACTCTGTCCCGATTCTTGTACGAAACTACCAAGGGGACGAAGAATTTGCAACTTCATGTTTAGGGTATTCCGTCTTACTGTACATGGTGTATTTGCCTGTTTTGCTTTTTTTCTTTTTTTAGCTATTTAACGAACTTTGTCGAAAAATACTCGTTACCAAAGACATTCGCTTCTTTCGGTAACGAGTATTTTTCTCCTCTTTGTAAGCCAATGGTTCGATTGATTTGCTATCCAAGCGGCACCCCCCTTATGATTTCTCACTATAAAGCCACGATCCTTTTGATTTTCGCAAGATTGTGACTGCTTAGGTTGCCCTCACAAAAAAGACAAAAAAGCACATCATGCAGAAACTAGCTATACTAGATGCTACGATGATGTGCTTTTTTAAGTGAACAGCTGTTGACTTATAACATATCGAACAACGACAACTGATTTTCATCTGGTAGATCTTTAAGAACACCATTATCCGTCATGTATTCAATCAAGGTCTTAGAAACTTTCCCGCGATTGGCGAGGTCTTCTTTCGATAAGAAGGGACCGTCTTTTCGTGCTTCCACGATTTGTTTCGCTACGTTTAGTCCCAAACTCGGCACGGCTCGAAACGGTGCGATCAATTTTTTCCCGTCGATCACGAAGTTTTCCGCATCCGATTTATACAGATCGATCATCCCAAATTCATAACCGCGCTCTAACATTTCATTGGCTAACTCCAGAACCGTTAACAGATTCTTTTCTTTCGTTGACGCATCCAATCCTTTGTCAGTGATTTCTTGCATCCGTTCTTTTACGGCGTCTTTTCCTTTTGACATGGCAATCAAATCAAAATCATCCGCCCGGACAGAGAAATAAGCACAGTAATAGAGAATTGGGAAGTACACTTTAAAGTAAGCCACCCGCAACGCCATCAAAACATACGCCGCCGCATGGGCTTTCGGGAACATGTACTTGATCTTCGAACAAGAATCGATATACCATTCAGGGACATTGTTCTCCCGCATCGCTTGCAAGTAAGTGTCCCGCAAGTCGTCAGGGATCTTGTTCCATTGGCCTTTACGAACCGTCTCCATGATTTTAAAGGCCATCCCGTCATCTAAGCCGGCATGGATCAAATACACCATGATGTCATCCCGACAGCCGATTACTTCTGCTAGACTAGCGTCTCCGCGACGAATCAGTTCTTCAGCATTGCCCAACCATACATCGGTACCATGGGAAAGACCAGAGATCTGCAAGAGCTCTGCAAAGGTCGATGGATGGGTTTGATCCAACATCCCTCGCACAAATCGGGTACCAAATTCTGGGATGCCTAATGTACCTGTTTTTGAGTAGATCTGCTCTTCAGTCACACCTAGCACATCCGTACCACCAAAAATACGCATCACTTCCGGATCATCCGTGGGGATTGTTTTAGGATCGATTCCTGATAAATCCTGTAGCATCCGAATCACCGTTGGGTCATCGTGTCCCAGGATATCCAGTTTTAAAATATTGTCATGAATCGAATGGAAATCAAAGTGGGTCGTTTTCCATTCTGAATTTTGATCATCTGCTGGGTATTGAATCGGGGTGAAATCATAGACATCCATATAGTCTGGAATAACGATAATCCCCCCCGGATGCTGACCAGTCGTCCGTTTGACGCCAGTGGCACCTTTTGCCAGACGATCGACTTCGGCTGCACGATAATGAAGATTATGATCGCGCTCAAAGCCTTTTACGAACCCAAAGGCTGTTTTGTCCGCTACGGTACCGATCGTTCCGGCACGATAGACATACTCTTCACCGAAGAGCACTTTCGTATAGTTATGGGCTTCTGGCTGATACTCCCCTGAAAAGTTCAAATCGATATCGGGGACTTTATCGCCATGGAAGCCAAGGAAGGTTTCAAAAGGAATATCATGGCCATCTTTGTTCAGACGGGTGCCGCATTTTGGACATTTTTTCTCTGGCATATCATAACCAGAACCATACGAGCCGTCTTCATAAAACTCAGAATACTGGCAATCGGGACAATAATAATGAGGGGCTAATGGATTGACCTCAGTGATCCCAGTCATAGTTGCGACAAAACTAGAACCGACTGATCCCCGCGACCCTACTAAGTAGCCGTCTTCATTGCTTTTATGAACCAGTTTTTGTGAGATCAAATAGATCACGGAAAACCCATTCCCAATGATCGAATCAAGCTCTTTTTTCAAACGTTTTTCCACAATTTCTGGTAATGGATCACCGTATAGCTCTTTGGCACGGTTGTAACTCAAGTCGGTGATCTCTTGTTCAGATCCGGGAATCTTTGGTGTATACAAATCATCTTTTACCGGAATGACTTTTTCACAGAGATCAGCGATTTTATTCGGGTTCGTCACTACAATTTCTTTCGCTACTTCTGGACCTAAAAACTGAAAAGCGGTCAGCATCTCATCGGTTGTTCGGAAATGTACATCCGGTAAACTATGTCGATTCAAGGGATTGGCGCCCCCCATCGAATTGATCAAGACCTTACGATAAATGGCATCTTCTTCGTTCAGGTAGTGGGCATTCCCAGTAGCAACAACGATTTTCCCTAACTCTTCCCCCATCTTTACCAGATTCCGAATGATGTCTTCTAGATCTTTTTCACTTTTCACGAGTTCCGTTTCGAGAAGATGAGCATAAACTGCTTTGGGCATGACTTCGATGTAGTCATAAAACTTGGCAAGTTCCCGCGCTGCATCGACCCCTTTTTGCATCATTGCGACAAAGACTTCTCCTTTATCACAAGCGGTTCCGACTAACAATCCTTCCCGCAATTTCACCAATTCTGAGCGCGGGATCCGCGGAACTTTATCATGGAAGTACTTCACATTCGACATCGAGATCAGCTTGAATAAATTCTTCAATCCCGCCTGTGTTCGGGCTAAGATCGTGGCATGGAAAGGCCGAGCTGCTTTATAGGAGTTCTCACCCCCCACGTGTCGGTTCAAATCTTCGTGCAGTAGCATGTCATGTTTTTCCATCGCTTCTTTGACAAAGATCCACGCTAAATGACCGGTTGCCTCGGCATCGTAGATCGCTCGGTGATGTTGCTCCAAACTAACGCCAAATTTTTTGGAAAGGACACCTAAACCGAATCGCTTAAACTCTGGATACAAATAACGAGCGAGTTCCAATGTATCAATGACGGGATTTTCTGCTTCCGGGATACCGTATTTTCGATAACTGGTATTTAAGAAGCCCATATCAAATGACGCATTGTGGGCAACTAGAATGGCTCCTTCAGAAAACTCACGGAACAAACGTAAGACTTCTTCTTCCGATTTTGACCCCCGAACCATTTCATCGGTGATTCCCGTCAATTCTACGGTCGTTCGTGATAAAGGATGGCCAGGATCGATGAATTCATCAAAGGAACCTTCCACGTTGCCTTTATGCATCCGCACAGCGGCCAATTCAATGATGGTGTCGTACACTGCAGACAATCCGGTGGTCTCCACGTCAAACACGATATACGTGGCATCAGTCAGTGGGACAGGCTGCGGATTATAGGCAACCGCTACCCCGTCATCCACGATATTGGCTTCCACACCGTAAAGAATTTTTACCCCGGCTTTTTCTCCGGCGTGATGGGCATCAGGAAACCCTTGTGCTCCACCATGATCGGTGATCGCAATCGCCTTATGTCCCCACTTGCCAGCTTGAGCGACAAAGTCTGCCACATTGTTGGTTGCATCCATCGTACTCATATTGGAATGCAGGTGAAGTTCGACCCGTTTTTCGCCTTCAGGTGCATAATCTTTGCGGGCCTCGTGTTTGACTTCCAGCAAATCTTGCGCATTCATAACGAGATCTCGCATAAAGGTATCTTCTTGAACACTACCACGCACTTTGACCCAACTACCTTTAGCAATGGCATCAAAGACTTGTTCATCTTTTTCATTGTTGGAGAATTTTTTCACACTAAACGACGACGTATAGTCGGTGATTTTCAAAATCAAAATCTTCCGTTTTGAACGCAATTCGCGGACTTCTTTATCAAAGACATACCCTTGGATCGTAACTCGGCGTTCTTCCTCGATGATATTGATCATCGGTGTCACAGGTTCATCAGCAGGAATATTACGTCCCAAGGCGATTGGTCCGTCAAATTCGACTGTTTTGACTTCTTTTTTGCGTTGCTCGTGCGCCATTAAGTTCTCAGCGGCTTGCAATTGGAAGGCTGCCGTTTGTTCTTCTTTTCGTGCTTCAAGTTCTTTCAAGGCTGCCTCAGCCTGTTCTTTGTCTAGCTGTGGCAGGATCCGAAATTTTTGAAACCCGAAAGTCCCATAATTTTCCTCAATGATCGGTAAGTACTGTTGCTGCAAAATCGTGATGACCGCATCATTGTTGACGGGTAAAATCACCTTGTTCTCTTGAATCATAGGCATTTGATTTTTGATCACTTGATGAACTAACGGCCGATCGCAATTTTGATTGGCTAACGCTAATGGCCAGTATTCTTGAATGAACTGCTCATCAAAGGAACCGTCTTGAGCTTCAATGACAATGCGAACTTCCGCAATCTCTTTAAATGCCAATTCAATATGTTGTTTAAAGGACTGATACACCATCACCGGCAACAAACGTTCGAATTGGAAATAAAACGTCCAGGCTTTTGATTGTCGATGCACGGTTACTTGTCTGATTTGGGCAGTCTGCATCAATGGATGCTGCCGAAGATTTTGGGCAGCTGCAATTTGGTCTAATAATATCTCAAAGGTCTCTCTTTCTTTTGACAATTGAAGATCCTCCTTTTCTCAGTACTCATTAGTATACCTCTTTTTGTCTTCACTTTCATTAAAAAATCGAGAAAGGATTTCCTTTCTCGATCTACCATTTGTTTCGATTTATTCTTGGTTGGCTAACAAAATCGTTAGGGTCGAAGCGACTTCTTCTTTCCTCACTTCAACGGTTGCGCCAGTATGCTTGATTTTGATCTCCACGATGCCTTCTACGGCTTTTTTACCGATGGTCAAGCGAATCGGACAACCAATCAAATCGGCATCTGCAAATTTGACCCCTGCACGTTCATTGCGGTCATCCACCAATACTTGATAGCCAACTTGGTTCATCATTTCTTCTACTTCTTCACTTAAGGCATTTTGATAGCTATCTTCAATCGACGTTTGGATGATATGCACATCAAATGGGGCAATTTCTTGGGGCCAATCGATCCCAAACTCATTGCCATATTGTTCAACGATCGTTGATAGCAACCGAGAAACCCCCAGACCATAACAGCCCATGATGATTGGTTGTTCATCGCCATTTTCATCGACAACCGTCGCTTCTTGCGCCTCGCTGTACTTGGTTCCTAACTTGAAGATATGCCCAACTTCGATTCCTCGCGTAAAGGTTAAGGTCCCTTTTCCATCTGGGGAAGGATCGCCTTCTTGAACCAAGCGAAAATCGGCAAAGGCTAGTGGTTGAAAATCACGGCCTACATTTGCATTAAGAAAATAGCTCTGTTTTTCTGCCGCTGGTACGATCAGATTCGCCATATCTTGGACATGCTGATCGGCATACAATTGGATCGAATCAGCAAGCTCAATGGGGCTGCGAAGTTGTGCGTCACTGGTCAGATAGGACTCGGCTTCTTCAGCAGTCAAGATCTTCACTTGATCAGCGGCTAAAAAATGCTTGATCTTTGTTTCATTAAGACTGTGATCACCTCGAAGCAATACCATAATGACTTGCTCGTCAACGAGTAGCAAAAATACTTGAACGATTTTTTGCAAATCCGTTTCGTATGTTTTCGCCAGTTCCTCTAACGATAGAGACTCTTCATGAACGACTTTTTGTAACTCTAAATAGGTCTCATGAGATTTTTTAGCGATATACTGACTAGTTGCTAGTTTCCAATTGGCGACATAGTCGCTTTCAGTCGAATAACAGATCAGCTCTTCGCCGATTCCAGACAATGCCAAAAACTCTTTTGAATCTCGGCCACCCATCAAGCCATTATCCCCGACCACTGTCCGATATTCGATCCCACAGCGTTTCAAAATGGCATGGTAAGCCATTTCGTAGCGATTATAGGTTTGATCTAAGCTGGCTTCATCGGCGTGAAAAGAATAGCCATCTTGCATGATAAATTCACGGCTGCGAATCAATCCAAAGCGCGGCCGCTGTTCGTCCCGATATTTCGTTTGGATCTGATACAAGCTCAAGGGTAGCCGCTTATAAGACGTGATCTCGTTTTTGATCAATGTCGTGAACGGCTCTTCGTGAGTGGGCCCTAAAACGATCTCTCGTTCGTTTCGATCTGTCAACCGATACAAAGACTCACCATACAATGAGGCCCGTCCAGACTCCTTCCATGGTTCATACGGAAGCAAAGAAGGCATCGCCATCTCTACGGCATCGATTTGTGCCAGTTCCTCACGAATGACCCGCTTGATCTTTTCTAACACCCTTTGTGCTAGCGGCAAGTAGACATAGATGCCTGCCGCCACTTGTCGAATATACCCGGCCCTAACTAACAGTTGATGACTTAACGTCTCCGCATCGCTGGGGGTTTCCCGCAATGTCGGAATCAAACATTTTGACTGTTTCATTTTTTTCTCCTTTGCTACAAAAAATCATGTTCACCCGATCAACAATTGATTTGCTTGTGCGTCTTATTTTTAAAAGAAGAAACGTTGGATATCATTCCAGGTAACGAGAACCATCAGCAGCATCAAAAACCCAAACCCAATCAGGGTAATGATGCCTTCTTTTTCTTGACTGATTGGCTTGCCTCGCACACCTTCTAAAATATTTAAAACCAGTTTCCCACCATCTAATCCAGGAATCGGCAATAAATTAAAGATCCCCAAGTTGATGGAAATCATCGCCATCATGGCGATCACCGTTGTGACACCTTGCGATGCGGCTTGAGAAGACAGTTGGAAAATCGCTACCGGTCCACCCAATTTATTGATATCTGGTTGGGCGATCAAGTTGCCGACTGCTCTAAAAATCACCAATGAATTGTCAATGGTCGTTTGCAAGCCGCCAAGTAAGATGTCTCCGATGCCAGTTTTTAACGAAGCCGTGATCCCTAAGAAACCAATCGTAGTCTCCCCAGATTCTTGACTCGCAGGAGTTGCCGTCAAATCAAGTGTTTCTGCTCCTCGTTTAACTTCGAGAGCAATCTGAGTATCTGGATACTTTTGGATCTCTGTCGTCAATTCTGACCAGTTGGAAACATCGACGCCTTCAACTGCTAGGATTTCGTCGCCATTTTGCAGTCCGGCTTCAGCTGCCGGGGTTCCTGCTTCGATTCCTGTCACGATGGTTGCATCTTGGTTCGCGACACCACCTTGCGCAAACACCAACCCAGTGAATAAAACCAAGGATAAAATAAAGTTATTCATCGGTCCGGCAAAATTCGTCAGCATTCGTTGCCAAAGCTTTGCGGACTGGAATTGAACGTCTTTTGGTGCGATCCGAACTTCAACGCCATCTTCATGAATAATCGTTGCGTCATGATCCACAGCGTACGTAACTGCTTCTTGTTCATTGCCGTTGATGAAGCCAGTGATCGTCAGCTTCTCCTCCAAGTCAAAGTCGGTCACTTCCATGGGGATCGCTTGCGGCAATTGGATCTTTTTGCTCGTATTGATTTTGATGACTTTACCAGTTGCATCTTGAACCAAGGAGACTGGCATACCAGGCGTTAATTCGGTTTCATCTTCGCCCCAGCCTGCCATTTGGACATACCCGCCTAATGGCAGCATCCGAATCGTGTAGGTCGTCCCATCTTTCGCTTGATGCGCGAACAATTTAGGCCCCATACCGATGGCAAACTCTCTTACTAAAATACCTGCCCGTTTTGCAAAGAAGTAGTGTCCGAATTCGTGAATCACTACCACCACGGAAAAGATAATGATAAATACAAGTATCGTTTTCATGCTCGTTCCTCTCTTTCACAGCATCCCTCTCATTCAGGGCAGCCTTTCCTTATTTTATCACACCGGTTCCCGTTGAGGAACTCACATTCCCGTTGTAACAAGAATTTAAAAAAAGAAGCGCAAGCCAAGCCTGCACTTCTTAAATATTTTCTAAAAGACGCCAAATAAATACATGATTGGAAACACAAACAACATGCTGTCGAAGCGATCTAAGATTCCCCCGTGACCTGGCAGGATATTTCCTGAATCCTTTACGCCATAATGACGTTTGATCGCCGATTCCACTAAATCACCAAATTGCCCAGCGATCGAAAAGAGGACCGTCAATAAAATCATCATGGCACTACCGTGTCCAAAATAATCTTTCCCAGGAAATGCTAATAGATACAAACCAGCTACGACCACCGCAGCAGCAATCCCGCCTAGGGCCCCTTCGATGGTTTTATTAGGAGAAATCTCCGGCCATAATTTTCGTTGACCGTAACGTCGTCCCACCATGTATGCCCCAATATCCGTTGCCCACACGATAAAGAGACCGAAAACTAAAACGACTAAGCCATCCGTTGCTGACCGTGCCGTCAAAAAACGTTCAAACCCGACACCGGTATATAAGCTAACGATCACCGGAAAGCCAGCTTCATCGATGGTATACGTATTTTTCGAAATAACCGCGATCCCTAGTAACAAAAGAACGATCAGATAAAACAAGGCACTTTTATCTGTCCCCTCTGGCAAAAAGAAAAACCAGCGTTCTTGAGGCAAAACTAAGATTACCGCTCCGAGGATTGAAAGAATTCCTTCAAAACTGAAAATAGCTAATCCTTTCATTCGAAATAATTCATAAACACCAATTCCTGCCATTGCTGCTGCCAGCAATTCGACGGCAATGCCGCCAATATAAATAATTGGCAGGAAAAAGGCTAATGCGACGACCGCAGTGATTACACGTTGTCTCACTCTTCTTCCTCCTTCGTTTTCAAACCGCCAAAACGCCGGTTTCGTTGTTGAAAGCTCCCAATCGCGTCCTCTAATAACGCAGAATCGAAATCAGGCCAGAGCGCCTTTGTAAAGAATAACTCGCTGTATGCAATCTGCCATAATAAGAAATTACTGATACGTTCCTCACCACTCGTTCGAATCACCAATTCAGGATCACGTAACGCGTTTGGTAAAAAACCAGTCATCAAATGCGTCCCCAGCATGTCTTCCGTGAGCTCTGGTAGAGCTTCGCCGGAAGCTGAGAGTTCTTCATAAAGTGCTTGGACAGCTGTCAAAATTTCCGCGCGGCTGCCGTAATTTAAAGCAAAATTCAAGATCATCCCGGTGTTATCTTTGGTTTGGTCGATCGCTCGCTTGACCGCTTCTTGTGTATGCGCGGGTAAAGAATCCGTGAACCCCATCACTTTGACTTGAACATTTTCTTTGATCAGATCAGGAACAAAGGTGTCGAAAAAGTCGACGGGCAGTTGCATCAAAAAGTCTACTTCCTCGTTCGGCCGTTTCCAATTCTCTGTCGAAAATGCATAAAGCGTCAATACCTTCACACCTAAGTGTGAAGCGTGTTTCGTGATTTTCTTTACCGTCTCCATGCCTTCTTTGTGGCCAGCTACTCTTGGCAAGCGCCGATTTTGCGCCCATCTGCCGTTGCCATCCATAATGATCGCGATATGTTGGGGAATCGGCAGTGATGGATCAAATTCATGTTCAGCCGCTTCTTTGATATATTTGTCTTTTTGTGGAAAAAAACGCAGCATCGTATTCGCTCCTCTTCCAATTCTTGAAATTCATCTTTTACATTATAACAATAATCAGATTTCTTGCCTATGAAAACCAAGAAAAGATTTCTATATTAAGAAAAAACAAAAAAACAGCTGTCATATTCAAGTACATGAGCTACTTTCGCCCATAAAAAAAGAGCCGCTGAAGCGACTCTTCGTCATTCCTTTTAAACTTCAAGTAATTCTTGTTCTTTTTCAGCTGCGATGGCATCGATTTCTTTGATGCTGTTATCTGTAGCAGTCTGCACTTCTTTTTCAGATTCTCGCAAATCATCTTCTGTGATATCGCCAGCTTTTTCTTGTTTCTTGTAAGCTTCCATGGCATCCCGACGAATGTTACGGACGGCGATTTTCGCATTTTCAGCTTCTTTTTTCACATCTTTTGCTAATTCTTTACGACGTTCTTCCGTTAATTGAGGAATCACCAAACGAATCACCGTTCCATCATTGGCAGGTGTAATCCCTACATCACTTTGCATGATAGCTTTTTCTACTTCTTGGATCATTGTTTTGTCAAAAGGTGTGATCATCAAAATTCTTGCTTCTGGAATCGTAATTGAAGCCATTTGGTTCAAGGGTGTTGGTACACCATAATAAGTAACCATTACGCGGTCTAAGATGCTCGCGTTCGCGCGGCCAGCACGGATTTGTCCTAATTCCCGCTGCAAGTTTTCTGCTGCTTTTTTCATTTTGTCTTTTGCTTCTGTTAAAATTTTGTCAGCCATGTTATTTCCCCCTTACTGTCGTTCCAATATGTTCACCTAAAATGGCGCGGCGAATGTTTCCATGCTCATTCAAGTTGAATACGACTAATGGAATATCGTTGTCCATACTTAATGAACTTGCGGTTGAATCCATTACTTGCAATCCTTTAGAAATGACTTCTAAATGAGTCAATTCTTCAAATTTCACAGCACTTTGATCCGTTTTAGGATCTGCTGAGTAGACGCCATCAACATTGTTTTTTGCCATCAAAATGACATCGGCGTTGATTTCAGCTGCCCGTAAGGCTGCGGTCGTATCAGTTGAGAAATAAGGGTTTCCGGTTCCGCCGGCAAAAATGACGACCCGCCCTTTTTCTAAGTGACGTTCTGCTCTGCGACGAATATAAGGTTCTGCGATTTGACGCATTTCGATCGAAGTTTGGACACGCGTTGGTACACCAGCGTTTTCTAGTGTATCTTGTAATGCTAAAGCATTCATCACAGTCGCTAACATGCCCATGTAATCAGCTTGGGCTCTTTCCATCCCCATTTGCGCGCCGATTTGTCCACGCCAAATGTTTCCGCCGCCGACCACGATTGCCATCTGTACACCTAATTCGTGGACTTCCTTGATCTCTTTAACGATCTCTTGGATCGTCGGTGGTTTGATCCCAAAGCCTTCGTCACCCGCTAATGCTTCACCACTTAATTTTAATACAACACGTTGATATTTTGGTTTGCCCATCATGATTCCTCCGTACATTCTCCAATACTATTGTAGCATATTGGTGCTCTTTCGTTGAAAATTATCTACACTATTTCTTCAAAAACCGTTTTTGCTTAAAAAAAGGGAGCGCACTTCCATGCGTTCCCATCTGTTCGAGGAACAGAATTATTTTTTCACTTGGCTCATTACTTCTTCAACGAAGTTGTCTTCGCGTTTTTCGATACCTTCGCCGACTTCAAAGCGGACAAAAGATTTCACAGTTGCGCCTTTTGATGCAACATATTTTTCAACTGTCATATCTGGGTCTTTAACGAATGGTTGGTCAACCAAAGCGATTTCTGCTTTAAATTTCTTCAAGCGTCCTTCAACCATTTTTTCAACGATGTTCGCTGGTTTGCCTTCGTTCAATGCTTGTTCTGTCAAGACTTGTTTTTCATGATCCAATTCTTCTTGAGAGATTTGTGCTTCGTTCACGTAGCGAGGGTTGATCGCTGCAACGTGCATCGCAACATCTTTCGCAACTGATTCGTCAGTTGTTCCTTCAAGAACAGTCAATACAGCAATACGTCCGCCCATGTGTAGGTAACCGCCGAAAGCAGCATTGTCATCTTTTTCAACAACTTCAAAACGACGGAAGCTGATTTTTTCTCCGATTACTTGTGTTGCTTCGATCAACGCAGCATCCATTGTGCCTTTAGAAGTTTCTAATTTTAAAGCAGCATCCATATCAGCTGGTTTGTTCGCTGCGATTACTTCAGCGATTTCTTTTACTAAGTCTTGGAACATTTCGTTTTTAGAAACGAAGTCAGTTTCTGAGTTCACTTCAACGATTGCTGCTGTGTTGCCGTTGATCGCTACAGATGCTAATCCTTCAGCAGCAATACGGTCGTTTTTCTTCGCAGCTTTTGCCATACCTTTTTCACGTAATAAGTCTACGGCTTTTTCGATGTCGCCTTCTACTTCAACTAATGCACGTTTTGCGTCCATCATTCCTACACCAGTCATATCGCGTAATTCTTTTACTAATTTAGCTGTTACTTCTGCCATTTTTTGTTTCCTCCTAAATGTTTTTAAACAAGATTGCTTGTCTTTAAAAAAAGCTGTTTCAAAGGAGAGTGAGGCTTGGCGCCTAGCCTTTGAAACAGCTCCATCATTTATTATTCAGCTGATGCGTTGTCGCCTTCGACAACATCAACGATTTCTTCGATTGAAGTTGCGTTTTCTGTTGATTCAGCAGCAAAATCTTCTTCTGCTACTTGGTCTTCGCCTTGGTTACCTTCGATGAAAGCATCTGCCATTTTCGCAGTGATCAATTTAACGGCACGAATAGCGTCATCGTTTGATGGGATAACAACATCGATTTCGTCTGGATCACAGTTTGTATCGACCATCGCTACGATCGGGATATTCAATTTGCGTGCTTCTTGGATCGCGATACGTTCTTTACGTGGGTCAACAACGTACATTACATCTGGAATTCTTGGCATATCAGCGATACCGCCTAAGAATTTTTCAAGACGTTCGCGCTCTTTGTTCAAGCCAACGACTTCTTTTTTAGGAAGAACAGCAAATGTGCCATCTTCTTCCATTTTGTTGATTTGTTTCAAACGAGCAACACGTTTTTGGATTGTTTTCCAGTTTGTCAAAGTTCCACCTAACCAACGATGGTTAACATAGTATTGACCTGAACGGATTGCTTCTTCTTTGATTGCTTCTTGTGCTTGTTTTTTAGTACCTACGAACAATGCAACGCCGCCTTCTTCAGCAACATTTTTCATGTAGTCGTAAGCTGCGTCTACTAATTTCACTGTTTTTTGCAAATCAATGATGTAGATGCCGTTTCTTTCTGTGAAGATATATTTCTTCATTTTTGGGTTCCAGCGACGAGTTTGGTGACCAAAGTGTACGCCGGCTTCTAGTAATTGTTTCATTGAGATTACTGCCATGTTGTGTTTCCTCCAATTTGGTTTTTTGTTTTCCTCTCTTGCTCTTTTACTCCTTGAAGAACTGAATCGATCAGCACCGCTTCGCAGATGGAACAAGATGTGGGATTGACGTGAAAAACTCACACCTTAAACAGTATACAGTAGCTAAAAAAGAAATGCAACTGATTCAAATGAAAAACTACGATTCGTGGTTCGGCTTTTTTTTAACGTTCTAATTCTTTTCTTATTATATCTAGGTTTTTTCGGTGTTATCTGCTATGATAAGGCTGACTTAATCAATCATGCTTAAAGGAGTTTACCTATGCGAAAAGCTGATCGCCATTTACTTATTAGACAAATCATTACTGAACATACTGTACGCACGCAAGAAGAATTATTGCAGCAATTGGAAGTCCAAGGAGTCTCCGCCACGCAAGCGACCATTTCTCGCGATATTCGTGATTTGAAAATCGTGAAAGTACCTGATGAGTCAGGTCAGACAAAGTTTGTCATTTTTCAAGGAATGCAAGCTTCTGAGGATGAAAAAGAAGAAGAGCAGCGCTTGATACAGATGATCGAAGACGTTGTCACTAAAGTAGATCGTGTGCAATTCATGACCTTGATCCATACCGTTGCGGACAATGCGCCTTTGCTTTCGGCAGCGATCGATGAAGTGACCATGCCAGAAAAAGTATGCTCGTTGGCGGGCTTTGATACAGTAGCGGTGATTTCCCGCAGCGACGAAGACGCCGAAACATTTTATCAATTTATCAGAAACCACGCGGTCTTATAAAACACTGAACAAATGTGACCTATCTGTATTTTTACTACAAAAAAGCTGTGTCCTTGTCGAAACAAGGATACAGCTTTTTTGTTACATTTTGTCGGGTGCATGTAAACCAAGCAACCGTAAATCTTCTTTTAATAAGGTCGTTACTGCATAAACTAGAGCCAGACGTGCGTCTTTTTCCGCATCTTCAGCCAAGATTTTCACATTGGCGTAATACTTATTAAAGGCCTGTGCCAATTTGATGGCATGTTTGGCAATGACGGATGGTTCATATTTTTCCGCCGCTTGCATGACCGTTTCTGGGTAGCGTTGGATCAATTTGATAACTTCCCAGCTCTCAGCGTCTGCCAACGCCAGACTGCTGACAGCAGCGGGATCAAAGTTGGCTTTTTCAAGAATGCTCATGGCACGGGCATGAGAGTATTGCACGTAAGGACCGGTCTCTCCTTCAAAACGGACAACTTCTTCTAGCGTAAAGTCGAAATTATTCAAACGGTCATTTTTCAAATCGTGGAAAACGACTGCCCCGACACCAACTTGTTTTGCTACTTCTTCTTTGTTTTCAAGGGTTGGGTTCTTTTCAGTGATTTGTTCTTTTGCTGAATCGATCGCTTCATTCAATACTTCTTCTAAAAGAACGATCTTGCCTTTTCTTGTAGACAGTTTTTTCCCATCTTTGGTGATCAACCCAAATGGTACGTGGGTCATATCATCTGCCCACTCAAAGCCCATTTCCTTCAAAACAGCTTTTAATTGTTTGAAGTGATAACTTTGTTCATTCCCTACCACGTACAATGATTTTGCAAAGTTGTAGGTCCGTTTGCGGTACAGTGCGGCAGCCATGTCCCGTGTGATGTAAAGGGTCGCACCATCGGATTTGCGGATCAAGGCTGGATTTAAGTCATAGGCAGCCAAATCAACGATTTCTGCCCCTTGGTCTTCTTTCAGCAAGTGTTTTTCTTCTAATAATTCCACGACTTCTGTCATCTTATCATTATAGAAAGCTTCGCCATTCAATGAATCAAAGGAAACTTCCAACATGTCGTAGATTTTATTGAATTCTTTTAATGATTCATCACGGAACCATTGCCACAAATCCATTGCTTCTTGGTCACCATCTTCTAGTTTCTTGAACCAAGCTCTCGCATCATCTTCTAATTGCTTATCTGTCTCGGCTGCTTCATGAAAATCAACATACAAACGTAATAGTTCGTTGATTGGTTCCGCTTTGACCGCTTCTTCTGACCCCCACTTTTTATAGGCAACGATCAATTTCCCAAATTGTGTGCCCCAGTCGCCTAAATGGTTGATGCGAATTGGCTGATAACCGATTTTTTCTAAAATAAAGCCGATCGAGTTACCAATCACAGTGGAACGCAAATGCCCCATTGAGATGGGTTTGGCAATATTTGGTGAAGACATATCGATCGGTACTGCTTGCTGATTGCCGATGGTTTGATCGCCAAAATGATTTTTTTCTTTGAGAACCAGCTCTAAGACGTGGGCAGAGATTGCTTTTTTATCCATAAAGAAGTTTAAATATGGACCGACCACTTCAATTTTTTCAAAAGACGCTTGATCGATTTTTTCTGCTAAGTCTGCGGCAATTTGCTGCGGCGCTTTCCGATAGACTTTTGCTAGCGAGAAGGCTGGGAATGCCACATCCCCATGGTCGGCTGACTTTGGATTTTCCAGTAATTGCTGAACTTGTTCGATCGATAGATCTTCTTTTACTACTTGATGGATCGCTTGTGCGACGATTTCTTTGTTATTCATAGTATCCCTCCTATAATGACTGAGCCCATGTTTTGATGAAAAGTTGTTTGAAGCAAGCAAACAGCTGTATGTTTTTTATGCAAGAAATGATTGATAAAAACAAAAAAAGCCTCTAGCGCATAACATGCACTAGAGACGAGATTTCCCGCGGTACCACTCTGATTGTCCTTTTCGGACCCACTTTTTTCTGATAACGGCAGAATTCCGTTTGCTTGGCAAATTCTCACAAGTGCGTTTCACAATCTGATCAATTCGGCTTCCACCACCCCGAACTCGCTAACTGATACTCGAATCGCTACTTCTCTTGTTTCATCAAATCAAGGCTATTTACTTCCCAGAAAGTATAGCAAAGAAATGTTTGTTTGGCTAGCGAGATTTTGGCATTTTCAAAAAAAATTATTTTATACTTTAGGAATAAATAGATCTCCGGCAGTCACTGCCATGATTGCTTTGATTGAGTGCAAACGATTTTCGGCTTGATCAAATTGACGGGCATACTTACTGCGAAAGACCTCATCAGTGACTTCCATCTCAGAAATTCCATACGCCTGCGCTGCTTTTTTGCCATACGTGGTCTGATCATCATGAAAAGCCGGCAAACAATGCATAAAAATCACTTGATCGTTTTGGGTTTTTTTCATCAACGATTGGTTGACTTGATACGGCAGCAGCTGTTCGATCCGCTCTTGGAATTTTTCTTCTTCACCCATTGATACCCAAACATCGGTATACACAACATCAGCGCCTAGAACACCTTGATCCACATCATCAGTCACCAAAATCTTTGCCCCAGATTCCTTGGCATAGGCTTGTGCCTGTGCGATGATGGTTGCTTCTGGCTGCAAGGCCTTTGGGGTGACGACATGAATATTGACCCCTAAAATCGCACTGGTCACTAACAAAGAATTGGCGACATTGTTGCGCCCATCCCCACAGTATGCGATGGTCAAGCCAGTCAGCTCACCGAAGTTTTCTTGAATGGTCAAAAAGTCAGCGATCATTTGCGTTGGATGCCATTCATCCGTTAAGCCATTCCAAACAGGTACGCCTGAATAGCTGGCCAGATCTTCGACAACCTGTTGGCTAAAGCCGCGAAACTCGATCCCGTCAAACATACGGCCGAATACTTTGGCGGTATCTTCAACGGATTCTTTAGACCCCAACTGAATATCATTGGCCCCTAAAAATTCCGGATGTGCCCCCAGATCCACCGCTGCAACCGTAAAGGCTGCTCGCGTCCGTGTCGAATTCTTTTCAAACAAAAGTGCAATATTTTTTCCTTCTAAGTAGCGATGTGGTTGATTGTTGGCCTTCATCCCTTTCAAGTGCTGGGAAAAATCAATCAAATATTGTAGTTCTTCTTTAGTAAAATCCTTTTCTGCTAAAAAACTGCGTCCTTTAAAAACCGATGTCATTGCATACCCGCCCCTCCATTAATTAATAAATATACACAATGATATCAAATGATGAAATAAAATACAACGAAATCTTCTGTTTGCTCATAAATGAAACAAAAAAACACCTAAGAACGGATCTTAGGTGCTATCATCTTAAGAAATCGGATGGGCAAAGCTGACACTTGGATCAGCATTCAATGAAAGGTCTGCTAAGCGCTGCTTTTTCAACGCAACATGAGCATAGGCACCAATCATGGCCGCATTATCTCCGCAAAGACGCAATGGTGGAATCAACAATTCCACTTCCGGCAATTCCTGCATCGCTTCTTGTAAAGCGTCACGCAACCCTTGATTCGCGGCGACCCCGCCAGCGACGATCAGCTGGTTTACTGGATAGGCTTGGCATGCCCGCAACGTTTTATGAACCAATACTTCGACAACGCTGGCTTGGAAACTAGCTGCTAGATTTTCTACTGACAAAGCTTCCTCTCTTTGCTGTGCATTATGCACAAAATTGATAAAAGAACTCTTCAAGCCACTGAAACTAAAATCAAAATTATCTTCTTGTATCATTGCTCGAGGAAAGTGATACGTATCACTGCCTAGATGCGCAAGGCGATCAATTTCTTTTCCACTAGGATAAGGCAAACCCAGAACACGACCGACTTTGTCATAGGCTTCTCCAGCGGCATCATCTCTCGTTTCACCGATGATCTCAAAAGAGCCATCTTCTGCCATATACACCAATTCGGTGTGGCCACCGCTGACCAATAATGCCATTAAAGGAAAAACCAATGGCTTCACTAGACGAGCTGCATAAATATGTCCTGCCATGTGATTGACCGGAATCAGTGGTAAGCTGTGGGCCCAGGCAAAGGCTTTCGCTGCAGAAAGTCCAATCAATAATGCCCCAACCAACCCTGGACCATAGGTGACAGCAACAGCTGATAATTCCTCAGGTTGTGTGTCGGCCTGTGTCAATGCTTCCTCGATGCATAAAGTAATCTGTTCAACATGGTGACGACTAGCGACTTCTGGTACGACACCGCCGAAGCGCTGGTGGCTCTTGATCTGCGAAGCAACAATGTTACTTAAAATGGTGTCACCGTTTTTAATCACTGCCACACTTGTTTCATCACAACTGCTTTCAATGGCTAAAATCAACTCATTCATTTGATTTTTGTCCGCCTACTTTCTTTTCCATAATCAACGCATCCTCTTCAGGATGACTGTAATATTTTTTTCTACGACCGATGACTGTATAGCCCATACGTAAATAAAGAGCTTGTGCTTGCAAATTCGACACGCGCACTTCAAGATAGATTCGCCGACCATCAGTTTGTTCCACGATCGTTTCCATTCGTTTCAACAATTCTTTCGCCAAACCTTGCCCTTGATATGCTGGTAAAACCGCTACATTAAACAGCTCTGCTTCATCCAGCACTTGCTGAAAACAGAGAAACCCAATCAGCTCTTGATTAGTTTTTCCATAACGGAACAAATAGCGACTGTTGCTGTTTTGCAAATCTTGTTGAAATTGCTGCACATTCCAAGGCGAGCCAAAGGGATAGCTCTGATCTGCCAATGACCAAAGCATTTGCGGTGTCGGGATCGTTTGATCTGCTTGTTCGTTAGTCATTTAAAAATTTCACCATATCCAATGCGTCTTCATTGCCTTCGGTGTAGTACGCCGTTTTGATCGCCTGTGAAACAAACCCGAGGGTCCGATACAAACGTTGCGCATCACGATTGCCCAGGCGAACTTCTAATGTCAAACGGTCGCATTTGTTTTTCCTTGCATAACGTTCGATTTCTCCTAGCAAGAAAGAACCGATCCCTTTTCCTTGATAATCAGGAATGATCGCGATATTGGTGATATGGGCATCAGCTCCTAAAATCCGCACCCCGATAAACCCAATCATCCGCTCATTATGCAAGATGCCCAAATAAAGATGTTTGACCCGTGAATAAAGCTCTGACAAAAAGGCGCTCTTGGTCCAAGGCAGTTCCCCAGCATACACGAGACGCTCCACCTGCAACAGCTCTTTAATGTCATCACCGACTAATTCACGAACAACATATGTTTCCCCTCGTATCTCTTTTTTACGCTCTGGGTATTGAATCTGACGGAAAAGAGCCAGCTTTCCCGTCATCGTTTTAAATTTTTTCAACATAGGCATCCACTCCCGGTTCATGCGAGGCTAACCATTTTTCTTCGGCTTCAACTAATTTTAAATAGTCCGGTACAAAATCATGGATCGAAGCTACCGGCGCTTCTTCTTTCGCAATAGCAGCTAAAACCACGCCATTCGGGTAATTCCATAACGACACTTGATTGATATGGGCTGTCGGCAGCTCCGCCTCGATCATGTCTTTAAATTTGATGGTATCGGCGCCGACAAATAGCACTTCTTGACTATCGACTGCTTTTAGCTGGGTCAATAACTCAGACAGTGAGATATGCTGGTCTTTGATCCTTGTTTCTAAGGTCCCATTATGCCATTGGTAGGCACCTGCGTAGACATTTTGACGGCGAGCGTCAAACAACGGAACGATCACTTGAGATACGCCCACGCAATTAGCAGCGACTGTTTTCAAACTAGAAACACCAATCAGCGGGATGTTCAATGTTTGTGCCAGCGTTTTTGCTGTTGTGACGCCGATTCGCAAACCTGTATACGAACCAGGACCTTTCGCAACAACGATTTGCTCCAGCTCTTTAGGTGCCATCCCCACCGCTTGCATCAATCCATCAATGGCAGGCATCAATACTGTGCTGTGGTTTTTGATCGCCATCGTCTGGCTTTGTCCCAACACTTCTTGACCATCGACCACCGCAACCGCCAGTGTCTGGTTTGAGGTATCAATCGCTAATGTTTTCATCTATCTTCTCCCCATTCAAAAAACTCTCTCATATTCTACCATATTCTAATCAAATGCCCAACCAAGTCTCCAAAAAGATGCCTGCGTTTAGAAAAAAAGCAATAGGACAACAATACCCGAACCTTTGAAAAAGCAAGCGCGGCTGCAGCTGCAAACCGACGAGGCTGTTTAAAGGTTCGGGTAAGGCGATATTCATTTTTTTGTTATTCCATTAAAACTCAGTTGCGTGTGTAACGACATCCTTCGGTGATTCAACTGGTTGCTAGGAAGACTGGCGCGTAATCAGTTCCGTTGCGATCGTAACTTTGCGAGGAACGGGTGCTGCATTCGTAATAATATCCAGCAAGGTCGTCACTGCCAACTCTCCCAGCCATTCCGTATGAACTTTGATGGTTGACAGAGTCGGAAAGACGTACTTTGCAACACTGACATCATTGAAGCCGATAATTGCGATCTCCTCAGGAATCTTGATGTTTTTTTCTTGCAAAGCACGCATAGCGCCAATCGCTAAGGCATCACTGGAAGCAAATAGAGCACTTGGCAACTCTTTGTTTTGCTGCAAATACTCTTTCATCGCCTCATAACCGCCCTCTACTGTAAACGGTGCGCTGAGATGATATTGCGGGTGGTGCAACTTCAACCGGCGAAGCCGTTCCTCAAAAATCCGGCGCCGAGGGTCTTCGATTTCTTGGTGATGATCCTTGGTAAACTCAACGCCTGATAACAAACCGATCCTTTGGTGGCCTTTTGCAATAAAGTCATCAATCACTAAATCCACCGCTTGTTGAAAGTCCACCACCAGAGAGTTGACGCCCTGGGCCAATGCGTCAAAATCGACCATCAACAAATTGGATTGGCTTTTTTTCAATTGTCGAATCTGGTGATCATCGAATTTTCCTAGTGCAATCGTTCCGTCGACGGCGGTATCAGTCAATCCTTCATAAGGTTCTTTCAGCAAACGAATCCCTAATTCTTCGGTTTTGTTTTCAATCCCGATACGGATCGCTAAGTAGTAAAGATCCGCTAATTCTTCCTCGGTATCAAACCATTGGATCAAGCGCATACTACTGGTTTCCGGCTGACTCTTTTTTTTATGTTTTGTGTAATTGAGTGCTTCTGCGGCTTTAAAAATTTTCTCTTTGGTTTCAGAGCTGACCGATAATTCTGAATCGTAATTCAGCACCCGTGATACAGTGGCTGGCGAGACGCCAGCCTGTTGTGCAATATCTTTGATCGTTGCCATCTTCCAGCCTCCTTTTTTTGCGGGGAACTTTTTTATAAAGTAGCTATAAAGCGAGCAAAGGCCGCTTGCCCTGTCTGGTCTCGTTTGAAGACGCCTGCATGCGTCAATACTTGTGTAAAGACTTCCCCTAATGCATGACGTAAAATCTGCGACACGTTTTCGGCATTGCATTCTGGGTGCTGGGCTTTGATCGCATCTGCCCAAGGAATATGGTATGCCGCGATCTGATTGGGCTGATCCAATAGATAAGCAGTCACTTCTTCTAGTTCCGGAGCTAAACGCGGTGGGAGAACTGCCAAGCCCATGACTTCAATCAATCCGATATTTTCTTTTTTGATATGCTGCACTTCTTGATGCGGATGAAAAATGCCGTCAGGATGTTCTTCGGAAACATTATTATCCCGCAAGACTAAGTCCATTTCAAACAGCTCTCCTTGCTTGCGTGCGATCGGTGTCACCGTATGATGAGGCGTTCCATCTTCTGAAAAGGCATTGATCGAAACACTTGGATCTGAGTACTGTTGCCATTGGGCTAACACATATTGGCAAGCGGTGGCTAATTTTTGTTTGTTTTTCGCTTGTAGTCGTATCACCGACATTGGCCACTTCACGATCCCCGCAGCGACATCAGGAAAACCAGTCAAAGAAAAGCGTTGCTCGATCGGCGCTTTTGCCATGGCAAACGTGTGCCGTCCTCCTTGATAATGGTCATGAGACAAGATCGAACCACCAACGATCGGCAGATCGGCATTGGACCCGACAAAATAATGCGGCATCACTTCAATGATCTGCAACAAGCGAGCAAAGGTTTGCAAATTGATTTTCATAGGACGATGATCTAAAGAGAGAAAAATCGAATGCTCATTGTAATAGGCGTATGGAGAATATTGAAAACCCCATGCTTCATTATCCAAATTCATGCGGATGATCCGATGGTTGGTCCGCGCTGGGTAATTGACTCGTCCTTGGTAGCCTTCATTTTCCAAACACAACATACATTTCGGATAATCTACAGAAGCAGCGGCTCCTTCTTGGGCAATTTGCTTGGGATCTTTTTCAGGTTTTGACAAATTGATCGTGATCTCGATCTCCCCATACTCCGTATCAACAGGAAAGACGATATTTTTAGCGATGGCCCGGGTCTTGATGTAATCATTTTGACGGCACAGCTCAAAGAAATAATCCGTCGCTTCTTTAGGATCATTGGCATAATGCTGCGCAAAAAAAGCATTGACTACTGAAGGTGGTGGCGTCAAAAAGTCCATCAACTGGGCTTCAAAGATTTCTCTTTCTGCTTGAGAATCACCAATTTGCTGATTGCTCAAAGCGCATGCCACTAGTTCGTCCATCAATTCAATCGAGGAACGAGCAACAGAACGAATTTCGCTAGGCTCAAAAACAGCTTCCCCGATCATGGCTAGTACTCGGTTTTGCAAATAAATACGATCCATTTCCATCCAGCCGCCAGCCTTGATTGCTAAAGTGACGAAATCGCTGATTGTTTGGCTGATCGTCATTGGTTATTCCTCCTGCCCTTGATACCCATTTGGATGGCTGACATGCCAATTCCAAGCAGTTTCGATGATTGCTTCGACGTCGGTATAGACTGGTTTCCAGCCTAAAACCTTTCGTGCTTTTTCACTTGATGCCACTAAGGTACTTGGATCACCGGCACGGCGCGGCGCCACTCTGGCTGGGATCGCTTTTTTCGTTACATTGCGGGCAGCTTCCACCATTTCTTTCACAGAGTACCCATGATTGCTGCCTAGATTGAAGACATTGCTCTCATTGCCTTTTTGTAAATACTCTAATGCCAACAGGTGAGCAGCGATCAGATCTTCGACATGAACATAATCGCGGACACAAGTACCATCTGGAGTATCGTAATCCTCCCCAAAAATCGCTACCTCTTTACGTTGTCCTAAAGCAGCTTGCAAGATGATCGGTACTAAGTGTGTTTCTGGATTATGGTCTTCACCGATCGAAGCATCCGACTTCGCGCCAGCCACATTGAAATAACGCAATGCGACATACTTCATTCCATAGGCTTCATCGCACCAACGCATCATTTTTTCCATGATCAACTTGCTTTCGCCATATGGATTTTTAGGATTTGTCGGGGTTTCTTCCGTGATTGGACTATGGTCAGGTTCCCCATAAGTTGCTGCTGTAGAGGAAAAGACGATATGTTTCACTTGATGTTCCTTCATCACTTCTAAGAGGACCTGCATCCCATACACATTATTGTTGAAATACTTCAATGGTTTTTCTACGGATTCTCCCACCAAAGAGCTGGCAGCAAAGTGAATCACGCCATCGATCGTTTCTTTTTCAAATACCGATTGTAAAAATGCTTTGTCGCGAATATCTCCTTCATAAAAGGTTGCTGCTGGATGGATCGCTTGGCGATGTCCTGTCAGCAAATTGTCAACGACAACGACTTGTTTTCCTTGTCCGATCAATTGATCGACTGCATGAGAACCGATATAGCCGGCTCCTCCTAATACTAAAATCGCCATATTTTCAGCCTTCTTTCTTCATTCCTTCATCGTTTCTTATTCTACAGTTTTCGTGCACCATCATCAATACTTGCTTGATAAATGTCGGTTGCGTAGCCGATTTCTGCTAAATAGGTTGCTTTGACGGACGCTTCAAAATCAGCCCATTCACTTGCTTTGACCAATGCGATCCCGCAGCCGCCAAAGCCCGCACCAGTCATCCGCGCACCTAAAACAGCAGGATGCGCTTGAGCAGCTGCGACTAATGTATCTAGTTCACGCCCTGTCACTTCATAATCATCTCGCAATGAAGCATGCGAAGCATTTAACAACTGGCCGAATTCTTCAAGATCACCAGCAGTCAAAGCGGCTTTTGCTTTTAATGTCCGTTGGTTTTCCGTCACTGCATGTTTCGCCCGTTTGATCAAGAGTGGATCATCGATCAATGCTGTATTTGCAAAAAAGGTTGCTTCGTCCAATGCGCCCAATGAATCAATGGCTAATGATTTTTGCAAACGAGCTAATGCTTCTTCACATTCTGCACGTCGTTCATTGTATTTAGAATCAGCCAATTCGCGGCGCTTATTGGTATTCATGATCGCTACGACATAATCGCCAAATGCCGCTGGTACGACTTCATAATTTAGAGTGTTCGTATCTAAAAGCAATGCATGGTCTTTTTGACCCATTCCGATCGCAAATTGATCCATGATCCCTGAGTTAACGCCAATAAACTCATTTTCGACTTTTTTGCCGATTTTAACTAAGTCCAAGGTCGTCAGGGTTAAATCAAAGAGATCTTTTAGACAAACCCCCGTCAGCAATTCAATCGATGCAGAGGAAGAAAGACCTGCGCCATTGGGAATGTTGCCATAAAAAGCGATGTCAAAGCCACGATCGATCCCTTGCCCCGCTTCTTTTAGGAAACGAACGACCCCTTTTGGATAGTTTGTCCAATCATCTTCTTTTCGGTAATCCAGCTCATCTAACGAAAAGGAAATTACGCCTTTTTCTGGAAAGTTTTCTGAATAGAGTTGGATCAACTGGTCTTCACGTTTTCGTGCTACTGCATACGTCCCTAATGTGATTGCTGCCGGGAAAACATAACCGCCATTGTAATCCGTGTGTTCACCGATCAAGTTGATTCTCCCTGGTGCAAAATACACGCCTGTGCCTGCTGTTCCAAATTTATCAATAAAGATCTGTTGCAATTGCTCCATTTTTCTCACTCCTACTTTCTTTTTAGTAAACTTATTGTAAAATATTTACTAAATCATTTCAAGCGTTTTCAATCCCAAAAGTGATTTTTTTTGATATTTTTTCCGTTTTCATTCATAATGAACCTATAACTAAAGGCGAGGTGTTTAATGATGAAACGATTTCTTTCAGGATTTTTAGTAGGAACAGTCGCAACGGTTGCTGCAGCTGCAAGTGTTGTTATGACGGTCAAGAAACAAGTGATTGATCCAATTGATGAACAACAAGCGGATCATGATGAAAAACGGAAACGTGCGATGCGTAAAAGCGTTGCCCGTTAATCATTTGCTACAAAAGAGCCGTCAGCCTTCAATAGGCTGGCGGCTCTTTTAGGTATCATTCTTCCTTCTCCAGTAAGTCCTGCAAAATCACGGCTTGATTTTGTTCTTCATTTTTCGCTCCGTATAGTAAGGTCACGGTCTCTTGTTCAGCAACCAACGTTTTTAACTGTGCCAAGGCATCTTTGGCTGGCGTTTTCTCTAATTCTTGTAGATAGCGGTCTTTAAACGCATCAAAACGTTCAGGATCATGCCCAAACCATTTGCGCAATTCAGTACTTGGTGCGACTGCTTTGAGCCATAGATCGATCTGAGCTGTCTCCTTTTTCATTCCTCTAGGCCAGATGCGATCCACCAACACCCGATAGCCATCTGTCGTTTCCGCCGCTTCATAAATTCTTTTTCGCTTGATCAACGCACACTCTCCTTATTGATAGACCTAAGTTCAAATAAAGGCAAAAGCCCACAATGTAACTTGAACAATGGCTTACTTGAAACACTCCGTTTGGTGTTTCGTCGCTCATTCAAATTTGCTTGTGTTCTTTTGCCTTGAGTTCTCTGTTTTATAAACTATTTTTCTTTTTCGTCTTGCCGCTCCAGCCTTCATACCCTTCTTTTAGGATATAGACGTTGGTAAAGCCTTCTTTGCGTAATTTATTTGCTGCCCGAATGCTCAACGATTTACGCGTGTCATATAAGTAGATCGGTTGATCTTTACGAAATGCGCTGAAGGAATTCGTCAAAACAGTAAAGGGAATATTACGCGCCCCTAAAATATGTCCACTGTCAAACTCATTTTTTTCCCGAACATCGATCACTTGGGCTTTCTTCATTCCTGCTTTGAATTCATCTTCTGAGATGATCGTTGCTGAACGGCGTCCCATGATTTGAAAATACGCCCAGTTCAAAGCGATTGCTAAGATAATTAATGCCAAAACCAAGTTTAGCCACATAATTGGTGTCATTTCTTCTATTCCTCTCTGTTGTAACAATCATTCTTTTTTTGATGTATGCTGCTTGAATGTATCATTGCCTAGCAGCTTGTCATCTATGCTTTTGCTGCAAATTGCAAAGCTAATGATGCTGCCCCGATCACACCGGCGTCATTCCCAAGTTCTGCCAATTTGATTTCGGTACTTTCCGTTACCTGTGGGAAGGTAAACTGAGCAAAGTAGGCAGCAACCCGTTCACGTAAAAATTCACCGGCTGCTGATACGCCTCCACCTAAAACGATACTTGATGGATTTAATGTGTTTCCTAGGTTTCCGCATGCCAACCCAAGGTAGAAGCACACTTTATCAACGACCATCAAGCCAAATGGATCGTTTGCTTGAGCTGCTTCAAAAATATCTTTACTTGAAACATCTTCCCCATTGTCCAGCTGTTGTTTCAATGCCGAGTCGCCAGCATATTCTTCTGCTAGCTGTCGAGCAACTCGCACAACACCCGTCGCACTAGAAACTGTTTCTAAACAACCACGTTTGCCGCAAGTACATTCAAATCCTTCAGGATCAACAGTGATATGACCGATTTCTCCGGCACAACCCGCAACCCCATGAAGCAATTGCCCTTCCATGATGATACCGCCGCCAACACCTGTACCTAGTGTGATAAAGATGACATCAGGATTGTTATCCCCTGCCCCTTTCCAACGCTCACCTAAAGCTGCTACATTGGCATCGTTATCGATGGCAAACGGGATTTTTGTGCCTTTTTCAATCAGTTCTTTGACTGGCTGAAGTGTTTTCCAGTTCAGATTGTAGGCACCGATGACGGTTCCTTTGTCACGGTCGACACTCCCTGGTGTCCCCATACCAATACCAATAAATGCTTCCGGCTGTAAGCCATATAATTCTAGGCGATGATTGATCGATGCCACGATTTCTGGCACGATATGTGAGCCTTCATCAAGAATATTGGTGTCAATACTCCATTTTTGCTGAATCTCGCCTTCGCTCGTTAAAATAGCGAATTTCACAGTTGTTCCGCCTAAATCAATTCCGATGATTTTTTTGTCCATCACTTGTTTTCCTCCCGGCTTTCTTCAATTCGATGCTCCCGTGTAAGAATTCGCCGGGCAGTCAGATATATATCCCGATCTATCAAGCGACTGTCATAAAAGTTCTTCAGCTCGATTTGCATCAGTTCTATATCGTAGATCCGCTTGCCGACATATACGTAAACACCAAATTGTTTCAGTAATTGTTGTACGTCATATAACGTTTCCATTTAACCACTTCCTGCTTATTATACAAGTAATTAATATTTTTTAAAACCATATATCACAAAAATAGCCAATAAGAAAACAAAGAGTACGCCAGAGAGGATTCTGGTGTGGATCGAATATTTTCCGTAGTTCTTTGGCAATGCCAAAAGATTACCTAACAATAACCCGCCGAGGATCCCCCCAATGTGTCCCCACATATCGATCGTTTGATCAAACACCCCAAAAACTAGGTTCAATCCAACGAATAAGGCAAATTGTCGTACCATTGCTTGGATGCGGTAATCATTTCTAAAATGCCAACCTAAGATCAAAAATGCCCCAAAAAGTCCAAATAAAGAAGTACTAGCGCCTGCTGATTGAACCCCTATTTGGTTGAATGCGAAACTCATGGTATTGCCCATGATGCCGCTTAGTAAATACAAGGCAAAAAAGCGGCTATGACCATAGATGGCTTCTACTTGCTGCCCCATATAATAGAGAATCACAGAGTTGATCGCAAAATGTGCCAACCCGAAATGTAGAAAGATTGGGGTAACGAAACGCCAATATTCATTTAAATAGACGACAAACGGACCAAACATCACCCCGCCTGATTGAATAGAGGGACTAAAATAACCTAAGATAAACACAATTGTTTGGATAGCTAAAAATAGGTACGTGAAGACCGGCTGATTCAGCCATCTTTTCATTTGAGAATTCATTGACGTGCTCCTTTACGTGCGAATAAGCGAATCCGTATAGATTTTATCGATTGGGATGTCGAATACATCTGGTGTCCATTGATCGTTGAATTGTTCTCCGAAAACCAAAGAAACGGTCTTGCCATCAAAAGCTGATAAGAAACGATCATAATAGCCACCGCCAAAGCCGATGCGATAGCCTGTTTTCGAAAACGCCAAACCCGGAACAATCAGCAAATCCAAGTGATGGGCTTCTTGCTCACTGATCGGCTCTTCAACCCCAAATGCCGACGTTTCATAACGCGTTGCCGGCTCCACATGATAAAACTGCAATTTTTTTTGTTGTGCTTTCGGCACTGCGATTCGTTTGTTTTGTTCAAATCCTTTAGCAAAAATAGCCGCTGTATCAAATTCAAATGGCAACGAACGGATCACACCTACTGACTCAGCCCTTTGCCAAATCTGAGAAGAAAACAGCAACTGCAAAATCACCGTTTCTTTCTGCTGCTTTTGCTTGATCGGCATTTTTTTTAATGTTTGGATCATGTGCTCTCTAATGACTGGTTTTTCCATTGGATCACTCCTCTCAGAAATAGTACCAAAAACTGTGTCCAAATAGCAAACTAGAATCGCAGATTTCTTGGCATGATCATGACTTTTTGCTTATCGCCCCTTGCGTCGGATCAGTAAGTAGACGAAGTACGGTGCCCCTACGATAGAAATGATGATACCAGCTGGGATCTCACCGCTTGTCAATAGTAAACGGCCGATCGTATCACTGACTAAGACTAGCAGACTGCCGATCATTCCGGCTAAGAAAAAGGCACTGCGAGATTCTCTGCCGATGAGCCCCTTGGCGATATGAGGCGCTAATAAGCCAACAAAGGCTAAATTACCGGTATAGCCAACCGTACTGGCAGCCAAACCAACCGCGATCACTAAAAACCACGTCCGCAAACGGGTCAAAGAAACCCCTAAGCTAATTGCCTGCTCCTCGCCAAAGCCAAGTAAATTAAGCCTTGGTACGGTCCAGAACGCTGCGGCAGACAATACGATGACCCAAGGAAGCAGACTGGTGATTTGCTGCCAAGAAGTTCCCCAAATCGAACCTGAAAGCCATGCTGCTACAAAGCGATAGCGATCTTTTGATAATTCCACCGTAAAAAGTAAGGTAGCCGCCGCCAACCCTGCATTGACAGCGATTCCCGCCAGCAGCACTCGCTCCATCGACAACAATTGGTGGTGCTTATAGGCAATCAAATAGACCAGTAATGCAGCTAATAAACCACCGATGATCCCAACAAAAGGCAAGAGCTGCGATCCTTGGGTATAAAACCCTAAGTAGATCATTACAAAGAGACCCGCGCCATTGTTGATTCCCACGATACTTGCATCAGCCAGCTCATTTCTCGTCACCCCTTGCAAGACAAACCCAGAAAAACCAAAGGCACCGCCGGCGATCAATGCCAGACAAGCCCGTGGCAGTCGAAACTCAGTAAACGTCAGTACTTGACTTGAAGACGCCGTTCCTTGAAAGATTGCGCCTAATGTTTGAAAGGATAAGATTGTTTTTCCTACCATGACACTTCCTAAAAAAGCGGCCATCACCAGTAGAAAAAAAACAAAGAGTGTTTTTTTCATCAGTCTTCCCTCCGTATCTTGACCAATAGAAAAGGCACACCGATCAACGCCATCAGTATCCCAAATGGCGTCTCAAAAGGGGGATTGATCAAGCGACCTGCCAGATCAGCGGCCATCACTAGAGTCCCGCCTCCGATGATCGTCAAAGGCAAAATCAGTTGATAGTTTTTACCCACCATTCCTCGCACGACATGAGGAACCATTAAGCCGACAAAACTGACCGGTCCAACAAGCGAAACCGCCATTCCCGCCAAAACTACGACTAACAGTAAGGCAGATGCCCGAATCAGATGCGGATGCTTCCCTAATGAAATAACGGTGTCATCTCCTAGCGCTAACAGATTGAGGGCTTTTCCTAGACGTAGCACAAAAACGATGGCTATCAGATAGATGGGTCCCACAAAACGCAGTTGTTGCCAAGTCACATTCGCCGCACCACCGATAAACCAAAAGGCTAGCTCTTGGTTTAAATCAAATTGCAATGACAGAGTTTGACTAATGGCTGAGAAAAAAGAACTTAATGCCACACCAGCCAAAATCAGTCCCGTGGGCGACATGCCTAGTTTGGCGTATCTGGTCAGTAAAAAAAGCAGCCCAGTTGCCGCAAACGCACCAAAAAAGGAAAACAGCGCCGCTTGACTCGGTTGCACACTAGGAAAGAGGATAAATGCGATCGCTAGTCCCAAGGCAGCCCCACTATTGACACCTAAAAGACCACCGTCTGCCAAGGGATTTCTCGTAATCCCCTGCATGATGGCTCCTGTAACAGCAAAACAGCTTCCTACTAGAAAAGCAGCCAAAACACGCGGCAACCGAATATTGCGCAAGACTTGATGCAGCTGATTCTCATAATCAAAAGCAAAGACAGCATCCCCAATCGTTTCAAAAGAAAGGTTGGCCGCTCCTTGAGTGATCGCTAAAAAGAAACAGATAATAAAGCAGCCGCTAAAAAGCAGCAGCAACCAAGGAAATTTTTTCATGCTTGGGCTCCTAACTCATAGGTCAAGACCAACGGCTTTGTACTATTAGGAAAGGTACCTAACACGGCATCGATTTCAAACAAACGTTGCAGCCATTCTTTGGTCAGCACTGTTTCCGGTGTACCGGAAACCAACAGCTCTCCACCTTTTAATGCGTAAATATAATCAGAAAAACGTGACGCATGATTCAGGTCATGAATCGACATAATGATCGTTTTTCCGTAGGTTTTATTGATTTGCTGTAATAAGAGCAAAATTTCTAATTGATGCGCAGGATCTAAAAAAGTCGTTGGTTCATCTAAAATCACGATATCCGTATCTTGCGCCAGTGCCATGGCGATCCAAACGCGCTGTTTTTGTCCCCCTGACAGCGTGCTGATCGTTTCATCTGCTAGTGCCGTCAAACCCGTTGCCTGCAAGGACCAGTCGATCGCCGCAAGATCTTGTTCCGATAGACTATTCAGTCCTTTTTGATAGGGAAAACGACCGTAAGAAACGATTTCGCGAATCGTCAAGCCAATCGATGAGTCGCTAACTTGAGAAAGCAGCGCAATCTTTTTAGCCACTTCTTTGGTTTTAATGTTCTGTAGGTTTTGGGCATCTAATAGGACCTCACCAGACAAAGGCTGTAAAATTCGGGCGAGTGCCTTTAAAAATGTCGATTTTCCACTGCCATTCGGACCAATCAACCCGATGATTTTTCCTTCTGGTATCTCGATTGTTAGATTTTGCACAATTTTTTGTTTTTGATAGCCGACACTTAAGTCAACTGTTCGTAATTTCGCCATATTCGTCCCCAAAATAATTGATTGATAATGCTTATCAATTATGAATGTAATCCTGCTATTCGTCAATAGTTCTAAAAAAAGGAAATAAAAAAATATGATTGACAAACGAGGGATTCTTCGTGATAATAGCTATCAGTAAATGAGAACTATTCTCAATTAAAGCAATAAGTGCTCAACATGTAACAAAGGAGGAAGTGTTTTTATGAAACAATGGTCAAAAAGAAGTACTTGGCTTACCCTACTAGCTGCCTGCTCCCTTACCCTACTGGGTGCTTGCGGCACGAATAATGACTCAACGGATAGCAGTGGATCAGCCACTACTTCTTCAGAAATAGCAACAACCTTTACCGATGCGACGGGAAATGAAGTCACTGTTCCCGAAAACCCACAACGGGTGATCGGTAGTTATTTGGAAGATTATTTGGTTGCTTTAGGGGTAACACCGGTTGCTCAATGGACCGTCGGCAATGACAGTGATCAAGCATACTTGCAAGACAAACTAGCAGATGTGCCAAGAATCAATTATGATCTGCCCTATGAAGATGTCTTGAGCTTTGAACCAGACCTGCTACTGATGGACAGCAGTTCCATGGTGGAAGGTGACAAATATGAACAATACAGCAAGATCGCGCCAACTTATGTGGTCACAAATGGCGAAGACGTGACCTGGCGTGAACGCTTGACAGATATCGCAAGGGTCTTACACAAAGAAGAGCAAGCTGCCCAAGTAGAAGCCGATTATGATGATTTAGTCGCTGCTACCAAAGAAGCTTATGCTGATCAAATCAAAGGCAAGTCGATCGCTGTTTTATGGGTGGTCAATAATTCCGTCTTTATGGTTTCAGAAACAAAATCAAGTGGTCAACTGCTGTATCACGAACTCGGTTTTGAAGTTCCCACACTGGTTTCAGAAATCAGTGAAAGTGCCACTGCTGACTGGTCTGCCGTCTCTCTGGAAAAATTGGCAGAATTGGATGCCGATTACTTGATTTTAGTCAATAGTGATAAAGGCGCTGATTTTTTCAGCGAACAAGTCTGGCAAAATCTTGATGCAGTCAAGAACAATCATTTATGGGAATTCGGTCCTGAATCAAGCTGGCTCTACAATGGTCCGATCGCCTATACCAAAATGATCGAAGATATCCAGAGCAAATTGGACTAATGGGTTTCAAGAAATTCGTCAAGTAAAACTACTTAACAAATTTCAGGAAAAAGCTAGCATTCCCTCACGAAACATGCTATTATATTTTAGTCTGAGAGATTTCTTAGAGGATTCTTGTATCGTTAGGGGGGAAAATCATGCGCGTAAACATCACATTAGAGTGCACTTCTTGTAAAGAACGCAACTACTTATCAAACAAAAACAAACGTAACAATCCTGATCGTTTGGAAAAGAAAAAATATTGCCCACGTGAAAGAAAAGTTACTTTACACCGCGAAACAAAATAATACTATTTAAGAAGTTCGCAAACGCTGATAACCAAGGCGTTTGCGAACTTCTTTTTTTTTCAGACATTTTGCAATGATAGCTGCTGTATTTTTATTTCCCTCTTTACACAACCACTCCCCTATTTTCACTTATTTGCTTTGAACTTTTGAGCCAACTTTTTCTTTGAAGCGACGTATAAATAAATTTTAATGTATAATGTAAAAAAGAATCTAATGTTCAACAAAGGCGGCACATAGAACATGAACCAGCTTTTTCTTCTAGCTGTCCTTTCAATATACTTTGAGTACCAGCCGCCCCTTTCATGCTATACTGCCTATAGGAGGTGAACCCATGCTTGGCAATTTTGTGTATCTACCTAGTAACTATCGTCTGTTTTATGGCGCTTTTCTTTTTGCTCTTATTGGAAATATGCTTTTCATTTTTATCAAACACCCTGCTTGGACCTTTAGCCTACCGACGGTGATTGTCCTCTTCTTAATAAATGTCTTCTTTTGGACCAAATACAAGAAGAAACTTATTCCTTGCGCAACAGATGCACTGTTTTATGTTCTGCTCTTCCTCTTGGTATTTCACAATCACTAACACAATGCTTATTTTGATACTGATTGTTTCTCTTTCCCCTATTTCGTCATAACAAAGGAGTGTTGATGCGATGGAGATTTCCCATATCACGTTGATCGTACAGAATTTAGCAAAGACGACAACGATGCTGGAAACATTGTTTGAAGCAGAGGAAATTTATGATAGCCGAGACCAGTCTCATTCTTACTTCCCAGAAAAATTCTTTTTAATCGATGGCTTATGGCTTGCTGTTATGGAGGATGCCTCCCAGAAGCTGCCGAAAACGTATAACCATATTGCCTTTAAAATCGATCAAGCTCAAATCGATTCCTTGATTACGCGCATCCAAGGACTAGGATTGAAGATCGAAAAAGATCGTTCCCGCATCAAAGGCGAAGGTGCTTCTATTTATTTTTACGACGATGACAACCATTTGTTTGAACTGCATACTGGTACGTTGGCTGAACGATTGCACCATTACCGTCTGACAGAAATTAAGTAATCTTCATTGCTCGCAACTGCATGGACTGTTATGTAAAGAATTCCCACATGAAAGGAAGAAAAAAATGAAACTAGATATGGTCGGTATTATCACAAAGAACATGGAACAGGCACTGGCTTTTTATCAAGTACTTGGCTTTACGCCATTAGGTCAGCACTCAGAAGATTATATGGAATTAGCAAATGATGGTGTTCGCATCTCCTTGAATAGCCGCAAAATGGTTGCCGGGATCTACGGACATCCACCAATGACTGTGGGTGATACGATTGAATTAGCCTTTTTATGTGATTCCCCTGAAGAAGTTGATGCCCTTCATGCAAAAGTCGTAGCTGCCGGGTATCAGTCTTTCAAAGAACCCTGGTCTGCCTTTTGGGGGCAACGCTATGCCATCGTCAAAGATATAGACGGCAATCTCTTAAGTTTGTTTGCAACGCTACCTGCCGAAAATTGATCCATAAAGCGACAGTCGATCCAATGGATCGGCTGTTTTTTTAATCATTCGGCGGGTAAAAAGACAAAATCCCGTTTTAATGTCCAATCGAATTCTGACAATCTGAATTGAATGTATTTCTTATAAACCAACGTTTCTCCTCAATTAGAAACGAAAATAATATCTCTATAAAAAAACAAATCCACTCATCCGCTCCTGTTCGCTTGACAAAAAAGAACAAACGTTCGTATAATCTCGGTAAGGAGTGATAAAAATGGGTGGTTTTAATTATGCGCTCGAGCCAAAACGCGATATCTTATTTATCGATGTCAAAAGTTTTTATGCTTCTGTCGAATGCATCTCGCGCGGATTAGACCCTATCCAAGCGATGCTGGTCGTCATGTCTCATTCTGACAATACTGGAAATGGCTTAATCTTAGCGGCTTCCCCTAAGGCAAAATCGGCATTAGGAATCTCAAACGTGACTCGCAATGACAATCTGCCGACGCATCCCGATTTATACAAAGCATCGCCACGTATGAGTTTTTATATCAAAGAAAATACCAAAGTCAATAATGTCTTTCGCAAATATGTTGGACAAGACGACTTACTGATCTATTCAATTGACGAAACGATGATGGATCTGACCCGTACACTGGATCTTTTCATTCCCGATAAAACCATTTCTCGCGAAGAAAAACGATGGCTGATTGCCCAGCAAATTCAAAAAGACATTTACGAAACAACGAAATTGTATGTCACCATCGGTATTGGCGACAACCCTTTGTTAGCAAAATTGGCTTTGGATAACGAATCAAAACACAACCGTTCCTTGATTGCCGAATGGACCTACGAAGATGTACCGACAAAAGTTTGGCAGATCGCCCCTATGACGGAGTTTTGGGGAATCGGTCGACGCACAGAAAAACGACTTCACTTGATGGGGATTGAAACGATCGAACAATTGGCTCATGCCAGTCCTGATCTTTTGCGCAGCCGCATGGGGATCATTGGTGAGCAGCTCTACCATCACGCTCACGGCATTGATCGCACGATTTTAGCTGAACCGACACCGCAGGTCATGGAAAAAAGTTATGGCAACAGTCAGGTCCTACATCGCAATTATTACTTGCAAGAAGAAATTGAGATCGTCATCAAGGAAATGGCGGAGCAAGTTGCCGCCCGAATTCGCCGCCATCATTGTCAGACCGCTTGTATCAATGTTTACATCGGCGTAGCCTTTGGGGAAACTGCCTCTGGTTTTTCCCGGCAAATGAAGATCCCACCAACCGACAATACCCGCAAACTTGTTGCTCATTGTCTGTTTCTCTTTCGAAAATTTTATACCGGGCAAGTCGTTCGCCACATTGGCGTTACCTATTCAAAATTGGTTTATACAGAAAATGTTCAGTTGGATCTTTTTGAGCAAGCAGAAACGCAGTTGCGCCAACGTAAATTAGATTTGATCATCGATAAGATTCGTGAAAAATACGGCTTCACTTCGATCGTTCACGCCACAAGCCGGATGGAAGGCGCTCGTGCCATTGCCCGTAGCAAATTAGTTGGTGGTCATGCTGGTGGTCTAGATGGGATCGCCAACATAGGACCTGTCCATCAGCAAACGGAGAAAGAATCGATAGCTAATGGTTCGCAAACGACAGTTACATAAATTTGTTTCTTTCTTTTGTGATCACAATTCTTAAGATAACATTAACAAATGGTCTATTTTTTAAAGATTTATGTAATTTCGATTCATTCATCTCCCCCTTTGTTCCTTTCTAAGGTACTTTAATAGCAAGGAGTGTGAGCAGATGAAAATTGACAAAATCGAATACAAACGAGTCATCAATGGTGCAGGACACCTTGAGTACGATTTGCTGCAATATGTAGAAAAGAATCGGGCGACTGCTGCACAAAACCTGAAACAGTCTGAGATCGATTACCTTCTGGAAAAAGACATTCAGCATCGGATCATTCAACATGCTCGTAAAAGTTTTTTTGGCGATACGATCGTTTTAAAAGATGAATATGCCGAAGATTATCTTTTATTAAAAAAGTATACGGATATGTTCCAAGAATCATTCTAAAAAAACGCAGAACCAGCTGGTTCTGCGTTTTTCTTATTCTTCGAAATGTTCTTGATAAACGTCATCAACCGTTTGATTTGGGTCGATCACGATATACAGACTCTTCGTTTTTTCACTGATTTTTGTTGATTGGTATACATTATCCAAGCCTTCCGTATCTTTGTCCTTGTATGGGAAATACACAAGATCCGGTGTACCGTTACGGTAAAGAATTTCCATACGTTCAATATCTTCATATTTCAACGCACGAGCAAACATCCCTAATTCAAGTCCGCCTAAGTTGATGTCATGTGTTGCCACATGATCGCCTTCTTGGAAGATTTCAATTTTGAACCCAGCACATGGATGAATCTCAACAAATTCACTTCCGTGGATACGGCCAAAACTGGTCGTGATTTGTTTGATCCACAAGTCACCGATGTAACGGCGCTCGATCGTCCATGTTTCTCCATTACGGAAATAAAATTTTAAAGCTTTCATTTCTCTAGCCATGACAAAACGCTCCTTTTTATTAATAATACATTTTAATTCTAACACATAGTCGCTACTGGGACACAAATTAACTTTGGTTTTCGTTGACTTTTTTCATAAACCGAGAGATTTCCACCGCCGCTCGTTGATGAGTCCCTTTGGCAATGAGTTGTTGAGACCCATCGGTCACCTGATAATCAAACTGGAATCCTTGTTCTTTTTCCCATTGGACAAAAACAGTGATTGTTGCTCCGACTGGGGAAGGTTTTAAATGATCGATCGAAAACTTTGTACCCACGGTAGTAAACCCTTTATCTAAAGTAGGCTCAAGTGCTTCCCAACAGGTGTTTTCCACCATTGCTACCAGTCGAGGGGTTGCTAAAACTGCCAAGCCCCCAGAACCCATAACAGCCGCAGTGTCTTGAAGGTCAACGAGAAAGTCTTTTTTACTTTCCATTCTTCAGTTATCCCTCCTTCGCTAAATATGCTTGGGCAAATGCCAACAGTGCTTCTTTCTCATTAGGAACTTTCCGTGTGATGACTGCAGCTTCGGCAGCAGCCAAGACTTCTTTGAGCCACGGCCCAGAAGAACGATCAACTGTCTGCAGCAAATCGCGTCCATTGATCGCCAGCTCCTTCAAAGAATGGATCGGTAGTTGCTGATACCGCTGACTGATTTTTGCTGGATCATTGGGCAGCTTGTCATAACGCAATAATACCTCGGCTAAATAGGTCGCTTCGAGACCGAACTGATACAACAGCAGATCGTTCCATTCGCCGTTTCGACGCATTAGCAGTGCTTGATAAGCCGTGTGTACTTGGCGGATGCAGTCATTGGAACATTTCCAAGCTTTTAAAAAGCTGCGGACTGCCTCTGGAGCTAAACCGATTTGGTCAATGAGCAAAACCCAAGCAGCCGTTTCGGTTTCTAAAGGAATCGCGGGCAAGTCTGCCATCCGCAACAACGCTTCGCCATATTCCCGTAAGCCTGGGCAATAGATATAGCATTCGGTTTCTACTAGCGCCCGTAGTGCTTGGTTCCGATGATTGCCTAACAGCAATTTGACGAATTCAATCATGATCCGTTCAACAGAGATTTTTCCTAACAAGGCATGATTCGCATGGATAGCAGCCAACGTTTCTGTTTCTAAAACAAAGCCCAATTGGCTGACAAAACGTAGCCCCCGCATCATTCGCAGCGCATCCTCATGAAACCGTTCCTGTGGGTGACCCACTGCTCGTAAAATTTGATTTTCGATATCTGCAAGTCCATCGAAAAGATCAATGATGACCCCATCTTCTTGAAGTGCCAATGCATTGATGGTAAAATCCCGCCGCTTTAGATCTTCTTTCAAGGAACGGACAAAATCGACTTTGTCAGGTCTACGATAATCCTGATAGGCGGCTTCGGTTCGAAACGTGGTGATCTCATATTGCGCCTGCTCCCACAAGACCAGCACCGTCCCATGCTCGATACCAATGTCAATGGTTCGAGGAAAAAGCGCCTTGATCTCGGCTGGAAATGCACTGGTAGCAATATCGACATCATGGATCGGCTGGCCTAAGATCGTATCCCGCACGCTGCCGCCAACGAAGTAGGCTTCATAGCCTGCGGCTTCGATTTTTTTTAGGAGTGGTGCAGCTTCTGCAAATTCTTTTGGTAGTTTAGTCAGCTTCATGTACTTTCCCATCTTTTCTTTCAAAACGATACGCATCCCGCTGATTGAATTTTGCCATATTTTCCTCAAACACTTCAGTCAGGTCGATGTCTAGTGAATTAGCCATGATCATCGTCACAAAGAGTACATCACCGAGTTCTTCTGCCACGGTCTTTTCAACTTCATTGCTTTTTTTATTTTTTTCCCCGTAATAGTGATTCACTTCTCGCGCCAATTCGCCAACTTCTTCGGTCAAACGAGCCATTTGGGCGAGGGGGCTGAAATAGCCAGTTTTAAATTGTTGAATATAGGCATCGACTTCTTCTTGCATCGATGCCAAAGAACGTTTTTCTGTCATCTTCTTCACCCTTTCTCGTTTATCTTACCAAAAGAATGGCTGCCTGCCTAGATAGAGCCCCCTCAGGATTTGTTGTACATTCAATGATTTCGTGCTACATTGATACTTGTGGAAGTTGAATAACGGAGGAAACAGGATGCGGGCATTTTTTTCATGGCGAACGATTCGCGACATTGTTTTGATTATTTTCGGTACGAGTATTTATGGCTTCGGTCTAGTCTATCTAAATATCCCAAATGATTTAGCAGAAGGCGGTGTGACAGGGATTACCTTGATCCTGCGAGCCTTATGGGGCATCAATCCTGCCATTAGTACGTTGATCTTAAATATTCCGATCATTTTGATCGGTGGCAAAATTCTTGGTCGACGCTCATTAGTGTATACGATTTTAGGAACCTTTGGTTTGTCTTTTTGGTTGGCCTTTTGGCAGAGTGTTCCCCTGTTGATCGATCTACAGCACGATCTACTGATCGTCGCACTCTTAGCCGGTTTGATTGCAGGAATCGGTAGTGGGATCGTCTACAAAGTTGGTGGAACAACAGGTGGCGTCGATGTATTGGCACGTATTTTAGAGAAAAACTTTGGGGTGACGATCGGGCGGTCGCTTTTGATCTTTGATGTGTTCGTCCTGTTGCTTTCTTTGACCTATATAGATTTGAACCGCATGATGTATACGTTGATTTTTTCTTATGTCTTCACGCGTGTGATCGATTCGATCCTAGACGGCGGCTATTCAGCGAAAGGGATCTTAGTGATCAGCAATCACAGCGAAGAGATGGCTCCTGTTTTAATGGATGAATTAGAACGCGGTGTCACGTTTTTACAGGGCGAAGGGGCTTACTCAAGAGTATCGAAACAAATCATATATATGGTGGTCAGTGGACGGGAGATTTCTGAAGTCAAGCGCATCGTTCATGACTTTGATCCGCAAGCGTTTGTTTCGGTCATCAATGTCCATGAAGTCGAAGGCGAAGGCTTTACCTATTTAAGGCCTAAGTCGCGGTTCTTACAGCGCAAAACCGCTGTTTCTAAAACAAAATAATGACATAAAAAAAGCAGCCCCGATTAAAGGACTGCTTTTTGCTTGTTAACGGCTTTCTTCTTTTTGCTGGAGCAAGTGCCGATTTACTTCATCGGAAAGTTCTAAGAAGGCATCACGATCCCCGTTTTCCAATGCTCGATCGATCTGCCGATACAAGGTATCGATTTTGGTTTTTGCTTCTTCTTTTTCAAGGTACTGGGTAACATGTTGGGTCATTTCTTGATCCAAGTGGTCGTTCCACCGTTCATAGGGATTGTCTTCCAGAACAGCTAAATATAGGGATTGCGACCAAGAATCTGGGAAGAGACATTCAAGATACAACGGTTGTTTCCAATTCATGCGAATCTCATGAAAAATCTGATCAATGTCATAAAAGGTCTGTCCCTCGATACTCAAGACAAAGGGTTCGCCTCCAATTTCCGTACTGCGGACACTTAACCCTCGTTTGGCTGCAGCGGCCCCTTCTACAAAATGAACATTGGTCAAGATCGCTTCATGATTCGCCAGATAGTTCAACACCCAAGAGACTTCACGACGACTGAAGGAAACGGTCGAAACTAACCAATTAAGAAACTTTTTCTTTTCTTGTACATTGACGTTCATTTCTCTCACCTATCTTTCTAATAAGTCCTCCACGATCGACTGTACTTCTAAATCACCTGGCTCGTGTGCCAAATAATGTTGCAGCAAATGAAGTGCTTCAGACAAACGTCCTTCTTCACGTAAGAAAATGCCGTATTCCTTCATAAACGCTGGTTCATGGTGCAAATCAACATTGGCTGCTTCGTAATATTTTGCTGCTTTGTCAAAATCTTCTAACGCATTGAAGGCTTGCGCCAGATTCCATAGAGCGTGAGGCTGTTCATTGTCTTCCATTCGCTCGATCGCCAAGATCGCTTCTTGCCAACGCTCTTCGTTCAAGTATAAATTACTTAAGGTCAGCAAGGTATCCTCTTCTTTTTCACCAGTTTCCAGTGCTTTAAGTAAAAATGATTCGGCTGCTTCACTGTCATGAAGTCGGTAAGCATTCTCGGCAGCAAAATGATAGAAATCTACTTGATATGGATCTTCATGAATTCCTTCCTCGATCACACGTTGCGCTTCTTCCAGCTGCTCTTCTTCTTGCAATGCTTCAGCCAAATAGAGATACAAGGCCCGGTATTGGGGATTCATGACCCGCAACTGCTGCAAGTAGCGTATCGCTTGTTCATTTTCCTTCAGCTGCAAATAGACTAAAGCTGTTTGAAAGAGACGCTCATCCGTCTGTTCGTCTTCTAAGCTTGCTTCAAAGTATTCTAACGCCTCTTCAAACTTACCTGCCATACTCAATGAAGTCCCGGTCCGTTCAACGATTGAGATCCCTGAAATATCCGTAATTTCTTCTTCCAACAATCCTTGATAAAGGTCAACAGCTTCTTGATAGCGATCCGTTGAAAAAGCTAACTCAGCTAAGGCAAAGCGAATCAAGGGTTCCTCTGGCACAAGGCTTTGCGCTTCTTTTAATTTGGCTTCACTGACTTCCGGGATACCGATCAGTTGATAGAGATCCGCACTCAATAACAAGGCTTGCAGATACGCTTCACTCGTTGGTGGTATTTGATCGATATAGGCAAAGGCCGTTTCGATCTGGTCTTCTTCCATCGCAATTTCTGCTAAAGGAAGCAGCAAAGCTTCATTTTCAGGATGCCGCTGCTGCAGGGTTTCAAATAACGTTTTTGCCTCTTCTAAAAAACCGATCTGCAATAATTCATCGCCCAAAGCGCCGAGTGTTTCATCATCATCTTTTTGCAGTGCTTCGGTAAAATTCAATTGTGCTTCTGCCAACTCTTCTGCGGCTAGTGCTTTTAACATTTTTTCACTATAAGTTTCCATCTAGACCCCTCGAATCTCATTGATTAATCGCTGATAAGTCTCCATCGTCTGGACAAGATCTTTTTCCTCGATTTCTGTTCTGCCCCCTATTGTACCAACTTTTGCCAAAAATAACAGTTTTTTTTCTTTTTGCTGCAATTCTAGTACATGGCTGAAATACTCGCTTAAGGAAAAAGATTCGGGCAATTCGATAGGAAAGCCTAATCGGGTAAGCCATTGGCAAAACACCGGCAGATCGACAGTCAACTGTTGCTGCTGGACTGTCCAAATAAAATGAAACAAAAAGCCAAAGAACAATTTCATCGCATCAGACAGTAAGTGACCATTTTCCGTTCGATAAGCAGCATCGGCAAAGAGTTGCCCAAACTCCTCCAATTCGCCGCCCGACTGCTGATACAATTGGATCAGCTGATTGGTATATGCTGCCAATGAGTGTCTCATCAACGCCTGATGACTGGGATACGTTCGATAAAGCTCTTTTAAAAAATCGCTATCGGCAAGCACGCCACCACGGATCAGGGTCAAAAAGTCCACCAGTTTCCCATCGATCTGCTTTTCGGCAATCGTCTGATCGAAAATAACAAATTGTGGTGTGTTAGGGTTTTCCAACATCGGGATATCTGGCTTTTTCACAACGATCGCTGTTTCTTTGACACTTTTAGCTAAAGCCCGCAAGGAGACGGGAATCAGCCAAAGCTTTGTCGTTAGAACCGAAGTCGCATGGATAAAACTGCTCAGTGCCAATACACCTTCATTCCCAAATCCGACGATCAACAAGGACTCTTGCTTAGAAAAGCGACCGAAGAAATCCATTGCGGCCTTAAATTCGCTAAAGTTGTTGCAATACATTTGGTTGGTACAAATATACCAATTGACCTCGCGCGGCAAAAACAGGCGTGTTACTTTTTCTGAAAAGCGGTCATAATAACGCTGATTCGTCAAAATGATCACCTGCTGCGGCTCGATCGACTGTTCTTTCATGACCGATGCCAGTGTTTCACCGTAAGAAATCTGAGTTTCTTGCTCATTTCTGTAAAAAACAGCTTCCATCGGCTCACTCCTTTGTTGCTACTACTTACTATTATAGCAAGAAGCCGCTGAAACACCTACTAAATCGCTAACCATTAGGAAGTATTTTTCGCCGATTTGTCCCATCTTTCTATGCCAAAAAGCAAAAAACATGATTTCCTGTTATTACAAAGGAAACCATGTTTTTTTCTAAACCAAAAGCGAGTAAAGTGATTGATTTTGCTGAAGGTTGATATAGTTTTGGTCAAACTGTTCAATTCGTGACAGTAATGCGGGTAGATCTTTTTTGTGTTTCAACAAGATTCCCAGCATTACTGGTCCTGTTCCACGATTGATTTTTTTCGTATATTCAAACCTCGTGATATCATCATCAGGCCCTAATACATGGCTAACAAATTCCTTCAACGCACCGGGACGTTGCGGGAAGTTGACGATAAAATAATGTTTCAATCCTTGATAAATCAGTGATTTCTCTTCGATCTCAGCCATGCGGGAACTATCATTGTTGCCGCCACTCACAATACAGACGACTGTTTTGCCTTTGATTTGCTCTTTGATCAGATCCAAAGCTGCCACACTCAAGGCACCAGCTGGTTCAGCGACGATCGCTTGTTTGCTGTATAATTCTAAAATCGTTTGGCAGATTGCACCTTCTTCCACCGTTACCAATTGATCCACGTAGCGTTTGGCATGGGCATAGGTTTGAGCTCCGACTTGTTTGACTGCCGCACCATCCACAAAGGTTTCAATATGCTCTAAAGCCACTGGTCCTTGGTGATCAAAGGCTGCTTGCATCGAGGCTGCCCCTACAGGTTCTGCTCCAACAACTTTTATCTTCGGTTGCTTTTCTTTCAAATAGGCTGCGGTTCCGCTGATCAAGCCACCACCGCCAATGGCAGCCACCACCAAATCGATCGTTACTTGTTTCTTTTCAGCATCAGCCAACATTTCCACGGCTACTGTTCCTTGTCCTGCGATAATATTGGGATCATCAAAAGGAGCAATGAAAGCCATTTGTTCTTCTTTGGCAAATTGTTTGGCAGCCTGCGCCGCCGCATCAAAGGTATCTCCCACCAATTCGATCTTGACGTAGTCACCGCCGAAAAAGAGGACTTGCGCGATTTTTTGTTGCGGGGTCGTTGTCGGCATGAAAATGACCGCATGGATCTGCTGTTCTTGACAGGTATAAGCAACGCCTTGGGCATGATTCCCAGCACTGGCACAGACAACCCCACGACTGGTCTGTACAGGATCTGCCTGGGTGATCGCATAGTAGGCACCTCGTAATTTGAAGGAGCGGACTTTTTGCAAGTCCTCTCGTTTCAATAAAACCGTCGCTTGGTATTTTTCAGATAAAAAGCGATCATATTGCAGCGGTGTATGACTAACTGCTCCCCGCAGTCGCTCGTAGGCTTGTTCGATTGCAGAAACTGTCACCAACAAACGCGTCCCCCCTAATCTTTCGCAACAAACGGCATCATTTTCCGTAATTCGCTACCGACTTTTTCAATTTGATGGTTGCCGTTTTCTTCACGCATTTTATGGAATTCAGGGAAGCCATTTTGATTATCCTCAATGAATCCTTTCGCGAATTGACCATTTTGGATATCTGTCAATACGGCTTTCATGTTCTCTTTAGCTTGCGCGGTGATCACCCGTGCACCGGAAACGTAATCGCCATACTCTGCCGTATTTGAGATCGAATGACGCATTTTTTTGAAGCCTCCTTCATAAATCAAGTCAACGATCAGTTTCAATTCATGACAAACTTCAAAATACGCCAATTCCGGTTGGTACCCGGCTTCTACCAATGTTTCAAAGCCAGCTTCGATCATACTGGTCAAACCGCCACAAAGTACGGCTTGTTCCCCAAAAAGATCGGTTTCGGTCTCTTCTTTAAAGGTGGTTTCCAAAACACCGACCCGTGTGGCACCAATGCCTTTTGCATAAGATAAAGCTGTCGCTTGTGCGTTGCCAGTTGCATCTTGATAGACTGCAAACAAGGCTGGCACCGCAAACCCTTCGGTAAAGGTTCGACGCACCAAGTGGCCCGGTCCTTTAGGCGCAACTAGAAACACATCCACCTCTTTTGGCGGCTCGATCACATCAAAATGAATATTGAAACCATGCGCAAATGCTAATGCATTGCCGGCAGAAAGATTCGGTTCGATCTCATTTTTATACAACGATCCTTGGATCTCATCGGGTGCCAAGATCATGACTACGTCCGCTTTTTGTGTGGCTTCGGCTACTGGAAAGACCTCGAACCCGTCGTTTCTTGCGGCTTCTGCTGACTTTCCTTCACGAATGCCGATAAAGACTTCATGGCCTGTGTCCCGTAAATTTTGCGCATGGGCGTGCCCTTGAGAGCCATAGCCGATGATCGCAATCTTCTTGTCTCCTAGATTATCTGTAACTTCCTCGTTGTAATATACTTTTACCATACTTGTTTCCTCCGAATTCTTTCTTTATTTTAAGCAATTCAAAATTGCACTTACCCTCTTGTAAAACCCGTGACCCCTGTTCGTGCCAACTGTTTGATCCCGTAGGGACGCAAAACTTCGATGCATGCTTCTACCTTTTTTGTATCGCCGGCAACTTGCACAACGATCGTTTTCAGTGCGACATCGACAATGTGCGCTCGAAACGGATCGATCACTGCTTGGATCTCCGAGCGGCTGGTAGTTGGTGCATTGACTTTGATCAGCACCAGCTCCCGTTCGATATGAGGAATTTCTGTGATATCAGAAACCTTCAAGACATCGATCTGTTTGTTCAGATGCTTAGTCACTTGTTCTGTTTCTGCCAAATCGTTCACGTTGACAATGATCGTCATTCGTGAAAATTCTGGCCGTTCCGTTGTGCCGACAGAGATACTCTCGATATTGACCTGTCGGCGGTTTAAGACACTCGTAATGCGGCTCAAAACACCTGCTTCATTATGAACGATTGCTGCTAATACCCGTTTCATCTCCTTAGACCCCCATCATTTCATGATTGGCTTTCCCCGGTGGAATCATCGGCAGCACGTGCTCTGAGGGCGAGACCATTACTTCGATCAGCTGCGGTCCTGATTGAGAAAAAGCTGCTGCCAATTGATCTGCCAGTTGCTCTGGGGCATCGATCCGACAGCCTTCGATGCCGTAAGCTTGTGCCAGTTTAACAAAATCAGGTTGTTGTGCAAAAACAGAGGCAGAGCGTCGTTTGCCATGAAAGGTTTCTTGCCATTGACGGACCATTCCTAACGAACGATTGTTCAACAAAACAAATTTGACATTCAAGCCATACTCATTCAAAATCGCAAATTCTTGGTTCGTCATTTGAAATCCACCATCGCCAACAAACACCACGACCATTTTTTCTGGATGAGCAAATTGGGCACCAATTCCTGCAGGGATCCCATAGCCCATCGTGCCCAGTCCGCCACTGGTAATCAATTGTTTAGGAAAGCGAAACGGATAATACTGCGCGACCCACATTTGATGTTGCCCAACATCGGTAATGACGTAAGCCTCTCCTTTGGTCAAACGTCCTACTTCTTCGATGACCTTTTGCGGTTTGATTTCTTGTGTCTGGGTGCGATCATAGCGATAAGGTTTTTCCTTTTTCCGTTTTTGGCATAGATCCAACCAGTCAGACCATGTTCCTCTTGTTGGCTTATAGCGCAGCATTTGTTGCAAAGCAGCCTTGGCATCGCCAACGATTGGGATCTTAGTTTCTACGATCTTGCCGATCTCTACTGGGTCGATATCGATATGAGCAACGATCGCCTGCTTGCCGAACTGACTGCCGGCCGTTGCTAAACGATCATCGAAGCGAGAGCCGATATTGATAATCAAATCGGCTTCCGATAAAGCCATGTTCGCCGCATAGGTGCCATGCATACCGCCCATGCCCAAGAAAAATTGATGATCACTTGGCAGCAAGCCTAAGCCGAGCAACGTTGTGACTGTCGGCAACTTGTACTTGGCAATAAATGCATTTAGTTCAGCCGCAGCTTCGGCAGCGATCACGCCTGCACCCGCCAGTACCACTGGTCGCTGTGCTTTTTCTAGAACTTGCATCAATTTTTCGATTTGCAGACGAGATGGCTCTGCAGTCGGTTGATAGCTTTTCCTTGTGATCGGCAACGAGCAGGTTTCGGCGGTTTCTTGTAGGGTAATATCTTTCGGAAGGTCGATGACAACTGGTCCCTTACGACCAGTTGAAGCGATGTGAAAGGCTTCAGCGATCACTTTCGGCAACTCATCGACACAGCGGACTTGGTAGTTGTGTTTCGTGATCGGCAACGTGATACCTAGAATATCCGCTTCTTGAAAAGCGTCTTTGCCAATTCCTGGTACCGCCACTTGCCCTGTGATAACCACCAACGGTACGGAATCACTCATGGCATCAGCAATGCCCGTAACAACATTTGTAGCACCTGGTCCGCTAGTCACTAAAACGACCCCAACATTGCCAGTAGCTTTGGCATAGCCTTCAGCGGCGTGGATCGCCCCTTGCTCGTGACGCGTCAAAATATTCGGAATCGCGGCATCATATAATTGATCATACAACGGCAGGACGGCGCCACCCGGATAGCCAAAGATCATCTCGACGCCTTGCTCTTGTAAGCTGTCCACTAACACTTGCGCGCCAGTCCTTAGATGCGATGCTTGATACTCGATATTTTCCATTGCTACTCCTCCTCATCAGGTACTCGCATAATCCCGCCCGTATTCGCAGAGGTCACTAAAGCGGTATAACGTGCAAGCCAGCCTTTCTTCACTTTCGAACGAAACTTTGGTCGTTCTTGCGCACGCGTGGCAAGTTCTTCTTCTGAAACTTGCAGATTTAGCGTCCGATTTGGCAAATCAATTATGATTTCATCACCGTCGTTGACTAGCCCTAGTGGGCCCCCGGCTGCAGCTTCTGGCGAAATATGGCCAACCGCGATTCCTCGGGTCGCTCCTGAAAAGCGGCCATCGGTGATCAAGGCGACATCTTTGCCTAACCCACGACCAACGATACTTGAGGTAGGCGCCAGCATTTCTGGCATACCTGGTCCTCCTTTCGGACCCTCATAGCGGATCACTACAACATGTCCTTTTTGTACGGTATGGTTGTCGATGGCAGCAACTGCTTCATCATGAGAATCAAAACAGATCGCTTTCCCTTTGAATACTTGGACACTTGGATCGACCCCACCGACCTTGATGACACTGCCTTCTGGGGCGATATTGCCGTACAAGATCGATAGCCCCCCCACAGGACTATACGGGTTTTCTTTGGGATGAATGACTTCTTCGTTGTGGATCTTCGCTTCAGCGACATTTTCTCGTAACGTCTTACCGGTAACAGTCGGTCGATCGGGATGAATCGCTCCCTCGATATCACAAAGCTCCCTTATGATTGCCGAAACGCCGCCAGCTTCATGGACATCGTGCATCGAATAGGCTGATGATGGCGCGATTTTTGAGAGATAAGGCACTCTTTTAGCGATTTCATTGACCCGTCTTAAGTCATAGTCAATCTCTGCTTCATTGGCGATCGCTAAGGTATGCAGCACTGTGTTGGTGGAACCCCCCATCGCCATGTCTAAAGCGAAGGCATCATCAATAGCTTCTTTGGTCACGATGTCGCGAGGCTTGACTTGTTTTTCAACAAGATCCATCAACTTAAAGGCGGCTTGTCTAACTAGTTCTCGTCGCTCTTGAGACACAGCGAGGATCGTGCCATTGCCTGGCATTGCCAATCCTAAGATTTCTAAGAGGCAATTCATCGAGTTGGCAGTAAACATCCCTGCGCAGGAGCCGCAAGTCGGACAGGCATTTTGTTCCATAAACTCAAAATCTTCTTTTGTCATATTACCCGTCTTGTACGTCCCAACGGCTTCAAACATGGAAGATAAGGTTATTTGATGTCCCCGAGGATCAATGCCGGCTTTCATCGGACCGCCGGAACAAAAGATTCCTGGTACGTTGGTCCGCATCGCTGCTAAAATCATGCCAGGAGTGATCTTGTCACAATTTGGGATATAAAATACGCCGTCAAACCAGTGGGCATTGATGACGGTTTCTGCAGAATCAGCGATCAATTCTCGGCTAGGTAGCGAATAACGCATGCCAATATGTCCCATCGCAATGCCATCATCCACGCCGATCGTATTGAACTCAAAAGGGATGCCGCCAGCTTCACGAATCGCTTCTTTAGCGATATCTGCTAACTCCCGTAAATGCACATGTCCGGGTACGATATCGATATAGGAATTACATATCGCGATAAATGGTTTGTTCATATCATGGATATTTTTAACTTGTCCTGTGGCATAGAGCAGACTCCTAGCTGGCGCTGCATCGATCCCTTTTTTAATTTGATCACTTCTCACACTCATCATCTCCTGCATTTTGGAATAAAAAAAAGCATCCCGGTTATAAAAAACTGGGATGCTTTGCCAGAATCCCATTTTACTTACGCAAATAGGACTCAAACAAACGGATAATTTTTGCTTCCGTGTTCTAAGTCCTGGTATCAATAATAATGACTAATAAATATTGATTAAAATTACGCATAGAAAATGGCTCCTTCATTAGAAATAGTAACGTTCTTGTAATTGTTTACCAATATACCCTTTGCAAAAACACTTGTCAACGAATTTTCTGAATTTTTTTTCAATAATGACAATTCTATCAAGCCCATTCTAACATTGGATGTCATTTAATCGGTTTCCCGTTTTTGTTAAGATCTCTTTTGTATCAAGGGTGATTATATCCAAAAGTGAGTAAGCATTGGCGCTAAGTGTTTTTTTTAGATCAAAAGAAAAACACACTATTATTTTGAATTTTCTGACAATAAAATGTGATTGCTTACTTTCCAGATGACAACCGCATGGCAACAACCAATATTTAAGCAAAAGAAAAAACCCTTGATTACTCAAGGGTTTCTACAAGACTCAATTATTTCACTGCGTCTTTAAGAGCTTTACCTGGTTTGAATGCAGGTACTTTGCTAGCAGGGATCTTGATTTCTTCACCAGTTTGTGGGTTGCGTCCTTTGCGTTCTGCACGAGAACGAACTTCAAAGTTACCAAAGCCGATCAATTGAACTTTTTCACCGTTAGCTAAAGCGTCTTGAATTGTTGAGAATACAGCGTCTACTGCTGCAGTTGCATCTTTCTTAGTTAAGTCAGTAGCTGCTGCAACTTTTTCGATTAATTCTGCTTTATTTGCCATGGATGGTTTCACCTCCTGATATTTTTTTTGATGTCATGCATCAACAAAAATCTTGAGTGGTCCAAGGTTTTTGTCAAATATTGATTACCATCAATATTCTGATATAACGTTATCATAAGAACCTTGTAATATCAAGGATTTTAACGTTTTTAGGGGGTTTTTTTTTGGTTTTTTCCCATTTTGCTAGAAAAGGACAGATTTCTTTGTAAAAAGAAACAAAGTATGATAAAATCTCTATTTTCTTCTGCGAGGAATGATCCGAATCGGCGTTCCTTCAAAAGTGAATGCCTTGCGGATTTGATTTTCTAAGAAACGTGCATAAGAGAAATGCATCAGTTCTTCTTCGTTGACAAAAATAACAAAAGTTGGCGGTTTGACAGCTACTTGCGTCGCATAAAAAATCTTCAAACGTTTGCCTTTGTCTGTTGGTGTTGGGTTGATCGCCACAGCGTCCATAATGACGTCATTCAACAACGCAGATGGAATACGCATGTTTTGATTCATGCTGACTTCTTCAATCAATTGCGGCAGCTTATTCAAGCGCTGCTTCGTCACTGCGGAAACAAAAATGATTGGCGCGTAATCCAAATATTGGAATTCATCTCTGATCTCTTCTTCAAAATCACGCATCGTATTCGTTTCTTTTTTCAATGTATCCCATTTATTGACAACAATAATGATTCCACGGCCTGCCTCATGGGCATAGCCAGCGATCCGTTTGTCTTGCTCGCGAATTCCTTCTTCGGCGTTCAAGACCATCAAGACGACGTCTGAGCGTTCAATGGCCCGCATTGCTCGCATGACACTGTATTTTTCAGTAGATTCGTAGACCTTCCCTTTTTTACGCATGCCGGCGGTATCGATCATGGTAAATTCTTGACCGCTTTCGCTAGTAAAATGGGTATCGATCGCATCACGAGTCGTTCCTTCGATATCTGAAACGATCACTCGCTCTTCTCCAAGAATCGCATTGATCAAAGAGGATTTCCCGACGTTTGGTCGACCGATCAAACTAAACTTGATGATGGAATCGTCTTCTTCTTCCGCTTCATTGGTGAAGTGTTTGACTGCTTCATCAAGAACATCACCGATCCCTAATCCATGACTTCCTGAGATCGGGTATGGATCGCCCAGACCTAAACCATAGAATTCATAGATATCGTTACGCATCTCGGGATTATCAACTTTGTTGACCGCTAAAATCACGGGTTTGTTGCTTTTGTATAACAAACGAGCCACAAGCTCGTCCGCATCTGTTACTCCTTCACGAGCACTCGTAATAAAAACAATGACATCTGCTTCATCGATGGCGATTTCTGCTTGATGCTTGATTTGATCCATAAACGGCTCATCACTTAAATCGATCCCACCTGTATCGATTACGCTAAACTCACGGCCTAGCCATTCACCAGTGGCATAAATACGATCTCTGGTCACTCCTGGAGTATCCTCAACGATCGAAATTCGTTCTCCAGCTATCCGGTTGAAAATGGTCGATTTCCCCACATTCGGACGTCCAACGATCGCTATTGTTGGATTTGACATTTTTTACCCTCCATTTAAAAAAGCAGTCCTTGTACGCTGCTTCTTGTATTCAATCTTACTTAGTTTACCTAAAGCCATGGAAAGTTGCAAGCTTTCCCAGCAAACAAAAAATCAGCTTATAACAAATTCAAACATCGAATCGTTATAAGCTGATGGCATACAATTACTCTTCGTCGCTGTCTTTTAAGGCATCGCCTAAGATATCACCCATGGTAAACCCGGTTGATTCTTCTGGCAATTGATAATCATCCTCTGAAACTTCTTGTATTTCATTGGTGTTTTCGGCTTTTTCTAATGCTTTGATGCTTAATGCGATTCGGTGTTCTGAAGGGTTCACTTCAAGCACTTTCACTTGCACTTCATCGCCTTCTTGTAAGACTTCATGTGGCGTCGCAATGTGTTTATGGGAGATTTGTGAAATATGGATCAGCCCTTCAACACCTGGGAAGACTTCCACAAACGCACCGAAGCTTGTCAAACGTTTAACAGTCCCAGTTAAGACACTGCCAACAGCCGCTTGTTCTTCGATATTGGTCCAAGGTCCAGGCAATGTGTCTTTGATTGAAAGAGACACACGTTCTTTGTCTGCATCAACAGATAAGATACGAACATTGACGGTATCACCAACAGACAAAACGTCACTCGGTTTGCCAACATGCCCATGTGAAATTTCAGAGACATGGACAAGTCCATCGATGCCGCCTAGGTCTACGAAGGCACCAAAATCAGTCAAACGAGCTACTTTTCCTTCTACTTCTTGTCCTTCATATAAATCAGCTAATAACGCTTCTTTTTGTTTTGCTTTTTCTGCTTCAACAACAGCTTTATGAGAAAGGATCAAGCGGTTTTCAGAAGGCTCGATCTCAACGATTTTAAAGGTCAATGTTTTCCCTTTGTAATCTTCAAAATCCGCAACAAAATGATCTTCGACCATTGATGCCGGAACAAAACCACGAACACCTACATCAACCACTAACCCGCCTTTAACGACGTTGGTGACTGGGGCTTCGATGATTTTTCCTTCTTGGAAATCTTTTTCGATATCTTCCCAAACTTTTTTCGCATCTAAGCGACGTTTAGAAAGGAGATAGCTGCCGTTTTCTTTGTCTTTACCAATTGCTGAAATCACAACTAATTCTAAGACATCCCCTACTTTGACTGCTTCGTTGATGTCTTCAACAGGTAAAGTCGATAATTCTTTTGCAGGAACAACGCCTTCAACGCCGGCGCCTTCGATCCCTACGATCGCTTGTTTATCCTCAATGGCCAATACCTCGCCTTTAACGATATCTCCAACTTTTACTTCTTGGAAATTGTCTAAAGCGGCTTCCATTGATTCATTTCCACTCTCAACCTGATTATTTTCAAATTCTGTCATCTCTCATGTCCTCCTAACCAACAATTCTGCAATAATTGCACTACATCTTTTAGTTTAAAATAGAATGAAAAAAAAATAAAGCGATTTCTCTTATTTTCCTAAAAAACTACGGTTTTTTCGTTGAAAAAGTCTTTTCACGTCTGTTTTCTTGCTTGCTTTCATCTTTTTCGTAGGAAAAATAAAAAAACAATGGGGAACACCCACTGTTTTCGTTAGTTGATCTTTTCTTGGATCGTTTTTTTGATTGCTTCTACGACTTGCTCGATCGTTAAACCGGAGGTGTCGATTCGAACGGCATCTGTTGCTTGTTTCAGAGGCGAGACTTCCCGATGGGAATCCAAATAATCTCTTTGCTGGATCTCTTCTTTCAAGGTCTCATAATCGGTACCGATCCCTTTTTGCTGATTTTCTTTGAAACGGCGCTGCGCCCGTTCTTCCACACTTGCTACCAGAAAAATCTTGACTTCTGCTTGTGGTAAAACCGCCGTACCAATATCGCGGCCATCCATCACGACACCGCCATCTTTAGCGATCATCTGCTGTTGTTGGACGAGTTTTTCGCGGATCGCAGGGTATGCCGACACCTTCGAAACTGCGTTGGTTACTTCTGGCTGACGGATCGCTTCTGTGACTTGCTCTCCTCCTGCAAAGACCTCTTGACCGTGTTCAGTTGGTTCAAAAGTGATGGGGTATTGATCGATCAAAGCAGCGATCGCCGCTTCATCCTCTAGTGAACAGCCGCTTTTTAAGGCCAAATACGTGATGCTGCGATACATGGCACCGGTATCTGTATAAATAAACCCTAAGTCATTGGCGATGATTTTTGCCACTGTGCTTTTTCCCGATGACGCAGGACCATCAATAGCGATGTTGATTTTTTTCATTTTTCTTACTCCTCGTTTCCCAACGATGTGTATTCCTTCATCGTTTCTGCTTATCGTTCACCTTGGCTTCTTCCTACCAAGAAAAAAAACCGCCAAAGCGGTTTTTTATTTAATTCGTAATGTGTCGCCAGGGTATAGCATGTAGTTGTTTGGATCAATCCCATTTAATTGATATAGGGTTTCAACTGAGATGCCTGTACGGGCTGCCACTTGTTCAGGACCTTCACCTGCTTGCACCGTCGTATATTCCTCGGTACCAGTCGCTCCTTGCCCTTGATTATTTTGCGTAGTGTCTTGCCCTGCATTGTTTTCTTGTTGAGCCGGCTCACTACTACTTGATGGCGTCGTTGAAGCTGGTGCAGAACTGCTACTGCTTGATGAAGAACTTGATTCACTTGTTGACGAACTCGTTTCCCTTGTCGATTCAGTAGTGGATGATTCCGTTGTTGATGACTCGGTTGTCGAAGATTCTGTCGTACTTTCTACTGTACTGCTCGAACTTGCTGCGGTCGGGGCATCACTGTTATGATTCAACACCCAAATACCGGCACCAACCGGAATTGCCACGATCAAGAAAAGCAAAACTAAAACGATCGTCAAAAAGAGTGAATTCCCACGCTTTTGTTTTCTTTGTTGGGATCTTGATGCAGAATCATCGTATTCTGTATCATAGATTGGTTGTTCCCACGGTTCTTGATTTTCTGAATTGTAGTCATTGTCTTTCTTGCTCACTCGTATTCCCTCCTAGTTTCCTTCCGATGTATTATACCATAGGTAAATAAAAACTGTCCTGCAAAATACGATTCAATTTATATCTTTAAAAATTTTTATTAAACGTTCTTGCCAATGAAGGATGACTTTTTTTTCTAAAAGCTCTTCTTCTACTGCCAATTCGATCCCGTCATTGTCGCAACAATAAGGATTCTGTTGCACTTCTTCTCCAAAATGCGCCAATAAAAACTGACGGCGGCAACCGGTAAAATGAATATAAGCCAACATTTTTTGTAATTGTTCTTGCTTTTGCTGTTCGTTTTGTTTTAGCGTTTCCAGCCAAAACGCAGCCCCCAACTCCTTCATCTTCTGCTGCCATTTTTCTTGCAGTGGTGTCAAGGGTTCTTTCCTCTTTTCCTGAACCATTCGTTCTAAAGCACGGCGTTCTTCTTTGTTTTCTCGCTGAAAGAAGTAGTGAATCTGCTCATCGTGTTCCTGATAAAGCAAGATCGCACTGCTTTGTTTGCCATCGCGGCCTGCTCGACCGATTTCCTGACTGTAGTTTTCCAGCGAATCAGGCAAGTCATAATGGATCACAAAACGAATATCTTCTTTATTGATCCCCATCCCAAACGCATTGGTTGCGACGAGCAATTTTAATTTATTCTGAGAAAACTGCTGCTGCAACGTTTTTCTTTGATCACTCGCTAAACCACCATGATAATAACCTACCGTATAGCGCTGACGCAGTTTATTATAGACTTCTTCGACTTTGCTTCTTGTGGAACAGTAAATGATCCCAGCCCCGCCTAAGCGGCTGAGATAGTCTGCTAATGCCGCATCTTTGTCTGTTGTTTGCTCTACGAACAAGCCAATATTGCTGCGGTTCATCGAATAACGATAGACATTGGCGTTCTTTGCTAACAACACTTGCCGAATATCTGCTTCGACTTGTGCCGTAGCAGTAGCCGTCAAAGCTAATGTGACGGGTGTCTTCAAGCGTTTTTTTACTTCACCAAGCTGCAAGTACTCTGGTCGAAAATCAATGCCCCATTGGGAAACACAATGAGCTTCATCCACCACGAGCATAGCGATCTTTGCTTGTTCGAGTTGTTGCAAAATGGCTTCTTGCACGATCATTTCTGGACTTAAAAACAAAAATTTGTACTTCTGCAAGTGCTGCATCACATAGTGACGATCGGCAAGGTCCAGTTGACTATTAAATGCAATCGCGCGTTTTTCCCCTTGCTTTTGTAAGCCATAGACTTGATCTTCCATTAAAGAAACAAGCGGTGAGATAATGATCACGATGCCATCTATGAGGTACCCTGGCAGCTGATAACAGAGACTTTTGCCATTCCCGGTAGGCAGAATCGCTAACGTATCTTGCTGCGCTAAAACACTTTCGATGACTTCTTTTTGTCCTTGACGAAATGTTTTGAAGCCAAAGTACTGATTCAGTGCGTTTTCTAACATCGAATCCCCCGTTTCTGAGCAATCTGTAACAAACGGATCGTCAAAAAATCTGTCGCCAGAAGTTCCTGTAATTCTTGATAGCTGTTTTTCCAAGAAGTTGCTGGCAGCTTATTCAGCAACGCTGTATCAAAGCGCTGATACGGAAATGTCGGATCAAGCAGTGCCCATTCAATCAAATGATCATTAACGGTTCCTCGTTTGATCCTTCTTTTTTCCATGATCTGCTCAACAGAAGCTCCTTGCAAGAATAATGCACGACTTTCCAGCATACTTTGATTCAGATTCCTATTTAGAAAAGGCGATAATCCTTGAAACAGTACCATCTGCGGCTCTTTTTCGACCAGGGCTAAAAATTGATGGATCGCAGCTCCTACATAAAGATTGTCCCAAGGCTTACCTTGTACAGATTCTGGCAAAAGTTGGAAAAACGCCTGCCCAAGAAGATCAGGACCAGATAAGGTGCCCGCTAAAAAATCTGCAACTTCTGCGGGAAGCTGGTCAAAAACTGCCGAAAGTTCTCGATGAGTGATCTTTTTGATTTCAGGGTATTGATGGATCAGTCGACGCACAGGTTCTGTATATAAGGGCGTGTTCTCAACAGGAATATACTGATTGGTCACCCCTTGATATGCAGCTGCTTGAACCAGCAGTCGGACAAAACGCCAAGCCTCCTCCGTCGTTCGTCCATACCGAAAATAATCCATCTGATGCAACAACATTTCTCTGGACTGCTCATAATTTGCAACGGTCCTTTTGAGCAGCAGACCATCTGAATCCCGACTTAACATCCCTTGTTGGATCAAGTCAGCGATCGTCTGTTGATACTCCCTCTCATTCAACTGTGGCATCGCTTGAAAAAGACCTAAGCGATCATAAAAAAAGGCATAACTCAAAACAGAGCTAGTACGCTTTCCAATGAGAATTTGATAAAGTGTCGATGGGCGTAGCTTGTCAGTATCAGAAAACAGCGCTAAAATAAAAGAATCCATATCTTCCCTCCAGAAAGGACTAAAAAATGTCACAACGCTGTAAAATTGTTCCTGAGCGCTGCATTGCTTGTGGCCTATGTGCGATCTATGCCCCCGAGATCTTCGATTATGATGAAGATGGGATCGTTTTATTTGCCCAAGAACCGAGTGCTCGGCAACAGTTTATCATAGAAGAACAACAAGAAAAAGTCAAAACTGCTTATCGCAAATGCCCTACCCGTGCGATTATCATGGAAAAATAAAAAAGCCGACCTGCCATTGACAGACCTTTCGTCTGCAACAGCAAGTCGGCTCATTTTTTATTTTCCTATAGCAGAATGATGGGGCTGCTTACGAGCCAACCATGGCAGCAGTTTGGCATGTAGTGCTAAAAAGACGGCACTGACGATTGCGCCTTTAACCAAATTGAAAGGTAAGATCCCGATCGCCACATATTGCGGCAAAGACATTCCTAAAAATTGATCAGCTGTGACCCCGAAAAAGCGTAGGTAAAGCGGTGTGATCACAAATAGGTTCGCCACACTCATAAAAATCGTTACCGACAAGATACCGCTGATGACACCAACCATTTTATTTTTGGTGTGGATACCTTTGCGGAAAAAGTAGTACATTGGTAAAGTAAAGGCACATGATGCTAAAAAGCTTGCCGTATCCCCCACCATATCAGCAGGTGAAAAACCAGATAAGAACAAATGTAGGACCGAACGAATGAAGGCAGTCACTACCCCACTCCAAGGACCAAATAAAAACATCATGATCATGACGGGAATATCACTAAAATCGATCTTTAGAAAGCTGAATGCCGGAAAAATTGGAAAAGCGATAAATTGCAAAATTGTTCCCATAGCAGCACACATGGCGATTGTCACCATTTTTCTTGTTTTGTTGTTCATCAGTATAAATCCTCCTAAGTTCAGGATTCCTCTTCAAACGAACCTATTAAATTTCCTCGGCTTTCTTGTCGGCGCCAGACAAAAAATGCCCTCTTTTTTCCACAGGGAAAAAAGAGGGCATTCGAAATAGCCATAAGCAAATCAAATACGCTCTATCTTCTTTATCCAGACTGTACTGTCGGTATCGGAATTTCACCGATTCAGCTATTTCCGAAGAAATAGGTCGTGGACTATAACCACCGGTCGGGAATTGCACCCTGCCCCTGAAGACGAACCTTTATTCTATTTATTACATGTTCTATTATACACAAAATCTAAAAATTAACAATAGTTACGTTTTCAGATACTTTTCAACTATTTTGCACTATTTTTCAGCTGGCTGACTTCTTTCTTCGACAATTCTCGGTATTCCCCTGGACGAAGACCTTTCAGATCTAACGGACCATAGTTTTCCCGTTTTAGTTTTTGCACAGGCAAACCCACTGCTTTTAGCATGTTTTTGACTTGATGGTTGCGACCTTCGTGGATCGTCAATTGCACAATACTAGATTGCGCTGTTTGGTCTGTCGATAAGATTTCAAAGCGAGCAGGTGCCGTCTTACGGCCTTCGATCCGAATCCCTTTTGTCAATGGGAGCAGCTGCTTTTTATCCGCAATGCCTTTGACCTTGGCAACATACACTTTGTCGACTTCGTGTTTTGGATGCATCAGTGTCTGTGATAATTCCCCATCATTTGTCAGGAGCAGTAAACCGGAGGTATCATAGTCCAAGCGTCCGACTGGATACACTCGTTCAGGCACTTCAGCAAAATAATCCAAAACGACTTTGCGCTTTTTATCATCCGTAACAGCTGAGATCACGCCACGAGGTTTGTAGAACAAATAATAGACGTGTTGTTCTTGTTCGATCGGTACGCCATCAACTTCAACGACGTCTTTTGAACTGACTTGGACCCCTAATTCTTTGATTACTTGTCCATTAACTCGCACTCGACCTTCGGTTATCAATCCTTCAGCTTTTCTTCTTGAGGTGATGCCGGCATGGGCAATCACTTTTTGCAAACGTTCCATCTTCATTCTCCTTCTGTTTCTGCTTGTTTGTAGCGGTCGTAAAAAAGATCAAACGGTGCATCTTCTTCAAGTTCATCTTCCATTGATTGGATGTCAGGCAATTCAGCCAAACTTTTTAAGCCAAAATAATCCATAAAGTATTCCGTCGTACCGTATAAGATCGCTCGTCCTGGTCCGTCCACGCGGCCCTTTTCTTCAATCAGCCGTTTTGCCACCAGTTTTTGAACCGAGCCGCTGGATTGGACGCCGCGAATCTCTTCTACTTCCATCCGAGTGATCGGTTGCTTGTAAGCAATGATTGACAAAGTTTCCAAAGCCGCTTGCGACAATGAACTGCCCATCGGTGATTCGGCATATTTCTTCAATAAAGGGGCAAATTGTTTCTTAGTGGTTAAGATAAAATGATTGCCGACTTCTAGAATATGCAACGCAGTATGTTCATTTTCTTCATATTGCTGATTTAATTCCTGCAAATGCTGATAGACACTGGCAGTATTACTTTTGACTAAATAACTTAGTTCTTCAAGTCCGATCCCCTCATCACCGACGACGAATAAGATCGCTTCTAATTCACTATATTTACTCATCTTCTTTACCTGTTGGATAGAGCAGAATCGACGCATAATTGTCTGTTTGCTCTACTCGAATCGTTCCTTTTTTCATTAATTCTAATAGTGCCATAAAGGTTACCACAACTTCTGTTTTATTGTAAGAGGTAAAAAACGAATCGAAGCTGCGGCCTTTTTTAGCACTGACATGCTGCATCTCCAACTGAATCGCCGCCATCTTTTCATCGATGGTGCTTTCATCAGGAGAAATCTTGGTTTCTAGTACTTGGCGATTTTTCTTTTTCTCGACCATTTTTTGAAAAGCCAAAAAGAGATCGATCGTGTTGAATTGATTGGCTCTTAATTGATCTTCTTCCTCTTTGTATTCATCGACATCCATTGGATCTTTCGTGTAATACAAACTGCGCTCTTCCGCTTTTTCTGAAAGCTGTTCGGCTGCGTACTTAAATTTCCGGTATTCTAGCAGTTGTGCCACCAGCATATCCCGCGGATCTTCTTCGTACTCTTCGACTTCAGCAATCAATTCTTGTTTAGGCAACAGCATCTGGCTTTTGATCGCCATCAAAGTCGCCGCCATAACTAAATATTCTCCAGCGACTTCTAATTCTAAAATTTTCATGGCATGGATGTACTGCATGTATTGTTCGGTGATGGTAGCAACTGGAATATCATAAACATCGATCTCCAGTTTTTTGATCAAATGAAGCAGCAAATCCAACGGTCCTTCAAAGACAGCCAATTTTATTTTGATTTCTTCCATTCCATCCTCGATTTCTAGGCGCGCGGAAAGTGCTGCTTGTACACTTCCGTCATCCGTTTCTTCGTTATATGCGTGTAAATCTGAGTGGTCGAGATATCTGCGTGTCCTAGCAACTCTTGAACCGTTCGCAGATCTGCCCCGTTTTCTAATAGATGGGTCGCAAAACTATGGCGCAACGTATGGGGAGTCACATTCTTGGTGATCCCAGCTTGTCGAACCAAGGCCTTTAAATTTTTCCAGATCCCTTGACGAGACAGTTGCGTGCCGTGGTTGTTCACAAACAGATGGCTTTCATCTGGCGTTTTTCTCGTCAAATACGGACGCGCATCGCTGAGATAGGTTTCGATCCATTGAATCGCTAGATCCCCTAATGGAACGATCCGTTCTTTGTCGCCTTTCCCGGTTGTTTGCAGCAACCCCATACTTAAATGCAAATCGTTTAATTTCAAACCGATCAACTCGCTGACACGTAAGCCCGTTGCATACATCACTTCCAAAATCGCTCGGTCACGGATGCCCAACACCGCTCGCGTATCCGGTGTTTCGATCAACCGCTCCACTTCTTGTAAACTCAAGGTATCAGGCAGCTTCTGCTGTTTTTTCGGTGAATCAATATGCTGCATTGGATCATGATCGGTAAACCGTTCTTGACGCAAAAATTGATGGAATCTTCGCAAACTAGAGACCATCCGAATCACGGTCGCCGAGGATTTTCCCGCTTCTTGCAGACTTTGCAAAAAAGACAAAACGATTACTCGGTCGATCTGCTGCCACTGAGTGACTTGTTTTTTTTGTAAAAACGCAAGATACTGTTGCAGATCTCGTTGGTAGCTGGCACGGGTATTTTGGGATAGCCCGCGCTCAATGGTCAAATAATGAAGATAATCAATGATTTGTTCGTTCATGGGGCTCCCTCTACTTTCAGCTTTTTTATCATATCAAATTCTGGCTCGTTAAGATAGTAGCTTGCCAATAAAAAAGAGGCACCTACCCATATCGTTTGCCCAAGGAAACACCCGAATCATAGCAGATTTTTCGGTTTCTTTCAAATTGGAAAAAATAGCGCTCTTCCTATTGGAAACCATCTGACTATCATTCGGGTGATAACAAACGTTTATTTAAAATTGCCAAAGTACAATTACTCGGCTTTGCTTTGGCATTTTTGGCAGACACCATGAAATGTCAACCGATGATCCTTTACTAAAAAATGGTACTTTTGTTCAACGATCTCTTCGACACTGCCCAGCAAATCCTCTTCAACCTCTTCAATATTGCCGCATTCCAAACACAACAAGTGATGATGAAAGTGTTTGGCACCTTCTTTGCGTAGATCATAGCGAGCGACACCGTCATTAAAGCTGACTTTATCGACGATTTTCAAATCCGTTAAGATCTCCAACGTTCGATAGACGGTTGCCAAGCCAATCTCAGAATTTTTTTTTCGCACAAAAAAGAAAATCTCTTCGGCGGATAAATGGTCTTTCTCATTTTCTAATAAGACCAATAAAGTCGCTTCTCGCTGAGGAGTTAATTTAAACCCCGACTCGTGCAATTGTTTCTTGGTCTTTTTTAACGCTGCTGTTGTGTTCATAGTTGCCTCCGTATGCCGTTAATTTATAACGATTCTAATCTGAGTGAGAATCACTCAAGACAAACATTGTAATCATTATAAATTAGAACGATAAAAGAAACAAGTATTCTCAATTAGGTTTTTTGATAAGAATCGTAAAGCCGTCTTTTTGCTCAATCAAATGCTGTTTCATCAAGGTTCCTAATGCCCGTTTAAATTGGCCTTTACTAATACCAAATGTTTGTAAAATCTCTTCCGGTGCTGATTTGTCGGTGAAAGGAATTTTGTTCTCAGGTGCTCGTTCTAAAAAGGTTAGAACCATGGCGGCATCATTTGAGATCGCTTCGTGGGCTCTTGGTTTCAATGAAAGGTTCAAGACACCATCTTGACGAAGCCCAATCACTCGCCCTTTGACCACTTCCCCAAGGCGCGGCTCTTGATACCGTTCTGATGGATGGACGAAGCCAATATAAAAATCATCCGTCAGCAAGTAAGTACCCGCTAACTTCAAACGGTACACGGTACCTGTAACATCTTGATTCTTCATTTGCTCCGTACCATTTTTGCTCAATGCCTTAAAAATTTTCTCATCTGCTAATGAAGCCCAAATACGCTCTTTGTCATCGACCCGCAAGCTGACCATCAAGCGGTCCCCTTTTTTAGGCCAAAGTTCCCGCATCGTTGGCAATTCATCTAATGAAACCACCATATCTTTGTCTTTTAAACCGATATCGACGAAAACGCCTAAGTCGCGACGGCTTCCTGTGACTGTACCAAAGGCATAATGCCCTTTGCGGCTTTTCGGAATGTTCGTAGTGAGCACATTTTCTTGCTTTTGATTTTGATAGCCAAACCCTTCGACTGCTTCACCTAAATGATGCTCGCCTTCTTCCTTGGCTAGTCGGAAGGTAACCCCGCCTTTTTGAACAAAATAATTTTGTTCATTTTCATCAATGATCAATCCGCTAAATACGGATGCTAATAAGTCTTTCATCTATTCTCTCCTTCTTCATAAAAACTGCCAGTTGCTATACAAAGAAACGCAGCAGTGCCATAGCAATAACGCCTGTAATAACGATCTTCATCAAATCTTTGGTATAATACCCCACCAACAATGCTGGGATACAGGCAACAGCTTCTTTGACTTTCAAGAGGGGAAATTGCCCTTCACGAAAGATCAACAAATTTTGCACCAACAATGCCGCCAAAATACACAAAGGTAAATAACTCAAAAAGATGGTGAAGGACTTCGGAAAGACCAGCTTTTTAGAAAATAAAAAAGGAACGATCCGCGGAATCCATGTAACCAACCCACATGCTAGCATTAGTATAACAAAATTAGTCATGATGTGTCACCGTCCCAACCAAACAACCTGCCAAGGTCGCCGCAATTACCGCAATCTCAGCTGTCGAAAAACGCATAAATAAAATCAATGTCCCCACAACTGCCCCTAGTACTAAGAGGGTTTGCTGGGTTTTCTTCTTAAGCGGTCGCTCTACTTGAAATAAAAAAAGACCAACAAACATGGCTACCAAGGCAAAATCTAAGCCTAACGCTTCCGGATCTGGAATAAACGAGCCTAATAATCCGCCTAAGAAGGTTGCGAAGATCCAACTCAAATAAGCCATCACGTTCAACCCATGGGTCCATTTCGCTGTGATTGGTTTGTCTTGTTGCAGTGCTGTCGTCAAAACACCATAAGATTCATCGGTCAAAAGCGTCCCAATCCCAATAGCAGAAAGCAAAGGTGTCTTTTTAAAATAGGAAGCTACTGACAAACTCATCAAAAAGTGTCGTAAATTCACTAAAAAAACTGTTGCGACGATCGTCATGAAGGGTGCTTGAATCGCTAGTAACGCGCAAATGATAAATTGGGCACTGCCAGCATAGACAATAATAGACATTAAAATAATTTCTAAAATAGACAACCCAACGCCTTTTCCCACAACCCCCATCGCAAAACCAATGCCCAGATACCCAAGAATCGTTGGTACACAAGCAATGACTCCATCTTCAAACCGATCATATCTTTCCATTTTCTGCACAAAAAACCCCTCCTTGTTTGAACGATTATCTTTCATCATATCGAAAACAGGGAGGGGAAACAAGAGTTTTTCACATGTGCATGTAATTACTCTGAAATTTTGCTAGTGACTCAGGGGATTTAGCGAACGGTGTGATCGTTCCCATTGCCTCTGAAATAGCCGGTTTTGGCGTTTACCGTAAATAAGTATAGCGGGAAGGCTGAATCGTCCGTTCCTTTGAGCAAGCTACCTTGGGCATTTGTCGCATAAAAATTGTAATAGCCTTCACCATTGACGATTCGCACACGTTCAAAAGTATAGCCGCCTTCCACCACATAACCACGGGCAATCGCTGTGGCGATGATTTTTTCTTGGACGCCATCCGCCCACACCCAAGCACTATTGTTCACATCATCCAAATCACTTTGACGAGCTGGAATGATTGGTTGATTGTTAGTATTTGTTGGCGTATTTGGCGAAAGGACATACTCTTCTTCAGAAGTACTTTGCGCTGGTGCCGCAGCGCTTGAAGAACCACCGCTCGAAGCTGAAGAATTGTTCTCAGAAGCCGCTGCTTGTGCTGCTTGTTCGGCTTGTTGTTGCGCCGCTGCTTGTTGGGTAGCTGTTTCACGCTTCGTCAAGGCAGTATCGACTTTACGCAGTTCAGTCGTAAGACTTTCCACCAATGAATCGATTGACAATGCTTGGACTTTTTTCATTAAAGCATTGTAGTTCTCGCGGGTGACACTTGCCGGAGCTTCCCCATCACCACTTAAAGCCACCATGCTCTTCACTGCATTTTGAACTTCCTCGATCGCGCTGAACTCTTTTTGTCCCATGTCGATGGCTTGATTGATCAACTCATCAAAGGCATCCCCGTTCTCACGCTTCGCCATTGTGACAGCAGCAGCTTCTTTCAAGGGGACTTCTTCCAACTGCTCCCCCACAACGGCAGGACTGCTGAAATAGCTGTTGATCTCTGTTAAAGCCGCTAGTTTGTCAGCGATCGTCTCTGCTTCTTGTGACAAGGCATCGTATCGTTCGTGGTCTTGAAAATCTGCCAACTGATTCGTCACAGCCGCCAACTGTTCTGCTGTTTTGTCGCTTTTAATGAACACACGCTCATCATCTGTATAAAAATCATTCAGCTCATTTTCGATCTGATCTAACGTGCGGTTCTCTTGCGCCAGTTGCGTTTGTCGGGCAGTTTCTTGTTGCTGTTGTTGATAGTAATACGCCCAACCACCACCTGCTGCCACTAATAGACAAGCCGCTGTAATGTAGAGTGCTTTACGAGGGCTCTTCTTGTTTTCGGTAGAAACAGGTGTTTTTTCTTCAGCAGTCGCCTTTTGCGGTGTTTCCTCCGCTACGGTGACTGGTTCAGGAATTGGATCGATGACTGGCTCTGGCTGCTTCCCAGCTTCTTCAATAACTGGAACTGGCTCCATCACTGCTTCCTCTTCACTTGCCGGCAGAGATTCCTCGCTGGCTTGCACCTGACTTTCTGCTTCAGCAGAGGACAGATCAACAGCGGCTTCTTCTGCTTCCAAAGCTGCAGCTGCCTTGGCTTCTTCATCAAGTTTGTGCTGCCGGATATAAGCAGCCAAAATCTCAGAGTCATGCTGATCATCCGTATTTAATGCATCGGTCTCATTTACTTCTTCGCTGGCTGATGTTGTTTGGTCTTCTTTAGACCCAGAGTTTTCCGCCGTTTCTGGTTCTTTTTTGGACTCTGATTCAAGTGCTACTTTTTGCTCATCGGGAAGGGCCTCCTGCTGCGCAAGGTCGATCGTTTCTTCATTCGAGGACGGCCGATCACCTAAATGCTCCTCCATTTTTCCGATCGGAACATTTTTAAAGTCAGACCAGCGAATATCATCGTTTTTATTTTGTAGCTCTTCTGGCGTAACGGAAGAGTCAGATGCTGGTTCCTGTTGGTTCTCCTTTGCTTCCTTCCATTGAAACCCGCAATTGGGACAAACGGATGTTTCTTCTAATGCTTGAAATCCACATTCAGGACATGTCTTCTTCATTGATTCAAACTGACTCCTTTTGTTTTTTGCAATTCCTTTTTATGGAGCAGTAACCTACCAGATCAAACGCTTGATGCGCCCACTGCTCCCTATTTCAAAGACCGACAAATAATAGGTCTTCTTCGCATTTCTTTTTAATTACTCAATTATGCAGATGCACAAAATTAAATTTATCACATTCTAAGCAATTAGCCAACACTTGCTTGGTTACGTTTTTATTAAGTTCTTTACTGATCCTGTGAAGAGATGACAGAACCAGAACAAAAAAGACTTTCCAAAGAGGACCTTTGGAAAGTCGATAAACCTTGATTATTCTAAGAAATCTTTCAATTGTTTTGAACGAGATGGATGGCGTAGTTTCCGTAACGCTTTTGCTTCGATCTGACGAATCCGTTCTCTCGTTACCCCAAAGACTTTGCCGACTTCTTCTAATGTCCGAGTACGACCATCATCGATTCCGAAACGCAAGCGTAGCACGTTTTCTTCACGGTCAGTCAAGGTATCCAGTACATCTTCTAATTGTTCTTTCAAAAGCTCATAAGCCGCATGCTCTGCTGGACTTGTGGCATCTTGGTCTTCAATAAAATCACCTAGATGAGAATCATCTTCTTCACCGATCGGTGTTTCTAATGAAACAGGTTCTTGAGCGATCTTCAAGATTTCACGAACTTTTTCCGTCGGCAGATCCATTTCTGCACCGATTTCTTCCGGTGTCGGTTCGCGTCCTAAGTCTTGCAATAATTGCCGTTGGATACGAATCAATTTGTTGATGGTTTCTACCATATGCACTGGGATCCGAATGGTGCGGGCTTGGTCAGCGATGGCACGGGTGATTGCTTGACGGATCCACCAGGTCGCATACGTCGAGAATTTGAACCCTTTGCGGTAGTCGAATTTCTCAACGGCTTTCATCAAACCCATGTTTCCTTCTTGGATCAAATCAAGGAATTGCATTCCTCGACCTACATAACGTTTGGCAATACTAACGACCAAACGTAGGTTGGCTTCTGCCAAACGCTGTTTTGCTTCTTGGTCGCCTTCTTCGATTTTCAGTGCGAGAGCCACTTCTTCTTCTGCGGTCAATAGTGGCACCCGACCGATTTCTTTCAAGTACATCCGAACGGGATCATTGATTTTCACACCAGTCGGTGCAGACAGATCTTCTTGAGGTTGGGTTTCTTGTCGTTTTTCATTACTCTTTAAACTATGGACTGAAGGCTCTCCATTTTCATCCACGACACTGATGCCTGAATCCTCCAGTTTTTGAATTAGTTTGTCCATTGCATCAGCATCCAAAGTATACGGCGTTGCTAGACGATTCGTAATGTCATCGTAAACAACTTGCCCCTTTGTTTTGTTTTCTCGGATGTATTCGGCAACTGCTTTGTCATACGTTTTTTTTGTTTCTTCTGCCATGAAAGAAAGCCCCTTTCAGTTCGCTATTTAGCTTGTTTCAACCGTTTGGTCAAATCAATGATTTCGATCGCTAGTTCAAGTTCTAATTGCTGGTTTCCTTTTTGTCTTGCTTCTTGCTGCTGGATTCGTTTTTGATTGATTTCTTCAGCAATGCCCGACTTTTGAAAGACCTGCAGAATGTCCTGAAATTCTTGTTCAGTCCCTTCCTCAGAAGCTTTAAGATCTGCAATATCGATCACCATTTTTTTCATTGAATCTTCTTTTAAAAAATCTAAGAACTTTGCTAAAACAAAGTGTTCTTCTGTTTCCATATACGCATCAAACAGCAGATACAGCTGTTGATAACGATCGTGGATAAAGGATATACCACTCGCTCGAAAGCGATGATTTAATGTACTGTCATGAAACAAACGGTACAATAATAATTCTTGTGCTTTTTCTACCTGTGTTTTGGGCTGCTGCCGCGTTGGCGGCGTAAAGACCACAGGATTATCTGCTGGCGGTGGTGGCGCTGCATCTTGCATCGGCCGCTGTTCTTGCCGATTTTGCTTGAGTTGCTGCTGCAGAGTTTCACGACTCAAATTGAACTCTGTAGACAGCTGGGTCAAATAACGGTCTTGCTCCAACAAAGAATCCACACGCTGCAATTCATTTAACACAACTTGGACATAGTCCAATTGTTCTTTCTCATTGGCTAAATTGCGATTCGTCCGATGATAATCCATTTTGAATGCAAAAACCGTTTCTTTGCCGTGGACAGCTAATTTATAAAAAGCTTCTGTCCCATATTTGCGCAAATACTCATCTGGGTCCATCCGTTCCGGTACTCGAACCACCGATAGTTTCAAACGGCTATTGTTTTGCAAAAGATCGATCCCGCGGTTCGTTGCTTCAACCCCTGCACTATCTCCATCGTAACAAAGAATCACTTCTTGTGCCACTCGTTCGATATGGGCGATCTGCTGATTGGTTAAGCTGGTTCCCATTGAGGCGATCCCATTTTCGATTCCTGCCTGCCAAGCGGCGATCACGTCCATAAATCCTTCAAATAAATACACTTGGCCATCTTTGCGCATCGCACGGCGTGCTTTGTCAAAGTTGAAGAGAACCTCGCGCTTGTTGAAAAGGATCGTTTCAGGACTATTTAAATATTTCGGCTGGTCTTGATCACCAACTTTTTCGCTTGCCAGCCAACGACCAGAAAAACCAATCGTTTTTCCTTGAGGATTACGAATCGGAAACATGATTCGTTGGTAAAAGCGATCCGCCAATGAACCATCGTTTCGTTGAACAAAGAGCCCTGTATCAGGAAAAAATTCAGCTTTGGCTTGTTCATTCAAAAAGACTTTCTCCAAAAACGAGCGTTCGTTCGGCGCAAAACCAATATTGAATTCTTCAATCAATGCCATCGTCAATCCGCGATCCAACAAATAATCAAGCGCTTCTTGTCCAGCAGCCGTATTCACCAACATGTGATGATAGACCTCGGCGGCTTTTTCATGCAGCGCAATCAGTTGACTCGTTTGTGAGGTTGCCTCATTGATACCTTCTGACTGTTGATATTGTGGATCAAGAGGAATATCGTTCATTTCTGCTACTTTGACGACTGCTTCAGGAAAACTGATGCCTTCAAGCTCTTGTAAAAAACCGTAGACATTTCCCCCACGACCACAACCAAAACAATGGAAAATTTGTTTGTCTTCTGCAACGGAAAAAGAAGGTGATTTTTCATTATGAAAGGGACACAAACCAAAATAATTCTTTCCGGATTTCTTTAACTGGACATACTGTCCCACGATATCAACAATATTGCTGCGTTCGCGAATATCGTCAATGATCGTTTGAGGAATTCGTGCCATCCACTCACCTCCATTTGGTAAGTATTCATCGTTTACTAGGTAAAAAAACGCACTAATAGGTATCAGTGCGAAGAATAATTAGACAGAATCATTCATAATGATTTTACCATATTCTATTTGTATTTCAAGCTTTTTTGCTTGCGTTGTTTCTTGACGATCAAGAAAAAAACCGCGCCGTAACGTCGATTTTCCACCGGTTCATTTTTATTAGATCCGCATAGAACATATTGCCGCCATTGTGATACAAATGACCGCCATTATAAAAGACCGATTGGATGCCCCAATAACGATAGGTTTGTTCTGTATCATTGCCTAACAACGGGGATAAAACCTCTCTGGAGTATGTTTCTGCTAATTCTAAGGTGTTCACGCCACCCCGTTCAGCGACATAATCAATATAATCTGTCCCAAAATTATAAGCCTGGACTGCGGTCCAAAGATCACAATTCATTTGCTCTGCTTTTTCGATCAACTCGGCTAAATAAGAAACCCCTTGTTCGATGCTTTGTTCTGGCGTATCAAATTGATTTTGTTTTCCATATACACTTTCAGAACTTTGCATCGGGTCATTGCCTTGTCCTTTTGACTCCGTCAGCATGATACTCATTGCTAAAGACTGATATTCAGAGATGTCGTGGGCTTGTGTCTGCTGTGCGATTTCCTCTTCATACGCATAGACAGCTTTCAATGCCGTGTAATTTCGATAGCCCCAAACCCCTGCTCCGATCAGCAGCAGCAAGAGCGCAAGCTTCAGTACAAATCCTAGGAAACGTCGAATTTTTCTCATCAAATACATCCCATCTTTTCTAAGTCAGAATCTATCGTACTATGAAATGAACAGGCTGACTAGAATTTTTTCTCTCCTAAAAAATCCTTAATAAAATCACAAGATTATTTAGAAAAAAAAAAGCAATCCTAAGCTGATGGAGGGATTGTTGATGGTTTGACATGAAAAAGGAAACAGTGCTCCTTCAGATAAAGGAAGCACTGTTTCACTGATTTTTATTTTTCGATCGTGGTCACGATACCAGAACCAACTGTTCGTCCACCTTCACGAATGGAGAAGGTCGTTCCATTTTCCACAGCGATTGGATGGATCAATTCCACATCGATCGTTACGTTGTCACCAGGCATAACCATTTCCGTTCCTTCTGGTAAAACGATATTCCCAGTTACGTCCGTTGTACGGAAGTAAAATTGTGGGCGATAGTTATTAAAGAATGGGGTATGGCGACCGCCTTCTTCCTTTGTCAACACATAGACTTCTGCTTGGAATTTCGTATGTGGTGTGATGGAACCTGGTTTTGCTAACACTTGTCCCCGTTCAATTTCATCACGGGTGATTCCCCGTAATAATACCCCTACATTATCACCAGCTTCGCCAAAGTCCATCGTTTTACGGAACATTTCTACTCCTGTTACGACTGCTTTTTGTGTTTCAGGTTTGATTCCGACGATTTCTACTTCATCACCGACTTTTACTGTTCCGCGATCGATCCGACCAGAAGCAACGGTTCCCCGTCCAGTAATTGAAAAGACATCTTCGATCGGCAACAATAATGGTTTGTCAGTATCTCGTTCAGGTGTTGGGATATATTCATCTACCGTATCCATCAGCGTTAAGATCGCTGCTTCTGCTTCTGGATCACCTTCCAAGGCTTTTAAAGCAGAGCCTTTGATCACAGGAATGTCATCCCCTGGAAAATCATATTCAGTCAGCAATTCTCTGACTTCCATTTCCACTAAATCAATCAACTCATCATCATCGACAAGGTCCGTTTTATTCAAAAAGACGATCAAATGTTTCACACCTACTTGACGAGAAAGCAAAATATGTTCCCGTGTTTGCGGCATTGGGCCATCTGTCGCTGATACGACCAAGATTGCGCCGTCCATTTGGGCAGCCCCTGTAATCATATTTTTCACATAGTCCGCATGTCCTGGTGCATCGATATGGGCATAGTGTCGTTTTTCTGTTTCATATTCTACATGGGCAGTATTGATAGTGATACCACGTTCGCGTTCCTCAGGAGCCGCGTCGATACTTGCGTAATCTTGCGGATTGGCAAGCCCTTTTTTCCCAAGAACTGTGGTAATAGCAGCAGTCAAGGTTGTTTTCCCATGGTCAACGTGTCCAATTGTTCCGATGTTGACATGGGGTTTGCTACGATCATAATGTTGTTTTGCCATATTGTTTCCCTCCTAGAGAAAGTTGAGTCGCTGTTTGACTCGAATCATATTTTTGCGATTTACGCTTCCAAATTCATAAGCCTCAACTTATTTTTTGTAAGTTTAAATCTACTCTTATTATAGGTCAAAATTAGTCAAAGTCAAGTCAGAGGTCTCAGCTCCCAATCCCTAAGAATTTCTTTGCTTTTTAGCGATCTATTGGACGTAGGACAATTTTTATGAATAATAGAAGATGAGGTGAGAGATGTGAAGAAAATCATGGCAGCGCTGGTTTTTACAGCAATTTTCCTTGGGGGCTGTTTTGCTACTTATCATTATTACTATGGTGGAAATGACTACTATACAGTCATCACGGATGCCGGCGAGCACGATACAGAAATTAGTGATAACGGGGTTGCCGAGGATGTCTACCGTTACACACAAGACGCTTACAGTTCCTCTGGAGAAGTCAAAAGGGTCAAAATGAATGAGCACCGTTCCGCTCCTTTAAGAGAAGGTGCCTATTTAAAATTATTGGTCAATCCTAATAAAGGTGTTCTGAGCTGGGAAGAAGTTTCTGAAGAAGACGTTCCTAAAGCCGCCCTTGAGAAACTGGCCGCTCAATAATTGCTGATATTGATCAAAGATATCCAGAAAAAAGCAGAGACTCCTCATTTCTTAAAGAGGAATCTCTGCTTTTTTTGTTGTTCTATGTTGTTAGCTCCGTATCATCCCCACAGAAGCCCCTTCTCCTACATCCGATTAATTACTTCTTCTACATTTTTGATCGTTACAGAAATCGTTCCGTCTGGGTTATTGATAAATTCAATCAAATTTGGATCTCGGTAGACATCCAAAGGAACGATCAATTCGATCCCGTTAGATAATTTCAGTTTTTGTTTCCCAAATTTTTTCTCCGAAATCTCACGGACATCCCGCATCATTGGCGCCTGATTGACGAATCCTTTTTCAGCCACTTCTTCTTGAAAAGAAAGCTGAGCGGTAATATTGTCTTTAAAGACTTTTTGCGCTACTTCGCTGACATCGATATGACCAGATTCTTCGATCGTGTCGTAGACCGCTTCTTTTAAATCGGCAACAACGTTATAGGTAGGTGTTTCAAACTTCTGCCCAATTTTTTCCGCCACTTTTTTGATGACTTTGACGTTTTCTTCTAACGAAGGAATCGGTTCGGCATCAATGACTTTCGTTGAAAAGTAAGCATATTTTTCCCCTGAAAAGCTATATTTCTTTTCAATCAGTTCAAAATCTAAGCTCTCCACATCAATTGTGATCCCTTCATCGGCCTTTTGGGTTTTACCTGCTAGTAGGGCACGATGCAAAATCAAATTGTTTTCGATCCCAGCTTCCCCATTATCAATAAAATGCGTATAGCCGTCTTGATAATTGACCTTCAAAAATGCCAACTGCATTCTTGTATCAAATTCATACAAGACGACAAAGGCATCCGCACTTGGTGCATCTTCACTTTCCTTGTAGGCTTCATACCACCGTTGGACGATCGCTTCACTGGCTGCGACAAAATCATCCGGTGCTTGTTTGACCAGTTGAGCGATCGTTGATGTTTCGAGTAAACGCCCTGTTTTGGTTTGCGGTGTTGCAAGTTTCTGTATTTTTTTCGTCAAATAATCACGTATGTATTCCGTTGTTAAATCAAGTTCAACTTGTGAAAAAACCGGATCGCCTGTTTGACGGTCAATAATGTGTAAAATCGCATGTTTCAAATAAATATCCATTGGTTACGCTCCTTATCCATTTGTCTAGTGTACAAAAAAAATAGGCGAACTGACAAGAGTCAAACGTCATTTTTCTTGTTGGACACTTCCTTTTTGAAAGATGCATTCATTGGAAAATCCGTCTTCGTCTGCTAAACTAAAGGTATCACAGAAAACGGAGGAATGAACATGAACAGCTATACGTTATCAAACAATGTGACCATCCCTGAGCTAGGCTTTGGCACATGGCAAACACCAGACGGCGACGTTGCCGTAGCATCAGTCAAAAAAGCACTGGAAGTAGGTTACCGCCATATTGATACAGCACAAGGCTATAAAAATGAAGCCAGTGTTGGTCAAGCGATCAAAGAAAGCGGCATTCCCCGCGAAGAGCTTTTCTTGACTACAAAATTGTGGAATGCAAACCATTCCTATGATCTTGTGATGTCTTCTTTTGAAGAGTCCTTAGAAAAACTACAAACAGACTATATCGATCTTTTCTTAATCCATTGGCCAAACCCAGTAGCCTTTCGTGACAACTGGCAAACAGCGAATGCAGAAACATGGCGCGCTTTTGAAGAATTGTATCAAGCAGGCAAAATCAAAGCGATCGGCGTCAGCAACTTCTTACCACATCATTTTGAAGAATTGAAAAAAACAGCGACCATCTTCCCAATGGTCAATCAGATTTTCCTTGCACCTGGCGAGTTACAAGAAGAAGTCGTGACCTATTGCCAAGAACACGATGTATTGCTTGAAGCATATAGCCCATTAGGTACCGGGAAGATATTTGATGTACCAGAAATGAAAGCATTAGCTGAAAAGCATCAAAAATCAATCGCTCAAGTTGCATTACGCTGGTCTTTACAACATGGTTTCTTGCCATTACCAAAATCAGTCACACCAAGTCGGATCGAAGAAAACATCCATGTCTTTGATTTTGAGCTATCTGAAGAAGACATGAAAACGATCGATCAATTAGATGGCGTCGTTGGGAAAGCGACCAATCCAGATACGACAGGGTTTTAATTTTACTCTCTATAAGGAGAAGCCTATGAAGACAACTGATTTGATTCACCTCTCCCCTGCTGTTCAAAAAGCCTTACATGCTGATTTTGTTTTTCTTGTATGGCCAGACAAAGTCCAACATTTTCCGGCACGTCAATGGTCAACCAGCGACTATCAGCAGATGCTAGCTGAGAAACTCACTGGAGAGATACGCTTTTTTCTTTGGGAAAACTACTTAGTCGCCACTGGAGACAAGGAGCTTTTGATCCTGATGCCTAAGTACCATCAAATCAATGATCTAGTAGAAACGCCAGCGCCGCTTCTTTAGCAGCGCTGGCGCTTTTCAGGAAGTATATAAATTTTTTTGTATTTTTTCATGAGAATCACTGTTCTTTTCTGCAAATTTTCCTTATAATCGATAGTGATCGAGAGGAGAAGATTATGAAAAAGAAACAATTAGCAAAATTGAAACAACAATTCCGCCCGTCTTATGAAACAGCTCGACAACAGTTGTTTACAGCGATCGAGCGCAAAACAGCAGATAAGTTCGACCTTCCGACAACTGTTTATATCAATCCTAAAAATCACGAGGAATTATTGATTGAATTGTTGAAGGAAACACCAAAAGAACAAAAAATCGCTGTTCCTTTAGATGAGAACTTCAAAATCGTCGTGAAACGAATCCAACGCTTAGAAGCTGGCTTACTTGATCGTTTCAGCGATAACTTAGTCGATGAAATCGCCGCCTACTGGTTGCCGACCAATACACAAGTAAGTGCGACGCCTGCTTCCGCTCCTGTCACAGAAACAGCAGAAGTGAAGGAAGAATCAACACCAACCGAAACGGCTGCACCAACTAAAGAAGTAGAAAAATCAGCGGAATCAATGGCTGATGATTCTGACGAAGCCATGACTTTTTCAGCATTTGCCGAAAAAATCGCAGCATTCCCTAAATTTTCTGCCAAACAATCTTCAGAAGAAACGATCGTAATCGAAGCTTCCCCGAAAGAAGATCGTGTTCTAGCAACAATTTCTGAAACAGAAAGTGATACTTTTACTATCGAAACCGCGCTAGAACGCAAATACAAAGTAAAATTAGAAGTCATTCCATTGATCGAGGCGTATGCCCACACGGCGATTTCTAAACGATAAACAAAAGGTTCTCTAGGAATTTCCCTAGAGAACCTTTTTTAGTTGCGTATTTCTGTTAAAAATTTACGGGCTTGCTCTTGATTCATTTGACTCGCCGCTCGCAGCTTAGCTGCCAGCTGCTCGATCTCATTTCCTTTTGCCCCAACTGAAATAGCTAATGAACGGGCTTGCATGCTCATATGGCCTTGCTGAATCCCTTCTGAAACCAATGCCCGCAAAGCTGCCAGATTCTGAACCAACCCGACACTTGCCGCCAGCGAAGCTAACTCACTCGCCGTTTCAACACCAGTCAGTGCCAACGCCGCTTGGGCTTTCGGCAATACTTTCGTCGCCCCCCCGACCGTGGCGATCGCCAACGGCAGTGTAATACTGCCGATCAGTCGGTCTTCAGCGATTTTCCAAGAAGTTAAGCCTTGCACCCGACCGTTACGTGCGGCATACCCATGACAAGCAGCGGAAAGTGCGCGGGTATCATTGCCGGTAGCCAAAATCAGTGCTTCGACACCATTCATGATCCCTTTGTTATGGGTAGTCGCTCGATACGGATCAATCTTAGCGAAATCAGCTGCATGAACGATTTTTGTTGCGACTTGTCTGCCATTTCCGGTCTTGCTCAGTTTATCAAAAGGTACGGAGCAAGTGGCTGTCACTAACGATTCCGTAGCAAGATTGCTTAAAATACTAAAGAGAATTTCTTCTTCTGGGAACCACTTCCGAAAGAGGTCGGCTACTCCTTCTAAAATCGAATTAACGATGTTGGCGCCCATGGCATCTTTGACATCAACCAACAAATCGATTGAGACATAGGCTGTTGCTAATTCAGATTCTGCTGGGGAGAAGTTCCGACCAATCACTCGTCGCAGTCCTCCGCCGCGTTTTACGATCGAGGGATATGCCTCGTTCGCCACTGCAAAAATCGTTGCTTGCTCTGTATTGACTTTTGCCAAAATGGCATCTGGGTCTTGAACAGCCATAAAGACGATCTGTCCTCGAAGCAAACGTTCTTGGCTAGTTGTTGTAATGGGACCAGCCATTTTGGCACCGTTGCTCATCGCTGCAACCACAGAGGGTTCTTCTGTGGCTAACGGGACATTGTATAACTTGCCATTCACCTGCAGATTCACCCCCACGCCTAAGGGGATTTCCACTTCACTGATCTGGTTTTCGATCAAGTGATTGGCGGTTTCCTTGTCTAATGCCATTTCTTGAAAAACCAAGGATTCGGTTGCCGCGATCGCCCCTTGTGCTTCGAGAAAGGCTAGCCGTTCGTTAGGCGTAAGGGCGTAGAACTTTTTTTTTTCTGTTTTTTCTGATGCTGACTCCTCATGAAAATCAGTTTGACTTGATGCGACCAAAGGGTTTTCTAACAGCATCGCTAGCCCTAACCCACCACCGACACATAAAGAGGCGATCCCGTAGCGCTCTTGGGTGTCTTTTAGCTGATAAGCGACCGTCGTTGCGATCCGAGCGCCAGTCGCACCAATCGCATGGCCAAGAGAAATGCCCCCGCCGTAACGGTTGACTTTCTTGGGATCCAAACCAAGTTCACGTTCTACTACAATTGAGGAAGCTGCAAAGGCTTCATTGATTTCAAAAATACCGATCTCTTCAATCGACAGTGCTTGCTTTTTCAGCAAAGTATCGATTGCTTTGATTGGTGAGATTCCCATGATCTCTGGAGCAAAGCCAACTTCAACGATCTCTTTGATCACTGCCAGATAAGGAACCTGATGCTCCTCACAGTAGCTTTTTGAGGCGATCAAGACCATGGCAGCCCCATCATTGATGGTTGAGGCATTCCCAGCAGTCACCGTACCGTCCTTTTTGAAAACCGTTTTAAGTTCAGCTAATTTTTCGACCGTCGTAGCGGCGCGAATGCCTTCATCCTGTAAAACGGTCCCTGACTTTTCAGTCAAAGGTACGATCTCTTGCTCAAATTTCTTTTCTGCTTGTGCCTTGGCAGCTTTCATTTGGGAGTGGTAGGCAAATTCATCTTGTTCTTGTCGCGTGATGCCGTATCTTTCTGCAACAGTTTCAGCCGTTAAGCCCATCGGTTTGCTGCTAAAAGCATCCGTTAAGCCATCATGCATCATTGTTGATATTGGGGCTGAATACTGATCTTCCGCCTTGTTATAATAACTGAAAAGCGGCGCATTCGTCATACTTTCAATCCCACCAGTCAAAACGACGGATGCCTTGTTTAACTGAATTTGCTCCATGCCCATTAGAATCGCTTTCATTCCCGAACCGCAAACTTCGTTGATCGTTGAGGCTGGGATATCTGAAGAAAGTCCACTTTGCAGGGAAACTTGACGGCTTGGATTTTGACCACTGCCTGCTTGTAGGACATTTCCGATAATCACTTGTGCGATATGTTCTTTTGCTTGTTGGTTTCTTGCCAACAAGGCTTTTGCAGCAACTGTTCCTAATTCTACTGCTGAATATTCTTTTAATGACCCATGGTATTTGCCAATTGGCGTTCTTAGTGCGTCGATAATGACAACTTCTTCCACGTACGTCACCTCCTCTTGAAATATATCATTAAATCCTCCAAAAAAGAATACCCCACATCAGCTTGCTGCGCCCTTTTCTACTTTCTTTAATAAAGTTTAAATTCTAATCAATTCTTTTTCATTTTTTTCAAAAAATATGATACCTTAGAACGTGTAGCCTACTAAGTACGTAGAACATAAAGGAGCGACGGAATGAACGTTGGTATTGATAAAATAAATTTTTATGTCCCCCCCTATTTTATAGATATGGTTGATCTAGCTCACGCCCGAGAGGTCGACCCAAATAAATTTACGATCGGGATCGGTCAAGATCAAATGGCGGTCAATAAAAAAACACAAGATATCGTCACCTTTGCCATGCATGCGGCAAAAGATATCCTCACAAAAGAAGATTTACAAGCAATTGATATGGTGATCGTCGGCACAGAATCCGGCATCGATGAATCAAAAGCTTCGGCAGTGGTTTTGCATCGCCTATTAGGTATCCAACCATTTGCCCGCTCCTTTGAAATCAAAGAAGCGTGTTATGGCGCAACAGCAGGCTTGCAGTTTGCTAAAGCCCACGTACAAGCCAATCCAAAAAGCAAAGTGTTGGTGGTGGCTTCAGACATCGCCCGTTATGGCTTAGCCTCCGGTGGAGAGCCAACTCAAGGCGTAGGTGCAGTTGCCATGTTGATCTCTGCAGATCCAGCGATTTTGCAGCTTGATAACGATAACTTGATGTTGACACAAGACATTTATGATTTTTGGCGTCCCGTTGGCCATCAATATCCAATGGTAGATGGCCACTTGTCAAATGCCGTTTATATCGATTCCTTCAAACAAGTTTGGCAAGCCCATTGCGAAAAAAATCAACGCACAGCAAAAGATTACGCTGCATTGAGCTTCCATATTCCTTATACAAAAATGGGTAAAAAAGCCTTGTTGGCTGTTTTTGCTGAAGAAGAAGAAACGCAACAAGAACGCCTGATGGCTCGCTATGAAGAATCGATCGTTTACAGCCGTCGTACCGGCAACTTGTATACGGGTTCATTGTACCTAGGCTTGATCTCTTTATTGGAAAATTCCTCCAGCTTGCAAGCCAATGATCGAATCGGATTATTTAGCTACGGCTCAGGAGCGGTTGCTGAATTTTTCAGCGGCATATTGGTACCTGGCTATGAAAAACAGTTAGCACAAGCGGCCCACCAAGCGTTACTCAATGACCGGCAAAAACTAACGATCGCTGAATACGAAGCGATGTTCAATGAGACGATCGATATTGATCAAGATCAATCCTTTGAGGATGATCTACTCTACAGCATTCGTGAAATCAAAAATACCATTCGTTATTATAAAGAAGAAAACGAGTGATCCTAAGAAAAACTTTGTTTATTTTCAAGCAAAAAAAGCTTGATAGAACAAAGTTTTTTCTTTTGTTCAATAAAATTGAAACAAATCTGCATTTTCAGTCTTTTTTCAGATTGTTATTCAAATATTTTCAGATAATTCAGGAAAAACATTTGACAGTCTGTTTTTTTTTGTCTATACTAAAATCAATTCAAGTTTGGAGGAACATTTATGTTAAAAACGACCGTATCCCCACAACTGAATATCTTTTACTTTAGCTACTTTAGATAGTTTGTATTCATATCACATTATGGATGCAAACCCCAAAACAAGTTTTGTTTGTATCTATGATGGCTAAAGCATTTTAACTTGAACTTGCAGCCATGTAGAAAATCTTCTAAATGGTTGCCAATATACGTTCACGCTTAGTATAGGATCGAATCCATTTAGACGATTGTCTGAATGGATTTTTTTGTTCAGGTAAACCCCAATAAAAAAAAGAAACGTTTATAGGAGGAGTTACAATGAAAATGAAAAAATGGATCACAACTGGGTTACTTACGGCTTCCTTGCTGGCATTAGCAGCTTGTGGCGAATCAAACAATGCTTCGGAGGAAAACGATGGAACAAAAACAGTCGGTGTTTTACAACTCGTGGAACACGGCTCCTTGAATGCCGCCTATGAAGGGTTCAAAGAAGGCTTAGCAGAAGCGGGCTACACAGAAGGTGAAAACCTGACGATCGAATACCAAAATGCCCAAAATAGCCAAGATAATTTAAAAAGTATGAGTGAACGCTTAGTGAATGCCGATCCTGATCTTCTATTAGGCATCGCTACCCCTGCTGCTGTTTCATTGGCAAATGAAACTACGGATATCCCAATCGTGGTTACTGCAGTTACTGACTTAGTTGGAGCAAAATTAGCAGATTCAAATGAAGAACCCGGTCGCAACATCACAGGTACTTCAGACATGGTGCCTATCGAGCAGCAGATCAATTTGCTGTTAAGTATCGTCCCTGACGCCAAAACGATTGGCATCATGTATAACGCAGGAGAAGCTAATTCAAAAATCCAAGCAGACTTGGCAGAAGAAGCCTTAAGAGCTGCTGGGGTTGATGTTAAAGTATTGACAGCCAATACAACCAATGACGTGCAGCAAGTGACCACTAGCCTGGCAAAAGACGTCGATGGCATTTATGTCCCAACAGACAATACTTTTGCCTCTGCTTCAGCAATCGTTGGTGAAGTGGCCAAAGAGACCAAAACACCGATCGTCGCAGGTTCCGTGGAACAAGTAGACGATGGCGCCCTTGCAACTTATGGTATTGACTATAAATCCCTTGGTATTCAAACAGGGAAACTAGCAGCGAAAATTTTGGATGGTGATGCACAACCAGCAACCACGCCTGTTGAAACAGCAGAAAATTTAGAGTTAGTCGTCAATGAAGAAATGGCTGCTGCTTTAGGAATTGATCCTGCCAGCATCACTGCTCCAGAATAACCATACTAATTTAGATTTGAGGAAAACATATGAATTTAGTCGACACATTCTTGCTCTTACTACAATCTGCCACCTCTCAAGGGATCCTTTGGGCATTGCTGGCGATCGGGGTATTTTTGACCTTCCGTATTCTGGATATTGCTGATTTAACTGCAGAAGGAAGTTTTCCCTTGGGTGCAGGGATCGCAGCAATCAGTATTACGAATGGCGTCTCCCCCATATTAGCCAGCTTGATGGGCTTTGGCGGCGGCATGTTAGCTGGCTTGGTATCCGGACTACTGCATACAAAACTAAAGATCCCAGCCTTGTTGGCCGGGATCATCACGATGACTGGGCTTTATTCCATCACGAATCGTGTAATGGGTGCTCCCAACATTGCCCTATTAGGACAAGACACGGTCTTCACCCAATTTCAAGCAATGGGTCTAACCAAAAACAATGCCGTGATTCTTGCGGGCTTTCTCTTCGCAGCTGTCGTCATTTTGTGCTTGTTCCTCTTTTTCCGTACAGAGATTGGCTTAGCATTGCGAGCGACGGGCGACAATTTAGCTATGAGTGAAGCCAACGGTATCAACACCGATAACATGAAGATCATCGGTTACATGATCTCTAACGGCTGTATTGCCCTCTCAGGTGCTCTTTTAGCCCAAAACAACGGTTTTGCTGACCTAAACTCCGGAATCGGTACGATCGTCATCGGCTTGGCATCGATCATTATTGCAGAAGTTTTATTTGCCAATAAATCTTTGCTGTTACGGTTGATCACCATCGTGATCGGAGCGATCGTTTATCGCTTTATCCTGGCCGTCGTTTTCGAGTTCAATGTCGAAGCCAATGATATCAAACTGGCATCCGCAATCGTCTTAGTCATCTGCCTCTCGTTACCGCAGCTTCGTTCAAAACTAGGACTTAAAAAGATGCTGCCAAAAACCAAAGGAGGCCAATCCTAATGACTTCAGTCTTAACAATCGAAAATCTACACCAAACCTTTGAAAAAGGAACGATCAATGAGAACCATGTCTTGCGAGGCATTGACCTGATGATGAATGCCGGTGATTTTATTACGATCATCGGTGGCAATGGTGCCGGAAAATCGACCCTCTTAAACAGTATTGCAGGAACGATCCCAACAGAACAAGGAAAAATTACCTTAGATGGGAAAGACATCACCCGTTTATCCGTTACGAAACGTTCAAAGGATATTAGCCGAGTCTTTCAAGATCCACGTATGGGGACAGCCGTTCGTTTGACTGTTGAAGAAAACTTAGCACTGGCTTACAAACGTGGCCAAGTCCGAGGGTTTGCAACAGGCGTCAAAGCGAAAAACCGCGCGTTTTTCCAAGAGAAATTAGCCAGCCTAAACTTAGGCTTAGAAAATCGACTTTCTGCCGAGATCGGTTTGTTATCAGGCGGACAGCGTCAAGCGATTACCCTCTTGATGGCTACATTGCAACAACCCAAATTGATTTTATTAGATGAACATACCGCTGCCCTAGATCCAAAAACCTCGTTGACTGTCATGGCATTGACCGATCAATTGATTCGTTCACAACAGTTGACGGCCTTCATGGTTACTCATGATATGGAAGATGCCATTCGCTATGGCAATCGCCTGATCATGCTTCATCAAGGCAAGATCGTCGTGGACATTGCCGGTGAGCAAAAGCAACATTTAACAGTCCCTGAATTGATGGAAATGTTCCATCAAAATAGCGGTGCTGAATTAAAAGATGACCAACTGCTCCTACGCTCTTAACAAGCAAAAAGACACGTAGAAAGGAATCCCCTTCTACGTGTCTTTTTTGATTTTTCCAAGTGATTTGCAAAAGCCTCACTTTGCTTCATTTTCCGCAATGATATCTGTGACCTTCATCAAGCGGGTCAATGTTGCTCGTTCGTCTTCTGCCAGATTGCTTTCAATGTATTGAATGGTTTCCGTCAGTTTGGGAATCGTCATATACTCTAACGCATTGACTCTTCGTCTCGTCCGCTCGATCTCATTGGCCATCAGTTGACAGGTTTTCTCGATCTCTGCCAATTGCAGCATTACTGGCAGCATTTGGTCGAGATGAGACAATGAGAGATCCAGCTCACTGGTGGTACTTACAAAACCATAGGAAAAGTCATCATCAGAGCTTTCTTCTTCGTAAACAGGATTTAACACTGGCACATCCATATTCATGATGGTCCGACTTTGTACATCTAGGGTCACTTTATTTAAAGGGATCATAAATGCTTCTTGCAAAACGACATCGGGAATACTACTAGAAGCCAGCACATACTCTTCCATCCCTGCTTGCAGCGCAGTTTCCATTTTTTTACGAAGTTCCTGGTTTTTCTTTACTAGCTGAATGAATTGGCGCACCAGCTCATCTTGCTTGTCTTTCAATAATTTGTGACCACGGGTTGCCGTCGTCAGCCGTTTTTTCAAACGACTTAGTTCCATCCGAGTTGGATTGACATTTAAGATCGCCATTAAGAACTCACATCCTCGTCCGTTGGGTAATAGGCGTCGATAAATTCTTCTTTGATACGGCTCAACTCTTGTTTTGGCAAGGTAGCTAATAGCTTCCAGCCTAAATCTAACGTTTCTTCAATCGTCCGGTTGGTTTCAAATCCCTGGTTGACATACTCTTTTTCGAAAAGATCAGCAAAACGCGCGTACTTTTTATCAAGATCAGACAAGGCAGACTCTCCTAAAACGATCGATAACTCTTTGGCAGCTTTCCCATCGGAATAGGCGGCATAAATTTGATTCATCGTTGCCGCATGATCGGCACGGGTCTTACCTTCTCCCGTTCCTTTGTCCTTCAACCGGGAAAGACTTGGCAAAATATCCACTGGCGGGTTGATATTGCGTTTGTAAAGGTCCCGCGACAAAATGATTTGCCCTTCCGTGATATAGCCGGTCAAATCAGGAATTGGGTGGGTTTTATCGCCATCAGGCATCGTTAAGATTGGAATCTGTGTGACCGAGCCTTCTTTGCCCATCAAACGTCCTGCCCGTTCATACAGCGTCGCTAAATTGGTGTAAAGATACCCTGGGTAGCCACGACGTCCTGGAACTTCTCGGCGAGCAGCGGAGATTTCTCGCAATGCTTCGCAATAGTTCGTCATATCGGTCATGATCACTAAAACGTGCATGCCCTTTTCAAAAGCCAAATATTCTGCTGCGGTCAATGCCATCTTAGGGGTAGCGATCCGTTCGATTGCCGGGTCATTGGCAAGGTTCATAAACAAAACAGAACGGTCTAACGCACCAGTTTTACGAAATTCATCTACGAAAAATTCTGCTTCTTCAAATGGAATTCCGATGGCTGCAAAGACGATCGCGAAATTACCTTCTTGGCTGGGTACGGTTGCTTGTCGCGCAATTTGAGCAGCGATCTCTTTATGAGGCAAACCGGAGGCGGAAAAGATTGGTAGTTTTTGTCCACGAACCAGGGTATTTAAATGATCGATGGTTGAGATTCCCGTTTGGATAAATTCATCCGGGAAGTCCCGTGCCATTGGATTGATGGCTTCACCGTTTACATCGATGCGTTTTTCTGGCAAGATTCTCGGGCCATTATCTTTGGGTTTTCCTAAACCATCAAACACTCGACCCATCATATCTAGAGAAACCCCCAAAGTCAAACCAGTTCCTAGAAATCTTGCTTTACTTTCTTCGGCACTCAAGTTGCTAGTACCTTCAAAGACTTGGACAACGGCATTGTCATCACTGACTTCCAGTACTTGTCCTTGACGGATCTCACCCGTGTCCATGCGGACTTCGACGAGTTCATCAAATTTAACGCCTCTGACGTTCTCAACCACCATTAAGGGGCCGGCGATTTCGGAAACTGTACGATATTCTTTTAACATCAATGAACACCTCCAGTTTCAATGATTCGTTGTAACATTTCTTTGATGTCATGCTTGATCGTATCCAAGCGGGTCAATTCTTCTTCAGGAATGTATTTGCTGCGGGCGATGCGCTCACGCAGATCAACCGTTCCTTTGGTGATCTCATCTAAGTAAGCACCTAGCTGCAGTGCACGTTGCGCTTGTTCATTAAAGTAAAGAATATTCTCTAACATTTTGAACTGCTTATTACGAGATGTATACGTGTCAACGTCATCAAAGGCGTTTTGCTGCAAGTAATCTTGTCTCAAAGAACGGGCTGTCATCATCGTCAAACGGTCTCTTTGAGAAAGAGAATCCATCCCTACCAATTGAACGATCTCTTCTAAACGGCTTTCTTCTTGGAGAATCGCCATTGATTCATTGACTAGCTCCGACCAGCGATCGCCTAATAATTGATCTAAATAAGAATTGATTTGATCTTCATAAAGGGAATAGGAATTCATCCAGTTGATGGAGGGAAAATGTCGTTTTTGCGCCAGCATGCTATCCAATGCCCAGAAAACTTTCACGATTCGTAAGGTATTTTGGGTGACTGGTTCTGAGATGTCTCCACCAGCTGGTGAAACCGCGCCAATTGCGGTAATGCTTCCTTCCCGAGGCTGCGTGCCTAATGAATGGAAACGCCCTGCTCGCTCATAGTATTCCGCAATTCGACTTCCAAGATAAGCCGGATAACCTTCATCTCCGGGAATCTCTTGCAATCGTCCACTCATTTCCCGCAGCGCTTCTGCCCAACGTGATGTTGAGTCTGCCATGATGGCCACACTATAGCCCATGTCACGGTAATATTCTGCAATCGTGATTCCTGTATAGATTGAGGCTTCCCGAGCAGCAACTGGCATATTCGACGTATTGGCGATCAAGACCGTTCGTTCCATGATCGACTTGCCGGTATTTGGGTCGATCAGTTCAGGAAATTCATTCATAACATCCCGCATTTCATTGCCTCGCTCGCCGCAGCCGACATAGACAACGATATCCACATCTGACCATTTAGCAATTTGGTGCTGAACAACTGTTTTTCCGGCACCAAATGGTCCGGGAACGGCAGCTGAGCCGCCTTTTGCTACTGGAAAATAGGTGTCGATGACTCGCTGTCCAGTGACCAGCGGTTCGCCTGGATTTAATTTAGCAGTAACGGGACGTGGTTGACGAACTGGCCATTTCTGAACCATCGTCAAGTTTTTTTCACCCTCAATGGTTTCTAAAACACAGATCACTTCAGTAATCGCAAAATTCCCTACCATGATTTCTTTGACGGTTCCTTCATAGTTTGGTGGAACCATGATTTTATGCTCGATCACCGACGTTTCTTGTACTGAACCCAAAATGTCGCCGCCTTTTACGGTATCACCGACTTGTACTTGAGGGACAAAGGTCCATTTCTTTTGGCGATTCAGTGGATCGATGGTGACCCCTCGTTCCAAAAAATCACTTTCTGTTTGCGACATAAACGTATCTAATGGTCGTTGGATCCCATCAAACATCTGAGTCAACAAACCTGGTGCTAGTTCGACAGACAATGGTGCGCCTGTCGTTTCCACGGGTTCGCCTGGTCCGATTCCCGCTGTTTCTTCGTATACTTGGATCGAAACCAGCCCTTTTTTGATCTCAATGATCTCACCGATAAGGCCCTTGTCACTGACTTTGCAGATTTCATGGATTTTTGCGCCACTCAATCCTGAGGCGGTGACCAGTGGTCCCGATACTTTTTCAATTGTGCCAAATGCCACATTTATTCCTCCTAGCTGGCTGACTTGTCTGTTATGAATCTAAAATATTCATTCCTACCGCTTTTTCCACATTTTGCTGAATGCGTGCCATGCCGATTCCTAGACTACCTGTACTACTTGGGATCGGAATTATTGCTGGTGTCGGTACTTCTTCATAGCGGCGAACGATCGGTTCTAATTGTTCGATCAGTCGCTCAGTTAAAAAGATCACCCCATAGGCTTCAGCCATTTCTTCTAGTTGTTGGGCGGCTTCATCCAAATTGCTGACTGGAAAGATGTCGATCCCCAGCCCTTTGAAAGGCAAGATCGAGTTCTTACCACCCATCATTGCTATTTTTTTATGCATAACTATCACGCACCCGACTTCTTAAAATCTCTTCCGGCACCTTATTGATTTTCCCAATCAAGAGAATTCGCAAGTTCTTGCTTTCAATTTCCTTGGCGTACAAGTACCCTGCCAATGCTGAAGGGCCAAAAGGAACAATTTTATGTTCTTTGAGCTTCGCCATCAGAAAATTGTCTTTGCGTATATCAAAGGTATTCAAGGTCTTCTTCTCTACCAACTCTTCATAGCTGTGATTGATCAGTTCTTTATAAGGAGTTCCTTGCAAATATGCCACAAATGCCTCAAGGGAAGTCGTGATCTCAGCTAACAGTTCTTTTGCAGGTAGGTTCCCATGATCGGCTAAAACTGCGCTGATAAAGCCGCGCTTGCGTTTCATCGCGTAACTGCGCAACGTTGTTGAAATGTTGAAGATATCGATCTGTCGACGAATCAAGCTTTGCAGCAAATCGTCGTCGTATTCTTTGCCGATCGTCCACAATTGCTCCCAATAATGGTTATCAAAGATGATATCGATCGATTGGACCTCATGGTAGTTCTCAATATAAGAGAAGACTTCTTCCACACAATCAACCATCTCTTTGGCAACAAGATTGCTTTTTCTGGTCTTGACTAGATCCTTAAGGACGGAAAGCGGCTGGGTGCCGATTGGGACAAGGTATTCAGAAAAATCTTCCTGCATATACGCCGCTTTTACCAAGACTTTCAGATTTTGATAGTCATATTTCAAAGCAAAGAAATCAACGATCGCTTTTTCCGGTGTCAGCTGATACATCGTGTCGTATACCCGTTTCAACTCCGCCATCAACACATCTTCAAAGTCGTGTACACGATCATCCTCGTTGATGAAGTCACCATAAACCGTTTCTTGCAACATACTGTAGATTTCCTCTGCGCTAGCAGCCGAGAGCATCCGCTCATAGCGGCTGCGATCGAATAATTGCGATTCATACGTCCGAATTCTCGTATTTAAGGTATTGTATTTGATGTCATTCATCTGTTTGCACCTGCTTACTGTTCAAAAATCAATTGCAGTAACGTATTGCTTAACTCTTCCTTGTTGGCTTCTAGCAGCGCATCAAAAGTAAAATTCAACTCAATCGCTTCTTGTCGCAACAAAAAGCCGCCCTTACGAGGGATCGTTTTATTTACCAGTTTCAGCTGAACCTCTGGAACCGATGCTTGCAACTTAGTAAGGAGTTCCTCATCTACTAAATGGCGGGTCTTCTCACCTAAAAGCAACTCAACCTCACCAGTTAACCGTGCATTCGCCAAGCCTTTAGCGATAAACGCATAAAATGCTGCTTGATCCATTGTATTTAATCGAGTCAGAGCCTCAGAAAACAGCTCATCTAAGACAGACTGCTTTGCTGCCAAGACCTTGTTTCTTGATTGGATATGCACATCTGAGATTTCCAAATACATCGCCGCACGTTTTTCTTTTTCGTAGAAAGCTAGTCGTTCGTTCAGCTCTTTTTCTAATTGCGTTCGCTTTAAGTTTTCTTGATTTTCACTTTCTTTATTTGCTTCTTTGATTTGCAACTGGTATTTCTTTTCCGCATCAGCGGTTATTTTGTCAGTTAAACGTGTAATATCAGACATTCACTTTCCCTCCTCTTAATTCAAGACAAGCAAGAAGGAAATTACGAACCCTAAAATACAATACGTTTCCATCATCGCTACTAAGATAATTCCTTTGGTCACATGTTCTGGTTTTTTTGCTAAAATCTGCATCGCAGCACTTGCGGCACGTCCTTGCCATTTTCCGGCTACGATTGCTGTTAATGCGATTGGCAATGAAGCAATAAACAAGTACAATCCGCGATCGAATGAGAGCGAACCGCTGATCTGACCAAAGATCATAAAGGAAATTACGAACCCGTATAATCCCTGAGTACTAGACAGCAATTCCAAGATCAACGCTTGCCCAAATTTCTCTGGCTGCTCAGAGATCAAGCCTGACGCTGCTTCACTGGTCATCCCAACACCGATCGTTGATCCGATACCGCCGCAAATCGTTGCGGTCGCCACACCTAAAGCTGCAAAAACAATTCCACCATTTTCGTAAAAGAAACTAATCCAATTTTCCATTATTGTCCTCCTGTAACTTCTCTTCTGAGATGATCTCTACATAGTTTTCATTTGATTTGAAGGGGGCAAAAGCACGTCCGCCCCCCGTAAAGAATTTTCCAAAATACTCTAAATACTGCAAACGGATACCATGAACATACGCACTAAGGTAACTTAAGAAAATATTTAGGCCATGCAATGCCACAAATAATAAGATACCAACGGTAAACCGGGCTGCCGGCGGTAGGTAGCTGATGATCAAATTGAAGGCTGAGGCGATACTTCCGCCGGCAACCCCTAACGCCATCAGACGGGTGTAACTGATCAAGTCACCAACATAATTGGTCACATCCATCAATCCGTACAATCCAGAACCGATTTTTCCAGCTAAGGTCTTTCCTTCTAAACTGCCTCCGATCGCCACTGCTAAAAGACTAGCAGCGATCATCACGATCCCAATCGTTTGCAACGGTGTATCAGGGAAAAGCAGCATTCCTGCGGCAACAAAAACCACACTGATCAAAAAGACGATCCACGAACCGGCTTGGAACATCGCAGCCAGTTTCTGGTCTTTTTTCTTCCATAAAATATAAAATTTCAGCGCCAATCCAAACATGATCTGAATGTACCCAAAGATAACGGATAAGACTAAGATCTGATTGACATCATCCTGGGCAGACAACAGTTGGAATGAGAATTCAAATCCGAAGAAGTTGCCATAGATCAAGCCCCAGATAATCGTAGGGATCGAGCACAACTGAAAGAGGGTCAAATTTTGTTCCAGCCCTTTGCTGAGGTGAAACAGTTTTTTCCCCAGGAATGTCGCCAGAAACAAGAGCAACCCATAGCCAAAATCGGCAACCATCAACCCGAATGCCACCATATAAAAAGGCGCCATAAATGGTGTCGGATCTAACTCATCATATTGCGGCAAGCTGTACATCCGAACAAGTCCTTCAAAAGGTTTGATCCAACGTGCGTTTTCTAATAAAATCGGCACATCAGCGATCTCTTTTTCCGTCACTTCTTGGTATTCGAGGTAATAGTTACCTGTGGTTCCTTTTTTGATACGTTTTTCTAATTCGGTCGCCCCATCAACAGGAACCCAGCCAGAAATCGAGACCGCATGAGTTGAACGTAAAAGCATTTTATTGCTTTTTAAGCGGGTAATCGCTCCATCTAAATACTCGGCAACGATCCGCAACATTTCTTGCTCGTTTGTCATTGCGCGAAGAGCGGCTTTGATCTCTTTTTCTTCATCAATTAGACGTTGGGATTTTTCTTTCATCGTTTGCAGATCTTCTTCTGGAATGCCCTCATAAGGGTAGATGTATTGCTCAAAGGCTGCTTTCTTTAGAAGAGTAGTTACTTTTTCTTTTACATCTTTATGGAAAAGCACCAACAAGTAAGTTGTCGTTTGCGATTGATAAATGGTTTCGACATAGACAAGCGGCAGCTTTTCACTGTTGGTCGTAAAGTCAGCCATTTCAGAAGTAGGAATCGATCCTAACATGCCACCTGATTTTTTTAATTCTTTTAAAACAGCCGGCCGTTCTTTGAAGTACTTCCAGATCGACAGCTCTGCTTCTTGTGCTAATACATCGCGTTTTTCTTGATCAATCAAGCGAAGACGTTTGTCTTGTTTACGAAGGGTTTGGCATAATTCTTGCCAAGGATAGGTGTGGGCTGTTTCAGCCAATTCTTGAAGGGTATATTTTTTGATTGGTTGCCGCAGTTGTGCCAGCATTCCTTTTTTGGGTACATATTCTTCTAAAAAATTTAAGCTCCAGTTGACTTGACCAAACTGGTTCTCCATTTCTTCTTCAGACTGTTCCTCGCGAACCGGTGCCAAAACACCCGTCGTTTCTTCAGAATCATAATATTTTTCCGAAGAAAGCAGTTCTACGCCTTGAAAGTCTTGCAGCTGCTCTAAAACAGCTTCTTTCTGATCGTAAAAGGTCAACAGACTGAACTTTTGCATTTTTGCAATTGCCATTTATGTCACAACCTTATTTATTATTATTGCTAATGCTTCTTCTTTTAACTCATTAGGGATCGTTCTTAGTGTTTCTACTTCTGCTTTCGTTTTAGCCATGAGCGGTTCTTTTGATTGTACCAACTCAGCTGCGATTTTTTGATTGATTGCTTCTTTTTGTTGGGCCTCTTTTTCTGCCAACTCTTTTTTAAACGCCTTCAACCGTTCTTCTCTTGCTTGTGCCAATTGTTTTTTTTCTGCTTCTGCTTCTTTATTTTTATTTTCCGCAAATTGCTCTGCTTCTTGTAATAATCGAATGGCATCTACTGTCATTTTCTCACCTGCTTTCACTTTTTTTCCGCAAAAAAAACCACTACAAATCAAGCATATGGCATTCGCTGATCGTAGGGTGTCAAAAATCAATAAGTGGCAAATACCTTCACCTATTTCCGTTTTCTAATATAACCGTAACATAAATCTAGCGATAGAACAAGGTTCCTAGCGTTTTTTTATAGTCTTTACATACAAAAGTCACAAAAATTACACATTTTCACAAAAAGAAATCCTTTTCAATTTAAAGTGGGTTAAATGAGGACAAAAAAGAAAGATTAGAAACAGAATTCCGTTTCAAATCTTCCTTTTATTTTTTTCTCTTTCATTTCTTAACTTTCATAATTTCAAAGCAAGTTGCCGTATTTTTAAATAACAAATAACTGTCCTACTCACGAATAAACGGCATACTCATACAGCGGGGACCCCCACGTCCGCGAACCAATTCGCTGCCTGAGATCTCATTCAACTTAACGCCAGCCTCTTTTAACAGCCGGTTGGTAATGGTGTTGCGGTCATAGACCACGACCTCCCCTGGAGCGATCGCCAGTGTATTGGAGCCATCATTCCATTGCTCTCTAGCTGCCGCTGCCAAATCGTCGCCACCACAGCGGATCAGGAGCACTTCAGGCAGATCTAAATAACGACAAAGAATATTTTCCAATGTATCTTTTTCCTCAAATACCCGAACACCGTCCTTGTGTTTAGTAATTGAATACAGCGAAAGTTCTCCCTCGATTTCTGGATGGATCGTGAACTTATCATGATCCACCATCGTGAAGACTGTATCTAAATGCATAAATTTTCGTTCCTCGCCGATATTAAAGGCCAAGATATGTTCGAAACTCGGTTCTGTGGCAAAAATCGTTTCGGCAATTTTTTCAATTGAGGCAACTTCGGTTCGTTGAGAAATCCCGATCGCCACGATTTTATCAGATAAAATCAGCTGATCGCCGCCTTCCATCCGCGTCGTTTCGTCCCGATGATACAAAAAGTTCGTCTCATTGCGGGCAAACATCGGGTGGTGCTTGAAAATTTGTTTTCCGTAGAGGGTTTCCCGTCTTCTCGTTGCAGAATACATTCGATTCAAGGAAACACTATGACCAATCGTTGCAAACGGATCTCGCGTGAAATACAAGTTGGGCATTGGATCGATCAAGAAAGGATATTCTGTTTCAACGATTGCTGTTAAATTGCTAGCTCTTGGAATTTCTACCTCACTTTTTTTCAAGCCCGCCATCGTATGATCGATAAAGGCGCGATTATCTTTAATCGACAGGAAAAAGTTGCGCACTTCGTTGCGAATCTCTTCATCAAGGATCGTTGTTTCATTTAAGTAGTCTTCTAAAAAGGCCTCTTTGGCACCAGTTGTTGTCAATGTTTCAGCAGCTAGATCCTCCAAATAAAGGACTTCCACCCCTTTGCTTCTTAACGTCTCGGCAAAAAAATCATGCTCTTTTTGCGCTTGGTCTAGAAAAGGAATATCATCGAACAACAATCGATCAAGATAATCCGGCATCAAGTTTTCTAATTCTGCGCCTGGACGATGCAGCAGCACCCGTTTTAAAGGGGCAATCTCAGAAAAAATCTGTATTGGCTGGTTCATGGACGTGTCTCTCCTTTTTCGCATTTTTTGTAGAATAACTTATGTCATTCCTTTTTCATGACTTCTCATCACATAATTATTCATTTCTTTGTCTCATAGTGTTCTTCTGCTAATGTTTAAAAGTTTTTTGGATCTGTTGGTTATAAACATGCAATTTTTTATAAAGAAACGATCAATAAAAAAACAACTAATTAGAGAGATAAAGTTTAGATGTTTTAATTTACCGCCTTTTTCAATTGTATATTTTTGTTAAAAAAACAGCAAGACAAAAGAACTGTTGGCCGATAGACGCTGCTCTGAAAAAGGATTGAACTATCTTTGTTTTTTTGGATCATTTCATGTTTGTTTAATGATAACGCTATCAAAAGCATGATTGTTTGATATGATTCAAGTAGCTTGTTACTAGCGAAACGTCTATAAAGGAGCGATTTGATGAAAACGCAACGTCATCTTTACTATGGTGCCGACTACAATCCTGAACAATGGTCTAAAGAAGTCATTCTTGAAGATATGCGTTTAATGAAAGAAGCAGGTGTGAACTATGTAAGTATCAATATTTTTGGCTGGGCCAATCTGCAGCCAGATGAATCCACCTATGATTTTGACTTTCTGGACTGGTTGATGGATCTTTTATATGAAAACAATATCATGATCGACTTAGCCAATGGAACGGCTTCTCCTCCCGCTTGGCTTGTTCAAAAACATCCTGAGATGCTTCCTGTGACCATTCATGGCAATCGACTGGTTCATGGGGCGCGCCAGCACTACTGTCCGACTTCCCCTATCTATCGTCAATATGCCTCCAATTTGTCTGAAGCAGTCGCAAACCGTTATGCCAATCATCCAGGGCTGGTCATGTGGCATATCAATAATGAATATACCTGTCACATCCACGAGTGTTATTGCGATCATTGTCGGAAAAGATTTCAGACATGGTTAGCAGAGAAGTATCAGACGATCGCTGGATTGAATGATGCTTGGTCAACCAAGTTTTGGAGTCAATCCTATGGCGGCTGGGAGGAAATTTTTTTACCTGAAGCAATGCCAACTTTCAAAAATCCTGCGCAGCAATTAGACTATCGTCGGTTTCTTTCCGACATGAATCTGGAACTTTATCAACTCGAAAAGGCGGCGATTGCAAAATATTCGCAAGGCATCCCTTATATGACCAATCTTATGGGCTTACACAAATACGTGGATGGATTTAAATGGGCCGCTGAAATGGATGTGGTCAGTTGGAATTCGTATCCGAATCCCTTTGAAAAAATTCCTTACCCGCAATTTCTTGCTAACGATTTAACCCGCAGCTTGAAGAAAAAGCCTTTCTTGATCATGGAGCAAGCCACCAGCGCCGTTAATTGGCGGCAAATTAATGGGGCAAAAACACCCAACCAGTTGCGTCTTTGGAGTTATGAAGCGCTCGCTCATGGCGCTGATGGTATCATGTTCTTCCAATGGCGACAGTCTCGTGGCGGTGCGGAAAAATTTCATAGTGCGATGGTGCCTCACGGAGATCCTCAGTCAAGCCGTATCTTTCGTGAATGTGCACAATTAGGCAACGAATTTTCGCAACTGTCGGAAATCGTTGGGACGCGCTTCTTGGCTGATGTCGCGGTTGTCTTCGACTGGGAAAATTGGTGGGCGCTGGAATTGGATGCCAAACCAAGCACCTTAAAGTACATTCATCAGTTACGCAGCCTGTATGCCGCGCTAAGGGCGTTAAATCTGAGCGTAGACTTTGTCCATCCTTCCGAATCCCTAGACGGCTATCCTTTAGTGATCGCTCCGAATCTCTATTCAGCACCCGAAGCCTTCGGCAAGAAGATCCATGATTACGTGCGACAAGGTGGCATCTTCTTGACGAATTTCTTTAGTGGGATCGTCAATGAATATGACCAAGTCTATCTTGGTGGCTATCCAGGCTTGTTTAGAGACACCTTAGGGATCATTGTAGAAGAGTTTTACCCAATGAAAGCCGCTACCCATCACCAAATTGACTTTCAAGGCCGTCGGTACGACAATTCTCTATGGGAGGAAGTCATTCATCTAAATGGTGCTGAAGCTTTAGCAACCTTCCAATCCGGTTATTTGTCCGATAAGCCAGCCATTACTATGAATCAGATCGACGATGGGTATGCGTATTACATGGGAACAGAATTGTCTCTTGAAGGCGTGACCACATTTTTAGCGACCATTTTAGAAAAACACAAAATAACGACTCATGCCCAGCACTTCTTGGCTGCTCCTACTGGAGTCTCTATTACCTGCCGCAAAGGTGATGGCTATACACTCGTCTTTCTCTTAAACCACACCGAGCAGACAACAGAAGTGAAGCTGAAAGCCGCTGGAGTAGACCTTCTTACTAAAGAAACCAAACAATTGGCAGTTCTGAAACCAAAAGAAGTCGCCGTTCTTAAGTATATTGATTGATCTAAGGAAAGAACCTCCATGAAGCGATCGCTTCATGGAGGTTCTTTTTATAGTCGTTACTAGATTCAAGAAGATTCATTAGACAAACGATAGGCATTTTCTATACAAGAGGCTATCTTTTGTCTTAGCTTTCCATCTCTTTTTTCTGAATAGTGATACTCTGGATTACTCCAATGGGATTTGTCATACAGCCAAACAGGCATTTTTTTCGCTTCGTCGGTTTCCCATTCATAACGAGGAAAAAGATGTGCATGAAGAAAGTTATCGGTATTTCCTAATAGTTCATAATTGATTCTCAATGGAGAACAAGCCTGTATCATAGCATCTCCTAAAAGAGTCATATCAGTTAAGAAAACCTGTCGCTCATTTAAATCTAGATCATTTAAAGAAGCCACCTCTCTTTTAGGTAATAATACACAATATCCAGGAAGAAATTGGACATCGCCATAAACAGCAAAACTGCCAGGCAATTCTTTGATCACCATTGGATTTGTCCCATCTATCGCCGATTTGATTCTATTCTCATACCATTTCAATTTGATCACCCTCTTTCCTGTTCCTTGCAGCTATTCATGTAAAAACTATAAAAGATTAAGGGAAGGCTTTCAATAGTAACAAAACAAAAAAAATCTTTGCTATATAAGTTGTCCTCCAAAATCGTATTTGTAGACTTTTATAAACAAAAAAATGTATCAATCTTATAAAAGACTGATACATCAATGATACCGGCGGCCGGGGTCGAACCGGCACGCCCTCAACGGGCACTGGATTTTGAGTCCAGCGCGTCTGCCAATTCCGCCACGCCGGCATGTTGAAAGGTTAGTATTTAGTACTAAGGCGGTAACCGGATTTGAACCGGTGATGAAGGTTTTGCAGACCTCTGCCTTACCACTTGGCTATACCGCCATTATACTATTGTTGCAATCTACAATCAAGTGAAGATTGTACTGGGGTAGCTGGATTCGAACCAACGCATGACGGAGTCAAAGTCCGTTGCCTTACCGCTTGGCTATACCCCAAAAATGAAAGGGCGAGTGATGGGAATCGAACCCACGAATGCCGGAGCCACAATCCGGTGCGTTAACCACTTCGCCACACCCGCCGTGATAAGAAACTGTTAAATATATAATGGCAGGGGCAGCAGGAATTGAACCCACACTAACGGTTTTGGAGACCGCTGTTCTACCTTTAAACTATGCCCCTATGAATGGAGGAGAGTGGATTCGAACCACTGAACCCTAAGGAACGGATTTACAGTCCGTCGCGTTTAGCCACTTCGCTACTCCTCCATGGTGGCGCGGGACAGAATCGAACTGCCGACACATGGAGCTTCAATCCATTGCTCTACCAACTGAGCTACCGAGCCATATAAGAAAATATAAGTTTTACAAAATTAATGAAACGGTCTG
>NZ_CP172937.1:680000-1002500 GCF_050542615.1 Enterococcus sp. DIV0008 | reverse complement strand
GTGCAACCCCACATCCTTTTCCACTTAATAGTTATTTGGGGACCTTAGCTGGTGGTCTGGGCTGTTTCCCTTTCGACTATGGATCTTATCACTCACAGTCTGACTCCCGGATATGAATGAATGGCATTCGGAGTTTATCTGAATTCGGTAACCCGAGATGGGCCCCTAGTCCAAACAGTGCTCTACCTCCATCATTCTCAATTCCGAGGCTAGCCCTAAAGCTATTTCGGAGAGAACCAGCTATCTCCAAGTTCGTTTGGAATTTCTCCGCTACCCACACCTCATCCCCGCACTTTTCAACGTACGTGGGTTCGGTCCTCCAGTGCGTTTTACCGCACCTTCAACCTGGACATGGGTAGATCACATGGTTTCGGGTCTACGACAACATACTCATTCGCCCTATTCAGACTCGCTTTCGCTGCGGCTCCGTCTCTTCAACTTAACCTCGCATGCTATCGTAACTCGCCGGTTCATTCTACAAAAGGCACGCTATCACCCATTAACGGGCTCTAACTTGTTGTAGGCACACGGTTTCAGGATCTATTTCACTCCCCTTCCGGGGTGCTTTTCACCTTTCCCTCACGGTACTGGTTCACTATCGGTCACTAGGGAGTATTTAGCCTTGGGAGATGGTCCTCCCGGATTCCGACGGAATTCCTCGTGTTCCGCCGTACTCAGGATCCTCCTAGGTGTTATCCAAATTTCGCCTACGGGGTTTTTACCCTCTTTGACATACTTTTCCAAGTATTTCGACTATCTGAATAGACTACCATATCGGAGTCCTACAACCCCAACAAGCAAGCTTGTTGGTTTGGGCTTTTCCCGTTTCGCTCGCCGCTACTCAGGGAATCGAATTTTCTTTCTCTTCCTGCAGGTACTTAGATGTTTCAGTTCTCTGCGTCTACCTCGACTGCGCTATGTATTCACGCAGACGTAACATCCTATAAAAGATGCTGGGTTCCCCCATTCGGAAATCTCTGGATCATAGCTTACTTACAGCTCCCCAAAGCATATCGGTGTTAGTCCCGTCCTTCATCGGCTCCTAGTGCCAAGGCATCCACCGTGCGCCCTTATTCACTTAACCTTTGACCTTACGGTCGGTTTTGAGTACTTCTTCTAGCGATAGAAGGTTGCTCAAGAAAATAAGCGTTGAACTTATTAAAAAACTCTTTTAACATTTCAACTCGGTGTGTGTTACTTGTTTTGATTCTTTCTTCGATATCCAGTTTTCAATGAACAAAGCTTAACGACCATTGTCGTTAATGGAGCCTAGCGGGATCGAACCGCTGACCTCCTGCGTGCAAAGCAGGCGCTCTCCCAGCTGAGCTAAGGCCCCGGGTATTTACTTGAGAGTAGACCTCTCAAAACTGAACAAAGGCAAACGATGTGTAGTCTTCCGAAATATTCCTTAGAAAGGAGGTGATCCAGCCGCACCTTCCGATACGGCTACCTTGTTACGACTTCACCCCAATCATCTATCCCACCTTAGGCGGCTGGCTCCAAAAAGGTTACCTCACCGACTTCGGGTGTTACAAACTCTCGTGGTGTGACGGGCGGTGTGTACAAGGCCCGGGAACGTATTCACCGCGGCGTGCTGATCCGCGATTACTAGCGATTCCGGCTTCATGTAGGCGAGTTGCAGCCTACAATCCGAACTGAGAGAAGCTTTAAGAGATTAGCTTAGCCTCGCGACTTCGCAACTCGTTGTACTTCCCATTGTAGCACGTGTGTAGCCCAGGTCATAAGGGGCATGATGATTTGACGTCATCCCCACCTTCCTCCGGTTTGTCACCGGCAGTCTCGCTAGAGTGCCCAACTAAATGATGGCAACTAACAATAAGGGTTGCGCTCGTTGCGGGACTTAACCCAACATCTCACGACACGAGCTGACGACAACCATGCACCACCTGTCACTTTGCCCCCGAAGGGGAAGCTCTATCTCTAGAGTGGTCAAAGGATGTCAAGACCTGGTAAGGTTCTTCGCGTTGCTTCGAATTAAACCACATGCTCCACCGCTTGTGCGGGCCCCCGTCAATTCCTTTGAGTTTCAACCTTGCGGTCGTACTCCCCAGGCGGAGTGCTTAATGCGTTTGCTGCAGCACTGAAGGGCGGAAACCCTCCAACACTTAGCACTCATCGTTTACGGCGTGGACTACCAGGGTATCTAATCCTGTTCGCTCCCCACGCTTTCGAGCCTCAGCGTCAGTTACAGACCAGAGAGCCGCCTTCGCCACTGGTGTTCCTCCATATATCTACGCATTTCACCGCTACACATGGAATTCCACTCTCCTCTTCTGCACTCAAGTCTCCCAGTTTCCAATGACCCTCCCCGGTTGAGCCGGGGGCTTTCACATCAGACTTAAGAAACCGCCTGCGCTCGCTTTACGCCCAATAAATCCGGACAACGCTTGCCACCTACGTATTACCGCGGCTGCTGGCACGTAGTTAGCCGTGGCTTTCTGGTTAGATACCGTCAAGGGATGAACATTTTACTCTCATCCTTGTTCTTCTCTAACAACAGAGTTTTACGATCCGAAAACCTTCTTCACTCACGCGGCGTTGCTCGGTCAGACTTTCGTCCATTGCCGAAGATTCCCTACTGCTGCCTCCCGTAGGAGTCTGGGCCGTGTCTCAGTCCCAGTGTGGCCGATCACCCTCTCAGGTCGGCTATGCATCGTTGCCTTGGTGAGCCGTTACCTCACCAACTAGCTAATGCACCGCGGGTCCATCCATCAGTGACGCAAAAGCGCCTTTCAACTTTCTTCCATGCGGAAAATAGTGTTATACGGTATTAGCACCTGTTTCCAAGTGTTATCCCCTTCTGATGGGCAGGTTACCCACGTGTTACTCACCCGTTCGCCACTCTTTTTCTTTCGATGGAGCAAGCTCCGGTGAAAGAAAAAGCGTTCGACTTGCATGTATTAGGCACGCCGCCAGCGTTCGTCCTGAGCCAGGATCAAACTCTCATAATGATTTGTTTGAATGACCATACGGTCATTAAGCTCATAAAAATTAACTTTGCTAGCTATTGCTTGCATGTATTTGTTTCAATAAATTGAAACGTCCTACACATTGGTTCGTTTGCTTGCTTTGTTCAGTTTTCAAAGGTCTACCGTGCTGTGTTAGCAACTTTTATATCATATCAGAGCGACGTTTGATTGTCAACTCTTTTTTAAAAGTTTTTTTCAAGAAGTTGTTATTTAACTTCTTTCTTAACCTCAGCGACTTTTTCATCTTACCATCTCAAACGTTATATGTCAAACACTTTTTTTGAAAAGTTTTTTTGATTTATCAGGTTTTTCAGAGATGATATTTTTTCGACTTTGTTATAATAACACTTGTAAATTGTTTCGTCAACAACTATTTTAAAAATAGATCAATCAGTGATTGTTACAAATATCTTAACAAGGACAAGTAATAATATAGCAATTCTTAAAGGAAAAATCAACTAAAAAAATAGGCTTTTTGACAACTATTTTTATAAGCGAATTATTCATTACCAAACGTTTCGAACGTTCGTTTATAAGCAGTGTTTCGCCACTAAATCTATCATTTAAGAATGAAAAAAGAGAACTTAAGCTTTTTGCTCAACGTTCTCTTTTCGTCCGATCTTCCGTTTGAAGGATCGGTATATAAATCCGAAAGATTGTTCCTTGGCCAATGACACTCTCCGCCGTGATTTTTCCTTTATAGCTTTCTAATAGTTGTTTTGCTATAGATAATCCCAGGCCATTGCCACCTTTGGTTCTAGCACGGGCTTTATCTACTCGATAGAAACGATTAAAGATCTTATCGAGGTCTTCTTTGGAGATGCCTTCCCCGAAATCTTGGATGGCAATTTCAAAAGATTGACGATCCAATGAAATGGATAGATGAACTTCTTTTCGATCAGTGGAATATTTTACTGCGTTATCCAAGACAATAATTATGATCTGTTCAAAATGATTGCGATAGATTTTCAGCTTCAACTCATGATACAAATCATCATCCAATGTAAAGACAAAATCCGGATACAGTATTTTAAAGTTATTGAACACTTGATAGACAACTTCTTTTGCATTAGTTGTTTCATTTGCATAATGAACATCCACTTGTTCCGCTCTTGAGAGATCCAACATTTCCTGTACGAGCGTCTTCATTCGACTGATCTCTTGCATACTGGCTGCGAGGGACTCATCCAAGATCTCTGGATCATCTTTTCCCCAACGCTGCAACAAATTCATATGTCCTTCAATGATTGCTACAGGTGTTCGCAATTCATGAGAAACATCTTCAACAAATCGCTCTTGCTGCTCAATGTACAGGCGCATGCGATCTAACATTTCATTGAATATATCTGCTAAATCAGATAACTCATCGTTGGTATTCAATTCTGGCATATGCACGGTTGACTGCGGGTTTTTCCGGACGGTTTCCATCGTATCCCTTAGTACCTTTAACGGCTGAAGGAAATACGCTGATAAAAAGAACCCAAGCACACTGCTGAGAATCAGAGAGACAACTTCTAAGATAATCAAAGTCAGCAGCAGTTTGCTGCGTATTTCATAAAAAGAAGTCAATTCATAAAATGTTTGAGCATAGCCAATCCGCTCTCTGGTGCCTTTTGAATAAATAGGTTGGATCGAAAGAAAGCCGGTGATGCCATCTAGTGTTACGATGGTTGGCGCTTTACGTTGTGTGTCGATCAAGGCTAAATCATTTTCATGAGTCTTAAACACAAGGTCCTCATTCAAATTATAAACAAACAGGCTCAATGATGCTTGGCCTAATTCCGAAATAAAGGAGTCGATTTTCATTAAGTTGCCATCGATCGTTGAGGTTCGATCATAGATGCTCGTCGTCCCCGCATCATTTTTTGTTAAATTACGATACGTTCGAACGAGTGTTAATTCTTGGTCCGAATTGGCTAGACGGGAAGCAACTTCTGACATTGTCCGCTCAACATTGTTTTCTTCTTTAGCGACAATCAAATTTACGGAGGTCTTATAGGTGATCACCGCAAAGATCGTAAATACGACAAATATAAAGAAAGAACTTGCGAAGGCCCACTTTACAGTTAAAGAAGGCCCCTTCAGTTCTTTTAATTTTTTCATTCTTTTTTTAAGGTTCACGACCGCATCACATAGCCTGTACCACGAACGGTTTGGATGTAGCTTTCCTCCCCTGGTACATCAATTTTATTACGTAAATAGCGGATGTAAACATCGACAACGTTGGTTTCCACTTCTGTCTCATAGCCCCAGACTTTGTTTAATAAAACATCTCTGGCTAAAACGACATTGACGTTTTCCATTAAAGTCAACAACAGCTCGTATTCGCGTTTCGTTAGTTCAATGACATCTGTTCCACGACGAACGACACGGTTTTCTTTTTCAATCGTTAGATCGCGGTAAGTGATCGTAGTTTGTTTTGCGACGTTTTTGTCCCCTTCGATATCGATACGGCGAAGCAACGCACGTAAGCGTGCCAGCAATTCTTCAATTGCAAAAGGCTTCACAATATAATCATCAGCACCATGATCCAAACCTGATACTCGATCAATCACGGAATCTCTTGCGGTCATCATGATGATCGGGGTGTTTTTCGATTGACGCACGCGGCGGCAAACTTCTAACCCATTTAACTCAGGAAGCATTAGATCCAATAAGATCGCATCCCATTCATTATTCAGTGCCGCATCCAGTCCCGTCCGTCCGTTGTAATGAACTTCGGTATTGTACCCTTCATGCTTCAATTCCAATTCCACAAATCGAGCTAAGTTCTTTTCATCTTCAATGATTAGAATATTACTCATTATTGATAGCCCCTTTATTGATTATTCTGCCTTTAAATTAGACATTATCTGTCTTATTTTATCATGTATCTAAAAAATAAAAAAGAGATTGACCGAAAGTTCTCACTTTCGGCCTTTCTCTTTTGGATTCTCTTAAAGCTTACGCTTCGTCATACCATGAATAATGGAAAATTCCCTCTTTATCTGTCCGTTCATACGTATGCGCACCAAAGTAATCCCGTTGCGCTTGGATCAAGTTCGCTGGCAATCGATCAGAACGATAAGAATCGAAATACGCGATCGCCGATGAGAACGTCGGCACAGGTACACCTGCTTGAACAGCTAGTGCAACTACTTCACGTACAGAAGATTGATAACGTTTCGTAATATCTTTGAAGTAGTCATCTAATAGTAAGTTTTCAATGTCGGCATTCTTGTCATAAGCATCCGTGATTTTTTGTAAAAATTGCGCACGGATGATACAGCCTGCACGCCAAATTTTGGCAATTTCACCAAAAGGAAGATCCCAATCATACTCTTTTGATGCAGTACGTAATTGCGCGAATCCTTGTGCATAGCTCATGATCTTACTGAAGTATAAGGCTTCGCGGATCTTATTGATAAACTCTTCTTTGTTTCCTTCAAAAGCAACTGCTTCTGGTTTTGGTAAGACTTTGCTGGCATTAACCCGTTCTTCTTTGTAAGCCGAAATATAACGGGCAAAAACAGATTCAGTGATCAATGGTAGTGGTACGCCTAGGTCTAAGGCACTTTGGCTTGTCCATTTCCCAGTTCCTTTATTACCAGCAGCATCTAAAATTACATCAACGATTGGTTTGCCTGTTCCTTGATCGTCTTTACGGGTCAAAATATCCGCTGTGATCTCAATTAGATAGCTGTCTAATTCACCTTTGTTCCATTCAGCAAAAATATCAGCCATTTCATCAACAGATAGACCTAAAATGTTTTGCATTAAGTCATAAGACTCAGCAATCAGCTGCATGTCCCCATATTCGATCCCGTTGTGAACCATTTTTACGTAATGGCCTGCACCGTTTGGTCCAATATAAGTCACACAAGGGGTTCCATCTTCAGCTTTTGCAGAAATTTGCTCCAAGATTGGTGCAACCAATTCATACGCTTCTTTTTGTCCTCCTGGCATGATTGAAGGACCTTTCAAGGCGCCTTCTTCCCCACCAGATACACCTGTACCGATAAAGTTGATTCCTGAGTTTGCCAACTCTTCGTTACGACGAACCGTATCTTTAAAGAAGGTATTTCCGCCATCGATCAAAATATCGCCTTTGTCTAGATGAGGCAATAGTTCTTGGATCGTTGCATCTGTCGCAAATCCTGCTTTTACCATTAATAAAATACGACGTGGTTTTTCAATAGATTGAACAAATTCTTCTATCGTATAGGTTGCTTTAAAATTTTTATCTGGATGTTCTTTTACTACTTCTTCTGTCTTTGAACCAGTACGGTTAAATAAGGCAACTGAATAACCGCGGCTTTCGATGTTCAACGCTAAGTTTTTGCCCATAACAGCCATACCGACAACGCCGATTTGTTGTTTTGTCATCTTTCATCCTCCTAAGATTCAATTATCTTTTTCATTATAGCGCAAATGTACCTGCTTTTGAACTATTCTCTTTCGCTGGACAAAAATATTTCTGAAAAGTTCCATATTCGTCAAAAAAACAAAAAAACCTCAGGCTCCATGGTTAGCCTAAGGTTTTAGAATCCTCTTTCTGAAAAAAAGGAATTATGCTTCTTTTGTTGCTACGTCTTTGCCATCGTAATGACCACAGTTTGAGCAGACATGGTGGCTTTTTTTCATTTCACCACAGTTTGCACATTCGTTCAAACCGTTGATTGTCAATTTGTAATGTGTACGACGTTTTGCTTTCTTCGCTTTCGAAGTTTTTCTAGCTGGTACTGCCATTTTGCTACACCTCCTTGTTAATGAACGCAACCTTGAGGCTGCAATTTATTCCAATCCTACGCGTTATCGTCATCTGATTCATTGAATAATTCGGATAATTTTGCAAGACGAGGATCAACTTGTTGAGCTTGCGCTTCTTTTTGATTTGCAAAGTCTTCTTCTGACAAAACAGCCCAATCGTTGCCAGATGGCATTGCTGAACCTTGCTTTTCTTCTTCTGTCAGGACTTGCAAAGGAATCGCAAGTAATAGGTTATCAGCGACTGATTCATCTAAGCTGATGGTTTGACCTTCAATGATCAAAACCTCTTCTTCGACGATCGTTTCATCGCGACGCTGAAATTGCTCTGGTGTCATGAATTGTTCATCCACTGAAAAATCAAAAGGAATCGCTACAGGTGTCAAAGAACGAGTAGATGGCAATGTCATCGTCGTTTCTACTTGATAGTGTAGCAAGTATCCTTGCTTATCAACACTCATCAGCCCTTTTACTTTTACAGGAGACAAATCAATGATCTGTCCATCGCGTTTTATCAGTTGACTCTTTAAGTCAAGTGTTTCTTCAAACATCAGCGGTGTCTCTTGGTATTTTTTTAATTCCAATAAAGACCATTTCATTTTTATCACCCCTAAGCAACAAAAGCAATTATACAGGGCTTCTGAGGCTTTGTCAATGAAATTTTCTTGACACCTTTTTCATTTTTGATCGTGTCATTTTACTGCCCTTTCTCAAGGGATTTCGACTCTCTCAAAAAAACAACAGGAAGCGCACAACGTGCACTTGCCTGTTGCTTGATCAATCGTTAAAAATCATTAGATCGCTGTTGTTTCTCCACGATAAACGATACCGCGACGAGAATCAAGAGTAACCAATTCGCCATCTTTGATGGTAGTTGTTGCGTCTTTGGCACCAACGATGACTGGTAGATCTTTCGCGATTCCGACAACTGCTGCATGAGAAGTCAAGCCGCCATCTTCAACAACTAATGCTGCTGCTTTTTCGATTGCTGGCATATATTCTTTATCTGTTGTTGGTACAACTAAAATCATGCCATCTTTTGCTTTCGCAATTGCTTCTTCAGCACTGTGAGCGATCACGGCATTGGCAACAACTGATTTTTCACCAATCCCTTGCGCTTCAAGCAATTTTGAACCGATCAATTGGATCTTCATTACGTTGGTTGTTCCGCGTTCACCAACAGGAACACCGGCTGTAATCAAGATTAGATCGCCTTCTTTAGCAAAGCCTAAATCAACTGCTTGTTTTGCTGCTAATTCGAACATTTCATCGGTTGTTGACGGTTTATCAGCAACCGTTGGATAGACACCCCAGTTAAGCATCAAGCCACGTTTTGTCCGTTCGTCAAATGTGACAGCTAAAATGTCAGCATCTGGACGATATTTAGAGATCATTTTCGCAGTGTAACCTGATTCAGTTGCTGCAACGATTGTTTTAACCCCTAGGTTTTTCGCCGCACGTGCAACAGATAAACCGATTGTTTCTGTTACATCTGTTTTATCGAATTGGTTGATTTGGAATGTGCTGTTTTCTGATAAAGCTTTTTCAGCTTCAACGTCGATACGTGCCATTGTCGCTACTGCTTCTACAGGGTAGTCACCGTTTGCTGACTCACCAGAAAGCATTGTTGCATCAGTACCGTCAAAGACAGCATTGGCAACGTCAGAAGCTTCCGCACGAGTTGGACGTGGGTTTTGTTGCATTGATTCTAACATTTGTGTTGCTGTGATAACTGATTTACCAGCAGCGTTACATTTTTTGATGATGCTCTTTTGAACCATTGGTACTTCTTCAGCAGGGATCTCAACACCCATGTCACCACGAGCAACCATGATACCATCAGAAACTTTGATGATTTCATCGATATTGTCGATACCTTCTTGTGATTCGATTTTAGAGAAGATTTGCACATGAGTCATGTCTTTTTCTTCTAAAATTTCACGAATTTCTAAAACGTCTTGCGCTTTACGTACAAATGAAGCGGCAATGAAGTCGATATCGTTATCAAGACCAAAACGGATATCTTCTGCATCTTTTTCAGTAATACCAGGTAAGCTGATTGATACGCCAGGAGCATTGACCCCTTTACGTGATCCTAACATTCCAGCATTTTTAACAACAACCACTAATTCACGAGTTGCTTCGTCTTTTTCTTTGATTTCCATGTCGATCAAGCCATCATCAAACAAGATGTGTCCGCCCACATGAACATCTTCAAATAAACCAGGATAAGTTACAGCAATTTTTTCTTTTGTTCCTTTGTGTTCTGGATCCATTGAAATGCGTGTTTCATCGCCAACGTTGAATTGGATGTATCCAGCACGACCAAAGTCTGCTTCTGTCGTATTTTGTACAGTTGTACGGATTTCAGCACCTTTTGTATCTAAAAGGATACCGACATCTTTACCAGTTTTCTTTACGGCTTCACGAACCATTGTCATACGCGCTAATTGTTCTTCATGATCTCCATGAGAGAAGTTAAAGCGGAAGACATTCGCACCGGCTTCAATCAGTTGAGAAATAATTTCCACACTGTTACTTGCTGGTCCTAATGTACTTACGATCTTTGTTTTTTTCATTACTAAACGCTCCTATTCATTTATTTAAAATAGCTAATAAGCTTTTTTTACAAAATTACTGTTGCGTTGCTTAAAAATCTCTTTAGAATGAGATTTCTTTGTTCAAGTTATACAAGCTAAGGTCTGGTTTGTGACGATTGTTTTCAAGGGTATCGATGATATCAGAAGCAATCATTTCATTGTTTTCGATACCGATACATAGACCGCCTTTGCCTTGTTGCAATAATTCAACAGCATATGAACCAAATTTACTTGCTAACACACGGTCACGAGCGCTTGGTGAACCACCACGGACAACGTGTCCTAGAATTGATACACGGGTATGGAAATCGCCGTATTCAGAAAGTTTGTCAGCAAAATCATTTCCGCCCATCACACCTTCGGCTAAAACGATCAAGCAATGTTTTTTCCCGCGGTCGCGTCCTTCACGGATACGATCAGCAACAACTTGCATGTCAAAATCATGTTCTGGAATGATGATTTCATCCGCACCACCGGCCACACCTGACCATAAAGCGATATCGCCAGCACCGCGACCCATTACTTCGATCACAAATGTGCGGACATGTGATGTCGCTGTATCACGGATACGGTCAATCGATTCCAAGACAGTATTAATTGCTGTATCAAAACCAATCGTGAAATCTGTTCCTGGAATGTCATTATCGATCGTTCCTGGAATCCCGATTGCTGGGAAACCGTGGCGAGTAAGTGCCATCGCACCATGGTAAGAACCATCTCCACCAATCACGACTAGCCCTTCAATGCCAAATTTCTTTAATTGTTCGATTCCTTTTAATTGTCCTTCTTGTGTCGCAAATTCTGGATAACGTGCTGAATATAAGAATGTTCCACCACGTTGAATTTTGTCACCAACATCAGCAACATCTAAGCGACGAATGTCGCCTGCGACTAGTCCGGCATAGCCATAGTTGATTCCGTATACTTCAAGTCCGTCAAAAATACCCTTTCTGACAACTGCGCGAATCGCTGCGTTCATTCCTGGTGCATCGCCGCCACTGGTTAGAATTCCAATGCGTTTCATTATTCTTTCACCTCATCAAAAGATTTTGTTTAGGGAAGCCCCTGTTTGCTAGTTTTCAAGTAATAACCACGAGACATATTCTACCATTATTCCATGAAAATGTCTTGAAATAGTGGGAAAAAGTTGAAAAAAGTGTAAGTTGAATTGCCGTTTTCGGAAAATTACTTGAAAATTACATTTCCATTTCCTAATAATGCCTTCAGTTGTGTGACAAAGTCTGGCTCATCCGTCACCCAGTTTTCTTCTGCTAACAACACTTTCTTGCCACTGCTTTCATAGAACATCACCACTGGAATATTTCCGTGATGCTGCTTCATTTCCTTCGACAATGCTTGCAGGTGCGACGTTTCAGCTGCAGCAGAAATCTTTAAGTAGCAAGTTTGTGACGCAATTTTGTTCTGAACGTTTTCTGCTAAGTCTATTTTATCAGCAATGAGTTGGATTTCACCATTGTAACGACTTACCTCGACCTTTCCTTCAATATAGAGAACAGCATTTTCTTCGATCAAGGAACGCACTTGTCGATAAACGATGGGAAAAATCGTTACTGAAACTTCCTTGCTGGCATCCGTTCCTTCAACAAACGCCATTTGTTCGCCTTTTTTTGTACGAATTTCCCGAATCTTTCGGACATACAAAAGAATACGCACTCGTTCGTTTGGAACTAGATCAGCAATATCCGTGATTTGTTTCAATTGGTGCAATTTTTGAAACTGTTCCACGGGATGACCAGACAAATAAACACCTAAGTATTCTTCTTCCAAAGCCAGTTTTTCTTCCAGTTTGTAATCGGTAACTGCTTCTTCTTTTAATGCCATAGTTTCTAAAAGATCCAAACTGCCGCCACTATAAGTAATATTTTGGATCTTTCCTTCTAGCTGGATCAGTGCTTGTTTTCGATTGGGGGCAATCACATCGAATACGCCAATACTCAAAAGCGGCAATAAATAATCCAATTTTAACCATTTGCTGTTCCGCTGATTCAAGCGAAGCAAAAATTGATCCATAGACGTGAAATTGCCATGCTCTTTTCGTTCTGCCAAAATGTCTTGGATCATGTCGCGCCGAATCCCTTTGATACTGCTGAACCCAAAACGGATTTGTTTCTCGTTTTGCAGTTGAAAACTAAACCCACTGGTATTGATCGATGGTGGCAGCACTTCTACGCCGTAACGTGCGGCTTCATTTAAGTATTCTTTCATTTTGCTGGCAGTGTTGCGTACCGAATGTAGGATCGACGCAAAAAATGGTGCCGGATAGTGTACCTTCAGATAGGCCATTTGAAAGCCGATAAAGGAATAGGCAAACGCATGGGATCGATTAAACCCATAGTTGGCGAAGCGTTCAATATAGTCATAGACCAAATTGGCGGTCTTTTCGTCATAATGATTGGCTAAGGCGCCTTGCACAAAATGACGACGTTCCTCATCCAAGACGTCTTTTTTCTTTTTACTGATTGCTCGCCGCAAAATATCTGCTTGTCCTAAGCTGAAACCAGCCATTTTGGAAGCTACTTGCATGATCTGTTCTTGGTAAACAATGATTCCGTAGGTGTTTTGCAAGATTGGAATCAAGCTGTCATCCGGATAAGAGACCCGCTCTTGTCCTTTTTTCCGCTTAATAAAGGTATCGATATTTTGCATCGGTCCTGGACGATACAAGGCATTGACTGCGGCAATATCCTCGATACTTTCTGGTCCTAACTTACGCAGCACATTGCGTATTCCCGCTGATTCAAATTGGAAGATCCCTGCGGTCTCGCCTTTTTGAAACAAACGCAATGTTGCTGGATCATCAAGAGGAATCTCTTTTTGGGTTACGATTTGTTGGCTGATTCGTTTGATACCTTTCAAGGTATTATCAATGATCGACAAGTTTCTCAAGCCTAAAAAATCCATCTTCAATAGGCCGATGGCTTCTACGTCATTCATGGTAAATTGGGTCAGCCAGATCCCATCGCTGCCTTCTTGTAAGGGAACCAGATCAAGTAAATTCTTGTCACTGATCACCACACCAGCGGCATGAGTCGATACGTGACGTGGCAAGCCTTCTAAAATTTTGGCGACTTGAAACATTACTTGGTTGCGCTCATTAAACGACACCAATTCTCGCAGCTGATTGGATTGTTCATAAGCAAGATCTAAGGTCATTTTCAAGGCATTGGGGATGGCTTTTGACCAGCGATTGGCTTCACTTTGCGAAAGACCAAAGACACGAGAAACATCTCGCAGAACCATTTTGGCCGCCATGGTGCCAAACGTGGCGATCTGTGCCATATATTCTTGCCCGTATTTTTGGCGCACATATTGTAAAATCTCATCTCTGCGATTGTCAGGAATATCTAAATCGATATCAGGCATCGTGTAACGTTCTGGATTCAAGAATCGTTCAAACAAAAGATCGTATTTGATTGGATCTACGTCGGTGATCGATAAAACATATGCCACCAGTGCGCCAGCAGCCGATCCCCGTCCAGCTCCGGTAACAATTTCTTGTTGGTGGGCAAAGTCCATGACGTCCCAAATAATCAAGAAGTAATCATCAAAGCCCATCTTATGGATGACAGACAACTCATAATCCAAACGCTGTTCGTACGCCGATGTAACGTGGGCAACACGTTGAGGCAGACGTTCAAAACAAATTTTCCGCAAATAGTCCGCAGCATTTTCTTCTGCTGGTAACGGGTAATGAGGCAATAGCCGCTGATGCAGTGGCAGCTCGACGGCGCATTCAGCTGCAATCCGCTGATTATTCATCAATGCCTGCGACGCTTCGGCAAATGCCGCAGTCAATTGGTCTGCCGGTTGTAAAAAAAACTGCGTAGTCGCTTGCTCTTTTGCCTGACGAAAGTCTTCAATTTGCGAGCCCTCTTTGATATGGGTCATCACTTTGACTGCAAAGGCTTCTTCTTGTGCTAAAGCCGCGATGGGTTGATAGGCACATGGTGCAATGTTTTGCTCGTTAAACCAAGCGATCGTTTCTGGATCTAGCCCCTTGCTAGTAATGCCTAAAAACAAGCTCTCAGAATCAAATTTATGGCTGATTGCTTGCAGTACTTTTTGATTAGCTTCTAAATCATCGTGCTGAGACGGCAAAAAGCCTTCGCCTTCAGGCAGCAAACCAAAGAGATCCTGCAAAGAATCACAAGCAGCTAAATTCAACTGCTCGGTGATCATTTTTTCACTTGATAAACGCATCAAGGTTTGATAGCCCTTGAGGTTTTTTGCAAATACGTACAATGGAAAGGACATTGATTCCTCTCCGAAGGTACAGTCGAACAAAGCGCCAAAAATCGGCTTGATGCCCTGTGCTAGGCATTGTTGATAAAACTCGACCGCGCCATAGAGAACATTATGATCGGTCAGACCCAATGTCTGATAGCCCATCTTTTTGGCTTGCTCTATATAGTGAGGAATTTTGATCGTACTTTGCAGCAACGAATAGGCGCTTAAGGTGGTGAGCTGTGAATACATTGAAATCCCTCCAAAAATGAAAATTCTCTTTCTTTCTGCTAGTAAATAGATTTGAAAAACAAAATGAAAAAGTGAAAATCTTTACAATAAATATTTTTGTGATAAACTAAAGTCGAAATGGAAGATACGCAGAAAAGAGGTGTCGTCATGCGTTACCTAGTCACTTTATTTTGGACTTTTGTATTAGGTCAAGTCGTTGGCTATCTAGGCAGCTCACTTGCTGGAGCAACTTATGATTTTCAATTAACTTCAATCATCTCTTTGGTCGCAGGTGTGGTGATCATTCTTGTTGGTATTATCGCACCAGCGCCTGAAAAGACAAGCCATTAAAAAAAAAACCAGTTACCTTTATTGTAACTGGTTTTTTTTTCTTTTCAACTATTCACTGATGTCCGTTTTACGCAAGCTTTTACGGAAATTAAATCCTGAGATAAAAATATTGATCAGTACAAACCCGCTAGTTACCCAAAAGACGGCGGGATAACCAAAGCCAGCTGCCACCGTTGAGCCGACCATCGGACCTAACACTTGTCCAAAGTTAGAGAACATTTGGTTGTAGCTGTAGATGCGGCTGACCCCTTCCATCGGGGTGATCTTGCTGATCAGTGTGTTGATCGACGGCATCAACGCACCTGTCGAAAAACCAAGCAAGAAGCGCAGCACGCCCAACTGAAACGGTGTGGAGACAAAGCCCATCGGAATGAAACAGAAAAATGACAGCAATAAACCGCCTAACAATACCTTGTGATTGCCGTAACGATCACCGATTTTGCCTAAAAATGGCGAAGAGATGATTGCCGAAACACCAGCAACAGAGACGATCAATCCGCTGACAAACAAAATATTGCCACTGTTCCCGCTTAGATCACGAATATACAATGTAAGGATCGGGCTGATACTCGTTACACCTAGCTGTAAAATCAGTGACGTAATAAACAAACCGACAAGCAACTGCATATTTTTGATTTGACCAAAAATTTCTTTGATGGACAGCAGATCGCCCTTTTCAACCGGCTCAAAATCTTCTTGAACGAGAAAAATCGTGAGCAAGAGCGTAATTAGCAACACAACACCAGTAATGATAAAAACATTTTTCATGCCGAACCATTGCGCCAACGCCCCACCCATGGAAGGACCAATCAAATTCCCTGCGATGGCTCCTGTAGCCAATGTCCCAAGCGCCCAACCGCTTTTTTCTCGAGGCGCCTGCGAAGCGATCAACGCAGTCGCATTTGGAATATACCCCGATAAAATTCCGGTAAAGAAACGCATGATCAATAACCAATAGACATTCGGTACAAAAGCCAAAGAACCCATCGTCACTGTCATCCCCGCAGCCGCGCGAATCATCATTAAACGACGACCTTTTTGGTCTGCTAGATTTCCCCAAACTGGAGCAATGATAGCCGCCGCAAACGCCGTTACTGAGATTGCTAATCCAGAAAACAACTCAATTTGACTCTCTGGAGCGCCTAACTCTTCTATATATAAGGGAATGAATGGCATGACAAGACTAAAACTGGCACCCGTAAAAAAACAACCTACCCATGAAATCAGTAGATTTCGTTTCCAATCAATCTTCATTTACAAACCTTCTTTCACAAATACTATACCGTATCGTGAGTAATAATCAAATAAAAAATCTTTCTGCATTTAAAATACAGAAAGATTTTCTTCATTAAACTTAACTGATCAAAGCCAAAATGACAAAGTTTAGGATAAACAACGCATTGACGACCCAGATGATCGGAGACACTTCGTTGGCTTTTCCTTTCACTACTTTCACTAAGGCATAGAAAATGAAACCAACAGCGATCCCGTTGGAAATACTGTAAGACAAGCCCATAAAAATAGATGCAAAGAAAGCGGGAACTGCTTCTTCTAGATCAGTCCACTTGATGTCTGCAAAAGAAGCCATCATCATTACCCCAACTAAGATCAACGCCGGTGCTGTCGCTTGTGCGGGAACGATTGAGATCAGTGGAGAAAAGATACTGCTGATCGCAAAGAGTGCTGCCACCACAACGGAAGTCAAGCCCGTGCGTCCACCAGCACCGATGCCAGCTGCTGATTCCACATAAGTCGTTGTATTTGAGGTCCCTACGATGGCCCCTACAGACGTGGCTACGGCATCTGCAAAAAGAGCCTTATCCATCTTCGTATTCAACCCGTTACTGTTTTCAACCGCTTCTTCATCTTTTTTCGAAAAGATCCCTGTACGACGTCCAGTCCCGATAAAGGTACCGATCGTATCAAAGACATCTGATAAACTAAACGCCAAAATCGTCATGATTACTTGAGGGATTTTGGCAGAATCACTGAATAATGAGCCCATTCCTTCAGAGCCAAACGCAGCCCCAAAGGTGATGCCTAGTTCGCTGATCGAGCTACCTAATGAATTTCCGTGCCAATCAATGGCACTTAAATCCACCACACCCATCAAAATACCGATGATCGTCGTTCCTAAAATACCAAAAATAATTGCCCCACGAACATTTTTCACTACTAACAAAGTAGTGATTACTAAACCAATCACTGCTAACAAAACAGGTGCATTATTGAAATTCGCCAAAGCTGGGACGATCCCCCCATTAAAATTGGCACTCACAATCGTCTCACCGTCAACAACTGAACCAGTCACTGCGGCAGTGTCTGCACTGAAGTTTAGCAAGTTGGCATTTTTGATCCCTACATAAGCCACAAAGATCCCGATCCCGCCACCGATTGCGTGCTGCATGCTTTCTGGAATCGCATGGATGATCATTTTTCTGATTCGAGTGACCGTGATAAAAATGTTGATCAAGCCGCAGATGAAAACCATCGCTAATGCTTGCTGCCACGTATAGCCCAAACCAAAAACAACGGTAAAGGTGAAGAATGCATTAAGTCCCATTCCAGGCGCTTGCGCGTAAGGCACATTTGCAAATAAGCCCATGATCAGGGTACCAATCACTGAAGCGATGATCGTTGCTAAGAAAACAGCTTGAAACGGCATGCCTGCAGCAGATAAAATCGTCGGATTCACAAACAAAATATAACTCATCGCGAAGAAGGTGGTGACCCCGGCCATCACTTCTGTTGAAACCGTCGTTTTATTCTCCTTTAATTTGAAAAACTTTTCCATGTTATGTTTCACTCCTGAACTTTAATCGTTTCTATGAAAAGAAAAAATGAATAATTGCGCTTTTCATCGAACAATTACAAATTATAAGGGAATAATTTTCGCTTTTCAAACCTTTTTCCGAATAAAACGAACCAAAAACGTTTAATGTTCGTGTTTTGCTTTGTAAATATTATGAAAACTTATCGAAAACTTACTTGTATTGTGAAATGACAGAAATATGTTACACTTAAGCCACTAGTATAAGAGAATGGAGCGAGTCTTTTGAAACCAAAAATCATCGCCATTGATTTAGATGGCACAACCTTAAATACTGAATCCCAACTTTCCCCTCGCACACGTGAGGTACTGGTTCGCGCCACCAAAGCGGGACACTTTGTTACCATCGCTACCGGAAGACCTTTTCGGATGAGCGATCAATTCTATAAAGAATTGGCGCTCACAACACCAATGGTCAATTTTAACGGTGGGTTGGTCCATAAACCTCGACAAGTATGGGCAAATGAAATGGAGCACTCGATCTCTCGAGAAATTGCGTTTGAACTCATGGCACAAAAAGAGCAGCTGGGGCTGACGTTTGTGGCAGCAGAAAATCGCGAAACCTTTTTCATCGATGACCTAAGCGGATTTGATCAACACTTTTTCTTTTCGGGCAATGCTTCCGAAAAAAATCTATTAGCAAATTTAAAAACGGATCCCACTTCATTACTGGTGAAAACCGAAAATGAATTAGCAGAATCTGTTTCTTTACGTATCAAGGATCAATTTGACGATGCAGTCGATGTTCGAACATGGGGCGGGCCTCAAGCCATCTTAGAGATCGTACCAAAAGGAGTCCATAAAGCACTTGGTCTTTCGGTGATCGCGGATTCTTTGTCTTTGGATCGACAAGATATCATCGCTTTTGGTGATGAACACAACGATTTGGAGATGCTGGATTATGCGGGTTGGGGCGTTGCCATGGCGAATGGCACGCAACAATTAAAATCGATCGCCAATGATGTTACCGACAAAACCAATGCGGAAGATGGCATGGTCGATTACTTGGAAAAATATTTAGGTCTATAAAAAAAGCCGATGCGGGATGTCCGCGTCAGCTTTTTTTTGCTTCCATATTCAAATCAAAGTGTTTCATAAACGATTTCTTTGGCTTCGGGAATCGATTCATCAATAAAGAACACTTTGTACCAGGTCAAGAACGTAAAGATCGTCCAGATTTTTCGCTGAAGATTCGGTTTTCCTTGGCGATGGTCTTCAAGCATTTGTAAAATTGCTGTTTGATCGAAGAAGGTTGCCGCAAAGTCTGACTCAAAAAGTGCTTTGACTGCTTCATACCCGGTTCCTTCTTTCAGCCATGCCTTGATAGGTACAGGAAAGCCTAGTTTTTCACGGTTTGCCCATTCTTTTGGCAAATGACGGTTTGACGCTTGTCGGAACACATCTTTCGTGTTGTTTTGATTGATCAAATATTTCGTCGGGATTGTTTGCGCCAATTTTTGCATCTCGATATCCAATAAAGGAACCCGTAATTCCAAGGAACTCGCCATGGACATTTTGTCTGCTTTTAACAAGATATCCTTCGGCATCCACTGATGAAGATCCAAATATTGCATCTTATTGACCTCGTCTTTGAGACCATTGACTTTCTCATAATGAGGCGCAACGATTTCAGCAACAGAGGGTCCTTTTTGATACGTTGGTTTTAAAAGCTGTAGTGCTTCCTCTTCTTCAAAGACCAGGGCTTGCCCGATAAAGAAGTCTTGGGCAGGTGCCGTTGCTTCATAAAGATGAATTCGACCATGGAAGTTTTTCATTTTGCCGATTTGACGTCCCAAACGAAAGCGGATGTTTTGCGGCAATTTTTTCAATCCTTGGGCAAAAACGCGGACCGCTTTAGAGTTTGTGTGGAAGCCATAGGCAGCATAACCAGCAAATAATTCATCTGCCCCTTCCCCAGATTGAACGACTCGCACTTGCTGTGCTGCCAGATTGGCTAAAAAGTACAAAGGGACACAGCTTGGGTTAGAATCTGGTTCGTCCAAGTGATACTGAATCAACGGAAATGCCTCAAAGGACATTTCACCATCAATAACTGCTGCTGTGTTGTTCAAACCGAGTTTTTCCGTCAATTTGCGGGCTTCGATCGCTTCGTTGTAGGTTTTGTCATCAAACCCAATTGAAAATGAGTGATCTGGGCGCAAGACCGAGGCCACATAACTTGAATCGACACCACTGGATAAAAATGAGCCGACTTCAACATCACTGATTTGATGAGCGGCAATCGATTCTTGGACTGCTTGATCGATTTTGTCGACCCATTCTTCTCTTGAATGATTTTCTTTCACTGAAAAATCTGCATCCCAATACTGCTTGATCGTCAATCCTTGTTCATTAAACAAATAATAATGCCCTTCTTGCAAACGATGAACGCCTTTAAAGAAGGTTTCTCCGTTCAAGGGCGAGTATTGGAAGGTCAAATAAGGTTTCAACGCCTCTTGGTTCAACTCTTTCTTGAAATCTGGATGAGGCAAAAAGCTCTTGATTTCAGAACCAAACAGGAAACTGCCGTTCATTTGCGCATAGTAATACGGTTTGATGCCAAAGTGATCCCGCGCGCCGAAAAGCTCTTGTTTTTGAGTATCCCAGATGGCAAACGCAAACATTCCCCGCAGGCGCTGCAACACATCAATGCCCCACTCTTCATAGCCATGTAAGACTACTTCGGTATCCGCATGGGTAGAAAAGACATGACCTGCTTGGATCAATTCCTCCCGCAATACTTGAAAGTTGTAAATTTCACCATTAAAAATGATTACTTTTGTTTGATCCTCATTAAAAATTGGTTGTGAGCCACCTTCTAAGTCGATGATCGATAAACGACGAAACCCTAATGCCACTCGGTCGTCGGTAAATTTCCCTGAACTGTTTGGTCCGCGATGAACGATCCGGTCCATCATGCGTTCAATAATGATTTCTTTTTGATCTTTTGAATTGACAAAGCCGACAATTCCGCACATATTTTCACATCCGTTTTCATAATCCATTTTCATTTTTCTAAAGTAAATCATACCATAGAATTCAAGAGATACGATCTCTTTTTCAAAAAAATACAATCAATATATTTTTGCACAAAACACAATTTGAAGATAAACCTTATGATATCAAGGTTTCCAATCATCTCATACTCTCAATCTTACAAATTTGTTATCTAAGAAAATAGCTATCCTCAAAATTCTTAAGAAATTTTTTATGAATTCTATTTTTCTGAAAATATACAAAGATACTTTTCCCGAATTTACTGACTCCAGCAAACTTCTTTTGCTTCCATTCTCAGCATTGATTTCCTGAAAATAATCAGTCAGATTTTTTCGTTTGATAGTTTTATTGGACTATTGTGAAAAAAAGTGTTATTCTAACTATGGAATTTCGTTATCAACTAACCGTTGCCTTTCAATGACAAGTTTTAAGAAAGGAGAATGACTATGACATTCTATAACACAGATCTACAATATCGTGTAACTCTGGATACCAAATTGAATTTATTTATCGTTTTCGATAAAAAAGATGCGAATCATTTTGCGACTGGAATTACGATCGAGCAAGCTGTACAAGAATTGAAAAAAACTGCATAAGGAGTTTATCCAAATGAAGGATACCGATTCGTACTGAAAGCACCTCGCTAAGGAAATAATTAGCTAGGTGCTTTCTTGTTTTTTGGCTCGCTTTTATCTTTTTCAGTATCCGTTTCTTGCTTTTGACCGCTTTGCTGTTCATCTAGCTGTAAGATTTCATCAACAGATCCTTGCGTAATAAATTTGCTCAATCCCTGTGCCGCAACTTTTGTGTAACGCATAAAGTAATCTTTTTCTTCAAAATCCATCTTCTTCCCTCCTACTGATACAACTGTACTTTCAGTTCGTTTACCAGCGATTTCACCAGTAATTCTTGAGCATCACTTCTTTAATACATATGAATGATCCATTAATAGCATACACGTTACAGTTGTCAAATCATTCTTTTCCTCTGTTCATGAAAAGACAAATCTGTTTTCTGATTCCAGACATAGTACTATTAACTTTAGGAAACTGTTTTATTAGGGGGGATGCTTATGGCTACATTTTTCGCTGGTTTGTTTTTTATCGGTTTGATTGGTTTCATTTTTGGCATTATCTTATTTTATATTGGGTTGATAACTCAAAAAAACAAACGAGATCGGAATGTTTTGATCATTGTCGCTTCGGCTTTTTTCACCTTGTTTTCTTACGGTGGATTGTCCTTCTACCAAGATGTGACGTCTTTCGATAGCATCACTGCGCAATTAAGCCCTTCATTACGTAACGAAGCAAGAAAAAATGAATCCTTTGTCGATGCCGCTGCTTCCATGGAACAACCACAAGGAGAACAAACAGCTGGCAAGAAAGAAGCAAGTAGCGCGCAACAAGAAGAACCCGCGAATAACGAGCAACATACACCTCAGCTTTCCCGGGAACAAAGAAATGCACTGAATCGTGCAGAAAGATACTTATCCAGCAGCGCGTTTTCTCAGTCGAGCGTGAAACGCCAACTACTCTATGAAGACTTTTCTGAGAGCGCCGCAGACTTTGCCGTAGCCACCGTGAATGCCGATTGGAATGAGCAAGCATTGAAAAAAGCGCTTCGCTACTCGCAAAATTTATCCTTATCAGATGAGCGTGTGAGGAACCAACTTTCCTATGAAGGCTTTACTTCTGAACAAATTGAATACGCCTTAACACGTTTGCCCGATTGATTCTTTTCGTTTGTTGTAGAGGACCACAAGCAAAAAGGGGTTCAGCGAATTAGTGTATTTCTGTTGATTTCCCGATTGAGTGTAAACTGAGGTTTTTTCAGATGGTTATCGATCAAGCTCGGCAGTCAATTATCTTCTCTGCCCATAACAAACAAAAAAGCCTATCTCGAAAGATAGGCTAAACGCTCTAAAGCGTTGGTATAAGGAGAGTACAGGATTTGAACCTGCGCGCCGGGATGAACCGGGTCGGCGGATTTCGAGTCCGCTGCATTACCACTCTGCCAACTCTCCATAACAGTTATTTTCGCTAGTTTCACAAAAAATGTCAAGAAAAATCTGCATCCAAAATAGAAATGGATACAGATTTTTTATTCTTTAATCGAAAATATAGTTTTCTTTCTTTTCGATTACGCCTTCGATCGTCTCGTTGATGATTTTGATGATTTGGTCATCGGTGGGTGTGATGATACCCGCCGACATTAAGGAAGCCAAACCAGTCACAACGATCCATGCGCCATTATGTAGTGCATTTATCGCATCTTCGGATAGATCTGCATATTTTTCTTCTGATTTGATCAAGGATTTGAAATAGGTGGATGAAAAATCATGCATCAATTTCCCACCGCCATAATCATCGATAAAAAGGGCGATGTAGAGATTGTGCTGCTCTTGCGCGAAGCGTATATAATTCAGGCCTAAATCAACAAGTTTGTCTCCTGTTCGAACAACTGGAAAAACATTTTCCGATAAATCTTTGAAAACAGCCTCTACCAAAGTATTTTTTAAGTCCTGCATATTTTCGAACTCAAGATAAATTGGTTGAGTAGAAATTCCCATGTGCTTAGCGATATTCCGTGCCGTAAAGTTGCCAAAACCTTCTCTATTGATCAGTTCATAAGCGGCCTTCAAAATGTGTTCTCTTGTATAGACCTTCCTTCGCATCAATAAATCCCCCTTTTTTTATTTATTTAATTGTAACCGAGTTATTCATTTTTTTAAAATAAAACACTCCATCCGTTATCTTATTTCTATTCACTTTGTTCATTAAACATGAATCTTTACGAATAAAGAGAAGTGCCTCTCCTTTCACTTATCACAAAAAATCCTGCGTATAGGTTGCTAGTTATTTTTCAAATCTACTTTTCTTTCTTGTTGAAAACTCGCTGAAATTGTACACTAAGATTGTAGTGCGCAAATTCGATTGAAAAAGGGGTTTGGAAATGGCTGAATCAAAAGAGCTATTATTGGAGACCTGCTTATTAGCAGGAAAAATCATGATGGAAAACGGCTCGGAAGTCTATCGAGTAGAAGATACAATGAATCGAATTGCAGCCAACGCTGGGGAGCAAGGTAGTATTAGTTATGTAACAGCAACTGGTCTTTTTATGGGTTTGCGCAGCAGTCACTATGCGCAAGTAGAAAATGTCCATGATCGAGTCATCAATCTCGAAAAAATCGTTGCCGTTAACGGACTCTCTCGTGCTTATGCAGAAAAGAAAATTTCTTTAGCGGAACTGCACGAGGCATTAAAAAAGGTCAATCCGACAACACCAAGTTTCCCCTACTGGCTGCAGGTCCTTAGTGCTGGTGTAGTCAGCAGTACCTTAATGATTATTTTCGGCGGTGCTTGGTTTGACTTTCTACCGACCTTCATTATTGGCTGTCTGGGATTTTTATGCGCGTATTGGGTCAAGAAAGTGATCGATATCCGCTTTTTGGATATGTTTTGCGCCTCTTTACTAATCGGTACTTTGTCTGTCTTAGCGGTCTCCCTTCATGTCGCACAAAACGTCGATAATTTGATTATCGGTGCCGTCATGCCCTTAGTTCCTGGTGTAGCGATCACCAATTCCTTTCGCGATATCTTGGCGGGCCATCTCATCAGCGGAACCGCCCGAGGTACTGAAGCCATTTTCACAGCTGCCGCGATCGGTGTCGGCATCGCCACGGTCTTCACCTTATTTGGAGGGATCTCATGACGATTTTTATTCACCTTTCCTTCAGCTTTTTAAGCACCGTGACCTTTGGCATTTTGACTAATATTCCTAAAAGAGCTTTGGTTGCCACAGGCATTGCCGGAACCGTTGGCTGGATGATCTATTGGTCATTAAAAACGATTGGCTATGGTTTAGGTAGCGCCAACTTTTTAGCCGCATTTGCTGTCGGTTGCGTCAGCATCTTTTTTTCCCGCAGAAAAAAAATGCCTATGATCATTTTTAACATTCCTAGTCTCGTTCCCCTCGTACCGGGTGGACCTGCCTATAAAGCCGTTCGAGAATTTGCTTTAGGAGACAACTTTGTCGGCTTTGAAAATCTGATGATCGTGGTTATCACTGCTGGGGCGATCGCCGGAGGCTTCATGATGACGAGTGTGGTTGAAAAGATCGTCAATCGTTGGCAAGTGAAGCGCACAAAAAAACGTCACCCAGATAAAAAAGCCTCCTAAAACTAATGGCGTGCCGAAACTATAAATTTTTCTTATTTCAGACTTTGGTACAATGTTTTCTTTGCGGACTTCTCTTATAATAAAGGCATACCTTACAAAACTGTTTGACGTTTGTCATTTGTTTTACTGGATTTTTCTGGTCTCACCCCGTATAGTGAGATTATGAAACAAAAAGGAGATGAAGTCCTGTGAGCATAGCAACTTCTCGTCGTATCATTAATACGATTTCTATTATTGGCTTAGGTTTATCTATCGCATTAACGATCTATTTTATCAATCTAGGTGTTTTCAAAGACATTAATGCCTTACGAGGTCTAGTTGGAAATTCTGTTATCTTAGGACCAATCGTCTTTATCCTATTGCAGATCTTGCAAGTCGTGATCCCAATCATTCCCGGTGGTGTCTCCAGCGCTGCAGGTGTTTTGATTTTCGGTCCTTACCTAGGATTCGTTTATAACTATGTAGGAATCAGTATTGGTTCTGTCATTATTTTCCTGCTTGGCCGACGATACGGTAAACCATTCATTTTAAGTATGATCAGTGACAAAACTTACGATAAATACATTGGCTGGTTAGATAACCAAAGCCGATTTGAAAAACTTTTCGCCCTTGCGATCTTTCTACCGGTTGCCCCAGATGATGCCCTTTGTCTTATGGCTGGATTGACCAACATGTCCGTTAAGAAGTTTACGTTGATTATTTTATTAGCAAAACCTGCCTCAATTTTCTTGTACAGTATGGCATTGATTTATGGTGGGACATTCTTAACTGGTTTGTTAGGCGGATAAGAATTAGAGTAAGAAAAGCGATCAATTTATTGAGCCGAATGTGAAGGAGCTACGTTTGAGACAGGATCTATGCCTGTGACGAACTTGCTGCTAAACTGTTCGGCTTTTTTACCGCCTTTACCTTTATTACCCAGAGAACTAAAATACTTACTATTGTTAGGATGACAACCATGAATTATTTAAAAAACAGCTTCATCAACACTTGGGATTTTTTGAAAGACAGCAACGCCTACTTCCGTGATGTCTTATTGATGCACGGTGCCTTGTTGTTCTTAGTAATTCCCATATTAACTTCTTCCACCAAATTCGTTCTAAGACGGGGAGGCTTACCTTACCTTTCATTCGACAATATCGGGAGTATTTTTACAGATCATCCTGTCGTATTGCTTTCACTAACAGTGATTTTGCTTTTGATCTTATTAGCCGTCTTTTTTGAGTTTACATTCTTGTTGCTGAGTGTTTATTTTATCAAAAAGAAACAACCCATAAGCCTGCGCCAATTGTTACGGATGACTGTTTTGCAGTTGCGAAAATTACGGCCGATGACCTTTTTATTTTTCCTCTTTTACTTCTTACTGATTCTACCCATCGGTGGGTTGAGCTTTAATTCGGATTTACTCGCAAAAATCAAAATCCCTGCCTTTATCATGGATTTCATTTTTGCCAACCGTGTCGTAATCATCGGAGCAGTGCTCTTGATCTATGTCTTGTTGATCTATTTAGGAATTCGCGTGATTTTTGCCTTGCCAGAAATGATTTTGCGTGATTTGCCTTTTCGAAAAGCGATCAAAGAAAGCCTTCAAGTGACTAAACGCCGCTTTTTTGCTATCGTTGGTCAGTTTGTTTTTATTAGTGGTAGCATCTTATTGATCACGACACTTAGCTTTACTTTGCTGATCACGATTCAAGCAGTAATCGAAGCTGTTGCACCGAATTATGCCTTGTATAGTGCTGTTTTTATTATGACTTTCTTACAGTTTATTTTGTTACTGAATGTCATTTTATCGACCGTAGCTATTTTTTATATCATCGTTGATTTCATGGATGACGAAGGTTTTTTACCAGAGATTCCTTCCTGGTTCCACCAAGAACCATTGAACCAGCGTCATTTCTTAGGTCTAAAAAGTTCCTTGTTTACCTTGGTAACGGTGCTTTTCGGTGTCGGTGTTAGTCTATATAATATGAACTATCTGACTTCAGCTGCTTCGATTCATCCGGTAACGATCTCCCATCGAGGGGTAAGCGACGGACAAGGGGTCCAAAATTCTCTTGAAGCACTACGCTTTACTAGTGAGAAGTATCACCCGGATTATGTTGAAATGGACGTCCAGCAAACAAGTGATGGTCATTTTATTGTCTATCATGATTTTTCTTACCGCCAACTAACCGGCGGCAAAGGAAAACCAGAACAATTACCCTTGAGCTATGCCGAATCACTGACAGTTTCGGAAAACAACCAGACAGCCCGTATTCCAACTTTTGACGAGTACTTGGCGCTTGCCAACCAATTGGATCAAAAACTGCTGGTGGAGATCAAAACTCAGCAAAAAGATACTGCGCAGCTCGTAGATGACTTCTTAGAACGATACCAAGAGGATTTAGTTGCAAATGAGCATATTATGCAAAGCCTCTCCTATACAGTTGTTGAAGAATTAAAGGATAAAGCACCTGAATTGACGTCAGGATACATCATGCCCTTCAATGTCGTTGGCCCACCACTGACTAGTGCCGATTTTCTGACAATGGAATACAGTACGATCAACCGCAACTTCATCGCTTCTGCCCGGACTGACGGCAAGGAAGTGTTCGTTTGGACCCCCAATGATGCGGATACCATCAGCCGGATGCGTTTTTACGGTGTGGACGGGATCATTACCGACCAGATGGGGATTTTAAATGAAGAGTTGAGTGTGACGGAAGAAGACATGACTTATTCAGACAAACTATTGAACTTTGTGATCGGTGTTGGCTGATCTCACACGAAGAAAAATGCTGCTCACGGTAATCCGTGGAGCAGCATTTTTACTCTTTTGTTAAGCAACATTGGTTTGTGTAAAAATTTTATTGAAGCTGACGATCATCCGACGATTACAAGCTTCTACTTGTACTTGATCTTCTTCTTCACAACTTGAAACGACGATCAACGCCGTATTTACGTATAGTTTTTCCACCACACCGATCACAGGCTTACTCGCCCCTACTGGTCGGCAGACATATTTTTCACCAATCGTAATATTCTCCATATCCTCACCTCAACCGTTTTCTTTCTTAAAGATATAATAACAAAAAAGCATCAAAATGAAAACGGTTTATTTCCGTTCATCACGCATTTGTCACCAAGAAATGACAGTTTCGTTCGTTGAAACCCACTGCTTTGTTCGTGTCACTTAATAGAATTCATTTTATACTAAAGAAAATCAAAAGGAGATGAGTCAAATGCCAATTATTCAAACCTGTATCTTTGGACTATTGTCTGCTGCGTTGCTTTGGGGATTAAAAGAAGACCGCTGATTTTTTGGATTACTGATTTGTTATTAAATAAAATAAAAACGCCTTGAGCCGATCAGAACTGGCTCGAGGCGTTTCTTTATCTTATTATAGACGTTCGTTCAATTCTTTTGCAAGATCTTCGAAACCTGGTTTGCCAAGTAAGGCGAACATGTTTTTCTTGTAAGCTTCAACTCCTGGTTGGTCAAATGGGTTCACGCCATTTAAGTAGCCAGAAATTCCTACAGCGATCTCAAAGAAGTACATCGTGTACCCTAACGTGTAAGCATCCATTGTAGGGATTTTTACTAACAGATTTGGTACATCTCCATCTGTATGGGCAAGTAACGTTCCTTCAAAGGCTTTCGTATTAACAAAATCAACTTCTTTTCCTTCTAAGTAGCCAAGACCATCAAGATCGGCTTCTTGTGTAGGGATCGCGATTGATTTGCGTGGTTTTTCAACTTTTACGACGGTTTCAAAGATATTGCGACGGCCTTCTTGGATGTATTGACCAAGAGAATGCAAATCTGTTGAGAAGTTTGCACTTGAAGGATAGATCCCTTTTTGGTCTTTTCCTTCAGACTCGCCGAATAATTGTTTCCACCATTCTGAGAAGTATTGCATGCCTGGTTCGTAGTTGATCAGCAATTCGGTTACTTTGCCTTTGCGATAAAGGATGTTACGCATTGCTGCATATTGATACGCTTCATTTTTTTCAAGGTCGTCACTTGCGTAAGCATCGCTAGCATCTGCTGCCCCTTGCATCAAGGCATCGATATCCGCTCCGCTGGCAGCGATTGGCAATAAACCAACAGCAGTCAATACAGAGAAACGGCCGCCGACGTCATCTGGAATCACAAAAGTTTCCCAGTTTTCAGCATCTGCTTCAACTTTTACTGCACCTTTCGCTTTATCCGTTGTTGCGTAGATCCGTTTGTTGGCTTCTTCTTTGCCGTATTTTTCAATCAAACGTTCTTTGAAAACACGGAAAGCGATCGCTGGTTCAGTAGTAGTTCCTGATTTTGAGATCACATTCACAGAGAAGTCACGGTCACCAATGATTTCGATCAAATCTGCTAAGTAAGTTGAAGAAATTGAATTACCGGCAAAAAAGATTTGTGGTGCTTTGCGTTCTTCATTTGGTAACAAGTTAAAGAAAGAATGATTTAAGAAATCAATCGCTGCTTTCGCTCCTAAATAAGATCCGCCGATCCCGATCACGACTAGTACTTCAGAATCAGATTGAATTTTTTCAGCCGCTTTTTTGATACGCGCAAATTCATCTTTGTCATAATTTTTAGGAAGGTCGATCCAACCTAGAAAGTCGCTACCAGCACCTGTTCCTTCGCGTAATTGTTTGTCTGCTGCTGTAACTTGACTTTGCATGTAGCTCAATTCGTATTCGTTTACGAATGGTGCTACTTTCGAATAGTCAAACTTGATGTGTGACATGATTTGTCCTCCTTGAAAAAATAGTTTTTCATACACTACCTACTTTACGTTTTTTTTCAACTTTTTTCAAGTAATTCCTGATAGGTAGCCTGTTGGGTGATTTTAGACAAGTCCTTGAGCAAACATTGCTTTAGCAACTTTTTCAAAGCCTGCGACGTTCGCACCTAACATAAAATTATTTTTTTGATCGAAGGTTTCAGCAGTATCACGGCATGCTTCATAGATCGACTTCATGATATCGTCCAATTTGGCATCGACTTCAGCTTTTTCCCATTGCAGTCGTTGGGAGTTTTGACTCATTTCTAACGCAGAAACGGCTACGCCGCCAGCATTGGCTGCTTTTCCTGGACAGTAGAAAATTCCTTCTTCAATAAAATATTCTGCTGCTTCTAATGAGCTAGGCATATTCGCGCCTTCAGAAACGACCCGAACACCATTGGCTTTTGCACGTTTGGCTTGTGAGAGATTAATCTCGTTTTGGGTCGCGCAAGGAAAGGCTAATTCCGCTGGTGTATCAAAATCCCAGACAGATGCCCCTTCATGATATTCTGCTGATGGACGTTCTTTCGCATAAGCCGTCAGACGTTCGCGCTTCACTTCTTTGATTTCTTTTAATAAGGCCAGATCAATGCCGTCTTTGTCATAAATAAAACCAGAGGAATCAGAACAGGTGACAGGGATCGCACCTAATTCTTGCAACTTCTCAATTGCATAAATCGCAACATTGCCGCTTCCAGAAACGATCGCTTTTTTGCCTTCAAAGGTTTCACCTAGGTCTGTCAATAAATGCTTAACGAAATAAACAGCACCATAACCCGTTGCTTCTGTGCGGTTTTTACTGCCCCAAAAGTCTAATGGCTTACCAGTTAAAATACCGGCATCGTATTGTTTCAATCGTTTGTAGGCACCAAATAAATAGCCGATTTCCCGTCCTCCGACACCAATGTCGCCAGCAGGAACATCTAAGTCAGGTCCGATATGTTTTGACAGCTCCGTCATAAAGCTTTGGCAAAAACGCATCACTTCGGCATCTGATTTGCCTTTTGGATCAAAATCACTTCCGCCTTTGCCGCCGCCGATCGGCAGACCTGTCAAGCTGTTTTTGAAGATTTGCTCAAACGCCAAAAACTTCAAGATACTCAAGTTGACACTTGGGTGAAAACGCAAGCCGCCTTTGTAAGGCCCCATTGCCGAGTTGAATTGAATCCGATAGCCACGGTTTACTTGCCAGTTGCCTTGATCGTCTTGCCATGGGACTCTGAATTGGATAAAACGTTCTGGTTCAGTTAAGAGTGCAAGGATATTTGATTCAATATATTCTGGATGCTCCTCTAAAAAGGGAACGATCGTAGGCAAAAATTCGTCAATTGCTTGAAGAAATTCCGGTTGGTGTTGGTCTTTCTCGTGAATCTTCGCTTGAATTTCTTTCACGTAAGCTGAAGCTTTGGTCATAGTGCATTACCTCCTTTAAGATATTTTCTATTTTAAAGAAATTTTCTGAAATTGCACGCTTTTTTTTAGAATTGTCAGAATTTTTTATCATTCGAAAAAAATCGACCAATCCTTTCAGCAGTCGTAGCCGATGTGTTACAATCCCAAAGAGGTGAAAAGAATGGAAAAAACCTATGATGTCATTGTTGTGGGTGCAGGTACGAGCGGCATGATGGCTGCGATCACTGCTGCCAAACAAGGTGCTAGGGTCTTATTAATCGAAAAAAACAAAAAAATCGGCAAGAAATTATTGATGACTGGCGGCGGACGCTGCAATGTGACCAATAATCGGCCGGTAGATGATTTAGTTGCTCATATTCCGGGAAACGGCAAATTTTTGTATAGCACGTTTTCCCAATTCAATAATTATGATGTAATGGCGTTTTTCGCTGACTTGGGGGTCGTCTTAAAAGAAGAAGACCACGGACGGATGTTCCCTGTGACGAACAAATCAAAAACGATCGTCGAAGCGTTACTTCAAGCAATCAACGATCATCACGTCACCCTGTTGACGAACACGGCCGTAACCAAGTTGATCCATGACGGCAGTCAAATTCGCGGTGTGCGAACCGAAACCGATGAGTTCTCTGCCCCTAGTGTGATTCTGACGACAGGAGGCCGCACCTATCCTTCCACGGGCGCAACGGGGGACGGCTATAAGATGGCAAAAAAAGTCGGCCATACCATTACGCCGCTTTATCCAACCGAATCGCCGCTTGTTTCAGAAGAATCCTTTATTCAAGAGCGGACGTTGCAAGGCATTTCCTTGCAAGACATCACGTTGAGTGTCTTGGATCAAAAAGGAAAGCCTATTGTCGCCCATACGATGGATCTTTTGTTTACCCACTTTGGATTATCTGGTCCAGCTGCTTTGCGCTGTTCCTCCTTCGTAAATCAAGAATTGAAAAAGCAACAACCCGTAACGGTTGCTCTGGATTGTCTGCCAGCAAAATCTCATGAAGCCTTGACCCAAGAATTGATTCAGTCTGCGGCTTCGAAGAAACAATTGCCGAATGCTTTAGCTGGCTTTTTGCCTGAGCGCTTGATGACCTTCTTTTTGCAGCAGCTAGACCTGCATGAGCTGGTTGCTGAAAAAGCCTCACCAGAACAGTTGGCGGCGCTCGCTTCCTTGATCAAAGGCTTTTCAATCACCATTGTCCGCACGTTCCCATTAGAAAAATCCTTCGTGACGGGCGGCGGGGTCCATCTGAAAGAAATCAATCCAAAAACCATGGAGAGCAAGAAAATCAATGGCTTGTATTTTGCTGGTGAATTATTGGATATCAATGGGTATACAGGTGGTTTCAACATTACAGCAGCGTTTTGTACTGGACATGTCTCCGGAAAAAATGCAGCAGAAACAGCGAGTTATTTCAGTTATTAATCAACGATCCAGGTGTTGGCAGCAATATCCTTGCCCGTTGCTGTCAACACCTGGGTCTCCCCCTCTTTTTGCTTATTAGTTGGGTTTTTCTCAAAGTAGGCGTAGACTAAAGATAGCAAGATCGAGGGAGGTTTTTTTAATGAAACGAATTTCAAGAGGTAAATTTGAACGAATGCAAAAACTTTCAAATGAGGATGGTGTGATTGCCGCACTAGCGATCGACCAACGTGGTTCCATGAAAAAAATGATGAAGGCAGCAACTGGACCGGATGACTTTACGATGGAACACATTTATGAATTCAAGCAGTTGGTTTCCCAAGAATTGACCAAATATGTCAGCAGTATTTTGTTAGATGAGGAATATGGCTTCTTAGGGATCGAAGCAAAGAATCCCAATGCTGGCTTGATCCTTTCCTATGAAAAAACAGGCTATGATGTCAACACGCCGGGTCGTTTGCCAGAAATTCTACCCAATGAATCGTTGCAGCGCCTGGTGAAAAAAGGGGCAGATGCTGCGAAAGTCTTGGTTTATTATAATCCAGATGAACCTCAAGAGATTTTAGATACCAAACATGCGTTTTTGGAGCGTTTAGGTACGGAGGCGCAGGCGGCCGATATTCCGTTATTTGTGGAACCAATCGTCTATGATGATGCGATCACAGATGACAAATCACCTGCTTTTGCCAAGATCAAACCGAGCAAGGTCATCCGAACCATTCAGGAATTGACGAAAGATCACTACCATATCGATATTTTGAAAGTCGAAGTACCGGTTCAGTTCGACTTAGTGGAAGGCTTCCAAAAAGAAGGCTTAGAGGCCGTTTATACGCAAGAAGAAGCCGCCGATTACTTCAAAGAAGCCAGTGACGCCGCGACGCGTCCATTCATCTATTTGAGTGCGGGAGTTCCAGCGAATGTCTTTCGCGATGAATTGACCTTTGCTGGTCAACATGGTGCCAAATTCTCAGGAATCTTAGGTGGTCGAGCAACTTGGCGCGATAGTGTCGAAATTTATGGGAAGCAAGGCGCCAAAGCGTTATTGGAATGGCTGGACACCCAAGGAAAAGAAAATGTTGAAGAATTAAACGCCATTCTAAAACAATATGCCACTCCGTGGTTTGACTTTTATGGTGGTTTAGAAAATATTGAGGTTTTCGATATTGAGGTCATGGAATAAAACAGCACAAAAAAATCCCCGTGAGCGTCATCTCTAGATGGTTCACGGGGATTTTTTATTCGTGTTCAGTTGCCAACAAATCGGCAAAGACCGCCTTTGTCAATTGTTGCAACGCGTGGGGGTCAAGCCCCATCTGCAACCCGCGCTTTCCTGCAGAAACCACGATTTCTTCCAGTGTCTGCGCCCCACGATCAATATAAGTAGGAAAGAGCTTTTTCATCCCGATCGGCGAACAGCCGCCGCGAATATAGCCAGTCGTCTCTTCTAAATCTCTCAGATGCAGCATCTCTACTTTTTTGTTTCCACTGACTTTGGCTAACTTTTTCAGATCCACTTCTCTATTTCCAGGAATCACAGCCACCAGCGGTCCTGTTTTGTTGCCCACTGCCACCAGTGTTTTGTAGATAGCTTGCGGGCGTGCTAGTTGCGCAGCGACGGATTGCGCATCGAGATGATCTTCCGACCACTCATAGGTGTATTCGTTATAGGCGATTTTCTGTTGTTCTACTTGACGAATCGCATTGGTTTTTTGTTTCTTCTTCGCCATTTTATCCCTCTTTTGTTTTGGTTTCTTCTAAGAGAAGGCCTTGGCTGGTCTTACTCATTGAGTGAAAATTCTTGTAAGTAGTTGGTCATTCGTTCGATCGGTATTTGTCCAGGTGCTGATGCCCCTTGCAACGAAGCAAAAGTAAAGACCGAACCAGTCAATGCCCCACTAACACGGCTGATTTTCCCCAGCTCCCCCATCGACATGATCGCCAACGGCAGTTGGTTGAAGCCACGAGCTTTAGTAATGATCCCCATTAAACGTAAAACGTCTTGGACTTGCTTGGGCATCATCGCTAACTTGCCAACATCGGCACCAAATTGATTCATTACGCCGATCTTTAAAATCAACACCGCATCTTCTGGCGTTTTCTCAAAATCATGATTGCTCAGTATCAGCTTTACCTGTGCCTTTTTGATTTCTTGAATAAAGCCGCGACCTAAAAATTCAGCTTTCTCTAATTCGATATCGATCCAATCGATCAAGCCTGAATCAGCAGCAGCTAAACACAATTCTTTGTATTGGGTCAACGTGAACGGCCGCTCGCCCCCTTCTTCTATGGTTCGAAAAGTAAAAAGTAGCTCTTTTGATTTTAAAGTCGTGCGAATATGAGACAATGCATCTAAGACCGCTTGTTGATCGTCTGCATGTTTGTAATGGTCAACGCGCCATTCAATGATCTGTGCTTCTGATTCCTCAGCAGCAAGGGCTTGTTTTAAAATTTCCTCATTGGTTTTTCCAATCAATGGGACACAAATCAGGGGTGTTTTCCCATCTAACGTTACTGGTTTTGATCGGCTCATCTCCTTCACTCCTTTTTCATTTGATAAAAGAATACTTTCAGATAATTACCTTCTGGAAAGTGCTTATCTACCGCAAAATCAGCTGGTAGACGATAACTTTGAATACATTCATAAGGAACATGTGCTTTCTCTAATGACGCTTCGATCATTTCTTGAAACTTCTTCGAGGACAGATTGGCCGCATTCGTTGAGGCGATCAATAAACCATCTGGCGCTAAAATCTCCAAGCTATCTGTGACTAAATCGCCATAGTTTTTTGCAACCGAGAAGACTTTTTTCTTGTTGCGGGCAAAACTCGGCGGATCTAAGACGATCACATCAAAGCGCAAGTCTTTTTTGCGGGCATAATTGAAGTAATTGAAGACATCCATGACATGGATACGCTGGGTATCTGGATTAATGCCATTAACTGAAAATTGTTCGCGGGTCTTTTCCAAACTGCGTTTTGCCAAATCAACACTCGTGGTCTGAGTAGCCCCACCGACAGCAGCAGCGACAGAAAACGCCCCCGTATAACTGAACATATTTAAAACAGACTTGCCAGCTGCCAAACCATCGACGAGTTGGCCACGAACTTCTTTTTGATCCAAAAAGATACCCGTCATTAGTCCTTCGTTCAAATACGTCGCATACGTGACGCCATTTTCTTTCACCAGTAAGGGTTCAGGCGCCGTTTCCCCATAGACCCATGCTGATTCAGGCAGTTCAGACGCAAAGCGGATTTTTTCATAAGCCCCTTTGATTTCGGGAAAGATTTGACGAAAAGCCGCCACGATCGCTTTTTTATGTTGATAAAGGGTGGCATTGTACCAAGAAAAAACGACATACTCGCCATACAAATCTACGGTAAGTCCCCCCAATTGATCCCCCTCGCCATTAAAAAGACGAAACGCATCTGTCAGTTCATCTTGATAATACGCACTACGCTTGCCTTTTGCTTTTGCAAAGCGTTGCGCAAAGAATGCTTGGTCGATCACTGTTTCTTCAAAGGATACGACCCATCCGATCCCTTTGTTTTGTTCACCTAGATAGCCGATACCTAAAAATTGGTTGGCCTGATCAGTAAAGGTGACCCACTCCTTTGTCTCGATTGCTTGTTGAAGATCTTCTCGTTGGATCAACGGATTCTTTTTGCGAAGCTTCGCTGATCCTTGCTTCGTTAGTTTTATTTTCATGTTCATCTGCTCCATTCATTCTCCTTTTTAGTATAGCAAAAAGCGACTGTATTGTCTGTATTCTTGAAAGTAAAGAAATACTTAATTCCGCGTCATGACAAGGAATTCATTTGACACGTCTTTCCCAGCCTAGTAAAATGTACTGTGATGTAAAATCGTAATGTACCGGTTATACTGGAAAAAGAGAGGACGATTCCTTTGAAAAAAAATAAAGTATCCACCTTTGTGAATACAAGAATGGGCTTTTTTTTCCTATTAGCCCTATTATTTTGGCTAAAAAATATCTTTGCCTATATGGTGGACTTCCACCTAGGGATTGAAAGCAGCATTCAGTACTTCATCTTATTCATCAATCCGATCGCAACGACCTTATTACTGCTGTCGATCGCATTGTACGTAAGAAGAACCAAAGCAGCTTATATCACGATGCTTGTGATTTATTTCTTGATGACCTTGCTGTTGTTCTCCAATGTTTCATACTATCGAGAATTCACTGACTTTATCACCATCAACACGATGCTTGGTGTTGGAAAAGTGGCAAGTGGTCTAGGAGAAAGCGCGATTCGCTTGTTCCGTCCCTACGATGTGTTGTATTTCATTGACTTTATCGTGCTGATTGCAGCCTTTTCAATGAAGAAAATCAAAATGGACACTCGTCCTGTGCGGGCACGGATGGCTTTTGCGATCTCAACCTTAGCTGTTATGGTCTTTTCTGCCAATCTTTTCTTAGCAGAAGCGGATCGTCCTGAATTGCTTACTCGAACGTTTTCTCGTGACTATTTAGTCAAATATCTTGGGATCAATGCCTTTACGGTTTATGATGGGGTACAAACTTATCAAGCTTCGCAAGTACGTGCCGAAGCGAGTCCCAACGACATGAACGAAGTAGAGAGCTATGTTAAAGAACATTACGCAGAACCAAATGATGATCTGTTTGGTATCGCAAAAGGCAAGAATGTCATTTATATTCACTTAGAAAGTGTTCAGCAATTCTTGATCGATTATAAATTGAAAGATGAAGATGGCGTGGAACATGAAGTCATGCCGTTTATCAATAGTTTATACCATAGCGATAGTACCTTTAGTTTTGATAATTTCTTCCACCAAGTAAAAGCTGGGAAGACCAGTGATGCCGAAACATTATTCGAAAATTCCCTGTTTGGATTGAATCAAGGAGCGTTATTCACTCAACTGGGTGGGAAAAACACCTTTGAAGCAGCACCAGATATTTTAGGTCAAACGCAAGGCTATACCAGTGCCGTTTTCCACGGAAATACGGGTACCTTCTGGAACCGAAATGAAACTTACAAACGGTTTGGCTATGATTATTTCTTTGACGCTTCTTATTATGATGTCAATGATGAAAATTCATTCCAATACGGGTTGCATGACAAACCGTTCTTTGAACAATCGGTACAATACTTAGAACGTCTACAACAACCGTTCTATTCAAAATTCATTGCGGTTTCTAACCACTACCCTTATTCTGAATTTACCAATGAAGAAGGCGGCTTCCCGCTAGCGAACACTTCTGATCAAACGATCAATGGCTATTTCGCAACCGCGAATTATTTGGATAAAGCCGTGGAAGAGTTCTTCAATTACTTGAAAGAAAGTGGCTTGTACGAAAACTCAGTCATCGTTTTATATGGTGACCATTACGGAATTTCAAATTCTCGTAACCGTAACTTAGCAGAATTGCTTGGAAAAACAAGTTCTACGTGGACAAACTTTGACAATGCGTCGTTACAACGTGTCCCTTATATGATTCATATTCCAGGACAATCAAATGGCGGCATCAATCATACGTATGGCGGTCAAGTTGATGCATTGCCGACCCTATTGCACTTACTGGGTGTGGATACATCGAACTATATTCAACTGGGACAAGATTTATTCTCTGATCAAAATGAACAACTGATTGCCTTCCGTGATGGCGACTTTGTGACACCAGACTACACTTACTATAGCAGTACATTGTATGACAATCGTACCGGCATGCCGATCAACGATCCATCCGATGAATTGCAAGCCAAAGTCGATGAATGGAAAGCCAAAGTCGACAAACAGCTTTCGGTTTCTGATCAGATCAACAATGGTGATCTCTTACGTTTCTACGCGAAGAGCGGTCTAGAAGAAGTTGATCCTTCGACCTATAATTACAAAGATGCCCTTCAGCAAATGATGGATATCGAAAAGAATCTAGGCAGTGATTCAACCAGTGTCTTTTCTCAAAACGGGAATCAATCGACCGTCGATCTGTACCAAACAAAAACCTTCCAAGAATACCAGCAGATGATGGAACAAGATAGCGGCGAGTGAAGTAAGAACAACCAATGATCAATCCAGCAAGGCGCCTGCCTTGCTGGATTTTTTGCGCTATTTGTTAGGAAAACGTCGAACTTTCTCGCCACTTTTTTAGCTTCGATATTTTACTACAAGAACTTCATACTTTATTCAAACTCCCCTTTTATACTATGTACTAGGATGAGGTGAATTAGATGAAAACTATACATTTTGCGATTGCTAGCATTTTTTATCATAAAAAAGCCATGGTGCTTTATACGCTTGTATCCTTCTTTGCCGTAATTGGCTTGATCGTGACGTTTGCCTTGATCTACTCGATGGATCAAGTGATCGCTCAGACAAGAGATCTCTTAGCGACAGAAGATCTGCAAACGAAAGTAGCCGAAGAGATCCAACCGGTTACGACGATCTATCATCAACTGTTCTATTTGATTTTCAGCGCCTTTACGCTGGTCTTTATCGGCTTTCAAGTTTACTACCAACTATATAAACGCTCGGAATACACTGCTTGGTTAGCAAGTGGCGCTACCACCAGACAATGGGTAGCAATTCAGATCATTGAAATGCTCTTACCGCTCCTAGCAGCCGCTGTGATCGCCTTTGTGTTATTGCTACTCTTCCAGCCTTATTTCCAGCGGGAATTACTTAGTGGGCATATCATTGCCCTTGATCGAGAGCGTGCTTCTGATAACTTTTGGGAGGCTGTCCAAAGTCTTCCTGGACAAGAATTCGCCATTACGATTCCGCAAAATAGTCAAATTCTGGTCCAAAATGTCGATTTGAACAGCACCACTTGGCTTGCTATTTTATTTGAAAGCACACGCCACACACTTGTCGTCTTACTTGCCGCTGTGACCGGTTTTACTGGTCTGATTGCCAGCGGACATAGTCTGTATTGGAGGAAAAAACAATGGAAAAACCAACTCAGCTAACGAAATCAATTGGTTTCTATTATGTTTCGAAAGACAATGAAACAAAAACTTCTGAATTAAGTTTGCTGCTTTCACAAAAAAAAGCAATCTTGATTCGTGCTCAATGGCCCTCCGTTCCCTTTTTATCCGTGATGGACAATGTATCTCTTGCAAATAAAAAAGGGGACGATTTAGAGAGTGTACTGCCTTATGTTCAGCTTCCCTTATCAGCTTTAAAAAAAGAGCGGACAGAGTTAGCCCCCTTTGAGGAAATCAAAATTCAACTGCTCTTAGCGTTACTTTCAGAAAGAGAAACCCTTTTAATCGAAAATGTCTTGAGCACGTTAACAACAGAAGAGGTCCAAATCCTGCTGCCTTTGTGCCAAGAAATCGCCGAACAATTTGCTGTTGCCATCTATTTGATCCATGAAGACGAATGCTTTGCCCATACGCCCTATACCACTTATCTATAGTTTACATAGCCCTCAAACAAAAAGGCTTGCTTGCAAAAGCAAGTCTTTTTGTTTGAGATGCTGCCAATGAAACGCAAAAAAATCGACCGGCTAAGCAAATTGCTGCCGGTCGATTCCTTATTCTTCATTTAAGTCGATATCTGGAAAAGAGATTTTAAAGGTCGTGCCTTTGCCAAGTTCACTTTCTACACTGATCTTTCCTTTGTGCAGGCGTACGAGCTGTTCAACGATCGATAGTCCCAGACCAGATTCACCAAATTGACGGTTTTTGCGGGAAGGATCAACTTTGTAGTAACGATCCCAAATATTCTTGACTTGTTCCTCAGACATGCCGATTCCCGTATCACTGATTTCGATGATCGTTTCCAAGTAGCCTTTTTCGATTCGAACCCGAATTTCTCCATCTTCCGTAAACTGGATCGCATTTTGTAAAATATTGACCATGATTTGGACGAAACGATCGTAGTCGGCATAGACGTCAATTGGCTCTGTTGTTTCTAAAATCAACACATCTTTGGCGATTTCTGCCTTGCTCTCCAGTTGCGTCAGTAGATTTTTGATAGTTTGCGTCGCATCAAATTTTTTGATGACCATCGAGATTTGATTGGTTCTGATTTTTTCGTAGTCAAGGTTTTCGTTGACTAATCGAATCAAACGATTGGTTTCATTTTTCATCAAGCGGATCGCATTGTCTTTTTGATTCTCAGGAATTGCGTTGTACTCTAAGCCCTCCAATAAGCCATTGATGGTCGTCAACGGGGTACGCATCTCATGAGAAGCATCCGCCATAAATTGCCGACGACGTTCTTCTTGCCGTTCAATCTCTTCTTGGGATTCTTTTAAGGATTTCGTCATTAAATTAAAATCTTCGGCTAATTCATCAAATTCATCCCGATTATGCACCGGCAAGAAAATATCAAAATTGCCATTAGTAATTTCTTTGGTTGCCCGTTTCATGCGATTGATCCGCCTTACTTGGAACGTAGCAAAAAGGTAACTGATCAATAATGAGACAACGATCGAGATCAAACAAACTTTAAACAAGTTTTGATTAAAGGCACTGACAAGATTCAAAATACTGCTTGCCGATTGCGAAACTACCATTACCCCGTAAAAATCCGTGCGATTGACAGAAAAAGGTATCAACACATAGGAAGTCAGTTCTTTTTCCCCGTATAAATTTGTGGCGGAGGTCAGTTGTAGACGCGCCCCATTTTCTAAGGACTGCCAGTCTTTTTCAGAGATCGGAAAATCAACAGCATGAGCGGTATCTAGTGGATAAATAATATCATCAGGACTTTTAAAGAAAGCAAAGGAGATATCTTGGTTGCTCAAAATATTCTCAGCCAAACGCAAGGAATACTGTAGATAGCCATCCCGGGTCATATTTTGCTGTAAATATTCTGAGTCACTGATTTGCGAAATCGTCGCGACCGACGAAGCATACCCCATTAACTGCTCATAATTCCGTTCTTGTAACGTTTGGCGTGTCATTTGAGTAAACGCAATACCAATCGTCATCAAGATCACGAAGATCACCACAAAAAATGCAATCAGCTGTTGATACAGGTAGCGCATTAAGCAGCACCCGCATCATCAAATTTGTACCCAACTCCCCAGACGGTTTGAATGATCTGTGGCCCCACTTTTTCAATTTTTTGTCTTAGTTTTTTGATATGTGCATCGACGGTCCGTTCATCGCCAAAGTATTGGTAATCCCAAACCAGTTCTAACAGCTGTTCTCTCGAAAATACTTGTCGCGGTTTTTTCGCTAACGTATAAAGCAAATCAAATTCTTTCGGCGTCAACCCATCGATGGGTTGACCATTTAAATAGGCTTCCCTTGTTTTTGTGTTCATTTTGAAATGATCGGTGACGATATCAAAGGTGGCATCGGAAGCTTCAGGTGTTGTTTTTTCAACCAATTCACTGCGGCGGTGTAATGCCTTGATCCGTGCAATCAAGGTCAATGGACTAAAGGGTTTCGTCACATAGTCGTCCGCCCCCATCTCTAATCCAATGACTTGATCGCTTTCTGAGTCACGGGCCGTCAACATAATAATAGGGACTGTACTAGAGATTTTACGAATTTCGCGCGCCACCATCATGCCGTCCATGGAAGGAAGATTCAGATCAAGGGTGATCATATCCCATTTTTCTGGTTCAGCAGCAAAGGCCTCAAGTCCTTCTTTGCCATCGTACATAAACACTGCTTCCCATCCTTCATTCAAGAAAAACATTTGCATCATTTCAGAAACAGATTCGTTGTCTTCAATCATTAATATATTCATTTTCTTCACCTCTATGTTCTTTATCAAATCGTTGCAGATTCTCTTCGATCAGGCCAAAGATCGGCACGATGAACCAAGGGATCGCGATCATTTCAATTAGAAAAAAGTTGGTCCATTCTTGCCATTTCAAGACAAACCCAATGAGCGCCATGATTCCGCCGAAAAGCAGAAAGAATCGGGCAGATAGTTTTTGGGCCTGTCGCCAATTTCGTTCATTTTGTTTTGCCAGATAGGAACGGTAGCCATAAATAAGGTTCATTTTTTTTGATGGAAAAAGAAAAAAAGTGAGACCAATCAAGAAAAAAATGCTGCCAATTACTAAAAAAATCATCGTTTCACTCCATTCTTCCTATAGTATACTCGAATTTCTTTCTTCTACCAACAACTTCACCGATTATTCATAAAGGTTTGCCTTTTTTTCAATCTTTGATAAGATTGTGAGTGGACTATGACTATAAACCTTAGGAGTAAGATACATGACCTATAAAGCATTAACTTTTTTTGATCTTGATGGTACGCTTTTAGATGAGCACTCGCAAATCACTTCGGAAATTGCTGAAGCGATGGCGATGTTGCGAAAAAACGAAGTACTGCCGATCATTGCAACGGGAAGAACCGAACCTGAAGTTACCGCCATTCGTGAAGCAGCTGGGATCACCTCAAACATCGTCATGAACGGGGCCTTTATTCGCATTGACGGCAAAGAAGTTTTTTCTGATACTTTAGAACCTGAGCTTTGCGCACGAATGTACCAAGCCGTCAAAGACAATGGTGATGAGCTGTGTTATTACAATGAGAAAGGCTATTGGGCGACTGGTCACACCGAGGAAATGGTCGGTGCATACAACTACGTCCGTAGCCCTCTCCCAGAAATCGATCCTCTGCATTATGAAACGGACCGGACCAATATGTTGTTGGTTTTAGGTGTCGGCAACGATGCTTATTATCATGAGCGTTTTCCCGAATTAACTTTCTATCGTAATACGCCTTTTTCGATCGATGTCGTAAAATCCGGCACCTCTAAAGGAACTGGCGTGAAAACCTTGGTAGAATTGTTAGGTCTAGAAGATGTACCTACCTTCGGCTTTGGTGACGGCAGCAACGATTTCGCCCTTTTAGAAGCCTGTGACCACAAAATTGCCATGGGAAATGGGATTCAAGAGTTGAAAGAGCTGGCAGATTTCGTTACCCTGAAAAATACCGAAGGCGGAATCGTGCACGCCCTGAAACACTTTGACTTGATCTGATCCTTTGCACATGAACAAAAATATGGTATACTAGTGAATGGTAGCGATACCCCTTTTATCGAGGGGATGTTACGGATTCGACAGGCATAGTTGAGCCTGAATTGCGCTTCGTAGGTTACGTCTACGTTAAAACGTTACAGTTAAATATAACTGCTAAAAACGAAAACTCTTACGCTTTAGCTGCCTAAAAACAGTTAGCGTAGATCCTCTTGGCATCGCCCATGTGCTCGAGTAAGGGTCCTATTCTAAGTGGGATACGTTTTATCTTTCCGTCTGTAAGATAAAAAAGAGCTCATCAGACTAGCGATACAGACTGCCTGTCACTCGGCAAGCTGTAAAGCGAACCTTCAAATGAGTTGACTATGAGCGTAGATTTTTAGGTAGCAATATGTTTGGACGCGGGTTCGACTCCCGCCATCTCCATTTTAAACTGTCAGTAAGTGACACTAAGAGCCAAAACCTTGATTTTACAGGGTTTTGGCTTTTTACTTGTGCCAGTATGTGACACTATTTGACTACCAACCTACATCAAAGCCTACATCAAAAAAAGCCCACTACTCCGAAAAGTGATGGGCTTTGACTTTATAATTTGCCAGTATTTAATTTTCGTTGTAATGCTTTCACCCAATTTGATGGGCTAGAAGTGATGCCATCTGCCGGCGTGCTTTTGAAATACTTCTCCGCCTTGATCGTTAACGATCTTCTGTGCGGTCTTCTTCAATTTATACAAGACAATAAAAATAAAGAGAACCTTAGAATAGTCACGTTCTAATAGTATAATCACGATATTCTAAGTGTTCGCTTTATATCTTGTCCTACTTTTCCAAAAGTTATTCTTTCGTAAGTCTGATAATTTCTGAAATATCGTCAATTTCTAATGCATTAGCGATTCTTTCAATATGTGGAAGGTAAACTTTTTCTCGTTTGCCATTTGCCAGCTTATTAATAATCGAAGGTTCAATATCAGATAAGCGTGCTAACTCTCTTAGAGAAATTCCTCGGCTTTTTACAAGCTCTTTTAAGCCTATTTCTATTTTTCTGTTCATGTATTAGCCACCTTTTTCTGCAAGCAGATGTTGTTCATAAGGACATCATATAGTAAAACAGAGCCGAAGGTGGTGTCTATAAAAGCACCAAAAAAAAACAGAATGGAGGCGTTACTTTGAAAGAAATAGAAAAGACTGGCATTAAGACGAGTAATAAGCAGCCGGTAAAAGAAATTAGCTACCAGGACATATATGGTTTAGGAGATACTTTGGAGCAATTGAAATCTTGGCAAGAACCACTCGGTGTATTAGAAAAATTTTTCAGTGACAAAAAAAGACCCGTGAATAAGCAGAAAATCATCCGAGATTATCATGCCTGCTCCTTATTATTCAATGTTTTTCTCACAGACTTTGGTAGCTCCCTCGAAAAAATGGAACGTCAGATTGGTGAGTTAAAAACGCGAAGAAAAGTTTAATACAAGAACGATAGGTTAAGCTCCTATCAAGCTATAGACCATCGTTCCCTTTGCTATTTTGGGTTAAAATTGAAAATGTTTAACAGCTTGTTCCCTTCGTTCTTCCGATTTGATATGATGAAAGCATCAAACGTAGGACGTGATTAGATGAAATTGACCTTATTAGAACCCTCTTTTTCTGTCATACAAGTAAAGAGTATTGATCCTTCGATACTGAAGATTGTTCCTCTTTTTTTTGCCCATACGTCAGAAGAACTTTCTTTGGTGTTACCAACTGCAAACGTTCCAGCTGAAACGCTAAACAGAGAAGATGGATGGAAAGCGATAAAAATAATTGGTGTGCTGGATTTTAGCTTGATTGGCATTATTGCAAAAATCTCTTCCCTTCTAGCCGAGGAGTCAATCAGTATTTTTGCTGTTTCTACCTTCAATACTGATTATATTTTAATCAAGGAGCATCAGGTAGAACAAGCTCGTACTGTTTTAACCGCCAATTATTATTCTTTTGTCAATTGAGAAAAAACTTTTTCTTCCTTACTACAAGTTACTCTCGCTCGCTTTATGAAATACAAAAGAACGACTGAACCAAAGAAGTTCAGTCGTTCTTTTGTATTTCACTTGTCGTTGAAGAAAGATAAGAGTACTAGGTATCCCAAATAAAAGACTTCCCCAAGCTTTCATCTGCCCCAGTACTCTTCATTGCTCGTTGTTAAGATAATCATAATACAAAAATGATTTTTATTCAATAAATATGTCTATAAATTACATTAAATACCTTTTTATGACAATTTATAAGGTTTTCAATTCATTTCTTATAACATCTCTCCAATTTCTATTTATATTCTGAAGAGGTCCTTTAGCTTCGCTCCTAAGTGAATGACCTCTTAAAAAGAGACATTCTTGTTTCCTAAGTATTGAATTTGAGCGATTTTTGTCTTGTCAATCTCGCGTTCCCATGCTAACATGATTATGCAAACGTTAACATTGAAATGCACACGTGAACATTAGTTTGAGGAGGATTTTTAATGGCAAAAATTACAGATGTACAAACAGTGTATTATCGGATACCTCTTCCGGAAATCATGGAAGATGCGAAGCACGGCTTACACACCCACTTTGAAGTGCCTATCGTCAAGATCGTTACTGATGAGGGACGTGAAGGTGTGGGCTATACGTATACTGGTGGCTTCGGTGGCGAATCGATTGCCAAACTGATCGACAAAGAACTAAAAGCAATCCTTTTAGGGAAAGATCCAGCATGTGTGGAGGCCTTGTGGGATCAGATGAACTGGGGCATTCACTATGTTGCCAGAGGCGGTTTAGCGAGTTTCGCCATTGCGGCTTGTGATATTGCCTTATGGGACTTACGCGCGAAAAAAGCACAAGAACCCCTCTACAAACTTTTAGGCGGCGCAAGTAACAAAGTCAAATGCTATGGTGGTGCGATCGATCTAAACTTTTCTCTTGAAAAACTCTTAGCCAATAATCAAAAATATTTAGACATGGGATTAAAAGCGGTCAAAATCAAATTGGGTCAAAAAACACTTGCCGAAGATATTGCTCGAATAAAAGCGGTCAGAGAATTGATTGGTCCCGATGTTGTCTTTATGGTGGATGCCAACATGAGCTGGTCTGTTGAAAAAGCAATCAAAGCCGCCAAACTGATAGCGCCTTATGACATTTTGTTCCTTGAAGAACCAACAATCCCCGAAGATTACGAAGGCTACGCGCGTATCGCTAAAGAAGGGCAAATTGCGGTCGCAGGCGGGGAAAACTTGCGCACCCCTATTGAGTTTGCTCATATGATCAAATATGGCAATGTCGATTTTCCACAACCCGACGCTTCCAATTGCGGTGGGATCACCGGATGGTTGAAAATTGCTGCCTTAACACAAACAAGTAACTTATCTGTTTCTACACATGGCATGCAGGAATTACACGTCAGTCTACTGGCGGCGATGCCTAATGCTGGGTATCTTGAAATGCACAGTTTTCCAATCGATCAATACACCACGAGACCATTAGTGATCGATCCATCCGATGGCTGTGCGATTGCACCAGAAGAACCAGGGATGGGTGTCATATTTGACTGGGAGAAACTTGCTCCTCATAAACAACCCTTTTAACTGAAAACCCACGATTATTTCCTTTAGGATTAGGAAATAATCGTGGGTTTTTATTACAGAATCAATGGTTTTTCTTCAAATGGAAGCCACCGTTCATCAATAAGGGAACGATACCAAGCGGCTGATTTTTTTAATGACCGGGTCCGTTCTTCATTTAACTCAATTCGGACGAGACCATAGCGGTTCTTAAATGCATTCATAGGTGAAACACAATCGGTAAATGCCCAAAGCATATAGCCTTCGCAGTTGGCGCCTTCCTCGACGGCTTTTAGCAGCCAGTAAAGATGTTCGGTAATAAACTGAATCCGATAATCATCTTGGACTTGACCTGTGGCATCCATATACTGTTCTTCATTTTCCCGCCCCATACCATTTTCAGTGATCAGCCATGGAATATTGTCATAATTCTCTTTAAGATAATTAGCCATATCGTACATGACCTTCGGATAGATTTCCCAGCCACGAGAGTTATTCATTTGTTTTCCTGGCAAATCAAAGGTCTCATAAAACATTTCTGGATGAAATGGTGTATCCGAATGCCATTGATATCGTGGTGCCCGCACGCGTTTCGGGTAGTACTGATTGACCCCTAAGAAATCCACCGTATGGGTGCGGATCGTTTCCAAATCTTCTTCTGTCGGATCAAAGTAGATGTCATAGGTTTGGCAAAGTGTGATAAGTTCCTCTGGATAATGACCTTTGACCATTGGATCAAAAAAAATTCGATTGAAAAAAAGATCATACATTTTTTGCGCGTTTTGATCCTCCGGTGAGGAAGAGCGTGCGTAAACCATTTCCGGATTCAGCACACAACCGATGCGCCCCTCGTAGCCTTTTTCATGATAGACAGCCACCGCTTGAGCGGACGCCAATACTTTGTGATAATTCCAAAGCATCCATTTTTTCGTATTTTGTTCATAGGGCCAGCGGATCGCATCGAGATAACAACGAGTCTGAATAACGATCGGCTCATTGAAGGTAAACCAATGTTTGACTCGATCACCGTAACGTTCGAAGGCGATCTCGGCATAACGGGTATACAGATCGACCACTTTCCGCGAGCTCCAGCCATCATAAGCATCCATCAAACTAGCTGGCAGTTCATAATGTTCCAAACAAAGCATCGGTTCGACCCCAGCCGCAAGCAATTGGTCAATAAGCTGATCGATATGAGCAGCATAGTCTTCATCAACGATCAGCTGTTCATGGTCGGTAAAGAAGCGTGCCCAGTTGATCGATGTTCGGTAATGGGTCAAATGAACCTCCTGCATCAGTTGAATATCCTCTGAAAACTTTTCCATAAAATTCGTCGCAACAGCCGGTCCATAGCCATTATGCCAAACAAAGCGTTCTTCTTTGTACCAGCGGTCGAGATACGAATCTTGCCCTTCTTTCTTTCCTTGCCAGCCTTCTGTCTGCCAAGCAGACGAAGCAGCCCCTAAAATAAATGTCTCAGGTATTTTTACCATTTTTTCAAAACTCCTTTATGCAACTTCATTGGTCGTGCGATTCATTACCAAAACAAAAGGGAGATAGATTAAAATCGCCACGACAATACAGATAACTTGCGTGATCACAGCCCCGATATCCCCAGCAGTAGCTAGATAAGCATTGACGATCGGTGGCATTGGCCATGGGACCATTACCACTGCTTTAGCGGCAAAGCCTAGGCTTGTGGCCACGTACCCAATCGTTCCTGTTACTAATGGTGTCAGGATAAAGGGAATCGCCAAAATGGGATTCAACATAATTGGCATTCCGAAGATCACTGGCTCATTGATATTGAAAATCCCAGGTGCTAATGACAATTTAGTGATTTGGCGCATGTCCTCCCGCTTGCCGACGATCAAAATCGCAATCAGCAACCCAATCGTCACGCCAGAGCCACCCATACTCATATACATATCCCAAAACGGCATCGTAATGATATTGGGTACTTCTTTTCCAGCTTCAAAAGCTTCCGTGTTGACGGCGATTGCTGCCAGCAACAATGGTTCACGAATGGGTTTGACCATCTGGTTCCCATGAATCCCGATGACCCAAAAGACTTGTGCGATAAACATCAACAATAAGATACCTGGTAATCCTTGGACGATCCCTTCCAGTGGTCGTTGGACGACATTGTAGATGATATCGTAGGCATACATCCCTGTGAGTACTTTGATAGCAAAGCCAGAGGTGGCGATGATGGTCACGGTGAAAATCGTTGGAAACAATGCCGAAAAACTTGCCGAAACATTCCCTGGAACACTATCAGGCATCGTGATCTGCAGCCGTTTTTGTCTTCCTAGCCACGCATAAAGCTCGATGGAAACGATCGCAACGAACATGCCTAAAAATAGGCCTTTCGTGTCCGTGTATTGCTTAGCCAGCACGTTTTCGGCAACCACCGTCGCATCTTCGTGCAAAAATTCAAAGATCATTGGATTAACAGAAAGATAAGACATCACGGCGATGATTCCTGGAAAGACCCCCGAAATCTTATTTAATTTTGCTAGCTCAATCCCAATCAGAAACACTGCATAGATCGTTAAGAAACTCAACGTCACATAACTGACCGCAGATGAGATCGGTTTTAAACTTTCTAAAAAGCGCAGTGCCTCGATTTGTGCCAATCCATTTTCAGCATCAAAAACCATTGCTGAAAACAAAGTACCAAATGCCCCGGTAATGATTACTGGAATCAAAGCAGCAAAGGCATTTTTAATGACCATGATGTAGCGTAAATTGTTGATCCTATTGGCAAACTTTCCTAAAACGTCAGCGAGTCGATCCATAAATCCTTGCATAAAACTCCCTCCTATACCCCTATTCTTCAATTGTTAGAAAACGATTACATTACAAATGTAATTCATTTCCTGAAGAATGTAAACGCAGGAAAAGCTTTTAAAACAAGGTATGTAAAGCTCCAAGTTTACATACTTCGTTTTATCACTTATTATTATTTTGAGGTGAAGCAAATGGCGAACTACCATGACATCGCTGCCGATCTACGGAGCAAAATCAATCACGGGTTTTACGAAGAAGAGAAAAAATTGCCGAAACAATCCGAACTTGCTGTCCATTATCAGACCAGCCGCGTGACGATTCAAAAAGCATTGAATATTTTACAAATGGAAGGCATTATTTACGGAAAAAAAGGCACGGGTACCTTTATCAGCGACGCCTATTCAACCTTCGATTACAACGCCAAGATCAATCGCGGGCTGACGAAGCGCCTTGGAGAGACAGGAAAAATCACCAGCAAGATCATTTCTTTTGCCATTCTTTTTCCCGATGAGAAAGAACAAGAAAAACTAAAAATCCGCAGTGACCAACAAATTTATGATATCGTTCGTTTGCGCCTGTTTGACGATATTCCTGTTGTTTTAGAATATACCATCATGCCGCTTCATGTCATTCCCGGGATTACCGAGGAAGTCTTAAACTCATCGGTCTACGGTTATATCACCAACCAGCTACACTCCTCGATTGGGACATCTGTCCGTCGCATCAAAGCGGATCGTGCAGATACCTATGATCAGCAATACTTAGCTTGTGCTGCCACCGATCCCATTTTAGAAGTGGAACAAACGGTTTATCTCGGCGATGGGACACCTTTCGAATTTTCTCAGTCACGGCACCGCTATGATATGGGAGATTTTATCGTCGTAAATAATTAATACGCTGCGTATCGAGTACCTCTGAGTGAGGATCGATACGCAGCGTATTTTACTTAAAAATATTGCTGATAGACTGTTTGACCAATTTCTCTTAGCCAACTGATCCCTTGACCACTACCGGTTTTATCATAGGAAAACGCCGCAATGATGATCGTCGTTTCATTGGCTTGTAAATACGCTACATCGTGTTCGATGCGGTCAAGACGGCCTGTCTTATTAAAAATGCGGCACGCAGGATGCGTTGTTTCAGCAAAAGTCCCTGGTATGCCCTCTTGAAATTGCTGCTGATTTAAGGCTGAAAATCCTAGGGCAGCTTCTTCTTGTTTAACACACCTTAGTAGTAGTTTGGCAGCCGCCGAAGGGGTCAAGCGGTTCTCCTTGTCTTTAATCGGTCGCATCATATACCGTTCAAATTGGATCTCCGGCTCCTGGATCCATGCTTGAAGTGTGGGCAACCCAGCTAAGTCCAACAGTACATTGGTGGCGGTATTATCAGATACGGCGATCATCGCTGTAAGCAGTTCACTGATAGCCCAGCTTTTTTTCTGAGGAAAAAGACGGAGGACCCCAGCGCCACCTGTCAGATCAACGGGGCTCACACAAATTACTTGTTGGGGATTGATCTTTTTTTCGATGATTTGTTCAAGGTAATAGGCATACAATACAAGCTTACTGATACTTGCTGCTGGAAATGACTTATGACTCTGATAGTCAACAAGACATTTCGTTGGCGTACCAATCCATAACCCCATTTCCAATGTTGCTTGATATTTTTTTAGGATATGATTTATTTCTAAATAAACGTCATCTTTTGTCATCAAACGCTCCTTTCCTCAAAGTCAGTAAAGGATTGCTTATGTGCCCGGTTCAATTGGTGTATTTGGTTTGTCTTGCCAATAGCGCGCCACAACTGCTAGTTCCGGTTCATAATTAGAACCAGCGATTTTGGTTTTCATGACCCGCGATCCGGGTGTTCTTGAATGAATCATTTCATCATCCCCCAAATACAACCCAACATGATGGACTTCACCTTTTCCTTCTTCATAAGCAAATAGCAACAGATCTCCCGGTTGTGCCTGACTGTAAGGTACAATGTTTGCTTGTTGTGCTTGCTCAATCGTATCTCGGGGGATCAAAATACCATGAAGTCGATGCAGCGAATACATGAATCCAGAACAATCAAAGCCACTGCCGCTAATGCCTGCCCAGACATAGGGCTGATTCACAAATTGTTCTGCTAGTGCAATCATTTTCTCGGGCAGATTTGTCCATGTATCCACAATGACTTGAGCAAAGGATTTAGCGATCGTTGCTGGTCCATTAGGCGTAGCCACTTGATAGGAATCTGCGGTTTCCCCAACTAGGGGTAAAACCGTCCCAAAAGAAACGATCCGTGACGCTGAGTCAAAAACAAGCAAAGCTTCTTTGACAGTCACGCCGAGCATTCTTTTAGCTGTTGCATAGTCTGGTGGCAATGGCTTCAATACCTCGTTTGGTAGATAGCCGGGATAGCCAAGTGGGTGTTTATTGCTTTTTTGATCCAAGACGATCACATGGGACCAACCATCCGTTTGGTCGATGACTTCTACAATCGTCCCATATAATACTTCGGAGTCCACTAAGCTTTCCTGGTAAAGCTGCATCGTATCTTCATCAGTCAAAAAAGTGTGCAACGCTTCTAAAGGAAATGCTTTGATTTTTGCTAGTACTTTGTTTTCTTTGGGTTCCTTCCATAAGAAGAAAGAGCCAGCCTGAACAATTTGTTTCATCTTTGCTCCTCTCATAACTGTTTATTCGTTGATTCCTAGTCCGATGCGTTCGGTGACGCTCAAGCTTCCTGGACGCTGAAGAATCCCTTGCGTTTCAGGGGAAGTCGTTTGGGTCTCCCACATAAAAGGAACATCCAGATCATAAAATTGGACATCGTTCATCCCTAATGCAAAATGGGCGGCGGCAGCCATTCCACCATACCCTTCAATCATCGAACCGACCATCACCGGCACTTGATGCTCTTTTGCCAATTGATAAATTTTTTGTCCCTCTTTGATCCCGCCGCTTTTCATCAATTTAATGTTCAAATAATTGCAGCAGTTTTCAGCAATCAAACGTTTGGCATCCTCATAGGAAAAAAGACTTTCATCGGCCATGATCGGAATCGTCGTCCGAGCAGTCACATAGCTGAGTCCAGCAAAATCATGGGCTTTTACTGGCTGTTCAACAAACTCGATCGGAATGTCTTGCCATTGGTCTAAAATCTGCACCGCTTCTTCTTTGGTCCAGCCTTGATTCGCATCGATTCGAAAGGGGATCTTTCCTGCCAAGCGTTCATTGATGCGGCGAATTTTCGCAACTTCCTCTTCGATCGTTCCTACCCCTAGTTTGATTTTCAAGGAGCGAAACCCCGCTTGGACTTTTGCTTGCGCATCCTGTAGCATCTGCTCCTGTGAGCCGACACTAATCGTATAATCGGTTGCTAACCTATTGACAGAACCTCCTAAATAACGGTAAAGCGGTAAGTTAGCTGCTTTTGCCAGTGCATCATGCAACGCGATATCAATCGCCGCTTTAGGGCTCGTATGATGCTGGATCAACGCATGAAGCTCATCCATTACCGACAATTGCGCATCTACCTTTCTGCCTAACAGGAAGGGGGCAAAAACAGTTTCGATATCTTTTAAAATACTTTCTTTTGTATCACCGGTGATGACTTCGGTAGGTGCTGCTTCTCCGATACCAACGATCCCATTGTCAAAAGAAAGCAGCACTCGAATCACTTCGACGGCGTGCACTTCTCTGAGCGCCGTTTTAAACGGTGCATTCAGCTGGATCGGAATTCGTTTGGTTTCAACTGCTGTGATTTTCATTGGTGTTCCCCCTAAAAAGAAAAGCCGTTCTTATCTAGCTGGAATCAATGATTCCTCTTCACTGCTAGATAAAGAACGGCTGTATTCCTTGTTCTCAAGTTGCTGAACGCTCGAATCGCGTTCCTCTTTTCTGCAGTACTGTTTGACTACATCAGTCGGTAGATGTATGCAAGAATCAATTTTTATACTTATTCTTCGACAAACACATTTTTATAGTCATAGGCAGCACCGACACTATGAACGATGAGACCTTTGATCTTAGGCGACCGCAGATGTGCTTCTGCACTTTGAAAAAGCGGAATAATGCCCAAATCTTCATTTAAGATTTTTTCTGCTTCCACCATATTTTCCCAACGGGCTTCTGGGTTGTTGGCATTTTCATTGGAGGCTTGTTCGGTCAATTGCTCGTAGTCATCATTTAACCATTTCCCACGATTGTAGGAACTGTCTTTTTTGAACAATTCTAAAAAGTTGATTGGATCTGCATAGTCACCGATCCAATTGTTCATGACCATCTCAAAATCGCCGCTATTGGAACGATCCAAACGAACAGAAAAAGGAACATTTGTGACTTCGACAGTCAATCCATCCAGTGTTTGCTGCAAGGTTCCTTGAATGTATTCCGCCATTTTTTTCGATTGGTCGGTATCTGAGGTCAGCAGCTCGAAAGACAACGTATCGATCCCCAGCTCAGCTTTGGCCTTTTCCCAATACTCTTGGGCTTTTTCTTCGTCAAAGGCTAACGTGGTTGCCGCATCCTCAACAAAGTCAGCTTTTGTCTCAGGATTGAAGGCTAGGTCAGAAGGAACAAAACCGACAGCCGGTAATGAGCCGTTGCCTAAAATGTTCTCCACGATTTGTTGCCGATTCATGCTATACGAAATGGCTTGGCGCAGATTTGCATTTCGAAAAGGCGAATCTTCCGGCGCTTGATTCATTTCTAAATACTGAGTGGTCGCACTAGGTTGGACCATGTAATCAGGATGGTTTACATTTTGCATCGCCAATTCACCGCTTAAAATAATGTCATCGGCTTGCCCGCTTTCGTACAGGTTATAAGCGGTCGATGAGTCTTTCACGACATCAAAATTAATTGATTCAAGTTTGACCGAATCGGCATCCCAATAATCCGGATTTTTTTCCAAAGACCATTGGATGTCGGTGCCTGGTCCAGCATAATTGGTCAATAAGAAAGGCCCATTGTACACAGCGTTTTCACTTGTTAAAGCGTATTGATCACTAAATTCCTCCACGACACGTTCGTTTTGTGGGAAGAAGGTTGGAAACGCCAGTAAAGATAAAAAGTACGGCGTCGGTTTTTCTAACGTAATTGTCAATTCATGGTCATTGACTACTTCGATTCCTAACTCGCTTTTATCCAGCGTGCCATCTGAAATAGCAGACGCATTTTTAACGGGTGCTAGCATATAGGCATAATTGGAAGCTGTAGCTGGATCAACGGTTCGCTGCCAGCTAAAAACATAATCAGTCGCTGTAACTGGATCACCATTGGACCATTTTGCCTCTTCTCGCAGTGAAATGGTATAGGTCAGGCCATCTTCACTGACTTCAGCGTCTTTACTTGCCCCAGCAATTACAGGTACATTGTTCTCATCCAAGCGATAAAGGCCTTCATAAGCATTGTTCAGAGTAATAAAGCTATAAGAGTCGGTTGCTAAAGAAATATCGGCACTGCCCATCTCTGCTGAAAATTGCACATTGATCACTTGCTCTGCAGAAGAAGCTGCTGATGAATCCGTCTCGTTTTCTTGCGCGCCATTTTGACAAGCTGCTAAAAAGAAGCTGCCTAGTAACACAAGCGATACTGCATAGTTGCTACGTTTCCCCATTTCTACTCATCCCCTTCTAACATTCAGATAATTCAAAAAATTCTGTTTGTTGTACCGAGTTTACCGCATGTTTATGCAGCCTGTCAATTTAACTCGACCAAAAAATGTAAGAGGTTACATGGTTGTGTCAGAAGCGCTCTTCTGAATGTAAAAAATTAGAAAAGTGCGACTTTATGCTGACTATCGTTGACAGGAGTCGTGCCAAGAAAGCATACAAAAAAGTTCTGATCTTCTAGTGATCAGAACTTTCGATACTTTCTTATACATTATTTCGCAGGTAAAATGGATAAAAAAACTTTCACAATTTTCCTTACCTTTCACACAAAAAAAGAAGACATAAATTTCGTCTTCATAGCGCTTTCTCAGAACCTTCCCACTTTTTTGCCTTTCAACTCAAGGAATAAAAGAAATCTCCTCAGAAAGTAAAAAAAACGTATCTATTTTAAAATGGGAGTGGTACACTAAACAAACGAAGAGTATTGCACGTGAGAAAAGAAAGACTTCCCCAAGTATCCATTTTCTCCAATACTCTTCGGACTCTTCAGTACGTATATTAATTATACGTACTTTTTTCATTTGTTCAAGGCTTTTGAAGGATTTAATCAAAAAGTAAAAATCGATAAAAACGTACCAATTCCCCAAGCTAATTGACAATGATTCTCAATTAGCGCTATACTAAATGAAAGCACTCACAGTCAAAGGAGGAATTTCATGTATATCCGTACCGTTGCGTTTGAAGTCATTCCAGAAGGCAAAGACATCTTTCTTGCTAAAATGAAAAAAGATACCGCCTCAATGAAAACATTTGCTGGGTGTCACTCTGCTGAAGCTTGGTTTTCAGAATCAAAAGACCGCCTCGTTTTCCAGTTAGTGTCAAAATGGACTGAGAAAAAAGCCTTTCAAGCTTGGTTAAAACGCCCCGAACATCTGCAAAAGCACCGAGAGGCGTATCGAGCTGAAAAGGAAGGAACTGCAAAACCGAGCCTTGTTTTGTCCAAGACCGGCCAAGAATTTGTCTTGATCGATGAAGAACCTAGTCCTAGTTAGACTATAAGAGCGATCCACCAAAGCTGATTCCGTTCGCTTTGGTGGATCGCTTTCTTGTTCAGTATCTCTCTTTTCTATTCCACCGTTCGCTCGTTCAGGGTTCTTCCTTGCTGATCTTTTAATTGAAGCCAGCCATTGGTCCCCCCATAGTAAAGAAACATGCCGACCTCATTGACACTTTTTAATACGACGTCTTCAATCGTTCGTCCCTCTTTGATCGCTGATTGATTCTCTTGCCGTATCTTTTCTGCTAATCGAGCTGAAAAGCCCACCGAGCCGTCTTTGTTCAATGGAACCTCTTGACGCAAGGTAGCGCCTTTTTCAATTCGAACCTCGTTGCGTTTCTGCCAATAGACCGTTGCTGTACTTCCTTGATAATCCACCATAAAGGGTTCATCTTGTAATTCTTTTGACCATTTATGACGAGGCTTGCTCCCTTTTTTCACCGCTTTCGTTTCCTTTTTGCTGGTGGATACATAACCCAGAAAATCGATCAAGCAATCAAATGGTTCCGCACAAACAGCGACCTTTTGTTGCAGTTCCTGTGGAATCACGATAGGTGCGTTGGAAGCGTTGGTCAGTTGGTATTTCTCTTGATAATAGGCCGCTAAGTATGGCGCCATGATCTCCCAAGGTGGTGTAAGGATTATTAAGCGGTCATATTCTTGCTTGTCATCAAATGTTTTCTCATCTGTTACTGATAGTAATTGGCCTTTTTTTATGGCTAAGAGGACGGTATTGTCTTTTGCTTCAATAAGTTTTCCTTTAACAATTTGCAGTTGCCCTGCTTCCTGCGGCAATTCAAAAAGCATCTGTTTGTCATCAATGACCGTTTTTTCTAATTCCATTTTGCTCCCTGCTTTCTGCTAGTTTCTCGCCCATTATAGCATGTATTTTTCTACGCAGCTGTGTCGAAGAATCAAAAAAAGAGGCTGCTTCCAAGAAACAGCCCCTTTTTTAAGGGAATTGGTTTACGTGCATGGTTTCATTTTATTTTGATTGGGTGATTACCAATGGATCAGCTAAAAAAGCACTCAACTAGTGCTGGTTGATAGATCTCATTGTATTTTGCAACTACTCGTCCGCAACGTTCTTCGATATCTTCATGATCGATTCCATCATAGCGAATCACATTTAATACGACACACCTTTCCATTTTTCTGACCACTTCACCGATCACACGGCTTTGTAAGCCAACTGGTTTACATTCATATGCTTTACCTAATACAATTGTTTCTGCTTCCATAATTCTCTCCTTAAAAATTCATTTTTCTAATTGTATTATCATATTATCATCTAATTTTAATTAAATAAAGCAATATGCCCGTAATTTGTAAATAATAACTAAAAAAAGCGTTCATATTCAATGAACGCTTCGCTTTAAAACATTATGTTGTTTTTACGTTAATATTAAAAAACAAGTGCTTTATTGGCGACTTGCTACCAATAACGCCGCAAATTCTTCCAGATATTTCTGATCGATCGCATCATAGCTGTTTGTTTTTCCACTATCGATATCCAGCACGCCAAGCAGCTGATTACCAGCTACCATGGGAACTACGATTTCAGACGTTGCTGCTGAGTCACAAGAAATATAATTTTCATGTTCTTTGACATTGGGTACGATCAATGTGGTTTTTTTCTCCGCTGATTCCCCACAAACCCCTTTGCCTAATGTGATTCTGGTGCAAGATACTCTTCCTTGGAATGGGCCTAAGATCAGTTCGCCTTCTTCAAATAAGTAGTAGCCGGCAAATACTGTATCTTCCAATGTTTCATTCAGTAAAGCAGAAGAGTTGGCTAGATTGGCGATCCAATTACTCTCCGCTTCTAACAACCCTTTTAATTGCAGAAGCATCAATTCATACGCTTCGATTTTTTTATTCATTTTCTCACCTCTGTCCTTGATTATAAGCAAACACAGAGGATTTGTCTCGTCTAAATTGCTGGGTACTGGAAACAAAAAATGTGAATAAAGAGAAGTCGCCTGAATCAGTCTACTTGCTAACCTTTGTCAGCAACCGATCTCGATCGATTGGGTTCTCCTTCTCAATCATCTGCTGAACTACTCTGCATCAATCACAGTAAAACGAGTATTTTCATGTCGCACTGTTTCGATTTCATCAAGGATTGCTTTGGCTAACGTACCACTGGATGTTACTGATTCCTTTTGGTCATTGAATAGCAAGTGATCTTTCCCTAAAATCGCTGGTTTAGCTGGTCCTTCTTGAAAGACGTTCCCAGGAGAAATCCCCACCCAAGGGACATTTTTGACGGTTTCTAAAAAGAGGTATTCGTCTAGCTGATTTTCTGGAATCGCAATCCAGCTTTCACTTCCTGGGGCTTTTTTTAATTCGGTAAGATTGCGTTCGCCCGCTTCGTTGAACAGGCTGCCAGCTCCTAAAATGAAGAACAAGCGTGTGTTCTTTTCTCGAAACAGGTGCACTAATTTTGCTGCCAAATCCACATGCAAGTACGCTTGGTCAGGACTTGTCGCAAACGCATCGACCAATACGTCAAACCCGTCGAGGTCTCCTTCTGTTAACGAAAAAGCATCTTTTGTAAGTGTTTTGACTGTATCACCAAATTGTTCTTTGGCTTTAGCTTCATTTCTAACGATAGCAGTCACCTCATGTCCTCGCTGTACTGCTTCTTGATAAATAGCTGAACCTGCATTTCCTGTTGCGCCAATAACACCGATTTTCATGATAATCATCCTTCCTCATCTTTTGTTTGACTAAAAAAGTTGTTACTAAACAAGTTACAACTAGAGTATAAAAGAAACTTTCTTTCCTGTCAAGAAATTGCTTAGCAGGTGAAAGTTCTTTTTACTGTGTTGTGTCCGTTCAATCTACTGTTTGGCTTCTCCTCGAATGCCTTCAATGATTGATTGCAGCGAGATGGCACTCATCTCCTGCTCGATTTTCTTTTGCAGCACATCATAGGTTTCTTCTAATACCGTTTGAATATTCCCCCCAATTAAGCAGTTGGGGTTGGTTTTTTTGTCTGCATGTAAAAGATGGTGATCTTTTTCAACACTCGCATAAATGTCTAACAAAGAAATCTCATTTGGTTCCTTCGTTAGTTTAGGGTTTGGTTTTCCTCTTTGGCTTTCGATCAATCCAGCAACCCGTAAATCACTCATAATCCGGCGAACATAAGCAGGATTCGTTTCAACGCTCTGGGCGATCCGATCACTTGATAAATCAGTTCCTTTAAAGAGGTGGATGTAAGCGAGGATGTGAATGGCGTCGCTGTATTTGGTTGAATATTTCACTTCGTCTCCACTCCTTTTTCTTGTATCATACCTCTTTTTTAGCATTTAGACAAAGGGGACTGATCAATCTTGCAAAACTCAAGAATCCCGTCAAAAAAAAACAGCCCTCAAAAAGTTAGCACAAAAGCCTAACTTCTTGAAGGAACTGCATACTGAACCACTTTTTTACTTTTTATTTAAACGATCACTTTGCTAATAGCCATTCATCCACGCTGATTCAAGCTGATTACCGTCGGGATCAACGATTTCATAGCCGACCATCATGTCCTCTGGAATCCCCATATCAACTTGGAACGACTGTCCACCATTTTCTTCAGCGATTTTTGCAAAATTCTTCGCTTCTTCTGGAGTATCGAAGCTAAACGCAATCAATGCACCACTTGTGTTCTTCGTATCCGCAATACGTCTGCCATTCAGAAACTGTTGATAAAACTCATGTTCTAACAACATCACCCAAATCGATTCACTCCAAACCATCCCGCTGCTAGTCTCGTTTGAGAACTCTTCATTTTTGACAAATCCCAACGCTTCATAAAAGGAGGTTGCACGTTTGATATCAGTGACAGGCAAATTTATAAACACCATTTTGTTCGCCATTTTCTTGCCTCTTTTCTTTGATAAGCTGCATTAACGAATCCGCTCTCATTATACCACCTATCAGTTGATTCACAAAAACATCAAACCTTATCATTTGCTCTTGGTTTCTATCAGCTCATCCAAAAATGTTTTTTTAAGTAAAAAAAGGTCTTTGCATGCAAGACCTTTTTGCTTTTCTTACCTATGAAAAAGTACCCAAATACGCATCGCATAGAAGCCATTTTTTCGCTGATCAATTCAACGCAAGCTACTCTACTTTTTTTAATACTCAAAACTCAAGTCTTGAATCGATCACGGTAGCTTTCCCACGATAAATTTTTCGATACTCTTTGGGCGTATAACTAGTTGCTTTTTTAAATTTCTTACTAAAATAATTTGGATCATTGAATCCCACTCTGACAGAGATTTCATTGATTGATCGATCACTTGTTGAGAGTTCTTTTTTGGCAACTTCAATACGATAAATCATCAAGTACAATGAAAAGGTCATTCCTAAGGTATTCTTGATCAAACGGCTGGTGTGATACCGGCTTAAATGCAGGTGATCTGCTAAAGTGTCTAACGTAATATGTTCTCTATAATTTTCATGAATATAGCGCAATATCTTATGTCTTAAAGAAAGCGAAGGAGAAGCTTCATTGTTTTTCTCGACGTGCAGTAAGGAAATCTGATTGATGGATTGAATCCCCCGGTCTAATGCATAAACAAAATCATTGGTGATCGGTTCCACTAAATAATCGATCAAGCCGTAACGCAACGCTTTTTGAGCGATAGCAAAGCTTTCTACTGCAGAATACAAAATTGCTTTTGCATTCGGCAAAAAGAGAGCAATTCTTTGTATAATTCAAAACAGTCTCCTTCGCCATCCGCATTGATCACTGCAATTTCAACCGTTTGCTCAAGACATGTTCGCTGAAGCGCTTTTTTCGAATCAACCGTCGGAAGTAAGATGACATTTGGGAAATGACGATCGATCAAACGAATCATATCATTAACTGCTCCTCGCTCATTGCTGTCAATGATCAATAAATTACACACGAATTTTTCTCCTTCGTTTAAAATTTATCTGTTGGTATTTCTCTTTCCATTTATTTTTCTTGAAAATCTATGACCATCCGCCCTTTGATTTGGCCAGAGAGCATTTCATCAAAAATATCATTGATCTCTTCTAACTGACGCATAACAACTTTAGGAACGACTTTTCCTTCAGCTGCAAATTGGAAAGCCTCTGCTAAATCAGTTCGTGTTCCGACAAGAGAGCCAACAATCTTAATACCGTCCAATACAAGCCGCGGAATGTTCAAGTCCATGCTTTCTGGTGGAAGACCGACTGCTACAATCGTACCGCCCGCACGAACGGCATCGACAGCAGAGTTGAAGGCTGCTTTTGAAACAGCAGTTACAACAGCTGCATGTGCGCCACCGGTTGCTTCTTGAATGACTTTCGCTGCATCTTCTTTCGCAGGATTGATCACAAGGTCAGCGCCGTGATCTTTTGCAAAGTCCAACTGCTTGTCGTTGATGTCGATCCCAATCACTTTTGCATTGAAGACATTTTTTGCATATTGCAAGGCTAAGTTTCCTAATCCGCCTAAACCATAGATGGCGATCCATTGACCTGGTTTAATATCAGAAACTTTCACCGCTTTATATGTCGTTACGCCTGCACAAGTAATGCTACTGGCTTCAGCAGAACCTAAGTCCTCAGGTACCTTCACTGCATAGTCAGCTACAACGATACACTCTTCAGCCATACCACCATCTACAGAATAGCCGGCATTTCTAACAGAACGACATAATGACTCATTCCCGTTCACACAGTATTCACATGATCCACAGCTTTCATACAACCAAGCAACACTTGCACGGTCACCAATTGCTAGAGAAGTAACATCATCACCGATCGCAACGACTTTACCGATTCCCTCGTGACCAAGTACGATTCCAGATGCATCGCCAAAGTCGCCATCTTTTACATGCAAGTCAGTGTGGCAGACACCGCAACACTCCATTTCTAATAATGCTTCATTCGGACGAAGCGCTCTCAATTCTTTTTCTTCGATTTTTACAACCTTATCTTTTGATACTACAGCTGCTTTCACAAAGACACCTCTTTCAATTCGTTTAAATAAAGAACTTCCTTTTATTTGTGAAGTAATTAACTAACGCATAGAGGTCAGTAATAGCTAGATAAAAGAAAGTTCTCTATCGAGAAGATTACCATAGAAATCATCGAAAAAAGGGGAATATATTGCTTTTTTCTGTAATCATTTATTAGAAAAAAATAATGAAATAATTCAAGTTTTTTTCTTTAATACCGAATTAGATAAAAGATAAAGACAAAAAAACGAGAGAAATCACCGATGTAAATAACGTTTCTATAATTAGAAATATCAAGAGAGACTTCCGCTATCATGTAAACTTTTTTAAATCATTCCCTATCCTTCTATTTTTTTATCAAGTCGATGATTTGGGATTTATTTTCTTTCAGGCGCTGAATGTCATATTGGTATTTAGCAAGATGTCCCTCGTCAATGTTTTTCTGAAAATTCCCATTCCCTTCTTCTCCTTTTCTACTCATAAAAGCAACTAGTGCACAAAGGCGGTCGATCAAACAATCGACAATCTGTACTCTGTCATTATTGGACAGCCGATAAGTATCCACAAAAAGTTTCAATCGATGGCATTGTGTTTCACTCAGACGACTGTTGCCATCAAAATACAAGGGTACCCAGCGGTACGCAGCATAAGAAACATCCCATAACCTGCTTCCTGGCCTTACTGTGTCAAAATCAAAAAGCCCAAAAGGCTCCCCAACTACGATCGGCACATAATACGGAAAAACATAGTAATCAATCAGCAACTACCTAATCACTCAAAATGAACTTCTATAGCCTAAATGTGTAGTGAACGTTTAATTAAAATCTCCGTTTATTGCCTCTTTGCCTTTTTTATAAAAAACTGCTGATCAGTAACAGTTGTTGAGAGGGAAATAAACTTGAATCTGAAGAAAGTATTCTGTCTTCGCAAAACTTTAGACGATCATTTCATGGTATCCTCTGCTAGATAAGCTAAAATCATTTATGAAAAAAGTTACTCTGACGTACATGTAATTTTTGTTGCGCCAAATGAAGCATTGAGGGAAGTTGGATAGAAGTTTCAGAAACGGCAGGCGGTTTGAATGACAAACCGTCTCCAGGCGTCATTTGCGCATGCTCCACTTGAAACATCGTAAGAAACGGCTAACGAATAGAAATAATTATTTTTGTTAGCACTACGTTTGCTCTTGAAGGAAAACCTGAATGGAATTTTTTAGAGAACGTCATTTCTTGATGTGCCTTTTTCTTGACCTAAAGTTAACTTTAACATTTATACTAACAATACTAACTTAAGAAAGAAGGATTTATATGAGAGCAGCAATTTTTGAAAAAGCAGGATTAGTTAAAGTGGAAGAAGTAAAAAAGCCAACTTTACAAGCAGCCGATGATGTTATTATTAAAGTTGTCCGAGCATGTGTTTGCGGTTCTGATCTTTGGTCGTATGCCCATGGCGATAGTAAAGAACCTCATTCAGTTAATGATGGTCATGAGGCATTAGGCATCGTTGAAGAAATCGGTCCAGACATTACGACTGTGAAACTTGGAGATTTTGTCATCGTCCCCTTCACCCATGGTTGTGGTGAATGTGATGCTTGCCGTGCCGGCTTTGATGGCACATGCGACCGTCATCAAGGTACAACGAATTGGTCTAACGGTTTCCAATCTGAGTATATTAACTTCCATTACGGCAACTGGGCCCTTGTAAAAGTTCCAGGTCAGCCAGCTGATTATACGGAAGGTATGATCAAGTCTCTTTTAACTTTGGCAGATGTTATGCCCACAGGATATCATGCGGCACGTTGTGCACATGTAGAAAAAGGGGATAAAGTCGTCGTGATTGGCGATGGTGCCGTAGGACAATGTGCTGTCATCGCGGCAAAAATGCGTGGGGCTTCCCAAATTATTTTAATGAGCCGTCATAAAGATCGACAAGAAATGGCTCTTCAATCAGGTGCTACAGCTGTTGTGGCTGAGCGTGGTGAAGAGGGAATCGCGAAGGTACGCGAGATCCTTGGCGGAGGCGCGGATGCTGCTCTTGAATGTGTTGGTACAGAAGCTGCCATTACACAAGCCCTTGGTGTATTGCATAATGGTGGTCGTGTAGGTTATGTCGGCGTCCCTCACTATGACAATCGACCAATCGGTTCCACTTTTGCTCAAAACATTTCCATTGCGGGAGGATCTGCATCGGTCACAACATATGATAAGGAAATCCTGTTAAAAGCGGTGCTTGATGGTACTATCAATCCAGGCCGCGTTTTCACCCAAACCTATGATTTAGATGATATCAACCAAGCCTATGCCGATATGCAGGAACGAAAAACGATCAAATCTATGGTTGTTGTTTCAAGGGATGAATAGACAAAGCTAATTAAAAAAAGCTCGTCCTAACAATGGACAGCCTCTCGATAGACAAAGTACTATAACCAGTACTTTGTCTTTTTATCTATGAAGAAAGAAAACACTGTAACAGCCTACCCTTTTTCCCACAATTAATCAATTCTAGAACTTTAAAATGATAGAACATAACGCCAAACAAAAGAAAAAAGCCCTTGAAATCAAGGGCTTTTGCTTCATCTGATAATAAATGATTAACGACGAATTTCTTTGATACGAGCTGCTTTTCCGTGTAATGCACGCAAGTAGTACAATTTTGCACGACGTACTTTACCGTAACGAACAACTTCGATTTGTGCAACACGTGGTGTGTGCAATGGGAAGGTACGTTCAACACCTACACCGTTTGATACTTTACGAACTGTATAAGTTTCGCTGATACCAGCACCGCGGCGTTTGATGACAACACCTTCAAATAACTGAATACGTTCGCGAGTTCCTTCGACAACTTTCGCGTGAACGCGAACAGTGTCCCCAGGACGGAAAGCTGGGATGTCAGTACGTAATTGTTCTTGAGTTAGTTCTTGAATCAATGGATTCATGTTTATCATTCTCCTTATTCCCAAACATTCTTAAAGCATGAAAGCTCCAGCGGAACATCGTAATAGTTGAGTTTACACTCACTGAAATATCTTACCACAGTCGACCACAGGCTGTAAAGAGAATTTTCTTGTCATAGCGCAGAATATCAAAAAAACTGGCACTATTTTAGTTGCCAGTCTTCGCTTCGTCTTCAATTTCTTTTAAAAGCTTCTGCATTTCAGCGGTCAGCGGATAAGTTTCCAGCATATCTGGACGTCGCTGATACGTTCGGCGCAATGATTCTTTTAATTGCCACTGCTCGATCAGTTTATGATTGCCATTCATCAAAACTTCCGGCACTTTCATGCCTTTGAACTCTGCCGGGCGTGTATATTGCGGATGCTCTAATAAACCAGTGGAATGAGAATCAGTTTGTGCGGAGGTTTGATTGCCCAAAACTTCTGGTAATAGCCTGACCGTCGCATCGATCATGACCATTGCCCCCAATTCGCCGCCAGTCAAGACGTAATCCCCCAGTGACACTTCATCAGTGACCAATGAACGGATTCGTTCATCATAGCCTTCATAGTGACCGCAAATAAAAACAAGGTGCTCTTCGGTAGAGAATTCTTCCGCCATCTTTTGATCAAAGGGTTTTCCCGCTGGGTCTAATAGGATCACCCGCTTTTTCGTTTCTGGTGTTGCTTCTTCGATCGCTTTGATATTGTCATAGACAGGTTGGACTTTTAATAACATTCCTGCTCCGCCACCATAAGGATAGTCATCCACTGTTTGATGTTTGTTGTCAGAATAATCACGGAAATTAGAGACGTTGATTTCTAACAGTTCCTTTTCCCGTGCTTTGCCGATGATCGACTCTCCTAGAGGCCCTTCAAACATTCGTGGAAATAGTGTCAGCACATCAATTCTCATCGTCTAACAACCCTTCTGGGATTTCCACAGTGACCTGACCATTTTCAAGATCGATCGTGTGGACAACCGACTCGATATAAGGAATCAAGGCATCCTTCTTCCCTTTTCGCTGTACCACCCAAACATCATTGGCGCCTGGTGAAAGGATCTCTTTGACTTTACCAATGACTGTGCCATCCTCTTCGACGACTTCCAGACCAATAATTTCATGGTAGTAAAACTCATTTTCTGCTAGATCCACCAAATCATCCTTGGTAACTTTTAAAATGCCGTTACGAAACGGTTCAACGTCGTTGATGTTGGGATAGCCCTCAAACGTTAACAAATCAAAATTTTTATGTTTGCGATGACCTGAAACGATCAATGGTAATGGCTCTTTATTTTCACGAAAAAGTGTCAATTCAGCCCCTTTACGGTAGCGTTCTTCTGGAAAATCCGTTTGCGATATCACTCGTACTTCTCCACGGATCCCATGTGTATTGACGATTTTCCCTACGTTTAAATATTCTGTCACGTTCGTTCCCCATTTCTTCTAACTTCTGTTCTATTTTAGCATAGCAAAGTACTGAATTCTAGCCGTTTCCTAGCGCCCCCTGTTTTCCTCAAAATCATCGCGCGAAAAACGCCCCTTCGACGCTTGATCAAAGGGGCATTGTCCTAATATAAGCTTTATTGATTCATAGAAACGGCCATTTTCAATGCCGAACGTGCATCTTGATGTTGCACCGTTCGAAGGGTCTTTTCTTGTTGCCAGACCACGGTAGTTGCTGTATGGTCATTTTTTCCCATATCGATGGTGATTTGACCGACCTCAGGCGCTGGGAGCATAGCTTCTTCCAGATACGCCACCACTTCTTTGGCAACCGGCACAGGATCTTGTTCTTCTTGGTTGACTGCTCGAACAGTCAATGACCAATTTCCTTCTTGCCAGCTCAAATAACTGGAGCCAGCAGCTCCTTGCATATGCCCAGTAATCCCATATCCGAGATCAACGGCTTGTCCGCCATCATCAGCTGTTACATTGACCGCTGCGGCAGCTTCATCCGCTGATTGATACTCTTTTGATTGAAAAGCAGCAATCGGTGTTTCCTCGTTCAAAGCCTTGTCATTGAGAGGCAACTGCTGATCAAGTCCATAATAAAGAATTGAGGCATCGGCTTGACTGCCAGTTGTGGCTGCATTCAACACTTTACCTGAAGCAAGTGGAATGTCCTTGGGCAAGACAAGATCAGGGAATACCGCTTGTATTTGAGCGTAGATATCTGCAGTACTATTCGTGTTTGAAGAATCCCTAGAAGCCGTCTGACTAGAAGACGTACTTGATTGACTGGTTTCTGATTGACTACTTGCTTGCGTTTGGGTACTTTCCACCATACTCGTCGCTGTTGTTTCGGCACTACTGGCTTGACTTGTTTCTGGTTCCTGTTGATTATTGCAGCCAGCTAAGGCGCCCATCGTCAGCAGCGTAACGAGTAATCCTAGTTCTTTTTTCATGATGTTCCCCTCCTTATACAAAGGATACCCCTCAATAAAAAAAATGACAAACAAGTCAGATTGTCTGTCATTTTTTTTGTTGATTTTTTAAAGATTTGTCACCCAATTTTGCAGTGATTGAAAGCCATCCTTGATCCATTGCCAAACTTGATTGGCGATCGTCGATAGGTCGCCCCAACGAAAGTTTTGTGTCCATTGGTTCAATTGCGTCATGATCTCCTCACGATAGACCCAAATTAAAAAGAGCAACAACAAGATCCCTAGCGTTCGCCAAAGAAAAGAACCAATTTTATAAATAAATACGAGAATCAAAAGAACGACGATCCATGCGATTAGTTGAGACATACAAGCACCTCCTCCTTTTGATTATCTCAAAACCACCTTTTTTTGTCCTCCATCTTAAGCATGAATTTTACAAAAAAAGCATTCCTCAAAGAGAAATGCTTTTCATTCTTGCTTATTTACCATCAATGATATTCAAACGAACTTTCTTTGGTCCATTTGTCCGTACACTGTAAACGATCGTTCGAATTGCTTTGGCAACCCGACCTTGTTTACCGATGATACGACCAATATCTTCTGGTGCCACAGTAAGATTATATTCCAAGAAATCATCTGACTCTACCAGCTCAAGCTTGATATCCTCAGGTTTGGTAACAAGTGGTGAAACGATCGTTAAGACTAATTCTTGCAAATCTTTCATCCAAAGTCACCTTATTTCTTAGTGAATTTTGCTTCGTGGTGTTTTTTCATAACGCCTTCTTTAGAAAGGATGTTACGAACTGTATCTGAAGGTTGCGCACCTTTAGATAACCAATCAAGAACTAGATCTTCTTTGATTGTTACTTCAGCTGGGTCTAGTAAAGGATTGTAAGTACCAACTGTTTCGATGAAACGTCCGTCACGAGGAGAACGTGAATCTGCTACGACGATACGGTAAAAAGGTTTCTTTTTAGAACCCATGCGTTTTAAACGAATTTTTACTGCCATTATTTACACCTCCATTGATTTAATCACAAGAGCTAGTTTAACAGGTTTTTCTGGTGGTGTAAAGAGTTTTTTCTTTACAGCTAAAAAAAGTTTCTTCTTTCTTATTTTCTGAGCATGGTTATCTTTTGCCAGAATGGATCAGGACGCGTATCATTAGTGATAGAGAAACTTTTTAAAGTCAAATCGTTTTATTTGCACCATTCACTTACTTTTGGTAAGCTAAAAGAGTAGAAAACAACAAGGAGGAATTTTACATGACAAAAAAAATTGGTTTTATCGTCGGCAGTTTACGGGAAGGTTCATTTAATAAACTTGTAGCGAAAAAATTCGCATCATTATTACCAGAAGGTTTTGAAGCATCTTTCATTGAGATCGGCAATTTGCCATTTTACAATGAAGATTTGGAAGTTGAAGGAAAAGTTCCTGCTGAATGGACAGCATTTCGTGAAGTATTAAGTGCCGTTGATGGTGTCTTCTTCTTTACACCAGAATACAATCGCTCTGTTCCTGCAGCGTTGAAAAATGCTTTGGATGTCGGTTCTCGTCCTTATGGTGCTAGCAGCTGGGGTGGTAAACCAGCATTGGTTGTCAGCGTTTCTCCAGGAGCGATCGCTGGATTTGGTGCGAACCATCACTTGCGTCAATCATTAGTCTTTTTGGATATGCCTACTCTGCAACAACCAGAAGCCTATATCGGTGGAATCACCAACTTGATTGATGAAAACAACGAAATCAATCCAGATACAGTAAGCTTCTTTGAAACGATCATTGCAAAATATATTGAACTCTTTCAACGATTCAACTAATCCATGAATCTGTATCAAAAGACCAAGGAACTCAGCGTTGAGTTTCTTGGTCTTTTTTGCGTAGAAAAATAGTTTGTATTTTTTACTCGCTTGCTTGCTCAGCTTTTCGAACATAATGAAGTTCCGTCAGTTCCCCCATCTGTTTTGTTTCAACAAACGTCAAGCGCCTCGCGTAATCCCCCGCTTCAAACAGTGGCTTGCCCTCTCCTAAAAGCACCGGCGCGATTTGAATAAACCATTCATCGATCAGATCCGCTTCTAGTAAGGGTTTTAATAAGGAACCCCCACCCACTACCCATACGTTTTTCTCTTGTTTCAATGCTGAAACAAATGCAACTGGATCCGATGCCACTAGGGTTGCATCCGGCAGCGGTTCTTTTCGGGTATGGGAAAAAACATAATTTGTCGTTTCAGGATACAACGGTCCCTCATCCATCAGTTTTTTCGCTTCTTGATAGGTTTTTCTTCCCATCACGGTCGTGTCGATAGTCGCAAAAAATGCTTCATAGGTCGTTGCAACACCGGTATCGGTTTGAAACAGCCAGTCCAGTTGATCCTCTAGCCCTGCTAAATAGCCATCTAGGCTGATTGCACCATAAAATATCACTTTTCCCATTAATCTCACTCCTTTATTTTACGATTGCTTCTGACCTTCGACAAACACAAGTGACTAAGTGATCGTTGACCATACCAACCGCTTCCATAAAGGCGTAAATAGTTGTCGTTCCGACAAATTTAAAGCCTCGCTTTTTCAAGTCTTTTGCTAGCTGATCGGAGATTTCCGAATGGGTCGGTACATCGGATTGCTGCTGAAATTCATTGATGATCGGCTCATGATTGACATATCGCCATAAGAATGCGGAGAAACTGCCGTATTCTTGCTGGATTTTTAAAACTTCTTGGGCATTGATGATCGCTGCTTCAATCTTTCGTCGATTGCGAATGATTCCTGGATTCATCATCAGCTCTTCCACTTTTTCTACCGTATAGTTCGCTACTTTGGTGATTTCAAACTGATCATATGCTGCATCAAAATTTGCCATTTTATTTAAAATCGTTTGCCAGCTCAATCCTGCTTGATTCATATCTAACACCAGTTTTCGAAATAACTGCTGATCCTCATACTCAGGTTTTCCCCAGACCGAATCATGATACTCTTGCATTGCTGGCGTACTGTTGGCCCACTCACATCGCTTCATTGTTCTCATCAGCTCCTTTTTGCTTATTTTATCATAAAAGACTTTACTTCCACTAGTGTACTACGTATACTAGTACACATAAATGAAAGGAGCTGATTTTGTGGTTCGCATTAACAAAGCCAGCAGCAAACCTTATTATGAGCAATTGGTTTTAAGTATCAAAGAAGATATTCTGAACGGTGTTCTAACCGCCGGAGACCAAGTGCCTTCAGTTCGTGAAATGGCCAAGCACCTGTTGATGAATCCAAATACCGTCAGCAAAGCTTACAAAGTATTGGAAAATGAGCAAGTCCTTGTCACCATCAAAGGAAAAGGCACTTTTGTGAAAGTCACCGAGGACTTGCCTCGCGATGAGATTCGGATCTTACAAGTGAAAGAACGTTTGAAAGAATTGATGATTGAAGCACGCCATTTACAGATCAGCATACGCGAGTTGACCGATTGGATGAATGGCTTTGAACAAGAGTTAGGAGGCGACCCACAGTGAAGATCGAACATGTGACCAAGAAAATGGAGCAAACAACTATCATAGAAAACGTGAACTTCTCCTTGGAAAAAGGAGAAATCGTAGGATTGATCGGCCGCAATGGTTCTGGGAAAACCACGTTGTTTCGAACGATCGCTGGACATTATTTATTAGATGATGGCGAAATTTCGATCGATAACCAACGCCTGGATCAGTACCCGCAATTAAAAGAACAACTTTTTTATATTGATGAAAAAGAAAACTTTCTTTCGGCCTACTCTTTGAAAAAGCTCAATCAATTTTATCGGCTTGCTTATCCAAATTTCGATCAAAATCTTTATTTAGAATTGATGCAAAGTCACGGTCTTCCTCTGACGCTTTCCTACCGACGGATGTCAAAAGGTATGCAAGGTCTTTATAAAATGATTCTTGCGATTGCCTCAAATGCGACGTTCTTACTTTTAGATGAACCTTTTGATGGGCTTGATGTGATCGTCCGTAAAAAAGTGATCGGACTATTGCTGGAAAGCCTCAGCGAATCGAATCGTACCGCATTGATTGCTTCTCATAATCTAAATGAATTAGAACATATTATTGATCGTGCCTTGTTGATCAAAGGGAAAACGATTGAAGGAGACTACCGTTTGGAAACGATTCGCGAACAATCTCGCAAACTCCAACTCGTCTTTCGCAGCAAACAGATTCCTCCCCTTATCAAGCAGCACTCCAAGCTGATTCAAAAGCAAGGCCGAGTCTTGACCGCTTTGTTTGACAATTACACAAAAGAGCTGGCGGCTGAGATTCAGCAACTTGATCCTTTGGTTTTTGAAGAATTACCTTTGACTTTGGAAGATCTGTTTGAAGCAAATTTACGACAAGAAGCATTGGTGGAAGGATAGAGGTGGAAAACGATGTTAAGCAATTTATTTAAAGAACGCTACGGCAAGCTGCTGATCGGCTTTTGTTTTGTCGTGCTCTTCATGTATATTAGTGCTGGCTGGCAATCACAAAAAGCCTGGCATCAGCAAGAACGCTATTTGGCGTCTGAAGAATTTATCAAAGATTTCAACGAAAATCGTGAGTACTATGTCAAAAGCTACAACGGTGAAACCCCGGTTTACTTTGATTCGGCGGCAGAGTACCGCGATGCGGCATTGACGATCAACAAAGAGTACTCTGATGAGATTTATTACAATCACCCTTATATGACTACCATGAATCAATTTGTGATTGTCTTTCTGTTTCTTATAGGCTTTTTGTCCTTTTTTGTCGATGGCCGCACCCATTTCAATCGCTTTTTATTTGCTTTACCCTTTAGCAGAAAGCAGGTCTTTCGCAAGAAAGTGCTTTTTATCGGCTTACCCTTGACGGCTTGTTTAGTGTTGGGCCTGTTAGGTCATATCCTGATCGAATACACAATGATCCCAGCTCGCTATCTCGCTGTGCCGCTTCAAGACGTGCTGCTTTCTGCCCTTAGTACCTTGGCAACGAATCTACTCGTATTTGCTACAGGCCTCCTGTTGGGCGTTTTGCTGGGGAATCTGTTTACTGGCGTGCTATCGATGTTCTTCACTATTTCTCTAGGATCAATGGGGTATAGCTTTTTCCAATGTACCCGCGAGTTTTTTAGTTTTGTGTTTCTTGGTCATGGGGATTTTCTGCTTCCTTTTCAAACGTGGATCGATTGGCCGCAAGGATATGTCTACCCTTGGTGGCTGCTGCTCCTTTACCTCGGCTTGAGCGGCTTGCTGATTCTTGCTGCCGAAAAAGTGTTCTCGAAAATTTCTTTAGAAAATGATGGTGATTATTTAACGATCCCTAAATTGCGCGCCCCGGTTTATTGGCTGCTTTCTTTGGGAACCTGGTTCTATCTATCCATGATATCTTATTACCCGTTAGAAATTTTTTACCGTGATCTCTACGAAGGATATGATGTCAGTCTTTGGAATATCGCCCTCCGGCTTGGTTTGTTGCTGGTTGCTTGCTTATTCATCAGTTTGTTGCTTGTCTATCCTAAAGCACTGATGAATTGGTGGTACAAACGAAAAAACAAACAGGTCAGCAATATTTAAAAAAGCGTCCCGGCAACAATTTCTTGTTGTAGGGACGCTTTTATATTTAATGTTTAGGTTTGTCGTCGTCTTTTTTGTCAAAGAAGTCATTTACTTTGCGAGAAACATCATCCGCAAAATCTTCAACCTTATCTTTGGCTTTCCCATATTTATTTTGGGTTTTCCCTTTTAATTCTTCGGAGTCATCTCCTGTAAGTTTCCCTTTTGTTTCGGTTACTTTTCCTTCAATGCGATCTTTGTTTGTCATCGTAAAAAACTCCTTTCATACTTGCTATAAGTTAATAGTAGCATCATTTGACAGAAAGCACGAATGTTCTGCTTCTACTATTTTTACAGGTGCTAGTTTCTTTTGAATCGTGGAAAATTTTTGGCCTTTCATAGATATCATACTCACACGATAAAAAGTGCTTCCCCTTTTAGGAGGCCATAAAAAACATTGCTTGCATAAAAAAACAGGACCGTCGAAGGCTTTGATTCGAGAAGCTGTTCTTGCTGATTCTAGCAAGGAGGTTTCTCTGAGCGCCTTTTTTCGGTCATGTCTTTTGGAATCCTTCGCTAATCAGGTCTTTTACGCAATCCTTTTTAGCATCAGAATTGTTATTTGCGTTTTTTCTTTTTCTTCTTTTGTTTTTTAACCATGCGGTTCATGGCCATTTTTCCAAGTTTCCCTTTGACCCCACCGCCAAACATTTGATCCATGCCAGGAATGTTCATATTCCCTTTACTCATTTGCTGCATCATTTTGCGAGATTCTTTGAATTGTTTGATCATGCGGTTGACTTCGACGACACTGTTTCCAGAACCGGCGGCAATCCGACGACGGCGGCTTGGATTCAACAAATCTGGATTTTCCCGTTCAGCTGGTGTCATAGAATAGACCATGGCTTTTTGCCGAGCAATTTGTTTCGGATCAACTTTGACATTTTCGATACCAGGCATTTGGCTCATTCCCGGAATCATTTTTAAGAGATCTTCAATTGGGCCCATGCCCATGACTTGATCGATCTGTTCGACAAAGTCATTGAAGTCGAAGGAGTTTTCCTTCATTTTTTGAGCAAGTTCTTCTGCTTTTTTCTCGTCGTAATCTTGCTGTGCTTTTTCGATCAAAGTCAGCATGTCACCCATACCGAGAATCCGACTAGACATCCGATCTGGATGGAATACTTCAAGGTCGGTCAATTTTTCACCGGTACCAGTGAACTTGATTGGAGCGCCAGTAACTTGACGAATCGACAATGCCGCCCCGCCACGAGTATCACCATCTAGTTTGGTGATGACCACCCCTGTGATCCCCAGTTGTTGATTGAAGCTTTCTGCCACGTTGACAGCATCTTGTCCGGTCATCGCATCAACTACCAGTAAAATTTCATTTGGCTGTGCCAGGTCCTTGATTTGTTTTAGCTCTTCCATCAAGTTTTCATCGATATGCAAACGACCTGCCGTATCGATCAAAACATAGTCATTTTTCTTTTCCCGAGCCAAAGCCAGTCCTTGACGCACGATTTCAACTGGACTGACATCTGTTCCCATATCAAAAACAGGTACATCCAATTGCTGCCCTAATACTTTCAACTGGTCGATCGCGGCTGGACGATACACGTCACCAGCGATCATTAATGGGCGAGCGTTTTCGGTTTTGATCAAATGGTTGGCTAATTTTCCAGCAAAGGTGGTTTTCCCTGCCCCTTGCAGACCAGCCATCATGATGATCGTTGGAATCTTCGGTGATTTTTCGATCCCAACTGTTTCTGATCCTAATGTTTTAGTTAATTCTTCATCAACGATTTTAACGATCTGTTGCGCTGGAGATAAGCTTTCTAATACTTCTACCCCAACTGCCCGTTCACGAACATTTTTGGTAAACTCTTTTACAACCTGGAGATTGACGTCGGCTTCTAATAAAGCTAGACGAATCTCACGCATCATTTCTTTTACATCTGCTTCAGATACTTTTCCTTTTCTGCGCAGTTTGCTCATTGCCTGCTGGAGGCGTTCAGTTAAACTTTCAAATGCCATTTTTTTTCATTCCTTTATTCTTCAATTTCTTGGAGCTGTTGAATAAACCCCTGTAAGGTTTCGTCTTTTGGATAGTGAGTTTTCGTATACTCGCTTAGCTGATCCAGCAAGTCTTCCCGCATGATATAGTCCGAAAACATATGTAGTTTTTTTTCATAGTCTTCTAAAATACGTTCGGTGCGTTTGATGTTGTCATAGACTGCTTGACGGCTTACTTGATACTCTTCAGCGATTTCTCCTAGAGAAAAATCATCTGCGTAATACAATTCCATGTAATTCATCTGTTTTTCCGTCAATAACGTGGAATAAAACTCAAACAACGCATTCATGCGATTGGTCTTTTCAATTTCCATTTGCTTCCTCCTGTTTTGCAAGCCATTCGACATCGGACAAAACAGTCATGCCTTGTTGTCGAAAATACGCACAAGCGACACCGACCCCTGTTTTTTTGATTCCAGAAAAATTGCCATCATAAATCGTCTGACTGCCACAAGAGGGACTTTTCTCCTTTAGGATCAGTTGGGTGATGCCTTGCTCTTGTAATTTTTGATAAGCAATTTTCGCGCCGGTAGTAAACTCTTCGGTCACGTCTTCTCCTGAGATGGTGACGACCTTCGCCCGTTGTGCCCAAACATCCACCCCATCACCACCGACGATTTCGGCCGGTTCCCGTGGGATCGGCAAACCGCCAAGAACTTCTGGACAGACCATCATGGCTTGACCTGCTCTTACCAGTTCGATCAATTGTGGCACTGCTTGGTGTTTTCCATCATAGCGGCAAAGTGCACCGCCTAGACACGCACTGATTCCGATCATTTCGCACCCTCAGCTTTCCTATGAAATCGTCCTTTATTATAGCATTTATTTAGTGGTTGCAATAGTACCAATTGTCTATTCATGCTAAAATAGGACTTGTTCGTTGAAATTTAATCGTTTCTTGAAAAAAAGAAACGAAAGGAGTGTATCATGAAAAAAATTCTCGTTGTCGATGATGAACCTTCCATCGTCACACTTTTAACCTTTAATTTAGAAAAAGAAGGCTACCAAGTCGTCTCAGCCGCAGATGGAAAAAAAGCTTACGAATTAGCTTTGTCTAAGCCTTTTGACTTTATCATCTTAGATGTCATGCTGCCAAATATGGACGGTATCGAGATCACGAAGAAATTGCGCCAAGAAAAAATCGAGACCCCGATTCTCGTTTTGACCGCAAAAGATGATCCAATCGATCGGATCTTAGGCTTAGAAATCGGCGCCGATGACTATTTGACGAAGCCTTTCAGCCCTCGAGAAGTATTGGCTCGAATGAAAGCCATCTTCCGTCGTTTAGAACCCCGTCAACAAACACGAGAAGAAGATCAACCTGCAGAGATTCTGCAAGTCGGTGGGATCCAAACAGACCTGACGAATTTCCAAGTCAGTGTGGATGGTGAGAAAATCTTCCTAACGCCAAAAGAATTCGAGCTGCTAGTTTACTTTATGAAACGAAAAGGCCGCGTGATCGATCGCGATACCTTGCTCAATCGCATTTGGAACTTCGACTTTGATGGACAAAGTCGCATCGTGGATGTTCACATCAGTCATTTAAGAGAAAAATTGGAAGCTGATCCAAAACGGCCGGAATACTTAGTAACGGTTCGGGGATTCGGGTATAAATTTCAGGAGCCAGTCTAATGAAAAAACGCTATGGCTATGGTTTATGGTCGATTGGCCTATTGCTGATTTTTTTTCTAAGCTGGCAAGTTCTTAGCAGTTTTTACCGTCAACAAGTCATTGCTCAACAAGTGGATTTCCTTCAAGAAAAAGCTACCGTTTTTTTGAATCTCTCAGATAACCAAACCGCAGCGCTCGAACAATTTGCAGATACCTATGTGGAAGATAGCAATAGTCGCATCACTTTGTTAGATGATCAAGGTCAGATTATTTTCGATACCTATGATCATACACTGCATGAAAACCGCTCCGATCGTCCAGAAGTCCAAGCCGTTTTGCGCGGAAGCGCCGTCGGTCAGTCTCTGAGGGAAAGTGATACTTTACATGAAGAATTGCTCTACGTGGCAGTCCCTGTCAAAGAGGAAGGAAATCTGACGCAAATCTTACGAATCGCCGAACCGACTGCTGCTTTTTTTGCAAAAAACCAAGGAATTAAGCAGTCGATCTTGATTGTCTATCTTGTCTTTTGTTTCTTGATCAGCCTACTGATTTTCCATACCTTGCGTCAGCGGAATCGTCCGATCCAAACGATTCTGCCCGTCGTAAAGAAAATGATCAGCTCGCCCGATCAACAAGCAATCATTATGCAAGAAACACCTGAACATGATGAGTTGTATCAACTGATCAATCAGCTGAGCGAACAAATGAGCCAGACCTATCGTGCCTATGCAGCATCTGAACAACAACTTTACGGATTGCTCAGTGAATTGATGATCGGTGTCTTTATCATCAATGAAGAAAATCAACTGCTGCTGTTGAATCCGACGATGCAAGATCAGTTGGGGATGGAAACTGTGCCCACCTTGCCGCAACCTTTTACTGAAGTGATTCATGACACACAATTGATCCAGTTGATCTATCAATTTAATGACGAGACCCCTATTTTCCATGCGGAGACTACCCTTAGCGGAGAACGTTCAAAAGTCCTGGATGTTACCTTGCGGAGTTTCCAAGAAAACCAGTTGATTGGTATTTCCTATGACTTGACGCGCATCAGACAATTAGAAAAGATGCAAAAAGATTTTGTCGGCAATGTTTCCCATGAATTAAAAACGCCGGTAACTTCCTTGATCGGGTTTACTGAAACATTGCTGGACGGTGCCAAAGAAGATCCTGAGACATTACAAACCTTTCTGGAGATCATCCAAAAAGATGCCTATCGCTTGAAAAATCTAATACAAGATATCATCCAATTGTCTCAAGACAGCGATTCTTTCCAGTATATCAATCAGCCAATCGACTTTTCCGAACTGCTGCAACAAGTCCTTCAAACCTATGGTCCCGCAGCTGCTAAGAAGCAATTGACCTTTCAATTTGAAGGACCAGAACACTACATTTTGTCTACCAAAAAAGAGCTGCTGCAGCCCATCATAAAAAATCTAGTTGAAAATGCGGTCACCTATTCAAAACCTGATGGAACCATCAAATTATCCTTTTCCGAGCAAGATGACCAGCTGCTATTCCAAGTGCAGGATCAAGGCATCGGCATCGATGAAGAAGATCAAGAACGGATTTTTGAACGGTTTTATCGGGTAGACAAAGCCCGCGCCCGCAATTCTGGCGGCACTGGACTCGGACTGGCTATCGTCAAAGACTATACCAAATTATTAGGCGGCAGCATCAAGGTTGACAGTTTCCCCAAAATTGGTTCTACCTTTACGGTGACTTTGCCACTTCATGAAAAAGATGATTATTGATAAAAAACAGCCGATAACAGGTGAATAATTGTTATCGGCTGTTTTTGTCATTGTTTTTCATTACCTAATGAAGCACCAGCCAATACCATCTTCTTGATGCTTTAAACAAAAAAAAGAAGGAGCATTCTCCTTCTTCGGTCATTTCACTATTCAACATTCGTTACTTCGCCGTCTACACTGCGTTCTACTTTCATATCAGTGATTGGCAAATATCCTAATTCGATAACGATTCCTTGTTGGACATCGTCTGTCATGATGTAATCAAGAAAGGCTTTGACGTTAGCATCTGGCTCGCCGTTCGTGTACATATGCTCGTAAGACCAGATTGGCCATTTGTTATCTGCAATATTTTCAGGAGTCGCTTCTACCCCATCAAGAGATAGCGCTTGGATCGAATCGTCCAAATAGGATAAAGCAAGGTAGCTGATTGCTCCTGGTGTTTCAGCAACAATTTTACGGACTGTTCCAGAAGAATCTTGTTCTTGTGTTTGGATCGTCTCTGCACCATCTAAGCCCCATTTTTCAAAGGTCGCTCTCGTACCGCTGCCTGATGCGCGGTTGATTACAGAGATTTCTTGATCTGCTCCACCTAGTTCAGACCAATTCTTCACTTTGCCTGTAAAGATATCGATTAAATCTTGTTGGCTAAGATCCGTAACGCCTGCGTCTTTATTCACCACTGGTGCCATACCAACTACAGCTACTTTATGGTCAACTAATTTGCTGGCATCCACACCATCTTTTTCATCCGCAAAAACATCGGAATTACCGATCGTCACAGCGCCTGCTTCTACTTGACTTAAGCCAGTTCCGCTACCGCCACCTTGAACAGTAATTGTATAATTGGGATTGTCTGCTGAGAAGCTTTCACCTGCTGCTTCAACCAAGGGTTGCAATGCAGTTGAGCCTACCGCTAAAATTTCTACATTTTCATTTGATGCGGCACCTGATGAAGATCCGCCTGATGCTTGACTGCTCTCAGTGCTTGCGCCACCGCTCCCACAGCCAGCTAATAATAAACCAGTTGCAAAAAATAAAAGTCCCAATTTTTTCATTTAGTAAATCTCCTTTCGTTATATGCTTAGTTTAGCAAGGCGGTGTAAACCCTTGATGGATTTCATGTAAAGAATCGATAAAGCGATGTAAATCTTTTGTAAAGTTCGTCGATTGCCTAAAAAAGCCCCCGCTGCATCCATCAGAGGGGGCTTACTTTATCTAAAAACGAAAGAAACGTTTGTAGAATCAATTGCTTTGCATATAGCGTGTCAAGCGATCCATCGCTTCCACCAAGTTTTCCATACTTGCCGCATAGCTTAAACGAACATAGCCTTCTGCTTCGGGACCAAAGGCGATACCCGGGATGATTGCTAATTGATTCTTTTCGGCTAAGTCGACACAAAAAGCCATTGAATCTTGGTTGAAACCTGCTGGTATTTTGGCAAAAATGTAGAATGCACCAGATGGCTTCGCCATTTCAAAACCAAGGGCAGTCATTTTTTCAAACAAGTAATCTCGGCGTTCACGGTAATCGGCTTTCATGACTTCTGCATCATTGATGCCTTCGATCAATGCCCGCACTGCGGCTTTTTGAGAAATCGTTGATGCCGCAGTCACTAAGTATTGGTGGACCTTAATGATCTGAGCAGTCAAGGCTTCTGGTGCAAAAATGAAGCCGACGCGCCACCCAGTCATCGCGTGAGATTTCGACAAGCCGTTGATCACGATCGTTTGGTCACGCAAGTATTCGGCAATGGATACATGGGTTTCATCATAAGTCAACTCACTATAAATTTCATCGCTAATAACAAAAACGGGGTATTTTTCTAAAACTTCTGCCAATGCTTTGACTTGTTCTCGGGTATAAACGACCCCTGTTGGATTGCTGGGATAATTCAAAATGACTGCCTTGACTTGTTCCCCATGTTCTTTTAAGGCTGCTTCTAAAACTTCTGGCGCTAAAACAAAGTCATTGTTCGTCGTATCAAGATAAATCGGTTGGGCATGAGCTAAATGGATGACTGGTTCATAGCCTGGATAAATTGGTGCTGGTAGAATTACTTTATCACCAGGTTCCAGCGTGGCTAATAACGAAGCTGAGATTGCTTCCGTTGCACCGATCGTCACTAATACTTCTGATTGAAAGTCGTAATCAAGCTGATATTTATTTTTCAAAAAGAGACTGGCTGCTTGCCGAACATCTGCTAAGCCTGCCATTCCAGAATAGTGGCTGAAATTTTGTTCAATTGCTTGGACACCCGATTTTTTCACGTGCTCCGGTGTGTTGAAATCCGGCTCGCCTAACGTTAACTTTAAAATATCAGGAATTGAAGAAACCCGTTCATCAAATTTACGAATCAATGAAACAGCTATATTGTACACTTCGTGATTGAAGCGTTGGCTTACGTCTGCCATAGTATCACTCCTTTGAATTAAGCAAATTCATTCGCTATTGTTGTTAATCCTAACACAAAAAGGCGACGATTTTAAGCAACGGATGAAATTAATCTACTAACGATAAATTCATTTACTTATTTACAAACAAAATCAAATTATGTTAGCATATATATAAACAATAAAAGGAGAACCTAAAATGAAACCTTATCAAGAGTTTACCATTTCTGATTACCAGCAAGGATATGTCGAAACAACAACGGATTATTGTTGCGTATTTTGTCAGGAGACCTTCGACAAAGAAGAAATCTATCCCGTTGATGGCGCCTTTTTTACGGCAAAAAAACGAATGATACAGCATATCAATGAGCATCACGGAACCGTTTTATCCGCATTGTTGGCTTTACCCAAAGAACAAACAGGCTTATCAGAGAGCCAACAGGAGATTTTACAATTGTTTGCTCAAGATGTTAGCGATACTGTGATTGCCCAGCGCTTAGGTATCTCTTCTTCGACTGTCAGGAATCATCGCTTTAAACTAAAAGAAAAGCAGCGACAAGCGACTGTTTTTCTAAGTATCATGTCCTTGTTGCAAGATCCCCCGTTGCTGCCGCCTCACAAAGGGGCAACGATGCTTGATGATCGCTATGCCATTACGGCTAGTGAAAGAGAAAAGATCATTGCTACTTATTTTGATGAAACGGGGTTTATCAAACAGTTTCCCAGCAAAGAAAAGCGCAAGATCGTTGTCTTGAGTGTACTGGCACAAAAATTTGATCCGAAGAAAAATTATTCAGAAGCTGCCGTCAACGATGTATTAAAACAAGCGATCACCGATTACGTCACTGTCCGACGTTATTTGATCGAATACGGATTTATGCAACGGACGAAAGACGGGAAAACTTACTGGCTGACTTAAAACCTAGTCTGTAACTGGATGGAACTTTTGTTGGTTGGATGGACAGTATCTTTCACAGTGTTAAAAAGTCAAAAAGCTCCATTTTTTTACAAAAAAAAGACAAAGTACGAAAACACCCGTACTTTGTCTACTGTCTGAAACGCTGGGACAAGTTCCAGCGTTTATTTTTCTTTTAGAAAGATTTTTTTGATGATCAATTTATCAAATAATTGCGTTTGATTGTCTTGTTCCCCAATGACTTCAGCAGTCACCGATTTGCCGTCTTGTTTTTTGCGCAACTGATAAACAATCTTGCCTGTTTCTTTCAATTCGTTCACCATATCGACGACACCGCCAAAACCTGTTTTACGAGTGATGAAGCCTAACGCCACCATCCGCTCATCTAAATTTTTTGCCGAGATGCTGGCACCGGTGATCAGTGCTTGTCGCATGATTTGTAAGAATTCCTCTAGCCCTGCCACTGGGGGCTGTTCGGGTTCTTCTTCCATCAGCGGTCGCTGACGCAAATAATCTAATTCCTGCAATAACGTTTCATACTGTTCTTGTGTCAACATGACCCCCGCCACTTTTTCACGATTGAATACATATACTGCTGTTCCTGCTTCTCGCGCTTGATTAAATACATCCATCGGAGATTTTTTTACTTCAGTAATTGAAGTAGTGGGAACATCCAACTTCTTCAGTTCCATAATCAACGTCCTCCTTGTCTCAACGAACACATTATAGCATAAATCCAGAAGCAGATTATAGAGGTATTTCACTGCTCCTAGGAAAAGAAACAAAAAAGCGGCTAATCGCCGCTTTTTTCAATTGATAAGGTCATTGCATTGATGGCAACGATGATCGTGCTCATAGACATCAAGACAGCTCCGACTGCTGGGTTCAAAATGATTCCGATCGGTGCGAGGACGCCAGCTGCCAAAGGAATGGCAAAAATATTGTATCCTGCGCCCCACCAGAGATTTTGAATCATCTTGCGCCGTGTTTTTTTCGCCAAAGTCAAGAAGTGCAAGATGTCTTGAGGTTCGCTATTCGTCAAAACGACATCGGCTGAATCGATCGCTACATCGGTACCCGCTCCGATCGCAATCCCGATCGTCGCTCTTGCAAGACTTGGGGCGTCATTGATCCCATCGCCTACCATTACGACGCGCTTGCCCTCTTTGACATAGTCACTGACTAGACGTTCTTTATCGTCCGGCAACATTGCCGCGTGGGAGGCTTCGATTCCTAGGTAATCGGCTACGGCTTGCGCCGCTGCTTGGTTGTCCCCAGTAGCCATAACTGGCGTGATGCCTAATTCTTTCACTTTTTGAATAAATTGACTCGCTTCTGGTTTCACCTTATCCCCTAATGCGACGATCCCTTCCACTTTGCCGTCATGAACCAAATAGCTGATGGTATTGCCCTGTTCTTGATAATTTTTCAAAGAGTTCCCTTGATATTGAATGGTTAATTGCTCCAATCCTTTTTGATTGACGATCAACCACTTCTGTCCATCGATCACGCCTTCCAGACCAATCCCCGTCCTTGTTTGAACATCAGTCGCCTTTTTGGCCGTGATGTTTTCCTTTTCAGCTTGGGCTAAAATGCCTTCTGCGATCGGATGATTGGCGGTTTTCTCAAGACCTGCTAGGTAAGCGAGTACTTCTGATGCAGAAAGGCTACCTGTCGCCTCGATGCCAGTTACGGTAAACGTTCCTTCTGTTAACGTACCGGTCTTATCGAGGATCAGGTAATCAACATGATGCGCATTCTCCAGTGCGTTGCGATTTTTTAAGAGCAAGCCATTTTTGGCAGCGATCGATGTTGAACGAGCCACCACGAGGGGAATCGCTAGGCCTAACGCATGGGGACAGGCAATGACGAATACCGTGACCATTCGATCAAGAGCAGTCGGTAGGTCAGCAACAAACAGCCACACAGCAAATGCCAAGACACCAGCAACTAACGCAATATAAAACAACCATTTTGCCACTTTGTCCGAAAGTGCTTCTAAGCGGGATTTATCAGCTTGGGCTTTTCGCACCATTTCCATGACTTTCGCTAAGTAGCTGTCTTCGCCAGTTCCTGTGACTTCCATCGTGATGGTACCATTGCCGTTGACAGATCCTCCAATGACAGTACTGCCGATGGTTTTAGGTACCCGTCTGGATTCACCGGTAACTGCCGACTCATCGATCGTTGTTTCTCCTTCAAGGATCGTTCCGTCTGTAGGAATCTTATCTCCTGAGCGAACGATCAACTGTGTTTTGTTGGTCACTTCTTCTAATGGAATCTGTTCTTCTGATCCATCCGCATTTTTCCGAATCACTTCTTTTGGCAATAGTTCTGCTAATTTCTGTAATGCATTGCCAGCATTAGAAACTGCATTCATCTCGATCCAATGCCCCAACAACATGATCACGATCAGAGTCGCTAGTTCCCAGAAGAAATCCATTACATGAGGAACAGCAAGAAAATGATTGGCGATAAACGCGTAAAGACTATAAAAATAAGAAACCGTGATCCCCATAGCAATCAACGTCATCATGGCTGGGCTTTTTTGTTTCAATTCCATTTTCGCACCACTTAAAAACGGCTGCCCGCCATAAAAAAACAGAATCGTTCCTAAAAGCAATACGACCCAATCTGAGCCAGGAAACGTGAACTGAAAGGGCAATTCGATGCCCATCATTGGTGATAAAATGACGATTGGAATCGCCAAAATCAAGGATAGCCAAAACTTTTGCTTAAAATTTCCCATATGCATACTATGATCCATGCCACCCATTCCATGATCCATATGACTATGATCCATACCAGACATCTCATGATTCATGTGACTATGATTCATGCCAGACATCTCATGGTCCTTGTGGCCGTGATCCATGCCAGACATCTCATGATCCATGTGACTGTGATCCATGCCAGACATCTCATGATCCATGTGGCTATGGTCCATACTGGAATCCTTATGATCCATGTGAGCATGGTTACTATCGGCGTTTTCATGCTTCTGCTGTTTTGATGTCGCCCTGTGATGATCCATCCCATTCATCTGATGGCTAGGCTCAGGGACTTCTGCCACCTGTGATTGCGCAGGTTGCTCTTGTCCCTGTGTACCATTATCCTGCTCATTCCTAGGTTCATGCCTATGATGGCTTGACGTCTGACGATTCTCTGCAGGTGACGTTTTTTTCTGATTCATCCTAGTATTCCCCTTCCTATTTCATTGCATGTGCGCACAGTCTTGCTCCTTCATACAAAAGCTTCAAGCGGCTGGACACTTTTCATTTGTTTTGATTTTTCATTTTCACTTTAGCAATTCCATTGCTTACTCAAATACCCCTTGATAACCCGCTTCGGTGACCGCATTGACTAAGGCTGTTTCTGTCACTTGCGACTCGTCAAACTTGACTGTTCCGCGAGCTTTTTTCAAGTCCACTTTGGCTTTTTTCACACCCGGTACTTCACTAAGCGCTTTTTCAACTTTTGCGGCACAATGGGCACAATTCATTCCGCTGATTTGCATGTTTTTTTTCATTACGATTCCTCATTTCTTTTAACAGTTCGTTGGCTACTTATTTTGTTGCATGGGTTTTGCATTGGCACTGACCAGGAATACAATTACACGAAATCGCTGCTACTGGCACTTTTTGGTCGACTGCTGTTTGGAGCATCGCCAAATCTTCTGCCGTCAATGCTGCTTCTTGGATCATTTCCGCTAATGTCTGCCCAACTTTTTTGGCACAAATATGAGAAAAAAGATTCTCAGCTGCGCTGCGAACGGTTGCTTCTTCGGAAACAAGCGGCGAATAAACAAATTTTTTTCCTTGGCTTTCTGTTTTCAATACGCCTTTTTTGACGAGTCGTCCTAAAAGCGTCTTGACTGTCGCTGCTTTCCAATTTTTATTTTCGCTCAATAAAGCGGTGATCTCTTTCGCGTCGGATTGTCCTAATGTCCAGATCACACGCATGACTTCCCATTCAGAATCGCTGATTTTGATTGGTTCGACCACAGATTGCATTTGTCCACTTCCTTTCATAAGTGATTCACATTTTTAAGTTTACATCTGTAATCGGATTTTGTCAAAAAAAAGCATCGCCAAACTTTCTACGTTTTGACAATGCTTTTTTCTATTTAATTAAAAATGATTTGGTTCCTATGCTTAAAAGTGGACCTGATACGTCGTCACAGAGTGGAAGGGTTCTTCTGGGCGCAGTACGATCTCACCAAAGTGGGGAAATTTTTCAGAGCCAGGAACACCTTGTGTTTCGATCGCCATCCCGCCATGATTGGCAAAAGGACCGGTCTTCATTGGTGCACCAGCTTCTCCTTCACCCGTCGTATAAATAACAACAGCAGGACGGTCGGTGGTTACAGTCAGCTGCACTTTTTGATCGGGACTGGTTACTTTCAGATCCCATTCTTGCCCATGATCCAATAAGAACGGATCATCCAACATCGTCGTTCCCATCGGGCGTTCTTGTCTAAAATCAAATTTTGTGCCTGCGACAGGCGTTTTTTCACCGGTGGTCGTCACATCGTCATTCGTTTCAGCCACATGTTCGGCATTGATTTGAACCAAGTGGTCATCGATCGGCTGTTGCGTATCACCTGTCAAATTGAAATAACCGTGGTTCGTTGGGTTAAATAAAGTCGCTTTGTCTGTGTTGGCATCATAAGCAAGCAATAGTTCATTGTCATTCGTCAACGTATAAGTGACTTGATAACGAACATTTCCCGGGAAGCCGCCATCGCCATCTTGCCGTGTGGTAGTAAAAATCACGCCGACATTGTCTGCTTCCTCAAAGGTTTCAGCGATCCAGATATCGGTGTCAAGTCCCTTGGAACCGCCATGAAGCGTATTGCCACCATCATTGTCTTCCGTTTGGTATTCTTGTCCGTCGATCTCAAAGCGAGTACCGGCGATCCTTCCTGCCACAGGGCCGATCGTTGCGCCATAATAACGTGCTTGGCGATGTCCTTCGATCGTATCAAAACCGACCACGATGTCGCGGCCTTCTTCTACTGGAACGACCCAATCCAATAAGCGTGCGCCTTCAGGACTTAGTCTTACGATGGTACCGCTATCATTAGAAAGCTCATAAATCGTCCCCATTTTTTCTGAGGTTATTTGTTTCACATTTGGCATTCGTTCATATCCTTCTTTCTTTGATTAGTCTGCTACTCTTTTTAAGTATAGCCGTTATGGGCTAGATCCGTCAATTCAAGACGGAAGGATTCAGTAGGAATTTATTTTATGCCGGGCCGTTTTACACAAATAAAAAGCGGCAAGAAGGGCCAACGGGTTGATTGAATCATGGTCAGCTGATCGTGAGAGAAAGTACTAGGAGAAGCACTGGCTGCTCCTGTCTTTTCTTCAATGATCAATCACATTCGCTTCACCTGTTAGGCTCTTATGCCGCAATTGTATCGTTTATTTTTTGTGTTTTGCTTGGTAATGTTTTCTCTTTCGTCGCTTTTCTTTGATTTGAGAAGCACTGGAAGCCAAATCCAAATCCTCGCTTCTCTCTTCTTGCTTGTCTTGTCTTTTTTCTGCCCGCGCCATGAGGACTTTTTGCCTAAATCGACGGTTTCCCAGGAATTTCAGTGCACACATCAATGGTTGCCGATTTTCTCCTACCAAACCAATCAATTCGATAAACAATTCAATACCGAATCCTGTACTGATGATCAGTAAAATGATTGCGGTGTTGCTGGCATAATTCATCAATAACGCAATAAATGAAAACACCATCGCCAAGGCATAGATTGTCAAGACCGTGCCACGGTGGGTAAACCCTAATGAAAGTAAGCGATGATGCAAGTGCATCTTATCTGCTGAAGAGATCTTTTGTTTATTGAATTTTCTACGAATCATGGCATAGACGGTATCGGTAATGGGTACCCCTAAAATCAACATTGGGGTGATCACTGTAATGAAGGTCGCATTTTTTAAGCCTTGCAACGATAGGACGGAGATCATGAAACCTAGAAAAAGTGCCCCAGTGTCCCCTAAAAAAATCGTGGCTGGATAAAAATTATAAGGAAAAAAGCCAACGATCGCAGCGATCAGCGTAAAGATCACCATCGGTACTTCAACTGAATTCGGTAAAAAGAAGTAACTGATGATCCCAATGGTCGTCAGACTGATAATAGAGACCCCACTCGCTAGACCATCCAAACCATCAATCAAGTTGACTGCATTCGTGATCGCCAAAATCCACAGGATGGTCATAGGCAGTCCAAGCCACCCCAAATCAAAAACCCCAAGATAAGGGATCGAAACCGTACTGATTTTGATGCCGGCAACAAAATAGATCTCCAAAGCCGCTAACGTCAAGCCTAGCGTTTTTTGCATAGGGGTCAACTCGAAGATATCATCCAATAATCCAGTAACTACGACGATGGCTGCCCCTAAAAGCATCGGCCAGACGTAGTCAAAAGGAATCATTGCGCGAAATTCCCAAAGCAATGCAAAAGAGAAGGAGAGGAAGATGCTTAATCCCCCTGCGGTCGGCATTGTTTTGGTGTTGATTCGGCGATCTCCTGGTCGATCGACTGCGCCGATCTTAAAAGAAATCAATTTAATGATCGGTGTTAGGATTAAAGACACGATCATTGTTATAAATAAGCGCATTACAAATTTGAATGCAAAATCCATCGTTTATTCTCGCTTTCCGTTATTTCTCTTTATTGGTAAATGTATCCTCGATTTTCGAAGAAATCCGCTGAACAGGATCTGTTCGTTCTTTGATCTCTTGTCCCGATACATACTCTTCTACCACTGCGTTGATGATTCCACCCAAGATAATAATCGTCGCAGCAAGATTCAACCAGATCATTAAAACAATAAAACTTCCAATAATTTGATAGCCAATGATTTTCGCAGCAAAGTAACGGGCGTATAAGCCAAACACTTGTGACAACAACATCCAGCCAATCGTTGCAAAGATCGCCCCCGGCAAAGTCGAACGCAACTTGACCTTCGCATTAGGGACTAACCAATAGATCAGCATCATGATGAACAGCAAAGCAACGATCGTGACTGGCCATTTGACTGTTTGGAACGTATCGATCAGATTGTCTTGAAACTTAAAAATCGGCTGCAAAAAATCAAGAATGATTTTTCCAAGCCCAAATACCATCGTAACACCAACGATCGCAATCATAAAGAGCAGGATGATCACAAATGATACTGCGCGCACCACGATAAAATTGGAACGCTGGTCCACACCGAAGGCTTTGTTCATCGCAATTTGCAAGGCATTGATACTTTGACTCGCCGACCACAAGGCCGCTAAAGCGGAGATCGACAACAATCCACCAGAGCTTGTGGTGAGGAGGTTTTCGATCGCTGGTCCGATAAAATCATAGATTTGATTCGGGATCAATTCCTGTACATAAGATAAAACCGTGTTCGGATCAATTGATAAATAAGGCAACAGATTCCCCAGCGCAATCATTAACGGGAAAAGTGAAAGCAATAAATAGTAGGCCACAACGACTGATGTAGTCCCCATTTCTGAATCGGTTATTCTATTTTGCGTTGTTTCAATGAAACGCATCAGCTTTTGATTGCTTTTTACTTTATCAACGATTTTCATGTTTCTTCCTCCGCCAGCGAATCATCTGCCTTTTTTTCTTTGTCATACGTAACAATCAGAAGTCTTCTACCACCAAAATTTAGTAGGTTCCTTCTTCTCCTTGAGAAGTTAAAATTCTCGGACCATCTTTGGTGATCGCCAAACTATGTTCATATTGGCAGCTTAAGCCGCCATCTAATGTATAGGCGGTCCAGCCATTAGGATCCATTTTCATTTTCCACGTCCCTGTATTGATCATAGGTTCGATGGTAATAACCATTCCTTCTTTTAAACGTAACCCTTTGCCGGCTTCTCCGTAGTGAGGGATCATCGGACTTTCATGGATCGTTGGGCCAATGCCGTGTCCTACGAAATCACGCACAACCCCGTACCCTTCTTTTTCCGCATACGTTTGAATGGCATGACCGATGTCACCGATTCGGTTGCCCACTTGGGCTTGTTCGATTCCTAGATACAACGCTTTTTTGGTTACTTCCATTAATCGATCAATCTCAGGCGTCGAGTTCCCTACGACATAACTCCAACAAGAATCAGAAATGGCGCCTTTTAAATCAATACACATGTCGACTTTGATCAGATCGCCGTCTTTCAATAGTTTTTTTCGAGGAAACCCGTGGCAAATCTCATCATTGATACTGCAGCAAGTGGCATATTTGTAATCTTCAAAACCAATTTGGGCAGCGATGCCGCCGTGGCTTTCAATATAATCTCTGACAAACACTTCGATATCCCAACTCGTGATACCTGGTTTGATGAAACTGCGTAATTGTTTGTGGACATCTGCTAACAGCGCGCCGGATTCGGCCATGCGGTCAATTTCTCTGGCAGATTTTAATGTAATCATGTTCTCGTCTCCCTTAATTAAATTCCTCTTATTTTACCATAGAAATCCCTTATTTTACAAAATTCACAGACATTGTAAAGAGTTTTTCAAGTTTTGTTTTCAAACTTTCGTGCATTTGCTATAATCTGTAAGAGAGTTTTCCTTGAGAATAGGAATGAGATTGGAGGAAAAAGCCCATGGCTTTAGCAAAAATCGTCTATGCAAGCATGACGGGGAATACGGAAGAAATTGCGGATATCGTTTCTGAAGCCCTTGAAAATCTTGACATGGAAGTAGAAATGAATGAGTGTACCCAAGTGGATGCAGATGACTTTGAAGATGCTGATATCTGTATCGTCGCAACGTATACATATGGAGACGGAGAACTACCGGATGAGATCGTCGATTTTTATGAAGATTTGCAAGAACTTGATTTAAGCGGCAAAATCTTTGGAGTCTGTGGCTCCGGCGATACGTTTTATGATGACTTTTGTAAATCCGTTGATGACTTTGAAGCCGCCTTTAGCAAAACTGGTGCGACAAAAGGAGCAGACAGCGTCAAAGTTGACTTGGCTGCAGAAGAAGACGATATTCAAAACTTAGAAGCCTTTGCCAATAAACTCGCAGAAACATTCGCTGAATAAAACAAGAAAACCTCTGACAAAATCAATTGATTCTGTCGGAGGTTTATTGTTTGCTTAATGATAACTGATATCGATGGGTGTTTCTCTTGCTAAAATATTATCGGTGGTTTCTGTCATCAGCTTAGCAATCTGATCTTCTGTCGGATGAATGATTCCCGAAGACATCAATGCCGCTAAGCCAGTAGCGACGATCCAGACACCAGTATGCAATGATTGTAATTTAACATCAGATAGATCTTGATATTTTGGTTCTTTTTTCACTGATTTCACAAAAAGGTCAAATGAAAACTGTTGCATGGAATCCCCACCACCATGCTCTTCTAAGTATAGCGCTCGGTATAATCGTTTTTCTTTATTTGCAAAGCCAATATAATTTAACGTTAAGTCAACGATGACATCTCCCCGTCTCTCAACTGGAAAGACTTCTGTCGCTAAGTAGTCGTAAATCTGATTGATCAATGCATTTTTTAAGTCATCCATATTTTTAAATTCTAAGTAGATCGGTTGCGTTGAACATTTCATCTTCGCTGCGATATTGCGTGCGGTAAAACGTGTAAATCCTTCGGTTGCGACAACTTCATAGGCAGCTTTTAAAATCTGGTCTCTAGTAATAGTTTTCTTTCTTGCCATAATTTTTTAATCTCCTTAATTCTGCTATACATCGCTTTCAGAAATACCTTTTACTTATTGTATCATGTTTTTTTAAGTTTGCAAAAAAACTTTTAAAATTATTGCCCTTAGTGTTTCCAGTTTTTCAATTTGAAGACCACTGTTTTTTTGCTCACTTTTTCGTTTGTTTTCAAAAATACTTAGTGCTATCATGAAGACAGTTATAAATTTAGAATAAATGGAGGAATTTTAATGGTTTTACCAAACTTTAATCAGAACCTTGAAAAATATGCCCAACTGATCACTGAAGTTGGCGTAAATGTCCAAAAAGGGCACACGATCGTCATCCAAATCGCCGTGGACCAAGCACCTTTAGCTCGTCTATTGACGAAAAAAGCGTATGAATTAGGTGCAGACGAAGTAATCGTCCAATGGACCGACGACGAGATCCAAAAAGAATTTCTTACTCATGCGGCCGAAGATCGTTTGTCTACGATTCCTCAGCATAAAATTGATCAAACAGAAGATTGGGTTGAAAAAGGTGCTAGCCGCATCAGTGTCGTTTCTGCCAATCCCGATGCGTTAGCGGGCGTCGACTCAGACCGAGTGGCCGCTTTCCAAGCTGCTTCTGGTAAAGCGATGATGAAATTACGTCAAGCAACACAAGCCAACAAAGTCAGCTGGACTGTGGTTGCGGCGCCTGGTCAAGATTGGGCCCAAAAAGTATTCCCTGACGCTTCCCCTGAAGAAGCACAAGACAAGCTTTGGGATCAAATTTTCAAAACGACACGTATCTATGAAGAAGATCCTGTCGCAGCTTGGAAAAAACACGATGAAACCTTGCAAGTTAAAGCTGAAGAATTGAACAAAGAACAATTCAGTGCTCTGCACTATACGGCACCGGGTACCGATTTGATCATCGGTTTGCCTAAAAACCACTTGTGGGAAGGTGCTGGCAGTTACAATACCCACAATGAAAAATTCATGGCGAACATGCCAACAGAAGAAGTCTTTACTGCCCCAGATAATCGTCGCATCGATGGCTATATTTCAAGTACGAAACCATTGAGCTACGCAGGCACTATCATCTCTGGGATGAAGTTCACCTTCAAAGACGGCAAAGTCGTGGACTTTTCTGCGGAACAAGGCGAAGAAGTGTTAGGCAAACTGCTAGCAATCGATGAAGGAGCAAAATCTTTAGGTGAAGTCGCATTAGTTCCGGATCCTTCCCCTATCTCACAATCCGGCATCATCTTCTTCAATACGTTGTTCGATGAAAATGCCTCAAACCACTTGGCTTTAGGCTCCGCTTATGCCTTCAGCTTGCAAGGCGGCACTGAGATGAGTGAAGAAGAACTGGCAGCGGCTGGTTTGAACCGCAGCCAAACCCACGTAGATTTCATGGTTGGCTCTGACCAAATGTCCATCGATGGCATCAAAGAAGATGGCACCACGGTTCCTGTCTTCCGCAATGGTGACTGGGCTTAATAAAAGAAGGCTGAGGTGGAGTTGCTCCCCTCGGCCTTCTTTTACATAGAATATTGGAAACCGGCGGCTTTTTTCGTAGTAATCAGCCGGCTTTTTTGATAAAATCTACTTTGATAGTCTTTGATAAGAGAGGATGGATCCGATGACACCAAATCGTGAAGATTATTTAAAGCTCATCTTAGAGCTTGGTGGTGACCAAAAGAAAATCAATAACAAACAAATCGTGTCAGGTCTGGACGTCTCAGCAGCTTCAGTAAGTGAAATGATTTCAAAATTATTAAAAGAAGGCTTAGTGGAACATTCACCTTATCAAGGGGTACAGTTGACTGAAACTGGTTTAGCTTCTGCAAGTGCTCTGATCCGCAAGCATCGTTTATGGGAAGTCTTTCTTGTGGAGCACCTGCATTACTCATGGAATGAAGTTCATGATGACGCAGAAGTTTTAGAACACGTCACCTCGGAAACACTGGCGAGCCGCTTAGAAGCCTACCTTGATCATCCTCGGTATTGCCCACATGGCGGAATGATCCCTGAACAAGGAGAACTCATTCACGAAGGCGAAAAAAACACCATGAGTTCCTATCCGGTAGGAACAAAAATTCGTATCGCCCGTGTCCTTGACGAACGAGAACTGCTGGATTACCTCGTTTCGATCCAATTGAATATTCATGAAGAATACGAGATCATCGATGCGGCAGCATACGAGGGTCCGATTACGATCAAAAATGATACAAAAGAAATTGCTGTCAGCTACAAAGCCGCCAGCACGATTTTTGTCGATAAACTGTAAGGAGTGAAGATGATGGAAAAAAAGGTCCTTTTTACGATTTTTGGCGGTACGGGTGACCTTGCCCAACGCAAACTATACCCTTCTTTGTTTCGGTTGTACAAAAAAGGCGATTTGAAAGAAGATTTTGCAGTCATTGGTACTGCTCGCCGTCCTTGGTCGGATGAACACTATCGTGAAGTAGTAATAGGTACGATCAAAGAATTGAGCGACTCACAAGAACAAGCAGAGACATTCGCTTCTCATTTCTACTACCAATCACATGATGTAACAGATACGAGTCATTATGATTCATTGAAAGATTTAGCAGAAACCTTAGATCAAAAATACCATTTAGAAGGCAATCAAATTTTTTACTTAGCGATGTCTCCTAACTTCTTTGGGACGATCGTTTCTCACTTGAAATCCCAAGGGATGCTGGATACTGACGGCTACCATCGGGTGATCATCGAAAAACCATTTGGAAGCGACTATGACTCAGCAAAAGAATTGAATGAAGAGATCAATCAAGTCTTTACAGAACAAGAAATCTACCGGATCGATCATTATTTAGGAAAAGAAATGATCCAAAACATTTCTGCGATTCGTTTTGCCAATAACATTTTTGAGTCGATGTGGAACAATCGGTACATTGACAATGTTCAGATCAATATCGCAGAAAACTTAGGTGTTGAAGAACGCGGTGGGTATTATGATAAGAGCGGCGCCTTAAAAGATATGGTCCAAAATCATATTCTGCAGATCCTTTCCTTATTAGCCATGGAGCCGCCAGTAGCTTTTTCTGAAAAAGAGTTACGGACAGAAAAAATCAAAGCCTTAAATGCGATCCGTATCTACTCCGAAGAAGAAGTGAAACAACACTTCGTTCGTGGTCAATACGATAAAGGACAATTAGAAGACAAGAAATTTGTTGGCTACCGTGAAGAAGCCAATGTCGATGAAAAATCGGCAACGGAAACCTTCGTTGCTGGGAAATTCTTGATCGATAACTTCCGCTGGTCCGGCGTACCATTTTATGTACGCACCGGGAAACGCTTGACGGAAAAAGGCACTCGCATCAACATTGTCTTTAAACAAGTCCCAGTCAATGTCTTTAAGCAAGACCTGAATGAACAAAAGCAAATCGAGAGTTTGGCACCGAATGTGCTGACGATCTACATTCAACCGACGGAAGGCTTCTCTCTTTCCTTGAACGGAAAAGAGATTGGCCAAGGGTTTGAAACATTGCCAGTGAAGCTCGATTACCGAAATAGTACTGAAATCGTCGAAAACACCCCTGAAGCCTACGAAAAATTGATTTTAGATGCTTTGAACGGGGATGGCACTAACTTTACCCACTGGGATGAAGTTGCCCAATCTTGGCGCATCGTTGATGTGATCCGTCACGCTTGGGACCAAGAAACACCTGATTTTCCAAACTATGCCGCAGGAACGATGGGACCCCAAGCTGCCTATGATCTCTTAGCTGCCGATGGGTTTGAATGGATCTGGCGTCCCGATGAATGGTATCGAGAACGGGATTTACTAAATGAAAAATAAGCAAATGGTCAATTGGATGAGGAAAAAACATCCAATTGGCCGTTTTTCTTTTTTTCCGTCTGTTTATAATAGAAAGAAATGAGAAATGAAAGGAGCAGCAGACATGAAACAAGTCTTATCGATCGCCGGTCTTGACAGTTTGGCAGGCGGCGGCATGACGGCGGATTTGAAAACATTTGAGGAATTCGGGGTGTTTGGTCATGCCTTATTGACCTGTGTTGTCGCCATTAACGATGATCTTTTGTTCCATGATTTTCCTGAGCCTGTGATCCAAGCACAGCTGGATTCACTGCGTTCGGTCGTATCCCTAGATGCAATCAAAATTGGGCTGCTTCATCAAACGGCCATCATTGAATTGCTGCGGGATTTTTTACAAGCATTTACCGGACCGATCGTGCTCGATCCCGTGCTTGCTTTTAAAGAAGGAGATACCGCCTTTAACCACTCCTATCAAGCAGGATTGATCTCCTTGTTTCCTTACACAGCATTAGTGACACCTAATCTACTCGAAGCACAACACTTATCTGGACAAAGGATTACCTCCTTAGCGGAGATGAAAACGGCGGCAAAAAAAATCCATGCGCTTGGTGCCCCAAATGTTCTGATCAAAGGTGGCAGTCGACTAACCGGGGAAACAGCCTACGACCTTTTATACCACTCTGGACAGTATACTGTTTTTGAAGCAGAAAAAAGTACCCGACCCACAACCAACGGTGCTGGTTGTACCCTTTCATCGGCGATTGCCGCTTTACTTGCCAAAGGTACTTCATTGGAAACAGCTGTTCAAACTGCAAAAGCATTTGTTTGGGCAGGAATCGAAGAGGGGCTACCTTTAGGTACCTCCGGAAACGTCAATCAACTTGCCTACTTCAGAAAGGATGAATACGTATGAAAGTAAGAAATTTAACCACGATCGCTATGCTGACCGCACTTACCTGTGCACTTTCTTTGACCTTTATCATTCCTGTTCCGCAAACGAAGGGCTTTGTGACCTTATGTGAAGCAGGGATCTATATCTCGGCCCTGTTGTTCGGACCTAGCGCCGGGGCCTTCGTCGGTGGAATGAGTGGCGGCATCATTGATTTTCTATCAGGTTACCCTGAATGGGCCTTCTTTTCCATCGTGATCCATGGTGTGCAAGGCTGGATCGTAGGTAGAATGAGCCATCGGCCACTAGCAGCCGTCATTGTCGGCAGCTTGATCATGATCGCCGGCTATGCAGCAGCAACAGTTTTGCTATTCGGGTTAGGCGCTGGGATCGCCTCGATTCCAAGTAATTTGATCCAAACGGTCTTTGGCAGCATCGTTGCTTTACCGCTGACGCATGCCTTGCGCCGCACGAAAAAGTTTTCTTTAAATGAAAGGTGATTCTTATGACAGATATCAATCAATTAAAAACGGATTTAACTACGATCGTTGAAGAAGTCATTACGACAGCGAACGTTGGTGAAAACGATCTTTTTGTCCTTGGCTGTTCAACAAGTGAAGTCGTGGGCGGCTTGATTGGCAAAAATTCCAGTCAAGAAGTAGGCCTGGTTATCTTTGAAACACTACGAGCGATCTTGCGTCCCAAAAATATTCATTTAGCCGTTCAAGGCTGTGAACACCTCAATCGGGCTTTAGCCGTTGAGCGTGAAACGGCTCGACTATATCAATTAGAAGAAGTCGCTGTAGTGCCCCAGCTGCATGCAGGCGGTGCTTGCTCAGTTGCGGCTTTCCAGCTGTTCGATGAGCCTATTGAAGTGGAGCACATAGTGGCAAAAGCTGGCATCGATATTGGTGACACAGCGATCGGCATGCATGTCAAACATGTTCAAATCCCGATCCGTCCCTCTATTAAGACCCTCGGCGCTGCCCATGTCACAGCTCTGGGATCACGGCCCAAATATATTGGTGGTCCTCGTGCGCATTACGCACAATAAGCGAATCGTATAATAATCGAAAAGCCCTCATCAAAAAGAAAAAGCATGCTTCGGCGTGCTTTTTTTGTGTCAACGTTCCTGCTATTGCCTCCCCCTTTCCTTCAGAGTGCTCTTTTTTCACTATTTTTTCCATTCCATCTTATGGCAGCTTTTTCTACTTCAAAGGCTAGTTTCTTTCTGGTGTAAAAAGAGCGGCAGCTGTCGCCTTCCTTTTGTCATAAATTCGTCAGAATTTCATCACAAAAAGAAAAGAAAGATACCAGTAAGCCCGCAAATTTCTTTTTTCTTTCCTTGATAGACTGAATGTAGTAAGAATCGAAAAGCGGAAGGAAGAAAAACATGAAAAAAATCGCCATTATTTTTGGAGGCAATTCACCGGAATACACCGTTTCTTTAGCCTCAGCAACTAGCGCAATCGAAGCACTCCAATCATCTCCCTATGACTATGACCTCTCTTTGATCGGGATCGCCCCAGATGCTATGGATTGGTATTTGTATACAGGCGAACTGGAAAACATCCGACAAGACACGTGGTTGTTGGATACGAAACATACACAGAAAATCCAGCCACTTTTTGAAGAAAACGGCTTTTGGCTAAGTGAAGCGCAGCAAACGTTGGTACCTGATGTTTTATTTCCCATTATGCATGGCAAATACGGGGAAGATGGCAGTATCCAAGGATTGTTTGAATTGATGAAGCTGCCTTATGTAGGCTGTGGGGTGGCAGCCTCTGCCTTATGTATGAACAAATGGTTGCTGCATCAAGCTGCAGCAGCCATTGGCGTACAAAGCGCCCCTACGATTCTCTTGACAAATCAAGCCAACCAGCAAGAACAAATCGAAGCTTTTATCCAGACCCATGGCTTTCCAGTTTTCTTTAAGCCTAATGAAGCGGGCTCCTCAAAAGGGATCACTAAAGTCACCTGCGTTCAAGAAATCGCTTCTGCCTTAAAAGAAGCCTTTACTTATTGTCCCGCAGTGCTCCTACAAAAAAATATTGCCGGTGTTGAGATCGGTTGCGGTATTTTGGGTAACGACTCTTTGACTGTCGGTGCTTGTGACGCCATTTCCTTAGTAGACGGCTTTTTCGATTTTGAAGAAAAGTACCAGCTGATCAGCGCCAAAATCACCGTCCCTGCGCCATTGCCTGAAACGATTGAAACCAAGGTCAAAGAACAAGCTCAGCTGCTCTATCGTAGTCTTGGTCTTAAAGGTCTTGCTCGCATCGACTTTTTTGTCACGGATCAAGGAGAACTATACTTGAATGAAATCAATACTATGCCGGGCTTTACGAGTCACTCCCGCTATCCTGCCATGATGGCAGCGGTCGGCTTATCCTATCAAGAACTACTACAAAAACTGCTTGTCTTAGCAAAGGAGGAAGTCAAATGAATCCCTATCTACAGTTAGTTAGCAAAGAATTTCCGCTAGAAAAAAACCAAGAACCGCCTCATTTGGTCCTTGCTGCCTTTAGTGAAGACGAGGTTTACTTGCAGCCAGAAGCAGCCAAACAATGGGAACGCCTCGTCAAAGCCTTAAAGCTTGAAGACGAGATCTGCTTATTAGATGGCTACCGAACCGAAAAGCAGCAACGGTATTTATGGGAATATTCCTTGAAAGAAAATGGGCTAGCCTATACGAAACAATTTGTGGCATTGCCCGGCTGCAGCGAGCATCAGTTAGGCTTAGCGATCGATGTTGGTTTAAAGGGCAGCCAGGATGATTTGATCTGCCCACGATTTCGTGACAGCGCAGCCGCTGATTTATTTACCCAGGAAATGATGAACTACGGATTTATTTTACGCTACCCCGCAGACAAACAAGAAATTACAGGGATTGGTTACGAACCATGGCATTTTCGTTATGTCGGTTTGCCTCATAGTCAAATCATGGCCAATCAACAGTGGACCTTGGAAGAATACCATCAGTATCTTGAACAGACCACGAGGCAGTTCGCATGAAGAAGAATCAGGGAATCGAGCAGTTTCGAGTGCTATTAGCGATGATGGTGGTGGCGATCCACTGTCTGCCCCTTCATCGATTGTGGCCCGATGGTGATATCCTGATCACATTGACTCTTTTCAGAATCGCCGTCCCCTTCTTTTTTATGATCAGCGGATATTACGTGTTCAGCGACTTGGCCACCCAAAACAGCTATCCTGCCAGACAGCGTGTCTGGCATTTTATTAAAAAGCAGCTGCAAGTCTATCTCATAGCTACACTGCTTTTTTTGCCGCTTGCTTGGTACAGCGGCATGTTAGGATTGAACATGCCCCTAGGCACTTTTATTCAAACTTTGCTAGTCAATGGCATCCTTTATCATCTATGGTATTTTCCTGCGATCATTACCGGCAGTCTTTTAGTGATGGGACTCTTGGTGCGCTTTTCTTTTAAACAAGTCTTTTTCATGGCTATCGGTTTATACGTGATTGGTTTAGGTGGGGACAGTTGGTCTGGCCTGGCTGAACACACTCCCATCACGCCACTCTATTCACTGATTTTCCAACTATTGGCTGGAACTCGCAACGGCATTTTCTTTGCTCCCTTGTTTTTGCTCTTAGGGGTACTAGCCAGAAGATTTGCCAAAAAACCTGCTTCGCCCCATCGCTATAGTTATCTGATGATCAGTCTGATTTGCTTGCTTTTGGAAAGTTATCTCTTGCATCACTTTACCACGCCGAAACATGACAGCATGTATGTTTTTTTACCCTTCGTCCTGTTGTGCTTATTCCCGATCATTCAGCAATGGCAAGCACCCATAATCTGGAAACAAGCGGGTCGACTGTCCCTTTGGCTCTATTTGCTCCATCCTTATACCATTGCGGTGACTCATTTTCTTAGTCAGAAACTGCCCTTGCTGCAAAACAATCTGATCAATTACATTGTGGTCTTAGGACTGACCATTGGATTGGTTTATGGTCTCTTTGCTTTGCAAAAGCTGTTCCCGTTTCCGAAAAAAACACCACCCCACTTGCAACGGGCAACCAAAGAATTTTCAGCCCCCGCCTTGCTGCACAACTTGCAGGAAATCAAGCGATTGATCCCCGCAAAAACAAAAGTGATGGCGGTGGTTAAAGCAGATGCCTATGGTTGCGATGCGCAATTGGTCGCTCGTACCCTAGAAAGAGTAGGCGTCGATTTTTTTGCTGTTGCCACCATAGAAGAAGCCATCGAATTACGGCGAGCTGGCATCAAAAGTCGCTTACTGATTTTAGGGTACACTTCTGCCCAACGTGCCAAAGAACTGAACCGATATTCCTTAATTCAAACTATCGTCAGTGAAGAACATGGACAAGCGTTAGCCCGAACAGGCCTTCCAATCGAGTGTCATTTAGCGGTAGATACCGGCATGCATCGTCTGGGTGTTGCCCCTGACCTCGAAACAGTTAGAAAGCTTTTCGCCTTGCCATCCCTCAAGATCACAGGCATTTTTTCCCATCTAGGCTCTTCAGATCAGCTAGATACGGCAAGTATCTTACGGACACAAGCCCAAATCACTTGTTTTGATGATCTATTGGCTGGCTTATCCGCTAGAAATATTGCCTATGGACTGACGCATCTGCAAAGCAGTTACGGAATATTGAATTATCCAGAGAAACACTATGATTATGTGCGCCCGGGTATTCTTTTAACTGGTTCACTAAGTGTCCCGAATGAACCAACAAAACAGAAGATAAATGTACAACCGATTTTGACTCTCAAGGCTTTACTGGTAGACAAAAAAACAGTCGCAGCCGGAGAAGCGATCGGCTATGGACTAGGCACTGTTTTTGATCGACCAGCCACGATCGGGATCGTTAGTATCGGCTACTGCGACGGGGTCCCCCGTGCCCTATCAAATCAAGGATTCCAATTGTCTTATCAAGGGATTTTACTCCCGCAGATTGGGTTGGTTTGTATGGACATGCTCTTGATCGATTTAACGGACTATCCAGAACTGGCGGTCGAAAGTTCGCTCGAAGTAATCAGCGATTGGACGACTACAGCTGATCAAGCACAAACCATTACCAATGAATTGATCAGCCGCCTAGGTTCCCGCATCACCTCTAGTGCAAAGTAGAAAACGAATGCATTCGCTTACGGATTACGGTATGATGTGGGTAGAGTAAATGGTAATGTAAATGAAAAAATGATCGTAGATAGTTGGAGTGAATCAAGGATGGCAGAAAAAATAATCGTTGTTGATGATGAAAAAGAAATCGCCGAGTTAGTCACGACGTTTCTAAGAAATGAAGGCTTCCAAGTGGAACCTTTTTATGATGGAACGAGTGCTTTGGCTTATCTCGAAAAAGAAACAGTCGATATGGCAGTTTTAGATGTGATGCTGCCGGATATCGACGGCTTTCAGCTGTTACAGAACATTCGCAAAACCCACTTTTTTCCAGTACTGATGCTCACTGCCAAAGGAGAAGATCTGGATAAAATTACCGGTCTAAGTCTAGGTGCAGATGATTATGTGACTAAACCTTTCAATCCATTAGAAGTTGTTGCTCGGGTCAAAACGCAACTACGGCGATACCAACGATACAATCAGTCAGCTGTTCCGCAGAAGATTGAAGAATACGAAAAGGAAGGCTTACTGTTGAAAATCAACAGCCACCAATGTTTTCTTTATGGCAAAGAGGTTTTTTTGACCCCCATCGAATTTAAAATCTTGCTTTACTTATTTGAACACCAAGGATCGGTCGTTGCCTCAGAAACCCTTTTTGAAGCAGTCTGGAAAGAAAAATATTTAGACAACAATAACACAGTGATGGCACATATTGCCCGTCTGCGGGAAAAGCTAAACGAACAACCCCGCAAACCGAAATTAATCAAAACTGTATGGGGGGTCGGCTATATCATTGAAAAATAGAAGTCCATTGATTCGGAAACTTTTGACTCAATACTTTATCACCACAGGTGTTTTAATGCTCCTCTTGATTCTGATCCCTTTAACTGTTCGTTTTGTAGCAGGATTGAGGGTTTGGTACGGCTATGAGCCCATTTATCAAATATTACGGCTTTTTGCTGATTATTGGCTCGTCTGTCTAGCCATCGGTGCCTTGCTGATCTGGGCAAGTACAACGATTTATTATATGAGTAAAGCCATCAGCTATTTGAATGAAACGATCCAAGCCACGAATCAATTGATTGCCGAACCCACGAAGCGAATCATTCTCTCCAGCAATCTGAACGATGTCCAAGAAGAAATGAACCAGTTACGGGAAAAAAATCTCCAAGATCAACGAGCAGCCAAAGAAGCAGAGCAGCGGAAAAATGATTTGATCGTCTATCTCGCACATGATTTACGCACACCTTTGACCAGTGTGATCGGCTACTTGACGCTGTTAGAAGAGGAACCACAGCTTTCTACCGAACTACGGGCACGCTATACCAAGATCGCCTTGCAAAAAGCCCAGCGGCTAGAATTATTGATCAGCGAGTTTTTCGAAATCACCCGTTTTAATCTTACAACGATCGCCTTACAGACCGAAACCACGGATCTTAGCTTAATGCTGGAACAGTTGACGTTCGAATTTTTACCGCTGTTAGAAGAAAAGAATCTTCATTGGCAACTGCAGCTACAGAAAAAAGTCTTTGCGACCGTTGATACGGAGAAAATGGAACGCGTTTTTGATAACTTGATTCGCAATGCCATCAACTATAGTTATACCGATTCCCCCTTGCATTTAGCCATCAGTGCCTCTGATGATATCTTGATTCGATTGACCAATCATGGGAAAACGATCCCTGCTGAAAAGATTGGCTTGATTTTTGAGCCTTTTTATCGGATGGACGCTTCACGAGCGACTGCGACTGGTGGAACCGGTCTGGGGCTGCCGATTGCCAAAGAAATTGTTGAAGCATTAGGTGGAAAAATCTGGGCGGAAAGCCGTGACGAAACCATCGTCTTTTCGATTCGCCTACCAAAGGCAGCAATGGAAAAAAATGAACAGCGATCAAAGCCCCATCCATCTGAGCCAACTTCCTAACATGCAAACAACCTGAGCATTTCACTGATCCCCTTCTGATTTAGAAGGAGGACGAGCTGCTCAGGTTGTTTTTTATTGATTGCTTATTGATACACCAATGATCGTAACGCTTGGTCGACTTTTTCTGCCGCTAGGCGTCCTTCACGAATCCCCCAGATCACTAAGCTTGGTCCTCTTTTAGCATCGCCTGCCACTAAGACCCGTTCATTATTTGTCGTATAATCATCATAAACTTCTCGCACACCAAAGGCATCAAAGAGTTGGGTCTCTGCGCCAATAAAGCCCATTGCCAACAAGACTAAATCCGCCTTGATCACTTGCTCTGTACCAGGGATTGGCTGAAACTGTTGATCCACCGAGACCGTCTCAATAGCAATCAACTGGCCACGTTCGGCGCCGATAAAGGCCGTTGTGGACACCCCATGATACGTCACTTGTGTTTGCAGCACTTCAGCCGCTTCTTCTTGCCCATAGCCTGTGCGGGCTGTCATTGGGTATTCAGGCCAAGGGTTGCTGTCGGTACGTGTCAATGGCAGTTGGGGCGTGATCTCCAATTGGCGCACAGAAGCGGCTCCTTGCCGAATCGCTGAGCCAATACAATCATTTCCAGTGTCGCCGCCGCCAATCACGACGACATGCTTGCCAGCAAGTTTTTTACTGGTTGCCGCTTTGCCATGCTTTAATACATCTTTGGTTGCTTCCGTCAAATAATCGACTGCGAATTGGACCCCAGTCAATTCACGACCAGGAATTTTCAAGTCACGAGGAACGCTGGCACCTGTCGCCAAAATGACCCGATCATACTGAGCAGCCAATTCCTCTGCTGACAAGTCACGACCGATCTCCGTATTAGCGACAAAGGTCACGCCTAGCTCTGCCATTAGATCAATACGTCGCTGCACGACATCTTTGTCTAATTTCATGTTTGGGATACCATACATTAGCAAACCGCCAAAGCGATCGCTGCGTTCATAGACCGTCACTTGATGTCCTAGTTGATTCAAGCGCCAAGCAGCGGATAAACCAGCCGGTCCACTACCAACGATCGCCACCTTGAAACCAGTCGCTTCTTGAGGCAACCCGGAAGCTTTGACCCAATCGTTTTCAAAAGCAGTATCGATAATAAAACGTTCATTGTCATGGATCGTGACACCTGAGCCATTCAGTGCCTCGGTACAGCCTTTTTCACATGGAGCAGGACAGACACGCCCTGTCATTTCTGGTAGTGGATTGGTTTTGGCTAAACGCTCAAAGGCGGCTTGGAAACGCCCTTGATAAACCAGATCATTCCATTCAGGAATCAGGTTGTCATTGGGACAACCTGAAACCGCCCGTTGACCGCCGTAAAAAGACCCGGTATGACAAAAAGGAATGCCACAATTCATACAGCGCGCCGCTTGCTCTTGACGCTCATTTTCAGGCAACGGCGTCTGTAATTCTTGCCAGTCTTGGATACGTTCTGAAACCGGTCGGGTAGGATTTTCTACTCTTGGGTACTTTAAAAAACCAAATGGATCTGCCATATTAGTCGCGCTCCTTTCCTGGAATAGTCAATTGTGGACCGACGACGGCTTCGAAAGCTTTCGTCACAAGTTCCTCCCCGATAAATCCTTGCTCAGCCAAAGTCTCCGTTGCTTGGATCATCTGATGGTACTCTGTCGGATAGACTTTGATGAAATGTTGCTGCTGATTTTCCCAATCTTCTAGGATCTCAGCCGCCTTCAATGAATCTGTATAGGCAAAATGCTGCTGGATCATCTCCTTCAGCTGATGGTCATCGCCACTTTCGCCAATCCGGTACAAATCAACCATTTCCCGATTGCATTTTTCTGCAAAAGTTTGATCAGGGTCATAGACGTATGCCACGCCACCGGACATTCCGGCACCGAAGTTGCGGCCGGTTTTTCCTAAAATCACCACGACGCCGCCAGTCATGTACTCACAGCCATGGTCCCCAACACCTTCTACAACGACTTTGGCTCCACTATTACGGACGCAAAAGCGTTCGCCAGCAATGCCGCGGAAATAGCCTTCACCCCGATTCGCCCCAAAACAAGCAACGTTACCGACAATCGGTGAATGCTCTGCGTCATAAGCGGCATCATCAGGCGGCACAATGATCAAACGGGCACCACTCAATCCTTTGGCTACATAATCGTTGGCCTCGCCAATCAGTTTCAACTGGATGCCCTGGGTGGCAAACGCCCCAAAACTTTGTCCAGCAATGCCGCGGTACGTAAACTGCAACAAACCTGGCGTTACTTCGTAATTGCCAAAGCGTTCTGCGATCCAGCCCCCTAAACGAGCGCCGACTGAACGTTGAACATTATTGATCGTATGATTCATAACGATTTCTTGATTATTGTCGATAGCTGCTTGGGCAAAAGCGTCTAATTCTGGCCACTGTCGTTTCTCAAGGAATGGGTCCGTCACTTTCCGTTCGATTGGGATCGTCGTCCCAATCATTCTAGAAAAGTCTAACGACTTTGCTTTGCCCTTGGCAACGAAGCGTGGTGTCAACACTTCCGCGTGTCCTACCATCTCATCAATCGTGCGAAACCCTAGCTCGGCCATTGTTTCCCGTAAATCTTCTGCTAAAAAGTACATCGTATTGATGATGTGCTCAGGTTTCCCTGCGAAAAATTTGCGCAACGCTGGATTTTGCGTAGCAATGCCGACAGGACATGTATTGATACTGCAAACCCGCATCATAACACAACCAATCGCAACTAGCGCTAAAGAGGCAAAGCTATATTCTTCTGCTCCTAAAAGAGCAGCAATGGCGATGTCTCGACCCGTCATTAATTTTCCATCTGTCTCTAAGGTCATTCGCTGCCGCAAATGATTCATAGCTAACGTTTGATGGGCTTCTGCAAGCCCCATCTCCCAAGGCAAGCCAGCATCACGAATCGAATTTCTCGGAGAAGCACCGGTCCCACCGTCATAGCCTGAGATCACGACTACGTCTGCGCCGGCTTTGACGACACCGGTAGCGATCGTACCCACGCCCGTACTAGAAACCAATTTGACATTGATCCGTGCATAGGGATTGATTGCCTTTAAGTCATAGATCAGCTGGGCTAAGTCTTCAATCGAATAAATGTCGTGATGTGGTGGCGGCGAAATCAATCGGACCCCAGGTGTTGAGCCACGAATCTCAGCGACCCACGGGAAGACTTTGTTGCCTGGCAATTGCCCCCCTTCACCAGGTTTCGCCCCTTGCGCCATTTTGATCTGGAGTTCGTCCGCACTCATTAAATATTCGGCGTTGACACCAAAACGGCCAGAAGCTACTTGTTTGATGCGACTATTATAATTAATGCCATTCACTGGTTTGAAACGATTTCGGTTTTCTCCACCTTCTCCACTGTTGGATTTTGCCCCGATCGCATTCATTCCTTCAGCAATACAGCGATGTGCCTCTTCACTTAGAGAGCCGTAAGACATCGCACCGACTTTAAATCGTTTGACGATCGTTTCAACTGGCTCCACCTCAGCTAATGGAATACTGCGTCTTGTGTTCGCAAAAGTCCACATAGAACGGAGGGTCGTTGGATTCTCTAACGCGTCTTGGTTCATCTCCGCCGCATATTCTTTATAAAGCGCATAGCTACCGGTACGAACAGCTTTTTGAAATCCATAGATTGTTTTTGGATTGAACAGATGATGTTCCCCGTCAGCTTTGTATTGGAAACTACCACCCGAATCAAGATAATCCACGCGTTTCTCGCCATACGCCGCTTCATAACGCGTTAAGTATTCTTGCTCGATTTGCGCTAATGAAAGTCCACCGATACGAGTAACCGTGCCGGTAAAGTATTCGGAGATAACTTTCTCAGAGATACCAACAGCTTCAAACAATTGCGCCCCATGGTAACCGGCGATCGTTGAAATCCCCATCCGTGACATAATTTTGACAATACCTTTCTCACAAGCTTTGCGGTAACTTTCAATCTTCTCTGAAAGCTCAAAGTGGGCCAATGTCTGGTAAGCCCCATAAGGGTGGACTCCACTTGCTCCGTAGCCGACTAACATGGCATAATGATGGACCTCACAGACTTCCGCAGTATCTACAACGACCGATGCCAAGGAACGTTTGCCTTTTCGCACCAAGTAATTGTGCAGGCCAGATACTGCCAAAAGGATCGGAATTGCCAATTTTCCTTCTTGCGGCTGAACGACTTCCCGATCAGTTAAAATGACGATCGTTGCCCCAGAATCAATTTTTTGTTCCGTTTCTTTAAAAAGCGCTTCTAACGCTTGCTGCAATGCTGCTCCATTTTCTGGTACATAATCATAGAGAATCGACTGTAAAACCGCTTTTTGACCATTTTGATCTAACTGTTTGATTTTTTCATATTCACTCGTTTTTAACACAGGACTAGCAATCTTCAGCTTATTGCAATTGATTCGAATGTCCTTTGAAACATCACCATCTCGACCTAAAAACAGTTCGGTACCAATTACCAATTTTTCACGAATCGCATCGATTGGCGGATTGGTCACTTGAGCAAATTGTTGTTTAAAGTACGTAAACAAAGATTGGGGACGTTCGCTTAAGATGGCTAAGGGTGAATCAAACCCCATGGAAATCACTGGTTCTTCTCCCGTTTGAGCCATTGGTAAAATCAACGTGCGAATGATCTCATCCGTGTAGCCATTTCGTTTCCAAAGGGTCTGGATCGCATCATCTGCCGTTTCCTCCTGTCTTTCTGCGTCAGGAAGCAGCTCTGGTGTTAATAAGTGATCGGCTAACCACTCTTGGTAAGGATGGGCGTTCGCATAATGCGCTTTGATTTCTTGATTGCGTAAGATCACCCCTTTTTTGGTATCCACCAAAAACATATTTGCTGGTCCAAGCACCCCTTTTTCAATCACTTCTGACGCTGGCAAATCGACAACCCCTGACTCAGAGGCCACGATAACAAAACCAGCTTTCGTGATCGAGTAGCGAGATGGCCGCAACCCATTTCGATCGAGTGCAGCTCCTACCAGATCCCCATCGGTAAAGCATAAAGCTGCTGGTCCATCCCAAGGGGCCATAAAGCTTGCATTGTATTCATTAAAAGCCGTCAGTTCTGGCGTCAAGCCAGCTTCTTTGGACCATGCTTCTGGCACCATCATCAACAGTGCTTGGGGAATGTCTCGACCTTGACGATACAAATACTCCATACAATTTTCCAACTTCGACGAATCGGAGTTTTCGTCATCGTAGACTTCGATCTGATGTCCATGCATCCAATTTTCCGCCCCGCGTAATGTGTTGATTTCGCCATTATGGGCTAAGAAACGAAAAGGTTGCGCCCGACTCCAGCTTGGAAAGGTATTCGTTGAAAAACGAGAATGGGTCAAAGCAATACTGGAAGTCATTTCTGGGCTTTGAAGATCTTTGAAAAACAAGCCAACTTGATAGGCATGCAGCATCCCTTTATAAACAACTGTCTTACTAGATAAGCTGCAGATAGACAGCTCATCGGTATGATACGTTTTTTCCAGTTTTCGCCGTAACCGATAAAGCTGATCTTCAAAGGGACGGCCTGCAGCTACATCGACAGGTTTTTCAATAAAGACTTGCACAAATGAGGGCATGACTTTTTGAGCCCCTGGCCCACATTGATAATAATCATAAGGCACATCTCGTTGCCATAAAACCGTAAAACCCATTTGTTGAATGTCTTTAGTTACTTCTTCTTGGACCTGTGCTGCTCGGAGCTTTTCTTTCGGTAAAAAAAACATCCCAACAGCATAGGCGCCTTTTTCAGGCAATGGGATTTCGGCCTCTTTTGCTCGCTGTTGAAAAAATGGATCAGGCATCGCCATCAAAATCCCAGCTCCGTCTCCTGTGTCAGGTTCTGCCCCAGTTCCCCCTCGATGGTTCATCCGTTCTAACATCGTTAAGGCATTTTGCACAAGTTCTCGAGAATAGCGACCATCTTTTTGTGCAATAAAGCCCATCCCACAAGCATCTTTTTCAAAAGCGGCATCGTACATCATTTGGTTCGTTTTCCTCATCATCTCTAAATCACTCATGGAATCACACTTTCTTTCAATATTCTGAATATTCCGATTTTTAACAGTTTACAATCTGTTTTTCTATCTGGCAAGTTTTTTTTACTTGATCCGTGCTCGTTGATTTCTTCCTTCAAGGGTTACTTAAATCCATTGAACAAATAGTGACTAGTAAATCACAGGCAGGAATCTTCGTCTAATAAGGTTTTTTTATTATACAATAAACTGTCGGAAAATTATTGCAAACAAATGAGAATCGTTATCAATTAAGTTAGATTTTCTCATTTGGATGTCACAAACAGCTGTTTATGTCCCATTCTCAAGGAACAAGCTTGACTGATTTCAAAAAAAATGACCCGCAATGGGGTCATCTTTTTTCGTTCTTTTATTTTTCAAAGCCTTCTGCAACTGCTTCGGGATAGTTTTCTTTGACGATGGCTGCACAATGGCCGCAAAGTGTTGGCAGTTGCTCTTCTACACCAACATCTACACGGACTTGGCGGCAACGTTCGCAGACTTCACCTTCGGCTTTTTCCACTAAGATCGCCACGTCTTCGAATTGATAGGCCGCTTCTGGTGCTGCTTCCCCTGCTTCTTTGATCGTTAAGAAGTCTGGTGAAATGATCAGCAGTTGTGCAATATCTGAATCGATAGCTTTTAGTAATGCCGCAACCGGTTCGGTTGGATAGACAGTCACTTTTGCTTCAAACGATTTCCCAATCAGTTTTGCATTACGCGCTTCTTCCAATGCTTTTAAGACATTGTCACGGAAATCAAGGAAAGCACGCCATAAATCAAGCAGCTCTTCTTGGTTAGCAAATGTATCATAGCCAGGGAACTCCGCTAATTGAACATATTCCTCTTCTTCTTTCAAATGTGACCAGATTTCTTCTGCCGTATGGGGAATGATCGGCGTCAGTAATTTCGTCAACGCAACCGCTGTTTGATAGAATACGGTTTGCATGGCGCGACGTTGGAAATCATTTTCAGCTTCGATATAAACGACATCTTTTGCAAAATCCAAATAGAAGGATGACATATCGACTGTCAAGAAGTTGATGACTGTCCGGTAAATATGCAAGAAGTTATATTTTTCATAGCCATCTTCCCGAATCGTTTTGATCGTTTGATTCAAGCGAACCATCATGTATTTATCAACAGAACGCAAGTTTTCAAATGGTACGCTGTCTTTTGCTGGATCAAAATCATTCGTATTAGCCAATAAGAAACGCATGGTATTGCGAATTTTTCGATAGACTTCTGACACTTGATTCAAGATATCCATAGACACCCGGACATCCGCTTCGTAGTCAACACTGCTGACCCAAAGGCGCAAAATATCCGCACCCATTTGATTGATCACTTTTTCTGGTGCAATGGTATTACCAAGAGATTTACTCATCTTGCGACCTTCGCCATCTAAGGTGAAGCCTTGAGACAAGACGGCTTTATATGGTGCGACTTCATTGATCGCAACACTAGTCGTGATACTTGAGTTGAACCACCCACGATATTGGTCAGAACCTTCCAAGTACATGTCAGCTGGGAATGTCAATTCTGGACGTTGACGTAACACGGCTTCGTGAGAAGAACCTGAATCAAACCAAACATCCATGATGTCAGTCTCTTTCGAGAATTTGCCGTTAGGTGAGCCCGGATGCGTGAAGCCAGCTGGCAGTAATTCTTCTGCTTCTTTTTCAAACCAAATCGTTGAACCATGTTCAGCAAATAAGTTTGCCACATGCTCAATCGTTTCAGGCGTAATGATGGCTTCGCCGTTTTCTGCATAGAAGATTGGCAACGGAACGCCCCACGCACGTTGACGAGAGATCACCCAGTCGCCGCGGTCACGAATCATATTGTATAAACGAGTTTTGCCCCATGGAATGATCCAATCTACTTTTTCGATCTCATCCAAAATATTTTGACGGAACTTATCAATAGACGCAAACCATTGTGGCGTTGCCCGATAGATGACTGGTTTTTTCGTCCGCCAATCATGTGGATAGCTGTGAGTAAAGAAGTTTAGTTTTAATAGGGCTCCTTTTTCTTCTAAAAGCTCAGTGATCATTGGATTGGCTTTGTCATAAAAGATCCCTTCAAATCCCGGTGCTTCTTCTGTAAAGATCCCGCGACTATCGACTGGTGATAAGACATCTAGACCATATTTTTTGCTGACGATGTAGTCATCTTCCCCGTGTCCTGGTGCAGTGTGGACCAAACCAGTACCGGCATCCAATGTCACATGGTCCCCTAACATTACTAGAGACGTACGATCATAAAAAGGATGTTGTGCCGTCATTTTTTCCAATTGATCGCCAGCCAATTCTTGTAATACTTCGACAGATTCCCAACCGATCTCATTCGTCACGGTTTCTAATAAATCTTTTGCCACGACGAATTTACGACCATCAGCCAAGATTTGAACATAGGCAAAGGTTGGATTCACAGAGATTCCTAGGTTCGCTGGTAAGGTCCATGGCGTCGTCGTCCAGATAACAAAAGCTGTATCTGAATCAAGCAAATCTTTGCCATCTGCGACTGGAAAAGCCACATAGATCGATGGTGATTTCACATCTTTGTATTCGATCTCAGCTTCTGCTAATGATGATTCACTAGATGGTGACCAGTAAATAGGTTTCAATCCTTTGTAGATGTAGCCTTTTTCTGCCATTTTTCCGAACACGCGGATTTCTGCTGCTTCATAGTCTGGTGTCAATGTGATATATGGATGATCCCAGTCACCAGAAACGCCTAAACGTTTGAAATCAGCTCTTTGCGTATCCACTTGTGTCAAAGCATATTCTTCACATTTTTTGCGATATTCTGCCAAGCTCATTTCTTTGCGCTTGATCCCTTTATTGGTCAGTACTTGTTCGATCGGTAAACCATGAGTATCCCAACCAGGTACATAAGGGGAACGGAAACCTGACATCGATTTGGAACGTACGATGATGTCTTTACTGATTTTGTTTAATGAATGTCCGATATGGATATTTCCATTTGCGTAGGGAGGGCCATCGTGTAAGACAAAGGTTGGCTTGCCTTCATTTAATTCTTGACGACGTTGATACAATTGATTTTCTTCCCATTCTTTTTGCCAATCCACTTCGCGGTTTGGCAAGTTGCCTCGCATTGGAAAAGCGGTTTTTCCAAGATGCAGTGTTTCTTTCATTTTCATTCTTGTTTCGCTCCTTTTCGTCTCTCAACGTTTTGGTATAGTTTCAAAATCCATCGACTCGATCAACCGATTGCTTCTATTGAACCTGTCAAATGGATTGGTTGCCATAAATTCAAAGCATTCAGGATTCACTGATTGTTAACAGCTGGCTAGCGTCTGCTCTGTTCCGCTTTGCGGACCAATCATTGTGATTCCTAGTACGGTTACTACGCTCCCTATGGTCGCCTAGTACTGTTCATCGTCTGCTCTGTTCCGCATTGCGGAACAGTCATTGTGATTCCTAGTACGGTTACTACGCTCCCTATGGTCGCCTAGTACTGTTCATCATCTGCTCTGTTCCGCTTTGCGGACCAATCGCAGTGATTCACAGCAAAAAACACGTCCGTCCCTGGCAAGGGACGAACGTGTTCGTGGTACCACCCAAATTTAATTGTCATTTTGACAATTCTTTGATGATCGGTAACGGGATCAGGCGTCGTTCTCTACTCGAGTCTTTGAAAAGTCAGCTCTTTCAAGAACGCAACTCACAGATGATCTGATTTCTTGCAGGGTTTTATTTGGCTTCCACTCTCCCAAACTCGCTTGAAAAATATAAGAAATTTTTCTGTTCTGTGTCTTAGTTGTTATCTGTTTTGTTCAACTCGTCTAATAAGTTTCTCGCATCATCTAACGTTTTCACTTCAGGGCTTTCACTTACATCAACGATTTTTTCATCTGATTCAACAATGTCCACATCAAATGTTTCCACTGCTTCTGAGTTTACTCCAGAACCATTTTCACTGTCAAGTTCTTTTGACAAAACTTCTCTGATCACTTGGTGGGAATCTTGTACATAGCTTGAAAATGGCGCCAAAATTTCTTCCCATTCAGGGCTCTTCACTTGTTCTAATTGCGTTTGCAACATAACTAATAAGTTGTTATGGAAGACTCTGGTTTTCTTCTTCAAGTCATTTGTTTCTGTCGCCAATTGACGTGCATTATTTGTTGCATCTGTCAAAATCTCTTTGGCTTTTTCTTCTGCTGAGGTCATCAAGGCATGGGCATGTTTTTCTGCAGTAGCAACCATCTCATCCGCACGGTTTTGGGCAGAAGTAACGATTACTTCTGATTCTTTGCTTGCGCTTGTTTTTACTTTATCCGCCGTATCTTGAGCCACGATAATGGATTGGTTCAAGGCGTCTTTCAATTCATTGAAGTATTCGAGTTTTTCTTCTGCATGTTTCAATGATTTCTCTAACTCACGATTGCGTTGAACAGCTTCTTCATAATCACGAACAATCATATCCAAGAAGTCATCGACTTCGTCTTGATTGTAGCCTCTCATTTTTACTGAAAAGTTTTTATTTTGAATGTCTAATGGAGTTAATGCCATATTCTATACACCTCTTTGATTTATTTACGTAATACACCTAATAACAATCTAACTTTTTCTTTTTTCGTGGTTCCTTCTAACCCCTGTATTTGAATCCGACCAAATCCTCTTACTGAAACGATATCCAGTAAATCCAGAACAAAATCTGGTCGTAATGCTTCTGTCCAGTTTACTTTTACTTTTCCTGATTCGATCAACTGTTTCGATCGCTGACGAGAGATGTTGTACACGGCGGAGATCACTGTATCAAGACGCAATGAACTAACCGTTTCTCTTTCCTCGGTCCAGCCATCTTTAGGCACGATCAAATCGGTATATTTCGTTTCTTCCAAACGTACCGATACGTTGCCGATTTTATCCACTTGTAGTTGAATAAAATGACTGACTTCAGTAGCAACGAATACTTGCCATATTTCACCATCGGAAAGAATGTCTCCAAAGTATTCCCTCTTGACTCCAGTCCCCATTAACGTGCCCAAAACTTTTCCATGACTCAAAACCGTAAATTTTTTCGGGTATTGAATCGTAAATAAAGTCATGTCAAACTCATCGGTGGTGGGCTCATAGTAATCAGGATAAATTAAACAGCGTCGTCTTTCAGCAGCTTCGTATCCGCCAAAAAAACGGAAGCTTAAATCCGTTGATTGACGAATCAAGCTTTCTAAGATATACGCTTGTCTTGGATCTAAGAAATCAGTCAAGTATGGCGCATACTGCATTTGCACTTGTTCGATCCATCCTTGAGCGGAATCAATAAAAGGGCGTTCATCGTTTCGAAAATGTTGATAGACATTTGCGTTCACCGATAACCACCCCTTACGTTAAAATAAAATTGATTGTAGGATCAATATCAATGCTTGTGATGCTAGCTGTAAGACAATAATTGCAAATGCAATCGTAAAATCGATACCAGCAAAACTTAATTTCAATCGATCAAATAAACTCAAATACGGTTCACACACTTTTGCCAAGAAACGGCCAAAAGCGGATTGATACCCTCCTGGAAACCAAGACAAAAGTGCATAGATCACTAATAAAATGGTATACAGATAAACAGCATCACTCAGTAATTTAACGAATCTCAAGAATAAAATTGGCGTTCCTCCTCACTTTAGATATCAAAAAAATTGGTATCTGCTAATGTTTGGGCAGTGCCTTCAATTTCCATACCCTTAGGCGTGCAAAGAAAAATTTCATCGCCAACGCGCTTGATATCACCATCTTCAGCGTACACTGTTCCTGTTAAAAAATCAACTATTCGACGAGCTTGGTACTCTTCAATTAAATGAAAATTAACAAGTACAGCATCACCATTGATGACTTGCTTCGCAATCCCCATTGCTTCAGAGTAAACACGTGGTTCTACGATCGTTATTTTTCCTGCCACTTGCGAGGAAGTTTCTTTTGCTTTTGTATCTTTGACTCTCGTATTGGTTCTTTGTTGCGCCATCGGAACGACTTTTTCTTCCGTCTTAGGTACCGATCTTACTCGTTCAGCCGCAGCTGAGGATTGTTGATAAGCAGCAGTTTGAGGTTGCTGTCTGTATTGATAAGCTTGATTTTGTGGTTGACTTGTTGTACGGGTTGCCGCTTGGCCAGATGCATACGTATTCGCGGATGTTCTGGAGGCTGTAAAAGCTCCTCCTTGGTTCACAGCCGGTTTAGATGCTGTTCGTGCCGGTTCTTCAGTGGCATATGTTTCTTCGTAATAATCTTCTTCGTCAGTCAATCCAAAAAAATTGGTCAGTTTCTCTTTGAGCGACATCGGTCAACCTCCTTTTTTATTGAAATAATGCTGTTCCTACACGAATAAATGTTGCGCCTTCTTGGATCGCAATGGGAAAGTCATTACTCATTCCCATACTCGTTTCTAAGCAAGGGGCATGTGTAAGATGCAGGTCAGCGATTTGTTGTTGAATCCTTTTTAATTCTTTAAAAATCTGATGCTGCTCGTCTTTGGAAGCAGTGAGCGGGGCCATCGTCATCAATCCAACAACACGAATTTTATCGAACGAAGCGAGTGCTTCAATAAAAGCCATCACCTCTTCTACGAAAATCCCTTGTTTCGTTGCTTCCTGCGAAACATTTACTTCCACAAAGCAGTTGATCGGATGCTCTGCTCGTTTTTGAATTTCTTGTGCCAGTTTGATTGAATCTAACGCATGGAAAAAATCAATCTCGTTTATAATTGATTTTACCTTTCTACGCTGCAAATTGCCAATAAAATGCCAACGGACATCTGGAAAATCCGTTAATGCTGCTTTTTTTTCAAGTAGTTTTTCTACTCGATTTTCAGCACAATTCCGCACACCATTTTCTAGAAGTTCTCTTGTCGTTTCTGTATCGACGGATTTTGTTACAGCTGTCAAACAGACCTCACTGGCGTTTCTAGAAACAAGAGCACAGGAGTCCTGTATCTCTTGCTGGATCTTGTGCAAGTTCTCAGAAATCATGTGCTCTGCCCCCTAGCGTTTACGACGGAAAAATGGTGGTGTGCTTAATTCGTCGTCATCATTCGAGCGTACTTCATCACGGCTGAAGGTGTCGAATTCTTTCTTTTCTACATTTTCAAATGTGTTTTCTTCTACTTTAGGTCGTACATTTTGTTCTTTACGGATATCCCAATCACCGAAACCGTTGCTTTCCTCTGCTTGCGCAGGGCGTGCTTGGTCCATATCTAATGTGGGTTTTTGTGGGATAGAATGAATTTGGCTTTGGCTTTGTCTGCTAGAGCGAGACCCACGTTCTTTTTTAGAAGGGTCAATGCCAGTTGCAATGACAGTCACACGGATTTCATCGCCTAGGTCTTCGTTGATTGAGGTACCTAAGATAATATTTACATCACCTGTTGCTGCATGAGCGACGATATCAGAAGCATCTTGTGCTTCAAATAAAGTCATATCCAATCCGCCAGTGATGTTCAATAGTACTTGTTCGGCACCATCGATCGAAGTTTCTAGTAATGGTGAAGAGATTGCTTTTTTCGTTGCTTCGATTACACGTTCTTCGCCGCTAGCAACACCAATTCCCATCAAAGCGGTGCCTTGGTTTTCCATCACTGTTTTCACATCAGCGAAGTCCAAGTTAACGTAGCCTGGAGCAGTGATCAAGTCTGAGATCCCTTGAACCCCTTGACGCAAGACATTGTCTGCTTCACGGAATGCTTCAAGCATTGGTGTTTTCTTATCGACAACTTCTAACAAGCGATTGTTCGAGATGATCAATAGTGTATCGACATTCTCTTTCAATTTAGCAATTCCTTCAGCCGCAAAACGGCCGCGTTTTGGTCCTTCAAAAGTAAATGGGCGAGTAACGACACCGACTGTCAATGCGCCGATTTCTTTGGCGATTTTCGCTACGATCGGTGCAGCACCGGTCCCGGTTCCGCCACCCATACCAGCGGTAATGAAAATCATGTCCGCGCCTTCTAATGATTCACGAATAGAATCTTCACTTTCTTCTGCCGCTTTTTGACCAACTTCTGGTTGAGAACCAGCACCAAGACCGCGGGTATATTTAGGGCCTAATTGAATCACTGTTTCTGCTTTTGAATTTTTTAATGCTTGAACGTCAGTGTTGGCCGCAATAAATTCTACGCCTTTGACATTTTCTTCGATCATACGGTTGACTGCGTTGCCGCCACCGCCGCCGACTCCGATGACTTTGATCACAGCGCCGTCATTGATGTTATTATCAATTGAAAATTCCATAGTTTATCTTCCTCCTGAGAATCGTTTTAGATTATTCAAAGATATTTGAGAAGAAATCTTTTACTCGGTTTGTGATCGACTCACCTTTTTTCTCTTCTTCTACTTCTTCATAAGTTTCTTCTGGAGCTTCATATTGTTCGTAATGTACTTCTTGTTGTTGAATAGCAACGGGCTGTTGCGCGACTGTTTTTTCACCGGTGATCGCACTTTTGGCAAGCTGATAGACTTCGCTTAAGTTTGCTGAATAGTCAACGATACTGATTACATTGGTGAATACAGGATTTCTAAGTCCCATATGATTAGGAACGTAAAGCTTAACGTTTGTTTCGAATACTTCTTGAGCAAGATCTACGACACCTGGCAGGCTTGCAGCGCCACCAGTTAAAATCACGCCACCTGGTAAATCAAGTCCATCAATTTCGTCTAAGACTTCTTTTGATTTAGTGAAAATTTGTTCCATACGGGCTTCAATGATTTCTGACAAATAGCGTTCATCAATCTTCACAGGTTCTGATTTTCCAATCACATCGACCGGAAATTCTTCGCTAGCTGAAGTTCGTTCAGGATACGCATCCCCATAATTGATCTTCAATGCTTCTGCATTGTTGAAAGAGGTATTTAAAACCGTTGAAATGTCTTTGGTGACAAATTCGCCGCCCTCTTGGTTCACATGAGTAAATTTCAATTGTTTGTCGTGCATCGCAGCTGTCGTTGTTTGGCCGCCACCGATATCGATAACGATCGTGCCAAAATCTTTTTCACCATCAGATAAAATCGATTCTGTCAATGCTAATGGCGTAATGACCACTTCATTGACGATCAGTCCGGATTTTTCCACACACTTACGAATGTTGTGAATGATGGTTTTTGGTCCTGTATAAACCACCCCAAACATTTCTAAGCGAACACCGATCATGCCACGAGGATCTTTGATCCCTTCAAACCCATCCACAGTAAATTCTTGCGGTAAAATAGCAATGATCTGTCTTTCGGGAGGGGTTGAACGTACAAGTGCTGCGGAAGCAACATTGCGGACGTCCTCGTCGGTGATCTCTTTTGATTCACTATTGACCGCGATCATCCCTTGACAATTTTCCACTTCAAGAAGATTGGCTGGTACACCAACACTTACACTGCGAATTTGAATTCCTGCTTTTTCTTCTGCTTGTCTTACTGCTCTTTGAATGGCTTGTACCGTTTTATCGATATCTACAATAATCCCACGGTTGATTCCTTCTGATTTTGCATTTCCTACACCAATGATATTCATTTGGCTGTCAACGTATTCGGCTACTACAACTTTTACAGATGTCGTACCGATATCAAGGCCAACATACATTCCCGTTTTTGCCATGGATGGGGTTCCCTCCTACTTAAATTGGATATATAGCGAACCATCACAGTCCGTTTTTAGAGTTCATTCGAATAATTTGTTCACTGTTACCAATTCTACCATATAATGGCGCTTTTTAGAAACAAGTTAATGAAAAAAACTCTTGAATTTTTCCTAAGAATCACTATCAGCTGTTTGATTTTCGTCTGCATCGTCTTCTTGTGTATTTGAAATAGGATACGTAAAGATCCCAACTTCCATATCCACAATACTGTCCTCGGTCAAATCTTTGGCAATTTGCGGATAATACTGCATTTGACTCACCATATTTGAGATGTTGACGATCACTTGATTGCCATCATTCATAAAGAGAGTCAGCAGCTCATCATTGCTGTCACGGGGGGTGTATTTGATTTGAGAAATGCCATCGCGAATTTCTGAACTTAATTCTTGATAGGCACTGAGTGTCGCTTTGATTTTATCTTCAGCCGAAAAATTTTCTAAAACCGGCAATCCTTCCTCTGGCTGCTCACTGATGTCTTCCAAAACAGCGCCATTTTCCAAAACTGGTGCATAGCCGCCGTCTTTGGCTAATAAAGCCACTTCTTGAAATTCAGTAACAGTGATATCGAAACGATTAATACCAGATAGAGAAATGGAAGCATTTTTTATGCGCGGCAATTCTTTTTTGATTGCGGCCACACTCTGATTCCGTTCAAAAAATTGCGGCCACATCTCTTCATTGACGGCTAGGTCAGAATTTTCGAGAATCGCTTCTGCGGATACTTCTTGATTGCCTTTGACCACCACATTAGCCAAACGACTAAGCGGCGAAACAAAATACAAAACAATCAACAAAGGAATCATCAGTAGACCGATAATCAGCGCTAAGCGGCGAATCAATACCTGATTGCGGTACGCCTTTAGATTAGGCAGCCGATCAGCGAAAGAGCGAGCTTTTTTTTCTGGCTCAGTCACTCCTTCTTTCTCATCGTCTGTTTCTTCTATCGCTTGTTCTGCTTCAAAAAGTGTTTCTTCTGTCAACTCATCTTCATGTGCTTGGGACATGTCTTCTGTTTCATCAGACGCGGATGACGACCAAGCTGGCTGATTGCCTTTTTCTTGCAAATATTTTAGATTTTCTTTTTGCCAAGGGGTCAACTCTTCCGTTGACGAGGGGGTTTGATCATCATGAGGTGTTTTGTCTTTACTAATGATAATCGCTCCTTTCTATCCCACACATTGTACTATTTGATTACCTCTTGCACAAGTCGAAATAATCGTTCCGAGGCATCGCTGATCCCTTGTTCTTTTGAGGCTTTGGCCATCTTACTACGAAGGGCTTCATCTTGCATGATACTATCTACTGCTTCCACGAGGTTTTGGCTGTTTAATTCATGATCGGCAATCATTTTGACTGCTCCTGCATTGGCTAAACTTTGGGCGTTCTTCGTTTGGTGGTCATTGGTCACATAAGGACTTGGAATCAGAATCGCTGGAATCCCTAATGCCGTAAATTCGGCGATCGATGTGGCACCCGCTCGACCAATCAACAAATCGCTATTTGCCATCACTTCTGCCATTTGATCGATATAGGGACGAATACTGATATTAGGAAAGGCATCTTTTGACATCCCAATTTTTTCTTCGATCTCTTTGTAATACCTTTCGCCAGATGCATAAAGTAACTGATACTCTTTTTGAGCAAACAGCGGCAGCGCATCAATGATCGCTTGATTGATTTTCAGAGCTCCTTGACTCCCACCAAAAACTAAGACTGTTTTTTTCGCCGGATTTAAATCGTAAGAAGACAAAATCGTCGACTTTTGACTATTCCGTACTTCTTGACCACGAGGATTGCCCACCAACACCGTTTTCTTCGCTGGAAAGTATTGAGAAGCATCGTGAAAAGCAATGGCGATTTTATCCACATATTTGGTTAGAAATTTATTGGTGATTCCAGGTACACTATTTTGTTCATGAATAATGGTAGGTATTTTCAACTTCGAGGCAGCAAAGACCACGGCGCCGGATACATAGCCGCCGGTGCCGATCACTACATCCGGTTGGAACTCTTTGATGATTTTCTTTGCCGCGTAGTAGCTTTTCATAAAAAGCTGGATCGTTTTTACGTTATCCAAAGATAGCTTACGCTTAAATCCTTGAATCTCTAATGTTTTAAAAGGAATACCTGTTGGAGGGACGATTTTATTCTCTAAGCCCCTTGTTGCACCAATGTATAAAAATTCGGCTGTCGGGTCAATCTCCTTCACGTAATCCACAAAAGACAACGCTGGATAGATGTGTCCGCCAGTACCGCCGCCAGTCACAAGTATTTTCATATCCTTCACTCATTTCTATTTAAGTTCTGCTACTGCCGCCATAAATTTGTCGCCTCGAACTTCAAAATCAGGGTATTGATCCCAACTTGCATTCGCCGGTGACAATAGAATCGTATCTCCAGCAGCACTTAAAGAAAAGGCTAATGGGACGGCTGTTTCAACATTCTCTGTCATTTCAATCGTTTTTACACCAGCGGCTTGAGCAGCAGCGGCTAATTTTTCTTTTGTTTCTCCAAACACAACGATAGCTTTGAGCCCTTTTAGTGCTGGAACCAACTCATCAAAGCTGTTGCCACGATCCAATCCGCCTGCCAGTAAGACCAATTTTTCATTGTCAAAACCACCTAATGCCATTTCTGTTGCTAAGATGTTGGTTGCTTTGGAATCATTGAAAAATTTCACCTGATTGATAGTGGTGACATACTGGGTCCGATGAGGCACCCCAGTGAAGGTCTGTAACGCTTGTTTGATTGCTTCGTTCGACATATCGCAAAGTTTCCCAACAGCGATCGCCGCTAAGGCATTTTCAATATTATGTGCCCCAGGTACACCGAGTTCCTCCGCTGCCATAATTGCTTCTTCTTTATAGTAGAGCATCCCATCAAGCATATATGCTCCTGCTACTTTTTCCTTGGTGGAAAAAGGAATGATTTTCGCCTTTGATTTGGCCGACAGTGCTTCTAGTTCTGGTTGGTTCCAGTTGATCACTAAATAATCGTCAGCGGTCATTCGTTGTTGCAAGCGCCATTTTGCTAAAACATATTCCGGGCGACTACCATGGTAATCGATATGGGCTTCATAAATATTCGTGATGACAGCGATTTTCGGCCGCAAGGTATCGATTCCCATCAATTGGAAACTTGAAAGCTCCATCACCAAGCGATCTTCAGGCTTAGCTGTTTGAGCAACGGAACTTGCAGGAAACCCGATATTTCCAGAAAGCAATGCCTGTCCTTTTTCCATTCCGGCATTCAAGACATTGGCGATCATGGTCGTTGTAGTGGTTTTTCCATTCGTACCAGTAATACCGATAATCGGCGCTTCAGAGATTTGATACGCCAGTTCCACTTCCGTGATCACAGGAATTTTTTTCTCTAAAGCTTTTTGGACAAGAGGTTGTGAATAAGGGATCCCTGGATTTTTAACAACTAGGGAGAAGCCTTCATCCAATAATTCAATTGGGTGGCTGCCAGTGATCACTTTGACCCCTAAAGCCAAAAGATCTTGTGCTTCTGGATTTTCAGCAAATGGCTTTCCGTCATTAACGGTCACAAGTGCGCCCAAATCATGTAACAATTTGGCCGCACTGAATCCACTACGCGCTAATCCTAGCACAAGAACTTTTTTATTTTGATATGTTGTAATTTTTTTCATTTTCTTCATCTCCTACCATACAAGGGCTATTGTGAGCAACGAGCAACCTAACGCGATACACCAAAATACAGTATCGATCTTCCACTCAGACCATCCACTCATTTCAAAATGATGATGAATGGGTGACATCTTGAAGATTCGTTTGCCCGTTAATTTGAATGAGGCAACTTGCAGCATCACGCTTGCTGTTTCACAAACATAGACCAATCCGACAAGCAAGAGGGTCCATTCTTGGTGTAAAAGAATCGAGATAGCTGCCAACAGACCGCCTAAAGCCAGTGAGCCGACATCTCCCATGAAAATTTTTGCCGGTTTGCGATTGTAGGGAAAGAAGCCGATCAATCCGCCAATGATCGCAAGACAAACGATCAAAACATCGATTTGATCTTGTCGCCAAGCAATCAGTGCGTATGTTGAAAAAGAAATCGTGCCCAGTCCTGCGACTAGTCCATCGATACCATCCGTCAAGTTGACTGCATTTGAAAAACCCACAAGCCAAAAAATGACGAATAAGCCATAAAAAATCGATAGCGATACATCGATCCCAAAGAAATTCAGTACATCCGCATTGCCTTCAGATCGGAAAACAAAGTAAAAGACGAGTCCGCCTAAAATCTGTCCAATCAGCTTTTGCAGCGAGTTTAAGCCCATATTTCTTTTGCGGAAAATCTTGATGAAGTCATCAAGAAATCCTAATGCACCATAAACCGAGGTAATGAACAAAAGAATGAACAATGAAGCAGTCAATTGATTTTGCCATGCTCCTACCCAGATGGCAGTGATCATTGCAGAAATCAAAAATACAAACCCACCCATCGTTGGTGTTCCGGCCTTTACATTGTGCCATTTGGGACCGTCACCACGTATTTCCTGTCCGTATTTCTTCATTTGAAAATAGCCGATAAACAAAGGCATTGTGGCTGTTACGATCGCAAAGCCACTTGCCAAAGGTAATATCATCTCTGTCCATTCCATATTGTTCTCTCCTATTTATTCGTTTTCACTTAGTGTAAACTTGATCGATTGCCCCGATAATTCGGTGTAAGGCTCAACGCTTTGTTTGGTACAATAGCCGTCTCCTTCAAAACTAACATCTACATTTAGTAGACTGCCAAATTTAATCAAATCTGCTTTTGACCAGGAAGTTGTATCCGGCATATAGTACTTATCGCTATCGGTAACGAGCAGTACTCGTTCTCCTGGCATGATCGAAGTTCCACTGTCAACCGATTGGGCAATGACTTTTTCACCATCCCCGATGACTATTGGAATCAACCCAGCTTTTTGAACGTCGGTTGCAGCAGATTCTGTATCGAGATTGCGATAATCCCCCACAGTCGTTTCGCTACCAGATGTTGTGCTTTCTTCTAATGCAGAGTTTTTCAGATCCATGACCCGTTTCATCAATGGATTGGCAATCTCACCTAACACGGTACTTTCATGCTTCTCTGGTAGTTTAATGGTCAAATACAAAATATATTCTGGTTCTTCTGAAGGAAACATCAAAACGACAGAATACAGATAATTGGTGCCTCCAGACAAATACTTGCCGGTTGTTGGATCAGCTACTTGGGCCGTCCCGGTTTTCGCAGAAATGTTGTAGCCAGGTAATTCATAAACGCCATAGGCACTTCCGTAATTTTCACTTTCGACAACATCACGCATATATTCGCGAACCTTCGTTGCCGCTTCTTCTGTGATGGGGTGCCCCACCTCTTCAGGTTGCGTGACCGTTTCTTCTCCAGTATTACCATCAACGATTTTACTAATAAATTGTGGTTTCAGCATCGTTCCATTATTGGCGACCGATGTAAAAGCCTGCATCATTTGGAAATTCGTCACACCAATCGCTTGACCAAAAGAAGTCATCGCCTGGCTGACAGGATTATCTTCTGGGGTGATTCCCGTATTTTCGTTAGGCAATCCTGAATAGGTGCTACGACCAAAGCCAAATTCTTTTAAGTATTGTTGCCAGCGGTCAGCCATTCGCTGTTCCAAGGTCACCATTCCAATATTACTGGACCACGAAAGAGCTTGGCGCATCGTCAAGGTTCCTTTTTGACCAAAGTCCCAGTCATTGATGGTGGCATCATAAAGTTTCAATCCATCAGGGCTTGGGGTAAAAGTTTCGTTCTCATTGAAGATGCCTTGATCGATGGCAGCTGCCGTCGTTAAGATTTTCATGGTGGATCCTGGCTCATAGTTGTCTTCAACCAATAGATTTTGCCAATCATTGATTGAATCCAAATTTTCTGGATTGTAGGTTGGTCGTTGTGCCATCGCTATGATTTCGCCGGTTTTGGCATCCATTAAATTGGCTGTTAAGTTTTCTGGTTTGTTTTCTTTAAAAACACTGTCCATCAGCGTTTCCAAATAGCTTTGGATCCGACTATCGATGGTTGTATAGACGTCTTTCCCATCCACCGCTGCGACGGTCTCGGCAACTGTTCCTGGTAGCGGATTTTGATTGTTGTCTTTTTGATAAACAATCTCGCCATCGGTTCCCGATAACACATCATTGTAGGCAGCTTCTAACCCGGTTTTACCGACTAGACCAGTATCGTCGTCATTGGCAACCGCATAGCCGATAAAGTGAGAAGAAAAGACCCCATTCGGATAAAGGCGAGCTGGATGGCTATCAAAATGGAAGCCAGCAATATCTTCTTGTTCCATCGCATCTTCAATCGCATTTTTTTGTTCTAATGTAATATTATTTCCCTTACTCCCAAAAGACACTCGCCACAATTGTTGCTCAAGACCATCCTCTAACGTATTGACTGCTGTCTCTTGATCAATGGACAAGACATCTGACAAGATTTTGGCCAACTTATTGAAGTTTGCTTTTTCTGCAAAGAGATTCTTATTACCATCTTTGTAATTTTGATTTAAAACAGCGTAAATAGAGTATGAGGTCACGTCCTCAGCAATCGGGATTCCATTGCGATCATAGATCGTTCCTCGTTTCGCCTTGATGACTTCACTGCCCTCATAGAGATTTTTGGTTTTTTCTGCTAATGAAGTCCCCGCAACATCTCCGACAATGACGATATAGCTCAAACGCGTGACAAACAAAAAGAACAATCCAATACTCGTAGCAAACAGAATAATACCTACTTTTTTGCGATTGTTCGTTGTAGTTTGATTGTTCTTTTTTAAGTATTGCTTGAATTTATCTGTTAACTTCATTTAGTCCACTTTCCTTAAATTGCCATCATCGATCGACAATCCATTATCCTCAGCAATCTTTTGGATCCGTTCGGTTTTAGAAAGCTCATTTTTCTCTTGTTCCAACTGTTCTGCTTGTGTCGTTTTTTCACTGATATCCGATTGGATAAGAGAAATATCATGTTCGACTTGGCTGATATTGGTCCGAATATTGATGGTCAAGATCGCCAACGTCAATACAGCGATGATCACAAAGGCAGCAATCAGTTTTTCTAGAGTAGAAATACTTTTTAACCGACGAGCCGGAGATGCTGGTACACGGATGACCTCAGGACGCTGGGGATCAGTAGGCAGTTTTTCAGTTGTCGGTTCAGAGTGAACCAAAGGTTGTGATTCAAGTGGTTCTCTGAATTCATAGTCATGAACTTTTAGTTCTGCCATAGTTGTTACCCTTCGCTTTCCTTGATTTTTTCCGCGATTCGTAGTTTCGCACTACGAGAACGATTATTTTCAGCTACTTCTTCCTCAGTAGGAAGCAGTGGTTTTCTTGTTATAAGTTTTAGTGTTGGTTGAAATTCTTCTGGTATCATCGGCAGACCTGGCGGCATGTCCTTCGGTGTACTGTATTCCTTGAACATCGATTTCACGATTCGATCTTCTAAAGAGTGGAACGTGATCACACTGACACGTCCGTTAACTGATAAAAGATGAATTGCTTGTTCAAGAGATTCTTCAATTACACCTAGCTCATCATTGACTGCAATTCGAATGGCTTGGAAAACCCGTTTTGCTGGGTGACCGCCCTTTCTTCTTGCTGGAGCTGGAATGACTGCTTTGATGATATCGACCAATTCCCCCGTTGTTTCGATGGGATGATCTTGTCTCACCCGCTCGATTTCACGAGCGATTTGTTTTGAGAATTTTTCTTCTCCATAGCGGAAGAAGATTTTGACTAATTGATGGTAGTCGAATTGATTGACCACTTCATAGGCAGTCAATGCTGCAGTTTGATCCATCCGCATATCTAGCGGTGCATCTTGGTGGTAGCTAAAGCCACGTTCGGCTTCATCTAATTGGGGTGAGGAAACACCTAAATCGTAAAAAATCCCATCGACTCGGCTCACACCGTGTTGATGCAATGCTTCCTTTAAATAGCGAAAATTACTTTTAATAAACGTGACCATCCCTTTAGCAACATATGGCGCTAAACGTTCTTTAGCATGGTCGATGGCGGTTTGGTCTTGATCAAAGGCAAAGAGATGTCCCTCTTCAGATAGTTGTGACAATAGATATTCACTATGACCGGCTCCACCTAATGTACAATCGACATAGACGCCTTCTGGACGAATCTTTAACCCATCAACGGTCTCCTGTAGCATAACGGTGTAGTGTTGAAAATCTGCCATGTGTTTTTTCCTCTTCCTATCAAGCCTATAAGCCAAAGTCGATCATTGTTTCAGCAATTTCATCAAAGTTTTCTTCTGCTTCTTCAGAGAATGCTTGCCAACGCGTTTCATCCCAAATCTCAATCCGGTTTGAAACCCCGATGATCACGCAGTTTTTAGTAAGGTCTGCATGATTTCTCAATGTAACAGGGATATTGATCCGACCTTGTTTATCGATCTCGCACTCTGTTGCAGCAGAATAAAAGAAGCGGACAAATGTCCGAGCATCCTTTTTCGCTAAAGGCATTTCGTTTAGTTTTTCTTCAAGTTTTTCCCATTCAGATAAGGGGTAGCCAAATAAACAGCCATCTAATCCACGTGTCACCACAAATTTTTCTCCGAGTTTTTCTCGTAGTTTTGAAGGGACGATTAGTCGGCCTTTTGCATCTATCGAATGTTGAAATTCTCCCATAAACATCGATAAATAACCCCCGATCTCCACCTGATATTCACAGTCTACCACAATCCCCCACTTTCTACCACAAATTATATGAAATTTGAAAGGGAAGTTGTTTGACTTTTCTTTACCAAATGAACAAAAAGGGAGAAAAAGACTTCTTAGAGTTTTTAAAAAAACTCTAAGAGGAAAAATGGACGTTTATCAATGGTCAAACCACTATAAGTAACTTACAATATTTAAAATGATCAAAACGATATGAAAGATGATCGTAAAGAGGAAAATACTGCGCCAATACATCTTAAAATAGCGACTATATTGGATTTCTTCATAGTAGTACGCCTGAAAGACGGCCAGTAGAATGCCTAATAGAAAAATGGAGATCAAATAGTACAATGTGATCGCTTGATCAAAAGTATATTTTGATAATTGGTGAATCCCCACCATTAAAAATGGTACCGCTAAATCCGGTGCCTTCACATGGAAACGATCATTCAACGAAAGTGCAGAAACGAGAAAACGACAAGCAAAATAAACGAGCACAGGAAAAATATACCAAAACAAAACGATTGGATTAAATCCAGACATACAGCAAAATCCTTTCTAACAACTAGTGTCACTATACTTTATTTTCTTTACATCCATGTTTCAGTTCTTTTAAAAATCTAAGCCGGAATAAGACAGCCATGAAATTTTTTAAGGAGGCTCTTATTTCAGCAACTAACTTTTGAAAGTTTTAAAGAATGTATTTCTTTACCTATTAAAGCAGAAGGGCGTAGCTTCAACAAGCCTATCTTGCCATTCTAACGAATTTTTTTATGGTGAAATTGAAATTTTCTTAATTTCTCCTTGGATCAACTTGAGTTCTTGAGAAATTGAGGGTAAACTGTCACTAGAATAACTCTAAAAGGTGGATTAGAATGAACGAGAAAAAACCAAAAAGTACCTTTGCAAAAATCACACAAGTCGTGATCTGGACCATGCTTATTCTCACTGTCGGCTCGATTTTCTTAGCAGCATACACAAGTATTATGGGTTAATCCTATTAAAAAGTGCCCTTTTCCAAAATGATGGCTTCCATCTTTTGGAAAAGGGCACTTTTTTTATAGTAACGGTGACACAAGACGTGCCAAACCTTCTTTGATTTTGATCGTCAACTTTCTTTGTTGATATGCTTCGATCGTTAGTGGCTTTGAATCGATCGAATCTGCTAGAAACGCTTCTTTCGTTTTGGTCGCTAGCTGCGCATCATAGATGATTGTATTAACTTCAAAATCTAGGCGAAAAGATCGGACATCAATATTTGCCGAACCAATCGATACAAGTCCACTGTCAATGATCATCGTTTTTGCATGCATAAACCCTTTTTCATAAGTCTCGATGATTGCGCCAAAGCGGAGCAATTCAGCCGCAAATGAATAGGTCGCCCAGTAAACCAAGGGGTGATCAGGTTTGTTCGGAATTTGTATATGAACTTTCACCCCAGAGAGCAGGGCTAACTTTAAGGCATTATGAATGGCTTCATCCGGAATATAGTACGGCGTTTGGATTAGGATCTCTTTTTTAGCTAAATTGATCATTTTCAAATAAGTCATTTTGATTTCTTCATGTTCCGTATCAGGACCACTAGTGATGACTTGGGCAGCGACTGTCCCCGTTTGTTTGATCTCAGGAAACAATGCCGGATCATATTTGATCTCCAAGGCATGCTGTGAGTTCCAGTCCATTAGAAACCGATTTTGCAGCGAATAGACTGCTGAGCCGGCAATTCGCAAGTGATTATCTCGCCAATAACCGAATTTTTCCACTTGTCCTAGATACTCGTCTCCCACATTAAATCCACCTGTATAACCAATCTCACCATCAATCACCACGATTTTGCGATGATTCCGATAATTGATTCGCGGATTGACATAAGGAACGAACAAAGGAAAGAAAAAGGCAATTTGCCCGCCATGTAGACGCAACTCATCAAAAAACTTCAAGGATACTTGGGTACTGCCCCAAGCATCTAATAAGACTCTTACTTTCACACCTCGCTTTGCCGCTCGTACCAATGCTTCTTTGACCTCATTTCCTAATGCATCGCTGCGATAAATATAATATTCCATATGAATGTGATTTTTTGCCTGTTCGATATCAGCAATCAAAGCATCAAATTTCTGCCGTCCATCGGTATAAAGCGTCATGCTATTGGCTGTCGTATAGAGAGATTGACCAAAGACCGTCAACAGATAGACTAACTGCTGGACTTCTACTTGAGCAGTCGGCGGATGCGGAAACAAATGACGCGAAAGTGCTTGTTTTTGCTCTTCTAGTTCAACATTTAGACCAATCTTTGCTTGCGAGCGCATATCAAAGATCTTTTCCTTGGAGATCCCTCTTCCGAAGAAAAAGTAAAGAACAAAACCAACAATAGGAATAAACATCAAGACCAAAAGCCAGGCCCATGTTTGAGCAGTCTGCCGCCTTTCTCTAAAAATGATAATAATCGATAACAAAATATTTACTATAAATAAAATGGTTACTAGATTGTCCATTACAACCATTTTTTCACCTCTTCCCCGATTTCCCGCTACTAAAGCATATCAAAAAATGGTACCTAAAGTAAAGAAACACTGTGAGGAAACAAAAAAAGCCGATCTGACGATCGACTTAAGAAAACATCGGTTTAGAATTTTAAGAATCGGCGCATCGATAAGACGGAACCAAGTGAACCGATCACGATTCCAATCAACGCCATCACACCACATACTTGAATCAAGAACAGATTTGGTGCAATTAGACTGTAATTTGAACGTAGCAAGGATGGATTGACCATTGCATAAACTTGATGATACCCGAAGTACATCAACGCAATTGGGACGATTGATCCTAAGAGTCCGATCCAGCCGCCTTCAAGAAAGAATGGCCAACGAATGTAGCCGTTTTTCGCCCCTACCAGACGCATGATTTGAATTTCTCTTTGACGAGACAAAATCGTGATCCGAATCGTATTGGAGATCAAAAACATTGCTACAAAAATCAGTAAGACTGCCGCCGCTAAGCCCCAAGTCCGCACAGCCGCAGACAATTCAAAGATTCGGTCAGAAGAATCTCCGCCGTAATCGGCTTTGAAAACATTTGGCAATTCGCCCGCTTGTTCAGCGATCTCTGTCGTATACTCTGGATCTGTTGCACTGACGACAAACACGTTATAGAGCGGATTGCTGTCGCCTTCGAACAAGTTCCATGAATCTCCCATGGCATCTTGGATCTTCTGCAATTCTTCGTCTCGACTAGAAAATTTCACTTCCGAAACGTTAGGTAGATCGTTTAAGGATTGTTCTAAAGCATCCATATCTTCTTGTTCCGTACCAATATCAACGAAAACCGAAACATCCACATTCTCACGAATGTCTTCGGCTAATTTTGTTGCATTTAAGATTACACCTAGAAAAATACCGACTAATGTCAGTGTGATCGTTACCGCACTCAACGACGCGATGGTCATCCAGCCGTTACGCTTTAAACTTTTGATACTCTCCAGGAGATGACGGAAAAATGTTCTAATCATCGTAACCATATTCTCCTTCCGCTTGGTCGCGAATAATGCGGCCATTCTCAATCGCGATCACGCGATGACGAATCGTATTTACGATCGTACTATTATGGGTCGCCATAACGACCGTTGTTCCTTGGGCATTGATCCGATCAAGCAATTTCATGATTTCCCATGAGTTTTCAGGATCTAGGTTCCCCGTTGGTTCATCCGCAATCAATACTTTCGGCGTATTTACGATGGCACGAGCGATTGACACACGTTGTTGTTCCCCACCGGAAAGCTCACTCGGAAATACCCGTACTTTATGTTTCAGTCCGACTAAATCCAGAACTTCCATCACCCGTTTTTTGATATCACGGGGTTTGCGTCCGATAACTTGCATTGCATAAGCAACATTTTCAAAGACCGTTTTCCGCGGTAAAAGTTTGTAGTCTTGGAAGACCACGCCGATTTCTCGGCGCATCAAAGGGATCTCACGGTTTTTCATGCCGACCAAATCATATCCTGCGACATTCAAAACGCCTTTTGTTGCTCTTTCTTCTCGATACATCAATTTGATAAAGGTTGATTTTCCGGCACCGGATGGTCCAACGACATAGACAAACTCCCCTTGATCAATCGAAATCGAAAGGTTGCGGATAGCAGTCGTACCATTAGAGTACTTTTTCATTATATCTTTCATTTCTATCATACAGCTATCTCTCCATCTCAAATTTTCATTCTGGCTTATTATAGCATGAATATATTTCACCTTGCTTGCAACAGATTACAATTATGTTTCAATCTGTTTAAGTCACACCAGGTTATTTTTGATTCAGTTTTAGCTTCAAATACGCATCGATAAAGCCATCCAAATCGCCATCCATGACTGCCTGTACATTCCCAGTTTCGAAATTTGTCCGGTGATCTTTGACCATCGAATAGGGATGGAAGACATAGGAACGGATTTGCGAGCCCCATCCAATTTCTAACTGTTCGCCTCGCAAAGCTGCTGCTTCTTGTTCTTTCTTTTCCACTTCTAATTGATACAGCTTGGCTTTCAACATCCCCATCGCTTGCTCGCGGTTTTTCAATTGTGAGCGCTGGGCTTGGCTAGCAACTACCGTACCTGTTGGGATATGGGTGATCCGCACAGCAGATTCGGTTTTGTTGATGTGCTGTCCACCAGCGCCGCTTGCGCGGTACGTATCGATCTTCAAATCATCTGAGTTGATCTCCACATCGATCGCCCCATCTAATTCTGGCATCACATCCACCGAACAAAATGACGTATGTCGTCTCTTAGCAGAATCAAAAGGTGAAATACGGACCAAGCGATGCACGCCTTTTTCCGACTTCAAATAACCATAGGCGTTGTGCCCTTTCACAAGTAATGTGACACTTTTGATCCCCGCTTCATCACCGGCTTGATAGTCCAAGGTTTCCACCTGATATCCATGCTGTTCGCAAAAACGAGTATACATCCGTAACAGCATGCTGCCCCAGTCTTGCGACTCCGTACCGCCTGCGCCCGGATGAAGCTCGATGATCGCATTGTTCCGATCATAGGGTTCATCTAACAACATCGACAATTCATAAGAAGCCATTTTCTCATTTAACTTACCGATTCGTGCTTCAAGTTCTGCTTCCATTTCCGGATCAGCTTCTTCTTGAATCATTTCTAGCATCACTTCGAGCTCTTCCAATTCTTCTGCTAGCTGATTGAATTGATCGTAGGTCTCTTTGTTGGCATTATTGGCGTTAATGACTTGTTGGGCTTTTTCCGAGTCATCCCAAAAGGTGGGATCTGCCATTTGGTGCTCCGCTTCCGCAATGTCCTCTTCTAACTGATCTAAGTCAAAGAGACCCCCTAAAACTGATTATTTTTTCATTCATCTGGGTCAATTGATTCCGAATATCTGCGATTTCCATTAAAATTCCTTCTTTCTTTTTTTCTTACAAACGAAAGTAGACTGGACAAAAACGTCTGCCAGCCTACTCTCACCTTTTTCAAAACTTGTTACATATTTTTCCCGTGGCAATTCTTGAATTTTTTCCCGCTTCCGCATGGACAAGGATCATTGCGACCCACGTTTTTGAAACTTGGCGCTTGGGCAGCCGGTGCTTCTTCTACCCCTTGCGCTTCTCCTTGGGCTACTTGTTCCCGTTGAACGTTTTGACGAATCTCTGCCTTCATAAACAGACGCGTTACTTCATACTCGATGGCTCCAACCATGTTTTCAAACATATTGAATCCTTCTGTTTGGTACTCAACTAATGGATTGTTTTGTCCATAAGCCCGTAACCCAACCGATTGACGCAACTGATCCATAGCATCGATGTGGTCGGTCCACTTCGTATCAACGACTCGTAAAATCACTACTTTTTCAAATTCCAGTAATTGTTCTGGACTATTAAGTTGTGTTTTCTTTTGTTCAAAGACTTCTTCTGCCCGTTGGTTTAGATAATCTTTGATCTCTTGAGCTGATTTGCCCTTGATGTCTTCGATGCTGATGGTATCTTCATGAACAAGTGCATTGGCCGCAAAATCAACGATTCCTTCATAATTCCAATTGCTTTCCTCTAATTGCGTATGACTGTCAACGACCCGGCTGATGGAGCGTTTCACCATATTCATTAATTGTGGTGAAAGATCCGTTTCTTCCATGATCACTTCTTGACGTTGTCCGTAAATAACTTCCCGCTGTTCTCGCATTACGTCATCGTATTGCAAGACGTTTTTCCGGGTATCGTAGTTATTCCCTTCCACACGTCTTTGGGCAGATTCTACTTGTTTTGAAAGCATCTTGCTTTGGATCACGGCATCGCCTTCATCGATTTTCATCCGATCCAAGAACACTTTGATTCGTTCAGAACCAAAACGCTTCATTAAATCATCTTCTAGCGATAAGTAAAATTGCGACATCCCTGGATCTCCTTGACGTCCCGCACGTCCCCGCAACTGATTATCGATCCGTCGTGATTCATGACGCTCAGTACCGATAACTGCCAAGCCGCCTAGTTCAGCAACACCAAGACCTAACTTGATGTCCGTTCCCCGACCAGCCATATTGGTCGCGATCGTTACAGCGCCTTTTTGTCCCGCATTCAAAATGATTTCTGCTTCTTTAAAGTGATTCTTGGCATTCAATACTTCATGAGGAACTTTCTCACGATCAAGCATTGATGACAATAATTCAGACGTCTCAACAGCGACCGTCCCTACAAGGACGGGTTGTCCTTTGCGGTGACGCTCTTTGATGTCTTGAACGACTGCTTGGAATTTGCTGGTAAGCGTTGGATAAAGCAAGTCCGCACGATCATCCCGTAAAATTGGTTTGTTTGTAGGAATCTGAATGACTTGCATGTTATAGATTTCTCGAAACTCTTCTTCTTCTGTTTTCGCTGTACCGGTCATCCCAGACAGTTTTTTGTACATCCGGAAGTAGTTCTGGAATGTGATCGTCGCCATCGTTTTGGTTTCATCTTCGATCTCGACACTTTCTTTTGCTTCGATCGCTTGATGGAGCCCGTCAGAATAGCGGCGGCCATCCATGATCCGACCTGTAAATTGGTCAACGATCATTACTTTCCCATCTTGCACCACGTAATCAATGTCGCGAATCATAATGTAATTCGCTCGTAGCGCTTGGTCCAAGTGATGGGTCAATGCCGTGTTTTCAATATCATACAAGTTTTCTAAGCCGAAAGTCTCTTCCGCTTTTTCGATCCCACGCTCTGTCAAACCGATCGTTTTTGATTGGATATCGATTTTGTAGTCTTCTTCTTCCGTCAAGCGTTTGACAAAATTGTCGACCCGGGTGTATAGCGCAGTTGATTTTTCTGCTTGTCCTGAAATGATCAACGGTGTTCTCGCTTCATCGATCAAGATCGAATCGACCTCATCGACGATGGCATAGTTTAATGGACGTTGTACCATTTGATGACGGTAAACCACCATGTTGTCCCGCAAATAGTCAAACCCTAATTCATTGTTTGTACTGTAAGTGATGTCACAAGCATACGCCGCACGTTTTTCTTCTGCTGATTTTGAGTTGATGTTCAAGCCGACCGTCAAGCCTAAAAAGTTGTACAGCTCTCCCATCTCAGTCGAGTCACGAGTTGCCAAGTATTCATTGACGGTTACGACGTGGACGCCTTGACCGCTCAAAGCATTCAAATAAACAGGTAATGTCGCCGTCAAGGTTTTCCCTTCACCGGTACGCATCTCTGGAATATTCCCATCATGTAAGACGATCCCACCCATTAATTGGACGTGGTAAGGATACAGACCCAAAACGCGTTTTGCAGCTTCACGAACTACTGCAAAGGCTTCAGGTAATAATTTATCCAAAGTCTCTCCCTCTTGGAAACGACGACGAAATTCATCGGTTTTCCCGCGTAATTGTTCATCAGATAAAGCGGCCATTTCATCCGCATGTGATTCAACTTGATTCGCAATATGGTCAAGACGTTTTAATTCTTTTTTGTCGTTTTCGATTAATTTTCTAAAAAAATTGGCCATACCTTAATAATTCTCCTTTTACTTCTACATTATCCTAGCTGGAAACTCTCCTAACTATTTTAGCACTAGTTCACCATAAATGAAATATTTTTCGATAGAACTATCGCATCAATCTTGCGTGATAAACGGATTCTTAACCTTTTTTCACAGATTTTAAAGAAACGAAGGGAAAAAATACGCAACAAGCCATTGATCGGCGCCAAAAGTCCAGCGCACGTCCAAATGACTTGTTGCGAATGTTTGCAAATTAGGCCGTTTTAAAACGGGTTTTTAAGAAAGCTAAGAAAAGCATCAGCAGCATGCCTAAAGACTGAATCCCGATCATCAAGATGATATCAGCGCCAATAAATCCTGCCAACATTGCCACCAGAGAGCCTACCCCCAATGCATTTAAAATCACGTTCGTGCTTTCTTTGAAGCTGCCGATTGTCGACAGTCGTGATTTTTTCGTCAACCAGAGGAAAAATGCTGCGCCTATGACGAGAATACTATTCATTGCCACCAATAAAAATGCCACTGTGATCGTCTGACTGAAGAAAATCGCCGTCTCGTTGTTGCGATAGAAGCCGTCTTCGATCACTTTCTGAAACGAAGTCGCATCATGCACTTGATCAGGCATCATTTCCGCCGTGTAACGCATTTTATAGTGATAGGTTTGTCCATCGATTTCTTCTTTGATGGTCCAGTCTGTTTCTCGGAAATTGATGGCATATTTGGCTTCCTCAAGGTCCGCTTCTGAAAGCCCAACGCCTATAATGCCCGTTTCTGTTTGCGAAAAGACTTGTGACTCATCCGTTAAAAGTTTGCCATCTTCTAGCTGCAGTTCACTGTATTTGGCTGCTGTTTCAGCAGTCATGAGTGTTTTTGCATGGGGGAAAAATGCCGCAAAGGCTTGATCCGTTTGCTTGCTGATCATCAAGGTCAGCGGGACCATCAGCAAGGACATCAAGAAAATATAGACGAACACTTGCTGCCAGCGATTTAATTTTTTACGCCATGCATAGACTTTTGTTGGAGAAAAAATGGCCCCAAAGTATGTTAAGGGAAATCGTTGTTCAGACATCCTATCATTCCTATCCTTTTGTTCCGCCCGAGGTCAAACCTGAAACAAAGTATTTTTGTAAGAAGAAAAACAGTGCAGCAATCGGTACGGCGATCAAAATCGCCCCAGCCGCAAAAAGTGCTACCCGTTGGTTACGGGCATCGTTGATAAAAGTCTGCAGACCGACTGCGACAGTCAAACGCTCTTGTGAGCGAAGCAAGAACCGCGCTAGCAAGAATTCGCCGAATGGTCCCATAAAGGCCCATAATGCTTGCACGGCGACCATTGGTTTTACGAGGGGCAAAACGATTTGCCAAAAGATGCGAAAATGCCCTGCACCATCAAGTTTTGCTGATTCATCCAAGTCAATCGGTACCGTATCAAAGTACCCTTTCATCAGCCAAGTGTTCATGGGAATCCCACCACCGATATAGATCAGTGTCAAAAACCAAAAACTATCTAGACCGTTTGCTAATAAGCCCATGACATAAAAAGCGGTCAACGCCGACATCGTTGGCACCATCTGAACGATCAAGAACACCATCAAACTGCTCTTACGACCGGCAAAGCGATAACGACTGTAAGTATACCCTGCCAGCGTTACGATCATTACTTGGATCACCATCGTGGAAACAGCCACGATCAAAGTGTTTTTATACCATGTCAAATAGGGGGTTTCATTGAACAATCGTCGAAAGTTGTTCAATGTCCAATCCGCATCAAAATCCAAGCGAAAAGCGATCATATTCCCTGCCTTAAAGGCTGAGGTTGCGGTAATCAACAAGGGATAGATGATAATGATCGATAAAGCGATCATAAACAAGTAGGTAAATAATTTGCTGAAAGAAAACTTTTTCTTTTTCATCCTCAGTCCTCCATATTAAATGCATTCGTCTTTTTAAACACCAGTAATGAAATGGAGATCACCACAAAGGAAATGATCAAGGTCAATGCAGATGCGATCGAATATTGTGGCGAGCCACCCGTCGTCAATTTGTAGATCCATGAAATCAAAATATCTGTCGAACCGGCATTTCCGCCTAAACTTCCTGGACCACCTTCGTTAAAGAGATAGATCATGGAGAAGTTATTAAAGTTCCCTGTGTATTGCGTAACGAAGGTTGGTGCTGCCACCAAAAAGATCGCCGGCAACGTAATATTGCGAAAACGCTGAATCGCATTTGCCCCATCCATTTTGGCTGCTTCGTATAAATCTTCAGAAATGGATTGTAAAATCCCTGAGACCATGACATAAATATATGGAAAACCTAACCACCCTTGAATCAAAATAATCGCCGTCTTTGTCCAAAACGGGTCGGTTTTCCAAGCAATATTGCCAATATCAACAAAAGGCAAGTTGTTCAATAGCGGGATCACCTGAGTATTGATTGCTCCAGCGGTATCATTAAACATGTTCGAAAAACTCATGATCGTGATGAACGCTGGCACCGCCCAAGGAAGTAAGAAAATCACCCCGAAGACCCGACGGAACTTCACAAATTTTTGATTGGCAACAACTGCTGTCAGTATTCCTAAGGTAATTTGCAGAGTAGTTGCTAAAACGGTCCAAATCACCGTCCAACTAAACACTTTTACAAAGGTGTCGCGGTAAGAACTTAAGGTGAAGATATTCGTAAAATTCGAAAAACCGATCCAGTCGATTAAGTTTGCTGGCGGAATATGTCGAAAATCATAGTTGGTAAACGCCATGAAGAGTGTCACCATTACCGGAAAAATAATTGCTACGATCATCACCAGATAGGCTGGGATCGTCAATAGATAAGCGAAACCATCCTCATACAATTTATTGAAAAACTCTTTTCTCGTAACTGCCACCGGGAACCCTTTTTCAATACTTTGGCGAACTTGATAGGCATCTTTGATATTTAAAACCCAAAAGATAATGAAAATAACGGTAACGATGACCTGTAGCGTTCCTTCGATCAACAAGAACAAAGAATTGTGTTCCATCGGTACGGATCCCAGTGTGACAAAATTATATAATGCTTGTCCACCGAACAAAAGCATTTCGCCAAGAAAAATTAGAAAGACCGCAAAAAAGAGTCCCGCTTTAAATTTCTGACCATTTTTGAATTGTCCCACCCCAGGGATGATTGAAAGAAGCGCTGTCTGCATGGCTTTTGAATTCGTCCTCATATGTATCCTCCTTAAAATCGAAAGTCTGCCAAGCGGCCGACGATCCATAGAAATCAATCTCATCAAGCAATTTCTTGCGTGCTACGTTGCAAGGAATCCTTTTGACAAACATCCTCTATAGAATCGTCGACATGAATGACAGACCGTAATCGGCTATTTATTAATATTTCTGCTCAATCGCTTCTTCGATTGTTTTGGCAGCATTATCCGCTGCTTCTTGAGGAGTCATATTACCTGAACCTGCATCAAATAGCATGTTTTCAGCCCCTACCCAAACCTCAGACATTTCAGGGATATTTGGCATTGGTTGTGAAACACTGTATTGCTCGATTACTGCTTTTGCTACTGGATCATCAGAAGCAGCGACTGTTTCTTGAGCCATAATGTTTGCTGGAATATCATGACGCATTTCATACAATTTCTCTTGATTGGCTTCGTTGGTCAAATACTCGACAAATTGTTGAGAAACGTCTTTGTTTTGTGAGTAGTTGGAAACAACCCACGCTTTTCCTCCGCCAAATGTTTCATAATCATTGCCATTGCTCAATGTTGGGATTTTCGCTACGCCATAGTTGATCCCTGCTTCTTCAAAGCCGTTCACGCCCCATGGGCCGTAGATGATAGCTGCTGTTTTGCCTTGGTTGAAGTAATCCAACATCAAGTTTTCGTTGGCTGATACGTCCAGCATTCCTTGCGGCCAAACATTTTGGAACCAATCTGTTGCATAGGTGATCGCTTCAACAGAACCTTCATTGTTGATCCCTAAATCAGATGGATCTGTTCCTTCATCCCCAAAGACATAACCACCATAACCAGCTAATAGACCATACGTATAATAAAAGTCTGTCCAGCGAGCTAAGAAGCCAACATTGTCATCGCCTTCTGCAAAACGATCATCTTTTGCTAGTTCTTCTAAATCAGAAAATGTTGCTGGCGCTTCATCGATCAAATCTTTGTTATAAAACATGACAACCGCTTCAATCATTGCTGGTGCGCCATAGATTTTATCATCGATCGTCACTTGTTGCTTGTCTGTATCGCTGTAACGGCCATCATCTGGCAAAGTCATCTCTGCCAAATGCCCTTGCGATCCTACTTGACCCACGCGGTCATAAGGAGACATCGTAACGTCGGGTCCTTTGCCAGCAGGTCCGTCTAATTGAAGCGCATCCATTTGATCGAACATGTCCATTTCTACAACGTTGATGGTCACATCATTTTCAGATTCAAAGTCAGATTTCACTTCATTGATATAATCAATATAGTCTGCGCCTACAGAGACCGTGATCGTTTTTTCATCGCTACCTGAACCTGCATCTGCATTGCTACCATCGGTACTACCGCTGTTGCCACCACATGCCGCAAGCGCTAACAATGCGCTTCCTGAAACTAATCCTAAAGCTGCCTTTTTCCAATTCACTTTCATCCTCTTTACCTCCTGCAATTTGTAACTCCATTATGCAACCGGTTTCTTAAAATGGCAAACCTTTTCTAAATGTTAGCGATAACAAAAATAGAAAAAGCCTTTAAATTAAGATATCTAGGAATCAAAAAGAAATTGCGCAACCATTTGCTTAATTCTCACCTTGTGGATTCACGAACCACCAGTTGAGGTAAAAAGCGCTGTTGTCGCTGGCTTGTATCATTATGTTCGATTTTTTGGATCAATAATTCGCCGCAAGCTTCCCCCATTTCCACGATGGCTTGCTTCATCGTTGTCAATTTTGGCGAACTTACCTGATCAAGGAATACGCCATCATAGCCGATGATCCCAAAATCAGCTGGCACCTCCACTCCGATCGACTGCAAGCCTTGATTAATGCCTAAGGCTAAACGATCCGTAGCACAGATAAAACAAGTGTTTTTCACTAAATGCTCATTCTGCGTTTGGATAAACTTGCGGGCGGCGGAAGAGCGATTGTCGAAACGATAGATTTTTGGTGCTTGTCCCACTTTTGTGACTGTATCTATGTATCCTTTTTCTCGGCTTTTCGTAAACGCTTCTTCCAACTCTAAACCAATATAGACCAATTGTTGATAGCCGGCCTCGATAGCATGTTTGCATGCAAAAACGATTCCCTGGTAGTTGTCACTGTCGACAAAACTGAACCCAGCTTCATTTTCACCAAACAACACCACAGGCTTCCTTAAATTTCTTATCCAGTCCATGTCAGCCTGCCGAAAGCCCGTAATGATACTGCCATCTGCTGGGCCACGATCCACCCCGTCAGTCGTAACCAGCTGCAAAGAATAGTGTGCTTTACCGATAGAACGAGCGATCCCAACCAATAAGTTCATATAGTAAGGTTCTGTCGTATCCATCTCCTCTAAGATATACACTTTGATGATATGGGAACGCTTGGAAACTAATGATTTGGCAGCAATGTTCGGCTGATAATCCAATTCAAGCATCGCTTGATGAACTAATTGCTTTAACTCTTCAGTTACTTTGTCCGGATGATTGATCACTCGAGAAACGGTCATTGCGGAAACATTTGCTTTTTTAGCAACATCTGCTAGCGTAGTCATGATTCACTCTCCTTGTATTATTTCATCTATAGTATAACACATTAACTTAAAAGATAACTTGAAAGGATTTAGATATAAAAAGAATTTCTCCCTTTATAGACAATATAAAAAAACAGAGTAGCTTCTCAGCTACTCTGTCAAAAAAGACTTTTTGGGGTGTCGAGAAAAAGACTCAACACTTGTTAATCTGTTTCGATCAACCCGTATTTGCCATCTTTTCGACGATACACAATGCTCGTTCCATTCGTTTCCGCATCTTCAAAGATAAAGAAGTTGTGTCCAAGCATGTTCATTTGTAAAACAGCTTCTTCACTGTCCATTGGTTTTAAAGACAAACGTTTTGTACGTACGATGTCTAATTCAGAACCATTGTTTTCTTCATCATTTGCTTCAGTTGTGAACAAATCACCATCTGTTGGCGGAACCAACGCTGTCTCACGAGATTTGCGGTTGATTTTTGTTTTAAATTTGCGGATTTGGCGTTCCAATTTGTCAACAACCAAATCGATACTAGCATATAGATCAGGTGAGGTTTCTTCCGCACGCAGAACTAAGAATGGTAAAGGAATCGTTACTTCTACTTTTGCTGTTTTTTCAGTATATACTTTCAAATTAACATGTGCTGTTGCTTCCGGCACATCATTAAAATAACGTTCTAATTTACCTACTTTTTTCTCGACGTAATCACGGATCGCTTCTGTTACCTCGATATTTTCGCCGCGCACATTATATCTAAACATAAAAATTACCCCTTTCGTCTACCAGTAAAGAAGGAAAAGGACCACTCTTTTCTTCTTCTTAACTCTATTATATCGAACTCTTGGTCATTTGCCTAGTAAATCGAACAATTTTCTTTAAGCGTTTTCAAAATAACGATTCAACGGGCAAATGAAAAGGATCGAATCGACTGGGGGGCAAAGGTCTGCAATGCTTCAGCTGCGTGATATAACGTTCTACCGGTAGTGTAAACATCATCGATCAACAATAATTTTTTCCCTTTGATTTCACATGCTACATCCGGTTTCACCGCAAAAGGTTGGGCCTCCTCTAATCGTTGCTTGCGAGAACGTTGAGCTTGTGGTGCGGTATCAACCACTTTATCCAGCCATTCTTGCGACTTGACTCCGGCTGCGTCCAGCACAGCGGTCACTTGATTAAACCCTCGCTGCTGGTAACGTTCTGCCGATAGCGGGATGGGTATCAAACAATCGTATTCAAAGTTGTTGATCTTTTGTCTGATGGCCGCAGCAAAGGTCTCCCGCAACTGATAGTTTCCCATTAATTTGTATTCGTGAATCCACGCCTTCATCCCTTGATCGTAAGCGAACAGTGCCCGATGCTGCAAATGGATCATGGGACAGGTTTTCGCCCAAAAGAGACAGTCACTGCAGGAAATGGTATCCTTTTTGCCACATGTTGGGCAGCAGCTTTGCCAATCGATCACGGTAAATCGCTGAGCGCATTGTGGACATAATTCTTTTTCGGGGATGCGCCAAGGAGCCAACAGCTCAATGATCGTTACCTCTCTTGGAAAAAATATTTGGCACCAACTACACTCCATCGGTCAACCAGCTCCTTGCTAATTGGTTCATCTCATTGATTTCTTTAATTGCTTGACGGATCGCTTCTGTCATTTGGTCGTATAAAAAAATGACTTCCCCTTCTGTAAACGCACCTTTGCGATCGACACGGCCAGCGATTTGTACTAACGCCGATTTTGTAAAGACCGGGTGATTGGCTCCTAGTACCACCACTGAGACATTTTCAAACGTTACGCCTCGTTCTAAAATCATCGTTGTAAACAACACCTTGTACACTTGGCTGCGTGCCGATTGGACTTTTTCCCTCCGTTTTTCATCTTGTGAAGAAACACTAGTGATGAGCCATGATGCTTCTTGCCTGCGGACAGCCCCTTCCATTTCCTTCATCAGCTGAATACTTGGACAAAATACCAAGACAAAGTTTTTTTTAACCAACCGCTGCAAGTGCTGTAGCAATGGTCGCAGCCAACGTTTTTTGCGATAAGCCTGCGCCCAGCGGCTATAATGAATAGGTTTGGGAACGATCAGCGGACGCTGATGAAACCGCAACGGCATTTTCAACACAGCGAATTTTCCACGAATTTCTTGCAGCAGCCGTTCTGAAGGCGTCGCACTTAAATAGATCAGACACCCGTTTTCTGCCAAGGCATTGTATAATCCGTAACGCAGCTGCGCATCGCCCTCGTAGGGAAATGCATCTACCTCATCCACCACGATCAGTTGAAAGCTGCGATAAAAATGCAGTAGCTGATGAGTGGTGGCAATAAGGATCGTTGTATAACGATAAGGTTCTTCTGATTTCCCATAAAGGAGCAGGCTTTCCTCTTGTGGGAACGCTTGTTGAATCCGGGGGAACAGTTCACGGCAGACATCGATCCGTGGCGAGACGATCGCCACACGACCACCTTCTTGCCGTACGTGGCGGATCGTTTCAAAGATCATCTCGGTCTTCCCTGAACCCGTGACTGACCAAACAAGAGACGATTTCTTTTGTCGACAATTTGCTACTAGTTGCTGAGAAATTTTTTGCTGAAATGAAGTCAACACTCCTGGCCAAACGATCTTGTGATCAAAGGCTGGAAGATCCGTTTGTTGAATTACAAGTTGGCCATCTGATGTGATCCGACCATAACGAATACAAGTTGGACAGTAATAGCAACCTATCGGTAATAGAACCGACTGTTTAGAATGAGCGCGACCGCAACGCTGACAAATAATCTTTTTCCCGTGCTCTACCATTGCCGGACGAGAATCGATGGATTTATCTGCAACTGCTATTTCAGCTAAGACAAAATATTGTTTTCCTTTTTGACGATTCATAAAATACACCTCAGTTTTAAGTACGCAAAAAAACCGGTTCAAGTACTTTTCAAAAAGTACTTGAACCGGTTACAGAATCTATCGTTCATTTAACAGTAGGTCTTGATTATTCGCCGATCAATGTCAAGGCTTGATCTAAGACTTTTTCGCCGTTCATCATGCCGTAATCTGCCATGTTGATTACTTCTAATGGAATTCCTTTTGGCGCTAGACGTTTCTCAAAATCGCCTTTCATGAAACGAACTTGTGGTCCTAATAATAAAACATTTACGTCTTTGCTTTCTAAATGTTGATCTGCTTCTGATGCGGAAACTGCAAAAATATCTGCTTCTAATCCTTTTGCTTCAGCTGCTTTTTGCATTTTTGTTACTAATAAGCTTGTACTCATTCCTGCAGAACAAACTAACATAATTGTTTTTTTCGCCATATCGAACACTCCTTGAATTTTAAGAATAAGATAACATTTCCTATCTCTAGTATAGAACAAGTTTGAAATTTGTCAACGCTTTCTATCCAGCAACCAGTTTGATTTTACTAAACGATTAAAAACGACATACTCTTTTTTTAAATTGACGAGGACTACCTCGTAGCCGGCATTCAGCCACGCATACGCCCCATTTTCTGGATGGCGGTAATCATTCGCCCACCAATCGCTACTGGTGCGGGCACTTTTGGGCAAACCGGATGCGGGGAAAAGAAATTCATCAAACTGCGTAAACGTTAAGGTGATTTGCGAACCGCCGTTGTTCTTTAAATAGTGAGTGATCGTATCGTACTTTTTGCGTCTACCCAAAGCAAATGCCTCCTCTTTTTAGGGTCTATGTTCGTACCTGTTTCTTTCTTCTATTTGTAACTTTCCTTCCGATTGCCTATACTAGAAACATAAAGGAGGCGATCGTACGCGTGACTTATCGAACGATTCGACAAGACGGAGAAACAGAAATAGAAATCAAAAAATCGCGTTTCCTCTGTTCATTAAAAAGAATTCAATCAGAAGACGAAGCCAAAGCGTTTATTCAAGCCCTCAAGAAAGAGCATTGGAAGGCAAATCATCATTGCAGCGCCTATGTATTGGGTGAAAACCATGAGATCCAACGCAGCAGTGATGATGGTGAACCTAGCGGCACCGCTGGGGTACCGATTTTAGAAGTGTTAAAGAAAAACGAACTGATCAACGTGATCGCCGTTGTTACCCGCTACTTCGGTGGAACGAAACTGGGTGCTGGTGGATTGATTCGCGCTTATTCAAGTTCGGCCTCTGCTGGAATCAAAGAGGTAGGAATCGTCGAGGGTATTTTGCATCAAGAACTTGCCTTGACCATCGAGTATCCCCTTTTAGGCAAGCTCCAAAACTACTTAGAACTGCAGAATATCTATATAAAAGATATTGCTTATACGGAGAAAATCGTTGTCACCTTAATGATTCCTGAAGCAGGACTTGCCGACCAAGAAGCCGCTCTGATCGATTTGCTACAAGGTCAAGTGCAATTGACCAGAGGGACTACCGAATATGTAGAACGCTTGATCGAGCAGTCAACAGAGTAAGCCAGCTTACTAAAGACCTTCCAGTGTGTGCTCTTTTCCTCAAGGAGGACGCTGCCAAGTTTGCTACAACCAATGCAGGAAGCCCAAATATTTGAAAAGCCGAAACGGTCATACACCCAGCGACGCTAAGCAACAGCAGATACGCTCGTAAGGTCCTTTCGGCTTTTTTGGTCTTTTAGTTGCCAATTGGAAGAGACAGGTTATTTTTCCATATAAAATTCAAAACGATTACCAACATATTGGGTACGCACGTATTCAAATGGTTGACCATCTTCAAATGAAGTGATTTGCCGCATACGTAAAATCGCATCGCCGCGTTTGATTTGTAAGTAATCCGCAATTTGCTCGGAAGCGACCATGGCTGAGATCGTTTGCGAAGCGCCGCCAATTTTCCGCTGTCCTTTTTCTTCCAACACTTTATAGAGGGAAGAGATGATCTCCTCCTTGCTAAAGTCATGAATAAACTTTTCAGGGATACTCGCGACTTCAAAACAGATCGGCACATCATCCGCATACCGAATCCGCTCCATCCGTAAAATCGTTTCGTGACCTTCTAATTGCAGCTTTTCCATTTCACTGGAGCTAGGTGCAGTTAAGAAATAAGCGACCGCTTTGCTAGAAGGCTTACGACCAAGAGAATTCATAATTTCGGTAAAACTCGTCGTGCCCGTCATTTTTTCCTGTACTTTTTGGCGAGCCACATAAGTGCCGGAACCGATTTTACGCTCAAGAATCCCCTCATCTGCTAAGGTTTGGATCGCTTGTCGCAACGTCATGCGACTCACGCCGAATTGTTTCGACAACTCCCGTTCTGAAGGCAGACGATCCCCGATTTTGTATGTATTGTTTTCGATATTGGCTTTAATTTGATCATGAATCTGGATATAAACAGGTAATTTTTCCACCACTACACATTCCTCCGTTCCCCTCCTATTATAACTGGTATATACCTAAATAGCTAATAAAAAAAGCAAAAACTGCTCTGTTTTTCTCAATTTGTGCGAATTCTTTCCCCATTTTATAGGCAGAAAAAGAAGTTATCACAAATTGTCCAAACAAGAGCAGTTTCTTTGCTTTTAAATTGGTTCGGTCGCTGACTTGGGAATTTATTCAGCCAACGCTTTATTAGCAGTGGCCATCAGCAAGCGGATACGATTCAATTGATTGACGATCGAGACGCCTGGATCGTAATCAATCGCTGCAATGTTCGCCTGTGGGTATTGACGACGTAATTCTTTCATAACACCTTTTCCTACTACATGGTTAGGCAGGCAGCCAAATGGTTGCAGACAAATGATATTGTTGACATCATTTTCCAACAGATCAATCATCTCACCGGTCAAGAACCAGCCTTCTCCCGTATGATTGCCGATGGAAACAATCTCGCTCGCTTGCTCCGCAAGCTGATGGATCGAATGGATACCATCAAAACGCGTTGACGCCCTAAGTGCTTTATCCATCGGTTTTTGGAGCCTTTCAATCGCCATGATCGCAAAATCAGCGATCATTTTACTTTTCTTCGCCATCCCCAAATGCTCGTAGCGCCAAATCTGATTGTAGAGGGAATAATTCATGAAGCCGACAATATCCGGTACGACCGCTTCCGCTCCTTCTGCTTCTAACAGGCGAACGACATCGTTATTAGCTGTCGGTGAATATTTCACTAAAATCTCTCCCACGACTCCGACACGCGGCTTCTTGATATCTGTTAGGGGCACTTGATCAAAGGCTTGAATGATTTTTTTCATATTGCGATTAAACAGACTGAAGGAGCCATTACGAACGTTTTTGGCAATTTTTTCCAGCCATTCTTGATGGAGCCGATCGACAGCCCCTGCTTCTTGCTCATACGGACGGGTGCGATAAACGACCCGTTCAAAGAGATCTCCGTATAAAAATGCCACCGCCAAACGCTTCATCATCGGTAAGGTAAAGCGAAAGCCCGGATTTGATTCAACCCCGGTGTTGCCCATCGAAATAGATACCACCGGCACTTGTGGGAATCCTGCATCGTTCAGTGCTTTACGTAACAAAGGAATATAGTTCGTTGCACGACACCCGCCGCCCGTCTGGGTCATCAAAACACTGGTATTTTCAACATCATATTTTCCGCTTTGCAATGCTTCTACTAGCTGTCCAATGGAAATGATCGCCGGATAACACGCATCATTATTGACAAAGCGTAAACCGACATTAACCGCCTCACGATCTTCACTAGGTAGACAGACCACTTGATACCCAGAAGCTTGCAAAGCAACATCGACTAACCCGCTTTGATGAATGGGACTCAACATCGGCAATAAGAGCGTGTGCTGCTTGCGCATCTCTTTGGTAAAAATGATCTTTGCCGGTTCCTCGTATTGCTTTTTAGGTACAAAGTGCTGTTTGTCCCGTTCGTTGACTGCTGCTTTCAAGGAACGCAACCGAATCCGAATTGCCCCAAGGTTCGCTCCCTCATCGATTTTCAACACCGTATATAACTTCCCATACTGCGCCATAATCTCTTCGACTTGATCAGTAGTGACTGCGTCGATCCCGCAACCGAATGAGTTTAATTGAACCAGTTCTAATTGTTTGTTTTTCGCGACCACTCGAGCTGCCGCATACAATCGCGAATGATAGACCCATTGATCCACAACCCTCAGATCGCCGACATTTGCTAAATGAGCAATACTGTCCTCAGTCAATACATGGAAGCCTTCTTGGGTAATGACTTCTGCAATCCCATGGTTGATTTCAGGGTCCAAATGATACGGTCTTCCAGATAAAACGATCCCTTTTTGATTGGTCGTCATCAGCATACGTAGCGTTTCTTCTCCCCGTTGCGCAACATCTGCCTTGAACTGGTCCAGCTCCTCGAAACCGCTGCGTAGGGCTTGGGCAATTTCTTCTTCTACAAAACCAAAATCTTGAAAAGTACTCGTTAAAGTTTTGACCATTGAGGCTTCATCCGCCAAATTCAAAAACGGACAGCGGTAGTCAACCGCCCCTTCACGAATCGCATCGACGTTGTTACGAATCACTTCTGGATAGCTTTGCACAATCGGACAGTTAAAATGATTCTCAGCGGCAGTGTTCTCTAATCGCTCAAAAATGACCCCTGGATAAAATATCAACGGTACGTTTTGATCAATCAGTGCTTGGATGTGTCCATGGGCTAGTTTGGCTGGGTAACAAACCGTATCACTAGGAATCGTTTCAATCCCTTGCTCATATAGTTCTTTGTTGGAACGTGGCGACAAGGTTACTCGAAACCCTAACTTGGTGAAAAAGGTATGCCAAAGCGGATAATTTTCATAAAGATTCAATACTCTTGGTAGGCCGATTTCACCATGGACGGCATCTTTTTTACGCAAGGAACGGTACTTAAACAAGCGGCGATATTTTTCATCCACAAGATTGACTTTGCGGTCTTCTTTCTTGATTTTGATTCGCGCACCACGTTCGCAGCGATTTCCGGTAATAAATTTTCGACCGTCAGAAAAGAGGGTCACCGTCAACAAGCAATTGTTTTCGCATAGACCGCAATTCGTAAATTCTTTTTCTGCTTGGAAATCGGCCATTTCTGCAGGAGACAACAACGTACTAACATCGTCAAGGGCTGCTTCTTCTAAAGCGATCAAAGCAGCACCATATGCCCCCATCAAACCGGCGATCGATGGTCGAACGACTTCACGGCCGCTGATCAATTCAAAAGCGCGCAGAACCGCTTCGTTATAGAAAGTCCCTCCTTGACAGACGATTTTCTCGCCGAGGTCTTCAGGTCGCCGAACCTTGATTACTTTATAGATAGCATTTTTTATGACCGAGTAAGACAAGCCGGCTGAAATGTCGCCAACAGAAGCCCCTTCTTTTTGGACCTGTTTCACTTTTGAGTTCATAAAGACGGTACAACGCGAACCAAGGTCAACCGGTGCTTGGGCTTTTGTCGCTGCCAACGCAAATTCTTTGACATCCTGATTCATAGATTTGGCAAAAGTCTCAATGAAGGAGCCGCATCCTGAGGAACAGGCTTCATTCAATTGAATCGAAGACAACGCGCCATCTTTGACCGTCATCGCCTTCATGTCTTGCCCACCGATATCGAGGATAAAATCAACCCCCGGCTGGAAATGTTCGGCAGCTTTGTAATGGGCCATCGTTTCCACTTCACCGATATCGACTTTCAGTGCATGTTTGATCAAATGCTCGCCGTAACCTGTGATCGTTGACTTTGCGATGTAAACGTCAGAAGGCATCTGACAATAAAGCTCTTGTAAAACCGCCATCGTTGTCGCTAACGGTTCGCCTTCATTATTGCCATAAAAAGAAAACAATAATTCCCCTGCATCATTGATCAAAACCACTTTCGTTGTGGTTGATCCTGCATCGATGCCTAGATATGTAGCGCCTGTATGCTCAGACAACGCTTTTTCTGTGGCCACCGCTTGAGCATGGCGAGCACGAAAAGCAGTCAATTCCTCCTCGTCTTTAAACAATGGGGCTAATGTATCAGTTGGCGCGAGTTTGCCATCTTCTCCGTTGGCTAAGCGGGCTAATAGCACGGAAAGCTGTTGCTCTTCTTCTGCATATAGTGCAGCCCCCATCGCCACAAACAGTTCTGGGTTCTCGGGAAAAATGATATCTGCTTCTTGCAGGTTCAACGTATCGATAAATCGTTGACGCAATTCCGACATAAACGTCAACGGTCCACCTAGAAAGGCTACCTTGCCTTTGATTTTACGACCAGCAGCCAAGCCAGCAATCGTTTGATTGACCACCGCTTGAAAGATACTCGCCGCAATGTCTGCTTTTGCTGCTCCTTCATTGATCAGCGGCTGCACATCGGTTTTGGCAAAGACCCCGCAGCGTGAGGCAATCGGATAAAGGGTTTGATAATCTTTGGCTAGTTCATTGACCCCATTGGCATCCGTTTTCAATAAAACCGCCATCTGATCAATAAACGCACCCGTTCCACCGGCACAACTGCCGTTCATTCGCTGCTCCAATGCCCCTTCAAAAAAGGTGATCTTCGCATCTTCGCCGCCTAACTCGATAGCCACATCGGTTTCGGGAATCATTGTCTCAACTGTTTTGGTACAAGCGATGACCTCTTGGACAAATGGGATCCGCAAAACTTCCGCCAGACCCATCCCACCCGATCCGGTAATCGCCAGCGCCAGCGGCTGATCTTCGATCACTTCTTGCGCTTCTCTAATGATTTTTTCCGCTGCCTTCTGGATATCTGCATAGTGCCGTTCATATCTTGAAAAACACGTTTGATTGCCTTCATCTAACAGAACCATCTTGACTGTTGTCGACCCGACATCGATACCCGCTTTATATTTTTTCATTTGTTGCCTCCATCTAAACAACACTTTGTTGATTATCTAACAAGCCGTTTGTTATAATACTTATGTTCATTGTAATTCTTTTGATTGATAATTCAACAAACAATTCTAAGGAAGGTGTGGGATAAACAACAATTACCCGTTTTTTGTTGTTTATTTTGAAAGGAAATTCACAATATGAAAAAATTGGATTTACGTGTCAAACGAACCAATAAGTACATTATTGAAGCTTTTATCCGCTTAGTGGAAGAAAAAGGCTTCGAGCAAGTGACTGTCCAAAATATCGCCGATGAAGCCATGATCAACCGTGCAACCTTTTATGCCCATTACAAAGACAAACAAGACTTGTATGAAAAGATATTTGACTTGGCTGTCGAATCATTTACCGCGATTCTTGATTTTGAAGATTTTGTTCAAGGTAATCGCATCAAAATCCGCAAAATCGAAGCGGCCATGACCGAACTTTTTTTACACATTCAAAACAATCGTTCCTTTTATTTGACGATCATGGATGCCTCTGCCATTGAGATCATCCGTAAAAAGTTGGGCCTGATTTTGACTGAACGTTACCAAGAGATCTTTTCAACGTTAAGAATCACCGAAGGAGACATTGAAGTGCCCTTAGACTTCATCATTGACTATATGACCTCGATATTTGTTGGTACCTTGCATTGGTGGCTAACGGCAGAAACAACGATGACACCCGACCATCTAGCAAAACTTGTCATTAAACTGGTGGCAAACGGCCACCTGACTGTCTTGGGGATTGAGATTGAGGAATAAAAAAAAGAAGCTGCGAATATGCAGTTTCTTTTTTATTCCTCAATTAGTGATTCTTTGAACGCCATTTGATCGTGTCTTTCGTCTTGCGCTGTTTCGTTACTTTGATTCCTTTTGGAGCCACACGAATCGCATAATCTTCCTTTTTCACCACATCATAGACATGCTCTGCAACTTCCGTTACTTTTTCTTTTAGATTCAATTTAAATTTCATGTGTTTTCATCTCCCGAATGCTTTACTAATAGCCTATCGCAAATAAAAAAAATCTTCAACTTATAGCCCTTCATAAAAAAGGATTTTTAGGGTTTTCGTTCCTCTTTATTGGACAAGCGATTTAGACACAACCAATACTTCGTAATGCTGAACTGTTTTTCTAGGTTTAAAGGATTTGTTCAACAGATTGCCTCCAGTTAGACGCACTTATTTTCTATTTTCAATAAAAAAGTGTCAGTAGAAAATCCAACGATTTCCCACCAACACAAAATAGTGTAGTTTCCAACTACCACGAAGTTCGATTAATAAATCAAATAGTCAGAAGCACCAGCTTGCTTGATCTCGATCACTAGCTTATGAGGCAGGCAAATGCTCGTCTGTCCATTGCGATAGATCCAGCTGGTTTTGACAGCAATTTGGTCCGGGCTATTGTCTTCACGCACTCGGATCGCACCATCTTTGATCTCGACGATATTGTACTGACCTTCTGCTGGATAATACGTTTTTTCCATCGCATCGATTTCTTCCAAGTTGAAACGGTCAACTTCTTCCCCATTGATTCGCACGATCGCATAACGATCCCCAGTATCACTTTGGGCTTGCGCTTCAAATAGAAAAAGCGGTAAAAAAGAGCCAACAACTAATAGAACAAACAATAGATAATCATAGGGCTTTAATAGTTTTAAAAATGGCTGGATCGTCTTTTTCATCACATGTACGCCTTTCACTGTTCATTTTCGGAAGGTAATCGCTCTTCAAAAAAGGCAGTCAGATCAATGATCTCTTCCTCTGTGAAGGTTTCTCGTTCCCATTGGTCAAGAATTTTTTCTTGCAAAGCCAAATCCATTTCCCAAAAATGATTGATTTTTTTGAAATGCTTTGGATCAAAGGACCGAAAAACCGGATAGATCGCTAAAAACGCTTCAAAGGTAAGATCCCAGTCCTCAGTATAATCTTTAACGACCCCTTCTGACAAGGCTTTTTCCGTCGGATCGCCGTTTTCTTTGATCAAGCCTGCTTCGTAAAAATGGCGATAGATGGCCTCTTTGGTGATCTCAGGATGAAATTTTTTACTGTGATGGTAGGCTTCTTCAATCAATGACGGATAAATGATCTCCATTTTCCCCCTGCTTTCTGGACGGCGTCATAAGACGGCGTTAATTCTTTTCGATCGGGTGCTGTGCTTTGTATTCTGCTAAAGATACATGGTGGCTGCGCTTGAAGGTTCCTGTTGTCCCATCAAACGAAATCGCTGGGGATTTGACGCCATGGTGGGTCCGACGCTTATTCTTTTTTGCTTTTGATGTTTTTCTTGCAGGTACTGCCATGTCATTTCCAACTTTCTTTCACTTTTTCATTATGCACGCAGCTGCAATGCATTTTTTCGTTTGTTTCGTTTAAATTCATGAATGATTTTTAATGCGCGTTTCCTTGTTTTGATGTTCGGGCTCTTTAAACGTCGATACGCACTAGACAAGTCCGTTTTTTCCATGTTGACTCCTTTCTGTTACCAGCTTGCTTTTGTAACGCCGGGAATTTCTCCGAGGTGTGCATGCTTACGGAAATTGATCCGTGACATGCCGAATTTATTCATGTAGCCGCGCGGACGACCATCGATCATATCCCGTTTTTTCAAACGAGTCGGATTCGAATCCTTCGGTAGTTTGGCCAATGCTTGGGTATCTCCTTGTGCTTTTAGTTCTTGACGTACTGCTCGGTATTGTTCGATGAGTTGTACTTGTTTGTTGTATTTTGCAATTTTTGATTTTTTTGCCATTCAGTTATTTTCCTTCCTATTTCTTGATTTCACGAAAAATCGCTCTGCGCCGCAACTTTGGTGAATATTTTTTTAATTCTAAACGTTCCGGCGTATTGCGCTGGTTCTTATTGGTCAAATAAAGTCTTTCCCCTGTCTCCACACATGCCAAAATAATATTGTTTCTCATAATAACCAGCTCCTTTCTCTTGCGTCACACCAAAAAAGGTTAAAGTGTAACGATTACGTTTTGTATCATATCACACTAAAACACAGGAAGCAAGCAAAACTATTTCTTCTTTTTGTTATTTAACAAGTGAAGAAAACGTCATATGAATTTGGTTTCAATCGTCGCTGTTATTGGCGGCAAGGTAACAGGAACCTGTAGCTTTTGATCGCGCAAAAAAACCACCTGATCTTTAAGGAATCACTGGTCGGGCTTTTCAAGCAGCCCAAGTCGTGATTCTTTGTCAGGTGATTTCATTCGGTTAATTTACTGATTGGTTCTCATGTGATGCAAGCCATTCACTGATCGCCTGCAAGCGTTCTATCCGCAAGTTCGGCAAGCCATTGCGTGATAAACCATGAGAGGATTGAGGAAACAGCATCAGCTTCGTATCGACGCCTTGACGCTGCAACGCCATGTAAAACTGCTGTCCTTGTTCTTGCGGACATCGCAAATCATTTTCCCCATGGAGGACTAGCGTAGGTGTCTTGACTTGGCTAGCATAGGCCAAAGGCGACATCTTCCAAAGTCCTTCGATCGCATCAAGTTCCCGCAACAATTGGAATTTGACAAAGGCAGGACCAATGTCGCTCGTCCCATAAAAGCTGATCCAATTTGAGATCGAGCGTTGCGTAACTGCCGCACAAAAACGATCGGTATGACCAACGATCCAGTTGGTCATAAAGCCACCATAGCTGCCGCCAGCTACATGGATCGTGTTCGTATCGATTTCTGGATGGTTTGCCACCACGGCATCAACCCCCAACAATAGGTCTTGATAATCTTTATTGCCATAATCACCTAAAATCGATTTGACAAACGTCTGCCCGTACCCTTGCCCGCCACGAGGGTTCAACAAGATGACCCCATAGCCGTTAGCGGCATGGACTTGCATCTCGTGGAAAAATGTTTCGCCGTAGCAGACTTGCGGACCGCCATGGATGTACAAAATTGCTGGATGACTTTCTTGTGTTTCGGTCGGGGGTAAATACCAGCCTTGAATTTGCCAACCATCTGCTCCTTCGTACCAAAATGCTTCGGGTTTACTGATCGCTAACTGTGACATAACTGCTTGGTTGGGATCGTATAGATCGTTTACTTCGCCACTTGTTAAGTCAATCAAGCCTAAACGACTAGGGATCGTTGGCGTCGCATAAGCAACAGCAAGTTTGGCTTCCGAATAGATCGCCGCATCAAGGATATCCATTTTTTCATCAAGCAGTTTGGTCCATTCTCCATGGATCGAGGCGCGGTACAATTGTAGCTTGCCATGCTCCGTTACGGGTACAAGGAATGTGTCATCTGTCAACCAAGTGATCGCTACGCCACGATTTTTTTGTTGAAAATCACTGATGATCGCATTGCCAAAAGCGATGTCAAGATCTTGGGAAAGATTTTTGACCGCTTTTGTTTTTAAGTCGACCAAAAACAAATCATCCAAGGTCACAAAACCATAGGAAAGATCATTGCCTAATAGTAATAGCTGATCATTGCGCGCTGCAGCAAAAGCATACGTTCCTTCTGGCAGAATGTTTTCTAAACTTTCTGTCTTTTTCGTCTGACTATTTAGGAGACAAACCTTCGATCCATAGTCCCACTCGTCTTCTTCCTCTTTGTCAAAGGTGAGGAACAACGTCTTCTGATCATCCGCGATGCCAGAAAAAACAAAGGGAGAATCATGCTCAAAAATCAGTTCCGTTTCTTGTGTCGTGATCGTTTTTTTGATGATCGAATGTTTTTTTTCTTTTAAAAAGCCGACGCCATCCGCCAAGTAATTGACTTTCGTAGTAGCTTTTACTTGTGGAAATTCCTTTTGCTTGTCCGTCTTTTCTTTGTCAGCTTGATCCTCTGAGACTGTCTCTTCTTGTGCCAGCTTATAATAGACCGCCGTTGCGTCTTGCTTCCAAAAATAGTCGCCCAGACCTTTTTCAGTGACAAGTGCTTGGGGCTTGCCGCCGGACACTGGCATCGTCCATAACGTACTTTCACCTTTTTTTGGATCGGTCGTCACAAAACTGAGCCATTGCTCATCTGGCGAGACCTTTAGGTTGTTGTGGGTCGTCGCTTCGGTGCCCCACTCACGCCGTTCGTTGGTCTTTGGGTCAATACTATAAATCGCTGAATCATACGTATTAGTCTCTTGGTTGACTGCCGTTTCCAAGTAAAAAACCTGATTTTGCCCCACTGCAGGCTGCGCAATCGTTTTCAGTTCAAACAGTGTCTCATTCGTTATTTTTTCCATTCATTTCCCTCCAAAGATACGCATTTTCGCAGTAACTATCTACTAGTATATCAAAAGAAACGAATTTTTCTGCATTTTTTAATAGTGAAATCCTCGCAAATTCGCTACTTCTTCAAAACCAGCCGACTTCCCTGTCTGCCTTAAGATCTCTTGCCCATTTTCTAAAAGGGTTAAGGTGATTTCCGTACTGGCGCTTTCGCGAATGATCCGATTCATTTGTCCAATAGAAGGTGCTAACAACGAATGGCCTTCTTTCGTCAACACTTCGATCGTCAGCAGCCACTGTTTTTGTTTGAGATGGATCACTAAACGGTCTTCCGTGCGTTTGACATCATGAATCTTTGCACCATGATAAGTAGCAAAACGATATTCTTGGCTGCCGACTTGCAGAACACAAATCGTTCCCAAAAAAGCAAAACCAGCAAAGGGAATGTCGGCTGCGGAGAAAAAGAACCGAACATCTGGCGCATCAAAGCTGTTGCACTGAACCCAAATATAAGCTGCTGGAAAGGAGGTTCCCCAATCTTTTTCCAAATAACCGATCCCGTTCGTAAAATCGATTGGTTCTTCGTTCCAGTACAGCGTACCTTCTAAGGTATGACTCATGCTCAAGACCCCGTGGTAGCACTCCATAAATGACAGATACGAAAAAGGCCCCATGATACTCGGCGCATAACGTGTCCGCTGAATCGGTTTGTGGTCGTTGTATTTTACTGCTCCTTGTACTTGGAGATCGTTATTTTTTAAAGAAACTTGAATGCCTGCTTCACTAAAGATATTGTCACCAATCGTTACTTTTCGCTCCTCTTCTGAAACCTGAAAATCAGTTTCTGGAAAGGAGAAGTAATGCGCGCCCTCATGATTGATCACTTGAATGAACACTTCTTTGGTACCGTCTTCTTGAATCGAAAGACCAGGAATAAAAGCATAGACTTCTTCACCAATTTGGTGCTTATGGTACCAGCCTTCAAAAAAAGCGGTCTGCTTGTCGTGGCCGTGAAAGAACCGATCTGTTGTCAACATCTTGATTTCCCTCCGTTTCTTTTTTAGTGTAGCATGAAGCAGAAAGATTCCTCAGGATAATGCTTTTCTATGTAAAAAAAGCCAGAAACAAGTAAGACACTTGTTTCTGGCTTTGCTTATTGCTCTTTCATCACTCGTTTGAAAAATATTCTAGCAGAATAAAAAAATCGCCTAAGAAGAATTTTCTTCTAGGAGATTTTTTTATCAAATATATCAACGCTTCACCCCACGTTGATAGGAATCATTGTACGCTTGAAAGGACTTATCGTGAAGTTTAGCCGCTGCATCTGCCAACCAGTTGACATTTCTGATCAATGCGCGGCCTTGTAAAACCAAATCCACTTGATTGGTTTGCAAAAGATATTCGCAAAGATCAGGATTATCCAATAAACCGACTGCTGCTACGGGAATATCGACCACTTGCTTGATAGCTGCAGCAAAGGGCACTTGGTAGCCATCATAGATCGGAATATTAGGCTTTTTATCCACCACTCCACCTGTGGAACAGTCAAGACAAGCAATGCCATCCGCTTGAAGCCATTGGGCTACTTGCTGCCAATCTTCCAACGAATTTTGGCGTCCTGGTTCTTCATAGTCTGTCAGTGACAAGCGCATCCACAAGGACCCAGAAAAGACTGCCCGAACTGCTTGTACCGTTTCTTTTACAAAGCGATAGCGATTCTCTAAAGAACCACCATACTGGTCGGTGCGTTGATTGACGAAAGGCGAAAGAAATTGGTCCATCAAGTAGCCATGAGCCCCATGAAGTTCGATCATCGTGACACCCGCATTGGCTGCTCGTTGGGCAGCCTGAACAAAACTATCTTGCACCCGTTTGATGTCCGACAGGGTCATTTCTGACGGTAACGGGTAGCGTTCGTTAAAGGCAACGGCACTTGGTGCCAAAGGATTGCTGGCATCAACTGCTTTTCGTCCTGCATGGCTTAGTTGGATGCCTACTTGCGCATCGAACCCATGCAGCAGTTCCACCAATTTCGTCAGCTCTGTTTGCTGTTCTTCATTCCATAGCCCTAGATCATTGTTTGTGATTCGTCCGTCTGGTTCAACGGCAGTCGCTTCAATAATGATCAAGCCGACTTTGCTTAATGCTCGCGCCCCATAGTGAACAAAATGAAAGGGCTCCGCAACACCGTCTTCTTTTTTTACTTCATACATACACATCGGCGACATAACGACGCGGTTGGCCAATGTTAAATTCGCTAGCTTCACTGGTGACAATAGTTTGGACATGCTGACACTCCCTCAACGATTTTTCGCTTTGTATTTTTCTCTATATTCAGTATAAACAGCACCTTCAAAAACACAAGCAATGACCCTTTTTCTCATTTTTAAAACAAAAAAATAGACGCATTCTGCTTGCTCCCATGACATTGGAACAATCAGCTGCCTCTTCCCACTATTATTATACCGCATCCAGAGTCAAAAAAATAGACTAGTATTTTTGGTGGATGCTCGTATAATTGAGATACTTTGGAGAATGGATGTGAGTCTGAATGAACGACCTAAAGGCTGAAAAGAAGCATCTCGCAGACACGTACCAGCAATTGCTGACACGAAAGACAGTGTTGAACAGCTTCTTGACTGAAGGCAGAAAAAAAGATCGCCTTGCGATGCAAAGCATCGGCGAAGAGATTCGCTTAAACTTTGATAGTTTTGCTGACCGTTTAGATACTTTTGCTGCCATCGAAAGTAAGAACCGTGAGATCGACCAAATGAACGCCGCTCTTCAATCTGCTGAATGTGAATTAGCTGCCATCGACCGTCTACTGGATAGTCCCTACTTTGGTAAAATCTCCCTACAATTTGAAGATGAGGAAATGATAGAAGATTTTTACATTGGGATCAATGGTTTTGTTAATGAAAATAAGGAAGGGCTGATCTATGATTGGCGCTCCCCTATTGCCGAATTGTTCTATGCAAAACGCTTGGGCCCGGTCTCTTATCAAGTGAACAATCAGACGATTTCTGCTGCTCTTGAACATCGCCGACAATTTATTATCGAAAAAGATCACATGAAGCAAGCCTTTGATACCTCAGTCGCGATTCAAGATGAAGTGTTACTGGCAGCCCTTGAAGCCAATAATAGTCAAAAAATGCAAGATATCACTGCTTCGATCCAACACGAACAAAACGTCATCATCCGTGACTTAGCGCATAAAAACCTACTGGTCAACGGTGTTGCTGGAAGCGGAAAAACTTCTGCTGTCATGCAGCGGATCGCCTTTTTGCTGTACCATTTTCGTGATGAGATGACCGCAGAGAATGTCTTGATCCTCTCTCCGAACTCTCGGTTTATTGATTATATTTCGCAAGTGCTGCCTTCCCTCGGTGAAAAAAATCCATTGACGCTGACCATGCGGCAGTTTTGCCAAGCATTTCCTAGCGTTGACTTAGAATCGGAAGCGGCGTATTTTGACCGCATCCAGCAAGCCCCCTGTGAAGCAATCGACCTTTTGCGCAGTGCGGACTTCAGTCACTTTCTTCAATCCTTGAGCAAACAGCTGCCAGAAGAACTTGTGCTTCATTTTAAACCAATCAAAAGAAAAAACGTCGTCCTTTTTTCTGAAGAAACGATCGAGACTTTCTTCCAAGAGACACCGAAACAGGCACCCTTGCGCGATCGCATCCAAGCTGTCAAAAAGAAATTGGCTTACGCTTGGGAGGATCGATTGCAAAAAAATGCCTTAGCAGCGAATGTTCACGACCAAGTTCGTTCTTTGACTGAAGACGAGCAACGATCCCTTTTAGGGACAGTTTTAAAAGATGATTCAGAAAAAACGATTCAGAAAGCAGCCCTTCGCCTCCTGAAGAAAAAATATGCAAAAGTTACGAAACAAATCAACGACCTTACTTGGTTTGATACGAAACGATTGTTAGCAGACAGTGCCGACTATTTTACTCATGGACAGATCACTTTGACGCCAACAACAGCTAGTTTGGATTATACTGTTTGTCTATTGCTGATTCGTCATTTGCTTGCCGAAAAACAACCTGTCCCTGCGTTGCGCTATCTGTTTATTGATGAAGTCCAAGATTATACGCCAGCACAAATTCAGTTTCTATTATGTCTTTTTCCTATGACCGCTTTTACCCTCGTGGGGGATCAGCAACAGGCGATCTTTACTAGTGCCATCACCGTATCAGAAATCCAAACGTTGTTTCAACAACAGGCGAAATCCCTCGAAACGTATCAGCTGACTACGAGTTATCGGTCTAGCGGTGCAATCACACGGTTATTTGCCCAAATGCTGCCAAAAGAAACCAATTTAAACATCTCTGCCGTTCGACCAGAAGGAAAGTTGCCACAGTTTTATGCCAATCTGACTGACGTTGCGTTAGTAGACATAGTAAAGGAACTTAAGCAGCCAGTAACGATCATCACCAAAGATAGTCGATCCAGTGAGGAGCTCAAACAGTTCTTCGATAAACAGGCCGTGTCATTTCATGGAACGGTTTTACCGATTCATCTTGCCAAAGGATTGGAATTTAAGCAGGTCCTATTATATGATGTCTCAGAAGAAAATTATCATACCGATCAAGATCGACGGATTCTCTATACGGCGATTTCTCGGGCAATGGAAGAACTGGTGGTAACTTCAAAAGGAACCTTTTCGCCGTTTCTCACTCCTTGAATAGTAAAACGAGAAACCTCCTACTTTCTATAGAATCTTGATGAGATTTGAAAGAATCCTGTCTTGTCTCTCTAGGTAGTTCTCTCACCTAACTGATCAAGAAGTGAAAAAGCTATCGATCAAATAAAAAAGCATCAACGCGATTGCGTTGATGCTTTGCTTTTGATTTGATTAGCGATGGATGTAAGTATATCCAGATGCGCTCATTGTTGCAGTGTTTGGTCCACCAGGACTGTCAAAGCCCATTCCGCCTTGAGAGATCGTGATCGTATTGTTTGATGGGTTGTATGATTCAACATAGGCTACGTGTCCATAAGTTGGATCAGCAGTCCATTCACCACCAACTGATTGACCAGCGGCAAAGACTACAACGGCACCGGCTGCTGGTGTACCATTGACAGTGTACCCATCAGCTGCAGCTGACGCACCCCATTGTGCACCATTTCCCCAGTAAGTACCTACCCAAGGAGCACGGCTTTTCACGTACCAAGTACATTGACCCCAAGCATACATGTTCCCTGAGCTTGAATGATCTTTTCCGCCGCCAGTAGAAGTACTTCCGGTAGAATTATTGTTTGATGAAGAGTTTGAACCTGAGTTATTTGAACTTGAATTGCTTGAACCAGTGTTTGAAGAGCCTGCGTTCGATGAACTTGAGCTGTTAGAACTGCTGGTATTGCTGCTTGAGCTTATGTTGCTTGAAGAACTACTTGTTGCTGTTTCAGTAGAAGCAGTTGTGTTCTCTGTTGTGCTTTCCGTTGATTGAGCAGCAGCTTCTTGCGCTTCTTTCAAAGCAGCAGCTTGTCTTTCCTCTTCTGCTTTTTGAGCAGCAGCAGCTTCTTGTTGTTCTTTCAAGACACGGGCTTTTTCAGCTTCTGCTTCTTGTTTTTTCTTGTTCAATGCATCTTTGTCTTTTTCAGCAGTTGCTTGTTCAGCTGCTAAGTTTGCTTTCAAGACATTTAAATCAGCTTGTTTTGCTGCAATGGCATCTTTTTGTTGGCTAAGTTCTGCTTGGTTTGCAGCAACTTCTTGGATCTTGCTTTCGTTTTCTTTGACTTTGTCTTCAACATCTTGTTTGTCTTGTTTTTGTTGTTCAACTAAATCATTGTTCGCATTGACGATCGTTGTCATCGCTTGTACGCGACCGATAACATCCGTTAAAGAGTCTGCTTCTAAAACAGCATCAATGAAATTGGTGCTTTGACCGTTAACTTGTACATCACGGGCTTGCTTTTGGATTGCTTCTTCACGTTTGGCAATACGCAATTTCAATGTTGCGATTTTGTCTTGCAATTTCTCAGCTTCTTGACCTAACTCAACTTGTTTTGCTTCTAATGAAGCAACTTTTGCACTCACTGTTTCAATTTCTGCTTCTAGAGAATCGATCTGTGATTGGGCGTCAGCTTGCTGACCTTTAAGAGAATTGATTTTTTGGTCTTGCTGCTCGATTTGATCATCAATGGAATCTGCAAATGCTAATGCAGGTGCTGCAACTGCGGTTAATGTTAGTGAACACACCATTAATGCTGATAACAAACTATTCTTCACTCGTTTTTCCTCCGACTAGCTGGTTGATTTGACAGATGAACTGCCTTTATAAAAACTTAATTTTGTCTAAGAAAGTTTAATGTTCGATTTAACGACAAATGAATTCTACCATAATGATATGACACACAGATAAAGGAAATGTTACAAAAATGTTTCAATCTAACACTCCCTTTATCTCAGCGATAAATAACAGGACAATTAAAGACCGTTAAATCAATGTTTCTGAATAAGTCACCACGTTTTCTTTTCATTTTCAAAAAGTGACGTTCTTTCCATTTTAGTTATTTTTATCCCATAAAAACACCTAATTAATAGCACTTATAGTTTTTTTTGAATTATCTTAAAAGAAAAATTATGAAAACAAGAAATCATTCAAAAAAAGACCATTTATGTGACAAGATCCCTATTCCTTTCTATAATAAATAAAACAAGCGAGGAGGGAATCGCGATTCGTACACACAAAAAATGGTTTTGGCCATTGGCACTTCTTACACTTTTAGTCACCTGTTTCCTGTTATTCTTTCAATTTCGTAAGGTGCATGAAGCCGATACTCCATTGCAACAGGCAAGCAACAGTGAGTTTTGGCTCTTAAGTGATATTCATTTTCTTTCCTCCACGCTTCATGATAATGGCGCAGCCTTTCAGACCTTCACACAAGGAGCTGCTGGCAAAGAGATGACGTATCAAGAACAATCAATCGAGGCCTTCACCGCTCAAGCCTTAAAAGAGAAACCCACGGGAATTATTTTGACTGGTGATATGACGCTCAATGGCGAGAAAGCAAGTGCTCAAGAGTTGGCAAGATTGCTTGCACCATTGCAAGAAGCTGACATTATGGTTTTCGCATTACCTGGCAACCACGAGATTTACAATGGTTGGGCGCGAGCATTTAAAGGTGAAAAGGAATACTATGCCGATCAAATCAGTCCTGAGGATTTTCAAACGATTTTTGCTGAAGGTTACGAAAAAGCCAACAGTATCGACAAGTCTTCCCTTAGCTACAGCATTCAGTTAAATGACAAGTATCGCCTCTTTTTGCTCGATTCATGTATCTACGATTCTGAGGTTAATTGGGATGATCCTACAACGAATGGTGAGTTGAAACCAGCTACTCTAACTTGGTTGGATGAGCAATTAACCCTGACAAAAGAAGCAGAGCAAGTACCACTGGTCTTTTTACACCATAACTTGTTCAGTCATAATGAGTTGTTACAAGACGGTTATGTTCTCGACAATGCCTCCGAAACTGTCGCTTTGTTGGACCGTTTCAACGTGCCAGCCGTTTTCTCTGGTCATATCCACATTCAAGACATTAACGAAGGGAATGATTCGCTTTATGAAGCAGTCACTGGGTCTTATTCAACAGCAGAATTAGGCTACGGTGTCCTTTCTCTTTCTGAAAAGGAAATCGACTATGAAGCTCGTCAAATTGATCTCGATGCTTGGGCGGCTGAAACGAAGCAAACTGATGAACAGTTGCTGGACTATCAAAACTACCAGAAAAGTGTTTTTGAAAATGATACCGACCAACTGGTCCGCGACCAATTGTCCGCCGTGTCTGAACTGTCAGATGCCCAGATCACACAACTTTGCACGTTTGTCACGAAGCTGAACACTGCCCTTTTTACTGGCAATGATACTTACTCAGCCGAGAAAATAGCTGCCATCAAAGATTCCGAGGAGTATCAGTGGTTAGCGACCTATTCTTACTTTTTGAAGCAATATGTCGATTCAATGCTGGACGATCAAACCGATGATCGCAAGCTGACGATCCCCCTCACAGCAGAATAAAGCCAAAAAGTGTCTTCTTCCTTTCTTTTAGGAAAAAGACACTTTTTCTTTTCTAATGAACGATAGCCCTCTCGTTTGGGTAAACGAGAAGGCTATCTGACGAGTCAATATTTATTCTTTGAAAGTGCAGCATACTATTACTACTATTATTTATTTCTCATTTAAACGATACAATCCCTAACCTCTATTGTATCCTTGTAACTCTGAAGTTACGCCAGGTTTGAATAAATTTCTTCAAAACAAGTAACGTGTGGTACAAAAATATTTGTCGCTTATCAATAACTATACCATGAGACATAGTGCAAATGGAAGAAAACGTACTTATTCTTAAACATTACTTAAACAAAAAGCTTTGTTTTCATACAGTGTTGCCCTTTAAAAATTTTAAGTGAAGCGATTAACCTTCCTGTCATGCATATCTGCTAACCATTCGTATAAAGGAAATCCTTTTATTCAATAGGCAAGTCGTGCTGTTTTAAGAAAGATAATTTATCCCAGTAGCCTCTTTGAAATAAAATTTTATCATTTACTATTTGAAAAAAACCGCAGCCTCTCAAACCTAAAGGGTCACGCCACTCTAAAATTGCCCATTGTCCATCTTCAAAAATATTCTCCACGATACAAACCATTTTTGCGTTAGAAAAATCTTGCTCAAACATCTGCTTTATCGCTTCTTTTCCAATAACTGGTTCATTGGCAACCTGATGATTGATTGCATTGTCATCATATAATTCTGAAATACTTTCTACATCTGCCTGATTAAACGCATCAACCCATTGGCAAAGTATTTCTTTTGGCTTCATATAAATCCCCCCCTCGATAGGTAATCATCTTTGTTCCCATCTGCAATAAAAAAAGCAGCTAATTTGTATCAATATATTCTACTTTTACAATTGATTCAAGACAATATCGATGAAATGAATAAGAATTATCGATCTTTCACATCAATTACTCTTGTATAAGTACGGGGGACCATATATTGAATCGTGGCATTTTCCATTGTACCTGTTTCTTTATTCCATTCAAATGAGACATGCCATTTGAATCACGAGCGATCATTGCTTTTATTGATAGCGATGTTACTAAACCTATTCAATCACTTTTTCATTTACTTTGAACGGCATTTATTTATTGAATACGGTATAGTGCCCTCTTTCTCTTTTCCTCTTTTGATACGCTTATCATCGAATGAGAAATCATGGGTAAGATTAACGCAACGCTTAGGGCTAGTTGACTATTGAAAGCAAAGATGTGCTATTTACCATGTCAGGCACTCAAAACCTGCAACTATTCTCTTGTAGCAGGTCATCAAAACCCGATCCTTTTCAATATTTATATAAAATAAAACCAAAAAAAGCGAGAACCCAATGGATTCTCGCTTGTTAACGTCAATTAACCTTTAACGATGTTTGTTGCTTGTAAGCCACGTTGGCCTTCTTCAACGTCGAAAGTCACTGCTTGACCTTCTTCTAAAGTTTTGAAGCCGTCGCCTTGGATAGCTGAGAAGTGAGCAAATACATCATTGCCGTCTTCACCTGTAATAAATCCAAAACCTTTATCTGCATTAAACCATTTTACTGTACCGTTATTCATAAACGTATACCTCCATATTACACATCGACTGTGTTTATTTGTTTGTAATAGAAAATGATGTGTAATTGAAGTGTGTATCAATAGAAAAGATAAACAAGTATTAACATATCAGAACTTTACCTATTCATCATAGCACGGTTAAAATAAAATAGCAAATAAAGTTGGGCTTTTTTCTTGATAAAAAGCGAAATTGTTAAGAAACCTTATGATTAAGCCTAGCAATTGCTTTATCTGGAAGAATCAAAAATCAAAGAGTTGCGCCGTTTGAAGCAATTACTTTTTTGTACCAATCAAATGACGCTTTCTTGATGCGTTTCTTTGTGCCATTGCCTTCATCGTCTTGGTCAACATAGATAAAGCCATAACGTTTCGACATTTGTGAGGTCGAAGCACTGATGATATCGATGCAGCCCCATGCCTTTATGTATCAGTTCATCATGGATTTGATCGTATCGAGGTTCAAGCAGTTGACTGATCGAAAGCGAATGTAGCAAAAAAAACACACGCACAGCCGATAGTGGAAAGAAGCCTCCGCTCACATGACTGGACGTGTGTTTGTTTTTTATAGGAAAAATCTGCTTATTTATTGTCCGTTTCGCTACCTCTCATACGGTTCGAAGCTAAAACAAATGGAGTATAGATCAAAAAGGCTAGCACCAAAATAACTACTTGAACCAAAATGGCCGCAAAACTTTGATAACCTACAAAAGCATTGACAAATAAGGGCAATCCAAACGGCACTTCCACACTAGCTGCTGGAATAATCTGGGTCACTGTAGCAATGTAAGCAACAACGGTAGCCATCAATTGCGAAAGGATAAATGGAATCGCAAAAATTGGATTCATAACGATTGGTAATCCATAGACTAGCGGTTCATTGATACCGAAAATCCCAGGAATCAAAGCTAGTTTTGAAATGAGTTTTTGATCTTCTCTTTTTGAAAAAACCAGTAAAGAGAGAATCAAGGCAATCGTCACTCCAGCCCCACCCATTACCACATATACTCGAAAGAATGTCATGGTCAACGGATTTGTAGCAGCTTCTCCTGCTTGAACTTGCGCAATATTGTCTGCAAGACCTGCTAACGCCAATGGACTTAAGATAGGCATGATCACCATATTGCCATGCAGACCAAAGACCCAAAAAATGGCTGAAGCAAAAGCTAATAAAATGATTCCAACAGGACCGTTTTGCATCACTTTTTGCATCGGTACTTGCAATGTATTATAGATAATGTCACTTAAATAATTGCCCGTCCAATTGAAAATAACGGTACTAATAATTGAAAATACTAGAAGAACGAGTAGTACTGGTATCAAAGAATTAAAAGACCGAGCAATTCCGCTTGGTACGCTTTCTGGCATTCGGATTTTCAATTTTTCTTTTTTCATTAACCAAGAAAAAAGTTCCACTGAAAGAATAGCAATTAGCATCGCTACAAACAAGCCTTGTGCATTGATACTTGTTGTTGCAATACCACTGGTTAAAATGTCCTCCATTCCTTCCACCACTGTTACGATCGTTTGTGGCACGATCGTCAAAAATGAAACGACTGCTACTAACGCACTATAGTTTTCATCCACACCATTTCTTTGCCCAATAATTTTCCCAATCAAAAAGGCAATGGCAATACTCATCGTCGACATAGTTGCATAATTAATTGCTGTAAAAGCTGGACCGATAGCGCTTAAAAAAGAAAAAGCTGCAAATTGCGCCAAACCGACTTCTTCAGAACAAAGAATGGTGTTAAATAAAGTTGCGAACGAGCCAACAATAATAAATGGCATATAAACGGTAAAGGCTGTTTTAATACTGTAAAGATATTTATTCTGATTGATCGCTTCGGCAGTGTGGCCGATTTTATTCGCAAAAGAATCAAAAAAAGACATGATTTCCCCTCCTACATATCAGCTAGATTTTTATTTTGTTCGATTATTTTTTTGTAATACGCAAAGCTGTCTTTCTTGCGACGCTCAAATGTTCCGTTTCCTTCATTATCAACATCTACGTGGATAAAACCGTATCTTTTATTCATTTCTCCTGTGCCTGCACTTACAATATCTATGATCCCCCACCACGTATAAGCAAGGATTTCACAGCCATCATGGATGGCTTCAGATAAGGCAAGCAAATGATCTCTTAAATAGTTTTGGCGTTCTTTATCAATAATCTTGCCATTAGCGTCTATGTGATCTTCCATGCCGAGGCCATTTTCAGCAATCATTAATGGAATTTGATAGCGATCATACAATTCGTTACATACATACCGCAATCCCAAAGGATCAATTTGCCAGCCCCAAGGCGAAGTTTCTAAATAGGGATTTTTTTTCCCTTGTGGACCGCCAGTTCCCGTCTTCATCTTTAAATCATGAGAGTAGACTGTCGTTAAGTAGTAACTGAATGCTAAATAGTCACTCGTATAGGATTGAATCGTTTCTAAATCGCCTTTTTCTATTTCAAGATTGATAGATAACTCTTCAAATAATCGTTTAGAATATGCTGGATAGGCACCTCGGATCATCACGTCTGAAAAAAACAAAGATTTTCTGCGAAACTCATAACTACCAAATATATCTTTCGGATTGGGTGTATCAGGGTACACACCACTAAGTGAAAGCATACAGCCCATTTTTGCTTTAGGATTTATCTTCTTCAATGATTTGTTTGCTAAAGAATGGGCAACGAACATATGATGAGCTGCTTGATATTGCGCTTGTGCAGGATTTTCGTCTTCCTCAGTTCTTAAAGCGCCCGCAAACCACGGAATTTTTACAATATTATTGATTTCATTAAAGCTCATCCAATAAGTGACCTTTTTACCATATTCTGAAAAAATCAGCTCACAATAATTAAGAAAAAAAGAAATCAGTTGCCGATTTTTCCAGCCACCGTATTCTGTCGCCAAGAATAATGGTGTTTCATAATGAGAGATGGTCACGATTGGTTCGATCTTGGCAGCTATTAGTCCATCAATCAAGCGATGGTAAAAGTCTATTCCTTCTTGATTCGCTTCTTTCTCATCGCCACGTGGAAAAAGTCGCGCCCAGTTGATTGAAAAACGAAAGCATTGTAGACCCATTTCTTTTAACAAAGCAATGTCTTCTTCAACATGATGATAAAAATCGATTGCCTTGTGGGAAGGATAATAGTGATCTTTTTTTAACTGAGGATCAATCGTCAGTAATCGATCTTTCCCCACCGGTAAAATGTCGCAGATTCCCAATCCCTTGAACCCCTCTTGGTAGGCTCCTTCCGCTTGGTTTGCTGCAATGGCTCCGCCAAATAAAAACTTGTCGGGAAATCCTTTGCTCATAACTATCACTCCTCTTTCTTGATAGCTAAAATTTATCATAGAAAAAGAAAAGCACAATTTTATAAAAAGGCTTACAATTTTTGATTTAAAAAGGTTTCACAAAAAATCTGGTACCTTTTAAAGATAGAAATCCATCTATAAAAAGTACCAGAAAAATCAAAAATCATGAAGTTTATCTTGTTGATGTCGAAAATCGAAGGTTTCTTTATTAAATGGCAAACGGAAAGTCCCTTTATAATCTACAGCAATTCTTGAAGTTAACTCAACAATCAGTCCCTCAGTAGTAATCGTTCGGCTGGTGACTTTCATTGCAGCACTATTTTTTTTAAGATGAAAGACTTGCGCATCTTGCTCCGAGAGATTTACAGCTTCAAAACTCGTCAAACTATGAGAGATATAATAACCAGCATCAATCAATAGTTTCTGAATCGAACCTTTCCCCATCTCTTCATCAAAATAAGGAAATACTTTTTTAGGAAAAATCGACTCTTGGATCTCCGTTACCTTTTGATCAAGAATGCGTAGACGCTTCAATTCCCAAACAGATCCAATCAATTGGGCATCAAAGATATTCGCTTCTCTTTTTGTCATTTCTCGTTCTTTTAATAAAAGGACTTTTGATTCTATTTGATTCGACTTTTTTTCAGTTACCGAGCTGTAGATCAAGCTTGGGTTTACTTTTGTCTTCTTGATTAGATAACCTTTTTTAGGGACAGCTTCCAAAACACCTATATCGATCAATTTTTTTAACGCTTTTCTAACAGTATTTCGCGATACTTCATATTTTTCCGCGAGATTTCTTTCTGAAAGAATTTTTTGGGAGGGTTTGCTCTTCTTTTGATAGATTTTGCTTAATAAATCCTCCACAATAAACTCAGCTTTACTCATTCTTTCCCCCCCTCTTTTTCAGACCATAGCTTCCTTCAAATTTTAGCATTAATCTTTGTCAATAAACCACCTACGATTTTTTTAACCTACAGAAATTTTCCTATCTCTCCCATCTGTGAATTTGAAATTTTTTTAATCCTAGGCTGCTATTTATTAAATTTCTCCTCATTTATGTTTTTTGTTTCACAAACTTCACTTCGGTATGGTATAATCATTTTGTTTTTAAGAAAACTATGGGAATACAAAGGAGAAGGAAACATGAAAAAAACTAAAATCACTTTAATCGCTGCATCATTGCTTATGGGAGGCACTCTTTTAGCTGCATGTAGTTCAGATAACGATACAGCTGCAAGCTCATCATCATCAACAGCAGCTTCAACTGCTGCATCAACTGAATCATCAGATGACGTTGTTTCAACTGCTTCTATCAGTGACCAAACTTCAGTGATCGAAAAAGCATTGAGCGCAGATGGTAACTGGATCGTTGCTGTAACTGCTGACATGACATTTGATAACGATGTAACCGTTGATGGCGAATTCCACGACAAAGGTGACGACTCTGCTGATATCTACCGTAAATTTGCATTGTACTCACAAGATGAAGACCGCAACGTAACAGCTGAATACACAGTAACTGTTCCTAAATTGATCGTTAACTCAGAAAACTTCAACATCGTTCACGGTGTAATCAAAGGTGACGTTGAAGTGAATGCTAACGGCTTTGTATTGAACGGTGCAAAAGTTGAAGGTAACGTAACATTCACTTCAAAAGAATTCCAAGATTCAGCAACACTTGACGAAGATGGCGCTTCTGTAACAGGCGACGTAACAGTTAGCGAATAATCTTTCACTGGATTTCTGTGAAATAGATGAACAAAAAACGAGGTTGGCAAGTTGATCATTGATCCCTTGCCAACTTTTTTTGTTTTTTTATAAACAATTGCATCCGCTCTCATTACTAACATTGTGTAAGTAAGAACAAAGCACAAGAAAAAAACTGGTTTGCTTACGCAAAACCAGCTTCTTCTTTAGACGCTTATTCTTCAATAACTGCCCACTTGTAATCGTATTGCGCACCGGCACCGTGAGAAACGACCCCTTTTACTTTTGGTGCACGTAAATGAGCTTCAACGTTTTGGTACACAGGGATAACCCCTTGTTGATCCATAATGATTTTCTCTGCATCCAACAAATCTTGCCAGCGGGCATCGGGATTGCCAGCATTTGTCGTGGCAGATGATTTCACTGCTGCATCGTACTCCTCGCTTGTCCAACGACCGCGGTTGTAAGAATTATCGGTAACAAACAAATCAGTAAAACTGCTGGCATCCGCATAGTCAGCACCCCAGCCACCCATAACGACATCAAAATCACCTGAGTTTGAACGATCAAGGCGAACGGAGAAAGGTACGGGACTTAGGCTAACTTTCACCCCATCAAGCGTATCTTGAATCGCACTTTGAATATATTCAATGGCTTTTTTGGTTGAGTCTGTGTCAGAGGCCAAAATTTCAAAACTTAAAGAATCGATTCCCAAAGCCTCTTTGGCTTTTTCCCAATGTTCTTTGGCTTTTTCTTGATCGTATTCAATGACACTTTCCGCTTCATCGACAAAATCAGTATTATCAGTTGGGTTAAAGGTCATTCCTTTTGGTATCAATCCTGTGGAAGCCAATGAACCATCACCTAAAATCGATGTCACTAATGCATCACGATCGATGGCATAAGAGATTGCTTTACGTAGATCCTCATTGCGGAATGGCGAATCTTCTTCTCGCTGATTCAACTCAATATAGGAAGTACGGGCTAATGGTTCTGACACAAATGCTTCATCATTGGCCATTTGCTGTGCCAATTCTCCTGTTAAGATGACGTCGTCCGCTTGCCCATCCTGGAATAGATTCAAGGAGGTCGATGATTCTTTTACGACACTGACATTGATCGTATCAAGTTTCACCGTCTCTTTATCCCAATATTGGTCGTTCTTTTCATATGACCATTCTGTATCGGTTCCTGGACCATCAAAGCCAGCTAACACAAACGGTCCATTGTAAACAGCATTGTCGCTTGTTGAAGCATATTGATCGCCATTGTCTTCTACGACTGCTTGGCTTTGTGGGAAGAAGGATGGGAATGCCAATAAGTATTGGAAGTATGGTGTAGGAGTCGTCAGCGTGATTTCTAATTCATAGTCACCGACTGCTTTGATCCCCAATTCTGAGGCATCTTTTTCACCTGCTGTTATCGCTTCGGCATTGGTTACGGGCGCAAATAAGTACGCATATTCAGAACCTGTTTCCGCACTTACGGTGCGTTGCCAGCCAAAGACATAATCCGCTGCTGTTACTGGTTCTCCATTTGACCATTTGGCATCTTCTCGTAGTTTCAATTTATAGGTCAGACCATCTTCACTGACTTCCGCTAATTCGGCGGCACCTGCTGGTTCGGGCTTACTATCAGCATCTAAGCGGTACAACCCTTCATACACATTATTTAAAGCACTGAAACTGATCGTATCGGTGGCTAAGGATAGATCGGCACTCGGCATTTCTTGTTGAACCACAACATTAAAAATTTGTTCGGCAGCTGCTGTCCCACTACCACTTGAACTTTCACCTGTACTTGATGTCCCTCCTGTTGAGCAACCTGCTAATACGATTCCACAAACAGCGACGACACCATATCCCCATTTTTTCTTCATCTTACCTACCCCTTATGAAAATCCAAAATTTTCAGAATTATTACAAAAATCTGAATGTAAATAAGATTTTAATAAATATTAATTATAAAAGCAAGCTATTTTTCTCATTTTATTATTATTTATTTTTTATATTAACACTACATGTTATTATTTATGACACAAAAACAAAAAACACAAAGCGAACAAGATCTCGCTTTGTGTTTTTTTATCTTTGGATAGAAAAGTGGATTACTCCATTTTGTAGCTTTGACGCGTCACTTTACCATCTCGTACCGCAGCGATAATAGTTGGCACCGCCCCAATCGCCGTAAAGAGATAGACCAGACCTAAGTTCCCGTAATATTGACTCGCTTCCAAATACCCTTCACGAATCAAATCAGGTAAAATACGGAAAGCATAGAAGACATCAACGTCCGTGTAATAATTCGCTACACTGATCGACCAGTCAATACGATTCCCGACATAGACCATGATGATCATGACGATAATACTACTAATAATACCTTTTGTGCTGAGTTTTCCACCTAATAATTCATACCCTTTGATGGCACAGATCGCCATCGCGATCCCAGACAATGCAGCAACATACCCCAGTTGTCCTAATAAAATAATTGCGCCGGCACCAATCAGTGAGCCAAGAAACGCACCCATGGTTCCAGCTAACCAATTTTCTTTTTTCTGCCCTTTTTCCCGTTCTTGCGCAAGGACTGCTTCTTGTTGTTTCTTAAAGCAAGCTTCACAGGCAATGACGGGAGCGCCGCCAATAGCATACAGCGAAACCGGCTCAGTGACCGCGCCGCAGAAGGTACAAGCATTTTGGAAGCCTTTCGTCTTCAAAAAATTCGTCAACTGGTCCAACGCAGTACGTAACTTGTCCACAGTTTTCCCTGCAGTCATCGCTCCGCGTAATGTATAGGCAACTTGATATCCTTGGATCACACAGTCGATGATCTCTTTTGACTCACTTAAAACTTCTTTGACTTCTTCTTGGTTGGGAAGTTCGCCATCTTTGCTAAGTGAAAAGTGAGCCACTAGAGAATAACTATTGTTATTCTCTTGAACTAAAAAAAGTTTATAACTATGATACGTTCCATAAATCACCCCAGTGGAAGTATCAACGGAGAGCCCCAACGGCTCGGCAAATTTGGTCAATGTCTTCTCGATCTTCTTATTCATTTTTCTCCTTCTTTCCAACAAACACTTACCTTTTTAGGTATAGCTAAAAGTTTAAGGAGAGTAGAAATGAAAGTCAATCAATTTGTTCAAAAAACCTAGTTTTTTTATCTATTCTGTGACAAATCGTCGCAACGCATCAGTAACCCCATGATCTGTATTGCTAGCCGTCACAAAATCAGCTTTTGCTTTGACCAATTCGGGCGCATTCTCCATCGCAACACCAATACCAGCTGAAGCAATCATTGGCAGGTCGTTAAAATTATCGCCGATCGCTAAGGTTTGCGCCAGCGGCACTTGAAAATAGGCCGCCAATTCATTTAGCGCCTTATCTTTTCCCACAGCTTGATGAGTGACTTCCAAATAATTCTCTTTGGATAAGTAAAAGGCGCTTTCTAAAAATCCAGCGTTCTGGCAGGCAGCATGAAGCGCTTGGATTTCTGCCGTTGTGCCGATCAAAAGAAACTTATGAACCTCAAAAGCTTCTTGTGCCAACAGTTGTTCTAATAAAGTTTCTACAGGAGTCTCTTTGGTGATCGCCGCTTCTGCTAGTGCCCATTGGTCCACTCTTTCGCAATACCACTGATCACCAGAGTAGACATTGATGGAAACACCAGGAAAATCAGCTTTGATGCGCGCAACCAAAGTTTTTGCTTCTGCTTTTTTGACCTCATGACTGAAAATCGGTACCAGTGTGCCCTTTTGATCGTACCCTCCAATCAGGGCACCGTTGTAACAAGCCAAGGGCCAGTCTTCTATCCCTAATTCTTGAGCTATCGGTAGCATTCCTTTCGGGGAGCGAGCGGAAGCCAAAACAAAAGGAATCGCTTGCTGCTTCAATCGTTTGATTTCTTCAATCAAATCCAGATCGATTTGATGCTTATGATTCAAGATCGTCCCATCAATATCACTTAAAATAAACCCTATCTGCTTTTTTTCCAAATAAACCATCCTTTCCCATTCCCCATCCTTTTTACGAAAGCGGATCGATCCATCGCTTTCGACCAAAATAAGCGCCGTTTCCATAAAACGAAAACAGCTTCCTTGACCTTCTTTGCTTCCAGTTTACCATACTAGCCAATGAAAAAAGAGTGCGTCGCTGCACTCTTAGGAAGTATAGATATAAAACTCGATTTCCTTCTTGATTGGCTTTTTGATCCAGCGTTTCACAGCTGCTGCCCGCTTCAAGCCCATATGCTCATAAAAACCGTAATTACAGGTGGTATCGGTATAAAGGAAAAACGGAGCCGTTTTTTCCTGCTGGACCATCGCTAAAAAGGAAGTAAAGAGCTGCTTGCCTACACCCAATCCTTGTGTTTTGGGACTAACGGCAAACAAACCAACTTCGGTCTGAAAAGGAGTTTGTAAGTCTTTCAACATCGCTTGATTTAACTCAGCCACCTCTTTGGCATAATGCAACAGCGTGTTTCTCCCTTCTTTCGTAAGCAGTAAGCAGCCAGCATGCCAAATCGTTTTCCCCCAATAGTGCATTGGATGAAGCTTCTTCTCTCTTTTACTGTCTGCTAATAAGATACCGACAGCTTCACCATTTAAAAGAGCCACACGTGAATAGGTCGCACGGGCAAGTTCATAACACAAAAAGACGTGAGCAAAGTGCTTGGCGGTCTTCTTGTCAAATTGCTTGTCGTAGTTCCAGCTATCAATAATTACTTGCACAAGCGCAGGCAGATCTTCTCGTTTAAATGGTCGATATGTTACTTGTTTATTCATTCTATCTTCCTCCCAGTAGTTGACTATCCTTAGTATAAAGTTTACAGTAACTGTAAAGTCAAGGAGGAACGCCATGAAAACCAAATTAAAAGTATCGGAAATGGCACGCTTAGCGCGGATCAATCCTCGGACACTCCACTATTATGACGAGATTGGGCTATTTCAACCAAACAGCAAAGACGAGAATGGGTATCGGTATTATTCCCTTGATCAACTTTTGGATCTTGGATTGATCCTGTCATTGAAAGAATTATCGATGCCCTTAAAAGAGATCCAAACAGCGTTGCAGGGGGATGCCGAGACCATGAGAAACTTATTGGAAGCCAAGCGGCAAACCATTGATGAAAAAATTCAGCAGTTGATCAACATCAAAAAAATCATCGAACGAAAAGCGGCGGATTTGCGCCTGGCTGCAGAAAAAACTTCCCCCTTCACCTTAAAGGAACAGCCAGAGGAATATTTCTCCCTTAGTCCTAGATTAAACGGTAGCTCCATCCCAGAGATGATCACCCAAGCCTACGACCTTTTGATGGCACAGCCTTATCTTTTCTCGAATAACGAATATGGTTTTATGATTCGGACGAACAAAGACGATACGCAAGACATCGACTACGTTTATGTGCAGCAAGAAGAACCACAACGAGCTTCCTTCGTGAAACCGGCAGGTTGCTACTTAACCACCATTTATCAGGGGGATGACGAAGGATTGAAGCAGTTCTATCAAAAACTCAAGCAGCTGATTGCGACGCACCAATGGCAAATCGATGACTACTTCTATGAACGATCGATCCACGAAACGACCCTTAGCAACGAGCAAGCTTATTTGACAGAGATCCAAGTACGGATTTTATCTGAGGAATAAGGATTCGTTCAAACAACACTAAAAAGTAAATGAAAAAACGCAACGACCACGAGCAGTTTCTTTCGCCTCGTTGTCGTTGCGCTTTATTTAAATCAAATGGTTTTCTTTCAACAGATCGCCAATGTAGGTATGTTCGGTTTTCTTAACGAAGCCTTCCAAGAGTTTCCGTTCGATAAACGGCAGCTCCATTTCCGTGATTTTTTTCTTATCGGTCAGATAATAGACAGCTTTGGCCAAAGTACGTAGATCATAAGCGGAAGCAAACACTTCCGGCACCCCGCGTTCCACATCTAATAGCTGATAAACAGCCTCCATGGCGGTCCGAACGGAATATTCTGTTGTAAATACAGTGTCTCGTTCAGTCTCTGCGAAATTACCGATAAAGGCTAAGTTTTTGGAGCCATTTGGAATAACTAATGGCCGATCCCCTGGTTCACGCAGCATGAAGTAGGAAGTGATAAACGGCATGTAGACTGGAACTGCCACACTTGATTCTTTTGAAATGCGTTGGATTTCTGCTTCCGGCACGCCTAAATGGTAAAGCAGTTCTTGCACGATTTCTTGTCCAGAACATTGTTCAATTGGTTTTTTGATGTAGTTTCCTGGCGTATTTGACAACAAGCCATACACCCATGTGATCGTTTGTTGGTCTTTTTGTTCTTTAAAGTGCGGTTGGCGATGGGTCGCAAAGCTCATCATCCAATTGGAATCTTTGATGGTGATGATCCCGCCAGTGACGATTCTGCCTGTTCGTAACTTGCGATGGGTCAATTTTTCTAAATAAGGTTCCACATCAAAATTCTGCCAAGTAACAGTTGCCGAAACAAACCAGCTTTCTTCAGGTAAGTTTTCATAAAAGACTTCTGGATGACCAAACTCAGGCGATTGCGCCGCCAAGTTTTTCCATAAACGCCAGCTGCCACCAGGTGCTTTTGAGATAGGCGCTGGAGTATAATGGTCCCCTTGCGTGGAACTTTCAGTGATCGATCCGTTTGTAACAAAGACCAAGTCATCTTCTGACAAAGGAATTTCTTCGATTGCCCCCGCTTTTTCTAGCACAAGTTTTTGAGCAACTTTTTCCTCGCCCACGATCCGAACATCGATATTGCTGACTGTGCATTCATATTGGAAGTCGACTCCTTGTTCTTCCAAATAAGCAAGTAGTGGTTTGACCAATGACTCATATTGGTTGTAACGGGTAAATTTTAACGCGGTAAAATCAGGCAAGCCATCGATATGATGTACAAAACGCAACACATAGCGACGCATTTCAATCGCCGAATGCCATTTTTCAAAGGCGAACATCGTACACCAGTATAGCCAAAAATTGGATTCAAAAAATTCTTCGCCAAAAACATCTTCGATTTTTTTCCCGATCAATTGATCTTCTGAAGTCATAAATAATTGGGTCAATTCTTTTTGTGCTGTAGCAGACAACGTAAATTCTCCATCATCTGCTGCTCGTTGACCGCGATTGTGGATGATCCGACAGTTAGACGAATTTGGATCATCGTGATCCAACCAGTAAAACTCATCTAGCACCGAAGCATCTTCCACCTCCAAGGATGGAATCGAGCGAAATAGATCCCACAGGCACTCAAAATGATTTTCCATTTCGCGACCGCCGCGGGTCACAAATCCATCATGGGGAATGAATTTTCCGTCTAATGAACCGCCTGATAAAGAAAGTTCTTCAAGGACGTGGATTTTCTCACCCGCCATATGGCCGTCACGGATCAAGAAGACTGCCGCAGCAAGTCCTGCTAATCCCCCACCAACAATATAGGCTTCTTTCTTTTCGACATCTTTCGGTTTTCTGCTTCTTGCAAAAGCTTCGTAATTTCCGTTCGTATATCTCATGTAGATCCCTCCTAATATTGGTACGTTTTTATGGTATCAGTAACTATTTTTTTTGACAAAAATTTGTACTAGTAAAAACAAGATATTTTGACAAATCGGCCTTTTTGTCAAAAAAAAACAAGGGCAATGTCCCATATTTTAGAAGATCTGCGCCCAGCACAAAAAGCGCCCCTAAGAAAACTGATTGCAGCTTTCTTAGGGGCGTTTCTAACAAAGGACAAACCCTTTGCCTTTTCAATGAAATATTTATTTCACACGTAGAGCGAAGCTAGCAGTCGAAAAGCCTGATTGTGCTTCGGTGACTGTATAACCCGTGCTTGGCGCATGGATATAGCTTGTATTACTTGTAGCGATCGCTACGTGGTAGGTATTCCCTTTTTGACCCCAGAACAGCAAGTCGCCAGCTTGTGCTTGCGAGACAGGAATGATCGTCCCTGCGCTTTCTTGTGGGACTGTCCAATCACCGATGTTTTTGCCCGTCACTTTTAAGAAGACGTAGCGTGTAAACCCAGAACAGTCGAAGACATCTGGTCCTTTGCCTCCCCATTGATAAGGAGTGCCGATATGTTTTCTAGCTTCTGCAACGATCGCTGCTCCATCAACGCTCATTGGAACATTGGTATTGCCTGCGTTGTTATTGTTGCCATGAGTCGTTGCACTGACTTCTTTGACATATGCTGCAGATACCCAGCCACCCGTTGATAACTTATACCAAGTGGTATTGCCATTGACTGACGTGCCTTGTTTTTGAGCAACTGCTTTGAAGGTCGCATTGCTGCCCAAACTGCTGACTACACTTGCAGAAGTTGATGCATTTGAGCGGACATTCATACCAGTAGTTGTTTGGAACGTCTTATTGATGGCTTGCTCACTCGCATTGCTTGAGCCGTTTGATGAGCCAGTATTGTTTGAACCTGTGTTTGAATTATTGTTATTACTTGTATTTCCAGAACTAGACGTGACATCACGCACATATGCCGCTGTGATCCAGCCACCGGTCGATACTTTGTACCAAACATTGGTGCCGCCAACGGATGTGCCATTTTTCTGGGCAACGACCTTCACCGTCGTGCTGTTGCTTAGGCTGCCAACGACACTGCCGCTTGTGGACGCACTCGAACGAACATTTAATGCCGCTGTTGTTTTCACGTTCTTGTTGATAGCCGTTTCTGCAGAAACACTTGTATTGCCGCCAGAAGAACTATTGCCTGTGGAGCTACTGGAAACATCTTTGACATAGGCTGCCGTGATCCAACCGCCTGTGGACAATTTGTACCAAGTGGTCGTGCCATTCACCGATGTCCCACTCTTTTGTGCAACGACCTGTACTGTCGCATTACTGCTCAAACCGCGTACGACACTAGAACTTGTCGTTGCATTTGAACGGACGTTCAATGCAGTAGTCGTTTTCACTGATTTCGAAATTGCTTTTTCCGATGAAGAAGACGACGAATTGGACGAGCCTGTATTGGCAGAAGAAGAGCCTGAGGTGCTTTTCACATAAGCCCCTGAGATCCAGCCACCTGTTGATAGCTTATACCATGTTGTATTGCCATTCACTGAGGTACCGTTCTTTTGAGCCACCGCAGTGATTGTTGTATTTGCTCCTACACCACTTACGATAGAGGCACTTGTTGAAGCATTTGAACGAACATTCAGTGAAGCTGTTGTTTTAAATTGTCGATTGATCGCCGTTTCAGCTGACGATCTGGCAATAGTAGCAGTTGTGTTGGTTGATGACGAAGCGTTCGTCGTTTCGGTCGCATGAGCAAGAGACGTAAAGACACCTGATGTTGATGCTAACGCTGCTGTGATACCCAATCCTTTTTGTACGAAAAGGGACCGTTTTTGTTTCACTAAACGCTTACGTTTGATTTTCCGAGATTCCAATAAAACACCCCCTGTACCCCATTTTAACAAAAATTAATATTTTTTGATATTGTTTTCGTTTTGTATTTTTTTACTTTACGTTTAATAAAACGTGTCATTTATTTTCCTGCGTTATTCTTTTTGATCACTTTCTCTTTGGTGTTGCTCAATGGTACTCTATTTACAAAGATTTCTATAAACCACAGAAAAACGCTATTTCATTCAACGTTATTTTAAATCGCGAATAAAAACAGGAATTTTTTTGCAAACAAACCCACTTTTTGAAAAACAAGACTGTTATTTGAATAACATTTCTTTCCAAATCCCCTTTTTCAAAAATCGATACTAAAACCACCCATTTATCATTCCTTTTTTACACGAGGGATTCTGTGAAAAAGTTGTTTCAAAAAGAACACTGCTTCCAGCTGTGTGATCGACGCTAAGATGAGATCCTGTTACATCGCTTCCAACCGCATGCGAATTTCTTAATAGAGAAGTCCCACATCTCTGCCAAAAGAAATATTTTCACAATGTATTTCACGAGAAAGATTATAATACCAAGGAGAAAACTAAGAATTTGCATAAGTTTGTGAAATCATGCTATACTTAAAAAAAGGAAGAGGTGACCGAGTATGAAAACAAAGACGAAAGAAAAAGTGTATGCTGAACGACAACATAACTATAAAACGAAAAAAGAAGAGATTTTCAAAAAAGCCCTAGATTCCGTACCGACCACAGACAAGAAAAAAGAAGAACAGAAAAAGAAAGCGTAGACTCCTGCGTTTTCTTTTTCTGTTGATTTATAAAAAAGACGAGACTTCACCGATTTTGGCGAATCTCGTCTTTTTCACAATTTTTTTTGTAAACACATGATGCTCCCTATAACTGCCATAAATCCTACTAGCTCCACCACTGTGAAGTGATCATGAAAAACAATGATCGATAAGAAAGCAGCCAGCAGTGGCTCAACTGCTGTTAAAACTGTTGCAAGTGTTGAGGATAAATAGCGTAAACTTGTTAAAAAAATCAAATACGCTAGTGCTGTTCCAAATAAAATGACCACCAGCAAATAAAGAATCACTTGAACGTTCAGTTGACTATCAATCTGCCACATTGGATGAACCACATTCGCCAAGCCTCCACCAATCAACATCCCCCAGCCGACAATTGGTAAACTCCCATATTTTTGCAAGAGTTTACGCGGCTGTATAGAATAAAAAGCTAGTGATATCGCTGATGCTAACCCCCAGCCTAGCGCAGATTGGGAACTCGCTAATTGCTCAATCTGTCCTTTTGATGCCACAGCCGTCACGCCAAGTAAGGTTACCAATAACCAGAAACATGTCTTTAAAGAGGGGAACTGCCTTTTGGCTATCGCAGCATAGAGTAAAACAAAGAAAGGTCCAGTATATTGAATAATCGTTGCAAACGAAGCATTGCTTTGCTCAATCGTTTTAAAGTAGGTAAATTGAACGAGAAACATGCCTAAGAAAGAAAACAAGAGCAGCTGAATGAAGTCCTTTTTCTCACGAAATGGGGAAATCAATCGGGCGCGATCCTTTAACCCAATGCTTAGCAACAAACACCCTGAAAGAACCAATCGTGTTGAAACGAGCCAATTTGCTGAAATACTATATTTCGTAAATAAAATTTGTCCAGCGATGCCAGAAACTGCCCACAAAGCTGCTGCTGAACAAGCATAAACAATCCCAACTGTTTTTTTCATAAAAACACCTTTTGTCTTTCACTTTACTTTGTTAGTATTATACCGAATCAGATAGTGAACTTTTGTCAATATCCTGATTGTTTTTAACACTATTCTGTAAAAAGGTGGTGCAGTATGTACTTTGAACGCACAGAAGAAAACGAAGAAACGACCAAACATACAACTACAAATCGCTCCTTTGCAATTTATCAGCGTTGCTTGCAACAAAAGCGTGGCGACCAGCTGCCATTGCATTGGCACGACGAGCTGCAAATTGTATGGGTCGAAGAAGGTAGCTTCGTGTATACGATAGACGACGAGCAAATTTTGCTAAGCAAGAATGAGGCGATCATTATTAATAGCCGTGTACTCCATGGTGCTGTTTTAGCTTCAGAAAACGTCCGATATTGCTGCTTTGATTTTTCTTCAGGCTTTATTGCTGACCCTGCTTTTAAAGAAGCGATCGAACAATTAGTCCACGATCGCACCCGCAGCTATCGGCGCTTAACCTTAACCGCCCAACATCAAGCATTTGTTCAAGCCGTGCGTCTGCCTCTGCTTATTGAACAACGATTTACTCTCTATGAATTGTTTTTAGCTGCCCTTTCACAGCTAATGGCTGCAAGACCTGCTTCACCAAAGAAAGAAACTATCTACTTAATGCTGGCATTTGTCCATGAGCATTATCAAGAACCATTAACGGTTCCTGCGATCGCTAAAGCTGCTGCCATCAATACACGTACTTGTACCGCCCTTTTTCGGCAATACACGACATTGACCCCAATCAACTATCTGATTGATTATCGATTGTCTCAAGCCAAAAACCTATTGATCGAAACGGATGAGCCGATCTCAACCATCTGCTACCACGTTGGCTTCAATCACTTGAGCTACTTTAGCAAAAGATTTCAGCGTAAATTTGGTTTAACGCCGCTACAGTATCGCAAAACCTATCGCGAAGATGATAGAAATTAGCTGATCGGTACCAACAGAGCCTCTCATCTAGATAAATTTTGCTATATTCTATAAGCGTTTCAGTACTTTTTTCACTTTTACGCTCATTGGTCCATAAGAATCTCTTTGAAATCCTTTTCTAAAAACCACACACCCAATATTTAGTAGGCGAAAACATGTTCCTACAACATATTGTGGATAAACCTGTTGAAACTGTGCATAACTAAAAAGCCTGCGATTTTTTCGCAGACTTTTTTATTTATTGACAAGCTATTATTATTCTAGAGATAAATAATAGCTTACATTATCTGGTAGCGGTTTAAAGCCATTCTTTTTATAAAAATCCGCTGCTGGCATACTTTCTTCGGTATCTAACAGGATCGTTGGAATCTCTTTCTTGAGCAGATCCTCTTTGATCCTTTCTAAAAAAGTGGAACCAAGGCCTTTTCCTTGATGCGTGCCAGTAATTAAAAAGGTATCGATCACATACTCTTTTCCTTGATACCAGGGCTTGATAAAGCCTAATGAAAGACCAATCAATTCATTCGATGCTCGGTCTGTTAGTCGATAACCAATAAAAGTATTCATTGCCATCATTGAAGATACATAGTCGGTGATTTGCGGCACTGTCAATTGGTCATTCCATGGTTCTGCTGAAAATACGGCAATATAGTGGTCCACGACTTCTGCTAAATCCGCCGTGGTTAATTCACGCATGCTTACGTTCTTTTCCATCCTATCTCCTGCTTCCATTTCTATTTCGGTAAGGGCCTATACTCGAGGAATCCACTAGTTTTTGTGTGTGTATCAATTATCGATTCGTTTGGCATAGCCATTGCCATAACTCGTATAACGACGCTTTTGGTTGACGGCCATTTTTTTATTAATCTCTGCTTCAAGATCGATGGAAAGGATTTCCGCTAACCCAAGAAGATAAATCGCCACATCCGCCAATTCTTCTCCTACCTCTTGTTGCTTCCGATACGCGTCAAAGGCTTCCCCTACTTCAGCATATAAAGCCAAAAACTCTTTTTCAATATTTGTGACATTGAATTGGTGATCGATTTTGTTTTGATAAATCGCTTTTTGCATTTCTGAAAGTTTCATAGTCGCTCCTTTTGGGATAGTATACCATTTAATTAAAGTTCAAAATAGAAACTTAGTAAAAAAATCACCTCAAAAAATAGTGACCCCCAAAACGTTAGAATTTTGTTCTAACTTTTGTAGGTCACTCTAGTATAGGATTCATTCTGTTTTGTTTATTCTGCCCGCTCCAATTCAGCAGATTTGATTGCAACCCGTTGAGCGATTTTTAAAAATGGAAAATAGATTGCTACACAAACGACGATGATGATCACTTGAACCATAACAACTTTGAAATCCCCTTTTGATGCCAATAATGCACTAAGAATTGGCGGTGTCGTCCAAGGAACCATGACTGAAAGTGGCTCAATGAATCCTACTGCGGTAGCAAAGTAGCCAATCAACGTTGCAACAATTGGACTTGCAACGAAGGGAATGATCATTGGTAAATTGAAGACGATCGGTAAACCAAAGATGATTGGCTCGTTGATATTAAAAATACCCGGAGCTAAGGATAGATTGACGACATCCCGAAAAGGTTGGTAATTGCGGACGAATAAGAGCACTGCAATGATCAAACTGATCGTAAATCCAGTCCCGCCTAGTTGTGCGAAAACCGTCACGAATGCTGAATTTAAGATATTGGGCGGCGCAGCGCCTTCTTGCACGGCTTGCATGTTTTCATTCATATTGACTAACAGCAATGGATCTAATAAGGTGCCATTGATGACGGTTTGGTGAATGCCTAAAGTAAACAGAAAGTTGCCCGTTGAATAGATGATCAAGAACCCAAAATCGATGTGTTCAATAAACGCAGTGGTTCTTGGATCACTGTGGAAATGATTTGAATCAGATCGGTATCAAAGGCTGCTAGCACGGTCGCAACTACGGCAAAGAAGGAAATCACTAAAATAGCAGGGATCAACGTACTGAAGGATTTGCTGACGGCAGGAGGAACTTGATCCCCTAAATTGATTTTTAAGTGCTTGTTTTCTGACAGTCGAATAAATAATTCCGTGGCAACTAACCCACAAATGATGCCTGAAAACATCCCTTTGGTCCCGACATCGTCAAAAAGCATCACACCACTGATGGTCACTTCTGCTTGGGCGCCTTCTGGCATCACGGCATGAGCCATCGCCAACATGACCACTAAGCAAGTCGTTGCCACAAAGGTTGCATTGATGGCGCTCGGATTATTTTTGTTGCGGCAAAGAAAATAAGCGATCATCGGGGCGATCAGCAGACCGGCGATATTCAATGTTCCATTGGTGATGGAATTGCCAAACACTTGCATTCGCGCCAAGGCAGCCCCTTGTAAAAACCATGGAAAAAAGACATTATTAAACAACACAGCGATCCCTGCGATAATAAAGGCAGGCATTAAGGTCGCAAACGCATCACGAAGACTTTTGAGATGAACCTGATTGCCGAGACGGACCGAAAACTCTGTAAATTTATCTAAAAACGTGCGCTTTTCTGCTGCCATTTTCTGTTCCTCCTATTCTGTATATGGGTTTGTATAGATCGTACTACCATTCGTTTTGATCACTTCTTTGAACCATTCATACGATTTTTTCGGCACACGTTTCATATCTCGCAACTCATGATTGCCACGATTGACATACACAAGTCCGTATCGTTTCTCCATATCACCTTGGGAGCTCAAAATGTCGATCAGTCCCCAGCCAAGATAACCAAGGCAGACCACTCCATCTTCCACCATCGCTTCAAACATCGCTCGAATATGCTCTTGATGGTAGGCAATACGGTAATCATCTTGAATCGGTTCGTTGCCATTCCAATGCTCTCTGACACCAATTCCGTTTTCAATCGGAAACACTGGCAACCGATACCGCTGATAGACTTTATTTAAGACATCACGGAAGCCCAGCGGATCAATTTGCCAGTTCCATTCCGTTGTTTCAATATACGGATTGTCTTGTTTTCCAAAAGTCATGTACCGATTCGGCGGCGTTCCTTCAGGAATTTTTTCAGCATTCAAGGTAGAAGAAGCATAATAGCTAAAGGCAATGTAATCATTTTTCTGCGCTGCGATCGCTTCTAATTCCCCAGGTAAAATATTCATATTGAGTTGATGATTTTTCACGTATCGGTCTTGTGCTGCCGAATACTTGCCGTGCGCATAGCAATCTAATAAAGTAAAATTCGCAAATTCATCAAACTCTCTTGCTGCTTTGATGTCTTGTGGACGACAAGTCGCTGGATACGCTTCAGAATACGCCAGCATGCCGCCAATCTTCGCATTTGTTGTTTCATGAAGATAGTTACAGATCTCTGCATGGCAAACCATGACATTGTGGAAAATTTGATACAATTCTTCTGTTGTTTCTTCCCCTTCTAAATAGCCGCTGATCTTAAAACCATGGTCTTGGTGGAATAGATTTTGTTCGTTAAAGGTTAACCAATAATGGACTTTATCCACAAAACGATCCACCATTTCTTTTCCAAAGCGAATGAATGCGTCCTTCACTTCTTTGCTGATGAACCCGTTATAGGTTTTCGCCAGATGCAGGGGCATATCAAAATGATACAAACAAATCATGGGCTCGATTCCTCGAGCTAACAGATCATCAATAAAACGATCGTAATAGGCGATCCCTTCTTCATTAAAGGCACCATCTCCATCGTGAACGACCCTTGACCAAGAAATTTGGAAACGATACATGTTCATCCCCAAATCTTGCATATAATCAAAGTCTTCTGTATACGCATGATAGTTATCATTTGCTACATGCCAATCGCTAGCCTGTTCCGAAGCTTCCCGTATATCATAAACGGATAAGCTTTTACCACCTTCATTCCAACCACCTTCTGTTTGCATACTGCTGACACTGTTCCCCCAGTAAAAAGTTGTCATATTGATCCCTCCATTGTTTGTATTCGCTTATAAAACCTATTATAATTAGATGAAATCGGCATGTAAATTTTTCGAAAACACATGTAAAGCTTTTTCTGTACATGTGAATTGCAGTTGATTCTTTGGTGATAGAGCTTGTTTTTATCCCCTTCAAACAAAACTCAAGTCCATGAATTTTTTTACATAAGGAGTGATGACTATGACAAAATACAAAGAGATCGTTGATCAGTTGCGGACGAACATTTATGAAGGTGTTTTTCCAGCTTTATCAAAATTACCGGAACAGACTGCGTTAGCCAAACGATTTCAAACCTCGCGAATGACGATCCAAAAAGCGCTAAATCAATTGAAGCAAGAAGGCCTGATTTCTACCAAAAGAGGTCATGGCACCTATGTCAATTCAGCGACCTATCAAGGACAGATCAATGAGTATATTGGTCTAGTCAACCGATATGGCGGGCGGCATAAAGTGCAAAGTAAAATCATTAGTTTCAATGTTCGTTTTCCAGAAGCCAACGAAATGGATTACTTGTCCTTGCGAGAAAACGAACCTGTTTATGATATCGTACGACTGCGCTATGTTGATAACGAACCCTTTGAATTGGAGTACACGATCATGCCCATCAAAACCATTCCCGATATTGATATGGCGATCCTTGAACACTCGATCTATCGATATATCACTGATTCCTTACATCTCAAAATAGGTCCCGCCATACGTAAAATCCGTGCCGACAAAGCAGATTCCTATGATATCAAATATTTAGAAGTCGATCCCAATGATCCGATCTTAGAATTAGAACAAGTTGCTCGTCTCTCCGACGGACGGCCCTTCGAATTTTCGCAAACTCGTTATCCATACCAAAATCGTGAGATTTACTATCTTTCTGAACCTTAATGGCAAAAAAACAAGTCTGAAGAAAACTCAGACTTGTTTTTATTGTCCAGGGAAGGTGAATTCGTTAAGATTCTTCGTTTTTTTTCGCCGTTCGCTCAGGGCTGACCCAAACGCCGCTACCGTAGCCAAGGATGGTCTTGACGGCTGGAATAAAGGTAGTGACGATCGTTATGGCATTGATCATCCAGTAAAACAGCATGTAAAAAGGGGCAAAACGGAAATATTTCAGCTTGCTGCGGTTATCATCCGCCAAGAGGCTGGTAAATAGCTGCATGACCCCCGCAATCATCTCAAAACAAACGAAGAGAAAGGCCATCGTAAACATATGGTAGATCCGCTCGTAATTCCCAGTTGCCCCATAATAAATCAGATAAAAAACAAACAAAGCCGAAGACAACCAGAAAAAGAATGACCAGATAATACTTAAGGACTGATCCACAAACATGGCGGTTCGACCGATATTTTCAAAAGGGTGTAAGAACACTTTTTTAAAATTGGTCAACCACACTTCCGTTCCGCCTTTCGCCCAGCGTTTCCGTTGCCGATAGAGCATCTTGAGTGTTTCTGGCACCTCCATGAAAAACATCACTCGTGACGCAAATAGTGACAACCAACCACGGAATTGATGATCCCAGGCAATACTGATATCTTCCGTGGCACGATTTTGTCGAAAGAGACCAACATCCATCAATGCGGCTCTACGATACATTGTGTTGGCACCGCTATAGGCATAGATGACGCCGAAAACGGCTTGCTGGGTCCGTTTGATAATTCCTACGATACTTGAAAATTCAACGGTTTGTGATTTCCCGACGATGGTTGTGCGATTTTGAACGTCCATATTCGCCGTAATAGCAGAGATATTGATGGAATCTTGACGGATAAAATAATTGACATATTTCCACAATGCATCAGGTTCAGGGACCGTATCTGCGTCGTTACTCAAGATCAATTCCCCATTGGCAAACCCTACCCCAATATTAAAGGCATGAGCTTTCCCTTGGTTTTTTTCGATACACAAAACCCTTAGATTCGGGTACTGTTCCATCAAGCGATCCAGTATCACAGGAGTTTGATCCGTTGAGCCGTCATCCGTCACCAACACCTCATAGTTGCTGTAGTTTAGATTGTTCATTAAATAATGAATCGTGTCTTCAATGACGACTTCTTCATTATGAGCCGGCACCATAATGGTGATCATCGGCTCGATCTCTTCGGGGATCGGTATCCACTCTAACTGACGATAACGGAACAAAAAACGATTGCAGATCACCCCGATGAACCAAGCAAAGCCACCTAAAATGGGATACGTGAACAGAATCATTAAAACGACTGTTAAAAATGTATCCAACCACGGGAACCCAGTATCAAAATTGACAACCATCAGCCCACCCCATTTCTACGGAAAAGTTCTTGGATCTCTCTTTCTCCGATGTTTTGCTCCGGTGCAACCGCGTAGTATTTTGCCCCATGGCGTTCTTCTTTCGTCCCGAAGCGTTCTTCGTAAAATGCTTCTAGCAACTCTTTGCGTTTTTCCAAAGCAGCTTCATCATGCATCGATTGCTTTTGCAGCAATCGTTTGAAGCGGCGGTTGTTCCTCAAGGTCAACAAAGTAAATGTCAGAACCAAGACCAAAAAAGAAATTCCTAAAAACAACGCCAAAAAATCAAAAGTCACTGCTTCTTCCAGATATGTCCGAAAGGCAATCCGATCCGCCAGATTCGGTAAAGTCAGCGGAATGGCCAGCCAGACAAAAGGAACCAAGACCATCAGCCAAGCAAGAATCGTCAAAATCGTTTGGCGGGTCTTTAAAGCGGAACGACCTTTTTGAAAATACGCATCGGTGACCAACCGTTCTTTGACTTCTTCCCGTGTCACTCGTTGTTTCATTTTACTCACTCCTTTAAAATAACTATTTATTTGCTGTGAAGAAAAAGAAGCAACAAAAGCAAGTCCTCTGGACCTGCTTCGTTCTTCTTCTGTTTGTCTCACTTGGATTTCTTGCCAACTTTCAACGCATTGAACAGCGTGTGAAATTGGCCTTTAAAGGACATCACTTGCTCAAACACATCTTCCCCATCATTCAGCATCTTGACCGTCACCCAGCCTAATGCTTCGGTGATACCACTAGCCACACTGGCATTGATCGCAGCTCCAGCAACGGTGCCGACTGCTGGGACAAATTTCAAGATATTGCCAACGGCACTGCGACCAAAACTCACAACGACTAGCTCTTTCGAAATACTTTTCGCTAACCCTTCACGCCATGTTCGCCCAAAAATACGATACAAACGTGCCATCATCGTCATTTGAACCGGTACAAGTAACACTGCGTCTGAAAAGGGAATCGGTGAACAGCCGATGATCGCCGCCGTTAAAGAAGCCGCATGGATCGTGCGGTGGGCTTTTTTTCGCGTTTCATCATCTACTCCCACCAAAAACTCCTCAAACACCTGATCAAATTGATCCTTACTTTTCGCTAACACTTTTTCCGCCTGGGCTTTTGATCCGTCATAGCCTTTCATCACAAGGGCAGCCGATTTTTTCGGCATTCGCTTCATGACATCCGCAAAAAAAGAAGTAAACTCCGCTTCTTCTTGCAGCTCTTCTCTCGTTTGACTTTGCTCGACTTGAACGGACTGTTCCGTTAATAATTCATTTTCGTTTTGCTTCTTTTTGCGTTTTATCCATGGTTTTTTCAAAGAAATGTCTCCTTCTTTCGACTCGTTGTTCATTTAAAAATCAAAGTGAGCCATGATTTTGTTCCTCTTTCTATTTTAGCTCAGGTTTTTCAAGATAGCGAAAATGTAGCTTGAGAGAGCTTACACTTGCTAAAAAATGCAAATTTGCATCTTTAAATTATTTATTTATATTATCGTTTTTTTATGCTATGATACACAAAAGGAGTGGATCGAATGAAAAAGAAATTGAATTGGAAAGTCCTTTTTTATCTAGGCTTATTGACTTACTTTCTTTTAAGCGGGATCTTCGCATTCTTTGGCGTCGAAATACCGTTTCTTTATAAACGTTGATCTTCACGTTTTCTCAGAACCATATCATTCAACCCTTTGCTCTATGTTAAGATAATCCATCATTCTATCGTCCATTCAATCTAATCAGAAAAGGTGATTTTCTTGTCCATTTTATTTGATCTCTTGCAGCTGCTTTCCGTTATCTGTATCGCGTATTTATTATTCACAAAAAACCATTTCCTCAAACAATTAACAGATGTTCAGAAAATGGTCTTTCTCGTCTTATGTGTTTCGGTGATACTGCCGGTTCTCTACGAATTTAGTACTGGCTTTGCGCAGGGATTTTGGGAACGGTTGTAATTGACTTTCCTTAGAAAACACGCTGCCATTACAAGACAAATAGATAGCTCATATCTACCAATCCTTTCTCCTTTGATTCAAGCAATGAACCAATTCTTTGGTGCTTAGAATACTAAGAAGAAAGGTTTTTTGTCTTTTTCTGTGCTGAAGTATTTTTTGATCGCACAAAAAAAGAACCCCTCAAAAGAGGAGTTCTCAAGGCTTGCTTACATCATGCCGCCCATACCCATTGATGGGTCCATTGCAGGAGCTGCTGGTGCTGCTGGTTCTGGTTTGTCGGCAACGACTGCTTCAGTTGTTAACAATAATGCGGCAACAGAAGCTGCGTTTTGTAATGCAGAACGCGTCACTTTTGTTGGGTCAACGATACCAGCTTCTAGCATGTTTACCCATTCGCCAGTTGCTGCATTGAAACCAACGCCTAAGTCAGCGTTTTTCAATTTGTCGATGATGACTGAACCTTCGTAGCCTGCATTTTCAGCAATTTGACGAACTGGTTCTTCTAAGGCACGTAAAACGATTTTGACACCTGTTGCTGCATCGCCATCTGTTTCGATTTCTGTAACTTTGTTGATGACATTGACTAAGGCAGTTCCCCCACCTGAGACCATGCCTTCTTCCACAGCGGCACGTGTTGCATTCAATGCATCTTCAATACGTAATTTCAATTCTTTCAATTCAGTTTCAGTTGGTGCCCCAACTTTGATCACTGCAACCCCACCAGCAAGTTTTGCTAAGCGTTCTTGTAGTTTTTCACGGTCAAAGTCAGAAGTTGTATCAGCGATTTGGTTTTTGATCAATTGAACGCGTGCGTCAATTGCTTCTTTTTCACCAGCACCTTCAACGATTGTTGTGTTGTCTTTATCCACAACCACTTTGCTTGCTTGACCTAAGTTATCGATGGTTGCATCTTTCAGCTCAAGACCTAAGTCTTCAGTGATCACTGTACCACCAGTTAAGATCGCAATGTCTTCTAGCATTGCTTTACGACGGTCACCAAATCCTGGTGCTTTCACTGCAACAACATTGAATGTTCCACGGATTTTGTTCAATACAAGTGTTGGTAATGCTTCGCCATCAACGTCATCAGCGATAATCAATAATGGTTTTGATTGTTGTAAGATTTGTTCTAACAATGGCAAGATATCTTGGATGTTAGAGATTTTTTTGTCAGTGATCAAGATGTATGGATTTTCTAACGCTGCTTCCATTTTATCGTTGTCAGTTACCATGTATTGTGATAAGTAACCACGATCAAATTGCATTCCTTCCACAACATCTAATTCTGTTTCAATCCCTTTTGATTCTTCAATAGTGATAACACCGTCATTGCCGACTTTTTCCATTGCATCAGCGATGTATTGTCCAACTTTTTCACTACCAGAAGAAACAGCACCAACTTGTGCGATTGCTTCTTTTGAATCAACGATTGATGAAATGTTGTGTAGCTCTTCTACAGCCACTTTTGTTGCCATTTCGATCCCACGACGAATACCTAATGGGTTCGCACCAGCGGTGACATTTTTCAATCCTTCACGAACGATTGCTTGTGTCAATAACGTAGCAGTCGTTGTTCCGTCACCAGCGATATCGTTTGTTTTTGAAGCGACTTCAGAAACAAGTTTTGCGCCCATGTTTTCAAAATGATCTTCTAATTCGATTTCTTTAGCGATCGTTACACCGTCATTTGTGATCAATGGTGAACCGTAAGATTTTTCTAAAACCACGTTACGACCTTTAGGGCCTAAGGTTACTTTTACTGTATCTGCTAATTTATCTACCCCACGAAGCATTGCTGCGCGTGCGTCTTCTGCAAATTTGATTTCTTTTGCCATGATTTCATCACCTCAAGTATTTTTTATTTTTCTTATTCTACTACTGCAATGATATCTTTTGCAGCAACGATCAAATATTCTGTTCCTTCATATTTCACTTCTGTGCCAGCGTATTTTTCGAACATTACTTGTTCGCCAACGTTGACAGCAACAGGAGCTTTTTCACCGTTTTCGAGCGTGCGTCCTTCGCCGACTGCAATAACGGTACCCGTTTGTGGTTTTTCTTTTGCTGCTGATGCAAGCACGATTCCGCCTACAGTTTTTTCTTCTTCTTTTGCGACTTCGATAATCACACGATCACCTAATGGTCTTAACACGATAAATCCCTCCAATGAATGTTATAGAATTTAGCATTAGCACTCTCTTGTATCGAGTGCTAACTTACAGTTTCAATATTACTCATTTTCCCAAATTTTTGCAAGCCTTTTGCTAAATTTTTTTTTGCATTTCTAATTGATTGATAAATATAGTAGGATTTTTTGTTTCTAGAAGCAACCTAGTCTATAATGAAGCAAAGGAGTGTGAGGAAACAACTATGTCTTTATCAAAATATTCTTTAGCCACGATTCTTACTTACGGCATCGTCTTTTTTCTACCGATCGCCTTCGTCCCTAGCGGACATCAAGTAGCAGCAACGACGATCGGTTACTTAGCTGGTGCAGCGATCATGTTTTTCTTGTATTTCAAACAAACAGAACCGCTATCGTTTGAACACAAAAAAACCAAAGTCTCAGCGATTCTTATTTACGGGCTAACAGGCATTGTCGCAGCGATTTTGTTGCAAAATCTAGCCATCTTTATCGAATCCTTTTTCGGAGAAGTCAGCGCTTCGCAAAATACCGAAAACATTATTGCCATCGTGGTGCAAAACCCACTCTTTGCTCTCGCAGCAATGGTCGGTGGGCCAATTATGGAGGAATTTGTCTTCCGCAGAGCCTTAGTTGGCATCATTGGGAAATACAGCAATGTTTGGGTCGGTGTAGTGGTCAGCGCCGTAGCCTTTGCCTTTGCCCACAATGACAATCATCTCTTAGTCTATATTTTCTTAGGACTGTTCTTTTCTGGGCTGTATGCTTTGACCGGCAGTATTTGGACTTCCATGATCACCCATGTGGGAATGAACACTTTAGTGATTATTATTCAGTTATTGCTTCATTACGGCTATATCCAAATGCCCTAAAGAAAAAACGCTACGCAGAAATTTTGCGTAACGTTTTTTTCTTTAGACCTTCGTGCCATTGGACGCAATCACTTGCTGATACCATGCAAATGAATCTTTCTTCCGACGAGCAAGGGTTCCATTTCCTTCATTGTCTTTGTCCACATAGATCACACCATAGCGTTTCTTCATTTCCCCTGTCCCCGCAGAAACCAAGTCAATGATGCCCCACGGTGTATAACCTAATAAGTCGACGCCATCATAAGCTACTGCTTCTTTCATCATTTCGATATGGGCTTTTAGGTAGTCAATACGGTAGTCATCGTGGATCTGTCCATCCTCTTCCACCGTATCCACCGCACCAAAGCCATTTTCTACAATGAAAAGCGGCAATTCGTAGCGTTCGTTAAACCAGTTCATGGCATAGCGCAAGCCTACGGGATCAATCTGCCAGCCCCATTCAGAAGCATCGACATAAGGATTGTCCACCAGATCTTGGCTCTCATCATAGTCATAGGTTGGATCATTCTCCTTGCCTTTGATCGCAAAAGACATATAGTAGCTAAAACCCATGTAGTCAACACAGCCTTTTGCCAAAGCTGCTTCATCTTCAGGGGTGATATCTAAATCAAATTGTTTTCTTTCAAAATAGCTGCGCATATAACTCGGATAGTGCCCACGGGCATGAACATCTGAAAACCAATAGCGCCGCTGCATGGCCACCGTGGCTGCCATCATGTCTTTGGGATCGCAAGAATACGGATAGATTGGGCACATCGCGATCATCGATCCGATTTGAAACGCAGGATTGATCGCATGTCCTAGCGCCACCGCTTTTGCACTGGCAACGAGCTCGTAATGAGCTGCTTGGTACATGACTTTTTCTCGGTCTTCTCCTTCCGTAAAGAACAGACCAGAATTGGTAAATGGCGCAAAATCTTCTTTATAGTTTGCTTGATTATTGATTTCATTGAAGGTCATCCAATACTTCACTTTCTTTTGATAGCGCGTAAAACAAACTTCTGCAAAGCGGACAAACAAATCGATCAATTTACGGTTACGCCAACCTCCGTATTCGGTCACTAAATGATAAGGCATTTCAAAGTGAGACAGGGTAATGACTGGCTCAATGCCATAGCGTAAACACTCATCGAATAATTGATCATAAAAGGCCAGGCCTTCCTCATTCGGCTCGCGCTCATCCCCCTTTGGAAAAATACGGGTCCAGGCAATCGATGTTCGGAAGCACTTCAACCCTAATTCGGCAAAAAGCTTGATGTCTTCAGGATACCGATGATAAAAATCGATCGCTTCATGATTGGGATAGCTTTCGCCCGGTTGGATACCTTCCGTGATTCGGCGAGGAATTCCGTTGCCTCCGACAGTCATGACATCAGCAACACTCACGCCTTTTCCACCCGCACGATAGCCGCCTTCCAATTGGTGAGCAGCGACTGCGCCACCCCATAAAAAATCGCTTCTTAGTTTATTCATTTCTATTCAACCTGCTTCCTTGGTATTAAACGATCTCTGTTTCTTGTTTATAGTTCAAACTATCGACCTTACGAATGAAAGGATAGTAAATAAAGAAGCCGATTGCTAAAACAACAAATTGTAAAATAGCGGTACGGATGCCCCCTACTAGAAATCCTGAAATGATCGGCGGGGTCGTCCACGGAACTTGCACAGCAGTAAATAGCGGTACGATACCGGTATAAAGTGCAAAATACGTGATCACGCCTGATACCATCGGTGTCAAAATAAATGGTAATACCATGATTGGGTTCATGACGATCGGTGTCGCAAAAATAATTGGTTCATTGATATTAAAGAATGCTGGGATCAGGGAGAGACGTCCTAATTGTTTGAACTGCGCTGAACGGGCAAAAGCCACCATGTATAGCACGATGCCAATTGTCATTCCTGCACCAGTTACCGTCATAAATTGATCCAAAAACTGTTGGGTCACGATGTGTCCGCCATTTTCCAATGTCAATGCTTTACCAGATTCAAGAATAGCCGTATTTGCTAATGAATTGGCTTGTAAAATCGGCCCCATGATACCGCCCACGATCGTCGAACCATGAACCCCGAAGAACCACAAGAATGGCACTAAGAAGCCTAGCATCAAGGCACCGCCAAGGGAATCCGTCACCCCTTGCATCGGACTTTGAATCACGGTGTAGATCCATTCGACCACGGTTGTCTGAAAGACCTTATCAAAGAAAACATAAATGCCTAATGCGATGGTCGTCAAAACAGCTGCCGGAATCAACGCTGTAAATGAGTTTGCGACATTGGTGGGTACTTGTTCTGGCAGTTTGATCCGGATGTCGCGTTTTAAGAACCACGTATAGCCCCAGCCCACAAAAAGTCCCACTAAGATGGCACTGATCATGCCTTGTCCACCGGTCCATGTTTTATCAATGACATTTGCGATGGTCACACTTGTTTCAGCATCCGTCACACTTGACTCCATAGTTAATAAGAAAATAACTAAACCAATCATTCCTGCAGGGAGTCCTTCATAACCTTCTGCTTTTACATATGAATAGGCGATACCCATTACGGCGAAAAAGGCCATAATTGCAAAAGAGGCGCCATAGGCTTGGTTGAAATATTCACCTAAGCCGCTATTCGTTACCCAATCCGCAATCGACTGGACGGGAAAGTTTGCTAATAGTAGGAAAATCGATCCTACGATTGAAAAGGGCATCGTATAGAGCATGCCGTTCCTTAATGCAGTAATTGCTTTCGTATTGACAAATTTTAATATTGGGGGTAATAATTTCTCATTGATCCATTCGTTCATCTCACATCACTCCTAAAATAAAATTCTATCCACCGGCCGATGAATTCGCTTACAAATAAATCTTAATGGATAATACGCTCCTTGCCTATAGCTTCTCTGAGATATGAAACATGTTCCAACAAAAAAAACAGCCGAAGCTGTTTTTTTACGATCACTTAGATTTGCTTGTAGACTTGATGGGCTAAAAGTTCGATCAGTGTAATCACCGGGACTTGCGTCGTCAGGTTCAAATCGACTTCTTTTCCTCCACTGACAACAGGCATATAGTAGGAAATATTGTAATCGGCCATTTGGGCGATCGTCGATTTTTCATCATTGGTGATGCTGAGTACTTTTGCCCCATACCGTTTAAAGTCCTCCGTTTGCTTGATCATTTGAATGGTTTCACCCGACACCGATAAAATGATCGCTAACGTATTTTCCATCCCACGAGGCGGTACTGGCAAAAAGGGATCGACGATGCTATAAGCATTGATACCTAAGTTGGCAAAATAGCGACTGCCATAAGTACCAAGAATCCCACTTGTGCCGATTCCTGAAAACGCCACATGGCGTGCGGAAAGAATCAGTTCTACTGCCGGCTGGATAAACTTACGGTAATCTTCATTATTGACTTTTTTTAAGAATGTATTGACTTGAATCGTTGCATCATAGAAAAGATCAAACGCTCGTGCGTCTTGTTCCTTTTTTTGACAGATCGCATACTTTAACTCTGAATATCCACGATAGCCCAATTTCGTGATACATCGTAAAATCGTCGACGTTGAGACGTGGCATGCAGCTGACAATTCGCGAATCGTCAGCTGATCGATCTCTTCAAAATGCTGGACAATGTATTTATAAACTGCCATTTCCAGCTCGTTCAAAGTCTTGATTTTTTCTTCATCAAACATCCCACTGCCTCCACCCAACAAATTCATCCCTCTGATGATCGATTAGATCGCAAATAATTCCGTCGCTTTGTCAGGATCGGTATCATAGACTTCAAACGTTTCTCCAACACCTAGATCATGTTCTTTCATGGTGTTGACCATCGTTAAGTGCGCCAACTCTTTCAGGTTGTTTTCTTTACTTAAATGACCAAGATAGACCCGTTTGGTGTTGTCGGTCAAGATGTCCGTCATGACCAGAGCCCCATCTTCATTCGATAAGTGACCGCGATCTCCAAGAATCCGCTGCTTGAGGCTCCATGGGTAAGGGCCCATTCGCAGCATTTCTAGGTCATGGTTGCTTTCCACAAGGTATGCATCGGCGCCTTTGATGATGCCTCGCACATGATCACTGCAATAACCAGTATCCGTCAGCATCACGAATGATTTGCCGTCTTTATGGAAACGATAAAATTGTGGCGCTGCAGCATCGTGGGAGACACCAAAGCTTTCGATGTCCAAGTCACCCAAAGTTAGCACTTTTCCCATCTCAAAGATGTGTTTTTGTTCGACAGCGACGTTGCCGATCATTGGGTCCATCGCTTGCCATGTTTTTGTATTCGCATAGACATCAAGTTTGTATTTTCGCGCCAGCACTCCGACACCGTGGATATGATCCCGGTGTTCGTGGGTCACAAGAATGGCGTCCAAGTCTTCTGGTTTACGCCCTACTTCATCCAATAATGAAGTGATCTTCTTGCCGCTCAAACCGGCATCCACTAAGATCCGCTTTTTATTGCTTTCGATATAGAGCGAATTCCCTGAGCTTCCGCTGGCTAGAATACTTACTTGAAAGGCATTTTCCTTCATCATGGTTTACGTGACTTCCTCTCTGGTTGTTTCAACGAGTTCCATTATACCCGCTTTTTTATGGATTTTCTACCTTTTGAACGGCATTATTCGTGATGATCCGATTGCTGAAGGCATTGACCGTTTCGATTTGGATGGTGTCATCGCCATCTAATTGGAAAGCAATAAACCATGCAGGAATATACACATTTTTTTCCCTAACTTTTAAAATCATCGTATAGGCTAATTCCGTCCAGAGAATTTTCGAGTGACTCGGCAGCTTATTGTTCAGATAAAGTGTATTTACTGCTTCTTTTTCTGAATAGACCGTCATCTTTTCCCTTAGAGGCGTAATATTGGAGATATGTGTTTGCGTGTAACGGGCAATCTGCAAAAGATCATCCGTTTGTTCTAAGGTGATATCGATTCGACTTGAGCTGTCATTGAAAGGAATGCCTTCATAGGATTGAACCGCCACCACGGTCGGATGATTGGCGTTCAAGACAGAGAGGTTTTCCAAATAGTCATATTCATCCCCAAACAGGACTTGATCTTTTCGTTGCAAAAAACCATTGACGGTTTCTTCCGTTTGGGAATCATCACTGATATAAAAGCCATTGGTTGAGACATGGATCAACTGCTGCCCTTTGACCGTCGACCCTCTTTTGAACTGAGTATTAAGTTGCGGATCTCGTAGTTCCACATCAAAATCCGTCTGTTCACCGCTCAAATAATAGCCACTCAAGACCTCATCTGATAATTCGCCAGAATACCGAATGTCCTCAGAATCGAGTCGTTGTTCGATAGGAATCGTTTGGTTTGATTGTGAAACCATCTGATGCTCGCTGCGAGCCTCACTGTAGACATTGAAAAGGAAGACATTCAGGCCAAGAAAAGCGAGGAAAAAAATCCATTCGATTCGTTTAAAATCCAATTAATTCTCCTCCGTTTCTGCTAATTTTGTCATTAATGCATCATAACTGATCCAAGACGAGTCATAATTGACATACCAAGCAGGCGTCAAATCAACAAGTGGTGCATCTTTGATCTCCCCCCATTGATAGCCGACGATGATCTGTTGCAACAATTCAGGATCAGCCCCTGCCGCAATCAGCTCATTTTTGACCGACAAACTAGAGGGCAATTCAATCTCCGTTTCAGAAGGAATCGGCACTTGGATCGCGTTCAAGCTGGCAGAAATCGTCATTTCCCGACTGCCGGTCTGACCACTTTCTGAAAAAGCCACACTGATCACCCCTTGACCACCAGTACTAAAGACTGGATAGCCTTCAACGAAAACCCGATAATCCAAGTGCTTGTCTTGTTGATCAAAATAGCGGATCGTCCCAAAATTGTTGCCTAAACGAATAATATAATCCGCACTCAACATCGCCAGATCCGTTTCATCGGAACCATCTGTGGTGGTTTCAAACTTGACTTGCTGTTGATCTTGCAAGACCGTCATGTTTTGCCCACCTTCATAATAGTAGGTATCGACACTTTCATCATTGATTTTGACGTTTTTAGGATTGCTGAAAAAGGCTTCTCGAAATAAACTCTGAGACTGTGTCGAAGAATAGTAGCTGTATTTTTTCAGCTTGATCGAATCTTGCGTATAATATTGATTGCTGGATCGTTCTTGATCAGTCCTCATTGCCGTCCATTCCCGAGGATTGTCTGCCAGTAAGTGTTTTACTTGGCTTTTATCCCAGTCGATCTTGCCTCGAACTACTCGTTGATGGGTAAAGTCAACAAATTGGATCGTGTTTTCTTCGAGATCAAACTGGATGCGAGAAAACGGAAAATCCTCTGTTTCACTTTCGTCCTCTAAGGACAGCTCTTTATCAAAGGTTTTCTCGTAGTCTTTCAAGTAAAACGTCGTATAGTAGTTTAAGGATATTCCTTGATTGACTTCTTGGGCTTTTGAAAAAGCTTGTTCCTCACCATAGGTCCGCAGGGTCAAATCACTGATCGTTGCCTCGTTGATCACCTCTTGGATCTCTCGAATCACCGCTTCAGAATTGGTTTCTTTGATATCCTCTTCATCATTCCAAGTCAGATATAGGGGCAAAAACAAATCGCTTTTTTGTTTGTAGGTTTGAACCGAAGGATTGACGCCAGTGTCTGTTTCCGTGCTGGCATTGTTGAACCCGGTCGGATTTAGCCAAATCATATAGGAGAAATAAAAACTCAAGGCGATCATCACGATCAAGCCTACACGAATGATTTTTTCTGAGATTCTCATACCCACCAATCCTCCTCATACGGTTCATACGGCAACATGATGTAAAATGTTGACCCGCGATTTTCTCGACTTTCCGCCCAAATCGCACCTCCATGAGCTTTGATGACTTCACGTGAGATCGCCAACCCTAAGCCGGTGCCTCCTTGTTGGCGGGCTCGAGCTTTATCGACTCGGTAAAAACGATCAAAGATCTTCGTGAGATCTTTTTTCGGAATTCCTAGTCCTTGGTCATTGATGCTAAGGACGATGTTGTTATGAGTCTCCATCAATTTCACCGTAATAATCCCACCATCTGGGGAATATTTGATGGCATTATTCATGATGTTGTCGATCACTTGGATCATTTTGTCCGTATCGACTTCCACCCACAATTCTCGTTTGGTGAACTCGCGGCGAATCAAATATTTTTTACTTTCATTCGTCACCATCATGTCAAAACGATCCAACACGAAATTAACCATTTCATTGAAATTGATATATTCTAACTGCAGTTGCGAATTGCCACTATCCATCCGCGACAAACTCAACAGATCATTGATCATACGAATCATCCGATCCGTTTCATCCAAGGTCACTTTCAGAAAGTTCGGTGCAATTTCTGGATCTTTCCAAGCCCCTTCACTCAGCGCTTCGATGTAGCTGCGCATACTCGTTAGAGGCGTTCGCAACTCATGAGAAACGTTGGAGACAAATTCTCGCCGTTCCTGCTCATTCTTTTCTTGTTCCGTGACATCGTGCATTACGGCAACTAGACCGGAAATGAACCCGGACTCTCGACGGATCATGGAGAAATCAATGCGCAAAATCAGATTTGTTCCCGTCGAATCATTGCTAGGACGCTCCAATAGCATGTCTTCAGGGTTTTCCAAAAGCTTTCGTAACGTGTATTCTTCATCGATTTCCAATAACGTCAAAATCGACTGCCCGATCGCTTCTTCGTTAGTGACATTCAATAAGGACATCGCCATCTCATTGATGGTAATGACTTTGCCTCGTCGGTCGGTGGCAACAACCCCATCTGTCATGTGAGACAAGACGCTGTCCAAGCGGTTTCGCTCGGACTCCATCGCCTCTTGGGTCTCTTCGATTCGTTCCCCTAATTGATTAAAGGTTTCCGCCAGTTGCCCCAATTCATCTTTTCCATGAATCGCGACCTTGCGGCTATAATCTCCTTTGGCGATACGAATCGCTTGTTCCCGCATCTCTCCAATTGGTTGGGTAATGGAACGAGAGACCAATAGTGCCACAATGATCGAAATCACTGCCGCAATTAGCGAAGCGGTAACAAAGATGACCGCTGTTGTACTAACTTCATTGTATTTTGACTCAAGATTGCTCCGTAAATAAAGCGTTCCTAAGACGGTATCCCCTGTCGGTGATTGGATCGACTGTACGATATTGAACACCCGCTGGCCGCTGGATTCATCATAAAGGACTTCACTACGGTTCGTATCGTAATCACGGTAATCATTTTTTTCTCCCACCGAGCCACGATCATTGATATTGGTGGTTGCACGAATAATCCCTTGCTCATCCACCACCCGCATCTCCAAAATTTCCGATGAGTTGGTACTCGTTAAGATTCGATTCAAGGAAGCATTCATGGAATCCCAATCCAAACCGTCATCATTATCCATTCGACTCAATTCAGAGCCTAACGTTACCACTAACGTACTGGCCCGTGCCTCCATGTCGCGTTTGAAGGCATCGACCGTTGTTCTTTCCAATTCGCGAATAAAATACGCCCCGATAATCTGGATCGCAATCAATAAGATCAAGATAAAAGTCAGGGCGATTTTGAAGTTCACCGATTGAAAAAAGCGAACTCTATTTTTCATAGCTTATTCCTGTTCTGGGTTCCGCAAGTAATAGCCCACTCCGCGACGAGTAACCAAATAATTTGGATGGCTCGGGCTGTCTTCGATTTTTTCACGTAAACGACGCACCGTCACGTCAACGGTCCGAACATCACCAAAGTAGTCATAGCCCCAAACCGTTTGCAATAAATGCTCCCGGGTCATCACTTGACCAAGATGTTTTGCCAAGTAGTGCATCAATTCAAACTCTCGGTGCGTCAATTCGATGGCTGCACCATTTTTAGTGACCATGTAGGCATCCGGATGAATGGTTAAATCACCAATCGTTAATTCGCTGTTGGCGTTATCGTCTGCTTCCTTCGCAGCTGCCGAGCCGCGACGCAGATTGGCTTTGACGCGGGCCACCAATTCCCGGTTTGAAAATGGTTTGGTTACATAATCGTCCGCACCAAGCTCGAGGCCTAGTACTTTATCGATTTCAGAATCTTTGGCTGTGACCATGATGATCGGCATGTCATGGGTTTTGCGCACTTCCCGTGCAACTTCCAACCCATCCATTTTTGGTAACATCAGATCAAGCAAAATCAGATCAGGATCGACCTCGGCTACTTTTTCTAATGCCTCTTCTCCATCATAGGCGGTATATACTTCATATCCTTCTTTGGTTAAATTAAATTTGACGATATCAGAAATTGGTTTCTCATCGTCCACGACTAGGATCTTTTTCAAAAATGTCACCTCAATTTTTTTTGGTTTCTTACTTATTATACATTATTTAAACAGGCTTTTCATCTTTCCCAAAAACCGCCGCCTCATTCTTAAGGAAAGCACAAAAAAAGAAAGGCACGGGGCCTTTCTTTTTTACTCTTCTAAAAGCTGGATACCGATCCCTAACAACCCAGGACCCGTGTGGACAACTAATGCGGGAGAGATTTGCCCAAACAAGATTTCTTTGACCTTTGGAAATTCGGCTTCTAATCTTGCCTTCATCTCTTTGGCTTCTTGTAGTGCATCACCTTGGGCCACAGCTAAACGCACATGGCGATGATCACCGATAAATTGCTTGATCAAGTCGACGGTTTTGTCCAAGCTTTTCTTCCGTCCACGAGATTTTGCGACCGTATAGTAGATTCCCTCTTCATTACAAGAAATGATGGGATTCAATTTTAAAGCATTACCTAAGATGGATGCGACAAGACCGATCCGGCCGCCTTTTTGTAAATACTCTAAGGTAGCTACGTTGAAAAAGACTTTGTTTTTCGGGACTTCATTCGTTAGTTGTGCCCGCAATTCTTCCCAGGTCACGCCTTTTTCTAACAGTTCTGCTGTACGAATCGCTTGCAGCCCTGCACCGATTCCGATATTTTTCGTATCAAGCACGAAAACCTCAAGGTCGGTCCGTTGTTCACCTAACAGGCGAACAACATTAAACGTTCCACTCAATCCGCTGGAGATGGTTACGGCAAAGACTTTTTCATACCCATCGGCTTTGATCCGATCAAAGATTTCCCCGATCGCCGCACCATCAGGTAATGAAGTACTAGGAATCTCTTGCGGCAAACGTTCGTAAATTTCTTCGGCAGTAATATCAACTTTATCGGTATAGGTCCGATCCTTGTAAATAATTTGCAATGGCAGCATATACATGCCGTATTGCTCCATGATCTGTGCGGGAACATCGGTACCTGAATCAACTAATAGGGCAATTTTCTCTTTATTCATGGGCTTCTCCTTTATGTGTTTCTAAATAAATGACTTCTAATTCGATTGTTTTTTCTGCCAATAATTTATTAGCAAAGGAACGCGTTGCACCTTTCATGGCCACTAATTCAATCGGGATTGGTTCCGATGCCATTTGCTCGGGCTCTCCCATTGCTTCTTTGCCAACAAGATGAATTGCTTTTTCTTGTTCTTCACAAAATACATTATAGGCATTTCTGATTCCGACAGCTTTCCCTTGAAAAAGGATGCCTGTCTTTATTTCTGGAATCGTCAACACTTGCTTCAGCATCGTGATCGCGATCAAAAATGCGAGATGCTTTTGGTTGTAACGTTTTTTTTCTGGTGCGGGGATCATCCCTTTTTTGACATAATTATTGACCATAGACGAGGTCAATAGCGGATGTTTTTCTGTTTGGATCACTGGTGATAAATATTGGTCAATCAAAGTGATTACCTGATCCATATACAGTTCCAGGGTCGGTAATTCTTCCCACCTAGGCAGATGGAATTCCAGCAGCGATTCGCCCCATGTTTTCATGTCCGATCGTAATTTTTCCATGTCATCCTCCATTTTGACTAACAGAAGGTTAGATTATCACAAACTAATCACCTAGTTTCGATAACTAGATACATTTTATCACGGCTTTCTGAGTTTTTAAAGCATTCTGATCAATCTTTTAAGAATTTCCTATCATTTGAAATTGGGGAATGAATGGTATTTTTTTAAGATAACCTCTGTTTTCCAACTGAAAAAGCACACATTTTTTTCAAAAGAATGATTGATTTTTAAACAACGGAGTGCTAAGATAATGAAGTACTTTTGGTACGGGCCGTTAGCTCAGTTGGTAGAGCAGCTGACTCTTAATCAGCGGGTCGCGGGTTCGAGCCCCTCACGGCCCATTGGGTGCCAAACCCACGGAACAGGTAAATGTTGGTGCGAAAGCATTTCGAAAACATTTATGCTGTTCCATTTTTTTGTTTAAGCCTTTTTTTATCACCTTGAAAAGATGCACCAGGGTTTCCTTCTCCACTGCTGATCATTCAGAAACTTATATGACTCTCCTTAACACTTATCTCTATCCCCAAAAAACACCTCGCTTCTAAGTAGTTCAGCTATGCTCTTTTCAAAAATCAAAGTAATTCGGTCTAACTTTTTAGGAAGAACTTCCACTTCTCAGACGTCTTTCAATGATAGATTGCTGCCATTTATTACAAATATTAGAAACCTTTTGATTCAGCCTCCCTCTTTTTCCCGTTAACTTTAAACTAACTTAATTGCCTTTCGTTAGTTTGTTATCAACAAGGAAGTATTAGATTTTAGTAACTGTTTAAGTCCCTTCAAATCCTTTCCCTTTTTCTTTTCGTTTCTTTTTGCTCCTCCAATAAATACCAAAAAAGCGTTCCATCAACATTTAGTTAACGAAACGCTCTATACATTGTTAAATTATGAATTCAGGTGTTCTTCATTTATGAAGTTTAAGAATAGATCACTTTTTCTTATTAAGGTAGCTTCCCTATCCACTCCATAGAAACATTATATTTCAGTGTTCTTTTGGGTTATCTTTCTATCGATCCTATTCCTCTTGGTTTTCTATCAGTACTCGAATTGGCGATAGTAGCGCCGAATTTCCATTGGGTGACAATTCATTTGTTCGACATAGGCATCAATGCGCTGCGTCACACAATGCATCAGTAAGTGGGACAGCACTCGGCCGCGATATTTCTCACTGATTCCTGAAACAGGATAATCCTTGGTATCGATCAATGTATAGTTTCCACAAATTCTTGGCAATAATTTAGCTACTCTTTCTGATAATGGACGTTGCTCGTCTTCTCCTAAAAACACTGTGACAGGTGTGGTTTCGTCAACGATTTCCAACGTTCCGTGAAGAAACTCAGCAGCATGGATCGATTTTGAACGCAACCAGCTTTGCTCCTCCCAATAACACATAGCATAAGAATAGACAGCCCCCCATTGATTTCCCGCACCGATAAAATAATGCATCGCATCATGACGATGCTGCTCCGCAAATGCTCGCCCAAATTTATCCGCCTGCTTTTCAGCTTCTACTAATCCTTTTGCTAAATATTGATCCAATTCTCGATAGTAGGCGTCGTAATCAGGAAAATCCCCATGGTTTTTCATCAATCGATCGGCAACCATAAAGAATTTGATTTGTTCGGTTCCCGGTGCAGGATACGTGATGACATGGTCACATTGTTCCGCCAAAATACTGCCTTTTGAATCAATAAATCCTAGTAATGTCGCTCCTACTTTTTTGATTTCTTCAACTGCTTTAACCACTTCTTGTGTCGTTCCAGTAACAGAGGACAAGATGACTAACGAGTCTTTGGTCAAACGACGGTTGCCGGTTGTATAATATTCTGCCGCATGTTGGACGTAAACCGGTAAGTCACTTTTTCCATTAATGTAAGTGACAGCTTGCATCGCAGAAGCATAGGTACCGCCAATTCCTAGATAATAGATGGCGTCAAAGCCATTTTCGTCAAGGGCGTCGACTAATTTTTCAACTTCTGGACGTAACGCTAACATTCCTTGAATATCATCAATTTGTTGTTGTTCATTAAATTTCAGCATCTTTTCCACCTCTAAATTTTACTTTTTAGCACTTGATCAAAGTCATCAAAAATACGTTTACTCAAATCGATCCCTTTAGCAGCAGCCCCGAGATAGGAGAAAATTTGGAACGGAATAACTAAGAGCAAAGAAGAAAACGTTTCTTCACATGCAACATCCAACCAAAGTGTATCGGGATTCTTTGCCGCTGCTGTGGTGATCGTATAAGCTTTTCCCACATGGGATGCTAAATAATCATGCAACAGTTGGGCTCTTGATTGATTCGGGCTTGGTGCTTCAATAAAGAAAAGCACATGTTCATGGTTGGCTTCAAGATACGGCCCGTGCATATACGCTTCCAATTCAAATCCTTGCGAAGGCACTCGAATCGTTTCCGTAAATTTCGTTTCAAATTCTTTAGCGGTTCCCCAGTTTGGTCCATAACCGACTGCCACAAACCGATTCGCTAGTTTAAAAATACTTGCGTTTTTCTCAAAAAAATCAATTGTCTTAGCAATGACCTGAGGAATGGCTTCAATCATCTCCTCTAACTGATTTTTGATCATCGACACTTGGTCGTCGGATAATATACCTTTGCTGTAGCCAATAGATACCCCCATTAAATAGAGTTGCAATACTGTAGCTACATATCCTTTGGTCACGAATCCAACGGTCTCGATCCCAGTTCCTAGATCAATGCTTTCGTTAACTTTTTGAGCAAGGGTACTTTCAGGATCACTGCTTAAACCGATCGTATAAATATCTTGCTTGGACAACTGCGCCACTGCATCTATCGTAGAAGCACTTTTTCCGCTTTGAGAAACCGCCAAAACTGTCTCGACTTCTTTAGAAAGATGGCCGTAATGATTAAAGTGGTATGGCTCTTCAATCGTGACAGTGATCTGCGCTAATTTCTCCATTGCGTACTTTGCTGCTAAACAGGCATTGGCAGAAGAGCCCGTTGCCAAAATCAGTAAATTCTCGATTGCAGCTCTTTTTTCTTCTTTTTTAGGAACAAACCCCTGCAAAATCTCAACTAGTGTTACTTGCTCTTCTTGTATATAGTCCATCATCGTTGCCACAACAATTCCTCCTTAAAAGAGTCCAATCAAGGATCCTAAAATACCTACGACTGCTAATCCCAGCAGAATAATTAGCGGTTTGACTTCTTTTTTCAAAAGATAAAAGACAGCCCCAAAGGCACCCAATGACAATATTTTCGGAACGATATCATCAAAGATACTTTGAACCGTAACTGCATTTTCTCCTGAACCAATCTGCAACGGAATGTTGATGTCGATCATCGTAGCGGTCATTCCTCCTACGACCATCAAACCAATGATTGCAGCGCCATAGGTTAAACTTTCCATCAAACCGTTTTCCTGAATTTTCTTTAAAAATCCTGTCCCAAGTTTATATCCCCAACCAGTCGCAAAATAACGAAATAGTAGATGAGGAACATTGAAAATCACTAGAAACAGAATCGGACCTAAGATATTTCCTTGTAATGCCAATGAAGTTCCTACCCCAGTAGCAATTAGCCGCAACGTTCCCCAAAAGAAGGAATCTCCGATTCCCGCTAAAGGGCCCATCAAAGAGGTCTTGATGTTATCAATCGCTGAAGAATCAAAATTTGGATCATTGACATTTTCTTCTTCCATCGCCGCATTGATTCCTAAAATAAGCGTGACGATATGCGGGGTCGTGTTGAAAAATTCCAGGTGCCGTTTCAACGCATCGGCCATCGATTCTTTTGTTTTGTAGAGTTTCTTTAAAATCGGAATCATCGCATAGACATAAGCTAGGTTCATCTGTCGCTCATAGTTCCATGAGAACTCCATTTGAAACGAACGCCAGAAGACACGATTCAACTCTTTTTTGGTAATTTCGGATTTCTCATTAGAAGTCTTCATCATCATCTAGTACCTCCCCTGAAGTCATTTGAATAGATTGCCCTTGTCCACGAATGTTTCTTAAATTCACGACTACAACAGCCGTTATTGCTCCGAAGATTGCAATCCCTGTAACAGGAATCTCTAAATAAGCTGCTAATGCAAAACCTAAAAAGAAGTACGGTGCAACTTGTTTGTTAATCAGTAACCTAGCCAACATGGCAAACCCAAGGGCTGGAATCAAACCAGTTGCAACTGATAGGCCGTTCTGTACAAAGGCTGGAATCATAGCCAATAACTTACTAATCGTATTGCTGCCTACCATAAAGGAGATCGTCACTACAAGGGCTAACATCAGAGATAGGCCAAAACCTGCTAATAAGTGCATTCGTTCTACACCTTTGTAGTTTCCATCTGCCGCGTATAAATCGGCTTTTTGGTTCATCATTGGGATAAGCAACCCCAAGTAAACATTTTTCAAGATAAGGGTCAATGTGGCGATTGGAAGTCCCAACAGTAAAGCCGTCTCGGTTCCCGCTCCTGCCGTAATTGCGAAAGCTGTACCCAGAATTCCTCCAGTTACGACATCTGGCGGAATAGAAGCACCGACAGAAAATGAGCCGATAAACGCTAACTCTAGTGTTGCACCCATAATAATTCCAGTGTTTATGTCCCCCAATACGATTCCTGTAAACAATCCAGTGACAATCGGACGCGACAGTAATGACGTTCCTAATGCGTATTCAGACTGCGCAATAAATGCAACAATTCCAAGTAATATTGCTTGCAGCATCTCTTTTGCTCCTTTCTTTATAAAACATCTTCGACAGCGACTTTTTTATCCGAAGGTACTTGACGGATATCGACAGTGATTCCTTTTGCAACCATTTTTCTCAAGAGTTCTTCTTCTGCTGGTAAAACATTGACTGCTTTGCCAATATTTTTAGAGCCTTCTTTGGCTTTGATCCCACCGAGATTGATCTTGTCGATCTCTGGACAGTTTTCTGCTAACTTATACGCATCTTTGATGGAATCAACTACGATGAATAATTTGTATTTATCCGTCACACCGCTTTGCAGGGCATGAATTGAATCCTCAATTGATTTGATCACCAGTTTTACGCCTTGCGGTTTTGCTAATTTGATCGTTGTCTTACGGATATCATTTGTCGGTACATCATCATTGGCAATCAAAATACAATCTGCGCCTAAATTTTGAGTCCAAGAAAATGCGACTTGGCCGTGTAATAGCCGATGATCGACTCGTGTTAAAATAATCATGTCGTCCCTCCTAAAATTCTTCTTCTTCGATTTCTTTTGCTACACTATCATTGCAAAACTGGATCATATCTTTCGAATTTGCCAGCGCTTGATGGATCGTTTCTAAAATTGCACCTCCTCCTTGAAGTTGTGTCGTCAATTCAATCAACAATGGCAAATTCAAACCTGCGATTAAATAAAAATTGGGTTGTTGGATATAACGCAAAAATTCATTGTTCACGCTGCCGCCAAAAATATCTGTGATAACGATCACTTCATGTTCTTTATATGTTTCCATCAGGGTATCTACCGTTGTCGTTAGATCAAATGCTTCGTCCACATAACAGTCAATCGCAAGGACTGATTGTTTTTTACCGCAGATAAGTTCTAACGAATGCAAGATTCCTGATGCAAATCGTCCGTGGGATGCTAAAATAACGAGTCGTTCCACTGCTTTCACCTCACTTTGCTCCAAGTTACATCTTACTAAACGCAAAAAGCGTGCCAAAAAAAGTGGCACGCTTTTCTTATCGATTAAAAATCCGCTTCAACCATTGAAGAATCAGTATTTCCAAACAAAACATCATAGATGTAGCAAACTTCAGATTCCGGTATCGCGACACTGTAAACCTTTTCAATGACACTAAATGCTTTTTTGATCTCATTCAGCTGCTTTTCATGACACTGGAGTAATGTGTCGCTGGCATGATAAGTATCAATGGCTTCATTTCTAATAAGACGCTCAATTAAGCAACTCGTATGGACAAACAACGCGAGTTTGCGATCATTGGCGATCCGTTGCTGCCACATGCGCTCCAGATTTCCCACGAAAAATTCCATTTGAGAAATCACTTTTTCTGTATCTAGAATCGTTACCGATTGAATCACTCGATCCAATGAAAAGTTTCTTACTAATTGATTGTTCACATAGGCAATCATCTCTTCATCCAATTCTTCTTTTAGCCAACTTAATAGCACCTCTGTCCCAGCACCCGAAATTAGTTCTTCTAAAGAAATAAAAGGAGCCAGCTCTTGGCGAGGTTTAGTGGTTCCCACAACACCAACAATGTCATACGCTGCCAATGTCTGTCTTATATGTTCACTGTTTTCCAGCTGGTTGAATTCATAAGGAAGGATCCGAATCTGTAAATGATCAGGAATACTCTTTTCTAATAAGGTAGAGATTTGAACAGCAGTTCCAATTCCGGTTGAACAAGTTGTAATGACAACTTTCTCTTTTTTCACTTTTGGAAGAATGATTTCCCATTCGTTTTGGTGAAAGGTATTTACTCGCTCTGGAATTTCTCTCAAGGAAATATTCTGTTGGATACACTCCCCCACAGCGAGGGCTACACTTGTCGTTACATTGTTCATCATAACAATTGGAACCGCCAATTCTGGAATATATTGATAGACTTCTTTCAAAGATCCCATGTCGAACAAGACAACGAGTCCATTAGATACATCGTTTTTCTGAATATAGGTGGTAACCCTTTCCGCAATTTGTTTGGGCGTGACCTCTAATGGCATATCGAAAGACTGAAAAACCGATTCATTCAATAAGCGGTTCGCAACATTCGCGATACTACTGGCGGTTGCGTAACCATGGGCTACTATGATGCTGCGGGGGAGCGATGAATCTTTGGAATACCCCATATCATTGATATAAAGTGTAAAAATGATTCGGTCCATACTTGTTAACTCGATATCCAATGCTTTTTGCACTAGGCCTAACAAATTCTCGGTGTAACGATCACTTGTAGAATAATGCTTTTTCACACTTTTCAATAGATTTTCTGTCAATAAAAGTTTGTCTTGATCATCCGGCAGCCACTCCACATTTCTCCGCAACCATAAATAATAACTGATTGTATAAACCATGCTACCATTAAAACTGATTTGAAAAGAATGCTCGATCTGCTCCATCATTCGCTGAACATGTTCTGTCACAAAAATCATTGTCCGCTGCTTTTGTTCCTGTTTATGATCAAACAATAAATTTTCGAAAAGCCTTTCGATCACTTTTGAAATAGGCTCGGCTGCCGCCGCAAAGTCCTGCCCTGCTTGGACATAATTAAGTAAGATCTGTTCATACGTTTGAATGATCTTTTGTTGTTCAGGTTCACTTTCCGCAGTTAGCTGCTGGATTTGAGTTTGGCTATCAATAAGAACCGGTTGCATTGTCCCCATTTCATTAGGTTCTTCTGTCAGTTGCAGTAAGTGTTCTGGCAAATGATACACAGTGACTGCTATTTTTTTTACTTCTCGTTTTAAACTGGCTGTATAGCTTTTGGCTGTAATAATTTTGATTGTACTTTTCAATTCACCGACATTCCCAGAAAAATGACTGGTCGTTAAAATTTCGATTACTTGAGGTGAGAGCTCTAACGGCAAACCGATACGTTTTTGTTCTTCAATAAATGCTTGCAAAATCAACTGCTTCCTTTCGGAAACTGTCCGTTCTTCCAAAGCGGGCAGTGTCGCTTGGATCGGAATTCGCCGAATAAAGGTTGTTAGAAATGTTTGTTTCAAATCTTCGGTGGTCGCAAACACCAACCGACAATCAACTGAGATTGGCCGGCCCGTATCCCCCATTCGATAGATAACTCCCTGATCCAGAAAAGTGAATAATTTTTCCTGTCCTTCAGCATTCAGTCGATGAACTTCGTCAAGAAAGAGGACTCCACCGTCTGCTGCTTCAAATGCACCTCCGCGATCTTCTTCTGCGCCAGTGAAGGCTCCTTTTACATGTCCAAATAAATTGCTCGTCAATAGCTCATGGTTATTGGCATACTGTGCGCAATTGATCGTAATCAGCGGCGCATCACTTTCTAGTAATTCATTTGCCACACAATAATGATGGAACATTTTTACGAGAAAACTCTTCCCAGTTCCACTTTCTCCCGTTAATAAGAAAGGAAGCCCGCCATTTGGATAGAAGGCTGCCATCTTAATCTGTTCAATGACTTCTGCCAGACTACCTTTGCTGCCGATCACACTGGAAAAGAAATCTTCTTTTTGATCAAAAAAAGGCTTTTCTTCCGCCACAGCAGCCAGACTATCATACACGTTTTTTGTTAAAGGATAATTTTGGATTTCAAATGCCTGCTTATGAAAAAAATAAACGGGTCGGGTCGCAATTTTCACAAGGCGACCTTCTTCCGTTAACTGATTCAAGTAGTGACTGATGGTATTTCTCTTGACGGAAAACTTCTCGGCAATATCTTTCGCAGTAAAGACATCGCTTACATTTTCGATAGAGAAAAAAGCTGTTTGATTTTGCAAATACGCGAGTAATTGTTCTTTCATTGTCGTTCTCCTTGTCCGCTTTCTCTGATTATCATAACTTAAAAAGCTTGGGGATGCTATAGAACTTTTCGTAGAGTGATTGTCCTTTCTAAACACATAAAAAGCAGCATCCTTAGTGGCAGCTGCCGCTTTTTATTTTATCTATACAATACTTCTATGACCAATAGCAAATCATTCAATCACTATTTCTGATTCATTTCTATTTGCTAAAATACGATAATTGCCAATGCGATAACGTCATTTGCCACTACTGTTTTCATTTAATCCTTTCCCATATTGGCGAAGGTTGCTTGTTCCTTCTAAATTTTTTCTGATCCAAGCGACAATTATTCTTGCTTGATTTCGACCCATTTTCTTTAGTTGTTTTTGTAGCTGAGGCATGTATAATACTCTATACTTCATCTAACAATTTCTCCATATCAGCTTAAGAAATACCGACCTCTTCTTTCTTTTTAGAAAGAGCCGTCGCTTCTTTTAAATGAAATGGTCCCTCTCCTATCCATCCCCTTGACCGAATGTAGTAGCATTTCTTTCAGATTATTAATGAATGATGATGTTTGCTTTTTCAATCATCAGAAATTTATTATTTTTTTAAAATAACAATTTAATTTTTCTTGACCAAAAGAATTCAGAGGTTTATCCTAACTATGGAAAATCGACGACTGGATAAAAAAGAAGCAAGTGAAATTTTTTATTCAATTTGACCTTTGACATTTGTGAAAAAATGCATAAGAAACTTGATCGTGATCAAGCGCTTATGGAAAGAAATTTTTTTCTCACTAAATTTCAAAAAACGCTCTATTTTAACCAGTCAGAAAAATCATTTTAAGAAGGAGAAAGCGATGAATGAGAAACAATTACGCTGGTATAATATTGCGCTGATGGCGTTCGTCTCTGTTTGGGGACTGGGAAATGTTGTAAACAACTACGCTCAACAAGGGTTGACTGTTGTTGTTTCGTGGCTATTAATTATGGCTCTTTATTTTGTACCCTATGCATTAAGTGTTGGTCAGTTAGGATCGACCTTCAAAGAGTCAAGTGGTGGGGTCTCCTCATGGATCAAAGAAACCTCAACAAAGCGGTTGGCTTTTTTTGCTGCTTGGACTTATTGGGTCGTGCACGTGCCCTATTTGGCACAAAAACCCCAAGGAATCTTAGTATCATTGAGTTGGTTATTTAAAGGAAATGGTACATTTGTATCAACGATGGGTTCCATGGAAGTCTCGTTGATTTGTTTAGCTATTTTTCTATTCTTTTTATGGATTGCCTCTAAAGGATTGACGACCTTAAAAATGATTGGGAACATCGCCGGAACAGCCATGTTCGTGATGTCGATTCTTTTTATTCTTTTAGCAGTGACTGCTCCAGCAATGACTAGTGCTGAAATTGCTACACCAAACATGTCATCTGTTTCAACCTATATCCCTAAATTTGACTTTACCTATTTAACCACGATCTCGATGCTGGTATTTGCAGTAGGTGGCTGTGAAAAAATCTCGCCTTACGTAAATAACACAAAAAATCCTGCCAAGGAATTTCCAAAAGGCATGATCTTTTTAGCCGGTATGGTGGCGTTATGTGCCTTGCTCGGCTCGATTGCTATGGGGATGCTTTTTGATGCCAACCATATTCCAGAAGATTTGATGGTCAATGGCGCTTATGAAGCCTTTCAACGACTAGGAAACTTCTACGGAATCGGCAACTTCTTTGTCATTCTTTATTCCATCGCCAATGCGTTGGCGCAAATCTCTGCTTTGGCCTTTTCAATTGATGCCCCATTGAAAATATTATTGTCTGATGCTGATTCAGAATTTGTACCAAATGGCTTAGCAAAACTAAACAAAAAAGGAACACCAGTGAATGGGTATATTATGACTGGTATCCTAGTCAGCATTTTGATCATTATTCCAGCACTAGGAATCGGCAATATGACCGAACTGTATCGTTGGTTGTTGAACTTGAATTCAGTTGTCATGCCATTGCGTTACTTATGGGTCTTCTTAGCCTTTATGCTAGTCAACAAACATGCCAATCGCTTTACTTCCGATTATAAATTCGTGAAAAACACCAAGGTTGGCTTTGGGATCGGCTTATGGTGCTTCTTGTTCACGGCCTTTGCCTGCATTTTAGGGATGGTTCCTAAGCTTGATTATGCGGCAGATCCGCAAGCTTGGTTCTTCCAATTGGCCTTAAATATCATTACGCCAATCGCCTTTCTTTTGATTGGCTTGATCTTGCCGATCATTGCGAAACGTGTAAATAAAAAATAATCATTCCCTCAAAAAAGAGGTGTCCGACAACTATTTCAGTTGTCGGGCACCTCTTTCTTTGTAAATGAACTTCTTCGCCGCTCGCGGTATTTGGTCCATCCTCTTGCCGAAGCATTCATTCCTCTTTGTCGTCCTTTTTGATTCCATACTTGATCCATTGCACCTTATAGCGAAAATCTTTGATCAGCTCTTTTGCGGTCCATTCATTCGAAATGAAATCTGTCAGACTATCCATCACAACCGCCATAATAAAGTAAAGGAAACTGACGGCTTCTTGCGTATCATGGATCGTAAAGCGATTTTCTTCTAACAGTTCCAACCACTGACGAATCATGGGCGAATCGTCAGGGATCGCATCGCGCTTCGTCCAGGCATTGCTTTGGGTACATAAGTGGATCATTTTCCAATGATCATCTTCAGGTGACCATTGACTGCACCAAGCCAAGTATTCTTCGATCCCTTTGAAAAAATCATTTTTGTTGCGGTTGATAAACGTAAAAATCGCAGAATGGATTTGGTTGGAATAGTTGGTGATCGCATAGTCATAGGCATCTTCTAAGTTTTGAAAGTACTTGTAAAACGCCCCTCTAGAAATGTGCGATTTTTCGACGATGGCAGAGACCTTGACTTGACTGATATGCTTGCTGAAAAATTCTTCTAAAAGCACGGCATCGATTTTTTCTTTTTTCTCTTGTTTTAAATGAAAAAATGTTGTACTTGGCAAGGGATTCTCCTCCATCATTCGCAATCTACTCCCTCTATTATAAACAAATCCCTCTACTTTTCCACTCAGACTTGTGCAGTTTCTCTTGATGGGGCGTTTTGTTCGATGAGATTGCCATCTTCCATTCGGAAAATGCGATCACTCCATTGGATCATTCGCTCGTCGTGGGTGACCATGACTGTCGCTTTCTTTTTCTCATGTGCTTCTTTCACCAATAACTTCACGACTTCATACGCATGATCGGTGTCTAAGCTGGCAGTTGGTTCATCCGCTAAAATCAAGCTTGGGTCATTAAACAACGCCCTGCCGATCGCTACTCGTTGACGTTCCCCACCAGATAAATCGCGGGGAAACTTGTCTTGAAGGTCGAGAATATCTAATGAAGCAAGCAATTCATCAATCCGTTCCTTTTCCTTGGCTTTTCCTGAAACTTTGTCGACCAAATAAAATTGTTCCTTTACCGTTAGAAAAGGGATCAAATTCGAGCTTTGCAAGATAAACCCAATCTCTTTAAAACGCAACTTCCCTCGTTGCTTTTCATTTAATTGGGAAAAGTTCACCTGGTTGATGATGATCTCTCCAGATGTTGGACTTTGTAAGCCGCCAGCGATGGTCAAAAAGGTACTTTTCCCTGAACCAGAAGGGCCGATGATACTGACAAACTCCCCTTCTTGAACATGAAAATTCAGTCCTTTTAATGCCGTTACTTCCGTATGTTGCTTGCCAAATTTTTTTATAATATCCTTCATTACTAAAATGTCTTTCATCTTTGTTACCCTCCTATTGCCGTGATTGGATCGACTTTTGTGACCGTCCGAATGGAGAATAAGCCGCCTAGAACTGCCACGAGAATCAAGATGCCGCTATAAAGCAGCCATTGCTTGAATTCAAAGAAAAATGGCATGGCATCTGGTAAAAATAAACTGGTGCCGTATGCCGCCGCAAAGGCTAGGGCTACCCCGATCACACCGACCATAAATGCTTGCGCAATAATTGATTTAGCAATAAAGCTGGTCCGAATCCCTTGGGCTTTCATCACACCAAAAATCGCCGTTTTTTGTAGGGTGATCACATACATGAAAATTCCCACGATTGCCGTTGCAACAACAAACAAGAAGTAGATCATGGCATTTAAGGTCAAGTTTTGGGCAGAAAATCCAGGAAGCTTTTCAATAAAGTCTTCCGTTGCCAAGACTTTGAGCTGGGTTCCTTCTTGGTTATCGACTTTCGGATCGCTTGATTTGGTCACAATGATATTGATGGGCTGCTCCTTGTCAGATGCAAATGGTTGATTAGCAAACTTCATTTTCGTCCAAGTATCGAGGGAAGTATAAATCACTGGTGACACCGTATAAGACGTTTCTGGGGTGATCCCAACGACTTTGAAGGTTTCATCTGAACGCCCGATTTTCACTTGATCCCCGACCTTGATACCTTCTTCTGCTAAGTTTTCTGAAATCGTAATCTCATTTTCTTTTGAAAACAGCTTGCCCTCTAAGGCTTCTGGTAACAAGAACGCATCGTCTTGTGTACCAAAAACAGTCACATTGACTTGTTCATCGTTGACCGTGATGACACTGCTGTATAAACCAATCGGGGCTTTTTGAGTCCCTGCTACACGGTCTAGATCCCCTCTCGACAATTGCGAAGCCGCAAATGTGTCATTCGCATCTTCTGATAAAACGATCGCGGATGAATCCCAGTCGACGATGGCCTTTTTAAAATCCCAGTTAAGCCCGGTAGCTAAGCCAGACAATATAAAAACAACATAGGCGATCAAAAACATGATTCCTACGATCAGCCCATATCTTAATTTTGAATAACGCATTTCTTTTATAGCCAGAAACATTGCTCTTTCCTCCTGTTTTACAAATGTTGACAAAGTGTCACTTTTTGAAGAATACCACACAAAGTGACACTTTGTCACTTTTTACAACTCGGAAAGTTTGCAAGGTTGATCGATCATTCTTTTTCTGTCATTCACTGAGGATGTTTTTTTTTAAAGGAGTGAGAAAAAAGAGCGTTGAATAGTGGCCGTTTCGCGTAAAATACGTCATTTCCTTTTAACATTCTTGGCTAGATGTAAAAAAAGCATGGCCGACCGTAAATAGTCGAACCATGCTTTGGCAAAAACGAACACGAGGATTTCATTACTGGTATTCTTGAGATCAGCTGACCTTGCTTTGTCCGATAGTGGAAATTACTGCTCGTAACTGATGACACGAAGTATCAAACTGCCGTTTTTCCTCAGGAGTAAGCGTCAATTCAATAATTTCGCGAACACCGTTTTGGTCCACAACTGCAGGAACTCCTGTGAATAAATCGTTGATGCCATATTCTCCATCAAGGTAGGAAGAAACCGGTAGAATCGCTTGCTCATCATTTAAGATCGCTCGAACGATTCTTGCGACACTCATCCCTATCCCGTAAAAAGTAGCTTGTTTTCGATCGATGATTTCATAGGCGGCATTTTTTACTCGTTCAGAAAGAACCGCTAGATCGGCAACGGTCAAACGATCCTTTTGCTTGATCAATTCTACGATCGGTTGCCCACCGATCGTTGTATGGGACCAGACAGCGACTTCTGAATCACCATGTTCCCCAATGATATACCCATGAATATTCCGTGGATCGATGGCTAATTTTGCCGCCACTTCTTTTCGAAGTCTTGTGGTATCGAGGGTCGTTCCCGTACCAACGACCCGATTGGCTGGCAACCCGGACACGCGCCATGCTTGATAAGTTAAGACATCGACTGGGTTTGAAGCGATGACAAGCACGCCATCAAAGCCTGAAGCCATCACTTGTTTTGTGACGCTTGCCATAATTTCGGCGTTCACATCGATCAATTCAAGCCGAGTTTGTCCTGGCTTTTGGTTGACCCCTGCGGTAATAACGACGATATCAGCATCTTTACATTCCGAGTACTCTCCCGCCCAGACTTTGATGTTTTCTTGCCCCCATGACATACCGTCTAACAAATCGAGGGCTTCTCCTTCTGCTTTGTCCCGATTGACATCGATCAAGACCAATTCATTGATCAGTCCTTGATTGATCATGGAATACGCAATGCTCGTTCCAACGAAACCTGTTCCGACAACGACAACTTTTCTGCGTGTACTTTTCATGTGCGATCCCTTCCTTTTCTTTTCAAATACTTGTGCTATTGTTTTGCGTAGATTGCGCATTTTCTTAAAAATGAATGATCTTTTGTGCTTTCTTAGTAACTATGACCGGCAATCAGTGCTTTGGTTTGCTGATACAAATGAACAGCGTATTTTCCTAACACATAGCTGACGACGATCACGGCAAAGCTAGTTTCAATAATCGTTAAGGCTTGTAGAAACCCAAATATCAGTGGGTGATTCGCAAAAAACAGTGCTGATTTGAACATAGCAGTCGCCGAAATCACAAGAGGAAAGGTAAATGCCGCATAGCTTGGGTAAAAACCGACTGCCAGCATGTTTTTCATATAAGCGACGACACAAAAATAAATCGTTTGTGACAATAACAGCATAAAGGCGACAAACCAAGCAGAGCCTTGTTCAAATACGGAGAGGTAACCCGCTAAACAAAGAGAACCTGGTGCTGTTAAAATCGTGATCAAAGGAACTGCCGCACGTTCCGTCAGCTTTTGATGGACGATTCGCTTTAAAATAATCGGCAAAAGCGCAAAATACAATACCAATGCGATCCAGACGATCACTTCTCCTAGCTCTTTAAAAAAGACAGCAGAAGTATTGGGAATGACGCCAATCCCGACGAAGGTAATAAACCAGCTTGGATAAATGTATTCCAGCGAAAGGTCGACAGGCAAAATATGCACGACAACAAAATAGATCATTAAAGCAAAATGTAAGCCGATAGCCCCCCACCAGAGAAGATCATTCACCACTGCATTGGGAATGACCCGTTCAAAAACAGTGGAGATCACCATCAGCGCCATCGTAAAGGTCGGCGCCACCGAAGCAACGATTGGGTTTTTCAACTCTGACATCGTGTGCTTAAATGTAAAGCATACTTTCAGAAGGAAGAGCCCCATGATGAAAATACCAAGGGTGCAAAACGCATTTCCAACCGTCTCCATTCCTTCTGAATACAATAAATTCCCCAAAGACACAGTGCCTAAGATCAAGCCGCAAATCGGGATTGGCAATGAATGTAAAAAATGCTGGATCGATGTTTTCATCAACTCATCCTTTCTTAATGTATGAAAATTTCAATTAAATTTGCTTTCTTTTTTCTCTACACTTATACTATAATCACCTGCTAACTATTTGTAAAATTGTACTTTTAAATACTAATTATAAATATTATTAATAATAAAGGAGTCCGCAAAATGATTGAATTGCTCAAAACCTTCATTGTTGTTTATGAAACGAGAAACTTTAGTCTTGCCGCCAAACAGCTCTATAAAACTCAGCCAACGATCTCCTTACAAATCCAACGCTTAGAGGCGGAACTTGGCTTCAAGCTTTTTGAACGTAAAGGAAAACAATTGATTTTACCCACCAGCCAAGCGGAGTTTTTGTATCCTCGTGTGGTCGAGTCTCTCCGCTCATTGTCCACTATTTTTTCGCAAGCCAAAGACGCCAAAAATTTTAAAACAGAGTGTGTGCTCGCTTGTTCGAATACCACCGCTGTTTACTTACTGCCCAGCATCATGGCGCAGCTGATTGCAGAATTTCCAACGTTTGCCTTTGAAATCAAAATCATGAATTCCCAAGAAGTGATCGATGCCGTCGAATCAAACAAAGCCCATATCGGCCTGATTGAAAAATCAATCGTTTCGCCATTGATCCAAAAAGAATTCGTTTATCGTGATGAATTGGTGTTAGCAGGCAACCTCGCTTCTGATTTTTGGGTCTTGCGGGAAAACGACTCGGGGATGTACTACATTAACGAAACCTATCTATACGCACAGCACCTAAATCCGCAAATCATCAAAGCCAATAACAGTGAAGTGATTTTGTCCCTCCTAAAACAAAACATCGGCAAATCGATCATTTCGAAACTCTCATTACCAGAAGAGTTGCCTTGGCAGGAACTTGATCCAGAGTACCGCTATCGCGATCTTTTTATCATTCAAAATCGTCAGCGTGTGACACCGGAAACCGGAGAGGTTTATGAGGAGATTAAACGACTGTTGTTGGCTTTGATTCCATAAATATTAGTCTTTTGAACCAATTAAAGTGAATACAAAAAAAGACGCTGGAGTGTCGTTTGTCACTCCTCCAGCGTCTTTGTATTTTTATAATTCCTTGATAAACCGTTTCTGTTCATGACTGCTATGATAGCCATGGTTTTCATAAAACCTGTGGGCAGCATGGCGTTTGACATTCGAATTTAATCGAATGCCTTGCATTCCTCGCTGTCGGGCTTCTTCTTCAATTGCCGACAGTAGTTTCCCGCCAACGCCTTGCTTTTGCACTTGATCATCCACTACCAAACCTAGGACATTAAAAAATTGCCCAGCAGAATAAACTGTTGAATACGGCTGTGCTTCAATCATCCCAACTGCTTTACCCTTTATTTCGGCAACAAGCAAGAGATGATCCTCCTCAGCTAAAATTCTCTTTAGGCCTTCGATCAATACTTCTTCTTCGATTGGATAGCCTAGTACTTTCGACAAATGAGTCAGTTCTTTATGATCAGACAATGCTGCGGCTCTAATTTTCATAGTATTCTCCCGTCTTACAGCTTTTGACTCAACTATATTTTTTGAATGCTTATTTGTCAAGAAACGCTCGTTCTGCATTGCTAGTGTGAAACACGATAAAAGTACACGAACTGAGATTCAAACAAGAAATGAATGAAAAACGGCAAACAGTCTTCTTAGTTTCACCCTTTTTTACTGAAACAACGGAGAGACTATTGCACATCTTGTAAGGGAGGGATCAGGTGTAAATTAGCTAATAGTATTCAATATGTTATTGCTTAGTGAGCATAGGGACGGATGATGCTATAGTAGAAACAATCGAAAAAAATTTTTTCTAAGCATTCATTACTGCCAGCCAATCACCGTAAGTCCTGGCCATTTCGCCCCCCACTTCTCAGCTTTTTTTTCATAAACTTCCCGAGAAATCATCGCTTTGTTTGGTCTTACTACCCCAGAAAAGAGGTCATACATGCCATAAGGAGCAAAAATCTGGAGCTTATTTTCCTGATCGAAAAAAACACCGATCGAAGTTGCAGTACTGGGCCAAGTACTGATTGCTTCTTCAGTAGAGGTATATGCGGGAATAGAAAAGCCGAATTCTTCTTCATACCATAGGTGCACCCTTGCCTCATTCTTTACATCCAGCGCATATTGATTTTGTTTAGTAGTTTTCACTATTTGTTCTAGTACCATTCGTTCTTTCTCTAGACTCAAATCTGTGTCAAAATAAACAATATCCACATCACTTATTCCGTAACCGATGGGTTTAGAAAAAAGATGATTCCATACAGACTGCGTGACACTTCCTCCGCCAACATAAAGGTTTGGAATACCTAAAGCCGAAACATCTCTAATGATCTTGTAAAGTGCATTATCTTTTTCCAAAATTTTGTTTAATTCCGTTTCTTGGATGCTCAGAGCCTCATACTGATACATTGTTCTTCTCCTATCTGAAGTTTTCTAAACTGTTTATCCTAATCTTTTCGTTTCGGTTTTTCACATTAAATTTCACTTAATACATATTGGTTGCACAAAGCACTATTGAATTATAAATGTAACTCATAAAAAGATTTGCCTCCGCTAAATTTGGAATTAGCATACCATCTACTTAACTTCTATAGACCTTTTGCTCTTTTTTCAACTGCTTGTAAAAATTTCATCCTTGTTTTTATCGTATTACTTTCTCTTCTCATATTTCCCAGCACAAGAATTTTTTTTTGTTTTTATTCCACAATGACTCAGAACTGCATTTTTTAATACAGATATACCGTAACTATCAGGAACGCTAATTGGACCGCTAAATATTTTATAGAAAAAGGTAGGAGCCATACTCGTTACAATAATGTCGGCAGTTCGGCCACTTAAAAGCTTCTTGAATTGTCTTCCGCGTATGTAGTTTATTAAGAAAAATCCAGAGTAATTCGAGGAATAAGCGATACCTGGTGTGAAGACTCGGTCAATCCATCCTTTTAGGAGGCTCGGCATGGAGCTCCACCAAATAGGATATATAAAAACAAGATGATCAGCCCATTGAATCAGTTTTTGCGATTCTTCTATGATTGGGTCAACAGTCATACGTGTGCGGTAACCATAGCGTAATACTGGATCAAAAAATAGTTCTCCTAAATTTAAATGAGCAATATCGTGACTACTCGCATCAATATTTTCTTTATACACTTTGTATATCTCTGAACAAAAACTTGCTTTATCAGGATGGCCATTAACAATCAATACCTTCATTTTATGCTCCTTAGTGTAAACTTTTTGGTTCACTAATCATCTCATATCTTAAAGAAAGATCATATAGTAAAAAAAGAAGAAGTGAATTTATCAACTTCTTCCTTAAAAATAGTACCTATCTATCAAAGAACTGTATTCCAAAGTTATTGGTATTAACTCTATACGAATTCAATTCTTCGTATGTGTTTAATCAAACACGAGTAAAACTAGTTCTTACTTTTTTTATTTTTTAAAACCAACAGTGCGAAAATAAAGATCAAAATTGATCCAATTAAACCATATAATGGATTGAAAACCTCTCCTGTCTTAGGTAATGTCTCATTATTCGATTTCTTCAGTTTATCATTTTCTTTCTCCAACACTTTTTCCCTGGTTGCTTTAATTGAACGATCATTTATTGAAAATTTGATAGGGGTTTTATCGATTTGATACCCATCTGGCGCTTTAGTTTCAACTAACTGATATTCTCCTATGTCTAAATTGCTTATCTCAACTTTTCCATCTTTATTTGTAACTATTTTTTTCTGTACAATATTTCCTTTCGAATCTCGCAGCTCAAACTCTGCATTTGCCAGTAGCTTTCCTGTTTCACTGTCTACTTTTTTCAGAGTTACTTTCCCAAGTTTTGGTGATACATAAGTATTCTTGAAAATAATCGATTCTTGGTACGCTGGACTTGCCACTAATTGCCCCGTTTGGTCTTCCACTTTCACGGTCACGTGGTAGACTGTATCATCGTAGGTGATCGTGCTATCTGTCCCTGCGACTTCTCGGATCGTATACTTGTATGTCCCTACTTGGTCATAGTCGATTGCATCGAAGTAAATTTTTCCGTTGGCATCATTGGTCTTGGTTTGGAGCACTTCCCCTTGCTCATCCAACAGTTGGAATTGAAATTCATCTGCACTTAGTGCTTTGCCAGTTAGTTCTTTGCTTGCTTCTAGAACCGCACTCCCTTTTGCGGGATTATAGCTATTTTTAAAAACAGCACTACCTTCATAACTTGGACTTGCCACTAATTGCCCCGATTGATCCTCCACATTTACGGTTACATGATAGACCGTGTCATCATAGGTGATCGTGTTATCTGTTCCTGCGACTTCACGAATCGTATACTTGTATGTGCCAGCTTGGTCATAGTTGATTGCATCGAAGTAAATTTTTCCGTTGGCATCATTGCTCTTAGTTTGGAGCACTTCCCCTTGCTCATCCAACAGCTGGAATTGAAATTCATCCGCACTTAGTGCTTTGCCAGTTAGTTCTTTACTTGCTTCTAGAACCGCACTCCCTTTTGCGGGATTATAGCTATTTTTAAAAACAGCACTGCCTTCATAGCTTGGACTTGCCACTAATTGCCCCGATTGATCCTCCACATTTACGGTTACATGATAGACCGTGTCATCATAGGTGATCGTGTTATCTGTTCCTGCGACTTCTCGGATCGTATACTTGTATGTCCCTGCTTGGTCATAGTCGATTGCATCAAAATAAATTTTCCCACTGGCATCATTGCTCTTAGTTTGGAGCACTTCCCCTTGCTCATCCAACAGCTGGAATTGAAATTCATCTGCACTTAGTGCTTTGCCAGTTAGTTCTTTACTTGCTTCTAGAACCGCACTTCCTTTTGCGGGATTATAGCTATTTTTAAAAACAGCACTACCTTCATAACTTGGACTTGCCACTAATTGCCCCGCTTGATCCCCCACATTTACGGTTACATGATAGACTGTGTCATCATAGGTGATCGTGCTATCTGTCCCTGCGACTTCTCGGATCGTATACTTGTATGTCCCTGCTTGGTCATAGTCGATTGCATCAAAATAAATTTTTCCGTTGGCATCATTGCTTTTAGTTTGGAGCACTTCCCCTTGCTCATCCAACAGCTGGAATTGAAATTCATCCGCACTTAGTGCTTTGCCAGTTAGTTCTTTGCTTGCTTCTAGAACCGCACTTCCTTTTGCGGGAGTATAGCTATTTTTAAAAACAGCACTACCTTCATAGCTTGGACTTGCCACTAATTGCCCCGCTTGATCCTCCACATTTACGGTTACATGATAGACTGTGTCATCATAGGTGATCGTGCTATCTGTCCCTGCGACTTCTCGGATCGTATACTTGTATGTCCCTGCTTGGTCATAGTCGATTGCATCGAAGTAAATTTTTCCGTTGGCATCATTGCTCTTAGTTTGGAGCACTTCTCCTTGCTCATCCAACAGCTGGAATTGAAATTCATCCGCACTTAGTGCTTTGCCAGTTAGTTCTTTGCTTGCTTCTAGAACCGCACTTCCTTTTGCGGGAGTATAGCTATTTTTAAAAACAGCACTACCTTCATAGCTTGGACTTGCCACTAATTGCCCCGCTTGATCCTCCACATTTACGGTTACATGATAGACTGTGTCATCATAGGTGATCGTGCTATCTGTCCCTGCGACTTCTCGGATCGTATACTTGTATGTCCCTGCTTGGTCATAGTCGATTGCATCGAAGTAAATTTTTCCGTTGGCATCATTGCTCTTAGTTTGGAGCACTTCTCCTTGCTCATCCAACAGCTGGAATTGAAATTCATCCGCACTTAGTGCTTTGCCAGTTAGTTCTTTACTTGCTTCTAGAGTCAAAGCGACAGGTTTTTCTATTTTCTTGTTTACAACAGTTTTCGTCACTTCTTTATCGTTGCCAAAGTCGCTTGGGGTAACAGTTAGTACCTGATCCAATAATTCATAACCCGCAGGAGCTTTTATTTCCTTTATCGTATAATTATCCTTCAGAAGATCATTGATAGAAGCTCGCCCCTCGTCATCTGTTGTCAATTTTCCTACAACTTGTCCCGTTGACTCACGTAGAACTTCAAATTGTGCACCAGAAAGAACTTCCCCTGATTCATTCGTTTTAAGAATACTTACCGTGTAATTATATCCTTCGGCTTCGCCTCCTCCTTTTTGGTAATTTGTATAGGCAACGCCATCCTTTATCACTACGTCATTTGATGTCAATACAGCCGTATTAACGACATTCTCTCCATCAACAGGTGTATAGGCTAGTTCTGCTTTATAGTAAATTGCATATTGATCTTCACTACCAATATCTCCAAAATCTATTGAGAATGATCGTTGATCACTAGAAATATTGATTTCATAATCTCCAGTCACGTTGACACGATTTACTAATTCCCAATCATTTCCAGCAGCATTTAATTGCCACTTTCCTTTATAAATAATGAACGAACCTGGAACATAAGTGACAGCCTGACTATTTATCGCATCGGTGATCGTAGCATCAGGATAATTACCGCTACTTCGATTGATTGCAACATAATATTGAATCGTTTGATCACTTCCGTCTGTAAACCAACCAGATTTCGTTAAAGGATATGTGGTTGTATCTATACCAGCATAACCAATTTCAATTGGAAAGGTCGTTCCTTCAACATCAATCGTCGTCGTGATTGTCTGTTCCTCTTGAACAATTGTTGAATCAACGCCCGCGTAAAAATAAAAAGAGCCATGTATATCTGAATGGGTTTCTGCATAATCTGTATAGGTCAGAATAATCTGTTTTGAATCTGACAGAACGGTTGCATTGGCGACGATGTTTCCATTCGAATCTTTTAGTTCAAACGATTCGTTACTACCAAATCTAAGTTCAGACGGTAAGGTGATCGTTGTCGTATCTCCTTCTTTTACTTGGTTATTTGGTAGATCAAACGTCCCATTGATTCGAAATGTCTCCCACTGTCCAACAGCTTCCGTCAGAGGATCTCCATTTTCATCCGTGATACTAAAGGAAGTGATCACATCATCAACTGCTGAAAATGGAGCAATGGTTGGCGCTCTTGATTGTTTCTCCGAAGTCTGTAAAGTTTCTGATTTAAGATCTGATTGTACCTCTGTGTTCTGTAAATCTGTAGATTCTACCGATCCACTTGATATGGTGGTTGATGTTTCACTTTGAGACTCACTTGTTCTATTTGTTACATCACTCGTCTCACTTGTGGCTTGTGTAGCTTGGGTTTCACCAATACTCATTTCAGCAATCGCGTGCAATGGCGCAACTAAGATAGATGTTACAATTACTAAAAGGCTAAAATAAGTAGAAATTCTTCTTTTCATATTCACCGATTCCTTTTCTATACTATTAATGTGTTGCATACTGACATTTTTATACCGTCGCTATAAGATTCATCTATTTCAACTACTATCTTTTATGTAAATATTCCGTGTACTTTCTTCCATATAAAATTCCTCCAGACATGCTTTCTAAAATTTTTCCTAAATAAATGGGTTTCTCATTTGAAGGCAAATAAGGTTGTTCCGTTAACATTGTTAATTGTTGCTCAATTGAGAGGAAATTTTCCTTTTGTTTTCTGTATTTTGCTAATTTTTCTGAATCATTCTCAACGACGATTTCATTCTCATTGGAACCTACTTCAAACGCGTATACAGGTTCTTCTTCTTTCATATGTTCGCTAGGCAAAAAACTCAATTGATTGATTAGAAAAAAGGGCAAAACTACCCATGAAAAATATTTATCTTTCAAAAGCTACCTCCTTTAGTTTTACTAGCAACTCTCCCAGTTCCTTCCAATCATTAGATGTTGGCGGTTTTTTCCAAATAAGTTGTTCACAGTTCAATTTATCCATGGCACAGTCCGAAAGAAATAACTTGGTATTATTACTAATTTTGGCTTCAAAGATAAGATTCATCGATTGTAACGACTGTAGCATCATTTTTATATAGCTGTTGTAATTATTCCCATGAGAAAAATCAATACAGATATTTAAAGGTGTCTCAATTTTTTCCATGGGTAGCTGCGTAACTAATAAGAAAAGATAGTCATAATAAAGCTTGTTTTTCTCGGAATCAGATTGGAAAAAAGTGGATTTTTCTATTTCCCGAAAAAAATCCTGAATAAATTTATCAATTGCTGGATTGGTTTCCTGAAAATAATTAAACTTCCCTTTGATAATGAATGACTGATTTTTAAAGCGATAAACTAACCATTTAATATGTATATTTGTTAGTTCCTTCTCTATAAAATCATCTTTTATTTCATAACTGAATGTGTCAAAAAACATAGAAATAAATTTTTGAGTTAACTTAACTGCTTCTTGATACAAATCAAATGTCCTAAACTTCGTAACGAATTGTTCATTGTCGATTTCAAAATGACAGAACATCAAAAAATAACCAATTTCATTCTCTAACTGCTCATCGTCGATCGAAGAGTCACTGTTTATCGCTTTTTTCAACCACTTCGTGAAATCATTTTTCGCATAGTCCACATAATTCTCTTGTATAAAATGTTTATTTTTTATTCGAATGAACCAAATACTAATAAAGATTGCTAGTTTTATTTCTTTTGTTTTGGGGATAGTTACTATATATTGTGATGAAAATTGCTTTATAATTTTATCGGTCATTTGACGGATTTCTTTTGGAAAAGGATTTTCAATGCCGTTAAATAATTCATAGTAAGTACTAAAAAATATACTGCGTACGCTCAACTCATTCCCAATAATTCTGCTCTTTTTAATCAAAATGTTTTCTTCATTTAATAAAGACTTTAAATGGCGAAACTTCACATAGCTAGCTGTCTGGCTGCTGTGAAGCAAAGCAACTTGCTTTTTCATAGGAATCTCATTAATGAAAAAATTATCCAAAATATTAAAAAGTTCACAAATTTTCATAAACTTAATTCTTATTTTCTTTACCGTTACGTAGTCGAGATTAGCACAAGTGATTTCTCCTGATTTTTTGATACAAATTGCAGTATCCTTGGAAATTAAGCTCAAATACGTATTCAATTCATCTATGTAAGTTTCAACTTTATAGCTAGAAATAGCCAAAATCTTACTTAATTCTGAAACTGTACAATAATGATTTTTATAATTCTCTATGTATTTAAGAATTACCCACTCATAACGATACCTATCAATCAATAGTTCTTCTGACAACATAGAAATACGCCCTCCCCTATATAAGTTTACAAGATTAGTCAAAAAGTAGTATAAGCTTTTTTAAACAAAATTGCTTATTTTTTTTATTTATTAGAAAAATATAGTAATTTTGAATTGGATCTTTTGATTAGAATCTAAATTAAGAATTGATAATATAACTTTACGTATGATTAATAACTAGTTTTCCTAACATCTTTTCTTTTTACAACTATTATTAATTACTTGCTAAAAAATAACTTAATGGCTAGTCAAAGACAAACTGATTGAACCTTGATTTCCTTGGCTATCTAGACGACAAAATTACCTTTCGTTCTTGAAAAAAACTTGATAGCTGACTTCGCTTATCGTTGACATTTCGCCTCTTTTCAACTAATATTTTATTATTGTTACATTAATTGAATATCCAAACCACCACCGGGTGATAGAAGTGTTTGGTAAACTCATTAGGTCCTTGAAGAGTTTACTGAATGCTTATTTTTTTTGAGGAGGAGAACAAATTATGACATGGATTTATTTATTTTTAGGAGGATTTTTTGAGGTGGTATGGGCATCTACCATGAAACTGAGCAACGGGTTTAGCCACTTTTGGTACAGTTTTTCAACGGTCATCGGAATGATTTTCAGTTTTGGCTTCTTGGCTTTAGCGGTCAAAAATCTACCATTAAGTATCGCTTATCCTGTTTGGACAGGGATCGGCGCGGTGGGATCGATTATTGTGGGGGTCGTGTTCTTTAAAGACCAGCTGTCTCTCCTGACTTGGGTTTTCGTCATCTTATTAATAGTTGGTATTTTGGGCATCAAGTTTACCAGTGGCCACTGATTTAGCCCTTTGATAATAGTTTTGCTAGCCTTTTTGTAGGTACCTTCATCAATCAAGCGCCTTGACTCCTAGAACGAAACCCGGATCCAAATCGCCTTTTTCAGCCCATCTAAAGATTTTTTTGCAATTAGCCTATAGGTACAAAATATTTTCAAAAAACATTTGACCTTATAGTCACTCTAACCTTTATGCTATTCATGTAAAGAAAACGGAGGGAAAATAATGAAACAATGGCATAATTTGGATATTGACAAGGTGCAGTCAGCGACAAGTGAGACGCTTGTCACAAATGAGGTACGTAAAGCGTATCAAGAAAAACACGGGAAAAATAAATTACAAGCATCAGAAAAGACACCCGAATGGAAGAAGTTTCTATCTTACTTCCACGATGCGTTAATGTATGTCTTGATCGGTGCAGCTGTTTTAAAATTTATGACGGGAAGTCTAATTGAAGGAGCGATCGTTTTACTAGTGGTCGTTTTAAACGCAATGATTGGTTATTACCAAGAGAGAAAAGCAGATGATTCACTATCTAGCATTTCAAAATTACTTAGTTCAAAGGCGACAGTCGAATCTGAAAACGGACGTCTTTCAATCGATGCAGAAGATTTGATTCCAGGGGACCTCGTTTATTTAGCACCGGGTGATATTATTCCTGCTGATTTGCGTATGGAAACCGTGAATGAACTAAAAATCGATGAATCGATTCTAACTGGAGAGCCTGACGCAGTCGTAAAGACAACTGCTCGTTTAGAGGGGCAAATAGCACTTGCTGAACGAACCAATATGGCGTATTCGGGTACCCAAGTTCAGTCAGGAACTGGAAAAGGGATCGTTGTTGAAATTGGTTCGGACACTGAGATTGGTAAAATCAATGCTTCTTTAGCAACCATTGAAGTGAAAGAAACCCCTTTATTGAAAAAAGTGAACGAAATGAATCATGCTATTTTTAAAGGGATCGGCGTCTTTATCTTCTTATTAGGATTGATCAGCTACTTCATTTATGGCATGAGTCCGATGTATATCGTGTCAGCAATCATTGCTTTGATCGTTTCTTCTATTCCTGAGGGATTGCCTTCTATTTTGACGATTATTTTGTCTTCCGGCGTGAAAAATATGTCGGATCAAAATGCAATCGTAAAGGGACTGCCTACTGTCGAAACACTTGGCTCAATGACAGTCATCTGTTCTGATAAAACAGGTACTTTGACCAAAAACGATATGACACTTACCAATGTATTTTCTAATAATCAGGTAACAGTGCTTGGTCATGAAGACCAAGCAGATCCTTCGAACAATGAACTGCTAGCCAAAATCATGCAAAACTGTCAAGAAACACAAAGTTTCGATGATCGCCACTGTCCAGTGACCGGAAATGCAACAGAATTAGCGTTATTACGTTGGACCAATCGTATTGGTACACCGCGGATCAAGAGTCTAGAAACATTACCTTTTGACTCAAAATATAAGTATATGGCAACAAGCCACCTGATCAATGGGAAAAAGCGGATTTTTGTAAAGGGTGCTCCAGATATCGTTTTAAATAAAGCGACTGCAGCACATATTGATGGGCAGATAGCGGAGTTTGATCATGCACAGTGGGAAAAGATCAACTTGGCTTTTGCTTCAGAGGGACAACGAGTGATCGCGTTTGCTTATAAGGATGTAGATACAACGACAGAATTGACTCATGAGGAGATGGACGAACTCGTAATCATCGGATTAGCTGGCATTATTGACCCAGCAAAAGAATCAGCGATCGAAGCGGTAGCAGATTGTAAAAAAGCCGGCGTCAGAGTCGTAATGATCACCGGAGATCACCCAACGACCGCAAAAGCGATTGCCAAAAAATTAGGAATCGACCATTCTGAACGGGCAATCACTGGAACTGAACTGGATTGTTTATCCACAGATGAGTGGCAAAGAGTGGTAAAAAATACGAATATTTTTGCCCGAACGACACCTGAGCATAAGCTTATGATCGTTACTTATTTACAAGAACAAGGCGAAATCGTTGGAATGACTGGTGATGGGGTCAATGACGCACCCGCACTTAGAAAAGCAGATGTAGGGATCGCCATGGGAATTAAAGGAAGCGATGTTAGTAAACAAGCTGCCGACATGATCCTCATTGACGATAATTTTGAAACGATTGCAAAAGCAATCAAAGAAGGCCGTCGAATTTTTGATAACTTAAAAAAGACGATCCTCTTCTATTTGCCAACCTGTCTAGCCCAAGGGCTTTTGCTGATCGTCTCTATGTTGGGAAATCTCCCTTTACCACTAAGTACAGTGCAGATTCTTTGGTTAAATCTAGTTGCGTCAATTACACTCTCCTATGCGTTAGGTTTTGAACCAGCTCACAAAATGATCATGAATCGTGCACCTCGAGATATGAAAGAAAAAATCATTTCCAAATATACACTCTTTCGAATCGTTTATGTTGGCCTACTCTTGACCTTCTTCGGCTTTCTAACGATGAATGCATTCAGCGACGAAGCTGTCAGACAAACCGTTTTGATCAATGCGATCGTTTTCGGTCAAGCTTTTTACATGATCAACTGTCGTGAGATCACGGATTCAGCCTTCAGTAACAAAATCAAGCAGAATAAAGCCTTGATTTACTCATTACTTGTTATGGCAATTCTCCAATTAGGAATGGTCTACTTTTCACCATTGCAAAGTATCCTACAGACCACCTCTTTAACTTTATCCGAATTGCTTATCAGTGTTCTCCCAGCAACTCTACTTTTCTTGTTAGTAGAATCCGAAAAGCACGTAACACGAGTCATTCTAAAGGAAAATGTTCCCGCCTACTCAATGGATACCAAAGTAGAGAAATAAGAACAGCTCCATTTCATAAGTTATCTTATCGATAAACTTGCTGAATCACTAAGTACCAATAGATACGTTTCTCCTTGATCGATCCCGTTTTAATCGGGTTGATCAAGGAGAATTTCTATTTTACTCACGTATTCTTCCGGTAAATTCGTCTCATGAAAATCAATCAAGTAGAACTCATAAAAATTCCCTTTCGCGACCAGTCTATTTTTCTTTAGGTAACTGTTTAGTTCTGCTAAAGCAGCTAAGCGCTGCTTATACGTGCCTGTATAATAAATAGCGAGATACTCTCCTGCCGGCATGGTAAATGCCTTCTCATCTGCTAAATCGTTTGTCAGACAATAGAAAACTTGATGCCTAAATGCGTCTTCGTGCGGCAGTAAAATCGTTCCGAAAACATTTTGATTGTTGGCATGGAGTTCTTTTTCAAATTGTTTGTGCAGGCGCTTAAGTTCAAAGTATAGGTCTTTCCCCAACGTATCTTTTTCTTGGCTTAAAACAAGGTAGCGTTCTTCATAAAAAGTACGTTCAATTTCATGGTTTTGCTTTTTTTCAGCATAGACAAGCAAGTCAATTCGCTCTTTTAACAAATCTTGTTTCTCTTTTAACGCATGGATTCTGTCTTCTAATTGCTCCATCTCGAAATGCAGGATTTCTTTAGTCAACGCTTTATTCTTTGTATCCAAGTAGTTCTTAATTTCCTCAAGTGACACATCGAAAAAACGCAGATCTCTAATGGTATTTAATCGCTCAATATCCTCGTATGAGTAATCTCGATAGCCATTCTCAGTATAGTTGGGTGACAATAAACCAATCTGTTCATAGTATCTAAGAGTATGCGGTGTAATATCATAATTTTCACTCACTTGTTTTATCTTCATCATTCCATCCCTATCTTTCATAGCGTGTCTCTGTCACAAAATCATATCATAGTTTTCTACAGAAAACGAAGGAGTTTTTGTATTAAAGCAGTCAAAATTTTTGGTGTTTGTCAGTACTCGGGCAAGATTCAAATCGTAACAAAAAGACTACTGATAATTTTCCAAAATTAGTATTGGAAATAATCAGTAGTCTCCTACTTCGTCAGTACTCTATTCCATTTCAGCTGGCGCCGTCCCCCAATTGCCTGACCAAAGGAAATTGTCTGATTCCGCTGCTTTTATTTTCAACTCCTCATCAGATGTTGTACCACTCTCAGTTACTTCTGCCTCAGTGGATTGTTCTACTATTTGCTCTGCGGATGATTCTGATTGAGAATCATTTGCTGGTGATGATTCCGCTAACGCTTGTTCTTCTGCGCTTTTTTCTATTTGTGTTTCTGAATCAACGGTTTCTTCGACTACTGCTTGCTCGGCTGTGACTGATTGTTGTTCAGGTACTAATTCGTTAGTACTTAGTGTCGTTTCTTCTGTCGGTGATGTATTGATCGTTTCCGCTGCTGCCGGAATACTGACAAATACTTGGGTAATCAAGGGACTGCCTAATATAAAAACAGAAGAGCTGACCAAAATACGTGATAAAAGCTCTCTCTTCACGGGTATCATCATTTTTTCCTTCTTTCAGTTTAAGTAAATGAAATCAACGACACTCTTTCCAATTAAAAAAAAGCTGCCCTTTGACAACTCCGTCTTACAGCTATGTAATGCGTTCGTAGTCTCATTCCTTATGATTGCATTATTGCATGGTTTTCAATTGCGGACACGACAACAATCGTCACGAAAAAGACAAAATAAGTCCTATTTTATAAAGCGAAAATAAAAGAATATAAATACATCTGTTTCTGAAAGTGTTAACAAAATAAAAAAATATTACATAATTTGTTACCTAAAATTGATGTGCACCATTTTTATAAACTATTTGGGTACCTAATGAAAAAACTTTGAAACAATCGAACACTCCAATTATTTCTAAGGAAAAGATGGTTACAGAGGGTTAAAAAAGGAGACTGGATATTCAGCCTCCTTTTTATTACTCCTTTTTATAGGAACAGCCAAAAATCCCTGTTCTTTCAAGTTCTCCTGCGATTAAGGGTGAAAAACTAAACCGAATTTTGAATCCTCCATGCTTCCCAGACATGTTATCCTTTGAAAGCAATGGCGTCGATTTGAAAAAGGATCCCTACCTCACCCGAATGAGCAAATGCTGTCTGAATCGATTTTCTCACCGGAAATTTTCTATGGAATTTTTCTTTCAGAATCTTTTCCATAATCGGGATATCAAAAACATCTTTAAAAAGTACATCCATTTTGACTACATCTGTTAATGACAAATCCACTAATTTCAAGCGTTCTTCCAATTGATCCAGTGCTCCTACAATCTGTTGTTCGATAGACTGTCCGATATTTCCCACACAGTAGCCAACAAAAACAAAATTCCCTGCTTCGATCACGCCTGAAAGTGCCCAATCCTCATTGATATCATATCGTTTCATTCGCTTCTCCTTTATATTTCTTTTTGTAATAGACGCTGTCTAATACTTGCCTTGTTCTATTCTTGACCTTGTATGACTTCAATCGTCAACCATGGCATACCAACTGATGAATTCCTAATCCACCGAAAAATGCAAAGAGTGCGGGGTTGGGGCGGTCAAAGTCAGCCCACATCTTTCTTTAAAGTAAGTCTTGCTGTCTTCGTTTGCCACTTGCAAGATTTCCGCTTCAGTAAAAGGCACAACATTATCACTTCCCCGCAGCTCAATACACTCCAAAATAATCAAAATTTCTGCTTCAAGCGTATTGATTCTTGCAAACTGTTCGAAAAAATTTTCTTGATTGACTTCTTGAATTGCTCTGCGAACTTCTAAACAATTTTTTTGAATCTTTTCTTTGAGTTTTAAATACCCATACTTACTGAAAATTCGTTCAGATTCCTCAATATAAAAGTTCAAATATTCTTGCAATGTGTGGATCTTAAATGGTTCCTCCATCGTAAGCACCTCCTTTATTTTAGCTGTTGATTCTTATGTAAAAGGAATTGTTCTAGCTTTGTATGTCTGTATTATCACACGGTTTTTAGCTGGAAACGCGTCAATATGTGACTGATTAAATACAAAATACGTCCTGTTATATACAGCTAATTGATTTACCTCCAAACTTCGTTGGCATTCAAGAGAACCTGAAACACTCCTGTTCAACGAATTTATATCCTCTGGGTATAAAGAAAAAACAGTCAATACTCTCAGATTTGAGAATACTGACTGTTTGCTGAAACTTGGATAAATCAATCACTTTTTTATTTTTGATTGGACATATTCTGAAATGTTTCCACCGCCTCAATTAGTTCTAGCCAACGATCGCCAGTTGGAAAGCTATTCCATTTAAAAAATTGGACGTTCGGATTTTGATCAAGAAAGGCTTGTCGATCGACTGGATAATCGGTCACAACAAAATCTGGTTTCTCAGAAACGAAAGATAGGGTATAGCCAAACCAGCGTTTCAACCGTTCTTTTTGCCTGATTTCTTGGATTTTTCCGAATTTTGATTCATGAAAAATCCGCACGGTCGATCGATCGATCTTTGCTACAATTGAAAGAAGCATGCTGTATTGAAATAACAAGCGATTATTGCCAGCGTACATACTAGCAAAGAGTGGTGTTTGTTGGGTAAGGGTTTGATACAGCTCCTGAACAAGTGGAAAAATCTTTGGAAAGACTCTGCGATAGTCCTTATCCGTTGTCGTTTTTCCAAAAGCATCGATTTTGTTTTTCGATGGAAAAACAACAGAAACAGAATGAATGTACAAAGCATTAACAAGAAGATAGTCAGTCTCACCTTCTGGTACAAGAAAAATCTTCTGAGCAGTTTCCGCAAATAATCTTGCTGTTGCTAGTGCTTGTTCTGAGAAATGATCGTCAATTGATGGATGGCTAGGAATCTCTTCAGGTAAATACGTCGTCATTACAGAGAACATGTAATATAAGAAAAAAAATTCTGCTTCTGGAACGTCATTTAGAATCAAGTTATCTCTTAACAATGGTTTAATAAGCTCTTCTTTGAATTGTTCAAAGGAAATCGTGAGATGGACCATTTCCTTCATCTCCTGAGGAATCTCATTCACAGGAAACCCTCTTTTTAAACGATAAAGACTTATCGCAAGCAGCTGAACAAATTTTTCCTGATCAATACCGCGATAGCAGCTGGGGTAACTCGTTAACTTGTCCTTAAAGGAACGAATGCTCTGTTTCGGCAATCCGAAATGACGGACATTTGTTGCATCATAGATCTGCCAATACATAATATGGAAAAAATGACGAATGCGGTATTCTTTTCCCACGAATAGTGGTTTCCTTTTTAAGTTAAGTTTGATTTGGTAATTTTCTAAGATACTCTCAATTTCCTTGAGTTTTCTTTGAACGGTGCGATTACTGACATAGTGTTGTTGGGCGGTTTCTTCTAAGGACACATATTTATCACTAAAGAGTCTGTCTATAATTTGAAATGGCATACTCTCTGAGAGCATGACCGAATAGAGCTTGGATAATAAAAAATTGGGAGCAAAATAAAGCGTCAACTCCCTCCCCTCATGTATTTCGATCTCAAAAAAAGGATAGGAGTTTTGTAAGTCTCTGGCCCGCTCAAAAACTAGCGCTATTCTTCTTTTTGACAGATTTACTTTGTCAGCAAGGTCACTCAATCGTTCACGATCAATCGCCTGTTCAAAAAAATACGCAAATAGTTCATAGACATCTTGGTCTAATTTAGTTAAAAGAAACTTATACATAGCACTACCTCTTAACTTTTTTTTTAAGGTAATTATACTCTTTTAAACATGTATTTTCATTTAGTAGGTATTAATTCTCGTATCAGTGGTGAATGAGTACGTCAAGTTCCAACAAAAAGAATTGAAAAGAATAATCTGTCAGTTGAGTTACTCATTTTTACTCCTTGTATGAACCCTATCAGTTTTATAATTGTTCAACAAGAGCTGATACTATGAGATTTCAAAAAAAAAGACACATAAAATGCATCTCTTTAACGGCCATTTTGTAAGCTCATCCTATTTTTAAATTTTTACTTGTTGTCGCGATACTCGATCGTCAATCCTTTTAAAAAGTTACGGGCATATTTGTCTAAGCATGGTTTGTAATTGCGATGGCCTTCTTTGCGTAAAATGGCGCCTAGTTCACCTTTTGAAACTGTAACTCCAGCCTGCTGGAAAATGTCCAGCATTTCATCCGTGGTTAGGGAAAGGGCAATTTTTATTTTCTTCAACATCAAATTATTCACATTGCCATTGTTTAGCTCTAAGACAGGTTCTGCAGCATCTGGCTTTGTTCCTCGTTGCGAGCGAATCAAACCATTTAAGAAACGCTCAAAGGCTTCATTGGTACACTCAATCTCGTAGGTCTCAGGATCTTTTTTCTTCAATAATTGTCTTACTTCTTCTTTTGTGAAAGAAGCGCCGCCAAGTTCAAAAATTTTCACCATGTCGGTATCCTTGATATCCAAAGCATAGCGTAAACGCGTTAAGCGATCATTGTGATTCATTCTATACACCATCCATTTCTTAGGTTGATTATAACAAATAAACCTAGACGAGTAATCCTGTTTTCGCTTTTTTACTTTGAGAATCCATTGTTTTCGTTCAGATGTATATCGCTTCTCTCCTTCCACTTCCTCCGCTATACTTGATTTAGGGAGTAAAATTCTTCTAACAGAACAATAAACGAAAAAAAGCATCAGTTACGATGATGTTTTGGATTGCTTTATTGTTTTTATTTTGTATACAAAAAGGAGAGGAAAGAAATGAAGAAATACGGGAAATTTTTGGTGATGATCGGGGTATCGACGGTGATTATGTTTTGTATGATGTATTTCAATGTCTATGCCCTTGATCATATCTTTTTCAGCCAAACCCGCCTATTTATGGCACTGATGATGGGCGCGATGATGGCGATCATCATGCTGTTATTTATGTGGAAGATGTATAACAACAAGAAAATGAATATCGGCATTCTAGTTGTCAGTGTTGTACTCTTTTTTGGTTCACTGTTTATGGTCAGAAGCCAAACCGCCGTGGGAGATACGGCCTGGATGAAAGCCATGATTCCCCATCATTCGATTGCGATTCTAACCAGTAAAAATGCCGATTTGTCTGATCCAAGAGTAAAAGAACTTGCAGAAAAAATCATTGACGCACAGGAAAAAGAAATCAAAGAAATGAAAGAATTGATCGAAGAGTTGGAAAACAAATAGCCAGTTTGTGTGCTCACTCAAAGTACCAGCAGATCAACTTTATCGCCACGGTTACGAAGCCCTTCAAGCAATGGCTGAAGGGCTTCTTTTTTTATCGTCAGTTGCTTTCTTTCTACTGAAAAACCCTGACCGTTATTGCATCCGTTCTTGTTTGACTTTCTTATCCACAACATGACGCTTGGCAAGCTCTTGGCGAATAGCCGCTAACTCAATCCCCATTTCTGCCATTAAAACCAATGTGTGGTACGCCAAATCAGCAATCTCATAAACGGTTTCTTGACGGTCTTCCTTCATCGCCCCAATCACGACCTCGGTTGCTTCCTCGCCGATTTTTTTTAAGATTTTTTCACTGCCTTTTTCAAACAAGTAGCTGGTATAGCTGCCTTCTTGTGGCGTATCTTTACGACCTTTTATCAGCTCATACAACGCATCAATGGTCGGAGAGGATTCTGTACCATAAAGCACTTCTGTAAAGCAGCTTTCTGTGCCTGTATGGCAAGCAGGTCCGTCTTTTTTTACTTTGGCGACTAAGGCATCTTGATCGCAATCTGCTGTCAAAGATACTAAATGCTGGTAATTGCCGCTGGTTTCTCCTTTGCGCCACAATTCTTGACGACTGCGGGAATAAAAGGTCATCAATCGGTCCTTCAAGGTCAAAGTCAAACTTTCTTGGTTCATATAAGCCAAGGTCAAAACTTCATTCGTTTCCACATCCTGCACGATCACTGGAACCAATCCTTGTTCATCAAATCGTACTTGCACCATGTTATCCACTCCTTCTATTGCCTATCAAAATGCCAACGCTATACGATTCGTACGGGAATATCAACGGCCTGTAATTGTTTTTTCAGCTCTGGGATTTTTACCTCGCCATAGTGAAAAATCGAGGCTGCCAGACCTGCTTCAATATTTGGCAACTGAAACAGCTCGATAAAATCAGAACTTTTGCCAGCACCACCGGATGCGACGATCGGTAATTTGGTGATTTCGCTGACAGCTTTCAGCAAGTCGAGATCAAACCCCTGCTTCACGCCATCGGTATCCATGCTGTTGATGACTAGTTCACCAGCACCTAACTGCTCAGCTTGGTGAATCCACGCCAATGCTTCTAAGCCTGTATCTTCCCGTCCGCCTTTGGCAAACACATGCCAGTTCTCCCCGACGCGGCGAACATCAACGGATAAAACAACGCACTGGCTGCCATAGCGTTTCGCGCCTTCTGCGATCAGCTCTGGTCGGCGAAGCGCTCCCGAATTGACGCTGACTTTGTCGGCGCCACAGTTTAAGACTCGCTCAAAATCTGCTACTTGATTGATGCCACCGCCCACCGTCAAGGGAATAAACACTTCTGACGCTACGCGCTGCAAAATGTCCGTGAATAAGCCGCGTTCTTCTGCAGAAGCAGTAATGTCATAAAAAACCAGCTCATCGGCGCCTTGTTCATTGTAAAAGCGCGCCAAAGTCACCGGATCATTGACATCTTTTAAGCCAGCAAAGTTGACCCCTTTCACGACTCGCCCATCTCGCACATCAAGGCAAGGAATGATTCGTTTGGCGATCATGCTTCTGCCTCCCCTGCTGCTAAGACATCGGCCAATTGGAGACTGCCGTTATATAAGGATTTCCCGACGATCACGCCAGAGATGCCCAACTGTTTTAATCCTTTGATATCTGCCAATGAAGCCACGCCGCCAGATGCCACGATGTCGCAATCCAATTGATTGAGTTTTTCGTATAAGGGCAGATTGATGCCTTCTCCTGTACCGTCACGGGAGATTTCGGTAAAGATGATCGTTTGCGCTCCCCATGCCACCAATTGTTGGCAAAAAGTAAACGCGTCTGTTGCCGTTTTCTCGAGCCAACCTTCCACTGCCACTTTTTCATCCTTGGCATCGACCCCAATGGCGATCTTATCGCCGTATTTCTTGAGCATCGCTTTTGTGAATGCTGGGTCTTTCTGGGCAATCGTGCCGAGGATCACCCGATGAACGCCTGCTGCCAAACAATGCTGGATCGTTTCTTCCTCACGGATCCCGCCGCCAACTTCGACAAACAGATTGGTCTGCTGGACAATATTTTTTGCGATATCAAAGTAATGGAGTTTGCCCGCTTTGGCACCATCTAAGTCGACGAGGTGTAGATAGTTGGCACCCGCTTCTTCAAATGAACGAGCAAATGCCACTGGATCATCCCCAAACACTTCTTTTTGCTCATAGTCTCCTTGGTACAAACGGACCACTTTTTGATCTAACAGATCAATTGCTGGAAAAATTTTCATAGCGGCACCTCCGTAAATGCTTTTAAAATCTTCAACCCGACAGCCCCACTTTTTTCTGGGTGGAACTGAGTACCGAAGACATTGTCTTTTTGCACGATACCGGGAATTGCTAGACCATAGTCACTGTCTGCTATGACATACTCTTGGCAATCAGTAGCAAAATAACTGTGGACATAGTAGACAAAGTCTTGTTCCCCTAGCCCGCTGACTAGAGGACTTTCCTTTCTGACAGTCAGCCGATTCCAACCAATCTGCGGCACTTTCAGATTCAGTTTGGCTTCTTCAAAGGCGCTTTGCATGGAAACGATCCGTCCTGGAATCAAACCGAGCCCCACATGTGTGCCAAACTCCTCGCTGCTGTCGAACAACAGCTGCATCCCTAAACAAATGCCTAAAAAGGGTTTGCCAGCTGCTGCCAATTCTTGGATCGGTTCGATCAGCGACAACTCTGCCAACTTTTGGCGGGCATCGCCAAAAGCGCCTACGCCAGGTAAAAGAATGCGGTCGGCAGCTTTTAATTCTGCTAGTGAACGCGTGATTCGGCAGTCAACCCCCAAATAATCCAGCGAACGAGACAAGCTGAACAAATTGCCGACCCCATAGTCGATGATTGCTAACATAATACGCCCCTTTCCTTATCTCATCCATCTGTGTGGAAGATACGTAATCATTTTTCCCTCATGAATCACTGGATCGTCCCTTTGGTTGAAGGGATCTCATCTGGGGCTGCTTGATTGATCGCTACTGCTTCACCTAAGGCACGCCCAAAGCCTTTAAAACAAGCTTCCACAATGTGGTGGCTGTTTTTGCCAGCGATTTGATGGAGATGGATCGTAGCACCTAATTCACGGGCAAAAGCAATGAAAAATTCTTCAACCAATTCCGTATCAAACTGCTGCCCGATTTTTTCGCTCGGTATCGCCAACTCTACGACTGCCATGCCACGACCGCTGATATCGATCGCTGTCATGACTAAGGCTTCGTCCATCGGCAGCAGCATACTGCCATAGCGTTTGATGCCTCGTCGCTCCCCAAGACTTTCTGAAAACGCTCGGCCAATGGCGATGGCAACGTCTTCTGTTGTGTGATGGGCATCTACTTCTGTATCGCCATCACAGACCAACGTCAAATCAAAGCGACCGTGGCGGACAAATAATTCCAGCATGTGGTCTAAAAACCCCACACCAGTCTTGATTGATTGCTGACCAGTACCATCGATCGTCAACTGCAGGTGGATCTTGGTTTCAGTCGTATTGCGGGTAACTTCTGCTTTTCTCATTCCTTCACCTCTTCTATGATCGTTGTTAACACCGTCATCAATCGTTCCATCTGGGCCCTCGTTCCTACCGTGATCCGTAAATACTCTTTGATACGGGGCTGATTAAACCAGCGGACGAAGATTTTCTGCTCTTTCAGTGCCTGATACAACTCTTCCCCAGCAATCGCAGGGTGCCTTGCAAACAAAAAATTTCCTTGGCTGTCGGTCTGCTCAAAGCCGAGCTTCGCTAGGGCTTGCTTGCTCCACTCACGCACCTGGATCGTTGCTTGGATCTTCTCATCGACATACGCTTGTTCTTGCAAAGCGGCTGCACCAGCGGCTTGGGTCAAACTATTGACATTGTAAGGATTCAAGCTAAATTTCAACCGATTCAAGTCTTGGATCAGTCCTTCATTAGCAACCGCAAAGCCTAGGCGTGCCCCTGCCAACTGCCGAGATTTTGAAAACGTCCCCACAACCAAGAGATTTGGGTATTGATCGATCAAAGAAACCATTGAAGAGCCGCCAAAATCGATATAGGCCTCATCGACAATCACTAAGCGATCGGGATGCCGTTTTAGAAAGGCACAAATTTCGCTTTGTTCTTGATAAACCCCAGTCGGCGCATTGGGATTGGCAAAAATGACAGTCCCTTTGAGCGAATCGTAGTCCGTTAACGCAATCGAGAAATCTTCTTGCAGCGGAACAACGGTGGCAGCGACTTGGTACAAGGCACTATACACTTGATAAAACCCATAGGTCACATCGGGAAAGGCGATGCCGTTTTCCGTGAAGCCTTGAAAGAGATAGGACAAGACTTCGTCACTGCCATTACCGAGAAACAGCTGGACTGGTGTAACGCCAAGATAGGCAGCCAGAGGGGTTGTCACCACTTCAGCAGCAATATCCGAGTAACGATTCAGCTTGTGGGCGGCATCGGCAACCGCTGCTTGAACACTTGGCGCTGGCGGATAAGGACTTTCATTGGTGTTCAGTTTAATAACGGCTTGCTCGTCTACTTGTTCCCCTGGTGTATAAGGAGTCAGCTTGTGATACTTTTGATGTAAAAAGGTCATTTATCTCCCTCTCTTCGTACATTGATCGAACGGGCATGGCCGATCAAGTCTTCGGTTTCTGCGAACAATGCTACGGCTGGACCAGCCGCCTTCATGGCTGCTTCTGGGTAATACAAGTAGCTGCTTTTCTTAATAAAATCATCCACTGATAACGGTGAGTAAAAACGGGCGGTCCCTTCTGTTGGTAGGGTATGATTTGGTCCAGCAAAATAATCTCCCAGCACTTCTGGTGTATGATGTCCTAAAAAGACACTGCCCGCATTTTCTACTTGTCCCAACAAAGCAAAAGGATCTGCCACTGCTAATTCAAGGTGTTCAGGGGCGATTTGATTGGCAATGGTAAGTGCTTCGGACAAATCATTGACCAGAATCAGCTTTCCGCTAGATTCAAGCGCCGCAGCAGCAATGTCTTTTCGGGGCAGTTCCTTCAGCTGCAAGTCAAGCTCTACTTGGACTTGTTCAATCAAGGCTGCTTCTGTTGTGACTAAGATGGCTTGCGCTAAGGGATCATGCTCGGCTTGTGCCAAAAGATCTGCTGCCAGCCAACGAGGATTTGCGCTGGCATCGGCGATGATCAGCACATCGCTAGGCCCTGCGATCATATCGATATCAACTTCGCCGTACACCATTTTTTTCGCTGTGGCGACATAAATATTTCCTGGACCGACGATTTTGTCGACTTTGGGAATCGTTTCTGTCCCATAAGCCAATGCCGCTACGCCATGGGCCCCACCGACTTTGTAGATTTCATCCACTCCGGCAACGAAAGCTGCCGCTAAGATAGCAGCTGGAACTTTTCCTTGGCTGTCCGTCGGTGTGATCATAACGATTTTTTTGACCCCGGCGATTTTTGCAGGCAGGACATCCATCAAAACCGTACTGGGATAAGCTGCTGTGCCGCCAGGAACGTAGACCCCGACTTTTGCTAGTGGCAAGACCCGCTGTCCCATCACAACGCCATTTTCCTTCGTTAAGACAAAGCCTTGCTGGACTTGCTTTTGATGAAATGCCAAAATGTTTTCTTTCGCCTGTTCCATCACCTCAAGCAGCTCAGGGGAGACGGCTTGGACAGCCGTTTCAACCTCCTCAAGACTGACGGTTAAGGAAGTCAAGCTCACTTGATCGATTTCTTCAATTAATTGAAACAACGCCTGATCTCCTTGCTGCTGAACACGGGCAATGATTTGGGCAACAACGGTTGAAACATCCTTCGTTTCCGACTGTTTCCTTGCCACAATCGTTTCGATCGTATCTTTTTGGGTCGAAAAAATTCTCATAATTGCTCCCTCACCTTCTCAATCACTGTTTGAATGCGTTCTTGCTTGAAACGCCACGTGGCGTGGTTGATCACTAAACGCGCTGAAGACGGCGCGATGTCTTGGATCACTTCTAAATCATTTTCTTTTAGTGTCGTCCCCGTTTCGACGATGTCAACGATCACATCGGAGAGACCTAACAAAGGAGCCAATTCAATCGATCCATGCAGTTGGATCAATTCCACCGAGCGACCTAATCCTTGATAAAACTGGCGGGTGATCTGCGGATATTTTGTGGAGACCCGCAGCGGGCGGGAGAAATCTTCTTCGAAATCCGTACGCGCTGCTACTGCCAAACGGCAGACCCCCATATGCAAATCAAGAAATTCGATGACTTCTGCCTTGCTTTCCATTAAAATATCTTTGCCTACGACACCGATATCCGCCACTCCGTGCTCCACATAGATTGCCACATCACTAGGCTTGACTAAGAAAAAGCGCAGTTTGTTTTCTTCATCACAAAAAATCAGTTGGCGATTGTCTTTGAAAACACCTTGTGCAGCCACACCGGCTTTGGTGAATAAGTCGTATACGGCATCCCCCATGCGGCCTTTAGGTAGCGCAATGTTCAAATAGCCTGAACTTTCGTTGTCAGTCGGCACCTTTTGCCCTACATGGTTGAGTTTCATACCAAACCCGATCGCCCCTTGCTCTTTGCCTTGGCGACTCATCAAGCGATCATAACGGCCCCCATATAAAATCGTCTCTCTTGCTTCTTCGATGAATCCTTGAAACAGCAAACCACTGTAATAATCGGCATCATTTAAAATCGAAAAATCCAGCCTTATCCGAATGGAGGCTGACAGTTGTTCTTTTTGCAATGCTTGATACAGTTGGTTCAGTTCTGCTAAACCAGCTTGTGCTTGGGGATATTCTGCCAGCAGCTCTTTGGCTTTTTGATACTTGGTTTCAAAATCACCTGACAAACGTACCAGTTTCGCTAATTTTTCAGCTTCTGTTGCTGACAAGCCAGCTTTTTCAGTCAGTGCATCCATGCCATGAGAACTCTTGTCCCGCAGGCAGTGCAGTACTTTTTGTCGATCCGCTTCGGGGAAGCGTTGGCAGATGCCATCCAAAATCCCCATATGGGACAGATCTAAGGTCCCTTTTCCCACCTGAGCCAAACTTTCCCAAGCCAGTTTTACAACCTCCAGTTGATCTTCCCACGTGATTTGATCAATGAGCTCCAAACCGATTTGATCGATCTTTTGGTATTCCCCTGCTTGACGATCCTGTCGATAGACATCTTCCACATAATACACTCTGCGGGCTTCTCCAGACGGTGTATTTTTGGCAATCGACAAGGTGACATCGGGTTTTAGCGCCATCGTCCTACCATCCGTACCCGTAAACGTGATGATGGAAGAACCACGTAAGAACTGATCATTTTGCTGATAGTTGCGATACTCTTCAAAGTTGTTCGAGTGATAAGGGGAAAAATGATGCTGCGTATACAATTTTCTTAATTTCAGTTCGACTTGTTCGGCTGGTTTCAATACATTCCATAACTCTTCCACACTTATCACTCCTATTTCATGCCACTGATCCGGCTTTTCCGTTGTTAAAACTAAACTTTTTCATCGGTTCACCATCAGTTTTTCTAATAATACTAATGGTTTTGCCATAAATAAGCAATGGTATTTTTCGAAATATTCTGGATTTTTTCAAAGTAAATCTAGCAATTATTCTTAATAAAGAGCTGTCTCTGCAAAAAGGACCAAAACAAAACGAACCGATTCTTCGTTTTGTTTTGGTCCTTTACTATTTTCTATAAACAGTAGCTTGGGCATTCACCCATTCATTCTTATACAGTCTTGCGAAATACCTTTACTAGACACGTGCTTTCCTCTTCATTATAGAACAAGTCTTTTTTCATACTTATTCAAAATAACAAAAAAAGGTGTTTCCCATCGTCTTTATGAAACCTGACTAGCATAAAAAAGCATGTGCTGGACATGCTTTTTGGTGGCTACACCAGACCGTGCTTTTGTAACGCTTGCGCAATCCCGCCGTCTTCTGGTCGAGCCGTCACCTCGTCAGCTACTGCCAATAGCTGTTCACAGGCATTGCCCATCGCAATTCCTGTCGCAACAGCTTCAAACATTTCGACATCATTATGGCCGTCACCAAACGCCAATGTATCTTTGTTATCGATCCCTAGATGGTTCAAGAGAAAATCGATAGCTGTTTTCTTGTGGATATTCTTGATGCCGATCTCGCCACTGTCTTTGCCAAAAACAGGTACCGTACTGCGAATCATTTGGAATTGATCGTGGTATTGGTCATGGACCCGTTCATAAGGAATCGAATGATTGATAAAGGAAACTTTATTCACGTCATCATAATCAATTTTCGCTTCGTCCTCAATCAGTAAGTCAAGGAACCACTGAATAGTTTGAACGCGTTGTTTTCCTGCTTCACTTTCAACAGGCTCACCTGCCAAGACGATCTCCAGCAAGCGATTTCGTAGATTGGTACTTGCAAATAATCCTTGATTCGATTCTAAGTAATACTCGATTTTGTTTGCTTTTAAGAAATCGATCAACGTTAATAAGGCTTCCTTTTCAAAAACTTTGTGCAAAATCACCTCATCGTGCACCTCACAATAACCGCCGCCGGCACCAATCATTCCGCTTAAGGGCAGGGTCAGTACATCTTCTGTGATTTCGGCTTTTGAACGACCGGTACATAAGAAAAACTCATGTCCCTTCTTATGTGCCGCTGTGATCGCTTGGCGTGCACTTTCTGGTACGTTCCCCGCGTCATCACATAATGTTCCATCTACATCTAAAAAGACAATTTTTTTCGTCATTTCTTTCCCTCTTTTCTCACTCAATCAATAAAGCGCTCACATGAACGTACTTGCCGAATACAAGATGTCAAGATCAGCTACTTAGATTTAGTATAACAAATCACAAGGAAAGTGCGCTAGACTATTTTAATTGATCATAAGATGGGATTCTGTTATTGTGGTCGCTCTTTCTATTCCTTTACTCCGTGTTCATCACGCTATTACTCCATGTGTTTTTTCTTGAGATGGTTGAATTTTCCTAAATTGTGCTTACTCCTCACTTAAATAAATTAAGCTCCATTTTGGTAGTTGATTGTTTTTTTGGCCTGTAAGCTCGCGATAATAAGATTTTTTATCATTTTTGATCATACAAATTATTTCATGCTCATCCATACAAAACTCTTGGCATAAGTTTGTTCTACTATTTTCAAAAAGTTCCAGTAAAATTTGAATCTGCGCATCTATTGCTAGAAGTGCTTTGAGCTGAACAAATAAACTCTTTGATTGATCATAGTAAATGTGCTCAAATTCATCACAGAGTTCTTGATAATAATGGAAGATTTTTGGATAATCAGTCACTACCCCTACACTTAGCAACACTTCTTTTGAATAACACAAATAGTCTTTCGGTTCCTTGATATTTTCTGATATCATATCCTTACTCCTTTACATCTATGTTTTTTTCGGTGAAAGTAGCGCTATCACTTCTGCTCGCTTTGATTTTCTTCCGCTAGGTGTTTTTATTCGCTCAGACAAATTGAAGCTTAGCTGTCCAAAAACGACTAAAAGTGATTGGGTCCTTAGCTCTTACCAGTGCAGACACGTTAAGAAAATCAGTTACTCCTATTATAGTTTCCCTTTCGTGTCCTCTTATAATTACTTTTTATTAAATAAGAGAAATAAGAGTGAAAAAGTGGCGGACAACTCGTCTCCTTCTACTAAAAAGTAGTGCTCGAACGAAACTAGATCGGTTCTAGTAAAAAGAAAATGACTACAATATCGATAAAAATCAACAGATAGCTAAAGTTGTTGCTTCAAGGAACAAAGACACCCCCTATCCATACCAAAAAAACCAATAATCGAATCTATCGATCATTGGTCGAAACCTTAAATATTTTGTTGGAAGAAGACGTTCAGTCCATACTATTTTATCACTCTACAGGTCAAAAATAGTATGGACTTTGGGACAGTGTCAGTAAAAATGGATCAAGCATAAATACAATCTAAAATCTCCTGCGGTGTCTCTGCCACAGCATCTGGTTTTTTCGGCAGAAAGTTTTTTTGCATTGTGGCTGCCCCACGTTATGGCGATGGTTTTGACACCAGCTGCTTTGCCCATCTGAATATCAAAAATAGCATCTCCTACCATGATCGTCTTGGTCGGATCAAACTGATACTGCGTTACTAATTGATTGATTCCTTCTGGATGAGGCTTGTAGTGGGACACCGCATCTGAGCCGATGATTTCCTCAAAGAAATCCACAAGATCCTGAGCAGCCAAGTTTCGTTTGACGACTGCTGTCTTCTTACTTGAAACGACGAAACAAGGAACCTTTCGTTTATTTAAACTCTCTAAGATATGGGGAATTTCAGGAAATACTTTCAAGGTACTTTCTTCATATGTTTGGTAATAGGCACGAAAAATCTGAATCAATTCCGCTGCGATTTCTTGATCTAATGGCTGTTCTGACATTTTAAAAAATGATTCTTCGATCGGTATCCCCATATAATGTTCAATGACTACTTCACTGGGTACTTTGAGTCCCATCTCTGTAAAAGCCGCTTTTGTTGCCTTAACACTGCACTCTTTTGAATCCAATAAAGTTCCGTCCAAATCAAATATCACACACTCAATCTTCTTCACGCCATTTCCTCCTCTGAAAGATACTACAACACTTTTCTACCAAGCACTTTTTAAATCCTGCAGTATTCCTTTTCATTACTGATTATCTCTATTTTAACACTAAAAAAAAGCATTATCATAATTTTCAATACCATCACTCATTTAATACTAATGTTTTTATATAAAAAAACGACTCAATTTGAAAACAGAGTCGCTTCTACAAAATAGACTGATTTAAAGAGGTTTACTCTTGATAGAAAAAGCTTCAATACACTTCTTATCACACATTGGTTCTTTTTATTGTAAAATATAGCCTTTGCCCCAAGCGGTTCGCACCCGCTTTTCAGTATAGTCGTATTCATCTAGTTTTTCATTGATGCGTTTCGCTAATATCGACAACTGGGATTTTCTTGAGTTCGTTCCACCATTCCCCCAAATTTTCCAACACAAATCTTCCCGGTTGATGAATTGTTCTTCTCCTAAATTGTTAAAAAAAATCTGTTCTTGCAGACTAAGAAACTTAGGAAAGGATTCTTTTGTGACGGATGCTTTTTCTAATTTACGACTATTTGGTGGTAATGCTGCTAAAAATTCTCTCAGCTCGACAAAAGAGCGATTCAGGTACGTGGCATTCTCAGCTTTTTCAATCATACCTTCTTGTTCACGATCCCCTGCCAAGATGCGGACGATCCGCTGTTGATAATAAGGAGCCAATGTCTGATTGATCAATAAAAATTCTGGATCAGCAATTGTTTCACTGACAAATAAACAGTCAAATAACTTGGCGCTTTCTATCAACCATTCTTCCTCTTCCGTAGTTCTCCCTACGAATACTTCATGACTCAACATCTGTAGCTCCCGCTGCAAATCAATCTCATATGATATGTTTTTTGTCAGTATAATAATTCTCATGACACATCCTGCTTTCATTCCCCATTTATTCAGAAATCATTTACTGAATCCATTCGGACTCATTTCTGAATGCTTTATGTTGACATTATTACTTATTTTTGTCCGCTTGAGGTGTCATTTTTTGTTCATAAATACTGATATGGTGTCATGTTTTGTGGGAAAGCCCAACGTTCATTTCATAATTCGTTTTTTCGATAACCTATAAAAAACAACCATTGTCAGATTGCCGTATTTGCCATTTTGAGTTTCTCATCACTGCTCCCACTTCAAATCCAACAGCTCCAGCATTTCATGGTAGGCGGTTTCGATTCGCTGTCGCTTTTCTTCAGGGACATTTTTGGCATATCGCCCATCTGGCAGATAATCTTCAGCAAGGCAGACTTGAAAATCAAAGGCCTGCAAGACGCCGTATTCTGGATCATAATAGGTACGATCAGGGATTGGTTCTTTGGAGACCCAAGTTGGATGCAAGGCAATCTGGCTTAAATAGGTTCGCTGCCCTTCTTTGGAGATTTCAACTTCTGGAATGACGCCTCGTTCGGTCCAATAGTTGTCATTGACGGTTTCATAACGTTGATTCGACAGTAAGTTCCCCATTGAGTAAATGATAAATTTCTTTTCGCCGTCCTTTTCGATGATTTCGGTTGGTTCTGCTACATGCGGATGGCCGCCGAAGATAATATCAGCACCAAAATCGATCATCTTCCGATAAACAGTTTGTTGTTCTTCCGTTGGTTCTAAAGAATACTCAACACCAGACTGAGGCATCACGATGGTGATATCCGCCAAGCTTTCCGCTTCTTTGATCTCTGCTTCCACTTTATCTAACGACAAGTCTTTCAAGTAGGTATCATACTCTGCTTGAGTTAAGCTTTCTTCAAGGCCATTGAAGCCGTAGGCATAGGCCAAGAGAGCAACTTTGATCCCGTTGACTTCTTTGACCAGGATTCCACTGTTGTCGACCGTGACACCAATCGTTGCCAAGCCTTGGTCGTGAAAAGCAGCCGCCGTCGTTTTGATTCCTTCGATCCCCGTATCTAAAATATGGTTATGGGCAAGATCGATCACATCAAAGCCCGCGTCTTTGATGCTGGCAACAGCATCGATAGGGGCGTTGAATAGGGGAAAACCGCCAAGCGGTTTATTAGGATTGATGGTTCCTTCAAAATCACCTAAAGCAAGGTCCGCCGATGCAATCAACGGTTTGACCTGCTCAAAATCGTTGTCAAAATCATAACGCTTTCCGTCGTAAGCGCTTAAATAAACAGGTGTATGATAAAGCATATCACCACTAGCTGTCACTGTGATGGTTTTTACTTCTGACTTTGTTTCGGTAGAACTACTTGATTCTTGCATTGTTTTTGTCGGTTTTGTCGATTCTGCTGTAAGACGCTGTTCGGGGATACCTATCGCTTGAATCACTAGATAAATCACTCCAAGTGTGATTGCCAGCAGCGCTATACTTAACCCCGCAATGATCCGCTGGCGTTTCTGACGTTCCTGTCTTCGTTGTTGTCTCATGCCCTCACCCTTTCACTCTGCTTTATCAAAAACCTATCTTCATTTACGTTCTAACTAGATTCCCTTCGCCTTTTCCTGCGACCCATACCAAATATTATCTTTTCATTAAATAATTATACTATACTTATCAGCCCTTTAATAGGTCATTTTACAAAGCATAAAAAAACAGCCCGATCGTAATCGAACTGTTTCACACATCTCTTAGCAGTGGATTCCTCTAAAATCATTCCTGCAGGTCTGTGTTGTCTAAGGTCTTGTATCATTTAGTATCTTAGGCTGCGATTTTTAGCTAAGGATTCTTCTCATTCATCATGAATGATAGACTTCCGATCATATATGGACTCCGTATCTCCTGTACGTAAAAGCTCTACAAACCATTGATAAACTGTTTCCGGACATTCATGTTTTTCTAATTCTTGAAAAAAATCTTTGGATTCAATAAGGGTAATAAACTGAGTCATCGCATTTAGATGCTGCTTGCTGTCTAACGCGGAAAGGGTAAAGATGTACTTTACAGGAATCGTTCCCAAGACATATACTTCAGATTCTAACGTTGTCAATCCCATGCCAAGTTTTTTTGCACCTGCTTCAGGAACCGTATGCGGTAAGGCAACTTGATCGAATATCACCATATAAGCGCCTTCTGATCGGGTTTGTTGAATGATCGAATCGATGTAATTTCTAGTGATGATCTTTCTTTCAATCAATGGATTGGCTGCGAGATAAAAGGCCTCTTCCCACGTTCTGACTTTTTTGTTTAATTGTATCAATTCTGGACGCATCATATCCAACAGCATTGCAGGTTCTTTTGACTTTTTCTCTTTTTGAGACATGATAGATGCCGTTGGCGAGCAGGTCTCTTGTACAAATTTCTCTAGATGATGTCGCAGAGCTGACTCGCTAGTAACTGTTGAATATTGTTGAATAATTTGCATCAAGCCGTCGATCGTAACAGTATTGGGCTTGATACTTGTACTGGTTTCAAATTTGACATCTAAAAATAACTGGGTTCGTTCCTCGTAAGACATGATCGGGTTTACTACAAAAATCGGTTTTTTTAACGGATAAAGTTGAAAGTTGGGTTTTGTCGTAAAAATGATATCGTACGACTGATCAAATGAATGTAGTTCGCTTGTTTCAATCGGTCCCAATAAGATAAAAGAGGGAAAGATTTCCTTTAATTCATTGTAAATGATTGCTGAGCTTCCAATACCATTTGGGCAAACAACGACCCCCACTTTTTGTTGCACCATATATTCTTCAGAATTCCTGATCAAAAGCGCAAAGTGCATGGTTAAAAAGGCTACTTCTTCATCTGGAAGCTTTGAATCAAAACTATCACTGATTGGTCTCAAGGTTTCTTTTACGATCTGATAAAGGTCATTATATTTTTCAAAAATTTTCTCCTGCATAGGATTGATGATCGGTAATCGAAACAGCATTCGGAAATAGGTCGGTCGAAAATGACTATATAATTGCTTGATGACAGAGTGTTTATCCTTGAAACGAATACCTGAAAGCAATTCAAATCGCTCGACAATTCTTTCTACCAAGTCAATGATGACCAAATTTCCTTGAAGCCATTCCTTTTCATTCCCTAATGCCATTCCCAGTACCCACCCACAGAGATAGTTCTTTTCTATACTATTCATCACCCCTGCGTTTTCTAAAACTTCTTCAGCAAAACGGTACTCCTTCATTTTTACTAACTCATGATCATTAGAAAAGGTCTTTAGATCAAATTCATTCAAGCCCATTCTTGGGTATAAAAAAATAAGGATATAGTTCAATTCAATCAACCTATTTTCAACTAACTCTATCGCATATTTTTCTAAAAGAAGAGAAAGATAGGTGTCCTGATCATCCGCCAATTGTATTCGTTCATTATGAATAAAGTAACGGTAAATAAAATCATCGTCCTTGCTAGTCACATCTTCCAAAATCATTCGAAATAAAGCGTAACGAATCATCAGTTCATCACCTGCTAAGTGATACCCCTCTTTTCTCGAATAACTGATTGAAATATCGTACCCCTGCAATTCCGCTTGTAATTTGCGCAGATCACTCATAAAGGTTGTTTTGCCGATTTTTAACGCATCTAAAAAATGGTTGACCGACAGATAGTCTTTCTCGTAGTAAAAGAGCGTCAAAAAGATATATTTTCCTCGTTCTTTTGAACTCATCTCATAATATTTAAACATACGCTCACGTAAAAATGACTCCAACAAATATTCCTTGCTTTTTTCAGGAAGTCGAATCACACTTTCCTTATTCACGCTAAGTGGTAGTTTTTGGGCAGATAGAAACTGGTTGATTTTATCAATGGTATACTCTATTTGAGTGCGGTTCATAGAATAATTCCGCTGAAGATAATCGTAACTGATGGTCGGTTTTTCAATCAGAGCCATCATCATCTTTCTCGTCCTATAGTCAATTTTTACCATCAATATTCCCCCATTTCTGCAGCCTACTGTTCTACTTTCAATGTAAATCCTTCCGCTTGTACATATTTTTGAAGCACTTGATCCACCTGTTGCTTTTCTTCTTTAGTAAGATCTAGAACAGGCAGTTTCGGTAAGCCCACGTCTTGCCCAATTGTCCTCAGACAATACTTTAAACCGGCCGGGATTGTCGAGAGTTTGCAGGCCTCTCTAAAATCATCAATACTTGCTTGTGCTTGCCACGCTTGTTCTATGTTTCCAGCTACAAATTGTTCATAGATCGCCACATCTGTTTTCGTCACAACATTTGCGGTTGAAGCCACAGAGCCATCTGCTCCTAACTGTAATGCTTCTAAAATCTTAGAGTCGCTTCCCATCAGCAAAGAGAAATCCTCTCGATGATTTAATTCAAGATAGCCCTTGAAGTTTTCTAGATCACCGCTTGAATCTTTTATCCCAATAATCGAGTCAATTTTGAGTAATTCCGAGAAAACATGACGATTGATGAAATTTCTAGTATTTGGCGGAATATTGTACAAAATGATTGGTAATGTCGTTTGCTCTGCAATCACACGGTAATGATGAATCAGCTCCTCATCGGTATACTTCAAAAGATATGGCGTTATAATGGAAGCAGCATCAACGCCGATTTTTGCAAACTCATTTACTAATTCAATCACTTTATTCGTTGCGATGTCTCCGGCACCTGCAAATACTGGTACTCTGCCCGATACTTCATCGACAACGATTTTGGCAAACTGGATTTTCTCTTCTTTGCTTAAGGTATGAAATTCGCCATTGGTTCCTAAAATAAACAACCCGTGGACACCACCAGCAATCAAATGCCTGACAAGCTTTCTGGTGCCCTCTTCATTGATGCCGTTCTCATTTAATGGTGTGACCATTGCTGGTATAATTCCTCTGATTTTCATTGTGTAAGCTCCTTTTTTGTCGTTGCTCCTAAGCTTCCCCCTGGATGCCATTTAAGGTAATCTTCTAAATTGATTTCTTTTGCTTCTTGCAGCAACACCGACAGAATCTGCAGCTGGATCATTTGGGCAATCACAGAGGAACGTGGCGGTTTATTCAATGAGTCCCCTTCTTGGGAAACATAAGAAGACAATGTGACTTCAGCACAGGAAGCTAGGGAAGAATCTTCATTTCCTGTTATCGCTAAAATTACAGCGCCATTAGCTTTTAAGGTAGCAAGCGCATATTCTAATTCTTTGGTATTCCCACTATTACTTATCGCAATCACTACATCGCCAGCCACGACTTGTCCTGCCGATCCGTGCACGGTTTCGGTTGTGTCTAAAAAATAGGCGGGTGTACCGACAGATGAGAAAAGTGAAGCTGCATAGCCTGCTACATAGGAACATTTTCCCACGCCGGTTACATGAACGCGCTTATGATTTTTTTCTGCATGGAGAATAAGTTCTTTGGCCTTCACCATCTGTTGATAGACTTCTTCGTCTTCAAGCCGATAAAATTGAGCATCGCTTTGGGCTTTTAAATTCGTACTATATGCAAACAAAACGTTTTTTTCATTCAATACAGATGTTCCTTTCTTATAGCAAGGAGAAATGGTATTCATCCTTCTCCTTGCTAATCATACTGTTTAACTAAATAGTTTTAAGATTTTGTCTAGTAAAATTCCGATAATATTGTAGTCGATTTGAGGAAATCCAGCGTCTGTGATGCCTAATTCAGAAAAAGCTGGGAAAAGCACCAAAGGCAATGCAGTCAGCAAAATACCGCCTAAGAAGGATGCGATGATCGCCCCTTTCAACCCGCCTCTTATTGAACCAAAGACACCCATGGTTCCACCCGAGAAAAAAGCAATCCCAGCTGCTGGCAAAAGCACAACGGGAGAACCCATAGCAGCCATGGCAAACGTCGCTGTTAACCCACCTATAAACGAGGTAATAAAACCGACAGGAACCATGGTTGGCGCATATTGGAAAAACACAGGAACATCTACTGCCGGCATTGATCCCGGGATATATTTTTCAGAGATCGCCACGAAGGCAGCCGTTAATTCAGCAATAAATTGACGCACACCATAAATCAGTACAGACATCCCCGCCGCAAATTGCAACCCTTGAATCAACGGATACAAGAACCATAAGTCGTTGCCAGCCATTTCTTGAACGACATCCATATGACCACTTATAACTGCTGCGATCGTTGCAATGTAGAAAAGAATAATCATGAAAAATGCAACAGAGAAGACAAAATCTCGGAATACGGAGAAGAAATCAGGAAGCTCGCGATTGGCTGCTTTCTCTTTCTTTGCTTGCCAATTTTTCCCGCCAATGACACTGCCGATGACACCTGAGAACCAGTAAAAAATCAAGTTAAAGTGACCTAGTGCAACCCCTGCATTACCTGTCAGCTCATCTGTATATTTCTGAGCCAATTTGGGCAACCCTGCTCCTGCAAAACCTAGCACCAAAGAACCAAAGATAACTGTTACCCAAGTGGGCATACCATTCGAAATAAAAATCAACCCAATGACAGCAGCAAAGAAAAGATAATGCTGACCGGTTAAGAAAATTGATTTTAAAGGCGTCAATTTCGCAATAACTAATCCGAATATGAACCCTAGCCCCATAATCATTGATATTTCAAAACCATATACATCCATAGCTAACGCTGTAGCAGGCTCTACTGCTAGAACCGTCCCTTGAACACCAAATGCGGTCTGAAACAACGTGGCGAAATTTGCAGCAATCGTTCCTACATGACCACCACCAATATTAAAAATCATAAACCCAATGCCCACTTTGAGGACACCGCTCAGGGTCTCCTTCGCAGGCTTTCTTTGTGCAAGTAACCCGATCAAAGCCAAAATCATTAGCAACACAGCAGTATTTCTGAATTGGTTCATTACTAAAATTGCCATTCAATTTATTCCTCGCTCCATCAATTTATTTTGTTTGCATCGTTTCAAGAAATGTTTCTAGTTTTCCTTGGATCTCTTCTTTACTCATAATATTTTGAATGCCTATGACTTCATAAGGTTTGTTTTGAAAATCAGGTTCCGCTGCGATATCTGCCATACTCATAAAGGCATCGCCGGTAAAACCAATGAGAACGTCTAGATTTCCATGAATTGTTTCAATAGGATAGCCGTTTTCTTCAATCACTGATTTTACTTTTATGTGAAGCAACGTTGAACTCCCCATCCCTGCACGGCATGCAACCGCTATCAAATATTTCTTGCCAATACTCGCCTTATGCTTTGCATCTGATTGGATCGATGCATCATTTTTCTTTTTTTGAAAAAATCCCATCTTAACTCCTCGTTTCTTCTAATAGTTGTATAAATGCTTCTGGTGTCTCCACATTTGCTAAACGATCAATGATACTGTCCCTTGCTAAAACCTCTGCTAACTCACCCATCAGTTCCAAATGACTCGTCGGGTCTATCGCTGCTAAACAAAAAATGACTTTCACTGGATCATTGGGCGAACCAAATGAGATGGGGGTATTTAATGTCATCGCACTTAGTCCTAAGCGACAAACCCCATCTTCTGATCGGGCATGCGCCAAAGCAAACCCAGGCATAAGCACGATATACGGCCCGGCATCTAAGACGGATTGAATCATCGCTTCGACATACTGTTTTGTAACGTTGCCATTCCTCAATAACGGCTGGGCAACTTTTTTGATTGCTTCTTGCCAACTGGTACTCTCTTGCTGAAGTAAAATGTTTTCTTTTGTTAATAATGTAGTTTGCAAACGACTATTTCCTTTCTAAAAAAATTTCTTTAGGTTTTAGTAAAGAATTTCTCGAGATAATTCCTATACACACACTATAAGTGAAAAGTTTCGGCCTGAATAGACGATTTTAGACCACATGTTTGTACACGCTTCCAGATTAAGTGAACTGCTCTTCTCAAAAAGACCAGGTATACTGGCTATTTTTTTTATTAGCCTCCATTTTTTCTCGATAACCTTCTTGAGCAGTTCACAAAACTTATTCCATCAAGGAAAAAGTGAACCAAAAATGGACAGATCTTTTGCTTGCATCCACAAAAAAAGAAGCTCTTAAATAAACTAAGAACTTCTTAAGGCAAACACTCTATTCATGGCTATAGATCTACCGTTTTAATTGTATTTCTAGCCGTAGGTATTTTCACACGAATTTTTACTTGCAACTGCTATTTTCTACTTTGCTTCCTCATGCTTCACGGGACAACTGCTGTGGCAATCAGAACAATGATCCTTTTTCACCATGCGGTAAACCACACGGCCGCCATAGCCAAAGATCAGTCCGCTTAGAATTACTGTAGCAATCATTTTTCGCCTCCTACGACTTGGATCAAGGGTGCACTCCCTCGGAATGGTTTCTTCACCAGAGCAAATACTAATAGACCAGTAACGACTATTGCCGCGAAAACACCTAGCGTGAGGTGTCCGCCTTCAAAGATGACGTGTCCGAATTGGTAGACCAACAAACTGGCGCAGTACGCCAAGCCACATTGATAGCCAATGGCTAACCATGTCCACTTGCTGTCCCCCATTTCACGGTGGATCGCACCGATGGCAGCAAAACAGGGGGCACATAGTAAATTAAAGACCAGGAAAGAGTATGCCGCCACAGCAGTGTAATCGCCGCGCAACACTTGCCAAATCTCCGTCCCACTTTCTGACAACTCACCGGTTTGTCCGTAGAGAATCCCAAAGGTGCCGATCACATTTTCTTTGGCCACCAAGCCAGTGATCGTCGCCACGGCGCCTCGCCAAGTTCCCCAGCCTAGGGGAGCGAAAAGCGGCGCCAAAAGTCGACCGAAAAAGGCCAAAATGCTTTGGTCTTCACTGACCCGCTGCAAGGCAAAGTTGTAGCTGGAGGTAAACCAGACAAAGATACAAGCTACAAAAATTATCGTACCGGCTTTTTTTACAAAAGCAACGGCTCGATCACAGGCACTTTTCAAAATCGTTGTGAGCTGCGGCAAATGATACGCTGGCAGTTCCATAATGAATGGTGCCAGATCACCTGCAAAAAGCGGCGTTTTTTTCAAGACGATCCCTGAAAAAATCACAGCACCCATGCCGACAAAATAGGCCGATGGTGCGACCCAACTATAATGAGGGAAAAAGGCTCCGGAGATCAATGCGATGATCGGCAATTTGGCAGAACAAGGCATGAAGGTCGTGACCATCACCGTCAACCGACGATCCTTTTCGTTTTCAATCGTTCGGCTTGCCATCACCCCCGGCACGCCGCAGCCTGTGGCAATCAACATAGGGATAAACGACTTGCCGGATAGACCAAATTTGCGAAACAACCGGTCCATGACAAATGCCACCCGTGCCATGTATCCACAATCCTCCAAGATAGCCAAGCAAAAAAACAACACGAAAATCTGCGGCAAAAATCCTAAGACCGCACCGACCCCTGCCACGATGCCATCCAAAATCAATTCTTGCAGCCACTGGGCGACCCGCAGCTGTTCTAGCCAGTGCGCTGCTGTTTCGGGTATCCAGCTGCCAAATAATACATCATTGACCCAATCGGTGCCGATCGTGCCAATCGTCTGAATCGATAAATAGTAGATTCCCCACATAATGAAGGCAAAAATTGGTAGCGCCAATACGCGATGGGTCAACACGCGGTCGATTTTGTCGCTGAAGGCTAAGTGCTGATCTGTTTCCTTGATGACTGCCAGCGCCAACAATTCTTCAATGAAGCCATAGCGCTCATTGACGAGAATGGCGTCACTGCTGTCTTTAAAGATCATCTCTAAAATCGAAATCGTCTCCTGAATGACTGCTTGCTGGGAATCAGTCAGTTTACACATTGCTTGAATCGCTTCATCTTTTTCAAAGAGTTTTATGGCAAACCAGCGTTTTTGCTGCTGAGGGATCGTCTCTGGCAAAATCGCCATAATCTCGGTCAAGCCAGCTTCTAAACGATCATCGTAGCGGGGAGGGAGCTGTTGTGTGTTGACTGCGTGCTTCGCTGCCTCGATCATTTTGGCTAAACCACGTTGTTTCAAAGCACTGATCCCCACTACCGGAATCCCTAATCCGTAAGCCAATTTTTCGAAGTTGATCTGCAAGCCTTTTTTCTTTAATAGATCGATCATGTTGATGGCTGCCACGGTGGGAACATTCATTTCTAATAATTGCAAGGTTAAATACAGATTTCGCTCAAGATTAGTTCCGTCAATAATATTGATTACCGCATCCAGCGATGCCTCCATCAAATAATTGCGGGAAATCAGTTCTTCCGGCGTATAAGGCGACAAGGAATAGATCCCGGGCAGATCTTGGATCAACACGTGCCGGTCTTTTCGCAGTCTCCCCGCTTTACGTTCTACGGTGACACCCGGCCAATTGCCCACTGTTTGTTTGGCACCAGTCAATTGATTGAAAGTACTTGTTTTCCCGCTATTGGGATTTCCTGCTAATGCAAAGTGATAGGTCATAACGTTTCGACTCCTTTTTCGACAAAAACCAACGCTGCTTCTTGCTTTCTCAAAGACAATTCATAGCCGCGGAGCCGAATCTCCATTGGATCACCCAGTGGAGCCAGTTTCACTACTTCCAAATGAACGTTTTTCGTAAGACCCATATCCATCAAACGACGGCGCAAAGCACCTTTTGCACCAATCTGATTGACCTTCCCGCTTTCACCGACTTGTAGCTGATCCAAAGAGGTAATGACGGTTTGCTGCTGGATCTCTGTGACATCGATTTGTTCCATGACCCTTGCATCTAAAGCAATCCGCGTTCCCTGGTGCAAAATGATGCCGCCTTTGCGATCTTTTTGTATCACAACGATTTCAACGCCCGTGCGAATGCCAAGATCGTTTAAATGAACCGTGATTTCTTTGGTTGTTGCGAACGAGTCGATTTTGTATGTCCCAGAAGCCCGAGTTTGCGCCATTTTCATTGGTTCTTACTCCTTTTGTGAAGTGTTGTTTTAATTAACCCACTTTAATTGAGAATGATTATCATTATAATAGAGCCATTTCCACAGGAAGTCAATCTGTTTTCGACTTAACTTTGAATCTTCCTTCACAATGGAGATTTTTTTTACTCATTTTGATTGCATATCCCCTCTAATAATTACGCAAAAACCTTGTAATTCTACGTATTTTCCGCTTTTTTCATTTGCATAAAAAACACAGAAACACTATAAATTGTGTATGTCGAATTCACAAGCACAAGATATAGTGTTTTTTCGTTGACTTTCTCCGAGACTTATTTATACTAGGTTTATAACTATTACAACTCGGAGGAAACAATTATGAATATCAAACTATTTTCTAAAAACAACTGCATGCAATGTAAAATGGCGAAACGCTTTTTAAGTGAAAATCAGATTGCCTTTGAAGAAATCAATATCGATAATGAGCCTGAAGCATTAGAATTTTTGAAAGAACAAGGATTCCAAAGTGTGCCAGTCATTACCTCTGATGCGCAAACGATCATCGGTTTCCGTCCAGATCAACTACGTCAATTAGCGAGCTAAGATTTTTCTCAATGTGATGCTTTTGAGGGATTTGTCAGTCGTCCAGACCGCAAGTCCTTTTTTATACGAACAAAACAAGAAAAGAGGTTAGCCATTTATGAGCTTGAAAGAAATCAAAGATGTCAGTTATTTCAAATTGAATAATGAGATCAACCGTCCAGTAGATGGTCAAATTCCATTAAATAAAGACAAAGAAGCCCTAGCGGCATTCTTTAAAGAAAACGTTGAACCAAACACCTTAACCTTTGCGACTGCAATGGACAAAATCAATTATTTGATTGAAAATGATTATTTAGAAGAAGAATTTATCAAAAAGTACCGTCCTGCTTTTATTGAGGACTTGTATCAATTCTTAGACGAGCAACACTTTACTTTCAAATCATTTATGGCTGCTTACAAGTTTTATTCACAATACGCACTAAAAACCAATGATGGTACCGCGTATCTAGAACGTTACGAAGATCGGGTCGCTTTCAACGCCCTTTACTTTGCGGATGGCAATGAAGAGTTAGCCATGAGCTTGGCAGATGAAATGATCTACCAACGTTACCAACCAGCAACTCCTTCTTTCTTGAATGCAGGACGCAAACGTCGCGGTGAATTGGTTTCTTGTTTCTTGATCCAAATCACTGATGACATGAACGCGATCGGTCGTGGGATCAACTCCGCGCTGCAACTTTCACGGATCGGCGGCGGTGTCGGGATCACATTATCAAACTTGCGGGAAGCCGGCGCGCCTATCAAAGGCTACGAAGGTGCAGCAAGTGGTGTAATGCCTGTAATGAAATTGTTTGAAGATAGCTTCAGCTATTCAAACCAATTGGGTCAACGGCAAGGGGCTGGCGTAGTCTACTTGAACGTCTTCCACCCAGATATCATCAGCTTTTTATCAGCGAAAAAAGAAAATGCGGATGAAAAAATCCGTGTCAAAACCTTATCATTAGGCGTGATCGTACCTGACAAATTTTACGAATTGACGCGTAAAAATGAAGAAATGTATCTCTTTAGTCCCTACAGTGTCGAAAAAGAATATGGCGTACCCTTCTCTTATGTCGATATCACCAAGGAATACGACAACTTAGTTATGAATCCACGGATTCGCAAAACCAAAATCAGAGCCCGTGATTTAGAAAACGAAATTTCTAAATTGCAGCAAGAATCTGGTTATCCTTATATCATCAATATCGATACCGCAAACCGCAGCAACCCAATCGATGGCAAGATCATCATGAGTAATCTTTGTTCCGAGATCCTTCAAGTCCAAGCACCATCTGAAATCAACGGCAAACAAGAATACGAGGTTTTAGGAACAGATATCAGCTGTAACTTAGGTTCCACCAATATCGTGAACTTGATGGACAGCCCTGACTTTGGGAAATCTGTTCGAGCAATGACTCGTGCCTTGACCTTCGTTACTGATGCGTCTGACATTGACGTGGTACCATCGATCCAAAATGGGAATGCCTTGAACCACACGATCGGTTTAGGCGCAATGGGCTTGCATACCTATTTTGCAAAAAATCAAATGGAATATGGTTCACCAGAATCTCTTGAATTTACTGATCTTTATTTCATGTTGTTGAACTATTGGACATTGGTTGAAAGCAATGCCATCGCCAAAGAAAAAGGCGAAGTTTTCCATAACTTTGAAAAATCAGCTTATGCAGATGGCAGCTACTTCACCGATTATATCCAAGGTGACTACCAACCAAAATCGGAAAAAGTCAAAGCATTGTTTGAAGGCGTCTTTTTACCAACTGGTGAAGATTGGGCAGCCTTGGCACAAACCGTCAAAGAAACCGGCTTGTATCACCAAAACCGCCTAGCCGTTGCACCAAATGGTTCGATCTCTTATATCAATGATACGAGTGCCAGCATCCACCCAATCACTCGGATGATCGAAGAACGCCAAGAAAAGAAAATCGGCAAGATTTACTATCCAGCACCTTACTTGAGCAATGAGACGATCGGCTACTACAAATCAGCCTACGATATGGATATGCGCAAAGTGATCGATGTTTACGCAACTGCTCAAAAACACGTCGATCAAGGGATGAGTATGACCTTGTTTATGCGTTCAGATATTCCAGAAGGTCTTTACGAATGGAAAGAAACGACAAAACAAACCACCCGTGATTTGAACATCTTGCGTCACTACGCTTTCCACAAAGGCATCAAATCGATCTACTATGTACGGACCTTTACAGATGATGCAGAAGAGATCGGCAGCAACCAATGTGAAAGCTGTGTCATCTAATCCAACTTTTGCCTGAAAACGAACTAACCGCCTGCCCCTGCTCTTTCTTGACAGCGGGTCGGCTGTTGTCTTGATACGATTATTGGAGGAACCGACTATGGGTAAGACTTACTATGAAGCAATCAACTGGAATGAGATTGAAGATATCATCGATAAATCCACTTGGGAAAAATTAACAGAACAATTCTGGTTAGATACGCGGATCCCTTTATCAAATGACCTTGATGATTGGCGGACGCTATCACCATTAGAAAAAACGACAGTGGGCTACGTCTTTGGCGGCTTGACCTTATTAGATACCGTTCAATCAGAAAGCGGTATGGATCAACTGCGTAAAGATGTCCGCACCCCACATGAAGAAGCGGTCTTGAACAACATCCAATTTATGGAATCTGTCCATGCAAAAAGCTATTCATCGATTTTCAGCACCTTGAATACAAAAGCGGAGATCGCCGATATTTTTGAATGGACCAACACCAATCCATATTTGCAAAAGAAAGCCGAACGAATCAATGAGATTTACAAAAATGGGACACCGCTAGAGAAAAAAATCGCCAGTGTGTTTCTAGAGACCTTCTTATTCTATTCAGGTTTCTATACACCCCTTTACTACTTAGGTAATAACAAACTAGCGAACGTAGCGGAGATCATCAAATTGATCATTCGTGACGAATCCGTTCATGGCACGTATATCGGCTACAAATTCCAATTAGGTTTCAACGAATTACCAGAAGACGAACAGCAAAAGCTGAAAGACTGGATGTACGACTTGTTGTATGAGTTGTATGAAAACGAAGAGCGTTATACCGAAGAATTATACGATGAGATCGGCTGGACCGAGGAAGTCAAAACCTTCTTGCGTTACAATGCCAATAAGGCTTTGATGAATCTAGGACAAGACCCGCTTTTCCCAGACACCGCCAACGATGTCAATCCAATCGTCATGAACGGTATTTCAACTGGTACCAGCAATCACGACTTCTTCTCACAAGTTGGGAACGGGTATCTGCTTGGTTCCGTTGAAGCGATGAAAGACGATGACTACTTCATCGGACTTGATTGATTTGCTTACAAAAAAACACCTTGTTTCTCGCCAATAGAGGGTGAGAAACAAGGTGTTTTTTAGTTAGCCAGCTGGTCTTTGATAAAGGTCAACGTTTCTGTCAAACATGCCTGTGCTTGCGGCAAGCTATAATCAAATTGGTATTCGTGGGTCACTGTTTCCGAATTCCCTTTGTAAAAACGACTTGTCACGGGAATATCAAGAGCTTGCAGCTGGTTGGCAAAGGCAATGCCTTGGTCTTCAAAGGAATAGGCATTGCCATCCGTGATATACGTTGGCGGAAAATCAGCCGTCAATTTATCCACCAGTGAGATCTCCTGCAGTTGGGGACTATCTTGCCATTCTTTTTTGCCTAATAACGACCAAGCCACCGTTTTGACAAAGAATTTCATAAAGCGATCATCCGAAGAAGTCCCGGCGATCTGCTTCAAATCAAGCGGTCCGCAATAGGAAATAAACCCTTTCAGGGCCGATGCAGGAATGTCTTGATCAAAGGACATTTCCTTCGCATACGCTGGATTGGTTTGCAGCGCCACATATTGCCCAGCAATTTGGGCTCCTGCAGAATCCCCGCCGAAGAAGAGTTGATCGAAATCCAGCATGGGGTATGCTTGGGCATCTGCTTTGATCGAGTCTACCGCTTGGGCTAATTGTTTGACCTGTCCAGGATAATGCAGACTTGGTGCCCATTCATAATTAATCGAAATCACAGCGGCTTTGGTTTCATCGACGACATAGGTCGCAAACTCTTTGACCCCTTCTTTGTCTCCCCCGACATAGCCGCCCCCATGGACCCAAAAAATGACTGGAACAGGGCCTTGTGCCTCTTTGGGATAATATAGATCAAAGGTACTACGTTGATAATCCGATTGATACGTCAAGTCCTGTTTGACCGTCACATTCGGCAAACTTTTTTGATAAGCTGCCTCATCCTTGATGGTCACTTCTTGGTTAAACAGATGACCGATCAAAAAAGCCCCCGGTCGTGGGGAGAGTTGAAAAGCCAGAAAAACGGCAGCTAAGAGTCCGATCAGGACCATCGCCACCCACATGAAAAAGCGCAGAATTTTTTTCACGCAAAAGCTCCTTCCTTCGTTCTGTTTCAGCTTTTTCATTTAACCATGTTTTTTTATCAAATTCAATGACAATCGCTAAAGATTAAAAAAGGATGATACCAATAGGCATCATCCTTAAAATAACATCGTTTATAATGGCAACATCATAAACAAACCAGCTGCGATCGCTGCCCCGATCATTGGACCGATGATTGGTACTAACGCATAGCCCCAATCGGAAGTCCCTTTGTTTTTGATTGGCAAGATTTGGTGAGCGATCCGTGGTCCTAAGTCCCGTGCCGGGTTGATGGCATAGCCTGTTGGTCCACCAAGCGACAGCCCGATCGCTAAGATCAAGATCCCAACGACGATGGGATTTAATCCATCCGTAAAGGTATTGGCACCAAAAGCCAATAAGCCAAAGACTAAGACAAAGGTACCAATCACTTCAGTGATGGTATTCGATACTAAATTACGAACTGCAGGCCCTGTTGCAAAGGTACCTAAAATCGCGCCTTGGTCTTTTGTTTCATCCCATAATGGCAAGTAGTTGAGCCAAACGAGGATCGCCCCTACGATCGCACCAGCAATTTGTGCCAGCATAAACGGTACAGCCAAGCTCCAAGAAAAATTCCCCGTCATCGCCATGCCTAATGTAACGGCTGGATTCAAGTGAGCAGGTCCCATGTACCCTGAAACGTAAACGGCAATCGTTACCGCTGTCGCCCAGCCCATCGCGATCACGATCCAGCCAGAGGCTTCCGCTTTACTCTTTTTCAGATTGACAGCCGCACACACACCATCCCCTAACAAAACCAAAATAGCCGTTCCTAGAAATTCACTAAAGATCTGGGTTGTTTCATTCATCTTTTTTTCCTCCTTTTAAGGCTGTTAAATCTGATTCTGCGATCACTTGGTTCAATTCTGCTACATGGGCTGCTTTTTCTTCCTCGTCCCAGACAAAGAAGTCGGTCATAGCTGCAACGACACCGGCTTTGACTTCATCTAAGGTATCTCGCATAAATAGGATATGGTTGGTCCGACGCAATAGATAATCGACAGGCGTCAGAACCATTTCTTCATGCAAGGAATAGTTCAAGGCAGTGCTTTCTTTTTCATCTAAGCCCTCAAACTTCGTCTTGTAGTTCAACACTTGGGGAAGATTCGACCCATAAAGATGAGCCAAATACGTCGCATCTGCTTCATTGAACCCAGCGGCTTGCGCTTGGTCAGCCAGCTTCGCTAATTCTTCCTCTACATTGGCTGCATCAAGCTCCCCACCAGAAACTGGGTACGTGGTTGAATCCACTAACTCGAAGGAAGCACCTCTTTCTTGAAGCAATTCATTGATCCGTTTGACTGCTCCTTCCGCCATCAAACGATAGTCGGTGATTTTTCCGCCTGCCAACGTCAATAGTCCGTCTTTTGAGCGTTCCAAACTGCTGCCGCGAGAAACTTGCGATGGATCCACTTTGCTGGCTTCTACTCGTTCTTGTGCTTGTTTTACGGCTTTTTCTACAACTGGTCGCTGCCGCTTATCTGCAAGATATTCTTTGACGCTTTCAACGATCTGCTCAAAGCTTTCATCCGATAGTTTGCCTTTACCGCCGCCATTGTAATCCGAACCGCCATTATTCGTAATCAATGGACGTAGACCAGCCCAGCTCGCTTCGATATCATCAAGGGTGATTTGTGCATGTGGGAAGCGTTCATTCACGATGGTCAGTAGATAATCGACATCTTCTTGTGTGACCGTCGGATGGGCAAAATCGCCTGTATAGTCCGTATCGGTTGTGCCAAAATAGGTCTTGTTTTCTCTTGGTACCACGAAAACCATCCGACCATCATTTTTCCCAGTATCAAAATAGGTTGGTTGCGGCACTTTTAGTTTTTCCCGATCGACCACTAAATGGACACCTTTCGTCGGACGCATTTGTGGCGGCAGCTCATCATTCTTGTCTAATTGACGAACGATGTCTGACCAAGGGCCGGTCGTGTTGATCACGACTTTGGCGTGAACCTCAAAGCGCTCGTTTGTCAGTTGATCCTCCACTTCTACCCCATTGATGATGCCTTGCTCATCATGTAAGATGCCGACGACTTTGGCTTTACTGATCATTGCTGCCCCATCGGCTTGTGCTCGTTTGATGTTTTCGATCACCAAGCGGGCATCGTTGTTGCGAAAATCAAGATAGACTCCGCCACCAACTAAGTTTTCCGCCTGCAGCTGTGGTTCGCGTTCTAAGACCTCTTCTTTCGTCAACAGATAATTTTCGTATTTACTGCCTGTCACATTTGCTAAGCGATCATAAAGATCCATCGCCACTTTAACAGAAAACAAGGAGAAGGTTGCCCCCGGTTCATCGTAAATCGGTAAAAGCATCGGATCGGGTTTCGGGATATGCGGAGCAATTTGTTGAACGATCGCCCGTTCCCGCACGGTGTCAGCGACCACTTCCACGTCAAAGGTTTTCAAATAGCGAATACCGCCATGAACGAGTTTCGTGGACCGCGAAGACGTCCCTTCGGCAAAGTCTTGCATTTCCAAAAGAGCCGTCTTCATCCCAGCGGCTGCGGTTTGAACAGCAACCCCTGCGCCAGTGATCCCACCACCGATGATCAATACATCATAGGTGGTCTTTGCCGCTTCTTGAATGGTTTGCTTCCGATCTTTCTGAGAAAAGGTCATGGCTTACTCGCCTTCTTTCTTCGCTTTGAATTTGAAGGTCTGAGTAGCCGCCACCGCTTGTTTCCAACCTTCGTACAAATTGTCTCTTTCTTCTGCTGGCATTTCTGGTGTAAACATTTGCCCTTCTTCTGCCATTGATTTCAATTCATCCAAGTCTTTCCAGAAGCCAACCGCTAGCCCTGCCAAGTAAGCTGCACCTAATGCGGTTGTTTCCAGATTCGCAGCTCGTTGCACGTCAATGTCTAAAATGTCCGCTTGGAACTGCATCAATAAATCGTTTTTGGCTGCACCGCCATCGACTTTCAGCAATGGGATATCGATGCCAGAATCTTTTTTCATCGTGTCGATGACATCTTTTGATTGATACGCAACAGCTTGCAATGTTGCCCGAACAAAATCTTCCTTCGTCGTCCCACGAGTCAAGCCAAAGACGGCTCCTCTTGCATCTGAATCCCAATAAGGTGCACCCAATCCAGTAAAGGCAGGCACCACATACACTTCATTATCGCCTTTTGCTTTGGCAGCTATTTCTTCTGATTGCGGAGAAGACTCGATCATTCGTAGACCGTCCCGCAGCCATTGGATCGCTGATCCAGCAACGAAGATACTTCCTTCTAAGGCATAATAGACTTTGCCGTTGATGCCATACCCGATGGTCGTCAGTAGGTCATTGTCAGACAATTGTGGTTCTTCACCCGTATTCATGACGATAAATGCCCCAGTGCCGTAAGTATTTTTGATCATGCCTTTTTCAAAGGCCATTTGTCCAAAGAGGGCGGCTTGTTGGTCCCCAGCCATTCCAGCGATTGGTACTTCACTGCCGTAAAAATGGTAGCTGCGGGTGTGACCATAGACTTCTGAGTTGCTTTTGACTTCTGGCAACATCGAGCTTGGAATGTTCAAAAGATCCAAGATTTCTTGATCCCACTCTAATTTATGAATGTTGTAAAGCATCGTCCGACTAGCATTGGAGTAATCGGTGACATGGACTTGCCCATCTGTCAGTTTCCACACAAGCCATGAATCGATCGTTCCGAAAAGTAGCTCGCCATTATCCGCCTTTTCTTGTGCCCCTTCGATATTGTCTAAAAGCCAGCGCACCTTGGTCGCTGAGAAATACGCATCAATGACTAACCCAGTTTTTTCATGAATCATCTCTGTATGGCCATCTGCTTTTAATTGGTCAGCGATCGGTGAAGATTGGCGGGATTGCCAAACGATTGCATTTGCGATCGGCTGGCCTGTCGTTTTGTCCCAAACCACTGTCGTTTCACGCTGGTTAGTGATCCCGATGCCGGCGATTGCTTCTGGTCGGATACCTGATTCAATAAATGCCCCTGCGATGACTGATTGGACAGAGTTCCAAATTTCATTGGCGTTGTGTTCTACCCAACCCGATTTTGGAAAGTATTGCGGAAACTCTTTTTGTGAACTGCCGATTTTTTTCCCGTTACGATCAAAAATAATTGCTCTTGAACTAGTGGTTCCTTGGTCGATCGCCATTACATAATTTTTTTCTGCCATTTGATTCGCTCCCTTTAGTTTTTTATACGCTCTTCTTGTTAGCGCTTTCTGACTTGCTTTTATTTTAGCCGAACTTTCGCTATGTGGTTCGTCAATTTTTTTTCAAATTTCTAAGAAATTGACGAAATCCACTATTGAAAGCGTTCGCGGATCATTTTTTTGATCGTTTCCCGATCATAAGCGGTACCTAGTTCACTGATTCGATAAGTCGGTGTTTTCGTCTCGATAGCATAATTTGCCAAGATCAAATCATATTCTTGTTCTGGACGATAGCGTTCGACAACTACGCCATTCAAATTTTTGAGATACAGCAGCCACATGTAGTAGAGGGCTTCTTTAAACAGTTCATCCATTTTCAAAGCGATCCCGACGCGAAACTCCCGATTGATTTGATAATCGATGATCGTGATCACGCTCAAGTATTTGACCATCGTCATCATCAACAAACTATTTTTATCAGATGGCTTGATATCAAGCTCTGCTAAAGCCTTATCCAATAGTTCGTGACTGATTTGCTGGATGTTACGACTGGATAGCTGCGCTTCTAACTGCCAAATATTTTCTCGATCAAAAACCTCCACATCCCCTTTGAAAAAATAGACGCGGCTGTGGATCTGCAGCAGGTGACCATAACAAGTGGCTTCGATTTCACGGGGAACAAACGATGGGCGGTAGAGATGCAAAATATGTTCCAAAATCAAGGTATCCGTCAAGGCAGTTGGCGTAAACCGAGAACGCTGCAGCATATACACTTGCAGATCGTGTTCGGATAACACCGAGAACGACAGTAAAAAGACAAAGTGCAGCATCGCCTCCTCTTCTCTGACTTCTAATGCATAATGGCCAAACCCACGAAATACCAACTCCCGTAATTGCTGAAACAAAGGATCTTTCATGTAAGGTGCCATTTTCTCCCGTAAGACTTGAAAGGATTGAGTAGCAATTTTCAGTCGCGCCTTCATGATCCTCAGCCATAGGGACAAGCGCTGCTGGGCTTCTTTCGTGAAGGTCATGTTCAGACCTCGTGTGATCAGACCGACGTATTTTTCATCGATCGGCAGCGGCTGACTGTCGAAAGAATGGACATACCAAAAGAGTTCAAAATAGAAATAACGAATTTGCGTTTCTTCCCCAATCAGCTTTCCTTGCCAAATCTCTAATTCGAATTCTGCTAGCAAGCCATTTAGCTCTTTGATTTTGCGAAACAAGGATGACTCGCTGACCGCTAATTTTTGTGCCAGCTGGACAGTCGTCACTTCTTGATGTTGTAAAAGATGCTCAAGAATTTGAAATTTCAATGCTGACCGATAAAACGCCCATTCGATTTGATTGAGGGAAAAAGTGGGACTCATTTCAAAAACCAGTGAACCATTTCGGTAATACAATCGACACTGCTCTTGGTAGTGAGCCAGCTCATCTTGCAACTCCTCCACATATTTTTCCAAGGAAGGCTTACTGATGCCAAGATAGAGCGCTAATTCATGTAGCTCCATTTGACCGCCAACTAGTAAAAGTTTTTTGAGCAGCTGCAATTGCTTTGCTTCTTTTTTTTCTAATAACTGATCAAGTCTCATCGGCATCACTTCCCGACCATATGAAGGTTTGATCCAACACATTCGTGAACCGTGGATGGAAGAAAAAGTCTTTTTGGGTCAGCTCCTCCATCGTTGCCTGCTGCTCGATCGCAAATGCTAGTAAATTGATTTTTTCCAAAATATTGGCTTTTGATAATAGCTGCGCACCAACGATTCGGCCGCTGGCTTGATCGATCATCACTTTTCCATGAACCTGCGTCGAATCAAAAAGGGAAGCGGCAGCCGTAAAAGTGTGACAGACGATCGGGGATTCATAGAAAAACTGATCCGACTCGGTCAAACCAGTACTGGCTAAATACCACTCAAACAATTGTGTACCGACTGTCCGCAATCCACCACGAAACGGAGTTGTTTTGCTTGCTAGATTGCGAGCTGCCGCGATCCCTGAGCGAACAGCATTATTGACTAAGGGCATATAGACCGTGTCTTTCGTAATAGCATTCGGAATTTGGATCAAATCGCCGACCGCAAAAATATCCGTGGCAGAAGTTTCCAAGTAGGCATCTGTCCAGATGGTTTGATCACTGTGTAATTCAAAGACCGCAAATGCCTCTGGCAAGCGAGGATGAACGTTAACTGTCGTCAATACAAGGTCACTTTCATAGCCTTGATTGGCGGTTTCGATCCGAAAGCCTGTTTCCGTTTTGACGACTGCCAAAGTTGGCTCCGACCAATGCAGTTGCAAGTTGGGGATTTTTTCGATCTCCGTTAAAAAGGGCTGCAAAAAATCGCGATCAAAGTACTTGAACAAAGGATATGACATTGATTCGATCACACTGACTTTTTTTCCGATCGCCGTCAAGGTATTCGCCGCTTCCATCCCCGCTTGACCAGCACCGACGATGGTAATCGACTCTGCTTGGGGCAATTGCTGCAAGAAATGCTTCGCTGCTTCATATTCTTTGTAGGTCAGCAGTGCTTCTTCTGGTTGTGGCAAAACAGTGGAATCCTGACTAGAGCCTGCTGCCAAGACGAGTCGATCATAACTTAGTTCCCGCTTATCCGTTCGAATCCGATGATCCGAAGGAAAGACTTCTAGAAGGGTTTCTTCTAAGGCTACGTCGATTGTTTCTGCCTCCAGCTGCTCCTTCGTACAAAAGAATGCTTCTTCCAGCGAAGCGATCCTGCCTTCGATCAGCAATAACAAGCCGCTTGGAACAAACCCAAGATGGGCTTTTTTTTCTATCAGTAGAATCTCTGCGTCAGGGTATAATCGACGTGCTTCACGGGCGCAGCTGACACCACCAAAAGACCCACCTATAATTATGATTTTCATTGGATCACCTCTCTCCTTTAGCTTAAATGAAACGCTCTCATTTGACGAGTAAAAAGCTATCAAGCTGACTATTTTTTTGTTAACTGCGGTAAAATAAATGAGACCTATGCTACACTATACGCAAAGGAGTGTTCAAATGGTTTTCTTCTATCAATTCATGCTGGGCTTGTTTGCCAGTACATTCGTTGCAGCGGCAGCATTCGTCTTTCAGTGGCTGACTGTTTCTGGCGCACTGGCTGCGATTCTTTGCGGCACACTGGTCATTGGCTTTGGTCCGTGGTACAGCATCTTTTTGATTGGCTTTTTCTTTGCCAGCTCTGGCATCATTGGTCTTTTAAAGAAAATGCGCAGTCAGCCAGAGTCAGCTGTGCTTGCCAAAGGTGCTCGCCGTGATGCAAAACAAGTCTTTGCGAACATCGCACCAAGCATCTTTGCTCTACTGCTTGCCTTTTGGACGAAAGAACCGCTATTCCTTTGGGGATTTGTGGTGGGAATCGCTAGCTGTACAGCTGACACTTGGGGCTCAGAAATCGGCGTGCTGAGTCCAAGTGCACCGCGTCACTTACTAACGGGAAAAAAATTACCACCGGGACTTTCCGGCGGTGTCAGTTGGTTGGGAACTGCCGCTTCCCTAGCAGGGAGTCTCGCCATCACTGGTTTATTCGCAACAGCTTTATGGTTGAACGGCAAGCCGTTCTCCTTTGATCTCTGGTTGACCTTGACTGTCTTAGGCTTTTGCGGTAGTCTTTTGGACAGCTTACTAGGCGCAACGATTCAGGTGCGCTATCAATGCCCTGTCTGTCACCAATACACCGAAAAAAAAGTCCACCATGACGTTGTGACCAAGCAAGTCGGCGGTCTTTCCTTTGTAACGAATGAAGGGGTCAATTTGCTGACTTCAATCGTGATCGTTATTTTGACTGTGTGTTTCTTTTACTTAAAAATGTCTAACGCATCATAAAAAAAGCAGCAAGGCATCTCACTAATGTGAGGTGTCTTGCTGCTTTTTGATTCAATATCCGTTAAGCAATATCCACCAAGCGGATCTTCGTGACATTTTTGTAGACAGACAATTCTTCGATCACTTCAGAAAAGCCTAGACCTCGCGGGAGATCAATCGTATAAATGTTGGTATAAATGCGATAGTCTTCCATGAATTTGACATCAAAATTGACATCTTCGATCACGATATTTTTCTCTTGGAAGTACTCCGTCAAAAACTCTTTGGTCTCGGTGCGATGAATGTACTGGATCTCCAATTTCTTTGCTGTTGGTACGCGGACGATCCGCTTAACGATCGTCAATGCAAAGAAGATCCCGATAAAACTACTTAATGCGATGGTGTAAAAGCCCATCCCGATGGCAATTCCTAAACCGGCGATCGCCCATAAGGAAGCAGCCGTCGTCAACCCCGTCACCGAGCGCTTCGTCACAATGATTGTTCCGGCGCCTAGAAAACCGACCCCGCTGACGACTTGCGCAATCAATCGTGCTTCGTCCGAACGAATCACGCCTGCTAAATCTGGATGATCCAGCGCATCTCGCATGGCACCTGTGGCGATCTCCACTTGGATCAAAGCAATGACACAAGCCCCCATGCAAACCAAGATATGGGTTCTAAGACCAGCTGGTCGGCTTTTGTACTGCCGCTCGTACCCAATCGCGCCACCCATGACCATCGCCAACAGCAACCTCAGTGCTACTTCAGGAATGGATAAATGCATATCAACCATTTGCATCCCTCTTTTCTTCGTATTCTCTCTTTTAACTATAGCATCTCTGATGGAAAAAAGGAAAAAACATCGCTAGAGCGGCCAAATAAAAAAAGCCTCCTCAGAAATAAGCAAGATAGATCCGAACCATCGCTCGCAGCTGCGCTGGCATTACTGCACAAGCGCAGGGGGAAGCTGCAAGGATGGCGCGTTTTCCTTCTGACTTATTTCTGAAAAGGGCTGATTTTGTTTTACAGGTTGCTGGCAGCAGCCTCATCGATGATCACGATCACGTCATCATGCTTTTGTAAAACTGAAGCTGGTAATTCGTTGGTTACGGGTCCTTCGATCATTTTTTGGATTGCATCCGCTTTGACTTCGCCAAATGCCATCAAAATGATTTTTTTGCTTTGCATAATTGAACCGATTCCCATTGAAATTGCCGTCGTCGGGACGTCTTCGACTTTATCAAAGTAGCGTTTGTTGGCATTGATGGTCGATTCAGTCAAATCAACGACTGAGGTCGTTCCTTCAAAGGATGCACCAGGTTCGTTGAAGCCGATATGTCCGTTTTGACCGATACCCAAGATTTGGATATCAACTGGGTGATCCGCAATCACGCTATCGTAGCGTTGGCACTCTGCTTCTAAGTCTTCCGCTTTGCCGTTTGGTACGAAGGTTTCTTTGAATGGTTTTTTATTGAATAAATGAGCATTCATGAAGTAGCGATAGCTTTGTTCGTCTTCGCCACCTAGTCCTACGTATTCATCTAAGTTGACTGAAGTCATTTCTGAAAAATCAACTTCACTGGCAGTCATTTCTGCATAAAGGGTCTCTGGCGTGCTTCCTGTTGCTAAACCTAGCACCTTGGCGCCATTTGCCATACCTTCTTGTATCAATTCAAAAGCTTTCTTTCCGCCTTGAGCAGCATCTTTAACGCGAATAATTTCCATGATCAGCGCTCCGTTTCTATTTGGTATAGTCCAATAATACCACAGGTTGTGTTTGATTACAATAATTAGTCTAGACCAGATGACGATTTTTACTATTTTGATAGCCGAATCTGTCTTCTTCATCCTAAAAATCAGGTTCAATTTTGACTCAACAAGCGAAAAACTGTAAAAAGAACATACGTTCATGTATCCTAATTCTTAACAAGTACATTTTTATTAGGAGGTCCCATGGAAATTAGCCCTTTTGAAGTACAGATTTCAGAAAAAGCATTAAGTGACTTAAAAAAACGCCTGGCGCTAACAAGGTATCCCGATGAACCCGCCAATGCTGGCTGGAATTATGGTATTCCTTTAGATGATATGAAAACGATTATTTCTTATTGGCAAGACGAATTTGATTGGCGTAATGCAGAAAAGAGAATAAATGCTTTTGCCAATTTCACAACTACGATTGATGGAATGACGATTCATTTTATTCATGAACGTGGGCATGGTCCCAATCCAACACCATTGTTGATCCCCCATGGTTGGCCGAGTTCTATTTATGAGCTTTTGGATTTGATTCCCTTCCTAACTGATCCAGAATCCTTTGGTGGTTCACCAGAAGCTTCTTTTGATGTCATCATTCCTTCGATTCCTGGACATGGATTTTCTGACATCCCAAAAGAGGGACATTTTGAAGATCGCAAGGCTGGGCAGATTTTGTTAAAACTTATGAAGAGGTTGGGCTATGATCAATTCGGAATTCATGGTTATGATTTAGGAGCAAGTATCGCCGGTCTCCTATGTTTGGATCACCCAGACAATGTGATTGGCTACCATACCACCTCACCGGGAAACCCTAGTCCTCTTATAACAGATGAAACGCCTATGAGCACAGCAGAAACAGAATATTTGGCACTTTGTAAACGTTGGTATGCAAAAGAAGGTGGCTATGCTCATAGTTTAGGTACAAAACCACAAACGTATGCTTATGGACTCAATGATTCACCTGTAGGTTTAGCTGCCTTCATTATTGAAAAATGGCATTTATGGTCAATGCAGAATGAGGAAGACACCCACTATCACTTTGACTTGGACACACTCTTAACCAATGTGTCTATTTACTGGTTTACCGAAACGATCAATTCTTCAAATCGCTTCTACTATGAAGGCCAATATACACAGTGGCCTAACCAATTCGACCGTTCATTTGTACCTTTAGGTGTTTTACTAACTTCCCAAGCTCATGAACGTCCGCCAAAAGAGTACGTAGAAAGACTTTTCCCGAAGATCCTTCGCTGGGAAGAGCTTAACACTGGCGGGCATTTCGCAGCTGCTGAATGTCCAGCTTTGCTTGCGAGCCATATCCGCGCTTTCTTTTCTACAGTAACTGATACAACAAAGGAGTAAATAAAAAAAGCTGTGCCCTAAAAGTTGATGGGCGCAGCTTTTTTAGCGTCTGCGACGAGCTGTTCAAAACTAAATGCTCGCTTCAGTTATAGTATAGTAGTTTTTTCGATCAAGTTTTACTTGCTTACCAATTCGTATAAACATCAATACCGCTATGACCAACACCTGTGTCATAGACTTTATAGGCACCTAAGGATGATTGACCGGTCGAACCTTTCGGTTGATTGTCGCTGGCAACAACGATGTACCCATCGGCATCACGGATGGTTCCGTCTGATGCTACATAGCGACCAGGGATGTTCAATCCGCCTCCTGGCAAGACTTTTTGTGAGTAGTACGATTCTCTCACACCATTGAAGTAGTTGATACCGTCCACTGGATTCAAGACACCAGAACCAGCACCAGGAATGCTTGAACGGGTTTGACTCACGTTAGCAGTCGCTGTAGATTCACTTTTTTCTGTGCTTTCTTTCGTACTTGTTTCTTTGTTTTCTACTGATTGGCCATCGTTAGAAACCAACAATGTTTCGCCATCAAAAATCATATTTGGATTTTCGATCGAATCATTCAAAGCTAAAAGATCTTCGACCGTTGTTTGATAAGTAGCAGCGATCCCAGATAGGGTGTCTCCTGGTTCGACAACATGGGTTTGTTCTGCTGCTGAAACAACTGTTCCTCCAACGAATAAACCAAATCCTGCAACAACTGTAAATGCAAATTTTTTCAAATGAAAAAACCTCTCTTTTGATTATTTGTCCCGCTATCGGGCACAAGTAAGAGAATAACATTACAATATTGCAAGAAGGTTTCAGAAATATTTTTCATTATCACAATTGTTAAACAGAAAGTTACAAGCTTTTTGTTGATAATCAGTAAACTTACAATATTGTTATCCATTTCGATGAATGATTTTGGCTCCATCATGCTATAGTAAACCCAGTAATTGAAAGGATCGATGCACATGAAAAAACTACTTTTGACGCTTGGCGTTTTGATTTTAGCAGTAGGTGGCTACTTTGGCTATACGTACTATACAACAACTTATCAAGGGATAACGGCTTATGCCATCACGCCCAACAAAGTCCCAGAAAAGACCCAAACGTACAGCGATTCCGGTGAAAAAATCGATGGCTCCTTTACGTATAAGTACACGTTTGAGTTTGTTAAGAAAAACGGCGAGAAAGAACTCATGACCTATGATCTTTCTGGTGAAAATGTGAAGCCATTCGCGCCAAATACCTTAGTCAAAGCAGAGATCAGTAAAACCCGTGTCATCTCGGGTCCCAATGAAGTCCCTCAATCAGAAGTCCCAGCAAAAATACTGTCTGAGCTGGAAACCTTTGACGAATAAAGACTTCTTACAAGAAACTTTCTACTTTTTAAGGTTCATTTTACTTTGACCGGCTATGCTAACGTTATACCAAAACTATTTTTCTTCCTCTTACCAGTCCTAGCCCGACTGGTATTTTTTATTTTTTCTCAATGGTCAGGCAAGATTTACGCTTCTTATAGACAGAACCGCTCTAGCTTTGCAATGGTTTTTTTCTCAAATTTTGATCAAGCAGCTATTGACGATCGGAAATAAATAAAACCAGAATCAATAGGATAAACGCTGGTTTCATCATAAAAAAACCGCTAGATTGTTTATCTCTAGCGGCTTTTTTTTCGATTTTAATAGAGTTCCAAGTATTGTTCTCTTTCCCACTCGGAGACTGTTTGGCGGAAGGCTGCCCATTCTAATCGTTTTGCTTCGACAAAGTTGGCATAGATGTGTTTGCCTAAGGCATCGATCATCACTTGGTCTTTGCGCAATGCTTTGATGGCATTGTGAATCGTTGATGGCAGATCTTCGATTTGTGCTTCTGCACGTTCTGTTTCGTTCATGATGTAGATGTTGCGGTCGACAGCTGGTGGTGGTGTCAACTCACGTCTAACGCCATCAAGTCCTGCTTGTAATAAAACAGCCATTGCTAAGTATGGGTTAGCGGATGGGTCAACTGAACGCAATTCCAAACGTGTTGACAAGCCTCTTGATTCTGGTACCCGAATCAATGGTGAACGGTTGCGTCCTGACCATGCCACGTATACAGGCGCTTCGTAACCTGGCACTAAGCGTTTGTAAGAGTTGACGGTTGGGTTGCAGACAGCTGTGTAAGCACGGGCGTGTTCGATCAAACCGCCTAAGAAGTGATACGCTGTTTGGCTTAATTGCATTGGTCCTTCTTCATCAAAGAAGACATTTTCATCACCTTTGAACAAGGACATGTTGCAATGCATGCCTGAACCGTTTATGCCAAATAATGGTTTTGGCATAAAGGTCGCATGCAAGCCGTGTTTACGAGCAATAGTTTTCACGACAAGCTTGAAGGTTTGGATGTTGTCACATGCTTCCACTGCATCCGCATATTTAAAGTCGATCTCGTGTTGCCCTGGTGCCACCTCATGGTGAGACGCTTCAACTTCAAAGCCAAGGCTTTCTAATTCTAATACGATATCGCGACGGCAGTTTTCCCCTAGATCGGTTGGGGCAAAATCGAAGTAGCCGCCTTTGTCGTTTAATTCAGTTGTGATTTCGCCTGCTTCATCTAATTTGAATAGGAAAAATTCGGGTTCTGGTCCAAGATTGAAAGAAGTAAAACCAAGGGATTGCATGTCAGCTAATGCCCGTTTTAAGTTGCCGCGAGGGTCGCCTGCAAATGGGGTGCCATCTGGATTGTAGATATCACAGATCAAACGAGCCACTTTGCCATGTTCACTTTCCCAAGGGAAGATCATCCAGGTGGACAAATCAGGATACAGATACATGTCACTTTCTTCAATACGGACAAATCCTTCAATAGAAGAACCGTCAAACATCATTTTGTTTTCCAGTACTTTATCTAATTGACTTACAGGTACTTCAACGTTCTTGTTCGTTCCTAAAATATCAGTAAACATCAAGCGTAAAAAGCGCACGTTCTCATCCTTTACGATTTGTTTGATGTCTTCGGCAGTTCTTTCAAATTTTGGCATAGTATCCCTTCCTTTTTCCCAATTCTTTTTTATATCACAGCAATGATCTACTAATGCTCTACATTCGTGGACCTTTTTGCTGGTATGGCTGTTGTTGATTCAATCCACCTTGAGCCAAGAGTTCATCATAAAAAATTCGACGTACATCTTCATCGGTCAGCGGCGGTTTGTTCTTCGCTTCTTTTTCTTTGGCAACTTTCATTTCATAAACTCGTTTGATTCCCGCCATGTTCAGTCCATCGGAAAGATAGTCTTTGATCTCTAGCAAGGTATCAATATCATTCAGCGAATACATTCGTCGATTGCCATCGCTGCGTTCCGGGTGGATCAATTCTTGTTCTTCGTAATAACGAATTTGACGGGCGGTGAGATCGGTCAATTTCATGACTGTTCCGATAGGAAAGACTGACATTGAGCGCCGCAATTCTTTTTCCCGCATAACTTGGCTCCCCTCCGTTTCAATGATGCTGCGTAACTTTATGGAAACTATACCAATTCTTTTTTTGCGTGTCAACCCCTCATGTTAGAAAAAGTGACATGAATGCAAATTTTTTTGATTTTTCCACTGAGTCCTTGATTTGATCGCATGTTCAAGCAGTCCTTTTTCTGGAAGAAATGGTGCCTTAGCCAAAAATGTTCGGGTTTTGCACTTGAAGAAAGTCAAACCACTTACGCTCCCATAATTTTGTCACCACAAAAAAACGGTGCATCAGCTGCACCGTTTCTGTTTATTGCTGTTCTTGCGCCATTCTGCGTAGTGGATAGGTATCCTCCAGCGCAAATCCTTTGATATGATAGGTCTGTGTTGCTTCATCGAAGGCATTACTCAACACTAGCGACTCCCGTTTTAAACGATTCAGCGCATTGCCTTCATCGGCTTGCAGCACCAGATGATAAGGCTGCATGATCTGCATCAATTCCATTTTGATTGCTTGAGTCAAGCGCTCTTTGCCTTTGGTACTCTTTGCCGAGATCAAGACATTGGGAAATAACGTTGGGACAAACTGATCGGCGTCGATGCGATCCGCCTTATTGTAGACCGTCAACATCGGTAATTGGGTCAAAGAAAGTTCCTCCATTAATTTTAAGACCGTCTCCTCTTGCTGGACCCGTTCTTCGGAACTGGCATCGACGACATGCAGCAAGAAGTCCATGTTTTGACTTTCCTCCAGTGTGGAATGAAACGCATCGATCAATTGAGTCGGCAATTCTTGGATAAAACCAACCGTATCGGTAATGGTGACTTCGAATCCTTCTGGCATCCGCCAGCGTTTCGTCAAAGGGTCAAGTGTCGCAAACAACTGGTCTTGTTCATACGTATCCGCACTGGTCAAAATGTTTAAAATAGTTGATTTTCCAGCATTGGTATAACCAATCAAGCCCATTTGAAAGACTTGGCTGTCTTTGCGCTTTTGGCGTGTTCGGTCTCGATGGGCTGCCACTTCCTTCAATTCCCGTTTGATGATGGTGATGCGGTTGCGGATGTGTCGACGATCGGTCTCCAGCTTGGTTTCCCCTGGTCCTCTCGTTCCGATTCCGCCCCCTAGCCGAGACATGTTCTTTCCTTGCCCTATCAAGCGTGGAAGCAAATAATCCAGCTGCGCCAATTCTACTTGCAGCTTTCCTTCTTTGGAACGGGCACGCATCGCAAATATATCGAGGATCAGCTGGACGCGATCAATCACTGGCACTTCTAGCGCATCACCAATCAACTGGCTTTGCCTTGGTGTCAGTTCATGATTGAAGATCACTAGATCTGCTTCATGTGCTTCTGCCAACTGCTGCAATTCCGCAACTTTCCCCTTGCCAATCACGGTTTGTCGATCGACTTGCTGCCGTTTTTGCACCAGTGAAAAAACAACTTCGCCATTGGCGGTTTTTGTTAAGCTTTTCAATTCTTTCATTGACGAATCAAAATGAAGATAGTTTTTCTCCGTTTCTACTCCGACAAGAATCACACGTTCTTGGCTCATCTTTTCTCCTCCAACCATTGGTCGATTTCTGTTTCAAGGATACGTTGTTCTTCAGGTTGCCTCACTAAATCAATCCATCGGGGCTGTGCTCGGTTATTGAACCACGTCAGCTGCCGCTTGGCGTAGCGGCGTGAGTTTTGCTTGATTTGCTCAATGGTTTCATCCAATGTGGCCTGCCCGTAAAAATAGGGCAAAAATTCCTTGTAGCCGATCCCTTTGGCGGCTTGCGTTTCTGGATACTGCAAAACAGCTTTTGCTTCTTCGATCAAGCCTTGATCCATCATCAAGTCCACCCGCTGATTGATTCGCTGGTATAACAATGCTCGCTCAGTGGTTAACCCGATCATGAAGAAATCGTACAAAGCTTGTGGTGTCTCTTTTGGTGCAGCGATACTTTCGCCAGTCGTTTCAAAAACCTCCAACGCACGAATCACTTTCCGCTCATTGTTGTAGTGGATCTTCGCTGCTGCCAAGGGATCGACCGCCTGCAGCTTTTGCCATAAAGCTTCTTTGCCGATGGCTGCTGCTTCTTGTTCGTAACGCTGATGAATCGTAGGGTCGCCTTCTTCTGCCCCTAAACGAAAGTCATACAAAAGCGCTTGGATGTATAACCCTGTTCCCCCTACAACGATCGGCAGCTTTCCTTGCTGCTGGATCGTCTCGATGGCTTCACGCCCCATTTGCTGGAAATCAGCGGCAGAGTATGCTTCCGTCATTGCACGAATATCGATCAAATGATGGGGAACCCCTGCCATTTCTTCCTTCGTCACTTTGGCGGTACCGATATCTAACTGACGGTAAATTTGCATGGAATCCCCGCTGATGATCTCCCCATGGTATTTTTGGGCTAACTGGATACTCAAGGCGGTTTTGCCGACTGCGGTCGGTCCCACGATTACTAAGACTTTTTTCATCCTTTTGTTTCCTCACGGACCTGTTGCACAATTGCCCGAGCTTTTTCTGGAAAATCGGTGATGATCCCCGTCAACCCCAGAGCCAAGCAGGTGCGAATCGCCGCTTCTTCGTTGACAGTCCACGGACGGATCGCGATCGGAAAATCAGTTAAGATCGTTGCTGTCTCTTGGACCCAGCGATAGGCAGGATGAATTCCTTCGATATACGGTCGGCTGAGCGCCAACGGTGGTTTGTCTTCCCCGCGTCCCATAATAAAATCAAGGGTCGCATCCGGTTCGATCGCATGGATCCGATCCAAGGTCTCGATATTGAAGGAACAATACCAATGAGTAAAGGGCCATTCTTGACTATTCATTAAGTCGGATACTTTGGCTTCGATTCCTTCATACTCATAATGATCGGTTTTTAATTCGATCGTCAAAATGCCACGATAATTCTTCGCTGCAAGTAAATCCAACACTTCTTTTAGCGTGGGGACTTTGGCGGCTTGGAATTCCTCAGAAAACCAGCTGCCAGCATTGAGGTCTTTTAGTTCAGCAACCGTCAGGTCACAGATCCGACCTTTGCCGTTGGTCGTTCGATCAACCGTTTCATCATGCATGACGATCAAGCCGCCATCTTTTGATAGATGTACATCTAACTCAATGATATCAGCTTTGACCCGCACCGCTTCCGCAAATGCTGGTAGCGTGTTTTCAGGTCGGTTGCCGCTACTCCCGCGGTGGGCAACGATTTGTACCATCATTCTTTCACTCCATTCTCACTCTTTATTTTACCATGGAATCTCCTAGAACCAAAAAGCCTCTGTTTGTTTCGATCCTCTTAATGAATAATAACGCTTTGTTTCGGTCAAAGAAAAACACCCTTACTATGATCGCAGTAAGAGTGTGTGTGATCAGTTAAAAAAGCGCAACCGTCGATACTCTGGTTTGGTTGCCTTAACCAAGGAAAACGGCTGACCAGTAGAATCAAATCGTTTTTGAAAAATAGGTCAACGGTTCGCTCGTCATGTTTTTCATTTGGGTTTTACGCTCATTGACCATTTCGACTAATTGATCAAGGAAATTTTCCATAATGATCCGACCGCCTTTATAGGTATACCCACCGATTTTAACAGTTTCCTCTGGGGATAAAATCACCCGACGTGTTCCGATTTTTTTGAAAAATTCTTCCAAGAAAAAATTCGGTAGATAAAAACTGTTTTGCGCCGCAAAAGATTGTAGATAGGCAAAATCATCGATGGTGATATAACAGTCGTCAAAGGCATCAAAGCTGACATACTCATCCATCAGCATGACCCGTTTTTGTAGAATCTCACTGATTTTTTGATTCAATAAAACCAACGTTTCGATTTCTTTGACTTTATGCTCCAACAAACGGCGTTGTTTTTCTTTTTGCTCCTCATACCGAATGCGTAAATTAAAAATGATGGTTACTAACAATGCGCCCACTAAGACGCCGATCAAACCTGCTATTGCTACTGCCATTCTTCGATCCTTCCTCATTCCTTTTTTCATATTGTATCATATTTGAAAGTTTCGCAAAAAAGATAACGAACTTTTTATTTGACCTTTCTTGACCTAATCGGTATACTATCTCTTAGATATTGCGAAAACTTTATGCTAAACTATATCTATAACGATTTTTAGGAGGACTATCACTATGAATTTAATTCCTACAGTCATTGAACAATCATCTCGCGGTGAAAGAGCGTATGACATCTATTCTCGTCTATTAAAAGACCGGATCATTATGTTGAGTGGTCAAGTAACCGATGACTTAGCAAACTCAATCATTGCTCAGCTTTTATTCTTAGACGCGCAAGATTCTGAAAAAGACATCTATTTGTACATCAACTCGCCGGGCGGAAGCGTTACTGCTGGTCTAGCGATCTTTGATACCATGAACTTTATCAAAGCCGATGTCCAAACCATCGTTATGGGGATGGCTGCTTCTATGGGTTCATTCTTATTGACAGCTGGTGAAAAAGGCAAACGTTTTGCGTTACCAAATGCCGAAATCATGATTCACCAACCATTAGGTGGCGCACAAGGTCAAGCAACTGAGATTGAAATTGCTGCCCGCCACATTTTGGCAACCCGCGAACGTCTGAACAAAATCTTGTCAGAACGTACTGGTCAACCAATCGAAGTGATTGAACGCGACACCGATCGCGACAACTTCATGACCGCACAAGAAGCCAAAGATTACGGCTTGATCGACGAGATCATGGAATCAAACAAATTGAAATAAGCTTGCATAAAAAAAGGTGTACGAAGCAATTCGTACACCTTTTTGCGTCTTTTGGTTCGGCGTCAGACTTCACCATATTCCCCCTGTTGGTAAGCATACCCATTTTCCACGTAATGCGTGATGTTTGCCTGATTTTTGGCGATTTCTTCTTCTGTCAACGGGCGGATCACTCGTGCAGGACGACCAAACGCCAACACATTGGGCGGAATGACGGTTCCTTCCGTTACTAACGAACCAGCACCTAACAAACTATTTTCACCGATCACTGCATGATTCAAAACAATCGAGCTCATGCCGATCAGCGCCCCTTTTTTGATGGTGCAGCCATGAAGCATACACTGATGCCCAACAGTCACATCGTCTTCCACGATCGTCGGGGCATCGTGATCAACGTGGATGATCGTTCCATCTTGAATATTGGTACGCGCGCCGATTTCGATGCGATTGGCATCGCCTCGAATCACTGCTTGAAACCAGACCGTACTCTCTTTTCCTAGAGTCACGTTTCCTACGATCGTCGCATTTTTTGCCACAAAACAAGGTGTTCCTTGCAACGAGGCGGGCGAAACTGTTTTGTGGGTTTCATTCCCTGATTGTTCTTTGTCCATCAACTTCTCCTTCCAATCCATAAACGGATCTGCGCTTTCTTTTTTCACTATAGCACCACCCTTGCGACAATGCAAAAAGAGCGCCAGTCAGACTGGACGCTCTTTTCGGCTTACTCGGCTTCTTCTGAAAATTGACTTTGATACAGTTGGCTATAAAAGCCGCCAGCTGCCAACAAGGTTTCGTGATTGCCTTTTTCAATGATCGATCCTTGATCCATTACTAAGATCAGATCTGCTTCACGAATCGTTGACAAACGATGGGCGATCACAAAGCTGGTACGACCTTCCATCACTTTATCCATTGCTTTTTGAATCAGCGCTTCTAAGCGGGTGTCCACCGAACTGGTGGCTTCATCGAGAATCAAAATCTTTGGATCAGAGATGACTGCCCGGGCGATGGTCAACAATTGTTTTTGTCCCAAAGAGACATTATCGCCTTCAGAATTGATGATCATCTCGTAGCCATCCGGCATCGTACGAATGAAGTGATCGACATTGGCGGTTTTCGCTGCATCAACGACTTCATAATCGGTGGCATCTAATTTCCCAAAGCGAATGTTGTCGCCAATCGTGCCTTCATACAACCATGCATCTTGTAAAACCATCCCAAACAATGAGCGGACATCATGACGTTCCATCTTCTTCGTGTCGATACCGTCAATCTTGATGGCCCCTTCATTGACATCATAAAAACGCATCAACAAATTTATCAAGGTGGTTTTCCCAGCACCTGTTGGTCCCACGATCGCCACGGTTTGTCCAGCTTTGACTTCAAAGTTCAAGTCTTTGATCAACGGTTTTTTCGGATCATAGGCAAAGCCGACATGTTCAAAGGTCACGTCGCCTCTGATTTGTTCTGGCAATTGGATATCGGTTTGATTGACTGGCTCTTCTTCCTCATCTAAGATTTCAAAGACCCGTTTTGCTGCTGCTGAGGCACTTTGCAAGACAGAAGACAACTGGGTTATATTCCCCATTGGCTGACTGACTTGCCAGATGTATTGAATGAACGCTTGCAGCTGACCAACAACGATCACACCGCTGATTACGTAAAAACTACCCATGACTGCCATTGCGATATAGGTAAAGTACGCGGTCATTTGCACCAGTGGCATCATCAATCCTGACACAAAGGCAGAACGAAAGCCGTAATAGCGCAACTGGTGGTTAACGTTTTTAAACCCTTCAAGTGTTTGCTTTTCCCGTCCATACACTTTCAAGACACTGAATCCAGTCATGTTTTCTTGTACGTAGCCGTTCAGATCCCCTAACGCATTTTGCATGCCTTGGAAGTCTTTTTGTGACTTTTTGACGATCGTGCGAGAAATCAATAAGGAGGCTGGGATCATGATCAATGAAACCAATGCCATGTAGGTATTGATGTAAAACATCATGGAAACCGCCATAACGATTCCTAAGAAGGCATTGACGATCCCGATCAAGGCTTGCTGCATTGCACCGCTGACGGCATCCACGTCATTGGTCACCCGTGACAGGATATTCCCTTGTTGGTTGCGGTCGAAGTAAGAAACGGGCAAACGATTGATTTTTTCTTCAATGTCTTGCCGCAAATCTCGCATCGCCGATTGGACAACGTTGGTGATCAGCAGCCCTGACATCAATTGTGAGAAACAGTAACCGACACCAACGACTGCGATCCAGATCAAGCAAAGGATCACGTAATCAAAATTAACGCCTTCGCCAGCGGCGATGTTGCGGCTGATCTCTGTCGTCGGTAATCCAGAAACATACGGCATTGCCGCATTGAAGCCGACGGTGGCAACAGTAAACAGCAAGACTAGGATAAATTGTACTTTGTACGGTTTGATGTAAGCACCTAACCGTTTTAAAGAAGAGATTGCTTTCATTGTGCCAACTCCTCCTCTGATAATTGTGACGCCGCAATGTCGTAGTATACTGGACAAGTTTGCAGCAGTTCTTTGTGGGTGCCGATGCCAACCACATCGCCTTCATTCAGGACGACGATCTTATCGGCATTCATGATCGTTCCTACTCGTTGAGCAACGATCAAAACGGTCGATTCTGTGGTTTCTTTTTTCAAGCGTGCCCGCAATTTTGCATCCGTTTGGTAATCCAATGCAGAAAAACTATCATCAAAAATATAGATCTCTGGTTGGCGGATCACCGCACGGGCAATCGCTAGGCGTTGTTTTTGTCCGCCAGAGAAGTTGGTTCCGCCTTCTGCCAAGTGAGCATCAAAGCCATCTGGTGTGCGAGAAATGAAATCTGCCGCTTGCGCAATCTCGGCCGCTCGTTCCAGCTCTGCTTGCGTGGCATCTTCTTTCCCATAGCGCAGATTTTCTGCGATCGTCCCTGTAAACAGCAACGCTTTTTGAGGGATAAACCCGATCTTATTACGCAACGTCGTTAAGCTGTAATCCCGAACGTCAACGCCATCCACCAAGACTTGGCCTTCACTGACGTCGTAAAAACGTGGGATCAATTGGATCAAGGTCGATTTCCCGCTCCCGGTACTACCGATAAATGCCACGGTTTCCCCTGGTGAAGCGGTAAAGCTAACATTACGGATCACTGGACTTTGGGCATGTCCTGGATAAGCAAAGGTAACATTTTTAAATTCCAAGAAGCCTTTCGTCTTAGTTTCTGTCACTGGCTGTTCTGGCTCTTTGATTTCAGAAGTCGCATCTAACGCTTCTTGGATTCGGCGAGCAGAAACCGCCGCTCGTGGATACATCGTAAAGACGGTCGCAAACAGCATGAAAGAAAACAGCGCATGGAAGATGTATTCGATAAATGCAATCAAGTCACCGACTTGCAGCTGCCCTTGATCGATTTGAATACTTCCCGTCCAAATAATCAAAATCATCACGATATTGAATAAGAAGAAAAAGCCTGGTTGTGCCGTTGCCATCAAGCGAAACAAGCTGCGAGAACTAGAAGCATAGGCTTGGTTGACTTTGCCAAAGCGTTTTTCTTCAAATTTTTCATTGACGAAGGCACGGATCACTCGTAACCCAGAGAGATTTTCCCGCAAGATGCCATTGATTTTATCTAGATTGGCTTGTTGTTTGGTGGATAAGGGTTCCGAGATTTTAGCAATGGCGATGACGGCCATTAGCAATATCGGCAATGCCCCCAAGACATACAACCCTAGTTGTGTACTTGTTCGCATGACCATGTACAAGCTGACCACAAACATCATGGGTGTCATCAAACCTGTCCGTAAGATACTTTGCATAAACAGCATGATTTGATACGCATCATTGGTCACACGGGTGATCAATGATGAAACCCCGATTTTTTCATATTCAGTATGTGAATAGCCTTGGACTTTTTCAAAAAGGTCGTCACGAATATCCGCCACAATGTTAGTGGTGATACGTGACGTGAAATAGCCCAACAAAATGTTCATCGTGATCCCCACAATGGTGATCGCGATCATCGCCGCACCCATTTTCCATATGTAGTCGCGATCACCAGCGGCGATCCCTTTGTCGATCATTCTTGCCAATAACGTCGGCAAACCTAATTCAATCAAAATAAAACCAAAAACACAGATGAAATTAAAAACCAGCAGTTTTTTGTTTCTCATCGTATAGTGCCACATTAATTTCAAAAAATCCCCTCCTTTTTTACTTCATTACTTCTACTATAGCATAGGAATATTCTTATTGTAATGCACTATCAGCGAAAAAAAGTAAACTTCAGCGATAGTCCTTTCATTTTCTTTCAGTAAGCCTTTTCAAAATGACGTGTTTCTATACTTATTCGTTTTTCTGTGATAAACTAGTGATACTTGTAGTGGAACGACTTACAAACTCGGTGAATTTTTTATGACGACATTTGGAAAGCAAAGACGAGGCTTTCTCTTTTTTCTCACAACGATTGTCTGAAAAAAGCATGCAGCGGCTCTCGAAGCCTTCTTTTCAGGTCACTTTATTCGGACCTCGATTTTGTGATGCAGCGAATTCATCAACCAAATAGACTACTGCGAAAAGCAGATAAAGGAGAAAAGATATGATTTACAAAATTTATTACCAAGAAACAAAAGACCGCAACCCAAAGAGAGAACAAACCCACTCTTTGTACATTGAAGCAGACGATGCAGTGATCGCACGCCGTCTGGTTGAACAAAATACCCCATACAACATCGAGTTCGTTCAAGAACTAGATGAAAAACATTTAGCTTACGAAAAAGAAAACGCTGATTTCAAATTAGCGGAGTTTTAAGATGAAAGTTTCGCTGAAAAATAATGAGACTGGCGTATTCGGCGTCGGTGGACTTGGCGAAATCGGAAAAAACTGTTATGGGGTTCAATTCCAAGATGAGATCATCTTAATTGACGCGGGAATCAAATTCCCCGAAGATGAACTGCTTGGGATCGACTATGTCATTTCCGATTATAGCTACATCGTTCAAAATTTACCGAAAGTCAAAGGCTTGATCGTCACTCATGGTCACGAAGACCATATTGGCGGAATCCCTTACTTGTTGCGGGAAGCCAATATCCCGATCTATGCTGGACCATTGGCACTTGCTTTGATCACCAACAAATTAGATGAGCATGGCTTATTGCGAGACGCAGAATTACACGAAATCAATGAAGATACGGTGATTCGTTTCCGTAAAACGTCCATCAGCTTCTTCCGAACGACCCACAGTATCCCTGATGCTTTAGGTGTCGTTGTCAAAACGCCTTCTGGTAATATCGTCGCAACTGGCGATTTCAAGTTTGACTTTACGCCTGTGGGCGAACCAGCAAACTTGCACAAAATGGCAAAAATTGGTGAAGAAGGCGTCCTTTGCCTCCTTTCCGATAGTACCAATGCAGAAATTCCGACCTTTACCAAATCAGAAAAAACGATCGGCAGCTCGATCCAAAAGATTTTTGAAAAAATCGATGGTCGGATCATTTTTGCCAGCTTTGCCTCCAACATTTTCCGTCTCCAACAAGCTGCAGATGCGGCGGTTGCGACTGGACGTAAAATCGCCGTTTTTGGACGCAGTATGGAAAATGCAATCGTCAACGGACAGCGCCTTGGCTATATCAAGGTGCCAGATGGAACCTTTGTGGAATCTCATGAGATCAACCGTTTGCCTGCAAACGAAACCATGATCCTTTGTACGGGTTCTCAAGGAGAGCCAATGGCTGCTTTGAGTCGGATTGCCAACGGGACTCACCGTCAAATCCAAATTCACCCAGATGATACCGTGATTTTCTCAAGCTCACCGATCCCAGGAAATACCACGAGTGTCAATCAGCTGATCAACTTGTTGTTGGAAGCTGGCGCAAACGTGATCCATGGCAAATTGAACAACATCCATACTTCTGGTCACGGTGGCCAAGAAGAACAAAAACTGATGTTGCGTCTAATGAAGCCAAAATTCTTTATGCCTGTCCATGGGGAATTTCGGATGCTGAACATCCACACCCAGTTGGCACAAGATGTCGGTGTACCAAAAGAAAATTGTTTCATTATGGAAAATGGTGACATGTTGGCCTTAACAGCGGATACCGCTCGCTTGGCTGGTCATTTCAATGCCAATGATGTTTATGTTGACGGCAGCGGTATCGGTGATATCGGAAATGTCGTCTTACGAGATCGTCGCATTCTTTCAGAAGAAGGCCTCGTCTTAGCTGTCGCGACAGTCGATGTGGCGAAGAAAGAAGTCCTTGCTGGACCAGATATCCTTTCGCGTGGGTTTGTTTATATGCGGGAATCTGGCGAGATGATCAACGAAGCACAGCAGATCCTCTTCCGTGCATTGCGGGAAGTCTTGAACCAACCAGACCCAACAGAACACAAATTAAGAGAAGCGATGTCTTCGGCGTTACAGCCATTCCTATTTGAAAAAACCGAACGTCATCCAATGATCCTTTCAATGATCATGACGCCGGATGATTTATAGTCTTACATGCAAGGGGAGTTCTCAGGTTACTGAGAACTCCCCTTTTTCCTTTCCGTTGCCAAAAGCAAAAAAAAGACCATCAATTGATGGTCTTTTGGGTTTTTGATTTCAAAGTGTTCTTACTGGCAGTTTGTTTGAAAGCTTACGCTTTGTTTACGTTAACTGCTTGAGGTCCACGATCAGAATCTTCCACGTCGAAAGTAACTGCTTGACCTTCTTCTAAAGTTTTGAATCCTTCACCTTGGATCGCTGAAAAATGTACAAATACGTCTGTACCGTCTTCGCGAGAGATAAAACCAAACCCTTTTTCAGCATTGAACCATTTTACTGTACCTTGTTCCATTATAAAAAAACCTCCTCGTGCATAAGCACTTAATTATGTGTAACATTGCCTTTGTGCGATAGAGGCCTAACGTGCGTTTCAACATCTATTCAGCAAACAAAATTACAATAATATTTTACACTTGCCCGTATTTTTTTGCAAGACAGACGATTAGACAATTCACCTTTATTTTTAATAATGTTCGCAAATTAGCCGTTGTGTCAGCAATTTTCTTGTTGCCAGAGGCCTTCTTCTCGCAAACTAACATAGGCATTGTCGCCAATAATCAAATGATCTAGTAGTTCGATCCCCATCAAGTCCCCACATTTGATCAAGCGGCGTGTAAACAGTAGATCTGCCTCCGAGGCTTGAGGACTTCCACTTGGGTGGTTGTGAACGACGATCACACGTGCGGCGCTATAACGTACCGCCCAATGAAAAATCTCCCGTGGGTGAGCGATCGACTGATTCAACGATCCGATGAAGATCGTCTTTTTTTGAATGATCTCATTTTTGGTATTCAAATAAATTCCTAGCAAGTGCTCCTGACGAAAGTCTTTTAATTCTTGGATCAGCTGATGAGCGATCGCCATACTGGAGTTGATCTTGCCGTACTTCGGTTGAACAGACCGCTGGATCCGCACGCCTAATTCAACCATCGCTTTGATCTCAATGGCTTTGATTTGTCCGACGCCGCGAATTTCTTGTAATTCATCGATTGTCGCTTCTTTTAATTCATACAATTCTTCAAAACGATTCAAGACACTAGCCGCCAATTCCAGGACATTTAGGGGCCGTGAGCCAGTTCGCAACAAAATGGCCAACAGTTCTTGGTTCGAAAGGGCATCAACCCCATATTGCACTAAGCGCTCTCGTGGAAACGAGCTTTGGGGAATTACTGTTTCATTGATCATAAAAAAACTCCTTTGCGTCGGTCTAATAAGAAATACGCAAAGGAGGAACTATTTGATTCCGATGCTTTTAAAAAATCGCCATTAGAAAGAAAAAGCCGTTTCTAGAAAATCAGGGACATCCTCTAGTGATGGTAAGACTTTCAAAACTTTTTCTTCAATGATGGTCGTCGGCGCGATCAAATCGGGAATCATAATGACTGAGATCCCTGCCCCATGAGCAGCATGGATACCATTGGCCGAATCTTCGAGGATCACCAATTCTTCTTTTGGTACCGCCAATAATGCGCGGGCTTTTTCAAAAATCTCAGGATCTGGTTTTGCCCGTGTGACATCATCAAAGCAGACGATCTCAGGAAATTCCGCCGTTAAGCCTGCTGCTTCCAGCAAGGTATCGATCACTTTGCGCTGGTTGCTAGACGCCAACACTCGGGGAATCTTTTTCTCATCAAGATAATGCAATAACTCGTGGATCCCTGGCTTCAATTCAGCCTCGCCCCGTTGGAACATTTCCAGCGTTTGCTGAAAAGCCGCTTGAATAAATTCTTCAATCATCTGATGACCAAAGGCCTCATCGAACCGTTCATGATAGGCGGCCCAAACTTCTTCATCCGAGACCCCCACATAAGCTAGATACAACTCTTTTGTATAGGGAATACCCATTTGATCCGCCACGATTTGAGTTGCTTGGTAGTAGAGCAGCTCCGTATCAAAAATCAAGCCGTCCATATCGAAAATCACACCACGTAACTTAGCCATTTTTTCCTCCTATTGCCAACAACAATTCACGAACTTCTGAAACAAAATACAAGGATCCTGTCACCAGTAGCAAATCTTCATTGGTCATTTTTTCTAATAACTCTGCCAAACCAAACTGCCATAAAGAAACCGTCGAGATTCGGTTGTTATCGAGTTCCTGATAGCCGTCTGCCAAATGCAATGCTTTGGGAAAATCAAAGGTCGTTAAATAAATCTCGGCTTGGGGAATCGCCAGCAATTGCTGAAGCATCTCATTGACGTTTTTAGTTTCTAAGGCTGAGAACAGCACATGGATGCGATAGTCGCTAAACTCTTCTTTCATTGTATCTACTAAACGAGCCATGGCGTGTACGTTATGGGCACCATCGATAATCACCAGCGGTTCACTGCTGATTCGTTCCATTCGGGCGGGCCAATAGGCTTTTCGCAAGCCATTGCGAATCTCTTTGGCTGAAAACGGCAGTTGTCGCAGGTCGCAATACAGGCTGTACAATTGGATCGCAACACCGGCATTTTCTGGTTGATGGCGGCCTAACATCGGCGTTTTCAAGCCTTTGATTTTGCCATGCTCATTTTCAAAATCAAACAATTCGCCCCATTCTTCATCGGGATGACGATAGGTCACACGGTACTCTTGCCCTGCATGATAAGCGGGTGCCTGTGCTTCTGCAGCTTTCAAATCGATCACCGAAAGCGCACTTTCAACGATATTGCCAGTAACAAGGGGTGTTTGTGGCTTAATGATCCCTGCCTTATGGGCAGCGATTGCTTCAATAGTATCCCCTAAGACATCCATGTGATCCATGCCGATCGTCGTGATCGCGGTCAAAATAGGAGAAATAACGTTGGTACTATCTAAGAGTCCCCCTAAGCCAACTTCAATAATCGCAACATCGACCTTTTTTTCTTCAAAATAGCCTAATGCCATAGCGGTAATGATCTCGAACTGAGTGATGCCAGTCAAGGTTTCATCACGATCGATTTCAGCAACCAGCGGCTGGATTTTTTCCACCCAAGCGACCAAGTCCTCATCTGATATAAATTGTCCGTTGATTTCGATTCGTTCATTGAACGCTTCAATGTGTGGGGAAGTAAAGGTCCCCACTTGCTGCCCAGCTTCTTCTAAAAGACTGCGCAAATAACTGACGGTCGATCCCTTGCCATTCGTTCCGGCGATATGGATCATGGTCACCTTTTTTTCAGGATTCCCCATCCGTTTTAATAATGCTTCGACACGCATCAATCCGGGTCTTTGCCCAAATGTCAAACGCGAATGGATCCACGCTGTTGCTTCTTCGCTTGTCATCTCGCTCACCTCGCTCCTATTTTAACAAAAAATGAACGGCTTTCCCATTTTCTTTCCTTTAAACGAGAAAGTTATTCGCCCTGTTTCTATTGATTAAGCAAAAACAAGCATCTTCGAGAGATGCTTGTTTGCGCGTGATGTGCTCATCCTATTGGATTGTGCGTAATTGTTCGATCCGTTCTTGAACGGCTTTTTGTTTTTCAAGATAATCGGCTTCTTTGCTGCGTTCTTGTGCCACGACTTCCTCAGGCGCATTGGCAACGAAGCGTTCGTTCGCCAGTTTGCCTTGTACCCGTTGAACTTCTTGAGTGAACTTCGCTAGTTCTTTCTCCAAACGCGCGATTTCTTCTTCAATGTTGATCAACCCAGCTAGTGGCAAGTAGATCGTCGCACCTGACAGGATGGCTGACATCGCCAATTCAGGAGCTTGCAAGCTGTTAGAGATTTCTAGTTCTTCTGGATTACAGAAGCGTTCGATATAGTTTTTGTTAGCAATCAAGAATTCTTCGATCTCAGGCTCATTTGCTTGGATCAGCAAAGTAATTGGTTTCGAAAGTGGTGTATTTACTTCTGCTCGGATATTTCGAACCGAACGAATCAATTCTTTCAACACTTCCATCCCTTGCGCCGCTTTTTCATCGGTCCATTCTGGTGCCACTTGTGGATACTCAGCAACAACTAATGATTCCCCTGTATGCGGCAGTTTGCTCCAGATTTCTTCTGTAACAAATGGCATGATTGGGTGCAATAAGCGTAAAATTTGATCAAGAACATGGACTAAGATGCTCTTATTGACTTGTTTCGCTGCTTCATTGTCACCGTATAAGGTTTCTTTCGACATTTCAATGTACCAGTCACAGAAGTCATCCCAGATAAAGTTGTATAATTGACGACCCGCTTCCCCAAATTCGAAGCGTTCAAAAAGATCAGTGACTTTTTCAATCGTTTCATTCAAGCGCGTCAAGATCCAACGATCCGCCACTGATTTTTCACCAGAAAAATCAATGTCTTCGGCAGTCATTTCGCTGACATTCATCAAGACGAAACGGGAAGCATTCCAAATTTTATTGATGAAGTTCCAAGCGGCATCCATTTTTTCATAGCTGAAACGCACGTCTTGTCCCGGTGCAGAGCCATTTGATAAGAACCAACGCAATGCATCGGCACCGTATTGTTCAATGACTTCCATCGGATCGATCCCATTTCCAAGCGACTTACTCATTTTGCGACCTTGTTCATCACGGATCAATCCGTGGATCAGGACATTTTCAAATGGTCGTTTGCCAGTAAATTCCAAGCTTTGGAAGATCATACGGCTTACCCAGAAGAAAATGATGTCGTACCCGGTCACTAATGTATTCGTTGGGAAGTAGCGTTGGAAATCTTCATTGTTTTCATCTGGCCACCCCATTGTTGAAAACGGCCATAAAGCAGAACTAAACCAGGTATCCAATACGTCTGGATCTTGCTGCCAATTTTCGGCATCTGCTGGCGCTTCAAGTCCTACATACATTTCTCCCGTTTCTTTGTGGTACCAAGCTGGGATTTGATGGCCCCACCACAACTGACGAGAGATCACCCAGTCATGGACATTTTCCATCCAACGTAAGAATGTTTGGTTGAAACGTGGCGGATAAAAGTCCACCGCTTCGTCGGTATCTTGGTTGTCGATGGCTTGTTTTGCTAATGGTTCCATTTTTACGAACCATTGTGTTGATAAACGAGGTTCGACTACTACGCCTGTCCGTTCTGAGTGACCTACGCTATGGACCATTTTTTCGATCTTGATCAGACGACCTAACGCCTCTAAGTCTTTCACGATTTGCTTGCGAGCAGCAAAACGATCCATTCCTGCATAGGTACCTGCTAAGTCATTCATTGTTCCATCATCGTTCATAACATTGACCCTTGGTAGGTCATGGCGGTTACCGACCTCAAAGTCATTCGGGTCATGGGCAGGAGTGATTTTTACGACCCCTGTTCCAAATTCTTGGTCCACGTACTCGTCAGCAATGATTGGGATCTCTTTATTGACCAAAGGCAAAATCACTTTTTTACCGATCAATGCTTGATAGCGTTCATCTTCTGGATGAACCGCGACTGCTGTATCCCCCAACATTGTTTCTGGACGAGTCGTTGCGATCTCCACCACACCGCTGCCATCTGCTAATTCGTAAGACATGTGGTAAAAAGCACCTTCGATGTCTTTGTGGATCACTTCAATATCAGATAATGCCGTGCGGGCTTGCGGGTCCCAGTTAATGATGTACTCGCCACGATAGATCAAGCCTTTTTCATAGAGCGTCACGAAAACTTTACGAACCGCTTCGGATAATCCATCATCTAACGTAAATCGTTCACGGCTATAGTCTAGAGATAAGCCTAGTTTCGCCCATTGTTCCCGAATGTGACCGGCATATTCTTCTTTCCAATCCCATACTTGTTCAACAAATTTTTCCCGACCAAGGTCATAGCGAGAAATTCCTTGTTCCCGTAGCTTTTCTTCTACTTTGGCTTGGGTAGCGATCCCAGCATGGTCCATTCCTGGTAACCATAAGGTGTCATACCCTTGCATCCGTTTTTGACGAATGATGATGTCTTGTAACGTGGTATCCCAGGCATGACCTAAGTGCAATTTTCCTGTTACGTTTGGTGGTGGAATCACGATAGAATAAGGTTTTGCTTCTTTGTTGCCGCTTGGTTTAAAACGGTCATGTTCTAACCAATCTTGGTAACGCCCCGCTTCTACTTCTTGGGGATTGTACTTGGTGGATAGATTCTCAGTTTCTGTCATAGTTGGTCCTCCTAAAGTTACGTTTTTTAAGCGTAATGGTTGGTGTAGTTTTTTTGGTGCCAGTTGCCAAGTAAAGCGTGACAATGTTTGAATCGTTCAGGATGAGTGCGGTGGTAATTATTAGCAGTTTATTGTTGGTAAAAAAATTGCTTACAGAGGTCATGGCTCACTTCGTGAACCATTTTTGGTGACTCCTTGTACTGTTCATCATCTATTCTGTCTTGCTCCGCAAGCCAGTCGTTGTGATTCCTAGTACGGTTACTACGCTCCCTTTGGTCGCCTAGTACTGTTCATCATCTGCTCTGTCTCACTTTGTGGCCAGTCATAGTGATTCCTAGTACGGTTACTACGCTCCCTATGGTCGCCTAGTACTGTTCATCATCTGCTCTGTCCCACTTGTGGGCCACTCGCAGTGATTCACAGCAAAAAGCGCCCTAATGCCGAGGCATTAGGGCGCTGATACGCGGTACCACCTAAATTGCAGATTGCTCTGCCACTTTGACGTGAGGTAACGTTCACGACGCGCTTGATCTTACTGTGCGGCTTTGTCTGCAAGAAACAAACCGTGGTTCGGATCAAAGACCTTCAAGCTACCTTTTCAGTGTCTGGGGAAGTCTTGCACCGACCGACTTCTCTCTGACCGCCAGGGTCACTGATACTCCTCTTGAACATTGTCTTGCTATCATAGATTCTTGTTTCATCTTGCTACATTCTACAATGAACTTTTTTGAAAGTCAATCAGAGGTTTGCTTTCGCCGCATCAATGGCTGCTTGATAATCCGGTTCGTGGGAAATCTCAGGCACGATCTCAACGTGTTGAATCACGCCTTCACGGTCCAAAACGAAAATTGCTCGGGCAAAATGACCGAAGTCTGGGATCATGATTTGATAGGCCTCACCGAAGGTATTCGCCGGATCATGAAGCATGATCATGTCGACGCCTTCTTGGCCGCACCATTGTGCTTGATCTTCTTTTGTATTGTTAGAGATCGTTACAAAATTTATATCATCCAATTGACTTGCCTCTTGGTTGAAACGCTTGGTCTGCAACGCACAAACGCGTGTCACGATATCGGGAACAACGCTGATGATCGTTGGTTTTCCTAAAAAATCAGTCAGTGTGTATTCCTTGTCCTCTAAACTTTTCAAGCGAAAATCAGCTGCTTTATCCCCTACTTTTGGTTGGTTGCCGGGCATCTCATAAACCGTTTCTTTGCGTGTAACTTGCATAACATCTCTCCTATAGCATTTTCTCCCAGTATAAGAAAGATTGTCAAAAAACGAAAAGGATTTGCTCAGACTTTCGATTTTTGCGAGTAGGTCGTATCAAAAAAGATCAAGGTTTGCAATTCTGTCGTCAAATCAATGTATTGGATATTGACATCTTTTGGCACGATGACGGGATCAGGGGCAAAATTCAGGATTGCTGTGATCCCAGCATCCACGATCGCATCGATCGCCATTTGTGAATAGCGGCTAGGAACAGTCGAAATCGCTACGGTGATCCCTTTTTCCGCTACGACTTCCGCCAATTGGTCCATTCCATAGACATAACGTCCACTAATGGTCTGGCCAATCATTTCTGGATCATTGTCAAAAACCGCGATGACGGAAAGATTTTCATTTCTGCGAAAATTGTTGTTAGCTAACGCTTTTCCTAAATTTCCATAACCAATCAAGGCGATTTTTTTCTCCTCATTGGTTTCTAAAATATAGCTCAAAACCTCAATCAAATAAGGAACATCATAGCCATAGCCACTTCTACCCAATTCTCCTAGATGAGAAAAATCCCGGCGGATCGTGGCTGAAGGAACTTGCGTGATTTCTGCAAACTCTTTTGATTTGATTCGCTGAATACCTGAGGCATCCAGTAATTTTAAGTGTCGTAAATAAGCTGGCAAACGTTTTGCCGTTGCTTTCGGAAGTTTTTTATCTCTTAATGCTTCCATCCTGTCCACCCTCCTTGTTAAATGATTCACATATTGAGTGTAGCATGTTCCATTTTCAATAGCAAGAAAATATTCACAAACTCTCTCTCACGATGAAAAACGACCACAAATGTTCCATAACAGTTGTGGTCGTAGTTTAAAAAAGAGAGATTATTATAAGAATTCAGCGAATTCAGTTGCTGCTTTTTCTTGATTTGCCGTGATTACTTCCAGTTTCAACCCAGCCATCGCCCGTTCCATCATCCCTTCGATATCGAGACGCTCTTCATATTGATGTACTTTATCCAGTCTTGGGCGCGTCTTTGGTTGAGGAGGCGCAAAGATTGTGCAGCAATCCTCAAAGGGCTGAACCGACAATTCAAAGGTATCAATGGCTTCGGCAACTTCAATGATCTCCAATTTGTCCATCGTTGCCACTGGGCGCACGATCGGCGTATTGGTTACTTCATTGATGGCGACCATGCTATGCAAAGTTTGTGAAGCGACTTGTCCTAATGATTCACCATTTAAGATGATCAAACCGTGACGAGCCTCACGAATCGCATCTGTCAAACGCAGCATCATCCGACGAGTGATGGTCATCCAATAACCTTGCGGTACGCGGTTTTTGATTTCTTCTTGGATTTCCGTAAACGGAACTTCGATAAATTGAATGCTTCCTACATAAGGCGCAAGCTTCTTCGTTAAATCTTTGGCTTTTTGTAATGCTTGTTCACTCGTATAAGGAGGACTTGCGAAATGGACCGCTTCGATCTCAACGCCGCGTTTCATAGCAAAGTAGCCTGCAACGGGCGAATCGATACCGCCAGAAAGCATCAACATTCCCTTACCGCTGGTGCCAACGGGTAAGCCGGCTGCTCCTTGGATCGTTTCATAGGACAAATAAGCGCCATCGATCCGTATTTCTACCCGCAAATTGATATCTGGTTTTTTCATTTGGACCTTGATATCAGGAAAACGGTCGATCACCGCATTACCTAAGGTCAAATTCAACTGGTTGCTATCTTGCACAAACGAGTGATCACTGCGTTTGGCTGTGATTTTAAAGGTCTCAACGCCCGTATAGATCTCTGCCATGACGTCTTGAACGGCTTTCTTTAATACCTCAATGTCTTTTTCAACCCGAATACTAGGGGAAAAGTTTTGAATACCAAAGACTTTTTGCAGCTTAGGAATGATCTCTTGGCTGTTTTCACCGTTCAATAGCAAGTGCATGCGATCTCGCTCGGCATGAACTTTGACATGGGGATAATCTGCTAAGGTACGTTTGACGTTTGAAGCTAATTGCATAATAAAACTACGACGATTTTTGCCCTTTGTTGACAGTTCGCCGTAACGAACCATGATTTCTGAATAATTCACGAGAAAACTCCTTTGATTTGGATTGATTTTATAGTGGTCTGTCGTGCTTAATTGATTTTCGAAAATTTTTGGTACAACTGGTGGAAGACGATCAGAAACTGTTCGACTTCAGCCATCGTATTACTCTCATCTAAACTGATACGAACAGCCGATGTCGCTAACTGTTCCGGAACGTGCATCGCATGAAGCGTACTGCTGGCCATCTTTTTACGTGAGGAACAAGCACTTGTCGTCGAAAGATAGATCTGCTTTTCTTCAAAGGCATGGACTAAGACTTCTCCTCGGATCCCTTTTAATGAAAAACAAAGTATATGTGGCGCAAACCCTTCAGTGCCAGAAAAAAGCGTGACTTTCTCGTACCCAGCCAGTGCTTCTTGCAAATAGCCTTTTAATAATTGAACATGGTTCGGCTTTTCAGCCTTTTGCTCGGTCGCTAAACGTAGGGCTTTTGCCATAGCAACGATTGCTGGTACGTTTTCGGTACCGCTGCGTTGATTTTGCTCTTGCCCACCGCCAGTCATCAATGGCGCCAACTTACGGCCTTGTTTCCAATAGATAAAGCCGGCGCCACGAGGTCCGTGAAATTTATGTGCAGAGAACACGGCAAAATCGACTCGCTCATTGAACCATTGCTCTTGCGGGACCTTTGTGATGGCTTGGACGGCATCTACATGGAAATGGATCGTTGGGTAGTCCGCTAACACGGTTGCAATCTCATGGATCGGTTGGATCGATCCTACCTCATTATTGACCGCCATCACCGAAACCAAAATCGTTTCTTTGCGAATTAACTTTGCTAATTCTGACACGTTGACAAAGCCTTGGGCATCGACAGGCACAACACTGACTTCAAACCCTAACTCGGCCAATTGAGCCGCTGTTTCACTGACGGCAGGGTGTTCAATACTGGAAATAATCAGGTGATTTCCATAGGCTTTTTTCGCTATAGCAGTCCCTTTGATGACCCAGTTGTCTCCTTCAGTTCCCCCACTGGTAAATGCGATCTCTTTGGAAGAAACGTTTAACAGATCGGCGATCTGCTGACGTGATTGCTGCAGCAGGCGATTGGCTTGATTTCCTAAATCATGCAGGCTTGAGGGATTGCCGATGATTCGCTGACTGACTTGGACATATGTATTTAAAGCTTGTGGATAAATAGCGGTTGTTGCACTGTTGTCAAAATAGATCAATGATAGGACCCTTTCTCTAAAAAAATTCTTTCCCATTATAACTGCTCTTGGGCTGAGTTTCAAGGTGACTCGCTGGCTTTGCCCTTATTTAAAGGAAACTTTTCCTTCCTTCGTAAGCGGTACTCATGCAACGAGCCATTCTTTCCATGAAAAAAGCCAGTCAGTTTTTCACTGCTGGCTTTCGTATTATACTAAGTCGCGGTTATTGAAGTAGAAGTTTTCGATCCGTTTGAAGGCACCTGGTTCTACTCGTTCCAACGCTGTGCCGATTTCATCTAGCGCATCTTGATAGCGATATTCTTTACTGAACAAGTAAAGTGATTTGTCGATCGCTGCCTTGATATCTGGATGAGAATGACGATAGCGGTTGGCATATTGCATCATTTGCTCAGTCAATGCCGCAGCATCCACTAAGTCTTTTGTTTGTTCATCTAAAAGATCAAGATCTTCTTCACAGACAGAAACCAATTTATTGATTTCTTGCATGTTGATGCGAATCTTGTTCAATTCTTTGCCTAATTCTTCCACCCGATCTGTTGCCACGAAGAAGAATTCTAAATACTCGCCTGGCAAACCAGGTAAGCGTTGCTTCTCAACAAACCGCTTCAAGTTGCGTAGACGGAATTCGAAGCTTTCCACTTTTTCTTGCGCAACTTTTTCGCCACGACGTAATTCCGCAAGGGAATCATCGATTTCGACTTGCTGGCTTTCCACATCATCCAAAATCTTGTAGGCATCTTTGTAGAAGCTTTGCACTTCTGAATAAGGAATTTCGTGCTTTTCTAATTGTGGTAGGTACTCGTTGTTGCGACGAGCCAATTCGTCGACTTCCGTTTGGAAACCACGGACGCGACCTAATTCATTATGATTCAATGTGTAGCTTTGTGCCGTATGATCCAACTCGATCAACAATTGACGGTTGTTCTTCGTTGCGTGGTCAATATAGTCTTCAATGATTTGGCGATTTTTCATGACATATTTCTTGGCGTTGATCTCACGTTCCATCACCGTATACAAGGCATCGATATCACTTGCAGTATCACGACTTGCCACTTCAACGGAAGCGACTTCTGTTTTCGCTAGATCGTTCATGGAGTTTTCAACTCGTTTTTTCACACGGTTGATTTCTTCTTGGAAGTTTGCTTCTGGGAACACATATTTTTGTTCTAATAATTTTTTGTAGCCATCTTGGATTTCTTTCAACTGATCTGGGAAGGTGCGGTTTAATTCTTCGTAGGCCGCTGGGATCCGTTTCATTAAGTCTTCCACTTCATAGGTGTGTTTTTCCGCTTGGTCTAACACTTCCCGTGCTTCCACAGGATCGCCTGAAGTATTTAAGGTAACAAATTGGGTGAACTCAATTTCAATGTTTTTGATTTGTTTTTGCAGCTCATTGTAAGCAGGACCGAATTCTTCCCCTTGATCCCGTAGCTTCTTCTTCAAGTCTTCGTAAACGTCCAACGCTTTTTGGACTTCTAGTGAATTTCGTTCTTCACTTTCTCGTAATTCTTTCAAGCCGGCGCGAATCTCTTCTACTTGACGTTCCATCTCATCCATGGTCGCTTCGGCTTGGACGATCGCCCCTTTTGCTTTGAAAAAGCGGATGCGTTCGTTTAGTTCTTCCACTTCAAAGATTTGACTCTCAAGTTCAGCAAAAGATTTTGTGGAGATATCTGTCCATTGTTGGTTCCACTCACGGAAGGTATTTTGACTTTGACCAACCAAGTGCATTCTTTTTACTTCATCGACTTCTTCGATCACCGGTAAGTCAAACAGATTTTCTTTGCGTTTTTCCAAGTCATTTAGCTTTTCTTGGTTTTTCTTCCGCATGAAAAAGCCAATTGCATACAAGACCGCTGCGATGATAATGATGGCAATGACAATTCCAAAGATGATATTAGTTCCCATTTTGTGGTTCCTCCAATTTTCAAATATACATGTTTCGTCTAAAACCTGCTGATCAGCAGATTGATTGATAAGTTCATTGAGCATAAAAAGGACAGACAGTCCCTTTATAAAAAAGCATCTACGCTAGATTATAGCATAAAGAAAAAAATCAAGCATTAGATTGAGGCAAAAAAGATCGACTTTTTTCGCATTGAATAAAATCATTCACGGCTTTTCCATCGATAATGAAAACAAATCGTGAAATTTACATCAACAAGTGACTTTTTTTCTGATTTTTCCGATTTTTTTCAAGAAACCGCTTGATTTCTCCCTATTGAAACTGTACTCTAGTAAAAAGCTTGAACAGGAGTAATGTCAAATGAAAGTAGCGAAATTCGGAGGCAGTTCCCTTGCCTCAGCCGAACAAGTCGAAAAAGTTGTTGCGATAATTGAAAGTGATCCTAAAAGACGGTTTGTCGTTGTTTCAGCGCCTGGTAAGCGTTCCAGTGACGATCAGAAAGTCACCGATCTGTTACTAGCAGTCTGTACCCGTCTGTGTGCTCAAGAAGAAATTACTGATTTAATCGAAGAAATCTATGCCCGCTATACCGCGATCGCCGCCCCTTTTAATATCGAACAAGTCCATTTAGATCGCATCTGGCAATCATTGGCGGCTTTTCAAACGCTGCCTACCCAAGACAATCCGCATCTCTATGATACGGTCTTGGCAAGCGGCGAAGACAACAATGCCAAATTGATCGCAGGGATTTTACAAAGTCGTGGGTTAGCTGCTCGCTACATGAATCCGCAAGAACTTGGGTTGCTAGTGACGGATGAACCCCAAAACGCCCGTATCTTGAACAAGTCGTACGCCAAGATCGCACAATGGCGCGATAGTTCTGAAATCTTAGTGATTCCTGGCTTCTTTGGTTACACAGAAGCCGGCGAGATTTGTACCTTCTCTCGAGGGGGATCAGATATTTCTGGTGCCATCGTGGCGGCTGGTCTGCAAGTAGAATTGTACGAAAACTTTACCGATGTCGATGGGATTTTTTCTGCTCATCCAGGCTACGTTCATCATCCAGAGTCCATCAAAGAAGTGACTTACCGAGAAATGCGGGAGCTGTCTTATGCCGGCTTTACTGTGTTGCACGATGAGGCGTTGATGCCTTCATACCATGCAAAAATTCCCGTGGTGATCAAAAACACCAATAACCCAAGTCATCCCGGTACCTTGATCACCAACCAAAGAGACAACTTGGATCAGCCGGTGATCGGCGTTGCCAGTGACGAAGGCTTTTGTATGATCTATATCCGCAAATACTTGATGAACCGCGAAGTTGGGTTCACGTTACGAGTCTTAGAGATTTTCCGGGAATTTGATTTAAATTATGAACACATGCCTTCAGGAATCGATGATATCTCGATCATTATGCGCTCCAACCAATTGAATCCAGTATTGGAAGAAGAGCTGCTGCGCAAAATCGCCTACGAGATCGATCCCGATGAACTGCGAATGACCCACGATCTCTCCATGGTCGTCGTCGTTGGTGAAGGAATGCGTCAAAGAGTCGGAATCACTGCCGACAGTACCGCTGCCCTTGCGCGGAAAAATATCAACTTAGAGATGATCAACCAAGGGTCCTCTGAGGTCAGCATCATGTTCGGCATCCACAAAGAACAAGAAAAAGCCGCTGTCAGAACCCTTTACTACACGTTCTTTGATTAAACCAAACGTGCCAGTTGCACCACTCCTTTTGCTGATAAGCAATCGGAACGGGCAACTGGCACGTTTCTGTTTTATTCTGACGATTCGTGGGCTTGCGCTTGTTTTTGCGCCAATTGGCGGTTGATTTCTGCCTTGATTCGCGGTTCAGGAGCATACCGTTCTTCCCAATCGCTCGGCTTCATGACTTTGTGGGTCTCAGGATCATAATGGGGCTGCCCATCTGGGAAAAGTTTCCCCATGTTGGCTTCATGAACGATAGCCAGGATCGGCGCTGGATCGACCCCTAACAGTGAAAAAGAGCCATAGGTAAAATACAGCAGATCACAGAGCGCATCGACTTGTTCTACTAGAGAATCACTGACAGGCTGTTTTTTGGCAGCCAGCTTGGCTTGGGCTTGATCGATCGCTTGATGCAAATGCTCCAGACCTGATTGGAAGGTCTCTTCGTCATTGTTGCTGGCAGCATAAAGGAACTCAACTAATTCTTCAATTTTAAAACCAGCACGAAACTGGGCTTTTTCCGCTGAAAAAGCTTGTGGATATGGCGGTCGTGTTGGATCAAAGGTTTTATGAAACTCTTCCGTCATTTCAAATGGACTCATTTTACTCGCTTCTTTCTGCTTTTTCTAATGGTTCTGTTTCATGGTTCTACGCTGTCTCCTACGTTGCTTCATGGATTGGCTACTTGCTTATTTTTTTCATTCCTTGGCTTTAGCATCCTTGGCAATGATGCCAAAATGGATCAAGGCTTTCTTGATGCCGTCATGATCGTTGGTGTCCGTCACAAAGTCAGCACTGGCTTTAGTGATAGGCTGGGCATTGCCCATCGCAACCCCGATCCCCACGCCTTCTAACATTTCCACATCATTAAAATGATCCCCAAAGGCCATCGCTTCTTCCATCGCGATCCCTTCATAGGCCAAAAACTCTTTGATGCCTTTGATTTTTGAACCGTTTTTCGGCACGATGTCAACAGAATAGGCATTTGATCGCTTAAAATCACATTGCGGCAGCTTGGACCGTAATTTTTCGCGCTCTGATTCAGGGCTCAGCATAATGCACTGATAGATGGGTTCTCGTAAAATGTCCAATGATTCATAACGTTTGGCGTTGCGATTGGGACTGAAGCGCTGCAAAACTTTCTTTAAAAAACCGACGGGAAATTTTTTGGGCACATAGCGCAAGTAGCGCTGCATGACGGGTGATTGGCTTAAACGGATCGTCAAGCTACCAGCCACTTGGGTTTCTCCGCCAAACATGACTTGACGGTAATTTTCATCGGCGTAGTCTACGATCGCTTCCAATGTTTGTTTTGGAAATGGTTTGGCATAAATCAAGTTTTCCTTCGTGTAGACATATTGGCCGTTATAGGTGATAAACATGTCTAACGACAAGTAATCGATCACCTTCTCTAAATCAACCGGACCACGTCCGGTGGCAATGCCGCAGAGGACGCCATTGGCTTGGGCTTGTTTGATGGCTTCACGGGTACTGGCAAGTGCCTTGCCGTTGCTGGCGATCAGTGTGCCATCAATATCAAAAAAGATTGCTTTTATCATATGACTCCTCAAAATAATTTCAGCTGATTAGGATTTAATGCTTCGTAATCGATCTGCAGCGCATCGATCAATGCGCGGGCATTGTCAGCGGCATCACGACCGGCATTATTATTGAAGACCACTGCGACTTCTTTGGCATTGGCTTCGATGGCTTGGACCGCTTGTTTTAACTCCGTTAGTTCGGCTTGGTCATAGCGATACAAGGTCCGCAGATTTTTGGCGTCTGGTCCTGTCGCTGTCCAGCCGCTGTCGTTGCGTCCGTGAAAACGGCACAAGACAAACTCGGGATTGGTCACGGTTGGATCAAGGGGAATCGTGGTCGATAGCTTTTTTGGCTGATCAACGACTACTAAGGAAAACTGTTTTCGCTTCATATAATCGATCATGCCCGGATACAGTTTTGGCTGATACCAGCTGCTGTCTCTCAGCTCGATCGCCACGGGGTAGCCCGCAAACCAATCTCGCACTTGGTCTAAATAGGCGACATTTTCTTTCGTACATTTAAAGCTGTTGGGAAACTGGGCCAGTAGGCAAAACAGTTTGCCCGCTTCTATCATTGGCGCGATCGCTTCTTTGTAAAGCTGCAGCGCTTCAGTCATGGTCAACTGATCTGGCAAATCCCCTTGGGTGGTCACACTTTGATGGACTTTCAACACAAAGCGAAAATTTTCGGGAATCTGGGTCAACCAGTTGCGCACATCTTTTTCTTTTGGCAAAAAATGATAGGTGGTATCCAGCTCAACTAACGGAAAATAACGGGCATACTCAAATAATTTCGAGTTTTTTCTTTGCACGAGACTGCCATGTTCACTAAATGTGGTACAACCAATTCGAATCATTTTTTCCCATCGCTCCTTGTTTTCTTATTTTAATAGTATACAATAGTTTTGAGTTAAGAGTAAATAAATCATTGCAGGTGATGAAAAAATGAAACGAATTCTCGTGTTGCACACTGGCGGCACCATCGCCATGAAAGAAGACACCCTGACTGGCGGCGTCAGCCCTGATGTCAGCAATCCACTGATGGATGCACCGATCCACATTGACGACGATGTTGAATTGATCGTCGAAGATATTTTTAATATTCCCAGTCCTCATATGACGCCAAAAGAAATGCTGCAGCTGAAAGAACGTATCCAGCTGGCGCATTTAAGCGGTGTCGATGGGGTCGTGATCACTCACGGAACCGATACGCTGGAAGAAACAGCCTTCTTTTTAGATACCACGATCGGCGGTCAATTACCGATCGTGGTGACTGGTGCCATGCGCTCAAGTAATGAAATTGGCAGTGACGGGCTGTATAACTTTGAAAGTGCGATTCGGGTGGCGAAATCACCTGATGCCATAGGAAAAGGCGTCTTAGTCGTGATGAACGATGAGATCCATTCCGCACGTTATGTTACGAAGACCCACACCACCAATATTGCGACGTTCCGTACCCCGACATTAGGTCCGATTGGCTTAGTCACAAAGCACCGAATCTTGTTTATGCAAGAGCTGTTAAATAACCGCCATTTGGATGTTGATCGTGTCGACGGTCTGTTTCCGATCGTCAAAGCCTATGCTGGGATGACTGGGGAATTGTTCGATGCTTTAGCCGACTCGCTGATCGATGGACTAGTGATCGAAGCTTTAGGCGCTGGCAATCTGCCCCCGCAAACCATAGAACCTTTGAAAAAACTGATCGCTAGAAACATTCCAGTCGTCTTAGTTTCTCGCTGCTTCAACGGAGTTGCCGAGCCGGTCTATGACTACTTAGGCGGCGGGATCGAATTGCAAGCTCTTGGGGTGATTTTCTGCAATAGCATCAATAGCCAAAAAGCCCGCATCAAATTGCTGATAGCAAAAAACCGTGGGTTGACCATGGATGAACTGCCTGATTTCATGGAGAATTAACCAAACAAAAACCCTTTTGCCATTCCGCTAACGGAGGCAAAAGGGTTGTTTTATTTTTCTCGCCAAGTAAAGATGGCTTCGCAGTAAGTATCCTCACCAATCTTGATCTCGTGGATCGTTTGCAGCGGCACAGCCTCGCCGGCTTCATCGACTGTCTTCTCATTGATTTGAAAATGGCTTTCGATCAAATGGCCGTAAGCCACTTCCCGATCAAAGCGGATCGTCACTTGTGTCACTTCATGTTTTGTTAAAAACTCATAGCCTAAGACGTCCATCAGCCAATTGAAATACATGGCATTGTTGACATGCTGATTGCTATCGATATCGTAGAAACGCACCCGATACGGCAAAAATTGTCCTTGTGTGATAGGGGTGATCTTCGGATAGCGTTTGATTCGCTTGATTTTTTCACTGCCAAAAGGCGCCACGATCTCATCTGGTACACTGCTGACTTTGCGCGTCTCCGGGTCCATCAACGCAAAAACCGCCTCGATTTTGACCAGTTCCGTTCCGTCTTCTGCCAATAACCAAAAGTAACGGTAACAGAAAAACTTATTGTATTCTCTCGCCTGGGTCGCCACTTGGATCTGCTCCCCTACGCGCGGCAAACGAGTCACCGTTATGTGATAGCTGGTAATGATCCAGGTCAAGCCGTAACTAGCGATGACTTCTGGTCCGCGGTTTAACGCCGCACTTTGTTCCTCTGATGTCTTGATGGCGATGCCTAGCATGGCTGGAAACGTCATCGTTTGGTTGACATCACATTCATAATACGCCACTTCATGCGTGGTTTGATACTTTGCTGCCATAGTTCTAATTGCCTCCTAAAAACGACTCAATAGTTCATCGACATTGGGTCCATAGCTTTCGCCAAATTGATTCAAATGGACCAATAAATAATACAATTGATACACTGGCAGTCGCTCTTGCCAATCCTCATCTAATGGATAGACTTCTTGATAGCCTTCCAAAAATTCCTGACGAAAACCGCCGAAGAGCTGGGACATCGCAATATCCATTTCTCGATCCCCATAAGCGACTGCTGGATCAAGAAACACTGGTTCTCCTTGTTGATCGAACAGCACATTCCCCCGCCAAAAATCACCGTGCAATAAAGCAGGTGTGACGCTGCGATCACGCCAATTCTCATGCAAAAAATCTTTCAAACGCAGATAAGCGGCTTCCCGTTTGGCATGCCAGCGATTACCCAGCTTCGCTAATTCGACTTGCACATCCAAACGGCAGACTGTGTAAAAATCAAGCCAATGGGTGGTTTTCGGGTTGACTTGCGGCAAAAAGCCGATGTAATTGTCTTCGTAAAAACCAAAAGTCTCCTGCGTCTGCTGATGAAGCCGAGCCAAGCTTTGGCCTAAGCGTCGCTGCTGTCCTTCCCCACTATCGATCCATTCCATCAATAAAAACGCCCCCTCTTCGGTCTGACCGAGACGTTCGATTTTTGGCACCCGCACGAAAGGAGCTAATTCAGCTAAGCCGTTGATCTCTGCTTGAAAGAACATCGATGAAACATGAGGATGGGTCTTTAAAAAATAGCGATTTTCCGCTGTAGTGAAACGATAGGTTTGATTGACATCCCCACCACTGATGGGCGTCAGCGAGCCGGTCATCCCGATTGCTGCGAACAATGCTTCCTCCATACGGATCTCCCTTTCTTTACTCAGTCAGTTGGGCAGTCAAATACGCTTGTTCCTCTTTCGTCACCCCTAGTCCTTGCAGAAGATACTGATCGACCGAACCGAAATGCTGATCGATCGCTGCCAAACTTTCATCAAGAAAACTCTCTTTGGCACTCATCAAAACCGTGATCGCCGTTAACAGCTCTTGCGGCAAACGCTGGGTCATTGGGGCAAATTTTTCTTTTAGCATTGGGGCTAGATAGCGATTGGTCGCTAAATAATCTTCTTTGATCGTCGTTGGTGCCACCGCCAACACATGCAGCAATAAAAAGGCGCCAAAGCCTGTGCGATCTTTGCCAGCGGTACAGTGGAACAAGGTTGCACCTTCGCCTTCCGCATTGTCGATCACATGATCAAAGAACTGCCGATATTGTTGGCGGGCATAGTCGCTTTCAACAAAGTGACGGTAGACTTTTTTCATCTGCTCTTCGGCATCTTCCCCATCTTCCAAGCGCTGCTTCAAGCTTTCTGGCGACAAGGAAACCATCGTTTCGTCTTCTTTGAAAATAGGTAAAAAAAGCTGCTTTGCTGTGGCGATCGGTCGATCAGGCTGTGCATTGGCTTCAGCGATGGAGCGAAAATCAATGACCTGATTGACCCCATAGTTTGCCAGTACTGCTTGATCTGAAGCAGTTAATTCATTGATCGCCGCACTGCGGATCAATTTTTTTCGTTTGATCGTCGTGCCGTTTGTCGTTTGATAGCCGCCAAGTTCTCTGACGTTTGCTGCTCGTTCTAGTTGAATCAATTGTGTCATTGCTTATCCCTCCCGCGATGTTCTAGTTAAAAGTATAGCAGAAACTTCGCTATTAAGTGCACTGAAACCTAGATTTTTCTATGAGCTGAGCTTTAACGGACAAAAAAAAGAAAGACCACACGCAGTCTTTCTTTGCTTTCGCTTGTTACAAAATGTTTCTATTCGGCTTCGATCACGGCCGCAGAATCATCTAAGATCGAACGATCCAGTTCGTTGATACGGCTGCTGGTCACCATTCCCGCAACCATACTGTCGCTGACATTAACAAGTGTCCGTGCCATATCGATCAATGGTTCAACAGAAATAACTAAGCCTACGATGGCGATCGGCAAGTTCATTGAGCCTAAGACGATCAATGAAGCAAAGGTTGCGCCACCGCCGACACCAGCAACGCCGAATGAGCTGATCGTAACTACTGCAACTAGCAGCAGGATAAACTGCCAATCAAAGACATTGATCCCAACCGTTGGTGCAACGATCGTTGCCAACATCGCTGGATAAACACCCGCACAGCCGTTTTGACCAATCGATAAACCAAAGCTGCCTGCAAAGTTAGCCGTGGCTTCATCAACACCTAACGCTTTGGTTTGGGTTTCGATGTTCAATGGCAAGGCACCCGCACTTGAACGAGAAGTAAAGGCGAAGCTCAAGACTGGAAAGGCCTTTTTGAAATACGTTACTGGATTGACCCGAACAGCGATCAGCAATAATGAATGAACGAGTAAGACCAAAATCAAAGCCGCATAAGAGGCAATGATAAATTTGCCTAAGTTCAAGATGGCTTCAAAATCACTTGAAGCTAATACGTTTGTCATCAATGCCAAAACGCCATAAGGTGTCAGGCGCAAAACTAACGTGACGATACGCATCACGATTTTATATAAGCTGTCCATCAAATTCGCAAAAGTTTCCGCTTCTTTCGGTGATTTACGTTTGACACCAAGAAAGGCGATCCCAACAAAGGCTGAGAAAATCACGACCCCGATCGTACTTGTCGAACGAGTACCAGCAAAGTCGGCGAAGACATTGCTTGGGATGAAGGAAACGATTTGTTGTGGGATCGATAGATCTTGGACTTGTGTCGAACGTTCCGCTAATTCTGCGATCCGCGCTGTTTCCGTTGCGCCTTCGGTAAAGCTGGCACCGTCAAGACCAAAGACCATGACCATCACGATCCCGATCAAGGCAGCGATCGCCGTTGTCCCTAGCAAAGTCGCAAGAACCGTAAAACTGATCTTCTTGATTTTTTCGCTTTCTTTCATCTTGGTGAAAGCACCAACGATCGAAACGAAGATCAAGGGCATGATCAGCATTTGCAAGAGAGCTACATAGCCGCTACCGACCATCGTGATCCAGTCAAGAGCTTGCGTGATAACGTCAGAGCCTGTCCCAAAAATCAGCTGCAGTACACCACCAAAAACGATCCCGACGAACAACGCCGCAAAGACCCGCGTTGAAAACTTCAGGTGACGCTTTTGCAATAAGTAGAACCCATAAATAAGGGCAGCAAAAAGTAGAACAACAATAATAGTTAACAGATTTGTCATTTGAATCCTCCTTTTGTTCAGTAAACATGACAAAGTCTGTCAGAGGAAGTAAAGGTTCCCAGTGACCATTCTTCAACAGTTCACTCTAATGAGACGTGTGGCATCATTAGTGACTATTCCATTTTAAAGAAGTTTGCTTCATCTTACAATAAATAAGTTTCCAGTTTTCTGTGATGGTACCGCTTTTTTGTCAGAAAATAAAAAAAGAACCGTTGCCACACCCCCCTGCTGCTAGGATTTCTGCTTTCCTAACAGTTAGATTGCGGCAACTGGTTCGTTATTTTTTCATTTCGTCTTTTTGAAAAATTTCAGAGAATATTCAAGAGGTCAATAGAAATTGCTGACTTACGCCAAAGCCCCCATTGGGTCCCAAGGTGCTAAGACCGTTGGTTCTGCTTCAAAGGCAGCCAATTGTTCAGCTGTCAGGAATTCTTTGCGAACCACGATTTGATAGGTGTATTCATCCATCCATGCATCGCTCATGACGAAGAAACCATTCGTTCCGACTTTTTCCCCCCAGCTGTTTTCGACTTTCCATTTGGTTGATTCGCCATCGATCAAGTCAACACCGGTCAAGACCATCGCATGGGTCATTAAGCTTTCGCCAAAATCTAAGCGTTCTGCTTTGGTCATCGTAAAGTCGATATCAAATAAGTCGTTGATATCATAGGCATCTAATGCCATGATCCCAGTATCTCTGGTAGAAGATTGACCGACATCACAACCGAACCACACGGACTCCCCTTGTTCCAATTGAGCGATCGCTAATTTTTTGAAGGTCGGCATATCGACGTTCAAGTATTTGACTTCTTTGCCGCCAACCACGTTGCCGAGCATTTCTACGGTATACGATTGATTGTAAGGTTTGTCGGCAGTTGGTGCGTTGATGATGCTGACATAATCGTCAAGGTCAACACCAACATATTTTTCATAAAAGCTTTGTGGTGTTAAGTTGCGATCAATGTGATAATTTTTGTCTTCATCACGGTATTCAAAATCAAAGGTTTCTGGCGGTGTGCCTAAAGAAGTCGCTAAGAAACGATAAATGTCTTCCAACATCGCTTCTTTGGCTGTTTGGATGTCTTCAGCTGTTTTGCCTTCGGCTACTAGCTGACGCAAAGCAACCGCATCTTTACGCAGTTTTTTGTTTAAGTAATTGTTTAGATCACGAGAATTAGAAGAGTTGCTGCTTTCTGGCATGACTGTTTTTGGCACGACACCATATTTTTGGAAAATCGAAACGATCATGTCCCATTGCCCACCATCTTGTTGTGGGGTTTGCAACAAGAAAGCAACTTTGCGACTTGTCAAAGGCTCGTTGGCAGTTGCTAAAATATTTTCATAGAAATAGTTGGCTTTTTCGTATTTGTCCCAAAAAAAGGTATGGTTTTGCGACAATTCAAATTCTTTTAAATTGAAATCATTCAGCATCTTATGACGGAATGTATTCAATGCGGCAAACATCCAGCAGCGACCTGATTGTTTTTGGTTTGAGACTTTCCCGGTTGTCACATCAACTGAAAAAACTGGCACATTGTTGACTTTTGCTGACACGTTTTCTGCAGAAGCGGTGATCCCATTTTTCACCACACTCCGTTGCAGTGCCGTTTGTTTATTGTTGTCTTGATACGCTTGCGCAAAGGCAGCGGTGGTCTTTTTTGAAATTTCTGACATATTTCTTCATCCTTTCACTTTCCGTTCCTTCCATTTTACGCCTCTGCCTCTCAAATAACAACCGCTCCTAGAAAAATGAAAGGATCATCTTTCTAAGAACGGTTGCTCGTATCAAGGATTTAAAGGGTGAGCATCAAAAGCAAAAAGCCAAGTAAAACAAAGGATAGTCCTCGTTCAAATCGTGCATACAGAAAGCGGATCGGGCGACTGGCTAGCAAGATCGTCAGTAAAACACTGGCTAACACCAACGTCACAAAGCCTAATACCGATAGATTCAAGTCGGTGATCGCTAATGCCCGCAAGCCCTTGATGAAGATCCCTTGTAAAAGATAGACCAGCAGAGTGTTTTTGCCCCAATTCGTAAAAAACAAGTGCTCTCTGGGCACGAGGCTCATAAAGCCGATGATCCCCATCAGCCCGATCACGAAAAAGACCGCACGCAAGGGACCGCCGAACAACGGATAGCTCAAGTAATCGTCATAAGGCTTGGAACCAAAAACCATGTACTTGTTCATCCCATGAAAAAACGCGATAAAGGTGTAGATGATCGGTAAGAAAAGCAAACTGATGGTCCGAATCTTTGGTTTCAGTAAAAAGCGCATCTCATTTTTGGGAAAATAAAACCCGATGATGAAAAACGGCAAAAAGACAAAGGTCCGTTGCAAGGTCAACACTTGATTTAAAAACGGCACGTAGCCAGCGAAGATACTCAAGCCGATACTCAGCAAGATCGCCTGCTTTTTAGACATTTTTTGAAAGACTAGCAGCGAGAGCTGCCAAAAGAACATGCTAAGCAAAAACCAAAGTGCCCATTGCGGATTCAACAGTTGGATTTGTAACGACTCCCGTAGACCGATCAACCAGTAATAGACGGTGTAAAACACCTGAAAGAAGACATAAGGCAGCAAGAACTTTTTCATCAGCTCACGAAGCTTGTGTCCCTTCGTCAACGGTTTGGCAAAGTACCCAGCCAGAAAAACAAAAGCTGGCATGTGGAAAGTGAAGATAAAGTAATATAGGTCATGATAAAACTTCTGATCGCCGATAAAAGGCTGTAGTAAGTGACTGAAGACGACCAAGATCATCAGTAAAAATTTTGCATTATCAAAGTAAGCCGTTCTTTGCGATTGGCTCATAAAAAGTTCCTCCTCTAAGTTGTATCTGTCAAAGGATACCTGATCCATGAAACAGAACTGTAACAAGCTATTTACTTTTTTCTAACGATTCTTGTTCATTTGATTACCAGTTGCTATTTTGTATCGTTTGTATTAATATATATAATACAAAGGAGCTGTTTTCGATGATATTTGATATTCAAACCCAAAGCAACCAACCCATCTACCAGCAGTTGCGGGAACAGATCATTGTCGGTATCGCAAAAGGCGATTTGGCCGCTGGCGAATTGCTGCCATCCGTCCGTCAATTAGCCGAAGAGATCGGCATCAATACCATGACGATCTCAAAAGCCTACAATTCCCTCAAAGAAGAAGGCTTGTTAGTCACAGATCGCCGCAAAGGAACCGCCGTTGCCGCGCCACCACCGTTTACTTCCGGACAAGAAGCGGAGTATCGCCAAAACTTGCAGCTACAGCTAGCAACCGCTCTCTTACACGGCAAAAGCAAGCAAGCGCTTTTAACGGATGTTCAACAACTGCTGGACCAATTTCCTGAAAGGAATGAATGCAAATGACCTATCTTTTTTTCATTATTGCTCTTGTCCTCTGTGGGACGACCGCCTTTGGTTTACGCTTGATCAGTAAACCCCACAAAAATGTTTTACTCGAAAATACCCTTGCTCCTGAGCATCTGGATGATCCTAGCGTCCACAGCTTGATCACAGAATTTCGCAAGCGTATCTTACAAATCGTTGGTACATTTAGTGTAGCAAGTCTCCTTTTTTTGTTCAATTTATCTGACTCCATCATCCTTACCCTGTTCTGGCTTTATATGGCCGCTTTGCTGGGAACAGCTTACCTGGTGCAAGTGCATTACATCGGGAAAATGCGGCAATTGATCCTTGCCAATGGATGGGAACTACCCATCGATCCGATTCGGATCGATACCAAACTCGTTCAAGCCAAAAATAAACGGATGTTGCCGTGGTATAGCCTCGTTCCTGCGGGGATTTTGTTGATGATCAGTTTGTACCAAGCATGGCAGTTGCCTGATCTTTCTACAGGATACTTGATGGGCGGCGTCTCCTTAGCAATTTTTGCGCTGTTCCTCTATCTCTGGGTGATCATCAGCCGCTTACCCGTTCGCGGGATCAGCGGTGATTCAGCTATCGACCAGCACATCAATGATTTAACAAAGCGCTATTGGTCCTTATTGATCGCTGTCACTTGTACCATTACACTGCTCTTGTTGACTGTCCCGTTGGCGTCCATGTCCGCTACTGGAGCATTCAGTACTATCCTCTTACTTCTCTTTGTTGTTTTGGTGGTTTTCTTGATCGTCTTTACCTTCTTCTTGTTGCTAGATCTGCGTAAAAAACAAGATCAACTCTTAGAACCAGCAGGACAACCGCGCTATTATGGTGAAGATGCTTACTGGCGATATGGTTTTTACATCAATCCTAATGATGCGCGACTGTTCGTTCCTGACCGTGTTGGGATGAATATCGGCATCAATCTAGGCAAACGCAGCGGACAAATCGTCGCAGGCATCACCGCTGTCTTCTTACTTGTGTTAATGGTCGGTACCATCATTCCAATGTACCGCTTAGATTTCGCTCCTGATGCGATCACCGGCGAAGTGCAAGGACAAGAAGTCACCTTTGATGCACCAATGACCGGGAAAACAACGGTCTCTTTGGCAGATATAGAAACAGTGGAATTGATCGAAGCTTTGCCATCGCCTCGTGTTCGTACCATGGGTGTAGGAACCGCCAGTTACCAAATCGGTAAGTTTACCGTTGCCGGTGAACCAGCCAGAATGTTCGTGGACATAAACTCGACACCTATTTTAAAAGTCACCACCAAAGATGGCCCAACCGTTTTTTACACAAATAAAAAAACCGCCGAAACGACGGACTTATATGAGGAACTAGTACAGAAGATTTCCTCAGCGAAGTGAGAGTTCTGGAGAAAAAACTGGGGAACACATTATCCCCAGCCTATCCACAATCAAAAAAAACGACCTTCCGAAACGAAGGTCGTTTTTGATACTCCGGCAGTAGGACTCGAACCTACGACATCATGATTAACAGTCATGCGCTACTACCAACTGAGCTATGCCGGAAGAATCTATCTGTACTATACCAAATAGTCAGATAATTTAGCAAGAGCAAAAATCGATTTTTTGTTCCTTTTTTTCAAGAAAATCCCCTTTTAGAAACTTCCCTTCCCGCAAAGTGTTTTTCTCAAGAAATATCCGAAAATCTCATTGACAAAGCAGCGCCTTTACGGTATTCTATATCTTGTGTTAAATAACACGCCGCTTTAGCTCAGTTGGTAGAGCGCATCCATGGTAAGGATGAGGTCGACGGTTCAAGCCCGTCAAGTGGCTTTGGTAGGACAACGTTTCTAGGACGTTGTCTTTTTTGTGCATCTAATTCCCCAAATATAGCGATATTTTCTTAACTTAATCATTCGTATTGCCCCTAATTCCCTGCGATATACAAAAGAAATAAGATCGTAAAACCCAATAGTAGGACAGATACAACGGCTTTCACCATCCTCACTGCATCTTTAAATTTAAACAAGAGCGTATATAGATTAATAAAGTAAATGATCGACAGAACTGCTTCTTGGGAATATTCTTTTACTTGGATCAAGCCTAACCATATAATCAGCAAAAGAATCGAAAAAACAACCAAATAGTTTTCTGCAACACGTTTCATTTCATTCTCCTTTCCAATGATAAACATTTGCAACCAGCTGAATCATGGAAACTCAGTAAATTATCAGCCCCTCTCTCCATTACTTTTCCTACAGCCTTTGCTTATTAAAAGTGTAACAAACTATCTTTTCTAACGGTCAACCTAGTTCAATTTACCTAAATATTTTTTTGATAGAACGACGAAAAGACGTTTTCAATCGTTACTCACAGCTCAGTTTTAGGCACTTCTTTTTTACAACAAAAAACCCGCTCTCCTAAAGCTAAGAGAGCAGATTTTTCAACTAAACTGAATTTTTTTGAAAGGAGATGCCTGGTGCTAACTTAAAAAATAACATATTTTTTCCGTTTAATTTAAATTTTTACTTCACGACCAGCACCGTACATTTCGAATGATTGACGACATAATCGGTGGTTGAGCCCACGACAGCTCGGGTCAATGTGCCTTTACCAGTTGCACCGATAACGATCAAATCAATTGGATACAATTCAGTCGCTGCATGAATGATAAAACGTTTTGGATCGCCGACTTCAACGATCACCTCAACATCTTCCACCCCATGTTGATTGGCATCATAGATTTTTTTCAACATATCCGTTTCCACACGTAATTTTTCTTGATCAAAAATTTTCGCAAAAGCATAGGCACTTGTGGATAACTCAGCATTGTTAATAACAGAGAGGACATACAATTTGGCTTTGTTCCTACGACAAATCGCGAGTGCTTCTTGGAACGCTTTTTCTGACTGATCCGACCCATCTAAGGCAACAAGTACATTTTGAGAATTACGTAACATCCAAATCGCCTCCTTTTCTTTATTTTACCACAAAAAATGGAAGCGTTACAAAAAAGGACGATGTCTACTCTTAAGAGACCTAAAACTTCCTTTAAGATTTGTGAAGGTCCTTACTTGGTTCCGCAATTATGCAGTAAAATAAGGAGAACAATGATTCGAGGTGAAAGAAATGCGCTCTTTTTTCCATGCTGCAGTCACTGTGCTCTTGTATTTAGGGCTTTTCTTGCTGATAATCGGTATTATCGCCTTTTTCTTGCTAAAACTTTAAGCTTGGTTGGTTGAAAAGCAAGTTGCTGTCACATCCCTGAGAGGAGTGATACACTTGGTTTATCAACAAATATCGAAACGAAACAGCTTGTTGCTCATTCGTTTCAAAAAGGAGATCATGCAAAATGGACTTACATATTACCCCTACTGCCGCTGCTCGCTTTCCAGAAGGACACGACTTATATATTCTGACGAGTAATGACGGATCGAACCAATTTTCTTCAGCAGCTGGATGCTGTATGATCGGCGAACGTTTTTTGATCACACCAATCGATGAACCGTTAGACTCATACAATGAGTTAGTCTCAAGCAATCAGTTTACTTTCTTTACATCAACCTATGATCAAATGTTCTTGACTGGTCATCTGATTCTAGATGTTCACCCAACTTCAGGAACCTTGATTTTGAAAAACGAAAGCGGCTATTTGGATACCAATCTTTTATTGGAATCCTCTCCACAGTTGAAACAAACGAATGCTTAACAAAAGAGCTTACAAACGCCTTGTAAGGTGCTTGTCAGCTCTTTTTTCTCTATAATGAATCTGGAATCAACGCTAAGAGTTCTTGTGTCTCAGCGGCTAAAGCGATCGCACCAGCATCAAGCAATTCTTCTTTTGACCCAAAACCATATAAAACGCCGATTGCCGGTAACTGGTTTTCTTTTGCACCTAAAATATCATGCTCACGGTCGCCGATCATGATGGTTTGCTGCGCTTTTTGCTCCTTTTCGATCTCAGTAAGTGCGTAGCGGATAACCGCCGCTTTTTCGCCACGTTTATTCTCAAGATCCGCCCCATAGATTCCTTTGAAATAGCCATCATACTTGAGATGGGTCAGGATCTCTTTTGCAAAAACTTCTGGTTTCGACGTAGCGATATACAAATCGTGCTCCTGCGCCAGCTCCTGCAATGTTTCTTCGATCAACGTATATGGTTGGACTTGAAACATACCCGCTTGACGATAATTTTCACGGTAAAAGGCAACAGCTTGCTGGGCAGCTGCTTCATCTAAGCCCAAGCCAC
>NZ_CP172937.1:0-677500 GCF_050542615.1 Enterococcus sp. DIV0008 | reverse complement strand
GCTGTTTCCCTTTCGACTATGGATCTTATCACTCACAGTCTGACTCCCGGATATGAATGAATGGCATTCGGAGTTTATCTGAATTCGGTAACCCGAGATGGGCCCCTAGTCCAAACAGTGCTCTACCTCCATCATTCTCAATTCCGAGGCTAGCCCTAAAGCTATTTCGGAGAGAACCAGCTATCTCCAAGTTCGTTTGGAATTTCTCCGCTACCCACACCTCATCCCCGCACTTTTCAACGTACGTGGGTTCGGTCCTCCAGTGCGTTTTACCGCACCTTCAACCTGGACATGGGTAGATCACATGGTTTCGGGTCTACGACAACATACTCATTCGCCCTATTCAGACTCGCTTTCGCTGCGGCTCCGTCTCTTCAACTTAACCTCGCATGCTATCGTAACTCGCCGGTTCATTCTACAAAAGGCACGCTATCACCCATTAACGGGCTCTAACTTGTTGTAGGCACACGGTTTCAGGATCTATTTCACTCCCCTTCCGGGGTGCTTTTCACCTTTCCCTCACGGTACTGGTTCACTATCGGTCACTAGGGAGTATTTAGCCTTGGGAGATGGTCCTCCCGGATTCCGACGGAATTCCTCGTGTTCCGCCGTACTCAGGATCCTCCTAGGTGTTATCCAAATTTCGCCTACGGGGTTTTTACCCTCTTTGACATACTTTTCCAAGTATTTCGACTATCTGAATAGACTACCATATCGGAGTCCTACAACCCCAACAAGCAAGCTTGTTGGTTTGGGCTTTTCCCGTTTCGCTCGCCGCTACTCAGGGAATCGAATTTTCTTTCTCTTCCTGCAGGTACTTAGATGTTTCAGTTCTCTGCGTCTACCCCGACTGCGCTATGTATTCACGCAGACGTAACATCCTATAAAAGATGCTGGGTTCCCCCATTCGGAAATCTCTGGATCATAGCTTACTTACAGCTCCCCAAAGCATATCGGTGTTAGTCCCGTCCTTCATCGGCTCCTAGTGCCAAGGCATCCACCGTGCGCCCTTATTCACTTAACCTTTGACCTTACGGTCGGTTTTGAGTACTTCTTCTAGCGATAGAAGGTTGCTCAAGAAAATAAGCGTTGAACTTATTAAAAAACTCTTTTAACATTTCAACTCGGTGTGTGTTACTTGTTTTGATTTTTTCTTCGATATCCAGTTTTCAATGAACAAATTTTGTTTGAGAGTAAACCTCTCAAAACTGAACAAAGTCAAACGATGTGTAGTCTTCCGAAATATTCCTTAGAAAGGAGGTGATCCAGCCGCACCTTCCGATACGGCTACCTTGTTACGACTTCACCCCAATCATCTATCCCACCTTAGGCGGCTGGCTCCAAAAAGGTTACCTCACCGACTTCGGGTGTTACAAACTCTCGTGGTGTGACGGGCGGTGTGTACAAGGCCCGGGAACGTATTCACCGCGGCGTGCTGATCCGCGATTACTAGCGATTCCGGCTTCATGTAGGCGAGTTGCAGCCTACAATCCGAACTGAGAGAAGCTTTAAGAGATTAGCTTAGCCTCGCGACTTCGCAACTCGTTGTACTTCCCATTGTAGCACGTGTGTAGCCCAGGTCATAAGGGGCATGATGATTTGACGTCATCCCCACCTTCCTCCGGTTTGTCACCGGCAGTCTCGCTAGAGTGCCCAACTAAATGATGGCAACTAACAATAAGGGTTGCGCTCGTTGCGGGACTTAACCCAACATCTCACGACACGAGCTGACGACAACCATGCACCACCTGTCACTTTGCCCCCGAAGGGGAAGCTCTATCTCTAGAGTGGTCAAAGGATGTCAAGACCTGGTAAGGTTCTTCGCGTTGCTTCGAATTAAACCACATGCTCCACCGCTTGTGCGGGCCCCCGTCAATTCCTTTGAGTTTTAACCTTGCGGTCGTACTCCCCAGGCGGAGTGCTTAATGCGTTTGCTGCAGCACTGAAGGGCGGAAACCCTCCAACACTTAGCACTCATCGTTTACGGCGTGGACTACCAGGGTATCTAATCCTGTTCGCTCCCCACGCTTTCGAGCCTCAGCGTCAGTTACAGACCAGAGAGCCGCCTTCGCCACTGGTGTTCCTCCATATATCTACGCATTTCACCGCTACACATGGAATTCCACTCTCCTCTTCTGCACTCAAGTCTCCCAGTTTCCAATGACCCTCCCCGGTTGAGCCGGGGGCTTTCACATCAGACTTAAGAAACCGCCTGCGCTCGCTTTACGCCCAATAAATCCGGACAACGCTTGCCACCTACGTATTACCGCGGCTGCTGGCACGTAGTTAGCCGTGGCTTTCTGGTTAGATACCGTCAAGGGATGAACATTTTACTCTCATCCTTGTTCTTCTCTAACAACAGAGTTTTACGATCCGAAAACCTTCTTCACTCACGCGGCGTTGCTCGGTCAGACTTTCGTCCATTGCCGAAGATTCCCTACTGCTGCCTCCCGTAGGAGTCTGGGCCGTGTCTCAGTCCCAGTGTGGCCGATCACCCTCTCAGGTCGGCTATGCATCGTTGCCTTGGTGAGCCGTTACCTCACCAACTAGCTAATGCACCGCGGGTCCATCCATCAGTGACGCAAAAGCGCCTTTCAACTTTCTTCCATGCGGAAAATAGTGTTATACGGTATTAGCACCTGTTTCCAAGTGTTATCCCCTTCTGATGGGCAGGTTACCCACGTGTTACTCACCCGTTCGCCACTCTTTTTCTTTCGGTGGAGCAAGCTCCGGTGAAAGAAAAAGCGTTCGACTTGCATGTATTAGGCACGCCGCCAGCGTTCGTCCTGAGCCAGGATCAAACTCTCATAATGATTTGTTTGAATGACCATACGGTCATTAAGCTCATAAAAATTAACTTTGCTAGCTATTGCTTGCATGTATTTGTTTCAATAAATTGAAACGTCCTACACATTGGTTCGTTTGCTTGCTTTGTTCAGTTTTCAAAGGTCTACCGTGCTGTGTTAGCAACTTTTATATCGTATCAGAGCGACGTTTGATTGTCAACTCTTTTTTAAAAGTTTTTTTCGCTCGTTGTTTTTCAACTTCGTAGCGGCTGTCTCAGCGACTTTATTAGAATAACAAATGATTTGTTATTTGTCAACAACTTTTTTCAATTAATTTTGTTGATGTATCAACATTGATTAACTGTTTTAAAATTGCGACTTCGTTATAATATCATCTGTTTCATTTTTGGTCAAGTCTTTTTTTGAAGTTTTTTCAAAAGCATTTTTGACCCGCTGACTCATTTGCCAACGTTGACTAATTTACCATTCTTCTTGACTCAGGTCAAGGAAATATTTCATTTTATTTACAAAAATTTTTCAATAAAAAAAGACCGTCATAACGGTCTTCAGTCTTTCCACTAGTATACAGGTGCTAAAAGAACGGAACGCCTTCAATCTTATAGTCTTCGATGATCTTACGAAAGATATTGGGCTCTTCCCACGCATACCCTTCTGGCAGCTGTTGCGTTTGTCCTGCTTCTTGTGTTTCAAAAACAAATAAAGGAATGTTTTGCGTATCAATGTTGCCATTTGTGAGTTCAACGAGTTCGATCGCTGTCACATCAAGGTGGATACGGTCTTTAAACAATTGTAAGATCGTAGCCAAGCCGGTTTTATCTTCAGAAAAATCCGTTGACGCTAATTCCGCAGTGCCTTCGTGTATTTGCATCAAAAATCGTTTCGAACCATTTGCTAAGTGCATCATAACTGTACCCGCTACTTTTTTGGATCCCAAAATACCCACCTCAGTTATTCATCTGTTTGTAAACTAATTTTAGCACATTTTCAGAAAATATGCACGATTATCTGTTGCTGTTTTCTTTTTCTAACATTTCTTTGGCTTCTTTCACCCACACTGGTAAAGCTTCCCCAATCGTACGGAAACCAATCCGCTTATTCTTATTTGTAAAGTAGCGTTTACGCTTAAAGGGTGGCTGAACAAAACTTGATTCCAATGTACGGCGGGACAAACTGATCTTTTGGCTGTATTCGTCAATATCAATGATTTGTACACGGATCTTTTGCCCGATCTGTAAGACTTCATGGATATTTTTGGTAAACCCGGATTGGATCTCTGAAACATGGATCAATCCCTGTGTTTCCTTATCTAACGAAACAAATGCACCATAGGGTTGAATCCCAGTGACTGTTCCTTCTATAATGTTCCCGATTTGATAATTCATAGTCTTTCCTCTCTTTTCCACTTTCATTATACTTGAACTAGTGGTAGATTTGAAGCATCAGAAACAACGTTACACAATATAGGAGGGAAACGCATGATCAATTTTGACAAAGTTCATCCGCGCTTAAACACCAATAGCGTCAAATGGGATACCATTGCAAAAACCTATAAGGAAGAAAACTTATTGCCGCTTTGGGTAGCCGACATGGATTTTCTGGCACCAGAACCTGTGAAAAAAGCTTTAGAAAAAGCAGTTGCCCAAGGGATCTATGGGTATTCCACCATCCCTGATTCGCTGCTTGAATCCATCATCGATTGGCAGCAAAGACGTCATGGTTATACCATCAATAAAGAAGCGATTCTTTTTAATAGCGGTGTCGTCCCTAGTATTGCACTGGCGATCCAAAGTTACACCCAAGAAGGAGATGCCGTACTGATCCACGATCCGGTCTACCATCCCTTTGCCCAGGTTGTCAAAAACAATCAGCGGACCTTAATTCAAGAACCGTTACTGGAAAAAGATGGCCACTTCGTCATCGATTTTGAGGCGATGGAACAAACCATCATCGAAAAGAAAGTAAAATTGTTTCTTCTATGTAATCCTCATAATCCTGGAGGACGCGTGTGGTCAAAAGAAGAACTGCTGATGATCGGCCGGATTTGTCAAAAGCACCAGGTGATCGTTGTCAGTGATGAGATTCATCAAGACATCGTTTTTGCGCCAAATCACTTTGTCTCTTTCCAAACAGTCGAGCCAAGCTTTGCCGATTTTTCGATCATTTTGACTTCAGCAACCAAGACTTTTAATTTAGCTGGGATCAAAAATTCGATGGTATTTATCAAAGACCAAACCTTGCGCAGCCAATTTGCAAAAACACAGGAACGTAACGTTCAAGGGGAAATCAATACGTTTGGGTTGGTCGCTACTGAAGCAGCGTATCGTGAATCTGAAGCATGGTTAGAAGAACTATTGACCTACTTAGAAGCAAATCGCGCCTTTGTCTGCGACTTTTTGACTGAGCAACTCCCAGCAGTGACGTTTCAAAAGCCCGAAGGTACTTATTTGATCTGGCTGGATTTTTCTGCCTATGGCCTAACGGATAATCAGCTACAAAGAAAACTGATTAAAGAAGCCAATGTCGTATTGAATCAAGGAAATATCTTTGGTCCCCACGGCAGTCACCATATGCGGCTGAACTTTGCCTGTCCTAAAGAGCTATTAGAAAAAGCACTCAATCAAATCGCCGCTGCGTTTAAAGACCAACCGATCGGTTAACTCTTTCTTATGAAAAAAAAGAACCCTAAAGCTTCCATTTCAACGATCTCCTTGAGGATGGCCGTTGAAACTGCTTTGGGTTCTTTTGTTTTATTCGCTGATTTCGATCGTTTCGATCACTACATCATGCACTGGACGATCTTGTGGGCCCCGTTGCACGCCAGCGATTTCATCAACGACTGACATTCCTTCGATCACATGACCAAAGACTGTGTGACGGAAATCTAACCAAGGAGTACCACCTGCTTGATACGCTTCGATGATTTCAGCTGGATAACCAGCACCTTCTAATTGACCTAACATGTTGCTAGGAACATTTTGGTTGTTTACGATGAAAAACTGGCTGCCGTTAGTATTCGGACCAGCGTTTGCCATGGATAAAGCGCCACGAAGATTGAACAATTCTTTTGAAAATTCATCTTCAAAGCTGCCGCCATAGATGCTTTCGCCGCCCATTCCTGTACCAGTTGGATCGCCACCTTGAATCATAAAATCAGGAATGACACGGTGGAAGATGATCCCATCGTAATACCCTTTTTTCGCTAATTCAACGAAGTTTTTGACTGTTTTTGGTGCCAATTCTGGGAACAATTGTACAACTACATCCCCACGATTGGTTTTGATGACTGCTTTATGGCCAGTTTGTTTTTCTAATGCTAACTGTGGAAATTCAGACACATTAACTCCTCCTTCTCTCTCATAAATCAATGATAGCAGAAAATTGAAAAAATGCTAGTTTGGATAATTTTTGCTATAATGAAGCTATTCGTACAACACGAACATGCTTCACCCCAACGTGGTTAGAAAAGAGGAATAACATGGATATTTTTGATATAACGATTATCGGCGCCGGACCTAGCGGGATGTTTTCTGCTTTCTATGCCGGTATGCGTAACGCCAAAACCAAGATCATCGACAGCTTGCCGCAATTAGGCGGTCAGCTTGCTACTTTATACCCAGAAAAATACATCTACGATATCCCAGGTTATCCGAAAATCAAAGCGGGCGATCTTGTCCAAAACCTGGAAAAACAGTTGACGACCTTCAATCACCAATATTGTTTAGAAGAAACCGTCTTGTCGGTCGAAAAACAAGAAGACTATATCGAAGTCACCACCGACAAAGGAATCCATTACTCGAAAGCCGTGATTTTGGCTTTAGGAAACGGCTCCTTCCAGCCGCGCAAACTGACTTTGCCAGAAAGCGAGCGGTTTGAAGGATACGGCTTAGACTATTTTGTCACCGATTTGATGAAGTATGCCGGACGCAAAGTAGCGATCGCCGGTGGCGGCGATTCTGCTATCGATTGGGCATTGATGCTGGAGCCGATCGCTAGTGAAGTCTACTTGATCCATCGACGTTCTGAATTTCGTGCTCATGAACATAGCGTCAGCAAATTACAATCTTCTGCCGTCAACATTTTGACTCCTTATGTGATCCAAGAAATCCAAGGAGAGCAACGTTTGACTGGTGTCTCGTTGCAGCAAGTCAAGGGTGATGAAACGGTCAGCCTTTCATTGGATGCTTTGATCGTCAATTACGGTTTTTCTTCCACATTGAACATCAAGGATTGGGGCATGAAAAGCAGCCGCCAAGGAGTCTTCGTCTCTTCGGATATGAGCACGTCTGTTCCTGGGATCTATGGCTGTGGGGATGTCGTTTTATACGATGGAAAAGTCGACCTGATCGCTACTGGTTTTGGGGAAGCCCCAACCGCGGTGAACAATGCGCTCCACTACATTGATCCCAAAACGCGGACACAACCTGCCCATAGTACAAGTCTTTTTAAGGAGTAGCTGAGATGAAACAAGTTGGTCAACGTCAACTTGCCGCCTATACTCTCTCTTTACAGGGGGAGACCCTCACTGAGCAAATGGTTCAGTATCTGGAAGCCTTCGATCATGCCGAAACGGCAGTCCACAATCTAGCCGTTGCCCAAGAAGCCAAAGGATTGGCAGAACGGTTTCAAGTCAACGCGGATAAAGCTTACTTGGCAGGACTGCTGCACGATGTTAGCGTCGTCATCCCTAATGACCAGCGAATCGCCTTGCAGATAGCGGTAGGCGAACCGATCTTAGACGCGGAGCGGCAAGCACCTTTTTTGCTGCATCAGCAGCAATCCGCTTTGTTAGCAAAAACGGTTTTTCAGGTGTCTGATCCAGAGATTCTGTCCGCCATCAGCTGTCATACCACCTTAAAGGCCCAATATAGTCGTCTCGATCTGATCGTTTTTTTAGCCGACAAAATCAAATGGGATCGCAAAGATCAAGCACCTTTTTTAACCGGCTTATTAGAGCGCCTCTATGATTCCTTGGAAGCCGCCGCTGAGTTTTATATGGACTGGCTCTTTGCCGGTGACTTAGTGGTCCCCCATCCTTGGGCAGTGGCAGCCAAAGCAAAATTAGCAAACACCTAAATGTCAGAAGGGACTAAACCCAAACGGCATGGGCTGCAACTGGAATAGGGCACTACTTATGATTGCAATCCATCAGTCGCATGTTGACTTTTGAATAAACTTTTTTTACATGGAGGGGAACTATATGGTATTAGAAAGCAAAACACTTGAAGACAAAGCAAGAGAATTGTTGGCCGACCGCGGTGTCTCACTGCAAGACATCGGCGAATTGGTGATGTTTTTGCAAAAAGACTACATTGAAGGCATCACCTTGGAGATGTGTATCGAAAGCGTCAACGCTGTCTTAAGCAAGCGGGAAGTCCACAACACGATTTTAACGGGTGTCCAATTGGATATTTTGGCAGAAGAAAATCAACTGCTGCATCCACTGCAAGAAATCGTCAAAGAAGACGAAGGGCTTTATGGGATCGATGAGATCCTCGCACTATCCATCGTCAACGTGTACGGCTCCATCGGCTTTACTAACTACGGATACATTGATAAAGTCAAACCAGGCATTTTGAAAGAACTGAACAAGCACGACGGTCCCCGCGTTCACACCTTTTTAGATGATATCGTAGGTGCCATCGCCGCTTCTGCCGCAAGTCGCTTAGCCCATCAACACCCAAGTAAATCTCATTACATTACGCAATAAAAAAAGACCAACGATTCACCTCTCTCAAAGGAAGTGGATCGTTGATCTTTTTTCATTACGCTGTTTTTTTCAAGCCTCGTTTCCCCCACCAATAGAAGGCAAAAAAGAAGACTTCAATCAAGACGAAAAAGAGAATAAAGCAATGCATGAAAAACGTTTCTGGCAGCACGTTGATGATCGGATCGGTGGCTGGATTAAAGAGCCAATCGTCGTTACTGAAGAAAATCTCATGGAACGTAACGAAAAAGCGGTCAAAGCCGACAGCCATCAAAAACCCGAAAATCAGCGGCAAAATCATCCCCCATTGAAAGGGACGAATCAAGCGCCATTGCTGTTGTTTTTGCCGTAACCGATTGACGAACCAGATACTCGGCAGCACCGTGACGATCATCACAGCATAATTTAATAGAAACAACTGCTTCACATCGTAAAAATGCCCAGCGCCAGCTTCAGACATTGGAAAATCGGGCAAGGCGAGCGTACTTGCAAAGGGATTGTTTAGAAAATCTAACAATAAGCCATAGTTCTTCAACAACTCTTCTCTTGTTAGCGAGGTATAATCCAGCAGATTTAAGTGATCTACATCAAACCAATATAACGGTCGAAAATTGATCGTTAGGGTGATCGCTAGACTGACCAAAAACAAAAACAAGCAGACAAATCCTAAGCGTTCAAGCCACACTTGTTTTTTCATTGTTCAAAATCCCACTCATCTAAAGAATCAACCACATAGGTTGGTGCTACTGGTAATGTCGGAACTGCCGCTTTCGGGGTAAAGCCAGATAATACGAGCAAAGAATCGATCCCGTTTTGGATCCCCGAGCGAATATCCGTTTCATAATTGTCCCCCACCATCAAGACCTCTTCTTTTGATAAGCCGATGTGTGCCACCGCTTTTTCCATAATGATGGCTTCTGGTTTGCCAATAAAAATCGGTTGCGTTTGGGTGGCAGTCTCCACCATTGCAATCAGTGAACCCGCACCTGGCAACAAGCCTCTTTCCGTCGGGATATTTTTGTCGGGATTGGTCCCGATAAAGGTTGCTCCTTTTTGGATCGCTAACGTTGCTAAAACAAATTTTTCATAGGTCACGTGGTTGTCTAAACCAACCACGACATAATCCGGATTGGTTTCTTCCCACTCAAACCCAGCAGCTAAGATCAAATCGATCAACCCCGCTTCGCCGATCACAAACACTTTGCGGCCTTTGCCATGGTCTTTCATAAAATCGATCGTTGCCAAGCTTGCGGTATAAATCGTTTCTGGTGCCACATGGATCGAAAATTCATCCGCCAATCGCTGCGCCACGACTTCGGGACTGCGGGTCGTATTATTGGTCACAAATAAATAGGGCAGTCCTTTTTTTTGTAAGGACTCTACGAAGCGTTTCCCAGCAGGGATCGGCTCTTTTCCTAAGTAAATCGTACCGTCTAAATCAATCAAATAGCCTTTATATTTCATCTTATTCTTCCCTTTGTCGAATCGTAAACTCTTTTTTGCCTTTTTTCACCGTAGTTGTTTCGGTTTTTTTGACGTTCTTTTCTTTTGGTTTACGATTTTTGATCGTTGGTTTGCTTTTTTTCTGCGGTACTGTGTCACGCTTTTCTTCTATATGGGCGTTTTGTTGTGTATTTTGATTTTGATTGTTTTGGGTTGGCTTTTTCTTGCGTCGGCGGGAGGTACTTTTTTCTTTCTTGCCGCCAACTCGTTGGATCACAAAATAGGCACAACCGAAGTTGCAATACTCATACAAATAGTCTTCCAGCATGTCGATACGCTGATCGGGTAATGCTTTGCGGTTATCCTTTTCAAAAAAGCCTTTCAAACGCAGCTGCTCATAACCCCAATCCCCTACGATATAGTCATAACGTGCTAGCACTTCACTGTAACGCTCGCCAAGCTTTTCTGGATTGAAGCCTTCACGATAATCCATGACCAGTTTGTATTGTCGATTGCCAATCATTAATTCTTCATCATTTAACAAAGTCACCAACTCGCCTTTTTGCGGTTGTTTCGCTGGTTCTTCAATAATTTCTTCTAGTACAGATGTCATTTCATCTGTGATCGTTTGTTTTTCGGTCATTTTTTCACCACCTGCTGTTTATTATACCTTGTTTTATTCCCCAATGATAGTCGGGGTTTTCTCGCAAAAACCAGCTGGAGAAGTGACGAACTACTGAATGGGGTATTTCTGACTCAGGTAATCTCCGACCACTGTGCGAATAAAGTCTGGAAAAAGAAACTCAACGGTTCCAGCAATCTCGATCGTCGGGAAAAACGGAATAAACAAGTAGTGATCCACAAGGGTCAACGTGTAGCTTTGAGCAGGATCGACGGGCTCTTGTTTCCACAATACTTGGTGGTTTTTTTCATCAAAGCGGATGCCTTCATAAACCAGTTCACCAAAAATCTTCCCTCGAAAACCCATTCCCATAATTGGGAAATTGCGCAAAAAGTTGCGATTTTTTTCCATCTCTAAGATCAATCGAATGACATCCGCGCCTTGCAGCGTCACCCGAATCAAATGCATCGGATGGGGCAAAATCGTGTGCAGCTGATCTTGATCGACCCGTCCTTGCGGCAAATCATCTAAAAATAGCCCCGTATTTAAGATGGCGGCCGCCGTTTGTCCTTTGGCACATAATGCCAAAAGCGCCTCCCGAACCAAGGAATGTTGACTTTGCCAATCCCTCGTAAACGCTGCTGGAATTTCTGCCACCTGATTTGCCCGCAACAAGCGATGACCGATCGATAGATATTCGGCGATCTCTTCCTCATCTTGCGGAAAAGCCACCAACGAATCGGTCGGAATCACACGGGCGCGATGCTTGATTGGGCGGTGGTGATCATCTAAGACCACTTCGACTTCGCCAATGTTAAAACCAAACTTGCCAGCTGCACCAATTTGGACCCCATTGATGACTTCGCCCTTTTCAAACAAATGGTGCGTGTGGGAACCTAAAATAACATCTAACTCTGGAAAGTCCCTCGCAATTTGGCGGTCAGCATTGATGCCTAGATGGCTCATCAAGACCAGCAAATCGACCTCGGGGCGCAAATGCTGCACCAATGAAGGCAAAATCTCCAAGGGTTCGCGAATGTCCCAACCGTTGGGGGCATATGTTAGCGGAAAAGGTGCCGTAAAAGCGATCAAGCCGATTTTGGCGCCTTGATTGCTTTCCATGATTTTGTATTCTTGTGCCCATTTGGGTGGACGCAAATCCTGTTTATCAAATAAATTGCCTAAAATGACAGGAAATTCTGCTTGGTCATATAGATGCTGCAAGACCTCTTTGGGATTGCCGACTCCCTCATTGTTCCCAATCGTCACCGCATCGTAATGTCCTTGATTCATCAAATCGACATTCGCCTTGCCGTCAGTTGCTTCTGTCAAAGGATGCCAGCGATCGACAAAGTCGCCTAAGTCGACCGCGATCACTGTCTCTTCGGTCGTATCCGCTTCTCGTTTTCTTTGATCCAAATAACGCCGCATCTTCGGCCAATGTTCTAGGTGGGAATGCAGATCGTTGGTATGGATAATCGTAATTTTCTCCATTGTGCGCCTCTTTTCAAATACGTCGCCTGAAATCACTATCCGTTTCTCTTGGCATCAAGGATTGCCAGCAGAAAGACGACGGAATTCTCTACAAAATAAGCATAGCATAAAATCTCTGGGAAACCATTGGAATGCTTGGAAAAGATTGGAATAAATAGACAGTCATTTGTCAAAAAGTACCGCCATGTTTTGCTCAATTGTTGGAATGATTTTTTTCCAAGCAAATACGATCCAAAATATATAGCACTAACATACGATCATACAATTATTGAGTAATTCTCGTTTATCGTATATACTGTATATACGATATAAGGAGGAGATGTAAAGTGAGTATTCAAGAACGAAAAATTAGAAAGAGCGGAAATTCAGTTGTTTTAACATTATCGAAAGAATTATTAGAAAAAATAGGAATTCAAGAAAATGATTACGTATTTGTTGATGAAGACAAATTAGCTGCTGCAATCACGAAAAAGTCATTACCTTCTGAGCAGGAACTCGAAATCAATCGTTTAATCGATCAATCTTTTTCTCAATATGAAGAGATGTATAAGGAGCTCGCAAATCATTGACAATCTACTTATCAGAAAAACAAATCATAAAAATGAATGTCGTGCTTATCAAAAGTCAAACACCAAATGAAGAGATCGGCTTGCGTGATCCATCTGGATTAGCCATGGCTGTAAAACAACCGCAACAAATCGTTTTTTCAAAAGAATTATATCCCTCAATGGAGGAAAAAGCTGCAATCCTTCTAATCAACTTAATCAAAAAACATCCCTTTCATAATGCCAATAAACGAACGGCTTTCATGGCAACGGATGTTTTTTTCAAGCTTAACCACTATGAAACTTTTTTCGAACAAAATCAAACGATTGCATTTCTGGTGCACATTGCGAAATATGACGAAAATAAATTTGATACTTTAAGACGATCAACCTCTGACTACCTTCGAAAATACACAAGAAAGTCGTAAAAAAGTAACTAGCTAATCAGCAATTCTTCACCTACAATCAAACAATCGTGATTCACTTTTTACTAGATTGGCTAAAAATTGATCATGAAAATTTATCAAAGAGAAGACTCAACTAAAGACTTTCAGACAATAAAAAAACCTAAGACAGTCTGTCTCAGGTTTGAATGGTCATCGATTCAATTAGTACTACTGCTTTCTTCAAAAGCAGGCAGTTTTTCAATCAGACACATGGAGAATCCTGCTTAGTGCTGCTTCCTTCCGGATCTGACACGCTTCACAAGACCTCCATTGTCCTAGCCTTTCGGCAAAACTTAGTATAACGTATTTCGTTAGAGATTGCCAGCCTTTTTTTGTTTTTTCTTTTCTCGTAATGCTCGGAAAAAATCTGTTAGCAGCTGTCCACATGCTTCTTCTAAAATGCCGCCTTCCACATAGGACCAATGGTTGAAGCGCTCATCTTCCAATAGATTCATCAATGTACCGGCAGTGCCGCCTTTGGGATCGTAGGCACCAAAATACACTTCTTCCACCCGTGCCAATAACATCGCTCCACTGCACATCGGGCATGGTTCCAAGGTCACAAACAGCTGCGCTTGTTCTAAGCGCCAACTTCCGACCGTGCGACAGGCATCTTCGATCGCAAACATCTCCGCATGCGCTGCGGCTTGTTGCTGCGTTTCTCGTAGATTGTGCCCACGACCAATGACTTTGCCATCCAAGACGACAACAGCACCGATCGGTACTTCTGCCAAACCTTCTGCTTTTCGGGCTTCTTTGATTGCTTCTTCCATAAAAAAGGCTTTTTCCTCGGCAGTCAAGGTACTTGTTTTTTCCACGACTTCTCTTTCACTCCTCTACCTCGCACCATTTCGTGCATTTCCTTGTTAGTATAACGAAAAACGCTCAGAAAGACGAGAAAAACTCGCAAAGACCGATGTCCCTGCGAGTTTCAAATGGAATGATTGGCTTAAAAGACGGAATCAACAAAGCTCGTCAACTTGTCTTTGACATGTTCTGTCGAATCTTTGATATTGTCTCCGTAAACAGAGATTTTGTTGCGGCCCTCATTGACTTTTTTCATCACACCTAACAACGAATCCAATTCATTGTCAGACAAGCCGTCTACGACATCCAGCAATTTTTCATTGCCGTTGAATTTGTCATCGACAAATTTCTTTACTTTGTGTCGGTTGCAAGCGAAGCGTACTTTATTGAATACTTTGTCTGATACAACGACGGCAGTAGTGATCCCAGCGATCGCTGCAATGCTTAATCCAATCGTTACTTTTGATGATGTTTTCATATCGATCAGCTCCCTTATTTTGCTACTTCCATCATAGCACGAGGACTGAAATAAAAACACTATTTCGTTTAAATCGCTTTGAATCTTAATCCTTTAGGAAAGAAGTTTTTCACGGTTCCTTGGACTTGTTTTCCAAAACCGACGGGGATCTCATCGACTGTCAAAATCACCCACCCAGCATTTCCTGACACGCTCAAGGTTTCACCTGCCACATACTGTTGCCATTGCGACAAAGTGATCGGCACTATCGGTGCCCCTTCTTCTGCATGGATCGCCAATGCCAACGCATAACTTGGTTCGATCCGATTCTTCTTAACGACGCCGACATGCAAACCTGGGCGCATAAACTTGATCCCTTTTAAAGAAGGCATTTCTTCAGGAACGAGCCAGAGGTTTTCACCTAGCAGCTGTGGCGTCGCATTCAGTGCCTGTAAAAAAGGAAAACCCTTGCGAAAGGCTTGCCACAACTTTTGAGTCGCTGCATCTAATGGGCTCTTAGCTGTCGCTCCTTTGCCTTTTTTCTTCTTTTTCACTGGCGCTGCTTCTGCTTGGGAGGTCAATTTCGCAGCGAAATGACCTTCTCCTTGGTTTAAATGCGGCCATAAGCGGATGGTTTTCTCAATCCCTGGTGCCTCTCCCCACTCGCTGCGCCCATGAGATACATTGTCCAAGTCGATCGCTTCGATCGCGAAGGGATACTCCTCCATTAACCAAGCCATCATCGCTTCGTTTTCTTCTGGGGCAAAGGTACAGGTGGAATAGATCAGCTGGCCCCCCGGTTTTAGCATCGCAACGGCTTGTGCCAAAATGTCTTTTTGCCTGATCGCACACTGCTCAGGTGTATCTGCTTGCCATTCTTCTAAGGCGACGGGATCTTTACGAAACATCCCTTCACCAGAACATGGGGCGTCCACCACGATCTTGTCAAAAAACTGAGGAAAATGGCGGCTCAATTCTTGCGGCGCCTGATTGGTGACGACTACATTTGGAAAGCCCCAACGCTCCACATTTTCTGATAAGATTTTGGCACGCTTGGGGAAAATCTCATTTGCTACAAGCAGCCCTTTTCCTTGTAATTGGCTTGCCAGCTGCGTTGTTTTGCCCCCTGGTGCCGCACATAAATCTAAGACCCGCTCCCCTGGTTGAGCGGCTGCGATCGTTGCTACGATCATCGCACTAGGTTCTTGGCTGTAGACATAGCCAGCTTGATGGAGCAGTGAACGGCCTTTGACTTCGCCAATATAAGCAGCTTCTGCATAGGGGGCGGGTACAGCGGCTGGTCCATATTTTGCCAGCATCGCTTGTGCGTGCGGCTTGGCAACATTCAAGCGAAAGCCTTTGACTGGCTGATTATCGGTCAAAGCGGTAAAAAAAGCTGGTGCTTCTTCTCCTAACAACCGTTGGTATTTTTCAATAAATGGTGTTGGTAATTGCATACTTACCCCTCCTCGGCTTTTTTATTCTAGCGACTGAGAAGCAATTATGCAAGAATTCCTTGATCAAATGGCAAAAAAACTGCAGCTGAGTGAAGTGGGCGACTAAATCGCTTCGACTTCTCTTTGCTGCAGACCTTTTTTATTTAAAAATCGCTTTTTTGACACTGCTTTCGATGAATGGCTGAGAGACACGGTTGTCCCAGAATTTGATCAGTGGGCCTACTAAAAAGGCACTGATGAAGGTTCCGATCCCGATTGGTCCGCCTGTAAAGAGTCCAATCAAGGCAAAGGCAACGTCTTGAATCACCCGCACCACTCGATAATTAGCTTTCGTCTGATCGACGATGGTTGGGGCGATCGCGTCATAGGGGGCGCTGCCCAAATTCGCTGACATATAAAATGAAGCTCCGAAGGTAAAGAAGATGATCCCGATCAACAAGAACAAACCTTGCTGCCACCAATTATTCGGACCGACGGATAACCAATCAAAAACATTGGTATAAAAGTCGATGAAGAATCCTGTGAGCACCATATTGATGACCGTGCCGATACCGATATGGCGACGGCCAAAGATAAAAATCAATACTAGGACAGCGATATTGATCATCAATTGATAGACCCCAAGGGATAACCCTAGCAACTCACCGACACCGATATTGGCTGCCGTGTATGGGTCTAGCCCCACTCCGCCGACCCGCAGCAATGCCGCCCCAAATCCTAAAATGGCGACACCAATCAACGCATACAACGAGCGTAATCCTGTTTCTTTTTTCATTAAAATTTCTCCTTTTTTCTCATCTGTTCTTTCAAGTATAACGAGAAAAAAGGAAAATGGGAATTTCAACGCTTCACAGGGCCCTTTGTAGGGAAGGGATCTGCCTTAGTCATCTCCTTTGCTTCTATTGAAAAGCCAGTGGCAACAACCATTGTTATTAAGTAGTTTGATTTTCGTTTCCTTCATACTAAGGTTGCACGTTCCACTACTCTGGCTTCACTGGAACCATCACTTCAAATATCTGCAATTCTTTTTGGGTGGTAAAGACTTCATCTTGCCATAACAATTCCCAAACATCGCCATCGATCTTCAACTGCTTCTCTTTTAGAAAGGCTCGGATGCGGTGGGTAAAAGCGGCAATTTGTTCCTCTCCTTCACTGACAAACCCAGAAACATATGTACCAGCGGGACGGGTGATGATCAGCTTTTCCGGATAGAGATGTAGCCGATCTTGGGGAATCAAGATCAATGCCCGATAAGGAGATGCGTGAAAAGTCTGATCCTCCAACGTCGTTCCGGCACTTAAAAAGCCAATGGGGTAGCCACTGAAGGCATCTTTATAATCCACTAATGGATAAAAACGAGCGTACACTTGATAAGCAGATTCTGGATCATCGCCGGCGATCTCTTCAGAAACGATAAACGCCTCTGCTTTATGATGCGCTATGGTAAAGGTCACAAAATCAGCTTCCTGTACTTTTTCATAGCGTTGAATATAGCGATCAAAAGTTCGTTCCAATTCTTGTAGCGCTGCGATTTTGTCACGGACTTCTCCTCGCCGTTCCACAAGTTCCTTTTGGGTGTATTCCGGGTTGCGGTTTTTCAAAAATTGGCGAATGTCTTGCAAGGGCATATCCAAAGAACGCAACATCAAAATCACGTCTAACTCAAGGCATTGTTCAAAGCCGTAATAGCGATAGCCATTGTCACCTATTGAATGAGGTTTGAACAGATCGATCTGATCATAATAAATCAATGTACGCCGACTCACACCGGCATAAGCGGACATCTCACTGATGGTCAATTGTTTTTTCAAAAAAAAATTTCACTCCTTGCTTGACTGTAACGTTACGTTACAGTTTATTCTACCATAGAACAACATTTTTGGAGGGAAATCATGAAACAATTACAGTTATTTTATAAAGAAGAACGACGCTTCTTTTTCAGTTTATTTCTTTTGATGCTGGTCCAATCCTTCGGCACACTCCTGTTGCCGTATTTTTTGGCAAAAATCATTGATGAAGGGATCTTGAAAGTCGACACGACAGCCATTTGGCACAATGGCTGGTGGATGTTTGCCATTGCCATCGGCACCGTGATCGTCTCGGTAGGCGGTAGTTATTTATCTGCCCACCTTTCAGGAAAATTCGGGCATTTTTTGCGGATGCGCCTTTTCAAAAAAACACAGGAACTCTCTGTATCCGCTGTTGATGGCTATGGTACGCCCACTTTGCTGGCACGTACCACCAGCGACATCAACAACATCCAACAAATTTTGATGATGGCGCTGCAAATGATTTTGCCAGCCCCAATGATCGTCGCAGCTTCAATTTTTCTAACCGGCACCGTCTCTTTGCGGATGATTTGGGTCCCAATCGTAGCGATCCTATGTTTTTCAATGATCGCTTATGGAGTGATCCGCAAAGCGATCCCATTATCACAAATCACGCAAAAGCTAGTCGATAAAATGATGCGGATCTTACGAGAAACCTTTACCGGCGCTCGGGTGATTCGAGCATTCGACAAAGCAGCTTACGAAAAAGAACGGACAGATCAAACCTTGACGGAATATGCGAAAACCATGATCCAAGTCAATCGCCTCTTTGCTGTCTTGAATCCGACCGTCAATTTAGTAATGGGACTCTCGATTTCGACCATCCTTGTCTACGGCGGCTATCAAAGTCTGCAGGGCCATCTTGCTATTGGTAGTATTACTGCCATCATCGAATACACGATCCTGAGTCTTTGGTTTTTGACTATGGCAGCGATGGTGATCGTGATGGTACCTAAAGGCTTGACTTCCTTGCAACGGATCGAAGAAGTGTTAGAAGAACCAATTGATTTGATCGACGGTGACCAAACCTTGGACAAGGCCGCCGTGTCTGAAGCGATCGCCGCTTTCAATCAGGTGCAATTTACGTATGAAGGCGCCGAAGAACCTGTCTTAGAAGATATCAGCTTCGAGATCCACCGAGGCAAAACGACAGCGATCGTTGGCGGAACTGGCTCTGGCAAAAGCACCATCGCCAAAGCGCTGTTGCGTTTCAAAGATGTGACTGCTGGTTCGATCACACTTTTTGACCATAACATCAAAGAGATCTCACAAGCCGAATTACGGGACCAAATTAGTTATGTCCCGCAAAAAGCGCTCTTGCTTAGCGGCACGATTCAAGAAACCCTGCGTTTCGGCAATCGTCCAGCAACCCATGAGGCGATGGCAAAAGCTGCTGAAGTTGCTCAAGCCAAGTCATTTATCGAAGGCTTGCCTGAAGGTTATGAAAGTCCAGTTGCTCAAAAAGGCAGCAATTTCTCTGGCGGTCAAAAGCAACGATTGAGTATTGCCCGAGCGTTGACAAAGCCCGCAGAAATCTACTTCTTTGACGACAGCTTTTCTGCTTTGGATTATCAAACAGACGCCAACTTGCGGCGTGCATTGAAAGAATACACGAAAGATGCCGCCGTCATTATCGTGGCTCAACGGGTATCGACCGTCAAAAATGCCGATCAAATCATTGTTTTAGATAACGGCAAAATGGTCGGTAAAGGAACCCACGAAGAATTATTACGCAATTGCCAAACTTATCAAGAGTTTGCCTCATCTCAAGGAATGGGAGGAATGAAGGATGAGTAAACAAACAATGGATACACCAAAAAACATGAAACATACAAGCCGACGTTTGCTGCGTTTGCTGATGGAACAAAAAGCCCGCTTTCTACTGATTATCGCTTCCGCCTTGTTCTTTTCCTTACTGATGTCCATCGCCCCTTTGATTTTGGGGCGTGGACTGGATAATCTGATTGCCTTGTTTCAACAAGAAGGCTGGCAGATCAATGATTTTTGGCAAAGTATTTTAGGTCCAGTCGTCCTATTAGCGGGAACGTGGCTTTTGATCAGTCTCTTTTCCTTGCTGCAAGAGTATACGATGGCCAGTGTCAGTGAAACCCTGACCTTGACTTTACGCAAACAAATCAGTGACAAATTCAATCGCCTGCCTATCAGTTTTTACGACAAACATCATACTGGCGATATTTTAAGCCGAGTGATTCTCGATTTAGATAAAGTATCCGAAGTCTTGCAAGTCGGTTTGATGCAGTTGATCACGGCAACTATCAGCATTACCTTCGGCTTGATCGCCATGCTTTATCTCAGCCCATTACTGACGATCGGCGTGGTCCTGATTTTGCTTTTGAGTGCTTTTGTGACTACCGTTCTCGCACGAAAAAACTTGAGCTACTTTACCAAAAACCAAGAAACATTAGGTGCTGTCAGCAGTCGTGCGGAAGAGTTTTATACCGCAAATCCTCTGATCAAATCCTACAACCAGCAAGTTGCCGTTGAAGCGGAAATGGCGGAATTGAGCGAAGCCCAATTTAAAGCCTTTCGAAAAGCACAGTTCGTCAGTGCAGCGATCAATCCTTTCGTGCGCTTTATCAATCAAATCGGCTTTATCTTAAGCGCCGTCGTTGGTGGTCTGATGGTGTTGCAAGGGCAATTATCCATTGGTCTCGTACAAGCCTATCTGCAATACATCAACCAAGTGTCTGAACCGATCACGCAAGCTTCTTATATTATGAATACCTTGCAAAGTGCCTTAGCATCTCTCGAACGAATTTTTGAAATCCTTGATTATCCTGAAGAAGAAACAGCGACCCAGCAACTGCCAGTTCCACAAACCATCAAAGGAAAAATCGATTTTCAACACGTCTCCTTTGGCTACAACAAGGAAAAACTCCTGATGGAAAACGTCGAATTTTCCGTCAAACCAAAACAAACGGTCGCGATCGTCGGACCAACAGGTGCTGGAAAAACCACCATGATCAATCTTTTGATGCGCTTTTATCCATTGAATGGTGGGAAGATTTTGCTGGACGATCAAGACATGATGTCCTTTTCGGCACCGGCAGTACGGAAAAAATTCGGTATGGTGCTGCAAGATACGTGGCTGTTCCAAGGAACCATCGCTGAAAATATCGCTTATGGCAATCCCGATGCCACTCGAGAAGACATCTTGGCTGCCGCCAAAGCCGCCCAATGCGACCACTTCGTGCGAACCCTGCCCAACGGTTACGATACCGTTATTGGTTCCGAAAGCGAACTGTCACAAGGACAACAACAATTATTGACGATCGCCCGGGCGATTTTAGCAGACCCAACGATCCTGATCCTTGATGAAGCCACCTCCAGTGTCGACACGCGGACGGAACAAATGATCCAAACGGCGATGGATCGTTTGACCCAAGGACGAACCAGCTTTATCATCGCCCATCGTCTTTCTACCATCAAAAATGCCGACTTGATCTTAGTAATGAAAGACGGCTCTGTCGTCGAAAAAGGTTCCCATACAGAATTGCTGGCACAAGAGTCACTTTACGCCCAACTATATAACAGCCAGTTTGCAACAGCTTGATGAAAAAAATGACCAAACGACTCATAAAAAACGTTTGGTCATTTTATTTTTAGTATATCCCCACCTTTCCCTACTATTCTTCTTTAAAACAGTATTTAACTCTTTCCTAACTTCCATTAACTTACAAAAAATATTTATTTTCTGAAAGTCGATTATTGTTGTTACTAATTAATCGGTAAACTAAAAACCAGCTAGACGCATGTCTAGCTGGACTTAAAAAAGATAGTCAAGAGAATATGCTATTTCTTTTTAAAAACTGTCGCCAGTACGCCACTTACAATGATCGTTCCTAAAACAACTAACCAGGCAGCACGTTTTTCATTCGTTTGCGGAAGCACACCCCCATTATTTTGACTAGAAGTGGTGGTAGTCACTGAACCACCGACCTGATCACTGGATTGACTCGTTTGGCTCGTTGATGAATGATCATTATTTGAATCGGTGGTACTTGGTTCCGTTGTACTTGGTTCCGTTGTACTTGGCTCCGTTGTGCTTGGTTCCGTTGTGCTTGGTTCTGTTGTGCTTGGCTCTGTCGTACTTGGTTCCGTCGTACTTGGTTCCGTTGTGCTTGGTTCCGTTGTACTTGGCTCCGTTGTACTTGGCTCCGTTGTGCTTGGTTCCGTTGTACTTGGTTCCGTCGTACTTGGTTCTGTTGTGCTTGGTTCCGTTGTGCTTGGTTCCGTTGTGCTTGGTTCTGTTGTACTTGGTTCTGTTGTACTTGGTTCTGTTGTACTTGGTTCTGTTGTACTTGGTTCCGTTGTGCTTGGTTCTGTTGTACTTGGTTCTGTTGTACTTGGTTCTGTTGTACTTGGCTCCGTTGTGCTTGGTTCTGTTGTGCTTGGTTCTGTTGTGCTTGGTTCCGTTGTACTTGGCTCCGTCGTGCTCGGCTCCGTCGTGCTCGGTTCCGTTGTACTTGGTTCCGTCGTACTTGGTTCCGTTGTACTTGGTTCCGTCGTACTTGGTTCCGTTGTACTTGGTTCTGTTGTGCTTGGTTCTGTTGTACTTGGCTCTGTTGTGCTTGGTTCCGTTGTGCTTGGTTCCGTTGTGCTTGGTTCCGTTGTGCTTGGTTCGGTCTCTTTCTTGGTATTTGTTAGAATAATCGTTTCACCATCGTTAGTAACCGTGCTTTCAAAGTCTTCAGGAACATTGATTTCCGTCACTGTATAACTGAAGTCTTCTCCCTGATTATTGTATTTGGGTAACACGAGTTGCTGACCATTAACAGGAACCTCACTGAGGGTGACTTGGAAATCGTCTTCCTTGCTCAAGGTCAGTGGATCGGAAATTTGCCAACCTTGTTCCGAGGTGGTGGTCATTCGTTGCACTTGGTATTCGATCTGCTCTGGAATCTCGGCGGCAGAAACATTGACCCACTTCTTAAGGACATTTATCGAAACCACTGGCGCTTTAATCGATGGAATTGGAAAATCTACTGCTTCTCCGTCTACTTCCGGCACTAATGTGGTACGACCGTTACATAGAACCCACGTTTCTCCTTGGAATGAAGAGTCTTCAGTATCAAGGCGGATTTGATAGGTCAATGTAACTCGCTCGTTCTCACCCAAAGCAAGATTGCTGACAGTGATGGTTTGATTGGCTTCTGCTACTTGCACATTTGCCACTAGGTCAGGTGCTTCGACCCAAGTTCCTTGTTCATCTTTTCGCCATCCAACCAGTTGATAGTTATCGGAATCAAAACTACCTGCACCTTGTAGCAAGATTCCTGTACCCATTGGATCAGTGATCGTACCATTGGAGATTGTCTTATCGATTTTATTTGCGATTTCCGTCAACGCTGAACCTAAGCCAACCAGATTTTCATCTATCGTTAAATAATTCCCTGATGATGTAGCTAAGTTTCGACCAATGTATTCCCCGCGAGAAGACGGAGCAGTAGCCACCGAATACATTGGAAAGCCCGCTTCCTTGATCGCGACGATCGTGCCTAAAGTCGCGTCTGTCACTACCGAAGTACTGACAGGGATTGCAAGAGAATCCGAAGAAGATGAACTTGTCGTATGATACGCAGAATTATCAGTTTGAAAATCTTTGACATAGCTTTGGGTGTGATAACCGTTATAGTCTGTGATCTCCCCCGTGTTAGGATAGGTAGTCGCTCCCTCTACAGGAAGATAACTACGATTGGCACTATTATCACCAATATGGATAAAAAGTTTTTCAGCTTCTGGACGACTTTCCTCCAGCAAGAGCCGCTCACCTTCTAATAACCCTTTTTGCATGAATGTTCCGGAATGGGACTCTGCGGTTTGACGTAGAAACTGTTCTAAGTAATCGATATCTGTTGAAAAACCATTCGTGGAGTAAACATAGCGATTATAGGCCACGATCCCGATTCGAATAGAGCCATTTGCTAATGAGTCTGCCAATTCCGTGCCAAATTGTTGCAAGCCTAACAACGCATTATTCAATTTTTCTCCAGTCATAGAAGAAGAAAAATCGACTACTAAAACTAAATCAACCGCATTGTTCGTTTGGTTTCCTTTAACATCAAGGGTGACGTCAAACAATCCTTGATTTCCTGCAACTTCTTGCACACTTTTCTTTAAATACGCCTGATCATCATAATTGACATAATTCTCACTATCAAACTCGACTCCAGGTGCATTTCCATAATCATAATTGTAGGTATCTCCAGCAGCCGTACCGTGGGTAAGGTATTGCCCCGCTTGGTTCTCCTGATAGTCAAAATCATAGGTCGCCGCTTTCGCGCTGACACTGATCATACTCAATATAAAAGTACATAGGATCAGTAATAAGCGACTGTTTTTTTGGAACCAACCTTTTTTTTCTTCCATTTCTATCACTCCTCTTATTTCCAATCATTTCTTCCTGTTTGCTAGCGCAAAAGCTTATTCTTTTACCAGACCACAGTATAGAGCATCCCAGCCCTGAAAAGAGACAAAAAAATGTCAATTTCCTATACAAAAAAATATCCTTTTTTATGCTATGATGAAGATGAATCATCAATAGTTTAAGGAGATAGGAGGTCCTTTGATGGAACGATTCTACACTTTTTTTGGGAGTAGTCTGAAAAAAGACCTCGATTTATTGCGTTTCTTGTATTTACAAAAACGTTTTGTCCCAATTGAAGAAATCAGTGCCACCCTTGCTCTTGATCGACGCTCAATCCAAAAAAGTTTCATAGCGTTAACAAAACAGCTTGAGCAAAATGCCGAGGAAAAACACCCCATCTTACTGGCCAAACACGGAGCTGGATATAAATTTAACGGAAACAAAACAGACTATAAACATCTGTTACGACAACTACTAGCAAAGAATCCTTTTTTTCAATTATTAGAAACATTGCTCCTGCATAATGAGATTAATGTGGTTCAATTTGCTAACGATTATTTTTTCTCGGAGTCTACTGTTCGCAAAAGAGTCTATGAGCTGGAGAATCTCTTGGCACCTTTAGGCTTTACATTAAAAAAATCCAAAGGAAATGTACAGCTGAATGGTGATGAAGCGCGCATCCGTTATTTTATGGTCGCCTTCTTTTGGCGTACTTTTTCAGGTGTTGATTGGCCTTTCAATCATCTCTCTCAAAGCAAATGTGAAGAGATCGCTCGAGCTTTCTATCGCAACAATCACATTCCTTTTAACACGATTGAATTGAAACAGACGACCTATATACTAGCCGTAATCTGTTTGCGTTACCGCCAGGGTCAAACGATTGCCGAAGAAAAGTTACAGCTCCAACCACCATTAAAGGGCTTAGACTTGACCTTATTTCAACAATCAATGAATCCAAAAACACCGATTTTCACCCAACTGTCACAGGAGTTAATGACTCACTTTTTTCTGAATGAAAAAGAATGTCAGTTTTGCTTTTTGTGGTTGATGTCCAATCTAGAGCGAACGTTTCCAGAGGAGCAACTGAATTGTTATTTTCCTTCGAAAAAAACGAGTGACCAGCAACTTACTACGATTCAAAAAGCACTGGCTTCAATGACTTCGCCAGCTGAAAAGATGGCCATTTCACAACCCCGTAAACAAGTCATTTTGAATACGATCCTGAATGGGATATTATCCGTCGAACTGTTTGGCGAAACTGTTCATACGCTAGCGGGCTATAACACAGCTCAGTTCCTTACCGAACATTTTCCGAATTTGCAACTTCATTCCGAACAATTGCTAGCTTATCTAAAAGTCTATCACGAGGATTTGGAAAAACGCAAAGGACTGGCTTTGTATGTAGCAACAGCCTGGACGCTGATTTTACCTCCAGCTCGCTTTCAGCAAGTCATTCGAATCAAGTTAGAAACGGACCTGCCTTTCGCACTTTCTTTAGCAATTAAGGAGTTGATCCAAACCCCTTTTCAAGGTTTCTATAACCTTGATCTGCGGGATCACTTTGAAGACGATGATTATGATCTTTGTATCAGTACATCACCATTGACCGCAACATCGGCAGAAATACCGGTAATATTGATCAATGCACAGATCACCTTGCCAGACCTATTAGCGATCCACCAAGCCATCGAGGGCGTATTGCGAAAATAGCCCAGGATTGGATACTTCCTAAAATCAGCCCAAAAACGGCTAAGTAGCTTCCTCAAAAGCTACTTAGCCGTTAGTTGTTTCTCGCAATTTATTTCGTGAATACAAAAAAATGAAGTTCTTGACGAACAGAAAGACGCTTATTCTTCACTCATATAAATCAAACCGACTTTGGGTTTTTGAGTGACTTTCAGTCCTGTGATTTCACGATAGAAAAAGCGATGCTCTTTCCGAATCATGGCAATGATCTCTTCTTCAGTTAGGCCTAGATCAGTGACTAAGTCATCTTTCCCATGATTGCAAAGCTCCAATAAAATTTGAAGTTGCGCATCGATCGCTAATAGTTTGGACCACTGAACAAAAAGATTCTCGTACTTTTTATTAAACACAGCTAGAAACGTTTCCGAAAGTTCTTGGAAATATCCATATATTTTAGGAAAGTGTTGAAACACCTCTCTTTGATTGAGTTCTTTTTGGAAATATGCCAAATAGTCTGTTGCATTGTCTATTTTTCTCGCCTGCATACCTTCTTCTCCTTTGTTCCTGCTTTCATAGAAAACATTTTTACTAAGTTTCCTCTATTTTCAACCATTGCATTCCATTTTACGTATTTACCTTTAGAGCGAATATTTTATGACTAACTTCTAAAGCAAAAAACTTGGTTAACATGCGCTGGCTCTTAGTTTCGATAAAAATCCTGCCTTTTTTACTAGCGATTGGCTCAAGAAACGATTTATATGATTACTATAGCGTCAAATGTCCGTGAAAAAAAATAATAAATTTCACCAGCCGGTGAAATTTTTCACTAGAATGATGTTCCTTCATCTTTTATTCAGTCAGAGAAAGAGACGAAATTTCATATGTAAAGCAACAAAAAAAAGCCCTTTTTCACCTACCACCTATTTTTAGAGGAGAGGTTTTCATGAAAAAATTTCAATTAAAGTTTTTCAGAAATCGATCATTGATTCGAAAAATACAGTTACTGAGTGAATTTGAAAAAAATGATACTTATAGCTTAAAAAGCTTAGCAACGATCACCCAAAGCAGCAAGCGAACCCTAATCACTGATATTCAAACACTCCGCGAGTTCTTCAAAGATTCTCTTGCGATTCACTCAACAAAATTTGGGTACTCCATTGAAGAGATTGATCCCGACGGTTATTTAAAGCAAAAGCAGCTTCTTGTCAAAGACGAACCCATTTTTCAACTGTTAGAAAGCTTTTTTTTCAACGAAAAGTATTCTTTACTTGATTGGAGTCTCGCATTAAACTTATCCGAGCAAGCACTGTTGAATTACTTTAAAAAAATCAATACTTACTTAGCACCTTTTCACTTGCAAATCGCCACAAGTCCCGTCGTATTGATTGGCTCGGAAATCAACGTTCGCCAGTTCTTTTTTGTTTTTTATTATGAATCAGCGATTAACGTAAACACACTGTTTCCCTCAATTGACGTGCAAAATACTGTGATAGAAATAACTCGATGCTGGCAGGATAAAACCCAACTGTCGTCTGCTTTTTCCTATTTCTCTTATATTCTCTATATCGCTATTGAACGCAACAAAAATGGCTTACAGGTCCATCTTTCTGCAGAGCTGAAAAACTTTTACGACCAAAGCAAGCCATTTTTTCAATTAGAATCTTTACATGCCATTATTGAACGTTTCTTTGATTGTACGTTTCCTGAAGAAGAAATCATCTTTTTATTTATCTGTCTGATTTGTCGGCAAAAAATCAACCAACCTGCCCTACTAACAAGTGAGCTTGTTTGCGAACAATGGCCTGAAATCAAACAACTAGCCCATGACTTTTATAAAGAAAATCGTGGCTCATCATTTGATGAAAGTAAGGACTTAGTATGGTTAGAGAGCTTTTTCATCCGACTGAAATTAAGAGAGCTACTCTCTCCAACAATGAATGTCGCCATCGATGATTTAACGCAATTCGTCAAGGAAAAATTCACTGATGAATACCAAAAAAACCAATTTTTTTTAAGCCATCACGAACTTGTCAAACGATTCTACGATCCGACTTACCTAGATGATATTTGCGTCAGTCTGACGCTGCATATGGAAGCGATCAAAGAAGAAAATTGGGGGCGGCAACGAACGATCGCGATCATTTTCGAAGGAAATGAGTATGCTTGTGAATATGCGGAAAGTATCATCCGAAAATACTTGGCACCTTTTCATACGCTTTATTATCCTGACGCCGGCGAATTATCGCCAGAATATCTCCAAGAAAAGAAGATCGATCTACTGGTCACCAACTATTCCGAATACACCACAGAGTTTTTGCTTGAAGTGGAATGCGTGTTGTTGAAGTCATTTCCTGACGCTACCGATTGGAATCGACTACTTAAGCAAATCAATCCACGAATCTTGCGTTTGGTTGTATTAGACAATGTGTAAGTCAGATCGCTAGATTTTTCTTCCTATATACGTATACAACATAACGCTCTTCAGATAATCAGTTATACCAAACGATGCTTTTTTCCAAATCAATCAAACACGATGATATATATTATTTAAACTCTGACCGTCTTGATCGATCAGAGTCTATCTTTACTATTTTTCGCTGAGATAAATCAAGCCATGTGGCGCTTTTTGATTCGTCCCAATCCCTGCCATTTGTCTGTAATAAACATTTTTGTCTTTTTTGATCATTTCGACGATCTCTTCTTCTGCTAATTCGATTTCCTTAAAAAAATCATGTCGAAAAAAATCTAAAAACATTTGTAACTGAGCGTCGATCTCTAGCAAATCAGCGATTTGTTGGAGAACATTCTCGTATTTTGTATAACAAATTTCTTTGAACCGTGTCTGCAACTCGGTGCACACCTGTTTGATCAAAGGATATTCCTGTAAGTAACAAAGTTCACTATAATTTTTCAAATAGGCTTCTGGTGTCACATGTCCTTTTTTCATCATGATTGCATCATTCCTATCTTTCATCTGAATATATTTTTGCACATAGACAAGAGCTAAAGTTTAAAATCGATCAGTGACATGAGTCTGCGCCAATCAGTTGAGTTCGGGATTTTATTGAATAATAAATAGACTCCTGAACAAGAAAAATTCGACATATGCTCGTTATAATTGGTAACGATAATATCAAATTGGTTCGCTTCAAAATAGCCGGGATTAATATCTAACACATTAGGAAAATAGAGTTTTTGGTAGCTGCCAAGATACTTACGTGCTGTGACTTGAATCCGTTGAGAAATAAATTGATTTCCTTCCAATAGAAATGCGATTTTTTTGGGCTTTCCCCAATACAATTCTTTGACACAGTCCATGTGAATCGTTAAGACTGCGCTGATATCCACGATCATTTCTAAAGATAGGCCTTTTAGATGCTTAAATTGCTTTTGTAAAAACGTGGTGTTTTGTGCCATCTCTTCGGGAAATTGTTTTTTAACAAATGAAATCAAATCTGGAATCACTTTATTCAAGACTGGGGAAAGTCTGTTCTTTAGTAAGACTGTAGCAAAAAAGGAATGAATCAAAACCGTGCTGTATTCAAACGCATAGGGCGGTACCACTACTTCCTTTAGATAGCGTTGGGTTAATTGCAGGATCTGAGAATCTCTGCCTAGCTTGTTGCAAAAATTTCTTTCCATCTCAATATCAAACACCGTCCGCTTCCCCATAGATAAAGCATAAAAGTAGATGATTTCTTTTTCGGCGATCGTTGTTTGTAAATGATGCGACAGCATCGTCTTTAAATTTTTCAGCTCGAGATAATACTCTTTGCGAAACTGTTTTACGATGGCTGGATCGATCGTGACGTAATGCCCATGAGAGGTTCTTTCTAAAATGATATATAGCATGTAACTGATTTCCTCAAAGGCGAGATTAGAGAAATTGCTGTCGAATTCTTCTTTTTTTAAATTTAGACCGATCTCGTGAATAATCAACGGTGGAAATACGGTATGAGGAGTACTGTCGGATTCATAAAAAAAATTCAGAAAAAAGTGCCGGATGTTGACTTCTGCTCCCACCAGATCGACCGTGGTTTTGTTCAACGTCAATTGATATTGCGCTAAAATGGGATCAATCTTTCTGAAATAACGCATCAGTGTGGCAGGAGAAATAAACAAAATGTCTGACCATTCATTGATTGTCAATATTTCACCTAAGAAAATGCTCTCAAAGATGCGAAACAACGGTTCATTACTGATTAAATTCCGCTTTTTTTCTAAGTAGCTCTCTGCATCAATAATTTGTAACTGATACCCACTATTTGTCGTTTCCATTTCAATCGAGGCTTCGAAGTAATCTTTTATATTTTGTAGATCTTCAATAATGGTTCGACTAGAGCTTTTGATCACTTTTGACAACCCACGAATTGGTACGTGAGAGGCATGCTCCATGTGTTCTAGCAGATGTAGCCACCTTAGCGTCGTTTTACTAATGACAAAAGATGATTGGAATTGTCTCATAGATTCGCCTTCCTCTACTCGAAATAACTTTTTAATTCAGCCACGATCCGCTCGCTCGCTTGCCCGTCTCCATAGGGATTCTTGGCTTGTGCCATTTGTTTGTACGCTGCCTCATCTGACAATAAATGAACGATTTCTGAATACACATGCTCCTCATGGGTACCAATCAGTTTCAAAGTCCCTGCTACCACCCCTTCTGGGCGTTCCGTCGTTTCACGTACGATCAAGACGGGGATACCCAAGGAGGGTGCTTCTTCTTGAATCCCTCCTGAATCGGTCAAAACAAGGTAGCTGCCTGCCAGTAACTGATAGAATGCAGGGGCATCCAATGGTTCAATCAGTTGAATGTTTTGCTGCCCTTCTAAATAGTGCTGGGCAAGTGTACGGACGCGGGGATTTTTATGCATGGGAAAGACGATCGTCAGATCTGGATAAGCAACAGCGATGCGTTTTAGTGCACGAAAGACTTGTTCCATGGGTTGCCCAATGTTTTCTCGTCGATGCATCGTAACTAAAAGGATTTTTTTCTCACTAATTAGTTTTCGCTCTTTTTTTTGTGCCAAGGTGTGGTACAAAGCGTCGATGGACGTATTGCCCGTGACCACAATACGGTCTTGTGGGTGGCTTTCTTTTAAGAGATTAGCACGGCTTTGATCCGTCGGTGCAAAGAGAAAATCCGCTAGTTGATCAATCAACCGGCGATTCATTTCTTCCGGAAACGGATCATTCTTGTTACCTGTTCGTAGCCCCGCCTCCACATGTCCAATCAAGATTTGTTGATAGAAAGCTGCCAGCCCAGCTGCGAGTGCCGTCGTCGTATCGCCATGAACCAACACCACATCTGGTTCTTCTGATTGAAAAATACCTTCGAGACCTTCTAGAATACGACTGGTGATACTTGACAAGGTTTGATTTTCTCGCATGATAGCCAAGTCGTAATCAGGAGTCAGTTGAAACGCTCCTAATGTTTGTTCAAGCATTTCTCGATGTTGCCCTGTCACGACGATCTTCGATAGAAAGCGTGGATCGTTTGCTAGTTTCTTTATGACCGGTGCCATTTTGATTGCTTCGGGTCGTGTACCAAAAATAGATAATACCTTTATTTTTTGCATCTTACTTCTCCTTTTTTCAGCAATTTGTGCATTAATCAAGTTGCTTTTTGTAAATCTTCTGCCAGCGCTTCATATACGCCGTTAAGGCATAGTGTTGCTCAATCGTTGCTCTGGCTTGTTGACTGATCTTGATTCGTTCTTCCTTGTTAGCTAACAGTTCACTCAATGTCTCGATCATTGCTTGAGTATCACCGGCAGCTACTAGGTAGCCATTTTCACCTGAGTGGATCAACTCCGGGATTCCCCCGACATTGGTCGCTACATTGGGGATGCCTGCTGCCATGGCTTCTAAAATCGCCATCGGCAAGCCTTCGTGATAAGAAGGGAGAAAATGGACGGCAGCCTTGCGAAAAACAGCTGGTAACGCATCGGTTGCTACCCACTCATTTAAGAACACATTGGTCAGGGCTTCTTCTTGGAGCTGCTGGGCAACTTGTTGATTTTCTTGATCCCCAAACAACATAAAGCGAACCTCAGGGAAGGAAATAGCCATTGCTTTGGCAACTGCCAACAGATCAAAACTGCCTTTTCTTTGCCCGATCCTGCCAAGAGTAATGACCCATTTTGCGGTAGGATCATAAACGGATTCCTCCGGCACCTCTACGGCATTTGGCAAGACCTCGATCGCGGTATCCGTAATTGTTTGGTAGAATGCTGCCCAGCTGCTACTTAGTACTACAAGCTGATCCACCCGTGATAACGTAAAACGGATCCACCACTTTGCCCATGAAGGACTGTTTTGATAAAACTGATCAAATTGCGAAGCATGCATATGAAAAATCGTCTTGCAATGTTTTGGTGCTAGCAACAACAGCAAACTCTTGCGATAGAAACTGCCCTTTTGCGCAACGTGGAAATGAAGGATCTGGCACCTTTCTTTTTTGATATGCCGACGAAAGGTAAGAAACGCTTTGAACTGCGTCCAATATTTTCCTTTTTCCGACCAGGTCGTATGAACGACGAAACGCACGTCCTCTGGCGCTTGTGCTTTTTGGAAATTATGAATGACCGTTGCGATCCCCCCTTTTGCTGCTGGATCTGGACCGATAAGTAAGATATTCATGCTTTGTTGATTTTCCTTTCTTGTACAAATCTAGTTACCTGCTTTAGTTCCTTGCGATAAAGAACAACGACGAAGAGCAGCAGCAGCAAAACGAGGCTCTTTTCCAGCCAAAGAATGCGATTGAATGCCGTAAACAGCGCAAAGCAATACAGCACGATCGAAAGACTGACTTGCCGTTTAACTGAGAATCCCTGCCAATAAGTCATTGAAAAATATGTACGTGCAAAAAAGAAGACCAAGTACCCTAATCCCGTGGCACAAGCCGCTCCTGTGGCGCCAATTGTCGGTACGAGCAGAAGATGACAAAGGGAGGCGGCTAAGACCGCCAGCAAGGAGGCAGCAATATTCAAGTGACTTTTCTTATAAAAAACGATCCCGAGATTGGTCGTTTCACTGATCGTCATCATCAAGGGATAAAAACATAACAAGGGAAACAAGTACTGGGCTTCTAAGTAGTCTTGCGACAATAAGATGACGATCGTTTCTTTGAAAAAGACCATCGTCAAAAAGAAAATCGCCAAGACGAACATGATAAAGTGACTGACTCGCTCGTAATAAATCAATGGTTTGCCTTTTTTGAACCATTCATAGGAGGTGGGAATCCAAAAATTGGCAAAACTAACTTGTAGAATCATCAAGGCACTTGCCACTTTAAATGCCGCCGTATAGATCCCCAATGCTGCAAAATCAGCAAAATAGCGTAACATCATTTTGTCGATAATCATTAATAGGCTATAGAGAAACGTACCGACCACGGTTGGCAAGCCAAAACGACTTAGCTTCTTGATCAGGTTGCGATCAATGTGGCGAATGAGCGGCCTAAAAAGCGCCAGGTTTGCCAGAACCAACAGACAATCACCGATGATTTGTCCTAGAAGCATGCCATAGACCACCGTAATGAACGTCGGCGGACCAAAAAAGAGAAACAGCAATGTGATGAGCAAGACTATGAACTTCACCAAAATACTGTACACGGAGAACTGGATCGCTTTGTTTTGCATTCGAATCGTTAATAAAAGAAACCGTTCAAAAATCAGTAGTCCCGACGAGAGAGCAAATAAATAAATCGCACGGGTGTACTGTGGAGATTCAAACAAAAGCTGCGAAAACGGTGCGGCAAAAACCACTAGGATCAGCTGGAAGATCAGCGACCCGAGCAACGGGACGAGCATCGCTTGTTGCAGCAACTCGCGTTTGTTTTCGTGGTCATGGTATTCCCTCGTGAAGGCTTGGTCGAAGCCGAGATAGATCACGTATATCAAAAAGGTCTGTGCCAGGAAAAACATACTGGTCTTCCCATATTCTTCGGGTGTCAAAAAGCTGGTCGTTACGGGCAAAAGCACCAGGTTTAAAACCGCCGAACCTAACGAACCGAGGGAGAAGAAGCCCAGCCTCAAAAGTAATTTTTTCAATCAGTTGTTCACTCTTTCTCTGTTAAAATAATGCCTCCACAAATCAATCCTAAAAAGGTGGAAGACAATGCCGAATACAAAACATGCCCAGCAAAAAAACTATAAAAAAGCACCACGATCAAGGCAAAGCTATAAACCGATCGCTTTTTCGGCTGAAAGGCTAAGTAAACAAAATAGGCGAGCATCAGCAGCAATAATGCTATTCCTAGTAGGCCTTGCCCGAAAAGGGTGTCGAAGAAGTCCATTTCAATTAAGCCAAGACGACCAAAGTGGGCCAACCGGTATTCAAAGCCTTGGCCAAAGATCATGGTAAAGTGACGAGCCTCATCATTTAAGAAGGCGTTCATCCCACCAATCAAAAAATCACTTCTTGAACTAGAAAATAAGCGGATCAAGTCTCCATCGAAAAGATGATAAAAATACACCATGCGTAGATAGGTTCCTTCGACGGCTTGGATCAGCAATGGTAGTCCTTGAATAAGCAGCCAAGCAATCGTCATAAAACTCATAAACCAGATAAACAGTTGTTGCAGGAATGCTTTACGATCAATCCCTAGCACCAATCGGATTAAAAGATAGAACAAGACACCGACACCATAAAACACGCCGGTTTTCGTACCGACTAAGACCAGACAGACGAAATTTCCAGTGAATAAACTAGCCAAAAACAACGAAAACTTATGGGTCTGTTCTTTGATCGAAACAATTAGTGCCTGGACTGTAAAGGTGATGGAAACAATAAAGGCAAAGCTCGTATCATTATTGGCAAAGAAATAGCCTTTATACCCAGCATCAGAATTGTCATAAGTTTGGTAGCCTAACCCTAAAAAATAAGGAATCAGTAGCCCCAAGGTGAAGCAGACACTAATAACAATAAACAAGCTGTCGTAGTGCAGTTTGGAGAAGTCGTTTTTTCGTTGATAGACATAATAAGGAATCAGTACCCATAAGAGGTATTTGATATACACCGATAGATCCTCAATCACCCATTGCCAGCTGTACTCCAAAAAAAGCGCTTGTAACAGAAAAAGCGTAAGCGTCACAGCGATAAACCCATACGTTAAATACGTATAGTAGCTAAGGGGAATCTTTTCTGTCACGATCATAATCACTAAGAACAAAAAGAACAGCAGACGGTAGAACACGCCAACGGGAAAAGGAATGCCCAGACTTAGAAATAAACCGTTTAAGACGTCGATTATCGGAAAAATGGCCACAATCCCCAGAAAGAAGCGGTGATGGCTTTGCTGTTTTGATTTCATGCGTTTCTTCTTTTTTCTCCCCACACATACTGTAAAAAGCGTAAATTTCCTATAATATAGCGATCAAACATCCTGACTGGCTCTTGAGCAAAGCGATAAAACCATTCCAATCCTGCCCGCTGCATCCACAAGGGTGCCCGTTTGGTTTTGCCTGCGACGATATCAAAGCTGCCGCCAACCCCCATCGCAAAGGGCACTTGCAATACTTCGCTGAATGTATCGAGCCAAATCTCTTTTTGCGGACTAGAAAAAGCGACAAACAGCAAGTCTGGTTTCGTCCGTGCAATCTCTTTTGCCACGTACAATGATTCGTCTTCGGAAAAATAACCATGGTGAAAACCCGCTATGTTGAGGTCGGGATAAAGCTGTTGGTCATGTTTGACGACGGCTTCTACGACTTCCGCAGTTGCTCCTAAGTAATAAGGCCGCCAGCCTTTTTCTGCTGCTAGCTTGACGAGTTCGCGAAAAAGATCGATGCCCGTTACCCTTTCTGGTACAGGACAACCTAAATATTTCGCTGCCCAGACAATCGACTGGCCATCAGCCGTGATCAAAGCTGCCCGATTGACGATCGATCGCAACGAGGGATCATTGCGCATCAAGTTTATTTTTCCCGCGTTAATTGAAACATGTTGTGCGGGGCCCCCTTGTTCGATCATTGCCTCGATTTTAGAAATGGTTTCTTGAAAACTTAGAGAATCTAGATTGCTTCCTAAAAGTGACACACGTGTTTGTTGCTCCATTAGAATGCTCCTTTGGGTAAGAAAACAACGCCAATCGTTTTCATAATAATTTTCAAGTCCAATAACCAGCTCAGGTTATTGATGTAATAAAGATCCAACGCGACCATCTCCTGAAAGCTTAATTCGTTTCGTCCACTGACTTGCCACAACCCTGTGCAACCGGGTGTGACAGACAATCGTTGCTTGTCTTTCTCTGAATAGCTGACGACTTCTCTTTCTAAAGGAGGACGGGGACCAACCAGTGCCATCTCCCCTTTCAAGACATTGATCAGTTGGGGCAATTCATCAAGACTCGTTTTTCTCAACAAACGGCCTAGCCGCGTCACTCGTGGATCTTTTTTTAGTTTAAACATGGCCCCTTCAATTTCGTTTTTATCAAGATACTGTCCTAATAATTGATCGGCATCAGGTACCATCGTTCGAAATTTGTACATCACAAACGTGGACTCATTTTTCCCAACACGGACTTGCTTAAAAATGATCGGTGCGTGCCAGTTAGAACATTTGATTCCTATACAAATCAGCAGTAACAGCGGGCTAAGGATGACTAATAAGCCCAAGCTAAAGATGGTTTCTATCGATCGTTTCCAACGTACATAGCCAGTAACCCGAACTGTTGGCTGTTTGTCTAAAGCGGGTCTTTCCACAAAGTTCCCCTCCTTAATAATAGTAATTTTCGGCTGTATCCGTGCCATTCACGACGACACCTAAGATGTTGGCGTTGACAAGGCGCAGTTTTTTGACGGCATTTTTTGCGGATTGCTTGTTCGTTTTATCCGCATGAACAACTAAAAGTACACCATCAACTTTCTTGGCTAAGATCAAGGCATCAGAAACGACATTGACTGGCGGTGTATCAATAATGACCACATCGTATAGTTGTTTGACCTCTTGCAAAGCTGCGGTCATTTTCGAAGAAGCGAGCAGATCATTGGGATTTGACATGATAGCTCCACTAGTAATGATTGAAAATTCGCAATCTTCTAAAATCACTTGTTGGACACAGCTTTCGATGGAGACAGCCCGTCGAATATAATTGGACAAACCCACATGCATTTCTTGTGAAAACAAATGATGTTGAGTGGGCTTACGCAGATCCGCATCAATCAATAAGGTTCGGTTGCCTTTTTGGGCATAGGCAACCGCCAAATTTGCTGAGACCGTGGATTTTCCCGTACCGCTTTCTCCTGAAGTAATCAAAATCGTTTGGGCATCTTGTTGTTGGCATAAATAGTCGACATTTTCGCGAATCAATTTTACTTGTTCGCTGATGATGGAGTAATTTTCCTTCATGCTACGCATCACACACGCTTCCTTCCTCTAAGGCTTCTCGACTGGATGGTTTTAAACGAAGCAACTCGTTTTTCTTTGCTTATCTCACCGATGACTTTTACCCCTAAGACCTCTTCGATTTCAGTATTTGAAGCAAAACTGCGCTCAAAAACCAACAGGAGGAACACATACGTAAAAGCGAAAAGAAGACTTAAAAAAGCGGTCAAACTGTACAACAAAAATTTGTTTGGACGAGCTGGCGTTTCTTGCGGCAAAACGGCTCCTTCTGCCAAAATCGTGACATTATCAATGTTCATGATCTTAGGGATCTCTTCACTAAAAACATTTGCGGTCGTATTGGCGATCTTCGCTGCGATCTTCGGACTTTGATGGTAGGCATTGATTTCAATGATCTGCGAGTTAGTGGCATTCGATACACTCAAAATCTCTGACAGTTCAGCCACATCATAGCTTCCCTCTAGCGCCTCACTGACTTCATTTAAGATGCGAGGACTCATGATGATGGTGCTATAGGTACTGACGAGTTGAAGGTCTGCCTGAATCGTCTGGTTTTCCAGACGATTGCCAGCTGTCGTTTCTGACTGACTAATCAGCAACTGTGCACTTTTTTGATAAATGGGTTCAGCAAACAGGGTTAGATAAAGCAACATCGCTAGTAAGGGAACACTAATGATCATGAGGATCCAGCCTATTCTTTGCTGAAAAACTTGCTTCAATTTTTTTGTGTTTATTTCTTTATTCATTGGTTTTCCCTTTCAATAACATAAATAGCAATCAAACCATTTACTGGGCGCTTGGTAATGCCCCAAGAGAATAGGCAGCATCGAACCTCGTTTTATCTGTCACAATATTTTTCGTGTCAAAAACGATTTTTTGTTTCATCGCTTGAATGGCGGCTGGCGCTATATCTTTAAAAGCATCATGGTCACAGAGGATCAATGCCAGATCACTGTCTGTTAGTGCTACTTCGAGATGTGCAACATCAGAAGTGGCGACATAGGGGTCATAAGTGGTGACTTGCAGTGCTTTCTTTTGTTTCAGTCTTTTGGCGATCTCAATTGCCGGACTTTCTCTGGCATCGTCAATATTGCCTTTATAAGCCAACCCTAAGACCGCGATCTTGTTTCCGCCATGAATCGCTAAAATCTCTTCGACTTTTTTAATAATGAATTCAGGCATCTCTGTATTGATCATCCGCCCCAACTGAATCAACTTTGCGTCTTCAGGTGCTGCCGCAACCACAAAATATGGATCAACCGCTAAGCAATGGCCTCCGACACCAGGTCCTGGCTGATGGATATTGACCCGTGGATGCTGATTGGCTAATGCAATCACTTGGAGTGCATCAATGTTTAGGCGATCCCCAATTTGGACCAATTCATTGGCTAGTGCAATGTTCAGGTCCCGATAGGTGTTTTCCATCAATTTCGATAGCTCAGCGATACTTGCAGAAGTCTCCAACACGTTTCCTTTGACGAAGGCCTGATAAATGCGTTTGCCTTGTTGGGTACAAGCGCTGGTCATGCCACCAATGATTCGGTTATTCATCACTAGCTCTTCAAAAATTTTCCCTGGTAAAACTCGCTCTGGGCAATGCAACAAATAGAGTTCTTCTCCAATGGTATAGCCTGCTGCTTCAAAAAACGGTCCAACGATGTCCTCCATCGTACGAGGTTGAATAGTCGATTCAACAATGACAGTGTTGCCTTGTTCAAGATAGGGTAGGATAGCAGCCATCGCCGCTTTGACGTAGGACAAGTCGCAACTACCAAATTGATCAGCGAGGTTTGGCGTTGGTACGGCAATGATAAAAGCATCCGCTTTTTCTGGTACCAATTGTGCCTTGAATGTCTTTTTCGCTAAAGCTTGTGCTAGATAGCGATCAATGTTGGGTTCTTCGATTGGTGCCAGACCTGCTTGAAGTGATTGAACGACTGTTTCTGACACATCAACCCCAACGACTTCAATCCCATGATTTGCAAAAGTAAGTGCTGTGGGTAGCCCGATATACCCCAATCCGATAACGTTTACCTTCATTCGCTCTTAACATCCCATTCTGCCAATTGTTCTTCTCCAGGCTTATAAATCAATTTTTTCGCCACTTGCCCTTCTTCTAAAGCAAAGGAAACTTGTCCAGTGATGGTTTCACCTACAGCGATCTCATTGCCAAACATCGCCATAGTATGATCAAGTTCAAGAAGTTCCCCATCCTCGGTTTCTAGCAGGAAATCAATTGAACCTAACCCTGCGGCAACTGACCCCATATTTTCTGCTGTGATGGTAAATGTATGTAAAACTTGTTCCCCATCTTCTGTTTTCTTTTGATTGATTTCTTGTTTGTCGATGATGATCTTTAATCCACCAATGATCGATTGCGGCTCGGCATTGCTTTGGTCCGTGATTTGTTCGATCGGTTCGCTGCCTTGGGTAGTATCCGTCTTTGCTTGGTCATCCGTCGAGCAAGCCGCTAAAAAACTCCCCATAAGGGCAAGGCTAAAGAAGGTAACGATTTTTTTCTTCATGTTCATTTGCTTTCTCTCTTTCTATCAATGAAGAGACCCTTGCAACAGGCAAGGTACAAGGGTCTCTCGTAGTTTTTGTTTCTTATTCTGTGATCGAAACGGTTGCTTGTGCGATTTCTCGTGTGCTTAAGTCAGCAAAGCGATGCAATGCATGGATCGTCATCTTGCTGTCTTTCGTCACGCTGTTGGCTTGTTCTTGGTTCAAATAAGCGGTAAACGTGCCATCCGCAAAACCACTTACCCACAGAATCATGCCATCAATTTCAAGTCGTCCAAAGTTGATGTCATCTCCTGTATAGGTTCCCGTAATGGTTCTGTCACCCAGCTTGTATGGGTCTGGTGTAATCGTACCAATAAATTCTTTATCGATAGTGACTACACTGCGATCCAATTCGGTGTCCACTGGACGACCATTAACAACCTCCCGATGGTAAGCAACCAATTCAACTGTTTCTGCATCGCGAATTAAATTACGTGTATCTTGATTGACAAAGTAAGTAAAGGTTTGGTCTGTTGTGTTAAAGGTACCACCCCATGAAACTGAACGCCCATCAACGATCAAGTTGGCGAAATTCACATTACCAGTAAAGGTTCCGGTAATTTCACTCTCTGTCACTTTGAAGGCTGCTGGTTGAATCGAACCTGTTGCTTTGACGATTTCTACCGGCTGCAACACCAGCTTATGATCAATCGTTTGTCCATCGACTGTTTCACGATGGTAAGTTTGCAATTCAACTTTCGCTGCTGTTCTGATCTGGTCTCTAAATTGTGCGTGAACAAAGAATTCAAAGCGACCCGTCTCTTTGTTGAAGGTACCACCCCAGTTACCTACCGATTGTCCATCAATCACCAAGTTGGCAAAATTGATATCCCCCGTAAAGGTTCCCGTAATCGTGGTATCAGTGTAATTGTATTTATCTGGTGTGATCGTCCCTTGAAGTTGATCAATCACTGTTACTTCTTTGGTTTCTAGCACTTCGATGGCTTCCGTGTTGCCATTGATTTGACGATTCAACGCTTGGATCTCAACTTTGTCCCCCGCTTTGATCCCAAGGTTCGCTACATAAAACGAGAAGGTGCCATCGGCATTGAAAGTACCACCCCATGCATTAGAAGGCGTGCCATTGATCACTAAACGGGCAAAGTTGACATCACCCGTAAAGGTCCCTGTAATCATCGTTTCGCCAACACGGTATTGATCCGGTGTGATCGTACCAGCCAAATCTCTAGTCAATTCAACAGTTGTCCGATCAAGTACTTTGCCATATTGATCCAAGGCTTCGATTTCTACGACATCATCTACGGATTGGATGCGATTACCGATATAGAATTTAAACGATCCATCAGCAAAATTCCCACCACGTTCAGATTTACCATTCACATACACACGAGCAGAAACAACATCGCCGGTATACGTCCCTCTCAGGAATTGATCGCCAGAAGAAACATTGTAGGTATCTGGTGTGATCGTGCCTTCGGTGTTTGCTGGATCAGTGACAACGATCGTTGAAGCAATATTTGATTGCAATCCGTCAATGCTTGCTTGAGCAGTAATAATTGTTCCCGCTGCTTGTTGATCAATCTCTACTTCAAAATTGCCCTCACTGTCAACAGTGGCATTTTTCGTTTCAGAATCGCCTATAGTAATTTCCACATGTGCATCTGGTTCGGCTGTTCCACTAACAGTCGTGTCTGTGGTTGTCACTTGATTCAACGTTGTTTCGGCGATCGTTGCGCGCTCAACCATGGTTTCCGCAATATTTGATGAAATGCCATTTAAGGTTGCTTGGGCGGTGACTACCGTACCAGCTTGTTGTTTCTCAATCGTCAATGCATAGATACCATCACTACCCACTCGTCCATTCGCAATGATCGTGTCACCGGCTTTGATCGTAATCTCAGCATTCGGCTCAGCCGTTCCCGTCACACTTGTGGAGTCAGTATTTAGATCGGAAATCGTTGTTTCGGCAATCGTTTCTTTTTCACTATCTTCTACAACTGTTTCTGCAACCGATTGGATACCATTGGCCGTTGCGGTAACAGTCACTTTTGTTCCAACTGCTAACGGTGCGTTCGGAATCGCAAATTGATAAGTTCCATCACTTGCAACGCGTCCCGTCAAACTTCCTTGTCCTTCAATAGTGACTGCTAAATCGGCATTTGGCTCAGCTCGTCCCGTAATGTGCGTTGAGCTTGTGGTTAAGTCGTCAATGGTCGTTTGTTGAATCGTTGCGGTATCCACAAAGTCACCAAAAGCGATTTTTCCGATTTGAGAACTATTGAATGTTGCGTTGAAGATTGAGTCATTGGATTCAATTCGCGAAGTAACTTGTTTGTTCGTATAAGTATTTAGTGAGAAAGAACCTTGTCTAAACTCTGGATAATTAAAGCTGGGCTCTCCTGAAAAATCAGCTGATCTTCTCCAAGTTTGCATTCCTGTCGATGAGTGAATCGTGTAGTTCGTTGTTCCTGGATAGGACCCAATTGCGGTTCCATTGGTATGATTGTTTTGGATTCGAACATTTGATCCTTCATGGAAAGTGCTTGATTGTCCAACGTTTACCGTTGAATACGTGCTTCTTCCCACGACATCCAGTGTTCCCCCAGATAATACGGTCAAAGCACCTCGTAATCCCAAGGCTTCTTGTGTTTTTTGCGTATTTGGTGCACTTGTGATCTTAAACGTTGCATTCGAATTAACTACTACGCTTGAGGCACTTCCTTCGATCAAGACTGCTTTTGCTGTATTTGAAGGATTGTTTTGAGTAACATCTAATAAGCTGCCTTCACCTAAATCAATTCGACCACCACTTGCAAGATAAATCGCACGAGCTGTTCCGTTGTTATTTGCAACTACAGAAGCACCACTGCCGATATTCATCCGGACATTCGAAGTAGCCCAAATCAAGGAACCTGCATTTAATCGGTTTTCGCCAAAGAAATTAGCTGAAGAATTGCTAGCGGCTAAATAGAGTAAACGCCCTGTTGCATGACTATTTTCATGAGTAACGTTTGTAAAGGAAACACTGGACGTTCTATTTTGATAGATCGTATTCGTTGCATGGGCTACGATTCTCACATTTCTGATACTTAATCCTTGATTCACCGTATTTCCATACAGCCGAACATTATTCCCGAAGGTTAACGTATGACCATTCCCTTCAATCGTTTTGGTCGTCCCTGTCCATGTCACACTACTAGTCATCGTGATGTTATTGGCTAAGCTGATTTGTGTAACGGTCGCATTGGCTAATGCTGTCCGTAATTCAGCATCAGACGTTACTTGGACACTTGCCCTTGTTGAACGGGTTTCGGTAGCGTTTTCCGCTGAGTCATCAGAACTATTTTCGGAATTTTCTCCATTTGATGTGTCTGTTTGTTCCTCATTTTCTGCAGCTTCATTATTTTCTGAAGAGTTCTCAGTAGATGCTTCTGTTTGAGCTTCTTCACTTTCAATAGAAGAACTATCGGTTTCCTGATTTTCTTGATCATCGGTCGCGGTAATCTCATTGCCTAAGTCTTGCGTCGTTTCACCATCCGATAATAGATTGGGTGCTTCTACTCTCTCTTGAGAAGCTTCTAAGGAATCAGAAGCTTTTTCTGTCGCCATCGCATTTATTGGCAGCGCCGATAATGTTAAATGACTGATCAACAATAAACCTGTGACTTTTTTACTAAATTTGTTATTCATAAGTAACTCCTTTTTCTCTATTCTTTCTCTTGTACTTTAAAGATTCATTTCACGTTTTTACCAGTCACCCTTTCTTACTCCCTCGAAAAATATCAGTCTTAGTCCTTATTGGAACAACCTATTCGAAGCAAACTCTCTAAATACCTAAATAAGAACTAAAATATGATGTTTTTTTGACGAAAGTTTATTGCTTTTGACGAGGTTAAATTTAACATGGTTGAACATCAATAGATAAATCAAGATTTGCAAACCTGTATGAATAAATTGATTTTCATTTTCTTTTCAAATAAGGCATTTTGAAAGTTTGTGCAAAAAAAAGCGTTATAAAAAAAGACGATTCCTTATTCTTTAAAAAGGATCGTCCATTTTTGTTATTACCTGAAACCACTTAACTCATTAAGATGGATACAAGGTTTCTGCCTACTAATTCTTCTTAGTATCAGAAACATTGTTAACAACAGTTCTCTTCAACAGAATGCTTCTTTTCTATAAAAAATGTCCCAAAAAAAGCAAAATAAAAGAAATTCGTTGTAATTTTACACATCTTCTAAAAAAATTCATTTTTCCTTGGTATAATAAGTAGAGATCTGCGTATCATTAGATTTACGTTGCCCGTTAGTGAAGTTTCAGGCAACGTTTCTTTTTGGGGGATAGCTATATGGAAGATAAGCAAATTTTTGAGAAGCGGTGGCTATTAGCTACCAGTGAACAACGGGAGAAATACCATGCCTTAATTGCCTCTTACCCTTCAATAGAGTGGACTTTTAAAGAAAAAAGCTACCTTTTGTGGCTTTGCCAACTAGATAATGACACATTCAAATCCTTTAAAGCGATTTTTGCTAAACTGGCAAATGAACAGTAAGAGTTTTCGTGGATCAAGCTACTTCATCTCATAAGCGTCCATCTTTTTTTTAAGAGGAGTGAAGGAAATTCCTTCCTTGCTTATTAAGAGAAAAAAGCCACAACCATTTTTCTCAACGGTTGTGGCTTTTTAGCTTAATAGGTATTCTGCTTTCATGAGCATTTCTGCTAGCAATAGCTTCACTGATTGCATTCAAAGTATACACTTGACTTAACTTGGGGTTGCACTTAATGCTTGCCCCAACTGAGGATCGATTTTTTCAATCACTCTTAGCCAATCTTGATGATCCGGGATTGTTTTAAGTAAGAGATAGTCCGTGGATAAGATGAACTCTGATAGGTATTCACTATAATTCGTTACCACGAGATCGATAGCATTTTCCTTCAAATAGGCAGTCGTCAATTCATTGATTTTTGGGAAAAACACGTAATGATCATTGCCAACATAGCGCAAAAAGCGTGCGCGGATAGCGTGACAGGTGTAAAGGTCGCCTTCTAATGTCAATGCGATTCGGTTGACCTTTTGATAATAGAGTTCCTTGAGCGCCTCACTATACAAGGTAAGCGCTGCACAGATATCAGACAGGTACTCCTTACTGACCCCAAGAATTGCTTGATTCTGCTTCAAAAATACAAGATTTTTTTGATAGGCGACGTAGCTATGCTTTAGGGGCTCATTTTTTACTTCCGTCAGCAAGCGATTCAAAATGGGCGCTAGTTGATCATTGATTTTCTTAGATAACAAAAAGGCGTGAATCATCGTCTCGATTAGTTGGGGATCATTAAATGGGATGCCCCATTCTTGAACAAAGTGTTGACTTAGCGCCTCTAGTTCAGGATAAAGTGCAAACGATGCAATGAACTGCTGTTCTTTTACGGGCTCAGTCAATGTACGCTTCATCACCGTGACTAGATAAAGCCACACCAATTCTTCTTGTGGTAGTCTTACCTGGTAAAGGGCTTCGATTTTAGGTGCTAAGTCTTTCATTACGGTAAATGCCGTGTGGTCTTTGACTATCTCAGCCAAATGAGTAGGAAGTTGGATGGTCTTTCCAGACTGATAACGCTTGATTGTAATATACAAACTATAATAAAAATCACTAGGAGCAACACCCGTGTTCACCACATCAGTTGGCACTTCTGAAAACGTCTCACTGACTACCGCAATCAGCTCTTTAGGTGGAAGCAGAGTATGAGGAGTAACATCTGATTCATAATAAAAATCTTTGAAAAATTTACGAATATTCGCTTCTGCTCCACTCAAATTAACTGGTTGTAGCACCAACTCTAAACCATACTTTCTCAACGTGAGGGAAGCACTATTCAAATAACGCCGCATCGTGCTTTCTGATACATACAAGCGCTGTGCCCACTCTTCAACAGAACAAAGTTCACCATGAAAGATTGCTTCTAAAATTTGATACATACCTTCTTTTGCAACCAGCGCTCTTTTTTTGGTCAAGTATACTTTTGGGTTCGTTTCCATAAAATGATAACCATTAGCCACATGCACAAACTTGGCTGCATCCTGCAAATAGGCTTTCAGTTCCTTGATATCAGAGCTGATCGTCCGTTGAGTTACATCAAGTTTGTTCGCAAAGCTTGCGATTGAACAAGTACGTTCACGCTCAAACGCATTTAAAATTTGAAGCCAGCGAACGGTCGTTTTGTTCAGCATAAAACTTAACTGCAATTCTCTCATGTTCCCCTCCTTGTAAGCGATAGTTTGTCTAACGATTTTCTTTCAAAATGTCTTAACTCTAAAAATGATTGGCTAACACATGCCTCGAAAAAGGTGTTGCACCAGTGTGTAACTTTCAGAATCTGTTGCATCGAAAGGAGTCAAACGGAGCTCTTATAGGTTTATCTACCTCATTCAGATGATTTCCTGAATCACTGTGTTTCCTAACATCTCAAGCGTTGTTTCCATAGCGACTGAGAACTGCCTCGTTCAACGCCGCAGGTTTCCTCTCTATAGTACATTATTTGCTTACAGAAAAAAACTACCCTTTTTCTTTTATTCATAATACGTTGGTTTTAGGTTGTATACTTAAGTGAACAAACGAGGTATTCTCTAGGTAGACTTATTTTTAAATGGAGGAAATTGTATGTCAAATATGGTTTATGGATACGCTCGCGTATCTACAAGACAGCAGGATCTTTCTCGTCAACTAGACTTGCTTGAACGATATGAATGCCACAAAATTTATACTGAAAAAATTAGCGGCATTCGCACAAATCGACCGGAATTAAACAAACTAAAAAAGCGAGTGAAAGAAAATGACAAAATTATTATTGAAAGCTTTTCACGGCTTGGTCGGAGCACCAAAGACTTGATTGATCTCGTCTATTTTTTCGAAAGAAAAGGAGTAAAAGTGATTAGTATCAAAGAAAATTTTGATACACAGACCCCTCAAGGAAAACTGATGATGACGGTTTTCCAAGCCTTCAGTCAATTTGAACGAGACATTATTGTGGAGCGAACCAAAGAAGGGCTAGATTCTGCTAGAGCCAGAGGAAATATTGGTGGGCGTCCACGAATCGACCCTAAACTGATTCAGTACGCCCTGAATCTTTATCAGAAGGAAGGTCGAACTGTCGTTGATATTTGTGCCCAAACTGGAATAAAACGATCGACTTTCTATCGCTATCTTCGTTTAGAAAACAACAACCACCTTTCATGAATAGGTGCTCTGATTTTGCTAATGACCCTAGATTCCCCGTAACAAAAAGCACAAGACGGATCTTGCTGATTTGTTTGATCCTTCAAAGATAACATCTTAAGTTAGCTTTGAGGGACACTTACAGTTCTTCGTCCGGTGCTTTTTTTCGTCTAGCAGATTGTTTCCTTTATTCTTCTTCATTGCTTTTTCTTTTGCTCTCTTTTCTAGAAGAACTTCCGATTATTTGTCCTCTCCCGAACCTAAGCTAAGATGCACCGAAACAGGCACCGTTCTTTTCGAAGGGCATTTATTCGTTAATTGAAGGGTGATTTACGTATAAGTAGCGCTTGTTACATCTGGTTCTATTAAGTTTCAAAGGATAAAGCTTCTTGATTGACGTAGAGTATTATATAATCTACTTAAAACCAACGTAATTTACATTCGGCACTGATTGCTTCCATAAGATTTTAAAAGAGGTGGTGATATCAATGTTAGAAAATTTATCAATCAATTTGCATCGAGACAAGTCATTTTCCCGTCAAGTAAAAATTTTACAGATGCTAAATGCAGCACCAACCGGTTATCATCCACAAGAATTGGCAACCTTGCTGGGTCTATCTATGCCGACAATCACGAAAGAACTCAATGTTTTAAGCGATAGCTTGCCAGAAGAACTGATTAAAATCAACTTTTCTGAAAGTAACATCGTTTCAATCAAGTATGCACCAAATGCCTCAATCAATTTAGCGATTCAGCTTTTAAGTATGGAAACACTCGAGTTTAAAATCATGTCGAGTATCATTGATAACAAAAAATACTCCATTCATCGAGCAACGATCGAATTTGGCTATTCTCGTAGTCACTTGTTGCGAACCATCAGCTACATGAACAAGTCTTTACAAACCTATTCTGTGACGATCGCTACGAATCAACTTGACTTTATTGGTACTGAAGCCGATATTCGTTTTTGTCTGTTTGTCTTTTTCTCCGCTTATGGTGACAGCACGATTTTAGATAAAGATAGCCCGGCAGATGCACGTCTTCTGGTCCAAAAAGCCAAGGAAGCCAACAAGAAAGAGTTACATTACAGTCATTATCGACTGGCCCTGTGGTTAAGTATCGCCAAACGCAGATGGCGCTATTCTTACTTTTTGAACTTGCCGCCTTCTTTAGAGCGTAACCTATTGGAAAAAGAACGCTTTAGCATTTTCTCGCACGTATTGATCGAGTATTATTTAAAAAAATACCGGATCATTCACTTACCAAAACAAGAACTACTTTGGCTCTTCCTCACTACACTCCACTGTCTGTCTTATAGTACATTGGATGTTACTGAAGAAGATGCAGCCAAATATATTTTTCACCATACAGAAAAACCGGAAATCATTGCGGAAATTGGTCTGTTTTTAAAAAAAGGCCAACAGCCTATTTCCTCTGCAGTCTCTCAGAAAATCATCTCTTATCTAGTGAACCTCCGCTTGTTATCGATGATTTCTGCCAATTATGAATTTGCTGATCCACAAATCAAAACCTTTGTTGAATCGACCTTTAAGACAGAGTACCTCGCTTGGAATAAGTGGTTGAAACAATTCAATGACCAAAGCGCCTTCTTCTCCTTTACTCACTTGGAGCATATCGCAGTCACATTGACCTTATTAAGCGAACTGGCACCTAGTACTCCGCTAAAAAAACAACGTAAAGTGGCCTTTGCTTTTCAAGGTGGCGCTGGATTGGATGCTTTCTTAGCCGCATCAGCGGAGCTATTCAAAAATGATCAGACTGAAGTCAGTTACTTTTTCGAAGTGACTCCTGATACCCATGAATTGATCCATCAGGAAATTGATTTGATCGTCAGCAATTTTGACTTACACTTGAAAAGTAATCCCCACTTTCAGCAATTGCGAATTTCGAATGTACCAAGTCTATCTGACTGGATGATCATTCATAAAACGATTGAACAATTGGTTCAGCCAAAGATCATCCCCGATTATTTACCGTAAGGAAACTGACGGCGCTTTACTAAAGCCAGCCGCCAGTTTCCTTCTTTCATTTGGAAGTTCAAGAAGCAAGTGCTGCTGCCCCCTCTTCGCTTGCGTTTTACCTACAGGAAAAGCAAAAACCCGGTTCCTCACATTCCTTTGTATCAGTAACTTATCGATGTGTCGCTCCTGGTATCTCATCACTAGAAGCCATCTAAGTAGTCGCTGGTTCCATCGCCTGCCTTTTTTAATGGAAACAACCTCTCACTTATTTCTAGGATTCGTTATAGTAACGGTCACCAAAAATAAAAAGACTTACCCCTGAATACTACACATATTTGAAAGAACTTTTATATCTATTTTTTTGATTTACGATAAAAAAAAGAAATTATTTCACTTTCCTTTTTTTGTATAATTTGAGAAAAGAAAGGGGAACAAATGTGGATTTTATCAAAGAGCTGCAATCCTTTAAAACGATCGTCGAAGAAGGGACTTTTACGAAGGCTGCTGCCAAACTAAACTATGCCCAATCAACGGTTACCAATCATATCAAAAAGTTAGAAACAGAGTTAGAAGTGGCGTTATTTTTAGAAGGGAAAAGCAATGTACTAACATTGGAAGGCGAATTGTTGAAGCAGGAAGTCCCTGGACTGATCGCCCAATGGGAGCAGGTAAAAGAACAGTTGCACAACGCTTCAAGTACGATCGACTCATCTATACGGATGGGGATCGTTCAGCCCTATGACATTTCCATTTTGCCAGAACTGCTCCATATGTTTGCTCAGCAATACCCAAAAGTGAAATTCGAGATTCTTGTGGGAACCACCATGGAATTAGCCAAGGCAGTAAAAGAAAATCGTATTGATGTCGCACTATGCTCACTTCCTCACGAGGGGAATTTTGTTTACGAAGAATTGTTCCAAGAAGAGCTTTGCTGCATCACATCGATCCACAACCCGTTAACGATCAATAAACTAGCTGATTTCGAAGGCTGCCACTTCTATCGTTTTAACGATGACAGCCTAGCACATAAAAAAGTTGAAAGCTATCTTGCCAGTTGCGTGCCATCGATCCATTGGGAATATGTCAACAATATCAGTACGATTCCTTACTTGATCGAACAAACTGGTTATTGCAGTTTAGTGCCTCGCTCTATCGTTGATCAGACCCGCGCTGGAATAAAAATCTTAGCGAATCCTTTAGCAAATACACGTATGTCGATCGGATTGCTTTCAAAAAAATCCCTAATGCATTCTCCCAGTATTACAAAAGAATTTGTCTTTGAATTAAAAAAACGTTTGCTCTAGTTATCTAAAGGAGATTATGTATTATTGACTTTTTATGCACGTTTGCTTTTTATTGAATCAAGTGTAGTTATTTTGAAAGGATCAACACTGTAGAAAAGAAACAAGCTGTACAATGTCTAATGGAATCAAAGACGTTGTACAGCAAGGTTTTGGATATTTCTGACTCTCATAAAATGATGAAATCATAGCTTTTTCTCAATTCTAATCTGTGTTATCATTTTACTTTTTTTATACAAATTGATACGATTATTCATACCATTGATAAGAATCTGAAAAGAAAGGCTACTCTTAAATTTCAGAATTTTTCACCGATTGTAAAAAACAGAAACTCTCTTTTGTCCTTTCCAAAGTATACTCTACTTCGGAAAGACACAATGAACAAAAATGCTGGACGTGTAAACCGCTCGACTGTATTTTTCAGTAGCAGGTAGCTATTGCACAACGAGCCTATTTTTGCAATTGTCTGAAAAGATAGACGCTGAGAAAAGGAGGAGAAAACCATGTTTATCGTTGAAGCGATCTTCAGCTTTCTAAGAGACACATTAGGTGTGATCCTAGCCATTCTCTTAGGGACACTTTGTTTGTCGATGGTGGTCAATCTGATCGTGATCGTTGTAAAAAACACCTATACAAAATTCAAAAAAAATTATTGATCAATTGCTATCTTCCATAGATAGCTTTTTTGCTCTTCTAGGTTTCTTTTTTTCCTTTGTAATATCTTTTTTCAAACTCAATCCAAGACTTGCTGAATTCATGGTTGGAAAAGGCGCTTTTTAATCCTGAGCGTTGTTTAAAGCGGAAAACTTCTTCGCGATCCATCCCTAATTCCTTGGCAATTCGTTCATCCGTCCAGTCATTAGCGACCAATTGCTGCACGATATTTCCCATCTTCTCGATGCCATGGGTACCGCGGGCCCGATTGTGACGAATCGTTGAAGCAATGCGATTCTCAAAAGGCTTATCGATCACCGTGACCGGAACGCTTGGCAACGCCAAGCGCTCTTTTGCTACGATATACCGATGAAACCCGTCAATCAAAATATACTGGTCTTGCTCTTTATCGTGGTAGCAAACCAATGGTTGCGTAAAGCCATCTTCTCGAATCGACAGTTCCAACAAATCCATTTCTGGAGCAGCCACGGTGTTGGGATTATACGTATTCGCGTGAATCTTGTTGACTGGGATCAGCTTCGCCGCTAACACTGGAAAATCGATATCGCTCATGAGGGACTACACTCCTTTTTAGAAATGAATAATTTTTTGTTTGTCGATAGACCGCAAACCCTTTTGACTCCAAAAGGGCAATTTCACTAGGCTGATTAGTAGAAGCGAGAATCTCTGCTTCTGGGTAGTTGCGGGTGATATCCACCAACATTTTCCGTAAAAGAAACTTTTTAAATTGAGCAGCTGGATCTTTTTCATAAAATTCTCCTAGCTCCACTTTGTTGGCGCCTTTTTCATAATAAGAAAAAGCGGTCACTCGTTTTTCATCATCAAGAATCACGTACCAGTAACAGTTCTCATCATTGACTAAGTACGGAAATTGTTGCTGATACACTCGCTCTGCAAAGAAAGCTCCCATCAATTGATAGAATTGGCTTTTCTTATACGGTGGAAAAAATAAAACCAATCGTTCGTTCACAAAACCCTTCCTCTCTACGGACCCATTCGTCCATCGTTAGGTGATTTTTTTCGTTAGATACTCGTATTTGGCATTCAATTTTTTCAACTGATACTTGGGTAAATGCTCGATCCCCAACGCCGCCCCAAAATCCACCGCCAACTCATACAATTCAGACTCATCTTTTTTCGTCAAACTGTATTGTCGCGTGCTCAAGGAAAAATCATTTTTTTCTAACGCACGAGCGATCCCTTTCCAGTCATGCCAGAGTACTTCGTTTTTTAGCCACTCCTTACGTTTGGTCACATCGGGAATGTCTTCCACTTCGATTCCGTGCTTCTCTCGATAATGATCAATCAAAATCGTGATTTTGCGATAATAATGATCCTGTAATTTCTTTGAATAAAGTCCAATTGATTCCAGTAAAAAGACCGCATACTCTTGCCAAGTCATATGACTGGGTTTTCTCGTATTGTAATGCGCCAGCAATCCTGTCTGGGCATACAAGCGACCAAAATTGGCTCCTGACACACGATTTACGACGCGCTCCCACGTTTCCGGTTCCACCAAAGCATATTGGTACAAGCCTTTTCGTTGCTGCATGCCGTAAGGCTGACAGATCCGCATTTGATGGATCGGAACACCATGATCATACAACTTTTCATAAAAGCCATTGATCGGCCAGTCAAAACGAGCATAGGCTCCCCACACATCTTCGGTCTTCCAATCATAGATGGGGTAAAAATTGACGACCATTGAATCTGCTACTTGCCGTTTGATCCAGCATTGCTTCCGAAAGTTATACTTTGGCGATGTGATTGATCGATACCGATACAGACTTTCTTGTGTCCGAATACCTACACCGCAAGCAACGGGCTCAAAGCCATGGTGACTTGCGTACCAATGAGCAAAGTTTCGCAAGAACTTATCAGGATTCATATTTGCACTCTGATAAATCTCCATCAATGATTCATCTAAATCACCAAGTGAAATCGCATCTTTTGGCATTGGCTGTACCCACTTCTCCCGTTCTTGTTCATCCCACATCAGCCATTGTGGCTGAAATACGCTGGTATTGTTGTCCTCGTAAAAGGGTAAGCAAAAATGGTAAGTTTGATTGATACTTGGTAACGCTTTGATTTTTTCCATGAATACTCGTGTAGCATCATAATTTGCCTCTATATCTAAAATCAGCAGATCGAAGGTTTTCTTTTTTTGTCGGGCGACTTGATCGGCCAACTGGATCATAGCACCACTGTCTTTTCCGCCACTGAACGAAAAGTACACATGGGGAAACGTATCAAAAATATATTCCAGACGATTCATCGCCGCTTCCAGCACATTTTCCTTACAATATTTCTTCATAAAAGCTCATGTCCTCATTTTATTTGTCCTTTTTTTGAATAAGTATTACATTCTAGTATAAAGTTTCACTTGGCTTCTTACAAGGACTTAAGGGAGATTTTGCATGCGATACATGCAACTAATTGGTAACTATCATTGCAGCATGCTCCTCATTCCTCCCGACTATTCCCAGTAATCAAGAAAAAAAGTGGGGGAAAACAGCAAGCCCCCCTTCTGAAACAAGTTCAATTGCTTTTCTTGATTCATTCGGTCAAAAGAGTTTGGAGGACTTTATCAATACGCTTCATTTGTTTTTCATTGAAGTTTGAAAGCCATACTTGATCCGTAAGCAAGCGTTTCTTTTCATGCTGAAGGTCTTTGTGTCGACTGGCTTCCTTGATATTTTCAATCATCTTCAAGAAATTGCTAATTTTTTCTTCTTTAGGCAGTAGTACATATTCTTGCTTGATTGCTTCAAACTTGTTTTCATGATCGATCACCAGAAGTTGCGTGATCAAATCGTGGGCGATCCACCGATGATAGGAGTTTTTATGGGTATGCAACGCCCAGATCCGTTCCCACTCATCATAAATCAACTCAGGGTTTTTAATGGCTACTTCTTTAATGATCAAATAACTATTAAAATACTCATTGATATGGTTTTGACCATCAACGACATTCTCCACTAGTTTCTCCCTTACCTTTCGATCATCGATCGCCGTTTGCACAAACGGTTGGGGATCAAAGGATGTTGTCTGGAAATGACGCGCGATTTCTTGGTAGTCCATGCTTTCACCTTCTTTAAAAATTATCAGATTATTTTTCAGGTTTGAACCTCTATATGTATTTTAACAGAATTCAAGTATGAAAAAAGTGGCTTTTGGATTCCCTCTTCTTACATCAATCATCAATTCTGCTCATACAGATAGACTAACGTCTTTTCGAATATCATTCTTTTTGGAAAAACAGTTAGGAAGAACCATCTTGATTCTTTATCCACTAACACATCTATTGATTTCTTTCGTTCGTCTATTGGGCTCTCGCAAGCTTCCTTTTGTATCCTCTTCCGAAAGTGGTCCTCCACAAGAGAACGTGTTGACAACTGCTTTTTCGATAAGCACCCTATTTCAATGACATAAAAAAGGAAGTCCCGTCTTCGGAACTTCCTGCGTTTCTTTTCTCTTTAAAGACTATTTCACGCATAGTTGCGAGATGCTGGATCACGCGTCCTTTCTCCGAATACCTCGGCTGGTAGGCATTTTGATCCATTGTTCTGGCGGACGCTTTCTGATTTTTTTTGGTGCAAACATCAGTTGAACAGTTCTTTTGACAAAGTTATTTCGGTATACGTTTTCCATAACTTGCACGCCCTTTTCAATTGATTTAGGAAGTGGTGACGCCGATCCTTCTTCCTATCTTTATTATAAGCCCCAAACCGTCACAAAACAAACAATTCAGCTGCTGCTCTCGCCCTTTCGTTTAGCTAAAATCTGTGAACACTCCTTAAATAAAAGGTATATTTTCTTGAATAATGTTCAACAATTCACCGCATATTTATTGAAAAAAATAATGGAAAATTGCAGAAAAAGCTTGAATCTGCTCGAAACAAACGCCAAAGGACTGTATTTTTGAATGAAAAATCGTTTCACTTTACTTTTTCTTAAATTTTAATTATTATTCTTTTGAAATAAGATTAATGAAGGAGATAAAAACATGGAAAAATACCAAGTGTTCCCTGGTCAAAACTATCAGGCAAATGTTATTGGCTTTACCGGTTTACAAGAAGTTAGTGTGATTCATGTTTACGAAAATACTGCAACTGTTCTAATCAAAGAAACAGCTGAAACTGGTGTTGCCAAGCTATGTAATTTTCTTGTTGGTACAACACAATTAGTTAGTTGATTCTCTTTTATTAACCAAAACATGGGGAGCCATTTGCCCTCCAACATGTTATAGGAAAACGATCTAAAATTCGCCTTTTGAATGATTGGCTTTTTCCTATTCATCAATTACATTAGTATTTTTATTTATCTACTCAATATCTCTCTACTTTATATATAAATAGTGTTAGAATGAACAAAAGGAAACGTATCAGGCTTCCCCCAAGAGAATCTTCCCCAAGTACTCTTGTCTGATACGTTTCCTATTTTTGTGGCGAAAAAGCCACAGACCAATGGTAGCCCTTTACTCTGTGAAAAGCAAGCATTCAAAATTGATTTTTTCTTTCCTGTCTCATTTCCACTTACTCAGTCTTCCTTTCATAACAAGAAAGAACACGACACGATAAAAATGGTGTTCTCTTTTTGTTCTATTTTTATAACAATGATTATTCACGAATGATAAGTTCATATGGCAGAATAATCTGCTCTTGTTTTCTTTCTCGAAACAAGCGAAACGCCTCTTTCCCACACCGATCCAGATGAAATTCAACGGAAGGAAAGTGCAGCATTTGACTGATGAGGAGGTTTTCTTGTCCAATCACGATGGGTGCTGTCCCGTGAGGGTATTGATTTAAGATCATCGCTGCGATCTCGTCCCCATTTGTGATCACCCCATCGATTCCTCGTTCCTTAAAAAAGGCGGCTGCGGGAATTCCATCTTGTGCTTTGATGCAATCCCAATAAATATCTGCTTCAGAAAAATTAGGAAACAGCTCCTTGGCTTTTGCGATGGTGTTGACTGAATTGCAGCTGAGGCGTTTGCTGCGCCCTAACGTCAACCCCAAGCGTTTTACGCCTTGTTCCTTCAAATAATTGATACTGGCTGTCACAGAGCCGACCAAATCGATCGCAACGAAAGGAACGGCAGTACCGGTCGAATTTTCACAAAAAACAATCGGTCCTTTTTCCATGTAGGGATAAAACGTCTCGATATGATTTGCCCGAGTGATGACGATCAAGCCATCAAATCCCTTTGCAGCGAATTCTTCTAGATACTCTAATTCCAATTTCCGATCAAAATTGGTCGGCAATAACGTCACTTTGTATTTTTGGGCAAAGGCTTCTTCCATAATGCCATTTAAGATCCCATCAAAGAAGGCGTGATTGACAAACGGTACGATGACTCCAATATTATAGGTTTTCCCCGAGCTAAGTTTTTGGGCGATTTTATTCGGTTTGTAATCCAGCTCTTCCATCACCGCCAAAATCGCTGCTCGCTTTTGCTCATCAACATAAGGATGGCCATTGATCACACGAGAAACTGTCGTGATCGAAAAACCAGTAATTTTCGCTATATCGCGAATCGTTGCCATTTCTTTCATTCCTATCTGATTGTTTTGCTAGTGACCTAAGTTTACCATAGAAAATTAGTTGTACCACTTTCGACAAATTTTCTGAAAAGGTCCCTTGGTTGATTGTAAGGTATGAAACGAGTTTCATAGCAAGAGACAAACTCCTTTTAAATAAAAATTTATTTAAAAACAAAAACTGACTGCCTAGCACGCTATAAGAGCTGCTTAAGCAATCAGTTTTTCCTACCATTTACTGAATCATTTCTTTTGACAAGCTTTTACGTTTCTTCGTATATCTTCGCATCAGCAGCTCGATGCCCTTATCCGCAAAGCGTTGCATGTAGGCGGAAAAATTCAACAAGGCAATCAAGAGAATGAGGTTGAGATAGCTAGTATTGCCTAGGTTAAAGAGGTCGCGACCGACGATCAAAGCAGCAAAGTACAAGATCTGAGTGCTGAAAAAAATCATCGTTCGATAGCTGTTGATCGCTGGATAGACTTTTTTCTGGATCAAGCGATAGTTCCAAGCAGTAAAAATAATGCTCATGATCGATAGAGCTTTACTGCTGCTGTTGAACCAATAGCCAAAGTTGATGATCAGCAAAGTTCCTACCGTAATCGACAAGGCTGTTGGAAAAGCATTTTTGAAAATCGTCGTCATAAAGTCCCCTTTGATCCGATTGAAGTCTGGTTCAAAGTTTAAAAAGAAGGTCGGAATGCCGACAAAGCAGGCATTGATGATCGTTAATTGGATCGGCTCAAAAGGATACGTCGTTCCTGATAGCAACGTCCCCATAGTGATCATGATGGAGAATAAGACTTGCACTAGTACCAATGAACCAGAGCGAGTAATGTTATTGATCACTCGGCGACCTTCATCCATGACTGATGGCAAAGCATCAAATTGATTTTCCAAAAGCACCAGATTTGACACTTGACGCGCAGCATCAACACCAGAAGCCATCGCGATGGAGCAGTCGGCTTCTTTTAGTGCCAAAACATCGTTGACGCCATCGCCAGTCATCGCGACAGTATGCCCTTGTTCTTTCAAGTAGAGCACCATTTCTTTCTTTTGCTGAGGCGTCACTCGACCAAAAATCTGATAGTTGCTGACAGCTTCTTTTAATTCGGTCGCTGTTAATTTTGACACATCGATAAAATCAGCTGCCCCTGGTAGATTGACTTTTTTCGCGATTTGACTGACTGTCACTGGATCATCGCCAGAGATGATCTTGCATTGGATTGCCTGTGAACGAAAATACTCCAAGGTTTCTTTGGCATCTTCCCGAATCGTGTCTGACAGCAAATAAAAGCCCAGCGGTTCAATATCTGTCGGCAGTCCTGCCTCCTCATAGCCTTGCGTACTGTGAGCCAAAACGATCACTCGGTAGCCTTCTTCTGCCAGCTGCCTTTCCTGTTTTAAGACAGCTTCATGGTTGGTTCCTAGTAAAATCGACGCAGCTCCGATGAAATAAGTGCCTTGCCCTTCAAACGTGACACAACTGAATTTGCGGTCAGATGAAAAGGGAACGACTTGCTGCATCTGGTACGTCGTTTTTTTGGGGAAAAAGGTTCGCAGCGCCATTGCCGTTGGGTTCTGATCGGGTAGCTGCGCCATTAAGTTACCGGTGATTTCTGCCAGCGGTGTGTCCGATTGAAAGGAAATCGTCTTTTCCACCGTCATCTTGCCTTCGGTGATCGTACCGGTTTTATCTAAGCAAAGCACATCGACCCGTGCTAAGGCATCAATACAGTTCAATTCCTGCACCATCACTTTTTTGCGCGCCAGATAGACAGCACTGATGGTCAATGTGACACTCGTTAATAAAAACAAACCTTCGGGGAACATCCCCACAGCTGCCGCCACCGTCCGTAAGATGGCGGTGTTAAAAGTTGCATGAGAGAAATAGAACTGCTTGACGAACAAGAGAGTACATAGCGGCACCAAAATCAGACTGATCCAACGAATGATTTTGTTTAAACTGCCTTGGATCAAGTATTTTTGTCGTTTGATAGTTTTGGCTTCTTTGTTGATTTTTGCGATATAGTTGTCAGCGCCTACGTGGATCACTTGGCATAACGCTTCGCCAGCAGTGATAAAACTACCAGAAAACAACTCGTCTGCCGGCTGTTTGTGGATCGTATCCATTTCACCAGTCAGCAAGGATTCATTGACTTCTAAAGACCCTTGAATGACTTTGGCATCCGTCGGCACTTGGTCCCCGCTTTTCAGTCGTAACACATCATCCATTACGAGTTTGTGGATCGGCAAATTCTCCAGCTTGCCATCTCGATAGACATCCGCTTTTGCCACTTTTAGCAGTGCCAGCTTATCCAGGGTTCGTTTAGAACGAACTTCTTGAAAGAGATTGATAATCACATTGCTGAAGACAACAAAGACGAACAACCCGTTTTGATAAGAACCCGTCAAACAGACGAGAAAGAATAGGACACAGTTGATCAAATTGAAAAAGGTAAAGATATTGGTAAAAAGGATTTTCGGGTACGTATTCGTCGTATCCTTTTTTGTCTTATTGACTTGACCGCGCTGCACCCGCGCCTTGACTTCTCCTGACGTCAAGCCAATGGTTTGGTTGTTTTTGATGATCCTCACCCTTTCTATTCTTAGTCATTTACTTTTATTTTGCTGAATATTCAGCAAACTTGCATCGGACTTGGGAATGGTTTTGCGTTTTTTATAAAACAGATTGGCGGCGATTGCGTAAGATACGCCATCGACTGCCGGCTTTTTTTCGTAAAAAAACAAGTGCTGTCTAAAATATAGCATACCCTTTTACGAATTGGCGTTTCATTTTTGTCACCTTCGCGTCACTTTAGGAATTAAAATAACAGTTTATTCCTTAACCTGAACTGACTAGACAATAAGCTATCATAGGCTTTCCAGGTGGTTTCTTGCGATGACACAAAACAAAAAAACAGCTGATCTTCACAGAACAACTGTTTAACAATTCTTTAAGTTAGCTTTTTCTAGCAGCTATTAGCAGCATCATTGGTCGGCGCATTTCGTCTTTCATTCCCGGTACTTCCAGTAATTCTTCTGGTGGTTGTGGCTCGATCACCTTTTCTAAAATAAAGCCGTTTTGCAATAAGGTCATTAAATAGGTTGTCAGAGTACGATGGTATTTCGTCACTGTTTCACCTAAAAATCGCGCTTGCCGCTTGCCTTCATAATAGTAATGATCGACTGGAAAATGCTGGATTTCCCCCTGCCTATCATACTGCCAATCTTGCGATCCTTCCGCCGTATAAACCGGATGCTCCACCGAAAATACCAGCACACCACCAGGTTTCAGCCAGACCGATATACTTTTGATCAATGTTTCGAACGTTGCCACATAGTGAAACGCCAATGAACTTAAAACAACGTCTATTGAGGCTGGAGGAAGTGTCACTTCTTCCATTGCGACACATTGATACGTTATTTTCGGATCAGGGTGCCTTTTCTTGGCCTCCTCGAGCATCCGTTGAGAAATGTCAGTTCCTAGTACTGCTGCCGCTCCATGGTCTACAGCATATTGGCAATGCCATCCATACCCGCAGCCTAAATCAAGTACCTGCTTTTTTTCGAAATCAGGCAACATTTTTTCTAGCGTCTGCCATTCCCCAGCTCCTTGCAGGCCTTTTTGCGAACGAGTCATTTCACTGTATTTCGTAAAAAACGTTTGGTCATCATATTTGTTTTCTTTCATCATTTATTCCTCCCATGTAAATCATTTTTTGCTGGTCTTGATCTACATGGGCTTAGGCAATTTTTTGGGAAATAATGCCACCACACATCTGCTTTTTCCTCCTTGCTCTGATTAACGCCATCATAGCACGATTTTCAGTCTCTCACAATTGATAGCAAGCCGCTGGCGCTTCTTTGCCATTGTTTCTCAATGAACCGTTTTTTTATGTACAGCAAAAAATCACACTATAAAAAGGGTGTGATTTTCCTGTTCGATTCATTCATTTCTCTGTTGATCAATACAGTGCTTCTTTTTTCCATTTTCGGATTTTCGTTCTGAAATTGGTAAACGGCGCTACTGTATTGATATGGATCCATTTATAGACTGGCCACTGTGCTTTGGTGGTTGCCCAATCCCGTTGCCCTGCTTCAAACAATTCCTGATCGGATAAGCCTTCGATCCACTGGCAAAGGGCCGTCACTTTTTGGTCTAAGAGCTCTTGCTGCTGTGCTAAGGTCAAACTGCCGTATGTCTGATAAAAAGATTGATACAATCCGCCAAGGTTGTTCCATTTGTACCCTTCAGCAGGTGTGTGAACGCTCATCCCTTGCTGTTCCTGTGCTTCCCATGACAATAACAAACTGACCCAGCCGATTTGGTAAGACAAGTTTTCTGAAGGGGTCTTGTCGACACTTGCTATCCGTTGATTTCGCAAGGCTTCAGGAATTTCATCAAATTCTTGGCGAAATTTTTGGTAACGTTCTGTAATCTCTTGGATCAGCGCTGCTTTGCTTTCATATTGTCTCATTGTTTGTCCTCCTATTCAGGAAAATAGCTGCTCTTTGTCGCTTTCAACAATGGCGATAAAAATCGTTACTTCGCCGTCTGGCGCATATTGTTCAAAATCAAAGGAATACTTGCGCTGCAGCTGCTGGTTTTCTTCCTCAGACCAGATTTGACGCCAAGTGGTCAAAATGCCCTGCGCATCGCGCCGATCGATCGGATACTTTTTCCAAGTATATTTTTCTGTATCAAAGTCTGCTTGCTCCGTTTCTTCGAAACAAAGCGAAACGGCATAGTCTCCTTGATAGTTTGACTCATACTCGTGGTAAACGCAAGCGATGACCGTTCCTTTTTCTGCGGCTTTCTTGACCGCCTCGCTGTTTTTCTCCCATAAGCCAGTGATTTTTGCTTGAATCGCTGGATCAGTAAAATTATTGGTTCTTTCCGTTGCCATTATCGAAAATTTCATTGGAGTTCCTCCTTCTTTGTCTTTATGATACGATAGAAACCTAGACACCTTGTGTCAGTGTTTTATCATCTTTTTATAAAAGGAGTAAACCAAGTGAGCACGACACGCCTATTCGGCCTTATCTACCACCTGTTGAATCATGAAAAAGCAACCACTTCTGAATTAGCCAAACAATTTGAAGTCTCGACTCGCACCATCACCAGAGATATCAATACCCTAAGCAGTATTGGCGTGCCCATCTATACCGAAACGGGTCGAAATGGCGGCGTTTATTTGTTAAGCAGTTTTGTGTTGGATAAAGTGTTATTATCAGAGGAAGAACGGAAAAACCTGCTTTTGGCGTTGAAAGGGATTCGCCAGCTGACGCCACAGATCAGTGGGCAATCGCTGGCAAAACTGCAATCCTTGTTTAAACAGCCCGATGCTGATTGGCTAGAAGTGGATTTTTCCACTTGGCATCGGCGAGAAAACGGCAACGACACGTTTGATTTATTAAAAAAGAGTATTTTAACAAACCACGTGATCACCTTTGACTATATCAGTAAACAGGGACTGCAAAAACGCATCTGCCAGCCTTATAAATTGCTTTTTCGCTCGCAAGCATGGTATCTGCAAGCCTTCGACCAGCAAAAGAATGCCTTTCGGACATTTAAAATCAGCCGCATGAGTCAGGTCCACGTCACTGACCAGCATTTTTTTCCGGTCACTGCGCCTGATTCTGCCATTGAATTGACTGTTACCACCTATCCTGCTCGTCTATTCTTTCAAGCCGACGTTCTTTATCGGGTATATGATGAGTTCGATCATCAGGATATTACTTTGACGGAGGAAGGCACTGCTGTGGTAACCGTTGATTTACCCGAGGAAAGCTGGGTGGTGCCCTATTTGTTATCCTTTGGGAAAAGCCTACGCATTTTAAGTCCCCCTCGATTAAAGAATCGTTACCAAGAAGAAGTTGCTGCGATTTATGCCAACTTGTCTGAGAACGAGGGTGCGAACTGATTTTTTAAGAAAAGGATCCCTAGTTGAAAGGAGTGTTTGATTTGAAAGAAGTGATCGTAGACTATGGCGGGGTTTCGCTAGCCCGCCTTTGCCAGCAGTTGGAAGAACAGCAGATTCACTTAAACGCGTATGCCAACCAGCTCTTGCGCCATCCCCACCTCTCCCTTAGTGCCGATAAACAGCGTACTACTTGTGTGATTGTTTCCCTTAAAGAACTGGGACTCACACAAGGTGGGGCTTTGACGGAGATTTTTGCAGCTGCACCTTCTTATGGACTGACCGATTGTACCTTGGAAATGGCCTTACACTTTCGCCTCAGTTATCATCAACTGGCAAATAGCACCGGACTGAAATCCCAAGGAAAAGCGCCAGCTGCCGCAATCACGATCGCTTCTATGCCTTTGGAGAAAACCGACGATTTCCCCAAAGGATTCTACATTCGCCGCATCAATGGTTGTGACTGGTTGCGAGGCTATACTTGCGATGGACTCTACCAGTTTGCACAGGATGACCTGTTTTTGTTTAAACGACGAGACCCGTTGTCAGAGACCTTCAACTGAAGGGGAAACAAATAGTTACCAATCAAACGTCCCCATTTCCCCTTACTGCAATCATTCTGCAAGATAGGGAGAATCCAAAAGGACAAAAGGAGAAACAGATGAACTTAATCCCAATGAAAGACAGCGACTATGCTGCTTACTTAACCAATGCTGTTTTAGAATACGCCAATGACAAAGTCCAAGCAGGCACATGGGCCAAAGACGAGGCTCTCACCCTAGCCAAAGAGAGTTTTGCTTCTTTGCTTCCTCAAGGACCTGCTACCGAGAACAATCACTTGTTTTCCTTATTACCAGCTGATTTTAGTGAACCGATCGGAGTGATTTGGGTCAACACAGCTGCCCAGAAAGCCTTCATCTATGACTTTATTATCGAGGAAGACCAGCGAGGAAAAGGCTATGGTTCCAAAGCCTTACAGGCTTTGGAAAAGTGGGCGGTCCAGCAAGGCATCACTGAGATCGGCTTGCACGTTTTTGCTCATAATCAATCTGCGTATCAGCTATACAAAAAAATGGGCTATCTGGAAACAGATATTACGATGGTTCGACGTTTCGCTGAATGAGTGGTGTTGAATAGGCCCGATCATTAGAACAAAAAAATTGATTGATCAGTGCCGGAGCCAAACAAAAAGAAACGACAGAAAATCGTCGTTTCTTTTTTCTATTTACAGAAAACCACTCTTTCAGATAGGGAATGGTTTTTTCAGTAGCATCGCCATTGTCGAGCCTTCTTCGCTATAAGGACTGCCTTTGACATCACCGAATATCTCACAAATATCAAAACCGGCAACCCTAGCTTCTTTTATCAATGCATCTTTTGTAAAATAGGTCGTCCATAAATAATAATTTATGACCTCATCTTCTGCTAAAATCGTTGTTTGCTCCAGCAAGACGTGATCAGGATATTTCCATCGTTGATTCAGCACAAGATGGGGCTCCCCCCGCCAAAACCCTTCTGATTCGTGACTTTCCCAGGTCTGCTCTTCATTAAGCGTTAAAAACTGTGCAATCGTAAATACATCGAACAAAAATTTGCCACCCGGTTTTAGATGCGCCAGCACATTTTTTAGCAGTAGTTTGCGTTCCTCTGGGTTTAAGGCACCATAGTCGCAATAAATCAAGGTAATAAAATCAAATTGCTGAGGTAACGCCATCTCCAAATAATTATCAAATAGATAGGTAATATTTAATTGCCGCTTACTCGCGGAATCTCTCGCATAGGCGATGGACCGTCTGGAGTAATCAACGCCTGTCACTTCATAGCCCAGCGCTGCAAATTTTTCCGCATAGATCCCTGGCCCACAACCGATATCAAGAAGTTGCGTCTGTTTTTCTGGCGGCACAAGGCGACTGATCCATCGAACGGATTCGTCGATAAAGTCAACCTTTCTACTCGCTCCCTCAAAATCAGGATCCAAATGAGCCTTTAACATTTGCTTGGAAATATACGCATCGTCCCAAAACGCCTCTGCCATTTTTTTATAGAGCGGTGGCCGCTCGATTGCTTTTCTCAATTTTTGGTACATCTTCTTTTCCCCTTTCAAAATAATTGAAAAACAAAAAAGACCGCAGATTTCACTCTGCGGTCAACCTTCAAACGATGAAGATCAAAAAGCGAAGAGTAAAATAAAATCAATGATAGGCACTTCAAATAAAACTGCATGCAGTCAATTTTTTGCCTATGAAATTGATTTTATTTACTCTTTTCCAGTCCTACCCCTGTTAACGAAGGAATAACAGCAGATAGGCCGGAGCCATCACCTTTTTCTCTTGTTTTTCTGCCTTTAGTTTAGAAGGCGCTAGTCGATTTGTCAATGGGAATCGCCTGCTTTCCTTCGATAAAAGAAGTTCTTACTGCAATTCACACCTTGCCTAACAAAAAAACTGCATCAAACTACGTCTCTGCTTACTGTCGCCTGCTGATTTTTTCAACAGGAAGCTGGATCTCAGTCAGCCCTTCCTCTTCACTTTCTTTATTCCAAATGCCATCAATATAGCTTTCACGAAAAGGCACTTTGATTCGATAGCCGTTGTTTTCAACAAACTGGATAACTGCAGCATAGGCTCCATTATGGACCGTACAAACTGCTTCTAGTACTTCTTCTATCTGGCCTGAAGGTCAAATCACTATCTTGGGATGTATAAGAAACAGCCCCTCCTCACTTTATCTCCACCAATCCTATTGGTCAAAAATAGTACGACCAGCGGTATTCCACTACCAAAAAGGTCAGTTGATCAATTGTTTTGCGTCCATTGATTTCTTTTGACAGCCCAGCAACCTCAATCATTTTCCATAGCAATCGCCCCTTTCTACTAACGCATACTGTCTCCTCTTGAGGGAGAGTCAATAGTAAGGTCGCTTTTTTTCATGACGAACAAACTCATGCTCATTGGTTAGCCAAACGCGGCTTTTTCTTTTTTGTACCTATTCGCAACAACATTTAAATCACAATTAACTATTTTTAATTCCTGACCTTGTTTTTTTCTTCTATCTCCACTATATTTGTGGGTAACCCTATTTATTTCTATGTAGAGAGGATGTCTCCCTTGAATTATCCCTTATTAAATGAACAAATGCCTCAAACCATCATTCGTGTTTGGCGGTTGCGAAGGATTACGTCACTGATTATTTTCAGCCTGCTTTTCGCTGCTTCTTTCTGGTTTCTAGCCACGCAAAACTGGCTGCATTTCTGGGTGATCACCCTTTGGTCAAGCTTATTGGCGCTGACTTTGATCAGCCATCTGCTTTCTTTTGTGCTGATGAGCTACCGTTACAAATTCCATCGCTACGAGATCCAAGAAAATGATATCGCCATTCAACACGGCTATCTATTCCGCAGCACCACGTATATTCCGATCCGCCGAATCCAGCATATCGAAACAGACCAAGGGATCTTTTTGCGAAAATACTCCTTAGTCTCCTTGCAGATCCATACGGCTGCCACCAACCACACCATTGAAGGCCTACCAGTGGCGCAAGCCGAACGCTTGCGAGAAACCATTATGACTTTAGTCGAGGTGGTCAAAGATGATCTATGAAAAACAACGACTGCCGTTGCTGTGCATTGGCCTTTACTGGTTTAAAAATTGCAAAAATTTTCTGGTACTAGCGTTTCTGCTTGTATTCAAATTATTCAACGACGCCCCTTCTTTTCCGATGATTCTGGGCGGTATTCTGCTATTTTTACTGGTCTGTCTGATTTTTGCGGTACTGTCTTACACCCGCTTTACCTTTCGAATCGACCAAACGAGTGTACTAGTCAACAAAGGACTCTTTATCCAAAAGCAAACGATTTTGCCGTTTGAACGCATCCAAACGATTCAAGAGAATCATTACTTTTATTTACGTCCGTTTAAACTAGCTGAAGTGAAGTTGGAAAGCGCCGCAAGTTCGAATGGCGAAGCCGAAATTCTTTTCCCTGCATTGCCGCTGGCTCTCATTGCCTCCATCAAAGCGTCAAAAAAAGCGGCTGCGACACCACAACAGCCGACTACCCAAGCAGTTAGTGGAGAAGAAACAACCCACGATTACGCTACTATTTTTTCGGGTGAGGAAACAGCAAATCCGCCGTTAGAAACATTCACTTTGAAATTCAAGGAGATTTTCTTGTTTTCTATCACTGATTTTTCTGTTTTTACCTTGGTTCTAGTTATCGGCTACAACGTGATCGACAACATTCCCAATCTCTTTGCCTATGCATCGGAATTGCAACAACTCGGCCTTTTATTAGGTGCTGCGCTTTTGCTGGGGCTGCTGATTTTGTTTTTCTTCCTTGCGATCGCTAGAAATCTTTTCCGTTATTATGGTTTTACGGTGGAAACGAACCAGCAACAGCTGCTGATCACGCAAGGCTTGTTTTCTAAACGACACCAAACGATTCCCCTCGCTAGGATCCAAGGGCTAAGTGTCGAACAAAATCTTTATCGCCGAATCTTTCATCTAAGCTCCGTCAAGTTACTGCTGGCTGCTGGCAGTTCTTCAGAAAGCGATGATACGGTCTATCTGTTCCCCATTTTGAAAGAGGCGCAGCTGACCGAAACATTGGCCCGCTTTTTACCTGAATGGTCGTTTCAACAAACCGCTCTAGTGAAAAATCCGCGACCCAACTTTTGGTACTTTTGCCGTTGGCCGCTGCTGATCGGACTGCTTGCTGTAGGAATCTCCGCCTTCTTTTTCTGGTGGTTAGCGCTGATTTTCTTCGTGTTCTTTGGCTCCTTCGTGTTATCAAGTATTTGGCGGGGCAAAATACAAGGCTATCAATTTTTAGACAATCACGTCTTGTTGTGCCAAACGATTCGCGGTCTTACGAAGGTGACCGCTTATCTGAAGAAAAATAAAATCCAAGATTTCACCGTCACCACCACGTATTGGCAGCACAAAAAAGGGCTTGGCAAGTCACAGCTGACCATCAAAACCGAAGATACTCTCACCGAAAGTAAGCTATTCTACTTTCCATTAACCGAAGCAGAAAAGTTACGGCGCTGGTTTTTGTCTTAGTTCACACAAAAAAAGCGTCAAACAGCATGACTGACGCGCTGTTTGACGCTTTTTTTACAAGATCCGAAAGGAATGAAAAGGAAGCATCAACCATTGATTCGTTGATGCTTCCTTTTTCTATCCCTTGACCTTCCCCTCGACGATTTGCTGCTTGATTGAAGCAGCATCTAAGCCATATTCTTTTTGCAGGAAGTCGGGTGTGCCGACTTGGCCAAATCGTTCATTGACACCAATGCGCTTTAAAGGGACAGTACTGCCAGTTTCAGCAAGCACTTCGGCGACGGCACTCCCTAGTCCACCGGTGATAGAATGATTTTCGATGGTGATGACTTGCCGTTTCCCCTGAACTTCACGGATGATCATTTCTTTATCGATCGGTTTGATGGTAAACATATCGATCACTTCACAGCTGATTCCTACTTCTGCTAATTCTTCTGCCACTTGCAGTGTTTCAGAAACCAATTGGCCGCAGGCAATCAACAACAGTTCATCGCCTGGTCTTAAAACATTGCCTTTTCCTAGTTCAAAGGTCGAGCCTTTTTCATAAATCGTAGGAACCGCTTTCCGATTGCCTCGTACGTAATGAATGCCTGATAATTGGCTAAAAGTTTTTATGATCCACGCCATTTGGACTTCATCCGCTGCATCGCAGACGATCGACTGGGGAATCATTCGCATCAAAGCCACATCTTCCCATGTCGTATGGGTGCCGCCGTTGTGCCCGACTGCAAACCCTGGATCAGAACCGTAAACATTGATCGTATTGCCGCCATAGCCGCCAGAAATAAACAACTGATCGAATACCCGACGCGTCGCAAATGGCCCAAAGGTGTGGATAAAAGGTGTATAGCCAGTTAAACTCAAGCCAGCCGCAACGCCAACCATATTGGCTTCCGCGATCCCCATGTTGACAAAGCGTTGGGGATGTTTGTTGGCAATCGTTGTCCAGCCACTGGCAGAGCCAAGGTCGGCATCCAACGCAACTAGCTGGTTATTTTCATCCATGAGTTCCACCAATGTGTCAACGACACATGTTCGCAGCTCTTTACCAGCAGCAGTGGTTTTGCTTAATGTAAACATGCCTTAGCGTCCTCCTTCGATTTTTATCGTCAATTCTTTGATTGCCGCTTCTGCCGCTTGATTGATTTCATCCGTGGTAAACTTCACGGAGTGATTGGCATCTAATTCTTCAAAGAAAGGAATGCCTTGTCCTTTCACGCTGTCCAAGACAATGCAAACCGCTTGGTCTTCGATCGCTTTGCAGCGCTCGATTGCCTCATCAATGGCTTGCATGTCTGCTCCTGGAACTTTTTCTGTATAAAAGCCAAAAGCAGTCATCTTCTGCTGAATGTCAAAGGGATCAAGAATGTCTTTGGTTGGCCCATCTAGCTGTTTTTTATTGTCATCAATAATGACGATACAGTGATTCAGTTTGAAGTGGGCAATGTATTGGAAGGCTTCCCAGCACTGTCCTTCATTTAGTTCGCCATCCCCGACGATCAAATAAACAAAATTGTCCTTGCCTGCCAAGCGCAGACCCGTCGCGATCCCAGCAGCCATGGAAGTCCCCTGCCCCAGTGAACCTGTGGTGGCATCAACCCCTGGCGTTTTCCAGCGATCCGGATGGGAAGGCAGTCTCGTGCCGCCCTCATTGATCGTCCATAACCACGACCGATCAAAATAGCCCGTATTTGCTAATGCACTATACAGTGCGGCGCCAGCATGCCCTTTTGATAAAACGAGTCGATCACGATCCGCCCACTGTGGATCTTGTGGATTGATCCGCAGCTGTTTGCCGTACAAAACGGCCAATAGTTCAACAATTGAAAAGGAACCGCCCAGATGGCCTTGCCCCATTTTCTTGATGCTGCAAAGGGTATCTAAACGAATCTTTGCCGCTAAACTTTCGAGTTCGTGGTATTCTTGTTCACTGATTGCCACTATTTATCCCTCCATCCTCTATTTATTCAGAAACAGATTTTGCTCGGCTGTTTTTCTTTAAAATCGTCAATCCGATCAAGACCGCGACTACCGCAATTATCCCTGAGAAGATGGCGATTTGACCGCCCATATTGGCTAAGTTTCCTAGGAAGATCCCTGCAACTCCATAGTCGGTATCAGAGAAAGTTGAGCCTTGGAACCCAAGATCCCCCATGACTGGCATCAACAAGATCGGCATGAAGCTGATAATGATCCCATGAATAAAGGAACCAATGACGGCGCCTCGCACACCACCCGTTGCATTGCCGTAAACACCGGCCGTTGCGCCACAGAAGAAATGGGGCACGACACCTGGAATAATAACGGTTGTTCCTGTGAAGACCATGATGATCAAACTAACGATCCCACCGACAAAACTGGTTAGAAAACCAATCAGAACAGCATTTGGCGCATAAGGAAAGACGATCGGGCAATCCAATGCAGGAATCGCATTAGGAACAAGCTTTTCGGAAATTCCTTTAAAGGCTGGTACAATCTCTGCCAAAATCAGACGGACACCAGCTAAAATCACAAAGACACCAGCGGCAAACGAACCGGCTTGCTGCAACGAATAAATGATCGAGTTCGTGCCATTGCTAAGATTTTCTGTAATAAATTCACTCCCAGCAAAAATTGCTACGATCACGTATACAACAGCCATCGTAATCGTGATACTAACAATAGAGTCCCGCAAGAAAGACAGGCCTTTCGGAAAATTGATGTCTTCGGTAGATTTTTCCTTATTGCCGACGTATTTCCCAATCAACCCGCTCAATGCGTAGCCGAAGTTCCCCGTATGCCCCAATGCGACGGAATCATTTTTAGTAATTTCTCGAGTAAACGGTTGTGCGATCGCTGGGAAAATCGTGTTACAGATCCCTAACGCTAAGCCGCCAAATAAAACTAGATTAAAAGTATTCATTCCAGTAACGCTCAAAATCACCGCAATCATGCAAGCCATATACAATGTGGCATGTCCAGTCAAATAAATGTATTTGAAGCGAGTGATACGGGCAATCAAAATATTGAAGGCCATGCCGGCTAACATAATAAGTGCGGTATAGGTGCCGTAAGTCGTCAAAGCCAGCGCAACGATCGCTTCGTTATTAGGAACGACCCCTTGCATGTTAAAGGCTGCTTGGAACATCTCCCCAAATGGCGCCAGAGAGCTTTCGATCACCCCAGCCCCGGCAGTGACCACGAGAAACCCAACAAATGTTTTGATGCCCCCTTTGACGATCGTGGCAATGTCTTTTTTCTGCAGCATATTCCCCAAAACAGCGATCAGCGCAACTAAGATCGCTGGGGTACTCGCGATATCAACAAGAATATCTAAAAATTCGTTCATGACTGTCTACTCCTTTTTATAGTAATCCTTTTTCCTGACAAACGGCTTGAACCTTTTGCTTCAATTCATCGAGATCGATAATACTGTCTAACACCACGATCTCACCTAGATGCTGCGCACTATCGGCTAAATCGCCGCCAACGAAGAAAACATCCGCCATATCGGGTGCGGCACTTCCTAAATCATAATGGGACACTTCCACACCTGAGACACCCAATTCATTTAAAACAGAATTGATATTCATCTCCACCATAAAACTTGATCCTAATCCTGACCCACACACTGCTGCAAATTTCATTTTTCATCTTCTCCTTCTCTGATCACTTCAATTATTTGATCCGCATTGGTTGCGGAAAGTAACGCAGTTAGTTTTTCACTATTCGACAAAATTTTGGTTAAACTCGCTAGCGCTTTTAGATGGAGCTCATTGTCAACCGCCGCCAAACATATAAACACGTGAATAGGGTGTTGCGGATCATTATTCAAAAGCACTGGTTCTTTGACTCTTAATAACGACATCCCGATCGCATTGACCCCATCTTCTGGGCGCGCATGGGGCAAAGCGATGCCTTTTCCAATATGGATAAAAGGACCGTGATCCACCACTTTATTGATCATGGCGGTTATATACTGTTCCTCAATTTTATTGGTCTTTTTTAATGGCGCAGCAGCTTCTCGAATGGCTTCCTGCCAAGTCAGCGGCACCTCGGTAAATTGGATGGTTTCTGCTGTTAATAAATCTGATAACATCGGACGTTGGTCTTCCCTTCTATTCAATTCTCGATTGATTTTTCTTTGCAAAATTTTTCTCAGCTTTTGCTTACTGATGCCTGCTTTTAAATCAACATAGGGCAAAATCACTTCTAAAACATCGTCAATAGAATGCAAGCCAGTTTTTGAAGGAAAGAATGCCGCTTGTACGTTTCTAACCAGTTCATCCTTCTCAATGGGCGTCATAATCGGATTGATCACATAACAGGGTCGTTTGGTTTTGATCGGGGCACTAGAAAAAATCAGATCAATCTCTTCATTGAAGCGAACATTTTCATACTCTTCGATCGAACGAGCCGGCATAAAATGGATCTGGGGAAACAGTTCCTTTAATTCTGATTCCAAAATCAAGGATGAACTGATGCCACTTGGGCAGACGACTAATGCATTCAATTGGAAGTAATCGCGTTTGGCCTTTTGTTTACTGATTTCTCCACCAAACAAAATCGTAAAATAACCGATTTCTTCATCAGGGATCGTACCGACTAGGTCTTCTAAGGAACCCAGTGCTCGTCTCGTCAGTTCAAACAACTCATTGTATTGCAGCTTGATTTCTTCAATCAGTACATTCTCCAGTGGAAAACCGTAGCGGATTCGAAAATACGCCGGGACAAGATGATAGAATGTGTTCATCAAAAGGGTGCGATAGTCCACAAACTCGATAGCTGCCAGCCGTTCCATTTCATGAATGATCTTACTGGCACATTCCAATAAAAACTCTAATGAAGTATCTTCGATATCTCCTTGCAGAATCGTTTTCAACAGGATCGTTACATAAAGTTCTTCTGTTTTCCGATCTTTGATGGCAGGAAATTCTGCTAAAAACTGCTGACTAACTTGATGGACATGCAGCGAGTGTAGCAGCGATGTTTCTGTCTCCGCTAAAGAAACAGACGTTTCTACCATCCGAAAGGATAAATAATTAAGAAAATAAAGCATTTCTTCGAAGCGGCTCGGTACGATCACTAGATTGAAGGCAGTCAATGTTGCGGACAAACGATCTCTTATTTGAATATATATCGTTTTATTCTGCTCATAGATTCCCTCAAATAAAAGCAAATTCCCATTTTTCGTATTGGATAACGCACTGACTTTTCGAAAAGCAAGAGCGCGAATCTGATATTCCTCTCCCTCTAGATAAAAGCCATATTTTCGAGAGTACAATAGTTGAATCTTGAAAGCTGCAAGTTCCTCTCTGATCCCCTTTACATCCTTCAAAATCGTATTTTTACTGACATAGAACAGCTCTTGAAACTGGTAGACGGATAAGTCTTTCACTGCTGAAAAAGTCAGAAGATAAATCATGGACCGCCGCTCTTCTTCCGAAAAAAACAAGGTGTTCTTCTGGACATCGAAAAGAATTTCCGGCCATTTTCGTTGAATCAGCGAAGGAATCAAAACTTCTCCCTCATGCATCGTGATTCGTTGATTCAACCGCTGTTCAGTGATTTGATTGATCTTGGCAATCTCCGCCAGAAATTCCTCATCCCTCCACTTCGTCAACTGAAGAAACGCCTCAATATTTGGTTCTGAAAACAGATACGTCAATTTGAAATGAATCATATTTGCTACCCCCACCTAAACTATAGCTTGCACAAAATGAAATCGCCATCATTTCTCGGTACAACTGAAACTCCGTTTTTTTAAAACGATGGACCGAAGAAGAGATTTCAAGGATTACCATAACATCCAATAAAGTATTCGAGAAGGTTTTATTGATAAAAGCAAATGATAAAAAATACAACATTAAAAAAAGCGAATCATTTACTGATTCGCTTAGATAATGATGCTATTTGTTGTTTTATTATTGAAACTATCAGAATCATGAAGGACAATCGTCTTTTTTCCAATATACTTTTTTAAAGTTATTTTCTAATACCTAAAAATACTTATCTTAATGAATGATGGAAAATAGGCTTCTCTATCTACTCACTTATACTCACAGGAATCGTTGTTTCCGTTTCTTGCACCTCTGCGGTTTCATTTTTCACTTGCTGCTTTTCCAATATTTTGAAAAATGGCATATAAATAAAATATGAAATGAAAATCGATACAAAAGACCAAACGGCTGCTCCAATACTACCATTAGTAGCTAAATAAGGACCAATAATAGGAGGAATAGTCCATGGAACTTGAATAACAATCGGTCCTACTATACCAATATTCATTAAGATATACGTACCGATACATAGGACCATAGGCGTTGCTATAAACGGAATAAGCATTACAGGATTCATCACAATAGGCAAACCAAAAATAACCGGTTCATTGATACAAAAAATAGCTGACGGCAAAGATAATCGTCCAATCGACTTATACATCTTACTTCTGGAGTGGAGCATATTTAACACTAGACCGAGTGTTGCTCCAGTTCCGCCTAAACACATAAAGACAATCCAAAATCCATCGGCAAAAACATGAGGTACTTCTGCACCACTTTGAAAAGCTGCCGTATTATCAGCAAGATAACTTAGGAAAACAGGGGTCGCAATTCCAGACAAAACATTGTCTCCGTGGATTCCACATATCCATAGCAAACAAACGAGAAGTGTGTATAACAGCATGCCTGGGAGTGTTCCCATCCCTTGCATTAAAGGTTGGAAAACAATAGTAATGATTTCATTGATATCAACTCCTAATAAAGTTCTGACGATCCATATAACGGTCAGAATAAATGCCCCTGGGATTAACGTTGCAAAAGAGGTTGCTACAGTGGGCGGCACACCCTCTGGCATTTTTATTACAATATTGTGAGTGACAAACCATTTAAAAGCATGAGTAACAAAGACCCCAACAATGATCGCGGTAAACATACCACTAGCACCAAAATTAGCCAAATTTATCGTCCAGTCATCGTTTAATGTTGCTAGAAGAAAGCCGATAGTTGTGAGCATCGAATTAGAAATAGCATCAACACCAAACTCTTTTCCTAAATGATAGCCTATACCAATGGCAGATATCAATCCAAGGATTCCGAACGTAACATTGACTGGTGCATTCAACTGCGGCCCCCAATTTGACACAAAATCCATCCATGACTGTATTGGAAAGTTACCAATGATTAGGAAGATACTTCCAACAATAGTAAAAGGAATCGTCATGGAAATCCCATTTCTTATAGCAACTAAGTGTTTACTATTGCCTATTTTCAGCAATATAGGCAATACCTTGTTCTCAATGACCTGCATCTTTTTTCCTCCTTTTAGTTCACGACTTCCTTATCAACCACCAATACAGGATCTTTGTGCAACCATAGAGAAGTAACTGGACACTCTTTTGTAATCGTACCGCATAGAAATTGTTGTATCGCAGATTTCTTTTTTGCTCCACTAGCTTGTACGATCATTGTTCCAGATTGTAATAATTGTCCTATACCTAACGTAATTCCTTTCGTACGATCAACTTTCTCATCTGAAAAATATTTTTTCCCAACACTTTGGGTTGATTCGTCTAAGTTCACTATATGAGCTTTATCTTCGAAGGACGAACCAGGCTCATTAAAACCTAAGTGCCCATTTACTCCAACCCCAAGCAAACTCAGTGTTAATCCTCCATTCTCCTCGATAAATTTATCAGCTTTTTTGCATTCCTCATTTAAATCATCGGCTAAAGGATCAAATGTGTGAAGTTGCTTTAGGTCAATAGGAACCCGATTGAATAAGTTTCTTTTTAAATAGGATAGACAACTGCCTTCATTTTTCGGATCGATTCCAACCCATTCATCTAGTTCAATAAACTTTGCCTGGGATAAATCTATTTCTTTGTTGATTGCTGCTTCTGCAATGATGTTAAGCGTTCCTACGGGTGTATCACCACCTGCAAAGCAATATAACCCATTTGGCTTTTCTTTTAAGACATCTAAAATGAGTTTTGCACAGATCTTACTGACTTCTTGGTAATTTGCCTCAACATAGTATTTTACTTTCATTGTCATTCTCCTTTAAAAAAATTCGGCAGATATTCTTTGTGTGCTAAAAGCATTTCATCAAGTAGTTGCTTTGCTGTCCTATCACTTGTAACTAAGGGATTGATCGTCATCGCCAATAAAGCAGTGTTATAGTCTCCCGTAACAGCTGCTTGGGCCGCTATACGTTCAAAAGACTTAATTTGTTGAACTAGTCCTTTGATAGGAATAGGTAATTCACCTGTAGTCAAAGGGATCGGTCCTTGTTTTGTAATCAAACAATTTACTTCAACCGCTGAATCACAATCGATATCACTGATGGCACCATTATTTCTTGTATTGACCGTTTGAATATCACGTTTGTCATTATAGATGGAATTAATTAAATTACATGCTGCTTCACTATAATAAGCGCCCCCACGTTCTGACAATTGAGGTGGTTTGATTGCTAGATGTTCATCTTTATAAAGTTCAAACAACTCATGTTCGATTTTCTGCACAACTTCTGCACGAGTTCCTTCTTTCTCTGCTGATCGTTTTTGCTCAGACAACATAGTAGCTGTTTGATAGTAATACCTTAAATAGCCGATGGGAATCATGCCAAGTGTTCGGAAAAAATTTGGTTCCCATTCTAAATCAGCAATGTTTTTCAGACCAACTGCATCGCCAGTATCTTGCGTCATCAATGTAAGTACTTTTTGGGTCACATCAATCCCTTTATGATAAATCTTTTTCGCAAAAACCATATGATTTAGCCCAGTAAATTCAACATATAATTCTTCTTTGGGTACTTTTAATGTTTCTGCAATGCCACGTTCTATTCCAATTGGTCCATTACACAAACCTACTACTCTACGCATATTGCTATGGCGTAAGACAGCTTCTGTCACCATGCCAGCTGGATTAGTGAAGTTGATCAGCCATGCTTCTGGGCAAAGGCGCTCCATGTCTTTCACTATTTCTAAGATAACAGGAATCGTGCGTAATCCTTTAAAAAGCCCTCCTGGACCATTCGTTTCTTGTCCAATCGTGTCATATGTTAAAGGAATTCTCTCGTCTTTCGCTCGCGCTTCCAAAAGACCTACACGAAATTGCGTCGTAACGAAGTCCGCATCCTTTAATGCCGCTTCACGATCAAGAGTCATATAAATTTTCATTGGAAGGTTCGCTTTTTTTACCATACGTTTAGCAAGTTCCCCAACTATTTCTAATTTCTCTCTTCCTTGTTCAATATCCACAAGCCATAATTCTGAAATCGGTAATTCAGCATATCGTTTAATAAATCCTTCTATCAATTCTGGTGTATAACTTGATCCACCGCCAATTGTTGCAATTTTTATTCCTTTATTCATCCTGAAACACTCCTTTAACTTAACTACATGGTCAGTATAGATTATTTTTATCCCCTTAAATACCGCTTTTAAGTAAACGGTTACAAAAACAGACGATTGACACCGGTTACAATTTGTAACAGGAGGGGATTACTATGTTGTTTCTTGACTATCAACCAGACTTAAATGAAACGGATATTGAGGTATATAAAGCAATTATTTCAGAGGTAAATGCAGTTGCTTCCATGAGTATTCGAGAATTAGCTGAGAAAAGTCATACGAGTACTGCCAGCGTATTACGCTTTTGTAAAAAATTTCGCTGTACCGGTTTTTCTGAATTTAAAATTTACCTTAGTGCGTATCTCGAATCTCTTAAAGAAGAAAAAGAGGTAAAAACACTTGATTTTGAGAGTGAACTCTTGAATTTTTTAGCACGAACACAAGACAAATTCTTTGAAGATAAATTTGATGAGGCAGTTCACTTATTGATGGAAAAAGAGCTGATTATTTTTATTGGCGTAGGCTCCTCAAATGTTGTTGCTGAATATGGTTCTCTTTATTTCTCGTCACTATTTAACATGGCGATTCGCATTGAAGATCCTAGTAATTATCCTATTAATTACCTATCCACTGAGTTAGCAAAAAAAATGTGTATCGTCGCTTTATCCGTTTCCGGCGAGACCACAGAAATCATTCAATATTTAAATCATTTGATTCTATCAGAAAGCTCAGTAATAGGAATTACCAGTAGCTCTAATTCAACACTTTCTAAATTAGCTGATATTTCAATAACCTATAATATTTCGCTAGAAAAAATTAATGAAGCTGATATTACAACCCAGATACCGGCAATGTATATTATTGAAAAGTTAGCCAAAACCGTGAGAAATAGAATGGAAACTCAATAGATTTGTATAAAAAAATTCTTGCTAATAAATTCTTCAGGTAATTCTTTCCGTCTAAACACAAGTTCACCGACCGATATTTCCACAAAAAAAGAGACTCACATACATCTATGTGGTCTCTTTTTGTTATATAGATTTGTTCAGTTTATTTGTTTCACTTACCTTTGGTTTGAGACGACTTCAAAAAATCTTGTGAAGTTTCCTCTTCTCAATCATTTGCCTCTTCATTTCCTATTGTTGAGGTAACTTTTTCATCGATACGTAAAAATGGTAAGTAGATAAAAACACTCACAGCAATGATCGCAATTTGTAAGACTGATGCTCGCCAATCGCCACCAGTTGCTAAAAATCCAGATATGACGGGAGGAGTGGTCCAAGGTATCTGCACGACTACATGATTGATCAAACCAACAGCTGTCGCAAAATATGCAACTGTTAGGGAAAAAATCGGCGCCAATACAAATGGAATAATCAAACTAATATTGAAAACAATTGGTAAACCAAAAATGATTGGTTCACTGATATTAAAAAGTGCTGGAGTTACGGATAATTTTGCAAAGTCTTTGTAATCTTTACGACGACTAAAGATAAAAATAGCAATTAGCAAAGCAATAGTATTTCCTGATCCTCCCATAACAGCAAACGTATCTTTAAATGCCATGTTTATGATATGTGGAATATCTTCTCTATTCGCATAAGCAGCCATATTCTCTTGCATATTTTGAATCAAGAACGGATCGAGAAGTGAACCTGATATCACTGCTTGATGAATTCCAAACCCAAAAAAGAGATTTGCAATTGAGGTAATTAAGAGGAACCCTGGTAAACCTGTCGTTACCCTACTTAAAGGCCCAGTGATTAGAGTAGTAATCAACGAATTAACATCCATATTGAATAATTGATTGACAGCAAATGAACCAATTGCGAAGGTAGTCACAGTAATCATGATTGGAATAAGGACGTTAAAAGACTTCAACACAGCTGGAGGGATATTTCCTGACAATTGAATTTGTAACTTTTTATTATTAGATAACTTAATAAAGAGTTCCGTAGCAGCTAAGCCCACAAAAATTCCAACGAACATTCCTGATGCACCAGTATGAGTGACAGGAATAACCCCACCTACTTCCAGCGCTTCTTGACTTCCTTCTGGTGTAAACATCGTCATCATAGGGGTGAGAACAATAAACGTTGAAATAGCGACTAGAACAGCAGCAATATGATTTGTATAATTTCTGCTAACACACATATGATAAGAAACTGCCGCAACAACTAATAGTGTCGTTATACTTAGCGTTCCATTACTGATGGAAGTCCCGATCTCTTGAATCGTCGTTAATGTTGCTGGATCAATAATATTTCCCATAAATCCTGTTGGCTCTAAAATAACATAGTTGATCAATGTAACAAATCCCGCCAACATCATAAAAGGCATAAAAGTGGCGAAAGCATCCCTTAGTGTTCGAAGATGAATCTGGTTCCCTAACCTTGTGGCTATTATTCCGAACTTTTCAAAAATAGCATCTTTTTTACTCATAATTCCAATCAGTCTCCTTCTTTAGTTGTAAGCGATTGCTTATGGGATGATCATACACCAGCTCTTCTAAAAAGTAAATATCTTTATTTAAAATTATATATCTTTTTTTGAAAGTCAAAAAAAGACCAACGAAATTCGTTAGTCTTCACTTCTCAACAAAAACTGCTTCAAAAATAAAATCTTTGTATAAATGTCTCGAAAGAGAATATTCAAACGGTATACCAGAAGACAATGACACCACTTTGTCTACCTCTATCATAAACTCGCCTGGTTTTACAGAAAGAATTTCCGCATCGAAATCATTTGCCACATCCCCTTTGATCCAAATATGGGAAGATTTAATCTCTAGACCAAGCTCATTTGTAATGTAGCCATATACAGAACGTTTCAAATGCTTTGGTTCTAACCCCGGTATAACAGAAAGTGGCATAAACGTTTGCTCAATAGAATAAGGCTGTTCATCAATAAAACGACTTCTAATAATATTATAGACATACTCTTTTTGATTTATTTCTAAAATTTCTGCCACTTCATTCGATGGCAACTCAATTGAGAACGTATGGATTTCAGAAGTCACATGTTCTTCCCCTACTAAATCAAAAAGACCTTCATTTGGTCCAAACACTTTCGAATTATCAATTGGTCTGCGTAGAACTTCCGTTCCAAATCCACTACGTGTTCGTAAAACTCCCTCTGATACTAGCATATCAATACCTTTCTTCACAGTGAGCTTACTTGTTTGATACTCATGCGCAAGTTCATCGCCCGTAGGTAATTTTTCACCGATTTGATAGGTTCCATTGGCAATTTTTTTCTTTACCTCCGTATAAACCTCCATATATTTTGGCTGTTTCTTCATAACTTACTCCCTCATACTCATCTCTATTACTTATACTTTAACATAAAAATTGTCTTTTTACAGCTAAAACCATACCCACCATAAAAAGATATATATTTTTAATAAAAAGTATTTATTTATATCAAAAGCAATGTTACACTGTTAAAAACGAACAGGAGGAAACGATAATGTCAATACATACTCAGTTAACATTTCCAGATGACTTTTGGTGGGGATCCGCTTGGTCAGCAGAACAATCTGAAGGGCGTGGAGAAACAGGAAAAGCAGAGACCGTATGGGATCGGTGGTTTCACGAAGAACCTCATCGTTTTTATAAACGAATTGGACCTAGTATTACGACAGACCATATCCATCGTTACCACGAAGATATTCAATTGATGAAACAAACCGGGCACAATTCATTTCGGGTGTCTATCTCATGGGCACGAATGTTTCCAAATGATGGGGTTGGTAAAGCGAACGAGAAAGCGATAGCCTATTATCGAGATCTTTTTACCGAAATGAAAAATAATAATATCAAAGTTTTTGCGAATCTCTATCATTTTGACATGCCAGCAAAATTACAAGATAAAGGGGGATGGGAATCACGTGAAGTTGTTGAAGCTTATGTAAATTTTGCTGATACCTGTTTTCTAGCGTTTGGCGACTTAGTTTATCATTGGTTCACCTTTAACGAACCTTTGGGGCCAATCTTGGGCTCTTATTTAGAAGATTTTCACTATCCAAATCTCATTGATTTTAAACGTGGTGCTCAAGCAGCGTTCTTTACCATATTAGCCCATGCAAAAGCCATTCAAACTTTTAAAAAATACCAGCTATCTAGCAAAATCGGAGTAATTCTCAATTTGAGTCCGACTTTCCCAAGAAGCCAAAATTCAGCAGATAAAAAAGCAGCAGAAATTGCGGATCTTTTTTATACTCGTAGTTTCTTAGATCCCATGGTCAAAGGAGTATTTCCAGAAAAACTAGTCTCTTTGCTGGAGGAATATGACCAATTACCCGTTGATTTCAATGACACAGACCTAAAAATTATTGAAGAGAATACCGCGCAGATACTTGGTCTAAACTACTATGAACCACGCCGTGTCAAAGCAAGAACTTCTGCCGTTAATTTAGAAAGTCCATTCTTACCAGAATGGTTCTTTGAACCGCATATTATGCCTGGTCGTCGAATGAATGAATATCGTGGATGGGAAATCTATGAAAAAGGAATTTATGATTTATGTATGGACATCAAAAATAACTATGGAAATATTGAATCCTTTATCTCAGAAAACGGTATGGGTGTTGCTAATGAAGAACGGTTCATGGATGAAAATGGACAGGTGATTGATGACTATCGCATTGAATTTATCCAAGATCATCTCGCCTATTTATGGAAAGCAATTCAAGATGGCTGTAATATAAAAGGGTATCATCTATGGACATTCATTGATTGTTGGTCATGGATCAATGCATATAAAAACCGCTACGGCTTAGTTTCTTTAGATTTAGCCACACAGAAACGTACAATAAAGAAAAGTGGCTTGTTTTACAAGGAACTAAGTAAGCAAAACGGTTTTTCCTACGATCTCGAGCGATTGGTAGATCAGCATTCACGAATATGATCGATAGTGATCTGTATAGAAGAAACCTGTTGCCACAACTCCTCTCTAGCACCTTTTAAGAAGGCGACAGGGTTTTATTAGTAAAAAAATAACCGTTTCCTTGCTAAAGTCGACGGTTATTTTTTTGTTATTTTTCACTGTGGCTAGGATACGAAAGAGCAGCACGGCAATAAATGTACCAGAATTTATCTGGAACTTATTAGCCGCTAGTTTCGATAATAATGCTTCCCTTTTCTTTAAACATTGCATTCGTTTTTAGATGTTCGAACACTTTTCAAAAATGACTACATCGAACACCTTATTCCAATTGAGAATAAGGTTTTTCCTATGTCGCTTGTCGATTTTGTTTGAGAATATCCTTGTTAAAAGTTGAAAAATCACTCTCTTCTTGCTATACTAACTATGTAAAGAGGAGTTGTTGCCACAACTCCCCTGCAGCGCCATTTAAGACGGCGACAGGTTTTTAAACTTAGAAGATAACCGTTTCCCTGTTAAAGTCGACGGTTATTTTTTTTTGTCATTTTTCACTGCGGCTAGGATACCAAAGATCAGCATGGCGGTAAATGTACCAAAACTGATCATTAGCCCGATTGCTTCCGCTGCGGACAAAAAGGCTTCTCCTTTCTGAAGAGTTAGTACTTACATTCATAAGCACCACCACCTTTCAAAGATAGCCACCGTCACAAACTTTACTGCAGTCAAATGGTACCATACTTCCATCAAAGAAACTTCCAAATGCCAAGGATTTATCATTATTTTTTTCACGGCGCATGGTTCATTTGCTTTGATTCATTCCATAGAATCGTCAAAATATATCGCTGTTCTCTCTTCAAGCCTGATCCGCTCATTCCCGACCTCCTCCAGCCGTTTTTCTCAGTCCCAATCAAGTGTCTTCCATCAAAAAAATAGTCAAAAAGTCAATATCGTTCTATTCGCCAAAAAACACTTTTGTTATAGTTACAAAAAGGAGGTTTCAGATGAGAAACGAACGACAAATTATTCAAGATAGCACCCTTGGTGTAGAGGCCTTATTGTTTAACGGTATCCAGCAAGAGTTTCCTAACCATTGGCATGAATATTACGTGATTGGCTTGATGGAAGCTGGCACGCGCAAATTCACCTGTCAGAATACTTGCTATATTGTTGAAGCGGGCGATTTGATTTTGATTCCACCAAAAGCTGCCCATAGCTGCCAGCAACTCACGGAAGAGAAACTGGTTTACCGCAACATCCACTTAACACCAGAGAATATGACGGCGCAGGTGCAAAAAATTTTCAACACTCGATTGACACCCCACTTTCCTGAACCAGTCATTCGTCAAGTAAAAGAAAAAGAGGAATTCCATGCGGTGCACCAACTATTGCTGTCAGATCAGGGCGATGAATTTGAGAAACAAGAACGCTTTACTTGTCTCCTTCACGACCTGCTTGTTCAGTATGCGGATTTCACCCAAAAACAGACAGAGACGACTACAAATAAAGCTGCTGTAGCGAAAGCCTATATTGATCAGCACTATGCCGAAAAATTATCACTGAGTGAATTAAGTGACGTTCTTGGAATGAATCAGTATGTCTTGATTCGGCAGTTCACGAAAGCGTATGGCCTGTCTCCGTTTCAATATTTAAGTACTGTGCGCATCAGTGCTGCCAAGAAAAAACTGGAAGCTCAAGAGGCGATTGCAGAAGTCGCTTTTCTGACCGGTTTTAGCGATCAAAGCCATTTTACCCGTATCTTTAAAAGCTTGATTGGCGTCACCCCAAAAGCTTACCAAACAATTTATCAAGAAGATGGAGTGAATATGAATGAATAACCAAGAAAAATGCGTCATGATTATCGATGAACAATTACCGATTGGATTAGTCGCGAACACTGCGGCGATCTTAGGTGTTACTTTGGGAAAACTGTATCCAGAAGGAATCGGAGAAGACATCTATGATTCGACTGGTAACAAACATTTAGGGATCGTCAATTTTCCGATTCCTATCTTGAAAACAAACAAAGAACAATTGCAGACCATTCGCGAATCGATTAGCCAACAGTCAGACCAAGATGTCACTATTATTGACTTTTCCGATGTCGCCCAAATTACTAATTCCTATGAGCAATACCGCCAAACCCTCGAGTCGATTGCTCCAGAAAAACTGGCTTATTTTGGTATTTGTCTAAAAGGCAAGAAAAAGCTTATTAATAAAGTTGCTGGGAGTTTGCCGTTGTATCGGTGAAATCGCTAGTGAAAAGGCAGCCGTCTAAAATTTCCTTTTGTTTCTGACAGTTCTTCTTCACAAAAACACTGTTCATCTGATAGCCTAACAATTTTCATTTACAATAATCCATGGAGATAGCCTAACCGGTGGAATTTCGTCGACTAAATTCTACCGGTTAGGCTATCTCTTTTTTTACAAAAAAAATGTTAGTAGAAAATCCCTAGATTTTCCACCAACACTAAATATTCTAGACCTATTTTCCTTCGTTTTCTATTCTTACGAGTAGCCACTGAAAAACATCTTATTCTTTGTGATAAATATTCAACCCCACTTCAGTATCTTCCACACAAGTGTTCGCTGGTGCTTTAGCAATAAGATAAAGAAAGTAAAAGTCTCCCACGCAACTAGCGGCATGAACGGAAGCGATCCAAGTAAAAAGAGACACGGTCAACCAACCAAAAAAGTAAAAAAGAAAAATCCCCACAGAAATGCCAATGAATGGCGCCAATAAAATGATGGCAAATTTTCCTTTTGAATAAAAGGAATGGGGACTCGTGGCATATGCTACTCCATTTTTGAACCCAAACTTTACCTTCCCTTTGGGGTCAAAAAGCTTGAAGAAGGCACCGTGGATCAATTCATGAAGGATGATGAGAACAATATACGTACCCATTAAGATCAAAAGTCCGATGAAAAAAGGGGGTTCATTAGTTGCTCCGTGACCAGCTACTGTTAAAAATGTAAAAAAGACATAGAAAAAAATCAAGGCAGGGATTGCTGCGAGATTCAATCTCTTTATTGTTTTTTGATCATCCATCAAATTGATTTGTTTGAGTAATTTCATCGCTGTTCTCCTTTTTATTTTCGACATTTTTCTTAGTACATGATTTCTTTGAATTCCCTTTACCCAGCCAACAAGAGCAGCAAACACAAAACCAGTGCCGTTAAAACGAATAGGAAATTGATCGTTTCTGGCGCACCTTCAATTCTTCTCTTTAGTGGTGGAGGACGAAAACTTGGATTCATGCTTTTCGTTTGGTAGTCCACGCTGCTTGATAAAAAGCTGTCGGAAGGGATCATAAACACCAAAAGAACGCCATAAATAATGGATGCTGGAATCAGGAGTGAGCATTTGGCTAGGTAACCAATCAGCAGACTCGCGATCAAAGGAATAGCTACGTACAAAGCACTTTGGTACAGTGTTCGCCGAATTGGTTTCATAGGGAAGTCTCCTTAGTAGTCATCGTTACACACATCACAAAATAATTTTATTTACTTATCAAATAAATATACCATTACTATCAAAGGGTGTAAACACGCCAGAAAACCATTTCGATGCTGCCAAGTGCGGCTGCCCAATGCTAGGTGCAAAAAAAGAAGTGGTTTCTCTCCACTTCTTAAAAAGTACTCTACTTATTTTTTCTCTTCGCTTAACCTCTAAAAATAATCGGTAAACCATTTGGTAAACCGTTATACTTGCCAAATTGCTCCCTCTCTTCCTTTTGACAAAGATATGACTCTGGAAAAAGAAACCTATGATCCTTGTCTCTCTATTAAAACTTCTTCTGAAAAGCAAACGTCTCAAGAAAAAATAATCGTGCGATTTCTGCCTTTCCTTTTCGCTTCATACAAAGCTTGATCGGCTTGGTAGAAGGTTTCTGAAATGTCTAAGGCTGGCTCGGCTTTTGAAATTCCTGCTGAAAAATAAAGAGTCAGTTGAGCTGCATCTAAATTCAACTGTTCCTTCCTTAAGAATGAATGGAACTCTTCAATGATATTTTTTACTTCACTTAAAGTATGTCCTCTAAACAAGACTAAGAACTCTTCGCCCCCGTATCGATAGACCTCCACTAAAGACGGATCTTCGATTTTTTGGTCAAGAAAAGTCGTCAGTTTTTCAGCGAAAAACGTCAAGGCTTGGTTACCGATTTGATGTCCATAGTGATCATTGATCTGCTTGAAATGATCCAAATCCAACATCCCTACAATTAGTTGATTCTTTTCAATTAACGTTAGCTTGGAGATGTCCTCGTTTAGACTGCGAAAATTTTTTATCTTGGTCAACTCATCATAATTGCGTTCAATGATTTTTGTGTTGATTTTTTCGAGAAAGTTTTTTTGGTTATGAAGATAATACTTCCACAAAAAGAGAATGATCCCTGAGCCAATCCCTAGAAATACAACATCGCCAAAGCCAATTTCTCGGCGATAAAAAAGTCCTGAGTCGACCATTGGCGAACCAACAGTCACAAGAATTGAAAATAGATAAAAAAAGGTGTGATTTGCTTTACCGTAAAATATTTTCTTTAGTGAGTAGGTCACGATTAAAATGGCATAATTTAAACCGATAATAAAGAACATAGCTTGCCAATCAAATTTATTGATCAATGCAAAAAAAGTTAGCAAAATAACAGGGACCAGCCCAACTAAATAGATTTTTTCTTTGAGGACGCCAAAATAATAAATAAAGATCGGAATCGTATATTCATACGCAACATAACCAATACTATTTAAAGAAAATGATATAATAAAGTAGACTTGCGAAATAAACAGAACAATGCCGATCAGAATTTTAAACGAAAGACGCAAGTTTAATTCTTTAAAATTTTTGATAAACAGATCATACGATATAAGCAAGCTCACGACTAAAATAGCATACATCGCAGTATAAATCAGATGGATAATCATACGACTCCTTCTTTCTTTGCTTATTCTTCTTAAGAATATCTCGCCTATTATTGAAGGTAACGCTTCTTTCTAGCAGATCATAGACGAGCATGCGAGCGATTCATGGAAAGGATCAGGAACATTCTCCCTTCATGAAACCAAAATTAAAGCTACTCCAGAAAGGAGCAGAAACCAATGGCTGAAAAAATTGAACAAGAACTCTTATCGATATTTCCCCAATTATACTTTGATGCCCAGCCTATCTTTCAAATGAAACAAGATAGTCAGAAAGTGATTGGCTACGAGTTATTATTGCGAAGTACCGAAAGAAATAGGTTTCCCCTTTCTTTCTTCCAGCAAGTGATCAAATATAAAAAACTACACACTCGCTTACTACAATGGTATCGAAATGAAATTTTCAGCTTGCTTCATCCCAACGAAAATACAAAAATTAGTCTCAATATCCACCCGCAACAACTTAGTTATCCAGAAACCTTTCTGATGTTAGCAGACTTAGCCCCTTACCATAATCGTATTTTGATTGAGATCACCGAAGACGATACGGAACCTTCCATCGCCTGTGATCCCAAATCCTTTCTTATGAACAAAATCAACCAAATAAAACAGATGCACTTTTCTGTCGCATTGGATGATGTAGGGACGGGCATTCATTCCCTGACGAATATTGCGCCAATGCTGGACAAAATCGACGTGATCAAATTTTCGCCTATCTCATTGCGCGTGCTGCCCCAAAAAGAGATTTTCTTTTTGATCGACTTCTGGCGCAATATTGCCAGTAACCGCCAGCTCCAATTTATCGTTGAAGGAGTGGAAACCTCCGATATTCACGAGTATTTGCTTGAAGAAGAGATTTTTCTTCAACAAGGGTTTTACTTGGATAAACCTGCCCCCGCGGATCAATTAAAGCGGAAAAATTAGTCATCGCGTCGTTTATTTTTCTCACTATATGCGATAAAAAATAAACGATTATTAAAAAAATGAACAGATGCCCTTCAAATATAACACAAATAATTTTATTTGCAGAATTTTTGCTGGTTCGGCATCGTTTTAACGGTGATTTTACATGAGAGGGAGTAGAAATCAAAGTAAAGACCTTTTTTAGATAGGTGAATAGACAAAAAGCATTCAAGAAGTCAATTCCTGAATGCTTTTTGTCTAACCACTCTTTTTTCGATACACCCCTTCTATTTCAATCGCTCACCTTCACTAATTGCAAAAGTATTAATAATAGTCATCACTTCTTACCTACTCGTCTTGCTAGAAGTGATTCCTATCATTCCCCTCCTTGATTCATCTCACATTGAAAACCAGAGAATGCTTCGCTTTTGTTCCTAGATTGTAACCACACAGTTCTTTCAGATAAAATCGGTAATCATTTTCAACGATTCGAATGATCTCGTCATCGGAAAAATCGTCAAATCGCATCATTTCTGTGACTAAAACCAGTTTGGCATCGATTCCCAGAATATCTGGGGTGATCGCCCAAAATGTTTCTGGAGAAATCTCTGCTACCAATTGATCAAGTAACGTTAATTGCTTTTCTACATAAGAGGCTAAGGCACCATTTTCACGATTGGAATCCGTAAATTTCTTTTGAAATCCATCAAGATATTCTATCTTTGAAGTAAATACAGTCATGCTTCTTTGCTCCTTTCTTTGAGGGGAACAAGCCCCCTTATTTTCTTCCTAAGTCTCATCCTATTCTTTCTCGTTATCTATTCACTACTTTTTCTAGCTACTGAGAAAACACCAAGGTCCAGTAGTCAATGAAGAATATCCAGCAACCCTCTGACCAGCTGCTTGTAATGCTCTTTTTGATCCTTCGCCTCATCTTCTGCCTTGATTGAAAGACTTTGCTCAATTGCTTCTTGAGGCATCAACAAATGGGTGTTCAAATTTGAGATGTACGAGACGCATTCTTCCAACAACTGATACTCTTTTTGTAGGACACTAGGTACTTTATACGTACGAAAAATGAACAAATAGCGAGCATTCGCTTTTATTTCTTCTATGTGATTATTTTCTAATAAGTAACGCATCTTATCTATTTTTTCCCCTTGGGGATAGGGGCTAGAATCTGCAGTCAGCAGATGATAGTAGTAGCCAATATATTCACTATTTATGATGGTTCTTTCAAACGCTTCTTTCTTGATCTTCATCTTCTGTATCCTTTCAAAACTATCACTGACCTCACTTATACAGCGTTTGTGGTATCACTAAGGACTGCTTACCTTTTTGATTCATTTTTTATCCGCTCTACTCTTTCATTAAAAAAGAGAAACTGTAAGTTTTCCTCACAGTTTCTCCTTTACGCTTCTAGCGATGACGATAGTTAAGGAGCGACGCTTTCACCGTGCTTCTTTTTTCTTGTCGCTGCAATGACAAACAGTACTAGGAGTGCATACCCAAGGATAATCAAACTGCTTGTGTTTGAAGAACCTGTTTGCGGTAATTTCCCTTGTCCAATTTGAGAAGCATCTGCGACGATCGTTTTCTTATTGTCATCGTCTGCTTCTTCCTCTTGCGTCACCGTTTCACCGATTCGACCAGTCACAGAGACTTGCCCTGTCGTCGCCTCGGCGACGCTGGTTTCCGATAGATCCCAGACAGTCAGAGTCAGTAACACAGCGACGAAAAGGACGATTCGTTTTCGTTTTTTCATATGATAGATCCCTTCTTTACTGGGATTTCAATTCTTAGTCTTCCTCTACATCCGGCGCAAAGCTCAAGACCAATTTGAAGCTTGGATTTGATTCTTCTGATGCATCGGTCGGTGTTGCTTCACCAGTGAAAGCAAAGCTTCCTACATTCGTACCTTGGTTGCCTTCAAGGGTGAATAATTCAGTTTCCGCTACGGTTGGTGTGCCGTTTTCAAACAACTCGATACCATTTACGTTTAACAAGTCTACTTCAGACATATTCAATGGTGTATCGACACCCGCAACAGAAGCAATTACGCCAACTGCTGAGTTATTTGTCACAGTGTAGGTAGGTGAAACGATCTCTTTGTGGCTTGATTCTTCTGTGGTGTAGAACAAAGCAGTCGTTGGAATCGTCACATTGATCCATTGGTTCAAATCTTCGGGATTTGGTCCAGGGGTTGTGTTATCGAATGATCCGATGATCCCGTTTACTTGGACATCTCCTGACGTATCGCCTTCACGTCCATCAATGGTTTGTGTCGCAAAAGCGGTGGTGCCGCTTGCGATTACTCCTGCGATTGTTGCTGTACTTAGAATGGCTGCTACAAATTTTTTCATTTTTATTTCCTCACTTTTCTTTTTTTTAATTTTTAACGATAATCGTTAATTCAGCTTCAGTGACCCCTTGTTTTTCTTTGCTTTCAGGGTCGTAAATATTGATGGTGGCTTTGGCAGGATACTCGCCTTTTGCCAATGGTGACGCCAAGGCAACATTTTCAACAAATTGATTTGGATGGATCGCACCGGAAGAATAGATGACTTCCCCGCTCGACAGTAAAGAGATATCCACGGCGATTGGGTACACATTGGTGCCCGGGTTGACGATCTCAATGGATCCCGTGCTTTGACCATCTTCAAAAATGGCTTCTGGATTGATTTGCAGGGTAAAATAATTCGCATCTGCAATTTCCTGCGCCCGTTCAGATACTCGCTGATCGGTGGCATCGCCAGACTCCGGCAACAAGTCAGCACTGATCAAAGGGACTGCTGCTTTGGATTGGTAAAAGTAGTACCCGAACCCACAGGCAAGTACTGCCAATAGCAACAACCACCAGAGCCATTTCCGTCGTTTTTTGTTTTCGGTTTGATTCGTTTGCTCCAATGGATTCACCTCCTTCACATTTGGTACGATCTTTTTTAGTCTCGTGGGACAAAGCGTAAGACGATGCGATAATTCGGTACGAGCAAGTCTTCATAATACCCGCCTTGATCGGCTTCTGCATCAACGACCCATTGCGGGTAATCCCCATAGAAATCCCCCGTTAAGGAAATCGGCACGCGACTTCTTTCTTCTAAGCGAACCAAGTGTTGTTCCTCCATCGCTTCATAGAGTTGGATCTGTGTTTCATCTGTTTTTAGGTTCAATCGCAACAGCGGGGTTGAGATATCGTCATAGCTAAGGGTTGGGTCCTCTTCTTCGCTTTCACTTTCGGCATAGTCAAGAGGATCTTCTCCCGCTTCTAATAAGACAATACTGGCACTATCATCGATCGCCAGTTGATTGACGTAGGTATCCACGGCAAGTGGCGATTGATTGCGGATCTCATACCCTTGGCTTTCAAAATTACGATTCGATTCCGCTGTGTTGTACAAGGATTCGAAGACCATTTTGGTCGGGATCGTCACCCGCATATGCTCAAGTTTCGATGTCACATCGATACCGACTATCAGCTGGTAAGCTTTATTTCCCACCTCAAGAACAGCGAAGTAGCTACCGTCTTCGTCCACTTCTCGTGTAAGATCCGTTTCTACGATGCGAAAGTCATCCGTCATATCCGCTTCCGTCAATACATTTGCGGCTTGCGCACGACTTTCTTGAAGTATCAAGGCATCTAATTCTTCTTGCGTGCTTAATTCATTAACTTTATAGCGATCTAAGGTGATATTGTATGCTTCAAAGTTCACCCCTTTGATAACGGTTTGACGAGCAGTCACATCGACATAAGTCTCAATCGAAGGTTTTGATAAGAAAATCGACACTTCTGTCTCTGTTTCCAATCGTTCATTTTCTCTTAAAGGAATGCGGAAATAGCGATACAGCTGATTTTCATCTCGATAGTCGCCCCATTCGATTCGTTCAGAGTTTTTGTCCAATTCAACGAGTTCTCCATCAGTATTTGTATAGGAGATAATTGTGACATCGGTATCCTCGTAGATGGAACCAGTAATTTCGGTCAATTGATCACTCAATGCATCGATTCGTGCAACGAGACCTTCTGGTTCTGAAAAACGAATTTTATTGAAGTTATTCTTAGAAATCACTTGGTAAATATCCGTTTGTTTTTCCAGACTCTCCAAAGAACCATCTAGTTGCTCACCACTCAGTAATCTGGAACGTGCTTCGCCATTGCCTGTGCCTCCATAAGGGAAGGTATTCCCGCCATTTCGATTGATTCGCATGATCCCAGAAATGTTGATAAATTCTTCTGTAGGTGCCTCTAAAGAAGCATTTTCCCAAACTGCTAGTTTTTGACTCGCCACATTGATTCGTAAACCGTTCGCAACCGTATTTTGTGCGGAGCGGATCAAACGCTGCAATTGCGCATTGGCTTGACCAGTTCTTGTCGTAGGGTGACTAATTTCAAACAAATTCACATTGTTTATATTCAATCGTGCATTGGCTAGTCTGAAATAAAGAACTTCAGATTTATTTCTTATGGTTTCTAACACAACCGTAGAATCTTCTTCTGCCGAAAACGAATTGCGCACATTGACTAACGGGCGATTGATAAATTCTGCTGATGTCCCCATGCCTGTTCGATTATCAGTAAGGGAAAATTCCGCTCGTTTTCCAACAGTAATATTTGCGAACGAATTCGAGTGACTGGATGACCAGTTTCCGCCTCCTTGCGTATTTAACCCTCTCGCAACCCCTTTAAAGGTCGCGTCATCATTGAGAATGAAATTAGAGGAAGTCGTGACTCTAAAGATTCCTCCAGATTGATCCACGTCAAGGGTAGCTCCTTTGCCAATCCGAACAAATGAATTACTAGCAGTCAACCATATAAAGCGGGAATCTGAAGTCGTTCGATCTCTTCTTGATGTCATGGTGGCATTGTCTTGCAATTCCACTCTTTGCGACACTTGGATTCTAGAGTAGTTTTGACTTGTTGCCGAATTTTGAATCGCCGTTGTTGTTGGCTCTGTCAAATGCACTTCAGCATGTTGCGCAAGCGTAACTGAACGAACAGTGGTGTTTCCTGTCATTCCCCTCGCTGCGTTGATTCTCGTATAGGAATTTTCGCCGAATAACAGATCCGTCGTTCCGACTCCCTGTAGAAATCGTCCCCCAGTATCAACTTCGGCTTTACTTCCTTCTTCCATCGTAAATTTCGAATTCGCCAAGGTTAAACGAAAAACGGCTCTTGCAGCTTGTCGCGTAGTATGATTGACCGTTACTTTCGCTTCACGGCCTAGTTTGATTTCTTCTCTAAACCGGAAAAAATCAACATTTGCATTACTTCGTCCAGAAACGGTGATTTCAGAGTGATCGCCCACATGCAACCGGCGAATGGTTGAAGAAGCAGCAGATGAGGTACCGCCGGTAAAGCCTTGCGCGGTTTGTAGACTGATCGTATTTTCTTCACCAATATAGATATCTGTTGTGCTGCGACCAGTAACAAATGGCCCTACTTGATTGAGTGTGATGGTTGCATTTGCTTCTGACAAAAATTGGGAAGCCGTCGACGTTGAACCCAATGCAATGAAAGGATTGGCTGCTGAAGACGTACGAGAATAATTGATCGCTGCTTTTTCTCCTAGGAAGAAACGCCTTTGCACGGAAAAAGCATTGGCTGCTGCGCTCGTTGAATGCTCAGCAATATTGATTTCAGCTCCTTCAAGCAGTTCAAATTGATCCACCATCGTTCCAGCCGTGAAGCCATGACCTAACACACCAGTAAGTTTCGTATATTTTCCTAATGTTACATGAGCCAAACTTGCGTTGACGAAAGCCCCACGCTGGTTCACAGCTATTTCTGAATAATCACCAATGGCGATTTTCCCGTTGCTTGATGCTAAGCCGATGACGACATTCGATGTACTTGCTGAAGAGGTCGTTCGCGTTCTCGGTACGTCAATTGTTGTATGACTTCCGATTTGAACCGAGGATGTTGCGAAAAAGGTTCGATACGCTTGACCAACCGTAGCATTAGCAGGTTCACTGATGGATATTTCCACCTGATCACCGATCGAAATACTGTCGACTGCTACGTTGCCATTAAACCCGTTACTATGCTGATTGTTCATTTTCACGTGGTCTTGGATCGCGATCGTGGAACTAGCCACACCAGTAAACAGCGGTCCCTGCTGAGAGATTTTGGTTTGTGTGTGCTCCCCCAAATCGATGACGGAATTTGCACTTCGAAGCTGAATAAATGCTCCAGTGGTTGTGCCCGTACGCGTTCCCTCAATGATGGTAGGCTGGTCTGCGGTACTATTTTCAACGATGAAGCTGCGTCCGACATTGATGGCGGGTGTCGTGCTGACTGTTCCGTACTCAGATAGTTTTAACTGACTACCCACTTGTAACCGTACCTCCCCTAACGTACTGGTGGAGTTTCCGGAAAGCCCTTGTCCGGTGCCAACATCTAGTGTTGCTCCTGTTGCTAAAGTCAACCGACTATCTTGATTGGCATTTGGCAGGGAAACCATGGCGCCAGATTGGCGAATCGTCGTCACGCTTTCTTGCCCAAATACAAGTGTGGCTGCTGCTCCAGTCAAATGAAAGACGGTCCCAGTATTAGCATTTGCCGCCCGTGTGACGGAAAATACTGCTTGTTCCGCAATCACTCCTTGATTTAGTTCAAAAATCGGAGTGGTATTTGTGGACCGATGGTCGATCATAAATTCCCCTTCGACGGTCAAGCGATTTGCAGTAAATAGTGTCGGAATCGATGCTGCTGCGGTCGTTAACCGATTACTGCCTTTGAAATGTAGGTGCGCTTGATTGTTATTCACCAATCGTCCAGTAGACGTTGTTAGCTCTAGTTGGGTATTTTCAAAAACGATCGTGGATTGCCCAGTTGTTTGAGCCAAACCTTGGGCCGAAGAAATCCCTTGCAGCTGAAGGCCTTGCCAAGTTAGTTGCACTGGATTGACAAATTGCATCAAATCATCCGCTGTTGCTTGAGAAATGACTGCTTGTTGCCCAGTAAACGTAACATTTGTCCGCTGAATCTCGCTGATTGGTGCAGTCAAAGTGAAAGTGCCAGAAAGAGTGAGAAGGATGGCTTGGTCATTGGCGATTTGTCCATAGTCATACAAAGTATCTTGACTATCCGTATAGGATTCTCCTAATAAAATCGCCCGCAGTTGCTCCTCACCTTCAACTGAAAGTGCCAGGATTTCGGCTTCTGTGTCCAAGGCTTCGACTTGTGGTTCTTCCTCATCATCTACCAGATCTGCCTCGTTCGTGCTTTCTTCTGGCAATGGTTCATCTACTAGCTCTTGGTCTTCTTGACTAGCTGGGGACGAATCTTCGGGAAATTCAGAGGGCGCTGAGGGTTCTTCACTGCTTTGTTCCGTTATTGTCGGAAAATCAGCTAACTCATCCGAGCTACTCGTTGACTCAAGGTCAGATGACGCGCTCGCTTCTGTAAGCGAAACAGTATCTGCCTCAACTACTTGTTGGAATGTCATTATCGTATTGATTCCAGAAGTACTTATTAGTAGTACAGCAGAAAACAACGTAATTAATTTCATCATGTCCTCCTTTCTTCAAGTATCATTCAGTAATATAAAATCTTTATAACTAGGCTACTCGCCCCCTTTTCCCATAGAATCGTCCCATAAATCTTCGTTTTTGAGAATCGAAAAAAAAAGACATTTGAAATTATCAAATGTCTTTAAAAAGTTGTTAAGTTAGGGTTTTATCAAATAACAACTACATAAGAAATCTATTCTCTTAAAAACGAAGATTTATGAGACAGAATAGCTGTAAGTGTTTCACACGTGTGCCTTACTAACACCTAGAATACCGTGGTCTCAAAACAAAAGAAAATCATTATTTTCATCAACGCCTGAAATAGATGAAAATAACAATGGTTGTCCTTTCTAAGGCTTCCTATCATTAGCTTTGTACTAAAACAGAGGTGATTGGGCTGAGCTTAATTTTCTTTCCAAATAGTCCCAATCTTGCTCATCCGGAAGTGGTTTTAGTAAGAAGTACTCTGTTTCGATATGATAGTCAGAGAGGTAGCGTGGATAATTTGTGACAACCATATCGATATGGGTCTCATTTAAGGCTTCTTTGGTCAAGTATTGTAGTGGAATAAAGGTCAAAGAATGCCGATTTCCAAATTGACGGAGCGCGCGTATCTGGATATGCTGACAAACAAAATGATCCCCTTCTAAAAGAAAATAGACTGTTTTTTTGGAAGCGTAAAAATCGAAAATCAATTCACTATATAGCGTGAGACTCACACATACATCCTCAAGATAACTTATGTTTAGAGCGAGCTTGTCACGATGTTTTTCAAGAAAATCCAAATTTTTCTGGTAAAGCTCACAATTCGAGCGCATGATTGCTTCTTTGATATCACTCATTTCTTTGTTCAAGACAGGGGTGATTTGGTGGTTGAGCTTTCTTGATAGGAAAAAGGACCGTAAGAAGGTTTGGATAGTTGCTTGCTTTTCTTGCGGTACGTCTCGTCCCCTCAAAAAGAGTGCTGTCATGTCCGCGATTTCTGATCCTCGATTGAAATGCTGATAAAATTTCTGTTCTTGTTCCTCTTGATTGAACGTTCGCTTACAAAGCGTTACTAGATAGATCCAAGCAAATTCTTCTTTTGACAATTGCAATTCGTAAATTCTTTCAATGTCTTCTTTTAAGGTACAAAGCGCAGAAAAACCACTACTCTTATAAGCAAGTTCCGCTAACTCTTCTGGAAGATCGATCGAACAACCGAGACTGGCACGCTTGATGGCGATGTAAAACGTATAGTTAAAAGCCGCAGGCGTTACCCCCGAACCTAAATCATAATCGCCTGTTTGTCCTTGCAATTTCTCAAGGATCAACTCGTGTAACTCAGGATCTGGAATCATCGTAAAGATCGTTTCAGCACCTTCATAATAAAAATCTTTGAAAAACTTCCGCAGATTTGCTTCGCGTCCTTCAATTGTTAAAGGATTGGACGTCCATTGCAAACCATAACTTTTTAATATGGGGTTACGTTGGTTAAGCAAACGGCGGAACGTACTTTCCGAGAAATGATAATGATGGGCCAATTCATCAACTTTGGCCAGCTTTCCATGGAAAATATTGCCAATGATCTCAAATAAGCATTCGTTTTTTAGTAGATTCTGTTTTCGTTTCTTGTAAATTTCGGCTTGTTTTTCCTCGAAAATAAAGCCGCTATTTCCCGAAAGCAAGGAAATACTCTCAGCAAAATATTCTTTGATATATTTAATGTCACTGGCAATCGTTCGCTGAGTCACTTGGTTTTGCTCTGCTAAATCGCCAATAGTGAAAATACGATCACGCTCTATCGTACTCAAAATTCGAAATAAGCGACTCGTCGTTCGATTACTAATAAAAGCCATCTGTAAATCTCGCATACTTTTTCTCCTTGTTTGGTGTTTTCTTTTCTTTACTATTACACAAACAAGACAAAAAACGAAATAAATATGCTCTTTTTTTATCTTTTTTATACAAAAAACGCACTTAAATTGATTTAAATTGCAAATTTAATTTCAACTATAGCTTTTGCTTCTTCTGGTATGAAAGCAGCACTCTATGTTATGGCTATGTACCATCCTCTGCAATAAAATGGTCGGTGGGCTTTAACCACAGTTACTCGCTCAGAGACCAAATAATTTTTAATTCCATCAAAAAAACCACACCTTTCTCTCTAAGAGTCAAGTGTGGTCGATAGGTTTTATTTTTCAAACAGATACTGCGCAGTAATCGATGATTGACAATTAATCAGTTGTTCTGGGGTTCCTTCGTACAAGATTTCACCACCACGTATCCCACCATCAATGCCGACATCGATCAGCCAATCCGCTGCTTTCATGACCTCAAGGTTGTGTTCGATCACGATCACCGTGTTGCCTTTTTCTACTAGTCGTTCAATGATCGCCAAGATGCTCTTGATGTCTGTCATGTGCAATCCGGTCGTTGGTTCATCCATAATGTAGATATTGCCTTTTTTGCTTAATTCTTTTGCTAACTTCAGTCGTTGGCATTCACCGCCAGACAAGGTATTTAATGGCTGTCCGAGGGTCATGTATCCTAGACCCACAGCCAAAATCTGTTTTAATTTTCTTTGGATGGCTTTTTCCTCAAAAAATTCCACCGCTTCCGTGATACTCATGGCCAGGACTTCATCGATCGACTTGCCTTTCAAGCGATACTGGTAGACTTCTTCTTTAAACCGTTTGCCGCCGCAGGCCTGACACAAAACCTCGACGGAATCCATAAAGGACAGCTCCATCTTGATAGTACCATGGCCCTTACACGTTTCACAGGCACCTTCGGAATTGTAGGAAAAAAGACCTGCTGAAACCTTGTTTTCTTGCGAAAACAACTTGCGAACGTCATTCATGATTCCTGAATAGGTTGCAGGATTAGAGCGAATATTCCCCGCCACCGCTGATTGATCGATCGTAATGGCTTCAGGGTATTCTTTGGCAAAAACACCATTTACCAAACTGCTCTTTCCAGAACCAGCGACACCGGTCACCACCGTAAATACCCCTAATGGCACCCGCAGTGCTGTATTTTTCAAGTTATGCAGCGTTGATTTTTTCGTTTCGATAAACTGATGACTCTGGCGAGGTGCTTCTTTAAAGTCCATCATCTGTCCAAATGCTTTGCCAGTCAGTGTATCTGAGCGCAGCAATCCTTCAAAGGTTCCTTCGTAGGTAATATAGCCGCCATTTTTTCCAGCTTTAGGACCAACATCGATAATATGGTCGGCTGCTTTAATGACATCTGGATCATGCTCCACTACGATGACGGTGTTTCCTTTGTCCCGTAGTTTGACTAACAATTCATTCAATCGATGGACGTCCCTTGGATGCAGCCCAATACTCGGCTCATCAAAAATGTAGATCACATCGTTCAAGCTAGAAGACAAGTGTTTGACCATTTTTACCCGCTGGCTTTCCCCACCAGAAAGGGTCGTCGTTTCACGGTCTAAGGAAACATAATCCAACCCGATATTGATTAGATCAGTGATTCTCGCTTGGATGTTTTGAAGCAGCGGTTGGACACTCTCCTCCGAGATTTCTTGAAGAACCGTCAATAGTTCATCCACTTGCATCGCCAAAACGTCCGCAATCGAATAGCCCGCGATTTTACACGCGAGTACTTGTGGATTGAATCGCTTTCCCTGACAGTCAGGACACTTCTGCTCATTCATGAAAGAAGCGATTTTCTTCTGCGTAGCAGCGGAGCTTTCATTGCCACCTTTGATATTGGAGCGATTAAAACGAGCGACTAAGCCTTCATAGGTGGAACTCATGCCTTCCATATACAAGGAATCGATTTTTTCTCCTTGGGCATACAAAAAGCGGTTCATTTCCTCTTCGCTATATTCTTCCAACGGCTTGTCATTGTCAAAAAAGCCCGTATTGGTGAAGGACTTCAGTAGCCAAGAGCCAACTTTGTAGCCAGGAAGCAGGATCGCCCCTTCGTTCAAGGACTTTTCAAGATCCAGTGCCTTTTCTAAATCTAACCCGACGATCCGCCCAATCCCTTCGCAAGTGGGACACATCCCATGAGGGTCATTGAAGGAAAAATTCCATGCAGGACCTAAATACGGTTGACCAAGACGAGAAAAAAGCAAGCGGATCAAGGGGTTGATATCCGTGATCGTCCCTAATGTGGAGCGGGAATTGCCGCCTAAACGGCTTTGATCAACTACTACCGCCATCGAAAGATTGTCGATGGCATCCGCATCGGGCTGGCTATATTTTGGCAAAAAGTTGCGGACAAATTTCGAAAAGTTCTCATTCAGCTGTCGGCCAGCTTCTTGTGCGATCGTGTCAAAGACGATCGATGACTTGCCTGAACCAGAGACACCCGTGAAAATCGTGATTTTTCTTTTGGGAATCTTCAAGTCAAAGCCCTTCAAATTGTTCTGCCTGGCGTTGTGGATCGTAATGTATTCCTGCATGCTATACCCTCCCAGATTCTATTGAATTTTTACAGTGAGCGACCATTATAGCACAAACATTCTCGCTGTTTCTCGGAATTTTGCAAAAAAACTATGTTTATTTTATGTTTTGTTCTCAATGCTGGAATAGCAAGGATAGGGGCTTATGCAATTTTTCGATAACTATTGTATAGGAAGGAATTTAGCGTGCGAACGAAGTTAGAAGACAGAGCGAAGAAGGAGTATTTTGAATGACCTTAAATTGCTAAAAGGTAAAAAACAGTCCATTTCTCCTTGCTTGCAAAGTGAAATGGACTGTTTTCATGAAATAACCTTTAACCGTTTGAAGCCGACTGTTATAGATCAGCTCAATGCAGTTGACGGAAACGTTTTGATCAATGTCACCGTTTCTTCTGCCCCATAATCCCCTTCGGCATATAAAGTAAGATACTCTTCCAACAAATAGTCAGCAAGGTCTTGGGAAGATTGCGTAAAACCAGCCTTTTCGTAAGATTTGACTGCAGCAATATTTTTTCTCGATGGTCGCATCATCAATTTTTGAATGCCGAATGTTTCATGTAAATGATCACCGAGGGTGACGATCGCATCGGTGCCAAATCCTTTGCCGCAATGAGCTTCCCGGTTCAACCAGATATCCAGTTCTGCTATGCCGTCTTTTAGATGAAACGAGGAGTAGCTAATAAAGCCAATCGGTTCACCTGCATGTAGAATCAAAAAGCCTCTGCCATTTTGCGGTTGGGCGCCAGTAAAGTAATACTCTTGATAGTCCTCAAAAAACTCTGCTTCGGTGGCGATCGGTGCATTAGGATAAGAAGGTGGTCCGGAATGATATTTTGTGGTTTCAGAGTGAAAACACCATTGATAGACCGCTTCTTTATCTTTGATTTCCGCAGGGGTTAAAGTGACTTTGTTGCCTGTTAGCATGTGGTATACTCCTTTCGTTCTTCCTAATGTTTCCCCCAATTATAGCGGAGGATGTCCCTTAAAAACAAACCGCGTTTTTTCTTTACTTGAATCGAACATCGACATTGCTTAAATTTTCATTGTTGCGCCAACAATCTTCCAATTGATTCCTCTATTTTTTCATCCTCTAAAAATTAAATTCATTTTCCCAATTAAAATCAGCAGATTCTTCTAAACTGTTCGGCCAATGATGGCACCAGGAAGGAACTCTGGGCACTTCTACTCGATCTAAACTTGGTGTGTACGGTTTGATATCTATTAGTGGCGTTTGGTCGTTTGCATCAATATAAGGAATAGAAAGAATTCCTTTCTCAACATCGACTGATAATACTTGAACAACACTTAATGCAATTGGATTTGGTCGAATGGGTGATCTCGTAGCAAATATCCCCATTTTTTCAGGCGCATGTTTATAGGGTTGCTCAGCATCCAAAATCATTCGATACTTTGCATCCGCAAAATCACTGAACCACCATACTAATTGAAGGTGACTAAATCCTTCAATCCCTGCTAAAGCTGGAATATATTCTTTCTTAAGCTTGAGCAAGCATCCTTCCTCATTGTTTTGAATGATCCCAATCGGTTGTAGTTTATATTCTGTCATTTTCTTTCCTCCATTTCCTCTTGGTGCTCTCAGAATAGTGCCTGACACAGTGTGAGAGTCAAGAAAAAACAGAAAAAATCTGCTACTCAACGTTTTATGAGCGGTATTTGTATTTCAGTCAAATAATTACGTTCTTCCTGCTCATTCCAAGGACCGCGATGCACGATTTGCCTGTCTGGTCCGTCCATTTGGTAATAAGGATGTTCTTGTAGCCACTCAGCCAAGGACAAATAGACGTTGGCTATGTTGGAGAATGCACCGTACACCATCGTGCACGCCATCATTGGCACTGCCTCCGTTTCGTAGATGGAAAATACTTTGGAATCTACTTGCAGGCCTGCTTTCACTTGCACACACAATTCAACATCGACATTTTTTTCTTTAAACTCTTGGTCGTGATAAATCGAAAATGATTGTCCGAAATTCTTTATTTTCTGATTTTCCATAAAAGTGGCTAGTTCTCTCCACAGTTCCTCTTCAGAAAAATAATTTGGTATGACTTTGCGAAGGGAGAGCACATGATAACTCGGGACTGCTTTCATTGTAACCTGATAATGGCGCTCTGTTCGTTTCTTCGTCAATTCTAATTTAGCCACTTCTAGTTTGATTAGTTTTTGTTTTTCCGCCTCAATAGTCGACTTAATCTCATCTCGTTTTCTTTCTAATTGTTCTGCAAGGAAGTCCTGCTCTTGGTTTTTCAGTAACACCGCAATTTCTGCTACACTAAAGCCGCTATCACGCAAATAGAGTATTTTATTGAGTTCAGGCAATTGAGCAGCCGAATACAGTCGATAACCAGTAAACGTATCAATCCTATCGGGCTTTAATAGGCCCATCTCATCATAGTAACGTAACATTCTGATACTCACTTGAGAGAGCTTTGAAAATTCACCTATCTTAAACATATGCACCTCCGATAGATTTATTATAAAAACACTTTAACCACACTTCAATGCTACTTACTATAAAAAACCGAAACAAAGAGTTCACTCTCTGTTTCGGTCTTGCTTCATTATTCAATATTCAACGAAAAATTCTTCTAACAATTCTTGCCTTTCATAGGCATATGCCGATTTGTTCCACCTATCGGTTCACTGAGACGGCCATTCGGTGATAGGTATGGCGCTTACCTCTGATGGCGATGGATAGTTGCAAGATGTTCTCGGGATCAGCGGTTCCAGAAAAACCAGCATCTCCGATATGGTGAAGGTCGCAGCCGGCACGTTTGCTAGTCAATGCCAAGGCACGGATCGTGCCTGTATCTGCACCTTCCTGTGTAGTGCCAATGGTGCCCATGACCAACTTCCCTTTTTGGTGGATAAAGGCCACTAGATCACTCATGTGTTGTTCACTCAGACCAGGAATCGTGCCCGCAATGGGTACAAGAATAACATCGGCCCCAGCTTGAATGAACGCAGAGGCAATTTCTTCATCTAACACGGGTTCATTGACACCAGCTCCGTGCATTTTTCCAGCAATAATGATCCCAGAGAAAACGGCTCTTGCTTGTTTGATTGCCGCTGTGATCTCTTTATTTGAAACGCCAGTGGAAGGATTTCCTGTCAGACAGATAAAATCAAATCCAAGTGCTTCTGCACGAGCCATGTTTTTCTTTGTTGCCAAACGCCCCGTAGCGATAGTTGTCAACTGTTCCATCTGCTCCGCACAATCGTCGACAGGCTCAAGATTGACCCCAACAGGCCGCCCCGTTAAGCACTGCAAAAAGCGAATGGGGTCATCCGTTGTCGGTAATCCTTTGATAGCCCCGTTTTCGCAATCAAATAGGTTCAGCAAAATCAAATCCGCCCCAAATGCAGCGACGAATTCAGCATTGGTGATTCCTCTAGACATCGGATCGATCTGGACGTCATTTTCTGCTACGATCGTCCGCCCCGCACTTCCTCGGATACTTTCCAATAGCTGGTCTTTATCAAATGATTTAAAATCAGCTGCCGTGCAATTCAATAATCGTTTTGTCTTCATTTTACGCCCCACTTTCTGAACCGAGTTCACTGGCTAATGTTCGATTATCCAGCATTTTGAAGAATGGATAATAGATGGCGATAGAAACCGTCAGATTCACCAGTTGTAAGATTGCCCCCGAAATATGTCCGCCTGTGGCTAAATAACCGCCGATGATTGGCGGCATCGACCAGGGCACCAAAACGACGGCAGGTCGGACGATCCCCATGGCAACTGTCGTATAAGAAATAATATAGCAAACGACCGGCGTCAGAATATATGGGAACAAAATCAATGGATTCATGACAACGGGCAACCCAAACATGATGGGTTCATTGACATTGAAAACCGTTGATGGAAATCCGAGTTTCCCCAACTCTTTTAAATACTTGCTTTTACTTCTGACTAAGAGCAAGATCGCCAAGCCCAAAATCACGCCACTCCCGCCAATCCAGACAAAGGTATTCATAAAGGTATAATTGATGATATGCGGAATCGTTTCGCCGTTTTGAAAAGCGATTCGATTTTCATCGATCATTTGAATCCATGTCGGCTGCAGGACGCTCAAGACCAAGTCCCAACCGTGGATACCCACTGACCAAAACAATGACGTAAACATAATGGCAAACAGACCGCCTATAAAGCCTCCGCCAATGATCGATAAAGGTTGTCCCACAAGACTGTACAGCAGATCATGAACATTCGTGTTGCCGAATGATTCCACTAATAAACGAATCACCCAGAAAAGCGAGAGGCAAAAGAATGAGGGGATCAATGCAATAAAGGAGCGACTGACCGCCGGGGGAACGTTTTCTGGCATGCGAATCACGATATTCTTTTGTACGAATAATCGGAAGATCTCCGCCGTGATCAGGCTGGTGATGATTGCTACGATCAGCCCGCGGCTACCAAGATAAGACATTTGAATGCCGCCATCTTCAATCGGAGTGACTAAAAGAAAAACCGATGCTGCCAATACACCGGCAGATAAACCGCTGACGCGGTAAGTGGTTGCTAAACTATACGCAATAGCAAAGGAATTGAACAGCGCCATCACACCAAAGGTCACTTGTACGACAAAGTCTAATTTGCTGCGCCATTCCCCGCCAAAAATACTAGTAACAAATAGGTTAAAGCCTTCCCATGGAACGTTGGATAAAATAACAAAAATGGAACCGATAATGATCAAAGGCATCGTGGTGACAAGTCCATCACGGATAGCAACTAGATGCTTTTCACCGCCAATTTTCATTCCCCATGGCAGCATTTTTTCTTCCATAAATTTCTTTAACGAATCCTTCATAAGCTTCCTCCTTAACCTTAAAAGATCGCTGAAAGAGTGCGTTCAGGTATCTTTTCGAAGTGTGAATAGAAACCAAGGCTTGCCACCTTCAAGAACCTAGGATTGAAGTGCTGATCGCCAAAACGCTATTGCTATGAACACAGTAAGAACGCAAGGCATTGGATTTCTCAACTATGACTGCCTATTTTCCATGCAACTGTTCTCAACTAATTTTCACATCTTTTATTTGCCGCAAACGATCCTGCGCATGAACCGTTTCAAACGACAAAAAAAGGCATTGGACAAAATTGTCCAATGCCTTTGGCATAGCAAAATAAGCGTCCAGCATCCCACGGTTTTTGCCCAAAAACCTGCCTAAATCTACTAGAAATCGACAAGGAAATCGGGTACAATAAACACGTTGATGCCTTTGGCGATCAACTATGGCAACTTGATTGGTCAACTGTCTATAGTGAGTGACTGATCAGGGCCTCGTAAGTCTGCGCCAACAGAATTACGGGGTGCCTATTTTTTGGTTTCTATTCGCTTACATTCTATAGAATGTTTTTCAGAAAAGCAAGCGAACATGACAATAAAATTGCAAATAATGATCATAAAATATAAAAAATTTCACAATTCGTTGTATTTATATAGAAAATAGTAATTACTTTGCGTATTTATCAAAAAAGGAGGACCGAATCATCCATGATTCAGTCCTCCTTTTCGCGCTAGACAAATACAAACAAAATTCCAGAGCAGATCGTGCCTACCAATAGCCCACGAATACTGCCTTCTCCTTCATTAGGTAACTCAAATTTGATGATATTCACCAGCAAAGCGCCGGTGATCAAGGCTTCAATGATGACCACCAAATAGTAGGGCAATGATACAAAGAGGGAGAACGCCGCTCCCGCGAAAATACTGAAGGAAAGCACAAAGCGGCCATATTTGTTATAAAGGGCACCATGATGGTGATAGAGCAACCAATCGTTCATGAGAAAGTGCAAACCAAAAGCGATAAAGTAGGTCAAAATGTAGAAACGCTCTGATAGCGTATTGGCAATCACGATATAGCCGATCATAATATTATAAATCACATGAAAAGCGATATCCGACCAAAAAAAGGCGTTTTTGGCACTGGTGATGTCTTTCTTTTCTAACACCATAAACGTCCGCTCATCGATTTTGTAGATCACGTAACTGAAGACTAAGCCAAACAAAACGATGCCATAGACCCCATGACTATAAAAAATCCCCGAATCCCAGCCAAATTCATCGATCAACACCGTTTGAAAATACGCCAAATGGGGCAATAGATGAACGATCGCATAGGAGATCCCTACACCAGCGGCAAAGGAGCTCATGTATTGCACGTTTAGTTTTCTGGATGAGATAACATTTGATGATAGATGGATGAAGATAAACCCTAAAGTGATCATGCAATTCACAAAATTGTTTGTTAAATACGTCATTGTTTTCTCCTTCTTACATTCCGTTTACAGCATCGTTTAATCGCAATTTTCAATAACAAAGTCTTTTTAATTAGTTATTTTTGGTTATTTTCATGAAATATTCTTGTTTACTATACAGTAAGTGGGCTCGGGGAGCAATAGGTTTTTTAGGTTTTTGGGGGAGAAGTATTTTTGATAGAAAACGCCCTTCATTGTTGCCGATTTTTTACCGATGATCTTGCTTTCATTTTCGGATAGGATAATCTTGTTTTTGCTCTAGCAGATACTAGGTCTAACTTCATTTTTTATCAAAAATTGCGCTTATTTGAAGTTAACTTCAAATTTCCGAAAAATTGTAACCAATTTGAAGTTATCTTCAACTTTCTCAATTATGACAGATTTTTGGCGTTCGTAACCAATCGAGATGAATTCAGAAAGCCGTTGCTGCTCCTATTCCATCAAAAAAAGAAGCAAGAACTTGCAGCGTCCTTGCTTCTTTTTGTCACAATTCATTATACTTCTTTTTCGAATCTTTACTTTCTTTCACCGGATACTTCATGTTGTTTTTTTCCAGCTTTTCTTTGATGATCTCATCAATATCAAGACCCAAATTGTCTGCCAGCATATAGGAATAAATCAGAACATCGGCAATTTCTTCTTTTAGATGTTCGAAATCTTGAGTGGCTTCTTCAGGTGTTTTCCACTGAAAAATCTCCAACAATTCGGCGGCTTCGATGGAGATAGAAATAGCTAAATCTTTTTCATTATGGAATTGTCGCCAATTGCGATCATCTCGGAATTTATTGATCCGTTCCATTGAAGAGGGGTGATTTTGCATGGTTGGACTGGCTCCTTTCGTTTTGTAGGGTTATGAGTTTTTGGCGGAGATTGGGATTGATTGCATAGATGTAAAGCCCTTTGATTGCTCGCTTCATTAATACATTCAATGAATTAAGGATGATCGTTTCTTTGGCTTTCTTCGTCAATTCTTGGTTCATATCGTCACGTCCCGTAAACGCCCCTTTGTCCTCATATTTATCGATATCGATGACAAGCTGGTCGGTCTCTGGATCGTAATCAACGGAAGGACCAATGACGACTCCTACATTGTTTAAATCAAAGCCTTGGACGGTGTAGATTGAACCGACTTCACTGATTGTATCTGGTCGCTCCGCCCATGTTCGCTTCGTATCGGTCGTATTCCATGGCAGGTTGATCCCGCCAGGATCTACAAGATATGAAGCTCCGTCTTTCTTATGAACATAATCGAATGTTGAGATGATCCGTGACAGACCTTCCTTTTTATCGAGAGAAAAGATTTTATTCTTCAACGCATCATGGGTTTCCATAATCTGAAGCTCAAAAGATGCTGTTGATTCTGGAATCGGTGTTACACGTTTTTCTACGATATCATCGATCCATTGAATTATTTGTGGACTACTTTTCATTCTTAATTGATCTTTTAGCTTAAAGCGAGAAGCATTGTACCTTTTCTGAAACTGATCCAGTTTGTCCTGATCCCAGTAACTTTTGATTTTCAATACTTGCTTCGGATCAAAAATGCAAATCGTGATTTTTGCTCGCTTGATAATCTCTTCTAGTTGGTTTTCATAGTGAAAACTGTTATAACTGTCTTTCTTCGTTAAAAGCAAATGGGCTTCATCCACAATAACGATGTCTGGATGCAACTTCTGATTATCTGTTTTATTAATAAAAGAAGTTGGCTTTAACATATGATTCTTTTTTAAATTTGGCAAACTTTCTGCCATTGTATGATAGGTTTTTAACATCTCTGAATGGTTGACCAGCAAATAGTTATCGGTGCCTCTTAATACAGACTCTGACTTTGTATAGTCTTGAAGGGTGTTATAGAGAGATCCCAATAGGACGCTCTTTCCCGTTCCAGCTTCTCCTTCAATCATTAAGACTTTTTGTGTTTCATCCTGCTGAATCGCTTGTTTACAGTACTTAATAATTTCAAGTTTTATATCTAACTGTTCTGGCGTCAATTCTTTAAAAGGGGATAATTTATATACATCTTTGTTGCGAATCGTATCGATTGAGTGCTTCGCCAATTGCCGCCTTTGCAATTCTTTCCATAACTCTTGGAAGACCACTTCATCATAATACTCTTTTTCATAATACTGATGCATCTGCACCTGTCTTGTTTGACTGACGTTTTGTAACTGAAACTGCTCATCCCCAATGAAGTGATTGATCAAATTGGTCTCGATATTGTAGGTCGCTGATTGATTGAATTTTTCATGACCAATCAGCAAGACTTCTTTAATTTCTCTGCGCTTAGAGTTATTCAAGTGCTGCTTCAATCGTTTGTTCACTTGAACCGTTTGACCAATGTACGCAACAGGTCTTTTCTTTTCATTTCGGTTGTAGAGTATGTAAACGACTGGGTACTGATCGATATATGCCGTCGTTATGCTAGATAGCTCACCTTTCTTGAAATGATGATCTTCTATGATTAGTTGGTTGGTCATATTTTAGAGTCTCCGTTTAGTGTCTATTCCATTAAGGTTATTTATTTTAGTATATCATTGCATATTTTGCTCTTAAAGCATTAAAGACAAAATTGGTAATTTTTTGTTTTAGCAAAATAACCATTATCTAAAAAAATCGCTATTGATTAATCTACTAATTTCGCCCAACGTGCATACTTTGCTAATGATTTAATAGACTAACTTATTATCCTGAAACTCTTTTCAAACGAATCCTCTCTAAGACGTTCTAAAATAAATAACTGAAAATCCCCTTTGATAATTCATCAAATATCCTCTGTTTAGGATATTTATAAATTGTTTAGTAAATCAAAAGAATTTATTTTGCAATCTGAAAATAAATAAATATTTTATAATTTTAATTTGACCAAATCATTCAATATGCGATAATCATTTACGAAAGGATGATTTGATGAACTATACAGTTACCAACCTAAGACATCTGCGGATCGCTCAAATTTCTTTGTTAACATACTATATTTATTTAGCCTTCCATGACAATATTTTCAAAGCTATTCCATTACTTTTTATCAGTGGCTTTTTAGATTCCGTATACCCGCCAGACTACGCAAGCCAGTCATTTTGGTTCCCTTATAAAAAGAAAACAATATTTTTAAAAAGCAACAATTTGTTTCTAGAAAGAGCATTGGAAATCTTAACCATAATTGTTCTTGGTGTTTTTTTATCGCTTGTTTTTTAAATTAAAGGAACAACTTGTGATTGCTGGTTCCCTTTTAGCCAACGACTGAATCCTTTTTCTATCGCTGACTACTATTTTATCCATTTGTCTATTAAAATGGATTTACCAAATGAATAACGAATCCTTGACTGTTGAGATGACGCTAGTATTTAATCGAAAGGAAAGGTGATTTTTTATGAAAAGAATTTGTTTTGTCTTAGTTTTGAGCAATGGATTATCTTACACACCATTAACTCCAGGTGTTCTTTATCAAAGAGACACAAGCCTCAAAGACTATTTTTCACCGTTTTACGACGTTTCAATCAATTATCTGAGAGATAAAGATACTGTTGATTACTTGGTCCTTCCTGAGCCATTTGCTCCTTTTGATAATGAAAATAACCTCCCTATCATAAAAGTTCCTTCAAAATTTTTTCTGACTAAGGACTTTGAAAAAATTAAGGATTACATTGATGACTACTTTAAAGAAAACGATGCTAAGTAATACTAATCTTCGATCGTTTTAAGCTCTTACTGATTGATACCGTTATCAATCAGTTTTTTTCTTCGATTTGCCAACTTCTTTTTGGACGAGAAAACAGTCCGAATATTCTAAAACTATTACTTTACGATAAAATTATTCCAATTATTAATAAGGTAGTATTTTGATGAACGAAAACAAAGGCATCTGTTACATCGTTATTATTCGTTTATTTTTTGCATATAGAAAAACAGACCAAATACTCAAATTTGGTCTGTCTGACGTGGCTATTCATTATTGCTTCGCATATCCGTTACCATGACCCGGACTATAACTCTGTGCTTCTGAATCTGTAATCAACGTGAAGTTCTCTGGAATCTTTACTTGTCCATAGGTCTTGCCACTTTCGACCTTCAAGAACTTATACCCTGCAGGTGCTTGGTACCATTCGCCAACCAATGAAGGAGATGGGGTGGCTTGGTTGGCATTCGCCTGATTTGCTTCCTCATTAGCTTTCGCTTGCTCTGCGGCTTCTGCTTGTTCTTTGGCCTGTTTCTCACGCTCAGCTTTTGCAGCCGCTTCGGCTTCTTTCTTCTTATCAGCGATCCGTTTGTCACTGCTTGTCTTTGCACTGTCATATTGACTATCCAATGCAGCAAAGTCATCTTTTAAGGTACCTGGTGAGTAATCTTTCAACGCCAATGAATCTTCCAGAGTTGTTTTCGCAGTTGTAAGCTCTTTTGTTTCATCCTTCGTAAGATCACCATCATCAAGCAATGATGTTGTTTCTTTAATCAGTGATTTGGCTTTAAATTCATAGTCTTTGAATTCTTTAGCAGTCGCTTCTTGCTTTTGCCTGATGTTTTCAATCAGCTTCGCCGAATCACTCTGTCGTTCTTCAACAGCTGTCTTTTCATCTGCATCTTCGAAAAATGTTTGGTTGACTGCTTTGTTTTGCGTTAAGTCTTTTTTATCGCGCTCTGACAAATAGTCTTTTTTCAGCAATGTATCTGTTGCTTTGTTATCTTCTTTGAGCTTATCAACTAGAGAAATCAGTTCTTTTTGATGCCTCTCGACTGCTTTAGCCAGTGTTGTTACTTCATTTGCTAAAGACCTGACAGGTGTAATCTCACTGGTTCCAAATACCGTTTGATACTTCTCTGTGATTTCATTGATTTGCGTTTGATCATCTTTGGTAATAAACGCTTCATCGCTTTTTTTAGCCAACGCATCTAGTTGTGTTTTGATTTGGCTAAGTTCTGTTTTAACGGCATTGGCTTCTGCAGATGACACATTCTTTTCAACTTTTGCGAGCGTTGCTTCACTTTGCGCAATCAAATCCAATAAACCTTGTCTATTTTCACGATCCTTCACTTGATCAAACGAGGTCAATTCATGTTCTAATGTGCTTTGTTCATCTTCTGAGATAAACACTGATTGAAGCAGTTTATTGATTTTTTGTTCTTGTTTTTCTTGCTGATCATAGACATCTTGGTAGGCATTTGCATTCACAGAGGTTGCAATGATCCCTGTCATTGAAAAAGCCAAAACAATTCCTAATAACTCTTTTCTTAATTTCATTCTTTCTCTCCTATTAGACCAACTCTTTATATTTGTTTATTCCTAATGCCCGAAATGTATCCAAAGTGATTTCCCCATTCTCTTCATCATCGGTCATATCGTTGAGGAACAAATAATACGCACGCAATTCATCCACTTTTCCATGGAAATATGACCGTTCCTTCTTGTCTTGCCATTTTTTTTCTTCTGCTAACCAATCAAAAAGACCACTTGCTTCTTCTTGAGGAAGTTTATTGAGTTGTTGGTCAATAAAAAAGACAAGCGCTTCTTGTTGCAATAATTTTGGATTTGCTTTTCGCAAATATTTTTTTAATTGTGCATATGATTTACTTTCAACACGAGTTTTATTTGCATAAAAAAGAGCAGTGCTCATTCCCACCAAATAAACAAGCAAAGGATTGATTCTTACCACATCTAAAAAAACGATGAGGCTTGCTAGTAGGATCAATCCGATAGATACTACTATGACTTTTTTATAGTATTGCTTTTGTTTCTGATATTTACCCATAATATCTTGGTACTCTTTCATTTTTTTACCACCCTTATTTTATTTATTAACAAGATTATAATAGCCTTTACTTTCAGTCGTAGCAAGGTATATTTTGCGTTTCCACTGTCTTTTTCATAAAACACCTAATCCTTTTTGTCAGGTGATAAAAAATCCGAGATAAACCTTTACAATTTCGCCAATTTGCACATCCTGCGACTTATTCCACATTGACATAAGCTACCATAAACGATAGCATAAAAATGAAACCGTGTGCAAAATTAAATATAAAGTGTGTCCTCGTTGAATATGATCACGTCTATCCTGCATCATAGCGGCAATTGGCTAAAGAATGTTTATTTCGGGCAAGATATTGCTTATCCGTTTATCCTCGCTCTTGTGTTACCCGTGATCCTCGATTAATTTTTTCTTGTGAGTTTTAATTTTGTCAATACAGCGATGATCAGCTCCGCTGGTACAGAAACAGTTAGTGTGGTCAGTATGGTTGGCAGTTTGCATTTCTTCTTGGTCAATACGTTTACTGCTGTCGGATTGGGTGGAACAGTCTTGATGGCACAATATTTCGCCAAAAAAGAGCGCAAACAACATAGCAAAGTGTGCAGTGGCACAGTCTACGGTACCGTCTTTTTGGCCTGTTCAGTCAGTATTTTGATTGCTGTTTTTCAGAAAGGTATCTTGCAGTTGTTATTCGGACAAGCAGAGTCGCTGGTTTTGGGCCATGCCAAGATTTATTTGTTGGGTCTATTGGCCTCATACCGATTGCAAGCAATATTAGAAGGAACCAATGGCAGTTTGAGATGGATTGGCCACACGAAGGCCTCATTTAAAATTGTCTTTGCTAATGAACTTTGTCTACATTGTCTTCAATATTCTCTTTTTGCATGTATTAGGCATGGGGATGATTGGGTTGCTCTTTGCTGTCTACACATTGGGCATCAATCGCGGGCTCTTTATATTAAAGAAAGAAGACTTATGCATATTCGCATGAAAGTCATCAGCAAAGTGTTAAAGATCAGTATTCCCTTTGCTGCTGACTCTTTGTTTTTTTATGGCGGAAAAATCATTATCCAAACAATGATCGTCAGTTTTGGAACCAATGTGATTGCTACCAACGCGATTGCGTCTTCAGGGATTCAGATTTTAGAAATCATTCCTAGCGCCTTGGCCACATCACTTGTGCCAATCGTGGGCCAAAGTATTGGACGGGGCAATATTGCAGACGCCAAGAAGTTTACGAAGGCCTTTGTTTTGACTGGTATGGTGGCGTTTCTTGTGATTAACTTAAGTCTGCTGCCCTTCTTTTCATATGGGATGCGCCTGTTCAATCCGCCGGCAGTTATTGTTCCAGCGATTTATCGGCTTTATTTGATTGCCATCGTGATGCACTTTCTAACTTGGAGCATTGTCTTCATTTTGCCTGCTGCATTGCGCGCTGCTGGCGATACCAACTTTACGACCATCGCTTCGCTGCTTTCGATTTAAATTTTCCGGATTGGTATGGGGTACTTGGCTCGTATCGTTTTGTTTTATGGATTGACAGGGATTTATGTCGTGATGACCATCGAATGGGGCGTTCGGGGCCTGATTTTCTTGCTGCGATTTTGAGGGAAGAAATGGTATCAGCATACGTTGACATAAGTGGTAATTGTTTTCACATGAAAAAAGGGCTCTATAATTTATGGGACTGATGAATCAGAATTGATTCTTCAGCCCCATTTTCATTTTAGATATTAAAAAACATATCGTTCTCTAGTATGATTAAATCACCACAAAATAAACAAACTGAGAGGACGATATGCTATATGAATGATTCTATCAAAAAATGCTGAGAATAATAGAGAAAGATTTGATGATTACAGAGGTCTCTTACGAGACCCTTCAGAAGAAAAAGACGTTGGTCGTCGATGCTGTTCTCTCGCCTACTCCTCGAGCTTGTAGAAGTTGTGGTTCTACTGTGGTAGATGGAAACGGGAAAGCAATTATAGTGAAAAATGGGAAGAAGGAAACGATTGTCCGTTTTGAACAATGCAATCATATGCCTTTGGTTATGCGCCTAAAAAAGCAGCGCTATACCTGTAAAAACTGCCGCACCCATTGGACTGCTCAAAGTTATTTTGTCCAACCCAGACATTCAATCGCAAATCATGTTAGATATAAAATTGCTTCTTTACTGACTGAAAAAGTATCTTTATCTTTTATTGCGAAAAGCTGTCAGGTATCTTTGACCACCGTTATTCGTACATTGAAAGAGTTTAAAAGCTATTTGCCAAAGCAATCTAAGAAGATTCTCCCCAGAGTATTGATGGTTGATGAATTTCGCTCGCATGCTTCCATAGAAGATAAAATGAGCTTTATTTGCGCAGATGGCGAAACAGGAAAATTAATAGATGTTTTGCCTATGCGTAAATTACCTCGATTAACAAGCTATTTCTTAGGTTGTACCAATCCAGAAGAAGTAGAATTCTTGGTGACAGACATGAACGCCGCCTACTTCCAGCTCACCAAACGTGTTCTGCCAAATGCGAAAGTAGTGATTGATCGTTTTCATATTGTCAAACACATGAATCAAGCGTTCAATGAGTTGCGTATCCGTGAAATGAATGAACTTCGTAAAGCAGGACAGAAAAGCCAGGCAGAAAAACTGAAAAAGAACTGGCGCTTTTTGCTAAAAAATCGTGCAAACATCAACCATTATGAATACAAAACATGGAAAAGTTTCCGAGCACCAAAATACCCATTTCTTACTGAAGCAATGATGATTGATCGATTGCTTGAGTTTTCTACGCCCCTAAAGGAGGCGTATCCCATTTTTCATGAATTAGTTGAAGCCTTTCGAGACAAAGACCCTGACTTATTTTTCTCCTTATTGGCAGAACTTCCAGAAACGTTAGATGGTGGCTTTAGGGAGAAGCTTCAAAACCTTCTGACCTATGAAGAAGGCATTACCAACGCAATGATCTAACCTTATTCCAATGGAAAATAGAAGCGAAGAATACCCACATAAAGACAATGAAACGAGTATCCTACGGATTTAAATCATTCGAGAACATGAGAATTAGAATCTTTTTGATCAATCAAATAATCAATGTAAGATAACAAAAAATCTGAGCCAGAATGAGGTTCATTCTGACCCAGATTTGATTTTGCACAACTCATCAGTCCTTATTGACAAAGAGCCCAAATAGGCATTTCTAGCTTATGCAATTCAATTACCCCACAGAACCTTCCATATTGGAATAGACTTCTCAACCAGTGTCAATCATTGTCAAACCAAACAATTACAATGATTCATAGTAGTTCAATGAATCAATAATTATCATTAATTGTCAAATTAAGATGGTCAAAATCTGGTCGATTTAAATATGTTATTGGGAGCATAAATAGATAGTTAGTTAAAAAAACTGATTATCTATTTTATTTTTGATAGGGTCTTGCTTCCTCAAAGTACTCTTGTTTCAAATCAATAATATTTAAGTTATGAATAGTCAATAATTCACTTATCTTAGAAGAGGCAATATCCTCAAAGTTTTCATTTTGAAACTCTTTCAAAAAATTCATAACATTATTCAATAATTTTTTAAATTTATTTTTTCTAATAATTTTTACATCTTCATTAAATCCTCCAGCTGCATCGTAATACTTAGTACCAACAATCATAAAATTAGTATGGTTACTATTACCATATTTTCTATTAAACCAAGCAATAGAGTTATTCATTTGACCACTTTCACTTTTATTAATATGTTTTCTTGATAGTAGAACTTTATTCTTACACTCAATAATAAAATAATCATTAGGAGCTACAGCCCACAAATTATCAGGTCCTTGTTTATAATCTTTTTCAGGTCTCTGAGTTTCAAAACCTAATAATTCACCTAGTAAATTTATACCTTGTTCAAACCTTTCAGAATCATCACCAAACTGCAATTTGCTTTGCAATTCCTTCATTACTAATAGCAACTCATCTTTACACCCTATTTCACATAATTTATCCTTAATATTTTCCGAACGTTGTGAAAAACTCTGTCCAGTTATCTGTTCGACTTTTATAGAATCAGTATAAGCTAATAATGCATTGTTTTTTTGATAAGCTACATTCTGAATTTTTATTGATTCTGAATGAGAATTTTTATATTGATATTTTGCTTTTACTTGTAAGTAGTAACCTCTTTCCAATTCATCATGACAGTAACTATCAATATATTCTTGTACTAACATTAAAGCTTTCTCAACATTTCCTTTAGAATATTCTTCCATAAATTTTCTTTCTTTAGTTAATCTATCCATATTGGAAATATCTACAATTTCTGTTGGAGTTTCATTCATTTGAGCTTCATAAAATTTTTTCCAACCAACATCTCTATCTAACAACTGATTGAGTAAATTGAATAATACATTTATAGGATATTTTACTTTGCCGTTTTCCAAATCCTCTTTACCAAATTGACTTATTAATTCTCCAATACGTATTTGTTGCTTTGTATATCGAGAAAAATATTCTCTATTTTTCTTACTACCCATAAAAGATATTAAATCGTTACCTATAAATACAATAGCTGAGTAATCTTTCTCCCCTCTAACACTTCTACCAATTCCTTGCTCAATTTTTTGAATTTTTCTCATTGACATTAAAGTTGAATCTGGTAACACATCAGAGATATATTTATCTTCTAATGATTCAAATTTTGGGAGTGAATCTATTATTAAAATCCTACATAAATCATCTGGTAAATCAATACCATCATATCGATTAGCAAAAACAATTGATAATGGTTTACTCTCTTGAGATAAATATTGTATACCCGCAGATAAGTTATTGCTATCCAAAATTCTAGAACCATACGCTTCCCAATCTTTAGTTCTAAGAAATGAAGGAGTTAATACAACTTTTCCAACTTTTTTGTTTTTTTCAGTAGGTTTTCCGAAATATTCTACGATTTTACTTCTATCAAGTTGATCTGATATGTTGCTCGGAGTAATCATCATCTTTTCTCCAGACCAATCCTCTAAATCTAGGGTTAATGGGTTTTTAACTACTTGTTGTTCAAGCCCTAACTCTTTAATCAAAATAGAATCTTCACTTATAGTAGCGGACATATATATTTTATGATCTGCATTACTATAAGTTGTAAATTTTTCAATTGGTAATATATATGGAACTATTTCAATACTTGAAGAAGATATATAACAATCCGCATCTACCAAACTGTCTTTTAAAATAGGCCAAGTATATTTTATTTCATTGTAGTCTTTGTTTTGAGACAAAATATTGGTAACTTGTTCTATACTATCCTTCCAAGCCCAATAAGGAACATATATATAGGAATCATCGTTATCACTATCATTTTTTATATCCTCAAATGTTCCTAACCCTTGTTTTTTCATTGGTTCTTCAAAAAGGGACAGAAATTTATTATATACAAGTTCTGATTTATTTTTTGTTATTAAAAATTTCATAGACTGTCTAATATTATCAATCACTGCATGTGAATCATCTATTACAATAGCCCCACAATCTGTGCTGAATCTATCATCTTCAAATTTTGAGTACCCATGAAACATATATTGGGATGTAATGACTAATATAGATTCAGCATTGATATATTCCATAGGAAGTTGCCTATCAGTTCCAATCGTGCATGTTTTAATGCCAAATTGCTTAGCTTGTGCAACTGTCTGCTCGACTAAAAAATTGTTTGGACACATATATAAAACTGGTTTATTTAAACTATTCATCTTAGATAATAATATTAATAAACCGATTATTGTTTTCCCCTTACCAGTATTTAGCTTTAAAATAGTGTTTTCATCGTTACTTCTTTCAGAGTACCACTTATTAAGAATTTCAATTTGTTCTGGTCTTAAGGGTCCTTTTTCAGTTGACCTATCTAAAGTATCATAAATTTTTTCAGGATCTGTTTCTAAAATTATTTTCCCTATCCCCATTTTTTCATTAAAATCTACCATTTAAACATCTCCTATTCTCATCTTGAAACAGCATGATAAATGTCATTTAACATAGTAACAACTAAATTAAATAAACCGAATAATCCTAACAATAAAACATTTAAATAAATCTGTATTAATCCTTTAGCAACAACTTCAGAAACATCTAACTTAATAAATGGAACAATTAAAGATAAAGTTCCAGTGATTAAAAAAATTAAGGAAGTAAATACAAATGGCGCTAAAAAATCTAATAGTGGTTTCCCCTGATTTTTCCCCTCCTCATCTAAATAATCTGCAAACTTTTTTAGTTCATCTACTTTAAAAACATTTTTTTCTGCAGTAAAAAGAGCTAAAGTAAATGTGAGTCCCGTTGTCGAAGCACTAAAATACTTATCTATATAGAAACTAGAAAAATCTACATAATTAAACACAAAAGTTCCTAAACTCAAAAATATAACAATTAGTACCCAAATTAATAATAAATAATTCGGCAATAGACTTCCACGAGCTATCCACACTAATTTAATCGGGTTATTATAAAAGTTTTTTTTCATTATCCAAACCTCTCTCAAACATCGGATTCTTTATTTTTTAAGATTCGAATTTTAGTAACAAAATCTTTTCCTTTTGCTTTAAATTGTTTTAAGTACCCCTTTTTTGCTTCTCCTTCTAACATTTCCTTTATGGGATCTTTTTTTAAAGGCTGTCCATCCGTGCCTATTAATTTTGAATGAATTTCTTTAGCCTGAGATTCCTGTAATATACTGTGTCTCTCTAAAGGAGGATTTCCATTAGGATAAACTAAAGTATAGCTAATTTCAGTATATTCACCTTCTAATTGGATACTCTCATATATAGGATTTATATTGACTTTTCCTATACGAGGCGTGATATCTTTTGATGTATTAATTAATTCTTCCAGTGCATCTATATAATTATTTGCCAACTCAATATCATCTGTTTCAACAAGTATATGCTCGGTCTGGGAATTGTAATAAGAAATTAAATCCAGCGGTTTGAGAGAGTTCTTTCCTCTGTCTGTTGACAAAAATTCTTTTATCTTAAAAAACTTTCTTATATGGGTTATCCCCGTGCCAACTTGATTATCACTTTCTATAGAATATATTTCATCTACCCTTTCGTCCGAAATAGTATCAAATGCTTTTCTTATACCTGTATACCTATGCTCTATATCTCTTCTTAAATCCATACATTCTTCATTTAACTTCAAAAATTTTTTTAGGTATAACACTTCTTCTTTTTCTCTATAATGATGTAATACTTCGTTATATTCATCAAGTAATTTAAAAGTCAGTTTCTCTAATTTTTCAAACAATTTAGTGAAATCTTGTGAAGATTGACTCTCCACTCTTATTTCAAAAAAATGACCAGACTGTGTTATTTCGGAGATGTTTTCTAAAACATTAGGAATTTCTTGAAGAATCAAGTAATCTAACTCATTTTTGTTTTCATACATACTTAAAACATCTGGTTGTAAATTCAGCTTGAATACGCAATATCCCATACACTAACTCCCCAATCAATAAAATACACTTTTTTTCTATTATATCAATATTTGTATACATTTATCCACATTTTCACAATACTTCAATTTAATATGTAATATTTGTAGGTCTGTTTCATCTGCAATAACTCCCACAACTATGTAGTACTTTTCAAGGATTTTCAGCCAAAAATTATTTTTCATTTCATTTACATATGAAATATGGAAACCCTTGTATATCAATGTTTATAAAGCTTTATTTCATTTCGTTTCATATATCAAAACTAATTAACCTTTTGCAAAAGTCAAAAAAAGAGTACCCCAAGTGAGCACTGTAGCTCATTTAAAGGGTACCCTTAGTACGGTCACAAAACAACGGGGTGGGGTTCTCTGTCCTATTCAGTTCCTTGTATGATTCTACCGAAAATATGATTAGCTTAAGTTGGTTGTCCATCAATCAGAGTAAGAGTGTACTCCGTTTCCAGCGGCTCTTTTAAGCTTACTGTTATCCCTTCTCCTACCTTCTGCTGAACAGATAGGCTAATTGCTTTCAGATGTTCAATTGCTTCTGATATAGCTTGCTGATCATTTGGAATAGACTCATCAACATCATAAGTAATCCTTGTACCATTGCCATCATTTTCAGTCGTTAGATAGCCTTTATAAGGTAATTGACCATAGTTGCTGATGAAGTAGCTGAGTTGTTCATCTTTGGTAAAATTTGATTTAGCATCATCAAGAGTTACACTACTATTCACAATATTATTAAAACCATCTCTAAGCTCTTTATTCTCTGTTTCTTTAAAGTATAAATAATTATTCGGATTCCCTTGATTCTGGCTAGTTATTAACACTTTGGGTGCTCCTGAATTAATGGTAAAGAAATAAACATGCTTCGATAAATGATCTTGTGCCTCTGCATCCGAATAAACAGCTACTAAAGAATAACCTGATTCTTCTTCACCACTTTCTGACCAGTTTAAAACTATTGGCGTATTACCAATAGCCGCCTGCCACTTATTGTTATTCAGAACCGAGTCAGAGAGTTGTAAACCGTATAAATCAACATTATTAATCGGACTGTATTGTTTATACGTCTGATTCATGGTTTGCCCCCCAAGTATTCATAAAGTCATTAAGCTTTTTATCCTTATCAGTATTCCATAACATTTCATCAACTATCTTATCTTCTGTTGAAGAATTACTGACAGAGCTCTCTTTTACAAAACTAAGACTGCCAGATGTCACTAAGAGCAATTTTTTTTACAACACTTAAAAACTCTCCATACATTCCAAATACAGTGAATGATTGGTTAAGATATATTTTGAAAAAGTATATCTTACCTCACATTACGCCTCATGGACTCAGACATTCCCATCCTAGTTTGTTATTAGAAGCTGGAGACTCTGTCAAGATAGTTCAACAACGATTAGGGCATGAAAATAGTAAAGTGACATTAGACATCTATGCACACATTACAAACAACGCCCCTAAGAAAACTGGTCAAGACTTTGCTGATATGATGGATAATCAGTAAAAAAACTGGTCATTTCTACTATCAAGACAAAACAAAAAAGCTAGAATCCTTATACATCAAGGGTTCTAGCTCATATAATAGGTTTACCCCACAGACCCTTCCATCTCATAACTAATCAACCGGTTCAATTCGACTGCGTATTCCATCGGTAATTCTTTGGTGAATGGTTCGACGAATCCCATGACGATCATTTCGGTTGCTTCGCTTTCGGAGAGACCGCGGCTCATTAGGTAGTACAGTTGTTCTTCTGAGATTTTGGAGACTTTGGCTTCGTGTTCTAGGGACACCTGGCTGTTGTGGATCTCATTGAATGGGATGGTATCGGATTTCGATAGGTCATCCATGATGATAGTGTCACACTCGATATGGGAGATAGAGCCTGCGCTCTTCTTGCCGAAGGTGACTTGTCCACGGTAGTTTACTGCACCGCCGTCTTTAGAAATTGATTTTGAGACGATGGAGCTGGAGGTGTTTGGTGCATTATGGATCATTTTTGCACCAGTATCTTGGATTTGGTTGGCACCTGCAAAGGCAATGGAAAGCATCGTGCCTCGTGCGCCTTTGCCATCAAGATACACACTTGGGTATTTCATGGTTGTTTTGGCACCTAGGTTGCCATCGATCCATTCAACGGTAGCACCTTCTAAGGCTTTGGCCCGTTTGGTTACTAGGTTGTAGACGTTGTCTGACCAGTTTTGAATGGTGGTGTAGCGGCAATAAGCGTCTTTTAGGGTAAAAATTTCAACGATGGCTGCGTGCAAACTATTGCTTGAATAGGTTGGGGCGGTACAGCCTTCAACATAATGGACGCTGGCGCCTTCGTCAACGATGATCAATGTGCGTTCGAACTGACCGGTATTTTCGGCATTGATTCGGAAATAGGTTTGTAATGGCACATCGACACGAACGCCTTTTGGTACATAGATAAAGGTACCACCTGACCAAACGGCTGAGTTTAAAGCAGCAAGCTTGTTATCGGTTGGTGGGACTAATTTTGAAAAGTACTGTTTGAACAGCTCAGGGTATTCCTTCAAGGCTGAATCGGTATCGGTAAAGACGATGCCAAGTTTTTCAAACTCTTCTTTCATGTTGTGGTAAACGACTTCTGATTCGTATTGGGCAGAAGCGCCGGCCAGGTATGCCCGCTCGGCTTCTGGAATACCAATGCGCTCAAAGGTCTCTTTAATTTTTTCTGGTACGTCATCCCAATCACGGGCAGGACGATCACTTGGTTTTTGGTAATATTTGATGGCATCAAAATCGATGTCAGACAGGTCTGGGCCCCAGTTTTGCATGGGCATCTTGTTGAAGGCTTCAAGAGACTTCAAGCGGAACTCAAGCATCCATTCTGGCTCTTGCTTGACCCGTGAGATTTCACGGACGATGTCTTCGGTCAATCCTTCGCCGGTACTAAAAACAGGCTGCACGTCATCGTGGAAGCCAAATTTATATTCTTCTAATTCGGGTACACCCATGGTTCTCACTCCTTTTGTAGTGCGGTTGTCTATTCGCTGGTTTCTTCAGTGTCAGATTCATTGGCGTGGCTGTGACTGACAGATGCTTGTGTACTGTCGGCAGCAATGGCTTTTTCTAATGCTTTCCAAGCTAAGGTCGCACACTTGATGCGTGCAGGAAACTTCGCCACACCCCCAAGCATGGAAGCATCGCCTAAGCGATCGCTTTGGGGAATGTCGTTTCCTTGGACGAGCTCAGAAAACAAGCCTGAAAGTTCACCAGCTTCGGCTAGTGTCTTACCGATAATCGCATCCCCCATCATGGATGCACTGGCGGTACTGATGGAACAGCCTTCGCCAGTAAAGGCGATGTCTTTGATGGTGTCTCCTTCGACAGCGAGCTCCAAGTGGATCACGTCGCCGCAGGTAGGATTATTCAATTCGACTTTGTACGTTGAATCATCCAAGGTGCCCCGATGATGTGGGTGGCTAGAATGATCCAGAATGACTTGTCGATACAAATTATCTAATTTCGTTAGTGCCATGTTGGAAAAACTCCTTCGTCAGCTTGATGGCGTCAACCAGTCGATCGGCGTCCTCTCTTGTATTATACAGGTAAAAGCTGGCCCGTGCAGTCGCTGGGACTTGCAAATAGGTCAAGAGGGGTTGGGCACAATGATGACCTGCCCGTACCGCGATGCCTTCCATGTCTAAAGCAGTAGCAACATCATGAGGATGGATACCAGCTAGATTAAAGGCGATCACTCCCGTGCGTTTTGCTGCTTCTTGGGGGCCATAGATGGTCAAGCCTTCAATGGCTTGCAGTTTTGGCAAAACGTAAGCAGCTAAGTCTGCTTCATGGGCGTGGATGTTTTCTAAGCCGATTTCTGTTAAGTAATCGACCGCTGCACCTAAGCCGATCGCGCCGGCAATATTTGGTGTGCCCGCTTCAAATTTCCACGGCAGTTCTTTCCACGTGCTTTCTTGCAGATGGACAAAATCGATCATTTCACCGCCAAATTCGACGGGCTCCATTTGATCCAGCCATTGCCGTTTGCCGTATAAGACACCGATGCCAGTTGGTCCGCACATTTTATGGCCAGAAAAGGCATAGAAATCACAATCCAGTGCTTGGACATCAACTGCCATATGTGGAACAGCCTGAGCACCATCCACCACCATGACGGCTTGGTGCTGATGCGCCAATTTGGTTAGCTCTGCAATCGGATTGATCACGCCTAAAACATTGGAAACGTGAGCGATCGAAACGATGGCGGTTTTGTCTGTGATCTGTTTCTTGGCATCTTCCATGTCCAAAGTGCCTTCTGGTGTCAACTGGATATATTTCAAGGTAGCTTTTTTTCGGGCTGCTAATTGTTGCCAAGGAATGATATTGGAATGATGTTCCATATAGGAAATCACGATCTCATCGCCTTCATTGACAAAACGGTCGCCGTAGCTGCGGGAGACCCAATTTAAACCAGTGGTCGTTCCTCGAGTAAACAGCACTTCCGCCGTTTCATTCGCATGGATAAAGCAGCGCACTTTTTCCCGTGCGCCTTCATAGGAATGGGTCGCCCGTTCTGCGAGTGTATGGACCCCACGATGAACGTTGGCATTGTCTTGATGGTAATAATCGGTGATCGCCTGCAGCACCGCCTCTGGTTTTTGCGTAGTGGCGGCATTGTCGAGGTAGATCAATAGTTCGTCATTTACGAGCTGATCCAAGATGGGAAACGCTTGTTTCACTTTTTGGGCATCGATCATGCGAGCAACTTCCCTTCGATAACGGCAACCAATTCTTGTTGCACTTCTTTGACTGGGATCGCGGTCAAGACGGAGCCTAAGAAACCACGAATTACCAAACGTTCCGCTTCTTCTTTGCGCAACCCACGACTCATCAAGTAGTACATTTCTTCTGGATCGACCCGTCCCACACTGGCTGCGTGTCCGGCTGTTACTTCGTGCTCATCGATCAAAAGGATTGGGTTAGCATCGCCACGAGCCTGGTCAGAAAGCATTAAGACTCGGCTTTCTTGTTGCGCGTCCGCTCCTTTGGCTCCTTTTAAAATGTGTCCGATACCGTTAAAGGTTAAGACGCCGCGTTCTCTGATAACGCCGTGTTGCAGGATATGACCAATAGAATGCGGTGCTTTATTGGTGACGCGAGTGTCTATTCCTTGTGTTTGACGCCCAGCACTGATTGCGACCGCTTTGACTTCCGAATGCGCGCCTTCACCTACAAGATCAGAATCAAAGTCTGCCACGACGTCGCCGTCATTCATGACTCCAATTGCCCAATCTACCATCGCATCTCGTAATACGTAGCCGCGACGATTCATGTACGTAGTGATGTTGACTCCTAACTGATCAATCGCAGAGAATTTGACCTTCGCGCCTGCTTTGGCAATTACTTCCACTACGATATTGCCTGACAGTTTTTTCGCTTGGTCGCCTTTGGTTTGGAAACGTTCCAAGTAGCTGAACTCACTGTGTTCATCGGCAACGATCAAAATGTGTTTGAAGAAATGCGCTTGGCTATTGCCATTGTGATAGAAAATCGCTTCAAGGGGTTCTTCGATCACCACGTTTTTTGGTACATACAAGAACATGCCGCTATTCATAAACGCCGCATGTGCTGCGGTCATTTTGTCTTCGTCCATTGGCACTGCTTTGGTCATGTAGTATTGATTGACCAACTCTGGTACTTCTTTCATTGCTGTAAACAAGTCGGTGAAGATCACGCCTTTGTCAATCAGCTCTTGCGGTAATTGCTCAAAGATGGTGGTGTCATCAAACTGAACGAGGGTCGGATGGTTATCCATCGCGTCAAAGGCGGGAACTGCGCCTGCCACTTCTTCTTCTGACAAAGCGTACTCACCAGCAAGTGCTTGTTCGTCAATATTGAACAAAGGCCAACGCTCGTAACGCACCCGCTCGATTTTTGGAAACGCAAGTTCATCCACTTTCGCAAGGGCTGCTTGGCGTAATTCCAACATCCATTCAGGCTCTTCTTTTAACGCTGAAAAAACGTTGACTTGTTCAAGATAATCCTGTAATTTTGCCATTTACCTTGCCTCCTTACGCTTCTTCTTCTTTGTAGTCGATCCCTAACTCTTTACTGATCCCAGCATAGCCTTCTGCTTCTAGGCGTTTGGCTAAATCTGCCGAACCGGTCATCACAACACGGCCTTCCATCATGATATGAACCACGTCTGGTGTGATGTAGTTTAACAGACGTTGGTAATGGGTGATGATCAAAGCGCCAAAGCCTTCGCCGCGCATTTCATTGACGCCTTTTGCTACGACTTTCAAGGCATCAATATCTAGACCAGAGTCGATCTCATCCAAAATCGCAAAGGTTGGCTCTAGCATCAACAATTGTAAGATTTCATTTCGTTTCTTTTCTCCACCAGAGAAGCCTTCATTCAGATAGCGTTCCGCCATTTCTTCTGGCATATTCAATAAATCCATTTTTTTATCTAATTTTTTCAAAAAATCCATGACAGAGATTTTGTCGTCTTCATCACGTTTGGCATTGATCGCTGCCCGCATGAATTCTGCATTGGTGATGCCTGGAATTTCACTTGGGTATTGCATCGCCAAGAACAGACCTAAACGAGCTCGCTCATCCACTTCCATTTCCAAGACGTTTTCGCCGTCGAACAAAATTTCTCCTTCTGTCACTTCATAATTCGGGTTGCCCATGATGGCAGCGGACAAGGTTGATTTCCCTGTACCGTTTGGTCCCATGATGGCATGGATCTCTCCAGTTTTTAACACTAAGTCAACGCCTTTTAAGATCTTTTTATCTTCGATTTGGACGTGTAGATTTTTGATTTCTAAAACTGACATTTCTTTCCCTCCAGTATCTTTTCTTTCTCACTATTTTAGACTAATTGAGAATGAACTTCAAACGCTATTCCCGACTTTTTTAAAATATTTCTAATCTGTACATTGGAATTATTATAAAGTATTACATAGAGATAGTACATGGTTATTGTTCAGAAAGTCGACTATTTTTGAAATTTTACTTTTATCTTTCCACTATCTTCTTTTCTCTATTGTTGAAACCTTGTATTCTTAGGAAATCAAAGTGAAGGACCCTCACTCGTTTTTTGTGAGGGTCCTTCACTTTTTCCATCCTGCTGTTTTTTTAACTATAATGGAAAATTAAAGTTCATCATAAAATGCTGTGCAACATTAATCAGTTCTTTTTTTGATAGTTTCCCTAAAATTTCAATCTTTCTACCGTCACGCTCGGAATAATCTAGCGTATAAACTTGCTTTGTATTTACTTTACTCCCAGGTTTCAATTTGTCGTGTTGAATATCGACAAAGTAAGGACGCTTCCTATCTGTACTCGTTATTGGACAAACAATGATCAAATTTGAGGTGTAACTGTACTCATCCCTGCTGATGACTAAAGCAGGCCTGCGCTTTTTGATTTCACTCCCTTTCGAGGGATCAAAATCAATAAATACAAGAGTCCCTTGTTCGAGCCTATTCATCAAGCTGCCTGCCTTCAACAATAAAATCAGCAGCTAGCATATCTTCTTCATCAACAAATTCTTTCTCTTTCGCAGCTAAAAAATAATCATCGATCTTAGGAATCAAGGAAATCGTACCATCGTTTTCTTTGCTGATAAAGTAGGTCTTACCAGCAGGAATCTCAAACTTACTTGCTAGCGTGACCATTACCGCATTTCCTTGCTTTCTTGTTTTCACTGTATCCAAAACAATCACCTTTCCTTCATAACATATATAGTCTATTTCACCACGTAATTACTGTAATTACAAAATACAGCTAGGAGATCAGCCCCTTTTTTACTAGGTACTTTACTATACGCAAAATGCATCTGATCAATCATCAACAACAAAAGAGGACACGAAAAAATCTCGTATCCCCTACCTTCACTTTTGCTGTGCCCATTCTTCTCGCAAGATGCCATACTTGATGGAATCATAATAGGTGCCTTCCCAGAAACGGACTTTGCGGATCTGGGCTTCTTTGGTCATCCCTAGCTTTTCTCCTAGTTTCATCATGCGGTGATTGCCCGACCACGTGGTATAACCGACACGCTGGATATGAGGCTGTGATTCAAACAACTCATTGATCCACTGGCGAATTGCTTGGCTGCCAATCCCTTGATTCCAAAGGGAAGCATCATAGATGGCTATCCCGAATTCCAACCACTGCTGCAAGGTATTGTCTTCCCAATAAGCGGTCGCGATCCCCACGATTCTTCCTTGATAGCTAATCGCTTTACGTAACGGGTTGTCGATACAGCTAGCGCCAAACCCCGTTCGAAATTCTTCCCACGTCAACACGGGGTCTTGAAAATACGGTCCGTCCCATTTTTTCCATTCTAAATCTGCCTTAGGTCCATAGCTGATCGACCAAAGTTCAGCAAGCATTTCTTCGGTAATCGGTTGAAGTGTGACTGTTTCTGCCATCTTCAAGCCCTCCTTTCTCCTAAAAAAAGTCGTCTCCTTTATTCGTAGACGATTTTCTTTCTATTTTATCTGAAATTCCCGTAAGTTTAAATAAAGGAGTCCGAAAAAAAGGACTGGAAAAAGAGTAAAGCCAAATTGCGGCTTCAAAATCAAGGCGACAAAAACGGCAACAAACAAACAGGTTGCTAACAAACTAACAGGCCATTTTTTCAAAGTGAAGAAAAGTGCGGTACGCAGGACATCTTTCTTAGCGGCTTTTGGATTACGCACTTGGAAGTACCAAGCGTTGATACTTAGAGCTATGGAAAGCATCCCTAACAAAAGAAAGAAAGGAACGAGCCATTTGCCACTTTCAAATTGAACCGCAAACAGAATATCCACGATCGCAATGACACTTCCCAGCCAGCCGATGAGCCAATAGAGAAACCCGCGCACGGCAAAGGTTCGTAAAAAGTAGCAGAAATCTTTTACTGGATCGATGTCTTTGTGTTCTGCAAAGCGATCGATCGCAGCCAGGAGGCTGATCATGCTTGGCCCAATCAGCAAGAGTGCCAATGCAAACCAAAGGAGGTTTCTAGGATCGACTGCCAAGAACATTGCCGTGAGGGTGTAGGGTGTATTCACGACCCAAAAACTGATATTCAGGGCAAAGCCAATATATAGCCAGCGGAAGATCCGCATGTAAAGATTGTTTTCAAAGGTAGGTTTGGTAAGCACGATTGATCACCTCAATTTTTCATTCCCGAAGTAGCGATTCCTTCTACGAAGTATTTTTGCATTGCTAAAAAGACGATCGCCACTGGCAAAATGGAGACCACAGATGCTGCCATGATCAGGGCGTACTCGGCATCATATAAGCCGACAAACATTTTCAACCCTAACTGAATGGTTTTGTTTTCGGTTGAGGAGAGGTAGATAAATGGTCCCATATAATCGTTCCATGTATTGACGAAGGTGATGATGGTCAGACTCGCTAAAGCGGGCTTCGTCAGTGGTAGAATGATTTTTCGATAGATCCCCCACTCACTCAAGCCGTCGATCCGCGCACTTTCACACAATGAATCAGGAATACTACTATAGTATTGTTTCAACAAAAAGACGCCAAAGGCACTGAAGGCTTGTAAGAGGACCAAAGACCAAAGCGTGTCTGTCAGCCCGAACTGGCGCATCATGATGAACTGAGGAATCATATAGGATTGCCAAGGAATCGCAATCGTACCGATGTATGTCAGAAACAACAGGTCGCGTCCTTTGAAATGCATCTTCGAAAACCCATAAGCCGCAAAGCTAGAGGTAAACAGTTGGATCAAGGTAATGATGACGCTCAAAAATGCTGTGTTCTTGAAAAAAGTCAGCAAAGGAATGCGATCCCAGATCACCGTATAGTTTTCAGGGTGCCAACTTTTTGGAATCCATTGGATCGGTACGCTAAAAACATCGTTATTGGTCTTAAAAGAAGCAGAGATCATCCAAAGAAACGGGATCAGTGTCACTAACGCGAGAAATGTTAATAAAAGAATCAAGGAGACACTGCCGACCGACAGCTTGGCTTTTTGTTTTGGTTTGGCTTGAACATTCTTTTTACTCAGTGTATTTTCCATCTGTACTCCCTCCTTACACCCGTTCTTGTCTTTGGTTCCACTTAAACTGGATCACCGTGATGCCCAAAACGATCACAAACAAGACCATGGCGATCGCAGATGCGTAACCAAAATTAAATTTCACAAACGCTTCGTTGTAAATTTGATACACCAAGACATTGGTGGCTCGACCGGGTCCGCCGGCAGTCATGACTTGGACCAAATCGAAGATCTTGAAACAGTTGATGACCAACATGATCGAAACAAAGAAGGTCGTTGGTCGCAAGGACGGCAACGTCACGTTGCGAAACTGCTGCCACTTGTTGGCGCCATCGATCGAAGCCGCTTCATACAATTCCTTTGGCACACTTTGTAACCCTGCCAAGTATAAGATCATGTAATACCCCATGCCACGCCAGACGCTGACTATGATGATCGCCGTCAAAGCCCAATCAGAGCTGGAGGTCCAACCAGGAGGATTTTCAATAAAAAATTTCAAAAACTGATTGATTGGTCCCATCGTTGGGTGAAACAACATGTTCCACACGACAGCGATCGCAACTAACGAGGTGACATAAGGAAAGAAGAAGGCAGTACGGAAAAACTTCATTCCACGTACTTTTTTATTCAATAAAATTGCTAAGCCTAAGGAACATATTAACGTCAATGGAACGACGCCAATCGTATAGAGAAAGGTGTTCTTTAACGAGATCCAAAAGGTGTCGTCCCCTAGCATTTTGCTGAAATTTTTCATTCCCACAAATTCAGGCGAACGAAAGGAATCCCATTCCATGAAAGCCAGAATCAATGAGAACACAACGGGCACTAAGGTAAATAAGAAAAAGCCGATAAAGTTCGGTGCAATAAAAGACAGTGCGGTTAGCGTATTTTTGCGTTTCAACTTATTGGCTGCTTTTGATTTTGAGGTTATTTCCATATTTGTCTCCTGCTGCTTGCCAGCAGGCCCCCTTTCATTAATAAAGAGAAGGAACTTTTTTGCCCAAGTCCCTTCTCTCGTTAGGACTATTCGGTTTCAGATTTCACCCTTTTTTCCATATTCGCAATGCCTTCTTTTGGTGTTTCGTCCCCTACAAGAATCAAGTCATGTTCTTCTTGCAAGATTTTGTCGATCGCTGGTCCATTTTCATCGACAGGAAACTCGATCGCGACGGTTTCTGGATTAAAGGCTTTTTTCGATACTTCATCGGCGGGCATGCCTTCACGGGAGAAGTAAAGTTCATCAATGGCGTCAGTCTTATACGAAGGAACGACACCGACTTCTGCTAATACTTTGGCGCCTTCTTCACCAGAACAAAAGTCTAAGAACTTTTGCGCAGCTTCTTGATGTTTTGAATTTTTATTGATGGCAAAAGCAGTCGGAGAACCAAATGTCGTTACTTCCCCTTTTTCATTTTGCGGCATTTCCGCAATGCCCCACTCAACATCTGTCTTGCCATCGTCGATATTGGTCATCAACGCTCCCATATACCAAGTTCCCATGTACATCATGGCTGCTTTTTCATTTTCAAATTGTGATTGATACGTAACTTTCGTTGATTTTGCTGTCCCAAAGTCCATTTGCGCTTTTTCGTCTTGCATCCGCAATGCACGATCATAGTACGCTTCCAAGTAGTCGTATTGAGGATCGATCAAGTTGGCGCCATTTTGGGCAGCTGCAATCGCTTGGGTAGTGGAACGCCACGTGTGTTGATACGCACCATAAATTTGTTCGTCTGGTTTTGTTAGCTGCTTGGCAAGCTCCTCATATTCGTCCCAGGTGATGTTTGATGGGTAGTCTAAGCCTGCTTCATCGAACATTTTTTTGTTATAATACAAGACCCAAAAATCCGTCCGATACGGTTGTGCATAGGTTTTGCCTTCTACGTCATACATGTCATAACTTTCTTGCGCTGGGGCAATATCCAATGATCCGATATGTTCGGTGAGATCCACCAATTGGTCCCGCAACGCATAATTAGAGTAAGAAAGTAAATTTTTCATGGTCAAAATATCTGTCGTATCTCCTGAAGAGAGCATCGTCGTCAGTTTGGTATCATAATCATCTGAAGCAATATCGACAGGTTCAACGGTAATGCCCGGATTCGCTTCTTCAAAGGCACGGAATAGTTTTTCGAATTCAGGTGTCGTATCGTAATTCCAAGTGGTTACGGTCAATTTGATGTCGCCATCTTCAGAAGCAGCGGAATCATCTGTCGCTCCGCCTCCACACGCTGCCAAGGCTGCGATTGTCCCAAACATCGTTGCTGCTAATAAACCTTTTTTCAAAAAGTGCATGTTCATTCCTCCATTAAACATTTTTTTAAAGGGTCGCCCCTAAAACTACCAATAGGAATACCAACTTTGTGACACCCGCATCAGCGCTTCCATATAATAATAATCGCCCCAGATCATGCATTCATCGACCCCTTTGAGGGAATTCTTGTCATAAACCCCATGCATCAAAAGTCCGTTTGATTCGGGATGGTCGATCGTTGTATAGTTTTGGGCTAACGACGCCAAGATCGCCAAGGCGTTTTCCTGATAGGCGGCTTGGTTTGGCTGCGTGATCGGTAAATGTTTCGCCAGTTCTAGCAAGCCACAGACTGCGATGGCGGCGGCCGAACTATCCCTTTCTTCCTGACTACCATCGTTAAACACTAAATCCCAATAACTGACCTTGTCCGCCGGTAATTCAGCAATAAAGTAATCCGCAAGGTCTTGAGCAGTCTTCAAGAAACTGGTATCACCGGTGTAAAGGTAACTCAGCGTAAATCCGTAGATTCCCCACGCTTGCCCTCTCGCCCAGCAGGAATCATCGGCATAGCCTTGTTGGGTATTGCCGCCGATCGCCGCTCCAGTTTCAACGTCGAAGTAATAGGTGTGGTACGTCGTGGCGTTGTCTCGCACGATGTATTTCTGGGTCTGCTTGGCATGAGCATAGGCTGCTTGTTTGTAGGATTCATCCCCCGTCATTTGGGAAGCAAAATACAATAGCGGCAAATTCATCAAGCAATCAATAATGATGCGCCCCCGTTGTTGCGGATCATCGAGATTGCCCCACGCTTGAATGATCTGGGCTTTGGGTGAGTAACGGGCCATCAATAGATCGGCGGCGGCAATCGCGAGTTTTTTCGAAGTTTCCCGTCCGTTCACTCGATAGTCGGCAATCGCAGTCAAACTATACAAAAACCCGATATCATGGGTTTCTAGTCCAATTCTTTGGTCCAATCGTTCTTGGAAAGAGTGCAGTTGTTTTTCGATGGTTTCATCAAATTCTGTTGATCCCGTCAGTTCTTTACTCAAAAACAACATGCCAGTCCAAAAACTCGCCGTCCAATCATGGTTGGCTTCTGGTCGATAGACAAGCTGTTCACTTGCTGCCGGTGGGACCAACGTGTCAAAGGTCTTAGTATTCTTTCTTACTTGATTAACGGTGAAGTCGATTTGCTCGGCTACCCATTGTGATAGCTGTACGTCATAGCTGGTTTCCATTTTTTCCTCCTATTCGCTCAACCTGGATCATATGTCCGGATTGATTGATCGTAATGTTGTTTGTTGTCACTTCGACGGTCACTGCTTGTTCTTGTTCTTGTGGAAGCAAGCCGGTGACGAGGGAAACGAACAGGTGCTTTCCCGCTTGTCGTTGAGCAGTTAGATACGGCAGCCACGTTGCAGGATACAAGAGGTTCGTATTTGGCTCCGTTCGTATGACATCGCTCGTTTCATAGCCAGCGATTGCCTCGATTTTCGAATAGCCGATCGATGTTCGTACCGCAGCGCTGCTTGCGGTTTTTTCAGTGATGGCAGTTGCCTCTTTCGGTGATGAAAACCCACCCTCATAGAAAGAAAGGGCGCGCTGAGAATTGATCTCGTGAATGCGAAGGTGACTGCCTATCAGTGGAATGATTGTTGTTTTTATCTGGACGTCTTCCCATGGATTCCATTCATGAATGATCCGATCAGGTAAAAGCTGATACTGGCGATCCAATCCTTTGGTGCGAAAGTAATGGTCATCTTCTGACAAAGCCAATGTGTTGTCATAATTTCCTTCATAAAACCAATAATTGCTCTTGGGCACGCTATTGCCAAACGTCGTTGAGTACACAAATTTGCTATACTTGCTGCTGGCATGACTTTGATAGTTGATACATTGTCCTGCAGGAAACATCAAGGCATGCGTCAAGTCTTGATTGTGTTGATAAAAGTTCTTACTGATGGGATGAGCCAGTGTTCTTTCAGTGATCACTAATGGCGTCGGGGTGGCTTGCCAATAGGGATGCTCCTTTGGTACCGCTAACAAAAGAAAGGTTTTTAACGCCCAATAAGGTGAACCTGGTGCATTGTAACCTTCGGCAAAGATCAGATTCTGGTACGAATAGCCGACCGTCAGTATCCCTTCGGAAGTAAAAACGTCTTGCTGCATCCACTGATGCAGGTGACGACTGATCAACCCTTTGATCTCTCCCCATGGCAATGCTTCAACATCCGCAAAAACCAATGCGCTGAAGAAAGAAACTTGCGCAAAGCGATACGTCAAACTTCGACCAAAAGGAACGGCAGCTCCACCTGCTGCAAACCAATGCTTGAAGGTTCCAGCAAAATCGGTGGCTCGTTGTTTGAACTTCGTTGCCCTTTCAAGATCCTCAGGGACAAATCGACAGTACAGAAGACTATAGTAGTGGATCGCAAAAGATACATAGTAATCGATTTGAGTGGCTACTCCGTCACAGTACCATCCTTCCCCTAAATAAAAGGTCTCGATCAATGCCAAGTCAGCATCGATCTTTTCTTGGGAAAAGCTGCTGCCACAACGCTTCATGGCTACATTGACGAGAACCCGAAAGAAATGCCAATTGTTTGCGGGAATTTCTCGTTGATTGACTTGGATCAGCCACGCATGGAGATTATCTTTTTGGCGTTGGGATAAAACATCCCACGTTTTTTCCTTGTTTAATAGTAAAAAGGTACTTAGCGAAGCCATTTCCACGATTCGTTGGTCGAAGTCTTCCACAACACCCCAATAATCGCGACTCTCTGGATCTGTACCCGCAATAATTCCTGAGAGATAGGTTTCCATGAATGAATCTTCTTGCTGGGTTAGATAAGGCGCGAGTCCCCAAAGCGGTCGCAAGAACGCTTCAAGTTCCTGTACCTCTTTCTCATAGACAGTCCCATGGCTGCCTAAAGCCAAATGACCGGGACGACTGCTTGCAAAAGCGGGTTTGAGTTGATCCATGATCGTTTTGAAGCCGGCTGCTACATCTTCATAACTTTCAAATTTATTCTTTTTCAATTGCTGCAGCTTCTGTGATTGCATCCGCATCCTTCCTTTCAATCAATGTCGCTTTAATAAAACCATAATATTCTCCGTAGATTGTCACCACATCTTGCAGTTTCAGTTGTTGACTTTGTTCATTGAATACTTGGTACTGTCCAGCCGCTGTTTCTAGAATAAATCGATCCCCTTTCTCAATGTCTGCTGTTTTCGCATCACTCTTTACAATGGTGCCAGATAGCTTCACGAATTCATGCAACGGGACGACACCTTGCGAAAAATCTTCGTCAGAATAACAAAGCGCTCGTTCTTTTAATTGCTTTTCGCTGCTTTGGGAAAATGCTTGCGTCTGCGTTGCTTCATTTGGAGAACAAGCAGTCAACCCCATAAGTAGCCCCAGGATAAATAACGAATTAATCCACTTCATTCATGCCACCCTCATTTTTAAAACGCTTTCTTCATTTCAAATCATACTTTTTTTTAGGAAAATAATCAATAGTTTTTCCTAAAAAAAGTAAAATTTTTACTTGAGAGCAATTTCTCTCTTGGTTTTTTTACTAAAAAGAAATATACTGAAGAGGAGAAGCATTGGAGGAGGGATTCTATGGCTACGATTACCGACATAGCGACCATAGCTGAGGTATCAATATCAACCGTATCACGGGTTCTGAACTACGATCCTAGTCTTTCAGTGACCGAAGAAACCAAACGAAAGATTTTTGAGGCAGCTGAAAAACTAAATTATACGAAATACAAAAACAAGCAAAAGCAGCGTGAACTACCAGTGGATGTACCAAAAAAACACAACAAATCGATCGGGATCGTTCAGTGGCGGATGGATGATGAAGAATTGGAAGACATTTACTATATGTCGATTCGTTTAGGTGTGGAAAAACGAGCCGCCGAACTGGGTTGTGATCTGTTAAAAATCTCCAACCTTGATGAGTCAGTGATCCAGTCCGTCGACGGCTTACTGGCGATCGGCAAGTTTACAGAAGAGCGGGTCAAAAAACTCCATGAGCTACACCCCAACCTCTGTGTGATTGGCAGTAACTTTCCCCTGGATGACTACGATTCTGTCAATACCGATTTTACGCAAGCAACGGAGTTGGCTCTTTCTCACTTAATGGGACTTGGTCATCAAAAAATCGCCTTTATCGGCGCCGAGGAAAGTCAAAATATGTATGGGTATCGGCGGTACAAAACGCCAACGGTCAACACCTATGTCGATATGATGCAGCATTATCAGCTGTTTGATGAGGATTATTTCATCGTGAAAGAAAATAGTCGGTTGGATGTCCAAACGGGGGAAGAATTAACGGAGCAGGCTTTGGCTTTGTGGCAAGACCGCTTGCCGACTGCGATTTTGGCAGCCAATGATGCCTTTGCGATCGGGGTCATCCATACGTTAACGGCTCATGGAATCAAGATTCCTGAAGACATCAGTGTTATGGGCATCAACGATATTTCGGTGTCCCGCTATGTCTCTCCACCCCTTTCTTCAGTCCAAGCATTTACTGAAGAGATGGGTGAAACGGGGTTAGAGCTACTCTATAACCGCATCGAAAATCCTGGGATCGCCAGACGCATCTTTTTAAGTACACAGCTGGTGATTCGTCAATCTACCGCAAAACCAAAAGAAGGCTGAGAAGCTGCGGTGTCTTCTTGCATTGATCAATGTCATTGCAAGGAAGCACCGCATCCTTCTCACCCTTTTTTTATTTTAATGGTCGTTTTGATTTCCCCTGTCTGCTCAAGCGCGTATTCGGCTTGAATCAAATACGCTTGTGCCTGTACACCATGGTGATCTTGATAAGTGACTGGCTGTATTTGGATCTTATCACTGGTAAAACCAAGAACACAGCGTGCTTTTTTTGTCATTAGTTGAACGGTCTTATCTTGCACCATTGGTGGTATGTTCGTAATAAAGTTTTCCACCACCAGATTCTTTGGTTGGTGCTCGTCAAAGACAAAATGGTCTTCGATCGTTACTTGTTGCTGCGAGACCACGAAGCGCCGCTGGTATCCAGTGACCGCTGCTTTCGGATAGAACGCACTGAGGTCTAAGTCAAATTGCTGGTCATCGACCTGTAGCACCGTTGCTTCCTCGGCTGTTGGGCGTTGGGTGTGCTGGTTGATGATCGGCAGCGAATGACTGATTGCGGCTGCGGGAAAGTAGTGATAACGCGTGTTCTCGTCAAAATACTCTTTGGTGTATTCCCCTGCACCAAGGTCCGTCAGAAACAACTCCTCTGTCGTTCCTAATACAAAATGACCGACATCGAGATGATTGTGGCTTTCTTGATTGCTCCCCCCTTTGGCAGCAAAAAAGAGATTCTGCTGCACATCTTTTGCCATGAACCACTGCGCTTGTTCAAAATAGTGATGAAACGAGGCATTCGTTTCTCGTGTGATCGCTTCGTTATGCCAATACAAGTTTCGATAGCTGTGGGCAAACCGGTAGCAAGGATCAAAATCTAACGGACTGACCCCCGATAATTGGGGAACCGCCACGCCCAAATGCTCGTAGCAATAACTGACCAAGCCACTAGGTAGTTCGATCGCCGAATAATCAGAAAAAGGAACGTAATGCCCTGGAGAAATCATCGTGTAATAAGGAAAAGCGGCAATTTTTCTGGTTTTAGGCTGCTTTAGGTAGGTATCTTCTTGCAATACTTCTGCCAACAATTGTGCATAATACAGAAAATAACCAAACCCATACGCCCAGTAACCGACACCTTCCACACAAGCCCCATCTTCGCCAAAGCTGTTGAGATAGCTTTGCATTGCAGTATCCAATCGTTTGATCATCCGCAATTGTCGCTCGCTTTTTTTCGGCAATACATAGAGCGCCGTCATTCCAAGACAGCCACCAATGACTGCGGACCAATTGTTCTCTTTTGTCTCCCACTCCCAGGTTTGCTCCTCGAAGGGTAAAAAAAGCCGTTGATCGATCTCATACAACACTCGTTCTGTGATGACTGGTGAAAGGTCTCCCCCAACCAACATAAACAACTCTGCTAAGGATTGCCCAGTTTCAGCTGCAAAAAGATCGACTGTGTGGCGCGCTTGCGAAGAAAACTGGCTATCGACAATCGGCAGATGCGCTGGCAAACACCATGTATATTCATTACAGATTTCCCAAACCACTTGCTCCAGCAGCACTTTGATCGCTGCCTTACGCTCCATTTCATAAGCAAATCCTAAAACCACCAACATCCGTCGGCGGGCAAAATAATGGGATTCGAAGGCAACACGATTCCCCGATTCGAGATACTCTTGATAACCTTGATAAGGCAAATAGGGAATCTCACCAGTGTCAAGGTAAGCCTGTGCCGCCTGTAAAATTTCTTCTTTTACATCTGCTGGATTCACGCGTTTTCCTCCTGAATAGAGCGTCCGAAGACTTCGATTTGGGTCAACGCTGGAAATGGTGAGGGATCGTCATTTTGGATCAGCTCATGCAATTTTACCCAAGTGACCGTTCGCGGCTGGAAAGAAAACCGTTGAGGCTGGCTGCTTTTGACCGTCTGCAAGATTTCTTGACTCCCATCGGAAAACGCCAACGTGACTTGTTGCCAATAGCTATCATGGGGAAAATCCGCCCGTAACGTAAGCGCACATTGGTCGATGCGGACCTCATGACCAAAGTCGATCGTCAAAGCGGCATCTGCTTGTTGATTGATCCCCCATGAGCCATAGGGATAATTGCCATGAGACGTATTGGCAAAAATACCATCAATGGCGTTACAAGCGAAAAACGTCGCATCATCTCTTGTTTCAACATTGGCATGGGCATGCGGATAGGCACCCAAGAATTCTTTTTGATCATGAGGGTTTAAGGCGACGTTGCGGTAAGCCGCTAGTTCTTCTTTTGTTGCTACCCGCACACTCAAATAATGGCTTTTCCCAGCAAAACGGCCTTCTGGCGCGGCTTCTTTGGCATTTTCACTAAGATGTACGGGGTAGATCCACTCGTTGCCTTTGATGTACACCAAAGTAGTCGCCAGCGTTTCATCGAGTGTGACCCACACAAATTGTCCACTGCGTGAGAGCGAGACAACGATTTTATCTCCGTCCTCGTAACAATACTCTTGGGATGCCAACGTGACAAAGTCTTCCGCCGTCGCTTGCAGAAGGGTAGGATCACTTTCAGGTGTTCGTTTGCCTTTTTTTACTTGATGCTTTTGGTCATAAATCGTTAAGGAAATCTGGGACATTGCATGTAGCTCCTCTCGTATTTTCTCCATTATAGCGATGTCGACAAAAAAATGTAACTGTTTCCAGCGATTTTTTACTATTTTTTTACTTAAAATCACGAAATGTAACAGTTTCCATTTCTTTATTTTACTAAATAAAGTAAAATAACAACTAAAAGGAGCTGTTTGCATGAGAAACTTTCAAGAAGCATTAAGTAAGAACCCTCTTCGAACCAAAACCGATCTTGAAGAAGCCCTAGTTGATCTGGTCACTCCCGTATACGAATGTATGGCACAACAAGGAACTCCCGGGAGGGTCCACCTAGGAAATTCAGGAGCGGTGTACACTCAGGAAAAGGGTGACATCGAAGGCTTTTTACGGACACTCTGGGGATTGGGCCCATTGTTCAGCCAAGAAGAAGCGTGTCTTCGTTACTCAAAACTTTTTCAACAAGCCAATGCCGGGATCGTTGCAGGCACCACCCCGACCTCTCAGGAATACTGGGGAAAACTGCATGACTACGACCAATTGTTTGTGGAAATGGGTGCCCTTGCTAGCTATTTGATTTTTACCAAACCCGTCTTTTGGGATCGCCTCACACCAAGAGAGCAAACGAATCTCTTTGATTGGCTCAATCAGATCAATCAGCACACGATCCCTAAAACCAATTGGCTCTTCTTTCGGATTTTAGTCAATACCTTCTTTGAAATGGCAGCATTGCCTTTTGTAGAAACCACCCTTTTGGCTGATCAAGAAGAGATCGAGAGGTATTACTTAGCAGACGGCTGGTATTTTGATGGCTATGAAAACCAAATCGACTATTATATTCCTTTTGGGATGCAATACTACGGACTCCTTTACAGTGTTCTTACCTGTCGTTCCCAATGCCCGTATCAGTTTAGCTACCGTCAAAGAGCCGCTACGTTTGCGCAATCCTTTAAGCAGTGGTTCACAAAAACCGGTGCGGCATTGCCTTTTGGTCGTAGTCTAACGTATCGGTTTGCGCAATCAAGTTTCTTTGCTGTCGGTGCTTTTGCTGATATAGAATATGAAGGCTTCACCAAAAATGAAGGAAAATACTTACTGTTACAAAACATGCGTTACTGGTTCCGTCAACCAATCTTTACGCAAGAAGGCTTTTTAAGTATTGGCTATGCCTATCCCAACCTAAATATGGCTGAAGGCTATAACGCACCAGGATCGCCTTATTGGGCTTTCAAAAATTTCTGTGTATTGGCCATCCCAGCGGATGCTGAATTTTGGACGCTTGAGGAGCAGGTGCCAACCTTTGCCACACAGGTGCGCAATCCGCATAGTCGCATGCTTTTGGTGCATAACCAAGAAGGGACAGAATTGCAAGCTTTCACTGCGGGGCAACATTCCCACGAACACGCTCACGGGAATGCCAAATACGAAAAATTTGTCTATTCGACAACGTTTGGGTTTAGCGTACCGAAAGCAACCGTTTTATTGAAACAAGGTGCCTATGATAATACATTGGCGATCTCAGAGGGGCAGACGGATTTTAAAACAGCTTTTGGTTACGAAGCCTTTGCGATTGAAGATGACTACGTCTATAGTCGCTGGCGCCCCTACGAGCAGGTCGTCATCGAAACCTTTGTGATTCCGATGTATCCTTGGCATCTGCGTTACCATCGGATTCAAACGGATCGAAGGTTGCAACTGGTCAATGGCAGCTTTGCAGCACCAGCTGATGGTGCTGCGCTTTCTAGTAAAGAAGGCACCTTTTATCAAAGCTCGGTTGGCTGTGTCGGTATCAAAAGCTTCCCAACGCATCAAGAGGGTACCCTCTTGATGCCAGAACCCAACACGAATCTACTTTATAGTCGAACAGTCATCCCTCAAGTAAGCAAAACCGTTCTCGCCGGACAACAGGAATGGCTCGTTGCGTGTTTAGGCAATGCCTTTTCTGATCAGATCCCACCCTTTGATGTCACTATCACAGCGGACAAAATAACAATGAGCCAAGGGGATCAGAGAAAAACTATTCAGCTTAACTACTAGCAAAAAATTACTAGTAAATGCTAGTAGAAAAGCTACCGAAAACACCTTTCTGATTTATGGGATTGAAGAATGTACCGCCTCCAGAAGTTCGCTTTCAGTCTAACGTTTCAGCGTTGGTACCTTCTGACCCCTCCGTCTCTATTGGCAAAAAGCAAAAAAATACTTGTACCCACAAAACGGTGCTTCACGCATTGTGAAGTGCCGTTTTGTGGGTACAAGTGATCCATGTTTTGATTGTCGATCAGTGCTTATTTCCCGAAAAGCTTTTGGAGAAACCCTTTTTTCTTAGAGACTTCCTTTGTTTCAGTCACCTGAAGTGGTCCAGTTTCCTTCACGACTTGCTGAAAGCCCCGATTGTCTTGCAGCAACAGACCGTTTAGTTCCAAAATCCCGGTCAGACTGCCAATCATCCGCCGCACTTCTCCCGCACTTTTGCCAAAAAAGCGCTGGTCGTCGTTTTCTTCGGCTTCTTCCAAAATGACCAGCAGCTGTTGGATGCTTTGATTTTGTTCACCTAAGACGTACGACAACTGGTCAACTTCCACTGTGGTAGTTGCCGCTGACGGTACTAAATCCGTTACGAGCTTTAAGCTATCTAAATAATCCTTTAAGTCAAAAATGAACGTTTGTGCTGCTTCATTATTCATTAATTGGCTTTGACTCATTTTGCTTTGTAGCGCTTCCAATTCGCTTGAACGTTTAGAAAGTTCGCTTACGATCGTTTCTGTATCCATACGCCACCTCCTAATGACATTGTCCCGTTTTCTCTTTCATCCGTCAAGAATTCGTCGGACTTTTTTCTGCGTTTTTACCGATCAGACCTGCCTATTGCTCCTGTTGGTACTTTGTCGGTGCACAGCCATAGCGCTTCGCAAAGAGCCGATTAAAATGGTTGATGTTTTGGAACCCAGATTGAAACGCCGCCTCTCGAATCGTCAGTGTTTCGTTGCTGCGTAAATAAAAAAACTTTTGAAACCGAGCTTGCAATAAATCTTCTTTGGGCGTTGTATGAAAAAATTGTTGATAGAGCTTATAGAATTGGCTTTTACCGATGGAAAGCTCTCGGCTAAACTGGTAAAAATCCCATTGCTGTTCGCAATTGACTAACATTTTCAACCGCATCGCTTGAAACAGTTGATAGTGTTCGTTTTGTGGTTGCGGGATGCTTTCTTCAAAATTGCGTTCAAGTAAGACCAATAGATTTGTCATATACGCCGCGATCAATTCTTTCGTGTGTCGTTGTGGCAACAAGGATTCATGATTGATCTTTTGGATCAATTTGTTGATTTGTTGAATATTTTTCGGCTGGAACAGTTGGTTACAAGGGATCGCATAGGTTTCTTCGATCACCTGATCCGTTTGAAACTCAACAAAGCTATTAAAAAAATCTTCTTTGCCACGATAATCTTGATAGACGGTTGGAGGAAAAAGAATGCAGCTACCTTTTTCACTAGTTTCTTGATGACCATCTTCAAAAGTGAAAACCATTGGAGACAACGTCAACACGAAAAGATAATGCTTTAAGCCAGAGGGGCGATAAATATGATCGGAAACAGCATTGTGCATTTGAAATCCTGAATAGGTTACGTTCAACTTCTCACTCCTTCCTCCTTGCCTTTAGTATAAAGAAAACGGACAAAACGTCAATAGAATAAGACAGAATGTAGTGTTTATTTTCATGGACTATCGCTACAATGAAAGAAAAGAAAGGGGTTGCAAAATTGAAGAAAACTACGATGTATTTAGACAAACACTTTATTTTGGCACCAGTCGACGAACGGATCTACGGCTCTTTTGTGGAGCACTTAGGGCGCTGTGTGTACAAAGGGATCTATCAACCAGAAAGTCCTTTTGCCGATGAGCAAGGCTTTCGTCAAGATGTCGCTGCCTTGATCAAGCAGTTGAATGTGCCGATCGTCCGTTACCCAGGAGGCAATTTCGTCTCTGGGTATAAATGGGAAGATAGCGTCGGCCCTAAAGAGCAACGGCCAGCAAAAATCGATTTGGCCTGGCGGGTAATCGAAAGCAATCAGTTCGGCTTAAACGAATTTATGGATTGGACCAAGCAAGTCAATACGGCACCGATGATGGCGATCAATCTTGGTACACGAGGAATCGAAGCAGCGAAAAACTTGATCGAATATACCAATTTAAAAGGCGGCAGCTATTATAGTGACCTCCGGCGTGCCCATGGGGTGGCCAATCCTCATGACATCAAACTTTGGTGTCTAGGCAATGAAATGGACGGTCCTTGGCAAGAAGGACATAAGACAGCCGATGAATATGGCCGTCTCGCAGAAGAAGCTGGCAAAGCGATGCGTCTGGTGGACCCAACGATCGAAACCGTCGCTTGTGGTAGTTCTTCTCTCACGATGCCGACCTTTGGCATGTGGGAAGATACAGTATTAAGTCATTGTTACGATCAAGTCGACTACATTTCCATGCACCAATATTATGGCAACCGTAACGGCGATAGCCAAGATTATCTAGCAAGCAATGTCGCAATGGATCAGTTCATCAGTCAAGTCGCAGCAATCTGTGATGCAGTAAAAGCCAAACGCCGAAGCAAGAAGACGATCAATATTTCCTTCGACGAATGGAACGTCTGGTATCACTCAAATGAACAGGATCAAAAAATTGAACCTTGGAGTCAACACCCACCACAATTAGAAGACGTCTATCACTTTGAAGATGCGTTACTCGTCGCAAGCATGATGATCACGATGCTTCATCACGCAGATCGCGTTAAAATCGCCTGCATGGCACAGCTGGTCAACGTGATCGCACCGATCATGACTTCCGATACTGCCGCTTGGAAACAAACGATTTTTTATCCCTATGAAATGATCAGCAACTATGGTCGCGGTCACGTGTTGCACAGCATTCTTCGAGGAGCTGATTTCGATAGCAGCCACGGAAAAGCTTCTTATGTGGATGCCATTGCGATCGAAAATGAAGATGACTATTTGACCTTTTTCTTGGTGAATAAGGATTTGCAGGATGCCAATGAATTCACTTGCGACTTGCGTCAATATGATTCATTGCAAATCGCTACCCATCAAGTCTTGCACCACCCAGACTTGCATGCCGTCAATACCGAAGCAACCCCGAACAACGTTGTGCCCGTCAATGGAAAAACAGCGGAATTGAATGACGGCATTTTGCGTGTCGTCTTGGAAAAACAAAGCTTCCAGATGCTACGCTTGAAGAAAAACGTCAGCAAGTAACGAGTATATCTGTTTAAGCAAAAAAAGCAGCAGCCTTGGTGACATCCTGAAAAAACGAGACTTTTACGGAGTGGAGAAATCCACTCCTTTTTTATGATCCCCCCTGTTCACTTGCTATTTTTCGCATTCTTAACTGATCTGGGCAAAAAGGCGGCAACTGCCAGCTTGTTTTTCAAAAAAAGAGACGACAAAAGAACACCCTGCGGCAGCTAAGATACCGCAGGGTGTTCTTGATTCATTGTTTAGCCGTTATAGGCATCAACGATGATTTGTTTCAATTCAGAGATTAGTGGTTCTTTTGGATTTGCTGTTGTACATTGGTCTTCATAAGCCAATTCAGCCATGCGATCAACTGTTGTATCTAGTGTTTGTTGAGTGACGCCTTGCGCTTTCAAGCTCATATCGATACCAACAGATTGTCCTAATTCGTAAACAGCTGTTGCCAATGCTTCAACCAATTCAGCCGTTGTTTTGCCTTTAAGACCTAAGAATTTCGCAATGTCTGCGTAATCTGTATCGGCACGGAAGAAGTCATATTTAGGGAACATTGCATGTTTTTGTGGGTCTTTGGCATTGTAACGGATGATGTGCGGTAAAAGAATCGCATTTGTACGTCCGTGAGGAATACCATATTCACCACCGATTTTGTGGGCTACTGAGTGACAAATACCTAGGAATGCATTGGCGAAGGCCATACCTGCCATTGTTGAGGCATTATGCATTTTTTCGCGAGATTCCATATCAGGTGTTTTCACGGATTTTTCTAAGTAGTCAAAGACTAACTTGATTGCTTGTAAGCTCAATCCACGAGTGTAATCAGATGCCATTACTGACACATAAGATTCGATCGCATGAGTCAAAACGTCCATTCCAGTGTCTGCTGTAACAGAAGCAGGTACTGACATTACGAATTGAGGGTCAACGATTGCAACATCTGGTGTCAATGCGTAATCAGCTAATGGGTACTTCACGTGTGTTTCACTATCAGTGATAACCGCAAATGGGGTTACTTCAGAACCAGTACCAGACGTTGTTGGGATACAAACGAATTGGGTTTTTTCTGGTTTGTCGATCTTGTATGTCCGTTTACGGATATCTAAGAATTTTTGTTTCGCGCCGAAGAATGAAGTATCTGGGTGCTCATAGAACATCCACATGCCTTTGGCAGCATCCATTGCTGATCCACCACCAAGGGCGATCACTGTATCTGGTTTGAAATCAACCATCATTTTTGTTCCAGCGTAAACGGTGTTTGTTGATGGGTTTGGTTCTACGTCAGAGAAGACTTCGATTTTCACGTCATTTTTACGACGAGCAAGTACTTCACGAACCGTATCGCAATAGCCAAATTGAACCATACCAGGGTCACAAACGATCATGACACGTTCAACGTTTTCCATTTTCTCCAAGTACATTAGAGAGTTCTTTTCAAAGAAGATTTTTGGTGGCAATTTAAACCATTGCATATTATTTCTCCGTTTCGCTACAGTTTTCACGTTGATCAAGTTCACGGCAGAAACATTTCGTGATACAGAGTTTTTCCCGTATGAACCACAACCAAGTGTCAATGATGGAATCATTTCGTTGTAGATATTTCCGATACCACCTTCTGCAGATGGTGTGTTAACTAAGATACGGCAAGCTTTCATGCGTAGGCCGAAGGCTAATTGCAAGTCTTCGTTTTCAGTGTGGATCACCGCTGTATGGCCTAATCCGCCTAAATCAAGCATTGCTTCACATTTTTCGAACGCGTCTTCTGTGTTGTTTGCTTTGATCATTGCTAAAACTGGAGAAAGTTTTTCTCTTGATAGTGGGTAATCAGCACCGACACCGTCAAGTTCAGCGATCAATAATTTTGTTCCTTCTGGTACGTTGATGCCTGCTAATTTCGCGATATCCATTGCTGAATGTCCAACGATTGCTGGATTTACGGCATATTTCCCTTCGTTCATCACGGCATCTTCAAGTTTTTGTAATTCTTTTGCTTTTACAACATAGACTTGATGTGCTTCAAATTCTGCTTTAACAGAGGCATAGACTTCTTTATCAACGATCACTGCTTGTTCAGAGGCACAGATCATTCCGTTATCAAAGGTTTTTGATACGATCAAGTCATTGACTGCTCGTTTCACTTTCGCTGTTTTTTCGATATACGCAGGTACGTTCCCTGGTCCAACACCTAATGCAGGTTTACCAGTTGAGTATGCTGCTTTGACCATGCCAGCCCCACCAGTTGCTAATACGATCGCAATTCCTGGGTGGTTCATCAATAAGCCAGTCGCTTCGATTGATGGATGCTCGATCCATTGCACACAGTTTTCAGGTGCCCCAGCAGCGATGGCTGCATCACGAACGATACGTGCAGCTTCTGCTGAACATTTTTGTGCAGATGGGTGGAAAGCAAAAACGATCGGGTTACGTGTTTTCAAAGCGATCATTGCTTTAAAGATCGTTGTAGATGTTGGGTTGGTTGTTGGTGTTACCCCACAAACGACACCAACTGGTTCAGCGATTTCGATCAAGCCTTTTTGTTTGTCTTCATTGATCACGCCGACTGTTTTGTCATGTTTGATACTGTTCCAAATATATTCTGAAGCGTACATGTTTTTGATCGCTTTATCTTCATAGATGCCACGGCCAGTTTCTTCTACTGCCATTTTAGCTAAAGGCATGTGTTTGTCTAATGCTGCCATTGCCATTTCATGAACAATGTGGTCCACTTTTTCTTGATCAAAGCTTTCCATTTCTTTTAACGCCACATTTGCCTTCGTTGCTAAATCGTCGATCATTGCTTGTACGTCGATTGTCACTTCTTTTTCCAATGTCTTAGCCATTGTATGTCCTCCTAGTTTTTAAACATGTTTTGTTTGTTAACTACTTCACATACAGATCATACAACATCTTTTTTTGTTTGTAAATAGTTTTTGTGATTTTTTTCACAGTTTTATTAAACTCCCCTCAAATTAAGCGTTTTCAAGAGCTTTCAAGGAAAAGAAGTGGACAAAAGTTTTGATTTTTCTTAAGAAAAATGTCATGTGTTAAGTTGAACAATAGGTTAAAAAAACTTTTTGTTCACTTTGGAAAAAAATCACTCTTCCTTCTACTATTTTATCTAAGATTGCCGTATACTCCCTCTAGTATTCTGTCCCTCCCTCAATGGCTATTAGTGTCTATTGAGGACAAAAAAAACGACCAGCCAACGCTGATCGTCTTTCTCTTTAAAACAAATCCTCTTGGTCTACTTCTGTTAGAGGCTTTCCGTGGGCAAGCTGGGAAACAACGTGCGCCATCTTTTTGTAGGAATCATTCAATCCAATCCCGCCTTTTTTCGGCATCTTCAAGATATAGATGTCTTTGGCATAGATTGCCACTGCTGGGTTTTCCTCTGACATCGCTGCAGCCCCTGGAATTCCTTGCGCATTGAATACTTTCGTCAATCCTGCTGCCATTTCGCCAAAATTAGGATAATGCATCGCAGGTCCGCAAAGAACGGCATCGGCATCAAATTTTTTAGCAAACTCCACAAATTTTTTGTTCACTTCTTCTTGGTGCTCGTGATAATATTGATCACCACAATAAAGCGTTGCAACGATTTGTGCGTCTTGCTCTTGAAAAAGTGGATTCAATGTTCGACCTGGACCAAGGGCAGCTTTTTTGCCGCTTGGCGGCAACTGAGCATTTTCATCACTTCCCATCCCTGCAGTGACATGATTGAGAATCAAAATTATTTTTTTCATGAGCGGTGCCTCTTTTCTTATAGATCATCAAAATCGAAATCATCAAAATTGATTTCCTCTTCTTCTTGTTCAACGGCATCCGCTTCTTCTTTTAGATATTGATTATCTAAGACTTTGATAAACGGATAATAAATAGCCATTCCTAAGAGGATCAACAAGACTTGTAAAACCGACGCCTGCCAACCACTGACTAAGAAACCAGAAATAATCGGTGGCGTGGTCCATGGCAGTTGAATTCCATTGGTATAGTTGACTAACCCAAGATCCATACAGAAGTAAGAGATAATAATATTGATCGTTGGCACTAAAGCAAAAGGAATCAGCAGAACTGGATTCAAGACGATCGGTAACCCAAAGATGATTGGTTCATTGATCCCAAAGATACCTGGTATCAACGATAACTGTGATAGTTTTTTGACCCTTTGGCTTTTACAGACTAAGATCATGACTAAAATCAAAGACAATGTCGAACCGCCCCCGCCAAAGGTCGCGAACATGTCTTGAAATTGACCGGTGATGATGTTAGGAATTTCTGCGCCATTCTTGAAAGCATCTAAGTTTTCAATAGATAATGCCCGTAAGATAGGGTTGAAGACAGCGCCGACCACACTGGAACCATTGATCCCAAAGAACCAGAAAAAATGCAAAAATAGGTAGGCTATGATCATGGCACCTAAAGTATTTCCTAAACTTAACAACGGTGTCTGTAAGAACTTAAAGAGGATCTCTTGCAGATTGCCATAAGACGTTAAGTTGGCTAACCAGTTGGCGATCATAAAAACCGTCACGATCACAAAGCTGGGAATCAATGCCTCAAAGGATTTCACCACGGTTGGGGGAACACCGTCAGGCATTTTGATCGTCCACCCTTTGCGTAATAACGCAACGAACATTCTGGTGGAAATCAAGGCAACGACCATCCCTAAGAACAAACCGCTAGAACCCATCCATCGTAATGGCAGGCTGCCAACTTCATATACTTCCGTAGAGCCTTCTGGTGTGAAAACGGTCGTAAATGGTGTCACGATAAAAAAAGAAACGAGTGAAATAATGGCTGCTTGCATGGCATCAACTTTAAACTGTTTTGCCAAACTATACCCGATCCCACCAACGGCTAAAATCGTCATAATGTCAAAGCTGGCTGTTGCTGGCATATTCAACATTGTTGCCCAGTTGTCTCCCAGCAAACCGCTCATCATCTCGTTCCAATTTGGAATCGGAAAATTGGTCAAGACTAAAAAGAGTGAACCCACGATCAACAACGGTGTGGACAATAAGAAACCATCGCGAATCGCAATCAAGTATTTGTTTTCACCGATCGTCTTTGCCATCGGTGTTAACACTTTTTCTAACCAGTTTAAAAATTTCTGCATTTTTCTTCCTCCCATCTGCGTGCTATCTAGCAGATAACACGTAGTCCCCTGTTACTCCAACACTTTTATTACTTTGCTTTGGCTTTTTTGATCAAGCTCAAGGCATCTTTCAATGCTCGTTCGCCATCCATCATGCCGTATGCTTCTGTCGCGATCGTGCCGACTGGAATCCCCATTGGCTCGAAAGTTGCTTTCATTTTGCTATCTAAGTGTCGTACTTGTGGACCTAACAAAATAGCGACTGGTTTTTCTTGTTCGACTTTTTCTTCTGCGTGGATCGCAGGGAATGCTTCGATCGTCAAAGGCATGTTGTGCTTTTTGACGACTTCCATCATTTTATTGACCATGATACTCGTTGACATTCCAGCTTCACAAAACAAATAGATTTTTTTCGTTGCCATATCCATTCCTCCAATGTTTGTTTTTCTCAATCGCGGTTGTTAGACCGGCGCTTTGATTCGTTTTTCATACGCCTCCAACCATTCTTTCGTGATGGGTTCGATTATGGTTGTCTGCTCAGGTCCTGGTGTTGCCATAAAAATAGCTGGCTCTTGATTGGTGGTTGCGACACTAAAGGTAAATTCTACATTGGTTGCCACCCCCCAGCGCCCCTGTTTATCTAAGGCGATCAGCGAGAAGGCGCCGGCTTTGCCGTAGCGCTTCTTCAATCGCGCTTCAAAGTCGTAAACGGCTTGATCACATGCTTCTTGCGGTGCTAGCCCTTCTCCCATCAAACGAACGATTTCGTAGGAAAGGCAGCCTTTCATCAAGTCTTCCCCTAACCCTGTGGCAGCGGCACCGCCGATTTCACTATCCACATAAAAACCAGATCCAGACAAAGGTGAATCGCCAACACGACCGCTTTTTTTCATAAATAAACCAGAACTAGAGGTTCCTGCTGCCATGCTTTGGTGTTCATCCAGCGCAACTACTCCCACTGTATCGTGGCCGTCATAGGGATCGAGGTTGTTGGCAGCGATCTCTGCTTTGCGCTTTTCCCAAATGGTTTTGGCTCGGGGTGTCAGCATCTCTTTGGGCTGGAATCCTTCGGCAAGCGCATAAGCGACCGCTCCTTGGCCGATCCGAAAACTATTGAATTTTTCCTCACTTAGGCTGCGTGCCACGGAAATAGGATTTTCCACATCGACGATCCCAGCGACGGCACCAATTTTGAAGGTATCACCATCCATAAAGGCAGCGTCCATTTCCAACACGCCTTCTTCGTTGGGCAGTCCGCCATACCCCACCGATTTATAAAATGGATAATCTTCCACTGCTTTAATGGCTGTTTCTACTGCATCTTGGCAGGAGCCTTGTTGCTCTAATATTGCTTTAGCAGCGAGCACACCATCGTGTGCCATCCGCCATGTAGCAATCATTCCCCACATAAATATCCCTCCATTTTTCATAGCGCTTTCAAGTATATTCTATACGGTATATACTACTATGTCTATACTAAAAAAAGAGTTTCTCAAAAAAATTGGAAAAACTCTTCTTCGTTCGTGTCTTCGCTTATTTTGTCAGTGCTTGTAAGCTGCGCAAATAAATTTCAAGATTCGTCCGTAGATCGGCAACCGCCATGTACTCATCTTGGTTATGAGCGATCCCTTTTTGCCCTGGAAAAGACGGACCAAAAGCAAGGATGTTTGGCATCTTGCGGGCATAGGTTGCTCCTGTAGTCGTCACGGGGGTTGGATCATTGCCCGTTACTTGGTGATAGATTGTCGATAGCGTTTGGATTTCGGGGGCATCTTTTGATCGGCAGAACCCTGGAATGCTGCGAAGGATCGTAAGACTTGCCCCTTTTGGCAATGCCTTTTGCACCCCAGCGAGCACTTGTTCCTCCGTTACCGATACAGGATAGCGGAAGGCCACTTCTAACGCTAGTCCACTGGCGGATTTTTGGAGAACCACAGGGGTCAAGATCAATTTTCCTGAGTCGGCATCTTCTAGTACCAAATCAATGCCTTCGCCATAGTGCTGCTGGTGAAAACTTTGGGTGATCCACTGCAAAGCTGCTTGCAAGGACGGTGTCGCCGCCAGTTGCGGTGCCGCTTGCTGCGCAAGTTTTGTAATGGCATTGTCCCCTAGCTCAGGGGCATTGCTAGGGGAGCGTTTGCCTAGTGCTTCAAAGGACTGGCTGCCTACGGTTACCGATAGGTGGTCTGGCACATGATCGCGGAATTGATCGCCAGAAAACGCCGCTAACAGCTGCTGTTCTTGGGTGGGCAATGGAAAATCAAGTTGCACATTGACGACACCCCGTTCGCCGTAAACCACTGGATACTTGCAGTCTGGCGTAAAACCAAAACGCGGTGGCTGCTCAGCCGCTAGATAATGCGGGATATCCGACATACCGCTTTCTTCATCTGTACCGAAAATGATCCGCAGCGGTAATTGCGGTTGATGACCAAGGTCTTTCAACAATTTCATGGCAAACAAACAGCTGATGATCGGGCCTTTGTTGTCTAAGATCCCACGGCCATAAAAGTTGCCGTCTTTTTCAGTTAGTGCAAACGGTGGGTAGCTCCAGTCAGAACCTGCCGGCACGACATCCAAGTGTCCTAACACACCGATATAGTCGGTATCCGTTGGTCCCCAATGGGCATAGCCGATTGCATCATCAATGACCGTTGTTTGAAACCCGTATGCTGCGCTTTTTTCCATGACGTATGCTAACACTTCTCGTGGTCCCTTGCCATAAGGCGCATGGGGCGCCGGCTCACCTTTGACGCTTGCAATCTGCATCACTTCGCTCAAAAGCGTGAGAAATTCTGACCAATTGGCTTCAATACTTGCTGTGAGTGGATCCATTGTCTTCACCTCTAAAGGATTGATTTTATTTTTGACGCACTAATGTATTTTTGAAGGTATATTTGTCTGCTCGGTAATAGGATGTATCGTATAAGATCGGTTTGGCTGATGCGGAATAGGTCATCGAATGGACCAAAAGCATCGGTTCCTCTTGAGGCACCTGTAAAAGTTTCGCAATATCGGCAGGACTTTTCACAGCTTCCACCTCTTGATGGGAATAACCAATCTCGATGTTGGCTTCAATGACTTGATACAAAGACGACTCTAATTGAGCTTTCGTGAGTTCTGCGGTGTCTTCTTGCAGATAGCGTTTCAGTACGTAAAGATTTTCCACCGTCATCGGCTCATCATCAAAGTAACGCAAGCGCACCAAATAAACGATCGGTTCCTTGGCGTAATCGCCAAACAGCTGACCAATCTCTATCGGGAGCTCTTTGACGGTTTCGATATGCAAAACTTCCGTACGGGTCTTTTTCCCTTGAATTTTGGCGGTCTCGGTAAAACTTTGGAGCCCGCCAGAGCCGCTTTGGATCTTGGGCTGTTTCATGACATAGGTTCCTTTGCCTTTTTCTTTCACTAACAAATTCTGGCCAATTAATAGATCGATGGCTTTGCGCACCGTTAAACGGCTGCACTGAAATTCCTCTGCTAAATCATAATCGGAAGGAAGCTTTTGGCTCGTCACGTACGTACCTTCATGAACCCGTTGCGCAATCTGCTGGGCAACTTCTTGAAATACTGCTTGTTTTTTCAACGTCTCTCCTACTTTCTTTCACTTTGCTACCATTCATAAAACGATCGATTGGCACTGACGCCAGAAGAAACACTGACAAACGCTTGTTCATCGATTCCTTGGATCATGCCTTCGACGGTCTTGAGTTCTCTATGGGAAATGACCAGTAATAATAGTTTTTTCTGTTGATGATCAAATCCACCTTCGACATCGTTGATGACCGTGATGCCTCTCTGCAAGGCACATTGCAACGTCGTAATGACGGGTTCTGCTTTTTCTGTAACGACCAGCAGCTGTACACGCCGCTGCTTCAGGTTGACGTAGTCGACCATCCGCCCACTGATGAAGAAGGAAATGGCACTATAAAAAGCATAAGGCCAGCCAAAGATCAGCCCAGCTGCTAGCTGCAAACTGACATTGAAGCCGATAAAGAAACTGCCGATACTTCTACCAGTGGCTTTTTTCACTAAAATCCCTAAAATGTCAAGCCCACCCGTTGAAAAATCGTCGTTCAATGTCAAGCCCACCGACACCCCGTGCAGCAATCCGCCAAACACGGCACAGATCACCGGATCGGTCGTTAAAGCAATGACCGGTACTACCTTCATCATAACAGAAGACAGGACGACGGTACAAACCGTCATGATGGTAAATTCTCGATCGATTTTGACCCAAGCAACCGCTAACAATGGCGCATTAAAAAAAAGCACCAAAAGCGGGATCGAAAGCTGCAGATTCAACTGCTCATCTAAAAGCTGCGACAACAATTGCGACAAACCAGTGATCCCACTCGCATAAATATTTCCCGGCAGCCAAAAGAGATTTAGGGCAATCGACGACAGCAATGCATAGATCAAAGCAACAAGCATTCGTTTTCTATAACGTGCCATGTTTTTCCTCCTCCACTTCGCTTTTAGTATATATCATTAAGTATATACTGTCACGCAGAAAAAGCAGTCGAAATGAGGGGAAAAACAGGAACGAAGCAAGGTAAAAACACGCCAAAATCAAGGAGTAAAACGTTGGTATCAAAGGTTTTTTAAGATTTTTTTAAAGCGAGTAAATCACTTGAAATTCGCTAAAAAACGAATAAAATAAAAAGTGTAAAAACAAAAGAATAAAGAAAGGATGATTCTTATGACACATGAGATTGTGCCACGCCGCTCAGATTCATACAGTATGACACCTTTTGATTTCTTTGAAGATTTTGGCCGCAGTTTTTTTGATGGGTTTCCATCGAACCTGATCAAAACCGATATTCACGAGAATGACAAGGAATTTCTCGTTGAAGCAGAACTGCCTGGCATCCCTAAGGAAAATATTCAAGTAACCTATGAAAATGGGGTTTTAACGATTACGGGACAACACCAGACGGATCATGCGACCGAAGATGAAAAAGGACGTCTGGTTCGCAGCGAGCGCAGCTTGACAAGCGTTCGGCGGCAATACCTGTTAGAAAACGTCAAAGAGGATGAAATCAAAGCCTCTTACGCTGAAGGAATTTTGAAATTGACGTTGCCAAAAGACCAAGGCAAACAAGCGTCAAAGAAACTGATTCCGATCGAGTAACGAAGGCAATCAAAGCACCGCAGCAAAACGAGCGATCTCTGTTTTGCTGCGGTGCTTGTTTTATTTTAGAAACTGTCCGACTACTAAAAAAATGCACCATCGCTTCTGAGAAAGCGACGGTGCGTTTGTGCTTATTCTTTGGTTTCGTCTTGGATGCTCGTTGCGTCTTCGACATCAGCTGGTTCGATTTGTGTTTCAACGGATGCAACAGTTCCAGGTTTCACTGTGCGGATCGCTGAACGATCAAACTCTAAGAAAATTCCTTCACAGTCGATGATCACGGTGCTTTTTTCTGTGTTGACTTCAGAAAGAACGCCGTGGAGTCCGCCGATGGTTACGACTTCATCGCCAGCTTTCATATTTTCTAAAAGATTTTTACGCTCTTGCTGTTGTTTCTTTTGTGAACGACTCATAAAGAACCACATTGCCACTAAAGCAACCAGCATAAAGAGCATTGGTAAAGATTGTGCCATTTTTTTCACCTCGATTTATTTTCTTTCCTATAAGATACTTTATCAGAATTCCTCTATTATTCCCACCATTTTAGTAGAGAATGTTAGAAATTCCTCGCATTTTCCTTGTTGAACCCATACTCTTCAATAAAATGCTCACGGAACTCCAACAAGTTGTCATCCATGATGGCTTGACGGACATTTTTCATCAGATTCAATAAGAAGTAGACATTGTGGTAAGACGTCAAACGCATACCAAAGGTTTCATCACATTTGATCAAGTGGCGGATGTACGCACGAGAATAGTTTTTACATGTATAGCAATCACACTTCTCGTCAATTGGTCGAAAGTCACGGGCATATTGCGCATTTTTCACGACTAAACGACCTTTCGAAGTCATACAGGTACCGTTTCTTGCGATCCGTGTTGGTAAAACGCAGTCGAACATATCGACACCGCGAATCACGCCATCGATCAAGGAGTCCGCTGCCCCAACGCCCATCAGGTAACGTGGTTTGTTTTCTGGAATCCAAGGAGTTGTAAATTCCAACACGCGATTCATTTCCGCTTTTGGTTCGCCAACTGACAGGCCGCCGATGGAATACCCTGGGAAGTCCATACTGATCAAGTCTTGGGCACTTTGCTTGCGCAAGTCTTCAAAGCCTGCACCTTGAATGATCCCAAACAAGCCTTGACGATCTGGATTGGCATGGGCTTTCAAGCCACGCTCCGCCCAGCGAGACGTCCGTTCCACCGATTTTTTGACGTAGTCATAGCTTTCATCAAATGGCGGACACTCATCAAAACTCATCATGATATCTGACCCTAATTTGTTTTGGATATCAATCGCTTTTTCAGGAGATAAAAACATTTTCGACCCATTCAAATGGTTTTTGAAATGGACACCTTCTTCGACGATGTTGCGCATTTCGGCTAATGAAAAGACCTGGAAACCACCTGAATCTGTTAAGATCGGTTGATCCCAATTCATAAATTTATGTAAGCCGCCTGCTTCTGCAACAATGTCTTCTCCTGGACGTAACCACAAGTGATAGGTATTGCTTAAAATGACGCCTGCACCCATTTCTTTCAACTCTTCAGGGGCAAGGGTTTTGACCGTTGCTAATGTGCCGACTGGCATGAACATTGGCGTTGGAAAGGTTCCGTGAGGCGTGATCAATTCGCCTAAACGGGCACCGGTATGCTTTTCTTTCTTTATCAGACGATAACGAATGGCTGGTTCCGTCATTCATTTCCCTACTTTCTCTCTATACTCGATTAACTGTGCAACGCTATCTATGATAAGGGTTGCCCTTACATTTTGCAAGGAAGTTTAAAGAAACTAAGAGTATTTTCTCCTAGTCATGCGAAACATCTATTACTTTTTTTTGAAGATTTAGCGAAAGTTTGCTATCATGTTATTTATATTGAAGGGAGGTTTTTTGAAATGAAATCAAATAGAGAACTAAAAGCAGAAGCAAAAGCAATGCTGCGAGGACGCTGGAAAGACAGTGTTTTGATGTGTATTGTACCGACTTTGATCTCGATCGCTATCGCATTCGTCATTATCGTCCTTACTGTTATTCCATTGTATCAAAGCGGTATGTTCAATGATCTTGGTTCTACCGATGCAGTCAATTCCGCTAGCGGCAGTGGTGGCAGTGGCGGCGGCGGTTTGATCAGCGGTCTATTTTCTGCCTTATTCGGTGCTGGGATCTCTTGGACTTTCCTTGATCTTTTACGCGGTAAAAAACAGTCGATCCAACCCTTTTCTGATGTCTTTCGTGGCTTCAGTGGTGCTTTCGTGTTAGGGATCATCGTCATTTATATTCTCTCGACTATTTTCACGACGTTGTGGACGTTCCTGTTTATCATTCCTGGGATCATTAAAGCTTATTCTTATTCTCAAGCATATTTTGTCTTTTATGATACCTATGAAGAAACGGGCATGCGGCCAGATTTTCTCAGCTGCATCACAGGTAGCCGTCATTTAATGAGAGGCTACAAAGGTCAACTGTTCATCCTTGATCTGAGCTTCATCGGCTGGCACATTTTGGCCATCATGACTGCAGGAATCGGCTACTTATGGCTGACACCTTACATCAGTGCAACCAAAGCAGCGTTTTATGACAATCTGCCTAAACGAGCACTTGCTTAAAAGATCGGTTCGCCGGTCTTTTTTTTTGAGGAAAACGACCTTTTTCTTTTGCAAACGCTTCCGTTTCGTGTTATAGTATAGGTGTAAGGAAGGTAGCAACTCTGTTGGTGGTTTTCGTAAATATCGCAAACTCAATCTACTAAAAGTTGTTGAACGTACAAGTTTCACCTAGTACCAAACGTGTAAAGTAACAAGAAGAAAAACGTAACAAGGATCGAACATTTCCATATCGAAAAATGATACGTCTCATTTTGTATCGGAATACACGAAACATGTGTAAGTTTGTAAATGAAAACAAATTTTCGAGAAACATTGCTTTGCATGGACCACAAAAAGCGACCACCACTTATACCTTCCTCTAGTAGTAAGCTGGGCGACAAAAAAGCAGTTCTAAAAGTTGAGAAATTGATTCAACTTAAAGAGCCGCTTACGTCGCTCAGTTTTTTATTTATTTTAAGAACATCGCATCGCCAAAGCTAAAGAAGCGATATCGCTCATCGATGGCATGCTGGTAGGCAGAAAGTGTTAGGTCGCGTCCTGCAAAGGCACTGACTAACATCACTAAGGTTGATTTTGGTAGGTGGAAGTTAGTAGAAAAAGCTTCCACGATTTTAAACTGATAGCCTGGCGTGATAAAAATACTCGTCCACCCACTATCGGCTTTGATTTGCCCATCAAACTTGGTCCCAATGGTTTCTAATGTACGGATCGAAGTCGTTCCGACTGCAACGATCTTGCCGCCATTTGCCCGAACCTCGTTCAATTGCGAGGCAGCTTCTTCTGTCAAACGGTAAAATTCGCTGTGCATCTCATGATCAGCGATATTATCGACACTAACTGGACGAAACGTTCCTAAACCAACGTGCAAAGTCAGATAAACCAGCTTAACGCCTTTTGCTGCGATCTGTTCTAGCAATTCTGGGGTAAAATGCAAGCCGGCAGTTGGTGCGGCAGCTGAGCCGTTTTCTTTGGCATAAACCGTTTGATAGCGGTCTGGGTCTTCTAGCCGTTCTTTGATGTAAGGCGGTAACGGCATTTCGCCAAGTGATTCCAGAATCTCTAAAAAGATTCCTTTGTATTGAAAACGAATGATCCGGCCACCGTGATCGAGCTCTTCTTCCACCACTGCCTCTAATCGTCCGTCGCCGAAGGTGATCTTCGTGCCGACTTTGGCTCTTTTGGCTGGCTTGATCAAGGTTTCCCACGTATCCCCTTCAATATTATTCAGTAAAAGGATTTCCAGATGGGCACCGGTTTCTTGTTTTTCGCCATAGATACGAGCTGGTAATACCCGTGTATCATTCATCACCAAGGCATCACCGGGTGCTAATTCATCAATGATGTTATAGAAGTGCTTGTCCTCAAATTTGCCAGTCTCGCGGTCAACCACTAATAAACGGGAACTTGAGCGATCACTTAATGGCGTTTGAGCGATCAGTTCTTCCGGTAAGTCAAAATCAAAATCTTCAGTTGTAAGCATGTTGTTCCTCTCTTTCCCTAAATTCTTCTCTATTCTAGCATGTTTTTATAAAAATTGAAAAAACAGCTTTTAATTCTGCCCTTTCTTAGAAAAAATTAAAGAGACTGCTGCCAAGGCGTTCTACAAAAAAGCACCCCTTTTCCCAATGAAAAATAACGAGGGAGCTTCGCCGTTTCTTTTCTCTATGCATCGCTCCTTAATTTGGACTTGCTTATGGCGCTATTTTCAGTTTTGTCTATACAATTATGAAAAAAATGGGCAGATTATTTGAATAACACGTGACTTTTCGGCATACTTAGTACAGATTATAAGCCATTATTCAGATTGCTTAAATAAAAATAGAGGTGACATCATGATTGAGTTTCAGCAGGTATCCAAAATTTACAAAGGTGGTAAAGTCGCTGTTGAAGATGTGAATCTTTCCTTTGAAAAAGGCGAATTCATTTGCTTCATCGGGACAAGTGGTAGCGGAAAGACGACTTGTATGCGGATGATCAACCGTATGACGGATCCTTCTAAAGGAAAAATCTTGATCAATGGAAAAAGCGTTACAGAGATCAACCCAGTAGAGTTACGCCGTCAAATCGGCTATGTGATCCAAAGCATCGGTTTGATGCCTCACATGACGATTCGGGAAAACATCACATTGGTTCAAAAATTGTTAAAAGTCAGCCAAGAAGAACGCAACAAAACTGCCGAGCGCATGATCGACTTAGTGGAATTGCCGCGAGAAATGCTCGACCGTTACCCCAACGAGTTGTCTGGGGGGCAACAGCAACGGATCGGTGTTGTCCGTGCCCTGGCAGCTGACCAAGATGTCATTTTAATGGATGAGCCTTTTGGCGCACTAGACCCAATTACTCGTGACTCCCTACAAGATTTGGTCAAAGACTTGCAAGAACGGCTTGGAAAAACTGTCGTCTTCGTTACCCATGATATGGATGAAGCATTGAAGCTTGCTAGCCGCATCGTGATCATGAGTGAAGGAAAAGTCATTCAATTTGATACACCAGAAAATATTCTGCAACACCCAGCAACACCGTTTGTGGAAGAATTGATCGGTGAAGACCGCTTGTTACAAGCAAAACCTGACACGACGCCAGTCAAAGACGTAATGTTAAATACCCCGATCGCTATCACACCAGAAAAATCCTTACAAGAAGCGATTCACTTGATGCGGGAAAAACGGGTCGATACCTTGCTGGTTACCGACAATAGCAACGTGCTAAAAGGCTACATCGATGTCGAATCCATCGACCGCAACCGTGGCAAAGTTACTAGTGTCGGCGATATCTTGAACAAAGATGTCTTTTTCGTTCGCGAAACCGCCTTGTTGCGGGATACCTTGCAACGTATCTTAAAACGCGGCTTAAAATATGTGCCGGTAGTAGATGCCGACAAACATTTAGTTGGGATTTTGACCCGTGCTTCCCTAGTTGATATCGTTTATGACGTGATTTGGGGCGATGAGCCATCGATCATGGAAGCCATTGAGTCGGCGAAACCTGAAGAAACTGAGGAGGTCTAGCGCATGCAAAGCTTCTTTAATGAATATGGCGGCCAATTGGTCACCAAAAGTCTCGAACATTTGTATATCTCCTTTGCGGCTTTGCTCTTAGGGATTCTTGTTGCCGTACCGATCGGTGTGATCTTGACCCGTTTCCCCAAAGCAGCAACGGTCGTGATCGGCATCACCAGTGCGCTGCAAACCGTGCCTTCTTTGGCCCTATTGGCATTGATGATCCCGATTTTAGGTGTCGGAAAAGTCCCTGCTATCGTCGCTCTTTTCATTTATTCCTTGTTGCCGATTTTGCGAAATACCTACATTGGAATGAAAAAAGTCGATTGGAATTACCGCGATGTTGCCAAAGGGATGGGGATGACCAACTTGCAGTCGATCATCAGTGTGGAATTACCCCTAGCGATCCCAACGATCATGGCAGGGATCCGCTTATCGGCCGTGTATGTTTTAGCCTGGGCTACCTTGGCTTCTTACATCGGTGCCGGTGGACTTGGTGATTTGATCTTTAGCGGACTAAACAACTACCAACCGCCTTTGATTTTTGCTGGGACGATTCCAGTGACGATCTTTGCTTTATTAGCTGACTGGTTGTTGGGTTTGTTAGAAAACAAACTAACACCAGCTGCCTTAAGGGGGGATGCGTAATGAAAAAAACTTCAAAATTAGCGCTGTTGTTTTCCTTAAGTGTCGCTTTACTGTCCGGCTGTTCCTTTCCCGGTTTAGCATCGACTTCTGATGAGAATACCGTGGCGATCACAGGTGGGATCACTTCCGAAGCCCAAATTCTTGGCGCGGTGGTTGCCGGTATGGTCGAACACTATACGGATAAAAACACAACCGTCATTAACAACTTAGCAACAACGACCATCAATCACCAAGCGATGATGAATGGCGATGCGTCGATCTCAGCTGCCCGCTACACAGGAACTGACTTGACCACGACGTTAGGGTTGGAGCCAGAATCTGATCCGCAAGCCGCCTTTGACAAAGTCAAATCAGAATTTGAGCAACGGTACCAACAGACTTGGTTCCCTTCATACGGCTTTGATAACACATATGTCTTTCTTGTCAGAAAAGACACTGCCGAAAAATACGGATTGGAAAAAGTCAGTGACTTGAAAGATGTCGCAGATCAATTAGTTGCAGGGGTCGATACCGCGTGGATCACACGGGTCGGTGATGGGTACGATGGCTTCCAGAAAGCCTATGGGTTCTCTTTCCAAAATATCCTACCGATGCAGATCGGTCTCGTTTATGATGCTGTTGATAACGGAAAAATGGATATCGTTTTAGGGTACTCAACCGACGGCCGGATCGGCAGTTACGATCTCGTGATGCTAGAAGATGATCTAAACTTCTTCCCGCCTTATGATGCCGCACCGATCGTCGATGACAAATTATTGAAAGAAACACCTGAAATCGGCGATGCCCTGAACAAATTAGCAGGCAAAATCGATACCGAAAAAATGCAAGAATTGAATTACCAAGTGGATAATGACCTTCTAGAACCAACGGTAGTTGCCGAACGTTTCTTAGAAGAAAATAATTACTTCGAAGGAGAGTGACGAAATGGCAGACATGAATTTATTCCAACAATTTCTTTTCTATTTTCAAGAAAATGGCGGCTATGTTTTTGCCCAGTTCATTCGTCACTTCTTGATTTCAATCTACGGGGTACTTTTTGCCTCGATCGTCGGCATTCCAATCGGGATCTTGATTTCTAAAAAAATGCGTTTGGCAGATTGGGTGATTCGTTTCGCCAATATCATCCAGACGATTCCATCTTTAGCGATGATCTCGATTTTAATGATCGGCATGGGCTTAGGTGTGAATGTCGTGATTTTAACGATTTTCCTTTATTCTTTGTTACCGATCATCAAAAATACCTATACCGGCATGCGCCAAGTCGACCGCAATACGTTAGATGTCGGCAAAGGGATGGGGATGACTAGCTGGCAACGATTGTATATGATCGAATTGCCATTGTCTGTTTCGGTGATCATGGCAGGGATTCGAAACGCCTTAGTCGTGGCGATCGGTATCACCGCTATTGGGGCTTTCGTTGGTGCTGGTGGACTGGGGGACATCATCATCCGTGGAACCAATGCGACGGATGGTGCATCGATCATCTTAGCCGGTGCTTTACCAACTGCCTTGATGGCGATCATTACGGATCTTGGGTTGAGCTTTATTGAACGCCGCTTAGATCCAGCCAGCCGTACGTCACGCTAAATTTATTGGGAAAAAGCAAAAGCCGTTGTGACCATTTATTGGTCGCAACGGCTTTTTTGGTTCGGTCATTTTTCAGTAAAGTATCGCTTCAGTCGCTTCCCTTCTTAGGGTTAACGCCCTGCTCTTTTCGCTATTTATCCATTCCGTATACTTCGACTTCATAGATTCGGGCTGCTGAGTCTGCTCCTTGTGTTGGTTTATCGATACTGATTTTTACATATTGCACCTTCTTGACGGCAAACGTATTGGTGCTAGTGCCAGCTTCATTTTTCAACGTTCGTGAAACTGGCTCATAGTCTTTGCCATCTTCACTGATGAGCACCGTATACGCCCGCGTATTCATGTCTGGACCTTCTCCACCAGCCTCCGCATGAGCGAGGCGTACTTCACTGACCGTTTGTGGTCGACCGAGATCGATCATCAACTCATGAGGCGCATTGCCTGTCGCACACCACTTCGTACTCAAATCACCATCGAGGGCAAAAGCCGGTGCTTCGGCATCATTGACAAACGATGAAGCAGTTGCTTCGGCATCTTTTGAAAGCAGCATTAACTCTTTTGGCGCATCAGCAGAAATCGTGATCAATCCCGCCATTTCCAGAGGGGTCTCTCCTGCTTCGTTTTTGGCAACAAGCGTGACTTTGTAGGTACCTGGTTCCGAATAGGTCACTTGGGGATTTTCTTCTGTACTGCTGGTGATATCGCCGCCTTCAAACGTCCATTCAAATGCTTCGGCATTCGCAGATGAGGTATTCGTGAAGGTGATCGTTTCCCCCGGTGCCGCTAAGGTTTTAGAGGCTGTAAAGGCTGCTTTTGGCAGCTGATTGTTCGGCCAAGTGATCTCCACCGTATCGGATAGCTTGCCGCGATTGCCATAGCGATCCACTGCCACCACCGCGAACTTGGTTCTCGTCCCTTTTGGTCGTTCAACGGCATTCAAATAGTGGTTGGTTGCTGGCGTAGCTGCTAAGAAAGAGCGTGAGCCGTCATCGTTCAATTGGTAGACCTCATAAACCGCAGCTGTCTTGTCCTTGGCAGCTTCCCACGTTAAACGGACACCCGCATAGTTGCCCTCTTCTTCATCAAAGAGCACATCCTCAACCGTCAATGCTTCGGCAGCGAATTTCTCCGCTTTCTGATCTCCGATCGTTAATTGCCCTAAATTCAATTCATAGACATCACTGGTTTCTTTCGTGGTTATGTCATAACCGATCGCTGTCACTTCTCCTTTGATGTCTTTCAATGAGTAGGTGATCGTCGTCCAGTCTGTTGCGACCTCTTTGTCTCCTTTGATTGTTTGTGTCGAACCATCGGCTAAGGTCACGACCAAATCAAGAGTTGTCGGTACCGTTGCTTTGACAGTCGTCGTCAGCTTCGTCTTTTTCGTCACAGGAAATGCTGTCTGATACAATGCCATGTGACTGGTACTGCCTTTTGTCATCTGTCCACGTAGTTTCAGTGCATTTCCGCCATTGTAGGCATCCGCATAATTGATTGATACAGCCAAATCATTGTCTTTTCCATGGTCAAAGACCCAACGATAGGTCGGCAAAACAGCTTGCAAACTCCGATTGTTCCAATTGCGGCTGGACACTTTTTCTCCCTCGATAAAATAGTTGTAGCCATTCCCCAGACTAAAATTCGTCACAAAAGGCAGCTCTGTGATAGCGGTCTGTTCCAGGGCATACGTGGAGATCCCAGGCCACTCTGTCGCTTCTGGCAGCTGGCTTTCCCGAGGATCACCCGTGTTATTGACCCAAAAAGCATTCTCTTTGCTTTGGAAGTCATCCGGCGTACTAGCAGAAGAATAGGTCCAGCTAGGCACATACAGGCCCAATGAAGTATAAGGAACGCCTTTTTCATCCGTAAACAGATCCCAGCGCACAGGCGTTGCATAGCCATTTTCTTGTACATCGATCCCAGCAAAAAGATCGTAAGGATCGACACCGATTTCACGGGCTTTTTCATTGGAGGCCTTCAACAGCTCCTTGTCCGCCAGTTTGTCAGTGGTCCACCAGAAATTCAAGAACATACTGTCTGCCAATGGGTTCATCTCTGCATCCACTAAATAGGCTTTGTTCTTATCCGTCAGAGCATTTTGCCAATCCATTTTCCCATCACTCGTCATGGAATCATACCACATGATCTCTAAATGATCGTCGGCTTGTTCTTTGAATTGGGCGATCAGTTCTTGCATCGCTTTGGCGTGGCTTTCATTTAGTCCTTTACCATCAGCCCCCGATTGTTCGACACCTTCCGCTGCATCATCAAAACTAGTGACCGCCGTATCGGTTTCTTGATTGATGAACCAGCCATCAAAGCCATACGTATTGGCAACTTCGATCATCTTTTCTACGATCGGAAAATTGCCATCCTCATCTTTAGCTAAAAACGTATCTAGCCATTCCAACTTCCCACCATGGGCAGTTTGCGGAAAGAAGATCGTTCCTAAAACCGGCACGCCATTCCTATGAGCAGCATCTGTCACATCAGGACTTGGCGGTACGATGATCCCTTCGCCTGAAGAGCCGCCCCAATAAACCAATTGATCGATGTATTGCCAATAAGAAAAGACATTGGCATCAAAGGTATTGATCCCTCGTGGTGCATTGCCGCTCGTACTGCTATTCATGATCGAAAGCGCCACGACTTTGGTTTCTGCCGTTTGCGTGTCATTCATCTTCGGCAACGTCTCTTTAGCTGCCCGCTGCGCTAATGGAACAACGCTGGTATTGTATTTCGCATCTGGATCTTTTTCAAAAGACCATGCCAACAAATCCTCTGGGAACCAATAAGACGACTCCGGTTGATTGTCCATCGCTTTTTCCAACGTACTTTTGGCTGTTTCCTGGTAAACGACTTTTCCCGTTGTCTTCGCCTCACTTTGGGTGCAGCCGCCGATTGCCGTTGCCGCTGCCAATACCAACAAAGATACGCCAACTTTACTGATTTTCCTTGTCACACTTCTTCCTCCTTGTTTTACATAAACCCGCCAACATTCCTATACTAAAACGATAACGCTTTCAAAGGTAGGAATATAGGAACAAATTAAAGAAATCATGCAACAAATCCAAGAAGGTTGAGTTTAGAAAAAAAGAGCCTCCTTTTTGGGAAGCTCTTGGTCAACTAGCTAAAAAATCAGCTCTTCACACTTCATTCATAATGTGTCCATGCAGAATAAATTTCCACAACTTTATTTTCCTCATCAACTTTGTAAACCACTCGATGTTGCCTATTCAGCCTACGTGAATATCTGCCTTCATGTGTAGGTCTCAGCTTTTCAAAAGACTGCGTGGGCATATATGGATCTTCCTTCAAGGTCTGAATCACTTCTTCAAACTGTTTCTTTAAATTCGATTGTTTGATTTTCCTTAGATCCACTTTCGCAGAGTTTTTGATTGCGACTGTATAGTTACTCATCAAAGAGCTTCCCAATCAATATCATCGATATCCGTAAAGCCACTGTCGTCTTTTTCGCGGTCTCGTACTTTGTCTAGAGTACCTGTTTGCTCAAGAAAAAGGGTTTCTTGAATCGCTCTCCAGTCTTCTAGCCCAATCAACACCGCATTGTTTCCACTACGATCACTAATAATCTCAATTTCAGTATGGTTTTCATTTACATCTTTCAATAACTGATAAAAATTTTTGCGAGCAGTGCTAGGATTCATCGTTGTATTAGCCATTGCCTCTCCTCCTTTTCTTGATATAATTATAGCGTACCTGATTGAGTACGTCAAAAATACAATAATGCACTTATATACAGCGAACTTTTCCCGCTATTTTTACATAGAAAAAAAAGAGCCTCCTTTTTGGGAAGCTCTTTGGCCCTGCTTACTTCTTACTCCTTTCCAACGAGCGGCAGCCAAACGCGCATTTCGCCTATGCCCCGATTGCCCCATAAATGGTATGGGATCAGTTGCCACGTACGAGGTATGACCGTTTCCGCTCGTTCTTCGTAAAGGGTTGTTCCCGACCATTCTTCGCTTTGGTAGCCTTTGATCGCCAAACGTAAAGTAGTTGGCAACAACGTATCCTCTTTCGCAAAGGTCGCCTCCAGCGCCTGTGGGTCGATGCGGCAACGCCAGAGTGCTTGACCATTGTCGGCTTCTTCTATGCAATACACGAAGGGGCCACGTTGCAATGCGACTTGATTGATAGCTTGAATAACTTGAGGATTCGCACGCAGGATTTGCAATGGTTGTTCAAAACGGATATTGGCCGTCACGTTTTCGACTGCCTCAAAGATGATTGCCTCGTTCGTCTCCTGCCATTCGTGTTCACTATCGATTTGAAACTTACTTAGTCCGTTAGGTTTGTGGATGATAAGCGTCTTTGGAATGCCTTGATAGCGAATCGTGAGGTCCTCTGTAAAAGGAAACCCGCCCGTTTGTTCAAACGTAAATTGATCAGGTTCTTCTAAACGGCTTGCTACAAATAAATTCACGTAAAGCTTCTCTTGATCGCAAGTGTAAACCAAGCGCTGCAGCGAAGCGACCATCCGTGCAAAATTCGGCGGACAACACGCACAACCGAGCCAATCGGGTCGTTGGGCTTTGACGTGACCTTTGCCAGGATTTTCTTGATCTCGTTGGGGATTGACCTCCAAAGGATTCACGTAGAAAAAGTGTTTGCCGTCAATTGCCGCACCAGAAAGGACGCTATTATACAACGCTCGTTCCATCGTCGCTAAATATTTTGGTTCATTGGTTAGTTTGAACAGCTCAAAAGAAAATTGGACCAATGCAATGGCAGCACAGGTTTCACAATACATCGTATCATTTGGCAAATCATAGGGACCGACAAAGGCTTCCCCGTGAACGGTTGAGCCGACGCCACCGGTCACATACATTTTCTTACAGGCGATGTCTTCCCAAATCGCTTCACAAGCGTCGATTAATTCTTGATCTTGGGTATGCTGGGCGACTTTTGCCATCCCGCTTGCCATATACAGCATTCGTACCGCATGACCTTTGGCTTCATGCTGCTTTTTAGGTTGATCGTAGGCTTGTAAATAGGTGAGGTCTACCCTTGGCGTTTCATCCGATAAGCCATCCGCTTGGTTTTTCAAAATTTCTTTTTCGTAAAAGGCAGGATCTTCCCCACGTACTTCAAGAAAGAAATCAGCTAATGTCAAATAGGTTTGTTTACCGGTGTATTCATACAAACGCACCAGCGCCAATTCGATCTCTTGATGGCCATCTGCACCTTGAATTTTTTCAGGCTCCCGCCCAAAATGCGTGCAAATATTGGCGATATTTTTCTCTGCCACGGTCAGTAATTTATCCTTGCCTGTCGCTTGATCATAAGCGATAGCCGCTTCGACTAAATGCCCGGCACAATAAAGTTCATGACTGAAATACAGCTGACGGTATTTTAACTTCGGTCGGGTCAATTGAAAGAAGGTATTTAAGTAGCCATCTGCTTCTTGCGCCGCAGCAACTAAGTCAATCACTTCATCTACTGTCTTTTCCAATTGCGGATCGCTAGTATTCAACAAGCTATACCCAGCTGACTCGATCCATTTGTAGACATCGCTATCTTGGAAAAACCAGCCGAAATGTTCTCCTTCCATTTGCCTTGCGGCGATGCGAAAATTCGCCAATGCATGGCTTTTCCCAGCTGGCAAATTGGGATCTTCCCGTTCTGCTTGAACATCTACATCGATTTCATCATTTAGGACTTGGTATTGGTAAGGAATCGTTTCTTTGCGAACAATCTCTTGGTATCCTTGCCAAAACTCGTCCGTGAGCTGGATCTTGTTTAATGCGAATTCTTTCATTACGTTCTCCTGTTCTTTTACTTTTTTATGCTTGATCATTCAATTCATATTTACTTCATTAATAAAAAGTTCGGATCATCTCCTGTGATATGTTGCCCTGCCTCCTCTTTGATCGTTTGCTTATATAAGAGCTGGTAGGCTTTAGGACTCATGCCTTTTTTCTGTTTAAAGGTATTGGTAAAGTGCTGCCTGCTGTTGAATCCTGCTTGAGCGGCAATTTCGACGATTGGCAGCTGACTATTGCTTAGTAAAAATGCTGCCTGTTTCAGACGCTCACTGGTGAGAAAATGGTTGACCGTCACTCCCAGTTGCTCATGAAAGAGTTTATGCAAGTAGGCTTTCGTAATCCCCACCGCCGCTGCGATTTGGGGGACTTGAATATCTTCATCAAAATGCTGTTGAATATAGTCGATCGCAGCGTTCACATAGCAATTGCCCCGTTTGGTTTCTTTCGTACGTAATGAAAAGGCTAATTCCATCAGCATCCGCTTAAACAAGAGCTCGATCGTAAATTGCCGTTCAGCAGACGATTGCTCTTGAGTATCATCGATCATTAGCAGCTGCAGCAATGACTTGATCGCTTGTCCAAATTGGCGGACATCGCGACTTTTCGCGTAAGGCTCATTCAATTGTACATTTCCTTTGATGTGTGCAAAAACATCACGAACACAAAGGGCGGACGGTGTCTCACTTAGAAGAAATTCAATATTCAGTAATGTGCAGGAATCTCCTTCAACGAGTAAGGCGTGTTCCACAAACGCATTTATGAAAACGAAATCATTTCTTTCCAGAACAATTACTTGATCTTGCACCTTTATCTTACACTTCCCTTTGGTCACAAACATGATCTCACACGCTGGGTGTTGATGTGGATCCATGGAAAAACGCTCAAGGGCAACACTATAGTATGCTGTAATCTTCGCATAGTTTGTTTCTTGTGGAAACACCATTGATCAACTCCTTTTTTATTCGTTGACGATTTCTTTCTTTTTTATTTCTAGTAGACAAAACTTTCCCTCTCTTTTTTATTGCTTACTATACTATAAGAAAAACGTACTAGGAGGAAATCGATGTCTTTTTTACATTTTGCACAAACACCCCCAATGGGATGGAATTCTTGGGACTGCTATGGCGCTTCTGTAACCGAAGCAGAAGTGATCGCCCATGCTGATTTTATGGCAGAGCATTTGAAAGCTTATGGTTGGGAGTATGTCGTCGTGGATATTCAATGGAGCGAACCAGAAGCAAAGTCTACAAGGTATAATGATTTTTATCCGTTGTGTATGGACGACTATTCTCGCTTGATTCCTGCTGAGAACCGCTTCCCTTCAGCAAAAGATGGCGCTGGTTTCAAAAAACTTGGTGACTATCTGCATCAAAAAGGGCTGAAGTTTGGTATCCATATCATGCGCGGCATTCCACGACAAGCAGTTCATCAAAATACGCCGATCAAAGGAACGGATAAACGGGCACGGGACATTGCTATGAATTCAATCTGTCCTTGGAATTCCGATATGTATGGGGTCGATGTTTCATTGCCTGAAGGACAGCTTTATTATGATTCTTTGCTCGAATTATATACTTCTTGGGGTGTTGACTTTATAAAGGTGGATGACATCGGCGATTCGAAAATTTACGGTGATGCCCATAAAGCAGAAATCAAAGCGATTCGCCGTGCGATCGATCGATCCGGTCGAGAGATCGTCCTTTCTTTGTCTCCCGGACCAGCTGCCCTCAAAAATGGTAGTTTCTTTCAAAATCATGCCAATATGTGGCGCTTGACGGATGACTTTTGGGATCATTGGGACGCCCTTTACGCCATGTTTGACCGAGCAGCAGAGTGGGCACCTTTCGTTCGTCCAGGTAACTGGCCTGACTGTGATATGCTGCCGTTGGGTCATATCGGCATTCGGGCAGTTGATGGTGGCGGTGGTGATAGCTGGACACGTTTTACGGAAGACGAGCAATACTTATTGATGAGTTTATGGACGATCTTCCAATCTCCATTGATGTTCGGTGGTACTTTACCAGACATCGATCCCTTTACCTTACGTTTATTGACGAATACTGAAGTCTTAGAAATGTATCGAAGAATTCATACGAAAAAAGAGTTCTATCGTGATCAAGAGTGGATCATTTGGGAGGCGTTGAGCGACACAGCAGTCTACTATGCCATTTTCAATGTTTCTGATCAAACGCAAACCATCCCAAAATCGATCGCTGCTTTACTACCAATTAAAAGCGGCACTGAGTTATGGCAACAAAAAGAACAGACAATTGCCGATGCTGAGGTTCCTACTCATGGTGTCCGATTATTAAAAGGCAATATTTAGTAAAGCCGGCAGCAGTATACGTTTATAAGCAGCACAATGCAACCTACTCATTGTGCTGCTTGTTTTTTATTCTTCGTACACTTTTCGACCAAGAAACGCTACGCCTTGATCATTGATTCCAGAAAAAAACAACCTTTCTTTTTGGTCGATGTACTCATAATATGGGACAAATTCGTTTTCTCCCCACAAGTAACTTCGTCCTTCTTTTTTTAATGCTGTTATTTCTTGCAGCTGAGAAGATATAACTTGAGATTCATGATCAAATTGGATGATTTCCCACTTTCCTAACAGAGTTTCCTGCTCTGGCATTCGTGAAATACTTCCTTGATAGATTGAAGTAGAGATTACTGGCCAGCCTGATTCCAGCCAATAGAGTTTACGTATCTGTAAATGGAATTGGTCACTGAATGGTTTTCTCCGTGCATGATGCACAACGAAGCTTTCTTTATTGGTTTGCGTAAAGATCGAATTATGACCAGGAGCGTATACAACTGGTTCTTCTGAGAACTGATAGCTCCCCAACAGTTTAGTCCCTACTTCGGTGGGCGTCTTTTCTTGATCCGTCATGGCCGTACCATGCCAGTCCAGATATGGCCCTGTAATTTCTTTTGCTCGGGCGACACGGATATTATACGAATCGTTAAGGGAGTCGAAAGAAACAAACAAATAATAATAATCGGTTTCAGGATGATAATAGATAAATGGGCCTTCAATAGCAGTATCAACTGTTTTCGGACGAAAAGCAATCCGTTGACCATAGCTCTTTTCTTGAAGTTTTCCAGTTTCTTTGTTCAATGGAGCAATATAGATTCCGCCAAAGAAAGAACCATAGACAAACCACTGTTCACCCGAGCGGTCAAAAGCAATATTGGCATCGATCGCGTTATGCTGTGCAAGAGTAGCATTGGTTTTAACAACCTCTCCTTGATCTTCCCAAGGGCCCAAAGGATCTGTTGCTGTAGCTAAGCCAATAAAAGAAGTGGTACTGCCGAATGTCGAAGCAGAATAATACATACGGAATTCGTCCTTGTAGCGGATAACTTCCGGTGCCCATAGTCCTTGAGCTTTGCTCCATTTTACTGCTGGTTCAGGCATTTCTGACAATGCCTGTTTCTCAAATTGCCAATGGATCAAATCTTTTGAACGACGAATTGGTACACCTGCCGTTTTGGGCTGTTGGGTGTCCGTTGAATATAAATAAAAGGTGCCTTCATGTTCAATAATCGTAGGATCATGAACCCCATTGATCGCTGTCATGTCTTCCCTCATCTCCTAATTGATTTATGCTATTTTATAAAAACAGGACAGCTACTTGACGAGCTGTCCTGTTTGTTCCCACATTCCTGCAGGACAGTTTTTCTTAGCTAAGTTTGCGCGAAACCGATAAAAGCAGCCGCATTTGGTACAGGTATGATTCAATCGCAATGGACAAGCCTCACAAACAGCGATTCTCCTACTGACGATCTCCGGCGAAGCCAAGTCGCTTTCTAAAGAAAGTTGTTCTGCAATCAAGGATTCAATGTCTTCCTGTGCTGCTGCAGCAGCATCTTTCACTTCGCACCCTTTACAAGTCATGGGTCAGACTGTCAATGAGATCGTTAGAACACTCATTGCTGGCACCCGCAAGCTGACTTTGTTCTCTTCAACATTGTAAGCGGTGAAGTCTTGGATCACCACATCTTCAGGATGATCAAAATCATTGTGTGCGTTCATTTTGTCCCCCACGATATAACGAGCTTCTTTCACTTCATTGATCGCTGTTTCAAGGGAGAAGGATAATTCTTCCGTGCCTTGGGTAGCAAAATTACAAACCGATAGATGGATCGTATCTTCTTTTTTCGAAATTGTATACGTAATGGTATCGCTGCTGGTTCCATGGCTATCAATGGTTTCAGCATCTTGATGGACTTTGTACAAATCAAATACATGATAGCTTGGGGTTTTCACCATTTGTTCGCCATCTGTCAAAATCATCGCCTGCAGGACGTTGACGGTTTGTGCGATATTTGCCATATGCACTCGCTTGGCATGTTTATGGAAAATATTCAAGGTGATCGCTGCGACCATGGCATCACGAATCGTATTTTGTTGGTATAAGAAGCCTGGATTCGTCCCAGGTTCTGCTGAGAACCAAGTGCCCCATTCATCAACAATGATTCCCACACGCTGTTCTGGGTCATACTGGTCCATGATCGCGCTGTGGCGGGTCAATAATTCATCCATGTAGGCTGCTTTTTCACAGGTCACTTGCCACTCTGCCTCATCAAATTCCAAGGCGCTACCTTTTTCTTCCCAGCCCTGCGGATGAACGTAGTAGTGCAAGCTTAGGCCGTCCATCAACCAATGGGCGTTTTTCATCAGCGTTTCTGTCCAATGATAGTCTGCGACATTCGCTCCGCCAGCAACTTTGTAGATTTTTTTGTCACCGTATTGGCGGACATAGGTTTGATAGCGGCGATACAGATCCGCATAGTACTCTGGCCGCATATTGCCGCCGCAGCCCCAGTTTTCGTTTCCTACGCCAAAGAATTTCATTTCCCACGCATCTTCGTGGCCATTTTCTCTGCGAAGATCAGCCATCGGAGAAATGCCATCCATCGTGATGTATTCCACCCATTCCGACATTTCTTGCACCGTTCCGCTGCCGACATTGCCGTTTACATACGCGTCACATTCCAGCTGCTTGATCAATTCAAAAAATTCATGGGTTCCGAAATGATTGTTTTCAGTCACGCCGCCCCAGTGCGTGTTGACCATCGTTTTGCGGTTTTCTTTAGGACCGATCCCGTCTTTCCAATGGTATTCATCGGCGAAGCAGCCGCCTGGCCAACGCAGCACAGGGATTTGAATGTTTTTCAGTGCTTCAACCACATCGATTCGCATCCCATTTTTATTTGGGATCTGCGAATCTTCTCCAACGTATAATCCTTCATAGATACAACGGCCTAGATGCTCTGCAAAATGACCGTAGATATATTTGCTGATCGTTGTTCCTGATTTTGTGTTTTGAATGTTAATCGTCAATCAGTTCACCTTCATCTCTAATTTATTGTTTGCGACCGGCTCGCCAAAGACTGGGAATCCTTTTTCATCCCAAGTGAATGGTTGTGCAACTGCATGTCGATTCGGGTTTGCCAGAGGATCGCCTGCCTGATTTTTTTCTGGTCTTGCATGATAAACTAAAATGTCCTCACCATCTGCCCCTTTTGTAAAAGAGTTATGTCCCGGTCCATATTGAGAATTCCGTTCTGACGTTTGAAAGACTGGCTCTTGGGATTTGTGCCAAGAAAATCCATTCAATAAATCACTATTTTCGTCTGTCCACAATAATCCCATAGCGTAATTTTCATCTGTAGCACTGCCAGAATAAGTGATAAAAATCTTACCATTTCGCTTAAGCACGGCTGGTCCCTCATTCACCATGAAACCAATCTGTTCCCAAGGGTATTCAGGGATCGATAGTAAAAGCTGCTTTCCTTTTAGCGTCCATGGATTTTCCATTTCTGATAGATAAAGATTAGAGTTTCCTGGAATTCTTGGATCTTGTTGCGCCCAAACATAATAAAGTTTCTCCTGATGTTCAAACACAGTTGCATCCAAACTAAAGCTTTCAAATTGCGTGATGACCTGTCCTTTTTCTTCCCATTCCCCTTCAAAAGGTTCACTTGCATTATTTTCGATCACGAACATTCGATGATGATGATTTTCATTTCTGATCTCTTCATTATCACTCGCGGCAAAATAGATATACCACTTATCAGCGATAAAATGAATTTCTGGCGCCCAAATCAATTCACTCATTGGTCCCGACTCATGTGCCTGCCAAACCGTCTTTCTTTCCGCATCTTCCAGTTCATTGAGGCTTTTCGCTCGTCTAAGTTCAATCGACTGATACCCAGGAACTGAACCTGTAAAATAATAGTAACCATCGGAATGTAAATATACCCAAGGGTCTGCTCGTTCATACACGATTGGATTTTGTATTGTCTCTGCATTTGCTTTTGCCATACCTTACTCCTCATTCCTAACAATAAATAATGGTACTCCTGTTTCGGAGGTACCTGTAAATGTCATTACTTGCTTTTGCTGATTTTCATCCCAGCCGGAAAGAAACTTCCCTTTGTAAACAGTGTCATCGATAACCACACTTGAATCTTCTTGACTATTCTTTTCTGCTAGTTCCCATGTTCCAGTGCGATCACCTTTGATCGTGCCATTTTTTTCAACTGTAATTTCCTGTGGTTCTTTCAAATCATCCGTTAAAAACTTGTCAAAGGAAATCAGCGTATAGGCACCCGTAACTTGATTCTTTGTATAGTCAGCAATCGTTTCTTCGCTGTATCTCAATGGAGAAACAACCGGCCAGCCTGCTTCTGTGAAAAACATTTGATGGACTCTCACAGAATGGTATTCTCCGCTATTTGGAAAACGTGTATGGAAAATCAGGTAATATTGATTGGTTTCTTCATCATAATAGGTCGAGTTGTGACCTGGCGAAACATAGCCCACCCCTTCATTGCTCGTATTTTCGGTATATAGGAAGTTCCCCATAATTTTAGTTCCGAAGTCTTGAATACTTGCGTCATCAAAAACCGTTCCAAATTTCCCTTTGACCTCAGCCATTGGATTTCCTTGGCTGTCTTCATAAGGACCATCGGGATTCTTTGACCGCGCGACTCGAAGGTTATATCCACCGTCTGCATCTAGCCCACCAAATGAAGTGAACAAGTAATAGTAGCCATTTTCTTGATTATATTGAATGTATGGTGCTTCGATGCGACTGTGATTTCCGCCCATCAAATGTGTTCCGTAAGAATTGCGATCTTTAGGCAAACCCGTTTCATCATCCATTTCTAGGATAAAAATCCCACCTGAGTATGATCCATAGACCATCCATAATTTTCCTTCATTGTCATAAAAAACATGAGGATCGATCGCATTTGGATGAATCGCTGCATTGTACGCTTCACCAAACTGCGGAGAGGTTCCTGAATAAAGAAAAGATTCGACTTTTTCATAAGGACCTTCAATAGAGTCAGATACCGCCACTCCCATTACGGAGAGCGGTGAAGTTCCTTGACACAAACAATAGTACAAATAGTATTTTCCATTCTTAAACTGTTGGATATCACTAGCCCATAACGTATCTGTCTGTGCGTACTCAAACTCTTCTGCCAATTCTTCTCGAATATTCTCAAATAGTGTATCTTCAGATACTGAATTAGATATCTGCTCCCACTTCATCAAATCCTGAGACTTGGCAAATTGCATATGTGATCCAATAATATAAAATGTATCATCCGCTTTGATCACCGATGGGTCATGGACACTAACATCGGCAAACTCAGGAGGGGACAAGACTTCTTCAACTGCAGAAGCAGTACAGCCAGATAAAAGAACCATTAGAGGAACACACGAGAAAAGAAATTTTTTGATCATGATTTTAACAATCCTTTCTTGCTATAGCCTGACAACAAGCACTTGCTGGCACTGTACAAAAAGATTGAAATTGCGACAAAAAAGAACCAATGATACGCCATGCTAACAATTGAAAATGTGAGAACCATCAAAAGGCAAAGAAACGATTCTTTTGGTAACAAGAATGGACTCGTCAATGAAAAAACGGCTTTTTTCCTCCACTTATCTTTACTCAATCGAGTGACTAAGGATAAATTGATCAATACTAAAATCACATAACTGAACAAAAACAAAAGTGGCCATTGGAAAAATGCTCTCATTAGATCACTTTGCTGCACAATCAGCAATTCCAAATAGAGAATGCCTAGAATAAGTGGAAATATAAAGACCCGCCATTTGTATAAGCGAATGGCTGACACATAGTTTTTCCAAAATAAAGTCAATACTTCTATATAAGAGTAATAGCCTGTAAATAGATCCTCTTTATTTAGAATCGTTAAGACAGCAACAGTACTGGGAACAAAGCCGACCACAAAAAAACCAGCTAAAATACCTAGAAGCCACAAAATATTTAGTTCTATCAGAAGTACGAATGCATTTAGCCAGTTCATTGCTTTTAGAAACATCTACTCACCCTTTCATTCCAGAAAGTGCAACTGATTCAATAATTTGCTTTTGGAAAATAATAAATACGATCAAAACCGGAAGTAATGAAACAACGGAAGCTGCCATAATCAACGGATAATCCGTTTGAATTGCATAGGCGGCATTTAAGTTTGCGATCACTACTTGCAATGTTTGTTTTTCTGGACTATTCAAGTAGATCAATGGTGCTAAGTAGTCATTCCAAGCGCCCATAAACCATAAAATAAATTGAGCAGCAACTGCTGGACGAATCAACGGGAAAATCAATTGGATAAAGGTTTGTAAATAGCCCGCCCCATCAATTTTTGCCGCCTCAACGATCGAATCAGGAATATTAGATAAATATTGTCGCAAAAAGAAAATCATCGTGATATTCCCAAACATTCCCGGAATGATCAATGGTAATAACGTATCAACCCAGCCAATTTGGGAGAACATCATAAATTGTGGGATCATCACCGCTGGATAGGGAATCATCAAAGCGGCTAAAAGAATTAGAAATAGCGCATCTTTATGCGGCATCCGTAATTTGGCAAATGAGAAGGCAGCTAAACTGGATGTCAGAGTACCTACAACAGTTACAGAAAGTGAAACGATCACTGTATTTTTAATCCCTGAGAACAAAGTGTCCAGCTCAGATAAACGTTTGTACGCATCAAATTGTACTGGGTCTGGAATCCATTGAGGTGGCAGCTGGAAGACGCCAGCTCGGTCTTTTAGCGATGTTGAGATCATCCAAAGTAACGGCCCCACCATAATAACTGCTCCAAGGGAGAGAATTAAAATAATGAGTACGTTGCTTATTTTCAGTTTTTTCATTCTTTTCCCTCCTAATCTAATTTATAGCTTGAACGATTGTTCATATAGAATTGGAATGCTGTTATCACAAAAACCAATACTGCTAGAATCAACGCCATACTGCTTGCATAACCCATTTGCCAATTTCTGAAAGCTTTTTGCCAGATATACCAAACGACCGTAGCACTGCTATATTGTGGTCCGCCAGTTGGTGTCATAATGTTTATTTCCGTAAAGATTTGTGAGCCGCCGATAATATTCGTAACGACTAAAAAGAAAGTGACTGGTCTAACCATCGGCCAAGTGATATTGCGAAACTTTTGAAAAGAAGAAGCACCATCTAATTCTGCTGCTTCATAAAAGGTTTTGGGTACACTTTGAATCGCTGCCAAGTACAAGAGCATCGAATAGCCCAAGCCTTTCCAAACAGACATAATAATAATTGCCGGTTTGACTGTTGATGGGTTTTGCAACCAGTTAGGGCCGCTGATACCGAAGATATCCAAGACCTGATTGACTAAACCAAAATCACCATTGTAAGCCCATTGCCACAAAATCGAAATGGCTGCTAATGATGAGATGACTGGAATATAATAGATTGTTCGAAAAATCGTCGTTCCTTTAATTCCTCTGCTCAGTGCTGATGCTAGCATAAATGACAAAATCAAACCGATTGGAATCCCTAACATCAAAAAGACGGTATTAAACATCGTCTTATAGAAGTACTCATCTCTAAAAAGCTTCTGAAAGTTCTCAAGACCGATAAAATTCATTTGCCCTAGACCGTTCCAATCTGTAAAGGCAGCATAAACCGAATAGCCCAAAGGTATCAATGAAAACAAAATAAATCCTAAAACTGGAAGTAGAACGAACAAGAAAGCAACTTTGTGCTCTTTTGCATAAAGACTATTTTTATTTTTTGTTTTTTTTATTTCCACTTGTTCCATTACGCGTCCCTCCATAAAAATCTTTGGGGTCACATAGATATGTGACCCCAGTGAGTCTATCTTGCTGTTTCTTGTTGGCGAATCGCTGAGTCTAGTTTTTCTTGCATCTTAGGTTGAACTTCTTTTAAATAATCCGCTGCCGTTTGATCTCCATCTAACACAGGTTGGATATTGATAAAGAATTCATCGTACCATTCTGCATTGTAGGTTGTTGCTACTGGCAAAGCGCGACCATAATCTTGGACGATGTCAATAAATTCTTGTTTATTATTAGGTACACTGTCCGTATCAGAAGCCCATTCTTCAGCCATATCAATCAGGTTAGGAATTTGAATCTGTGCATCTACTAATTGTTGTTGTCCTTCTTCAGATGCACTTAAATACTCAACTAATTTCACTGCTTCTTCTGGATGTTTGGTTTTGCTGGCAACACCAATTCCTAAAGAACCAATATACGTTGCAGATTCGCCTGTAGAGCCTGCTGGCCAAGGCATCAAGTCATACTCAAAATCTAATCCTGCATACGTACTCATATCCCAAGGTCCTACAGGGAAGAAAGCAATCTCCCCATTCATCCATCTTTGATACGTATCCAATGTTTGTGCATCAGAAATTGAAGGGGTGAGTTCATGCACATTTTGCAGATCCGCAAACCATTGCAATGCTTCCGCAAATTCTGGTGTATCGACTGTAACGGTATCTTTGGCTTCGTTGATCCAATCTGCTCCGTTACTCCAAACAAAAGCTTGTAAACTCCAGTTTACGTTAAATCCTGTTGCCCATTGGTCAAGATTTCCATCTCCATCAGAATCCTTCGTCAACTGTTTAGATACTTCAACGAATTCATCCCATGTATAAGGCGTATCTGTATCTGGCAAATCAATACCAGCTTCTTTAAACATGTCTTTGTTATATCCTAAAGCAAATGGTCCAACATCTTTTGGTAATCCATACAAAGCACCGCTACCAACTTTTTCACCATCATACCGATAACTGTTTACTCCATATTCCCAAATGTTTGAAAGATCAAAATCTGAATTCTCAATTTCATCCGTAATATCTAGCAAAACACCATTATCAACGTAAGCCATTAGATTGCTTTGTTCTACATAGAAAACATCGGGCATATTACCGCCTGAGATTGCCGCTTGCAGCTTTGTTGCATATTGATCAGCATCTGTGGCGATAATCTTAACGCTTACATCATTTTCTTCCTCAAATTGTTTAATTGCTGTTTCATAGGCTTTCTTCTCGTCCTCGCCGCCTCGAAACATAAACGTAATTTCTTTACTTCCGCTATCATCACCTGAACTATTATTACTGTTTCCGCAGGCCCCTAATACCAAACTACTTAAACCTAGAACTGCTCCCGAAAAAATAACCTTTTTGATGTTCATCTTTTCCATCCTCTCAAGTTTTATAGATATTTGCAGGTACGTTATCACATTTGTTCATTGACCTCTCTAAAAAAAGACCTTACTAACTGCTCATAATAATTCCTAACACCTAAGATATTTCCTATAAAGAAGCCTATAAACAATTCACAAAAACAAAACATAGAAATTGATGTTTGCAAACACTTTCAATTTACAAATAAATCATAACTTTATTTGTAATCGCTGTCAACAATATTTTGATTAATTTATTAAGGATAATATCTATGTTAATTAATAAATATATTAATAACTAGCGAAATAAACAACGCTATTTACACAAATTAGCAAATATGTTAACATTCAAGTAAATCAAACAGTTTAAGCGGAGGTGACACGATGCAATTAGAAATCAATCAAGAAGCATTGCCTGTCTATGAGGCACTTGCCAGTAACGTGCGAATCAAAATCATTCAATTGCTGGCTAAAAACAAGATGAATGTCAAAGAGTTGGCACAAGAGTTAGGCTTAAGCAGCGCTATCATTACGATGCATATCAAAAAATTAGAAGAAGCCAAAATCATCAAAACAGAGCGTGTAGGGCAAAAAAAGATTTCCAGTTTAAGAGTGGATCATATCGATATCAACTTTCCTGAGAAAATCTTTAATGCCTTTGATACGAAAGAAACGACGATACCGATCGGTCATTATACAAATTATTCGGTAGAACCAACGTGCGGGCTTGCTACTTCAGCTGATTTTGTGGGAATGGTAGATGAACCGAAGTTTTTCATGGATCCTCGACGAATGGATGCCCGCATCTTATGGTTTACGAAAGGATTTGTTGAATACCAATCGCCAAACTTCTTAGCAAGAGAAGAAAAACTTGAAATGATGGAGATTTCAATGGAAGTTTCGTCTGAATTTCCTTTTTCCAATAACAACTGGCCGTCAGATATCACCTTCAGCTTAAATGGTGTGGAGCTTGGTACATGGACTAGCCCAGGGGATTTTGCAGATATTCGCGGCAAGTATACACCGGATTGGTATCCAGACAATCTCAATCAGTACGGGTTATTAAAGACGATTCGCATCATGGAACATGGAACCTACATGGAAGGTGTTCCTCTTTCCGACATTACGATCAAGGATATACCTGCCTACGAAGATACGTGGCATTTAAAAGTGGAAGTCAAAGAAGATGCCGAGCATGTCGGCGGTTGTACCCTCTTTGGCAAGGGGTTTGGGAATTACGATCAAGATATCAAACTAAAAATGTTTTATAGCTAAAAAAAACGCTAGTCTTAGCGGCTGACCCAAACATTTCTTTTGGGAATCAGGTCGCTAAACTAGCGTTTTTGTTATTTCTTCAAATGGTAACTGTACGTACTTACAATGATGTTTTCACGCCAAGAGAGTCTGAAACGCAAGCGCAGGCTTGTTTGGTTGTGCAAAATATTTTGCCAGCGACGTCTTGGGACAAACTGTGGAATGATAACGGTCGTTGTGTAATTGTGTTTGGCTGCATTGCGGCTGACTAGATCCACATAACGCAAGATGGGATTTTCAATCGAACGATACGAAGAATGAACGACGGAGAAACGCACGTCTGGGAATTTTTGCTTAAATTCTTGTTCGATCTCTTTTTCTTTCTTCACATCTTCATCCAACGAGACGTGCATCGCCACGACATAATCACCAATCGATTGGGCATAGTTCAATGCGCCGATATTTACTCGGGTAACATTTCCGACGAGAACGATCACGGTGTTTCCTTCATAAACATGTAATGCTTCTTGTTTTTCCAATCGCAGCTGTTCTGCGACTTTTTTATAATGATCATGGATCTTGTAAAAGATATACAAGAGGATCGGCATGATAATAAAGAATGGCCAAATATCGCCTAAGCGATACACGAACAAGATGGCAATGATCGCAAAGGAAATCAAAGCCCCAATGATGTTGGCGATCGATTTAAAGAACCAGCCTTTGCCTTCTTTTTTCCATTTGACGACCATTCCGCTTTGGGATAGTGCAAAAGGAATGAATACCCCGATAGAATACAACGGAATCAAACGCTCGGTCGATCCTTGGAAGATAAACAATAGGACGATGGAACCAGCAGCTAAGGTGATGATCCCGTTTGAGTAGCCGAGACGATCCCCACGGTCTTGATACATGTGTGGCATATATTTGTCTTTGGCTAAGTTATACGCCAACACAGGGAAGGCAGAAAATCCAGTATTTGCGGCAACTGCTAAAATCAGCGCTGTGGCAAATTGCAAAACGTAGTACATAAACCCATGACCAAAAACAGCAGAGCCGATTTGAGATAGGACGGTCACTTCTGTTTCTGGTACGATACCGTACCAATAGTTGATAAAAGTGATGCCGACGAAAAAGAACCCTAAGATCGCAGCCATGATCGTCAAGGTCGCAGCTGCATTTTTCGCCCGTGGTTTTTTGAAAAACGGCACAGCGTTACTGATCGCTTCGACCCCTGTCAAAGAAGAGGAACCTGATGAGAAAGCCCGTAAGATCAAGGCTACGGATACCCCAGGTACCACAGCTCCTGGCAGTGCGGTTGCATTTAACGGTTGCGCACCCGTTACGATATTGTACAAACCGACCACGATCAAGACTGTGATCACTGCGATAAAGGTGTAGACAGGAATCATCAAGAAGCTAGCTGATTCTCGCAACCCTCGCAGATTCATCATCATGATCAAGAGCACGATCACGACAGAAATGGCCACTTGATGACCGAACAACGCCGGCACAGCTGAAGTGATGGCTTCTGCCCCTGCTGAGACGGATACTGCCACTGTCAGCATATAATCGATCAATAGTGAGCCGCCGGCAATCAGGCCCGCATTTTTCCCTAAATTTTCACTACTTACTACATACGCCCCACCACCGTGAGGGTAAGCATGAATGATCTGACGGTAAGACAAGGTCAATGAAATCAAAAGAATAATAACAAAAGCAGCGATCGGTAATGAATACCAGATAGCAGCAGCGGAAAGTGCCACTAATACGACAACGATCTGCTCTGTCCCATAAGCAATCGAAGACAAAGCATCAGAAGATAGCAACGCAAGGGCCGCCGTCCGGCTCAGTTTTTGTTCATCATTCTCTGCGGATTTCAATGGACGTCCGACCAACAAACGTTTCAAATACTCCACTTTTTCTACACTCCTTTTCATGAAAAAATCCTTCGTTAAACTTGTAACGATATCCTCACAAATATTGAATTATCAAGACTGTATGCTACTCTTGTAACCGCGAAAAGTCAATGAAAATCAGATGAAAAAACGACCCTTTTTCCCTCTTTTGATTATTAGAAATTTCACGTGATGGCACAAAAGCAGAAAGAACAAATGCTCTTTCTGCTTTAAGATTTTAGTGGAAGAAATGACTCTCTTTGGAAATGTCACTTAGTTTCTTCGTAGAGTTGACTAGATAAGGATACGCGTACGTACCGACGATCCCAAAGACTAGGAACAAAATCGTTAAAATGATCAACTGCGGGATAGCATTTGGCCAATAGATTCCACCGGCTGATTCTCTTAACAGATTGACTGCATGGGTAAATGGCAGCAGCGGATTAATGAATTGGAAGAACTTCCCAGAGACTTGGATTGGGTAGTTTCCTCCCCCACCTGAGATGGAGAGAACCAAAATGATGATGGCGATCCCTTTCCCGAGGTTGCCGAACAGTCCTGCCAGTACGTAAACGATCATCATAAAAGCGAGTCCGACGAGTAATGCGAAGAAGACACTGTACACTGGATTGTGGACATCAACGCCTAATAAAAACATATTTCCTAGGGTCACGATCAAACTTTGGGCGACTGCCATCGTCAAGAACGTCAGCATTCGTGCCACAAAGGTTTCACGTTGGGTAAAGCGTTTTTTGTCTTTCTTCTCTAAATGATACTCCGTTGTAGCGACACTTGACAACAATAATGCCCCTACCCACAAACACAATGCGGTATAAAATGGCGTACTAGCTGAACCATTGTTGGCGATTGGGTAGATTTCATTGCTTTTTAATTCCACTGGTTGTTTGAAGAAGTCAGCTTCATCCGTAGCATCAAGTTTCAATAATTTGATGACTTCCCCGAGATCGACTTCATTTTCTCCTGCTCGGATCGCATCAGCGGCTTTGTGGATGCCAGCTTTGATACTTGGCCAATCGTTATTGATCAAATCGACAGCCGCATCCAAGGCTTTTTCAACTTCTGGCAGTTTTTCATCCACCATCGCCATCGTAGAACTAATTTCTGATTTGATGGTTGGCCAATCGTTTTGCAAGAAGTCTACGGCCAGCCCTAATTTTTCTTCGACAACTGGCAATTCGTTGTTGTAAAGGTCGGCTCCTTTGTTGATGGCATTGACGATCTCATCCATGTGACCATTCAGCATCGTATTGGCATCGTGCAATTCTTGCTTGATAGCAGGCAATTCTTTTTGGTATTTTTCCAAAATCGTCACGGCATTGCTGACCACTGATTTGGTGGAAGACAGCAACGAGTCAAAATCGATTTCTTGGGCTTTTTTCAAGACATCTTCGGCAGTGGTGATGGTTTCGATTAGTTTGGTTAGGATGTCGTTGATGGTGGTGGTGATTGAATCAACATTGATGCTGTTCATAAGATCAGCGATGTTTTGAGCAGCTGCGGTAACTTGATCGAGATACGCTGTAATTTCATCAACAGACCCATTTTGAACAAGGTTATTCAATTGCGATAAGCGGTCAGATAAAACTCCTAGCGATGTTTTAGCATTGCTTAGTTGCGTAATGATACCTTCTAAATCGGCGTTACTACCAGAATTCTGAATATTGGTTAAAAAGGCAATCAAGGAATCCAAGGCTGATTGTTGTTGCTGGATGTTCTTTTGAAAGTCAGTGATCGTTGCACTGATCGCTTGACGCTCTTCATCCGTTAGTTCATTGTCAGCGAGTGCTTGGCGAATCGTACTTGTCAGCCCAGCAGTGGTGGTTGCCACTTGACTGATCGACTGAATCGTCACCTTCACACTGCTAGAAATACTTGGCAGGGCATCTTGCAACTGTTGCGCCCCATCTTTGGTCGCTGTGGCGAAGCTGGCGGCTTGGTCGCCTAGTTGTTCGATCTGTGGTAACGCGGCTTGAACTTGTTCGATGACTTGCAGTCCTTGTTTGGCGGTATCGATGCCGTCCGTCATGGTGCTGGCAATGTCATCAAAATCATCATCGATCATCTTCAATTGTTTGCCGGCATTTTGGATCTCTGGGATCTTTTCTTGCAAGGTCAAAATGATGCTGGCTTCTTTCTTCAATGTCGGCAGCTTATCGTTTAGGCCAATCAGCTTTTCCCCCATGGCATCCACTTGCGGGATATAATCGGTAAATTCTTCGGCTTTTGCGATCTTTTCTTTGATTTCTGGAAACTTATCGTGCAAGGTGACGATCTCTTTCGTATAACCGTCGATCGTAGCCAAATTGTCATCGGTATCTAAGATCATGGATTTGACTTTGTTGATGCTGACTAAGTTGGAATCAATGTCATAGCCGATTTCATTGAAGACTTTTATTAACGTGGAACTGGCAGTCTCAATAAAGTTTTGTGAGATTTCTTCTTGAAGACTGCTGGCTCCTTTTTCGGTGATTTTTGGTGCGATGGCATTGATTTTTTGGTTACTGTAATACTCGATCGTCGGTTTTTCAATTGTCCCGCTGGTAAAGCTGATCAGATCATCTGAAAAATCAGCTGGCAGATAAATACCGGCGTAATATTTTCCTGATTTGACCCCTTCTACCAAGTCCTCTTTTGAATCCACGAAACGCCAGCCTAACTGTTTGTTATCATGGAGGGTGTCGATGACTTCATCACCGATATCGATATGCTTGCCTTGAAATTCTGCCCCTTTATCCGCACTATACACGGCGATTGGCAATTCACTGGTGTTGCCATATGGATCCCAAAGTGCTTTGATATTGAACCACGCATAAAGCGAGGGTAAGATCATTAAGGCAATGATCAAAAATGCAGAGATTGGATTGCTGAAAATTCGTTTCCAGTCCAGTTTATATAAATAGAAAACATTCTTTAGTTTATTCATTTTTTTCTTCCCCCACTAGTTCTTCGTCGAAGGATAATTTACCATGTTTTTCCCCCGCCGCCAACGGCTACGATCGACCAAGAAAAGTCCTTTTGACAAATGGACGTTTTTGTCAAAATGAAACCCCTTTACTTTTTGTTTTTTTTCGCTTATTGTTAAACTTTCTTTAACTTTACCATGATGGCGAAAAACAAACCACTCATATCCTTTGAACTGTTTTTTTACCGGTCTTTTCTTCACAAAAAAAGCTTCCTTTTTCTGCAACGAAAAGGAAGCTTTTTTAGGTGTTATTTCAGTTGATCCTTTGCCAATAAATCATACACATATTTCAGTGAGGTGGCTTCGCCATATAACTGAAGTCCGGCCTTCTCTTCTGGGGAGTAGACTTGATCAAAACTTTGATCGGGAATCAACACGACATCGATCTCCGCACGTGTCGCAGCTGTTGCTCCCACAAGAGAATCTTCCATGACTAATGCTTTTTCTGCTGCGACTTGCGCTTTTTCTAAAGTCAGCAAGTAAGGTGCTGGATCAGGTTTATGGGCGGAGACATCATCGCCAAAGGTCTGATAGTCAAAGGCCTGCAACAAATCGAAATGCGCCAACAATTCAGAGGCTCTTTTTTTCATCGTCGAGGTGGCTAGTGCCGTTTGGAAGCCTTTCTCCCGAGCCAATGCGATGGTTTCTTTCGCATAGGGTTTGGTTTTGAAGGTGCCATCGGTTATTTGCTGGGCAATATAGACTTCCCGTTCTGCTCGTAATTCCTGCACCCGCTGCTGACCACCTACGAGGTCGGCTAGTTTACTAGCCGTCTGTTGCCAACTTTGACCACGCCAACCAAAAATATCAGCGGCTGTAATCGGAAGCTGATACTTTTTAAATAGAGCCAACCACCCATCAAAATAGACTCTTTCGGTATCGACTAACAATCCATCAAAATCAAAAATCAAAAGTTCTTTCATAAACGCTCCTTCGTTTTGCTAAGATTTTTTCCTCACTCACTGGGGATCAAGACATCTCCCGACTTTTATCAGCAGCTACTTGCACTGCTTTGATGACAGCCGCACGAAAGCCATTTTCCTCTAATGTTTTGACTGCTTGGATCGTTGTGCCCCCAGGCGAGCTGACACGATCCTTTAAAACACCTGGGTGTTCCTTCGTCTCTAGTACCATCTTCGCTGCGCCTAATACCGCTTGAGCAGCAAATTCATACGCCATCGGTCGCGGCATTCCTTCTGCCACTGCTCCATCTGCCAAAGCTTCAATGAACAAATACGTGTAGGCTGGTGAAGAACCACTGACACCAATGACTGCATCGATCATGCTTTCTGGTACTTGCTCGGCTTTCCCAAGGCTTTCAAAAAGCTGTTTGACTTCGTTGGCTTCGGCTTCCGTTACTTGGCCGTTGGGGCTGATAGAAGACATGCCTTCGCCAACAAGTGCGGGGGTATTTGGCATGACCCGCACGATTTTGTGCGCACCGATGATTTCTTCCATTTGCGCGATCGTCACACCCGCGGCAATGGATACTAGTAAATGATCCTCAGTCAATCCTGCTTTTAAATCAGCAAGCAAGCGGGGAAAGACAAAAGGTTTGACTGCTAAGACGAGGATCTCCCCTTTTTCGGTGACATCTACTAGCTTAGTTGTCCCAGTGATCCCGGTTTCTTTTTCTAATTGTGCCAAAGTCGGCTCGTAGCGATGGTTATAAACCAAGATCTCTGCTGGTTCATACAGCTTTGCTGCAATCAAGCCATTAATGATAGCTTTTGCCATGTTACCGGCTCCTAAAAAGGCGATTTTTCTCATGTATTTCACGCTCCACTTCTGATTTTGGTACCACTTTTTGCTAAAAAAGCCTAATCAATGACTAGGCTTCAAACTCGATCATATACGGATGCAAGGCGGTGTTATAGATCCCTTCTGTATATTCTACCACTTCTCCTTGTAGATCATACGAATAACGGGTTCGTTTCAAGGCAGCGACTTCCGGTGTGATCATAAACTTCTGCTGCTCTTCAGTCAACGTCGTCGCCACAAACGCATCTTGAAAGCGATCGATGATCATTCGATGTTCATCCAATAGGCGATACAATGATTTTTCTTCAAAGACCTCGATGGAGGTTCCCTTTAGTTGCTTTGGCAAATGGTACTCATAGTAAATAAAGGGTTGGTGGTCAAAATAGTACATGCGACGTAAACGCATGACTTCTTTGCCCATCAAAGAATACGCAGGGTGTTCAGGCGCAAGTTCGACTAATTCATAGCTGAGGTTTTTCTTTGTGTATTCCTTGCCGGTCTTTTCAAGCAATTGGCTAAACGTCGTGCCTTTTGACAGCTTGTTGTAGGGGCGATTGCTTAAAACCGTCGTCCCACGTCCGCTTCGTTTTTCCACATACTCATCTGCCGCTAACAATTCGATGGCTTTGCGGACAGTGATCTTGCTGACATTGAAGGTAGCTTCCAATTCTGTTTCCGTCGGTAAAAACGAACCAATCGGGTAGCGACCCGACATGATGTCTTCTTTGAGCTTATCGGCAACATCACGGTAAAGAATGTGTTTGCGTTTCATTGCTATCTCGCCTTTCTCTCATTGGATTGGTCTTGTTCTCCTTATTCATCAAAGGTAGGAATGTCTTCTGGTTGCGGCTCGATCAAGACTTTCCGTGGCTTGCTGCCTTCAGAAGGGCCAACGACGCCTTGATCTTCTAATTCATCCACTAACCGAGCTGCTCGGTTATAGCCGATGCGAAAACGTCGCTGCAAGAGAGAAACGCTGGCGGTCTGCATTTCCACCACAAGGGCTTTGGCATCTTCGAATAGCTCATCTTGCGGTTGTCCGCTGCTGCCAGCACTCGTTTCTTCCTCAGTGACCATCATTTTTTCTTCATAATTGGCTTCTTGCTGATCGGTCACGAATTCAACCACTCGTTCGACTTCTTGGTCGGAAATAAAGGCCCCTTGGACCCGAATCGGTTTGTTCTCACCCATCGGCAGATACAGCATGTCGCCGCGGCCAAGCAGTTTTTCGGCCCCGTTCCCATCAATGATGGTCCGCGAATCGACACCGCTGGAAACCGCAAAGGCCATCCGCGATGGAACATTGGCTTTGATGATCCCTGTAATGACATCCACACTTGGTCGTTGCGTTGCTAAGATCATATGGATACCTGCTGCCCGTGCCATTTGCGCCAAACGAATGATGGCATCTTCGACTTCGTTGCTGGCAACCATCATCAAGTCGGCTAACTCATCGACGATCACTACAATAAATGGCAAGATCGGACGATTTTCGCCGTCTTCTAAATTCTTATTGATCACTAAATCGTTGTAGCCAGTAATGTTTCGGACCCCAGTTGCCGCAAATTTTTCGTAGCGCTCTTCCATTTCCTTGACCACTTTTTGCAACGCTTGCGCCGCTTTGCGGGGATTTGTCACGACAGGTGTCAAAAGATGGGGAATCCCATTGTAAACATTTAATTCAACCATTTTCGGGTCGATCATCATCAGTTTGACTTCATGGGGTTTTGCCCGCATCAAAATACTGGTGATGATGCCGTTGATGGCTACGGACTTCCCGCTCCCGGTCGATCCGGCAATCAAGAGATGGGGCATTTTCGTTAAGTCTGCCGTTTGGACACGACCAGAAATGTCGCGTCCTAAAGGTACTTCTAATAGTTTATCTGGATGATCTGGTTGGGCTTCGATCACTTCTCGGAATGAAACCATGCTGACTGCGCTGTTTGGAACTTCGATCCCAATCAATGATTTCCCTGGGATTGGCGCTTCCATCCGGACATCTTTGGCGGCCAAGGCTAAGGCGATATCATCGGTCAACCCGACGATTTTGCTGACTTTGACCCCTACTGCTGGTTGAACTTCGAATTTGGTTACTGCTGGTCCTAAGCTGGCTTTGACGACTTTTGCGTCAACACCGAAGCTTTGGAAGGTAGTTTCTAACACACCGATATTTTGTTCGATCTTTTTGTACTCGCTGCTTTGATCCGTTGAAGGGATCGAATCGAGTAATTGCGCTGAAGGCAATTCATAATCACGATTTTCAGCTTCTTCCGAAATCTCAAATTCCAATACTTCACCATCGTCATCGAGGATCTCCCCGTCTTCATTGACCTTTTTGCTTGGTCCCGGTTTGTTTCCCGCTGGATGTGGTGCTTGAGCGGCCTCTGGTCCCGCCGCTTTCGGCAATTCTTGGAAGTGGTCGATGGGTACAAAGCTCAGCTGCTCTGGTTCAAAATCAGCTGGCGCTTGCATCTGCTGTTCTTTTGCTGATTTTTCGTCTTCTGTCATTGGTCGGACTTGATTCTTTTCTTTGATCTCCGCCATGACTGCTGCTCGCTCGGCTTCTTTTTTGGCTTCTTTCGCCGCTTGTTTCTCTGCTGCTCGTTCCGCTTTGCGGGCTTCTCGTTCGGCTTGCTTTTCTGGAGAGCCTTCTAACAACCGCTGCAGCTTGTCACCAGCTATTTGCAGGTGCTCCACTAACTCGTGGCTGCTCATTTGGCTGAACAAGAACGCCCCGATCAGCATGAGTAAAACAGCGATGATGTAGCTGCCGATCTGGGAAACAAGAAAATAGGTCGCCCCATAAAGCATGGCGCCAATCATTCCGCCCCCGACATTTTGGGTCACTTGGCTGCGCCGAATATCGCCTAACAGCGTCATCCATGTCGTTTGGAAGATATTGGCTTGTTCTCCCACCACATTACTAAAGATTTGCGCATGGAGGATGATCAGTAAACCAAAATACACCAATACACAGCCAATCACTCGCCGAATACTCTTAAATCGAGCATCGGTCGTTTTGATCGCTAACCAGACACCATAAGCGGCTAGGGCAACACTCAAAAATTGGTACGTGTTTCCGCCAACGATCCGAAACGCGTTGGCAATCAAGGTTCCTAAAAAACCTAAATGGAAAAAGCCAAATATCGAAAACAAGACAAAGAGCAGGCCGACGCCGACCAGCATTAATTTCTCTTGCTGTTTTTGTTGTTTTTTTGTTTTGCGTTTCTTTGCGCGTTTTTTTTGCGCCATTTCTATCCCTCTTTTCATCTTTCCCTATTATAACGAAAAAAGAAGGCGAACAAAAGTTTTCCTGTGAGAAATTTTGGTTAGGTGCTGGAATTTAAGCGAAAATTTCTTAAATGATGAAAAAAACACCAGCCGCTAAGCAGCCAGTGCCTCTTGTTGACTTGTTTTTAGTTTGGTGTGACGTCTTCGCCAAACCACTTTTCAGAGATTTCAGCAAAGGTACCATTGTCTTGCAATTCTTTCAAACCATCATTGATTTTATCTGCCATGGCTTGATCGTCTTTCCGCACACCTACAGCAAAATCTTCTGCTTCAAAGGGGCTTTCGATTTCGTTGAAGTCATCGGTTTTGCCTGTTTGAGTCAAATAATATTCTGCGTAGACGCGGTCGATCAAAAGACCGTCGATCCGACCGTTTTCTAGATCGATAAAGGCTTCATTAAAGCTGGCATACAAGGTTGCGTCATTGCCGTCTACGAGATCCTTCAAAACTTCCGGTTGGTTGTTGAAGGTCTCATAACCAGAAGAGCCTTCTTGGGCACCTAAGACTTTGCCCTCCATATCATCAAAGCTTGTAATGCCGCTGGCTTTTGCTGTGACCAAGACTTGTTTGTTTTCCATATAAGTATCTGTAAACAATACTTTTTCTTCACGAGCTGCGGTTTTGGTATACCCGTTCCAGATCATATCGATGGTGCCATTGCTTAGTTCGGTTTCTTTCATGGACCAATCGATTGGTTGAAATTTGACTTTGGTTCCTGTTAGATCCAAAATCGCTGTGGCTAAATCCACATCAAACCCAACGATGTTGCCTTGGTCGTCTTTAAAGCCCATCGGTACGAAGGTATCGTCTAGGCCGACGATCACTTCTTCTTTGTCAGCGGCACTGGTTGTGGTGTCATTGCTGCTGCCGCACGCCCCTAATAAAAATACACTTGCTGCTGCGATTCCCGTCAATAGTAATTTTTTCATTTTGTTCTCCCCCTTATTCTCCTGCTACTTTTAATAATTGATCGCCGATATTTTCGGCAAAAACCAAATCATGGGTCACCACGATCTGGGTCACTCCTTCTTTTTTCAGATCCAAGATCAGCTGTTCGACTTGCTGTCTCAAGCCTGGATCTAAGGCGCTGGTAGGCTCGTCATAGGCCAACACTTTGGGATTCATCGCCATCGCTCGTGCAATAGCCACCCGTTGCCGCTGCCCCCCGGACAATTGGAAGGGATATTGGGCTAGTAGGTCACTTAACCCTAGTTTTTCTGCCAACTGTTCGGCTTTTGCTGTATACGCGGCCTTGTCTTGTTTTAGCACCATTTTTGGTGCCAAAGTGATGTTTTCAAAAACCGATAAGTGCGGAAATAATTGGAAGTCTTGGAAGACAACACCGACGACTTGTTCTTGTTCCTTTGTGTCGGTGGGATCAAAGGCTTTGCCATCCAGTAAAAAGCTTCCAGAATCGATCGTTTCTAACCCTGCTAGTGTCCGAAGCAAGGTGGTTTTCCCGCCACCGGAAGGACCGACCACCGCTAAGATACTGCCGTCTTCGATCGTCAAGTCTAGCTGATCGATGACTTTTTTAGCGCCAAATGATTTTGATACTTGTTTTAGTTCTAACATACGTGGTTCCTCCTAACGGTAATAGTCCAGTTTGGTCTCGATTTGTTTTAACAATAACGTAAAGACGCCTGTCATCACCAAGTAGATCAAGCCGACCCCAACTAACGGAAGCAAGGTACTGTCTCGCTCCATGGCGATTTTTCCGATTCGCATCACGTCTGACAAGCCTAAGATGTAAACGAGAGATGTGTCTTTGACAAGATTGATGACTTCATTGCCGACAGATGGCAGGGTGATCTTGACGACTTGTGGGATGATGATTTTTTGGATCGTTTGGATCGGCGACAAACGCAAGACTTTCGCGGCTTCGTACTGTCCGGCTGGAATCGATTGGATCCCCCCACGGAAAATCTCAGCAAAATAAGCAGCGTAATTGATAATAAAGGCGATCAAGGCTGCTTCAAAGCGGTCAAAGACGATCCCTAAGATCGGCAGACCGTAGAATACGAAGATCAACTGTAGCAATAAAGGCGTTCCTCGCATCAACCAAACGTAGACTTGCACGATCAATTTCAAAATACGCAGGCGACTGGCTAAAACAAAGGCCAACAAAATGCCTAAGGGAATGGACCCGATTAAGGTCAGTGCGAACAATTTAACGGTGATTCCAGTTCCTGAAATCAGTTGGGGCATAACATTGACTAAATACTCAAACATGATGACTTCCTCCTTGATAGGTTTCAATTTCGATTAGCAGCGATACAGCTTAGCGACGGCTTCTCCGACGCTTATGTGACGCTGGGCGTTGGCTGGTGAGGGGCAACTGGCAAGTTTCATTTTTCTAAAAAAGAAAAACAAAAAAAGCGCACACTGGCATTTGCCAGAGGACGCTAGATACGTGGTTCCACCTCAATTTGCCTTTCCTTCACAGGAAAAGGCCTCGTGCAGTCTTTGTGATCCTTCCACTTTCGGTTTTCGGTGAGCCGCAAAAAAAGAGAAAAAAAACGTCCCCTAGCCATTACAGCTAAAGGACGTTATCAACGCGGTTCCACCTTTGTTTATCAGTGCTTCACAGCAACTGAACTCAGAAAGTCATCAATCAATGACTGCTGCTGTAACGGGCAAACCCGGTCTCTCCTACTTTTCTTTCGGAAAAACGACTCCAAGATGTGTTTCACAACCATGCGTTATCTCTTTGCACCAACCAGAGACTCTCTTCAAACAGCAAGCCTTGCTACTCTTCTTTTCGATGTCTGTTTCATTAAGTTGTGTCTTACTTTACTCGCTCTTAAAGAAAATGTCAAACATTTTTTCTGAAATTTTCGAAACTTTGTCGCATGCACCGATTTCGAGGGGAAGATTCAGGGAAAAGAAGACGCAACTGCTTAACCGAAGTATGCTTCAGCTAAGGTTTGCCCTTGCTTGATTTTTGCCCATTGCTGCTCAGTCGAAAGCTCATTGCCGCAGTCACAAGAGGCAAAGCCACATTGATGAGAAAGATAAAGCCGCTCCTTAGGAATGATTTGACTAGCTTTGTCTAATAAAGCGATCACTCGCTCTTCATCGTCTAATGTGGCGGTTTTGCTGGATAATAAGCCTAAGACAACCTCCACTTCTGGGCGATCTTTCAGCGCTTCTAAAGCCGAGATATCACCGGCACGGTCATCATCCCACTCTAGGAAAAAGCGGTCATAATGCTGATCACGTAAGAATTTTTCGGCGATCGCTTTGTAGGTACCACTGGCTGCCGCGCGGCTTTGGTAATTGCCGCGACAATTGTGGGTCCAGACTTTTAATCCTAATTCGTGGGCGTAATCAGCGACTTCGTTGTTGATCGCCACAAATTCATCGGCTAACGCTTCTAAGCCGTCATTGCCTTGGATGAAGAAGCTCTTGTCATTGTCTTCGGCGAATAATTCCCATAAACAATCATCGAACTGAACGATCTCACCACCGGCTTCTCGGTATTCCTGCAAGAATTCCTTGTAGGCGTTAAGCAGCCCTTCCCGCAAGGCTTCTTTCGTTGGATACACCTGACCTTCACCAACGAGGTCGTTAAAGACAGTCAGCTCGGTAAAGGCGTGGGCAGCCCCCCAGACGGTGATTTTGACTGGCAGGTCGCCAGCTTGGCGTTTGGTTTCTTTAAACAACGTCAAGTAATGATGGTTTTTGCCAGATAATGGTTCTGTGATTCGGATGCCGATGTCTTTACGCGTTTCAAAATGTCCACCGTCTAAATCTTCAAAGGCATACCCATGATCGGAGATATAGCGCTCAACGCCTTTTAATCCCCAGAGAAAATCCAGATGCCACATCGAGCGGCCGTGTTCGCCATCTGTGATGACTGTGATGCCGTGTTCTTTTTGCGCTGCAATGATGTCAGCAATCGCTTTTGCTTCCGTTTCTTGGTAGCCAGGAAACGCATCATAAAACGGGTACTGGATGTCCTCCCGATGCTCAATTTGATTTTTGTAGTCCAATAAATCTTGTGGTCGTAACAATGACCCCACAAGCTGAAATTTGTCTGTTGCCATATCCATTCCTCCTATACAAAGTTTTCAAAATTGTTAGATTTATTTTAGCAAACATCTTATACTATAGATAATACTTATAAACTTATATATTCCATAGGCAATACCTATAACACGAAAAGGAGGTTGCTTCCCATGCGTATCCAGCAGCTTGAATATTTGGAAAAAATCGTAGAGACCGGCTCTTTCAATGAAGCCGCCAAACAACTTTTCATCAGTCAGCCCTCCCTCTCTCAAGCCATGAAAGAGTTGGAAAAAGAGTATGATCTGCAGCTGTTTTACCGTAGTAAATTAGGGGTGACCTTGACCGATGATGGCCGTTCCTTTCTCAACTATGCTCGAAATGTTTTAGACCAAGTCAATCTCTTGGACGAACGCTTTCGCAAAGACAGCCATCGCAAGCATGTTTTCAGTGTTTCCGCGCAGCACTATGCCTTCGTCGTCCACGCCTTCGTGGAGCTGGTTAAACAGTTAGGGGAAGATGAATTTCAATTCACCTTGCGGGAGACCCAGACACAAAATGTACTGGATGATATCCAGACGTTTAAGAGCGAATTGGGGGTCATTTATCTGAATGATTTCAACACGACGGTCCTCACCCGTTTGATCCACGAAAAAGACCTGCAATTCATTCCTTTATTTGAAGCCAAACCCCACGTCTTCATCGGCCGAGAAAATCCACTGACTCAGAAAAAAAGCATCACATTAGCTGATTTGGAACCTTATACCTATTTGTCGTACGAACAAGGGGAAACCAATTCCTTCTATTTTTCTGAAGAGATTTTAAGCACTTTACAACGCAAAAAACACATTCGCATCAGCGATCGTGCCACGATTTTCAATTTGATGGTGGGTCTCAACGGCTATACCATCAGCTCTGGGATCATCAGCAGTGAGCTGAATGATGAAAAAATCGTTGCGATTCCTTTGGAAGTCGATGATGCGATGACACTAGGTTATCTCAAACACAAGAAAATGGAACTGAGCGAGATGGCTTTGGACTATCTCGCCTTGTTGAAACAGCATATCAAAAATTACGGTTTCGACGTCTTTTAAAAAAACGATCCGCAGACAGTCGGTCGGGCTTCCTTGGTAAGGCGTCCCGACCCTGTTGCGGATCGTTTTGTTTCTTTTGTGCTTTTTTTGTTCTTAAACTGTCTTACGTTGGTGTTGTGGAGAATAAATCAACGCAATGGTTTCCATTCCCACTCTTCGACTTCGGCGATATCATAGCCGTTTTCTCGAATAAAGTCATGGTGATACGCAACGGTGTCTGCCATTTTTTGGGCAAAGTCCGTTGCTTTTTCTCCATAGACCCATTCGGCGGCGTCTTTGGCTAAGTGGAAGCGATCCAATTCAGAAAGGATCCGCATATCAAACGGTGTCGTGATGTCGCCATTTTCTCGGTACCCGTGAATATGAAGCTGTTGGTTGCGACGGCCAAAGAAGATGTCGCGAATCAGTCCTTCATACCCGTGGAAAGCAAACACGATCGGTTTGTCTTTCGTAAAGTAGGCTTCGAATGCTTCATCGCTCAACCCACGAGGATCGACTTCTGGACGACGCAATTTCAATAGATCGACCACATTGATGAAGCGGACTTTCAACTCTGGGAAGGCTTCAATCAGCAACGAAACAGCAGCTAAAGCTTCCAAATTCGGTTCCGTCCCAGCAGCTGCGATCACAATATCGGGTTCTTGTCCTTCATCTGTCGATGCCCAGTCGATGACTTTCAAGCCATCTTTGACAAGCACTTTCGCTTCATCCGCCGAATAAAACTGCGGACGTGGGTGTTTTGAAGAGACCACTAGATTGATCTTTTCTTCAGAAGCGAGCGTTTCTGCCATGACAGCCATCAAGCTATTGGCGTCGGCTGGCAAGTAGACCCGCACAAAGTCGGCTTTTTTCTCTGCAATATGGGTCATGATCCCTGGATCTTGGTGGGTGTACCCATTATGGTCTTGTTGGAAGACCGTTGATGAAGCAATCAAATTCAATGAGGGGTACGGGTTGCGCCAGTCAAGATCATGGGCTTTTCGTAACCATTTGAAGTGCTGCGTGATCATAGAATCAACGACTCTTAGGAACGACTCGTAGCTGGCAAAGAAGCCATGACGCCCCGTCAGCACATAGCCTTCCAAGAAGCCTTCTGCTTGATGTTCTGATAATTGTGAATCAATCACACGGCCCACTGAAGACAGCCATTCATCATAATCAGGATGTTTTGGCTCCAACCATTGGCGGTCCGTGACTTCGAACACATGGTTCAACCGATTGGATTTGGCTTCATCTGGGCCAAAAATGCGGAAGTTGTCAGGATTTTCTTTGATGATGTCACGGGCAAATTTTCCGAAGACCATCATATCTTGGGCAGTCGTTTCCCCTGGTGTCTCAATCGCAATGGCATGTGCTTGCCAATCTGGCAAGCGTAGCGGTTGCGGATCGATCCCCCCATTGGTGATTGGGTTGACAGCCATCCGTTGCTCCCCTTTTGGCGCCAATTCTTGAATCTCAGCTTTGATGCGGCCGTTTTCGTCAAAAAGCTCTTCTGGACGATAAGACTGCAGCCAATCCGTCAAAGCATCCACGTGTTCCATGTGTTTCGCATTGACCGGGATCGGCACTTGGTGGGCACGGAATCCCCCTTCAATCGGCTCGCCATCCCAGACTTTCGGTCCAGTCCACCCTTTTGGTGTGCGAACGATCAAAACAGGCCAATGAGGCATAGCGGCTTCTTCCGCAGAACCTTTGCGGGCTTCTGCTTGGATCGCGTGGATCTGTTCGATGGCTTGATCCATCTTCTGTGCCAATTGCGGATGAACGGCTTCTGGATCGTCCCCTTCTACGAAATAAGGGGTCCAACCCATGCCTTCAAAATATTTCGTGAGATCTTGGTCGCTTTTACGAGCCAAAATCGTTGGGTTGGCAATTTTGGCGCCATTCAAATGCAAGATAGGCAAAATTGCGCCATCATTGACTGGATTGATAAAGGTGTTTGAAAACCAGCTGCCCGCTAATGGTCCGGTTTCGGCTTCGCCATCACCGACCACTACTGCTGCAATGACATCGGGATTGTCTAAAATAGCTCCGGTAGCGTGGGCGATGGAATAGCCTAACTCGCCGCCTTCATGGATCGAACCTGGCGTTTCAGGTGCCGCATGAGAAGCGATCCCACCTGGGAAAGAGAAGGTTTTGAATAGATGTTTCATCCCTGCTTCGTCTTGGGTGGCTTTTGGATAGATCTCGCTGTAGCTGCCGTCTAAATAAGCATTCGCAACCATGACTTGTCCGCCATGGCCCGGTCCTTCGATATAAAACATGTTTAAGTCGTACTTATTGATGACGCGATTGAGATGGGTGTAAATAAAATTTTGTCCGGCGATCGTTCCCCAGTGACCAATTGGATTCACTTTCAAATCTTTTTCTTCGATGGGGCGGCGCAATAAGGGATTGTCTTTCAAATAGATCTGACCAACGGAAAGGTAGTTGGCTGCTCGCCACCAAGCGTTCATTTTCTGATAATACTCTGGTGTATCGTAGGTTGTCTTCATTGTGCTCCTCCTTTTAGTCCATTGTTCCACTCTTACATAAAAGTCTATGCCCCCTATATTTAAAAGTCAATTTTGCTGATTGCTGGTGCTTTCAGGGGTCTGCTTATCTGCACTTTGCAGCTAGAAGGCAAGAAAGCTTAAGAAAAACGCAAAGAAACCGCCGGCATCGCCAACGATTTCTTTTGTGATTGGGTACTTATTTGATCGTTACGTATTCTAATCCTACAAGCTTCGCCCATGTTTCGATCTGGTCAGAATTTAAGACAAGTGAGACAACGGTGTGATGGCCACCGCCTGTTTCGATCCATTGTTTGACGCCATCGTGGAAGTTTGGTTTTGGCGTCCACATTACTCGTGCAACCGGTAGTTTTGGTGCTTCTTCAGTTGGCTCAAAGGCATCGACTTCATTGATCAATAATTTGTAGTGGGTGCCAAAGTCGGCCATCGAAACCACGACACCTTCGCCGCCTTGGCCGTCAAAGACGAGGCGAGCTGGGTCTTCACGATCCCCCATTGACAGTGGTGAAACCACGATTTTTGGTTTATTGGCTGCTAATACTGGATCGACTTCCATCATGTGGGATTGCAAGATGGCTTCTTTTCCTGGTGTCAGCTCATAGGTGTAGTCTTCCATAAAGCCAGTCGCTTTATTGTGAGCCATGATTTTCATCAAGCGGTCAATAGCGGCTGTTTTCCAGTCCCCTTCACCGGCAAACCCATAGCCTTCTGCCATCAAGCGTTGTACAGCTAAACCAGGCAACTGCTGCATACCATACAGGTCTTCAAAGTTCGTGGTAAATGCCGTATAGCCGCCTGCTTCAAGGAAGCGGCGCAGACCGATTTCTTGTTTGGCTTGGGCTTTGACATGACGTGCCCACTCTTCTTTGTCGTAATCGCCATAATCGAAATCATACAGCTGGCTGTATTCTTCAAAGAGTGCATCGATTTCTTCGTCAGTCACCGCATCGACAACTTGTACCAAATCGCCGATCCCAAAATAATCAACGGTCCAACCAAATTGGATCTGTGCTTCGACTTTGTCGCCTTCCGTCACCCCAACGTTACGCATGTTGTCGCCAAAACGAGCGACTTTGATTTGGAAGCTTTCATTGTAACCGACTGCCACGTCCATCCAAGCAGCGATTTCTTTTTGGATGGCTTCATTTTTCCAATAGCCGACAACGATTTTGTTTTGCTTTTTCAAACGGGCATTGATAAATCCATATTCTCGGTCACCATGAGCCGCTTGGTTCAAGTTCATGAAGTCCATATCGATGGTTTCCCATGGAATTTGTTCATTGTATTGAGTGGCAAGGTGCAGCAATGGTTTTTGTAATAATTTCGTGCCGCGAATCCACATTTTTGCTGGTGAGAAGGTATGCATCCAGGTGATCACCCCAGCGACTTCATCCCGATAGTTGACTTCTTTCATGATTTTCGTAATCGTATCGGCAGTAACAGCGAGTTCTTGTAAAACGACTGGATAAGGCAGCTTTGAGCTGTCATTTAAGCTTTTGACCATTTCTTCTGCATGGTCCCGTACTTCTTGTAATGCTTCTTCTCCGTATAAGTGCTGTGATCCTACGACGAACCAAAATTCTTTTTTCCCGATTTCTAACATTCTACTTGCTCCTTTTTCGTTATTTTTGCCCGTAATAGGCATTTTCTCCATGTTTGCGTAAATAATGTTTGTCTAAGACCCGCTGCGGCAATTCGGGTGCGTAACTGTTCAGCTGACGCGTGATAAAATTCATCTTAGCAACTTCTTCTAAGACCACTGCGTTCATCACCGCCGCATCCGCCGTTTTGCCCCAGGTAAACGGTCCATGACCGTGAAGCAAGACACCAGGAATTTCTTCTGGCGTGATGCCGCGTTCCTTAAAGGTTTCGACGATCACCTGTCCTGTTTGTGCTTCATAACCTTCATCGATCTCGGCTTGGGTCAAAAAGCGGGCACAGGGGACTGCTCCATAAAACGTATCGGCATGAGTTGTGCCCATCGCTGGCAGATCGAGTCCTGCCTGAGCCCAGCTCGTCGCCCAAGTAGAATGGGTATGGACGATCCCACCAATTTCTGGAAATGCTTTGTATAAAACGGCATGCGTTGGCGTATCGGAGGAAGGATTTTTCGCTCCTTCCACTACGTTGCCCTCAAAATCACAAACCACCATATCACTGGCTTGCATGGTTTCATAGTCAACACCGCTAGGTTTGATGACAAACAACTGCTGTTGGCGATCCACTGCTGACACATTGCCCCAGGTGTATTTGATCAATCCTTGCTTCGGCAATGCCAAATTGGCCTGAAAGACTTCTTCTTTTAATCCTTCTAACACAAAATTCCCTTCTTTCTTTTTAAATCAACGCATCGATTGCCGCTTGCTCGATCGGCAACCCTGCTTGGTAACGTTGAGTAAAGACGGTGAACCCCTGAATGTCGGCTTCTGTCGGGGCTAACGTCACGCCGTGGTCATTTTTAAATACTTGATCTGCTAAGAATGCTGCCAAGGATTGTTCTGGCGTGTGACGGCGAAGGTATGCTGCTAAAAGGGCGATCCCCCAGGCGCCGCCTTCACCAGCCGTTTCCATGACCGTGACTGGGGCTTCCATGACAGCTGCCAAGACACGTTGGGCAACTTCTGGCGTTTTGAAGATCCCCCCGTGACCAACGATTCGATCAATGGCGACGTCTTCGGCTTCCAGAATCTTCATCCCGATCTTCATCGCACCAAAGGCACTAAACAGATGTAAGCGCATGAAATTTGCTAAAGTAAAAGAACTCTCTGGCGATCGGACGAAAAGCGGCCGTCCTTCAGGGATCTTAGTGATATTTTCACCAGAATAATAGCCATAAGAAAGCATCCCGCCACATTCTGAATCCCCTTTCAATGCTTCGTTGAATAAGGACGCAAACAATTCTTCCGTGGAAAGTTTCATTCCAGCTGCGTCGGCAAATTCGCGGAAAATTTTGACCCAGGCATTGATCTCCGAGGTACAGTTATTCGTATGGACCATCCCCACCAAATCTCCAGAAGGCGTCGTGACCAAATCGATCTCTGGATACACTTTAGTTAAGGGTTCTTCTAAGACGATCATGGCAAAAGCCGACGTCCCGGCTGAAACATTCCCGCTTCGCTGTGCCACACTATTCGTGGCAACCATGCCAGTGCCCGCATCGCCTTCTGGCGGACATAACGGGATGCCAGCTTGCAAAGTACCAGTTGGGTCGAGTTTTTTTGCGCCTTCTGCCGTCAATGTGCCGGCTGGTTCGCCTGCTGTCAACACTTGTGGCAAAAGGTCTTTGATCTGCCAAGGATACCCCTGACTGCTGATTTGTGCATCAAATTGCTGCAGCATATTCGCATCATAGTTTTTTGTCGTACTATCTATTGGGAACATCCCAGATGCATCGCCGATTCCGATAACTTTTTCCCCTGTCAGCTGCCAATGGACATAGCCGGCTAAGGTAGTGAAAAAAGCGACCTCTGGGACGTGGGCTTCTTGATTCAAAATCGCTTGATACAAGTGCGCGATACTCCACCGCTGCGGGATGTTGTATTGGAACAATGCCGTCAAGGCTTTTTCTGCTTCTTCCGTGATCGCATTGCGCCATGTCCGAAAAGGTACCAACAGCGTGCCTTGCTGATCAAAGGCCATATAGCCGTGCATCATTGCAGAAAAACCGATACTGCCGATCGTCGTCAAAGGCACCTCGAATTGCTGCTGGATGTTGTGCGCTAACTCTTGATAGCTGGCTTGCAGTCCTTGCCAAATCGCCTCTAGTGAGTAGGTCCAAATCCCTTGTTCCAATTGATTTTCCCATTCAAAGCTGCCGGAAGCGATCGTCTGAAACTGCTCATCGATCAAGACAGCTTTGATCCGTGTCGAGCCTAGCTCGATCCCAAGAGACGTGCGCCCGTCAATAATTGCTTGCCTTACTTGTTGAGTCATCTTCTTACTCTCCTTTTTGGTTATTGACTGAACCGCGAACGATCAGCTCCGGTTCAAAATAAAAGCGTTGCGCTTCTGTTGCCTTACCTGTAGTGATCCATTGTGCCGCCAATTCCCCCATCGCTTCTTTCGGGTGAGTCAGTGTGGTGATCGTCGGTGTGGACAAGGTGCTAAGAGGCGAGTCATCGTTACCCACGATCGAAAAATCAGTAGGAACGTTCTTCCCCGCAGCCGTCAATGCTTGAATCAAGCGATGCGCGATCTCATCGTTGTAACAAACGATGCCTGTGACTTGATTATCGGCAGCCGTCAAGCGCTGGATCGCTTGTTCAATAACGGCTTCTTTTGACTCCGTCGTATACGTCAAGACGTCTTCTGCTGCAAACGTCCGCTTGGCTTGGGTCAACGCTTTGACAAACCCTTTCATCCGATATTTCCCTTGTAAGTCATCGATTTTCGTGATCATCATCAACTGCTGATGCTGTTGCTCTAATAGATAATTGGTTGCTAAAAACCCAGAACGTGTATCGTTGACACAAATATGCGGCAAGTCTAGTTCTTCGTAATAGGCATTGATCATGACGAGAGGAATCCCAGCTTCTTGAAGGGCGACATAATAGGCAAGATTCGGGTTGTACTGGCTGCTCTTCGTTGGTTCAACGATCAACCCATCTACCCCTTGATCCATCATTTGCTGCAAGCACGCTCTTTCTTGCTCATGGTCATTGTTGGTTGAGCCTAAAAGCAGTGAGTAGCCTTGCTCCCGCAATGTCTGCTCCACGCCGCGCATGATTGAGGGGAAGATATAATCAGACAAATAGGTCATGATGATCCCGATTGTTTTGCGATTTTTATGATTGACAGTCTCAGGTTTTGAAACGTAGGTGCCTGAGCCCCGTTCTTTTCTTAAATAGCCTTCATTGACCAAAACAGCGATCGCTTGGCGCACCGTGTGGCGGCTATAATGAAATTCTTCCTGTAAGGTTGCTTCTGAAGGGATCGCATCGCCTTCTTGATAGGTGCCTAAGCGGATCTTTTCTCTTAAGATATCCGCTAGTTGTTCGTACTTATTCGCCATTTTCATCCCATCTTTCAAAAGTTGTCCGTACATCTAAGATACCAAGAAACCGCTTCCTTGTCAATTGCTGCTATACTAATTTTTCTGAAAAAGTAATAGAGAAAAAATTCCAAACGATTATTCACCTCGATTTTAATCATAATAAAAATAAATAAGATTAAATTTGTTGTATAATTGAATAAATAGTTAGTTATTTCTATGAAGGAGGCAAACACTTTGACGAGAAATATGAATGAAAATCGTGAGGCGCCAATCATTCTTTATTCAAAAAAATATCGAGAGAATCGCAAACACGAGGCTAGTTGTCGCTGGTTTATTACCAGTAAAGGTGTTTTGATAAACCATACCCATCCAAAAATCCCAGATGAAAAGATTCCCATGGCAAAAATTGCCGATGTGGAATTACATATAGGCAAAGGTCTCTTAGTGGACTACCTCCGCCTGCAGGTACCAGGTGATCCTCACCTGCTTTATTTCACCAATCGAATCGATGCCCAAAAAGCCTATGATTTTTTAACCACTCGCCTTGCAATACTTGGCGGGCAATCAGCCAAAAGTTACGTGGATGAGGAGGCTGGTAAAATCAAATTACTGTCTTATCATTATCGTGAGGCTTGGGCCATCACAGAAGATACCCTCATGATCCTCGACTACAAAAAGAAAGAAAAGCAGGTTTTGCAGATTCCCCAGATCACCAGTATCAATCTGAAAGAAGTTGCCGAATCTGGTCTTTGGAAAGGCAATGGCTTCTTGGAACTGTATATTGGCGGCGGGGCAATCAGAGAAACCCATTCTCGCAGAAGGACGGAACCAAACCACTCCCTTTGCTTTGCCGAAAAAGACCTGCTGATTGCTCGGATCATACAGCGCTATCTCACTAACTTCCCCCGTGAGCATGCGATACTGCCCCCGCGATCAACTGTAAATCCGACGGCACAGGTCATTGCTGAACTACGTGAACTAAAAGTATTGGTTGACGAAGGAATTCTGACTGAAGAAGAATTTGCCTTCAAGAAAAAACAACTGTTAGGATTATAGAAGCAATCGCTTCGGGGAAAAAAGCAACCATCCTGCCATGCAAAGGCAGAGATTTCGGTGAAGGGCTGTGTTTTTTTCCTGAGAAAATTTTGAACGGTTTTTTTAGAACATGCTATACTAAATGAAGAATACGTAGAGCATCTCAAAGGAGGTCTTTCTCATTTTTTCTTTTAATGACATCAAAGCGCGTTTTCCCCAGGCAACGCTGCATGACAAAGTATCCACAACGAAGGACATCGAATCCATCGCTTTCGGCAATAAATATATTTGGCTGCCAACTGACCAATTAAGTGACAGTGAAAAACTGCTGATCCAACTGGGAAACGGCTCTTTGCAACCAGAAATCGATAACCGAAACCATCCATGGTATCCAATTTTATTTGAACATCAGCCCGTTCAAGACCAAACGTGGGTCCGAATGCTGCAAGTTCATTTCACCCGACCCATCGACTCCTTGCAATCCGAATGGCTCGCAGAGATCCAGCAAATGCTCCCTAGCGTGGTGGATCTTTTTTTCCTCACCGAAGACCATGCGGTGATCGTAGAAAAACAAGATGGTGCCAATTTGCCCATCGAAGATCTTGACGGCTTATTCGTGGCTTTGGATATGGATTTCGACTGCTATTCTCAGCTATTCGTCGGTCCCTTCCATCACCCACGCCACGACTTCACTACCTTATGGACGAGTGAATCTACCCTGTTCAAAAATGAGTTAAAAACGAAAACTACCAGTAAAAGTATGGATCTGCCCAAAGTGGTCTTCTCTCTTTTTCGCAATGGCTTTTCCGAGTATATTTCCTTGTTCCGTACCTTGTATCTAGATTGGTTTGAAGAAGAGACCGAAACGATCATTCAATCACTGTGGCGCAATCAAGGCAATGCGAGTTCTACTGCCAAAGAACTATTTATGCATCGGAATTCCCTTCTTTATAAGATCGATAAGTTTCAAACACTGACGCGCTTGAATTTAAAAAATATGGATGATCTTTTGCTTTGCTATTTACTGATCGACCAATTCACCCATCAGAGCAATTAAACAACCTGCACAAGAAAACGTTTTTTTCTTGTGCAGGTTTCCGTTGCACATTCGAAGCGTTTTCATTTATGCTATTCATGTAAACTAAATGGAAAGAGGTAATCCCAATGGTAGAAATGGCCTTAAAAAATATCCACAAAAAATATGACAATAATGATGCGTATTCGGTAACTGATTTTAATTTAGATATCGCTGATCGCGAATTCATCGTTTTCGTCGGACCTTCTGGTTGCGGAAAATCCACAACCCTTCGAATGATCGCTGGTTTAGAAGATATTTCTGAAGGCGAATTGAGCATCGGTGGAAAAGTAATGAACGATGTGGCACCAAAAGACCGCGACATCGCGATGGTTTTCCAGAACTACGCATTGTATCCCCATATGACTGTTTTCAACAACATGGCATTTGGTTTGAAATTGCGTAAATACGACAAAGAAGAAATCAAAAAACGGGTAGAAAATGCCGCTGAGATCTTAGGATTAACAGAATACTTAGATCGTAAACCTGCTGCCCTTTCTGGTGGTCAGCGTCAACGGGTTGCCTTAGGCCGTGCCATCGTTCGTGATGCCAAAGTCTTCTTGATGGATGAGCCGTTGTCAAACTTAGATGCGAAATTGCGGGTTGCCATGCGTGCGGAAATCGCAAAATTACACCAACGTTTAGAAACAACGACAATCTATGTAACCCATGACCAAACAGAAGCGATGACCATGGCTGACCGGATCGTTATCATGAAAGATGGCTTCATTCAACAAATCGGTTCACCAAAAGAAGTCTACAACACGCCGAAAAATATTTTCGTTGCCGGCTTTATCGGTTCACCAGCAATGAACTTCTTCAATGTTACGTTGAAAAACGGCATGATCTCTGATGGACAAAGCTTGAACTTACGTATTCCTGAAGGCAAGAACAAGGTTCTTGTGGAAAAAGGGTACGAAGGCAAACAATTAGTCTTTGGTATTCGTCCAGAAGATATCCACAGTGAACAAATCGCATTGGAAGCTTCTCCTGAAGCAACTGTACGTGCCGAAGTAGTCGTATCTGAATTATTAGGTGCAGAAACAATGCTTTATACACGTGTAGGTGCGACTGAATTTATCTCGAAAGTTGATGCCCGCGACTTCCATCGTCCAGGTGAAACAGTTGATTTGGCTTTCAACATCAACAAAGCACACTTCTTCGATAAAGATTCAGAAAATGTCATCACACTTCCTTAATTTGTAGTTACCATGCACTGTTCTCGGATTTGCCCCCTAGGCAGTCGCATTTAACTAATATCCACTTTTATTCCTTATTTGTATCCCCCAAAAACAGACAGTCAGCCGACTGTCTGTTTTTGGGTTGCTTTTTTATTCTTCCTGAGGCACATAGCGAGCGGCCATGGTTTGAATGATCGGTGTTTGCCGAACTTGAGTAAAAACGATTTTGACAGCAGACACGCCGACCGCTTCAAAGCTGATGATTTTTTGATAGCCGATCGTCACTATTTCGGTCAGCAACTGTGGTCCTTCTGCCGTTTGCAGAAAAATTTTTGCTTTTTCTACCCGTTGCCCATATTGAATCGCTTCCTTCAGTACAAGTGTATTGATGACGACCGGTTCTGCAAAATGTAGGGTCAGCCATGGCCGTTTGTCTTCCAGGTCCGGTTTCCAATACTGGCCAAACGCTTGAGATAGTTGGAGCTTATCCATTCTGCTGGACACACTGGTTGAAGAGCTCGCAAACGTGCCGGTCCTTTCAGTCGACACCTCTTTCAATTGTTTAATCGAGTGACCTAATTGCTGCAATGCCTTTTGATCCGTTGGATGGATCATACCATCCGGCATCGGCGGCACATTAAGTAGAAAAGAACTATTGCCCCCAACGCTCTGCTTGTAAAAGGACCAGAGCTCAGCGCCGCTTTTTACTTGTTGGTCTTCTGATGGATGATAAAACCAGCCGGGGCGAATTGATAAGTTGACCTCAGCAGGGTACCAAGCCAATTCAGCAGCTTCTTTAATGCCGTACTTTTTCAGCGCTTGTCGGCTTCCTAAATCCATTTCCATACTGGAGATCGATTGCCGAAACGCTGCGCTATCGGCTTTTTGCGAATGACTCGCTGTTTTTTCAGCATCCTTTAATGCTGCTGGCACCACACTCCATTCTTGAAGTCTGGTTTGCCCCGCTTCGTTTCCTACCCAACGGACATCCGGTCCGCAAATCGCAATCACCGCATTGGGTTGCAGCTCTCGAATCACTTGATAATACCGTTCCCAATCATAGTTTTGGCGTTTTCCATTGGGCCCTTCACCATTGGCGCCATCTAACCATATTTCGAATATATCACCATAATTGGTTAAAAGTTCTGTCAACTGCGCCGTATAAAAATCATCATAGGCTTGCCCCATTCCATAACAAGCTTCATGCTGATCCCAAGGCGATAAATAAATGCCGAATTTCAGGTCTGCTTGACGGCAAGCATCAGAAAGTTCTTTCACTAAATCACCTTGACCATTGCGCCAGGGCGTTGAAGCGACTGTGAAAGCAGTGTGCTGGCTTGGCCATAAGCAAAAGCCGTCATGGTGTTTGCAGGTCAAAATGATTCCCTGCATACCGCTTTGCTTCATTGTGGAAACCCATTGATGACAGTCTAAATTTTGCGGGTCAAATACCGTTGGCGACTCATTGCCGAGTCCCCATTCACGATTGGTCATCGTATTGAGACCAAAGTGGATAAAGCCATAAAATTCCAACTGCTGCCACTGTAGTTGTCGTTTACTGGGGCGAATCTGGGTAAGGTCTGCTGGTTCGATAATCTGTTCCTCCATTCTATGAGTTGTTTGCTGCTTAAGGAAACAGATACAAGATCGATTCTTGACTATTTCCTCATTGGAAAAGATCCGCCGCCTTTACTGTACTTTTGCCACCTGTCCACTCACTGGCAAACGAAGCACAGGAACTGACCGAAGCAGCATTCAATCGACGGTTCTTCCCTATCAGGTGATCAAACTACTTTACGATAAAAAGAGTAGTGCTTGCTTGGGGGATTCGCAAGGCACTACTCTAAACAACATATTCAAACGCTGAAACACATAGCTCTTTTTTGAGCCTAGCGATCGTTTTGTAAGAGGGTGAGGCTGTCTGTAAGGACAGCTTCGCCATCTAACAGCTCGTAATCTGTTTCTTTGATTAATTTATATGGCACCGCTTTGACCATGAGAAAGTCTTTTAATCGATTGACTTCGTACTTCGACTGCGGACCGATCAACAAAGCATCGACTGTTTGCTGCTGCAGGATCTGTTCAGCAATGATGGCTGGTGCCGAATAGATATGCACAGCTAGCCCTTTTTCATCTGCGGCCCGCTGCATATTTTTTACTAAGAGTCCCGTAGTGATGCCGGCGGTACAAATCAATAAAATCGTCTTTTGTGCTTGGTCCTCCATAAACAGGCCCTCCTACGAAATTTTCTTTTTCTTATTGTAGATATCCAACACGACAGCCAGCAGCAAAATCAACCCTTTGATGGCTTGCTGCCAATCGACACCGACTCCTAAGATCGACATCCCATTGTTTAAGACACCCATCACCAGACCACCGACGATCGCCCCCATCACGGTACCAATACCGCCTGAGGTGGAAGCACCGCCGAAATACACTGCGGCCATTGCATCTAATTCCATTGACGTTCCCGCTTGCGGTGTGGCTGCATTCAACCTAGCGGCTAAAACCAAGCCCGCCAAAGCTGCCATCATCCCCATGTTCACGAAGACCCAGAAGGTGATTTTCTTCGTCTTGATTCCCGAAAGTTCAGCTGCTTTCTTATTGCCGCCGGTTGCATAGATTTGACGACCAGCAACGGTTTTGTTAGTCAAAAAGCCATAAGCAGCCACGATCACCCCTAAGACAATCAAAATGATCGGATACCCTTGATAAGAGGCAAAGATATAGGTAGCGCCGAGAAATACGACCGCAGTAAAGACGGCTTTAAAGGCAAAGGCTGCCATTGATTCCACTTCAAAAAGATTTTTTTTGCGACGCTCACGGGTCCGCCATTGGCCTAAAATCAGGATGCCCGTGATCACTACACCTAAAATCATGGAAAGTAAATGGATCTGACCGCCTGCAATATCTGGCAAATACCCAGTAGAAATTTGTTGGAATGCCTTGGGAAACGGCGCCAATGATTGACCGCCTAAGACGACTTGGGTCAGTCCTCGAAACATCAGTAAACCAGACAAGGTCACAATAAATGCTGGGATACCGACATACGCGACCCAGAAGCCTTGCCAGGCACCGATCACTGCCCCCATCAGTAAGCAAAGAGGCACTGCCAGCCAAGGACTGATGCCGTTATTGACCATTAAAACGCCTGCAATCGCACCGACAAACGCCATCACAGACCCTACGGATAGATCGACGTGTCCTAACAAGACGACCAAAAGCATACCAGCTGCCAAAACGAGAATATGACTGTTTTGCAACACGAGGTTGGTGATATTCAGCGGCCGCCAGAAAATCCCATCGGTCATGAGCTGAAAGGCCACCAATAATACTGCTAAGATAATGATCATACTGTATTTACTAAAGATTTCCAGTGCCTTTTCTTTCAGCGAATGGCTGCGTTCTTTTTTTAATTTATTGGTTGTTTCCATCTCAAACCCCACTCTCTTCTAATGTCATTAGATTCATCAATCGTTCTTGATCCGCCTCTTCCCGTAACACTTCGCCCGTGAAGCGGCCTTCGTTCATCGTGTAGATTCGGTCGCACATGCCTAATAGTTCTGGCAACTCCGAGGAAATGATACAGATGGCTTTGCCAGCTGCTGCCATCTCTTCGATGATCGTATAGATTTCGTATTTCGCCCCGACATCGATCCCACGGGTCGGTTCATCTAAAAATAAGATGTCTGGTGTGGTCATCAGCCATTTTGCCAAAACGACTTTTTGCTGATTCCCGCCGCTCAAGCTGCCGACGTTTTGATAGATCGAATTGGTTTTCGTCCGCATTTTTTTGCGGAATTCTTCGGCCATCGTGACTTCTTTTTCTTTATCGATGACCCCTTGGCGGCTGATTTTGGCAAGACTAGCAATGGTGGTATTCTCGCGAATATCCATCAGCAGATTCAAGCCCAGCGCTTTTCTGTCTTCCGACACATAGGCTAACCCATTTTTGATGGCGGTTGGCACGTCTTTGACAGAAATCGGTTGGCCGTCTTTATAGACTTCCCCCGAAATCGAACTGCCGTAGGAATGACCGAAGACACTCATGGCAAACTCAGTCCGTCCCGCACCCATCAAACCGGCGATACCGATGATCTCTCCTTTGCGGATCATCAAGTTCAAATTTTCATTCACCACACGGGTATGGTCGATTGGATGATGGACCGTCCAATTTTTGACTTCAAAAAACGGTTCACCAATAGTGGGGTTCCGCTCTGGGTAGCGATTGGTCAAGTCTCGCCCAACCATGCCGCGAATGATGCGCTCTTCAGAGATTTCGGCACCACTCAGCGTCTCGATCGTTTGCCCGTCTCGTAAAATCGTGATGCGATCCGCCACATTGACGATTTCATTCAACTTGTGGGAGATGATGATCGAAGTGATCCCTTGGTTGCGAAACTCTTTGATCAGCTCTAACAGATTGGCACTTTCTTCTTCATTCAACGCCGCAGTTGGTTCATCTAAAATCAACAATCGGACGGATTTTGAAAATGCTTTGGCAATTTCCACCAGCTGTTGATGCCCGACACCGATTTGTGAAACCAGCGTATTCGGGTCTAATTTTAAGCCAACGATCTTTAAGAGGTTGTCTGTTTTCTTTTCGGTCAGATCCCAATCAATGATGCCGTGTTTGGCTTGTTCATTTCCTAGAAAGATATTTTCTTTGATCGAGAGGTAAGGACTTAAGGCTAACTCTTGATGAATAATAACGATTCCTTTGTCCTCACTGTCCCGCAAATCTTTGAACTTGCATAACTCCCCTTCATAATAGATCTCTCCGTCATAGCTGCCGTAAGGATAGAGTCCGCTTAAGACATTCATCAGCGTGGACTTGCCGGCGCCATTTTCTCCACACAGTGCGTGGATCTCTCCTCGCTCGATCGAGAGGTTGACGTTATCAAGGGCGCGAACCCCTGAAAACTCTTTGACGATGCCTTTCATCATCAAAATATTATCTGCCATGTTCTTTCACCCTTTTCCTTTTTATGTAAAAGTGAACCGATCCGTTTGTAAGAAAAGCGGAAAGAACGAATACTGGGGATGATTCGTTCTTCCCTACTGCTTTCGGGGAAACTAGCATCTTTTCTCGCTGGATCTGTACTTCTTGCTTAAATGCCTAGCTCTTCTTCTGTATAGTAATCGGTATCGATCAGTTCTTCTTTGTAGTTGTCGCTATCCACAGAAACGGGATTTGACAAATAGGTTGGTACGACTTTGACGCCATTGTCATAGGTTTCCGTATCGTTGACCGGCACTTCCTCGCCATTGGTGATGGCTTCGATCATTTCGATCGTGTTTTTCGCTAACACCCGTGTATCTTTGAAAATCGTTTGGGTTTGTTCACCCGCGATGATTGATTTCACTCCTGCCACCGTCGCATCTTGACCAGTAATCACAGGTAGTGGTTTATCGGAAGAACCATAGCCAACACCTTTAAGCGATGAAATGATTCCTAGGCTGATTGGATCATAAGGTGAAAGAACGGCATCCAATGTTTGATCCGTATAGTTGGCACTCAACAAGTTGTCCATCCGAGCTTGTGCAGTTGAACCATCCCAACGCAAGGTAGCGATTTGGTTGAAGTTGGTTTGACCAGAAGGAACGACTAGTTGTCCGCTGTCAAAGTATTGTTGGAAGACCGAAAGGACCCCATTATAATTGATCAGTGCATTGTTATCATCTGGAGAGCCGCCGAATAATTCAATGTTAAATGGTCCTTCACCGTCTTTGAGACCTAATTTGTCTTCAATATAAGACGCTTGCAGCACGCCGACCCCAAAATTATCAAAGGTGGCATAATAATCGACGTATTCCGAGTTCATCAGTAAACGGTCATAGGCGATGACTGTGATGTCTTCGTTATGGGCTTTTTCCAACACGTCCGTCAGTGCCGACCCATCGATCGAGGCGATCACTAAAGTATCAACGCCTTTGGTGATCATGTTCTCAATTTGTGCCACTTGGTTTTCTACTTTGTCTTCTCCATATTGCAGGTCAGTTTTATAGCCAAGCTTCTCTAATTCCTCTACCATATTGTCGCCATCTGCGATCCATCGTTCTGCCGATTTGGTCGGCATCGCGATCCCAACAAATCCTTTGTCTCCGTCACCGTTTGCCCCGCTATCTGATCCATTCCCACAAGCTGCTAACAATCCACCAACCAATAAGGTGGATGCTAGGACGACCAATTTACCAAAAGTACCTTTCATTGTGATCCCTCCATGTCTTTTTCTTACATATTCAGTATAGCCAGTTAAGGAATCGCTTACATTTAGATTTTTTCGAGGTTTCTTGGATTTCTTGAGAAAAAAACGGCCCAGTTGCCCCCTTTTCTCTTTGGAATCTTGGATTTTTTAAGATTCCCTTGGTTTTTATTTGATTTGATATTTTGTGTAAAGCGCTTCCGTATTTTTTAGTAGAATAGACTATAGAGGTGAAAAAAAATGAGGAATATAAAAATTGGGTTGTTCGTCTGTTTGTTTCTAGCTTGCTTGGCTGGTTGCCAAGCAAACAAAGAAACAACCACTGAAACATCGGAAGAAAGTATCGTGATCGGTTTTTCTCAATCGGGAACAGAAAGCAGCTGGCGCAAGCGCCATACGGAATCGATCCGCACTGAATTAGAGAAGGAAGGCTATGAAGTGCTCTATCGTAACGGCTATATGAATCAAGAGCGGCAGATCCAAGATATCCGCAGTTTTATCGTGTATCAAGTCGATGCCATCGTCTTTACCCCGATTCAGGAAAACAATTGGGAACCGATTTTGGAAGAAGCGGCGCAAGCGGGGATTCCCGTTTTCGTGGTGGATCGTCATGTCAATGTCAGTGACCCCTCTTTATTTTTGACCCATATCGGGCCAAGCTTCAAAGCCGAGGGCAATCGTGCGGGTCTCTACGTCAGCAATTATTATAAAGAACATCAAAATGAAACGATCAATGTTTTAGAATTGACGGGACTGGATGCTACGTCTCCGACGTATTTGCGCTCAGAAGGGTTCCGAGAAACCATCAAGCGTGATTATGCCCACAACAATGTAACGATCCAAGTCAAAGATGAGCTAAATGGTGACTTCATTCGCCGCAAAGGCAAAGAAGTCATTGAACAATACATCGCAGAAGGCAAAATGGAGCAGATCGATGTCTTGTTCAGTCACAATGACGAGATGACTCTCGGTGCTCTTGAAGCCCTCGAAAAAACCGATATTGAGCCAGGGAAGGATTTAGTGATCGTATCGATCGATGCCCAAAAAGAAATGATCGATAAATTGAAGCAAGGAGTGGTCAATTGTGTCGTTGAGTGCAACCCAGATGCTGGTGTGTTCGTCAAAAATGCCATCTCGCGCTACTTGGCTCGCGGCGCTGATGCCATTCCTCGTGAAATCTATGTCCATGAAACGGTTTTTTCCAGTGACATGGATTTCGATCAGATTCCGCCGAGAAATTATTGAGGGGATGAAGATGAAAACAAAAAGTATCAAGGGCATCTTTCAACAGACGAATAAACTGATGATCCTCGTCGCCTTTATCCCCCTCGTAGTAAGCAGTGTCTTTTACTCGCGGCAGATTTTCATTTACCAAAATACCATCAACAATATTGAAGAAGCCAATCAACTATCGGAAAAAGTCGATGCCATTGTCTTGGAAGAAATGTGGGATTTAGTCTTTGGTCAAAAAACCGTCGCACAAGTCCAAAAAACCAATGTGATCGATGAACTAAGGAGCGATCTGCAACACATCCAAGAAAATACCAGCACTGCCAAAGAGCTCAATATTTTAGCAGTCGCCTTTCGGACGCTCGATTCTTTAGAAACCTATCAGCAACAGTTGATCGATAATATTCTCAAGGATGAGCCGGTGGAAAAAAACCAATACGTCATGATCCAAGTGGATTCGGTGATCGATTTGCTATCCGATATTTTGCAGCAATTCGTCGGGGTAGAGATCAGCTTAGCCAGCCAAACCAATCACGAACTAGTCCAATCCGTGTTGCTGCTGATCCTTTTTCAAGTCGTGTTGCTTTTGATCATCTTTGCGATCATCAATAAAAACCGGCGCTTTGTTCGAGATAATTTGCAATACCCGCTGGATCGGTTGTTAGACCTTTCCAATGAACTATCCCAAGGACATTTGAGCTACCGAGCAGAACTGCCCGAGACCCCAGAGCTGCGGACTCTGACGAGTAGCTTGAATCGAATGGCAGATGACTTGACTCGGCTCTTGGAAGAAAATGCCTTGAAGCAGTATCACTTAGCCCAAAGTGAGGTGCGGGTCTTACAAGCCCAGATCACTCCACATTTCATCTATAATAGTTTAGATGCGATCGTTTCTTTGATCGAAGCTGCCCGTTATGAGCAAGCAACGGAAATGACCTATGCGCTGTCAGATTTTTTCCGCATCTCACTAAGCAAAGGGCAAGACTGGATCCCTTTGGAAAAAGAATTGCGGCATGTGGATGATTACTTGAAGATTTTACAGATCCGCTATGGCAGGATGCTGTCTTACACCATTGAAGATCAAACCGTCAGTCCAGAACTACAGGTCCTGAAAATGGTCCTGCAGCCCCTTGTTGAAAACGCCGTATATCATGGCACCAAGTTTGTCCGCCGTGTCGGTATGATTCGAATCACAGTGTCAGAACTGCCCCACCAGATTCAAATGACCATCAGTGACAACGGCGTTGGGATCGCCCCTGAGCGTTTGCAGGAGATTCGTCGTAACCTTAAAGAAACCACTGATCCCGCCTCTGAGAGCGGCTATGGCCTATATAACGTCTATCGCCGTCTCCAGCTGAACTACGGCAGCGAAGCGCAACTGACGATCCACAGTCAATACCAAGAAGGCACCACGATTACAGTCACAGTACCAAAAAGGGAGGAACCCAACCATGTACAAAGTGTTCATAGTTGAAGATGAACATCTGATTCGCGATAGTTTGCGTCACCAAATCATGACTCTTGCCAAACAATACCCGATCGTTTATAGCGATGAAGCCGCCGATGGCGAATTGGCGCTGGCTTCGATCCTTGATCTGCGTCCGGATATTATTATCAGTGATATCAAAATGCCGTTTATGGATGGGTTGGTCTTTGCGAAAGAAGCCAAAAAATTATTGCCGCAAGTTCGCATTATTTTTGTTAGCGGCTTTGATGATTTTGACTATGCAAAAACGGCACTGCAGCTGCAAGCAGACGATTACTTACTCAAGCCCATCAAAAACGAAGAATTAGAACAAGCCATCAAAACCGTCGTTCAACACTTAGATGAACAACAAACCACTCATCAGCAATTATCCAAAGAAGACGATTTATTCGAAATGGAAATCAAAAAAAATCACTTTCTTAATCACCTCTTTAAACAAAAGATCACGATCTCAGAAGCCTTTTTGCAAGCAGAAGAACTGGGCCGGCGCTTTTCAGGCAAACAGTTTTGTGTGCTGTTAGCAAAAACCCCCTTCAATCAAAGCTTTTCTGACTACACTCGCTTTAGCCAGCAGCTGACCAAAGCCTATGAGCAAGATGATGCCGTCTTGTTCTCCAGTGTGTCCAGTCGCTTCATCAAGTTTTTACTTTTTGACCACGACCGAGAACAAGTTTTAGAAAAAGCCTATCAGATCGCTCAAAGCCTCGTTCATGGTTCTGGGGAAGAAGTAGCAGTGGCGATCGGACCGGTAGCAGACCGCTTCTCGGGTATCTCTCTTTCTTATCAGAAAGCTCGCGACATGCTAAAAACCTATGGCAGCATCCGCAAGGAAAAAATCATCAGCTATGAAGATGACATTCGCGAAGGGGAACTGTCCCCCACCAATCCTTTCAAAACCGATCTTGCTTCGCGGCTGGCAAATGCTGGGAAACAGACGATCCCTGAGCTGATCGCTGAATTGATGGCGCCTCAAGGAACCGTTGAGCGAACGCAAATGTACCGTTTGTTCGTCTTAGTCGAACTGCTGGCATTGTTGAAGAAAAAAGACAGTCATTCGCTGCCCCAGATCGTTCAGCACGCCCATGACTTAGATTATCTAGCGGCATTGACCCATGAGCCAGAGAACTATCAAACGACTCTGGCAGAACTGTTGCCATTATTGACCAAACAACCCATCAATCCTGCAATGGCGAAATATCAAAGCGTCATCAATCAAGCCAAAGCCTTTATCAGTGAGCACTTTTCTGATCCCAATATTTCCTTAAATGTAGTTGCTGAAAAAGTTCATTTGAGTCCAGCACATTTTAGCACCATCTTCTCGCAAGCCACTGATTCTACGTTTATCGAATACTTGACCGAGCAACGGTTGACCTTAGCTAAGGAACTGCTGTTAACGACCAATCTGCGGCTATCTGAGATCGCCTTTGATGTTGGCTACAATGACCCAAATTATTTTTCCTTCTTGTTCAAAAAGAAAGAAAAAATCTCACCGAAAGAATACCGTCAAAAAAATGCCTAGATGAGTGAATGGATGGATGCAAAAAAAGAGCGAGGAACAGCAAAATCGTCCTCACTCTTTTTTATTTTCTACCTCATTCAGTTATTTCTTCTCCATAGCAGCTTTTAAAGCAGCTTTTAAAGCAGCTGCTAATGGGCTTTCTTGCGGTTCTTCTTGATTGATTTTGTTCATCAAGCGGCGTTCTTCGTGTTTCGACAGCTTTTTGCTGCGCTCTTTTTTATCCGCCATTTTTTCGGTGGTCCCATCGAATTTACAGCGGAAATAGGCGCCATTTTTGCCCTCAATGATCTCCATCTTTCGGTGACATTGCGGGCAACGTCGGTTCGAAACTTTCGGGTCTTTCCGACGACGGTACTTGCAAGTGCCACTGGAGCAAACATAGATCTTGCCATCACGGGTATTTTTCTCCCGCAATGGTTCGCCGCATTCGGGACACCGTTTTTGGGTCAATGAGAAATCTTGGTACTTGCTTTCGCTTTGCTTGATTTCTTTGACCAGTTGTTTGGTGTCCGCTTCGATTTGTGCGAGGAAGGTTTGGGCAGAATAGGTGCCTTTCGCGATGGCTTCCAGTTCCTTCTCCCATTTTTCCGTCAATTCTGGTGTCACCAAGGATGGATTGACTAAGACTAACAGCTGCTTGCCTTTTGGCGATACTTGCAAGCCGCTTGGGGTCCGCTCCATCAGCTCAGATTTGATCAGCTTTTCAATGATCTCCGCACGGGTTGCTGGCGTGCCAAGACTGTGTTTTTCCATTTTGCCTAAAAGAGTTCCTTCATTCAACGGTTTCGGTGGTGTGGTCAACTCTTTTTGGATGGTGAACTCAGGCTTGACGGTACTGCCTTTTTGCCAAGCCACATCACTGGTTTCTTCTTCAGAAGTCGTTTTCCATCCCGCTTCTAACACGGTATTGCGGTTGAACACAAAGGTCTCAGAACCAAAGGTCACGGTCACTTTCTGCTGCTGCTTTTTATGGGGTTTCGCAAAGAGCATCAAGAAACGACTAACGATCATTTGATAGATCCGTTGTTCATCGGTAGTTAATTTTTCATACCGTGCCCGCTGTTCCGTTGGCAATAAGGCATGGTGATCGGTGACTTTTTTATCATTGAAGACAGCTTGCTGCACCACTTGTCCACCATTTTTCAAGTATCCTTTGACTTCTGGGGCAAAATCCGCAACTGCCTGCAGACGTTCCTTCATGGTTGCCTTCATATCATTGGTCAAATACTTGGAATCCGTCCTTGGATAAGTGACGATCTTGTGGGTTTCATACAAGCTTTGAACAAGCGACAAGGTCTTCTTGGCAGAAAAACCATAACGCTGATTGGCTTCTCGTTGGATCTCGGTCAAATCGTAGGGCAGTGGTGCACTTTCTGTTTTGACCTTTTCTTCGATCGCTGTCACGCGACCATTCTGTTGACTCATCTGTTTGACCAATGCTTCAGCATCGCTGCGTTCTTTTAATTGATAAGGATTTTTTTGATGCAGGCGAGCCTTGGCATCACCTACGTTTAGGGTAATCACATGATAGGTTTGCGGACGGAAACTCTCGATCTGCATTTCCTGACTGCGCACCAAAGCTAAGGTAGGGGTTTGGACCCGACCCGCACTAAGATTGTCTTGATATTTGACCGTCAATGCCCGCGTGACATTCAACCCTACCAGCCAGTCGGCTTTTGCCCGCGCAAGGGCGGAGTAGTAAAGATTGTCGTAGTGCTTGGCTGACTGCAATTTTGCAAAGCCTTCTTTGATGGCTTTAGGGGTTTGCGAAGAAATCCACAAACGTTTGACTGGTTTGTCAAAACGAACCCACTCCAAAATCCAGCGAGCAACTAGCTCCCCTTCTCTTCCCGCATCGGTAGCGATCACAACTTCCCCAACATCTTTTCTTTGAGCCAATTGTTTGATGGCTTTTAGTTGATGACCGGTTTTTGGCAACGGTTTGATCCCGATGGACTTCGGGATCATCGGTAATGTTTCCATCTGCCATGATGCCCAGTCTTTATTTAGATCTTCAGGCATTTTCAAGCCCAATAAATGACCAAGGGCCCAAGTAACGATCGCCTTGGGTCCTTCGTAATAATTTTTATGTTTTTGCTCACAGCCCAAAACTTTGCTGAGGTCTTTGGCAACGCTTGGCTTTTCCGCTAGAATTAGTTGTTTCATAAAAATCTTTCCTGCTTTCATCGACGACTTGCTGATATTCTTTAAGCAATGCCAGTCCAATATATTGTTGGAGGTAATCGTCGCATTCTTCGCACCAGCGTTCGTCTTCTTCATTCCAAAAAGCCGTCATAAAGTTTGATTTTGCATTTATGTACGAATACTCTTCTCTGATTTCTTGCCATTTTTGTTCATAAAATGACTGCGCCTCGCTGAAAGTTGCAAATGTGAACGCCTCTTGAATATCTGACTGCCATCCCTCAAAAAACCACCACGGTTCATTGTCCCCATACATGACTACTACTTGATACATTCCATTGCTCCTTTCACGATTCCTTCCTCATATTAGTCACTTTTACTTAAACTTGCAAGGAATAAGTTTCAGCATTTAAACATCGCTTAAAGAATTCATTAAACCTTCGTTTTTTTGTACGTTTTATCAGTTGCTTAAGATTACATCATTTCTATGCCCTTATAGTCTAGCACAGAAGTTTCCTGTTGTGAATATAACAGTAAAAGATTAAAAAAATAGCAAACAAGATTTATTTTAACCTCGCAAAAAAATTTTTATCTGTGATGGATATGCTACAATAATGGCAACCACGAAACTGCTAGGAGGTGCCCCATGTATCTCGAACAAATCACTTTTCCCGATCAAGAAACCGAGTTTGATTTTTTCCTTTCTATCCAACGGACTGTCTATGATTCTTACTACCCTTTTCAGATTCTCAGTGCCCGCCGTTTTCAACAGATCGATTTTGAACCAATCACGATTTTATATGGCGGCAATGGTTCTGGCAAAACCACTGCATTGAACGTGATTGCCGAAAAGATCCACGCGCAGCGCTTTGCTGCGTATAATCGGTCGAATTTTTTCGAGGACTATCTATCCTACTGTTCTGCTCGTAGCAACGACGAACCGCAAGAAAAAGTGCTTTTGACCAGCGATGACGTCTTTGACTTCATGCTGGGTATTCGAAACTTAAATCAAGGGATCGATCATCGCCGAGAAGAAGTGTTTCAAGAATACTACCAAGCAAAGTATGCGGACTTTCGTTTCACAGGTTTTGACGACTACCATGAATTGAAGAAAATCAATCTTGCACGATCCAACACACAGTCCAAATTCACCCGCAAGCACTTGATCGACAATGTCCGAGAATATTCCAATGGCGAAAGTGCCTTTCGCTTCTTTCAAGAAAAGATTCGTCCCAACAGCCTTTACTTATTAGATGAACCAGAAAATTCTCTTTCTGCTGAGCGTCAACTGGAACTGGTGCAGTTACTGGAAGATTTTGTTCGCTATGAACAGTGTCAGTTCATTATTGCTACCCATAGTCCTTTCGTTTTGTCTTTAAAGGAAGCCAAAATCTATGATTTGGATCAAACGCCCGTCGATGTTCGGAAGTGGACGCAGTTAGCTAGTGTCCAGCAGTATTACCGCTTTTTTCAAGCACACCAAGCCGAATTTGATGATCGATCATGAGCAAAGCAACCCAGTTTCCGTCAAAGATTTCTTTTGGTGGCTTTTTTCCGTCGCACTCACACAAAGACCAAAATCAAATTGATCAGCGCAATAAAGAAGGCGACACCCCCCGCAATTTTGCCCCACTTGACTTCTGCTTGATTATACTGATCGGAATGCCCCGCAATCTGAGAGGACAAGAAGTAGAACTTTTTAAAAACAAGCAAATACCCGACTAAACCCAATAGTACGGCTAAGGCAAGATGGTTGATTTGACTTGAAATGACCTGAGTCTGATGAAGCATCACCACCCCTACGACACTAACGACAAGCCCCCATTTCATGAGATTGGCTTTGGTACGATTCATGATCCTCCCTCCTTCTTTTAAAAATGCCAATACATCAAAAACATTCATTTTCTGACTAAATTATAGCATATTTTGACTAAATTTTTGAAATAGAAAGCGTTCGCTCCAATCGGATTTTCGAATTGATTTATAAAAAGCCCTAGCTAAGTGCAACTGATTGGTTCAGTGTTCTTAGCTAGGGCTGATTGTGTTAGTGGTTAAACATATTGTAATTCTTTGGCTTCTTTGTAGGCTGCATCGATCAAACCGCCGCCCAAGCATTCCATGCCGTCATAAAAAACGACTGCTTGTCCAGGAGTGATGGCGCGTACTGGTTCGTCAAAAATCACTTCTGCCCGATCTCCCTCTAATAGACGCACCGTTACCGGTACATCTTGTTGACGGTAGCGGAATTTTGCTGTGCATGAAAATTCCGTTCCGCGATCTTGGTCTGTGGTAAAGTGGATTTGGCTTGCTTCCAAGCGATCTGCATACAATGCGGGGTGATGGAATCCTTGCCCCACATACAAAGTGTTGGTTGCTAAGTCTTTTCCAACTACAAACCATGGTTCTTGAGTGGCACCGCCGCCGCCAATGCCTAAGCCTTGACGTTGTCCGATGGTGTAGTACATCAAGCCATCGTGTTGTCCTTTGACTTCGCCATCTAATGTAACCATGTTGCCTTTTTTCGCTGGCAAGTAATTACTCAAAAATTGTTTGAAATTCTTTTCTCCGATAAAGCAAACACCAGTGGAATCTTTTTTCTTGGCTGTTGCTAGACCGGCCCGTTCAGCGATCGCTCGTACTTCTGATTTTTCCATACCGCCTAGTGGGAACATGGTTTTGCTCAATTGTTCTTGTGACAATTGGCTTAAGAAATACGTTTGATCTTTGTTGTTATCCACGCCTCGCAACATATGGGTCACGCCGTTCTCATCAACGGTCACTTGTGCATAATGGCCAGTGGCTACATAATCGGCACCAAGATCCATCGCATAATCCAAGAAGGCTTTGAACTTGATTTCCTTGTTACACATGACATCTGGATTAGGTGTCCGTCCGGCACGGTATTCTGCAAGGAAATATTCAAATACACGGTCCCAATATTCTTTTTCGAAATTCACTGAATAATAAGGAATCCCGATTTGCGCAGCCACTTTGGCTACGTCTTTGTAGTCTTCTGTTGCGGTACAAACACCGTTTTCATCGGTATCATCCCAATTTTTCATAAAGATCCCGACAACATCATACCCTTGTTCTTTCAGCAAAAGTGCTGTTACTGACGAGTCTACCCCGCCACTCATTCCAACCACCACACGGGTGTTTTCGTTAGACATGATTGTTTCACCATCATTTCAATTATAGATTCTGAAATCATCTACGATTTGAAGGTCGCAACTTTTCAGTAATTTGCATTATACAACAAAACACAAAAAACTTCACTGTTTACTGTCTTTTCTTAAAAATTCCTTTTTTAGAAAAGACATCTGGAGAGAAGTAACTGTTCGTTATTCCACCTACTCAGCCAAATAGAGGAAGTGCTGCTTTTGTGTCTGTCATCGACAGCTGTTCAAACAGCAACAACTTACTTTTCAAATGGTGGTTGTCATAAAATCGTATGAAATTCTTCAGGAAATGCAGAAATGCTCTTATTAGAAAAAGACTATACTTCTCTTAGATACTACTTTACGAGGAGGGGCATTTCATGCGATCGCACACAAGGACATCAAAAACTAGGAGAAACGATGGGAAGAAAAAGAAGAGCCTTGCACTGCTGCTTTTTCTCATCGGTGGTGTTTTTGTCATTCATTACGTGATTGATCAGGTCAGGGATGCTACGTTTGATCAGACAGCGCTTGTCTCAAAACAGTTCACTCGCCAAGCCAATCAAGCGATTCAACAAGCGATGGCAGACACGCAGCAAGTGCCGTTGATTGTACAAACCGATCAACGCTGGGGCAATAACCCGTATGGATATGGAGAAGAGCAAAATACGTTTGCGGCAAACGGGTGCGCTATTGCTTCTTTAGCCATGATCGATGCTTTTTGGACGGATCATCCGCCGAATCCTGACAAACTATTAAAGTGGGCTGGCGATCAATTTTATCTTCCCAAACAAGGAACCAGTTGGCAAATCTTTCCTCAATTTGCCGAAGCTTTTGGTTACCAATTTGCCGATTTAGGGGATTCATTTGAGGCTGCCTATGAGAAAATGACACAAGGCATCCCCGTTGTGGTCTCGGTTCAAGCAGGAACCTTTACGACATCCGGACATATCATGGTATTGGCTTTGAACAAAGAAGGAAATATCCAAGTATTCGATCCTAATGATTCCCCCGAAAAAGCCCATTATGAGAAAAGCTATCCTAACGATGTCTTTCAAGCAGAAGGAATCCATTATTGGAGCTTTTGGCTTTGATGTTCTGATCGGCTGAAGCTGCAAAAATACACCTTTTGTGGGACAAAAAAAGACTAGCCGAAGCTAGTCTTTTGCTGATCTTGCTATTATTGAACGCGTGGTTCGTTGTTTTCTTGAATACGCGTCGTTGTCCGGTTGAAGGCACCTTTGGCTTTACGTGTTTGTTTTGACGCAAAGTCGCCAGTTGTTTCTGCCGCACTGCTTACTTTGTCTTGAACTGTTTCAGAGTCTTTTTCGAATTGTTCACGTGTTTTGACATCTGCTACATTCACGTTTACTTCGATGACTTCTAAATTCGTCATTTTGTTGACTTGTGTTGAAACAACCTCTTTGATTTGGTCGTAGATCGTGGTCATGTCGCTGCCATATTCTGCAACGATATCAAGATCGACTGCCACTTGTTTTTTCCCAACTTCAACATTGATCCCTGAAGTCACATCATCGGTGTTGACTAATTTACCTGCAATATTTGAGAAGAAACCGCCATCGACTGTTAAGAGTCCGTCTACAGATTCTAATGCAATGCCTACGATTTTTTGAATCACTTTATCTTCGTAAGTTAATTCTCCTTTAACACCTGTTGTTGGTTTTGTTTGGTTTTCCATCGTACATTCCTCCTACTATAATCTTGATATAAATTAAACTAATAATGTTACCAAAGTTAACGGCGCGGTCTTTGAAATTGTTCAAAGAATCCGACTTCTTTGAGATAAAATCCCAGATACGTACCTAGTGCCGTAAATAGCACCAGCAGTATGGTTTTCAAAAAGCCGATCGTTAGAAACAGGATCGCTAGGATCAAACCGAAACCTGCAAAGATAAGCGGGATCTTATAGTGGTAGAACCATTCACTCATACCTGTTCCTCCTAAACTACACGCGGTTGGTCATGGGCTGCTGGCGTTTCTTGCGTATCTTTTAAAACAACTTCCGTTTGGATATTGCTTTCGATACCGAAAAGCTGCTGCAGACTGCTGCTGATCTCACCAACCAAAGCTTCTTGTTTTTGCGGGATGGCTGCTGTTTGTTTCATTTCTCCATCGATTTTTACCGCTACTTTATTCTTGACGATTTTGATTTTTACCGATGGCTGATGGATGAAATCTGCTTGTTTCACCCGCTCGAGCACAAAATGCTCTAAGGCCTTCTTCTGAATCACTAAATCGCCTGTCTTATGGGAAATGATCAAGCGGTCCGAACGTTTTGGATAAAACAAAACGACAAAGAGCGCGATCACGGTAAAAATGGCAAAGCCAACAGATAACCAAAAGAGCAGCATACTCATGGAAGATCCGACCCAAGGATATTCATCCAAAGGAATCAAGTAAACAGGCAATGAAGCCGCTTGCTGATTGGCGATGATCCCAAAATAAAAGACAAGTAAGAGTAAAAGTAATCCGATGATAAAAATCACTTTAGAAATCTTACGCATTGGCAACCTCCTTTACTGCTTTCTACTTAAAGCATACACATTTCTTAAATATCCATCAAATAATAACTCTTGGAATCGATTATTTTTTACATATAAAGTTTATTTTTATCAAAAAAATTTCCTTAATCAAAGCTTGCTGTCAAAGTCATCACAAAAAAAGCAAGCCACCCGAATCTGTTTGGATGCTTGCTTTTCTTGTTATCTGTTAACGAGCTAGCTTGGCAAGTTCTTGTTGTTTTGCATGATACAGCACCGCCAGTTCATTTTCGGAAACTGGTCGACCGAAGGGACGCGGCTGCGGCAGAAACGCCAATTCCGGCGCATCGACTCCTACGTTGAGATTCTCAGCAATTGGAACACTGTGATGATGGATATGCCCATGCAGATTGCGGCTGTTTTTGGTGATCCCCAGCAGCATAGGATAATGGGTCAGTATAAATTGCTGATGAGCAAACTTCAGCAAGACACCAACATCTTCAAACGCATACTTTTGGGCTCCCAAACAACCAGGATCATGCTTGCGCAAGTACGCAAAGAAAGCCCGGGTATCATGATTGCCTTTGATAAAAACGATTTTGCCCTGCAGCTGTGCTAACAGTGCCGCAATTTCTGGAAAGCCCGCTTCGTAATCAGGGTGCATCGCGACATCCCCTAAATGATAAACGACATCTTTATCCGCAACCACCTCATTCCAGCTGGCGATCATCGTTTCATGCATTTGTGTCACTGTCTCAAAGGGGCGTGGGGCAAAGTCATTGTCCCCGAGCAAGGCTGCATGAAAATAGTGGGTATCAGACGTAAAAAATTTCATAGTCGCTCCTTACTTTACTGCTTTTTTCTGTGATTAGGGTCTTCAAATCATCGCTAACGGCTGCTTTTTCGTCGGTGCAGGAAAACGCGCATCGATTGCTGCCAATTCGCTTTTGGAAAAAATGATTTTGGCAGCTTCAATGTTCTGCAGCATATGCAGCGAGTCACTGGTTTGGGGGATCGCTAAGACGTGGGGTTGTCGAAGGGTCCATGCCAAAAGCAGCTGAAAGATCGTGCAGCCTTTGGCTTCTGCCAGCTCTTTCAAGACTTCATCATTTTTGAAGTGGTGCCCTAGCCGATCGCCTTGAGCAATGGGTGAGTAGGCAATCACCGGAATCTCAGCCTCTGCCTGCCAAGGCAAAAGATCGTATTCGATCCCCCGGGCACCTAAATTATAGAGTACTTGGTTGGCGGCACATTGATCGCCGTTTTCTAACCGCAACAGCTCCTCCATATCTGCCACGTCAAAATTAGAGACGCCCCATGCACGAATCTTTCCAGAGGCTTTGGCAGCTTCTAGTGCGTCAACTGTTTCTGCTAACGGCACATCTCCTCGCCAGTGCAGCAGATACAGATCAAGATAGTCGGTGCCTAAACGCGCTAAGCTGCGGTCTAAAGCTTTTGGCAATTCATCGGCGGAGGCATTCCAGGGATAAACTTTTGAAATCAAATAAAGATTCCCTCGGGTAAAGGGTTGGATCGCCTTGCCAACTAGCGTTTCTGCGTTTCCCTCGCCGTACATTTCTGCGGTATCGATGACAGCCGCTCCAGCTTTGATGCCCGCTTGCAACGCATCGATCTCGGCTTTTTCCTTGGCAGGGTCATCCCCCATATGCCAAGTCCCCATGCCGACGGCTAGCACTGATTGCTTGTTTAAGGTTCGTTTCATCTTGATTCCCTCTTTCTCGTCTTAACTCATCCTGTTCCTGCGAACACCTAGGGTTTGTTTTCTATAGTATAAAAAGAAACCGCCAAAGATACAAAAGAAGTGTATCAATCCCATGCCTGATTGGCGGAGTGACACACTTCTTGCCCTTTGAACGGTATAGCTGCTTTTGACAAAAGCTTACGCTTTGACAAACAACCCGCGGCTGATAAAACCATCCATTAAAAAGTAAAATTTTTCTTGCAGCATTTTGTGCTGTTCATCTTTGAAAATATTGACTGCTTTTAACCCATTGGCTGTCGTGATGGACATCTTGAAGGTTTGCAGATCTTTTGCAACAGTGATTTTTAATTTAAAGCCTTCTTTGCTTTGGGGTGTTGCTTCAAGGCCGCGAATCAATTGGAAGTTGCCGCCGTTCGTTTCTGTAAAGCCATTATCCCGCAACGTATATTTTTTTGCTTCAGGAGCAATGCGGTATTGGGTTGCTGCGCCTAAAACGGTTGCTGTTGTTTCAAATGCCATGTTCTTCACCTCTTTAACATCATTTCTTTCATTATAAATAGTTTTCAGCGAGATTGCTAGCTGTTCTCCTACTTTTTCGTTGCTAAGACAGTTTCTGCTAATAGCTGAGCAAATGCTTCGATTTCCGCCAATGTGTTGCCATAGCCAAAGCTGACTCTGACCGATTCCCGGATAGCTGGATGCTCTTTGCCCACCATCGCTTCGAGCACATGGGAGGGTTCCACATTGCCCGCCGTACAAGCGCTGCCCGTGGAGATGGCGGCCCCTTTTAAATCCAATTTCATCAGCAGCAAGTCACTGCTGACACCTGGGAAACGTAGATTCAAAATATGCGGCAATTTGTGTGCTGGATCGCCATTCAACTGAACATCGACGCCTTGTGCTGCTAAGGTATCCATCAGTACATCGGCAAACGTTTGATATTGTTCTGCCGCTGCTTGCTGCGCTTCGGGGGTATGCAAAGAAACTGCTTTGGCCATTCCCATGATGGCTGCCAAGTTTTCCGTCCCTGCTCGCCGTTTTTCTTCTTGTTCGCCACCATGGAGTAGCGAAGGTAGCGACAAACCATCTCGTTTATACAAAAAGCCGATCCCTTTTGGTCCGTTGATTTTGTGAGCCGAAATGCTTAGGAGATCAATGCTATTTTCATTGATTTCAAGCGGGATTTTGCCATAAGCTTGCACGGCATCGGTATGAAAAACGGCGGGATGCTCCCGTAAAAGGGCGCCAATTTCTGCAATCGGCAACAAATTGCCCGTTTCATTGTTTGCCGTCATTATGGATACTAAAATCGTATCGGGACGTAAGGCAGCCTCAACTTCACTGACGGCCAATTGCCCCTTTTGATCTACGGGCAAATAGGTCACCTCAAAGCCTAAGCCTTCTAAATAGCGCATACTCTCAATGACCGCCGGATGTTCGATCTGGGTCGTAATGATATGTTTGCCTTGTGCTTGTTTGCTAAGGGCTGTACCGATGATCGCTGTATTATCACTTTCGGTACCTCCACTGTTAAAAATGATCTCATGTTCCTTGACCCCTAGCTGCTGAGCGATCGCTTGACGAGCCAATTCTAATTGAGTGTGGGCATCTCGACCATAATGATGAATGCTTGATGGATTGCCAAAAAATGTCTGCATCGTCTCACTCATCACTTTGATCACTTCTGGGTGCAGCGGTGTCGTTGCTGCATGATCTAAGTAAACCATTCTTTTCACCTATCCTTCATTACTGCCATTATAACAAATCTTCCTCAGACGTCTATCGTGAGTGTCCATACGAAAAAACCTGTCAGTCAAAAGCGGAAAAATCGCCAATGATGACAGGTAGCTGAACGCGTTCAGCCTTACGAAAAATCAGGAACGTGTGCTGTTTTGCTTGTGCGGCTCACGTCACTTACTGATCGTTTTATTTTTTTCCAGGTTCAGAGGCAATGACAGTCAATTCACCAACCAATTCCCATTTCTTGATCGGATTTGGCAAAATGCAGCTAGTGCCCATTTTGAGTTCATAGGAATGACCGTCGATCATCAAATGCCCATACCCATCGATCACGGTCATCAAGGTATAATCGGCCTTTTGTGCCAACGATAATTTCCCACGTACTTCCCATTCATACACATTGAAAAATGGCGTTTCAAGATAGGTAACGACTGCTGATTGTCCTTGTTTGACTTCACGGATCGATAATTCTGGCGTCCGTGCAGGAATCGTCGTCACATCGATTGATTGTTGGATATGCAGCTCCCGTGTTTGTCCTTGATCATCAGTACGATCATAGTCGTACACCCGATAAGTCGTATCCGAGCTTTGTTGGGTTTCTAAGATCATGATCCCTTTCCCAATGGCATGGATCGTTCCACTTGGCACGTAGAAGAAATCGCCTTTTTTCACAGGGACTTTTGTTAACAAATCATCCCAACGACCCGCTTCGATCATTTCCGCAAGTTCTTCTTTGGTTTGTGCGTGGTGGCCATAAATGATTTCCGCACCTGGTTCGGCATCAATAATGTACCAGCATTCCGTTTTCCCTAATTCCCCTTCATGGGCTAGCCCATACGTGTCATCAGGATGGACCTGAACGGATAGATCATCTTCCGCATCTAGAATTTTAATTAATAATGGAAAGACTGGTTCGTCTGAATGTCCAAACAGTTCTTGATGGTCTTGCCAAAGATCCGCCAATGTTTTGCCTTTAAACGGACCATTTTCAATGACGCTCACCCCATGAGGATGCGCACTGATCGCCCAATCTTCACCGATTTTGTCACTCGGTAAATCAAAACCAAAAACAGAATGCAGGCGACTGCCGCCCCAAATTTTTTCTTGAAAAACAGGTTTCATAAACAATGGTTCCATAATTGTTCCCCTCTCTAGTTGTTCGTGCATATTATAGCATGAATCCGCTTATTCGGCAGATTCTTTTAAGTAACATTGCAGGATTTCGTCACGATGACCCAAGTAGCTTTCTCGATGATCCACTGGATGGACCCGATTCGATAAGAAAATAAACGCTTTTTTGTTAGGGATATCTACTGCGAGAAACGTGCCTGTATAGCCTGTATGAAATAATTGGTACGGCGCACCCAATAAGTCCCAGCCATAGGTGCGGGGCTTTGTGCTTTCAGGCGTCTGCCTCTGAGCCAGCGCCTGCATCACTTTTTCTGAGAAAAACGGCGCCCCTTGCTGCTGACCATTTGCCAGTAACAGTTGAACGAACAGCGTCAAATCATCCACGGTAGAAAACAACCCGGCGTTGCCGGCATGGTTTCCCAGCACTCGTGCTTTTGGGTCATGGGTGATTCCTCTAAGGATACTGCCGTCTGGCTGCTGCTGGGTAGGCACGATCAATGGCAGCTGTGAAGGAGGAAAAGGCGGAAAGCCGCTGTTCTTCATGCCTAAAGGCGTCAAGACTTCTTCTTGAAAAATCTTGGTCACTGGTTTTTGATACAGCTCCTCCAATAAAAAGCCCAGCAAAATCGTACCAGTATCCGTGTAGTTGACCGTTTGACCGATCGTATCACTGCTTTCAAGCTGCAAATACGCCTTACGCAAGGCAGCAGCACCCAACTGGTCTCGATGAGGAATCCACGTGTTGATGGCTGCCGTATGCGTCAGCAAGTGCTTGATCGTTACCCGATCGTCTTTAAACGCTGGCAACCAACGAGTAAGCGGTACCTCCATCTCGATTTCCCCTTGATCCCAAAGTCTTAGCAGGACGGTGGTTGTACAAATGACTTTCGTCAATGAGGCTAAATCAAACAAATGCTCTTTCGTCATAGGTTCGGTTTTCGGAAGAAGCGCTGCCTGCCCGAATACATGGGTCTCTTGGGTTTCCCCGGCGATAAAACGCAGCACCGCTCCCGGGAAAACGGTCGGCATTTTTTCTTGTATGAGCTGTACTGTTTCTGGGTACATTGTCATCGTTCCATACTCGCTCCTTTCAGGCTTGTCTTGCTTCTAACTTTAGCACTTTTCGCCAATGAAAAAAACTACCCATTAAGGATAGTTTTCAGATTTTTTTCTAATCAGTATTACATAGATTACTCATCGGCTGGTGCAGCTTTTGCTTGCGCCTTTTGAATAATTCTCAAATAACTGTAACAAGCACATTGGCTGCCTAGTCCTCCTACGATCAATCCAGCGAGTAAGGGATGGATCAAGACAAGCAGTAAAGCGAGTCCACTCAACATTCCTAGCAACATCAGCGTCTGGAACGGTGCCCAAAAGATGATGAAAAAGCTTTTGATCAACGCAGTCCGCAAGGGTGCCGCCAAATGCACACTGTCGCAGATAAAATACAGTAACCACAGGAGCAAGATGATACTTAAAAACAAATAGCCGACAGCCAATAAGGGCAGCTGAAAGGAATCGATTTGCCGAAAAGAGCCTAACAGCAGCAAAGCGAGACTACCGAAAAAGAGGCCTGCGGCAACACTGCGCCGATAATTTTCCTGATAGAGCCGCCAAAAGGTCCCTCCGATGGCCTGTCGTGGTTCTTGATAGTACAACCAGCGCCGCATGACGCCAAATAAAGCAAAGGTCGCTGGCAAAAGAATGCTAGGAAAACTAATGATCAAACCAATCAAAGAGAAAAGAAACTGACGAGGAGAGCTGGGGAAAATCAGCCCCAAAGCTAGCAATAGAACGGGCAGATTGAACAGCAACCAGTAGCCATTCACAAGCAACATACTAGCTATCGCTTGACTGGCACCATACCAACGATACCATCGTTCATTTCCCATCAGTCCGGCTCCTTTCTCTACTCAGCTGATTTGTCCTCTAGCGGGCTAAGTTTTGTAGATTTTGCTGCCATTTCGCTGTTTGATAATCCAGCAATTCTTGATAACCGGCTGCTTGCGCTTGTTCTTCTGCCTCAGCAAAGATCGCTCGCACTTCTTCATCGCTATCAGCAAAGATCGCTGAAGCATTGGCTTCTTCAAAAATATCATTGATCCGTTGCTGAATAATTCCTTCTGGTGAGTCTGGCATCGGGTTGATCGCCGCAAATTCTGTGTCATCTTTTTGCGTGTCCCAAGTAATGGCATGCTGCCATTTCGTTGCCCAGTTCATTTGATCTTCGGGAAGATTTAATTCAAATTTTGTTTTAGTATTGTCTAAAAAGGCGGAGTTGCCGTTCCATTGGAAACTTGATGTTGCTTGCTCGATTTCTGAAACGCCGGCAGCATCTTCTGCGTAGGCATCTGTGAACTTTGTATAACCTTCTTCATCGAAGCCATCCCAATACTGCCCTTCTGGTCCAAACATCAGGATCGACTGACCCAATGGCCCTGTTAACCAATCTAAGAAGGCAAAGACTTTTTCTGGGTCTTCTGCATTTCTAGTGATGACACTGACATTCCACCCTAGCATTTCATAGGAACCTGGGAAGATATTGTCAGGATCCAGTCCTGGTTTAGCAATTGGTTCGATATAGAAATACCCCGCATCCGGGTTTTGCTCTTGCAAGATGTAGTGGGCATCGCGGGCATGATTCGATGGACTGGCAGCAGCATAAACTGCTACACGACCGCTGGTTACTTTTTCTGCCACCATATCTGCATCTTGCGTTAAGGTATCTTGGGTCATTAAGCGCTCACGGTACAATCTTGACGCATATTCAATCGATTCTACGTAGTTTTCATTGGCAAAGATCGAGGTCAAAGCATCGCCTTGAGGGACAGCCCGAATGCGGATATCTGCTGGTGAACGCCCTTCCGCAAAGGCGGAGTACAAGACATTGATCCCTTGTCCGCTGACATCTGTTTCAAATGGAATGATATCAGGAAACTCTGTTTGAACTTCTTTCAAATACTCATAAAGATCATCGGTTGTTTTCAATTCTGGCGCTCCTAAAGCATCATGAATCTCTTTATTGACGACATAACCCGCATTGCCAAAAGGCTCAGAGCTATACCAGTTTGGAAATTGATAAAGCTTACCATCTTCTGAACGCAACATGTTGAGGATTTCTTCGCCGGCCCATTCTTTCAAGTTCGGGTATTTATCCAAGTAATCATCAAACGGTACTAAGGCCCCCGCTTCTCGCAACCGTTCCACATCTGACCCACGATCAAGCCAGATAAAATCAGGCAGATCATCACCGGCGATCATTGTACTTAGCCGCTGTGCTGCATTCCCGCCGCCGTCGATCGCCCGGATATCTACATTGGTCAGTTCTTTGATGGCAGCAGTTGCTGGATCATCTCCCCAACGATCCATCGTATACCAATCATAATTACCAAACATCGTGATTTCCAGCGGTTCACTACCAAGCTCAAATACTTCCGAGCTGTCACGTTCGCTCGGTGCCGCTGCATCACTTTCTCTTGTTCCGGACTCGTTGCCGCAAGCTGCCAGCAAAAGACTCATTGCAGTCACTGACAGTACTCCTTTTAATAGCCTTGCTTTCATTCTTTTATCCCCTTTCAACTCTTACTGCTCTCCCCTTCTATCAAAAGGGGCCACCTGCTATGCTAATCTTTCAATGAACCAATCAAAACACCTTTTACAAAATACTTTTGAACAAACGGATAAACCATTACGATCGGCAAAGTCGCCACCATCATGATTGCCATTGATAAGGATTTTCCGGTAACACCAGTCATATCTGCCAAACGAGCAGCTGAGCCAGAATCGATTTGACTCATTTGCGAACTCACCGTGTTCGAATTCAAGACTCGCTGCAAAAACGTCTGCAAGGGAATCAGATGATCCGAAGTGATGTAGATACTTGGCATAAACCAATCATTCCAGTGTCCAACTGCGGTAAACAGCGAGAGTGTGGCAATAACTGGACCTGATAGTGGCAAAATGATCCGGAAAAATGTCCCCCAATACCCGCAACCATCAATTTTCGCTGAATCTTCCAACCCTTTCGGCAGTTGCTGGAAAAACGTTCGGAAGATGATCATATTCCAAACACTGATCAATCCAGGAATGATCATTACCCAAAAAGAATCCATTAATCCTAGTGAACGTACCACTAAGAAGGTTGGGATCAAGCCGCCACTGAAGAACATCGTGAGGATGAAGAAGATCGTAATGTATTTCCGACCAATCAATTCTCTTTTTGACATCCCATAAGCCGCCATCGCTGTCAGCATGATTGATGAAAATGTCCCGATCACGGTCCGCAAGACACTGATGAAAAAGGCATTCATCAAGCGCTGGTCTTGAAAGACGATTTGATAGTTCTCCAACGTAAATTCTCTTGGCCAAAAAGTGATGCCACCAGTTACCGTATCACGACCAGAATTAAAGGAAATCACTAGCGAATTCCAGAAAGGATAAAACGTTAGAAATGCAAGCGTTATCAAAAATACGTAGATGAAAACCATCATCGCTTGGTCGCCCCAATTTTTCCTCATTGCTCATTTCCTCCTCTGCTACTCACCATAGACTGTGACCGACTTTGCGTGCGAAAAAGTTTGCTCCGCTCAAAAGCGTGACACTAATGACTGCTTTGAACAAACCAACAGCTGTTGCATATGAATATTGAGAATTGCTGATCCCTACCCGATACACATAGGTATCAATGACATCCGCCACATTCCTAAGAGCTGGATTGCTCCCCAGTAAAAGCAAATCTTCAAAGCCCGCATTTAACAAGTTGCCAATTTCTAAGATCAAGAAGATCGTAATGATTGGAATGATCGAAGGCAACGTGATCAAAAAAACTTGCTGAAATTTCGTCGCACCATCTAAGGATGCTGCTTCATACAACTGCGGATCGATCCCAGCAATGGCTGCCATATAGACGATCGAGCCAAAGCCAATCGATTTCCAAAGATTCGTCGTAACGATGATCGTCCAGAAATAACGGGGGATCGATAAAAAGTTGATTGGTTCATCGATCAGGTTTAAACTCTCCAAAGCAATATTTAAGCTACCGTTATCCATCGATAAAATCGACATCGTAAACCCTGCCACGATCACCCATGATAAAAAGTGTGGGAGATAAGTAATCGTCTGCACCACACGCTTGAAGGCAACATTCTTGACCTCGTTAAGCATCAATGCCAGCAAAATCGGTGCCGGGAAACAAATGACGATCTTTAACACACTGATCATAATGGTATTGCGTAAGATTTCCCAAAAGCGTGGTTCACTAAAAAAGCGACGAAAATTGTCAAAACCGATCCAAGGGCTTCCTGCCATTCCCTCAAAAATATTGTACTGTTGAAACGCCATCAAAATCCCGTACATTGGGATATAACTAAAGATACCTACCAGTAAGATCGCCGGCAGCACCATAAGCTGAAGATCCCATTGAGCAAAATACCGCTGTATCCCCTTTTTTTTCATCACATCTACTCCTTGTCTTCCCGTTACTGCTCACCACCAAAAGAAACCGCATACATTAAAACAACAAACAACCTCTGCGTCCAGAGTCCATCGAATCTCGATTCTTTTTTATTATAAATTAAGAATAACCACAATTCAATATAATGTTTTCTTTTTTTGAATCATAATGGCTATTATATTAAGTTTTAAAGCAAGCACCTAAACTATTAAATAACAAAACAAGAAAATTCAAATAGATTGGACCTGCTCTGCTAATACAGATAAACTACCGTTTTTTCAATGATTGGTCTTCAAATCGATGTAACAGGTTTTTGCACTCTTTCGTGCGAAATAAAAACAAAAGTTTCTTTTTTTGACAAAAAAAAGAAAAAGCAGAGAATCGCCCTCTCTGCTTTTTCTTTCATAACCTATTATTTTTTAACGATAAACCACCATTCGATACCGATGGCATCGTAGGTCGTCAACAATTTCCGTTTTTTGTCGATGAAAAACGCTTGATTCTTCTCAGACAAGTGTTTTTCCAATGTATCGATATCTTCTTGACTGATAGAGATTTTCAAGAAGTCTAAGCCAAGCACCTCATGGCTCGGTAAGTCGATCGTACCACCTTGTGCTTCAGTCAAGCCAACTTGGAAGTCACCATCATTGAGGATAAATTCCTTTGTTTCGGCTTCTTTTGTTTTCAAGCCTAAGCTTTCTTCTAAGAAAAGCTGCTCTTTGGCTAGATCACTGACGTTTAAATACAGCTTGCCAAAATGAGCCTCTTTTGATAAGCCAGCCGCTTTTGCAGGTGCCGCTTTGATCAATTCTGCTTCGTCTTTTGGCAACGCAGTTCCTGCGGGTGCTGTAAATGAGACTTCAATTTTGTTCCCTTCTGGATCAGCTATCAGGAAGCCTAATTGATTCGCTTCATAACGAGCTTCTTCGAAAGCAATCGCTTTTTGTTGGGCATTGCTCGCGATAGTTGCCGCTTCTTCTAGCGAGGATACAGCTAAGACGATGCGCTGCATCTTTTTGATCTCACCGAAATGATCGTTGGCACGTGGGCTTTCTTCCAACCATAAAACTTCTCTATCTAATCCTTTTAGACCAAAAATGGCCAACTCATTTTCTTCTCTTTTCAGCTCAAAGCCAAGTACATCTCGATAAAAGGCAATCGCTTGATCGCGGTCTTTTACCCGAATTGCAACAGTCAGCAACTTCGTACTGCTCCCCAATAAGAAATCTGTCATTGTTTCTCCCCCTACTTACATATGTACTCATTGTACTGATAAAACGAAATTCTAGCAAATGAAATCCCTACCTCTTTTATTCTTTTTTTGGAGAAAACAAGAAGAAAAGCGCAGAAAAGTCAGAATTTTGCAATCTTACGAGGGGAAGACAGGCGTTGGATTGCCGCTAAAGGCTTTAACCGCAAACAGCTGCTGCTGGAGTTGCAGCTAAGATCTGAGTGCCCAAACGGTCGACACGATCCGTGATACAAACAGAGGCGACCCCTGCTTTCAACGCTTTTTCGGCGCTTTTTAGTTTGGGCAACATGCCGCCTGTGACTACTTCTTCGGCGATCAAGCGGGGGATCTCTTCAAAAGAAACAGCGGATAACCACTTGCATTCTTGTTTGATGCCAGGAACATCCGTCAACAAATACAGTTTTTCGGCTTGCAAGCTGGCAGCAACCTGACACGCTACTTCATCGGCATTGATGTTCAGCCATTGCCCCTCTGGGGTAATTCCTAGCGGTGCCAAGATCGGAACATGTTTTTTCTCTGTCAAGAGCTGCAGGAAAGCAGCGTTGATTTGTTGAACTTTCCCTACTTGCCCTAATTTCTCCTCATCGATAACTTCTCCTTGAATCAGTTGATCACAGCCGGCATTCAGTCCTACGGCATGGAAGCCGGCTTGCTGGAAAGCGGTCGTGATCAGCGGTTGAACTTGTCCCAAAAGGACCATTCTAGTTACTTCAAGCGTCTGGGGGTCGGTCACCCGCAGGCCGTCTTTGATCGTGACTGTCAACGCCATTTTCTCCATCATTTCTGAGATGTAGTGACCACCGCCATGGACGATGACCACTTTTTTGCCCGCAGCTTGCCAATCTGCTATAGTCTCAAAGAATGACGGGGTTAAATTGTCTGAGGCGACACCGCCGATTTTTACTACGATCGTTTCCATCTACTCGCTCCTTTTTGTCTAGTACCTGATTTGTATTAGGTATGATATAGTGCGTTGATTTTCACATAGTCATACGTCAGATCACAGCCCCAAGCGGTGCCAACACCTGCCCCTTCTTTCAGCTCAACAGCGACTTTGACTTCATTTTCCGCCAACTGTTCTTGCATGATGGTTTCGTCAAAAGCTACCGGTGTCCCTTGGACAAAGACGGGAATGTCGGCTAATGCGATCGATACCGTTGCTGGATCGATGGGTTGCCCACTATAACCTACTGCACATAAGATACGCCCCCAGTTTGGGTCTTTGCCAAAGAGGGCTGTTTTGACCAGCGGCGAACCGACGATGGTTTTGCTGATCATTCGGGCTGCTTCATCCGTCACCGCTCCACTCGTGTGAGCTTCGATCAATTTGCTGGCGCCTTCTCCATCCTTCGCAATTGCTTTGGCTAGTGCGGTCAGAACTGCTTTGAGCATCCCTTTAAACTCCTGATAAGCTGGCGTATCGGCTTCGATCGTTGGATTTTTGGCTAACCCGTTGGCTAAAACTATCACCATATCATTAGTGGATGTATCGCCATCGACCGTGATTTGATTGAAGGTAACGTCGGTCAATTCTTTCAGCAGTGCTTGCAAGAGTGCTGGAGCGATCGCCGCATCCGTCGTAACAAATGCCAGCATCGTGGCCATATTGGGATGGATCATACCAGACCCTTTGGCACAGCCCGCAACAGTCACCGTTTTGTCAGCGATCGTTGATTGGATGACACTGCTTTTTTCAGTCAGATCCGTCGTCAAAATCGCTCTTTGAAATCGGTGGGCATCCCCTTGCCTGTTTAGTTGCTGAATCCCTGCAGTGATTTTTTCCATCGGTAAGCTCTTACCAATGATCCCAGTGGAGGCTACCGCAAAGGCTTCGGGACTCGTATGTAGCTGGGCTGCTGCCAATTCTGCCATCTCTTGTGCATCTTTTAAACCTTGCTCCCCGGTACAAGCATTGGCATTGCCCGCATTGACGATCACGCCTTGCAAGGTGCCTGCTTGCATTTTTTCCTTTGTAACGAGAATGGGTGCCGCTTGTACTTGATTGGTGGTAAAGACTGCCGCAGCACTGGCTGGCACTTCAGAGACGATCCAACCAAGATCGACTTTCTCTTTCTTCAGACCGCAATGCAGACCGTCGGCAAAAAAACCTTTGGGGGTTGCGATCGTTCCTTCGATTTCTTTCATTTTCTTTCCTCCTACTTGCCACCTTTTTGCGGATTGTCCACTGGCTGACACGAGTATCCTCACGCGTCTGTTGGCTATTTTATGGATATAACGTTGCTTGCATAAGACCAGTCGTTTCTGGTATCTTTGCCCATCGATTGAAGTTTTGGATCGCTTGGCCAGCAGCCCCTTTGCCTAAATTATCGATCACTGCGACAACGGTCAACACTTGGGTCAGCGGATTGAAACATATGCCAATGTCACAAAAATTCGTTCCCGTCACTTGCCGCAGCTCGGGCAGCTTTCCTAACGGTTGCACTCGGACAAACGGATGGTCTTGATACGTTTTTACGTACTGCTCATAGATGTCCTCTTGCGAAATCGCGTCTTTGATAGGCGCATAAAGCGTCATAAAGATCCCTCTTTTGACAGGCAGTAAGCTGGTAGAAAATTGGATCGGCGGCATTGCCTGATCCCATTGCTGAAACTGCTGCATGATCTCAGGAATATGCTGATGCTGATTTGGCTTATACATCGTCATGTTATCCGCAGCGGTTGCAAAGTGACTGCTGTCGGTCAATTTCTTACCAGCACCCGACAAGCCCGACTTGCCATCAAAAATCAACGTACCGCTGAATAGTTTTTGCTGAACCAACGGCGCAGCCGCTAAAATGGCAGCAGTCGCATAACAGCCTGGATTGGCGATCAAATTGCCAGGAGTCGTTGCAAACTCAGGCAGCGAATAGGTCGCTTGTGCCAACAACTCGGTAGGTGCAGCTTCTTGGTGATACCATTTTTGATAGCTATCCCGATCCTTCAATCGCAGATCACCAGAAAGGTCAATCACTGGAAAGTCATTTGCGACAAAAGTCGCTGCGAGTTCTTTGCTGATTCCAGCAGGAGTCGCAAAAAACACGAGTTGATTTTCCTTTTGGATTTTTTCTGCATCAAAAGGTTCGATCAGCTGCTCTGTCAGTCCAATTAAATGAGGATACAAAACTGATGAATTTTCATGCATAGAATGACTATGCAAGGTGCCCACCTCCAATTGGGGATGCTGCTGGATCAAACGAATCAATTCAATTCCGGTATACCCTGTTACACCAACGATTGCTGCCTTCAAACACGTCACTCCTCAAAAGAATTTACTTAAGATTATAAGAAACTCCCATCGCTCTGTCAATGATTATTTATAAAATTATTCAAAACAAATTCGCTGTTATTCGGTTTTTATAAGAAAAAATGCCCAAAAAATCTATTTTTATACAATTATGCTAAGATCGCTTGTAAAATCGCCAATGCTGCTTTCGTTTCCTCTTGCGAGATCGTTAAGGGTGGCAGCAAGCGCAAAACCTTGGTACCCGCCTTTAATGCGAGGAGGCCTTGGTTCCGCAGTTGGGTCAACACGGATTGCAAGCTTTCCGAATCGGCTAATTCGATACCGATCATCAGTCCTTTCCCACGTATCGCCTGCACCTTAGATAGTCCTTGCAATCCGTCGAAAAACTGCTGCTGACGCAATTGAACATTGACTTGAATGTCCTCTTCTTGCAACACACTACAAACGGCACTAGCAGCGGCCATCGCTAATTTATTGCCACCAAAGGTCGAACCGTGACTACCGGGTCCAAAAGCCGTTTGCAAGTGGCTTTTGCCTAGCATCGCTCCGACAGGGATCCCGTTACCAAGCCCTTTTGCTACGGTAAAAAGATCAGGTTCAATGCCATATCCTTCAAAAGCAAACAGTGTTCCTGTCCGTCCCATCCCGGTTTGGATCTCATCCACCACTAGCAGTGCTCCCTGCTCCTGACAAAGGGCTGCCACCGCTTGGACCCATGCCACCTCAGCAGGGATCACGCCGCCTTCGCCTTGGATCAATTCTAAAAACACGGCTGCCGTCTGCTCATCTAAAACGGCTTGCAATGCCTCAAGATCATTAAAGGGTACATAAACCATCTCTGGTACTAACGGTCCAAACCCATCATGGATACTGCTTTGCCCAGTCAAAGACATCGCGCCAAAAGTCCGACCATGGAAAGATTGTTCAAAACTGATGACTTTGCTGCGACCAGTCGCTTTGCGAGCCAGCTTTAAAGCAGCTTCGTTCGCCTCAGCACCGCTATTACAAAAATAAGCCAGATACGGCTCGTCTGATGCGTTCTTTTGATTTTGGGTCAGCTTTTGGGCAACTTCTTCTTGCAGCTGGCTATCATACAAATTCGGCACATGCCAAATCTGCTCTGCTTGTGACATCAAAGCAGCTTGCACTTTGGGATGTCCATAACCGAGATTGACGACCCCGATGCCGCTTGTTAAATCTAAATATTGTTTGCCTTGCGAATCTACCACATAGCTGCCGCTGCCTTGCTGGATATCGATGGGCAAACGGCTGTAATTAGGAAAAAGATGACTCATTGGTTTCACTCCTTGTCTTGGTTCATTCGAAATTATGTATTAATATACATTTTAATCCAGTTAATTGCAATAAATATTTAAAATAAAGCGGCAAAAATTCATAAAAAAAAAGAAAGCAGTGACAATCACTGCTTTCTTTCAGTCAACCTTTGGCGGTCTGTTTATTATCATTTGGGGAAGAATTTCTTTCATTACAAACAGTGGATCACGCCACTTCTTCTGAAAATTGACTGTTATACAGGTCTGCATAGAAACCGTTTTGTGCCATCAATTCTTCATGATTTCCAGTCTCAACAATAGACCCGTGATTCATCACGATGATATTGTCAGCATCACGAATCGTAGAGAGACGGTGAGCAACCACAAAGCTGGTCCGATTTTCTAACAAACGACCCATTGCTTTTTGGATCAAAATCTCTGTCCGCGTATCGACACTGGAAGTTGCCTCATCCAAAATCAAGACATCTGGATCCGCTAAGAAGGCACGAGCGATTGTGATCAGCTGACGTTGACCTTGGGAGATATTGCTGGCTTCTTCATTCAAGACCGTATCATAGCCTTCTGGCAATTTGCGAACAAAATCATCCACATGGGCAGCTTTCGCCGCAGCAATCACTTGTTCTTTGGTCGCTTTTTCATTTCCATAATGGATGTTGTCATAGATGGAGCCGGTAAACAACCACGTATCTTGCAGCACCATCGAGATATTACTACGCAACTCATCACGAGTCAAGTCTCGAGTATCTTTGCCATCGTAACGAATGCTGCCGCCAGAAACATCATAGAAACGTTCCAAGAGATTGATCAGCGTGGTTTTCCCAGCGCCAGTTGGTCCTACGATAGCCACCATCTCACCAGCTTTGACATCCAGATTAAAATCAGTCATCAATAATTTGTCTGGGGCATAACCAAATTGAACATGATCGAAACGAACTTTGTATTCACTGTCTTCCACTGGCAGACCAGAAGGTTCATCATTCATTTCTTCTTCATCCAAGACTTCAAAGACCCGTTCGGCAGATGCAACGGTTGATTGGATGGTGTTTAGCAAGCTAGCGATTTGAGTGATCGGTTGAGAGAATTGATTGGTGTATTGCAAGAATGCTTGCACATCCCCTAACGTCATGTTCCCATTCGCCACTTTGATCCCACCAAGGACAGCCACGAAGACATAGCCCAAGTTTTTAATGAAGTTCATCAAGGGCATAATGATCGCTGAAATAAATTGGGCTTTCCAACCAGCGGAATACAGACGGTCATTTTCTTCTTCAAAAACGTCTTGATCGGCGGCTTCATGGTTGAAAGTTTTGACAACTGTGTGACCGCCGTAAGTTTCTTCGACTTGGTCATTGAGCAATCCTAAACTTTTTTGTTGTGCCGCAAAGAATTTTTGCGATTTTGGTGCGACGATCATCACGACGACCAAGCTTAAAGGAACCGTTGCTAAAGCAACCAAAGTCAGTTGCCAACTGATCGTCAGCATCATCCACAAAACCCCGATAAAGGTCACGACACTCGTAATAAATTGGGTCAAGTTTTGTTGCAAGGTACTTGCGATATTATCCATATCATTGATCGCCCGTGACATGATATCCCCATTTGAGTGAGTATCATAGTAAGAGATCGGCAAGCGGTTCATTTTTTCATCTAAGTCACGACGCAGCTCATAAACCGTTCGTTGCGAGACACGAGTCATAATAAACTGTTGTAGAAAGTTGAAGACGGCTGAAATCACATACATGCCGATCGCAATCAAAATGATTTGACCAACTTTCTCAAAATCGATAGGAAATTCTGTCACCTGTTGGCCGGCTTGCATCTGTTGTGCACCGATCATGACCCCTTTAAAAATTTCAGTGGTCGCTTCCCCTAAAATTTTCGGTGTTTGGATTTGGAAGATCACGGCTGCGATCGCTAAAACGAAGACGGCAATGATAGCGATAGAGCGTTTCGACATGTAACCGAAAAGCCGTTTGACCGTTCCCCAAAAGTTTTTGGCTTTTGGTCCTTTGGCACCGATGTTACGGCCCGGACCGCCACTCATTGGTCCGCCACGGTGTTGTGTTGTTGTTTTCTTTTCACTCATGCAAGATCCTCCTCTCTCAATTGTGAAGAAACGATTTCTTGGTAGGTTTCATTGTCTGCCATTAATGATTCATGGGTTCCTTTTCCTACGAGTTGTCCTTCATCCAATACTAAGATCGTATCGGCATCCATGACGGTGCTGACCCGTTGGGCAACCACGACCATAATGCTGTCTTGCATGTCGCGTTTCAGCGCTGCACGTAAGTTGGCATCGGTTTTGAAGTCCAGTGCGGAGAAGGAATCATCAAAGACATAGACATCTGCTTGTTTCACTAACGCACGAGCGATCGCTAAACGTTGACGTTGTCCACCAGAGAAGTTGCCGCCGCCTTGTTCTACACGGCTATCTAAGCCATCTGCCAGTTCGGAGACAAAATCTTTGGCTTGGGCGATCTCTAATGCTTGCCAGATTTCTTCGTCTGTCGCATCGGGTTTTCCGTATTTCATATTTTCACGAATGGTACCAGAAAACAGTACCGCTTTTTGTGGAACAAAGCCCACGGCTTCTCGTAGATTGTGCTGGGTAACTTCTGCAATATTGACCCCATTGATTTTGATTGCACCAGACTCCACATCGTACAAACGAGGCAAGAGATTGACTAGGGTCGTTTTCCCTGAACCCGTCCCACCGATGATGGCAACAAAATCACCAGATTTTGCTTGGAAGTCGATATCTTCCAACGCCAATTTCTCAGCGCCTTGGTAGCGATACGCCACATGGTCAAAGGTCAAGGTTGCTTGATCCCCTTGTAAGCTCAATGTCGCTGGTGTTTTTGGATCGAGAATTTCATCTTCTTCATTTAAGACTTCGTTGATCCGGTCAGCCGATGCTTGGGCTCTTGGCACCATCACGAAGATCATGGACAGCATCATAAAGCTGATCAAAATTTGCATTGCATAGGTCATAAACGCAATCAAGTTCCCGACTTCTAAGGTCATTTCTGCAATATAATGACCACCAAACCATGTGATGGCAATGTTCGTCCCACTCATGATCAACGTCATCAATGGCATCATCAAGGCCACGATGGTGTTTACTTTAATCGCGGTGTGGGTGTAATCTTTGTTGGCTTCATCAAAGCGATTCGCTTCATAATCCGTCTTATCAAATGCTCGAATAACGCGGACCCCCGTCAAGCCTTCACGAAAGACTAAGTTCAAACGGTCGGTTTTCTTTTGCATACTTTTGAATAAAGGAACGGCAAAATACATAATACCACCGACCAATACCAGCATGATAGGAATAACGACTAAAAAGATTCGTGTTAATTGGGCATCTTTTTGATAGGCCAAGAAGCTCGCCCCAATCAGTGTGATCGGTGCATTGATCATCATACGTAAAAACATTTGCGTCACCATTTGAATTTGGTTGACGTCGTTGGTGGTCCGTGTGATCAATGATGCGGTCCCGAATTTATCGAAAGAACGAGAAGAAAAATTCTCAACTTTTTGGTAAATGTCCGAACGTAGTTTTTGTCCTAATTTTTGTGATTCTCTTGTTGCGAAATACGTATTTCCTAAAGCGGCGATGATACTGATTAATGAAAAGCCGATCATGTAAAAGCCGGTTTTCCAAATGTAATCAATGTCGCCTGTCGCCACCCCATTGTTGATAATATTGGAAGTCAATGTCGGTAGATACAAATCAGAAACGACTTGGATCACCATAAACACCACTGCCATGATGATGGAAATGACGGATACGCGTTTTATCAGCTTAATCATAGGTTTCCCCTCTTTCTTTTTTTGCGCCCTCTCTTAACCAGCGGACTTTACTGTTGAAATCAGCAATCGCTTCGGCAGGATCATAGTCTGGATCAAACGCTGATTGGCGATAGGCTTCGGCAATCGTCGAAAAGACGGTATGCATCAGCAGCTGGATCAGCATTTTCAACTCATGGTCGTCTTTGACTTTCAATAAATCTTTGTCGATCTCTGACAAAAAGATGGCTTGCTGCTTCTGCCGATCGGCTTTGTGTTCTTGATGCATCTTGTGCTGCATCTCGGGCACGACTTTATGGAAGGAACGATAATCCATACTCATAAATAAATTGCGGTAAAAGTTTGCATTTTTGCCTTTAAAAACTTCGGCGATCATCCGTGAAAAGTACCATTCGAACCCCGCAAATAGATCCCCATTTTCATGTTGGATCGATTTCAGCAGGTCTCGCTGACTATTTTTTTTCAACGTATGGAAATAATAGTAGTAAAGATCTTCTTTGTTTTCGAAGTATTGGTAAAAACTCCCCCGAGGAATTTCGGCATCTTTGATGATATTGGCGATCGAGGCGTCTTTCAAAGGCAGCCTGGAAAATTCTTTTTTCGCCGCATTTAAAATGCGCTTTTGTTTTTCCGGCGGCAAGTGAAAAAATGTATCTGTCGGCATCACAAGCATCTCCTTTCTAATTAAAATAAATCACAGCTCTCAATATGACACGATGTCATATGACACTGTGTCATTATACACCCTTCACCAGAGAATGCAAGAATTTAAATTTGACTTTTTTATGAAGGAATCGATTCTGGTCTTTTTATAAAAGGCGTTATTTGAAAAGAAATCATAAATGAAATTTCTGAAAACAAAAAACCTTCGTTTCCCTGATGGAAAACGAAGGTTGCTATTTTTTCATTCTGCCTATTATAAATAACGTTCATTTTTTCTTTCGGCGCCATAAAATCAAGAAAACGATCAACAGCAGGATGATACCTGCGATCAATAAGGTATAGCTTGGCGCTTCATTGGTTTTAGGTAATGTTTTTTCGCCATCGGCAGTAGCGTTGGCCTCTTTCGAAGAAGTCGTTGTAGCTGTTTCTTGAGCGGTCGTCGATGTTGCGGTCGCTTCTTCAGTCGTACTCGTTTGCGTGCCTGTAGGCAGATACATGGAATCATTTGCCGCTTGAATGATATAAGAGATCCGTCCTGGAACAAAGGCACCTGGATCGACTTGCATCTCTTGTTCCATCTGATTCAAGTTGGTTAAAATCGAAATCATCCATTCGTTGGAAACGGCTTGATTCAAATGTAAAAAGACTCCGTCTGCTGGATAGACGACCCGTAAATATTCCTGCAACTGATCCACGACAGGAATCAAGTCAGCAAAACTGGCGTAGCTATTCGCATCAAAAGCCAGTTGTGGCTCAATGGCTTCCCAGGATAACGTCTGATCAACAAACAAGGCACCGATGATTTTTGCCAAGTAAGCAATATCAAAGCCCATCGCATCACTAGAATAACGTAGTGCTAGGCGATTGCCATTGGTCAATTCTTCATCTGTCAACTGGTCCAACTGTTCTTGGGTAAATGCGGTCACACTGCCTTCAGTGATCCCTTGAGTTAAGGCACTACGTAGCGAACTAGGTTCATCGGCTAACGTATTGATCTCATTGACGTTTTGCGTCCCTGTCTCTGCTTGGATCGAGGCAATAACGGCTTCGGAATCGACTGGCTCTTGATTCTCGTCAGCTGTAGTTTCTGAAGTAGCGGATTGATCCGTTTCTTGGTCTTCCGCTGTACTTTCTTGGGCAGAATTTTGGATCTGCTCACTATCTGTTTGCCCTTCTGATGAAAGCGTCTCGCTAACGGCAACCGGATTGTCACTTCCACTCGTAGCCGTTTCATCTGCATGAACCATCAATGGTGAAAATGCCAGCGTCATTAGTCCGAACCAAATTATTTTTTTCATCGTCATTGCCTCCTCGAATGGGATTTCTCCCTTTGTAACGAAACTGTAACATAAAGACCTCGTTTCCGCAATCAATTTAGTAACTTCTTAAAAAAAACCTCTATCTTTATCAGATAGAGGTTTTACCATTATTTTATCGTTGCCACATGCATGACTGCTTGACCTGCTTTTGTTTCCGCGATCGGTAACAGTTCAACGTTGGCTGCTTGGTCCATATTGGTGATAATCACGAGCATCTCAGTAGCTTTGCCTTTGGCTGTCAACTGCGCCAAATCGACTTGGGCAACTTGGGTGGCTGGTGTCACGGCTTGGCCTTCCTCCACCAGGATCTCAAAAGGTGCTCCTTGCAATTCGACGGTGTCGACCCCCATGTGCAGCAAAATCTCTAGCCCGCTGGCAGTCTTGATCCCCAATGCATGTTTCGTTGGAAAAATCGTCGTGATCGTTCCTGCTGCTGGTGCAAAGATCGCCCCATTGTCTGGCAAGACAAAATACCCGTCGCCCATCATTTTTTGCGAAAATACCGGATCACTTGATGCACTGATCGCTTTTGTCGTGCCTGTTGCTACTGCGTATAAGGGGGTATCGATCGTTGTTGCTGATGGATTTGCCGCCGTTTCACTCGTTTCTTTTGGTTGCGATTGCACGGAAGTGACGGTTGCAGCTGATTTTGCCTCCTCTGCCTCGCTTTCTTTGACTGCTTCTAAGCGATCTTTCGGAATCCCAAAGAAGTAGGTGGCAACGAAGCCGCCAGCATATCCTGCTAACAAGCCGAAAATATAGCCCATCCAACGGCCGTTGGCAATCAATGGAATCAAAGCTAACCCTGATGGTCCAATCGCCGTTGCGCCGATATTTGTCAAAGCGCCAATGACCGCACCACCGATCCCACCACCAATACAAGCAGTGATAAATGGTCGACCTAATGGCAATGTCACTCCGTAGATCAATGGTTCGCCGATGCCTAAAATCCCAACTGGCAATGCACCTTTGATCATTTCAGAAAGCTCTTTGTCTTTACGTAGTCGTACCCATAAGGCTAAAGCTGCTCCGACTTGACCGGCACCAGCCATGGCTAAAATCGGTAATAATTGCGTGCTGCCTGTTGCTTCGATCATTTGGATGTGGATCGGGGTCAAAATTTGATGCAAACCAAACATGACCATTGGTAGGAAGGCCGCTCCTAAGACAAACCCAGAAAAAGCCCCGCCCACATTCAAGACCCAAGTGATCGAACCGACTAAGCTGTCAGAGATCAGGCCGGCCAATGGCATGATCAAGAAAATCTCCGTCAAACCGATGATCAGCAAACACAACGTCGGGGTCACGATAATATCGATTGCTTCAGGAATCACTCGATGCAGCACTGCCTCTAATTTCGCCAAAAGCCATACAGCGAAGATTACACCGATGATCCCCCCTTGGTTGGCAGCTAACGCTTCGCCAGTGAACAAGTTTTGGATCGGGGCTTCTGGGTTCATACCTGTCAGCAAGATGATCGACCCGATCACTCCACCAAGGGTTGGATTGGCTTTAAAGACCTGCGCAGCATTGACCCCAGTAAAGATCGCTAAATAGGTGAACATCCCATTTCTGAGGACGTTTAAAATCATGACATAATAATTCCAAGTGTCTCCATCTAATCGGCCAGCCGTGATCATGTTGGTCAGAACGGAGGCGATCCCTGCAACGAGTCCTGCACCAACGAAGGCTGGAATCATTGGAACAAAAATATTTGAAATGTCTTTCAGCAGCGACTTCAATGGCGATGATTTTTGTTTGGCTTTTTGGGCTGCTTTCATCTCTGCCGTTTTTTCTGATAACGCCTCTTTGCCTGATTTTTGCTGCGGGATCTCTTGCCCTAAATCAACACCGGCTTTTGCCACCATTGCGTTAGCTACTTTGTTGACTTTCCCTGGTCCGATAATGACTTGCAGCTGCTCGTCATTGACGACCCCCATCACACCGGGAATCTCTTTTAACCCTTGTTGATCGACCTTGTCGTGGTCGCGGACGGTCATTCGTACGCGAGTCATACAGTGATTGACTGTTTCTACGTTGTCCATTCCGCCGGCTTCTTGAAAAATCTTCTCCGCTAACTCTTCTACCGTCAGTGTTTCTTTTGCCATTACTTTTCTCCTCCTAACGCCGTTTTGACAAACCCTTGTGCCGTGGCAAGTTTTGCTTGCGCTTCGCCTTTCGTGCTATCAGTCAACAGCATCACGATCGCCAATTTGACATTCTGATCTGCTTCTTCAAATGCCGCGGCGGCTGTTTCATAATCAGCTTCAGTTGCCTGCATGATGATCCGTTTTGAGCGTTCTACCAATTTTTCGTTGGTCGCTTTCACGTCGACCATCAAATTATTGTAGACTTTGCCGATCCCTACCATTGATAACGTTGAGATCATATTCAAAATCAATTTTTGGGCCGTCCCAGATTTTAAACGAGTCGAACCCGTCAGAAACTCTGGGCCACAATCGACTTCGATTGGAAAGCTGGCATGCTGAGAGATCTCCGCGTCTTTGTTACAAGCGATCGTAGCTGTTGTGACACCGAGCTCATTGGCGTAATCAAGAGCCCCAATCACGTAAGGGGTTCTGCCACTGGCAGCGATCCCGATCACCATGTCATTTTGGGTCAACTTCAGATCGACAAGGTCTTGTTTCCCTAGCGTTAAGGAGTCTTCTGCTCCTTCGACAGCGACCGTCATCGCTTCTTCGCCACCGGCGATCAGACCAACCACCATTTCAGGTGATACCCCAAAGGTTGGGACACATTCGGCCGCATCCAAGACGCCTAATCGACCACTCGTCCCAGCGCCAAGATAAATCAAGCGTCCGCCTTTTTTAAAAGCAGCGATAGTTTGTTCAATGACTTTTTCAATACTAGGAATTTCTTTCTCCACTGCATAGGCAACTTTTTGATCTTCTTGGTTCATTTTTTGGCACGCTTCTAAAATCGTCATTTCATCTAAATTGCTCGTTTCGCTATTGCGTCGTTCGGTCGTTAATTTGTCTAAATTGATTTTATTCATTGGAATCATCTCTTTCTAATTTAAATCGCATCCCTGCTTTGATTTGTTGGATCAAAGGCAGATCGGCTGGTATCACCTGAGCGGCGAGGTTGACTTTGGGGTCTGCAGGCAATGGTCGTTTGCACACTTGAATCTCTCCCATATAGCGCAAGTACTCTTGGTTATCGATCGTCACAGCACCCATTGGCCGCTCTTGACTAAGTTCAGGTTTGACTTCTGGAATGGCATTGAAACGGGCATCGGCGCTACGCAAGACATCTCGAGCTTCATCGTAACGATTTTGGTGATTCCCTAGTACGTGTTCAAAGTAAGTCGAACCAAGATCTTTGACCCGCAAAACGATCCGCGCTTCTTGCAGATACGTCGCAAACTGCTGCGCACTTTTTGCAGAAACCATCCCATCACCAATGTAAACAGCATCAACTGAACCGGTAGCCAACAAATCGATCGCTGCGGCAAACGGCGACCAGTTGCGGTGTCTTTCCAGTGTGGGTAATCCTTGAAATAACGGTCCGCGTTTCTTGGCATCTCCTGGAACAAAGGCTTGGACAAAAAAGCCTTGTGCTTTCAACCAGCGGTTCTTCTCCTGAAACCAGTCAGCATCCAGTCCCGTTTCTGGTCGAGGGTAATAATTGTGCCAAGCTTCCAATCGAGTAAAATCGGCTCCATACGCCTGCAGCTCTCGAATGTCTTTTTCCGTTAATGTACTGGCATTCAAACTGATGGTCATTTCCTTTGAAAAAGCGGCGATTTGCTGATTGTCGATGGCATAGTCCATTCGTAAACCAGTGACACCGATCTCCCTTAGTTCTGCCAGCTTGTCGATGGAAAAGCCCGCTTCTGCTAAGGCGTTTCCAGAAATATCTACCATTAAAGACAACTGATGGTCTTTTGCGAAACCTCCCAAGTCCGTCAGACGCTGCCGATAGGTACTGCGATCGTCTTCTGGTATGTGCATGGAGGTGAAAATCCCTTTAAAGCCTGATGCCATCGCAGTCATCTGCTCAAGTTCTGCTGCCGTCAAGTCTTCGTTCATAAATACAGAAAAGCCGAACATCTCTTTGCCTCCTTGGTGAGTCACTTTCGTGATACCGTTTTCTATAAAAGCATTATAACTGATTCTTCCCTCGTTCGCAACTATATTTCATAATTAAATCACAGATATAGAAATATCGTTTCATTTAATAAGAAAGCTTTACCCTTTAAACTTTCTTATGCCCTTCTTTCTGCACTTGTGGTACACTTTATTAGGAACGAAACTTGCTTTCGTCATTTTTACATAGTAGGAGGAATCACATCATCAATGATTACAATGGATGATATTATTCGCGAAGGCAATCCAACCTTGCGTGAAGTAGCAAAAGAAGTGCCTTTTCCTTTGAGCGAAGAAGATATCGCACTAGGAAAAGAAATGATGACCTTTTTAGAAAACAGCCAAGACCCAGTCAAGGCAGAAGAACTTGAATTAAGAGGCGGCGTTGGTCTAGCAGCTCCTCAATTAGATATTTCAAAACGAATCACAGCGGTCCTCGTCCCTAGCAGCGACCCAGAAAAAACAGAACCTGATTTTAAAGATGTTCTTTACAATCCCAAAATTTTAAGTCATTCCGTGCAAGAAGCTTGTCTGGGTGAAGGCGAGGGCTGTCTGTCCGTGGACCGTGAAGTGCCCGGCTACGTGGTGCGCCATGCCCGGATCACGATCAGCTATTACGACATTAACGGCAAAAAGAAAAAAGTTCGTTTGAAGAACTATCCTGCAATCGTCGTTCAGCATGAGATCGATCATTTAAACGGGGTCATGTTCTACGATCATATCAATCAGCAAAATCCTTTTTCATTAAAAGAAGGCATTTTAGTCATCGACTAACAAAAAAAGTCTCTACCGACATTTTGCGGCAGAGACTTTTTTTCTTCTATATTATTGAGTATCCTCTGGATATCTTCTTTCACGATTTTGGCATTAATTGCCTTTCGCTAAACTTTCTTGATGATCGGCTTTGATTTTTTCTAATAACGCCGGTTGCTCAAAAAGATCTAACGCTGTCAGGGCTAAAAGTTCAGCCGCGATAGCGATCGACTGCAAGCCTTTTTCACTCTTAGCAGCGGCTTTGAATTCTTCCGAATGCCCCGCAATGTAGTCATCTGAAATCGAAACGGTGGGTTGGATCGTCGGGATCACTTGACTGACATTGCCGACATCAGAAGAACCAAGACTTGCTTTTGCTTCCGTATCGATCTCATCGGCAGGTACGCCCGCTTCTTGGGCATGGGCGAAGAAAATCTCATCAAAACTTGGTGTCACGATCACATCATCGACGGAGTTTTGGAACAAGCCGAATTCATAGGTCGCTCCCGTGGCTAAAGCGGCTCCTTTGACGATGTTTTCGACTTTCTCGTAGACATCATTCAAGGTTGCTCGATTGGCTGCTCGTAAATAAAAACGACCGGCTGCATATTCTGGCACGACATTGGCTGCCACGCCGCCATCGGTGATCACACCATGAATATTGACGTCTTTTGGTAAATGCAGGCGCAACCCATTGATCCCGTTAAAGACTTGCAGCAATGCTTCTAACGCGTTGATGCCTTTTTCTGGTGCAGCTGCCGCATGGGAAGCCCGACCATAGAACTTGATATCCACTGGATCATTGGCTAATGACGCTGTCGTTTTGCCATAGCGATGGGCTGGATGGACACAAAGAGCGGCATCGACATCATTGAAGAACCCTTCACGGACAAAACTACCTTTAGCGGAACCATGTTCTCCACCTTCTTCTCCTGGCGTCCCATAGACTCGAATCTCCCCGCCTAGCTCATCGATGAAAGGTTGTAGAGCACTGGCAGCTAAGACGGAATAAGTCCCGAAGAGATTGTGTCCGCAGGCATGACCGATGCCAGGTAACGCATCATACTCGGCTAAAAAGGCAATCGTCGGACCAGGTTTCCCACTGACATAGCGGGCATCAAAGCCGGTGCGATGGCCTGCCACATCCTTTTTAACAGCAAAGCCTTCTTTTTCTAATTGGGCGATCAGGGCATCGGCTGAATAAAACTCATAGTTGCTGACTTCTGGGTGATTGTGGATATCTAATGCCAAGGCTTGATAAGCGGCTAAACGCTCTTGGATAAATGGTTTAATCGTTGCTTTTGTAATAGTTGCTGTTGTCATAATCAAATCTCTCCTTTTTTATACATGTTTTTTCAATTTTATATCAAATTACGTGGTACTTATTTTGCCCCAAAGGTTTCCCAAGCAGGAACACTTGATCCTTTTGACGTTTCCTCGATGACTTTTTTCGTATCCTCTGTTTGGTAAGCAGCGACCACTTTTTGGTATACTTCATTGTCTTCATCTTCTTTACGGGCGGCAATGATGTTGACGTAAGGACGGGCCGTTTCATCAACAGGCTCTAAAAAGATCGCATCTTCGGTTGGTACAAATCCTGCATCTACCGCCATGCCGCTATTGATGACCGAAACATCGACATCGGAAAGTGCCCGAGCGGTTTGCGCTGCATCAAGTTCTGAAATTTCTAAGTTCAAACGGTTTTCTGTAATATCCGCGACCGTTGGTGTTTGTCCGGCTGCTTCATCCACTTTGATCAATCCAGCTGATTGTAACAAAAGCAATGCCCGACCACCATTGGTCACATCATTAGGGATCGCAACTTTAGCTCCTTCAGCCAAGTCGTTGACATCCGTCACTTTGTCGGAATAAATACCTAATGGCGCATTGACTGTATTGCCGATCGATACGAGATCAGTACCAAATTCTTCATTATAGTTGTCCAAGAAAAATTGGTGTTGGAATGAATTGAGGTCGATGGAACCATCAGCCAAGGCTGCATTGGGTTGGTTGTAATCAGAAAATTGGACATATTCTAAATTGATGCCTTCGTCTTTCAAACGATCTTTGACATCATCCCAGACATCGGTGTCTGCACCAATCACCCCTAATTTCACCGTGACTTCTTCTTGATCATTGGCTGCGGCACTGCCATTGTTTCCGCATCCTGTAATAAATAATAATGCTGCCCCTAAGACGATTGATTGTACGAATTTTTTCATTTTTTCTTCCTCCATAGACTTGCTTGTTTTTTTATTTGTACGTAAGTGGTGGTCAGTGTGATACTCGTTTAATGAGTAGGTTGCTGACAAATTGACTGATAAAAACGAATACTAAGATGATCAAGGTCGCCATGATCGTAACATCGGTCTGGAATCGGTTGTACCCGCGGGTGATGGCTAAGTTTCCTAAACCGCCAGCGCCGACTGCTCCTGCCATGGCGGTCAATCCGATCACATTGATCACGGTCAATGCAGAGACCCGAATAATTCCCGCCACGCCTTCTGGCAAATAGACCCGAAAAATGATACCGAAAGGACTGGTGCCCATCGCTTCAGCTGCCTCCACGACACCGGGGTCAACTTCTAGCAAGGCAATCTCGATCTGCCGAGCAAAGAAAGGAATGATCCCAGCAATCAGAGGAACCAATGCTGCTGTTTCGCCGATGGTCGTTCCGACAAGGAATCTGGTAAAGGTTCCTAGTAACGTCAATAAGATAATGAAAGGGATCGAGCGCACCACATTGATGACTTTATCGAGAAATTCAAAGAGCGGTCGATTTTCTAAAATCCCATTCGGTCGAGTCACTACCAAAACGATCCCTAACAAGATGCCTAAGATGCCCGCGATCAAAGAGGTCCAAAAAACCATATACAAGGTTTGGATCGTTGCTGTCACAAATTCATCTTGGATCGCAACAACATTGGGAAAATATCTTTCTAATAAGGCAGCCATCTAAAATCCTCCTTTAATTACATTGTTTAATGGTTCTGCATGATTTTCTTTTAAAATATTGGTGTAAACCCCTTGAGACTTCAAATATTCTAAGGCATGTTTACGCTGTTGGTATTCACCGGATAAGCTAACGACTAAGCTGCCGATCGGCACTTCTTGCAAGATCTCCACGTTGCCGTAAAGAATATTGGTGGTCACTTTGTAGCGGCTGTACAATTGGGCGATCAGTGGTTCATTGGTTTGATCCCCCACATAGGACAGCTCCACCAGCCATTCGTTCGGTGCCAAGGAAGAAAATTTCGAACTGCCAAGGATCGTTTCTAAGGCTTGGTCGATGTGTGTCGCCGTTCGGATGAAATCTTTGGTCAAAGATTTTTCTGGTTGGCTGAAAATCTGAACGCTTGAGCCTTGCTCGATGACTTCGCCGTCTTCCATCACTGCCACTTTGTTGCAGATTTCTTTGACGACCTGCATTTCATGGGTAATGATCACGATGGTCAAACCGAGAGTCCGATTTAATTTTTTCAACAAAGCCAATATCTGTAAGGTCGTTTTCGGATCAAGGGCGCTAGTTGCCTCATCACACAACAAAATCTCTGGATCATTTGCCAAAGCTCTGGCGATGGCGACCCGCTGTTTTTGTCCTCCAGATAGTTGGCTAGGAAACGCTTGGGCTTTTTCTTCCAATCCAACAAGCGCTAGCAGCTCGGTAACTTTTTGATGACGTTCCTGTTTGGACCGTCCCCCATATTTCAAGGAAAAATCCACGTTATCAAAAACATTGCGACTGTCCATCAAGTTGAAGTGCTGAAAGATCATTCCGATCGTTTTCCGTTTTTCTCGCAGAGCTTTCGCCGAAAGCGTGGTCAGCTCCGTGCCATTGACGACGACGCTGCCGCTGCTTGGTCGCTGCAATAAGTTGATTACACGGACGAGTGTACTTTTCCCGGCGCCTGAGTAACCCACGATGCCGTACACGTCCCCTTTGTCGATCTCGATCGATACGTTTTTGACCGCTTGGATCGCGGGTTTCTTTGGTTGATTGAATGTTACTGATATGTCTTTTAATGAAATCATCGTCTTCCCCCTAGTTCTTGTCTTTTTCAATAAAAAAAGGCATCCTCAAACAAGTCACCTGTGACTTGTTTGAGGACGCCTTTTTGCGTGTTACCACCTCAGTTTAAGCTGTACTCGCATACAGCTCCTTTTCGAGTACGATCATACTCTAGCCAGATAACGGTCGCTACCGTCGTCGCCTTGCAAACTACTGCTCGGAACGAATCACTCCTTGGCCATTTTCTAAAAGTCGTTTGATGCTTCTTTTCAGCTACCGAAGCTCTCTGTTGAAAAAACGTGCTTTTGTACTTACCAATTCTTCGTGTGTGGTGCTATTTGATTTTTGGTATAAAAAAAGTCCTTTTACCAGCGTTTGCTAGTAAAAGGACGAATACTCGTGTTACCACCTTTTGTTTAGAAGGTTTCCCTTCCCTCAACCCAACGTCTAGCCGTGCTAGAGATTGGTGCACTTTGTAACGGTAGTGCGTATCCGTGATTGCCTACTTATCGACAATCAATCCTCCAAGGCCATTTTTCATCGCTTCTGACTTGACTCTTTCCACCAACCAGAGTCTCTCTTTAAAGTATCCGCGGTTACTTTCCTTCTCAACAGATTCATTATTCTTGTTGAGTTGTACTTTACTGGAAAATGAACGCCTTGTCAACAAAAAATCACAATTTTTTCATCTGAGGATTTGCCAAGACTTCCGCATAGCGTCCTTGCCAGATCATTTCGTACCAATCAATGATTTCAGCTGCTGATCGTCCTCGGCTTGGATACGTCGTTGTGGCTTGGGCATACACGACGTTTTGATAACCCAGACCATGCGCGAATTTGATCGTGCCATCAAGGCAATATTCCGTCTGAGCACCAGCAAATTCGATACTACGCACTTGGTTTATCTGTAAGACCGCTTGTAGATCTGTTTGAAAAAAACTATTGGCGTGTTTTTTTCGAATCAAACGATCCGTTGGTTCATAGGCCAATGCTGGGTGCAGTTGCCATGCTTTGCTGCCGTAGGGCAACGTCTCCTCTTCATGCTGAACAAAAATAACTGGTTTTTCTTCTTTACGATATCGTTGGATTCGTTGGTTGACGAACAGCAATAATTCCGACAAATGGTCAATTGTTTGGTCATTTGTTTGACAGACCCCATTTTGCAAGTCAATGATCAATAAGACATCTTGCATCACTTCACTCCTCAATTTTGGTAGAGCATGCCTTTTTCTGCTAACTGTTGTTTGGCTTTTTCCAAAGCCGCAGGATCGGTGTAGCGCAACGTATGCAAGTGTACCCCGTTGGTTAAATCTGAGAGCAAGCGGGCCTCTGCATGTTTGGTTTTGTTGATGAAATCAGTCACGTCTTGGTCTGTTTGGATCTGCAAATTGCCAGTGATCTCTCCATAGATCTCATGCTCAACGATGACATCGACCACTTCCACACCACAAGCGACAAAGATGCGCAATTCTTCTTCCGTTTGTTCAGGTCGATGCTGTACCGCTAGCTTGCTGACATGTCCTGCCTCATCCAACAGCGCTTGCAGCCGATAGCCGCGAGCCGTAGCCACAATTGCTTCACCAGCTGCTCGCAATAAGGCAATGTCCCCAACGATGATTTGACGGCTGACTCCGAGGGATTCTGCCAGTTTGCTGGCACTGATCGCTTTGTCCGCTTGCTTCAATGCCGCTAAAATGTTTTCTCGACGTGTTGCTCCATCCATACTCATTCCTCCAATTGATTCTCTTGATAGGTTTTTGAGTGGTTCATAATTGATTGAAACATAGCCAAAATCGTTTCTTCGTAGGCTTGATTAGAAATTGCCTGCCGAATGTTTTCCAGCACTTTCTCTTCACGATTTTCATCTAATACCGGCAGTTGACTGCTTTTCTTCAATTGCACGATTTCGTTGACCGTGCTCATACGTTTTTCCAAAAGATGCGTGAGTTGCCAATCAATGTCATCGATCGCTGCCCGCTGAACAGCCAAAGGATCTTGCTGATTGTTTTCTTCTTCCAAGTCAATCGTCTTGATGACCCGTGCCGGATTTCCCGCCAGCACAACATTGTCTGGGAATGATTTTGTAACGACACTGCCAGCCCCCACCACGACATTGTTGCCTAAGCGGACCCCTGGCAAAATCGTGGCCGCACCACCGATCCATGCGTTATCGCCAATCACGATCGGGGCCCCTAATTCTAAGCCGCTGTTTCGTTTGACCGGATGTAATGGATGCGTCGCCGTAAACAACCGAACATTGGGTGCCAGCATACAGTTGTCGCCAAAGGTAATGGGACAAACATCTAATAGCACACAGTCGTAGTTAGCATAGAAGTTTTTGCCCACAGAAATATTGTAGCCATAATCAAAGCGGACATTCGGTTCGATATAGATTCGTCCAGTCACAGAGCCGAAAGTTTCTTTTAGTAACTGCTCTTTGATTGTTGTATCAGTTTCTTGGTTGATCAGGTTCATTTGTTCACGGGCATACTTTCGATCTGCCACCAATTCTGGATCTGGGGAAAAGTACAATTCGCCAGCAATCATTTTCTCTTTTTCGGTACGTTGTGTCATATCATAAACTCCTTCATTCAATTTTCTGGAAAAACGTTTCGGCTGCTGCGGTCAACATGCCATATTCATTCGGGATCGCCAATGGTTCCTTATTGATGACCAACACCTGCTGGCTGTAATCGACTAACCCTGCAAAAGGATAGACTTGCAGCGAAGTCCCCACGACCACCGTCAGGTCGGCTTGAGCAACGGCTTGAATGGCTCCTTCAATGGTTTCATCCGTAAATCCTTCCCCATAAAGCACGATCGCTGGCCGGACCTGACCGCCACATCCTGCATGGTGCCAATCCTGCAAATACGCTTGCCAAGGTACCGGATTGCCGCATTTTCGGCAATAACAGTTGTACAAGGAGCCGTGAAAATCGATTCTTTGGTGACTGCCTGCTTTTTCATGCAAGCCATCGATGTTTTGTGAAACGACCCAGACGGTTTTCTTCGCTTGCAGCTCAGCCATTTTTTGATGAATAATATTAGGCTGTGCTTGAGGATGGTAGAGGTGCTTGACGAACTGATAAAATGTTTCCGGTTCGTTTTCTAAACAGTCATGGCTTAACAAATACTCTGGCTGGGCCAGTCCTTGATAGACCCCTTTTAAGGAACGGTAATCAGGAATGCCCGATGGGGTCGAAACACCGGCACCCGTCAAAAAGGTCACCGATGATGCGGCGGTGACCGCTGCGATTGCTTGCTCAATAGATACCTTCATCGTTCTAACTTCCTTTATGGCTTTTCTCTTATTCTAACCGAAAAAGAACCGTTTTTGCGAAAAATCAGCCATTTTCTTTTTTTAAAGCAACTAATGCTTTTTCGTGCGGAATTGCTTATAATAAATGCAATAAATGCAAGGAGACTGGGAAAACCAAATGAAAATTTTGATTATCGAAGACAACAATGAGATCAGCGAAATGTTGGCTACTATTTTAGCAGCTGACTATACCGTCCAGCAAGCCTATTCAGGCACGGAAGGTCTGCTGCTTTTTCAGCAAGATGCTTTCGACTTGATTTTGCTAGATCGAATGCTCCCCGGTAAAGATGGGACACAAGTCTTGCAAGAAATTCGCCAAACCTCCACGGTCCCCGTCATTATCTTGACTGCCTTAGATGAACCAGCCGATGTTTCCACCCTTTTGCTGGCGGGTGCCAATGATTACTTGACCAAACCCTTCAATGTCGAAGAATTAAAAGCCCGCATAATTGTTCAGTTGCGAACAAATAAACAAACCCCTCCAGTTGCCAGCAGCCACTCGTATAAAAACATTCAACTGTTGCCTGACTCGTTTCAGCTGCAACGAGGAGAAGCAACGGTTCAGTTAAAGAAAAAGGAGTTTGAGATTTTTTCCCTGCTCTTAGCCAACCCCAAAAAAGTGTATACGAAAGCAATGCTCTATGAATAGATTTTGTTTAGCGGTCAATTGGTCGTAAGCGACTGGAGTCTCAATCACGTTGCCGACGCGTTTCAGCATCTGGGTGTACGCTTTGCCGCCTTCGACACCAAACAACTGTAGACTGCCACCAGTGGGTTGGATCAACTGAACGATTGCTTTTAATAAGGTCGTCTTCCCAGCACCATTTCTCCCCACCAATCCATAAATATCTCCTTTCGCGATCGTTAGATCGACATCATGCAGCGCCTGCTGTTTGCCGTAACGTTTGTTTAATCCTTTGATTGTTAGAACATTTTCCATTTTTACTTCCTCCTTGCTTGCTTCTGTGATCATTCTAGCAAGCAGATCTAAATCAGCTATTAACTAATTATTAATTGATTCTTAACTCGTAGTTTTCTGCAAAAAACAGTTTATTTCTATTATACACAGCTGAAAATGAACCGATCTAGAAAGATCGTCCCTTTTTCAGCAAACCCACCAATAGCAATTGTAGCAGACGATCTTTTCATTACTGCTTTTGCGCTTTGTTTTTTGCCTCACAAAGAAAGAGATTCCTTCATGACAAGGAACAAAAAACGTGGTAAACTAGTCACGAATCAAAGTGAGGTGAAATACATTGGTAGCAGCTATTATTTATTGGGCAATGATCATTATCAGTTTCGGTTGGTTGGCAGTCAGCTTATATTTCTCTATCTTCTATTTAGCACGTAAAGAAAATGGCAATCTATGGGCATTTGGCTTTTTGAATGTCATCACAGCAATCATTCAAGCCATCGTCCTTGTGGTGTACCGTACCTTAGGACAAGATTGGGGCGTTACACAATACTCAAGCCTCATCTATCTAGCACTTGGCTTATTGCTTGGTTTGACAGTCATCCAAGCTGTTTTAGGCCGTGAACCAAAAGCGAAAGTCGCTTAAGGGTTCCAATAGACACTCGTAAAAACGATCCGCTTTCTCTTTGATAAAAATAGGGAAATGGTCGTTTTTTTGTTAAAAAGAATTGACATTTGGGTGCTTTTCTTCTAAACTCTGAGAAGAATCAAATTAAATACGAGTACCCTTTAACATTTAGGTAGAGGTCGCGAGGTTCATTAATCCTGCTGAGTGAAGCAACACGTTTACAGCAGAGCTAGGGAACATCGCCGAAACAAGATCGGTTTTGCTTGCATCGATTTTGTTGGGCCGCAAATGAATAATTTGCGGACTGTCTTAGCTTGTCTAAGTTGCGCTATGTTTTGTGAAAGGTTTGTCGACGATGACTTGTCAACAGCCGTTTTCCAATCATGGAGTACGGCTGTTTTTTTGCTTTTTCATCCTTACCTGCTTGTCCAACTCGTGAAAGGAAAGAGAAAAAATGAAAAAAAATAATTGGATCTGGGCGGTCTTCGCCCTCTGTCTAACCCTCATTCAGCTGCCCTTAACTGTGCAAGCGGATGACCAAACACCAGCAGAACAATTCCGTGTCGGCATGGAGGCGGGTTATGCGCCATTTAACTGGACGCAAACCACTGACGCCAATGGTGCCGTGCCAATTTCTGGGGAAGAAGGATCGGCATTTGCCGGCGGTTACGATGTCCAGATCGCCAAACGAATCGCTGAAGGCTTAGGCAAGGAATTAGTGATCGTTAAAACCCAATGGGACGGCCTGCCGCCAGCTTTACAAGCGGGGACTATCGATGCCGTGATAGCCGGAATGTCACCAACTGCCGAACGTCGCGAGCAAATCGATTTTACCGATCCTTACTATGAATCAGATTTGGTGGTAGTGGTTCGTAAAGATGGCGAGTACGCAGATGCCAAAAGTCTCGCTGATCTTGCTGGAGCGAAAATCACTGCTCAACTGAATACTTTCCATTATACCGTCATTGATCAAATCCCTGAGGTCCAAAAAGAACAAGCCATGCGAGACTTCTCCTCCATGCGCGTTGCTTTAGCTTCCGGAATCATTGATGGCTACGTCAGTGAACGACCAGAAGGCGTCACTGCCGTCGGTGCAAATCCTGATTTGAAGATGGTCGAGTTCGATGAAGGGGCCGGTTTTGAAACCAATCCAGAAGACGTCCAAGTAGCAGTTGGGATGCGCAAAGGCGATCCGGATGTTGAAAAAGTCAATGAGATCCTTGCAGGAATCTCTGAAGAAGAACGGGTTTCTCTGATGGATCAAGCAGTCTTGGATCAGCCTGCAGATGCCAGCGGAGAAACGGCGGATCAAGGTCTGATCGCTGATTTCAAAAAAATCATTGATGATTACGGCATGCTCTTTTTGCGAGGTGCTGGCTTGACCTTATTCATCGCGATCCTTTCAACGATCATCGGATTGATCATTGGTCTCTTAGTCGGTATCTTCCGGACATTGCCGCTTTCAGAAAATCCAGTAGGACGTTTCCTCCAACGGATCGTTAATGGCTTACTAACCATCTATATCGAAGTTTTCCGCGGGACCCCAATGATGGTTCAAGCAATGGTTATTTTCTACGGAACCGCTTTGGCTTTTGGCGTCTCAATGAATCGCACGCTGGCAGCCGTGCTGATCGTTTCTATCAATACCGGTGCCTACATGTCTGAGATCGTTCGTGGTGGGATCTTTGCTGTAGATGATGGTCAATTTGAAGCAGCTCAAGCCATCGGTATGACCCATTGGCAAACCATGATCAAAGTCGTGTTGCCGCAAGTGATGCGCAACATTTTACCTGCTACCGGGAATGAGATCATTATCAATATCAAAGATACTGCCGTCTTAAGTGTTATCAGTGTTGCGGACCTCTTTTTCCAAGGTACATCAGCCGCTGGAACGAACTTCCAATACTTCCAAACATTTGCGATCATCGGTGTGATCTACTTAGTCTTGACCATCAGTGCTACCCAGATCTTGCGCTTTGTTGAACGCAAAATGGATGGTCCCAGTGCGTATGTCAAATTAGAAGACATCAACCCGAACGAATAAGGAGGAAGAACATGTCAGCAATCATTGAAATTGACCATTTAAAAAAGAGTTTTGGCGACAACGAAGTCTTAAAAGACATCAGTTTGTCTGTTAATAAAGGAGAAGTTGTCACGATCATCGGTTCTTCTGGTTCAGGAAAATCCACACTTCTTCGCTGCATCAACTTATTAGAAAAACCAACCAGTGGACAAATCATCTACTTAGGTGAAAATGTGCTAGAAAAAGGCTATGACTTGCCGAAATACCGGACACATCTAGGGATGGTTTTCCAATCCTTTAACTTGTTCAACAATATGAATGTATTAGAAAACTGCGTGACTGGACAAGTCACTGTTTTAAAACGCGATCGCAAAGAAGCGGAAGCGACTGCCAAAGAAAATCTGGAGCAAGTCGGTATGGCTCAATATGCCAATGCCAAGCCTTCCCAGCTTTCAGGTGGACAAAAACAACGGGTAGCCATTGCCCGTGCCTTATCGATGAATCCAGATGTCATGTTGTTTGATGAGCCGACTTCTGCGCTAGATCCAGAAATGGTCGGTGAAGTGTTGAAGACCATGAATACGCTAGCTCATACTGGCTTGACGATGGTGATTGTTACCCACGAAATGGGCTTTGCCAAAGAAGTGTCTGATCGGGTCATCTTTATGGATCAAGGCGTCATTGCCGAGCAAGGAACACCAGAAGATATCTTTATTCATCCAAAAGAGCAGCGCACCAAAGAATTCCTTTCCCGTGTGTTGAATTAATTCTCTGTCTTGAAGCACTTAGTGTTCTTCTTCCGAGCTTTTTATCCTTTTTTCAGTAAGCTTGGAAGAATTCAATGCTAAGTGTTTTTTTATTACGGGAAACAGAATCGTCAGAATTTACCAAAAAATAACAAAAAAACATTGCTATTTGTCGGAAAATTTGTTATTTTTTTAAAAACTAAGGAATTATAGGAGCTTTCACTTATGGAAAAAAAGTTACAGTTTAAGGATTATATGTATGTTGGATCAATGCTTTTCGGTCTGTTCTTTGGTGCCGGAAATCTAATCTTCCCCGTTCACATGGGACAAGAAGCTGGTGCGAATGTCGGCTTAGCCAATCTTGGCTTTTTAGTGACCGGAATCGGCTTGCCATTTTTAGGAGTAATCGCCATTGGGGTATCCCAAAGTAGCGGAGTTTTTGAATTAGCTTCTCGGATCAATCGACGCTATGCAATGATATTTACGATTTTGCTTTACTTAGTGATTGGGCCTTTCTTTGCTCTGCCCCGTTTGGCCACTACTTCTTATGAGATCGGGATCGCTCCCCACGTTTCATCAGATATGCAAACTTGGTTATTGGCCTTGTTTTCTGCCCTATTTTTTGGTGCTGCCTGGTGGTTTTCACGTAAACCAAGCAAAATTCTTGATTATGTCGGGAAGTTTTTAAATCCCTTGTTTCTGGTCTTACTAGGTGTTCTGCTATTTTTCGCCTTTTGGCAACCCCTAGGAACGATCAGCGATGCGCCGATCTATCCTAGCTATCAAAACGATGCCTTCTTCACTGGTTTCACCAATGGTTACAATACCCTTGATGCATTGGCATCCTTAGCATTTGGGATCATCATCGTCTCAACGATTCGCAATATGGGGGTTGAGAAACCTACGACAGTCGCAAAAGATACGATTCTTTCCGGTTCTGTCAGTATCGTGTTGATGGGGATCATATATACCTTACTTTCTTATATGGGAACCAAAAGTTTAGGTCAGTTTTCCATCAGCGAAAACGGTGGGATCGCTTTGGCACAAATCGCCAACCACTACCTTGGCACAATCGGCAGTCTGTTATTGGCATTGATCGTCATCTCTGCCTGCTTAAAAACCGCCATCGGTTTGATCACGGCCTTTTCTGAGACCTTTGCTGGGTTGTTTCCAAAACAAAGCTACGGTTTCTTTATCGCATTGACAAGTATCTTACCAGCGATCTTCGCCAACGTTGGCTTGACCAATATCATTGAATTCTCCATTCCAGTCTTGATGTTTATCTATCCACTGGCGATCACCTTGATTTTGTTGGCGATCATCAGTCCATTATTTAACCATCGCGCCAGTGTCTATCGAATGACGACGTATTTCACGTTGATCGCTGCAATCATCGACGGCTTAAATGCTAGTCCTGCACTGATTACCAATAATGCGTTTGTGCAAGGAATTTTGTCTTTTGCGTCTAATTATCTGCCATTTTTCCAAATCGGGATGGGTTGGGTCGTACCAGCGGCGATCGGATTTTTGATTGGTTTGCTATGGTCATGGTTCAAAAAAGATCCTATTTCGGCCTAAATTAGTTAAAAAGACGAAAATAACCTACCTTTTTTTAAAAGGTAGGCTATTTTTTTGATTAAAAAGACTGACAGTTTCGTAAAAAAAAGATACAATAGAGCCACAAAGGAGGATACCTATGTTTTATGAAGAACTTATGATGGACCCGCAAACATTAATTAAATTTAAAATATTCCGGCGTATGCTAACTCTGCAAAACCCTAGCCACCCAATCGCACAATTGGCAAAGGAAATGGAGTTGAGCTACCAACAAGCTTTTATCGAGTTGACTGAGATCGACCAAGATCTAGCTGAGTTGACTCCGGATCATATGTCGATACTCGGTCGTGGCGGTAAATTACAGCCTCAGAATATCGCGGTAACGATCGATGAATACCGCTTCTATTTATTGAATAAAAGCGTTCCGTTCTTATATGTTCTTTACATGCTGAATGAAGACAATCCAACGATCACGGATTTTTGTGCAAAATACGATGTCAGTCGTTCAACGGTGTCTCGCAAATTTGAACATCTAAAAAAACATTTGAAACAATTCCAGCTTCGCTTTACTTACACTGAATCAAACTTAGTAGGCGATGAGCGTCTTGTGCGGCTCTCCTTATTCAACATTATTTGGTTAGGTACCCGTGGCATTGAATGGCCTTTTGCGATCGCGGAAAGCGAAGCAGAAAAAGTAGTGGATCGTTTCACGGAATACTTCCCCATGACTCACTCTTATCTCGGTCGACTAGAGTTGAAGTATTTTGCTGCTCTGATCCTTTTACGAATCAAAAAAGAAAATTTTGCCAAATACGACAAACGGTACAATTTCTTGATGAAAAATAATCCATACTTCGATTTTGAGCGTTTGATGCAAGTCGTTGATCCTGAAGTTTCAATGACGGACAAACAACTGAAAGGTGAATCTGGCTTTATTTATTTGATGGCGCAAATCTTCCCATTCTATTTAAGTCCGGAAGAAGAAGCCTTACAACAAACGATCCATTTCTTCTCAAACAAACAAAATCCGGTCTATCCGCTTGTGGCAGACCTTTTAGCAGAAATGAAAGCAACATTTTTTGCTTCACAACCTGGCCTGTTAGACGAGCCATTAGTTGTGGGGAATTTGATTAATGTGACCTTCGGCAACTATGTTTTTCGTCAGCCATTTCCTAACATCTATCGCTTGCTGACACCATCGATCAATCGCGGATCTGCTGAAGAACAGTTACAACAAAAAATCGACGATTTCTTGACCAGCTACCGTGAAGAATCAGCAGTAGATTATATCAATGATGAAAATCAAGAGCAGATGGCAACGATGTATACTCATGCCCTCTTGCCATTTTATGATCAAATCCGTTACTCGAATCGTCTACGGGTTGGGGTTGCCTTAGAAGATAATTTCTTAGTTGTTCAAGGTTTAAATCAATTCTTGCATGACTTGACCTTCGTAGCAGCAGAGCCTTATGATCTGAATCAGCAAGAAAATTATGATGTTATCGTTAGTTCCAACCAATTGATGAAAAAGCTTAAACCAGAAAAAATGAGTTATATTTGGGATTATGCGGCAGATGATCGGCAATACATTGATTTGTACCGTACCTTAAAAAATCGTTTTGATGAAAAGAATCTTTCCTTGTAATCAAACCGTTACGGTTTCTTAAGAACTTCCGAAAAGATTTGTCACAGAATATTCATATTTATCTCGTATACTTTATGTATACCAACAAACAACCCTAACTAACACTTTTTCATTTTTAACTCCTTCCCGTCGGCCACCCACCGGCGGGTCTTTTTTGGGGTATTTTCTTAGGTAGTAAACTTAAACACTTTCCAATCTTTTCTCCACAAAAAATTCATATTTGGGCAGTATAGTATACATAACCCAACAAACAACCCTAACTAACACTTTTCATTTTTACTCCTTGCCTGTCAGCCACCCACTGACAGGCTCCTTTTTTTCTTACGGAGTTTACCGTATACTAAAGGCAGGAGGTGTCCCATGACAAAAGACATTACGACAGTTGACCAATACATTGCAGCAGCTCCAGCAGAACGACAAGTGATTTTAAGAACTGTCCGCCAAACGATTAAGGCTGTCTTGCCAGAAGCGGTTGAAAAAATCAGTTACCAAATGCCCACCTATCATCAGGAAGAAACTATCGTGCATTTTGCCTGCGCCAAACAGCATCTCGGCTTTTATCCTACGCCTTCTGCGATCACGGCCTTCCAAGAGGCTCTACAACCCTACAAGACTAGTAAAGGTGCGGTCCAGTTCCCTTTTGCGCAACCGATCCCTTATGAACTGATCGCTATGATGACTGCTTGGCGACTCGCTGAAGTCAAAAACAAGCACGCTTAATTAGCAATTAAAAAAACCGCTATGTCTAATGACCCAGCGGTTTTTTTGCTATGCACAGGCTTGATTACAAGCCGGGTTTTGTATTCAAGGTGCTGACTTTCAGCACATGATTCAGGGGAATAATTCGCAGCTGCTGACGGTCACTTTGTAATTTCAAGACAACTTGTTCTTTTGCTACCGTTTTACCGACGATCCACCCGGTAACGGTTTCAAAACCACCCAATTTCTCTGTCTTTACTTGCAACACCACCAGATGCTTCGCAGCAGCTGCTTCTTGCAGCGTTCGCTGGATCTCTTTCACTTTTTCAGACTGATTCTTCTTGTCAGCATCATCACTGAAAAAGGTATCTAGCAAGGTTGTGGATGTCATCACAATGAGTTTACCCAACTGTTTAATGGGCGATGGTTTCTTTTCCATTGGACATTCCTTTCTGCGCGTTACAGCAGTTTATAAAACCACACATACGTTCGCATTTCATAATCCTATTTTAGCAAATTTTTGATAAAATACAAGCGAACACGTCTTATTTCTCCGAAGAAATACTCTCTAGCCAATAAGGAATTCCTTCTTGTAGCAGTTGGTAGGTCTCTTCAAAATCCCCTGTATAATAAGGATCTGGCACTTCCTCAGTCTCCTTGCCGGGAACGACACTCATATACGAACGGATCTTGGCTGTCGTATTGGCCGGTGCCAGCCCATGCAGGTTTTCAACATTGCTCTCATCCATGCCAATGATCCAATCAAATTTTGTAAAATCTGCCTCTGTGATCTGGCGGGAGATAAGACCTTCGCTTGATAAACCTACTTGACGGAGCTTTTTCTGAGTTCCTGGATGAGCTGAGTGTCCGACTTCCCAAGAGCTAGTCGCTGCCGAATCGATCTGCCAATCCAATTTGCGTTTTGCTATTTCTGCTCTATAAATGGCTTCTGCCATGGGGGAACGGCAGATATTACCTAAACAAACAAATAAAACTTTCGTCATCGCTCACTGCTCCTCTTTTTCATAGATTTGGTGGCCAAAAAATTCTACATCCTTCGCCAAACGAAACAATTGCGTTGCAATCTCTAATGGCGTCTCTGGAAAGTCGTTGTGAATCCAATTTTCCAAAATGCCTCCGCAGCCGTAGGAAAAGAACCGGCTATAGAATAGAATGTCTTGTTTCGTCAATTGCTGCTCTTGATCAACCTCCAAGAACAAGCGCTGAAAAAGCGGTTCTGTGATCTGTAAAAAATCGTTCATTAAGATCTCGCGGTCATAAGCCAGTGATTTGCGGTAAAAGGCCGGCGCTTGTTTCATTGCTTTCAGCATGCGTAAGGCGGCCTCTTCCCAATTATCAAGGGCGACATCTTCAGTCGTCAAAAAAATCAGCGCATCTTGCCGATAGATCCATTGGATCAAGGCTTTCTTATCAGGAAAATGATAGTAAAACGTCTGCCGATTGACCTGCGCTTTTTCGGCGATCTCCTGCACGCTGATCTTATTCACTTCTTTGGTCTCACAAAGGGTGATCAATGTCTGGCCAATCACAGCCTTCGTTTGTTTCCCATCCATCATAGGGCACCTCTTTTTCTTCTCTTTCTATCATACCAAATTTTCTAGCAAAAAAAAATCCTATCAAATGTTCCTTTTTCACAACCAATAAGTGATACATTACAAAGAAGACCGATTCATGATTGTTCTTTTGGCAATGTGATTCTCTGCAAAAAAAAACGCCTGCCTCCTTTAGAGGACAGACGACGCTTTATTATTAAAACGGCGAGATGCTTATTGTGCCATTTTGTTTTGAAACTGTTCCCTGCGGATCGCGCTGACTTTTTCTGTGAAATTGGCCCAATCAATAGGTCTAGGAGGGGCCAACCATAAGATATGGTCGATTCCTAAGGCACCATAAAAGGGGAGGTTTGAAAGAATCAAATGCGTATGATCATCTGGGTAACTCTGGAATTGCACATTCAAATCGAGAATTTTTTCGATATTCTTTTGGATCATCTGATTATAAGAATCACCAAAAGAAAAATCAACGCAGACATACAAGGGAACCAAAATCTCTTTTAAAGGAATCGTAGAAACTAATAAAATCAGGTATCTGAAAAACAAAAATTCCTTGTTGTTCCATAAGATTGGGCGATTGCGGTTTTCTTCTAAATAGTTGCGACAAAAGGCTGCATATTCGGGGTACGTCTCAAGAAAATACGTCACATCCATATATTGGTATTCATAGCGGGAACTAAAGGAAAACGATAAGAGCTGGTAATGGATCGTGGTCGTCTCGGTCTGAAGGAGTGTCAATGTTTCAGCCGTTAATGAGAACTGCTGTTGGACCGATTGAATAAAATCCGTGTTTAATTGCTGAATATAGGTTTGTTCTTGATCAATGTAGCTGTTATTGTCGATCAACCACCCTTCAACGATCAAAAAGCGTAAAATATCCCGTGCCTCACATTCTAGCACTTCTTGATCTGTGATGGCTAAAATCTCTTGTAACCAGCTTTTCAACTCATCAATAATCACCAAGTGCTTCGGCATGATCAGATCATTTTCTAGCGTATTTTGCATGTAATGCCCTTTATCCATGCGGGACAAAATAATGCCTAAATAGTGTTTCTTGCGAATTCGCATGCGAGCAGACTGTTCGTGATTAAGCCAATTACTCTCATTGAATCGCGCAAAAGACTTTTCTTTTTCGAGGATCTCTTTTGGAAAGGGAGAATGATCCAAATAATATTCCTTCATAAAAAAGAGAAAAATAAATTCTCTGATTTCACTTTCCTCCCCCACCAGCTGAAACTCTTTCGTCACATCAATGTCGTATTCCTTCAAAATCAGTTTAAACTGTTTAAATTCTTTATAGACAGGATTGTGACTCAAATAATGATTGGTGGCAAATTCATATAGCGAAGACAATTGTTCAAAAAAACATTCTTTCAACATGGAAAATTTTAACGCTTGATCCAAATAATAAGTCAATAGCGTATCGGAAGTTGCCAGCCCGGACGCATTGAGTTTAATGACCGTCCCATCGGTCACGATCTCAAATTCCTCATTCAACCCTAGTTCATAAAAATCAAGATTCAACTCTTGAACGGTTTTGTTGATTAGAAATTCCGACATGGTCAATTGATCCATCAAGGTTTCTTTCGTTTCAGAAAGAGCGATGGCGTTTTCCAAATATTGTAACAGGACCAATTTTCGTTTGTCCGCTTTATTCAAAAATGTCACAAACATGCGTTTTCAAGCCTCCATTGTTTTTTTGGCCATAAAGAACGTTTCCTGAAAATAAATAGCAGAGACTGGCAAGATACGAAGGTTTATCATCCCCATCGCCATCCGTATTATTTCCTGGGAGTGCTACATCCACTTTTAAACTATCCGATACGAAAACATCTTCTAGCATGACTCGTTGTCCAAAGTGTTTCTGTTTGTCCAAAAAATTACTTTCTGGAGATATGGATTGCTCCTGCTCTTTCTTCGGAACCGTTTCCGGTTCAGGAGCTGGTTGCTCTTCTGGTTCTTTTTTTTCAGCAGGTGGTTCATTCACTTTTTCTGGTACTTCTTCCGGAGGATCTGTCGGAACGATTTCTTCTGAGGGGTCCAGCGGATTATAGATGGTGGCAAAAACGACTTGTTCTGTAACAAGATCAATCAATCCAATAAACATGCAGGCACCAATGACAAAGCCAAATCTGCGTTTCATTTCTTCACCTTCCTTATCATCCGCGCACTTTCTGATGATCTTTCTATGACGCTGAACGTTCCAACAGTTTGTGAACGCTTAGCAGGCATCCACTAATTATAAATAAAATAACAAATAAAAGAAACCAATTTTTTTTAGATTGTTGTTTCCATTGCTTTTCTTGTTTTTCAATCATCCTATCCGATGATTGTGGCATACTGCTCGACGATTTTTGCGACTGCTGGGTAGTTGTCTGCTCAACAGGAATCGCTGTCAGCACTAAGCGTTCGTCCGTTCGCGTTGGTGTTGGACAAGTGATCAAGGTCAGCCTTGGCCCTTGGTCATCCGCTAAAACCGACAAGTCTGTTTCCTCCACGATTTTTTTATCGATGATGATATACTGTTGATTTTCCTCGAGATAGCTCACTGACACTTCCATCCCCACCTGTGCTTCTAGCAATTGACCAAATAACAAACTTTGTCTACCGAGATGATGCCCTAAAACGACAAAATTGCTATTTTTTAACAAACGCTGAGGAAACATCACGACACCGCCTTTCAGTAGCTGCTGATTGGTTATCCCCACCAATAGCGGCTGCTGGAACTCGATCGCTTCAATTGCAACAAAGCCGTACCCGGTGATCGTTGCTGGCTGTGGCGCTAAGGCGTCCCCCAGAGTCGGTATCTGAATGGTTTCTTCTTCTGGAATCGTTGTCGGCAGCTGGGTCGCTATCGTCAATTCGCTTGTGCGTAATTGCCAACTGACGATGCTTTCTTTTAAAAAAGGAAGTGCCAACAAGAGGATACCTGCGATGATCAAGCCATCGATCAAGTATTTCTCAAGGTGCTCACGCTTCATCCGTTTCATTTTTTTTCTTTCGTCGGTACCATAAAAGCAGCAAGAAGGCGAGCAATAACAACAGACCGCCGATCAAGAAGTAAAGCCACGTGTAATCTGTTTCGATCGTCACATCTTTCTGGTTCAGATCACGTGCGACATCGCCAGTCACTGTGAATTCTTTCTCAAAGGTCCACTTATAAAGATAGCTTTCTTCTTCGCCTTCTTCATTTTCAACTTTGTATTGTCCTTCTTCACTTTTCCCACCATAGGCAACGGAAGTCAACACGTAGGTCCCGGCTTCTAAACGTTGCCCTTCTAATGAGATTGGGTACGAGAAGTTGGAATTAGGTGCCATTTGCATCCGGGAAGTATCCGAAGAATACAAAACATCACTATCGCCTTTTTTCTTCACTTCATTGATCAGGCGTAATGAATTCAAGTACGCTGCTTCAGGATTTTGAAGGGTGACATTGATGGTGTTACGAGAATTGACTTGTCCCGGTCCAACATCTAGTAGTTTCAGATCCGGCGCAACTTCTGCTGTATTTTGACGCAATAAAATCGCAACGACATAGGCATACTCGTTCTTGATGGCTAAGCCTTGGTCTTCTTCACTGTCAGCCGTAGCATTTTCCTCTGTCGTTTCTTTTAAGGTCAAGCCACCTGCGATGACTCCTTCAAAGGATTCCGAAGGCATAGTGATCTTTAAAGGCAAGGTGATCTGGGATTGTTTCGGGATCGTGATTTCTTTCTCCACTTCAATCAAGTCAGCCATATCATAAGGCAATGTTTCATCTGCTTCGATGTCGTTTTCGCCATATTCCACGACTCCATTTAGGTTTGTGGTAGCTGAAGCGATCACTGGTGCGATGACTACCTCTTGATCGGTATCATTACGCAATTGGACTTCCACAGTTTGGACCGTCCCCGGCGCCATTTTCAAGTCAAAATAAGTCTTTTCTTTATCGATTTGGTTCTCTGGAATCACTGGATTGACGGCAAAGTTAAATTCAGAAGCGGTTCCTATAGTTGGTACGAAAAAGAAAATACTCGCGAATAGGAGCGCCAAAAGCTGGTTGATTTTTTTCATGATGGATGTCCCTTCTTTCTATGTATTCTCCTTGAACCTCGAAAGGGTTCAAGGAGAAAGCTGGTACTTATGGGTTGGTTGGTGTGTCTGTTAGTAACCAAGTAAACGTGGTGTTGTATTGGCTGGCATATTTCGTCGTTGAGCCTGGAACTTCCAACTCAATACTATCCATGGCTGCGGCTAAACTATCGCCCCAACTCATTAGATAGGTTCCTGCTCCTTCACCATCTTGGGCACTCATCACTAAGGATTGGGCACCGTTTGGATTCAATGTGATCGTTGTGCTCACATTTGATGGTTTTGGTGACAATGACGGTGTTACCACAGTTCCCTTTGTCAAACGAATTTGCGCAGCAGTCAATTCTTGGTCTTCCGCTGTTTTGAATTGGCCATTTTGGCGAACATTCAATGTCCAACCGCTCTCTGTTCCCCGATTGTCTGTTACTTGGACGAAGTTGGGGCCTTCTTGATTTTCATTTGCTGAATCCACGTATTTTTGGGTTTCCGCATGATAGACCTCTGTTTTCGAGGTGATTTTTTGTGTGCCAAAGTAAAGGCTTGAAGCAAAATCAATCGATAGCGGTCCGTTGGTTCCCGGATTTGGTCCATCTGGGTCTGTTGGATCAACTGGTTTGATTGGATTTTCTGGATCTGGATCCGTTGGGCTGATTGGATTGGTTGGATCCGTATTTGGTTCAAAGGTGATTTGTCCATTTGAGTTGTATTCTGCACTGTCTGCTGCTTGTGCCAGCACTGGTGCTGCTAGGCTTAAGCCTAATACTGAGAGAAATGCTAGTGTCTTTTTCATATCTATACTCCTTATCCTTCCGTTCCTGGTGTATCTGATAATACCCAAGTTAGTGTAGTCGTGTAGCTAACGGCATCTTTTGGTGTGCTGCCGGGTACAGAAAGTGCGACCGCTTTGGTAACATCTGCTTGTACTTCTTGGCCATCTTTATCTATTTCAGTGACCGTTTCAACGCTTCCCCAAGCATTGACCCATGTTCCAGCCCCCGTTTGATTTGCTGCAGTCATCACCACTGATTCAGCACCTGCTGCATCCAATGTGATCGTTGCTTCTGCCACTGGTTTAGTAACGCCAATTGCATTAGAATTAACCTCAGGATTTGTTAAGGTGATGACAGAACCTGTCAATTCTTGATTCAACGTTGACTCATTTTTGAACTGCCCATTTTGTTTCACAGACAACCGCCAACCGGCATTACTACCGCGATTATCTGTAACTTGGACATAATTGGCAGTTTTTAATGTAGAAGCTGTGTCATCGTCATTCAAGTATCCTTGTGCTCGTGCATAATAGACTTCGTTTTTATTTGAGATTTTATTGACACCAAAATCTAAGCTAGAGGCATAATCGATCGATAATGGACCATTCGTTCCAGGGTTTGGTCCATCGGGATCGGTTGGATCCACAGGATTGACCGGATTTTCTGGATCTGGATTTTCTGGATTGACTGGGTTCGTCGGATCAGTATTCGGAATAAAATCAACTGCCCCATTTGATGTGTAAGAAGCAGCTTCAGCTGCTGAAACCTCGGTTGCTGCACTCGCTGCTGCCAATACGGCAAGACTTACAAAGACCCACGCTGTTTTTTTCATTAATATATAACACTCCTTTTATTTTAAAGATCGTTTCTTAATTACTACCGATATTATCTGGGACATTCTTTAAATTCCAAGTCAATGTCGTCCGATACTCTTTGGCTAATTTTACAGAACTACCTGGCACGTTTAATTTTACTGCCGTTGCTCCTTCCGTTGCATCGGTCCCAAACTTGTAGATCCAAGTACCCATTCCTTTTCCAACAGGTGCGTTGACCAATGTGACTTCACTATCTGGTACAAAGGTATGACTTGTCGTAACCGTTGGTGCGTATTGCATATCGGTAACCGAAGTTGTAGCGCCAGAGGCGATCGATAATGAAGCGCCTACCAGTTCTTCGTCATCAGCCGTTTTGAATTGTCCATTTTGCACAACGCTCAATGACCAACCTTCTTGTGTTCCTCGTTTATCAGTTACTTGCACATAGTTTGGTCCAGCAGCGCCAGCTGTGAACTCTTGTAGCTGTGCGTAATAATCTTTTGTTTCAGAAGTGATCAGTTGGTTGCCAAATTGAAAACTTGAAGCAAAATCAATCGATAATGGTCCAGCTGTTCCAGGGTTTGGTCCATCGGGATCGGTTGGATCGACGGGATCCACTGGTTTTTCTGGATCGGTCGGATCAACTGGATTGGTTGGATTCGGGTCCGCTTCAAAAGTGATTGCTCCATTTGAGGTGTATTCAGCGGCATTAACGGTTGTTGGTAACAGAGCAGTGCTCATCAATAGAATGCCTGCCGTCAAGAAAAGTTTTTTCATTTTTTGTTCTCCTTTTGATTAAAATGATTCCTACTGCCAACAAAACGACAAGACCACTGCTTTGATAGCGATTAAAGTGATCTGACCCTGTTGCTGGCAAAATATTGTTGCCTTTTTGATTAACTTGTTTATTCCCTGGCTGTTCTTTTATGGGCTCTTCTGGCTCCTCAACGGGTTCTTCATAGACGCCGAAAAAGGAAGTGACACCATTGCTGTCATAGGCACCTGCTTCAGCTGCTGAAACGAGTTGAGGGAACAATAATAGATAGCCAGTAATAACACCGATCATGATTTTTTTCATTTGTTTTCCTGCCTTTATGGGTTGCCAGGTGCCGAAACCAGCTGCCAGCTCAAGGTTCCTTGATAGTCCCCAACTTTTTGCTGTTCGACTGGAACAGTAAGTTTGATGCCTTCATTTTCACTTTCGCCCCAGTGCTGATTCACGACGTAAGTGCCATTTTCTGTCAATTCCGTTTCCTCGATGATCATTTCCCCACTAGTTATCATCTGTTCTTGACCGTTTTTCACAAAGCGGAAGACATCGGTTAATTGATCTGTTCCATCCGTTAATGGCTGTTGCTCTTTGACCGTCAAGCGCCATGGACTTCGTTCGGATCCTCTGGTATCTTTCACCGCTAGTTCTCCTGTGATCGTTGGCCAATAATCTTGTGTTTCTGTGGCAACTTTTTGCTGCCCAAAATCAAAGGCTGTCGGCACACTGCTTAAAACAAGCTCGCCGGCAACTGCGACGTTGACGACTTTTTCTGCCCGTTGACTGCCTGCTTCATAATGGTAAGCCGTTGACACATTTTTCAACAACTCATCTTCCGTTGCTTGTTGGATCGCGGTAAAAGCTTGCGGATCGACAGTCGGTGGTACATTTTCGCGATTATCTGCAAAAATCGTGGTTGCTTGGGTATAGTCTGCCAGAGCTGCTTCATCGGTCAGCGCCGTTGCTTCCGGTAAGGTCAAACGGACATCTTTTGCATAGACGGCAAATTGCCGGTCGTCAGAAATGACACTCTCATTTTTGACCACCACCAAATTAACGGTGGTTTCTGCCTGATTCTGATCGTTTTCACCTACCGAGAAAGTGATCGCTTGTTTGCGATAGACCGCTGTTTCTAACGGTTCTTGAATTGCAGCTAAGACCTCTTCTGTCAGCGTGTCCTTAAAGAAAGGACGCCCGCTGGCTTCGAGATATGTCACGGCTTGTTCTTTGGTCAGCGATTGTGCCTCTTGTTCTGTAAGGATCACATTGCGGGCTTGAACTTCCGCCTTATTTGAGTAGCGTACGCTGATATCGTAACTATATTCCCCATCAGGACTCGTCCAATCAACTGGTTCTGAATCTGGTTGTTCCGTCAACTGCTGATCCGTGCTATCTAGCTTGCTGGATTTGATTTGACCGGCATATAACCATGAACCGGACGTTTGGGTTTCTGGTGTAAACGTCAATGTTGGCAATTCTGTGACCGTATAAGGAATCAATAAACGCCCTTTTTGCACTTGTGTCCCTGCTTGCTCCGTCCCCCAGGCTTGCAAGGTCAGCGGTGTATTGTTCTCTTTGACTGCTGTTACATTGTGACTAATAGCCCCGATCCCGTTCGCGACTCCCGGTGTTTCAACTTCGTAGTTAATGATCGACCCTGGTATCGCAATACCGTACCCGTTGGCTGCATTGGTCACATCGTTGTCCCCAATGAAGGTTTTCCCAGTCGCTTTTTCGATCCCACTGAAATTGATTGGGGTGATCGCTGCCGCATTAGCAGCAGTTGGATTTATGGTCAACACTTGGTAAGCACTAACCGCACCAAACCACGTTCCTTGACTATTGACTCGAGAACCTGCATCATTGGTCGTCGTTTTCAGCCACGTTAAGTGATCTTTATCCGTATCTGGTGTTGCGAAATCTGAGAGATTGATTCGCCCCGTTCCCGGCGGCGATTCGATCGTCCCTTCGTCTTCCACCGTTAACTTCGCGCCTGAAATCAAATTCGTTGCGGAAGAAATACCGATACCGGCATTTTTAGAAAGATGGATATCACCGAACTGATGATAGGTCGTTGCGTGATTGGCAGCAGTAGCTGAACGACCATTTTTGATGTCTCCCCCATTGGCCATTAGCTTGATGCCGTTTGTCACGTTCAATTCGGTAAAGTTGACGATCCCCAGACCCGTCACAGCGATCGGATCAGTTTGATAAGAAGCTGTCCCATCGACATTTTCACCAAAGTTCATCTTCACTTGATTACTGCTGTTGGCTACGATCGTGTTCGTAAAGTTATCTGACGCGTTTCCGCCTGAGATCCCATTGATACTTTTGGCTCCTTGAACCCGCATCTCGACATCTCTTAAAATTTGACTGGAAGAAATATTGGAATAGTACGTGGTGTATAAATTTCCGATACTTGATCCTTCCGCTTGGATATTCATATAAATTTTGCCGCTTCTCGTATTGCTAGCAGTCCGTCCACCATCGCCATAGATCGTTGCCCCATTCAGCGCATCTGACCCTGGTTTTGTGTATATGTTCAATGTAATCGTATTGGAGCTATCGGTCCCAACGATATTCGTACTGTTAAACGGATTGCCGCCTGAGATGTTTGTTCCAGAAGGAAGGGCAAACTCACCATCATAATTTCTCAAATCCAATGTCAAACTGGCATTCCCTAATAACCGTCCATTGTTCGTAACACCGCCTGAAAAACCATTAGACCCTGTACGCGGGGTACCTGAGAAGTTTCCACCAAACACTCGATTATCTGAGTTTCCGTTAATGGTGTGAGAAGAAGCGACACCATAAGAGGCACCGAGTGAGGCATTGATCACCCCATCATAAACCGTTACTGCGACATTGCCGGTCACTAACAAGTCATCCCAGCCGCCACCAGATAAAAACCAGTCTACTTGCCCATTATTTACGGTCGTTCGTCCATCTCCATAAACGCGGCGTCCAGTATACCCTGTTCCTTCTAGCGTATCGACGATCCCAGAGTTTAAAGTATTGGAAGAATTTCCCTCAATGACACCTGAGAAGGAACCACCGTAGGTCCAGCGAGCAACCGTGTTATTCAAGATCGTTTTGGTATTTCCTTTAATATAGATATCCCATGCTGTTCCTGGATAACCACCGCCACCAACGATATCCCATCCAGAGGCGTTTCCTCTTGTTTTATTGGTCGTTGAGTAATCTAGATTCGTTGGTCTGGTGCCTGTATAAGCAATCCCATCTCCACCAGGACTACCATCCGAAGTGATCGTGCCAACTTCAATCGTTGTGTTTCCTTCAATATAGCCGCCTCGACCAGCTGCCGTCGAATAACTCGCACCGTTTGAAAAGGAACCACTGACTAGATGAGAAGTGATATCGCCATAAACTTTAAAACTTGCCGCTGCTTCTGCCAATGCTGCTCGTTGTTCCGGAGTATAGTTGTCATACGTCGTCGTATTCGAAGCCCCCATTGAACTTTGAGATAAGGTACTGACATTGTTTCCTCCACCGCCGTTAAAATCACCAATTCCCCCGACGCTGGCACTCGGCCCTGCTTTCACGGTGTTAACGATGTTTCCTATGATGGTACCAGTATTCCGATTGCCACCTTCAAATTCACTACGTCCAGTGGAATAACTGCTGGCATCAAGGTTGGTCACGATGGCATCCTTAGAACGGTCAGAGCCGATGTTGCCATAAAATGAACCGCCTATGAAACGATTGGCTGTGCCTGACCAACCGCCAGCACCAGAAATCGTACTACGGATGGTGCCACCGATATTGCCGTATTGAACACCACCAGCAAAAGCACTTAAACGGAAGCTTGCATTAGTCGTTTGAATCGTCGTTTCAACATTGCCTGTCACATTGGCTGTATTGGAAGCGTTCGTTCCAAAACCACCGCCATAATAATTACTTAGGGTCCCATTCAAACGATTGATCGTGACACTGGTATTCCCATCAATCGTACCGATATTGGCACCTCCAGCGATCGTACTGATATTACCTACTGTATTATTTACGACAATCGCTGTATTCCCGGTCAAGGTACCACCGCTTTGATTCCCACCATAGATGTTCCAAGTTCCTGAACCTGTCGCATTTAGCGTAATCGTCGGGTTTCCAGTAAGGTCGCCATTGTTGCTTCCCCCATAAATCGCAAGGCCATTGCCGGTGGAACCACCGTTCAAGGAAAGACTATGCCCATTCATGTACATTCTCGTACCCGTATAGTTGAGGTTTCGAATCACTACATCAGAACCGAAGTAGATTTCCGTACCAAAAGGAACGGTTCGACTACCCGAAGTCAACGTTGTTGCATCTGTGATGGGATCATCACTATGTCCTGTGATGATCAAGCGACTGATTTTTCCTTGTAGTGCATAAAAAGTCATGTTTGTATTATCGACTGTGGCTGGAATTGTCTTTGAAGTCAGATTTGTTGGCAAAGTCGCTAAAGCTGAGCCAGAGCCGACATACAAAGCGAATTCTTGGCCATTGCCGTTTTGATACATATCAAACAACGCTTGACGAATCCCTTCAGCACTATTGGTATATTCCGCATATGCTAAACCATCTCCAGCTGGACTTGGTACAGCGATCACTTTCGTTTTATCGGCTTCTGCAATGATCTCTTTGATCGATTGTTGTGCTAACGAGATGTTCGCTGCTCTTGCCTTAACAGTCGGTTTAAAAACAGCAGTTAAGGTTTGATTCTCCGTGAAAATCAATTCAGTCAACGCTTGGCTCGTGTAAACTGTCCCGTCTAACGCCCATCCTTCAAAATCAGTATCATCCTCAAAAACTGGTAGTTCACTTTTTTCTATTGCTTCCCCTTTGTTTTTGCTGACCTGAATGCTGGTTTCCCCAGTAGCAAATACATGCTCAGTATCTGTCAAAAAAGTCAATTGTACTTCTTCTACGGCTTCAGATGACTCTTCGGTCTCTGACGAAGATGTCTTCGCAGTTGCTTCTGTAGAATCTGTCGAAGCAGGTTCGCTAGATGCTTGCATTTCCGTTCCGTTCGTCTCTTCCAGACTGTCAATCGATGAAACGACAGAGTCAGCAGAAGACGTACTTTGTTCTTCACTTGTTTTTGTAACACTTTCGGCTTGTGCCACTACCATTGCATATGAAAAACACGGACCTGATGTTAGTAGAAAAACAAGTAAAGATGTTAAAAACCGTTTCACTTTATCCCTCCTATCTTAAAAAATTAACGTATCGCGCAGTGCACGCCATGTGTTACAACTCTTAGTTTAGCGATTTGAAGGAAGAGAATTGTAATTCTTTTTTTCTCCCGTTCAAAATTATGATTATAATTGTTTTTTCATAATTCCAATTTTAGTAACTTCCACATCTTACAGCTATCTGTTACTCATCGATTGAAAAAATCGCAAATTATCAGGATGAATCATCGATTCTTTTCAAAAAACTGCTTTTCTCCTTCATAAATAATACAAAAAACGAGGGATAAATCAACACTAATAATTAAATTAAGATGAGAAAAATAAATAAAAAGATAAAATATTTGACAAAATCCCGTGAAGAAAAAAGCTTTTCTATCTCCCAAAAATGATAAGTTAAAAAAACGCTTCCCATCTTCTCTCTGTAGATAATGATAATGTTATAATCAAAAAATGAATAAAAAACGTTATTTAAAAAAATCAGTACATATAAAATAACAAAATAAAAAATATTATTTTTTTTATAAATCACTGTTTTTGATAAAATAAGTAAAGTTATTTTTGAAATAACGCAAAAAAGAGACTGTGACAAAAGCCCATAAAAGAAAGCCGCAAGAAAGGCTCTATAATTTATGGGACTGATGAGTCAAAATTGATTCTTCAGCCTCATTTTTATTTTCGGTATTAAAAAAACATATCGTTCTCTAATATGATTAAATCACGACAAAATAAACAAACTAAGAGGACGATAAGTGGTATGAATGATTCTACAAATATGAATACAAAACAAGGAAAGTAATATTCAAAAAAATCTGAGCTAGAATGAGTTTCATCCTGCTCAGATTTATCTTTTTGCATATTAGCCTCTATTGAAAATAGCTATTATTATCCAATGACTTGTGCGTATACATCGTTGCAAGATGTTGCCTCTCCATTAGCAAATGATACTGAATAGATGATGCCTCGGCTTCATTTGTTGCAGTAAAGTTTGTTGCTCTTATTGTAATTCCATCAAGTTCCTTTTCCATAATCTAATCTGGTGGAATTGACGTATAATTCGCAATAAATGAATCAATTTTTTCACTTAGATCTGATACTTTTGGAGAATCAATTGATGATGTCGTTTCTGATGAATGAGTTTCATTAAGCAAAGAACTGTAAGAAGTTTCTGTTTCACTTGCTATTAGACTTTGTGAGGTTGACTCTTCGGTTTTGTTATACGAATCTTCAAAGGATGTTTTATGTAGTTTTACATTATTCAAAAAACCATCTATAGCCACAAAGTACTCAATTGATTCTTCATCATCATTCAGGAAAAATGTCATATTGTTTTTATACTTAAAGTTTATTAATTCGGGAAAAATAATTTTTAGCTCATCATCAGACACTTCAATATAAAATCCATTTTCAGACTTTTTCACTGTGTAAGGAAAACCAGGTGAATTATAATCATCATTTCCATAATCGATTATTTTTTTCTTTATCTATTCTAAAAGAAAACTCTTATTCCCCTCGTTAGCAGCACCATACCAATCACCATAGAAGTCTTTAGCTGGATCTACAGATAGAAAATAGCCCCCTACAAATCCAATTATAACCAACAAGATAAACCCTAATATTTTTATACTTTTTTCATAAATACCCTATTATGTTCCTTTTTTAATAATACAGAATAACGAATATTATGCATTGAAAATCAAGTTTGTGCCGCAAAGAACGAAGATTTACTTGCATATTATTGTATTCAATTTTGTTCAATTTTACATCCTTTCCTACATATTACAAAATTGTAAAGATATAAATATAACTTAAAAATGTTTTTATATATTATAGTGTGGTATATTAAATTTGTTAGTAAAATAATAATTAAAAAGGAGATTAAAACAATGAAGAAGTTTTTAATTAGTGTAGTGTTTGGTATATCAGTTTTAAGTTTTGGTCAAATAAATGGTTATGCAGATGAGAATGGTTTTGAGATAAATGAAACTAATCAATCATTAATTAATGAGGCAATATCCAATGAAGAGTCCAATAGAGATTATATTGATGGTGTAATTAGAATGTTTGAAGATTCTGATAGTGCTGAAGAGTTCAACGCATCTTTAAATGAGAGTTTAACAGTTTTAAATTCCTATGATGCCGAACAAGATGCATTGTTGGAAGAGTATAAAGCGGACGTTGCCGAATCAGTTGATCCTTTTTATGTTGAACCAAAGTCTAAGATAGGTGCTAGATCATCGGTAACTCCTGCAAATCCAGTTTATGCGGCTGCAATTGCTGCATATAATAAAGGTATATCAATGGTTAAGAAAAAAGGTCACAATCAGACTGCTGCTTATATGAAGCACGCCATTATTTCTGCTGAGAATTACTATTGGAATCCAACATGGAAACCTTCGACATATGTTAATAAAAACGATAGCTGGGCAAAGACTGTAGACGGCGAGGAGTTAATGACCGCTTATTATTCTAGACTTAAAAAAGAAGCATTTTCTACAGGTAAAAAATCTGGTTCTTTCTCAGGAAGTTATACATTTCTAAGCGGCCAACTTCACACAGCATTACGTGGAGTTAGTTACACAGTAACTTATAAGAAACAAGCCAATGGAAATTATTGGACTCAAGTAAAGGTTACGGATATATTTGATTTCAAATGGGAGCTAAATGGTTATGATGGCAACTTCGAGGTGGGATTTGGAAACAATTATTGTTACGCAATGCAAAGAGCAGGATTTATCATTCCTTATAAAATCGAAGTGATCCACGAAGTTTCTAGATAGTATAAAAAGAGATGAGCTTTACGCTTATCTCTTTTTGTTTAAGATATATATAATGGATTTTACTAGTGCACCCAAGAAAAGTATCAGGGCTAATACCTTAAAAACTACACCAAGTACCCAGTTGATTGATCCTTCTCTTAAAAGCTCCTGTTTTTGGGATTTGCTTAGTCCTTCAACGCTTACAGGAATCCAATTTACACTTAAATAGACACCTATAAGTAGCGAAATCATTGAATATATATATAGGATTCTTATTTTTAAACCTTTTAAAAAGTTAATCATCTTAGCACTCCTTTACAAACTATTATATCAGAAAGCTAGCTTTAAATAATTATCGCTAATATAATTTAATAATTTGTGAGTACTTTTTATAAGAGGTTACTTTTGTCCGACCACTTGGTTATGTTAGCTATTTTAATATTCCTAATTTTATCATAGCCAACCTTATTACCACCAACATATATTTCTAGTTCATCATGCCCCCTAAATATGGCCAACTATATCAGGAAAGTAATTCCCATCTCGATCATGCGCTTCAATTTAGATAGCTACTGATTTGTTCTTGAGTGTTACCTGATTTAAAGTTTCGGCGATCTCATTAACATCCATCTAGAACTTTTGAATTGGTTTACTTCTTTCAATAGTTCTTTCTCTATCAATTGCTTTGGTATGTTCTGTAAGATAAAATCCTCCCCATTTCACCATTCCTTTTTCAACTATTTTTCCTTTATTGGATCGATTAAATAAATGATCCACCATCCACAAAAGTGGTATAAATATGCTCGTCCGCCACTGGTTCCCCTTGGATCGATTGGACGATTTTCTCAGCTGCCACCATGCCCCATCGATGTTTCGAATAGGAGATCGTCGCTAAGCGCGGCTGCACAAAAGCGCCTAATTCCGTGTTATCAAACCCGATGATGCGGATCTCTTTTCCGATGCGATAGTCGGTCTCGCGGACATATTTGTAGACCCCGATCGCCATTTCATCATTGAAGGCAAAGATATCAATGGGAAACTGAGGATCATTTGCTAAGAGCTGTTTTGCTGCGCGATAGCCAGAAGGTTCCGTGAAGTCACCAGGAATCACTTCATAAGGAATACCAAAGCGCGTCAATTCTTTCGTACTAGCGTCTAGCCGCTCCCGACTGTCGTAGCCTTTTTCCGGCCCTGCTAAGAGAAACACTTTTTGGCTTTGTCCAGCGATCAAGCGATCGATCGCCAGCGCCGCCCCTCCTTTATTGTCCAACAAGACTTGATGGATGTTTTCATGAGACAAGACACGGTCTAACACGACGATTTGATGCCCTCGTTGGGCGTATTGCTCGATTTCCTTTGCTGGAAACGTCCAATCCAAAATGATGGCACCGTCCACCATCCGCTCAGGAATAAACAAGTGTGACTTCTTGCCGCTGCAGACGATCATTTCATAGCCGAAAAGTTCCAGCCCTTTCTTGATGCCATCTAGCAATTCCCCATAAAAACTTCCGGCATAATCGGCTAGGTAAACGCCAATGATGTTGGTTTGTCTGCGTTTCAGTGTGCGAGCAGCCATGTTCGGAACATAGTTCAATTCGTTTGCGATCGCTTGAATCCGCGCGCGGGTTTCCTCGGTCACTTTTGGACTGCCATTCAATGCATACGAAACGGTGGATATGGAGACACCCGCTTTTTGGGCAATATCTTTGATTCCTACCATGGCTTCTCCTTTCTTAACGATAAATATCGATCGTATTGGTGTGGTTTTCGTTTAGTTTGGCGCAAAGTGCTGCTTTCTTCAGGACAAACGCACCTTGACGGTAGCGATTTTCCGCAAACTCAGTGGATATTTCTTCCCCGTTGATCAATACTTTCGGCGTACTTGCCGAATGATAGACGATTTCGACTGGCCGATCAAAGAGTCGATATGTCAGAGTCAATCCTGCTAACTCCGCTGGCAAGACAGGATCAAGTTCAACATGATCAACAAAGGTACGAATGCCTAGCACATTGCTGATCAACTGATTCATATAGATCCCTGGACCACTAGAATAGATGCGCCAGCCGCCTTTGACGCCGACTGCTGCCTCCTTAAGTTTACCAAAATTTTCTTGGGCTTCAACCCTTGTTTTGAAATCGCCATCAGAACTGCTGAAATACGCATTTGCTTGACGGATCTCCGCGTTTTCGACCCGTTGAGCGATCTGGATTGGATTGATGACCCCAAGCGCTTGCCAAGTCTCTTCTTCGCGACCTAATTTCGCCATCGCTTCGGTAAAGCGGATGTGGGCGTGAACGTACTGCAAACCGATTTCTCGTCCAAAGTTGGCTGCTTGTTCTGCTCGCTTGAAATTGGTGCTGACACCACCCGCATAAGTCGCTGGACGATTCATCAAACGCACCCCATCTGGAAATTGCAAATGCTCCTTGATGATCGCCACATGATGATCGGCTTGTTCGGGAGATAACAGCTCACCGATCATGCTTTGCTGCATCGGCAGCAAGCGGTATTGGATACCGGTTTTCTTGTCAGTCGGATGGACCATCAGTTCCACGTGCTCGCTATCTTCCATATAGACAAATCCTGGCAAAGTGCCATCAGCTAACATGTATTTTTCAAAGTCGTGTTTGATGCCCGCAGACAGTTCTGTTAAATGTTTGGCATACTCTGGGTCAACCGACTGCAACTGGCTGGCTAATTTTTTTAATACTTCGTAGGTCAAGGCAACGGTCCAGCTGCTGGCCATTTGCTTCTTCAACTTACTGTTATTTGGCTGCAAGGTGTCATCCCAATCGCCATCACCATAACAAGACAGGTACGTTCCTTCCAAGAAGTTCGCTTCGATATACGCCACTTCTTTTTTCAAATGATCAAACAAAGAAGCTTTGGTCTTGGTTTTCAAGAAGGTTGCGCGATCCGTATAAGGCAGTTCTTTTTCCAAAATCGCGAAATCTTTAGTTTTTTCGAGATAGTCACTAACGACTTTCATTGGCCAGACGATCACATCTCCGTGGCTCTCATCGGCTTTTTGTTTCTCATAGCGATCAAACATAAACCATTGTGGCCAGTTGCCGTCATCTGCAAATTGATTTTCAAACAAATGCTCGATGATGGACGCCACCATCTCAGGACGATTAAGTGCTAAGAAATACTCAGTCGGTCCTTGGGAAACGTCTCGAGTCCCCCAAGCAGCACCACCGTACTGTTCAAGACCATGAGGAGACAAGTAATGAACAAGCATATTGTGGGTGTACCAACGTGCCAAGTGATTGAAGGATGCGACGTCTGCCTGCGAATGTTTCAATTCAAACTGATTCAACAAATCATCGACAAAGGCCGTATAGGCAGTGTCTTCTTGCTGGCGATCTAACGTTTCGGAAACAAAGGGTTCACCAGTCAGTGTGCCTTGGATCACGAAGGAAACCGTCGCCTGTTCTGCAAAGGTCAATACGGTCGTGCTATCGTCGGCTGCCACATTGAAAATCGTTTCATCGGTCAGTTCAAAAGGTTGAGCCGCATGGAGATAATACGTCAATTCTGGATAAGTTTCCGCAATCGGTGAATCCGCTGTTCCTTTGATGGTGAGCAATTGTTGATCTTGCGAAATGATAGCAGTCGGTACCGCTTCATCGATCCCCATCACAAATTGATTAGTGATGGCCCAGGTGTAGGCACGACCTTGTTCACTAGTGATGGTCGTTGCAATCGTGCGTCCATTTGCTTTCGTGAAGGTCGTTACTTGAATGACATCATCGGCTGTTTTGTAGTACCATGTCGCCGAATTCAAGCCCATTTCAAAGGCTGATGGCATCGTTAAAATCCGCCATTGATCGCCGTCTTTCAAATAGATCCGCTGACCGGAACGTTTGAAAAGATTCAATGAGTTGCGGCTATTGCTCAACAATTTGTTCAGGTTCGTATTGCCTAATACGATTTGGGAGTTAAACATCCCCGTCATGTAAACGGTCGTGCTCAAAATGGGTTGATCGACGATCAGATCTTGTCCGCTCATCAAAATATGTCCATGGGAGCGTTCCATCTGTGCTTCCTTTTCCTTCAACACGACATGGTGATAGTCAGGGGTAAAAAAGGAATACAGCTGTTCGTCAACGATTTCCACTGCTTCTTGCTGAGCAAATCGCTCATTGATTTCTTCTGTGGTAAATGTCAGCCCTGTGAGCGGTCGACCAAAGCTTTTTCGTGGCTGCGCCGTTGCCTGCAACGAGTCGAAGGACAAGCCTTGATACGTTTCTTTCAACGTTTCAAGTGCAAACTGCGGTTCATTGACTGCCGTCGCTTGATTGGCTTTGACCGCTGCGTAAAAAACGATTTCCGTAGGCGTCTCACTTACCGTCAACCATTGCGTTTGTAGTGCCGTATAGGCAAATTCGTATTGATACACTTCATTGGCTAACGTTTCTTGGCTAAGTGCAGCTGGTTGATTTGTTTCTTTGTAGCTGCGACCGAAAAATTGATAGCCATCCGTCGAGAAGCCTTTTAAGGCTTGGAAGCTGCCCTGTTCCACCAATGGAAATTGACCATTTTGTGGTTGATTTTGACGCGAAGAAAGCACGATGCGATCCTTATCATGGCTAACATGATGGTCGATATATTGCGAAACATAGGCTTCATTGGATTGAACAGCCCCTTTGGCTGCATTACCAAGATCTTGTCCGTAAACCAGTTCCGCTTCCCCAGAACCACTCAATTGAACCCGCCAGAACCAGCAATCTTGTGCCAATTGGAAATCAACTTGGTAATTGATGGACTGATACGTCCCGGTCCAGGTCAGCTGTTTGTCTGAGTAGGCAAAGGCACTGTCGGCATTTGAACCGATCAAGGGAATAAAGGACAATTCCCCCGCTTCACGCAGTCGTAGATAGATTTGATTCAAACTGCCATCTAGCGCATTTCCGTTCAACTGATTGATCATCACACCGTGACTTTGGATCTCATATAAATCACCGTTTGGTAAAAACGTCACGGTCGTATTTGCATTATTCATCACTATTTTTTTCGTCATAGAAACCTTCCTATCTTACCTAACTAATTGCAGGGTTGTTTGTTGGGTGTCTCGGCTGTTCCCACCAATCATGATGTGGAATTTCCCTGGATCACTGCTTGCTTGTTGGTTGCTGTGAACATAGCGCAGCAGTTCTTCCGTGATCTCAAATTGAACGGTTGCTGATTCGCCAGCCTCTAGCCAAATTTTCTTAAAGCCTTTCAGTTCTTTCACTGGGCGAACCACTTCACCGACTAAATCGCGAATGTAGCATTGGACCGTTTCCCAGACCGCTGCTGTTCCTTGGTTCGTAACCGTGATGGAAGCCGTGACCGTTTGATCTTTGGTCATGGTCGGCTGATCCATCGTCACCGCAGAATACGCAACTGGGCTATAACTCAAGCCGAAGCCAAAGGGATATTTGGCATAATTGGAGACATCCAAATATTTTGAGACATATTTTTCATCCGGTGCACTTTCATAAGGACGACCGGTATTGTCAACGTTGTAATACACAGGAACTTGTCCAACGGTTTCTGGGAATGACATACTCAAGCGACCGCTTGGATTGTATTCTCCCCACAGGATCTGAGCAAGTGCGTTTCCGCCTTCGGTTCCAGGGAACCAAGCCTCGACGATCGCTTTGGCTGCATCCACACCTTGCAAATCAAGAGGACGACCGTTATAAAGAGTTACGATCAATTGCTCGTTGTATTCTTTCAAGGTTTCAACCAAGGACAATTGGGCTTGCGGCAAGCGAATGTCGCTGCGGCTGGCAGCTTCGCCGCTCATCCATTCCTGCTCTCCTAGTGCTAGGACCACTTTATCGGCTGCCTTCACTAATTCGATCGCTTCTTGGATCGCCGCTTCAGACGGTGCAAAATAATCAAAGGGCTCTTGACCAATCAACAGATCCGCACCCAAGGCTTGAGCACCCTCCACTAAGGTCACTACTTCTTCTTGTTTCCCTTGCCAAGACCAAGCCCCTAATAGATCACGGGAGTGAGCACCTGGGCCCACGATCGCCACTTTTTCGGTTTTCTGCAACGGCAAGACACCTTCATTTTTCAACAATACCATTGATTTCTTTGCGATATCGCTGGCGATCTCTCGGTGTTCTTGAGACAAAACAGTGGCTGCTTCAGCGGCTTCATTAGCGCCGCGGTATGGATTTTCAAATAGACCTAGTTCATTTTTTAAGGTCAAGATTCTTAGCACGGCTTCATCGACTAAGGCTTCCTCAACGGTGCCTTCTGCGATCAGCTCTTTCAAGTTATCGGTGTAACAAGTCGTCATCATCTCGATATCGACCCCAGCTTTAATGGCTAATTCAGCTGCATGTTTTTCATCCTCCGCTGCGCCATGAGCGATCACTTCTTTGATTGCAGCCCAGTCAGAGATCACAACGCCTTCAAATCCGAATTCTTCTCGCAAAACATCGCGGAAGAGCCAGCGATTGGCCGTTGCTGGAATGCCGTCTACCGTATTGAAGGAAGTCATCACCAGTTTGGCACCGGCATCAAGGGCTGCTTTATAGCCTGGCAAATAACTTTCTCGCAGTTGGCGTTCTGACATATTGACCGTGTTGTAGTCGCGACCGCCGATAGCCGCACCGTAAGCCGCAAAATGTTTGACGCACGCAGCCACGCGGTTGAAATCCGTTCGCAGATCATCCCCTTGATAGCCTTTGACAAAGGCTTCAGCGAAGCGACTGTTCAAGTAAGGATCTTCCCCTGTCGATTCCATGACACGGCCCCATCGTGGGTCTCTTACTAAGTCCACCATCGGTGAAAAGGTCACATGCAAGCCAGAAACAGCTGCTTCTTTGGCAGATACTTCCGCCATCTTCTCCGCTGCTGCCAAATCCCATGAACTGCCTAATCCTAATGGAATCGGGAAAATCGTCCGAAAGCCGTGAATGATATCCGCCATCAATATCGTCGGGATATTCAAGCGGTTATTGGCGATATACTCTTTTTGGACGCGGATCGCTTCTTTCGCACCAGAAACACCTAGCGTTGTTCCTGCATTGTTGATGTTCTCTTGTGTCAGTCCTAAGTCGCCCATTGGGCCGGTTTTCTCTTCTGCTTTATCTGAATAAAAAGCCGCTGCCAGTTGCAGCAACTGATCGATTTTTTCATCTAAGGTCATTTCTGAAAGTAGTTCGGTTAATTTCTGCTGTTCCATTTTTATTCATCCTTTGCTTTCTTCAAATTGGACTTCTGCTTCTAAAGGGAAATGATCGGAGGGAAAACGACGATCACAAGAATCCGTTAGACAGGCGGTTTTGACCACCGTGAAGCCTTTCGTATAGATATAATCAATTTCTTCTAATTCTTGCCATGGTAACGTATAAATAAAATTTTGATAGGAGCCTTTGGGTCCGTGATGCGGCTTTTGTCCGTGTTCTTTGGCATTTCGAAAATGCCGCTCTAAGTACCGATGCACCCGCTCGGTTGGCTCCGCATTCAAGTCGCCCATTAGTAATACAGGGTAGCGTTCGATCTGATCTGCCAGCTGCTCAAAGATCACTTTCATCCCTTCAAAACGAGCCATTTCTGAAATATTATCTAAATGGGTCGTGATGACAAGAAACGGCGGATTCTTTTTTTCCTGTAAGACTGCCCAAACACATAAGCGTGAATACGCAGCTTCTGGATGAATACTTGGTTCAGTCGGTGTCAATGACAACCAAAACGAACCTGAAGCTAATAACTCGAAAGTATCTTTTTGATAATACAGTCCGATGCCTTCGCCTAAGCCATCACCGTCACGTTCAGCCGTGACGGAAGCATACTGCGCTAGCTTTGCTAAATCTGCAAATTGACTAGGTCGGGCTTCTTGGATCGCCAGAACATCCCAGTCGTAGTAATCGATCAAGGAGCAGACCACCTCCGATCGATAGTGCCATTGCCATTCTTGGTCATAGTCGGTATCGACTCGTAGATTGTAGGTTGCTACTTTCATCTTCATTCATTTCCTTTGAGTAATTTTGTGATTTGCTGCATTTCACGACGGATTTGTTTCGCTTCGCCGCCGCCATGCCCTTTATTTAAGTAAATACGCAATTCTTTCGGTCCAGGAATCTTTTTATAGGAAACGAAGAAATCTTCCATGGGGCAGATCGGATCAGCACTGCCGACCGATGTATAAACAGGACCAGTTATCTGATGAGCAAAATACTTCAAATCAAAATAACTCATGACTTGATAGATCGTTTCCCGCGTTTCTGGAAATTGTTCGATATACTCTTGGATCACCTGGTAACTTCCTGTTTTTTGTTCGATCCGATGGACAAGATTGGAGTGGCTTGGCACATCGGCAAACGTCGCAAAAATCGGGACGTTCGTTAATGCGTTGACTAATAAGGCGATGCCGCCTCCTTGTGAGCCGCCTCTTAAAATAATGCGCTGCGGATCGATTTCCGGAATCTGTTGAAGGACTTCTAGTGTGCGCAGACTATCTGCGACCAATCGCTTCATATAAAAATCTTCTTTTTTCAAGATGCCGCGTCCAAAAGGTGCTTCATGCTGCGTGGTTTCATAAGGAACTTGATCTTTCGTGCGTCCTCCTTGTCCGCGATTGTCGATGACAAGACAGCCGCAGCCGATCAATAACCAATGAGCGAATTGGAACGGTTCTTGCACATGATTCATATAGCCTAAAAAATCAATCACGATTGGACAATCTGCCGCTTGTTCTGGCAGCAGCAGATGCCCATAGATCGTTTCATTACCAAGACTTTGAAAAGAAATCGTAAAACAATCGATCCCTTTTAGCAAAGGTGCTTGTTTGGTTCTTTCAAAGGCTAGCGGAAGGGCGTCAAGTTCTTGTTGGACCGAAGCCCAAAAACAGGATCGATCAGTCGCTGTGGATTCAGTCATTTGTCTCTTCCCCCTTCGCTAATACTTTATTGAAAAACAACACTTGGATAAAGGCTGAGCCTGAGATCCCTAAACAAACAAATAAGAATAGGTTCACTTTGCTGCACAATACAAAAACAATGATTGGGATCACCAATAAAATGATCGCATTCGCCGTACTGCTAAGAACCGCATACGCCGTTTCTTTCGCTGTTTCTTGCAATGATTGGGCAAACAAGCTGTACAAGAGAATGAACACGACGAGATACAGCGCAGCCAAGCTGACGAGGATCACGGCTAAAACGCCAAAGTAAGGTGTAATCATCATCAAGGAATAGATCAACCCAGCAAAGACTGCGACATACGCAATAACAAGACCTTCTAAGAAGAGCCCACGTTTGAGGTTGCTTAAGAATGCTTGCTTGTATCGCTGCCAAATCGGGACATCCCGTTCCTTGTACAATTGATCGATCGTCTGATACAGCGCGATCAATGCTGGTCCTGCGAGAATCAGCGTCATTGCTGGAATCATAAAGAGAAAACTAACAATGATCATATCTGCTAAAAAAGCAAAGACCCGATAGTACCATCCTTCATAAGAAAATAGTCGATTCATTATGATCCTCCAATCAAAACTTGCTGATTTGTGCTGCGGGTGCTGCGTAAACCTGTTTCTTACCTTCTTGTGATTTTGGGTCGTTTCTCAACGTACAGTTTTCTGGGTTGCAGGTCTCACTCAGTGAGCCAATCGCAGTGATTCTTTGTACGGTCACTACGCTCCCTAAGGTCGCCTAGTACTTTGAAACATCAGATTTTGCGCAAAGTGTGCGCAAAACCTGTGTTTCTTTGGTTGGTCACTACGCTCCCTGCGGTCGCCTAGTACTTTGAAACATCAGATTTTGCGCAAAGTGCGCGCAAAACCTGTGTTTCAAAGCAAAGGAGAGGAAAGGTCTTTTTTTTGGCTTCCTTTCCTCTCCTATGGGGGTTATTTTAGTCGTTCGCGGTTTTCGGCCATTTTTTCAGTTTTAATGTCTTTGATTGCATCCCAGTTGTTTGAATCTAAGAAGCTTTCAAAGTCGGTTAGTGTGCTGTCAAATGTTCCTTCATCTTTTGAACGGATCAATGAGATGATCGTGCTGTTGATTTTGGTTTTGATGGCTGTGTTTGAACGTGCTTCAGCAGTTCCGGCATCTGGATCCGTATTTTCGATCACAAAGTGTGGATACAATTTGCCTTCGCCCCATTCTTGCATTTGAGTCAACGCATTTTCGGTTTTGACTTTCAGTGCATTGACACGGTCATTGTTAAAGTAGTTGAAACGGCTGATACCATATTTTTTGTTGTAGCCTTCGTTGTCGGTTTGTTCCATTTCTTTGATTTCTGGCAAGTAATCGATTTTGCCTTCATCGTTGTATTCATACGTCACGCCTTCAACACCGAATTTTGTCAAAATTTGTCCTGGTTCATCGATCAAGTACGTGAAGAGTTGGGTTACTTTTGCTGGATCCGCTGCATCTTTTGTGATGTAGTTGATCAACCAGCCAGAGATTCCTGTTTGGTTCAAGGTTGCTTCACGACCAGACGTGCTGGCAGGGCCATCGATTGCGATGTAGCGTGTGTCAGAGTTTTTCATGAATTCAGTGAAGTTCCCACCTTGTCCACTCGTTCCTGCGACTAAGATCGTTGCATAGTCCCCTTGTTTTACTTTTTCATCATAGGTTGGGCCGTCATCAGTAAAGCTGTCATCACTGATGTTGCCGTCACGATACACTTGATTGAAGGTTTTCAACCATGAGATATATTCTTCATCTAAGTTACGGTCGTAGAAAGCACCATCTTCATCTTCTAATGGAACACCTAAGAAATCTTGCAATTTATCTAAGAATGGTCCTGCTGTTTCGCCGATCGTTGTGAAGCCCATCGGTGTCAAATCAGGGAATTTCTCGCTGATTTCTTTCATGACTTTCACATAGTTTTCTGGAGTCGAAACATCTGGTTTGCCTAATGCTTCATAGACATCTTCACGGATCACAAAGTTGTCGTTGACGGGAATATTGCCGCTTTCGTAGTCCGCTGCAGTGTTGGAATAGTTTGGATAGCCATAAGTTTTGCCATCATCTAAAGCAAACCATTTGAAGGTATCTTCGGTCACGACATTCATCAAATACGGATCGTATTGTTCCGCTAAATCGTTTAATGAGTATGCCCAGCTATCAGCTTTTGTGGCTGCTTGACTGGTTTTATCCATCAACGTCACGATATCAGGCATATCACCACTTGAAATCAAGGCATTTAATTTCGAATCATCCCCTGAAATAAATTCAATATCAATGTTCAAATCTTTTTTGATTTGGGCTGTCGTCACATCTTCACCAAATGGCAAAGCTGTCCAGTCTGAATTGATGTACCATGTGATCTTGGTTGGTTCTTCTTTGGTATCGAGTTTCCATGCTGGTGTCTTTTCATCTAACTCATACCGATCTTTGATAGAAAAATCCGAACTGCTGGCATTGTCTGAGCTGCCGCCACATGCTGCTAAGCTGAGTAATGCTGATGCTGCCAATAAACCGCCTACTACTTTTTTCATGTCTATCCCTCTTTCTATTCTTTTACTGCACCGGCCATCATACCGCCGATAAAGTGTTTTTGAAGCAATGGATATATAATTAAAATTGGCACTGTCGTGATGACGATCGTAGCCAACTGAACCCCACGGGTCGTTGCTTGGACGATAAAGTCAGTACTACCGCTTTCAGTCATCGTACTCAAGTTGGATTGGACGATGATTTCATAAATCTTCATTTGCAGCGGATAGAGATACTCTTTTGTGATATACAGTTTTGTCGTCATAAAATCATTCCATTGGCCAACCCCGTTGAACAAGATGATGGTTGCCAAGGCCGGTTTCGTTAATGGTAAGAAGATTTTATAGAAGATTTGGAATTCACTTGCACCGTCGATCTTCGCCGATTCTTCGAGTGAAGGCGGAATCTCACGGAAAAAGTTCATTAAAATCACGACATCATAATAGCTGAACAAAGCTGGAATAATGTAGACCCAGAAAGAATCCAGTAATCCTAGCGAGCGAATCAGCAAGTACGTTGGAATCATCCCACCACTGAAGTACATGGTTATGACCCCCATCGTTGTATAGATGTTGCGGCCAACCAAGCGTGATTTACTCAATCCGTAAGCCACGATCGCACAAAACAAGGTATGGGTCGCAGCCCCAAGAACCGTTTTTAACACTGAGATCAAGAAGGCACGAGGGATACTTGCGTCGGAAAAAACTTTCCGATAGTTTTCCCAGGTAAAGCCTTTGGGCCATAACACGAGGCCGTTGCCCGCTAATCCAGAACTAGAAGACACGGAGGAAACCAAGATATTCCAAATCGGTACGATGATCATCAATGAGAATAAAATCAAGATCACGGTATTGAAGAAGTAAAACCATGTGTTTTCTTTTGCTTTTCTTTTGATCATGTTTTTTCCTCCTATAAGATAACTGAATTGCCGTTGTTCAACTTGCGGGTCACTCGATCCGTGATCACCAATAAGATGACGGAAATGACCGCGATCCCCAAGCCGACAGCAGTTGCATAAGAGAAATCACCTTGCGTCAACCCCATTTTATAAACAAAGGAGTTGATGACTTCTGAACGGTTTTGGTTCTGTGAATTCATCAAAACTAATGTTTGATCTAGGTTTGACCCTAAGATACCGCTCACATTCAGAATCAAGTTTAAGGAGATGATCGGTGTCAGTAATGGCAATGTGATCGAGCGAATCTGTCTTAGCTTGCTGGCACCATCGATTCGTGCGGCTTCATAAAACGTTGGATCGATCCGCGACATCCCTGCCAAGTAAAGGATCGTTCCCCAGCCGACTTCTTTCCATAGATCAGAAAGGACCGCGATCCACCAATATTTGCTTGGATCCAATAGATGATTGACCCCTTTGTCCATCAATCCTACAGACATCAGCACTTGGTTGATAAAGCCGTTCGTTGACAGCCAAGAAATCATCATCCCACCTAGCACGATCCATGAGAAAAAATGGGGAATGTATGAAACCGTTTGAATAAATTTCTTCAAGCGGCCATCTTGCATTTCAAAAATCATAATGGCTAACACAATCGGGATCGCAAAACCTAATCCTAATTTCAATAAGCTGATGGCTAACGTATTTCTAACCGCTTCCCAGAAAAAACTGTCATTCATAATGATACGGAAATTCTCTAACCCGACCCATGGTGCTGATGAAATCGTGTCAATCACCGTATAGTTTTTGAAAGCGATTATAATTCCGTAGATCGGAATATAATTAAATACGATCATAAATGCCACGCCGGGAAAAACCATCCAGTGAAGCTGCCGTTGACTATAAAACTTTTGCAGTTTACTCATACACAAAATCTCCTTCTTTCTATCCTCGTAACACTACGTATATCTCCACACTTCGGTGAAACGTTTCTACAAAAAGATTATATCCGCTGCCATTCGAAAATGCAAGCCTTTCCAATTATTTTTTTCAGCTTTTCTTTTTTCACAAATCTTGTTGGGTTCCTCACAAATATAAAAGCTTTTATATCAATGTTTTAAGATGAAATTATTTCCCTAAGAACTTCTAATTAATCAAATTTCACAAATATCACATTTTCCCAACATCGATTACTCCTCAGAAATTATTAAAAAATAAAAAGAAACGTTTCACCAAATGCACAAAAAAGCAGCAATCATTGCTGATTGCCGCTTCCTTCTATTCGCTTCTTTGCGGATAGCCAAAATGGTCATACGCTAACGGTGTTGCGATCCGCCCACGTGAGGTCCGTTTCAAAAATCCTTTTTGGATCAAAAACGGTTCGTACATATCTTCCACTGTTTCGGTTTCTTCCCCGATATTGACAGCGATCGTACTTAATCCCACCGGGCCGCCTTGATACAATTCGATCATCGTCCGAATCAATTTCTGATCGATATAATCCAAGCCAGCATGATCGACTGCCAAAAGCGCCAATGCCTGATCAGCAACGGTGCGATCGATCAAGCCATCTGCTTGCACTTGCGCATAATCGCGAACTCGTTTAAGCAACCGGTTGGCGATCCGCGGGGTGCCTCGGGACCGACGGGCGATTTCGATCGCCCCTTCTTCCACGATATCCGTTTCAAAGATGGACGCAGTCCGCTGCACGATCTCTTTTAAATCATGGTCTTCATAATATTGCATATGCGAAATGATCCCGAAGCGATCCCGTAGTGGTGCCGAGAGCATCCCCGCCCGCGTCGTTGCGCCGACTAAGGTAAATGGCGGAAGCGGAAAATGAACTGGGTGAGCCGTTGTCCCTTGCCCCACCATGATATCCACATAAAAATCTTCCATTGCCGAATAAAGCATTTCTTCGGCGACACGAGGCAAGCGATGGATCTCATCGATAAACAGAACATCCCCTGGCTGTAGCTCATTCAAGATCGCAATCAAATCCCCTGGTTTTTCGATCGCAGGACCGCTGGTCGTCTTGATTTGCACCTGCATCTCGTTGGCGATCACCATTGCCATCGTCGTTTTCCCTAAGCCTGGCGGACCATATAAGAGGACATGATCCAACGCTTCTTCTCGATTTTTCGCCGCTTGGATATAAATCGAAAGCTCCTGCTTGACTTTGTCTTGTCCGATATATTGGGCAAGGGTTTGCGGACGCAAGGATTTTTCGATGATCTCTTCTTGTTCAGTACTTTCTGGCGAAACAATTCGTTCATCCATCGTCTACTTGCTCCTTACTTTTTCATCATCAATCGGAGAGCTTCCCGCAAGTACTCATCCGTCGATTTTGTCGTATTCGCCGCTAATTGTTTTTCGGCTTTCTTGACTTCTTTTTCGCTATACCCCAATGCTTTCAAGGCTTCCATCGCTTCATCTAAAGCAGTCGTTGCCACGCTTAGAGGAACGATCGCTTCTTCTCCCACCAGTTCAGCCACTTTGCCTTTCAAGTCTAGGATCATTTGCTGCGCCGTCTTTTTACCGACACCTGGGAACTTAGTCAAATAGTTGACGTCCCCATTTTCGACTGCCGTGATCAACCCCGTATGGTCTTCATTGGCCATGATTGCTAACGCACTCTTTGGTCCAATACCTGAGACACTGATCAATTTTAAAAACAACTGCTTGCCTTCGATCGTGGCAAAGCCGTAGAGACTATGGGCATCTTCACGAATCACTTGGTGCAGATAGATTTTTACTTCTTGGTTCAACTTGCCGCTAAATGAATACGGATTGCCAAAAGCGATCTGATAGCCGATGCCATGGGTCTCAACGACGATATACGCCGGAAAGATATCCGTTACTTTTCCTATGATATATTCGTACATGTGCTTTCCTTTCTGTACATACGTTCCCTTTATTGTAGCACAGACGAGAGGGCAAAAAAAGGACTGTGAACGAAGGAAAAGGCTTAGCAGGAAACAAACGGAGGAAAAACCGTTGTTTCAGTCGCATTTTTTCAAACGAGACATGCTGCTGCGTCTTTTTTTCGCACACAGTTCCTAATACTTACTCAACGAGTGATTTGAATTCGCCATAGCCTTTTTCATCCATTTCTGCCAAAGGGATGAACTTCAATGCTGCCGAGTTGATACAATAGCGCAAACCGCCTTTGTCCTGAGGACCGTCTGAAAAAACATGTCCTAAATGAGAGTCAGCTTCTTTGCTGCGGACTTCTACTCGATGCATGCCGTGAGAAAAATCGGCTTTTTCTTGAATATCTTGGCGACTGATCGGCTTCGAAAAGGACGGCCAGCCACAACCAGCGTCATATTTATCAGTAGAAGCAAACAATGGTTCTCCGTTGACGATATCAACATAGATCCCTTTTTCATAAAAATCATCATACTCGCCAGTAAAGGGGCGTTCGGTTGCATTTTCTTGGGTCACCGCATATTCGATCGGCGACAATTTTTCTTTTAATTCTTTTTTATCTGTCATTTTTTCACCTGCTTTTCCTCTAGACTCATCCTGTATGCTCTATCATGCCTTTTTTCTTAGCGAATGTAAAATGACTTGCTCAAATTATTTAAGGGTTTTGCAGCTTTTCCCAACGAGTCGTTGGTTCCGCAAAATGGTAAAACTGCGGTTGGTCTTTTGTATAGATTTCTTCGGTTAAGACAGCTTCTGGCAAGTTGCCAAATAACCCAGCCGCAAAAAAATAGGTGTGTGTTTCTTTGAGGTAAAAGAACAGACTCGAGCCGCATTGACTGCAAAATCCTCGCTGTGCCCACTCAGAAGAATCGTAACGTCGCAGCCACTTCGCTCCTTGAAGAGCCATCTGGTCCTCAGCGCATGGCGCAAGAGCAACCATTGGTCCGCCGTGAAATTTCTGGCAGAGACTACAATGACAAACCGTGATTTCTTTCGCAACTCCCGTCAAGTTGATCGTGACTTTGCCGCAAAGACAACTACCAGAAACATCCATCCTTATTCCTCCTCCGTAAACTCTTGCAACAACTGATAGACCGTAGCGACAGGAAACCCTACGATCGTATAAAAATCGCCGGTTATCGATGAGACAAATACTTTGGCCGCCCCTTGGATCCCATAGGCGCCCGCTTTGTCTTGGTACTCATCTAAGACAAGATACTTGTCGATCTCTTGATCCGTCAAAGGACGAAACACAACTTCCGTCGAAACCACTGCTTGGCGTTGCTGTTTGCCTTTTTGCAAAACGACGGCGGTATGCACCCAATGGGTCCGTCCGCTCATTTTTCGCAACATCGACCGAGCATCTTTACGGTCTACTGGCTTTCCTAAGATTTCTTCATCCACCACGACCGTCGTATCGCTCGCGATCACCAGATCTTCAGGATATGCTTGCGTAATAGCCGCCGCTTTTTCTGCTGCCATCCGTTGGACATAAGGGATCGCCGCTTCGTTCGGTCGGACTGACTCGTCGATATCCGCTGGTATGACCGCAAATTCCGGGACTAACTCCGCTAATAATTCTTTGCGCCGCGGCGACTGTGAAGCCAAAATAATCATTCCATGCCACTCCTTGCTCGATGAGGATCTTGAATTCGTTTGAACATCCGCTCCATGTCGCTGTTGGTGAAATGGATCAGCACCGGGCGACCATGGGGACAGTTGAAGGGATTCTCGCATTTCGCTAAGTCTTGCAACAAGATTCGCGCTTGTGCTTCATTCAAATAGTGATTGGCTTTGATGGATCGTTTGCAGCTCATCATGATCGCTGTTGCTTCACGAAACTTTTTGACACTGACACTTCCTGTGGTCAATAACATATCGATCATTTCGCGGATGATGGCTTCTTCTTCACCGCTAGGATACCACGTCGGGTGCGCCCGGACGATGAAACTATTGGTCCCAAAAGATTCCAGATGGATCCCGACTTCTGCCAGCTTGTCACTTTGTTCCTGCAATTGCAGTGCATCGCTGTTGGGATAATCCAAAACGATCGGCACTAACAATTCTTGCAGATCATTGGTCACTTCGCCGATTTTTTCGCGGTAATACTCATATTTGATTCGTTCTTGTGCCGCATGCTGGTCGACGATATATAGACCTGCCTCGCTTTGGGCAAACAAATAGGTCCCATGCATCTGCCCAAAATAATCCAGTTGGGGAAAACGCTCCTTCGCTGGTTCTTCTTCCAGCAACCGTTCGACCGTTTTCAGGTAGTTGCGGTCATCCCCATGCATTTCCGGGTGAAGAGTCGCTTGACTTTGCAGATCTTGCGCCGTAAGCTCTGGCGTCTCATCTGGAAGAAAGGCAGGCGCTTCTGGCAGCGGCGCTTTTGTTTCCGTCTGTTCTTCCATAAATGGTTTTCGGACAGGCTTATTTGGCAACGTCTCTTCCAAACTGCGAAAGGTTTCCTCAGTTTCTTCCAACAAGTTTTCGCTAGATTCCTGTGGCATTTCTGGAAGTTTTCCACCTTCCTCCACAGGCTTTTCCACAGAGTTATCCACAGTCTGTTGATAAGTACTGCCCTGCACCTCAAATTTCCCGGTTTCGCGATTATAAGACAACCCAGAAGTCGAATTTCCTGCTGACTCCAGTTCCAAGCCAAGCTGCTGGGCTTTTGGCTGATCGGCAACTTTTTTCTTAAACCGCAGATTGTCAGCGGCGTTAGGAATCAAATTGATTTCCCGCAGCGCCTCATTGATGGCTTTACTGATTAGTTTGGTCAGTTCTTCTTCTTTTGACAAACGAACTTCTTGCTTAGTCGGATGAACATTGACATCGACTAATAAGGGATCCATTTTGATTTCAAGGACAGCTAATGGAAAACGACCGACCATCAATTTTGATCCGTAACCAGCAACGATCGCTTTATTCAAAGCGAAGTTGCGAATATAACGACCATTGATGATCGTGGATAAATAGTTGCGGCTAGCTCGGGTGACTTCTGGCAGTGACACAAAGCCAGTGACTTTAAAGTCGAGGTCCTCAGTATCGATCGCGATCATTTTTTTGGCGGTTTCCACCCCGTAGATCCCGGCGATAGTTTGTTTTAACTGCCCACTTCCAGTGGTGCTCAACATCTTATTGCCTTCATGAACGAGACGAAAAGCCACTTCTGGATGGCTCAGGGCGATCCGATTGACGATATCGCCGATATTTGCTAGTTCCGTTTGCAGCGTCTTGACATATTTCAAGCGTGCCGGTGTATTGTAAAAGAGGTTTTCGACAGTGATCTTGGTTCCTTGCCGCAAGTTGGCAGGCAAATGCTCTTCAACAGCGCCGCCTTTTAAGCGCACAAAGGAGCCTTGTTGGGCGCCTTTGACTGCCGTTTCAATTGAGAGGATCGAAACCGAAGCGATACTAGGCAAAGCTTCCCCACGAAACCCAAGGGTACGTATTCGAAACAAGTCAGCTCGATTGTGGATTTTACTGGTGGCGTGGCGTTTAAAGGCAGTCAAGACATCCTCTTCTGCAATTCCTTCGCCATTATCGATGACTTGGATTTTACGCAAGCCTGCTTCTTCAATAAAAATATCGATTTGGGTACTGCCGGCATCCACGGCGTTTTCAACTAATTCTTTGACGACAGAAGCTGGTCGCTCAACGACTTCTCCTGCCGCGATTTGGTTCGCCAGACGTTCGGATAACTCTTGGATCTTTCCCATCTGCTGACCTTCTTTCTAAATTCGTTTTTGCAGCTCGTACAATGTATTCAGAGCATCCATCGGGGTCATTTCCAACAGATTCAATTTCTTCAACTGATCGATAACGCCGATTTCTTCCGTAGATACTTCGCTAAACAACGACAACTGCTGACTTTCTTCGACGACTGGTTTTGGCTGTACCGTCGGTTCATGTTCTTCCAGCGCTTTTAGGATCGTGGCTGCGCGCTGTAAGAGTGCACTTGGCAGTCCCGCGATTTTGGCTACATGGATCCCATAGCTTTTATCTGCGGGCCCTTCCATCATCTTATGCAAGAAGACAACTTCGCCTTCTTTTTCAACGGCACCGACATGGACATTGCGCAAGTGCGCCAATTCCTCATCTAAAACCGTCAGCTCATGATAATGGGTGGAGAAAAGTGTTTTGGCATGAACTTCTTTGTGGATATATTCAATGATGGCTTGTGCCAATGCCATCCCATCATAGGTCGCAGTCCCACGCCCTAACTCATCAAACAAAATCAAGCTGTTAGGCGTTGCATGACGCAGCGCTTGGTTGGCTTCCATCATCTCCACCATAAACGTACTTTGACCGGCGATCAGGTCATCGCTGGCACCGATGCGAGTAAAGATCCGATCGAAAATCGGCATCTCTGCAGATTGTGCCGGTACGAAGCAGCCGATCTGCGCCATAATGACTAGCAAGGCAAACTGCCGCATGTACGTACTTTTCCCAGACATATTTGGTCCTGTGATCAACAGGATCTCTGTTTCTTCATCCATCACGATACTATTCGGAATGTACTCTTGGTGACCAAGGACTTTTTCCACTACAGGATGACGGCCGTCGATGATCGATACCGCTCGTTTTTTCGCTACTGTCGGCCGCACGTATTGGTAACGTTCCGAAACCGTGGCGAAACTTTGTAAGACATCGACCGCACTGACGGCTTTGGCTAACTTTTGTAGACGGGTGATACTCTTTTTCACTTCTTCACGAACGTCAAGAAACAGGCGGTATTCCAAATCCACCGATTTCTCTTCGGCTTCTAAAATCAAAGTCTCCATTTTTTTCAACTCGGGTGAAATAAACCGTTCCGCATTGGCTAACGTTTGCTTGCGCTCGTAGCGAGAGGTATCTAAATTCACTAGATTGGCTTTCGTGATCTCAATGTAATAGCCAAAGACGCGGTTGAACCCAACTTTCAAGTTTTTGACCCCCGTCGCTTGGCGTTCGTTGGCTTCTAATTCCGCCAGCCATTGCTTGCCGTTACGCATCGCTGTACGGTATTCATCTAATTGTTGATGGAACCCATCTTTGATGATGTTGCCTTCTGTGATCTGCAACGGGGCATCTTCATCGATCGCCGCTTCGATCAGTGCAACCAAATCATCTAGGGGCGTTAATTCCAGCAGCAAGTCATTCCACTCGCCACGGTTGATGCCTTGCAGCAATTGCGCGATCAAAGGCACTTGCTCCAAAGAAGATTTCAACTGCAGCAAATCGCGGCCATTGACATTTCCGAAGGCGACCCGTCCGACTAAGCGTTCCATGTCATAGACTTTCGTCAACGCTTCTTGCAGATCTGCTCGCTCAAAGAAACTGTCCAGTAACGATTGGACCATTTCTTGGCGGGCAGTGATTTTCTTTGGCTGGATCAAGGGACGGTCTAACCATTGCTTTAACAAACGGCCACCCATTGCGGTCTTTGTCTCGTCCAACAACCACAAAAGAGTCCCTTGTTTTTTGCCGGTTCGAATCGACTGCGTCAATTCTAAGTTGAATTTGGAATAATGATCCATTTTCAAGGCATGATCCGGCTGATATTCCACGGCTTGTTGAATATGCGCTAAACTGCGTTTTTGGGTGATCGCCAAATAACTTAGCAACTTCCCTGTGACTACTTTTTCTAACTCTTGGGAGAGAGGTTCTGTTAAAAATTGAAATTCGGCATTTTCTTCCAACGTTTCTTGCTTAGAAAACACGACATTCAAGCGATTGGTCAGTGTTGTTTGCAATGATTCAGGGATCTCGCTGCACAAAACGACTTCTTTCGTTTGCAGAGCGGCTGCCTCATTGACGACAGCTTCTTCATCTTCCAATTGCGTTGCTTTTAATTCACCGGTACTTAGATCGACATAGGCAAAGCCAAAACGCTCCCCTTGCTGCAAAACAGCTGTCAAAAAGTTATTTTCTTTGGCGGATAGGCCTTTACTGTCCATCACCGTTCCCGGCGTGATCAGTTGAACGACTTCGCGTTTGACCATTCCTTTGGTGGTTTTTGGATCTTCCACTTGCTCACAAATCGCTACTTTGTAGCCTTGCTCGATCAAGGTATCGATGTAATTGCTGGCAGCGTGGTAAGGCACCCCACACATAGGGATCGGTTCCTCCGCATTTTTGTTGCGGCTGGTTAACGTCAGTTCTAAAATTTGTGCTGCCTTGACAGCATCCTCATTAAATAATTCATAGAAATCCCCTAAACGATAGAATAAAAAAGCATCTTGGTACTGAGCCTTGATGCTTAAATACTGTTCCATCATCGGGGTATTTTTAGTTTTTTGAGGCATTGGTTTCATCCTCCTCGATGGCTTTATTCATTTTCTTTTGGATCTCCGTCGTGACATATTGCAGCAATTCATCTGCTTGCAGTAACGCTTGACGATAAGCAACCACTAAAGGATGCTGCTCGTATTCGTTTGTCAATGACGCATAACGCTGCTCGGCAGCTTTTTTTGCTTCGGGTTTCTCATAATGCTCAAATTGAACGATCTCTTTTTGCGCTTGCTTCAGCGCTTCTTCCAGCTCCAATAGCCCTTGGTTTTGCAAGGCTCGTGCTTGGATTTCTTGAAATTCTTGAACGATCGGATGATCAGACAAGAGCTTTTGCAAAGCAGCCAGCTCTTGGACAACGTGTGGTTCTTTGACTAATTGCTCTTCCATGCTTCTCCTATTCTGTAAACGGGCGATCTTCACTGATTTGGATCGGACGGATCGATTTTGCTTTACCAGTGGCTTCATCAATCTCAAGCAAGCAAGCCGACAAAATACTGCGGCCTTTTTCAATCACTTCAAACCGTTGCGGCAACGCCGTCAAAAATTTCTCAATGACTGGTTCGCGTTTCATTCCCAAGATTCCATCATAAGGACCAGTCATACCGACATCTGACAAATAAGCCGTTCCTTGGGGCAAAATCCGCGCATCATTGGTCTGGACATGGGTATGCGTGCCGACGACTGCCGAAACACGGCCATCCAAATACCAGCCCATCGCTTGTTTTTCGCTGGTGGTTTCCCCATGAAAATCCACAAAGATAAACGGTGTACGTTTGCGGGCAATCGCAACCAGTTCATCCATTTTGCGAAACGGATCATCAAGGTCGACCATGAACGAGCGAGCTTGCATGTTGATCACCGCCAATTCAATGGTGTTGACTTTCACAAATACCATGCCGACGCCCGGTGTTCCTTCTGGAAAATTGGCTGGACGAATCATTTTCTTCGCATCGCCAATAAATTCAAAAATATCACGGTTGTCCCATGTATGATTGCCTAATGTCACGACATCGACACCATCTTGCAAAAATTTCTTATAGATTTTTCCAGTGATCCCACGACCCGCCGCCGCATTCTCGCCGTTTGCGATCGTCACCTGTGGTCGATACACCTTTTTTAATTTTGGAAGGTACTCCGTGATCGTTTCTCTTCCTAATGAACCAACTACATCTCCAATGAATAATACCCGCACACATTTTTCCTCTTCTCTTTTAGCTTCTTTTCTATTATAAGGGTTTTGGTCCAGAAAAAAAAGGTTCTTTCACTTGCGGTTCTTCCCTGCAACAAAACAAAAAAACACGCTAGACTCTTTCGCATGGGTCTAGCGTGTCGCTCGATTCTCTTAGGAAACAGTGGTGTCCTCTTGTCCTACATGTTCCACGATCGCCACGATCAAATCACGGGCTTTTTCCATCGCTTCCACGGTAATAAATTCATACTGGCCATGGAAGTTTTCACCACCGACAAATAAGTTCGGTGTTGGAATGCCTTTATAGGTGATTTTCGAGCCATCGGTCCCGCCACGAAACGGCGCTTCGATTGGCGTCACACCAATCGCTTGCATCCCTGCTCGGGCAGCTTCGATACTGCGGGGATCTTTCTTGATCAAATCCCCCATGTTGTAATATTGATCATACAGCGTATAGGTGATACGTTCTTGCCCATAAACTGTGTTCAATTCGTCAATGATCCCCACGATGTTGGCTTTTCGCTGTTCAAAAAGCGCATGGTCATGATCACGAATGATATAAGAAACTTCTGCTCGACCAATATGTCCCGTCAAATTGTGCAGTAGGTAAAAACCTTCATACCCACGAGTGCGTTCAGGAACTTCCTCTGCTGGTAATGCATCGTCGATTTGATGCGCGATTTTCAAAGCGTTGACCAAACGACCATAGGCAGTCCCAGGATGCACACTCGTACCATCGATTGTTATATCAATACGAGCAGCATTAAAGGTTTCATATTCCATATGCCCCACACGACCACTGTCCATCGTGTAAGCAAATGCCACTGGAAAATCCGCCGCATCAAAGCGATCAGCACCAGTCCCGATCTCTTCATCAGGACCAAAAGCAACCCAGACATCGCCACGTTTATGCGCATCCATCGTTTGTAAGATGCGCAGCGCGTCAATGATCTCTGCGATACCAGCTTTATCATCTGCCCCCAGCAGGGTCGTTCCATCCGTTGTGATCAACGTTTCGCCGATATAGTCTTTGAGGTTCGGAAATTCAGCAGTTGTCATATAAATGGCTTTTTCTTTATTTAAACAAACATCCTTGCCATCGTAATTTTCATGGATCTGTGGCTGAATATTTTCAGCTTCGAAATCTGCCGTATCTACATGGGCAATAAAGCCAATCGCCGTTTTTTCAGGATTACCAGGTAGACGTCCGATCACAAAACTATTCTTTTCGTAGTAAGCAACATCCGCTACCCCCATCTCGATCAACTGATCTTTCAATAAAAGAGCCAACTCAACTTGTCCCGGCGTCGTTGGGATGCTCTGACTCGTCGCGTCCGAGCGAGTATTCATTTTTGCATAGGTCAAAAAATCCTTTAAGATTGCTTTCAATTCTGCACGTCCTTCCTCTTCAATTATTTTGTTCTCCCTATAACGACAGGGGACGATTGTCCGTTTCGTGGATCACTTGTCGAAAATCAGCAAAGCCAGCTGCTAACCCGCGCAGCAAGATTTCTGCCGTTCCCATATTGGTGGCTAAAGGAATCTCGTATACATCCGACAAGCGAATCAATGCCGTTACATCTGGTTCATGGGGTTGTGCGGCTAAAGGATCGCGCAAAAAGATCACCATGTCCAAATCATCTTGCGAAATCATGGCGCCAATTTGCTGATCTCCTCCCAGCGGTCCTGATTTGTAGCGGTGGACAGGCAACTGGGTTGCTTCTTCAATTCTCTTTCCCGTAGTTCCTGTTGCAAAAAGTTCGTGCTGCACCAAAATTTCTCGATAGGCAGTCACTAACTTTACCATTACATCCTTTTTTCGATCATGAGCAATCAATGCGATTTTCATTTGCTGCATTCCCCCTTTTTTCTATTGTACCAATTTATTTTCTTTGCGACCGAGAAAAAACAAAAAAACATAGCACAGATGCCGCAAACCGGCTGTGCTATGTCTAAAGGATTCCTTTTAAATCAGTTGTAATTCTTTTAAGGCTAACCAGATGCCATCTTCATCATTGCTAGCGGTCACCATATCTGCGACTTGTTGGATCTCAGAGACCGCATTGCCCATGGCCACACCGACACCTGCGGCGGTCAGCATTTCACGATCGTTTTGGCCATCACCAAAACAGATCACATCTTCTTGCGCTATCCCTAATTGTTCCGCGACGCACAGGATCGTTGCTGCTTTGGAGCCTTCTTTTGGAACGACATCCACACTGTTTTCATGCCAACGCACAAAGCGCAGTTTGCTATATTTCTCGTCAAAGAAATGCTCATACTCTTTTCCGTAAAAAGCCAATGCTTGATAAACTTCTTTTTCTTCGGGAAAATCCATGTCCAACTCAGGAAGTTGGGCACCAAAAGAATGCATCGCTGCTTCCATTTTAGCAATATCCAACGAAGACGCTCGTTTCGCTGTATCCATCCCGACAAATGCCGTGTCGATCCCAAGCTCTTGGGCTTCTGCCACGAAAGCAGCCAATTGCGTTTCATCGAGTAAGTTTTTATACACCTGCTGATGCGAAAGAAAAGCAGCTGCCCCATTACATAAAATGTAATTATCAAAGGACAACGAACGAATAATATCTTGGGCGTGGAAACGACTGCGCCCAGTGGCAACGGTCACGAAATGGCCAGCATCTCGCAGAAGATCAAGGGCTTTTAGCGTACTGTCTAGTGGCTGTTTGTTCGAGTCAAGCAAGGTTCCATCAATATCAAAGGCAAAGAATTTCCGATTCATAAAAGGTTAAGGCTCGCTTTCTATTAAGAAGTAACTAAGATTTTGGTCTTGGTTGCGGTCATTTTTACAAAAAACAGCAAGAAAAACCGTACATACTTATTCTTAACACAAATAGGCGCTGATTTCAACGCTCCGTTAAGGGATGATAGCTTCTTTCAAGAGAAATTTCAGAAACTGCTGAACTTCTATGAAGGCATGTCTCGCAGCAGTAGCTAGCTGCTGCTCAAAAACTTGCGGTGCCTCTGCCCCCGCAAGATCGGAGATCCCACGAATATTCACTACAGGTACCCGATAAAATTTTGCTATTTGTGCAATCGCTGTACTCTCCATATCCGAAGCCAGTGCCTCAGGAAAACGCGTTTTTACTTGCTCAATAAAGGCAGGGCTACTCATAAAGGAATCCGCCGTCAAAATCATTCCTTGGTGGCGCTTATAGGTTGCAGTTGATTGCGGAGTGTCGAAGTACCTTGTGATTTTCTTTTGCCAGTCTGACGGTAAAGGATACACAGCAGGCATTTGCGGTACTTGTCCGAAATCATAGGAAAAACCCGTTGCATCCACGTCACTGTATAGCAGTTGTTGGGCAAAAACAACATCTCCTACAGCACACTTAGGATTCAGCCCACCTGCTGACCCCGTGTTGATGATGACATCCGGACGAGCCCCTTCACAGAGCAGGCCAGTCGCAAATGCGGCATTGGCTTTTCCAATGCCTGTTTCTATTAAAACCAGTGATCCTGTCATCGCCTCGTAGAACCACTGACTCTCAGTGATGCAACATTTTCCTTGTTTTCGTAACAGCTTTCCAGGATATATTTGATGAAAGGGTGCCAGCTCCTCCGACATTGCCGCCACAATTGCGATCGTTATTGGAGTTCTTGCCATAAGGGTTCAATCTCCTCTTGTACATCTACTTTCGTTCCACCAAAGTTCTCTTCAATATATTCTTTAACCGCCTGACTGTGGTATAATGCAGCCAATTTTTGGAGCGCTGGCTCTGCTTGTCTGTCTTTTGTCGTGACTAAGACATTGATGCTCGTTATCGTATTTTGGTCGATCTCTTCTTTATAAAGGGAGTCTGTCAGCACATTCAATCCTCCTTCAAACGCAACAGTGTTGCTGATCAATGCTAAATCAACGTCTTGTAAAATACGCGGTCCGGTTGTGTCATCGATCAAGCGAAACGAGAGATTTCTAGGATTGTCACTAACGTCTGAGGGTGTCCCTGTGCCATTATCAAAATCAGCAGATAGCGTAATCAATCCTGCCGTCTCCAACAAACGAAGCCCTCGTGCGGTATTAGCGGGATTGTCAGCTATTGCCACAGTAGCTTCTTCGGGAACTTCGGATAACGCCTCATATTTGTCAGAATAGATACCCATCGGTTCCATGTACGTCGTAGCAATCGGCACCAAAGCCGTCTCACTGTCTTGATTGAAACTCAGTAAATACCCTAATGACTGGAAGGCATTGACATCTACTTCACCATCAACTGTAGCAGTGTTAAGTTGGGGACCACTATCAATCTCCTTGACTTCGATCGTCAAACCGGCTTCACTAGTGGCATCCAGATCAGCGATAAATTTCCATATCTGAGCATCGCTGCCCACCGAACCAATCACAACTTTTTCTGTCTCCCCTTGCTCCTTTTGATCCTCTGTTCTTGTTTCTACTTGTTGCCCACAACCAACCAATAAAAGACCTGCACTCACTAAAGTTAGCCAAATCGCTTTTTTCATTACACAACCACCCTTTCTACTTTGATCCTTTTTTCATCCATGCATCGTCATTCCACCAGTAACGTTGATCGCCTGCCCTGTCAGATAACTAGCTAAGGGACTAGCTAGGAATAAAACCACATTCGCAACATCTTGTGGTGTCCCTGTACGTCTTAAGGGCACTTGTGAAGCATCTTCTGCTTCAATTTCTGCTACTGTGAGCCCCCTAAGCTTAGCACCGTCAACTCGTTCACGCTGTTTCATTTCCGTTTCAATGATCCCGGGGCAAACAGCATTGACCTGAATACCGTCAGCAGCTACTTCTAACGCCAAATTCTTCGTCAACCCAATGACCGCATGTTTAGAGGCTACATAGGCTGTCATCCCGCGATAAGGATTTTTCCCTGCTTGTGAAGCAATAACGACTACCCGGCCAGCTTTTTTGACCTGTTTCATCTCAGCAGTAAATGTTCGCAAAACGAGGTAGGCACCTCGCGTGTTGACAGCAAATACCCGATCGAAGTCTTCCGTTTGACTTGCTAAAAAATCATCCATGATCGAAATTCCCGCGACATGAATCAAAACGTCAGGAACCAGTTGCCGTTTAACTAATTCATCGCGCAGTCTCAAAACGGATGCTTCTTCACAAATATCGAGAAAACATTGGTAAGCATTAGCCGATGTTTGACTGAACGTATCTTTGTATTGACGATCCGCATCGATAACGACCGCTGATTCCGTCAAAAATGTACGCCGAACCGCTGCACCAATCCCTTGAGCACCACCAATGACAAGAACGATTTTCTGCTTTAATTGGGGAAATACCATATCGTCACCTAAACAACTTTCCGTTCAAAAGCATCTTCACTGATTCCTTGTTCGAGTACTGATTTTGCCCATTCTTTTGCAGAAAATAATGAATGATCTCGATAGTTTCCACAGCTTTTCGCATCTGTTCCTTGAACGTCTTCCCACTCGATCTCCGTTACGATTTGGGTCAATGTATCTTTTAATGCCCGTGCAACTTCAGCTGGCTCATAGCGTTCCCAAACAAGCAAATGAAAGCCGGTACGGCAACCAAAAGGAGAAATATCAATGATTCCTTCTAACCGATCCCGCAACAGTGCTGCTAACAGGTGCTCCAATGTATGGATCGCTCCAGTAGGGATCTCTGCTTTGTTGGGTTGAGCAAAGCGCAAATCGTAGTTGGTGATGGTATCTCCCTTTCCTCCAGTTTCTGTCGTGATCACACGAACATATGGTGCAATCACTTTGTTGTGATCCAGTGTAAAGCTTTCTACTTCTGCCATAGTTGTTCTCCTACTTTCTCATTTTTTAAACAGCGGGTACTCCCTGAAGCCCCCAAACTTCTTGGGCAACTTCCGTAATCAAGTTTATTTTTTTCCATTGCTCTTCTTCTGATAAAATATTGCCTTCTTCTGTTGAAGCAAAACCACATTGCGGGCTCAGGCTGAGACGATCAAGGGGGATATAGGCACTGGCTTCATTGATACGAGCAATTAGGGAAGCTTTGTCTTCTAATTGGCCGTCTTTGCTCGTCACTAATCCTAAAACAACCTTTTTGTCAGCCGGCACGTAACGCAATGGTTCAAAGCCACCGGAGCGCTCGTCGTCAAACTCTAAGAAAAAGGCCTCCACAGTCTCACGACCAAACAAAGTAGCCGCTACTGGTTCATATCCCCCGGAAGTAGCCCACGTCGAGTGATAATTGCCACGACAAATGTGGGTCGTCACATGAAGATCCTCTGGTAGATCTACTAACGCACGATTATTCAACTCCACGTATATTTCTTGTAATGCGGTTGGATCGAATGAACCATTGGTCATCGTTTGCCAGAAATTCTGATCAACTAGCATTCCCCACGTACAATCATCCAGTTTGATCTGTCGGCAACCAAGTGTATACAAGGCAAGGATCGTTTCTCGATAGGCACGACCAATATCCTCAAATAATACTTCTCGATCTGGATAAAAGCGGTCTACATAAGCTTCATTTGTATCACGAACCAATTCTGCATAAAACTGTGCAGGCGCCGGTATGCTTTGACGCACCGGTACTCCCTCGGCAACTTTGGCCGCAAACCGATACTCATCAAATACAGGATGCGAAGGATCAAAGGCAACCTTGCCAACAAGTCGCGCTGAATCTGCTCGAGTCTCTTCTCCCTGGAACAAGTATCCTTGCTCCATGAGCGTATGCTCGACCCCAGCAAGCCCCCAGAAGAAGTCAAGGTGCCAATAACTTCTCCGAAACTCGCCATCGCTTACCACCTTCAGGCCGGCTGCTTTTTGCTTAGCAATCAACTCCTTGATTGCTTGATCTTCCACTTCTTTCAACTCTTTTCCAGAAATAACACCTGCGGTATAGGCCTCTCTGGCTTTCTTGAGGGGTTCTGGCCGCAGAAAACTTCCAACGATTTCATGGTGATTGATTGATTGACACATCTGAATTCCTCCTTTTTTTGGGTAAAAAAAAATCCTTAAGAGAGTATTCTCCTAAGGATGTAATAACTTACATGGTACCACCTTTGTTTGTATCTGCCTTACAGCAAACACCTCTGCTCCAATGCGACGCTACTGCGTGATATTGGGATCCATGATAACGGAGATCGCCGTGCACCTCTAAAAAAATTTTTCTCGAAGTACCCACTCAAAAGCCATTTTCAGATTCGTTTTCTTCCGCCCCTTTTCAGCTGTCAGGGCTCTCTGTCAGGAATTCCGCAAAATCTTACTTTCTTTATCAACGTGTTTTCTGTTTGATTTTTAACAAGGATAGCAGAAGGTCGAAGAGCTGTCAATCCACTTTTTCGTAAAAAAAAGAAGCATCGCTGCTTCTTTTCCTTGATTATGATTAGTCGACATAGGTCGATTTTGAGTTGTTCAACCATGCGTAACCCAGCCCCATGACCAAGCCACCGCCGATATAGTTGCCGATAAAGGCAAAGACTAAATTATGGATCACACTGCCGACAGTCATACCTGCCAAGTGTCCGCCTGAAGCCCAGAAAGCTAAAGTAAATGCTGGGAAGTTAGCAATAACGTGTTCAAAGCCTAAGAAAGCAAAGATAAAGATGATGAAAATGATGGCCGCTATTTTTCCGGCGTCATCTTTCATCCGCATACTTACTAACACGGCTGTGTTTACCACGATATTGGCAAACATCGCTTCTACTAAAATTTGGATAGTGGATTTTTCTAATTTCGCAGTGATCGAGGTCAGCATAAAGTTATCTGCGGTCAGTCCTTGGAACGGACCTGTCAGCGCAACGATCGAGCCAAAGATCACCCCGCCGATCAAGTTGAATAAGACGCACGTAAACAAAATTTTCAATGCCAAAGGAATACTTAGACGTTTCCGGTAAACCCCAACAGTCATATACAACATATTCGATGTTCCTAATTCTGCGTTCATATAAAGAATCATGACTAAAGACCAACTAAACATAAATGCATACAAAATTTTTCCTAACCCGTGAACCATTGATTCACCTTTCATAGCGATCGCAAAAGCAATAGCTGTTCCGAGGGTCAAGAATAAACAAGCCATCATCGCACGTACAGCGTAACGCAAATAACTACTCTTGATCAAATCGATTTTCTTTTCTATGGAAGAATCGATCTTCTCAAATAATGGGGATACTGGATTCATTTTTTCTACTCCTTTTATGAATAATTTCACTTCGTTATCATTTGCACAATACTTTCATATTCTAATGACGAAAAGCTGTTTTGTAAAGAGATATTTGAAAATATAAGTAATTAATGAAAAATTTCAAGATTTGTTTTCATCAAATCCAAAGTCAGCTCCATCTTGACTTTTGCCCCTAGTTTGTCGTATACTATTCCTTGTGTAAAATAATGCAGCAGGAAAATAACAGCTCGTCACCAGTTCGTTGCCCCTCGGGTGCAATTGCGTAACCGCGGCTGCAAAGGTGAAGATTGAAGAACGAACTGCACGAATGTGAGTTTTTCAACGGATTATTTTACTCCAAACTATTTTATTGGAGGAACTAAATTATGTCTCGTTATACAGGACCATCATGGAAAATTTCTCGTCGTTTAGGAATTTCTTTATCAGAAACTGGAAAAGAATTGGCACGTCGCCCTTACGCTCCAGGTCAACACGGACCAAACAGCCGTGGCAAAAAATCAGAATACGGCATGCAATTAACTGAGAAACAAAAATTGCGTCATATGTATGGTATGAACGAACGTCAATTCCGTACATTGTTTATCAAAGCAAGCAAAATCAAAGAAGGTAAACACGGTGTTAACTTCATGATCTTGTTAGAACAACGCTTAGATAACGTTGTTTACCGTCTAGGTTTAGCAACTACTCGTCGTCAAGCACGTCAATTAGTAAACCACGGTCACGTTTTAGTTGATGGCAAACGCGTTGATATCCCTTCATACCACGTTGAAGTTGGACAAGTCATCAGCGTTCGTGAAAAATCACAAAACATCTCAACAATCAAAGAAGCAGTTGAAGCAACAGCTGGCCGCGCGTCATTTGTAAGCTTTGATAGCGAAAAATTAGAAGGTTCATTAACTCGTTTACCTGAGCGTGATGAATTGTCTGCAGAAGTTGACGAAGCACTAGTCGTTGAATTCTACAACCAAAAACTTTAAGATTTCAACCGACACGATTCCTTTTTGGAATCGTGTTTTTTTGTGGAATCAACGGATTTACGGATCCTCTTAAGAAGACCCTTGAAAAAAATACTAAAAAAACCGACAATGATACATCGCTGTATTCATTTGCCGGTTTTGTTCCTATTATTTTATTAGATAAAGTTCGCAACAGATTCGCCTTCTTCTTGCTTTTGGCGATAATTAAACATGAGCAGCTCTGTTTGGCGTCGTTTGAAAATGATCTTTCGTAAGTTTCGTGGCACGAATTTACGAATATCTTCTTCATTGTACCCCACTTGGAGCTTGTTCTCATCTAAGATAATTGGTCGTTTCAATAAGTTCGGGTATTTTTCGATCAATGAAAGCAGCTCTTCTAGCTTCAACTCTTCTAAATCAATGTCTAACTTTTGGTACACTTTCGAACGAGTAGATATAATGTCTTCCGTTCCATTTTTCGTTAAAGAAAGAATCTCCATTAGTTCATCACTATTTAATGGATCGCTAAAAATGTTTCTCTCTTTAAATGGTAGTTCATTTTCGGTCAACCATGCACGGGCTTTACGACATGACGTACAGCTGGGTGTTGTATATAGTGATATCATTTGTTCATTCTTCCTTTCTCTTTGATGTACTTCGATTTTTTGTCTGGTGCTCAACCTTCGATTTGATCGATCGTTTCCTGTTTGACGATATCGGCGATTCGAATATTGATCTCTTTGACTTTCAAAGAAGTCAAGCGGCTAATTTCTTCTAAGACCACTTCTTGGACTTGCGCAAAGAGTTTGGGGATATCTTTGCCGTAAGCCACGATTACTTCCAAATCAACTGCAACCTCTTCTTTGCCAACTTCCACATCAATACCAGACGCGACTTGCGGCTGTTCTTCAAGGTTTTCGGTCATATCTGAAAGAAATCTGCCATTTACACTAATCAAGCCATCAATTGACTGCAAAGCGACACCAACAATTGTTTCAATGACTTTCTCTTCAAAGGACAGTGGACTTGCTTGCGCTGCTTCATTAGACACATTCGTTGTTTGCTGATCGTCAGTCATTTTTCACACTCCTTGGTTAAATAAGAAAGGATACTAGAGACATCGCAAAGTCGCACATACGACCTTGTCTAAAGTGGACATTCCTCTTGGGAATTTTTTTCCCTACCTTTCTAGCATAAATTCTTTTTGTTTTTTTTACAAAGAAAAACACTTGTTTTCGGAATAAATTTATCATGCGAAATAAAATGAATGCGCTAAAAAAATCTCAAAGCATAATTTTCTTGAAATGATTCATTTTTCTTGACAAAAAAAAAGAAAGCAGCTACACCGCTCTCCTTTTTTCTTTGTTATTTTGACAAGGCATCTAATGGATCAATCAGTTGATGCCGGGCTAAACTAGGTGAAAGACTAACTTCAAAATGCAAGTGAGGACCTGTACTGTTCCCCGTACTTCCCATGGAAGCAATCACTTCGCCTTGTTCCACCGTCTGCCCAACCTCTACTAAATTGCGGTGATTGTGAGCATACAGTGTCGTCAAGCCATTTTGATGTTCGATCGCTACATAATTCCCCCAGGAAGCATGATATTCTGAGCGAATCACCGTTCCTGAAAGACTAGCCATGATCGGGGTTCCTTGAGGTGCTGCAAAGTCGACCCCACGATGGAACCCGCTACCCCGTGGACCAAACATTGATGAGATGACCGGATCACTAACCGGATAAATCATTTTTTCATTACCCGTTGGCAACTCTGCTTTCTCTTTGTCATAACTCGTCAACGCATAAGCTTCGATCAAAGCGTTCAATTTTTCATTGTATTGCGTATCTGATGCATACCGTCCCGTCAAATATTCCGTGGCATCTTCATAGGTTTCGGTTTCTGACTTCCAAGCGCCTTTATAAAAATTCGGATTGTGAGCCAATCCTTCTTTCAACAATTTCGCATAATCTTTTAAAGAAGATTCGATGCTGTCATACTGACGGAAGGTCGAACGGATGGTGTACAAATTGCCGTTTCCATCGTCTTCTTGTGTTGGGAAAGAAACCCCATTTCCTTCATATAGTCCTTTGATCCCAAAAAGATTATAGAACGGCTCCTGACTCAACTGACTTTGCCCACTACCGGATTCTAAGATTGCTTGGGCAATCATCACAGATGCGTAAAGATCTTCTTCTAAGCCGACTTTACGGGCATCCTCACCAATCTCCATAATAAAGTCCCATGTTTCTTTGACTGGGGTGACTTCAAATTTTGACGTGCCACCAGTCTGAGGTGTTGTGATTGTCAATTCAGGTACATTGGGCACTTCCTTGATCTCAGGCGTTGGCTGGCTCGGGTTCGTTTCTGGTTTTGTCGGTTGACTTGGTTCTCCCTCTGGATCTTGTTCCTCCGGTGCCGGTTCCGGAATTGGCGTAGGCTCGGGTTCTGGTGTCGGTTCCGGATCAGGCTCAGTTGGTTCTGACGGTTCTGGACTTGGCTCTGGTTCCGGTGTTGGTTCCGGTGTTGGTTCCGGACTCGGCTCCGGTTCTGGTGTTGGCTCCGGGCTGGGCTCGGGTTCCGGCGCCGGTGCTGGTTGCGCCGGAACAGCTTCATCATTTTCAGCTGGCGTTCTTGGCACGTCAGACTCTCCGGTCGATGCTTCTGTAGTTGCTCCTCCGTCTTCACTTGACACAGACATCAATGCACTCGTTTGATCAACATTTGATTCACGACTCACAGCAGAAGCCGCAGCAGAAACCGGCAATAGGGTCAACAATTGACTGGAAATGACAGAGATTGCCATCCATTTTTTCATTTTCATTAAATAAGTCATCCTCCTTTGTCACACCTTCTATCATACCTAAAAAGCACCTAATTTTATAATCATTTTTTGCATCTCTGTGTGAAAAAAAGGAAAACACTGATATAGTGACGTTTATAACAATTCTCTTCACCAAATCTAGCATTTTATTCTCTTTTCTTCTATAAAAAATACGCCAAAAACCTGCTTTATTTATGTAAAATGTGCTTTTCCTATGAAAAACAGCAGCGAGCGTCCTCCCTGCTGTTTTGCTCTACCTTGATTCAATATCGATATATTCGCGATCGCTGGACACTTCTTTATAGGCGGGGCGCATGATTTTTTGTGCGTTGACCAGCTCTTCGATCCGATGGGCGGACCAACCGACGATCCGTGCAATAGCAAACATTGGTGTATACAGTTCTTCTGGTAGATCCAACATGTTATAAACAAACCCGCTGAAAAAGTCGATATTGGCACTGACTCCTTTGTAGATTTTGCGCTTTTCATTGATGACTTGAGGAGCAATACGTTCCACCATCGTATACAATTGATATTCTTGCCAAGCTTCTGATCCTTTTTCTTGCGCCAGTTTTGCCACATAATTTTTAAAAATCGCCGCACGGGGGTCGTTGTCGCTATATACCGCGTGACCCATGCCATAAATCAAGCCTTTACGGTCAAACGCCTCTTTATCTAAGACTGCTTCCAAATAGCTGCGGATTGCCTGTTCATCGGTAAGGTCAGCAACGTTGCGCTTCAAATCCCCCATCATTTCCGTCACTTTGATATTGGCGCCACCGTGTTTAGGTCCTTTCAAAGAACCTAGCGCTGCAGCAATCGTTGAATAGGTATCCGTCCCACTGGAGGTAACGACTCGTGTCGTAAAGGTTGAATTATTCCCGCCGCCATGTTCCATATGCAAAACAAGTGCCATATCCAATGTTTGGGCTTCTTGGAAGCTATATTCTTTCGTTGGGCGCAGCATAGTCAAAATCGTTTCAGCTGTACTCAACTCTTCGGTCGGGCGGTGGATATACATACTCTCCCCTTGATTATAATGATTGTAGGCATGATAGCCGTAGATTGCCAAGAGCGGAAAGACACTGATCAGCATCAGACTTTGTTCCAATACATTTTCAATGCTGATGTCATCTGCTTGTGGATCATAACTTGCCAGTGTCAAGATACTGCGAGATAAACTATTCATGATATCAGAAGAAGGTGCTTTCATAATGACGTCACGAACAAAATTGGTCGGCAAAGTACGTTTTTCTGCTAATAGGCAATGAAACGCCGCAAGATCTGTTTTATTTGGCAGTTCTCCAAAAAGTAATAAATATGCAACCTCTTCAAAGCCAAAGCGTTTTTCATTGACGAAGCCTGCAACTAACTCGTTGATGTCAATTCCGCGATAACGCAGTTCGCCGCAAGCCTCGATTGGCTTCCCGGCAATGATTTTTTCTGGATAAATAGTCGAGATTGTCGTTAATCCAGCTAATACACCAGTTCCATTCAAATCCCTTAGACCACGCTTAACATCATATTCTGAATAAAGATTCACATCGATCAAATTGTATTTCTCACATTGCGATGCCAGATATGCCATTTTCTCTTTCTTTTCTAATCTTTCCACGGTGATGTTACCTCCAATCTTTCTCCGAACCAGCTACTTCAATGTTATTTAACCGTAAACAAACATCGTTAAAATAACCATCCGAAAGAATCGCTGCTTTTTAACAAACTTTCACACATTATAGCATGATGTCGAGAAAATGAAATATTTTTCATAAATTTAATTGATTTTTTAAATTATCAACGTATAATTATTCCTAATAAGTACGATTATCTTCGTAAAAGGAGGATTCTTATGAAGTGGCAAACTCAATTAACCGTCAATGACACGCAATACACGTATATTGACTTAGCGAAAATCACCCAAGACTTAGGGGCTGATTTATCTCGCTTGCCCTACTCCATTCGAGTTTTATTGGAAAGTGTTGCTCGTCATCAAGACGAGGAAATTACAGAGGATTATTTACCATTTTTAGCGAATTGGCAGGCAGAAAGCCCTACTGGCGTCGTGCCATTCAAACCAGAGCGGGTCGTCTTGCAAGACTTTACTGGGGTGCCGGCAGTCGTTGATTTGGCTGCCATGCGGGATGCGATGGTCGCTTTAGGCGGTGCCGCAGAAGACATCAATCCTGAGATCCCCGTCACACTCGTCGTCGACCACTCTGTGCAAGTCGATCAAGCTGGTACGCCTGGGGCGATCGCTTTTAATACGGAGCGGGAATTTGAACGCAACGCAGAACGCTATCAATTCTTGAAATGGGCGCAAGGTTCTTTCGACAATTTCGAAGTCGTTCCGCCTGAAACAGGGATCATTCATCAAGTCAACATCGAATCATTGTCTGATGTGATCTTGCAAAAAACACACGAAGATCAACGTCTGCTGTTTCCTGATACATTGCAAGGAACCGATTCTCACACCACGATGATCAATGGTCTGGGGGTTCTCGGTTGGGGGGTTGGCGGTATTGAAGCGGAAGCTGCGATTCTTGGCGAGCCTTCTTTCTTCCCTACACCTGAAGTCATTGGAGTGAAGTTTATCAACGAGATGCCTGCAGGTACCACCGCTACCGATTTAGCACTAAAAGTAACTGAAGTGCTGCGAATCGAAAAAGTGGTTGGAAAATTTGTCGAATATTTTGGTCCTGGCTATCGTCATTTAAGTTTAGCTGATCGAGCAACGCTAGCAAACATGGCTCCCGAATACGGTGCGACTTGCGGCTTTTGTCCGATCGATCAAGAGACCTTGAACTACTTAGCAACGACCGGTCGCTCCACCAAGCTGATCGAACTCGTTGCCGCTTACGCCAAAGCCAACCATTTCTTTTATGATGAAACGACCGTGCCAACCTATACTAAGACGATCACCATTGATCTAGCAGAAGTTCAGCCGGCATTAGCGGGCCCCAAACGCCCGCAAGATCGGATTTTGCTTCCAGCAGTCCAGCAGGATTTTGAGCAATCTGTCACGGCAGCCGTCGGACCCAAGGGCTTTGGACTTTCGGAGGACGAATGGCAAAAAGAAGCCACCGTTGCTTGGCCAGATGCTGCAGCAGACAAATTAGCGACCGGCGATATCGTTTTGGCGGCAATCACTAGCTGTACGAATACTAGCAATCCTTTCGTCATGCTCTCTGCAGGCTTATTGGCCAAAAAGGCCGTTGAAAAAGGTCTGACTGTTCCGCGTACGGTCAAAACCTCCCTTGCACCTGGCTCCCAGATCGTGACCACCTATTTGCAAAACAGTGGTTTATTGCCGTATTTAGAGCAACTCGGCTTTTATTTAGTGGGCTACGGTTGTACTACCTGTATCGGAAATTCCGGTCCTTTAGAAGCGCCGGTCGCTGAAGCAATTGAGGCAGAAAATCTATTGGTAGCATCGGTTCTGTCAGGCAATCGGAATTTTGAAGGAAGAATCCATCCACAGATCAAAGCCAACTATTTGGCTTCGCCGCCGTTAGTTGTTGCCTATGCGATTGCTGGCAACATTCGCAAAGATCTGACAAAAGAACCATTAGCTATCGTCAATGACGAGCCGGTGTATTTATCTGATATTTGGCCTAGCAATGAAGAAGTCAATGCTTACGTTCAAGAATACGTCGGACCAGAAGCATTTCGCGCTGCCTATGAGCATCTTTTTGATGCCAATGAACGCTGGAATGCGATCGAAACCACCACGAGCGCATGTTATGAATGGGAGGAACATTCCACTTACATTGCTCATCCACCCTACTTTGAAACATTGACCAAAGAATTGCCTAAACCAGATGTCTTAGCCGATCTGAAAGTCTTGGCAAAATTGGGTGATTCGGTCACCACTGACCATATTTCTCCTGCTGGCAGCATCAGTATGGATTCTGCAGCTGGAAAATTTTTACAAGAAAAAGAGGTTCCGTATCGTGAATTCAATTCCTTTGGTTCGCGGCGCGGCAATCATCAGATTATGATGCGGGGGACTTTCGGCAACATCCGTCTGCAAAACCAGCTGGTTCCTGGCAGCACTGGCAGTGTCACGCATTATTTTCCAACTGGGGAAACCTTGTCGATATTTGACGCCGCTATGAATTACCAAAAAGCCGGCCAAAGCTGTATCATTTTAGCCGGTAAAGATTATGGCATGGGTTCTTCTCGCGACTGGGCCGCCAAAGGAACAAAATTGTTAGGCGTTAAAGTCGTCTTAGCAGAAAGCTTCGAACGGATCCATCGCAGCAATTTGGTCATGATGGGGATCATTCCTCTTGAATATCTGGCTGGTGAAAGTGCCGCCTCGTTTGATTTGGACGGCAGCGAAGCATTCTCGATCGCTTTGCCAGAAGAGCCAATGGTCAAGCAGCTGATCGAAGTCACCGCTCAACGGACCGACGGAAAGACTGTTTCCTTTATGAGCCGCCTGCGCTTTGATGCCCCTGCAGATATTCGCTATTGGAAGCATCAAGGTATTTTGCCAATGGTCATTCGAAAAAAAGCGGAATTAGGAGGAGCTGCCCATGCCTAACCAAACAACCCATCAAGCAACGACGATCACCATTCCTTACATTGCAGGAGACGGCATTGGTGCCGAGATTTGGCAGGCTGCGCAACCTGTGATTGATGCAGCTGTGAATAAAGCCTATGACAATCAGCGCCACATCGAATGGCTAGAAGTTTTAGCTGGAGAAGCCGCCTTTGAACAGACGGGGGAATGGCTGCCGCAAGCAACCATCGATACGATCAAAGCCCAGCAATACGCCTTAAAAGGACCGTTGACTACCCCAATTGGCGAGGGCTTTCGCTCCTTGAATGTCACCTTGCGGCAAACGCTAGATCTTTATGCCTGTGTCAGACCTGTTCGCTATTTTACAGGAGTCCCTTCGCCTTTAAAACAGCCAGAAAAAACCGATATGGTGATCTTTCGAGAAAATACTGAAGATGTTTATGCTGGCATCGAATTTGCCAAAGACGACGACGCAACACAGCGTTTGATCCAGACACTGCAAGCAGACTTTGCCGTCAAGGCGATTCGTTTTCCTAAAACTGCCGCTATTGGCATCAAGCCGATCTCTTTAGAAGGCAGTCAGCGCTTGATCGCTGCTGCCATTGAGTATGCGATCACTCAAAAGCGTCCCACGGTGACACTGGTGCATAAAGGCAATATCATGAAATTTACAGAAGGCGGATTTAAAAACTGGGGCTATCAGCTTGCAGAGACCACGTATGCCGCCCAGTGTTTTACAATGAATCAATACAACAAAATCAAAGCAGAAAACGGCTCAAAGGCAGCCGAAGCCGCCCTTGCCTCGGCAAAAGCGGCTGGGAAAATCGTTGTTAACGACGTGATCGCCGACAACTTTTTACAACAGATCCTTTTGTATCCAGAAAAATTCGACGTCATTGCCACTTGTAATTTAAACGGCGACTACATCTCTGATGCACTGGCTGCACAAGTCGGCGGCATCGGGATCGCCCCCGGCGCCAATATCAACTACGATACCGGAGCAGCCATCTTTGAAGCTACCCACGGAACGGCACCGGATATCGCAGGACTTGGCAAAGCCAATCCTTGTTCCCTGTTGCTATCGGCGTGCATGCTATTAGAACATTTGAACTGGCCGGAAGCTGCTGCGATACTGACGCAAGCCATTGAACAAGCCTTGCAAAGTCAGCACGTCACTGCCGATTTCGCACAGTTGATGCCAGAAGCGGTCTGTTTAACGACACAAGCGTTTGGTGAACACCTCCTTCAGCTCATCCATTCGTAAACTCAAGCTGTGATTGAGTCGGCATTCGCCTGCTCAACCACAGCTTGATTGCGTTTCCACCTTCTGAGAAACTATACTTAGAGCATGAAAGGGGGAATTCATTTATGAGTGAATTCAACATGAGAAAAATTGGTCAGCAGATCGCTACCAAACGCAAAGAAAAAAATCTGACCCAAAGCAACTTGGCAGACCAGTTACTCGTCAGCTATCAGGCGGTCAGTAATTGGGAGCGGGGCAACTCACTGCCGGACATTGAAAAATTGCCGCAGCTAGCAGCGATTTTAGACCTATCCATCGATGAGCTGTTAGGGAAGCCCGCAGCTGCGGTGCAACATTATCAAGCAGGAACCGCACAGCCAGAAGAAATCGCCGAACTAGCTCCGCTGATCAAACCGCAAGAATTGTCAGCGTTGATTCAAGAAGAACCGTTTCAAGAAACTTCTTTAGATCTAGACTTATTGCCTAGGCTAGCACCTCATTTGACCAGCGCCGACTTACAACACCTGTTAAACGGCGCCGAGAATATCCCAGAAGATGTCATGGAAGAACTCTTGCCATTTTTGAAAAAGCCCCAAATAGAAGAGCTCCTTAAAGGCAACCACTATTCCATGGCTTTTTGGGAAGAGGCGGCGCCCTTTTTACCCCCCAGCTTTTTGGCGGGAGAAATCAAAGGCTGGCTTGAAAATCCTGACTTCCGCTTTTCTGAGATTGAAGAGCTGCTGCCCTTTTTACCTGCACCGTATCTGGATGAGCTCCTGCTGACCACCCTGGAACAGCCAAACGTTGCCGCAGCAGAACGCTTGGCTTATGATGAAATCGAAGAACTGCTGCCGTTTCTGACAGAAGCAACGATCTGCCGGCTCGTTCAAGTACTGCCCTTCTCAACAGATGAGCTGGAAGAGATCGCCCCTTTCCTCTCCTCAAAGAACTTACTTGTCCTATTAAAAAAAGGACACTAAAAAAACAAGATTCTTCTTTACTTTTGGTAAACCACCGTTTATAATTTCGTTAACCAAATAAATCTTTTTTCAGGTTAACGAAATTATTATGAGAGAGAAGGATTCGATGAAATTATCATTACGTGAACAAATCCATGCCGCATTATTTGCGATCATTATTGCTGGTCTTTCCCAATTGACGATTCCGTTAGGTTTGATCCCATTGACAGGACAAACCTTTGCGATCGGCCTGGCGGTGACTTTCCTTGGCACGCGAACAGGAACAATGGCGATCATCATTTACTTGCTGTTAGGATTGATCGGTTTGCCCGTTTTCGCTGGTTTTTCCAGCGGTATCGGTGTTTTGTTAGGACCAACTGGCGGCTATTTAGTCGGCTTCCTCTTTAACGGATTGCTTACTGGATTGGTCGTAGAAAAAACGGCGTTTCGCTACACAGGAGCAGTGATCGGCAACATTGTCGGTGCGCTGGCAACTTTGTTGTTTGGTACATTATGGCTGAAATGGAGCACGGGCATGGCATGGCCGGCTGCTTTTAACGGTGGTTTTGTTTTGTTTATTATCCCCGGGATCATCAAAGCCGTTGCCGCAGCTTATCTAGGTATCTTTTTAAGAAACCGCTTGGCGCAACCATTGGCTTTGCGTTAATAAAAAACACTCGCGTCATATGCAGCGATTCCCCTCAGTTAGCTTTTTCGTCTAACTTTTGGAAATCGCCGCATCACGCGAGTGTTCTTTTTTAGTTGTCGATCTCTTCAATCGACAACTGCGGCCAAATTTTCTGCCACTGCTTGATCGCTTGGCGTTGTCGGTAAACCGCAAGGTACTGTTCATTTTGGGCGAAATGCGGTGTTGGCCGCACCCGAAAACTGCAAACATCCTGCCAACCAAAAGGCGCCATCAATTCAAGCTTGCCTTGATTCATTCGTGCCGCCACCGCTGTACAACGCTCTGGAAATTTCGTTAAAGCATCGAAGGTACTTGTATAAGGCGGCTCCTCGGCAAAATTGTGCTGGTGCATCAACGCTTGGTTACGAACCTCCCAAGGAAATTCGGGAAACGAACGGCGCAGTTGCGCTTCGATCGCCGCTGTTTCTTCTAGGCTTACAGTCGGATCATAAAACACGACATCAATATCGGTTATTGGCACCTCCGCTATTTTTCCACTGAGAAAACCCCATAAATAATTCCGCAGGTACCCGGCACAGAGCCAGCAATCCGGCAGCTGCAACGCTTCAATGATCGTAAGCAGTTGTCGACATTCACGATTTTTTGCAAGCAAGTGCTGGATCGCTTGTTCCTTCATTGGCGTCCTCCTCTAATGGGTTCAGGCTAGTTATTTCAAGGTCCAACCACCGTCGATGGGCACGATCGCCCCCTGCAAGTAACTAGCTTGCGGACTGGCAAGAAAAAGGGTCAGTGCTGCAACTTCTTCTGGTTGCGCCCAACGCTTGACTGGCGTCTCTTCTGCCACCCATTGCGCCATTTTCCCGTCACCGGCAAAATCAGCCGCATTCATCGGCGTTTGAATCGCACCTGGCGCGATGCCCTTCACCGAGATCCCTTGATCTGCAACATCCAATGCCAACTGTTTGGTAAACCCGACGATCGCGTGTTTTGCGGTTGTATAAGCGATCCCACCTCCACCTGCGACCATTCCAGCGATCGACGCCATATTAATGATCGTTCCGCCGCCATTGGCTTGCATCAGTGGCAAGATTTCTTTCGTTAAATAAAACATGCTGGAGACATTGGTTTGAAATATCTCCTCCCACTCCATTGAGGTCGTCTCAGCGATCGTATGATAGCCGTCAAGTTTCCCAGCTGTATTTAACAAGACCGTAATACCGCCAAAGTGCTTCACACAAGCTTGGACCGCTGCAAAACAATTTTCTTTCACCGCTAAGTCACAACACGTGCCGAAAAAGCGGGGTTGGGCTAAAAGCGTATCAGGAAACGATTGGCAGTCAACACCAAATACTTGAGCACCTTCTGCAAGAAACGCCTCTGCTTGCGCTTTACCGATACCTGAAGCAGCGCCTGTGACAAACACAATCGTTTTGTCATCGATCCACGCTGCCGTCATTCCACGATTTTCCAATCTTCCGCAAGAATGTCGCAAACAGTCGGTGCGAAACTCGAGAATCCCTCATCTGCTGTTTTGATCAAAAAGTAAGGGGTGACTGGGGCATTGTCGTACACTTCGCCTTCAACGAATGTCACATAAAGTTCAAAGCCGCCCCAACCTTCGCGAATGATTTTTTTGCCGGCTTTTAATTCTGGTAAGATTTCTTCAAATGTCATGATTTTTCTCCTTTGTGTGTTTCTTTTGTGTTTTAAAATGCGTGGGAATTCAATTACGAAACCAAGCAGGACTCGGTTGCTGCGCTAATACGGCAGCAGCGTGATCGCTTGCGCCAATTCCTCTACAAGATGCGCCGTTTTATAGTCCTCAAATGCCTCATGATGGTTTCGCAGCAGCGTCCGAACTTTCGTTGGCGAATATGCTTCTGCTAAGTGGTTTTCCAAAACGAAGCGTCGGGTCAACTGCCATTCATAATAGTAGCCGAAGGGACGGCAATAGTAGCTGGTTCCCGCAAGCTCTTTTTTCTCAAAGCGTCGATGGGTATGCCCAAAGACGACTGCCCGCACATTGGCGTACCGATCGATCACTGCGCCAAAATCAGGCGACCCCAAAAACGCATTTAGGTGGTTCCAGCGGGCATACTTGCCGGTCTGCCGCACAATAAACGCTTCTTGAGGCACAAAATGGGTAGAAAGAAGAATTTCTTGGTCTTGCGGCAAATGGGCCAATGTTTCCGCTAAACGCTCATTGATGGCTTGGCTGATTTCCTTATCCGATCCCTTTCGTTGAATCATGCGGTCATACCAAAACAAATTTTTCAGCCGCAAGATCTCAGCTTCACTGGTCAAATCAGAATATTGGTAGTCATACCAGCCATTGATTCCCAACAGCAGTGTTTTTTCTGATAAGCGACACGTCTGAAAATTAAGAAAGGCGGGATCATCGAAAGCCTCGATCTCTTGTTCCGTCAAGTCCACCATTTCATGATTGCCCCAGTGAAAGGTCGTTGGCACCTGTCGACTTTGAAAAAAAGCGACCACGTCTAATAGCCGTTGCTTTTTATTCGCCACATCTCCTGCCAGATGCAGATGGGTCACCTGATTTTGCTGCAAATAATCAGCGATCAGCTGCAGATGGGGGTCGAATAATTGGTTGATATCGACGTGCAAGTCGCTAATAACCGCCAGCGTGCCCATATCAGCGGCCTGCCGTCTGCTTTTCGATCAGTAACAATTGGACATCATTAGCTAAGATCCCGCTATTTCCCACCAATTGCAACCGTTGATAGGTCGGTTCCACCTGCATCCGAGTCTGTTCTTCTAAATACACCTGAGCCCCTTGCTTCAACCAAATCGTGCCTAATGGTGTCGTTAAAGGGGTGTCGTAGATCGCCAATCCTTCTTCTGGATAGCTCTGTGGCACGATGATCAGGCGAAAATGGATGTCCAAACGGCAGGTGATCTCCGTTGCAGGAAACGGACCGACGCCGTCTTCAAAATCCAAATAGAGACGATCATCTGGCTGTACATAAGGGGTTATTTTTTCAATTGCTGCTGGCTCAATGTTCAGTTCCATGACGAGAGCCCTCCTTTACATGATACGTTTTTTCCATTCCTCTAGGGTGATGCCGCGCGTGACTTCATCGATGATTTCTTCACCCGATTTGCGGGCAGCTGGGATCGTTGCTTCCAATTTCATCCCAATTTTCTCCATGACCCGTCCAGACTTGGGATTTCGAGCATCATGACGAGCAAAAATTCGAATCAATTCGAGTGTTTCAAAACCAAAATGCAGCAGTGCCATTGCCGCTTCTGGCATGATCCCTTGTCCCCAATAATCGCGACTTAATGTATAACCGAGCTCAGCGATCTCTTTTTCTGATTCTACTCGCAAATCGATGGTCCCAATCATTTTGCCTGAGTCTTTTTCTTCGATCGCATATTTTCCTAAGGGTGCAGCAACAAAATACTCGGCAATGCGCAGTTTTGTTTCGTCAACCGACCCATGTCTAGCAAAGACGAAGGTCGTCGTTTCTTCATCATTTGCATAGGCAAACATGTCCGCTGCATCCGCCAAGGAAACGGGGCGCAAGAGCAGCCTCGGTGTCTCCAACCGTTGATTTTCTGCTAATAATAGCAAATGTCGTTCTTTTGTTGTCATAGGATCCCTACTTTCTATCAAAACTCTCTCACGATCGCACCCCTCTTTTGCTATTTGCTGGATATGCTATAATAAGCATAAGTAAACGCTTTGAGGAGGATACTTCAATGTCAGACGAATTAGAAAAACGCCTTGATACAGGAATGTATGGGACGCCTCGCGTCAACCCAGATGAACAGCGCAAGTATTTAGGCACGTTTCGTGAACGGTGTTATCTTAGTATGACAGTAACAGAAATGAAGAAGAAGGACAACCAGAAAACGCTCTTGAACGCCTTACCAGATTATCAAGGAGCGCTCGTGCTGCTTAACGGAAAATTGCCAGAATCGATCCAGACCGATTACATCACTTTACTGACCAAACAACAGATGGAATTTCGGATCGTCTCCGATGCCCAAGATGCCGGGCCAGACAGTATCGGCTTGCTGATTGCCGGGAAAGAAGCCGTCAATCAAGACGTCATCGATATCGAACAAAAATACCCTGCAGCTACTACGCAATCGGATAAAGAGCACGAACAACCAGAGAAAACGTCATTTTGGAAACGTCTTTTCCATTAAAAGGAGGAACTATCATGGAACAATCAACACCGCCCTACCTTTCATTAAAGAAAGAACTGCTTGATGCTTTGGATTTGCATATCGATTTGTTGAAAACGGCACCTACGATCGAATCGAGCCATCTGGATGGCGTATTGTTCATGATGCGCAGCTTGGGTTTTATGCTGGATCGCGCTCCGAAAGTACTCCTACTGGAGGATCAGAATGAAATGAACTTTATGATGTTTCAATATTATAGCCTCCTGTCGGAACTGAAGTACAATCTCGTTTTAAACTTTCCCTATGCCTCGATTCAAGGCGTACCGTTATTGACCTTGATCCAACGTTTTCCTACCACGTATGAAAAAGAAATGAAACAATGGTGGGAAGCCCGAACAGGTCTCAAGGTGGAAGAAACAAAACAAACGATTGAGATCGCTGCTTTTGAATCCTAATAAAAAAGACTGCACACTTTCGAAGGGAATCACCTTCCAGAGTGTGCAGTTCTTTGCTCTCTAAGCTTCCATCAGCTTTCGAAGACTTCAGGGAACAACAGGCGTAAAACAGACATAGTTAAGCGTCGGCCTTTCCCGCTGTATGGATAAACGTGCATATGCATCGCTGGGTTGAAATTGGCTTCAATGATTCCATAAGCCCCCGGTTCATTGGCTGGCTTGGTTTTATCTGGAATAATCAGATCGATTCCACTGATAGATGCTTGTAATGCGGCTACCGCATCGACTGCTACTTGTTTGTAGTCATCGTTGAAGTCATCCGTTACATCGATAGAATCACCGCCAGTACTGATATTCGAGTTTTCTCGCAAATAAACGATCTGCCCCTCTTCTGGCACTGAATCAACTTGATACCCTTGCTCTTTTAACATCAGTTGTTCCAGTTCCCCTAATTGAATCAACTCTAATGGGGTCCGATGATGGGTGCCGCGCAATGGATCGAGATTTTTCTCTGCGACGAGTTCCGTGATCGTACGCTTGCCGTCACCCACGACATTGGCTGGGATACGTAATAAAATCGCATCAACTCGCCCATCGATCACGAAGAACCGATATTCCGTCCCTGATAAAAAGGTCTCAACGAGGATCGAATCATCTTCCGCAAAGGCAATGGCGACCGCCGCTTGATAATCCGCTAAAGAGGCGCCTTCTTTGAAAATCGAGATACCGATCCCATAGTTGGTGGTTTTCGGTTTTACCACAAACCCGCTGTGGGCGATCTGCGGATAAAACGCGATCGCTTCTTCTGCCGAAGCGAATTCAGCACCACCTGGTACATGAAAGCCATTTTCGGCTAAGATTTTTTTGGTGACCGTTTTATTCGCCATGATCAATGGGACGATGTACTGATCCTTACTGGTCATATTGGCATTTTTAACATATTCAACGTGGTCTTTCACGGCTAATTTCAAGAACTGATCCGTTTCATCCAGTACCGTCACTTCGATACCTTTTTGGATCGCATCGAACAAGAGAATCTGGGTCGACAATTCCATTGCTCGAAAACCAGCCAATTGATACGGTTTTTCCCAAGCAGCATGATGATACTTTTGTCCCAGCAATGTTGCTGTCTGCGCTTGGCTGGTTGCTTGACTCGCTGAGAAAAGACGTCCCGCGAAGGTTCTTTCTGGTTCAGCCAGCATCTCAGAAAGCTGATCCAAAAATGGCGGATGCGGCAGCTCAAGGGCTTGGGCAAAGTCCATCATCTCAGCAATCAGTGCTTGCGCTTCTTGCTGATACGTTAATGGTGCTAAGGGATGCTCTAATGCCACCTGATCATTTTTCTGATTGCCTTCTTCGATCCACGCATCGGCATCGTTGCCTTCTTCTTTTGTACTTAAAAACAATAAGAAGAAATGTAAGAACGCGACTTGCTCTTTGGAAATGCCATAGCGGGCAAAGGGATCGATATCGATATTTCTTAACTCAATATAACGGATACCAGCTGAGGCTAGATCTGCGACCCGTTTTCCCCCACGTAAACGCACTGGCGCATAAAATTCTTTTTCTTCTGAAAGCTTTCCTGTCTCCACTAATTTGGCAATATCTGCAAGATAGGTCTCTAACGAAGCATAAGATACCTTGACGTCTTCGTGATTCGTGTAGCCATAACGGCTATTGCGAATACTGCGGACTGGTTCTTGCGGTCCGTTTTCTGTCGTAAAATAATTGGCTTCTGAAGCAGGGGTCGCCCCAAAGAAATACGTCAAAAACCAGCGATAATGCAAATAATTGCGAGTTACTTTCAAATAAAGCGCCGTTTTAAAGGCTTGATAGCTTTCATTCGTTTCAGATAAAGCATACAGTTGCTGCAAAAAGTCTTCCGCAAATTCAAAATTGAAATGTATCCCACTGACCATTTGCTTACGGCGACCATACGTTTTGGCCAAATAGCGGCGGTAGAGCACATCTTCAAATTGGTCTAATTTTGCAATGACGATGTCTTCTTCTTTTTCTGGTAAAGCTGGTGGCATGCTCAAAGGCCAGAGCATTTCTTCTGCTGCCATTGAACGATATGCCACATCGTGGATGGCCCCTAAGAAACGGAACAATTCATCCACTGAATCCGCGACCGGCGTGATCAGTTCCAGTTGATTTTCCGCAAAATCCGTTTGGATATAGGGATGGAAGCGACGATTACCTAGCTTTTCAGGATGATTCGTTCCAGCAAAGGTTCCGTCTAATCGTACCCGCTGTGCTTCTCGCTCAATCCCGTAACGCCCTTTCAATAAATAGGGAAAAAGCTCTTTATGTGATAATAATGTTTTTATTTTCATGCGAATGCCCTCTATGTTCTTCTACTAGATTTTTTCTTATAATCTGTTTCTTTCCATCCATTATAGTGAAAAATGGCGAAAAAAGCAGGAATTTGCTCTTCACTTGTAGTATCTCTGAATAAAATTACCAAGAATTTATAAAATACTTGAATAAATTTGATATTTACCTTCAAAATAAAGTATACTGCTTATAGAACAGTAAAATATTATGTCCATATTACTCTTTTTTGAAAGGAAGAATAGTGAATGAAGCCACTTAATCTTACCAAACGTGAACGTCAAATCATGAATATCTTTTGGAATTCAGACAAACCTCTTTCTGCAAATGACATTGCTGTCCAACAGCAAGATCTAAGCAAGAATACCATTCAAGCAGTCGTACGTAAACTAAAAAACCACGACTTATTGAAAGTAGCAGATATCGGCTACAGCGGTACTGTTTTGACTCGGTTGTATTCTCCGAATGTGACCCAAGAAGACTTCTTAGCAGCAGAGTTGTCTGATCAATCGTTATTGAATTTGATTACGAATTTTATCGAAACCAATAAAGATATCGATACGTTGAACAACTTAGAAAAAATGATCATCGAGCGCCAAGGGGAGCTAAAAAAATAATTTTTTGTAGCTGAGCTTTTCATTTTATTCTATCTGATACTTCCCAGACTTTAGAAGAACGAAAAATGTTAGCCACTCAAAAAAAATCGTTTTATACTTTAAGACAAATTCGTACATCGCTGTATCCGTATTTGTCCTAGCTAAACATTGTAACCTTTCCGCCCCAGATTGATCGGCAATAGCTGAACGGCAACTCGTTTGTTATTGCCTTCATTTGAAATAAAAGCAACAATAAAGGAGAGCCATGTGCAGGTATTTTACCTGACACAGGGCTCTTCTTTTTTATTCCTTGATCAAGCCTTTGAATAAGCCGACAACAAATTCATTTGGATCAAATGGCTCTAAATCATTGATGCCTTCTCCGAGTCCCACTAATTTGACGGGCAGCCGTAGCTCGTTACGGATCGCCAAGACGATCCCCCCTTTGGCTGTTCCATCAAGTTTCGTTAAGACGAGACCAGAAACATCCGTCGTTTCTTTAAATTGTTTTGCTTGATTCATGGCGTTTTGACCCGTTGTTGCATCCAACACAAGCAGGACTTCATGAGGGGCCGTTGGGTCCACTCGCTGAATGATCCGTTTGATTTTTTCTAACTCGTTCATCAAATTGACTTTGTTTTGCAAACGACCAGCTGTATCTACTAATAAAACGTCAGCATTTTCTCGTTTTGCGCGCTCCATCGCATCAAACACGACCGCTGCTGGATCGCCTCCGGCATTGCCACGAACGACTTCAACACCAGCCCGTTCACCCCAGACCACTAATTGATCGATGGCACCGGCACGGAAAGTATCCGCTGCAGCCAATAAGACTTTCTTGCCTTCGGCTTTGAATTGGTGGGCTAATTTCCCGATACTGGTGGTTTTTCCAACACCGTTCACGCCAACAAATAAAATGACAGTCAACCCCGGTTGCATATTCAACTCGTTGACTTCACCGACACCCGCTTCCCCATATAGGTCAACTAATTTCTCGATGATGACATTTTGGACATCCGCTGTTTTCTTTACATTACGTAGTTTGACTTCTTGTCTCAATGCATCCGCGATCTTCATCGCCGCATCAAAGCCAACATCTGCACCAATCAACGTTTCTTCCACTTCTTCGAAGAAGTCTTCGTCCACCGTACGGAAATTGGCGAACAATTCGTTCATCCGTTGCCCAAAGGTTTTTCGTGATTTCGTCAATCCTTTGGTGTATTTGTCCTGCACACTTTCCGTCTCTGGCGCTGGTTGAAGGATTGGTTCAGAAGCTGGTGCACCCTCTGATGGTGTGTTCTCGGTCACTTCTACTGGAACACTTGGTGCTTCTTCTCCTTTATTCGCTACCGTTGCTTCTTGCTGTGGGGACGCTTCGGCAGTTTCTTGCTCTGCCTTCAAATCACTGGCGTCGGCGGCATCTGTAGGTGCCACTGCTTCTGAAGCTTCTCGTTCAGCAGGTGTTTGTGCTGGCTGGCTTTCTTCTGAAGGCTGATTCTCTGGTGAATCAGCATCGACTAACGGTTTATCGGTTTCTTGCTCTGCTTCTTTGGTTTCTCCAATCAGCGCTTTTTTGATTTTGTCAAAAAATCCCATCTTACGCACCTCCTTTTAAGACATATTCTTCAATCACTGCTGCCACACCGTCTTCTTGGTTTGAAACGGTGACAACGTCAGCCGCTTCTTTAATGATTGGCACGGCATTGGCCATCGCTACGCCAATCCCTGAATAGCGAATCATTGGCAAGTCATTTTCTTCATCACCGATCGCCATCACTTCTTCTTGCTTGATCCCTAAATCTTGAGCCAATAGGCTGATGCCATAGGCTTTGGTGATTCCTTTAGGCATAAATTCTAACAGGTTATTCCGGCTTTTGATGATTTCATATTTCTCGCGGATCGCTGAGGAAATCTCAGGGATTTTAGGATCCAAGACTTCCTGATGGTAGGCGATCACCGCTTTATTATAGAGCATCGATTCATCCAGATCAGCTACAGCAAAAGGACGACAATCCAATAAAGGATTCAACGAGCCATAAATCGATGGATGCGCTGCTGAAGTCGGTAAACTCAAGACGATCTCTTCTGATACCACGTCTAGAGGCAAATTCAAGTCTTCCGCCACTGAAATCAATTCATGGATATCTGCCAGCTGCATCGCTGCTTTTTCAATGATCTCGCCAGTCTCATTTTTTTGAACCAAACCGCCGTTAAAGGTGATGCTATAGTCGCCGGGTTCTTTTAGCGATAATTCTTCTAAATAGGGACGGATCGCCCGCAATGGACGTCCGGTACAAATGACGATTTTTACGCCTTGTGCTTTGGCACGAGCAAGTACCTCTTTGTTGCGAGGAGTCACTTCTTTTTTGTCATTCAATAACGTTCCGTCTAAATCGATCGCAATCAGTTTAATCATATCATTCCTCCTCTATGCTTGATCTGCTGCAAAACTACCGCCTTCACGCACTTCTTCTAAGCGTACGGACACGGTCTTCGACACTCCAGATTCTTGCATGGTCACACCATACAACACATCTGCTGCCTCCATCGTTCCTTTGCGGTGAGTTACGACGATAAACTGCGTATCATTTTGGAAAGCACTCAAGTAATGACCGAAACGAGAGACATTGGCTTCATCCAATGCTGCTTCCACTTCGTCAAGCACACAAAACGGTACTGGACGAACTTGAATAATGGAAAACAATAACGCAATCGCAGTCAGCGCCCGCTCGCCCCCTGATAGCAAGCTGAGGTTTTGCAATTTCTTGCCCGGCGGTTGGGCTTCGATCTCGATCCCAGTGTTCAATAAATCTTTCGGATCTGTTAAGACTAATTCCGCATGACCGCCGCCAAACATATTAGGAAATACTTGTTTGAATTGCAGACGGATCGCATCGAAGACTTCGCCGAAACGGGTTTTGACTTCTTCATCCATTTCAGACATCGTATCAAACAGCTGTGCTTTAGCCGACAGCAGATCATCTCGCTGACTCGTTAAGAACAAATGCCGTTGATTGACTTGTTCATATTGTTCGATCGCATTCAAATTGACTGGACCAATTTGCTCGATCGCATGTTTTAGTTCCTGAATGTCGACTTTGGCTTGTTCTGCATCCTCGATTTCAGGGAAATCTTGCGCGGCCTTTTCAAAGGTGAGATTGTATTCTTCTTGTAAATACAACAAACGATTATCCATCACCAATTCTGCGCGATTTTTTTCGATCTCAACTTCGGTTTTTTCTGACAGCTTTTCTTTTTGCGTTAAGTTTTCAGCACTCAGGGCTTCGTCTAATGCGCCGATTTCTTGTTGAACGACTTGACGTTGTTCACGAATCACCGTCAATTCCGCTGTTACCTGCTGCTTGGTTGTTGTAAATGCCTCAATTCGCTGAAGAATGCTTTCTTCTGAAAACTCATGATCGCTGACGTTGCTTGTCAAGGCAGCTAACTGCCGTTCTAGGGATTGTTGACGCGCTTCGTTTTCTTCCAATGCTTGATTCGTAGCGGCAATTTTTTGCTGCAAATGCGCCACTTGTTCTTTTTGAACGGCGAAAGCTGCCTGCAAGCGCGCACTTTCTTGTGCTAAGGTTTGGCGTTTTTCCTCGATCAAGTCTTCTTCGGCATTCATTTGATGAATATCTTGATCGATTTTCGCCAATTGCGCCGCAATATTCTTTTGCTGTTCTTCCAAACTCGTCTTCTTCTCATCGTACTCTTCAAAGAAGGCTTGCACTTCGCGATGTTCAAAATCAAACACTTGCTGCTCTTGCTTCAAGCGGCTCAGGTCATTCTCAAGATTTTGTAAGCGGCTTTGCAGCTCATGCTCCGTCATGCGAGCCTGTTCGCCTTGGGTCCGCAATTCTTCTAGTGCTGCTTGTGCTTCTTTGGTCGCTACTTCAAAATGCTGGACTTGCTTTTCCGTTTTTAAAAGCCGCTCATCCAGTTGCACCGCTTGTGCCGTCAATTGTTGCAGCTCATTGCTTTGGCTAAACAAACTACCGGCATTTTTCTTCGTTGCGCCACCCGTCATGGAACCACCAGCATTCATGACATCCCCTTCTAAAGAAACGACCCGATAGCTATAGTTCAATGCTCGTGCTAACGCATTAGCACTTTGCAAGTCTTCGGCAATCAAGATACTGCCTAACAAGTTATCCGTAATGGTTTGGACGTGTTCCGGCGACTGGACCAATTCGCTGGCAACGCCGATAAAGCCAGACACTTGCTTGGCTTGATTGCGGGCATAATCTGGCAAATGACGGGCTTTGATAGTCGTCAGCGGTAAGAAAGTGGCACGACCGCCGCGATTTTCTTTCAGATACGTGATGGCTGCCCGTGCATCCCGTTCATTTTCAACGACGACATGCTGTGCAGCGGCGCCTAATGCGGTCTCGATCGCCACGGTATAGTCTTGTGGCACATCGATCAACTCCGCTACTGCGCCAACGATGCCGCTGATCTGCTGTTTGTTTTTCAAAATCAAGCGAACGCCTTGATAAAAGCCGCTATAATTTTCTTGAATGTCTTGCAGACTGCGCTGTTTCGCTCGTACCTGCTGCACTTGACTCATTAACTGATACATTTTCTTTTGTTCTTCATCAAAGCGTTTTTTGTTGGTCTGAGCTTTTTCTTGAAGATGGATGTATTGCTTGCGTTGTTCTTCTAAAATCACCTTAGCCTGTGTCAGTTGTTCTTCCACAATTTGCGCTTCCGTCGTCTTTTCTTTCAACGACGTATTCATTTGCGTCTGCTTGCTTAACGCCGTTTGATTTTTCGCGGCTTCTTGTTGGTATTGACGCTCCAAGTATTTCAATTCGTTTCCGATCGTTGCCTGCTCCTGCATGGCTTCGACATATTGGCTACGCAACTCTTCAATGATTTCTTTTGCTGAACGTTGGTACTTTTCCTGCTCTTGCTGACACGCCAGCATCGCTGCTTCAACTTCCTGCACACTACGATTCTTTTGTGAAAGCAAGCCGATCAATTCTGCTTTTTCTTCATTTAAAAGTGTGACCCGTTCCGTGACTTCCTCTAAGGTTTCTTGGTATTCCGCAGAACTTTTTTGCGTATGTTTTGATCGCTCATCCAAGACTTCTTTTTGTCCTTCAGCTTGCTTCAGTCCTTCGGTGACCTCTAAAAGCTGCTGATTCAAACGCTCCAACGTTTCATCAAAGGCGGTCCGTTGTTGCCGCAAAGAATGTAGCGACAGTTCCCCTTGGTTGATCTTTTCGGAAATCTGCGCCAGTTCTTGGTTAAAGGTACTCAGTTGAGCTTTGGCTGTCTCCCACGCTTCTTTTGCTTTCGTGATCTCTAAGACTGCATAGGCCACATCAACCGTCGTCAATTTTTCTTTTAACGCTAAAAAACGGTTGGCTGCTTCACTTTGGGCTGCCAAAGGCACCAACTGATCTTCTAGTTCATAAATGATATCTTGTAGACGGCTTAAATTGTCTTCTGTTTCAAACAACTTTTGCTCAGCTTTCTTTTTCCGCTGTTTGTATTTCAATACCCCCGCCGCTTCTTCAAAAATCCCACGACGGTCTTCTGGTTTGCTGCTGAAAATTGCTTCTACCTTGCCTTGGGAAATGATCGAAAATGATTCTTTCCCCAACCCAGAGTCCATAAACAATTCTTGGATATCCTTTAAGCGGCAAGCTTGTTTATTTAAGAAAAAGTCGCTTTCGCCGGTTCTTCTCAAGCGGCGAGTCACGCTGATCTCACTGTAATCCATCGGTAAATAATGATCGCTATTGTCTAAAACGATCGTCACTTCCGCTATATTTAGCGCTCTGCGGGTGTCAGAACCTGCAAAAATAACATCAGGCATTTTGCCACCACGTAGATTTTTGGCAGATTGTTCTCCTAAAACCCAACGAATCGCTTCGGTAATATTGCTCTTGCCGCTGCCATTTGGTCCGACGACTGCAGTCACACGATGTTCGAAATCAATGACTGTGCGGTCGGCAAAGGATTTAAAGCCGGCAATCTCTATTCGTTTTAAATACACTCCGCCAGTCCTCTCTTACTGTTCAAGATCTGCCAAGGCATTCGCCGCGGCGTCCTGTTCTGATAATTTCTTCGATTTTCCTTGTCCTTTTCCGATCAAGGTATCATCGCAATAGACTTCCGTCCAAAAAATCCGTTCATGGGCGGGGCCTGCTTCTTTGATCAAACGATAATTGATGGAAACATCGCCACCACGCTGCAAGACTTCTTGCAAGCGGGTCTTATGATCCATCTCATGGGAAAAAGCACCTGCTTTTACTTTTGGAAAAACAACTTTCGTCAAAAAGCCGCTGACACTTTCCAGTCCTTGGTCCAAGTATAACGCACCTAAAAAGGCTTCAAATAGATCACAAAGCAAAGAAGGTCGTTTACGACCGCCAGAGTTTTCTTCCCCTTTGCCTAGACGAATGTATTCATCGAATCGGCAATCTTTGGCAAACATGGATAAACTGTCTTCGCGAACGATTGCCGCCCGTAGCTTCGTCAGCTTACCTTCGGGCAGATCTGGCAATTCACGATACAAATACCGTGAAACGATCAACTCTAAGACAGCATCGCCCAAAAACTCTAAACGTTCGTTATCTGACAAGTGCAAGTTGCGGTGCTCATTCACATAAGATGAATGCGTAAACGCTTGTTCAAGCAGATCTACATCATGGAACACAATATCAAACTTTTCTTTTAGTTCTTTCGTTAATTGTGTATTCATTTGTCACATTCCTTCATTAGTTTATCGACACTTCCCTATTATACTGGTTTTTGCCGAATTATGAAATGTTTCCTCCAAATTCTTGGAAAGACTGTAATAAAAATTTATCTACTTAATCTTCTCCTGTATAAAAAAGCCTGTTTTCCTCAGATACCCGCAAAAAAAACAGAAAAAAAAGACGTCCCAGAAAGGACGTCTTTTCACCGATCATTGATTAACGAGATTCAGCTGTAACTGAAACTGTTGCCCATCTGTTGTGGTCAATGTCATAAGCCCATGAGAAGTCTTTGACACGGTTTGAAACAGGCATTACTTGGTTTCTGTAAAGAGTAGGAATAACAAACGCTTCGTCTGCTGCATACTCTTGCCAAGCATCAAATGCTTCTTTACGTTTTGCATCATCAAATGAATCTTTTGAGTCGATTGCATCTAGAAGTTTTGTATTTTCTTCAGATTCAAAACGAGTGTAGTTGAATGCTGCATTCGGCCCGTAAAGTCCACTTGGAGAAGGATCTGAACCAGTTCCCCATGCTGCTTGGAAGACATCGATCTCAGGATCATCATTTTTCAACTTGTCATAGAATGCTTGGAAGTCGATCAAACGACCTGTAGTGTATTGTACATCAAGGCCGATTTCATTCCATTGTTGGATATAGTAATCAGACAATGGTTGTGCTGTTTCGCCACCTGACATTGAAGCAAAGTTGATGGTCAATTTCTCACCATTTTTGTCTTCACGCATGCCATCGCCATCGACATCTTTGTAGCCAGCATCATCAAGTAATTGATTTGCTTTGTCGATGTTCAATGTGTAGCCTTCTACTTCCGTATTGTGCAATGTACCGAATACTGGTGGAATCAACGTCGTAGCATTTGAACGCAAGCCATTGTAGAAACGACTTCCGACTGCATCGTTATCGATTGCGTAGCCCATTGCTTGACGCAATGCTTTATCCGCCATTTTAGACTCAGGATTGTAGTTGACTTTTCCTTCTTCTTCATTCCAAGTACCTAATTTAAAGCCTAGGTAAGTGTATGCTTGTTCAGGACGACCTAAGATTTGGTAACCATCTACATCTTTGTAGGTTGGGTACGTATCTGTCGGCATTGAATAAACAACGTCATATTGTTTTGCATTCAATCCTTCTACGATTGATGCTGAAGGAACAGCTTTAAATGATAATTTATCCATTTTAGGTGCGCCGCCGTAGTAGTACTCATTCGGTACGTATTCAACAGACTCTCCCGCAACGATATTTGACATCACATAAGGACCAAAGACGATTGGATTTTTACGAACTGGATCGCTTGATTCCATATCTTTGACTTCGATACCTTCAAAGGCATGTTTTGGTAAAGCAGATTCATACACTCCACCACCAGCTTGCAACATACCTGGGTGAACTTCTTTGTATTGGATTTTAACGACTTTGTCACTTTCTTTGGTGATACCAGAAATTGTATCAGCTTTGCCATCATGGTAATCTTCCATACCAACGATATTGGTAAAGTTGTTGTCATAGCGGATACCTGTATAATCTTTATGACCGATTACTTCATAAGAGAAGATCACGTCATCAGCGGTAACATCTTCGCCATCTGACCATTTCAAGTTATCACGTAATGTGATCGTTGCTGTGTTGTTGTCTTCATCTAACTCAAGATTTGCTGCACCACCGTCAACGATTTTGAAGTCAGAATCGTATAAGAACAAAGTTTCATTACTTGGTTCCATGAAATAACTGTCATAACTGTCTTGATAAAACTCCGGTACGAATAACCCTTGGAACTGCGTATCCATCACTACTGCAACATCCAACGTACCACCTTCGATTGCATCCTCGTCATTCTTGACTTCGATTGGCATTGTGCTGATATCTTCTGTTTCTGTCGCTGCATTGCCGCCACCAGAAGAATCGGTTCCGCCGCCGTTGCTGCCACACGCTGCCAATGCTAACACTGACAAAAGAGTGACCATACCAAAAATATTTTTCTTCATCCTGTATCCTCCTTGTTTATCCTAGTCGTTGACGCGCATCCGCTGAACGCTTAAATGCTTGACCAACGTAATTGATACTCAACATCAAGACTAAAATTAGAATTGATGCGGGTAACCAGATCCACTGTCTGTTGACCAGCACATCACCGCTGCTGGCATACCCGATCAGTGTTCCCAAACTTGGAACATTGGTCGGCAGACCAAAACCTAAGAATGTTAGTGTCGTTTCAATACCGATATTCGCTGCAAAGTTCATTGTTAAGTTGGTGATGATCAATGAGCTAAGGTTCGGCATGATTTCGCGGAACATGATGACAAAGTCATTGGTTCCGAGAGTTTTCGATGCACTAACATAGTCGCGACGGCCTTCTGAAAGGGTCTTACTTCGGAAGAGCCTTGCTTTTCCGACCCAGTAAAAGGCACTCATGACCCATATAAAGGTCCAAACGTTATAACGAGGTACGATCGATACGATAACGATAATGATCAGCATGATCGGTAAAATCATAACGAAGTCAACGATACGCATCAAAATATTATCAATGATACCGCCATAATAACCTGAGATGATCCCTAGTCCGACCCCAACGATCGACGTAATGATCGTGATTGAAAAACCAATCAAGATTGAGTTACGCGCACCGATGATCAATTGTCCCCAAACATCACGGCCACCTTCATCCGCCCCTAAAAGGTAGGTGCCGCCGTTTGGTGAAATCGCGCCAGGTACAGCGTATTTATCAAGGATGCTGACACGCATCACTTGTGATTGATCGATAACTGCCGAGCCGATAAACACGAATAATAAAACTGCGACTAACAAAACTAATGAAAAGATCGCCATTTTATCTTTTAAGAATTCGCGAAAAATCATTTTCAATCCCATAGGCGGGATGCTCTCTTGTTTTAGTACTTTTTCTTTCTTTTCAGACACATTTATCCCCTCCTATTACTGGATTCTGATTCTTGGATCGACAATACTCATGATGATATCTGACAGCAGCGTACCGATCAAGGTCGCTAGTCCTAAGATCAATGTCAGTGAAGTGATCACGGCATAGTCCCGTTGGACGATACTATCGATAAACAGTTTTCCGACACCTGGGTAGGCGAAGATTTTCTCAATGACCACAGAACCTGCGATCAATGACGTGATCTCGTAGCCCATTTGTGATGCGATCGGCAACGATGCATTCCGGAAAACGTGACGTGAGAAGACTTTGTTCGTTGGTACCCCTTTTGAACGAGCGGTACGAACGAAATCCAATGATTTCGAATCAATGACTTCACTTCGCAAGTATTGGATCGTCACTGCTGTTCCTAATAATGCAGAAGTGATTGCCGGTAATAGTAGGTGATACAAGCGGCTCCAAAACTCAGCCATGCCGCTGACCCCCGGTGCAACGGAACCACCCGTTGGGAACCAAGCCAATCGGTAACCGAAGATGAACAATGCGATCAACGCAAAGATAAACAACGGTACGGCGAAACTGAAGAAGTTGTAAACAACGACGACTTTATCAAGCAATGAATTTTGGTAACGTCCTGCCCACATCCCTAAAGGAATGGCAATCACGTAAGTCAAAATGACCGTCAATAAAGATAACCACAATGTATTGCTGATACGTCCTGCTAATAATGTTGAAACAGGCAATTTAAAGATAAAGCTTTGTCCAAAGTCCCCTTTTAAGGCATTTCCGATCCAACGGAAATACTGGGTATACCATGGGTCATTCAAACCAGCTGCTTCACGCATCCGCTCAATAACAGCTGGATCTTGGTTTGGATTGATCAAACCAGTAAATGGATCCCCAGGCATTGCTTGTGCGATCAAGAAAATCAAGATACTCAAAATAATGACTTGCGGGATCATCAACAACAAACGACGTAGAATTGTTTTCCACATTATTCAGCACCCCCGTTTTTCAATGCGACTTGGTGCGACTCGGTGATTTTACGCAAGTCATACACTCTGCCAGATTCGTCGTAGTAATCTTTTTGATGGGTCACATATTCCAACTCGACCTTGCGGCGGTTTTCTTTGTGAGCATCGCGATTTTTTACGTCGATTTGAGGAATCGCTGATAATAAACGTTTTGTATAGATGTGACGCGGGTCTTGATAGATGTCTTCCCGTGTCCCGATCTCAACGAAGCGGCCTTTGTACATGATGGCGATATTGTCACACATGTGTTTTACGACCCCTAAGTCATGAGAGATAAATAAGAAACTTAAGCCAAATTCTTGCTGGATCCGTTTCATAAAGTTCAGTACTTGCGCTTGCACGGATAAGTCAAGAGCTGAAACCGGCTCATCGGCGACGATCAGTTTTGGATTGGATGCTACCGCGCGGGCAACCCCTAACCGCTGACGTTGTCCACCAGAGAACTCGTGAGGATATTTGTATAGGGCATCTTCTGGCATCCCAACGATATCCAACAAACTTTTCACACGTGTTTTCTCTTCTTGATCGCTTAAGCGTTCAAAGTTGCGCAATGGTTCGGCGATAATGTCTACCACGCGTTTTTTAGGATTCAAGCTGGACATTGAATCTTGGAAAATCATTTGGACATCTTTGTTGTAGTTCATTTTTTTGCGGACGGAACGTTTGGTCACGTCTTGCCCATCATAAATGATTTCACCGCTAGTGATTTTTTCTAACCCAACGATAGCTTTCCCAGTTGTGGATTTACCAGAACCAGACTCACCAACCAATCCGTAGGTTTTTCCTTTTTCAATGATGAAGTCCACACCGTCAACGGCATACACATGGTCCGTGACGCGGTTGAAGAATCCGCTGCGAATAGGATAGTGGACTTTCAGATCTTTGATTGTAATTAATTCTGTCATCTACACTTCTCCTTCTTCGTCTCTAAAATGAAAATGCTTGTAGCATGTGCAACGGACCAAATGATCAGGTGCTACTTCATGCAAGACTGGGTTTGCTTCGTGGTCGCTTTCAGGAATCCAAGGAATCCGTGCGGCAAACCGACAACCGGTCCGAGGCATATTTTTCAAGGAAGGAACCACGCCCTCGATCACATGCAGTTCACTGTCTTGTGAGTTTTCTTGAGGGATCGAGTTAAGTAGTGAGCGGGTGTATGGATGTTTCGGATTGGCAAACAACTCTTCGGCTGTTGCGACTTCCACAAACTGTCCCCCGTACATTACGGCTACTCGGTCGGCCATCTCTGCTACGACACCTAAATCGTGGGTGATCAAAATGATCCCCGTTTGCGTTTCTTCTTGCAAATCTTTTAGTAGATCAAGGATCTGTGCTTGGATCGTCACGTCCAACGCGGTCGTTGGTTCATCGGCAATAATGATTGGTGGTTTACAAGCAATCGCGATCGCAATGATGACCCGCTGACGCATCCCACCTGACAATTCATGAGGGTATTGACGTCCTACTCGCGGTGGATTCGGGATCCCAACTTGTTCTAATAATTCTAATGCCCGTGCTTGGCGCTGTTCGGCATTCATATCTGTATGATAAGACAAGCCTTCTTTGATTTGGTCTTCGATCCGCATCAACGGATTCAGTGCAGACAACGGATCTTGGAAAATCATCCCAATATCATTTCCGCGAATTTTGTTGTATAACGTTTCGTTTAAGTTTGACAAGTTTAAATCTTTATATAAGATTTCTCCAGTGATTTTCGTGTTGTTTGGGTCATGTAGCCCCATGATCGTTGTAGCTAACGTACTTTTTCCGCAACCAGATTCTCCTACGATTGCTAAGATCTCATTACGATCCAGTGTAAAAGAAATACCATCTACTGCGTCATAGTAATCGTCTTTGATACGAAAACCTGTGTGAAGGTTTTGAACATCTAGTAATTGATTATCTCTGGACAATCGAATACCCCTCTCTACTTTCTAAGATGTCTTGCGTTTTAATGTAAAAAAAGAAGGAACATGCATTTCATTTCCAAAAGCTTTCTTAACATTGTATAATATATTCTTAATAATTATATAGAAATGCTAACAATAATGCAAGTCCCAGAAAACTTAAAACACTGAATTTTCAGAAAATTTACATTACGCTTCCAACGCCGTTATGTCAGGTTTAACCATCGTTTTTTAGATTTTGATTTTAAAGAAAAGCCGCCCAAATCACGGCGGATCAATTATGAGAAAGAAAGAGCTAAGTCATCTAGGACTTAGCTCTTATGTCTGTCTTAAGCAAGATGGCTTGAAATATAATCAACCGCTCCACCGACTGTTTCGATCTGCTCGGCATCTTCATCAGAAATCTCGGTACCAAATTCATCTTCTAGTTCAAGGACGAATTCCATCACACTGATCGAATCAGCGTTCAAGTCGTCTTTAATGCTCATCGTATCCGTTACGTTCTCTGCGTCAATTTCAAAATGATTGGCGATCACGACCGCAACTTTCTTGAATACTTCATCTCGTGTCAACTGGCTTCACCTCCACGCGTTTGCACAAAACATAGAATGGCTAACAAACATTGTACTGCTTTCTATGCTTTTTGTCTAGATATTTTTGCAATTTCATTACAATGATTGCATTATGATTGCGTTTCGTCTTTTGCAGTCGGCATTTCTTCAAAGTGGGCGACTAATTGGGCCACAACATCTGTTGCTAGCATCGTATGGATCTGCTTGATGGTGTACGCTACCGCTTCTGGTCCTGTCGCCCCATGGGTTTTGATGACTGGTGCTTTCAAACCAAACAATACGGCCCCGCCATGTTTCGCATAATCCATCTCATTTTTTACTTTTCGCAACGCATCCTTCAGTAACAACGCCCCTAATTTCCCTTTGGTACCTGAATCAAGAATCGATTGCTTCAACAACGCCATTAAGTTCAAGGCAGTTCCTTCGATCGATTTCAAAACAGCATTTCCAGTAAAGCCATCTGTCACGACGACGTCAGCTGCACCATCCAATAATTCCCGAGCCTCGACATTGCCGATAAAATGGATCGTAGGGTCTTGCGAAAGCAGTTCAAAGGCTTTTTTCGTCAATTCGCTGCCTTTGGTTTCTTCCGTTCCGTTATTTAACAAGCCGACCCGTGGTCGATTGATCCCGCGAACTTTTTGGGCATAAAAGGACCCTAAGACGGCATAGTTTGCCAAATGTTCTGGTTTATTGTCGGCATTAGCGCCTAGATCCAGCATATCAAAGCCAGCATCTTTGCCGATCACTGGCATTGTGGACATCAATCCGGGACGGTCGATCCCTTTGATCCGACCAACGATGAACAACCCGGCCGCTAATAAAGCACCGGTATTTCCGGCTGAAAAAATCGCATCTGCTTCGCCATTTTTCACTGCTTGTGCCGCTAAGACCATTGAGGCCGTTTTTTTTCGTCTGATTGCTTTAACAGGTTCATCATCACTATTGATTTTTTCATCTGTGTGGATAATAGTGACATTTTTATCATCCGTCATGTATTTTTTGATTTCATTTTCTTTTCCGTAAAGGAGGAATTCAATCTCTGGAAAATCTTTTTTCGCCAGCATAACCCCTTCTACGATCGCTTTTGGGGCGTTGTCTCCGCCCATTGCATCAACAGCAATCCGCATCTCGCTGCCACTCCCTTCATTTTCCCAATCAGTATAGCATATTCTTTAATCAAAAAATTGTTTGTCTGCTTTTTTTGCTGCTAAATAGTTCGCCAACGCCGTGAATTCCGGCAATAGCTGCCAGCCATTTTTTTGCCAAAGCTGGGTAGCTTCGACTTGAGCCACTTCTAGAATGTGGGCATCCGCAACTAAATCGGCAGCCGCAAACTCTGGCAAGCCCGATTGTCGATTGCCGAAGACTTCTCCTGGCCCCCGCAACTGCAAGTCTTTTTCGCTGACTACAAAGCCGTTGGTGGTTTCTGTCATGATCTTCATTCGTTCGACCCCCGTCTCATTTTTCGGGTTTGCGATCAATATACAGTAAGAAGCATCGGCACCGCGCCCTACCCGTCCACGTAATTGGTGAAGCTGGGCTAACCCGAAGCGATCAGCGTCAATGATCAGCATCACTGTCGCATTAGGGACATTGACCCCTACTTCGATGACTGTCGTGGAAACCAAGATCTGCAGTTGATTTTCTTTGAAGGCTTCCATAATAGTGTCTTTTTCTTGATTCTTCATTTTCCCGTGCAGCATCCCTACTTGATAGGTTGGGGAAAAATAACTTTGCAGCTGCTCATAAATCTCCGTGGCATTCTTGACATCCAGCATTTCGGATTCTTCGATCAAAGGACAGATGACATACATCTGGTGCCCTTGGGCCAATTCTTTTTGCGCCCACTCTAAGATCGATTCAAACTGCGGCGGTCGGACCCAGCGCGTCTCTACAGGAATCCGTCCTGCCGGCATCTCATCGATCACCGAAACATCCATTTCGCCATAAGCCGTGATCGCTAGCGTACGAGGGATCGGCGTGGCGGTCATAAAGAGTACATCAGGAAGATAGCCTTTTTCCCTTAAGACTTTTCGCTGATTGACCCCAAAACGGTGTTGTTCATCGGTGATGACTAAGCCAAGATGTGCAAAGTCTACCCCTTCTTGGATCAGCGCATGGGTCCCAACGATGATGTCGATCTCCCCAGCTGCTAATTGCTCTAAGATGACCCGCCGTTCTTTTGGTTTGGTCGAGCCTGTCAAAAGAGCGGTGGTCACTTCTAAGGGGTCAAAGAGTTGATTTAAGCTCTCTAGGTGCTGTTGGGCCAAAATCTCAGTCGGCACCATCAGCGCCCCCTGAAAGCCAGCCGTCATCGTAGCATAGAGGGCGATCGCCGCCACAACTGTTTTCCCACTTCCTACGTCTCCTTGCAAGAGCCGCTGCATGTGCTGCGGACTTTTCAGGTCATGGCAGATTTCATTGGTCACGCGCTTTTGCGCATTCGTCAATTCAAAGGGCAGTTTACGAGTAAATTCTTTCAAGCGTTGCACATCGTAATCGATCGCCAAGCCGTTTTTCTCGGCTTTTTCGCTTCTCTTCAGTCCTTGGATCTGCATTTGGAACAAAAAGAACTCTTCAAAAATCACCCGACGCTTCGCTTGATGACTCTCTTGGGGATCTTTGGGAAAGTGCATCGCAAACATCGCGGATTTCCGATCCAACAAGCGATATTTTTCGATCAATGACAAAGGCAAGATCTCGGAGATCTGATCACCAAAATCAAGGAATGCCTGTTTGATCAGTTCGATCAACACACTTTGACGCACGGCTTTATTGACATGATAAATCGGGGCAAAGTCCTCGCCACTTTTGCTGCCAAGAATTTTCATCCCCGTCAGACCTTTGCGTTTGGCGTCCCATTTGCCATAGACGGCGATCTCTTCTGAGACCTCTACTTTATCCTTCAAATAAGGCTGATTGAAAAAGGAGACATTAAAGACATCGTGGTCTTGCATCATGCGAAATTGCAACCGACTTTTCTTGTAGCCAAAGCGATTGACGACCGGTGGGGAAACGACGATCCCCTTGATCGTTACTTTTTCTTGGTCTTGAATCTCCGCTAATTGCCGTTCTTGAATGTCTTCATAACGAAACGGGTAATACTTTAGCAGGTCTTCGATGGTTTCGATTCCTAAACTAGCCAAGTCTTGGGCGCGTTTTTCTCCGACACCCTTTAATACCGTAAGTGGCTGATTCAGCATAGGTACCCTCCTTTTCCAAAGTGATTTTATTTATTGCAGAGATTCCTGCATTCATAGAAAAAGACGGAGCCAAAAATCATCTACGATTTTTGCCCCCGCCGCCTAATTTGTTTATTCTGCTGAGAAAAGATACGGATAAACCGGCTGATCTCCTTGATGGATCTCTACTTCGATCTCAGGATGCAGTTCAACGATCGCTTCTTCGATTTTGGCTGCTTCTTTGGCTTTGCCTTCTTCACCGATAATGATGGTGACGATCTCAGTATCTTCTGTGATCATTTTTTCTAAGGTAGTCATAGAAGCAGAGAAACGATCAGGAACAGAAACAACGATTTTGCCGTCGACCATTCCTAAGAAGTCGCCTTCTGTGATTTCGATGCCATCGATTGATGTATTACGGATCGCATGAGTCACTGATCCGCTGACAACACTTGCTAAGACATCGGTCATGGCTTGCTGATTTTCAGCTAGCGTGGACTGCTCGTGGAATGCCAGCATCGCCGTCATCCCTTGAGAGATCGTCCGTGTTTCAACAACCGCTACTGGAATCTCGGAAACTTCCGCTGCTTGCTGCGCAGCCATAAAGATATTTTTGTTGTTCGGTAAGACGATCACTTGATCAGCATTGACTTCATTGATGGCCACCAAAATGTCTTCTGTACTTGGGTTCATCGTTTGGCCACCACTGATGACATAAGAAGCCCCTAGGCTAGTAAACAATTCTTTCAAGCCTTCCCCCGCCGCGATCGCAATGATCGCAAATGGTGTCCGCGGACGTTTTACTGGTGCTGGTTTTGCTTCTTGCTGATCGTGTTCCAAGATCGTTTCATGCTGAAGGCGCATGTTGTCGACTTTGATTTTCACCAATGAACCAAATTTTTGCCCATAATTCATGACTTCGCCGGGATGTTCCGTGTGAACATGGACTTTGATGATCTCATCGTCGTTGACCACTAATAAGGAATCTCCCAACTCGTTTAAGTAATTACGGAATGTTTCATAATCGAATTCACTATCAACGGTCGGACCTTCACCGATCTTCACCATGATTTCTGTACAATAACCAAAAGTGATATCTTCAGTCGCTAATTGCCCTTGGACACTGCGATGATGTTCCGCATTGACCATTTCATCCATTGCAGCTGGAGATGGTTCAAAAATTTCATCGGCTGGGTATTCCCCGGTCAATGCATTTAAGAAACCTTCATAGATAAACAACAGGCCTTGACCGCCACTATCTACCACACCGACTTCTTTTAAAACCGGTAATAGATCAGGGGTTTTCGCCAATGACCGTTTTGCGCCATGAACCACTGCTTTCATGACTTCGATACAATCATCAGTGGTTTTGGCTTTTTTCTCGCCATATTCAGCGGCGATGCGTGCCACAGTCAGGATGGTTCCTTCCACAGGCTTCATGACTGCTTTATAGGCGGTTTCTACTCCATGAGTAAAGGCTTGAGCCAATTCTGGTGCAGTTAGTGTTTCTACAGTTGGGATTGCTTTAGAAAAACCGCGGAATAATTGAGACAAAATGACGCCGGAATTCCCACGTGCACCCATCAATAGTCCTTTTGAAAGTGTAGCGGCAAGATCGCCGACGTTTTCTGAAGTCGCATCTGCGACCGATTTTGCTCCACTGGTCATGGATAGATTCATGTTTGTCCCGGTATCTCCATCTGGAACAGGAAACACATTCAATGAGTTGACAAACTCTGCATTAACTTGTAGACGAGCCGCGCCTGCCTGCACCATTTCTTGAAACTGACTTGCGCTGATATTCGTTACCTTCACTTAGATAGTCCTCCTTAAAATCATCCGCCATGAACGGATCCCTTGCCTAATCTGGCAGTACACGTACGCCTTGAACAAATACATTTACCGAGTTCGCAGATACACCTAGCATCGTTTCTAAGTTGTATTTCACTTTTTCCTGCACGTTGCGGGAAACTTCGGAAATTTTTGTTCCATAGCTGACGATCGTGTATACATCCACTGCAATGCCGTTTTCTTCTTGGCGGACAACGACACCGCGAGAATAATTTTCTTTTCGTAAAATTTCATTGATGTTATCTTTGATTTGCTTCTTGCTAGCCATACCAACAATGCCGAACACATCTGTTGCTGCGCCTCCGACCACTGTTGCAATGACTTCATTGCTGATTTCAATAATACCTGATGAGGTTTGAATTTTTACAGCCATTTTATAGCCTCCTTCAATGGGTATGACCCATCTTTCTTCTTACATATTTTATCATAGCTGTACCGCAAATAAAAGGATGAGACATATGAAAAGGGGCTTTCTGACCAAACGTCTTGCATTTCGACCTTGTTTAATTTACAATGTTTACCGGGAAAAGTCAATGTTTCTTGAAAATTACTCTTGCTTTTTTCACCTTTCTGTGATAAATTCAGATGGTATGAGCTGAAATAGCGCTCCAACATCAAGGCAAAGGAGGAAATAACCACATGGCTAAAGTTTGTTACTTTACTGGACGTAAAACTACAAGTGGAAACAATCGTTCTCACGCAATGAATGCGACAAAACGTACTGTGAAACCTAACTTGCAAAAAGTTCGCGTTATGATTGACGGAAAACCTAAAAAAGTTTGGGTGTCAACTCGTGCTTTGAAATCTGGAAAAGTTGAGCGCGTATAATTAGACCTTTTCGGCCGTTCGTTTTGAACGGCTTTTTTTGTGCCCTTTTTTCTTTGGTGCGCTTTCACTTAGGTTTTCATTAAAGAAAATAGGTCTTTGTTTTTTTAATCGATTCACCTGTGGTAAACTAAGAAAAAATTGATAAAGAACAGGTGACTTCTTGTGACGAAAATAAAAACATTTGCCAAACAACATTGGCCTTATATGCTTGCTAGTTTCTTCTTGCCGTTTCTTATCATGGCAGTGATCTATTTGACCATTGGCATCTACCCCGGCAGCAGCCGCAGCGTCTTAGCCAGTGATGCCTTTTCGCAATTCTCAAACTTTCATGCCAGCTTCCGCAATATGCTCTTAGGCAAGCAAAGTATCTTTTATACGTGGAACGCCTCCTTAGGCTTAAATTATCTGGCATTGATCTCCTATTACTTAGGCGGGATCTTCACTCCCCTGGTCTTGTTATTCCCGAATCAGCTGATGCCAGATGCGCTGTACTTTTTGACCTTGATCAAGATCGGCAGCGCGGGCTTGGCGTTTTGGTTTTATGCCAGCCAAACCTTTAAGATCCAACGTTGGCAACACGTGACCTTAGCCGTCTGCTATGCCTTGATGTCCTTCATCACCGCCCATTCGGAACTGATCATGTGGCTTGATGCCATGATCTATCTGCCACTGGTGATTTTAGGCATTGACCGTTTAGTGAAAAAGAAAAAACCAGTCGTGCTGTTTATCAGCTACTTGCTGTTATTTTTATCCAGTTTTTACATGGGCTTTATGATTGGTCTCTTTTCCGTGATGTATTTCTTGGTCCAATTGGGCCGCAACTGGAAACAAGCTCGCGGGGCGATCATCCCTTACGGCATCACCTCCTTGTTAGCAGGGGGCGCCTCAATGGTGATCATCTTACCTGCCCTGCTGGATTTGCGGTCGAACGGGGAAGAGTTGACGACGATTTCTTCCTTTAAAACCGAAGCCACCGATGTCTTTGACCTTGTAATGAAAAACATGATCGGCGTTTACGATACAACAAAATACGGCTCCATTCCCTTCATCTATATCGGCTTATTGCCGTTGCTGTTATGTATTTTATATTTTGTTTCGAAGAAAATCCGCTTGAAAGATAAATTCTTATACGCTGGCATGTTTGCTGTTTTGATTGCCAGTTTTTATATCGTGCCGATGAATCTTTTTTGGCACGGGATGCATGCCCCAAATATGTTCCTTTTCCGTTATGCCTATTTGTTCTCCTTCTTAGTGATCATGCTGGCGGGATACGGGTGGGAGCAGCTGCAGCAAAAAGATCGTGGATTGTTTCTCATTATTGGTCTTTCTACGATCGTGGTGTTTGCCCTCTCCTACGCATTGAAAGGACCTGGAACCTATGAATATGTGTCCGCTACTTCTTTTGCGCTAACGATCGTATTCTTTGTTCTTTACCTGTTATGTATTGGGTTCGGGCAATTAGGGCTTTTAACACAAAAACGAGTGACGATCTTGATGCTGATCTTCGTCTGCGGAGAAATGGCCGTCAATACCAGCGGCATGGTTCGCGGAATTTTGAATGATTGGAACTATGCTTCTCGCAGTTTGTATACAGAACCTTATCCGGACATCAAAAAGCTAGTCACTCAAGCCAACGAAGACAATGATACCTTTTTCCGATTAGAAAACCTTGATCCTGTTTCTTCCAACGACAGTATCAATTATGGCTACAGCGGTGTCAGCATGTTTTCTTCGATCCGTAACCGCAATTCCTCAAGCTACCTGGACAAACTGGGCTTTCGGTCCCGCGGCACCAATTTAAATATCCGCTATCCGAATAATACCTTGCTGATGGATGCTTTTACAGGGATCAAATACAATATCTCCAAGCCAAATCTCACCAAATATGGCTTTCAACGAGTCGGGGAATCTGGTGAATACAAGCTTTATGAAAATCAAAATGCATTACCTTTAGGTTTCTTGGCTGAACCGACCATCGAATCGATTGAACAGCCGCAAAACGACAACTTGACGAGCCAGAAAAATCTTTTCAACGGCTTGGCCGATTTAAATTTAGAGTATTTTGCCTTTCAGCCGATCACGGTGATCCATAGTAAAAATACAGATATCACCAATGACGGCATGTATATGAAATTTACCGAGCAAGAAAGCAATGTCGCAAAAGAAGTGACTTGGCAAGTGGAGGTTCCGGCGAACTCGCAAGCGTACTTGAGTCTCTTCCCTGCCAACTTCGGAGAATTGGAAAGCTCATCTGCCACCGTAACAGTCAACGGCCAGCAGCGAGAAACGCAAATCAGTATCAATGGTCAATACTACGACTTAGGGCACTACGAGACCGATACGACGGTTCAATTCACCGTCAGCTTCTACGGAACACCTGAGATCTCATTCCAAAACCCGCAAGTCGTCACCTTGGATACCAACGCCTACCAACAAGCAATTGATGCGATCCAAGATCGAGGGGTCGCTATGACTGTCGGCAAACGCAGTGCCAAAGCCGATATCACGACTGAAAAAGAGCAGCAGCTTGTGACGACCATCCCTTATGACAAGGGCTGGACTGCTACGCTTGATGGCAAAGAAGTCCCAATCACGGCCTTTCAAGACGGCTTTATCAGTGTGACGATCCCAAGTGGTAGCCATCACTTGGAACTGTCCTTCTTGCCGCAAGGCTTTGTTATCGGTGTTTTCTTGTTCTTCGGCTGCATCGCATTGTTTATCTTGTTTGCTTGGTTTTACCAGAAACAAGTAGCCAAAAAGCAAGTCTTGGCCGAACAACGTCAACTCATGGATCAAGCGCCAGAAAACTAATCGAAAAAGAACCAACTCGTCCCTTTGAGGTGATCCCCTTAAGTTAGAGCAAACGCTGACTTATGGGTGTCCCTCAATGATCGGTGAGTTTGGTTCTTTTTTTGTGCTGGGGTTCCGCAGCTGTTCGCTCTAGTGGTCTTAGCATCCACTATCGACTAGGTCCCCTTCGATTCGGGGGCCAAATACCTAGCCCTTAGAGCGTTTAGCGAAACATAAGATAACTGTTAGGTTCTTCCGCATTTTTCTTGATGGAGTGCAACGATCGCTCCCATAATTTAACCATTTTGGTTTGTTTCAAGACGCGAAAGATCGAAAGCCCTTGGTCGATTTTCAACAGTCCTTTTTCTTGATCGCCATAAATATACCAATACCATCCTTGATAGCAAAGGAGATGCGTGCTGTTTAGCATGTCTCCGCGATCTGCCAATAATTCCTCCGCAATGGTCAACACCTCTTTTGCCCACTCCAGACGGCGAAAATTGACAAACGTCGTAAAACAACTAAAAATCAAATCCATTTGTATTTCTCGCATCATGGACAAACCTTGTTCTTTTTTGGTCCGTGAAATAGCAACCTGCAGTAAGTGATAGGAGGTTTCGACAGGAAACAAGAATTGAAAATAGCGAAACAGCAAAATCTCATAGACGCCCCAGTTGTCTACTTTCATAAGGTAGGAGATGACGGGTCGGGTTTTGATGCGTAGCTTTTCCATATAGTCACCAGAAGAGTGATTGGGTTTAGGACCTGAGAGATTGATTTCATGTATCTCCTTTGTGATCTCAAGGTACAGAAAAACAAAAGAATGCTGTTTGGAAGCGGCGATCAGTTCACTGCGCATTTCCTCCAGCCCTTCTTTGCTTCGCTGGGCGTGGGCGTTACTCAAATAAGCTTCTTTGTTGATCCCTAAGATTCGATCCAGTAAATCCATAAATTCGCTCGTCATATAGCTGGGAAAGCTCATCAGGTTGTCGTGACTTTTTATGCCCTTTTGCTGTGCACGTAAATAATAAAACTCCTCCACCGTAACATGGATATTTTCTAATAGGCGTTCCAATCGATGAATACTGATACTTGAAGCACCTTGCTCAAATTTACTGATAAACGAGCGACTGTTTTGTTCATCCGCCACTTGAGCGATCGTATAGACGCGCTCTTTGCGCAATTGTCGGTACAATTTTCCTTCTTCCATAACCATCCTCCTCACAGCGATCGATCTGCAAACGCCAAACCAATCTTGCTTTACGAATGAAACTCTGCAATTAAATGCTACTATATTTAGATTCAAATTTAGATTCAACCTTATAAAATGTTGAGGAACAAAACCTACGGTACCTTATTTATATGCCACTCTTTTAGCTGTTAGCCACTCGTGACAGTAACCTCTGGTATGCTCCTGGTACATTTAAATTCCACTATAGTGGAATTTTTTCTCTTCCTAGTATAAAGCATCCTATACTGATTTTACAACGTAGAACGTGAAAGGATGATTTCGATGAAAGAATATCAACAAAACAAAGGCTATCGTGCCTTAGTCAACGCCGCCTTGCTCAGCGGCATCGGCATGAGTTTATTTAATATCGTCTTTGTAGTTTATGCCAGTACATTACCCTTTAATGCCCTTGCTGTTTCCTTAGCCTCCATGGCCCTGCTGGTCCCTGATCTCTTACGAATCCTGACCGGCTATCTAGCCGATCGTACCAAAAACAAAGTGCAATGGATGATCAGCAGTCGGCTGTTGCAAGGCGTCCTTTTTGTGGCACTCGCTTTTTTGATCCAACTACCGCCTAGTCTATGGTCTTTCTTCCTTTTGCTAGGCATCAATATTGTTTCTGATTGTTTGGGCGCTTATTGTTCTGGGTTACAGTTGCCTTATGTTCGCCGTCTTGTGCCAGCCGACGCCTTAGACAGTGCCATGGGTTTTCAAATGGCGTGTCAAACCACCGTTCAAATCGTCTTTCAAGGGATCGGTGCTTGGGGGATCGTTTTACTGAATAATAATTTTGCCGCTTTTGGTTTGATCAATGCCGTGACGTTTTTCTTAGCCACAATCGTGATTTTCTGGAACCGCTCGCTCTTTTATGCGGTGCCTGGGAAAATCAATCAAGCACCCACACCACTCTTTCAGAATTTCTCGGAAACCTTTAAATTATTGACTGGTACGGCTTTTCTTAAAAAGATGATCCTCTTTGCCTTATTGATCAATACCTTAGCCGCTAGTACGAGCGGTCTACTAAATCTCCAGTTGTTGGATGACCTTGCGCTTTGGTTTGCCACTTATGGTAACACCGTTGCGATGGCAGGTATCGCTACTTCGATCGGTATGGTCGCTGGTGCCTTGTTTGCTGCCGACTGGTTCAAGAATACCGGTCTGGTTCGTTTGATTGCGTATACCTCTTTCGTTTTATGTCTGTTGACCTTGAATTTTCTCTTCCTGCATAACCGTTGGCTCATGATTGCGCTGCTCTTTGCTGAAGGCTACCTGATTGGGAAAATCAATCCCCGCTTTTCGGCACATCTGATTCGTGAGATCGATGAAGAACATCTCGCCATCAGCAGCGGGATCTTTTCCACCATCGTGATGCTAGGGGGACCCGTCGGTCAAATGGTCTTTTTAGGCATCGGCAATCGCTATCACGTTGCTTGGAGCTGGCTGCTTTACTTGCTTTTCGCATTTTTAGTAGCCATCGCCGCCTTAGTCGCTGCCAGTACTTTAGAAAAAACACCCACCACTGCTGCGTCTAAAACCGCTGCGGAAAGGACTGAAGATTGGCAAGAAACTGCCCCTGTTTTGCCTGAGAAAAAATAAAAACACAAGCTTTCGCTTTCTCTTTTTGGACAAGAGCAGCGAAGCTTGTGTTTTTCCTTATTCATAGGCAACGTGAACCAAATACAATCCTTCTGGATGAGCTGTGGGACCTGCTGCATTTCGGTCTTTTTGCGCAATGATCGCAGGAATACTGTCAGGTGCGAGGCGTCCATTGCCGATTTTCAGCAATGTGCCCACCATGATCCGAATCATCTTATACAAAAATCCATCGCCGCGAAAGGTGAAAATCAACTCATCTCCAGCGTCATTGACTGCCATGGATGCTTCATGGATCGTCCGTGTTTTGTCATCAACGGAACTGCCCGTCGCACAAAAACTGGTAAAGTCATGGGTGCCTAAAAAATCTGGCAACGCTCGTTGGATTTTTTCCAAATCTAGCGGATACGGATAATAGCTGGCATAATGACGGCGGAAAGGACTGCGAGGTTTCCCAATGTCCACTCGAAACTGGTAGGTTTTTTCAACGACTAAGTAGCGGGCATGGAAGGTATCGTCAACGATCTCCACCGATTTTACCGCAACATCTTCTGGCGTTTGGGTATCTAAACCAAAGCGCATTTTTTCCAGTGGACGCTTTTGAGGGAAATCGAAGTGGATCACTTGCCCTTGCGCATGGACCCCCGCATCGGTGCGGCCAGAGCCATGAATCTGGATCGGTTGCCCATTGTTCATCTTCGTTAATGTCTTTTCAATCTCTTCTTGAACCGTTCGTCCATTGGGTTGACGCTGAAATCCTTGAAAATTCGTGCCATCATAAGCGATCGTCGCTTTATAGCGGACCATTGAATCACCTGTTTCTTTCTATTTTTTCAAAAAAAAGCCTATGAGAAAAGTCTGATCGATCGACAGGCCTTTTCGAACCAGCCACTGGGATCGCCAGCAGCCTCGTTGCTTCGTTAAGAACCTTTCGTGGGTTGACTTCAATCATAGGTCTTCGATTATCCTCTTAAGAACACTAACGCGACTGTAAAGAGCGCAAAAACGATGACAACCAATGTGTCCCGTTGATGCCAGTGCAAAATCCGATACTTCGTACGCCCTTCGCCGCCTTGATAGCCTCTGGCTTCCATAGCGGTAGCTAGATCTTCCGCACGGTTAAAGCTGCTGACAAATAAAGGAATCAATAAAGGAACGATCGCCTTCATCTTCTGCAACAGTCCCCCTTCGCCGAAATCGACCCCGCGGGCACGCTGAGCATTCATAATTTTTTCTGTTTCATCCATCAAGGTTGGCACAAAGCGCAACGCGATCGACAGCATCAGTGAGATTTCATGGACAGGGAAACGGATCGCTTTTAAAGGACGCAAAATGTATTCGATCGCATCTGAAAGCTCTAATGGGGGTGTCGTTAACGTCAACAAGGTCGACATGAAAATGATCAAAACAAAACGACAAAAAATAAAGATCCCGTTTTGGACACCAAATTCTGTGATGTTAAAGATCCACCAAGACCAGTAGACGTCGCCGCCGGTAGTAAACAAAATCTGTAACGCCACGGTAAACAAAATCAGCCAAATCAAAGGTCGCACGCCGCGAATAAAGAAGCCAAAATCGATTTTTGAAAAGGAGATACAAAAAAGCGTAAAAGCTCCCGCTAATAAATAGCTTTGCCAATTATTTGCCAAAAAGATAATCGCGATAAAATAAAAACTAGCAATCAATTTGACCCGTGGATCTAAGCGGTGGATCAAGGAGTCCCCGGGAATAAAACGACCGAAAATCAGTTTATTCATCATGGGCAGTCGCCCCCTTTGCTACTAAAACATCTGCCAGTTCATCAGCCGTTAGCGGCAACTGCTCAAATACCAATCCTCTGGCTTGGAGTTGTTCCGCAAATGCGGTTGCTGTCGGTACCCCCAACTGCTTTTCTTGCAGCCAGGCAGTGTCTTGAAACACAACAGACGGCGTGCCGGCTTTGACGAGACGGCCTTTTTCTAGCACATAGACATAATCAGCATAGTTCGCCACATCATCCATCAAGTGGGTCACTAAAATGATCGTCATGTTCTTTTCCCGATGCAGGCGATCAAACATTTCCATCATCTCTTTGCGTCCTTGCGGATCTAAGCCCGCTGTCGGCTCGTCTAAGACCAAAACTTCTGGTTCCATAGCTAAGACCCCAGCAATCGCTACACGGCGCATTTGGCCCCCTGAAAGGTCGAATGGCGAACGTTCCAGAAAACTTTCATCTAAACCTACCAATTGAATGTATTCTTGGGCTAATCCTTTGGCTGCTTCTTCGGAGACACCAAAGTTTTTCGGTCCAAAAGCGATATCTCTCGCCACGGTTTCTTCAAATAATTGGGATTCAGGAAATTGAAAAACGATCCCGACTTTTTTACGTAACGGTTTTAGATTTTTGTTGTCTGTCTCGGGTTTGATGACTCGCTCACCGATCGTGACCGTGCCAGTCGTTGGTTTTAATAATGCATTCAAGTGCTGCAGCAACGTAGATTTTCCGCTCCCTGTATGACCGACCAAGGCGGTATAAGAGCCTTCTTTGATCTCTAAATCGATATCGAACAAAACCCGTTGTTCAAACGGAGAATGCGGTTGGTAGGTGAATCCTACTTGTTCAAAACGGATGTCCATAGCCAATCCACCATCCCTTCTTCAGTTAAGTACGCTTGTGGTACCGTGATGCCCCGCTGTTTTAGTGCCGCCTTTAATTTTTCAGGAAACGGCAGATCTAAGCCTAGCTCAATCAGTTCCGGACCTGCAGAAAAAATCTCTGCGGGTGTCCCTTCGCGAACGAGCTCTCCTTGACGCATCACCAGCACCCGATTGGCGTTGGCTGCTTCATCGATATCATGGGTGATCGATAGCACGGTCAAATTGTTTTTCTCTTTGATTTTTTTGATCGTTGCGATCACTTCTTCACGGCCTTCTGGATCTAGCATACTAGTGGCTTCATCAAGAATGATGATATCTGGGCGCAATGCAACGACGCCGGCAATGGCTACCCGCTGTTTTTGACCACCAGAAAGACGCGCGGGTTCCCGAGTCGCAAACTCGCTCATCCGTACTTGTTCAAGAGCGTCTTTGACACGAACCAGCATTTCTTCTCGCGGGATTCCTTGATTTTCTAAACCGAAAGCCACATCATCTTCCACCGTCGAACCAACGAATTGATTGTCAGGATTTTGAAAGACCATACCGACCATTTTTCGAATATTCCAGATATTTTCTTCATTCAAAGGCAATTCGCCGACAGAAACACTGCCTTCTTGTGGCAAAATCAAGCCATTGATGGTTTTTGCTAAAGTTGATTTACCAGAGCCGTTATGGCCGATCAACGCTACCCATTCCCCTTTGTTGATGGAAAAGGATACGTTATTTAACGCGGCACGCTCTTCTTCGCTATAACGCACAGTAATAGCATTCAATTCAATGATTGGCTTCATGATAGACTCCTTCATTTGCGATTAATTCTTTCTAACACTACCAAAAAAGCGCACGTTTTTCAATGATTCACGCACGATTTGTCTCCAGATCTTTTTTTCACTTGCCATCACCTGTCTTGACAGGTAATCGAAAGTAAAAAAAAAGCACTTTATGATGAGTGCGTACACCTCGAAATACATCGAGGTGTAGGCGCTGAGCTAGACTCGGAAAGTTTCTTCCAACATCATAACACTCTTAGTAAACATCTATAAAGTGATGATAAGTGTGATTTTAAACAAGTTCTAGGATAACCATTGGTGCAGCATCTCCGCGTCTTGGTTCTGTTTTCAAGATACGAGTATATCCACCTTGGCGATCTGTGTAACGAGGAGCGATATCATTGAATAATTTTTGTAATGCTGATTCAATAACTACTTCTTCGTTTTCTTCACGTACACTTGCAACTTCATTACGAACGAATGCTGCTGCTTGACGACGTGCATGCAAATCACCACGTTTACCTAAAGTGATCATTTTTTCTGCAGTTGAACGAACTTCTTTCGCACGAGCTTCAGTCGTAACGATACGTTCGTTAATGAATAAATCAGTTGTCAAATCACGCAACATCGCTTTACGTTGGCTAGATGTGCGTCCTAGTTTACGATAACTCACGTGGTTTCCCTCCTTCACTTTCGAATGTTGTATCGGTCAGACGAACCGAACTAACGTAATCGAAAACGGTTTAATCGTCTTTACGTAGTCCTAAACCTAAATCATGTAATTTCACCTTGACCTCTTCAAGAGATTTACGGCCTAAGTTTCTTACTTTGATCATTTCTGGTTCAGATTTGTTTGTCAATTCTTGTACAGTATTGATTCCTGCACGTTTTAGACAGTTGTATGAACGAACAGATAAGTCTAATTCTTCGATGGTCATTTCCAACATTTTTTCTTTTTGTGTTTCTTCTTTTTCAACCATGATTTCAGCGTTTTTCGCTTCATCCGTTAGGTTAACAAAGATGTCTAAATGTTCAGTCATGATCTTCGCAGACAAACTCATTGCTTCCAATGGTTCGATTGAGCCATCAGTCCATATTTCCATCGTTAATTTGTCGAAATCATCCCGACGACCGACACGTGTGTTTTCTACTTGGTAGTTGACACGACGTACTGGTGTATAGATTGAATCGACTGGAAGAACGCCGATTGGCATGTCTTCTTTTTTGTTTTCGTCCGCTTGAACGTAGCCGCGGCCAGGTTTCACTGTTAAGCGAGCATGGAACGTAGCACCTTCAGAAACGGTACAGATATACATATCTTTGTTAAGGATTTCTACATCACTATCAACGATGATATCGCCAGCAGTTACTGTAGCAGGTCCTGAAATATCAATTTCAAGGGTCTTTTCTTCATCCCCGTACATTTTCAATGCAAGACCTTTAATATTCAAGATGATTTGAGCAACGTCTTCCCGAACACCCTTAACAGTTGAGAATTCGTGTAAAACTCCATCGATTTGAATATTGGTGATTGCCGCACCAGGTAAAGAAGATAATAAAATACGACGTAGGGAATTTCCTAGTGTAGTTCCGTAGCCTCTTTCAAGAGGTTCCACGATGAACTTGCCATAATCTTTGTCTTCATCAATCTTTGCGATTCTTGGTTTTTCGAATTCAATCATTCTTATCTATTACCCCTTTCAAAACGAAAAGTGTCTTGTTCAATGACGTTTTTGTTACACTCAAAATGAGCAGCACTCATTAAACACGACGGCGTTTTGGAGGGCGGCATCCATTATGAGGGACTGGAGTCACGTCACGGATCGCACTCACTTCCAAACCTGCTGCTTGTAATGAACGAATTGCTGCTTCACGTCCAGAACCAGGTCCTTTAACTGTTACTTCAACAGTTCTTAATCCGTGTTCCATTGCTGCTTTGGTAGCTGTTTCTGCTGCCATTTGAGCGGCAAAAGGAGTAGATTTTTTGCTTCCTTTGAAACCTAATGAACCAGCTGATGACCATGCTAATGCATTACCATGAGTATCAGTGATCATTACGATTGTATTATTGAATGTTGAGTGAATATGTGCAATACCCGCTTCAATATTCTTTTTCACACGGCGTTTACGACTCACTTTTTTTGCTGCCATGAAGTTTTAACCTCCTTCACTTAGGAATTATTTTTTCTTGCCTGCGACTGTTTTAGACGGGCCTTTACGAGTACGTGCATTGTTTTTCGTGTTTTGTCCACGAACTGGCAATCCACGGCGATGACGGATCCCACGGTAAGAACCGATTTCCATCAATCGTTTGATGTTTAAGTTCACTTCACGACGAAGGTCACCTTCAACTTTTAATTTATCAACTTCTGCACGGATAGCATCTGTTTGTTCATTCGTTAAATCACGAACACGAACTTCTTCAGACACGCCAGCGTCAGCTAAAATTTGTTTTGCAGTCGTGTTACCAATACCATAGATATAAGTAAGTGAAACGACCACACGTTTATCACGAGGAATATCTACTCCTGCAATACGAGCCATATTTGTTACACCTCCGATTATCCTTGACGTTGTTTATGTTTTGGATTTGCTGGGCAAATCACCATAACGCGTCCTTTACGACGAATTACTTTACAATGTTCGCACATTGGTTTTACTGATGGTCTTACTTTCATGATAATACCTCCTGTGGTTTTACGGAGTACAATTATTTAAAGCGATAAGTAATGCGGCCACGGTTCAGATCATAAGGGGATAATTCCACCGTCACTTTGTCTCCAGGTAAAATACGAATGTAGTGCATCCGGATCTTACCAGAAACGGTCGCTAGAACTTGGTGTCCGTTTTCCAATTCTACTTTAAACATTGCATTCGGCAAAGTTTCGACGACTGTACCTTCGACTTCAATCATATCTTCTTTTGCCACGCACAGTACCTCCTTGTACTTGTGATTTTCACACGATAAAATGGCGGAAACTCGGTTCCCACCTGATATTCTCAAACTATGCTCCTACTTAATAAAAAGTAGAAGTCGGACTGACATATTCTATCATATCCTGTCAAAGATTTCAAGAGAAAGTTTTAAGCTGCAAGTTGGACTCGGGCAATCTATGATTAGTCAATGATCTTTTGAACATCTTCGAATACAGCGTCGATGTCACGATCCCCATCAATCGATTGCAATAACCCTTTGTCTTTGTAATAAGTCAAAATTGGTTCACTGCTTTTGATATTGACAGCTAGACGATTTTTGACCGTCTCAGGCTTATCATCTTCACGCTGGTAGAAGTCATGACTTCCACAACGATCACATGTTCCTTCCTCTTTTGGAGGATTGAACAATTTATGATAAGTTGCCCCACAATTGCGGCACATGAAGCGGCCGGCTAAACGTTCTACAAGAACTTCTTCAGGAACATGAATATCAATAACGGCATCAAGTTTTTTGTTAAGGTCAGCTAGCATCTCATCTAACGCTTTTGCTTGATCCAATGTACGAGGAAAACCATCTAATAAGAAACCTTTCTCGGTATCAGGTTCAGCTAAACGTTCTTTAACGATCCCATTTGTAACCTCATCAGGAACTAATGCGCCTTGATCCATGTATGATTTTGCTTTAAGGCCTAGTTCTGTTTCGTTCGCCATCGCAGCCCGAAACATATCGCCTGTTGAAATATGAGGAAGACCGTATTCAGCAACGATACGTTCTGCCTGAGTACCTTTTCCAGCACCAGGTAATCCCATTAAAATGAAGTTCATTCTAATTCCTCCTGTAAGTTTTTGAATAGTGTTGAGGAAATCCTCAACACTTCAATAACTTTAATTGATGAAACCAGTATATTTCCGTTTCAGCATAAGCCCTTCTAACTGCTTGGCAGTATCAAGTGCCACACCGATAATGATCAATAGACTCGTTCCACCTAGTCCGATCGATTGCGGTAGATTCCAAGCCATCTGAGCGATGATTGGAAGTAAAGCAACCAATCCTAAAAAGATCGATCCAACCGTGCTTAATCGCATCAACAAACGTGATACATATTCTTCGGTTCCTTTACCAGGACGCACACTCGGAATGTAACTTCCTTGTTTTTGCAAGTTTTCCGCTAATTTCTCAGGGTTCACTTGAACAAATGCGTAGAAGAAGGTAAACGCAACGATCAAGACAGTATAGATGATCGCACCCGGTACAGTGTTGTAACTAAAGATCGTTTGCACCACTTCGTACCAAGTTTCTCCTTTATATGAACTACCTAATGCTTGAATGATCGCATTTGGTGTTGTAATAAAAGAACTGGCAAAGATAACTGGGATAACCCCGGCAGCATTTACTTTCAAAGGAAGGTAACTGCTTGTAGGCGCTCCTGCTACCCGTTTTGTATATTGGATCGGAATCTTGCGTTCCGCTTGTTGAACATACGTTACTAAAGTAATGACGATCAACACAGCGATCACAAGCAGCGCCATAAAGATAGCATTCAGCCAGATATCCGATTGATCCACGTTAATGAAGTAATCTTCAATCAATTCTTTGATGCTTGCTGGTAAGCGTGAAATGATCCCTGCAAAGATGATCATTGACACACCGTTTCCGATACCACGCTCGGTGATCTGCTCTCCTAACCAAGTAACTAACATCGTTCCGGCTGTTAAAATCAGACCGATCACGATATAGGTTGCCATATTAGGATTGTTTACAAACCCGAGTTGAGTGTAATAGTTAAATCCAGCCGTTAATGTCATGGATTGGACAAAGCCCAATACCAACGTCAAGTAACGTGTTGCCTGATTTAATTTCTTACGACCCACTTCACCTTGCTTCGACCATTCAACAAATTTAGGGACAATATCCATCTGCAACAACTGAATGACAATTGAGGCAGTAATGTAAGGCGAAACCCCCATCGAGAAAATCGAAAATTGTTGCATGGCGCCACCACTTACCAAGTTCAACATGTTTAAAAATGGTAGATCCGCGATGGTATTTAGGCGACTTGCGTCTACGCCTGGCACAGTAATATGTGTTCCCAGACGAAAGACAAACAAGATTAAGACAGTGAACAATATTCTGGATCTAATATCCTTAACCTTAAAGGCATCCTTCAATAGTCTGATCATTAGATCACCTCGATTGATCCACCAGCAGCAACGATTGCTTCTTCAGCTGCTTTTGAGAATTTAGCTGCTTTCACAGTCAATTTCTTCGTTAATTCTCCGTTAGCTAATACTTTGATTCCAGCTTTTTCGTCTTTGACGATTCCAGCTTCGTGTAAAGCAACAGGTGTTACTTCAGCACCGTCTTCAAAGCGGTTCAAGACATCAAGATTGATGACTGCATATTCTTTGCGGTTCACATTTGTAAAGCCACGTTTTGGTAAACGACGGAACAATGGTGTTTGTCCACCTTCGAATCCTAGACGTACTCCGCCGCCTGAACGAGCTTTTTGACCTTTTTGTCCACGTCCAGCTGTTTTACCGTTACCAGATGAAGTTCCTCGACCGACACGGTTACGTACTTGGCGTGAGCCTTCTGATGGTTTTAATTCATGAAGTTTCATAGGTTTGGCACCTCCTTAATCAAACTAGATCTGCTGATCCTTAGACCTCTTCAACGTCCACTAAGTGAGAAACAGTGTTAACCATGCCTTTGATTGCATCATTAGCAGGTTTTACAACTGTTGAGTTCAACTTTGTAAGACCTAACGCTTTTACAGTATCACGTTGGTTTTGGGGACGTCCGATAATACTGCGTTTTAAAGTAATTTTCAATTCAGCCATTATAGTGTCCTCCTTAACCGATTAATTCTTCTACTGATTTGCCGCGAAGTGCTGCCACTTCTTCAGCGCGTTTTAATTGTTTTAAACCTTCAACTGTTGCGCGAACAACGTTGATTGGTGTGTTAGAACCTAAAGATTTAGATGTGATATCAGCTACCCCAGCTAATTCCAATACGGCACGAACTGGTCCACCAGCAGCTACCCCAGAACCTTCTACAGCAGGTTTCATAAGGATGCGTCCGCCGCCGAATACACCGATAACTTCGTGAGGGATTGTAGAACCAACCATTGGTACTTCCACCAAGTTTTTCTTCGCGTCTTCGATTGCTTTACGGATTGCTTCTGGTACTTCTTGTGCTTTACCAGTACCGAAACCTACGTGTCCGTTTTTGTCACCGACAACAACTAATGCAGCAAAACGTAGACGACGTCCACCTTTAACAACTTTAGTTACACGGTTGATCGCAACAACGCGGTCTTCTAATTCCAAATGTTTTGGATCAATATAAACCATGAATGGTGTTCCTCCTTCTCTTAAAATTCCAGTCCATTTTCGCGAGCTGCTTCAGCTAAAGCTGCTACACGGCCATGGTAAAGGTATCCACCACGGTCAAAGACTACTTCTTTAATACCTTTTGCTGCTGCACGTTCTGCGACTAATTTACCGACAGCTTGTGCTTGTTCAGTTTTTGTTGCACCTGAAACTTCTTTGTCTAAGGCAGAGGCACTTGCTAGCGTCACACCCGCTACGTCATCAATTACTTGTGCGTAGATGTTTTTGTTCGAACGGAACACGTTTAAGCGTGGGCACTCAGCAGTACCAGAGATTTTGTTACGTACACGACGATGTCTTTTCTGACGTGTCTTGTTTTTATCTGGTTTTGTAATCACAATTTGTCACCTCTTTTAATTTTGCTAGCCTAAGCTGCTAGTCGTAAAGAATTACGACTATTTACCAGTTTTACCTTCTTTACGGCGTACAAATTCGCCAACATAACGAATTCCTTTGCCTTTATAAGGTTCTGGAGGACGAACGCCACGGATATTGGCAGCCAATTCGCCAACGACTTCTTTATCTGATCCTTTAACGATCACAGAAGTGTTTGAAGGAACTTCGATTTCGATTCCAGCTGGCGCTTCGATTTCAACTGGATGAGAGTAACCAACGTTCAATACAAGTTTTTTCCCTTGTAATTGAGCACGGTACCCAACCCCGATTAATTCTAACGCTTTTTGGAAACCTTCAGAAACACCAACAACCATGTTGTTGAAGTTTGCACGGGTAGTTCCGTGGATAGTTTTCATTTCTTTACTATCATTTGGACGAGTGAATGTTACTTCGTTTCCTTCGATATTCATTGTGATATCAGAAGAGAAAGTACGTGTTAATTCACCTTTAGGTCCTTTAACTGTAATGTCGTTTCCGTTTTGCTTGATTTCAACACCAGCAGGAAGAACGACGATCTTATTACCGATACGACTCACTTAGAGGCACCTCCTTGTGGAATATTTTAAATTACCATACATAAGCGACTACTTCGCCGCCAACATTTTTTGCTCTAGCTTCTTTGTCAGTGATTACACCGTCAGAAGTTGAGATAATCGCGATTCCTAGACCATTCAATACTTTTGGTACTTCGTCAGCTTTGACATAAGCACGCAAGCCTGGTTTAGAGATACGTTTTAAGTTTGTGATAACACGTTCACCGTTTTTACCGTATTTAAGAAATACGCGGATCACGCCTTGTTTGTCATCTTCAATGTATTCAACATCGCGGACGAAACCTTCACGTTTCAAGATTTCAGCGATATCACGTTTGATTTTTGAAGCAGGTACTTCTAGGCTTTCGTGTTTAACCATGTTTGCGTTACGCACGCGCGTTAGAAAATCTGCAATTGGATCTGTCATGACCATGGGATAATTTACCTCCTTTATGCGAGTATAGTTTACCAGCTAGCTTTCTTCACGCCGGGAATTTGTCCTTTATAGGCAAGTTCGCGGAAGCAAATACGGCAAAGATGAAATTTACGATAAACTGAATGTGGACGTCCGCAACGTTCACAACGAGTGTATTCTTGCGTTGAGAATTTAGCAGGGCGTTTGTTTTTAGCAATCATTGATTTTTTAGCCACGTAGTTCGCCTCCTTTTTTTATTTTTGGAATGGCATGCCTAATTGTGTCAACAATTCACGAGATTCTTCATCTGTGTTTGCTGTTGTTACAATCACGATATCCATACCACGTACTTTGTCGATCAAATCATAATCTACTTCAGGGAAAATCAATTGTTCTTTGATACCTAAAGTGTAGTTTCCGCGTCCGTCGAACGCTTTTTTGCTCACACCGTGGAAGTCACGGACACGTGGCAATGACACACTTACTAGTTTATCTAAGAATTCATACATTCTTTCGCCGCGTAGTGTTACTTTCGCACCGATTGGCATTCCTTCACGTAAACGGAATCCTGCGATAGATTTTTTCGCTTTTGTGATCAATGGTTTTTGACCTGAGATCAATTGTAATTCTTCAACAGCTTTGTCTAAGTTTTTAGCATTAGAAACAGCGTCACCGACACCCATGTTGATAACGATTTTATCAACTTTTGGTGCTTCCATGATTGAGCTGTAGTTAAATTTGTCCATTAATGATGGGACAACTTCTTTTGAATATTTTTCTTTAAGGCGGTTCATCTGTTAGCCCCTCCTTCCTTCATCAGATTATTTATCAAGAACTTCTCCGGTTTTCTTAGAAACGCGGACTTTTTTGCCGTCAACTTCTTTGTAACCGACACGCGTAGCTTCACCGTTCGATGGATCAACCACCATCACGTTAGAAACATGAATTGGTGCTTCCATTTCAACGATTCCGCCTTGAGGAGCAGTTTGAGAAGGTTTTTGGTGTTTTTTGACAACATTGACACCTTCAACAACGACTTTGTCTTTTTTAGGAAACGCTGCTAGCACAACGCCTTCTTTGTTTTTGTCTTTACCAGTGATAACTTTAACTTTATCGCCTTTTTTAACAAACATGTTTGTTTCGCACCTCCTTTAGATAAGAATCACTATTACAATACTTCTGGTGCTAGGGAAACGATCTTCATAAAGTTGCCTTCACGCAATTCGCGGGCAACTGGGCCAAAGATACGAGTTCCACGAGGGCTCTTATCGTCACGGATAATAACCGCAGCATTTTCATCGAATTTGATGTATGAACCGTCTGTACGACGAGCTCCTGATTTAGTACGAACGATAACGGCTTTAACGACGTCACCTTTTTTGACAACCCCACCTGGCGTTGCTTGTTTAACCGTAGCAACAATCACGTCACCAATATTGGCAGTTTTACGACCAGATCCGCCAAGGACTTTGATCGTTAGAATTTCACGGGCACCTGAGTTGTCCGCCACTCTTAATCGGCTTTCTGCTTGGATCACGATGTGTATCCTCCTTTCAGATTTTGCAATTCACAATCTATATAGGAAAATCTCGTGTGATTAGATAATCACTGCCTTTTCAACAATCTCTACTAGACGGAAACGTTTCGTAGCTGATAATGGACGAGTTTCCATAATTTTCACGATATCGCCAACTTTTGCTTCGTTGTTTTCATCGTGTGCTTTGTATTTCTTAGAATAGTTCAGACGTTTGCCGTAGATAGGGTGGTTTTTCTTTGTTTCAACGACAACAGTGATAGTTTTATCCATTTTGTCTGATACCACGCGACCTTGGTAAACTTTGCGTTGATTTCTTTCTTCAGTCATACGCTAAATGGCCTCCTTCCACTATTACTTAGCTTGTTCACGCAATACTGTTTTAATGCGTGCAATCGATTTACGTACTTCTTTGATACGTGCAGTGTTTTCTAATTGACCTGTTGCTAATTGGAATCTAAGATTGAACAATTCTTCTTTCAATTGTTTTTCTTGATCTAGCATTTCGGCAGTGGTTAATTCTCTGATTTCTTTAACCTTCATTCGATTCACCACCCATTTCCTCACGTTTTACGATCTTCGTTTTCACTGGTAATTTGTGAGAAGCAAGACGTAGCGCTTCGCGCGCAACTTCTTCAGGTACACCGGCAATTTCAAACATGATTTTACCACGTTTAACTGGTGATACCCATCCTTCAGGAGCCCCTTTACCAGAACCCATACGTACCCCGATAGCTTTGGCAGTATAAGATTTGTGAGGGAAAATTTTGATCCATACTTTCCCGCCACGTTTCATATAACGAGTCATTGCGATACGGGCAGCTTCGATTTGACGGTTTGTGATCCAGTGTGATTCAACAGCTTGTAAGCCGTATTCACCGAATGCTACTTCTTTTCCGCCTTTCGCTTCGCCACGCATTTTTCCGCGGAACTCACGACGGTGTTTTACACGTTTAGGTACTAACATGTTTATTTCCCTCCTTTCTCAGTGTTCTTTTTAGTTGGAAGAACTTCTCCACGATAAATCCACACTTTAACTCCTAGTTTTCCGTATGTTGTATCTGCTTCTTCCCATGCGTAATCAATGTCCGCACGTAATGTATGAAGTGGAACGGTTCCTTCTGAGTAACCTTCTGAACGAGCGATATCCGCACCATTTAGACGGCCAGAAACTTGTGTTTTGATTCCTTTAGCGCCAGAACGCATTGTGCGTTGGATCGCTTGTTTTTGCGCACGACGGAAAGCAACACGGTTTTCTAATTGACGTGCGATTCCTTCGCCTACTAATTTAGCATCTAAATCTGGTTTTTTGATTTCAACGATGTTGATGTGAACTCGTTTGCCAGTTAGGCTATTTAATTCTTTTCTTAGGTTTTCGACTTCAGATCCGCCTTTACCGATAACCATACCTGGTTTAGCTGTGTGGATTGAAATATTCACGCGGTTTGCTGCACGCTCGATCTCAACTGTAGACACAGCGGCATCAGCAAGTTTAGATGCGATAAATTTACGGATTTTCAAATCTTCATGTAGAAATTCAGCATACTCTTTTTCAGCATACCATTTAGCATCCCAGTCACGGATGATGCCTACACGCATTCCAATTGGATGTACTTTTTGACCCACTGATTGTCCCTCCTTATTTTTCTGATACGACTACAGTAATATGACTTGTACGTTTGTTGATCGGTGAAGCTGAACCTTTCGCACGTGGACGGAAACGTTTCATCGTTGGTCCTTCGTTTACGAATGCTTCAGAAACAATCAAGTTTTCAACATCTAAGTCAAAATTATTTTCTGCATTGGCAATAGCTGACATCAAGACTTTCTCGATGATTCCAGCTGCTTTATTTGGTGTGAACTTTAAGATCGCGATTGCTTCAGCAACGCTTTTCCCTCTGATTAAGTCAATAACTAGACGAGATTTACGAGGAGAAACGCGGACTGTTTTAGCAGTTGCTTTCGCTGATGTGATTTGTTCTGCCATTTTTGGATATCCTCCCCTCAAAATTAGCGTCTTGTTTTCTTATCATCGGCAGCATGTCCGCGATAAGTTCTTGTTGGTGCAAATTCACCTAATTTGTGTCCTACCATGTCTTCTTGGATGTAAACTGGTACATGTTTCCGTCCATCATACACAGCAATTGTAAATCCGATAAAATTAGGGAAAATTGTAGAACGACGTGACCAAGTTTTGATCACTTTTTTCTTTTCAGCGCCTTCTTGTGCTTCGACCTTTTTCATCAAATGGTCATCGACAAAAGGTCCTTTTTTCAAACTACGACCCATGGTGTACCTCCTCTCAAAATGTGCGACACACGGTCAAGTATATTACTTAGTTTTACGACGACGAACGATAAGTTTGTCTGATTTTGCTTTTTTGTTACGTGTTTTGTAACCAAGTGCAGGTTGTCCCCAAGGAGAAACTGGTGCTTTACGTCCGATTGGTGCTTTACCTTCACCACCACCGTGTGGGTGATCATTAGGGTTCATTACGCTACCACGTACAGTTGGGCGTTTGCGCATCCAACGAGAACGACCGGCTTTACCGATGTTGATCAATTCGTGTTGTTCATTACCAACAGAACCGATTGTTGCACGACATGATGCTAAGATCATCCGTACTTCACCAGAGTTCAAGCGGATCAATACGTATTTGCCTTCTTTACCAAGTACTTGAGCACTTGTTCCAGCTGAACGAATCAATTGTCCACCTTTACCAGGTTTCATTTCGATGTTGTGGATAACAGTACCGACTGGAATGTTTTCTAGTGGTAATGCATTCCCTACTTTAATATCTGCATCTGGACCAGAAACGACAGTCATGCCAACTTCTAATCCTTTAGGTGCTAAGATGTATGCTTTTACTCCATCCTCGTAATGTACTAACGCAATGTTAGCAGAACGGTTTGGATCATATTCAATCGTTTTAACCGTAGCAACGACGTTGTCTTTGTTACGTTTGAAATCGATCAAACGGTATTGACGTTTGTGACCGCCACCTTGATGACGAACCGTGATACGTCCGTTGTTGTTACGACCAGCATTGTTTTTCAAAGGAGCTAACAATGTTTTTTCTGGTGTTGAAGTTGTGATTTCAGCGAAATCAGAACTTGTCATATTACGACGGCCGTTCGTGGTAGGTTTGTACTTTTTAATCGCCACGTCTTTTTCCCTCCCATGTAAAGTTTATGCGTGAGTTGCTTATTCAGCAGCTTCGAAAATTTGGATTTCTTTAGAATCTTCAGTTAAAGTCACAACAGCTTTGCGACGTTTTTTTGTATATCCTGCATATTTACCCATGCGTTTGAATTTAGGACGAACGTTGATGATGTTCACGTTTGCCACTTTCACTCCGTCAAAGGCAGCTTCTACAGCTTGTTTTACTAAAGTTTTGTTAGCTTTTGTGTCCACTTCAAAAGTGTATTTCTTGTCATCCATGGCAAGCATTGATTTTTCAGTGATCACTGGGCGTTTAATAACGTCTAGTAAGTTCATTATGCAAGCACCTCCTCGATCTGAGTAAGAGCAGTTTGTGTCACTAACATTTTGTCGTTAGAAACGATGTCTAAAACACTAATGTTATCAGCAGTAACTACAGAAACTTTTGGCAAGTTGCGCGCAGATAAAGCGGCAAAGTCGTTTTCAGATTCTAAAACTACCAATACTTTAGAGTCAATTGTCAAGTTAGCTAAAACTTGTTTGAATTCTTTTGTTTTTGGAGCATCAAAGCTTAATCCTTCTACTGCTACCAAGTTATTTGAAGCAACTTTTTCTGACAATACAGATTTCATTGCTAAGCGACGAACTTTTTTAGGAAGTTTGTAGCTGTATGAACGTGGTGTTGGTCCGAAGACTACGCCACCTCCACGCCATTGTGGTGAACGGATTGAACCTTGACGGGCACGTCCAGTTCCTTTTTGGCGCCATGGTTTACGGCCACCGCCACGAACGGCACTGCGGTTTTTCACAGCGTGTGTTCCTTGTCTTAATGAAGCGCGTTGCATGATGATTGCATCATAGACAACTGATTCATTTGGTTCGATTCCGAAGATTTCTTCGTTCAATGTAATTTCGCCATTTTGGCTTCCATCTTGTTTGAATAATGCTACATTCGGCATTCCTTAGTTCCTCCTTTCTTCCTATCTACTTATTTAGCTTTCACAGCTGATTTGATTGTAATCAATGATTTTTTCGCGCCAGGTACATTACCTTTGATCAAGATAACGTTGCGTTCTGCGTCTACGCGTACGATTTCCAAGTTTTGGATCGTGATGCGATTTCCGCCCATACGTCCAGCAAGACGTTTGTTTTTGAATACACGGTTAGGTGCAACTGGACCCATTGATCCAGGACGACGGTGGTAACGAGAACCGTGAGCCATTGGTCCGCGGCTTTGTCCGTGACGTTTGATAACGCCTTGGAATCCTTTACCTTTCGAAGTGCCGGTTACATCGATGATGTCTCCTGCTTCAAAAATATCAACTTTGATTTCTGATCCTACTTCTAAGCCCTCTAGCTCTACATTCTTGAATTCGCGAATGAAGCGCTTAGGAGCCGTGTTTGCTTTTGCAACATGACCTTTCGCAGGTTTGTTAGACAAAACTTCACGCATATCTTGGTAGCCGACTTGAATTGCTTCGTAGCCGTCATTTTCGATTGTTTTCACTTGTAGCACTACGTTTGGTGTAGCTTCTACTACAGTTACTGGAATCAATTCGCCAGATTCAGTGAAGATTTGAGTCATTCCCACTTTTTTCCCTAAGATTCCTTTGGTCATGATTACACCTCCATCTTAATTATTATAGTTTGATTTCGATATTAACACCGCTTGGCAAGTCTAGCTTCATTAAAGCATCAACAGTTTTTGGTGTTGGATTCACAATGTCGATTAGACGTTTGTGTGTACGCATTTCGAATTGTTCGCGTGAATCTTTGTATTTGTGCGTCGCACGGATGATCGTGTACAAGCTGCGTTCAGTTGGTAATGGAATTGGACCAGATACGCCAGCTCCAGTTCTCTTTGCAGTTTCTACGATTTTATCCGCTGATTGATCTAAAATACGATGTTCATACGCTTTTAAACGGATACGAATTTTTTGTTTTGCCATTGTTTTCCCTCCTTCGCCTATTTTGAAAAGTAGACATAGCTCCACGAAAATTTTCCGTCACGCTCGTCCATGGCAAAGCGTCCGGGCGTGTCGCAACCTCTCGTTTCGTAGCCGGCAGAAAATTTCTTTGCTGCCAGTGTGACTTACGTATTTACGTAAACAGCACCTTTATGATTATATTACGGATAAACATTGATTGCAAGCTTTTTTTATGGAAAAACCGGGATTCTTTTGCATTTCTTTCAGAAAATTTTCTTTTAGTTTCGAAACAAAAAAAAGAAGCGTTGCCCGCTTCTTTTAAACGCTTCTTCAATTCCTATTTATATAGAAGAAAACCTGCTATTGCGGCGCTTCCTCATTCATACGGCTTTGGGCGTGGGTATAGGCACCATGCCACACATGGCCCACATAAGGATTGATGACCACGCCTTCTTTGATTGCCGCTGTGACAAAGGCTTTCGCCAAACGAACACTTTCCACGACGGGTTTGCCTTTTGCAAGACCGGCAGCGATCGCCGCTGAAAAGGTGCAGCCTGCCCCATGATTAAAATCAGTAGCGATTTTTTCACTTTCCAACAAGAGGAAGGATTCTCCATCATAAACAAGGTCGATGGCTTTTGCTCCTGGCAATCGATGACCGCCTTTGATCACGACGTATTTAGCACCTAATTGATGGATTTTTTCAGCAGCTTGCTTCATGGCTTCCACACTCGTCAAGTCCCCCAAACCCGAAAGAATCCCCGCTTCTACTAAATTAGGGGTGACAACATCTGCTAAAGGCAACAACTGCGTGATGATGGCATCGACACTTTTCGGCTGTAAGATTTCTGCGGTCCCTTTACAAGCAATGACAGGATCGATCACCACATTTTTGACTTGCTGCTGTTGGATCATCTTCGCTGCCTGTACAATATTGTCTTCATTGCCTAACATCCCCGTTTTAAGGGCATCCATCGGATCACCTGCAAAGGCGGAGATCAATTGTTTTTCGACAAGCGCTGGTTCCATTGCTGTTACTTCATGGCTCCAACCCGCTTGTGGATCCATCGTGACGATCGAAGCGATCGTAGCAAAACCAAAGACACCATACTCCTGAAACGTTTTTAAATCTGCTTCGATACCGGCACCACCGGTTGAATCCGACCCAGCAATTGATAGGACTTTTTCCATCTTCTTCATCTCCTTGTGCTTTTTGCTAAGTATAGTCAATCTTCCCCTTGACGAAAAGAGCCATTTGGCTTATTTTTAAACCATCCAATTGAAAAAGGTGGTGCAGGATGGCTTCATCAAGTATTGACAAACAAAAGAAACAACCGATTTACCAGCAGATCGTGACCCATTTTATTGAAGAGATCCAAGCAGGAACCTATGGGCCTGGGGATCGTTTACCACCAGAGCGCAGCCTTGCTCAGACTTTTGACGTCAACCGTTCCACCGTCGTCAAAGCGTTAGATGAATTGAAAAGCTTAGGATGGATTGAACGAAAACAAGGCAGTGGTTCTCGAGTATTAGAAGGCCGCTGGGGGAACCGCCAAACCCCACTTTCTTATTTACGCTCGTCTTTAAGCAGCCCTTACTTGCAGCAAGACCCTTACCTTCAACAAATCCAACATTTGCGTGCTGAAAAAGATGTGCTGGATCTGTATACAGGTGATCTACCTGCCGATCTGATCCCCGACTTCACGTTTCCTGCCTTTACCTGGGAAGAGATTCGCAAAGAAAGCACCAAAATTTTGCCAACTGGTTACGAGCCTCTGCAAGAAATCTTATTGCAGCACCTTGCGGATTCCTTCAATTTGCCCACTAGCGGTCAAAAACTAGTAATTACTGCCGGTTCGACGCAAGGAATTACGTTACTAATGCAAGTGCTGCTGCAAGCGGGGGACTGTATCGCGACAGAGGACCCTTCTTTCTTGTTCTCTCTCCCCTTGTTTTCCACGATGAATGTCCAGTTGATTGGGATCAAACAAGATAGCGAAGGGATGCGACCCGCCGCGTTGGAGAAAGTGCTGAAGGAAAAGAAGATCAAATTCGTCTATCTGAACCCCACCTTCCAAAACCCAACGGGGCATACTATGAGTGAGCATCGGCGTCAAGCGATCATCCGCCTTTGCCAGACTTACCAAGTACCGATCATTGAGGATGATGTTTTTAGTGAGTTGGCTTTTGATGAAGTGCCGTCCAAGCTAAAATCCATGGCTCCCGAAACCGTCATTTATTTAGGCTCGCTTTCAAAATTACTTGGGTCATCAATCAAAATCGGCTGGCTTTTGGTGCCAGAAGCGTTAGCCGACCAATTTGCCCAAGCGAAAAAACGGATGGCGATCGATACCACGATCTTCCCGCAAGTCCTTGCCAACATCGCCTTACGCTCCTCTGATTACCATCAGCAGCAGCGGACACTGCTTACAGAAATGGCCCAGCGCCAGCAAGACCTACATCAACTCTTGCAGGCATTTCAGGAGGATTGGCAATGGCAGCCGACGAAAGGCGGTCTTTACCTGTGGTTGACTTGGCGTCATCGCACATTGACCCGCAAAGATTGGTCGCTCTTTTTGGCGAACGATTGCTTAGTAGCACCTGCTTTTCTTTTCAGTAACGATACGAATGGCTTGCGTTTGAACTATACCCGCTTAGCCAAAGATGATTTACCACGATTTCAAGAACAATTCACAAAAATCACCCAACAGTTAAAGGAGCAAACCTATGAACGAAACCATTGAGCTTTTGCACAACCACCGCACTTACCGACAATTTGACCCTGACTATCGCTTGAGCCAAGAGCAAGTAACCGCGATTTTGACTGCGGCTCGTCAAGCACCTAGCTGGATGAACGGGCAAGCCTATTCGATCTTAGTGATCGACGACCCGCAGATCCGCCAGCAAATGGTCGAATGGAATCCTGGCAATCCTCATATCGCAGCAAGTTCGCTCTTTCTGCTGTTTCTCGCAGATTTAAACCGAACCAAAAAAGTTGCTGACAAAAAACAGACCCCCTATCCAATCGATGAGGGCTATCAGCCTTTATTGATCGCCACCACTGATGCCAGCATCGCTTTGCAATCTGGTGCGATCGCTGCTGAATCACTGGGCTTAGGCACCGTCATTTCTGGCAGTGTCCGCAAAGACAGCGCCAAAATCGCTGAATTGCTGCACTTACCGGAATACGTCTATCCTGTGGCTGGCTTGAGCATCGGTAAACCAATCGTAGAAATGAAGGTCAAACCTCGCTTGCCAGAAGAAGCGGTCATTCATTACAACCACTACCAGGACTATTCTTATGATGCGATCGAAGCCTACGATCAAACGATGACTGCTTTTGGAGAAGCCCGTGAGACCAAACCATGGTCAGAAAAATTTGCTGGTTTTTACAGCAATCGCCCTGACCAAGGATTTGACGCCTTCTTGAAGAAGCAAAAACTAATAAAATAAAAAGCACCGCTCTCTTTAGCTTCGATGAACCGTAACGGATTCATCAACGCTAGAGAGCGCGGCTTTTTTTCTACAAGAGTCGAAAAAAAAGAGCAAAAGCGCGTACGCTTTTGCTCTTCGATCAATCAAATTAAGCTTGGATTGAAGTTACAACGCCTGAACCAACAGTACGTCCGCCTTCACGAATTGAGAAACGAGTTCCGTCTTCGATAGCGATTGGGTGGATCAATTCAACGTCGATTGTTACGTTATCACCAGGCATAACCATTTCAGTTCCTTCTGGTAATTCAACAACACCAGTTACGTCAGTTGTACGGAAGTAGAACTGAGGACGGTAGTTAGTGAAGAATGGTGTATGACGTCCACCTTCTTCTTTTGTTAAAACGTAAACTTCAGCTTTAAATTTTGTATGAGGTGTGATTGTACCAGCTTTAGCCAATACTTGTCCACGTTGGATGTCTTCACGAGCAACCCCACGTAGCAATGCACCAATGTTATCCCCTGCTTCAGCATAGTCTAACAATTTACGGAACATTTCAACACCAGTTACAGTTGTTTTAGCAGTTTCTTCAGCAATACCAACGATTTCAACTTCGTCACCAACGCGAACTTGTCCACGTTCAACACGGCCTGTAGCAACAGTACCACGTCCAGTGATTGAGAATACGTCTTCGACTGGCATCATGAATGGTTTGTCAGTGTCACGTTCTGGAGTTGGAACGTATTCGTCAACTGCAGCCATTAATTCCATGATTTTTTCTTCGTATGAAGCATCGCCTTCAAGAGCTTTCAAAGCAGAACCAGCGATTACAGGAACATCGTCGCCTGGGAAGTCATATTCTGACAATAAGTCACGAACTTCCATTTCAACTAATTCTAGTAATTCTTCGTCATCAACCATATCCATTTTGTTTAAGAAAACAACGATGTATGGTACACCAACGTTACGTGATAACAAGATGTGTTCACGTGTTTGAGGCATAGGACCATCAGCAGCAGATACTACTAAGATCGCGCCGTCCATTTGAGCAGCACCAGTGATCATGTTTTTAACGTAGTCCGCGTGTCCTGGGCAGTCAACGTGAGCATAGTGACGTGCTTCAGTTTCGTACTCAACGTGAGCAGTTGAGATAGTGATTCCGCGTTCACGTTCTTCTGGAGCGCCATCGATTTGGTCGTAAGCTGAAGCTTGAGCCAAACCTTTTTTAGATAATACAGTTGTGATAGCAGCTGTAAGTGTAGTTTTACCATGGTCAACGTGTCCGATCGTACCAATGTTTACGTGGGGTTTAGAACGGTCAAATTTTTCTTTTGCCATTTTAAAATGTTCCTCCTAAAAATGCAGTTTATTTTTTATATTTGATAGGTAGGGAGCCGCAGCTCCCCATCCCTTATCATCGATAATATTGTACACGAAACTCAGAAAAAAATATAGCTTTTTACTTAATTTCCTATACTTCCATCAATTATTCAGCTTTGCCGCCGTTTTTCTTGATGATTTCTTCTTGAACAGATTTAGGTACATCTTCATAGTGATCAAATGTCATCATGAACGTACCGCGACCTTGTGTTGATGAACGAAGTGTTGTTGCGTAACCGAACATTTCAGCTAATGGCACGATTGCGTTCACGATTTGTGAGTTACCGTGTGCTTCCATTCCTTCTACGCGTCCACGACGAGCAGTTACGTGACCCATAACATCACCTAAGTAATCTTCTGGTACAGTGATAACTACTTTCATCATTGGTTCAAGAATTACTGGGTTTGCTTTCTTCGCTGCAGCACGTAAAGCCATAGAAGCTGCAACACGGAAGGCAGTTTCACTTGAATCGACATCATGGTATGAACCATCATAAAGTTTTGCTTTGATGTCTACTAATGGGTAACCGGCTAAGACACCGTTCGCCATTGAGTCTTCAAGTCCTTTTTCAACTGCTGGGATGTATTCACGAGGAACCACACCACCGACAATCGCGTTTTCGAATTCGAAGCCTTTACCTTCTTCGTTTGGTGTAAATTCGACCCATACGTGACCGTATTGACCTTTACCACCAGACTGACGTACAAATTTACCTTCCGCTTGTGTTGCTGCACGGAATGTTTCACGATAAGAAACTTGAGGCGCACCTACGTTTGCTTCAACTTTAAATTCGCGACGCATACGGTCAACTAAGACGTCCAAGTGAAGTTCTCCCATACCAGCGATAACAGTTTCGCCTGTTTCAGCGTTTGTTTCCACACGGAATGATGGATCTTCTTCAGCAAGTTTTTGTAAAGCAACCCCCATTTTATCTTGGTCAGCTTTTGATTTAGGCTCAACAGCGACTTCGATAACTGGTTCTGGGAATTCGATTGATTCAAGGATTACTGGTGCTTTTTCATCACATAGTGTATCCCCAGTTGTTGTGTCTTTCAAACCAACAGCAGCGGCGATATCGCCTGAGTATACTGTTTGGATTTCAGCACGTGTGTTGGCGTGCATTTGTAGGATACGACCGATACGTTCGCGTTTGCCTTTTGAAGCATTCAATACGTATGATCCAGAGTTCAAGATACCTGAATACACACGGAAGAATGTCAAACGACCTACGAATGGGTCAGTCATTACTTTAAATGCTAATGAAGCAAATGGTGCTTCATCGTCAGCCGGACGATCAGTTTCTTCGTCTGTTTTAGGATTTACCCCTTTGATCGCAGGAACATCAAGTGGTGAAGGCAAGTAGTCGATGACTGCATCCAACATCAATTGAACCCCTTTGTTTTTAAAGGCAGATCCGCAAAGAACAGGGAAAAAGTCAACAGTCAATGTTGCTTGACGAATACCAGCTTTCAATTCTTCTTCAGTGATTTCTTCACCGTCCAAGAATTTCATCATTAGTTCTTCGTCAGTATCCGCAACAGCTTCGATTAATTTTTCGCGCCATTCTTCAGCTAATTCTACGTATTCTTCAGGAATTTCAGTCTCTTGGATTTCAGTTCCTAAGTCATTTGTGTAGATTTCAGCTTTCATTTTTACTAAGTCGATAATACCAGTAAAGTCATCTTCCGCACCAATTGGTAATTGGATTGGGTGAGCATTTGCTTGTAAACGATCATGTAAAGTTGATACAGAGTATAAGAAGTCTGCACCAATTTTGTCCATTTTGTTACAGAATACGATACGTGGTACGCGGTAGTCTGTCGCTTGACGCCAAACTGTTTCTGTTTGAGGTTCTACACCTGATTGTGAGTCCAATACAGTTACAGCACCATCAAGTACACGCAATGAACGTTGAACTTCGATCGTGAAATCCACGTGTCCTGGTGTATCGATGATATTTACGCGGTTTTCTTTCCATTGCGCAGTTGTCGCAGCAGAAGTGATTGTGATCCCACGTTCTTGTTCTTGTTCCATCCAGTCCATTTGAGAAGCACCTTCATGTGTTTCTCCAATTTTATGGATTTTACCTGTGTAATAAAGGATACGTTCAGTTGTCGTTGTTTTACCAGCGTCAACGTGGGCCATGATCCCGATATTACGAGTTTTTTCTAGCGAAAATTCTCTTGCCATTCTAGGTTGTTCCCCTCTCATTCTTACTTAACTTAAGCTAAGGTTGTCTCAGTACCTTCCAATAAAAAGCAGTGAGGATCTTACCAACGATAGTGAGCAAATGCGCGGTTGGCTTCCGCCATTTTGTGTGTGTCTTCGCGTTTTTTCACAGAAGCACCAGTGTTGTTTGCTGCATCCATGATTTCTTTTGCAAGACGTTCTTCCATTGTGTGTTCGCCACGCAAACGAGCGTAGTTTACCACCCAACGAAGACCTAGAGTTGTACGACGTTCAGGACGTACTTCTACTGGTACTTGGTAGTTAGAACCACCGACACGGCGAGCTTTAACTTCCAATACAGGCATAATGTTTTTCATTGCTTGTTCGAAAACTTCCAATGGATCATTTCCTGTAGATTCTTTGATAATGCCAAAAGCATTGTAGATAATATTTGCAGCAACACCGCGTTTACCATCAACCATTACACGGTTGATCAAACGAGTTACTAATTTTGAGTTATAAATAGGATCTGGTAAAACATCACGTTTTGCAACAGGACCTTTACGAGGCATCCGTAACTCCTCCTTCCGAGATATCAGTTCTGATTTAAATAAGATTCATTTGATCTGTTTGTCTTAAAGATTAAGCTTTAGGACGTTTTGTACCATATTTAGAACGAGATTGTTTACGATCGTTAACACCGGCAGTATCCAATGCACCACGAACGATATGGTAACGTACCCCTGGTAAGTCTTTTACACGTCCACCACGTAACAAGACCACGCTGTGTTCTTGTAAGTTGTGTCCGATACCTGGAATATAAGCTGTCACTTCAATCAAGTTTGACAAACGAACACGCGCATATTTACGTAGAGCTGAGTTCGGTTTTTTCGGTGTCATAGTTCCCACACGAGTAGCTACCCCACGCTTTTGAGGTGAGTTAACATTCGTTTGAGCTTTCTTGAAACTGTTATATCCTTTGTTCAATGCTGGTGAATTTGATTTTTCAACCTTGGATTTACGAGGTTTACGTACTAATTGATTAATTGTAGGCATCCCTAGTTGTCCTCCTTCCTTGATTCGCTTTATAGTTCCACACATCCAGGTGGTTCTTTTTTTGCGATAAAAAATAATGCATTCTCTGCATTCATATCAACTATGCTTTGATAGACAGTCAGCACGTCTCCAACGAGAGACCTGTAGATAAAGCACCTTTGATAGAATATCATGCTTATTCTTACCTGTCAAGTATCCTCCCGAGCTTTTTTCAAAAGAAATCTGTTACGAAAAAATCCGCAATTTTTACACTTCTTCCTTTATAATAGAAACAAAGCATCTATTAAAAAAGGCGGGAAGAAAATGAACCTAAAAGAAATGGTCGGCATTGAAGCGGCTGGTTATGTAAAAGACGGCATGGTGGTTGGTTTGGGCACTGGCTCAACAGCCTACTACATGATTGAAGAACTGGGTCGACGTGTAAAAGAAGAGGGTCTATCGATCACTGGTGTCCCCACTTCTTGGGCATCGAAAAGACAAGCAGAAGGGCTAGGCATCCCGATTCGCACCATTGATGAAGTGGATGCTGTGGATCTTACGATCGATGGTGCAGATGAGATCAGCCAGGATTACCATGGGATCAAAGGGGGCGGTGCGGCTCTTTTGTTTGAAAAAATCGTGGCGTCTAACTCCAAGAAAGTCTTGTGGATCGTGGATGAATCCAAAATGGTCGAGACACTTGGTGCCTTTCCCCTTCCAGTGGAAGTGATTCCTTATGGTAGTCAACAACTGCTACGTCTTTTCGATAAGAAAAACTATCGTCCAAAACTACGTTTAAATGAAGAAGGCGAACCATTAAAAACAGATTGTGGCAATTACATCATCGATCTCCATCTAGAAACAATCACCGCTCCTACTGAGTTGGCACAAGAATTAGATGCTACGGTCGGCGTGGTGGAACACGGTTTGTTTTTGGATATGGTTCACACCATCATCATTGGTCTACCTACAGGACCAAGTACAAAGCAGGTCCGCTAAGAATAACAAAAAAGAAGAAGCCTCATCGCTTCTTCTTTTTTGTTATTTATCTTCAATCATACTTGTTTTTATGCTTTTTTGTGCAAATTACCCTATCATTTAAGAAGTAATTATGATACATTCAATAAAAAGGGAAAGGTAGGAGGGTTTTATGAAAATCATAGGTTATGCTCGCTCAACGATTACCGATAACTCCACAAGTGAACAAATAAACAAACTTAAGGAATTCGGTTGTAATGACTATTTCCACGAAACCTATAGCTTGGAAGAAAGTGAAGAAAATCATTCATTGGAGTCAGTGGTGGCCCAGATGCAGCCCGGCGACACTTTAGTTGTTACGGAACTGCATCGTTTAGGAAAAACGACCCGACAGCTGACCGAGCTTACTGATCTATTAAAGCAGCGAGAACTACATTTGGTTTCGTTAGCAGAAAACATCGACACGCGTGAACCGATGGGTGAAGTATACTTCAATTTGATGGAAGGACTTGCGATCATGGAACGCTCATTGATCAAAGAGCGCACGTTAGTCGGCTTAAACAAAGCCCGCAAAAAAGGCAAAATTGGCGGTCGTCCGAAGATTGATCCGAAGACGATCAAGAAAATCCGTCATTTGTACTACGAGAAAAAAGAAACGATTCAATATATTTCTGAGAAATGCGGTGTTTCTGTAGGTACCTGCTACAAATACATAAAATTATCCGAAGAAGAATGGCGCAAGTTACGTTCATAGTTGTCGACTCTCCTAGAACAGCATAAAACAAAAGCGGTCCGTTTTTTAAAGATCCTCATTTGTTTTTCCTTAAGAATGGCGTTTTCCCCAGCTTTTCCTCCAAAACCATGGAAATTCTTTGAGAAAGAGTGTACAATAAATACGGAATTGAAAATTTCAGAAAAATATCGAATATCTAAAGGAGAGTTTTACATGCCAAAATTAGTATTTTCTCGTCATGGACTAAGCGAATGGAACAAATTAAACCAGTTTACCGGTTGGGCTGATGTTGATCTAGCGCCAGAAGGTGTCGAAGAAGCAATCGAAGGCGGACGTAAAATCAAAGAAGCAGGCATCGAATTTGACGTTGCTTACACATCTGTTTTAACTCGTGCCATCAAAACTTGTAATTACATTTTAGAATATTCTGATCAACTTTGGGTACCAACGATCAAATCATGGCGCTTAAACGAACGTCATTACGGTAAATTACAAGGTTTAAATAAAAAGGAAACTGCTGAAAAATACGGTGACGAACAAGTACACATCTGGCGTCGTTCTTACGATGTTTTACCTCCATTGATGGAAGCTTCAGATGAAGGTTCTGCTGCAAACGACCGTCGTTATGCAATGCTTGACCCTCGCGACGTACCTGGTGGCGAAAACTTAAAAGTTACTTTGGAACGTGCATTGCCTTTCTGGCAAGATGAAATCGCCCCAGCATTAAAAGACGACAAAACTGTCTTAGTTGCGGCTCACGGAAACTCTCTACGTGCATTAGCAAAACATATCGAAGGTATTTCTGACGAAGATATCATGGATCTTGAAATCCCAACTGGTCAACCACTTGTTTATGAATTGAACGATGATTTGACTGTTGCGAAAAAATACTACTTATAAGCCTCGCTTATCGCTGTCCTTTTTTAAAAAAGGGCAGTTTTTTTATTGGCATTTGCTCCCCCCTCTCTTATAATTGAGGGCGTACTCGAAAGGAGCTTATTATGAAACTAGTCAAAAATGATACCGTTTTATTTTTAGGTGACAGCATCACAGATTGCGATCGTGATCGCCAAGATCCCCACGATTTAGGACATGGGTTTGCCCGTCTCGTTGCCGATCAGCTGGCAGAAACATTCCCCACTGCAGGATTTACCTTTTATAATCGGGGGATCGGCGGCAACAAAGCTGCCGATGTCTTAGCCCGTCTCCAAGAAGATTGCCTCCAATTAGCGCCTGACGTTCTGGTCTTTATGATTGGGATCAACGACACGTGGCACAATGCCGGTGGTCCCGATTTTGGTTCAGAAGAGGCCGCAACATCCTTTGAGGCAACCTACCGTCAAATTCTGGAACAAGTGACCCAACAGGGGATCACACGGATTTTCTTACTGGAACCTTTTGTTTTGCCATATCCTGAAGATCGCCAAACCTGGCGCATCGATCTTGATCCGAAAATCCAAATCGTTCGTCGCTTAGCTGCCGCCTTTCATTGTCAGCTGCTGCCGCTGGATGGCTTGTTTGCCGAAGCAGCCGTTGCTAGCTCCCCACAGGCTCTGACAGGCGATGACGGTGTGCACCCCACTCCTGCTGGACACGCCTTGATTGCAGATCAGCTAATGACCCGTTTGGCTTTTTCTTCTGAAGGGTAAATAAACAGACCGCTCCGCGACAACCAAGTCGCAGGAACGGTCTTTTTTTATGATTAGAGATAGGTTGAAGGAGTCAATGAATCTTGGTAGATTGCAATCACGTCTTCTTCTTGCAGCGGTACATAGGCATTTGTTGCAATCGAGCTGAATTGAACTGCTTGAGCCGCCATTTCAGCAAAATGAGTGTCATCGGCGATCCCTACTTCTGGCAAAGTCATCGGAATATCGCAAGAAGCAAAAAAGTCATAGAGTTTTTGAATCCCCATTCGGGCAGCTAATTCTGGCACTGCTTCTTGGACACCAAAGACTTCTCTGGCAAAACGCGCAAATTTCGGCGCCGTTTCTTCATTCAATACATGAAGCATCCAGCGTGGGGTCAGGATCGCTAAGCCGATGCCATGGGTAATGTCATAAAACGCACTCAACTCATGCTCCATCGCATGACAAGACCACGCTCCACCTTTGCCGCTTCCAGTCAAACCATTCAAGGCTAAAGTGCTCGCCCACATCAAATTCGCCCGTGCATCATAGTCTGTGGGGTCATTTAATGCGATGGGTAGATTTTTAATGACTGCTTTTAGCAATCCTTCTGCTACACCGTCTTGGACATCTGTTCCTTCTGTTTTACTGAAATAATTTTCAATCAGATGGCTCATGATATCCGCTGAGCCGGCAGCCGTTTGATAGCGACTGACACTAAAGGTCGTTGTTGGATCTAAAAAGGATACTTTCGGTAAAAATTCGGGTCCGTGAACGCCAAGTTTTTGTTTCATTTCTAGATTAGAGATCACTGCGCCGCGATTCATTTCACTGCCGGTAGCTGCAAGGGTCAAGATCGTTACTAATGGAATCGCTGGCCCTTGATAGCTTCTGGAAAGTACTAAGTCCCAAGGCTCTTGCTCACTGCAAGCCGCCCCGGCGATCACTTTGCTGCAATCAATGACAGAACCGCCGCCAACAGCTAAAATGACGTCGATCTTTTCTGAACGACAAAGAGCGGCTCCTTGACGAACGGTTTCGATTCGTGGATTTGGATCGACACCAGTCAATTCAGTGACTTGATTGCCGTTGGCAGTCAATTGCGCCATGACTGCATCGTACAAACCGTTTTTCTTGATACTGCCGCCACCATAGACTAGCAAGACGTTTTTTCCAAATGTATTCAGTACCTCTGGCAGCTCGTTCAGACGGTCTTTCCCAAAACGAATGTCCGTCGTTACATGAAACGTAAAATTATTCATTGTCTCGTCTCCTTTTCACACCTTTTCTTTTCATTAAACCATTTTCTGGCAAAAGTGCAACGCTTCTTCGTGGCTTTTTGCCAACAAAAAAAGATAACACATTCTCGGTTGCATGCAAACCAATACGATTTGGCTGCTTGCTCTATCAAAAGCAAGCAGCCTTCGCATCGTTCATGCACCGATCCTGCGGTATCTTTTTTACGCGATCGCTGTTTCTAAGCCAACTTTGATCATGTCGTTAAATGTCGTTTGTCTTTCTTCTGGCGTTGTTTCTTCTCCAGTTATGATGTGGTCGCTGACGGTACAGATCGCTAAAGTTTGAACGTGGAATTTCGCCCCTAAATAGTATAAGGCTGCAGCTTCCATCTCAACACCCATCACCCCAAGGTCTGCCAACTGTAACGTTTCCGTCATGTCATCTTTGTAGAAGGTATCTTCAGATAAGATGTTGCCGACGTGGGTCGTAAATCCTGATTCGATCGCTGTATCATAGGCTTTACGTAGCAGTGCAAAGTCAGCGATTGGTGGGAAATGGAAACTTTGGAAGTTTTTTGCCACCATCGATGAACTTGTTGCTGCCGCTTGGGCAATCACAAGATCACGCACGTGGACATCTTTTGAGATGGCACCACACGTACCGACCCGAATCAATTTCTTCACGCCGTAAGAGTTGATCAATTCATGGGCATAGATGCTCGCTGAAGGCATGCCCATGCCAGTTCCTTGGACAGAGACTCGCTCGCCCTTATATACGCCTGTATAGCCCAGCATCCCCCGAACATTGTTGTAACAGATCGGATCTTCTAAAAATGTTTCAGCAATATATTTTGCCCGCAGTGGATCACCTGGTAACAAGATTTTGTCTGCGATCTCGCCTGCTTTTGCTTCGATATGAACGCTCATTCGTTTTTCTCCTTTGGTCTGCTTTTTATAGTACTGCTAACGTTTCTTTGATCAACGCTTTAAATTCTGCCTTGACCCGTTCCGTCGTTTCCACGACTTCTTCGTGATTCAAGCTCGCTTGCATACCAGCAGCCAAGTTTGTGATGCAAGAAACACCTAAGACTTTCAAGCCACTGTGAACAGCAACGATCACTTCTGGGACAGTCGACATACCGACAGCATCGGCACCGATCGTCCGAGCAAAGCGGATCTCTGCTGGCGTTTCATACGTAGGACCTGAGAAGCCCATATAGACGCCTTCTTTTAAGTGCAATCCTTTTGATGCGCCAACTTTTTGTGCCGCTTCCCGATAAGGCAAATGGTAGGCTTGGCTCATATCTGGGAAACGTGGACCCATTTCTTCTTCGTTTTCACCAATCAGTGGGTTGTCCCCCATAAAGTTGATTTGATCGGTGATCAACATCAAGTCTCCAGGCTGGAAGCTTTCGTTCACACCGCCACAGGCATTGGTCACGACTAAAGAATGAGCTTTCAATGCCGCCATCACACGGACGGGGTAAGTGACCGTCTGCATCGAATGGCCTTCATAATAATGGAATCGCCCTTGCATCGCTAAGACTTTTTTCCCAGCTAATGTTCCATAGACCAATTGTCCGGCATGACCGACCACTGTCGAAACAGGAAAATGCGGGATATCGTTGTAAGGCAACACGATTGGGTTTTCGATCTCATCGGCTAATTCCCCTAAGCCAGAACCTAAAATCAAGCCAAATTCCACTTCACCGACGCCGCTTCCTTTGATAAATGCCGTTGTTTCTTGTAATTTCTCATGTAACGTTGTCATTTCATCACCTCTAGTTTAAATGTTTTAAAAAGCTAGTTCCGTTTTCTGTAGCTGAAACACCAAAGTTTTCAGCGATCGTTGCGGAAATATCCGCATAGTAGCCTTGTGGCAATTTTCCTTGGCCTTGGAATTTCTTGCTGTAGGCTAATAATGGCACATATTCTCTCGTGTGATCCGTTCCCGTAAAGGTTGGGTCATTGCCGTGGTCAGCTGTGATCAATAACAGATCCTCATCTCCCATTGCTTCTAAGAGTTCTGGAATACGCAAATCAAAATCTTCAATGGCGTGGGCATACCCTACGACATCGCGACGGTGACCATAAAGCGCATCGAAGTCAACCAAGTTCGTAAAGCTTAGACCCGTAAAGTCTTGTTTCATCACTTTCAGTAATTGATCCACACCGTCCATATTGCTCTTCGTCCGTACAGAATCGGTGATTCCTTGCCCGTTGAAGATATCATTGATTTTCCCAACGGCGATCACGTCTTTTCCAGCTTCTTTCAATGAATCTAACACTGTATGGCCAAATGGATCGAGTGCGTAGTCATGACGATTGCTCGTACGAGTAAAGTTTCCAGGCTCACCGACATAAGGACGCGCGATGATGCGGCCGATCATATACGGCTCATCTTTCGTGATATCCCGAACGTACTGACAAATACGATACAATTCTTCTAATGGAATGATTTCCTCATGAGCGGCGATCTGCAACACTGGGTCAGCCGAAGTGTAAACGATCAGATCCCCGGTCTTCATTTGATGTTCGCCAAAGTCATCAATGACTGCTGTCCCAGAATACGGCGCATTGCAGACGATTTTACGTCCTGAGAAGGCTTCGATCTGTTGCAACAATTCATCGGGAAACCCATCGGGAAATACGCGGAAAGGCTTTTGGATATTCAAGCCCATGATCTCCCAGTGCCCCGTCATCGTATCTTTCCCAACAGAAACTTCTTCCAATTTGGTTGCATACCCATCATGGTCAGCTACCGCCTTTACGCCTTCTAAAGGACGAATCGTACCTAGGCCTAATTGTTCCAAGTGAGGGATCGTTAAGCCTGCTTCTTTTGCAATATGGCCTAATGTATCTGAACCGACATCACCAAAAGCTGCCGCATCAGGTGCTTCACCAATTCCGACTGAATCCATCACGATCAAGTGTACACGTTTAAACATTCTATTCCCTACTTTCTTTATTTTATGCTTTTACAAGCGGATCTACTACCTCTATCATACTAAACTTAAGCAAAAATTGCGCTGGGTTGCTTTGGAAATTTCCTGATGCGTTCCTTTCACCCAGAGGATAGAAAAAGGGCAGGACACAGCAACACATTCATGTCCCATAGCCCCACCCTTTCATACTGAAAAAATTATTTAGATTTAATGTAGTTCTTCCCGTTAGCTTTCGGACCAGCGGCTTTTCCAAGGAAAAGAACGAGCACGATGATCGTCAAGGCATAAGGCGCAGCTTGTAAGTAAACCGCTGGAATGGAAGAGATGATTGGCAATTGGCCACCTACGATACTGATGTTTTGCGCGAAACCGAAGAAAATCGCTGCGCCCATCGCACCAAGTGGATTCCATTTACCAAAGATCATCGCAGCCATCGAGATAAACCCTTGACCGGCGATCGTTGTCACGGCAAAGCGACCCGCGATCGATTGAGCAAACAAGGCACCGCCCATCCCGCCAAGGAATCCAGAGATCAAGACGCCTGAGTAGCGCATCACGTAAACATTGATCCCTAAGGTATCAGCTGCTTGTGGATGCTCACCGACAGAACGAAGACGCAACCCAAAGCGTGTTTTGAAAATCACGAACCACGCGATCACTGAGATCAAAATAGCGAAGTACGCCGGTAAGAATGTTTGATTAAAGAAAATCGGGCCAATGATAGGAATATCTTTAAGAATCGGGAAATTGAAATACCCCAATGTCCGTTGGATGTTATCCGTTTGCCCTTTGTTGTAGATCGCTTTGACTAAGAACACGGCCAAAGCTGGTGCCATCAAGTTCATCACCGTACCACTGATGATGTGGTCGGCACGGAAGTTGATGGTTGCCACCGCATGCAGCAAGGAGAAAACCACACCGACAAGTCCGCCGACGAGCATCCCTAACCACGGTGTCCACGCACCGAATTGTGACGCAAATTCAATATTGAAAACAATCGAGCTAAAAGCACCCATAACCATGATTCCTTCAAGACCCACGTTAACGATCCCGCTTCGCTCTGAGAACACGCCACCTAGCGCCGTCAAAATCAGAGGAGACGCATAAATCAATGTTTGAGTGACGATCGAAGAAATTAAACTAATATCCATTAGATGGTTCCTCCTTCCTGATCTTGATCGTTTGGTTGGGCTTCAATCTCCTGTACGACCAGCGCTTCTTTTTTGCCGTCAAAGATTTTTGCCAACAAGAAACGAATCACAAAACTGATCGCTACGAAGAAAATAATAATTGCGATATTAACATCAACTAATTCAGATGGAATACCTGCAAACTGCATGCCTTGTCCACCTAATTTCAAAATACTGAACAAGAGGGCTGAAAGCAAGATTCCGATCGATGAGCCGCTTCCTAACAAGGATACAGCCATACCGTCAAACCCGATGCTTAATGATGACCCTTGAACGAAGAAGTTTTCAAACGTTCCTAGTCCTTGAACAACTCCACCTAATCCGGCAAGTGTCCCAGAGATGATCATGGAGATAATGATCGTCCGTTTGCTGCTCATCCCAGCATATTCAGAAGCGCTTGGGTTCAAGCCCACCGCGCGGATCTCATAACCAAGAGTGGTTTTTTTCATCAAGAACCAAACCAAAACTAAGAAGATCAAGGCTAAGAAGATCCCTAAGTTCAAGCGAGAGTTACTCGTGATGCTTGCTAGAAACGGCGTCTGCATGGAGGCATTTTCCCCCACCATTTTCGTGACCCCTTTTGTCGTGATCATGGATTCACTCATCACATTATTGACTAAATGGTTCCCCGTATAAAGCAAGATATAGTTCATCATGATCGTCACGATGACTTCACTTGTTCCAAAGAATGCCCGTAGGAAACCAGGAATCGCAGCTGCGATCGCCCCGCATAAAGCCCCTACGATCACGGCTAATGGCAAGACCACTAAACGAGGTGCATCCGGCATCGCCAGTGCGACCCAGATACTGGCAACCCAACCTGCTAGCGCTTGACCAGAAAGACCGATATTGAAGAATCCTGCTGAGTTTGCAACGGCAAATCCCAGAGCAGTAAAGATCAAGGGTCCTGCTGTAACAAAAATCTCACCAATGTTGCGGGCATTTAACCCACCTGTTTGTCCGTTGATAAAAACGGTCCGAAACATTTGTGTATACCCTGTGATTGGGCTGTAGCCGAAGGCCGCCATGATGATCCCGCCAAGGACGAATCCCAACAAGACAGCGATGATCGGCACTAATATATTGCGGATCTTTTCTTTGCGGTTATTCAACCGAACCACCTACTTCCTCCATTTGCAGCTCTCGTCTTGCTTCCTCCAAGGAGTACCCTGCCATCAACAAGCCAAGCTCTTTCTCTGATGTTTCTTTCGGATCAACGACCCCAACGATCTCACCAGCATGAATAACAGCAATGCGGTCTGATACATTCAAAATTTCATCTAATTCAAAGCTGACTAACAACACCGCTTTGAATTTATCCCGCTGTTCAATCAAGCGTTTGTGGATAAATTCGATCGCTCCGACATCCAACCCACGGGTCGGATTGGCAACGATCAATAGATCAGGATCGCGGCTGATTTCTCGTGCGATGATCGCTTTTTGTTGATTCCCGCCGGACAATGCCCGTGCTGGTACGATCTCGTTGACTGTTCGTACGTCAAATTCTTGAATCAAGTCACGAGCAAACTCGTTGATCTCTCCATAATCCAAGACACCTGCATTACTCAAAGGTTTTTTGTAGTAGGTTTGTAAGGCGATGTTTTCTGATAACATCATATCCAAGACAAGTCCGTATTTGTGACGGTCTTCTGGCACATGGCCAACGCCGGCTTCGGTGACTTTCCGAGGCTTGAAGTTGGTGATGTCATCGCCATTCAGCAAGACCCTGCCACTTTCGACTTTCCGTAAACCAGTGATGGCTTGTAACAGCTCTGATTGCCCATTGCCATCGATACCAGCAATCCCCAATACTTCACCTGCACGTACTTCTAAGCTTAAGTTTTTGACTGCTTCTAAGCCGCGGTTTTCTTTTACGACTAAGTTTTCAACAGAAAGCACGACTTCTTTTGGTGACGCCTCTTTCTTCGGTGTCTTGAAGGACACAGAACGACCAACCATCATATCGGCCAACTGTTGTGAACTGACGTCTTTGACATTGACAGTGCCGATCCCTTGCCCCCGACGGATAACTGTACAACGGTCTGCCACCGCTTTGATCTCATCCAGTTTGTGGGTGATCAAGATGATCGATTTCCCTTCACGCACCAATCCGCGCATAATCTCAATCAGCTCTTCGATTTCTTGCGGTGTCAAAACTGCCGTTGGTTCATCAAAAATCAATACATCTGCGCCGCGGTAAAGAGTCTTCAAGATCTCTACCCGTTGTTCCATTCCGACAGAGATGTCACGCACATAGGCATCTGGATCAACCGATAAACCATATTGTTCAGAAACCTTTTTGATTTCTTTGCGGGCTTTCTTGCGATCTAACACACCGAGATGATGGGGTTCGCTCCCCAAAATGATATTTTCTGTTACAGTAAAGGCGTCTACCAGCATGAAATGCTGATGCACCATACCGATCCCCAATTTGTTTGCTGCGGTCGGACTCGTGATATTCACTTTTTCACCATTCATCCAGATCTCACCAGATGTTGGTTCCAATAATCCTGACAGCATATTCATCAAGGTCGACTTGCCCGCTCCATTTTCACCAAGCAATGCGTGGATTTCTCCCGGCCTTACTTGCAAGTTGACATCGTCATTGGCTTTGAACGTTCCAAACTCTTTGGTGATATGACGCATTTCTACAACATATTTTTCCTCAGCCAAATTACTCACATCCTTACTTTCTAATTCGCTTATACAAACCATTCGTCATGTCAAAAAAATAATTGCTATTGCTTAGGATGATTACTATCCTCATGAAAACCCATAGCTTTCATCAACATAGTAATCCAACAACGATCATCTTGCCCTAAGCTAGGGCAAGATAACCGAAAAGCATAACTTTATTTTTCAGGTGTTTCTGGTACTTCTACTTTGCCGTCGATTACGTCTTGTTTCGCTGTTTCGATCGCTGCTTTGGCATCATCTGAAAGGAACCCTTCAGTAATGTCTACACCGCCATCTTTCAAGCCGTAAACAATGTGTTCGCCGCCAGGGAAGTTATCTTCTAACGCACGAGTTGAGATATCTTGTACCGCTGCGCCAACACCTTTCAATGTTGAAGCCAATGTGAAGTTATCTTCTTTGCCGTCAGCAGTTGTGAAATTACCTTCGTCTTGTTGATCGCTATCTACACCGATGACCCAAACTTTTTTGTCTTCTAGGTCTGCTTCGTTCAATTGTTCGTTGATTGCTTTTGCTTCTTGGAAGACACCTGCACCAGTACCGCCAGATGCATGGAAGATTACGTCAATGCCGCTTTGGTACATTGAAGCTGCCAATGCTTTCCCTTTTGCAGGATCACCAAATGATGCTGCATATTGAGGATCAACTGTGATTTCTTTGCCTAATTTTTCAGCTGCGTCTTGAACGCCCTTCATGAAACCAGCTTCGAAACGGTCGATAACGACGCCTTCTTCACCACCGATGAAGCCGACTTTGTTTGTTTTGGTTGTATAAGCTGCAGCAAAACCAGCTAAGTAAGCTGCTTCATTGTCTTTAAATGTTGCTGAAACGACGTTGTCTTTGCCTTCGATCACATCATCGATGATCCCGAATTGTGTATCAGGGTTTTGGTCAGCTGCTGCTGAGATTGCGTCTTTCAATAGGTAACCAACACCAAACACTGTTTTGAAACCATTTTGCACGGCACCATTTACGTTTGTTGTGTATTCTGATGCTTCGTTTGATTGCACGTAGTCATATCCACCAGCACCGCGAGCGATCCCGTGTTCTTCTCCCCATGCTTCTAAGCCTTCCCACGCGGATTGGTTGAATGAACGGTCATCCACCCCGCCGATATCGGTAACGATTGCGACACTATGCGCTGCATCAGTCGTACCGTCTGCAGAACCGCCGCCAGTTGAATCAGTTGAACCTGAATTTCCTCCGCCACAAGCACCAAGTAAAGTCAACCCAGCTACTGCAACAATACCTAAACTAAATAATTTTGCTTTTTTCATTGCTGTAAAGCCCCCTAAAAATATAGTTTTTTTTCAACAGCCGCATCGACTGAATGAACATGGTTTATAAATCTTTGTTCGTGAAGTAATAAGGCAATAGGCCTTCTACCGTGGTTTCTTTGATGACACCATCATCACCGACTAAGGTAACCGGCATATCTGGCGCACAAAATTCCACCATGACCTGGCGGCAAGCACCGCAAGGAGAGATCGGTTCTGGCGTATGACCCGCCACAACCAAATGTTGAAACTCTTTTTCGCCTTCAGAAACGGCTTTGAAAAAAGCCGTTCGTTCTGCGCAATTTGTTAAGCCATATGAGGCATTCTCAATGTTGATCCCTTGATATATCGTACCATTTTTGGAAACGAGACAAGCACCGACCGGAAACTTAGAGTACGGCACATATGCTTTATCTAAGGCGGAAACGGCGGTGTCGATCCACTCTTTTTTCGCTATTGTCATTGTCTTCCCCGCTCTTGTATTTAATTTTTGCTACTTTAACTTAATGCTAGGCTTAGTAGCCAGCACCTGTTGAGCCAGTCACGATGGCAACACTTGCGCTTGTTCCTAAGCGGTTTGCGCCCGCTTCGACCATAGCTGCAGCTTCTGCTTCGTTGTGGATACCACCGGAAGCTTTGACACCCATTTCTGGTCCTACTGTTTCACGCATCAAGCGAACATCTTCAACGACTGCCCCACCAGTTGAAAAGCCAGTTGAGGTTTTCACGAAATCTGCACCGGCTGCTTTGGCTAATTCACAGGCTTTGACGATTTCTTCGTTGTCTAATAACGCTGTTTCAATGATTACTTTGACAAGCGCTTTGTCTTTGGCTGCTTCAACGACTGCTTCGATGTCTGCTTGAACTTTTTTGTATTGTTTTGATTTTAAGGCACCTACGTTGATTACCATATCGACTTCATCTGCGCCGTTTTTGATCGCATCTGTTGTTTCATAAGCTTTGACCTCAGATGTGTTTGCCCCTAAAGGAAAACCGATCACGGTACAAACAGCCGTTGGTTCGCCTTGTAATTTTTCTGCTGCTAATGAAACCCACGTTGGATTGATGCAGACAGAATAGAAGTGATAGGTTTTTGCCTCTTCGATGATTCGTAAAACATCTTCCTCCGTTGCGTCTGCTTTCAAAATCGTGTGGTCGATCATGCGATTCAATTCCATTTTTATTCGCTCCTTATTCTGTAATAATGTCATGGATCAATGGCGGTTCTGCGCCATCTTCCCCAATTTCAATATTTTGGTCGATCAATGCTTTGACATCCTCGATTGCTTCGGTATTGCTATAGATCGTCAATAGCGATTCTCCTTTGCTTACGGATTCGCCAACTTTCTTATGCAATTTGATGCCCACGGCATGGTCGATGTCTTCGTCTTTGGTCTTACGACCTGCCCCTAACATCATCGCCGCGATCCCTAGCTCATTGGCAACTAATTTCGTCACCACGCCGCTAGTTTTCGCTGGGACTTCCACTTCATATTTCGCTGTCAAAATCTTGCTCGGGTCATCGATCACTGTAGCGTCTCCGCCTTGGTCTGTGATCATCTGTCTGAATTTTTCTAACGCTTTGCCTGAATGCAGGGCTTCTTCCAACAGTTGGCGTGCTTCTTCCAATGAATCAGCTTTTTTCGCTAAAACGACCATTTGGCTGCCCAGTGCATAGCACATTTCTTCCAAGTCTTTCGGTCCTTTTCCTTGCAGTGTCTCAATGGCTTCCACCACTTCCAAACTGTTGCCGATCGCTTCCCCTAGAGGCTGTGACATATCAGAAATGACTGCCATCGTTTGGCGATTTGCCAATTTTCCGATACGGACCATCGTTTGGGCTAAGCGTTTGGCATCCTCCAAGTTTTTCATAAAGGCGCCATCGCCTGTGGTTACATCTAACACAATCGCATCGGCACCTGCCGCGATTTTTTTACTCATGATCGAACTGGCAATCAATGGGATCGAACTAACCGTTGCCGTCACATCTCGTAAGGCATACAGTTTTTTGTCCGCAGGAGCTAAATCTCCTGATTGACCGATCACGGCCACTTTGCTTTCGTTGACTAATCGGATAAAGTCAGCTTCAGAAAGCTCGATTTTAAATCCAGGGATTGCTTCAAGCTTGTCTAACGTCCCACCGGTATAGCCTAAGCCGCGGCCAGACATTTTCGCAACCGGTACGCCAACACTAGCCACTAAGGGCGCTAAGATCAATGTGGTCGTATCACCAACACCACCGGTCGAATGCTTATCGACTTTGATTCCTTCAATTGAGGATAGGTCGATCACTTCGCCAGAATTTGCCATTGCTAGCGTTAAGTTCGTGATCTCTTCATCTGTCATATCTACATAAAAAATAGCCATCAACAAGGCACTCATTTGATAATCTGGAATACTTCCTTCAGTATACGCAGTTACAATGTAGTCAATTTCTTCCTTCGTCAATGACTTGCCGTCACGTTTCTTTTCAATTAAATCCACCATTCGCATCGAAATGACCCTCGCTTCCTTTAACATTATACAATAATTTTTCGTAGGGTAAACCACTTTAGTAAAACAGTTTACTAAATATCGCAAAACTATGAAAACACTTACAAGAAGAAATATACCGCATTATTTCTCGCTTGTCAATGTCTTCACGCTCTCACGAATAATTAATTTTGTATCAAAAATCTTATTTGGAATTCGCCGTGTCGGAAACTCAATGGCGTCCACTAAAAACTTCGCTGCGGTAAAACCGATCTCAAAGGTCGGCTGCATGACCGTGGTAAGCGGTGGTGTGATGTATTCCGATAATTTCAAGGCATCAAAGCCGATCACCGAGTAGTCTTCCGGTACTTTTTTGCCCGCCTCATAAATCGCTTGATAACAGCCGATCGCCATGGCATCGTTGCCGCAGAAGAACGCTGTGATCTCTTTATACTTCAATAATTCCTTCGTTGCTTCGTACCCACCAGTAACCGTTAATTCAGCATTTTCTACATATCGGCCTTTAAAAGGGATCTGATGATCTTTTAAGGCATGGCGATAGCCATTGAACCGTTCCTCTAATTGATAGTAGCCGGTGATTTCTTTGAGCATCGCAATGTTGCGGTGACCATTCTTGATCAAATAGCTGACGGCTTGGTAGGCCCCTTCGTATTCTTTCACGATCAAACGACCATTGTCCCGCTGATTGATCCCACGATCGACTAAAATAATTGGTCGGTCATCAAAGAACCCGCTCTTCAAGGAATAATCCTCTGGCAGCAAATGCGGCGTCGCTAATAAGATGCCATCTACCGAACGATGAGACAGTTCATTCAAATATTGAACTTCTTTTTCTTGGCTGTGGCGCGAATTGCATAACACTAGCATGTAACCTAGTGGATTGAAATAACTTTCCGCCCCTTCAATGACTTTAGAGAAAAAGAAATCCGTCACATCAGGCACGATCATTCCGATCGTTTTTGAATGGCGGTTGATAAGATTCGAAGCAAAAAAATCCGGCTTATAGTGATATTTATTTACGATATCTAAGACCCGCTTTCGGGTTTCTTCACTAAACCGGCTGCCTTTATTGTTTAGGATCTGCGACACGGTCGTGACAGAGACGCCAGCCATTTCAGCAATCTGTTTAATCGTCAATTTCATCTGCTTCTCTCCTCTCTTGCCTAAAGTGTAGCAAATTTTTCTCAAAAAAAATAGCACACTTTCAACAAGTGTGCGACTTTCTTTTTCGTTGATCAAAAATAGCCTGACGATACAGACAGGTGATTAACCAACGCTGCGATTGCTTGAAAGGCTGCTGACAACAGGCTTTTTGAGAAACCAACTGCCCAGTTGCTGCTAACCAACACTTGCCTTGGCGATGCCTTTGATCTGTTGAGAATCAAAGAGCAGCTACGCTTCTTTTACGCTTTGAATGATGTAATAGCCTTTGTCTTTTTTGATGATTTCGGCATTGCCAAAGGTCTCTTGCATTTTCTTTTGAGCACTCGGCGCCCCTTGTTTCTTTTGGATCACGATCGTTAAAGTTCCCCCTGTTTTTAGTAGCGGAAACGCCCCTGTCAAAATCTCATGGACGACTTCTTTTCCTGCCCGAATCGGTGGATTGCTGAGGATCGCCGCATAAGCAGGTTGATTTAATTGGGCATAGATATTGGATTGATGGATATCTACCTGTTCAATGCCGTTACGCTGGGCATTGCCTTTTGCCAAATCCACTGCCCGCTGATTGATATCGATCATCTCGACAGGCCGATGACTTGCATAAGCCAACGCTAAACCAACAGGACCATAGCCACACCCAACGTCTAGCAGACTTCCTTCTGGCAGCTCCGCCCACTCAAACGCATCGATCAGCACCCGCGAGCCGTAGTCCACCGTGTCACGGGAAAACACCCCGCTATCTGTCACAAAATGAAACTTCTTTCCTCTTAATTCAAACGACCACTGTTCAAAATCATGGGCCGTATCAGGATTTTCTGTATAGTAATGATTACTCATGGTTATGCCCCTTTCTTCTATTCCCTCTTCGCTTGTTTTTTCTACTGGCTTCTACTGGTTTTTCCTTGTTTCTTCTACTAGAACGAGTGACCGTAGTGAAAACACCAGTAAAAAAGCCGTGCAAGATTTGCCTGCTGCTTCTTTCTAATCATACCGAAAAACAGCCAGAAGTAAACGCCCAGCAAAAAAAACAACGAAAAAACAGTTTTTTGTTGTTTCTGCAAAGGAAATCATGTCTTTTTTCCAAGTTCCGCGGGTTTCTATGGTAAAATACTTTCGAACAGTGGCCTATCGCTTCTAATAGAAACCGATGATGCCGCAAAAAAGGAGCCTACTATGCAAGAAACCATGAATTTTTATCAAATTCCTCGTGAGCAATGGCAAGGGTTTTATACGAACGGCATGATGCCTTTCACTCAAGAAGAATTGGATAATATCAAAAGTTTGAACGACCGGATCTCGGTCCAAGATGTGGAAGATGTTTACGTGCCTTTATGCCATCTGATCCATCTTTATATGAAAGAGTTTGAATCATTGACCCTCAGCAAGGGACTCTTTTTACACCGCTACGTCAAAATGCCGCCTTTTATCATTGGCATCGCTGGAAGTGTCGCCGTCGGCAAAAGCACCACCGCACGGCTCGTCCAAAATTTGTTGGCCCGTTTGTTTCCCCGCAGAACCGTCCAACTGATCACCACTGACGGCTTTTTGTACCCGAACGAAGTCTTGGAGGAACGCGGCAGCTTGAATCGCAAAGGATTTCCAGAAAGTTATGACATGGAAGCCTTGATCAACTTTTTGAATGCGGTCAAGTCAGGAGAACCAGACATTCAGATCCCCGTCTACTCCCATGAAGTCTACAATATTATTCCTGATACGTATGAAACGATCAGTCAACCAGATATCTTGATCGTGGAAGGCATCAATACCCTGCAACTGCCTGCCAACCAACAAATCTATATCAGTGACTTTTTTGATTTTTCAATTTTCGTGGATGCCCAACCAGCACTGATCGAAAAATGGTATTTGGAACGATTTGAATCATTACTAGACACTGCCTTTCAAGATCCCAGCAATTATTATTACCAATATGCGATCGGGGATCGCAAGGAAGCGATTAAAATGGCAAAAGAAGTATGGAAAAATGTGAATTTAAAGAATTTACACGAGTATATCTTGCCTACACGCAGCAGAGCCGATATAATTCTTCATAAAACAAAGCACCATTTGATCGATGAAGTGTTCTTGCGCAAGTATTGACCGCTTCATTTTTATCATTATGCTGTTGAAAAGGCCCAGCCTTTTTTCAATAAAAACTAAAAGAATTGAGGTAATTTATTGTGACAAACGTTGACACTTTGCCAAACGTCGAAAAAATTATCGTACTTGATTACGGTAGTCAGTACAACCAGCTGATTACACGCCGTATTCGTGAGTTCGGTGTTTTCTCAGAATTATTGAGCCACCGCATTACCGCTGAAGAAGTAAAAGCGATGAATCCAAAAGGGATCATCTTATCTGGCGGACCAAACAGCGTCTACGACGAGAACTCTTTCGGCATCGACGAGAAAATTTTTGATTTAGGCATCCCAGTTTTAGGGATCTGTTACGGCATGCAGTTGATTACTTATAAATTAGGCGGAACAGTTGAACCAGCCAAAAACCGTGAATACGGCAAAGCAGAATTGGAAGTCACTTCTGATGCAGCGGCCCTTTTCCAAAACACGCCCGCAACCCAAACCGTGTGGATGAGCCACGGGGATTTGGTCACTCAAGCACCTGCAGGCTTTGACGTTGTGGCGACGAGCAAAGATTGCCCGATTGCTTCTATCCAAGATGCCGAACGCAAAATGTACGGTATCCAATTCCACGCAGAAGTTCGCCATTCAGAATACGGCAACGACTTATTGCGTCACTTTGCCATTGACGTTTGTCAATGTACAGGTGATTGGACAATGGACAACTTCATCGATATGGAAATCGCAAAAATCCGCGAACAAGTGGGCGACAAAAAAGTCTTGCTTGGTCTTTCAGGCGGGGTCGATTCTTCTGTCGTTGGTGTTCTTTTACAAAAAGCGATTGGCGATCAACTGACTTGTATTTTTGTTGACCACGGCCTCTTGCGTAAAGGCGAAGCCGAGCAAGTAATGGAAAGCTTAGGCGGCAAATTCGGCTTGAACATCATCAAAGTTGATGCCAAAGAACGTTTCCTATCAAAACTTGCTGGGGTTTCTGATCCTGAAGAAAAACGCAAGATCATCGGGAATGAATTCGTGTATGTCTTCGATGATGAAGCAACGAAACTAGCTGGCGAAGAAGGCGTTTCTTTCCTTGCCCAAGGAACCCTTTATACCGACGTCATCGAATCAGGAACCGAAACTGCTCAAACCATTAAATCACACCACAATGTGGGTGGTTTACCTGAAGACATGCAATTCAAATTGATCGAACCATTGAACACCTTGTTCAAAGACGAAGTCCGTGAATTAGGGACCCAACTTGGCATGCCAGACAGCATCGTATGGCGCCAACCATTCCCTGGACCAGGTCTAGGCATTCGTGTCCTTGGCGAATTGACAGAAGAAAAACTAACGATCGTCCGCGACTCAGACGCAATCTTGCGGGAAGAAATCGCAAATGCCGGCTTAGACCGCGACATTTGGCAATACTTCACCGTCTTACCAGGCATCCGCTCCGTCGGTGTCATGGGTGATGGCCGGACCTACGATTATACCGTCGGCATCCGTGCAGTCACTTCAATCGATGGCATGACCGCTGACTTTGCCCGCATCCCATGGGAAGTCCTACAAAAAATCAGCGTCCGCATCGTCAACGAAGTCGCACACGTTAATCGGATCGTGTATGATATTACGAGTAAACCACCTGCTACTGTGGAGTGGGAATAAAGAGCCAATATAATAAGGATGGGGAATGCCTATAAATCAACATTCTTCAGTTTTAAAAGAGCTTGATTTTCATTAAAAATGATATGATTCCCTACCATTTTCCCTACCAAAAATTGGTAGGGATTTATTCTTATAAACCAAGTCTATTTACCTATCATATAAAGATTGATTATTTAAAAATTCACATAGATTTTTGAGGTGAAAAAAATGAACCTATCTAATGTACCAATTGATAAAACCGATATTAATCAAAGTCTGCTAGATATATCAGATAAATCTAGAACAAGCAATTTTTCATGGAAAGGGCAGTTTTCTCCAGAATTCATTGAAGCTATACTAGAAAAATATACTGACAACAACAGTGTACTATACGATCCGTTTTTAGGATCTGGAACTGTAGTATCTGAAAGTTTAAACAGAGACCTAGAGGTCTGTGGAATTGAATTAAATCCAGCAGCTTACCATATGGCAAAATTTTACGAACTAGGTAACTGTTCAACTCGTTATAGAAATGAGTTAATAAATTATTATGATAAAAGACTAAATAATATAATGACAGAGAAAGACTTTACAGAATTTATTGACTTTTGCAAACATCCTAATCTTGAAACAACTTACAATAACATTGCTAAATTGCTGTTAATCCTAAGTGATCTTAATAAAAACGAATTGAATATAACTATATTGTCTAACAAATGGGGTAAATTGAAGGAATTAATTAAACGTTTACCCTACTCAAAAAAGAAAATAGATGTACTTTTAGGGGATTCAAGAAGAACAAAATTCAAAAGTAACTATGCCACTATAGTCCTAACTTCCCCTCCTTATATTAATGTGTTCAATTATCACCAAAACTATAGAAAATCTACCGAATTTTTGGGATATGATGTACTCAATATTGCAAAATCAGAATTTGGTTCAAACAGAAAACATAGAGGAAATAGATTCTATACTGTTATTCAGTACTCTATAGACATGGCATTGTCAATTTTAGAATCTCTAAGAATTAGTAAGATGGATGCAAGACTCATTTTTATAGTTGGAATCGAGTCAACGGTGCTAGGTCACAAATTTTGTAATAGTCAAATTATTTTCGATATATTTAACAGCATATTCAATTGTCCACTATTATTGAGACAACAAAGAGTTTTTAAGAATAGATATGGCATAATAATAAAAGAAGATATTTTACACTTTGCAAAAAAAGTAGATGTTACTTTGAGCAAAGAAGAAATAGTAACAATGGCTAGAAAAATTGGAGTACAAGAATTAAAAAAAGCACTTTCTGATAATGATCCTAAAAGAGATTTGATAATGGATGCTATAGAAAAATCTAATAATATAAATGAATCGGAGTTGAATAACCATGGTTAGAGGAGTACATGGGGAGAAATTGATTGCAGTTCTGAATAGTAAAAAATTACCCGAGGTAGACAAAGACAGGATATTGTTAGCTATCAAAAATTATGATTCTTGGATTGAATCTATGAACCTGATTTCTTCAGGCGACATTGGTGAAATTGTTGAATTGATGGTAGATTTGCTAAATAAATACAAGAACTTCTTAGATTTAAATATAATTTACGATTCTCCCGAAAATTTTCTTTATAGACAGAAAGGTCAATTAAAGATTGATAATACTGTAATTGAAGAATTCTTACCCATATTGGTTTCGAAATGTTTAGAAAGTAGAGATGGCATAAATAATGAGATTCAAATCTCTTCTCAAGCCAAAGTATATTCGTCCGTTCATTTTTCTTCTTCTTTAAATACTCCCAAGTTAGCCGGTGGAATGGAAATAAAATCTAAAGATCAAGATTTTTCCATGAGTCGGAAACTTTATTTAAAAGCTTCTTATAGTAATAATTTTCCAGATTCTGAAAGTGATATTTTATCAACAAACTTGGGATATATTTTAGCTGAAATAAAAACAAATTTGGATAAAACAATGTTCCAAGAAGCATCTGCAACAGCTAGAGATGTTAAAATGGCAGTTACTGGCGCACGATACTTTCTACTTTGTGATTTTTTGGATATGACACCCATAAGTTCATCAACAACCTATATTGATGAAATTATCATTTTCAGAAAAGCTAAAAGACTCCCATCAAATAAACGAAGTTCATTTGCAACGTATGAGGGAAGGATGTACAACAGAGATTTTTATGAAAAATATTTATACGATCATCCCTATGACACAGAACTAATGTTGCGTTTCGTTAACTATATTTTAAAAGAAATTGCTAACATTGATCTTGTTGAAGATGACGTCATTGATATCGGCTATTTCTAGTATATGACTATTCTTAAATAGGAATAAAGAGCCACCATAATATGTATGGGGAATGTCTATAAATCAACATTATTCAGTTGTTGAAGAGCTTGATTTTCATTAAAAATGATATGATTTCCTGCCATTTCCCCTACCAAAAATCCCTTGTCAGACTAACGTTTGACAAGAGATTTTTCTTTTTTCACTACTTTTCTTAAAGGGATTCTGTACTCCACAAATTTATTCGAATACTTTTCCATACCTTTCAACGTACCTTTTTTCTAATTCATCTTCCAGTAAGTACATCTGCTAATTCCATATTTACTAATCAATCCGTTTTCAAAATTCTTCATAATGTGGATCATTTTACATTTTTTTCAAATATACCACCATACATATAATAAGATGCAGACCAAAATGGTATCAACAAAAAAAGACGCTTCACAAACAGTGTTGTGAAACGTCCGAAACATTGATATATAAGAAATATTAACGGTTGAACAAAGAACCTTTACGAGCCTTTTTGAGACCTGGTTAGCCCAACTATTTTTTCAATCAGTTCAAAATGCTTTACTAGTAACAATTTAAAGAGTTTTAAACATGAAAAACTTTAATGACTTTCAATTTGTTTGAAAGCAATATTGTCAATTACTTGCAAGCCAAACCGACACTGTTGAATGCATACACATAAAGCATTGGCTGGGAATAAAGAGCTAACATATTATGGATGGAGAATTTCTATAAGCCAACATTGAGTAGTTCTTGGAAATTTGATGGTATCTGATTTAACACAAAACGCTTTACATCAGTATTTTTGAGTTTGTTAAAAAGCTGATAATTGTTAATAAAACTTGTTCGAGAAGGTCAAAAGTATGGTCAAAAAAATACTCGCCAGTGTATCATCTCTCAATAATCATCACTTCTATAGTTCATCGTTACTTTCTAAATTAGCAGAATAGCCATATACTGACCATCTTAACGCAAAACATAACATTGCATTTTCTAATATTGACATACACTATAGGCGGCTCATTTGGATTAATATCACTTATTTTTAAGAGGTGATTTGAATGAAAGATAAATGAACAACAGATAAAATGAAAGGCAAAGCGAAAGAAGTTGCTGGTGATGTAACCAATGACAAAGAAACAAAAGTAGAAGGACTTTTAAATCAAGCCATTGGTAAAGTTAAAGAAGTTGCTTCTTATGTAAAAGAAAAAACAGAAAAGTAATTGAAGACGTAAAAGACAAAGCTACACAGGTTGTATCTGAACAATTTGACAACCTAAAAACAAAAGATAATCCTGCCTATGAAGAAACCTTTTACAAAACAATTAGAATCAATCACCTTAAAACGAGATGTCAATGATTATTTTTATGTTTCCAAAAAATATGATCCAAATACCATCAAATACAAATTCGAACGATTCGAATGGAGTGGTAGTACAATTGCCCAAGAAACAACAAATACAGGGAATATAAAATAAAAAAGGTCAAACAGGACAAACTATTGCCGGTACGGCAATATTAGGGTCTACAGGAGGAATTATTAGCAGTTCTGGAAAACGGAAAAGTAAAGTTAAAACTAAATCAATCACAAAGATAAAAGAAATCGGCAGCGAGGGAACAATATTTTTACAAAATTTAGAAGATAACTCTATAAAAGAAGTAAAAGTTTTTCTTTATTCTTCACAAGCAAGCAATCTAGAACGCTTTATTGTAAATGTAGATTACAGAAAAGATACTAATGTCGGAAAATCAAATGAACATTCTTCTACACAACAATTAAAAGAACTGAAAGAATTACTTGATTTAAGGATTATTACACAAGAAGAATTTGAATCAAAGAAAAAAGAAATTTTAGGAATTTAACTATATCCTAAAATGATGAAAGAAAAGTGATATAATGATCCAAACCAAACTTACAAGATTCAAAGTAAAAACAGGAAAAACTGCTACAGTTGATGAATAGATGACTTTTTTAAATGATCATATTAAAGAAACTCTGTTAACCTTAGAGAATGAAAAAATGTTTATTGAAACTATCTTTAGAGAGCAATTTGATGGCATAGAATATCTTTACTGGTATTCAGTTCAAGGAAATGGCGGAAATCGTGTTGAGAATTCAGAAAATTGGATTGATAAAAAACATTTAGAGTATTGGGATGAATGTATAAGATTCATCATATAAACCAATTGACTTGGCTGCAGAAGTTGTAACGATACCTGATAAAATACGTATTAATTTGAACTAAAAATTTAAAGAGGAGACTTTTATGGTGAATTTGGCAATAGAAGATATTCAAGATTATCTATTCAATAAATATAAAGATAAAGTGTCACCCGAGAGTTTATTCATGAAATTAGTCGAAGAGATTGGAGAAGTAGCTGAAGCACTAAATCAGTTAAATGGAAGAAAAAATGGAAATAATACATCTCTCGAGAAAGAACTTGCTGATGTTGTTCACTACACTATCGCTATTGCAAGTGTTAGTAACATAGATTTAGCAGCAGTAATCTTAGAAAAAGACAAGAAAGCAGCTATAAAATATGAAAGCACAAGCAATCTTGAAGAATTTATTTCAAACAAATAAAACAACCACTCCCGGAGAGGAGTGGCATAGTTAAATGAAAAAGTTTTTATAAGGTAGTTTAATTGTATTAACTATTTGAAATCGTTCAAATCATTTGCTCAAAAATAAACCACCCTCAAGGAGGGTGAGCCTGAAAAAAAGATATAAAATGAAATAGCCCCGGTCAAGGCTATACTTATATTCTACAAAATATCTTTTATTAATTCAACAAAAAGCCACCCTACTTTTAATAGGATAAAACAAAAAAATAAGTATGAAACAAAAAATATTGATCGGGTATGAACCTACACTGCACTTTTTATTAACCAAACCCAACCGATTATGACGATTTTCTAATCAATAATATCTAGTGAATAAAAATGATGATACAATAAATAGGAAGAGTATCAGGTACACTTCCCCAAGCTTCCCCCCGCCTGATACTCTTCATTGACGATATAATATCGCCATAAAAATTTTATATTAGAAGCTTTTTATAAGCAAGTAAAGAGAATACTCGTATATATTATGTATAAGCCCGCAGAAGCGGGCTATTTCTATATAAAAAAACTACCCACTCCGAAGAGTGGGAGATTTTGAAATAAGAATAAAGTTTTTGGATGTCATTATTTTAAAATACAAAATAAATTTTTCAGTTGTAATAATTTAAAAAGATTTAGACGGAAATTGATAATAAAAAGGTGAACTATTTTCTTTATCCCATGAATGAAAAATAAAATTAGTTGCATTTTTCTTATAAAAGAATCTCACGTATTAAAAACCTACAAACTGTAGATAAACCTTATATAAAAGTGAGGTTTGTCTTTTTTCTATGTAATATTCTTTAAACAAACGATAGGTTAGGCTCTTTGCCTTCAGGAAAACACTTTTTTTCTGTTCTGATCTTTTTTATTTTTGTTAACATTTTCTTATTAAGACACGCAAAATTAAACCCAATTTCCATGTGCATTTTTTCAATTTCTATTTAATTAGTATAGCGTAATCCATAAAATTCTTTTGCTGTCCCAAAAATTCGTTCAATGGTTTCCCTTTTCTTTTTATAAAGTTCTTTAAGCCAACTTTGATGGCGTATCTCTTTGTAGGTCTCTAAATATTCAGCCCAAATATATCTAGTGATTACTTTGCAAGATTTTTTGAGTTAGTACACTTAGATAACAAAGAAAAATTTTTGCCATCCTTTGGGTTGCTTTAAATATGGAAACAGATAAGCTTTGGAGGTTAATTACCCTATACTTATCCTTAAACCCATTTTTTTAATTCAAGATAAAAATCAAAAACTTTTTGGTTGATTCTAGACCACATATTTAAATGTTTTAATAAGTTGTGGTTTATCTCCTGATTCAGGGAAACTATTATTCTTCCAGTGTTTAATCAAAATTAGAGTGTTATTAATTTCTCCATAATTTCGGTTGAATATCCAAACACAACCTTGAATTACACTTTCGTAATTCTGAACATCGCTTGGACAGGATATGAGTAGATTGTATACTTTCATGTTTTTCAACATTATAACTAATCACTTCCTCGGAACTAAATATTCAAATCTATTTTCGTATCTATTATTTACTGATAAAGATAGATAGCAAACATTCTATCAAATTCCCCCTCTCTTTCCGGACATAAGTTTTTAATGCCTATTAATTAAAGTATTTTATAAAAGGGGCAAAAATTTTTAGTTTCTGCCCCTTTTGATTCCAATTTAAATTACGCTGATTTTATTATAAAATACGTATCTTTATGGTTATTAGATTTTACAATTTTTCTGGTGCATATCTTGAATAGTTTGCATTATAAATATTTAGCTATTTCTTAGTTTTCTAAACTTCTTACCCAATTATCTAAAATCGTTACTGAATAACCCTTTTCAACAGTCCAACTACTACTAGATGAAATCGTTCCATCTTTAATATAAACAAAGGAAGGCGTTCCATTAATCTTATTTTCTAATTTAAAGTTTTCCCATTCATTTTTATCATCAAAAATAGAAGTTATATCTACAAAGTATACTTTGTTTTTAAAATCTTTATTTTCATCCATATATTTAAGTAGATCTGGCTCAAAAGCATTACAATCTGAGCAATCTGGTCTTCTTATATAAGCTATGAAGTTTTGTTTTTTTTCACTAGATTTTTGTTTAAATTCCTGTGGAGATAGTTTTTGTATATTTGTTAGATCAATATCTCCTGATTGTTCTGTAATGCTTGATTCTTGTGAATTTTTACAACCAACTAGGAATGTTAAACAAAAAACAATTACAATTATTATTTTTTTCATTATACATTTAGTGAAGATTATTGAATATTCCATTTCAATCTTCACTTTCCTCCTTTTATCAAAATAAATTAGTTTTTGTGTAAATATATTTAATTTTTATTAGTGAAAAAATCCTTTAATTCACTTGAGCTTTTCTGTCCCTCTATTCTCGCTACAATTTTTCCTCTGTTAAATTCTAATATTGTTGGAGTTACCTGGATACCATAAGATTCTATTATTTTATCGTAATTATTTGAAGCGTCCTTAATATTTATAGCATAGACGTTCAAATCATTATCATCAATCACTTGATTCAGTGCGGGAGCCATTTTTTTACAAGCAGGACATTCCGGGTAATAAAAATAAACATAAATACTTTGTTTATCCATTATTTTTTCTTCTATAAATTTATCGGATTCAGTTAAATAGTTTTGACTATTTTTTGAGGCAAAGGCTATAGTAATAATCATCAGAGCGATCACAACAGTAAAAAAAGTAATATCAATTTTTTTTTTCATATAATAGTCTCCTATTTAAATAATAACTTTACACCGTAGCTGTCCAAAAAAACATCACTAATTATTGATTCATCAATTGATAACTCATGTTTTATAATCATTAAATCTTTCTCAAATAAAATATATCTTAATAATAAAATCTTATCTCTTAAATCAAACTTATCTTTATCTTCCTCACCTATAAGCGTGTCATAATTGTAAGAATATTTACTCAATGTCTCCTCAAGTCTTATTTTAGAACTTATGCGTTCAAAATAATTACTATCAATATCTTTTCCTAATGTCACATTAATCTTGATGGACACCCCTGATATCAAGTTGGGCCCATCCTCAATAACAATCCAGTCGATTTCTTTAGCTATTGGCTCATTCCATTTATCTAAAAATAGAAATGAATCAAAATAATTTTCGTTCACTAGATATCTTAAGCTTTTTTTTAATTCTTGGTTTTGATTAATAATATGATATGACGGATTTTTTGCGTATAATATATTTTGACCTTCATTACTAACAATACTCAAAGCGTAGAAAAAACTATTTATTTTTTTTCTTTCCGACGTTCTCTCTACATCTTGGCTTTCATCAAAATTTATAGTTGGGAAAAAAATGTAAGGTGTAATTAGTGTAAAAACAAACATGCTTAATGATGTACTTAGGGTCAGTTCATCATTTATTATCAAATAAGAACTCAAAAGCACGTAAAAGAGTACTGTAGTAATAGTAGTGAGAAAAAGAAGAACTACTAAATAAAAATTCTTAGAAACTATTTTATCTACTTTTTTCATTATATGATTATCGAAAAAAGATATTTCTCTATAATCATTAAACTTTGAAATCTTTAGTAATATATCTTTTTTTTCATTGCGTATTCTAGGAATCACATATTTCTGATAATCTGATTTTTCAAATTGAATTCTCAAAAATAAATAAGTACTTGCAATAAATTCAAGTGATATAAGCGTAAATAGATAGAAACTTTGATTCATTACTATAAAAATTATCGGAGAAAAAAAAAGTATTTCTAAATAAATTTTTTCTCTAACATTATATAAAGTTTTGTTTTTTAGTTTGAAGAAAAAAAAGCATAGTAACATAATAGTTCCTATTGTTATAATCAACCAGTTTACAAGTAAAGATATTTCCAAGTTAAAATAAATAGAATAGTCAAATAAAAAAATGAAATTATAATATATTATGAAAAATAAACATGGTGCTGCTATCATTACCGTATATTGTCCAAATATTTTTTTGTTTTTTTTCATTAATTTAACTTCTCCTCATTAACTTCTCTAATGAAATTTAGATCTACCCCAGGATAATTTGTTGAATTAATTCCGTGGTTAATAACTATGAATTTTGTTGTTAAGCCATTTAAGTTTTGCATAATTGAACTAAATAATTTTTTTTGAACATTCGATAAGGCTTCATCTATAATGATTAATTTGGGCTCTTTTAATAAAGCTTTTGCTAAAGTTAGTCTCTGCAGTTCGCCATGGGAAAATATAACTTCGTTATTGGAAATATTCTCATTAAAAATATAAGGATTGCACAATAATACATTATCTAATTCAACTATTTCCAGTATCTTTCTTATTTTTAGTTTTTCATAATTTCTTCCACCTACTAAATAATCATAAACCGTAGACTGGGGAAATTTGTCCTTGTTAGATAAGTATAAGATTTCTTCCCGCAAAAATACTTCACTATAATCTATTATATTATGGGAATTTATTTTAATTTCCCCTTTGTATTTTTTACTTGGTATAAATAAGTTTCGAACTAAGGTTGTTTTTCCAATACCGCTATCACCATTAAGAAAAACTATGTTTGATTCTTTAAAATCAATTACTAGATCCAAATTATTAAAGACAGCTTTGTTATCAAAATTTTGAGTGAATTTTTTAAAAGTGATCTGCTCAATGTGATGCGCTTCTTCAAATAAATCTTTGTTTAATTGTAAGGTTTCTAAAGGTTCTTGTATTTGTAACTCAATTACTCGATCAAAAATAGATTTGAATTTAAATAATTGTATTTGATTACTGCTGATGCTCAAAATTGTACTGACAAATAAACTACAAAGTGTGAGCCCCATTGTAAAGAACCCTATTTCAAGTTCACTGTTAAAAACCATATTCAAGCATATATAATATAAAACTCCTGTAGATAAAACTGAGACTAACTGCTGTGTACTACTTAGCGATAAGAAAAATTGAAAATTATATTTAGAGAGATTCAAATAATTCTTGAACATCGAGTTCATTCTTTCTCCTACATTATTACTATCTGAAAAATTAACAATATTTTCTTTACTTTCTTGAGTATCAATTAAATAGGTATTAAACTCGCTATAAGATTTTAAAACATTAAATGATTGGAATAAAAGTTTGTCTTTATTCATTATAGTTAATCCATATATCAAAACCGAGGAAATAATAAGAACTGGAAAAATGGATGCATTAAAAGAAATCATAATCATAGTAACTCCGATTAATGTGATTATACTTGCCAAGAGTGATAATACTAGTGAAACAAAGCCATCAATAGAATTTAAAATATCAGTAAGTCTCGACGATACATCACCAGATTGAAATTTCAGATTTCGAGCATTTAAGATACTGATAACGTAGTCTGAATTAATTTCTTTTTTTATTTTTTGTGATAAAACAAACGATTTTTTCTGTGATATATAATTTGTAATTAAGTACCCAAAATCTATAAATACAAATATGAACAGGTATTTAGGAATTAAATACTTGAGATTCTCAAGATCTGACAAATTAGCTGCAATTTCATTGGTTAGCATACCAATCATTCCGGCATTAAAGATTGAAAAGCTCGAAATCACAAAGGTTAACATTAATAGACTGATTAAGCTAGATTTGAACATCCAAATATTCTTAAAAAAGGGACTGTCTAGATAGAATCTCTTACTACTAAACTTCTCTGCATTTATATTTTTTTTAAAATCTAAACTCAAAATCAATCTCACTTTTTTGAATACATCAATACTTTCCTCCGATAAGGTTTGCTGAGCTGGATCAGATATTAAAATTGAATATCGACTTATTTTATAAATAATAATAAAGTGATTTACTTCTGAAGTCTCTTCTAAAAGAGCAATACATGGACAGTTGATATTTTCAAAACCACTATTCTCTTCTAAATCTTCTTTAAATTTGGTCTGAAATAATTGTGTGGATATTCCTAAAGTTTCTAAATAACCTATAAAGCTTTCTATCGTTACTCCTCGATCGTTCATATCTAGTTCCGATTCAATGCTCTTTTTTTTTTGATAATATCCTAATGAACGTAATAATGAGTAAATAACTGTTGGTCCACAATCATTTCTATCTTCCTGCATTAAGTGAAAAGGTTTAATTTTCATTATTCTCATCACCTAATTTCCACACATAGCCATTTAAAAAATTGATATAACTTAAAAACAATTGGCTATCGTATTTTTGGTTCATTAATTCTTTCCAGAGCCTATTTGCTTCTTCATAATCCATTGTTTCATAAGACAAAATACCTTTAATTAGCTCTAAATGTCGCCCCTCCTTATCCATTGAATTAAGAAAATTATAATTTTTTTCAATATTTAACTCATATAACAGATCTATGAACTCACTTTTTGCCTTTAATATTGTAGATAGTGAATAATAATAGAATAGATCTGAGTTCTTTTTCCATTCAAAGGATAAGCTATTTAAAAATACCTTTATTTTATCAAATTCTTGAATTGAAAATAATATTTTTATATAGTTTAAAATTATCCCTTCAGTATACAAATTTTTTCCAGATTTTATAGAATTATTTGTATCTAACAATTTAAGTTCGATTAATTTTTTCAACTTTTCAGAATCCTCAACTAACAAAGCATCTCGTGTATAGAAATACAGCCACCTAAAATTTTCAGGCTCAATTTCCAGACATTTTTTTAAAAGAAATGTGTTTCTCATTTTTTTTTCTATAAGTACTTCTGGCTCATCATATCCTGTGTGTATAATTTTTATTGGCAAAGATATATTAAATCTCAGAAAATTTCTAGTTCTTAATTCTTCATGGCAATTACCAAAGTAATAAACATTCGACTTATTAAATATTCTTGGCATCAAATTGGTTTCTTCGTCACTACTAATAATTGTGGGATAAAAAGCTGCAGTATAGCCTTTAAAATTAACCGTATATAAATCTATATAATCCCTAATTGTCTGCTCTTGTCCTTCTAATAAAACTTCATCAGAGTCTAACATCATTATCCAATTTGTAGTACAATTTTGTATAAGAAAATTTCTTATAGAACTAAAATCATTATCCCAATCCTTATCTATAAGAACTATTTTTTCTGAATTTATATTTTTTATTATCTTTTTTGAGGAATCTTTTGATCCAGTATCTACAATTAAAACTACCTCACTTATTGACAAGGCAGACTTAACTGTTTTTAAAATTGTCTCTTCATTATCTTTAATCATGATGCAGGTGGTTAATTTTTTTATAGTTTTTGGAACATCCAACAATTTTCTTATATTTAAAATAGCATCATTACAAACGTCAAAACTCTTATTTTCAGAGTCAGCTATGTTATACTTCTCCAATAATTCAATACGGTTATAAATAATATCTCTATTAGTACAATCAGTTTTATCCAATATTTTACAAAGATAGTTTTTATTAAAAAGAAGATCCAAATTTTCGCTTTTAAACAATATTTTCAACTCCAAACTGAAATGAGGTATGTATAAATGGATATTTTATCAAGAACAAATTTGTTAGTTAATGATTTACCTTCCCAAGAAAAAAAAGTTGCTCAATATATATTAAATAATTATCAACTTATTCCTAGGCAAACAATACACGAACTAGCATGTAAAGCTGGAGTGTCTTCTCCCACTGTATCCAGACTTGTAAAGAGAATGGGAATTAACTCCTTTTCTGAGTTTAAACTACGTATTTTAGAAAGCAACACAGAAAAAGTTTTTACGGATATGCATAAAGAGTTAAATTCAAGCGTGATAACAACTTTACAATTAATAATAGATAAGATTAATTTACAAGAAATTAAAATATTCCAAGATCAAATTCTTGCCGCAAAAAGAATACTAATATATATCAAGTCTGATAATATTACCATTGGAAAAAAAATTCAGAGATTTATGTTTGAAAATAACATTCCTGTTGTATTTCTTAGTGAGGAAAAGTTAGAGGATCTTTCGAACGAAAGTGACAGTTTAATCTTGACAATAGGTACAGCAGATAGAGTAAACTGGCAATTCCTAAAATATATAGAAGATAAATCACTTCAACAGTTAATAATTTCAAATACAGTTCCTCGTGCATTTTCTCCGAATGCTATTTTATCAAAACTAAATAGTATAGAAATTGATTTTGATTTATTTGTTTTAATACTCATAGAATTGCTTATTAATGAAATAACTTAATATTTGTTTTTAGGTAAAAAAGATAGTATTCACTTTCTGTAAGGATATGGATGATTTGAAGGCATATATCCGAGTTTTTCAACAAAAGAAACAAACGAATAGAATACGTACTATTCGTTTGTTCCAACAAATATTTTATAGCATTATATTTGAACTTAAAGGTCCCATCGGAGCAGTGATTTTTTCTACTGCAAAATAACAATCTTTCGGTAGCTTAAAAGAAAGTAACTGCACAAAATTTTTTATAGTATTGAGATTCGATTCTTTCTTCAATACTACTGTCCAATGTTCTCCTTTCTTTACGGTCCACGTTCCTATTGAAAGTAGGTCAGGGTAATCTCGAACATCACGAACTTGATCAAACCTTACTGTATAACCTTCATAGTAAGCGGTATCATAAATGCTATTAAAAATACTTTTGCATTTCATTTGCTATTTCATGCAATACTTTTGATAGATTGTGCAGGCATTACCACCTGGATCAGAAGTACCTAACCCGCCTAAAGCGGCATCATGTAAACAAGAGGCCCAAGTAATAGCACACTGTGCTTTTGATAACCCAGCTCTGTTTAAATCTTTTACTGAATCTAGCGTGACTTTCTTTAACTCAATTTTTGACATGATTTATCCTCCTTTTTATTGCTACCTTAATATAATGATATCATTCATATTCCTCATGTCAATTAATAAAAGTGAAATTATATCGATATTACCAATAAAGTAATTATCGAATCAAAAAAATCCGATGTAAAATCATTCATTTAAAAATTTTTTCATATATGATCACTCAGCTTTCGTTAGCCACATTAATATTCATCCTGGTTGAACTATTAGATTTTTCCGTTCTACTTGAATCGCATCCAACACTTAGGAGGTTAAAAAAACGGACGTGCAAAGTACGTCTGTAGAAGAGCAAGTGGACATATCCATCAAGTTAAGGAAATGTATAAGGATATCTCATATTAACAAATGTCAAAAATTATTAAGTTTCTGCCCCCTTTATTATTCCCTGAATAGTTTACAAAGTATTAAAAACTCAGCTATTCTTGTTTACGGTATTTTTCCTTTCAATTATAAAGTTGGAATAAAGAGTCCCTATAAATTGAAGTGAGAAAGCCTACTTTCCAGCGTTTCTTAGCATGTAGAACGGATTAAAAACACTAAAAAACAAACCCTGCCAAGAAATTTCTTAGCAGGGTTTGTTTTTTTAATATTTATGATATTGAAAAATCTCGTCCAGAAATTTTATTCCAAATAATCTGATAGCAACTCTTTATCTTTTTGCTTTTTAAGTGAGTCTATACATGTAGTGATAATTAATGAATGGGAAATAAATTTTATTCCTTCGAAAATATCAAGTAACTTATTTAAAAAACTAATTTCTTTATCTAAAAGAGGTACTAAACTTCCAGACCATCTATTAGTGCGCATAGTTAGATATAGCTTTTCAAAAAAATTTGTAGTAATTTCTTTATCTTTGAGTAATTCGAAGATATGTAGCAATATATCATCATCGAATATTTCAAGAGACAAGTTGTATAAATTAACTAACCTATCCTCGTCCTCAGTATTTATTACTTCTGCTTTTATAAATTCAATAGAACGCTCAATGTTGGCTTTGAAAATTTTTTCCAAAAATGGGTCTACTCCTACATAAATCACACGATTCTCTTGAATTAAAAAATTTAGATATTTTCTAATCCCTTCCTCTGCGAATGCTGATTTCCATATACATTTTAGTTGAACATCATATTCACTATAATTAAAATTTAATCTTTGAGTGTTTAGCTTAACAAGGAATAAGTATATAAAATTGATATCATTTTCTTTTAATAGACACTTAAAAATTTCTCCTGATCCATCAACATCTCTGCTACCAAGAAGACTTAAATAGATTTCTTTTAATTCTTTATATCCAATTATATTTAAAATTTTTTCAGCACCATCCTCTGGCACATAGTTTGGTACAAAAAAACTACTTAATACCTTATTTTCTGAATACATATTTTTTAAGATACCTAAAATATTTCCGTCATACTTGATATATTTTTCGAATGACAAGACATTAAAATAATTCATCACTTCAAAGTTTTTAAGATTCTCTAAAAAGGATATAAGTCCTTCTGTCTCGCTATCACGAATGTTTCTACATATCAAAAAGTTTGAAAGATACCATCCTTCATCTATTTCCTTTTCAACTGAGTTTAGAATATTTTTGCCTTCTTCAAAAGACAACTTGTCTATATAATTTACATAATTATTAGGAGAAACAACAAAATTACTTTTTAGCAATGCTGGTAAAAACTTTATTTGATCCTCTAAATCTAGGTCAGAATACAATAGAAGTAAAGAATCTTCTATTTCATACTTATTTAACAATACATCTGATTGAAATATTCCGAGGATATTGAACAGCCAAACTAAGTCATTAGAATGCTTCTCAAAAATCTCACGAAGACTTACCTTTCTTAACTTTTGAATCTTTTCATAATCAAATTTTCCCATGTGATAAGCCCATATACTAGTTGAAAAATCTTTATAAATTTTTTGACTGCTTGACGGTTCATATTCAAAAAAAGGCTGTGATTTTATTTTTAGCTTTTTTGATTTTGAAAACAATTCAAATACTATAGCTTCTTGTCTAAAATTTAAACTATCTAAATCTTTAAAAAAAAGATTTTCTATACAAGTTAAATCTGAACTAACAGTTTCTAAGAATCCATTTTCAACTTCATAGACTGGATAATTGATTAATAGTTTATCTATATAATTATTCACTTCTACGTTACCATAACTATAGACTTTAGAGAGTATATCAAAAATTTTTTTATGGAGATTAATTAGATAGTCTCCATCAACTAGTGTATAACGATTAATAACCCCATTCTTGCCGTTAAAAGTATATTTTTCTCCTGAAAACTTTAAAAACTCATCAGCAATATTGGCAATAAGCAGAGCTGTTGTTTCATTAATATTTTCTTGAACTGAAAAAGTTTCAATAATACTGAATCTTTTTTCTAAATAAAGATTCCATCTAGCTTCAATATCAAAATTATTTTTAATTGCAGAGAAAATTTCAAAGATTTTATCCTGCCTTTTTCTGAAATAATACATAAGAAGTATACCTGCATCCTTAAATCTTTCACTATTTGATAATGAACAAAGAATACTTATAATCGGATCATTAACTCCTTGATTTCTCTTTTTTTCTTCAAATTCTTTTTGAGATGTTTGAAATTCAGTGTTATCAGCATCTTGTACCTTCTCATGAACATACGCAAGAGATTCGACGGGAATTATTACCCCGTATTGTGTTAAAAAAAGTTCTTTATCAATATCTGCAATAATATTATTGTAAACAAACTTTATTTCATTGGTTAGATACTCTATCCAGTCCTTGGAAGAATTAAAATTATTAACAAGTACAAACATTTCAACAATCTCTTTTTCATGAATAGGATAAAGATTAACAAAAAAATCTTTTATCTTGAAAATTTTCTTATTTGCAACAAAATCTACTATTACAAAATCTGATAAACTTTGATCTCTGACTTTAACAGCTTCATCCTGAAATATATCACAAAGTTCTTTATCATGTAATTCATTTAATGCAGATAAAAAGCTATCAGAATCAATTTTAAAATATTTTAAGATGTCCTCTAATGATTCTTTATTTGATAAATTCAGCTTGTGTTTGAAGCTTAAAATGAACATACTAATTTTTTCATTTGAAGAGAGGGAATTCTCTTCAATGATTTGACTATAATAACTATCCAATATCTCCTTTCCATTTTCAATAAAATCAAAGTTTTTCTCTTTAACCATAATTGCTGCAATTACAGCTATTCTCGGATTATTATGAGATAATTTCATAATCTTCCTAAGATAAAAAGGAGAAATATCTTCTATACTGTTAATCAGCGTTTCAATCTGATCATCGCTCATTAAAGAGAGTTTTTGCACTTTGACTTTAAACGGTGTTATTTGATTAATGACTCCTGAAAGTGCATAGTCTCGAACAGTCATAATAATTTTCAGTTTTTGTTCAAAGTCCTCTAAACTCAGGAGGCTGACAACTGCATCAAAATTTGTGACCGTATTAGCATCATCTAAAAACAAATAATTTATTCTTCTTATATCTAATGCATCTTTAATATCTTGATAAACAGGCATGCTATTGCTCTTAACACAAATTATGTTGCTATCCATAGGTAATTTCTTACATATCTCGATGGCTAACCTAGTTTTTCCAGTTCCAGGTACTCCAGATAGCAGAATAATCTGATGACTATTTACTTCATCCTTCATCCTATCAACTATATGTTTTTCATCTATATATTTTGTATCCAAGGGCGCATTGGTTCTACTTTTATCATGTATAGATATAAATTTCTCTAAACTCCAAACCTGTTCAGTTGATTCTAATATACCTAAAAAGTCTTTTACAATATCTTGATACTCAAACTTAAGGAGGTCATTAGATAATGTATCTATTCCTATGAGAGTCAGCTTTATTGAGCCTGATAAACTTCTTAGTTCCTTATCTTTCTCAACAGTTAAATTTGAAGAAGTGTGACAGCAGATTATTTCTTCAATATCTTTTTTATCAACTTTGGATTTCTCGATAGCTTCTCGAACATCTGTCTCTAATTTTGCAGTTGCATCCTTTCTAGTACCATACATAACCAAAATGTATGTATTAGAATGGTTATCAAAATAATAAGTGTCAGGTATTCCTTTAGTAGTCTTATCTGTTCCATCCATAGAACCGAGAGATACAATATTCTCCCAATTTCTTTTACGATAAAGGTAAACATCACATAAATTTTGGAAGCGTCCTCCTTCTAATTGTTTGATTTCATTTTGAATACTATTTAACTTAGACATAATATGTTTTCCCTCCTTTGCCGTCTAAAAAAACTTCAAAGTATCTTTAGTAACTTGTCTTTATTTCTCAAACCAATCATACAGCTCATCTCTGCTCTTTTCCGAATACAACTTCATCAAAGCCGGACGCATTGCCTGAAAAATCTCAATCAACTCTTTTCCACCAAAAAGCGGTGAAAAAGCTTTTCCTGTCAGATTCAATGATAAAGTCGAAATGATTTTTGCTGTCTCGACATCATCATCAAGAATATTCACTAACCTTCCTACCAAATATTCTTCTGAGAATTCTATTTTTCCTCTTTTCACCAGATTACTGATCGAATCTTCGACTAATCCGATAACCTTCTCCTCTTCACCGTACTTAACCTCACCACTCATTTCAACAAAGTCCATCACTTCATGATAGACAAATGCCAGTGCTTCACCCTTTTCCTTATCTGAAAAGTTTTTCAATTTCTCCGATTTATCGATCTGCTGCGTAACGATTTTGCCAATATACCTATCTAAAATACTTGGAGAAAAATCCGCGAAACAATCATCGATGAATTCTTCCATTGGATAACCGACTTCATTTTCCCAACTAGGATTTTTAAAATCACCACTAAAGAATTCTTCTTTGATCTGCTTTACCACGTTCGGATATTCCTTAACTAACTCGCCTTGTCCCGTGAGAGTTAGATAATCCGCGATATATTCCTCTATCTCCCCAAAGTAAAACCAACCAACAGACCTTCCGCTGATCTTAGCCACTTTTTCAATCACATCAATCGGTGCCAAGTTATATCCTTGAACATACGAACTTATCGTCGGCTTCTTTAATCCAAGGCGGCTACCAAACTCTGTAAAAGAGATATTCATTTCGTCTTTGATTTGTTTTAATCTTCTTCCAACTTTTTCTTTATTCGGTTGCAATAATCCAAACATTTGTGATCCCTCCTATATGATTTCATATACAGCATACCACACGTATATTATTCCGTATATACATTTTACAAAAACTATTGACAACGTATTTAAAATCGTATACGATAAAAATGTAGAGGTACCTTACATTTTTATACCAAACGTATATCAAAACGTATATCAGAAAAGGAGAGAACATTATGCCAATCAAAATCAGTGATTTAACTTTACCAAAAGAAAAACTAGAAAAGGAATACCAAGTCGTTAATGTCTCACGGTGGCAAAAGGATGGAGAAATTTTAGGATGGAGCTACGAGTGCGTCTTACCCAAACTTCGCTTTGAAAAGATGAGCGTAAAAATTGGAAGCGCTGAACCAGTTGTAACAGAGGATGAACTTGATAAAAACGGGATCGCGACAGTTACTTTTAATAATCTTGTGATCAAACCTTGGGGACGTGCAAATGGTCAGTTTGTCAGCTATGGGTTATCCGCAACTGCAGACTCAGCAGTTTTACTGACAAAGCAATAAACAGATACTCTTAGCAATCATTCAAAAGATTCACGAAACTAATATTCCTGCTTATTTGTTGGGTGGTTTCGTTGAGGCCGGATGGGCATCAAGCTCAAAGCCGACCGCAACGAAAAAACCGCACAATAAATAAGCAGGCTAGCAGAGCTGCGTAGCAGTTCTGCTCCTTTACTTGATTTATAGAACAACATCAGGAGAAAATGACTGGTTCTTTGACAATTGAATACGTACCAAGGAGTGGGGATTATTGAAAGCATATAATCAGAAGATCATTGAAACTCCCACGTACCTTGAAATTTATGATTATGAAACCATCATTACTCCTAAAAAAAGAAATGAAGAAACAGAACCAAATCCAAACCGAAAAAAAGAATTAGCTTGGCTTTATACAGAGGATATTCCCACGGAAACAAGAAGAACTTATGACGAACTCTCTGCTCAAGAACAATACGATAGCTTAAAACGAAAACAAAAATACTACAAAAATATGCGTTTTGAAATCGCCCGACTCGTGGATATGAACTTTGATGATCAGACAAAATTTTTAACCCTCACTTTTAGAGAAAACATACAAAACATTGCCTATGCAAATAATGAATTCAAAAAATTTATCAAGCGACTAAACTACGAACTCTATCATACAAAAAAAGCAAACCTAAAATATCTCGCCACGTGGGAAAAACAAAAACGAGGTGCGATCCATTATCACATCATCTTATTTGACTTCCCTTTTCTTTCTGTCGATCGTCTTACCACGATCTGGGGACATGGATTTGTCAAAATAAATAGGATCGATGTGGATCGTATCGAAAATCGCGGACGCTATATCAGCAAATATTTCGATAAGGACTTGAATATGAAAGAACATAAGAAAAAAGCGTTCTTCAGATCGCGCAATCTCAAAGTACCTACTGTTACAAAAAAACTCGTGGATCAACCCTATGATCCCACCAATCAAGATGTGCTTTATACCCATGAGTATCTCGTAAGACGCCCGATATTTTACAGGGATATAAATGAAGGTGGAAATCCTGAACAAATGATGGATTTTCAAGAAAGCATTGTTCACTATACCAAAATAAAGAAATAACACTGCAATCAATTGTGTGTTTTCTATGAAAGTGAGTTGAAAAAAATGAAAAATATGATTTGTCGAAAAGATTTAGAACAACTTGGATTTAAAACACATCAAGCAGCTACCATAATTCGTCAGGCAAAAATAAGAATGGTAAACCAGGGATACCCATATTATAATAATAAAAGAGTCGGGGTTGTACCCCGACAAGTAATTGAAGAAATTATAGGCATTCCTCTTGTGCAGGAGGAATAGTTATGAAAACAAAATATCCATGTGTCTACCAAGACAAAAACGGTCGTATATATTATCTTGTAGAATTAGGTACAGACCAAATAACTGGAAAAAGAATCCAAAAAAAAGGAACAAAAGATTCTTTAGGAAAACGATTTTCATCTGTTCGTGAAGCCCATAAAGAAGTTATGCGCATTAAAAATGAGTATATGATAGCAAATGGATTTGCAAATTATGATTTAACCTACAAAGAATTTATGGAGCAGTCTTATGTCCCTCACTACAGAGCTTGTGTTCAAAAAAGCACTTGGAGTTCTCGTGAATGTGGACTCACTCAAATTATTAAATACTTTGGTGATAAAAAACTACGCGATATCAGGGTACTCGATTGTGAGAATTATCGAATCTGGCTGTTAAACGAAAGTGGGTATTCCCAAGCATACAGTTCCCTTTTATACGGTATGTTTCGCAAATCACTTGATTATGCTGTTACCCTTCAATTCCTTAATGAAAACATCTCCAAGCGGACAAAAGCAATTCCCAAAGGAAAAGCAATTGTTCCATACTGGACGAAAGAAGATTTTGAAAGGGTCTTATCAAAAATCTATAAAAAAGATTTCTATGAACATATGTGTTTTGTTCTAATTTGGTTGTACTATATGACTGGAATTCGAGTAAGTGAAGGACTGGCATTAAATTGGAATGATATAGACTTCAAGAGAAAAAAACTCAAGGTTCATCATACCTTAGAAATGATCAATCAAAAGGATTTTATTAGAAAACCCTATACAAAAACCGAAAGTGGTCTAAGAATCATTTCTTTGGATGATGATACAATTCAAGTTCTTCAAGAGTGGGAAAAAGTTCAAAAAAATCATGGAGTAAAACAATTTATTCTTAGTTACACTGATCTTCCCCTCTATCGTTCAACTGTTCAAAGAATTATACAGCGATATGCCAAGTTAGCGAATGTGCCATTGATTCAAGGAAAGGGTTTGCGCCATTCTCATGTTAGTTACTTAATCAATGAGTTTAATGCTGATATTCTTGTTGTATCACAACGATTAGGACACTCTAGCCCTGAAATTACATTGAGACACTACGCTCATCTTTGGAGTCGTAATGATGAAAATATTGCTAAACAGATGACTGGTAATATTAATTTCACCTATGCCACAGAATCAAGTGTTGCAAACTTTAATGGAAATCAAGCAGTAAAGATCTAACCCTACCATTTTCCTACTCAAATGTAGATTACAATAAAAGAATGTTGCTATATAAACATTTCTATGAAGCTACACATATTGAGTGGGAATAAAGTGCTAACATAATATGGATGGGGAATCCCTATAAACCAACATTCTTTAATAGCTAAAGTGCTTGATTTTCATTCAAAATAAGATGGTTCCATATCTTTTACCGACCCAAAAACCTGATTAACACGATTAGGTTTCTGGGTTTTCTTTTTGCGAAAATAGAAGCGAAAAATACCACATAAAGTCAATGAAACGAGTATTCTACGGATTTAAATCATTTGAGAACATGAGAATTAGAATCTTTTTAATCAATCAATTAATCAAAGTAAGGTAACAAAAAAAATCTGAGCAGAATGAGGTTCATTCTGACCCAGAATTGATTTTGCGTAATTCATCAGTCCGTATTGATAAAGAGCCTTGATTTTTTAAATATCTACTTGACAGGGGGCAATTTACAATAATTTTGTGGACACTCTTTTTTATAGACTGAGTATCTCATATAGAAACTTAAAAGAAATTACAGTTTGTGGTTTAACTAAATTGGGCCCTGCTTAACATTTAAAAAATTTGAATATTACACATTTTCGCTTATTATAACGTGAAAAGAAAAATTTACTAGGATAACCATTAGCAAATGACTACGTTTACAATTGTTTAAAAAATTTTAAATTATATACTATTTCTTTAAACTACTAGGTAAAATAGCACATGCACTTTGAGTACCTGTACATCGAGTTGCTGAAGTCATGCAAGAATGAGAACCGGCACCTGAAGAACACATGACACCTTGACCTGTTGTGAAACAATATACCCCTAAAGTTCCAATACCACTTCTGGCTTGAGTATTTGTCTTAACAACCTCTACATCTAAATCAAACAACTTATCCATTCAAATATCCTCCTTATCATTTCTTAATTTTTAAATCAAAAAACAACTATAACACCAATTGTTTACTAAATTATATCAAATCATATTAAATTATACAATCATTATTTACACATAAACTAAATAAACAATATAATAACAGAAAACTCATAAGCAATGAACAGTCTTATATTTGTGTTTATTCTATATAATAATTGGATTTTTACAAATTGTTGGTGTAAAATTACATGTGAAAATGAAATTTGAAGAAATTTATCAAACTATTTTTTAGGAGTGTGGTTTCTACGAGAAAAAATATTTTTACCTCTTTCGTTATTATATTAATGAGTATACTGTTTTTTAATTTAACAGTAATTAAATAGGGTTTCCTACCTGTGATAAGCCTGTATCTTTTTCAATCTTTCAACTAAATGATTCTTTAAAGTTGCGTTATATATAATAGATAAATATAGAGTCTACTTTAAAAAGACTAATTTTGATAAAATGATTCCTGAGCAAATTTATACGGAAGACGAAGATAATTCTTATGAAGACGTAATTCCTATTTTTAACACCGCAATTAAAAAAGCAGTTAGAATTACTCTTCTACCATCGTAGTAGATGAAGACTATATTTTAGAAAATTTTAACTCATCTTTACTTACTTTACCAAGATCTGTATGTGATAGTAATATAAATACTTTTATTTTACCTCTATTCTCTTAAAATAATGAGAAAGCCTACGAAACCTGTTATAGAAACAAATACCCTTAGGCTGAATACAAAATTATGGTTAGAAAATAATGCTGAAAAATAGCAAATTATTTTTCAGCATTATAAAGTTCTGCAAAGCTTTTATTTTTATTTAAAAGATCTACTGTATTACCTTGATCACAAATCTTTCCATCTTCCATAAATAAAATAACTGAGTTCAAAGGATCAATATTTTTTAATCTATGTGTAATAATTAATGAGATTTTATCTTCTGTGGCATTCTGTATTAAATTCAATAATTTTTTTTCAGATATATTATCTAAAGATGCATTCGGCTCATCTAAAATTAATAACGATGGATTTCTTTGTAATGCTCTCGAAATTGCTATTTTAATCCACTGCCCTCCTGACAATTGAACACCGTTATCAAACCAAAAACCCAATTGTTGATTCAATGGTAATGTTATCAGGAAGTCATTGTCTAACTGACGTAAAGTTTTTATTAACTTTGAATCTTTAGATTTAGAAGGTTTTTCGCTAAATGTTATATTTTCTCTTAATGTCAATTCGTACTTTGTATAATCTTGAAATAAAATACCAATCTTTTCCCAATAACTTGAAAAAGCTATCGTTTTTAAATTTACGCCATTTATTTCAATAGTCCCTTCATAATCGTCATATAAATTCAGTAAAATTTTCGCTAAAGTAGATTTTCCGGACCCGTTCCTTCCAACTAAATAATATCTACAGTTACTATCTAGCGTCATGTTAATATTTTTAAGAGTAAATTCATTTGAACTTTTATATTTATAACTAACATTTTTAAATTCTATTTTTTTAATTGGTTCACTAAGCTCAACTCCTCTTTTGTTAGGAATTTCAGTTTCTAAATCTAAGAAATCAAAAAGTTGTTCCAAATACAATGATGAAGTTACAATGGTTGCTAAAGTTGTCATAAATCCGTCTGAGCCATTTCTAATGTTATTTCCGCCTTGAATAAACGAAATCGCATCTCCAATTAATATTCTTTTAAGAGCTGCATCATATGTTCCAAAAAATATTAGTAGAATTTGAATAATGGCACCTACGAGGGATAGAAAAAAATCAACTATATCCATTTTAATCTGAATTTCTCGGTCTTGAATAAAAAAGTCGTTAAAAATTTTTTTATATTTATTTAGAAAAGATTTATGTAATTGATAAATCTTAATTTCTTTAAACGAAAGATCATTTTTCAATAAATAGCTATAATACCACTTCCTTCGTTCATTGGAAGTTCTACTAGTGTGTATAGTGAATTTCTGTCTTCCATATTTTATCATTACAATAGATCTAAAAAATGATACTAGCAATATTAAAATAACAAACCACCATCTCCAAAATATTATCAAAGCTAAGCTTGACAAAATGGTTATAGCAGAACCGATTAAAGATAAAAAATTTAAAAAGTAATTGAATAAAACTTCATCACTTTGTGCTTCAGCTCTTTGGATTTTATTATATATATCAGGATTTTCAAAATCAGATAATGACATGCTTTTTGTTTTATTGAGAATTTGTATATTTATATGGTATGAAATACGATTAGAGAAGCAAAAAGTCATGTATTCGTTATACTTGGTTAAAAGTAGTGTAACCAAAGATATCATAAAAAAAAATATTATATACATGTACATTGGGAATCTTGTATCAGGGTAAACTTGAATTGCATTTGTCAGTTCCTTCAATGCAATAATGTTAAGAGTAGGGGATAGAGATAAAAGCATAGTGATTAACATTGTAAAAAAAAGATAGTACTTGTTTATACGCTTTAAATTTTTTACTGTTCTAAAAAACAAATAAGCTATTTTCTTGTAAGTAAATTTATTCACAACTAATTTCAAATTATCACTCCTTATAAATATAAAAAGATCGGAAGGTAAATATATGTCTTCAAATGAAATTTTAAATGCCAGTTTAAAAGATTTCTTTCAAACAACTGTGCCTGAACTAATAACACAAAAAAATTGTAAAAAAATAACTTTTTTAGAAGGAGCATTATTAATAGCAAATGGCAAAAACTATGAAACCGAAAACGATTGGGAGTACTTAACACATGAATTTATTAAGAATTTCTTTCCTAAAAAAATTTATTCTAAAGATTTATTAAGCTTTTTATCTGGACCATCAAATTATTTAATTGGTTTAGAAATTTTATACGGGAAAAAATCTAGAGAAATTCCTGCCTATATTACAATCAAAAAAAGTATAGACCAATACATTATAGCTGAATTACCTTTGATGATTGAGTGCGCTAAAAATAGTAACATTAAAACTTTCCATTACGATTTATTGTATGGTATATGTTCTTATTTAAATTTTCTATTAGAATTTTATTCTCCTTTAGATGCAGAAGATTTGGAAAGACAAATCATATCCTATTTACTTTTAATCTGCACAGAAATTAATGGAACTTTTCCATTTTTAGTAATCAAAAGAAATAACGAAATAAATGAACACATAAATTTAGGGGTTTCACATGGATTAGCAGGTATTTATTATGTTTTAAAAAAGTTTTGTTCTAAAAGAAAAAGTTCTAATATGAATTTAAATATAATTACTACTTTGGATTCAATTGAGAAGTTTATTCTCAAATGTTCGATAAAAGAAGACGGATATTTATCCATACCAGGAATAGTTAATTATCCTGATTTGAAACCTTTAAAAACCGAAACCAACTTTAGCTGGTGTTACGGAATGTCCGGATATACATTTTTGTATTCTTTCAATCTTTTAGAAAGAACAAATCACTTTAATAAACAAGGAAGACTTTTTGTAAGTAGTTTACTTTACTTGGTTGATAAATATAAAAACAATAAAAATAACATTATTTTCAAATCATCAACGTTTTGTCATGGATTATCGGGCTTAATCTATGAGTTATTCTTGTTAGGTGAAGAATCAGCATCATTAAACTTACTAGACCTTCTTTTACAAATGAAATCAAATGACAAGATAGGATTTTATGATATTCATCATGAAGATGAATTGAGATCCGACTTCAATATGCTTGATGGGAGCATATCCACATGGCTAGTTATACAAAGTTTATTAACGAAAAAACGCTTTATCGGAGATTTTTTGTTCGGTAAATAGTTATTAGAATTATGAAAAATGAAACCTTTAAGAGATAAAAAAATATTCTCTCTTAAAGGTTTATTTTTTAAATTTCAAAAACCTATTACTCCTTATTTTTAAATTTTTTAATTCGTGCTAATTCAAACAAAAGTTTCATTATTCTGTTCTCATTTTCTCTATCAATATCATGATAACGATTGATAGTCATATGAATAATTGATAGGGCGATACTATTTCGTTCTTGATTTTTCTTAACTGAAAAAGTTTTTTTTAATGTGCCTCCATTTTCTCTGTTGAATTTAAAACTAATAATTTTTTTTTCGTATTCTTCAATACTTCCTAAGCAATCACTAATCTCTTTCTGATGGACAGATTTATTAACTTTAAACGGCAAGAGAAGACTATAAATATCATCAATTGAATTAAAAAAATTTTTCAAATAATTAAAAATGTATGCAACTAAAAAATTATTAATATTTTTAGACTTCAATGATATTGCAAGCGGATTTTTAATCAGTACATTGGTTTCGTTTACAAAAAAATCTAATATATCATTGGTCATTAGATTGCCACCGTATCTATGATACTCTGGATAGAAACTGGTAATACAAAAATCGTATATCTCTATGGGGTGAATAATCTTTCTAATTTCAGATTGCACTTCATTTACATCAATCATGTGGTTCTCAGTTACTTGCATTCTAATACGTAAATGTGGATCAGGATCACAATAACGAATAAAGAAAAAATTACTCATTCCTATACTACTTAAATAATTGAAAACATGAACTAAATGCTCCTCAATCACATCATTTTGCTTGCGTTCATTAAAATATATTTTATAACTAATCCATTTCAAATTTAATCCATTGTTGTGAACATCATATCTGTTTCTCTCGAATATATTAGGTAAAGAATTGTGAATTGTATTATTAATAAAAGAAAATACAAATTGATTTGAATGATTTTCTATAAGGCTTTCTCCAAAAGCCGAATCACATTCAGTTACTGTTATCTCTCCATACTTTTTTAAATTTCGATATAATAATTCTAGATGATAGGGATTATCAATATTATAATTTGTATTTTCATCATTACTAGCCATCTTAAGCATTTTAGGTACTTTTATTTTTTCAAGAAACATCTTAAAGTTCTTGATATCAGTATTCTCGCCATGAAATTTTAAAAAATGATAATTTAATTTCCAATGGCGTTTTAAAATGATGATGTTTTTATATCTTATTCTAGGTATATAATAAAAATTGTCTATAATTAAACTTAAAAAATCTGCCTTAGCTTTATAGAATTGCATTCTACTAAAATATAAAAGTATATACATCCTGTTATATATCATTGGAATATTTATTAGGTTTATTTGCCTTGGTAATAATACTTTGCCAGACTTATCATCAATTATAAACAATTCATTATTTATCAACTTAATAAATAACTGATTAATATTTATAGATTTATCACTATTCAAAGTAAAATCTATTACTTCTAAGTTATTAAAATTTTTATGAGAATCTACTAAATCAAATGTTCTTTGTTTTGGTGATCTACTGAATAATTTTGTCGGAAGAAAGTTATCAGCAATATCTAAGTAAAGGTAATCCTCATTTTTATATATCTTACTGTTCTTAAAATTTTTTTCAAATCGTGAGAAGTAACCTCCAATTTGTGCCGACATACTTTGAAGATTATAAATATATACTTTTTCCTGCTCTTGTTTTTGAATCGTAAATATAAGCTCAAATTCATTAACAAAGTCAAAAGAATTTTTAGAATCGTGGTATCTTTCTATATAGTTAATATCATCTTCATTCAACTCGACATCACTTTTTGTTAGTAAGGAGAATCCAATTTTGGACATCAAGTATTGATACGATATGTTATCGCTAATAAATGTAGTCGTATCTGGATTTGTTTTTTTCTTGTTCAAATCAAATGTTTTATTAAGTAAATCAACTAGTTTAGTTTCTTTTTCCGCATCTGGAATCTTTCCTAAAAACTCAATATAGTCAGTTAGCATTCCCCCTGTTCCAGAATCCTCCGTTAACAGAGCTATGATGTTCCCTGCTTGTTGCACTTCTTTTTTTGCCTTTTTATCTAGAAAGAAATAAGATTCATCAATTTGATTGATATAAAGATAGCTTTCAGCTTCGATTATCTTTTTTTGTAGCGAAATTATTTTTTTTAAATTTTCATAAATATAATCATTAGATCCTTCAAGATTTGTAATAGATTCGCGTATTTTTTTTAGATCTTCAGCTACCTTCATATCTTTAGAATCACAAATATCAATAATTCTATTTAACTTGTCTACAGAATAAAAAATATTTTCAAAAAAATCAGTGACTAGTATTTTTAAAGAAATCAATTTTCTTATGAATAAAATGGTTTTTTCAAGATCATTAATACAAAACTTTTTTCCTACCAAATATGCTAGTTCGGTAACGCTTTTCTTTTTTTGAGTATTTTCAAGAATAAATTCTAATATAGGCGTTTTTTTTATTTTTGTTTGTTGTTCATCCGAAATACTAGAATAGTTATCAAAAAGAACTAAATCTCCATCATATAATGAAATAAATGGTGAACTAGTAACAAATAAATTTTTAACAATCATATTATTTACTTCTAGTTGTCTTCTTAAATTTTCTAACCATAAATGAGATATTTCAATAGACGTTTTTTTTATAAACTTCTCATTATTTTTATTTTGAAAGCTTCCCAATTTGACTGTTGAAAAAAAACCAAACGGTGTAGGTCTGAAAAAATACCTTGATAGATACTTAAATGTTGTTTCCTCTACAGATTTTTTTTCTTTCTCACTTAATGTTGAATAATAAATTATTTTGTTTAAAATTTCATCATTTGCATAGAATATAGATTCAGATATTAATCTGAAATTTTCAATACACCATTCAATTATCCCCTTACCATCTAGATGTTCTAAATTGTTATAATAGACTTCAGTGTTTAAATTATTGTATCTCAAATGAAACTCATCCAAAATTTTAAATTTATTCATATGCTATAAGTTATCCTTTCATTTATTTAACTATTATTTATCATTATACCTCAATTTCCCTCTATTTGTATTTATTTATTATAAAAATCTAAATACAACTTAAAAATTTATTGAAACACATACAGTCAATTAAAATAAATAGATATACAATTATACGAAACGTTAAATTATTATCTATTTTACAATTATTTTTAGAATTGATTATTTCACAGCAAAGTAAGTCTTCTATCCAATGTCACCAAAGGTCTAAACAGCTTTTTCATTTTTCATAGCTCCTCCTTTTAATTTGCTTGATAAAAAAGTAGCTAGATTTATATAACTTAACAACACTTTAACCCTCGTCCTACAATATAAAAATGGGCCCATTTCCGGTGAATATCAATCAATATATTCCCAGGACTTTTCACTGATCATTAAATACGAGCTTTCTATCATATAAGAATGAGAATACCTCTTTTAATCTCAACAGTCGTCCTGATAAAACAATCATCTTTGCCTCACTTTGTTGAATTGTGATCGTTTGCTGCTGACTTTCAAAGTTCTTCATGCATGTGAAATATGTTAATACTGCTATAGCTAAAACCGACATGAACGAGAGAAAGAATTTCTTTATTCATCCTTTTTATCCGTTCTCGATTCAATTAATTAAATTATGTTACATCTTCAACCAAATTTTTCAACTCGTTGTTACAAGTTACTTTTTACATATAATAACCAGTCTGACTATTGCCGGTAGCAGTAGAAATTTCATAATCACCGACCACAATCACTTGTATCTGAGGGCTATTGTAGTAATACATAAAACCATAGTCTGATCCAATACAAAGTTAACCGCGGCAGTGGATTTTGAAGAATCTTCGAGAAATAAATAGTCCCCCACTTTGTCTGTTGCACATCCTTTTGCCATGACTTTCCAAACAATCACATTGCCGTAATTTTTTCCCCTATCGTAATCATAGATAGAAGCAAACAATATTTTCACTGTCATAATCAGCACGTCAATGATGATCCCATTCTTTTCCTTGTACAATGCATCAAAAGCTGCTTTTCAGATTGATAGTCTTTCACTTGTTCCTTCAATTATATAATTTGAAATCACAAAAAAAGACTCGTACCCAATATTAAAATGAGTATCTTACCTTCGATAGTTCGCATTCGAGTGTCTTTCACTTTACCTCAGCACTTCTTGCTTCATTTTCAAATTTAGAGATATTATTGTTTATAAAAGATTGATCCTTGCTGTTAGAAAAGTATTCAATCGATTTTCTATTTAGAACGATTTTCTTCAAGCTTGATAGACAATATTGCCCATAGGGATTCGTTTTACCTCCCCCTAATTCTTTCCTCCTTGAAGAAATACGATTATCGTAACTGTAAGCTTACTGATCACTCGCAAGGAACGAGTCTCTGGCTCAGATTAACAACATTTATTTTACTGACTAACACCCTAGAATCTGCATTTTCTTTCAAGATGTCTTCAAAGTAAAAAAATATTGAATAACACATTCCTAACGTAATTTATTTCGTTATTGGGTAATTTCTCATAGTCAATAAACGTCTGAAAAGGATTTAACAGGAATTTGCTACTTCCTCCTGTAGGTTTGTCTTCATTTATAAGTCGGTTACCCGAACCACTTTGTTCAATACCAACTAATTAGCTATTTCGATAATAGATTAGACTTTCAAATAGCAATTGAAAGGCAACTTCTAGCTGTATTATCTCTGCATCTGTTAGGCGAGGTTATTTACACACAGTGAGATTATAGGGAATCCCAAAATATCGTAGTATTTTCAGACATTCTACTTAAAAGGCGACCCTTGTTCAATAAAATTATTTGTTGATATTGACGTTAGCTCTGAAAAATTAGATGTTTCTATTCTAATAGATAACAAGCAAATGTCTGTCATTATAACTGTCGATTTAGTATATTTTTTTGCCAGATAAATCCCTGCAAACCTATACCCGCATCCAAGATCCAAAGTTCTATCTTAGTCATTGATAACTGCTTCTTTTAACATCGCTTTCGTTCCTGCATCTAACCCTTTGGGGGAAAATACGCTTTCATTTGTTTCAAACTCTAATGATAGTTCATCATATCTGACTGCAAGCAAGTCCTCCCCACTTCTTTGGCTGTTTTATGAATTGCTTGGTGGCGGTTTTATCACTAATAGTAGATTATCACCATAATCACCGTAAGACCCTTGTGAATTGGTCAATTAGTTACCAAGCAAAGATCCTCATTTTTCTAGTGCACTGCCCAAATAAAAAAACAGATTTTCTATCATTATATAATAAAAATAATTAAAATATTTGATTTATAGGAGTAAATATAACGGTTTTTTGTTAAAATCAAATTATTTATGAGTACAAATAAGAAAATTATTTTATAAAAAAAGAGTGCGGAAAAATATTCCACACTCTTTTTCTATTTACGTATTCTTATCTATCAGTTGTTACTGCTAATCCTAACCCAAAATACCAAACGCACTCAAAACGATCGACAAGATCAAGATGATCCAAATCACTCGAGTGGAATTTAGTTTCTTTTGGCCTAACATCCAGTAGGTCAGCAAGACGAGCAAGATAGGTACAAAGGATGGCAAGATGGCATCCAACGTGTCTTGGATCACTAATTCGACGCCGTCTTTTTTATAGACAAAAGGAACGGTCGCTTTAACGACAGAGGGAATCAAAGCACCAATCACTGTGACCCCTAAAACGGTTGCGGCATTGGTGAAGGCAGATAATTTGTCTTTCAAGGTCGTCACTAATTTGACCCCTTGTTTGTAACCTAGGGGAAGCAACGCTGCCCGACCAAAAAGTAACGCGATGTTGGCGATGATCCAGATGACACAACCAACAACGGAACCATTTTGCGCCAATGTGCCAGCAACAGAGCCAAAGATCGTTCCCCAAATCACGTGGAACAAGGAGTCACCGACACCGGCCAAGGAACCCATCAAGGCCGTTTTCAAGGCGATAATCGTTTCTTTGGCTTTGTGTCCGTCTTGTTCTTCGATAGCGACATCGATCCCCATGATCAAGTTCCCAAAGATCGCATTGGTATTGAAAAATTGATTGTGGGTCCGCAACATATCTTGCAGCTGGGTCTCATCATGGCCATAGAATTTTTTCAAGACGGGCAGGATGCCGTAAAGGTAGCCCGAACTCATCATTCGCTCATAGTTCCAGTTTAATTGGCTTGCCAAAATATAACGCCAGCTAATGGTATTCAACTCTTTTTTTGTCAGTTTTTGATCATTCATCGCCATCATATCCTCCTTCAAAATCTCCGGCAGCTGCCGTTGCAACGGTGCCTTTTTCGCTATCACGTTTAAAGACTAACATTGCTGCTACGAGCCCAATGATGGAAACGCCGAGCATTGGGACTTGTAGATACGCAGCTAAAAAGAAGCCTAATAACAAATAAGGAATATAGTGCTTTGTTGGCAAGTAGCGCAATAAGATCGCTACCCCGACGACTGGCAAGACGCCACCAGCGGTTTTTAGTCCAGTCATTAGCCATTCTGGTGTGTTATCGGTAATCGTCGTAACGACTGCATCTCCAGCTAAAAGCATCAATAAAATCGGAATCGCCCGTGACAATCCCCACAAGAAAGAACCCGATAAAACTAACCGTGGGATTCGTTTGACTTGCATGTTGTCGATGGCTCTATCGATCCGGTGTAGTAGAAATACGTTACAAAAACGAGCCACGACATCCAGTTGCAGCATCAGCAAGGACACTGGAACTGCTAAGCCGATGCCATATTCCGCGCCGTTTCCTGAGATCACGGCAAACGCTGTTCCCAGTACTGCGCCGGTAAAATAATCCGGGACGGATGCACCACCAAATGCGGCGATCCCCAAACGCATCAACTGTAAGGTCCCACCGACCATCAAACCGGTCTTTAAGTCCCCCATGATCATTCCAGAAATCATTCCAGCGATCGCTGGTTGGGTCAACGTATTGGAAATAAGTGAATCATTAATAGCAATAAAAGCATAAACAGTAATAAGAATGATTTGATACGCTGCTAAATGCATGAATTTTCCTCCTAATTGTATGAACGAGTCTTAACTGGCTGGTTATCGATCGTTATGTCGCCTCAGATAAATTGTGAAAAACACTCGTTTTTTGACAAATCTTCCGCTACATATTCTCCTCGATCGAAGCGCTGCCTGGTTTATCATCGTAATTTCTTCATAAAGTCGATCGATGGTTCATTGGGTACAAGCTGTGCCGTGACGGTGATGCCTTTTGCGGCGATCGCTTCAAAAATCGGCTCTTCTTCTGGCAGCACTTGAATGCTTTTGGTTACTTCCCGTGCACCATCTTTGTAGCTCATGTTGCCGACGTTGATCGCTTTGATCGGTCCATCTGCTTCAATATAACGCAAAACATCTTGGGGATTTTTGAAAAGTAAAAACAACCGTTGCTTTCCATAACGACCGGCGCGAATATTTTTGGCTGCCGTTGCCACTGGAAGGACGGAAAGTCGCATCGAAGTTGGCGCTGCCATTCGTAAAGAAGATTTTTGTAATGGGTCTGCGGCGGCTTCATCATTGGCTACGATGATCCGTTGCGTGTTTAAACTGGTGGACCAGATACCGGCGACTTGTCCATGGATCAAGCGCTCATCGATCCGACTATTGACGATATTTTCTTGCCCAGCATACGCACTGTAATCCCCTAATTCCTCTTGCTTTTCTTCTAGAATTTCTTGTTCTGCTTGGTTCATCCCTGCTTTGACATCAACGATGTTTTCTTTGGCTAAGCAAAGCAGCTCTTTGATCGTCGCTCGTTGATTGACGACTGCCTCGATCACTACGGACAATGTCATTCCAGCTAAGATTGCCACTTCGTCATCCTCTAAATAATTCTTGACTGCAACGTTGCACGGGGTTCCTCCTAATAGATCCGCAATAATCAATGTTGAACCGTTAAGGGCTTTCATTTTCTCGTTCAATTCTTTCTCAAATTGCAGATTGTCACTATCTGTTCGTAATGAAACGGTGTGAACGTTTGCTTGCTGGCCTACGATCATCTCGAGACTACTTTTGACCCCTTCTGCCATGCCGCCATGGCTGATCAATACAATGTTTTCCACTAATTTCCCTCCTACTCCGCAGGTCGCCCCACTTAACATGTTATGTTCCTTGTAAGCATACTATACCACATGGCAAGCTATTCGTAAACCTAATATCTTAACATATTGAATTTTATTTTTCAGGCCTATACGGACTGGAAAACAACGAATTTTCTACACTAATTAAGTGGCAGGAAAGGATTTAACATGTTATGCTTGATGTATTCATATGGAATGGAGGGAAACCACTGTGTTGCCAAAGTATGAGCAGATCAAGCAAGATCTTTTACAAGAAATCAAAGACCATAAATTCATACCTGGGGATAAGTTTTATTCAGAGGCGGATATCAAGCGAATGTATTCTGTTAGTTCGATCACGGCAGTCAAAGCATTGAATGAATTGACGAGTGCTGGCTATCTGTATCGCATCCAAGGCAAAGGGACCTTTGTTTCAAAAGCAAAAGTATCTCAGAGTGTGAAGTTTTCCGACATTGAGCTGCATTCACTGGACCAAGAAAAGGTCAAGGTCCTTGCGGTGGAAGAAGGAAATGACCCAGAGATTTTGAAAGAATTAGGATTGGCTGCCAGTGCTTCCTACTACCGAATCAAACGAGTCCGCTATTTTGGCGACGTTCCTTTCTTGGTTCACATCACTCATTTGCCGAAGAAGCTGATGAAAGAACCGATCGCCAAAAACCTCAACCGATATGCTAGTGTTTATGAGCGGGTCCGAAAAGACTTTGCGATCGACCTTTTCTCATTGGCTTCTGTTGAAACCAACGAAATCGTCTTTCCTGATGACGCTGAATTGTTGAACTTATTGCAACTGAGCTTCCGAGAGCCTGCGGTCAAACAAGTCAAGCACTCCTATTTGGCAGATGGAAGTGTCGCTGAATACATCGTCAGCTACAAGCACTGGAAATATTTCAAAACAAAAATAGAAGTAGAGCCCGCGTAAATTTGGGTCTCTACTTCTATTTTTTTATTCTACGACAGGTTGATCACAGAAAACGAGTTCCTTGATCTCAACGCCATCGATTTCAAATACCACGACGTCGTTGCTGCCTTTTTTCAAAAATTCTTTCGGACAGTATAAGGAATGCACGGGGCCACGTTGCCAATAGCGACCAAGATTGATGCCATTGACGATAACGACGCCTTTGCCATACCCACGGCAATCGATAAACGTATCTCCTACCTCTGTCAGCCTGAAGGTCGTTTGATAAAAGGAGGGGTGTGTCGGATTTTTTCCTGCTTGATAATCGATGGCTTGTAGCTGCTCTGCGGAAAGCGTCACTGGGTAATGACGATAGCCTTGGTGGAAATGAATATCTTGCATGATGCCCCCACGGATGCCTTTGGTTTGCGTAGGCCCATTCAATTTAAACCCGTAATTCACACGCCCCATGTTTTCCACTAAGACATCTAGCTCGATGGTTTCTTTATCTGGTGCCCCTTGGATCAACAACTCCTCGCCTAGCGTCTCTTGGTATTGGATCGCCTGTAATTGGCCGTCGGTAAAAATATGCAGCCGATCGCTAGCTTCTACCACTTTTAGTTTGTTTTCTCGATGATAATTTTTTAACTGAACCGAATAGAGCAAATAGCCGTAGCCTGTGCTGACAGTTTCCATTGTTAGTGGATACATGTTTTCTTGCGGTGCCATCAGCTGATCTTTGATAGCCAATAATGAGACACTGTTTTCGATGGGAAAGGTTCCTAATGCCGCTAATTGCTTGGTCCGTGGTTTGGCTTGCCACACTTCGGGACAGGCTTCTTTTATGGCTTTTTGTACCTGATAGTATTTGTCGGTAGGTTCTCCTGCTTCTGTCAGTAAAGCATCGTAATCATAGCTGGACACTTGTGGTAGATCCAGCGCTCCCCGAGCGGAACAGCCATTGTAAAAGCCAAAGTTCGTGCCTCCATGGAACATGTAGAGATTCAAGGAGCCGACCGCTAACATCTCTTTGACTTCATTAGCTAAGTCTTGACCGTCTCGCTTGATGATCGGCTCGCCCCAGCGGTTGAACCAGCCATCCCAATATTCCATGCACATGATGGGCCAATTTTTGCCATGTTTTGCCATAAACTCTTTCATCACAGCCGCATTTTCCTTGGAACGACTGCCGAAATTGCCTGTGACAAAGATGTCGTCTTCAATCAATGTCCCAGCGTCCAGTACTTCTTCCCATGCCCCATCTGAGGTAAACAAGGGTACATCGATGCCGTATTCTTCCATCAACTCCTTGGTCTGGCGCAAATACGCTTTTTCCATTCCATAAGAGCCGTACTCATTTTCCACCTGCATCATGATCACTGGTCCCCCATGGGTGATCTGCAACGGCACAAGCTTTGGCAACAAGACCTGGAAATAGTTACGCACCTTTGCCATGAAGCGTGGGTCGGTTGAGCGCAACCGCATCGGTTCGTTTAACAGCCAAGCTGGCAACCCGCCAAATTCCCATTCAGCACAAATGTAGACGGAAGGCCGCAAAATAACCATCAAGCCAAGCGTTTGGGCTTGCTTTACAAAAGCACAGATGTCTTTCATTCCTTCAAAGTCGTAGACTCCTTCACGAGGTTCGTGGAGATTCCAAGGAATGTAGGTCTCAACTGTGTTGGCTCCCAGTGCTTTTAGATTGTAGAGGCTATCTGTCCATTGCGCCGGTGTCATGCGGAAATAGTGGATCGCTCCGCTGATCAATTTGATTGGTTTTCCATCTAACAAAAAATCTTCTTTTATCTCAAACGTTCGCATGTCGTCTTCCCCTTTACCAGTATCTTTGCCAATCAGGCAATGCCAATCGGATCAATCCTTCTAAATAGAAATAGTCCCCCCAAAGATTGGGTTCATCGATGCCTTTGCCTTCCGCATGAGCATACACACCATGCAGCAATAAGCCTTCATTTTCTGGTACTTGGCTCGCTGCATACTGCTCGCCTAATTGGTAAAGCATTCCTTTAGCGATTTTTTGGGCATCGGGATATGCACCCATTTTCTCTGCTTCCAACAAGCCACAAGCCGCAATCGCTAAAGCAGAGCTGTCTTTTTCAGCAGGATGTTGGTCGTTAAAATCAAAGTCCCAATACGGCACCAAATCTGCTGGCAAATGAGCCAAAAACACCTCCACGATCTGCGGATAATTGTCTGGAAAAGGCTGGCTATGCAGGTAGCTTTCATTCAAAGGAAGCCCTAAAATCGCCCAGCTCTGTCCTCTTGCCCAAATCGATTGGTCGCTGTTTCCTTGATGCGTCGCACCGTGACTTGGCTGCCCCGTCTCAGGATCGAAATAATACGTATGAAAGGTGGTAGCGTCATTCTTGATGACGGTCTTTCGGACTGTCTGATAATGCTTACTCGCGGCCTCTGCGTAACGAGGCTCTCCCGACAATTGAGTTGCTGCAAATAAAAGCGGCAAGTTCAGTAGCGAATCAATAATCAAGCGATATTCTTGTGGGTCGCCATAAGTGCCCCATGCTTGAATAAATTCCCCCTTTTCTTGAAACCGTGCCAGCAAAACATCCGCTGCTTGAATGACTTCTTGCTTGCAGTGTTCATCGCCAGTGATCTTGTAGCCCGCACCGGCAGATAAGCTATATAAAAAACCAATATCATGATGATCTAATACAAAATGGTCGTCTAAGCGCGTTTGAAAACTGTCGATATTTTCCATAGCTCGAGTCAAAAAGTTCTTTTCTTTGGTCCACTCATAGGCGAGCCACAACATCCCCGTCCAAAAGCCATTGGTCCAATCATCGTTGCCTTTCAGCCGATATTTGCCATTGGTGGCACAGGCTGAAGGAAACTGTGTGCCAAAGCGCTGACTATTTTTTTCGATCTGTTGGATGCACGCGGTGATTTTATCCGCTAACCACACATCGGTCACTTTTTCTCCTAACAGGATCAAGCGTTGTTTGTTCTCTTGCAGACGCATGTTTACCCTCTCCTTAACTTGTTAACATATTAACTGAAATCATTATAACGTAAATGCATAAAAAAAGCGACCTTCCTTCATTGATTCCTAAAAAAAGAGCATGACAACTGCCCACAAATGCAGACCTGTCATGCTCTTGTCCTCTTTTTTTAAAAGTTCCAACCAAATACTTCGATTTGTGTAAGAGCTGGGAAGGGGGAATTATCCTCTGCTTTTTGCAGCTCTTTATAGGTCAGCTTGGTCGTTTCTTTTTTCGGAAAACGAACTTCTTGAAAAGACGCCGTATTTGTCGTTTCCACCACCAGCTCTTCTCCATCAGCAAAGACCAAGATCCCTTTGGTCCAGTAGCTATCATGGGGATAATCTGCCCGCAATAGGAAGCGAACCCGATCAATCAAGACGGGACGACCAAAATCAATGGTCAATGCAGCATCGGCTTGCTGATTGATGCCCCAAGAAGCAAACGGATACGAACCGTGGGATCGGTTGCCATATTTTCCATCAATCGCATTCTTGGCAAAAAAGACGGAATCATCTCGCGTTTCCACATTCGCTGAAGCATGAGGATACGCCCCTGTCGCTGACTTTTGATCATGGGCATTGAAGGATAAATTTTGATAATTTGTGATCTCAAACGCCTGGGCTTTACGCACCATCAGGTGATGGCGCTGCGAGGTAAAGGCCGTTTCCACCGAGGACTTTCGAGCGGATTCCGTCCAAGGGATCTGATACGCCCAAGTGGATTGGGAAAGATAGATCAGTGATGGTGCTAAGGTTTCATCAAGCTGAAGGACATAATACGGATTTTCCCCTGTCACCTCAACGACGATCTTATCTCCTTCCTCATAGAGATAGTTTTTAATGGCTAATACGGCCAAATCATCACCAGAAACTTGAAATGGCGCGGGTTCTTTTTCATGGTCGATGCGACCGACGATCACCTGGTCCTGCTTATTTTTTATTGCTAGCGTAATCATTTGGATCGATCCTTTCTTTTTCTACGATACCACCGACTAAACAAATCAAACGGTGCTTCCCTGGCGGAATATGTTGTGCTAAGTATGGAAAACTGGTTCTTGGAAAAAAGACGGAGGTATTGGCTTCTGGCTGAACAATACTGGCTTGTTGATAGCCTTCGATGTTGATGATTTGAGAACAAAAGCCCCCTTCACTGACTCGACTCCAGGTCGGTCCTGTTTGGGCCTGAGGCAACCGTCCAGTTAGCGGTACACTAAATCCGCCCTCACGAAGGTCCAACGAAATCGTCGTCGTCAACTCGTGCACGCGCACATGCCACTGACCAAATGGATAAATCTCAGTTTCAATCACTACCTCCTCAAAGGGCGCCCATTGGTAAAAGACGCCTTTTTCCGTCACTCGATAATCCATGACTGTGCCCTTCGTGCGAAAATAGCTGCCATCTCGAGCAATAGCTAATGTGCTATCGAAGGCGCCTTCGGCATACGTGACGCCGGCTTTCGGCACACTGAAGCCAAATTTGCTCGAATAGACGAATTTGCTGTAATTTGCTTGAGCATGGGCTTGCTGTTCAAGTATCAAACCTGCAGGATACCCCAACAAATGATGGCTTTTTTCATTGTGCACCAGCAACATATTGCCTTTTTTAATCCGTTTTTGCGGCTCTCTTTTGATTGGCTCAGGTTCGGCCGTCCAAAAAGGATGCGTTTCTGCGACCGCTAAAAGCAAAAAGGTCTTCAGCCCCCAATAAGGCGAGCCTGGTGCATTGTACCCTTCTGCCATCACATGATTTTCATAGTGGTAGCCGATGGACAAGCGACCATCGAAAGTGAAAATCTCCTGCGCCATCCAATTGCGCAAGTGCTTCGCCAGTAGTCCTCGCACCTGTCCCCATGGGATCGCTTCGACATCTGCAAAAACCAGCGCCGAGAAAAACGCCCCTTGCGCAAACCGATAAGTCAGGCTGCGGCCATAGGGCAAGGCTTCGCCGTCTTCATCAAAATAATAGACGAAGTCTTGCGCAAATAGCGTGGCTCGCTCTTTAAAACGCTGTGCCCATTCTGGGTCTTCGTCTTGCATAAATGTAGCGTAAATCAAGCCATAATAATGAAACGCAAAAGGAATGTAGTAGTCTCGTTGCGTGGTTTTTCCATCTACATACCAACCATCGCCAATGTACATGGAATCGATCAATGCCAACTCCTGGGACAATGCTTCTTTTGCCAACGGTTCCCCACAGTGAAACAGGGCAACGCGAATCAACACTTTGAAGAATGTCCAGTTGTTCTTAGGAATCTTGCACTCAAGTGCTTGGGATAGCCAAGCCACTAGCTTTCGCTGGTTCTTCTGCGGCAACGCTGTCCAGAAAGCGTCCTTTTGCAACAATAGGGTCAATGACAATGCGGCTGCTTCCACGATGTATTGATCATAATCCGTGATCCTTCCCCAGTAAAACGCGTGTTCAGGATCTGTCCCTGCTATCACTTTTTCCACATAAGCTGCTCGTAACGGATCATCTGAGCAAATCCTCCAATAAGGCGCCAGCCCCCACAAAGGACGCACAAGCGCTTCCATCTCAGCCCGTGTTCGGTCATACACGGCCCCACTGCTACCTAGATTCAATCCTGGATAGTCATCTGTCAAGATCGCTTCTCGCAAAGGAGCGATCATGTCTTCCACTGCCCGCCGATAATCCAGACGCGTCAAAAACGGATTCTCTTTGATTGCCATTTGCTTCATACGCCATCTCCTTCTGTCAATTTACAGAACAGAATAGCAAGCCACGGCTTTTTTATCAAGCGATCTTCTGCTGGCAATACTGCTGAAAAATGAGAAAAGATTTTTGGGGATTTTTGACTTAACCTGTTAACAAAAAAAGAGGAATTGAAGCTATGGGAAAGTGATTGGAGAAATGGTGAAAGTTAACTGATTTAATATTAAGAAAATATGATAATCAATAGGAATATTTATTAAAAAAATCATAGAAAAGTTTTAAACTCATTTACTAATTAACACATACAAACACCCTTGAAATACAAATACGCGACAGCAGTTGAAACTGCTGTCGCGCGCTTTGGGTCTTATGCTTTTAAAAAGCCAAGCATGAGGCCCCCCCCTACTTGCAACGATTGTCTGAGTTTTTCTGTTTCTATATTTTTGCTCCCCTGCTCATTCACAGCCTTTTTTATAATTCATCTCCATTAGAAGCAATCACTTTCTTGTACCAATAAAACGAGTCTTTCCGATAACGAGCCAAACTTCCTTGTCCTTGGTCATCTTGATCCACATAGATAAAGCCGTAGCGTTTTGACATTTGAGAAGTTCCGCAACTGATTAAATCAATGCAGCCCCATGGCGTGTATCCCATGAGATCAACACCGTCTTTAACGGCTTCGCGCATTTGTTCAATGTGTTTTTTTAAATAATCGATTCGATACGCATCGTGGACTTCCCCATTGACTAACTCATCTTTCGCTCCTAACCCATTTTCACAAACAAATAAAGGTTTTTGGAAACGATCATATAATTTGATCAATGATATTCTTAACCCAATTGGATCAATTGGCCAGTCCCATTGAGAGAGCTCTAAATATTCATTTTTAATTGGGCTATCAAAAGTACCTGCTAATTTAGAAGCATCTTCTCTAGCCTCCGCAACATGAGACATATAATAACTAATGGCCACAAAGTCCACTGTCCCCTCTTGAAGGATATCCGCATCTTCTGGTCGGATATCGATGGACAAGTCATTCTCTGAAAAGTAGCTATAAATATAGCTAGGATAATACCCCCGTGCTTGAACATCTGGATAAAACATATTCAACTGGTTGGATTTCACCGCTTGCAGTTGATCTTCTGGCTTTGTTGTATGTGCATATGCTTCTATTTGATTGATCATACACCCGATCTCTACATCAGGAATAATTTCTTTCGCAGCTTTTACAGCCAATGCGCTTGCCAAGAATTGATGGTGAGACGCTTGATATGCCGCTTGCAATGAATCATCCACTAAATCTTCTAAGATCCCCGCCCCTGTATATAAGCTATTAAGATTCATATTCATTTCATTGAACGTGATCCAATACTTCACCTTATTTTTATAGCGTTCAAGAATGACTCGGGCATACTTCTCAAACAAGGGAACTAGCTCACGACTGATCCATCCGTTGTACTTCTTCGTCAGTTCGATCGGCATTTCATAATGTGACATCGTTACCAAAGGCTCAATGCCATATTTCGCACACTCATCGAAAACAGCATCATAAAAAGCTAGACCTACTTCATTCGGCTCATCTTCAAGTCCCGTGGGGAAAATTCTCGCCCATGAGATTGATAAGCGAAAACATTTAAATCCCATTTCTGCAAATAAAGCAATATCTTCTTTGTACCGATGGTAAAAATCAATGCCCCAACGTTTTGGGAAAAGATAATGTTCAGGATGCATCGCATACTCAGCTAACTCTTTTGAAGTAACGTTAAAAGTAAAATTATTTACTTTTCCAGAAGCATAAGGGTCTTTGTATGCGGCAAAATCTGAAGTTGATAATCCTTTTCCGCCTTCTAAATAAGCACCTTCGATTTGGTTAGCAGCGGTAGCTCCTCCCCATAAAAAATCATCTTTAAATCCTGTAAATTTTTTCATTATTTTCTCTCCTTTTCTATTATTGAATGCACATCATCAAGCGCGATGTCGTTGACTCCACATGCCTATCTCCAGTAATGATCACGTCTAAAAATTCTGAGCTATTGGTCACAATGATCATTGTTGTTAGATCATACCCACTTCTAGCTATTTTTTCTAAGTCAAACCTAATGATGGGTTGTCCTTTTTCTACTGTTTCGTCTGCTGCAACAAGATAATCAAAAGATTCGCCTTGCAGCTTGACAGTATCGATCCCAACATGGATCAAAAGATCGACACCTTCTTCTGAACGTATTCCTACCGCATGCTTCGTCGGAGTCATCATCGTGATTTTCCCGGAAAATGGTGCGTAGACTACGCCTTCTTCTGGAAAAATTGCTACCCCTTTCCCCATTAGCCCTGTTGAAAATGTCTCATCTGCAACGGTCGCTAAATCTCTGACCTCGCCTTCCATAGGAGAATAAACTTCAATTGGATATTTGGTTTCAACTGCTGTATTGGTCGTTTTTTCTGATGCTTTTTCTGATGCTTCTTCTTCAAATCCCAAAAACATTGTTAGAACAAACGAAACGACAAAACTAGCGATATAACCGATCAGCGCATAAATAAAATTATTCGAATCCTGAATAATGTATGTTGGTAAAGCAGTAATACCAGGAATAGAAAATGCGGTCACTTTGACAGCAAAAAAGCCAAAAATCGTTCCTCCTACAGCGCCCCCTGCCAATGAGGCATAGAAAGGTTTCTTCAAGCGCAACGTTACGCCATAGATAGCTGGTTCAGTAATTCCGAAAAATGCAGGAATCAGAGTAGAAAATGCCAAAGATTTCGTGGTCGCTTTTTTCGCCTTCAAAGCTACCCCTAAAACAGCTCCAGCCTGTGCACTATTCGCAACCAAATTCATCGGCAAAAGCATAATATCGTAGCCTAATTTTTGAAGACTAGCAAATGTTCCAGGAAAGAAAGCATAATGCATACCTGTTATGACGATCAGCGGCATCAGTCCTCCCATCAACAAGCCCGCTAAAGGACCTGCAACGGTGAACAACGTGGTAAAGATCTCTTCTAAATATTTACCTAAAAAATTTCCTAGTGGTGCAACGATCGCTAATAGAATCGGTGCCGTGACTAGTAAGGTCAACATTGGACTAAAAACGATGTTAACTGTTTTAGGAACTACTCGATCCATCCATTTATTGATATAGCTCATAAGAAGTACACCTAAAATAATCGGTAATACCGTAGAAGAATAGTTATTTAATGGAATGGCTAGACCAAATAACGATAATGCACTTCCTCCTTCTGCCGCACCATTGATCAGCGTGGGATACATGAGGATCGCTGCTAACGCAGCAGCCAGCGACTCTTTCGTCTGAAATTTTCTAGCTGCTGTGATAGCAACAAAGAAAGGCAAGAAGTAAAATACCGCATCTGAGAAGATGTTCAATACTTCATAGGCTGAGCTCTCTGGTGAAAGCCACCCAACTACAACGAATAATGCCATGAGACCTTTGATCAAACCTGACCCGATGATTGCAGGCATCAGTGGCGTGAAGATTCCACTGATCACATCGAAAATTTTATCTAAGAAGTTCATTTTCTTATTCGAAGACCCTTCCTTAGTAACCTCTTCCCCTAATTGATCGGCAACTTCTTTGTAGACTTCAGCCACCTTGGCACCAATGATCACTTGATATTGCCCCCCACTAAATTGACTGCCGATCACTCCTGCTAATTCATTGATCTCATTCTTTTCTACTTTCGAATCATCTATCAAATTAAATCGTAAACGGGTGATGCAATGCCAGCTTTGGGATATGTTACTTTTTCCACCAACTAAGGCAATGATTTTTTTCGCTAATTCTTTATTTTCCATTGTTGCTCCTCCTTTACTAAAGAAAAAGCCCAAGTGAAAAAACTTCCACTTAGGCTTATGCTCTTTTCTAGATAACACACCTTATCTTTATTTAGTTGTAATTCGTTCAATATGAATGACTAAATATACCAATTCATCCTCAGAGATTTTCCAATGATAATCTCTATCTAGCATATCTTTAATGAGCAGACCACAAGCATAACTTTTCATATATCGTTCCTGAATCAGTTCACGTATTTGCTCGTCCATCTTCAATGACGTTTTTTTGTTTTTTTGGCGCATAATGAAATAACGAATATGAGTAATAAATCGTGAATAATCTGCTGTTGTTTTATCTAAGACTGTTCCATAAAGGGTTTGGACGATTTTAACGATTTTTTTGATCACTTCTGTTATTTGCAATGTATCCGCCATATTCGACTGATCAATCTGTCCATTCACAAAATGAAGCGCAATAAATGCTGCTTCCTCTGGCAATAATTGCACAGCTAACTCTTGTTGAATAAGTGCCAACGCTTGCTTACCGATTTGATATTCTTTGTAATATAGATGAGGAATCTCCCATTTGATGGGATTTTCATTTTCTACCGAATTGTTCAACGAAAAAGTTAAATGGTCTACTAAAGAAAACAACAATCCGGTACCAAACTTTCGGTTTAATTCTGCTTCCCCAATATCAATGATTTTTGCTGCAATACTTAATACTTCCGGCGTATAATTCTCTATCTTATGGCTATTCTGCTCTTCTTCATTGGGAGTAAAAATTTTACTGATCAATGTTTCATCAACCATGTCTCCACGTTTCTTTTTAAACCCAATTCCTGTCCCAAATAAAACTTTCTCAGTCCCTTGATCATCTCGTACCAAAACAATATTGTTATTCAGTGTTTTTACTATAGTCATCATTTCCACCTCCTTAAAGACAAAAAAACACCAAACCTAAAACGAAGCTCCTGCGCTGTTACGCGAAGAATAACTTTGTTTTTGGACTTGGTGGTGCCTGACTTGTTTATCAGTAACACTCCTGCATCTTTGACAACATCGTACTATCTACAAAAGAAAATGTCAACCCTTACATTTTTCTTAAAATCGATGATTATGCAAATCGATAAGGACACTAAGACGCTGTGTTAGTTATAAAAACTAACGATTTTTTATAACTACTTTTTCGTAATGTTTACTCATTTATTTAGGATTATTTTCGAAAAAATCTAATTTAATAAGGAGGTTTTTTTAATTTTTATAACCGAATGATTTGTTATTTCATTCTTGCTTCACCTGTTGTTTAAGAATTTCTGATCTTTTTCTCAAAGCAGACCACACTTACCTCCTGATCACTGACTGTTGTCACGGCTTTTCGTGTCTCTTTAAATCCTTGACTCTCCCAGAAAGATCTACCGGCTGTGTTTTCTTCAATAACAGCGAGAGAAACGAGAGAAATCCCTTTTAAGCGCCAGTCTTGTTCTACTTGCTGATAAATAGCTTGCCCGTGTCCCTTACGCCTTTCGCCAACCAGCAGCAAGCCAATATAAGCAGTGCCCTCTTGCGGATAATCAACAAGATAATCCATAACAGCAATTGGTTTTTGATCATAATAAATGATAGAAAATACCTTTTGCTCTTGAACCACGGATGGCGGTAGAACAGTCATGTCTCGCATGAGTTGTTCAATGGAAGGTGTCTCTTTCGTTAAAGAAAAATAGGCCTGGTTTTTCTGATAAATGCTATAGGCAGCTTGTTGGTTTTCTGACGTGACGGAATGAAACGTATACTCGTTCATGAATGCTCCTTTATTGTAGGTTTATTGAACCTTTTTTCGACCAAAAGTGAAGCAGATGGATTTGATGGCTTTTACTGCTAGTTTATCCTATTCAATTCCCCTTGTAAATTACTCTCGAAACCTCTTCCTGTTTACGTTTCATTCATACGATGATAACCGAACTTGTCAAGGTATAAAAAGACACCCTAAAGCCTTAAGTCAGAAGCCTACCACTTCTTCTCAAAAGCCCTTAAGATGTCTGATCATTGGCCATTTCTCTTATCAAACAGCGAAAAAACTATTCTTCGACCGCGACTTTGTCCAACCAAGAAGTGGCGGTCTTTTGGATCACTTCATTCAAGTCTTCGATGTGCTGTTTTCCAGTACTTGCTAGCCATTCTTTGGCTGCTTCTGTTCCTTGTTTTACAAAGGGTTCAACACCATCTTTCCACGTTGCCCGGCCGCACAAGACGCCATTGAAGGTGGAGCCAGCTTCTTTGGCAAAAACCAGCGTTTCTTGGAATAAGCTGGCCGATACCCCTGCACTGAGAAAAATAAACGGCAGATGCGTCGCATCGCTTTGCGCTTTGAAATACGCGGCGGCTTCTTCCTTGGTATGCACGGCTTCTTCCTTGGCAAAACCTGCCACATAATTCATATTGACTGGTACTTCCACTTTTAACACATCGACTTTGTACTGTGGTTTTGAAAATTCCTTCATCAATCCGATGACTTTTTCTGGTTTGCGTTGCGCATATGCTTTTGAGTCGACTTCAGGCAACTTAGCATCATAGGAAAGAACTTCTAAAAAGAAGGGCAGATCAGCGGCTTGGCATTCGCTGCCGAGTCGTTCCACAAAGACGTGTTTCAACTGATTGATCTGGGTAGCTTCATCTACATCATAATAAAGCAAAAATTTGATGGCATCGGCGCCAGCTGCTTTTAATCGCTCAACTGACCATTCCCCTAATAAATCAGGCAAACGTCCCGGCGTAGTCGCATCATAGCCGGTTTTTTCATACGCCAGCAAAAGCCCCGCCTCTGGATCACGACTTTGCGCAGCTGCCAACCCATATTCGGGATCTAATAAAATGGAAGACGCGTAAGGGGTCAATTCTTGTGAGACTAGCTTTTTAAACTGGCTGATTTTTTCTGCATCAGCCTCCACGCCAAGTGCTGCCATCATTTTTTTCAAGGCACCTCGTTGGTCGATTGCTAAAGCTGCGATCACTCCTTCTTTCGTTGACAGGCGATCCATCGCTGCTTTTTTGGCTTTCGTTACGGTTGCTTTCATTAAAATTCCTCCTTTTTTGTCCATGCCAAAGAATCAACCGCTTTCACTTTTTCAGCGTTGGCGAAACGGTTGTCAGCACGTATAAAAATGTCTATTGATGAAGCCGTTCGACTGATTGACCACCGCACGTATCGACTTCGTACACGAAAAGATACGTGCTCGTGGTGGGCTTTCTCAGTCATCGTTCGTTGTTATACGGATGAATCGTCACGCCTTTGACCACCCGATTGACGGTACGTGTTGGCGAAGGAGTATCCGGTGTATTCCCGACTTTGATCGATGCCAACAGTGCGATCGTTTGCGCAAAAACAATGTCTGCTAGGGCAAGATAACCGTCTGGCAATAATGTGTCATCTGGAAAGAAAAAGTTTGTTCCTGAAAAATTCACAGCTGCCGGCTGTCCGATGGCGGTCACTGCGGCGGCGATGCCGTCACTTTTTAACTCTTCCAACATATCAAGATCATACTGCCGCGTGTAGGGCGTATTGCTGACAAAAACAAAGACGAGGGTTTGATCATCTACGAATGATTTCGGTCCATGACGGAAGCCCATCGAAGAATCGAACACGGTGGCGATTTTTCCCGCAGTCAGTTCCAATACTTTTAGCTGTGCTTCCCTGGTCAACCCCGACAACGTGCCTGAACCAAGGTAAACGATTCGCTTAAAGGAACGGTCCGTCAGTACTTGGAGTTCTGTTTCTCTGTCGATCACTTCTTGCCCCAACCGGCTAAGGGTTTCAACATAATGCCCCTTTTCTGTCAGAGGCGTCTGGTCAAAAATCAGCAGCGCGGAAAGAGCCATGCAAGAAAAGCTTCCCGTCATCGCAAATCCGGCATCATTTGACCTCTCAGGCATCAATAGCAGATAACTCGCTTCATCAGCGGCAGCTTGTTGTGCCAAAGATCCGTCGGCTGCACAAGTGATCGTCAAATGATAGCTGTCGGCAACGAATTGATCGACGATTTTGACCGCTGCTAAACTTTCTGGTGAATTGCCACTTCTAGCAAAAGAAACGAGCAGTGTTGGCTCATCCGCAAATAAAACTTGTTCTGGAGCAGCGACAATATCCGTCGTAGCGATACTTTCAAAAAGATAATCCGCCGTTGCACCGGTCTTATTCAAATAAGGAACGATCGTATCTCCGACATATTGCGACGTCCCCGCTCCCGTGAAGACTACCCGGATTCGTTTGTCCGTCTTTTGCTTGATAGTACGTAAGAAAGTCGCAATCGCCTCTTGCTTTTCTTGATAGATCGTCAAGGTTTCTTGCCAAAGTTCTGGCTGTTGTTTGATTTCTCTTGTTGTAATTTCCGCACCTAATTCTGCTAATTCCTTTGTTGACAGTTGAAACATCTTTCTTCCTCCTAGCTACTGTTTTTCCAGTATGTATTCCCAGTGACGGTACGAGGAGCGCTTGTCTTGGATGAAGGCTTAGCGATCACCCAAATGGCAAACTTCCTTGACTTCACTGGTTTTGAATACACGCCTTTTCTTTGCTCGAGTGGATCATTTCAGACTGTCTAGGAAATGCGCTACTCGTCGTTACGCAAGTGGCGGACTTTGTATCTAAATTGGTCTGCTCGAGCAACACTCAAGGTGTATTCGATCACTTCATTTTCAATATTGAACGTGCTGCGTACTAGGTTCAACACCGGCGCACCTTCGTGGATTTTTAGCAATGCCGCATCTTTTGCACTGGCAATACTGGCAAAAAATTCTTCGTCCGCGAGGCGGATCACTTGATGAAAGTCTTCATGAAATATATCGTACAATGGTTTTTGCTCGATCATCTCACTCGTTAAATGCATGAAGCGTTTGACAGGCAGATAAGAACGCTCGATCATCATCGGTTGGCCATCAGCAAGACGCAATCGTTTTAACTTGTAGATCGGCTCGCCGATGGAAACTTGCAACTGAGTGGCAAAATATTTTGTCGCTTCCATTTTTTTGAATGCCAATACTCTAGTTTCTGGTTGTTTCCCTAGTGCTTTCATCTGTTCGGTAAAACTATACGAACCTGATAAATTGGTTGCCTGCTTGCGGATATCTGAAACAAAGGTGCCCTTGCCATGTTGGCGATAAATATAGCCTAATTTTTCTAATTCCTGTAGTGCCAAGCGAACGGTGGTCCGACTTAATCCGTAGCGCTTTGACAGTTCTCTTTCTGAGGGAAGCATCGTGTCTGCTTCCATTTCATTTTCGATTTTTTCAATCAGTAAATTTAACAATTGATCGTATAATGGTTGTCGATTTTTATTGATATTCATAAGCCCCTCCAAACTGGTTACTACCACATAACGAGTGTACTATTTCCCGATAGGCGTGTCAAACAATCGTCTACAGGGGCTCTGTTTCCTGAATTTGCGTCTTTTCACGCAGGAAAATGAACCAATTGCCAGTACGAGCTAAGCTGAAAAGTCAGCTGTTGCTTGCTTAGCAAAACTCCTCCTACGTGTTGCGCCGTTTCTTCTGCTAGCTTGCTTATTGCGGCCAAATGGATGGATACAGACCAAAGCCAGAACCGATCAAGCCGATCACTAGCAGCAAAGCGATACATTTCAACGGCGTCCAGCCGCGTTTTGATAAGAAGAAATACAGCATCAGTGTGATGGTCAATGGAATCACTTGCGGCAAGATCCCATCGAGGATTTTTTGAATATCGATCGTCACGGGCACTTCGTTAACTTTGTTAAACGTCAATTCATATTTGCCGTTAGCCAGTTCGTTGACCGTTGCATTTTCTTGCAGTGTGTCGGTCAATTGACCATTCTCATCCGTGGTATACAGCATATCTCCATAAGCGGCAATGGCTGCTTGATCATCCACGATCGTCGTCGCTTGTGTCACTTCATTGGTAGTGCCGTTAGGGATCTGAATATCCAAAGACGTCGCTCCATACACGCAGGTCAAGGAGCCAACAACAAAAATCCCTAAAATACTCGCTGCTCGGGTGAACTCTTTGGCATTTTCCGTTAAGATCCCAATCGCATCTGTCCCTAAACGATAAGACCAGTGCATCAAGAAGAACCGTAAGCCGAATTGGGCCGCATTGAATACCAGTAAGAAAATAAACGGTGCAGCGATGTTGCCGTTGATCGCCATATTTGCTGTGATACCAGCTGTTATCGGTACCAGAGTGAACCAGAATAACGCGTCACCAATCCCGCCTAGCGGACCCATCGCGGCGACTCGCACTGCCCGAATCATGGGAATATCGGCTTTGTTTTGTTCCATCGATAGAATGATCCCCATCACAAAGTTCACGAGGAATGGATGGGTATTGAAAAACTCTAGGTTATGGCTCATTGAAGCAGCCAAGTCCTTTTCATTTTTATGGATCTTTTTCAATCCCGGTAAAATACTGAATAACCAGCCTCCTGCTTGCATTCGCTCATAGTTGAAAGAGGCTTGTAGAAATAAGGAACGCCAGACCATATTGTTCAAGGTCTTTTTATCCAGTTGTTCTGCGGGCGCTTGTTCGCTATAAGAATCAGGAATATTATATGCCATCTTCGTCGCCTCCGAAATCATAGGTATTGGCTGCTGCTACTTTAAATTTGGACTGGATTTGATAATCCCAAAAGGCTAATGCAAAACCGATAAAGGCTAGAATGATCAAGGCTGGTCCTTGCAAGGAAGGTGCCGCCATTACGATCGTGGCTAAACCAAACCCCATAAAGAAGAAACCCCACATTTCTTTGGAAACCATCACTTTTAGTAAAATCGCAAAACCGACATACCGCATCATGCCCCCAGCTGCGCCAAGCCCACCCATCAACCATTGAGGGATCGCTGCGACCGCCTGATTCCCGAAGGCAGCACCGCCGATAAAGAATAAGACCACGATCAAGCCAAAGATCGTTCCAAGACCCGCCATCGCTAAATAATTGATTCGATCAATGCCCTTCGTATTGGCATCATGGGCGTAGCTGTCGGCTTTTGACATCACTGGTGACATTAGTGAGAAGATAATCGTCACCCCATATTGCCCCAGCAAAGAAAACGGAATCGCCGTAGCAACCGCTACTGTTGGTTCTAGCTGCAGCGTGATTGCTAGGATTGCTGCCATAATTCCGCCAATCACCGCATTTGGCGGTTGCGCGCCGCCCACCGGCATATTGCCGATCGTCATTAACTGATACGTTCCGCCAACGATCAAGCCGGTTTGAAGATCTCCAAGAATAAGTCCGATAACCATCCCGGTAACAATGGGTTGGTACAATGATTCTAAAAAACTAAATTGATCGATTGCGGCAATGAATGTAACTATGAAGACTAAAATGATTTGAAAAATCGTGTAATCCATTTTCTTTCTCCTTCCTTACCTCTGCATTACTGAAATAATTTCTTTTCATCTTCAACAGGTGTCGTTGGAACCCGCTGAATCACTAATTGCACCCCCATTTCCTTCAGTTTTTTAAAGGCATTGACATCTGCTTCATCGACGGCAACTGTTGTAGCAACCTGTCTTTTCCCTTCTGACATATGCATATTCCCAATGTTCAGTTTCTTGATTGGTACTCCACCTTCAGCCAATTTCAACGCATCTTGCGGATTTTCAACCACCATGAAAATCTTTTGTTTTGGCGATGCTTTATGAATGATCTCGATGGTTTTTTGAATCGAGAAATACCTCGTTTGGACGCCAGCTGGCGCCGCCATATCCATCAACCCTTGTCTGACTTTGTCTTTGGCGACCTTATCATTTGCCACTAAAATTAGATTTGCCCCCAACGTACCGTTCCATTGGGTGGCAACTTGCCCATGAATCAATCGATTGTCGATTCGCGTCAATAAAATATTTGGTTCTCCCATAAATATGTCCTCCTTCTATTTACTGCATGATTTCTGCAACCGCACTACGTTCTACTTCGATCACCGTTCCCGATTTCACCCTTAGATCCACTGTCTCTTTCCCCAGTGCTTGAATCTCCCCAATAATGCCGCCGTACAATTTGATTTTCTGTCCCTTTTTCAAGGACTGCTGCAATTCAGCGAAATAGCCTTTTTGCTTTTTCAGATTTTTCCCATTCAAGAAAGAAGAGACCGCCAAAAAGAGAAAGAGAAAAACAAGCACCACGATTGAGGCTGCTAAGATCATTTCCCACATCGTTAAATCCCTTCTTCCTCATTGATTTCCTCATGGCCTTTGATCTTTCCGTGAAAAATACCGCTCTTGCCAATCTCTGCCAGTCCTTGACAAAAACCCTCTGGATCAGTTGCCGTATATCTAGTCAACGAACCTTCTACTAGCATCAGTAGATTGCTGCCGCCGATAACCTCGACTTGTGGGTCCTCATTGGCAGCAGTCATCGCAACATTAAAAGGGGTTCCGCCCACAAGGTCTGCACAAATCACGACCCCATCACAGGTTTCCTTTAATTGATCGATAGCTCCTTGCAACTCTTTTTCAAAGTCAGCTAACGGATTTTCCTCTAAAAATGGCACTGCTAGAAATTGTTCTTGGGGTCCTGCAATCATCGCAAGCGCATTTTCCATCCCTTGCGCAAATCCTCCATGACCTGTTAAAACCAAACCAAGCATCTTATGTCCTCCCCTTATTCTCAACTGGTAGTAACCACATACCCAATATAACCGCTTTCATTTTGTCTGTCAATAAAATTTTTGTTTTTATATAAAAATGTCTTTGTTATCTTTAAATACGCAAAAGAGCGTAAATATTGTGTTTATCAAACATAATAATCTATTATTTTTAATGACAAGCAAACTAGACATATATGGGATTGTTATTTTTCACAAATTTTAACATCTGCTTTCAGATACTGGTATTAAAAGAACCATACGCTCATTTTTTTCCGATGAAAACCTCTATTTCCCCTTGAAATAAACGATCCTAAGAATACCATGCTGAATAAAAAAAAAACCAGTCAGGGTAACTCCGTGACTGGTTCTTTATTTTCGCTCGAAGATGTTTTGAACTGCCGCATGATAAATATGGTAAATCACTCGGGAAATAAATAATGAAAAACGCAAATCATCTCGATATGAAACGGTCATTTTTTTATAGTTCATGTGAATCATTCCCTATCCCTGATTTCGCTATTTTCTAATCTTTCCTTCAGTAGTTGATAAATATCTTTCTCATAGGTTGCCGAAAGGAGTTTTTGTCTAAAGGTAGTGTCACTCACCAAAGCATGTAGGGTCGTTACTGCGTTTAAGTGGCTCTTCTTGTCCTTCGGCGCAATCATAATCAATAGTTGAACACCTAACTGCTTAGAAAATTTCACTGGTTTTTTTACACGAAGTAGAGACATCCCTAACTCGTACACTCCGTCTTCCGGTGCAGCATGAGGAATAGCAACACTCGGTGCAATAACAAAATATGGATACTCACTATTATAATTTTTGATGATTGTCTCGATGTATGCTTCTGAAACGAATCCTCGTTTTAGTAACGGCTTTCCGCATTGTCTAATCGCTTCTTCAAAGGACAGCTCGCCTGTATCGTAAGTCTGGATATGGGCGCACGGCAACAGCTCTAACAATTGACTTTCTTTTTTGGGATTATATGGAACTTGCTTTGATGAGGTTTTGTGAAAAATATGTTTTTGCAGTTCTTTTCTCAACTGTTGTTTTGAATGGATCTTTGCATATTTTCCGATCAAAGAAATAAGCTCATCTATTTCATGCTCACTGCTAGTTCTAATCAAGTTACGGTTCTCGAAAGCGTCTATTTCTACTTTTTCTCGTAATAACTTCTTCTCCGAGTCTGTTAAAAAGTGCTTAATTAAATAGAATGGTTGGTCTGTGTCAATTTCAACAGTAGAGAAAATAAGGTCTACTTGGGGGCCAACATCATAGTATTCTCTTAACGACATAAAGCGAATAAAATTTATTTGAGGAAACAGTTCTCGCAAGCTTTTCAATAAAAGGTGTGACACAGAAATGCCGTGCATACACACGACAACTGCGGTCTTCTTTTGATCATTTCTTTTTTTCGCTTCATGTAAGAAGCTCATAAATAGAATCACTATGTACGAAAGCTCCATTCCTGTGAAGTTAATATTTAGCTCGATCTCAATAAATTTGATCGATTCTTTTACTATCAGTTCAAATGCTTTATATTCATTTTCTATTTTTTCCGATAGTGTATTTTCATCTGGCACCCCAAATCGAATTCGATAACTCGCTGGTACAATATGCTGATACAACACATCTTTCAATTCTTCCTTATTTTCAATCACGGTAATACTACACTCTTCAAATCGTTGGATACTTTTCATGATTGCTGTATCTAATTCTTGATTGTATCGAAACATCATTCTTTTTATAACGTTCATGCTGAGTATATGCATGGTGATGTAGTAGATTTCTTTCGTAACGAGTGTTTTGGGGCTGTCTTTGTATAAGTCTTTAAAACATTTTTCTGCTGTTTCATGAGTTTTCTTATCCAATAATCTATTAACCGTACGAATCGTCGACTCTTCAATCGACTTTTTTTGTTTTGCCCGCTGAATAGATAGATAAATGATCATACTTAAAAAAGATACTTTAATTTCAGAAAAAGATACATTCATCTTTTTTTCTAATTGCTCAACTCTTAGGGAAACTTCATTTATAAGGTCGTGCTCTATCATAAGAACTGATTTAGACTGTAGAAGTGTAGGATCTTTTTCTTGTTCTTTTTTCAATAGGTTCGTCCATAGCTTTCGGATCTCTATTTCTTTCCCATGCAAATAATATCCTGTTTGACGCGCCGATCGAATACCTACGCCGTTTCTGTTAGCTAGTATTTTCAAATTTTTGATATCTGTTAAAATCGTATTTTTACTTACTCTGAATTTTTGGGCTAACCCGCTTAAAGTGAACTTCTCGTATAACGTGATCAAAAGCAAAATATATATTTGTCTTTCCTCAGCAGTATAATAGACTGGTGCTTTTTCTAAGGCTAAAATTTCTTGTCTATATTTCTTTTTTATGTCTAACACATAGTAAGAACCGCTCTTGATAATTACCGGAAATCCTTTTTCTTGTAAAAATTCGTTTACTTTTCCGATTCGATAGTCTAACTGATTTTTACTCAAATAGAATTCTTCCATCAAAACATGTGCAGAGATACTTTGATTGTTCAAAATAAATAGCAATATCCGATGCATCATCGAGTCCATTTGTCCCCGCCCCTTTTCACCTAGATCCATTCAAACAACTTTTGCCGATTCTCCCTAAGTACGTTCTGTGTACTATTAGAAGTCAAGGGCTATAAGAGTTCATCTTATAGCCCAGTTTGACTTTCTTTTGTTACACAACTTGTTTATAATTTAATTAGCATATCACTTATGCCAGTTTCTAAATACGCATTGATCACATCTCTTAAAAGATAAGGAGATTTAGGTATTGCATCGATTGTGTCGCCAGCTATATGTGGGGTGAGAGTCACATTTTCTAGCTGTAAAAGAGGATCATCTTTTTGAATTGGTTCTTTCCATATGACATCTAATGCCGCACCTGCAATTTTCTTTTCTTGGAGTGCTTTGATCAATGCGTCTTTTTCTAAGACTGCCGCTCTTGCCGTGTTGATTAAGTAAGCACTTGGTTTCATCAACGAGATCAACTGCTCATTCACTAAGTTTTTTGTTTCAGGACTTGCCCGTAAATGCAACGATACAACATCCGCTTCTGAGAATGTCTCCTCAAGTCCTCTGAATTCAATTGCTAATCCCTCTTGTCTTATTTTCTCTTGATCAATAAACGGATCGTACGCAATTACTGAAATACCCAAGTGATTCAGCCGTTTAGCAACAAGTTTGCCAATATACCCTAATCCAATCAAGCCCACCGTCAAATGATTCAATGTGGTTTTATATGGGTCGTTCGAAAATGATTTCGACCACTTGCCATCCATGACATCTCGATGACCTCTGGCAATGTTGCGGGTTTCCGCGTAAATTAACCCTATGGTAAAGTCTGCTACAGGCTCAGCGTTTCTTATCACGTGAAGCAAAGGAATATTTCTGCTTTTAATCTCCTCCAGTGCGACATGTTCTAATCCGCCCCGACAGGTACCGATTAATTTTAAGCAAGACGCATGATCGAGCATTTCTTTCGAGATCGGAGCGATATGAACAAATAGATAGTCTGCATCCCTCATTGATTCAACCAGTCCTTCAGGAATCTCTACAGCCTCAGGGCCACCTTTTTCAATCAGTAAAATCTTTTCCTGAAATTGTTCTTTTGTTAAATCCGAGTACCATTCAAACCGCTCAACTTGGATAGAATCTCCTAAATTCATTTGATAGGCCGCTTCTTCTAATGTCTTACTTGCTACCAGCCGATCACCAACCACAATCACTTTCGTCATTAAGTCGCCCCCTCATTTAACGTAATTTGTACATTTGATTCTAACTCTGCTTGCTTCTCTAAATAATTATGGATAACCTCTCTCTTCGTTCTTACAAAGAAATACATGCCGATATAAACTATCACTGACAAGCCGATCAAAAATGGATTCTGAGTTAAAAAGATCAGGAAAAGACCACCCATAATATGGTTTGTCATTACTGCAAAACTACAAATCAATAACGCACCTTCAGGAAGGTTTACACCGACTTCCATGGCAACTTCAGTAAAGATAGGCGCAACAGCTGTAATCATATACAAACCACCGATACACCAAATGGTTCCAGAAATCAAAGATTTAAAAATATTGCCATTTGAAATACAAATAATCAACTCGATCATATAAGGGATTGCAATCAGATCGACCATCGGTAACGTTTCGTTTCCTGGTAAAATGATTGCTAAAATCAAGACGATCGGCATAAGCAGCATTCCTGTTAACAAAGTAGACGTTTCACCATAACCAGCGGCATCATTGATTGCAAGAAACCAAACACGATTTTTACCTCCACTTTTTGCAGTTTTTTTCGAAGCGTCCGTGATGGTCGTAAACGCTGAAGCAAATATACCCGCAATTTTTGGAAAGATCGCCATAATAGCAGCCGTTGCGATACCAACAGTGGCAATTTCTCCCCAACCTTCAAGTGTATTCAACCGCATAAAGTTTCCTGCTAATCCCAACAGAGAACCAAGTACGAGTCCTAATGAAGTCGGTTCACCTAAAAACCCTAGTTTTTCTTGGATTTTTTCTGGATTCAATTGCACCTTATTAGCTCCCAACTTCGTTAATATCCAATCGATGCCAATTGCTAAAGGAACTGAGCAAATATGGTGTGGTGCGGTGATCGTGCAGCTTGGATAACCATAATACGTCGACCATCTTTTGGCGACGATCTCTGAAAAAACAAAGCAATACAGATTTGAAAGGACCATCAAACCAATTGAGAGCCATAAATTTCCCGTTGCGATGTAAAGCATCGAGCCCCAAAGCATAAAGGAATAATTATTCCATAAATCAGAAGGCATGAAAATATTGGTAAATTTCAAAACGAATAAAATGAGCTGCATAAGCAATCCCAAGCCTAAGAAAATCATCCCAACTTGTGTAGAATAGGCAACAACACTCGTAGCCTGCCAACCAGTATCTAAGATTCTTAAGTTTACTCCTGTTTCTGCTACCATTCTTTGTACGACTGGCGTAACGATCGGCGAATATGCGCCGATAATCATATTGAACCCGGTTAAGCCGATCCCTGCATTCAGTGCCGCGTTAAATGCTTTTTTGGGTTTTACTTTCATCACTAAAGCAATAAAGAAAATAATCACTGGAACGACGATCGCAGCCCCAAACGAATCCATAATATTCGATAAAATCTCTAACAAAGGTTCCCCCTCCTCTTCTTAGTTCTCTCGAATTACCCAACAATCGCTGCAACTGTTTTTAGCAGCTCCTCATAGAATTCTTCTTCCCCCATTCCTGTCAACAATCCTACAGAATTAATCGTTGGAATCTCATACTTTCCTTTCAAAGGACTTGTATGGACAATCACATCCCATTGACCAGAAGTCAATTCTCCATCAACTCCCCCTGGATTGACTTCTACCGTTTTTGCCTTATAACCATTTTCTTCTAAAAAATCTTTAACTTTGCCCGCAACCATCGAACTTGTAACAGTTCCCGAACCACATACTGAAATGACATTGACCTTCTTCATAATTCTTTCCTCCTTTTTATTTTCTTTCGTTTAAGATGCCAGCTTTAGGCGTTACACCAAAGCGATCGGCTAGATCCCAAAGTTGTTGATCCGTAATCTTTTGAACGATTCCTGTTGGTGCAGCAATTGCTCGCATATAGATATCAGCTGCTTTTTCAGCAGTTTCAACCAATCCAAAGGCATCGTCCATGGATTGTCCGGCACCCATAATACCGTGGTGCGGCCAAACCACGATTCGTGAGTATGCCATTTTCTCTGCTGAAGCTTCCCCAAGCGCAACTGTCCCTGCGACCATCCACGGTAAGACAGCAACTCCATCTGGAAAAACGACTAAACATTCTGTGATCATTTCCCACAATGTCTTTGTAAAGCGATTTTCATCTAAATCATGAACAAAAGTCATCGCCGAAATAGCAATTGAATGAGTGTGTAGAATCACTCGATGTTCCGAATCTTGACGAAGACGCACTGCGTGACACTTAAGATGAGAAGCAAGTTCACTCGTAGGAATCCCGCCCGTTTCAAGTCCCCACAAAACTTGATAGTGCTTCCCTTCTTTATCGATTTTTAAAATGACCAAATTATCTGCTGGATTTTGCCAAACATTTTTAAAATATTTACCTGATCCTGAGACTAAAAAGATCATACCTGCCAGTTCAGGAATTTCAAAACCTAATGCCGCTTCATAAATCACTCGATTCGTATCAAGATAAAACTGAACTTCCGCTTCATCTATACGATAACTGATGTTCCCTCCATTTCTTTCTGCCCACCCGTTATTCCATAAGTTCCTTGTTGCTTCACACATTTCCTTGATAAACGGTGCTTCATAAATATTGTGGATCTTCATCATTACTTCTCTCCTATCTATTTTTAAAATATTGTGTAACTAATTGATACATTTCATCTGCAGTGATATCTTGAGACAGCTTGTTCATAGTGCTCTCATCAGCGAACATCGCCATTAAATTCTTTAACAAAACTAATTGCTGATCACCTTTATCAAATCCTAAAACAAAAATATAACGAACTTGCACGTATTCATCACACGAACCCATCTGTCCAAACTCAATGGGGGTTTTGAGCTTTGTTAAATAAATAAACGGTTTTTTGATATGTTGTGGTTCTGTATGAGGTATTGCAATTCCCATAAATTGGGTCTTTAATCCCGTTGGGTAATCTTTTTCTCTATTGGTGATCGCCAGCAAGAAACTATCTTGAACATATCCTTGTTCTTTTAGCTTTTGAAAGATGCAGGTAAAGTATTCTTCTTGATTCCCATTGGTTTCAATCACATCTGTCAATTTTGTGTCAAAGAATTCTTCCATAACTCCCATATTCCCTCCTTTCCGTTGCGACTGTATTTATAGTTTAAGTTATTTCACAAACTTTTTGTTATCGCTTTCATCACAATTTTTATTTTTATATGAAAAAAAATTGGGTTACTAGAGATAATTCAATGTTTCAGCAAATACTCTTGCCTCGGTGTAATTAAAGTAAGTCTGTTTCCTGTTTTCACGTGAAACAAAAAAACCTAACCAACCAGCAGGATCACTGATTGATTAGGAAATAGACTTCTTTATTGTTCGGTCAACCACGTGCGCGAGTGTTCGACTTCTTCATACGTTAACTGATGACTCGGGGTCCAAATGGTTGAAAGGACTGCGCCCCGGGAGGTGAAGATCTCTTGGACGTAAGCACTGTCAGCTAGGGAAACGATCGGGTCGTTTCTGCCAAAACTCAGAAACACATGAGTGTCAGGCAAGGAATTCGTCGGTACATTCTCGACTGGATACATGGCGTGGTAGAGGATCGCTTTTTTGAAGTGGTCACTATCATTTAGTAATAAGCGAATGGCAATGTTGGCGCCATTGGAATAACCCACTAGTACCACTTGCGCTAACGAAAAGTTGTATTCTTTGGCGGCTTGCCGAATGAACTCGGCTAATTCGTCGCCGCGAAGTGCTAAGTCGGCTTCATCATACACCCCTTCAGCTAGGCGTTTGAAGTATCGGGGCATGCCGTTTTCTAAGACATTGCCGCGAATACCTAATAGTGACGCTTGGGGGTCAAGGGCTTTGCCTACTTCTAGCAGCGACTGTTCGTCGCCACCGGTGCCGTGGAGCAGTACCAAAACTGGTGCGTCAGCTGCTCCTTGTTGGTAGATTGCTTTCATCGAAGTTCCTCCTTTAACTTGGTCGTTTGATATCGAAAATCTCCCCAATCGTTGCGTAAAAATTTCCCGCTAGCCGGCTGACTGCTTGTAAGGCACGGGGATCGATCTTGCCATCTTGATAGACATCCTCTGCAATCTGGTAGCCGACGACTTCCAACAATAAGAGATCGGCAGTGGTCTGCTGGTCTTTTTTGATGGGTACGTGTTGATGCAGAGTCGTTTCTAAGCGTACATTGGCTTCTTTCAAGCCAGGAACGGCAATTGTTTTCGATGTCGTTGTCGTAAATCCAGAAACCGTCAACTCGCTTTGGTCTGCGGGCAATAATGCCGCAGTTTTATTGGCCTCTTGGACATTTGTTTGATCCAAAATATGCACGACGGCTTCTTTCGTCGCCAACAGATTGCGGGCGGTGTCTTTCAGTTCTCCCCCTTTACGCTGGATAGCCAACGAGAGGATCACGGGTTCTGAGCTGACGATGTTAAAAAAACTGAATGGGGCGATGTTGACGATACCATCGGCTGATTGCGTACTGACCACTGCCACTGGCCGTGGAATGATGGAGCCAATCAGTAGTTTATAATTTTCTCGTTGGGTCAAATCCTTGGGATCTAAATAGTGCATACAGCGTCTCCTTTTCTAAACCGATAAATCTGGCAAGCGATCCTCGATCTCTGCACGGCGGCTTTCAAATTGGGCTGGCAGCATCAACTGCTCTCCCAGCGTTTCTAATGGTTCATCAACTAAAAAACCTGGGGTTTCTGTTGCGATCTCAAAGACGATGTTGCCCCGCTCTTGGAAATAGACGGCTTTGAAATAGTTACGGTCCTTGATTTCAGTGACGCCGTATCTTTGATCGTACAAGTATTCTTGCCACTCTTTTTGCACTGCTTCCGTTGGCACGGACCACGCGATGTGATGGACGGTGCCGACACCCCAGCGCCCTGCTGGCATTGCTTCATGGGGCACGACGATCTCATGAGCGAGGGTACCTGCGGTATGAAGATGGGTGCTTTTCTCTGTTTTGTTAAAAATGTTCAGTCCTAGATCATCTGCCAACGTTTGAATGGTCGCTTCTGGTTGTGCCGAAAGCAAGACGGCCCCATGAAAGCCTAAAATTGCTGGTGTTTCTGCCGATTCTTCGGCTTCGACTAACGCCAAAGACAGGTCATGCTGATCATGAAGTTCTAACGTTGGCCGATCAAACAATGTACTTTCTTGGACAGTTACTTGATGTTTCGCCAGATGTTCTTGCCAATAGGCACTGCTGTCTTTTGGAATGCGAAACGCGATCGTGCCGACTTGTCCGCTTCCTACTCGCCCAGGATGGGCCTTTGCCCAAGGGAAGAAGGTGATGATGGTCCCATTTTCTAACGCTTGATTGCTGTAATAAAGATGATACGTGTAGGGATCATCAAAATTGACGGTTTGTTTGACGAGGCGCAACCCCAACACGTCGCGGTAAAAGGCAACGTTCGTTTGCGGATCGCCTACGATGGCTGAAATATGGTGGATCTGTTGAATGGATTGCATACTGTGTGCCTCCTTAGGCGCGTTTTGTATTGAAGGGTTTGATGACTCCTTCGATGTATTCACGGCGATTTTCTAAAAATGGTGCCAATGATAAGGACTCACCCAATGTTTCGTATGGCTCATCCCCCATGAACCCTGGTTCATCTGTTGCTAGTTCAAAAAGAATATGGCCGATGCGCACATACAAGGATTCAAAATAGTAGCGATCCACATAGCCGGAGTTGGCCAATCCCAAGTTATCAAAGATTTCTTGCCAAACTGCTAATGAGTCGTGGTGAGCTAAACGAAAAGCGACATGATGCACTTCGCCATCGCCTTGTTGTGCTTGCGGGCTCGTGGTATCTTCCACTAAAACGACTTGAGCGCCATTGCCGCCTTCACCGACTTCTAGCAAATAGCGATTGTCTACTTGATCAATGGTTTTGAAATCAAAAACGGATTCCAGCAGCCCTTTGAAATCTGCCAAGTAAGAAACAGACATTTCGACAGGACCTAAGCCATAAATCGCAAATTCAGTAGGAACCGGTCCTTTTTTCCAAGGGGTACCAGCTTTCACGCCAGTATTGTGTTCATCAGAGATCAATTGATAGGCTTGCGTATCAAAATCCCAAAAGCGCAACACTTTTTTCCCAAATTCGGTGGTGATTGCTTCGTGTTTTACCTCAAATTCATCAAAGCGTGCGGCATAATAATCAAGGGCTGTGTCACTGGGCACTCGGAAACTGGTGCGGGTGATCGAGTTGGTTCCTTTGCTACCACGAGCGGTATTGGGAAAATCAAAGAACGTCATGGTCGTTCCCGGTGTCCCTAAATCATCCGCAAAGTAAGTATGATACGTATAAATGTCATCTTGATTGACGGTTTTTTTCACTAAACGCATCCCTAACACATCTGTAAAGAAATGGTAATTCCGTTCCACATCACTTGTCATAGCCGTCACATGGTGTACCCCTAATAATTGGTCTTGTTTTCTCATTTTCTTTTCCTCATTTCTGATCGTAAGTTATTTTTCGTAAAATTGTTTTTAATTCTTGCAATTCTTCACTGCTGAGTTCGGAAAAACTCGCCGCAATCTTTTGTGCATGACTGGGAAAAATTTTCTCCATCAACGCCCTGCCTGCTTCCGTAATACTGACGTATGTTACCCGTTGATCTTCTTGGCTAGGTTCCCGTTGCACGCAGCCTTTTTTGACTAATTGATCGACTACATAGGTTGTCGAGCTGCTGGCGATCAAGATTTTTTCCTTGATGGCTTGCGTCGTATGGGTGCCTTTATGGTAAAGCAATTCCAGTACGGAAAACTCCGTGATGTTTAAGCCATAACAACGGACATCTTTTTTTGCCACTTGTTCCAAACGACTCGCCGTGCGCAGCAAACCGATGTACGCTTTGAGCGCTTCTTCTTGATGCGCCATTTTCCTCACCTCTTTATTTCGAATTCGAGATAATCATAACTTACTTTTTGTAAGTTGTAAAAAGATATGCTTTGGTTGTTTAAGAAAATCATTCAATGCTTATTTTTATAGAGGTTAAGAACGGTTAGACACTAACGAAGGTCCCACCTTTTCTCTATGTCCCCTTCAAATCTAATAAAAAAGCAGAACTCATGAAAGATTCCATAAGTTCCGCTAAATATATATTTTACTGAAGAGGATTCGATCCATTCCATGTACTGATCGATGAAGCGCTGATTCCTACGCATAGTTATCTCTTTTTAGATCATTGTGGTCGGCTGCACCTGCTTTTCCAAAGCCAGTAACCACTTTTTGCGTTCGACACCGCCGCCATAGCCGCCGATGCTGCCATCACTATTGATGACACGGTGGCATGGAACAATCAACGCCAATTGATTTTTTCCGTTGGCATTAGCAACAGCTCGGGTGGCTTTTTCATTGCCGATTCGCTGTGCCAATTGTTTGTAAGAGTATGTTTCTCCAATCTTCATTGTCAACAGCTGCTGCCAGACGGCTTTCTGAAAATCAGAGCCGATCAATGCGATGGGTATCGTGAAGGCAGTTCGATTTCCTGCAAAATATTCCGTCAGTTCTTGCTTGAGTTGCTGAATGATTGCTGTTTGCTGGGGAATAATCACTGCATTCAAGCGGCTTCTCAAAACAGCAATCTCCGTTTCTAGCCCTCTGCGATCCACGAATTCTAACAAGTAAAGCTGCTGCTGGTCGCTGATTGCCAACATCGACCCCAGCTTGGTCTCAAGCCAAGCAGAAGAAAGAATCGTTTTTTCGCGGCTGTTGGAAGGCAACTCCCCCATAATCCGAGAAAACGCATCTCGAAAGCCGTTACCAGAATCGAAACCGGCTTCTAATTGTGCTTGGATCAGCGGTTCTCCTTCACGAATCTGCTTAAACGCTAACCCTAAACGGCGTGCACGGGAATATTCGATAAAGGTCATGCCAAAATATTTTTTAAATTGTCGACGCGCAGTATTGGGATGGATCGCTAGCGCTTCAAAATCTTTGTCGGTCCACTTTTTCTCTGGGTTACTCTCCACCGCTTCCACTAGGCTTTTCACGTCAGGAGATAAGTGGCTAGGCGAGCTGAGCGGGCGACATCGTTTGCAGGGTCGATACGCCGCCAGCAGCGCTTCTTGTGCTGTCTGAAAAAACTCGCAATTTTTTTTGAGCGGTTTTTTCGCTGGGCAGGTGGGACGGCAAAAGACGCCGGTGGTTTTTACCCCAACGTAAAAAATCCCTTCATATTGGGAATTTTTTTCAATCAGCATGTCGTAATAGTGGTCCCGTTGTCGGCTATCTTCAATCATCTTGCGCATCCCTCCCTCTTTTCTACACTTACAAAAATACTTTGTGCTTGTACAAACATATGACCGACCAATGCAGCAGCCTGCATCGGTTGGTCGAAAATTTGCCCACATCCTTCTGATGACATACGATCACCCTTTCCTCTGAATGACCTTAGTGTACAAAAAACGGTCTTGGCACATCCCATAAAAATTAACACCAATTTTTTAAAAAGGATCGAAGGTAGTTATCCTCCGATCCTTTTGATTTCCAGTTTGCCTATTTTTCAGCGAATCTTAAAGCGGCACCTACAGGAACCTAGACCGTCGCCTTCTGCTTGACTTGCAGGGCACTTTTTTTCCGCAAGACTCGCTCTAAACGGGGGCGATTGTAGCGTTGGATCATGATGAATGGGCAGTTAGCCAATAACGCATAGACGATCATCACCCAGCCCGCCCACGCAGGATTCCAGAGGAAAAAGAACGGTGCTGGAACCATCAGCAGCCAATGGGTCAGCTCTGCTCGGCGTGTCTCGATGACGAATTTTTCCAGATAGTCCTTTTGCTGTTGAGCCAAGCGGGATTTGTCAAAGCCTTTTTTGGCAATCACAGTACCGTCGGGCAATTTGTCTTTCCACTGACGAATACGAAACACCTCCGACCAGATCCTACCGCCTTTTTCAAAGGCAAAAGAACGGAACCAGTTGGCATGACGTTCAAAAAAGGCATCGCTGACTTTGCGCAAGCCAAAGGAGATGCCTAGATGAAACAGCAGCCAAGCCAAGCTGTCTGTAATGAGCAAGAGCAGTGGAGATAAGGTGATCAGCGGCATGTGCATCGCCTCCTATAAATTGATTTTGCGTCCTTTCCAGGTCACGGATTTCAACAAATGGGTTTGGATCCATGACCAACCAAATAAGCCTAGGAAAAAAAGAAAGTAACATGGAAAAAAAAGCAGCAAGACTCGGTTGAAGTTGCCGACACGGCGGGCAAAGCACACGGTTTGTCCAAAATAAGTAGCATAAAAAAGCAGGCCTAACCAAAGCGGTTTCATCAGAAACGGTGCCGCCAGTACCCCAATGCCGCCGCTGATCCACAAGATGACCCCTGCCATAATCAAAGGGTGAGTGAATTGCGAAGCAGTGGCAAAGTCCTTCGTCCAGCCTTGAACAAGTTGACGAACACCAGCTGGATACATCCGAAAGGCCAACAGGTCTTTTCCACCATACAAGGCGATCGGCAAGCGTTTTTTCTTAAAACGTCTCGCTAGTGCTAGATCATCTAAGATTCCTTGTGGCATGTCCTGATGCCCATTGGCTTGAAGGTACGCTGTTTTGCTGCACAAGATACACGGACCAAAGGCGCCGCCGGCTGAGAGTTTTTCGCCTACGATAGAAAAGCGGTTCAACCCGACAGGTAAGATGACATTAAAGACGGCAGACAGTTGTTCATACAGGCGCTTCGTTTGATGATAGGGCTGCACCGAGAGCAGGCCTTGTCCCGATCGCTCCTCATACGCAGCGAAAAGGCGCTCTAAGCCATCTTCTGCTAGAAAGAAGGTATCGGCATCCAAAAATAATAGATACTTGCCCACCGCTTGTGAGGCGCCTAACCAGCAAGCCGCCGCTTTCCCAGCAGAATCAGCAGCGGTTTGCAAGACCGTCACACCGAAGCCCTTGGCACAGGCGATCGTCTCGTCTTCCGATCCGTCATCAACCACCAAAATCTCCACAGGATGGAGGGTTTGCTGCTGCAAGGATGCCAACAATTGCGGCAAATTTTCTGCTTCATTGCGGGCGGGGATGATGATCGACAATTCTGCCCTCTCCTTCAAGTCTTTGGATGCGGCTGTCTCCTTGCGGGTGGGTATCGTCGGCAGGCGGAAAAAAATCAGCCAGCCTGCCAGCCAAGCAGCGCAAATACCAGCGAGCAGCAGATACACAGTCATCATCCTTTCTTGTCTTAGTGTTCTCTTTTGGTGATCATCTCACTGACTTGCTGTCCACTGAGGGTCACCATCGGCATGCCGGCACCGGGATTGACCGTACCGCCAACGAAGTATAGATTGTCGTAGCGTTCGCTGTGTTTCGGGTGTTTAAAGCCATGATTTTTCTTGCGATTAGAGACCGTGCCGTAGATGGCGCCGCGATGTGACAAATAATTCTTTTGGATGTCTTCAGGTGTCCAGCGGTCTTCATACACGATGTGCTTGCGTAGATCCGTTAAGCCCATGTTTTCCAGCTTGATCAAGATCCGTTCACGAAAGGCATCGTATTCCGCTTCCGTAAAGGGTTTATCCTGCAAATAAGGGATATGAGGCAAGATTTTGATGTTTTCATGCCCTGCCACTGTTTGCGAAGGATCGGTTTTGTTGGCATTGACCAAGTAGATCGTTGGGTCTTCCGGCAGCTGATGCTGATGGAAATTTTGATCAAAGTTTTCTTTTGAGGCATTGGAAAAGAAAAAGTTGTGGTGCGCCAGTTGCGGATAGGAGGTTTTGACCCCTAAGTGCAAGACGAAACCAGAACTTGCTGGTTCAAATTTTTCTTCCAGTTTTTGAGTAAAGGTCGGCGCTTCTTCTAACAGCTCTTCATAAGCCGGGATCACTTCCATGTTGGAAACAAAATAGTCGGCTTCGATCAACGTACCATCATCCAAACGAGCGGCACGGATTTGTTCCTGTTCAACGATCAATTTTTCCACTTTGTGTCCCGTGTGGAAGGTCACACCGATCTCTTTTGCTAAGCGAACGATGCCTTCGGCTAAACGATGCATCCCACCTGGCACGTACCAGACACCTTGGGCATGCTGCATGTAGATCATCATGTTCAAGACGGCTGGGGCGTCATAAGGAGACGAGCCGACATACTTGATAAAATAGCTCAGCATATCTTGCAGCTGCGGATTGCTGACACGTTTTTGAATGGCATCATGCATCGAAGAGAAATAATCAAAGCCTTTCAGCGCTTTGATCACGCCGTGATACTTCAAGATTTCTTTCGTGGTATCTAAGCCTTTCTCGAAATAGCCTTTTTCCGTGATTGCATAAATCTTTTGCGCATAGTCCAAAAAGTCTTGGTACTCGACCATGTCTTTTTCCGACAAGTGCGGGTTTTCCTTTGCCATGCGGGCAAGATCGCCATAGAGATCGATCTTGGTGCCGTCAGGAAAAAAGGAGCGCCATTCCAATGGCAATCGGCGAATCGCAACATAATCCGCCATATCGCGATTGCTGCCAGTAAATAATTTTTCGAAAATCTGCGGCATCGTCAAAATCGAAGGACCTAAGTCAAAGCCGAAGCCGTTTGTTTCCAGTCGGTTCAACTTGCCGCCTAAATGGTGATTTTTTTCATATAATGATACATCAAAGCCATTTTGGGCTAATGAGACCGCCGCTGATAGACCACCAAGTCCGCCGCCGATCACTACAACTGTTTTTTTCTCTTTCATTGAATTGCTCCTCGTTTGCTTTAATGAACGTCCCTATTTAGCCAAACCTTCTCGTCAAAACAGACGGTTGTGTCTCACTGCAACTGCGTGTCTTGACACTGTTTTGGTATTGACGACTTAAATCAAAGGATCGTTTTTCTAGATAATTCTATAGTATCACACCTTTGGAAAAATGACGGGGATGAGCCTAGCGCCCATGGGATGACAGGAAAGCCTTCAAGCGTTCGCCAACTTCACACGAAACACATATTGGCCACATATTCGGCTAACCTTCTTCCTGTATACTTTCGCATATCAAAGGAGGAATTTTATGAACTTTTTTACTCGTATCATCAAAAGTATCACCAGTCTCAAAAAACGGACCGCAATCATTGGCGGGTTGTTTCTGGTCGTCTCAACGTTTTTGATCACGGCGAGGCTGACCCAATACGAACTGCAGAAAGTATTGGAAAATGTCCAACAAGACTTGAATTCAATAGTAACCATCGAGCTGGATTATGAGAAGATCCTTCAGTCCATGTATTCCGGCGATCTGCAATCTGGTACCGATGTGTTGAATGAAGAATTGCTGGAGAAAATTGAAAAATCCAGTTATGTCGAAGATTTTTCCGTCAGCGCTGCGACCCAGCTATTCACCCAGTATGCTGACCGGACACCAAAACATGAAGACAAGGTGCCGGGAGGTATAATCGAACCTTCCAATGAAATCGAAATTTATGACAGCAACGATCCTGAATTAGCAAAATACAATCTGCAGATCATTGAGGGCGATCTTACTACCAATAACAAAGAGACTTATCCAATCATGGTCTCGAAAAAGTATGCGGAAAAACACAACCTAAGCATTGGTGACCCTTTAACGTTGGATTTCAATTCGGGTTTCGATGAAGAACAAGAAGCTTTGAAAAAAAGCGGAGTTATCACTGGTATTTATGAGTTAGCTGCCAATAGTCCTCGCCCCCACAAAGATAATGAAGAGCGGTTATTTTTTTCGACACGAAGGGTTCTCAAAGAAGTCAAAGAACTGCAATTTGGTGAAAACACTCCTTTGATGGCGGGTTATGACAAAATCAAAGTCAGCTTGAAAGATCCGATGGATACTCAAAAGTTCTTGAATGAATTAGATGCTGAAAACAGCAAATACCAGCAGGTCGCATTCAAAAGCTCCTACGAGCAATACAAAACGATCCAATCAATGATTACAGATTTTTCTTCGATCTTGAACTTCATTCAGCTTTTCTTGATCCTTTTTGCCTTGATCGTCATCGGGTTGATTATGATGCTCTCGTTACGAGAGCGTAAATACGAAGTCGGCTTGTTACTGTCATTGGGAGAAACAAAAATCAACATCCTTTTGCAGATGTTCTTAGAAGTCGCAATCGTTTTGGTCGTCAGCTTCGGTATCAGTTTCGCCTTATCCACCACAGTGATCGCACCTCAAGCAAGTGCAGTCGTCAATGAACAAATGCAAGCTTCTATGGGGGAACTTAGTGACAATAGCAGCTTGAGCATGCCGCGAGGAGACAATTATGTGGAAGATGAAAGCACCAAACTCAACACCGAGGTCTCTATCCAGCAAACCGATTTCAAAGAGTCGCTCATTTTTTCTTCAGTCATCTTTTCATTATTGGCAGTCATCACTTGTGTCACAACGATCCTGCCAACTATGAAGATCATTAAGAGAAGTCCCAAAGAGATCTTGTCCAATAACGAATAAGCAAAATGTTAAAAAAAGTTAAAAATACCTATTTTTTTAAAGAAACCTTCACAGATTTGATGAATACTAAAGGAGAAGATCAAATGCTCAAAATTACAGATATCAGTTACTCATACAAAGATGAGACTATTTTGCAAAATGTCAGTCAAGTGTTTGACGCTGGCAAGATCCACACGATTATTGGTCAATCTGGTGTCGGAAAAAGCACTTTTTTGTCTTTGATTTCCGGTCTTGAATTTTTGCAAAGCGGTTCAATCGAGTTCAAAGGCCAGTCAATGACGAATTTAGTCTCCTATCGCCGGCAAATCAGTTACATTTTCCAGTCCCTCAACTTGATCCCTTATTTGTCACCGTTGGAAAACATCACGATCGCCACAAATATCCACAAAGTTAAAAACCCTCAGTCTCCCAGCAGCTATTTAAACAAAGTAGGGATTTGTGGCGATATACAGCACAAAAAATGTCACCAGTTGTCTGGGGGACAACAGCAGCGGGTGGCAATCGCCCGAGCTCTCGCCTTAGATTCTGATCTGATCATCGCCGATGAGCCGACTGGCAGCTTGGATCTGGCAAACAGTGAAAATGTCATGACGATCTTTAAAGACTTGCGGGATGCAGGCAAGTGTATCATCATCGTCAGCCATGACTTAACTTTTAAAGAAATCTCAGACTATGTATATACGATCAAAAACGGACGATTGACCCTTCTTTAGTAATAGAAAGGAGTAATCCATGGCCACAGAAATTCTTCTTATTGAAGATACCGATGAAATCAGAAGAGGCATCCAGTTGAGTTTACAAAAAGAAGGCTATCAAGTCACAGCCTTTGATGAAGCGGAAGCTGCTTTGAACGCCCTAGAGACAAAAACTTTCGCTTTGATTTTACTCGATTTGATGTTACCTAAAATGAGCGGAGAAACGTTTTTAAATGAGTTAGGCGAAAACAACCCGATCCCGGTGATCGTGATCAGCGCATTGAACGATGAATTCACTCAGATCAACCTTTACAACAAGCGGATCGATGATTATGTAATCAAACCTTTTTCTACCAACATCCTCGCTTTAAAAATCGATGCGATTTTGCGCAGAGTCGGTCACAAAGAAAATGCGGCGGTCACGTATAACGACTTGACATTGGAGATCAATAACTATCAAGTTCACAGGCAAGGCCAGCCGGTCGAATTGACTTCAAAAGAATTTGAGCTCTTGCAAATGATGCTCTTAAGTCAAGGAAAAGTCTTTTCCCGTGAAGAATTTTTAGACACAATTTGGGGCTATGACTCCTTTGTCGACTCTAGGGCGATCGATGTTCACATTAAAAACCTCCGCAGCAAATTAGGCAAAGACATCATCCAAACTGTTAAAGGGATCGGGTACCGTATTGAAAAAGAAACGAATTAAATGGAAAACGACTCGCATCATCTGCTTCTTTACATTGACAATGTCATTCGTGACTTTTGTGAGCGTGATAGGTTTTTTCTTACTAGATATCGGTCCTCGGATCGAAATGAAACAACAAGCGGTCTTTGACACTGTAGTCCGGGAAATTTTTGATATTGTCAATGACGATGAACTTTCTTTCCAACGTTTGGACAGTTATCGAATCGATGGCTATACCATAATCATTTTTGATGCCCAGCAAAATACCATCTATCCCATCCAGCAACCCATCACCGCGAAAAATGGTGAGCTGATCCATCTCACCAATGGGTATCAATCGACGTTTGACACTAATGGCTACAAAGTTTACGTTAGTTACCCTGTCCAAATCAGTGCCGTCGATGTAAAAGAGATCATTTGGCTAGCAACGCCTTTTGTTTTGCTGCTAGTTAGCCTATTGACCTTGGCTGGAAGCGGCTTGTATACCTACTTATATCGAAACGAAAAGAGCAAACTGGCGTCTGTCTTCCACATGATGGAAAAAAATATTCCGTATGAGGAGATTCATGACGTAAATACCATGATCAAATTGCATGATTATCTAGTGATCGAAACTCAAGTAACTGCCCTATATCAACAACTCCAATGTGCCCAGCGGGCCGCCTTGGAACAAGTTCAGCAGATCAAACAGCTGGAGTTAGAGAAAAAAACATTGCTAGAAGGATTCACCCATGAGATGAAAACACCGATCATGGCAAGCCAACTGCTATTAGCGAATGTCAGAGATGACTCTTTATCTGAAGAACAGCAAGAGTCCCTTCTAGCCACAGAAAATGAATTGAAAAAGCTGCAGCAGTTGATCAAAGAAATCCTGTTCGTTTTTCACAACCAACAGGCCCATGACGACCAACCACTTTCTGTGCGGGAAATGATCGATCACTTGATCGAAGAATATGAAGTTTTATGGAGTGATAAAGGTTTGCGGATCGAAATTGATCAACAACAAGAGCTGACGTTTTTCTACCACCCGAAATTGGCAAAGAAAATTTTCTCAAACCTTTTGAGCAATGCGATTTTTCATTCCCCACCCAACAGCGTCGTCACGATCATTCTTACTAACAAACAATTAACGATCAAAAACCCTATCAAAAAAACTGGGCCGCTGAAACACTCAGATTTGGCCAAACCCTTCTTCTCTTATGGAGAAGAGGCTGGTACAGGTTTAGGTCTGTATATCGTCAAAACAATGCTAAAACACTCGCACTATGGTTTTACATTTGATTGTCAAAAAGATTTCACCGTATCCATATATAAAAAACAGGACTAAGCCGCTATACTCGTCCTCTTTTATTTTTTATAACAAAAGATATCGTATATTCTCGACTTTATTGACTGATTCATCAACGAAAAAAAGTTCTTCGTATGGATGCGAAAAAACGCGTTTGAGACTCCATGAGAAATCAAGTACATTGGATGTAACGAAAGTCCTCGTTGATACTGCGACTGCAAAACGCTCCTGTAAATACGAGTGCCTCCTGTCAGATACCCAGTTGCCGCAAATGCTTTCGATGATCGAATCAAATAGGTTTCACTACAAGTCAACTACAATGAAGGAGTATCGATATGAACTTAAAAACGATTCAATCAGCTGAAGAATATTTAAACTTTTTCGATGAAGAATTTATTCATTCTAGCTGTTCTAGCGAAGACCCTAAGATCTTTAACTTTTATTTATCCTTGCGCCAACGTTTTCTAAACATCTACAACGACTCCGATAATAGTTTTTTCAAGAAGATGTCGTTGTTGCTGGACATTGATGCTCAGTTGCAGATCTTAAAAGAGCTGTACAACTTAAAAAAAAGTGCTTTAAACGAATACACGCAAGAAGAGATCATTCAGCTGACTGTCAAAGACAAAACCTGTTTTTATCGGGAATTGACCGGAATTCAACTGAATCAAAAAGCTCCTTGGAGCTTGATTTATTTAAGCGAAGCACAGTAAATAGCTAAACTGGTTCTCCCTAACTCATTTGTTTTAAAAGGCTTGTACTCACTATCATTGACACTTCCCCATCCCCAAAATCGATGTTTTTTGTGTAAAAACAAGCCTTTAAAACCAAAGCCCAATTCCTTGACTGCTAGATAGTTTGAAGGAACTGGGCTTTGCTTATGCTCTTCGTATAGAATTGGAATAGACCTTTTCTAGCGACTCTTCATAATTGCAGATGAAGAGAAATTAGAAGAGGTCTTTTAGCGCGAACGGTCGCGTGACATCCGGGTTGATTCTTTCCAATAGCCGATTCCAATCAGAGGAAGAAGGAATCGTTTTGAAGACAATGCATTCGATGGTATCGCGAAAAGCGGACGCATGCTCTGCATAGTTCGTTACTATCAGGTCGATCTGATTTTGCTTCAAATAGTGGGGGGTGACTTCGCCAGAATCCGGATAAAATACTCGGTGAGAGCAGCTGAAATACCGATTGGACCACCCTTCAATGTACTGAACGATATGGTGATTGCCCTCGAAAATAAAGGCAATGTTTTTTCGGGGAAACCAATAGCGCTCACGAACAGACTCGATATAAATAACTAAATTCGCGCAAAAATCCGGCAAATATTGAGGAGAATACAACTCTTGATAAAAAGGATTGTTCTCTAAGAATCGTTGATAAAAAGCAAATTCTTTCGGAAATGTTTTACGAATAAAAGTATTGACGTCCCAAATATTGCGATTCGCTGAAGTCGATAAGCATTCCCTCAATTTAGCAGTAGTAAAAAAAGATTCAATCAAAATCAAATCATTTTTTTGGTTTGGACTGGTGACATTCAAGAGTTGATAAAAACTGTTGGTCAATTCGCGAATTTTTGGCCAGTGATTATACGAGAGACAGAATTTTTGCTCTACGATGACATTTTGCAATTTCCTTTTAGTGATAATACTCACAAACAAAAAGACCAACTCATCGTGAGGAAACTGAAACTCAAAATACTTGTCTATCACTTCATTGATCCGTTGAAAGTGCATCAGTTGGATACTATGTCTCAAAGCATGGTATAACTCTTCTTTTACCTGAATCCTTTGCCCTTGTAAAAATCGCTCGATCGAAATATGCAGCAGATAACTGTATTGAGAAAATGAGGCGGTATGATAGCTATTTTTTTCAAACATCCCACTGATTTCAGTGACTGCCTGTTGAACCGCTACCGTCGGAAAAACCGTGTGAGGGGTAATGTCTGTCTCGTAGAAAAAGGTACAGAAGAAATTCCGAATATCTGCTTCCTCGCCTACGATATTCACAGGATCCAGTGTTAAGGTCAAATCAAAATGAGTAAGCTGTTGATGGATACGCCGCAAATATTTCGATAAGGTGCTTTTAGATAGAAAAAGACAGTCGGTCCACTCATCAATAGATTTCAACTCACCCATAAAAATATTTTCCAGCATAAGAAACAAGGGCTCATTCGCTAGCAGGGATGCTTTTTTCTTTTCATAACTTGGGTAGTTGTTCAATTCAAATAAATACCCTTGATTCGTCGAAGAGATTTGCAATAAGCCAGCAAAGTACTCATTGATTCCGCCAATATCTTTTCCAATCGTTCTTGTAGTACTTTCTGTGACTTCTGCCAAGCTACTCGCACTGCAGATCTCACTTTTTTCAAAGGCATTGAGAATCTGGAACCATCTAGCCGTTGATTTATTTGTGACAAAACTTAACTGGAAATTCTTCAAAAATAAGCTCCTTACTGAAAAACATCGTTTTTACTGATTTGCGCAAGAAGGCGCCTAGGAGATGTCATTATACCGGGTTTTCTTTCAGCTAAAAAATTTGTTTTTTCATAGACGGGTGAAAAAAGTTGCTTTCCCCATTCTGTTGTACAACAATAATTGTAACTATTGATTAAAATAGTGCAAGGAATTTGCGTTTATTTAAGAAAAATAGTAAATTTCAGGATGGTTCTTTGATTTGACAGTCGAAACTCTTTCAGTTGATACATATCTGACAACGAAGGAGGCATCTTTTGGCTATCATGGAAATTGCATGATAGCTCCGTTTTAGCGTCAGATTGTTTCCATGAGTCGCTTTGCGTTATTCTTGCTAAAAGGCCATCGATGACCGACACAAACCAAAGGATTGCACACCTTTTTTATAAACGGCTATTTTATATGATGGGAGACTACTATGAAAACATTTCAATTAAAATTCATGAAAAATCGTTCTCTTGTTCGTTGGTTACAATTATTAGATGAATTTGAAAAAAATCCCACTTGTACTCTTAACGACTTGGCTAAAATAACCAAAAGTAGTACGCGGACGGTTATCTCAGATATCGCCAGTATTCGGAACTATTTTAGTGACTCAATCGAAATCCATGCGGCTAAAGTCGGGTATTTCTTCGAAGAGCTTGATCACGAATCTTATCGCAGAAAAAAACAAGCCATGGTCAAGGATGAACCAATTTTTTTGATTTTCGAAAGTATCTTTTTTAATGAGGTCCAATCATTGATGGATTGGAGCCTTTCACTCAACCTTTCTGAGCAGTCATTGCTTAGTTATTTTAAAAAAATCGAAATTTACTTACATCCTTTTAACCTTCGTCTTAAGACTAATCCAGTGACATTTGCAGGATCTGAAATTGATATCCGTAAATTTTTTTGTCTTTTTTACTATGAGTCTGACATCAACATCAACACGATATTTCCTTCAATCAATGTACAAGAAGCGATCAAGGAGATCACTACTCTTCTGCAAGCAAAACAAATGCAGTCTTCTTCCTTCTCCTATTTTGCCTATGTTCTTTACATCAGCATCGAGCGCAGCAAACGAGGTCTTTTGGCAAAACCATCTTCTGAGCTCTATGAATTGATCAAGAAAAATAATTTGTTATCACAATATCAAGAGTTGCAAAAAATCATGCAACGACATTTTAATTATGAACTTCCTAAGGCGGAAGCTGTTTATATTTTCACCTGTATTATTTGCCGTCGTAAAATCAATAGTCCTTCTTGCGAAGAATTTTGTCGAACATATAACTATTGGCCTGAAATTAAACAGATCGTCAGCGATTTTTATGCAGAAAACCAAGGCAACAGTCTCGATGAACGAAAAGACTTCCTTTGGCTTGAGTCTTTTTTCATCGTAGTAAAGTTACGAGAGTTGCTCTCTTTGACGATGAACATAAACATTGATGATTTAAATCAATTTGTCAAAGAGAAGTTCGCAAAAGAGTATCAAAAAAATTATGATTTCCTCTTTACACACACCTTAGTGAAAAAGCTCTATTCTCGAAAATACTTAGATGACTTTTGTGCCAGTCTCACTATGTACATGGAATCCATCAAGGAAGCAAACTGGGGCTCCCCACGGACGATTGCCGTGATTTTTGAAGGCAATGAATATGTCTGCGAGTATGCTGAAAATATTATTCGTCGCTACCTAGGTGCCTATCATACGATGTACTATCCTGATTCGAATGAACTGTCACACGAATATTTGAAGGAAAAAAATATTGAGCTTTTGATTACTAATTACTCTGAATATGCCACAGAGTATTTATTGGACGTCGAAAGCATCTTGCTAAAACCGATCCCCGATGCCTCCGACTGGAATCGATTATTGAATAAAATCAACACACGAATATTACGCTTAGTCGTATTAGATAACAATTGATTTGCGATTTCTGAATCAAAGGAGATCTCAAGGGAACACGGGTAGCTTATCATGCTACAAAAAACCGTCCATAACAAAAAGCAAGCTAGAATGCGATTCTAGCTTGCTTTTTATCGTTTGTCTATTAAGAAATCTACCGTTGCTTATTCCGCTGATTCAATATCTTTGGCGATTTTTGCAACATCGATCTCCCGCTGCAAGTAATCTTGATTATCAATAGGAAAATGCTGACGAAATTCAGCTAGTTCCATCAATTCGACTTCGCCTGCCGCCACTTCAAAGTCCAAGACATGACCAGCAAATGTGCGGTCATCACTAATAAAATGCAGGTGGAAACCGGCGGCCGCAGCACCGTGGAACAACAACGGGGTAAAGAACCCGACGATCGTACCACTGATATCTTCTGCTTGAAATTCCGGCTGATGCTGGATGATCTCAATGAATTTTGGGTATGGTTTTTCTTGCTTTGGGGCAACGCGGACGTGCATCTTGGCAAATACCCCATGGATTTTGACAGCGGAAAACAAATTCGGACTGACTTCTGTCAGGACGTGATTTTTCACTTCTTCATCGGTCATCTCTTGACTGATCTGTAGGTGCTTCGCCGCAGAAAAATCAACGACTGCCGCATAAGGGGTTCCTTCATTTCCTTGGAGCACTTGCACCTTGCCCGATTCGTCTACATGGTAGATTTCACCATCTAAAATGATTACTTCCCCATTGGAACCAGCCAACGTACCGATCCCAAAATTGCCATATTCAAGCATTTTGCCGATTTGCTCCGTGCCATCCATTAAATCCTGCATCAACCCACCTAGGGTGCCATGCTGATATAAATAACTTTTGTTTTTCACTTTCATTTTGCTGCTCCTTTGGTCTTAATAAAATTGATCAGGTAGGATCGTTTTGCCTAGATCGGCATTGTCAGAATAATCCACAGGGATATCAATGATCAATGGACCATCCGTTGCAAAGCCTTCTTCGATGGCTGCCATCAATTCTTGTTTGGTGGTTGCCCGTAAACCTTTGGCCCCAAATGCTTCGGCATATTTTACGAAATCAACTGGTCCAAAATCAACCCCAGAAGCACGATCATATTTCATTTCTTCTTGGAATTTCACCATATTGTAGGTACCGTCATTCCAAATCAAGTGAATGATGTTTTGTTTCAAACGGACGGCTGTTTCTAACTCTTGGGCAGAAAACAAGAAGCCACCATCGCCAGATACAGAGATCACTTGAGTATTTGGTCGCACGAGCGCTGCAGCGATCGCCCATGGCAAAGCGACTCCTAAGGTCTGCATGCCATTACTAAAGAGCAGGTGCCGTGGCTCATAGCTGCGGAAATGACGGGCCATCCAAATGTAGTGGCTGCCGACATCCACCGTCACCGTCATGTCATCGGTCACTTCTTGTTGCAAAGCATCGATGATTTCTAGGGGATGTAAGGTCTTGTTGCTGCCTTCGACATCCGCTGGTTTTTCATTGAGTTTGGTTTGCAGCGTCGTTAAATAGTTGTGAGCGTCTTCGCTCAAGTGATACTGATCAATCGCTTTTGATAGCTGTTCAATAATTTTCGCGATACTGCCCATCAGTTCAACTTCGGGCTGCATAAATGGATCGATCTCCATCGGTACTTCATCGATGACGATCACGCGGGCATCTTTTTCCGCATTCCAGTTGCGAGCTTCGTATTCGATCGGGTCGTACCCCACAGCGATCACTAAGTCGCTGCGTTTCAACAGCATATCACCGGGCTGATTGCGGAACAAGCCGACGCGGCCAAAGAAATGCTCTTCTAATTCACGAGAAATGATCCCAGCGCCTTGGAAGGTCTCTACGACAGGCAACCCAGTTTTTGCAACTAAATGACGAATCGCTTGTGTTTCTTTGACGCCTGAAGCCCGCATCCCTAAGAGTAAGACAGGCAGTTTGGCTTCTTTGATCCGATCGACGAGTGCCTGGATATCTTCTGCATCGGCACTGCCTAATTTAGGCGAAGATAGAGGTTTGATCGCTGCCCCTTGGACAGTTCCGTCTGTCACATCTTGAGGAATGGATAAAAAGCTCGCCCCTTTTTTGGCTGTTTTTGCGATGCGAAAAGCGTTGGCAATACTTTCAGAAAGGGTTTCAGGATCTTGGACTTCACTGCTGAATTTCGTGATCGGCGCAAACAATGCCGCATTATTCATGCTTTGGTGGGTCAATTTTGAAAGGTCAGAACGCTTCACTTGGCCTGCTAGTGCCAAGACGGGATCGCCTTCGGCAGTTGCCGTGACCAACCCAGTCGCTAAATTACTGGATCCTGGTCCACTTGTTGCAATGACGACTCCTGGCTCTCCTGTCAGGCGACCGATTGCCTGTGCCATAAATGCCGCGTTTTGTTCATGTCGTGCCAAAACCAACTCTGGTCCCCGATCACTCAACACGTCAAAGACGCCATCGATTTTTGCACCAGGAATCCCAAAAATATAAGGCACCCGATGATTTTCTAAACTTTCAACAATGATTTCTGATCCTTTTGCACTCACTGTATTACCTCTTTTCAAAAACTGTATTAATCACAATACATATAATAGCACTTTTTATTTATTTATCAACGAAAAACACTTATTAATATCTGTACTATAAAAACGCGGTTTTTTAGAGAGCGTTTGCATTTGCTTCAGACTGCAGGTGTATGTCTTTCCATTTTTCCGACAAAAAAAGGAGTGGATCGCTCCACTCCATACATCCTTTTCTGTATCAGAACACCGCTTAAAAAGAAGTTCTTTCGTCGGTTTCTTATTCTGCGGGGACATTTTTTTCCGTCAACCAACCGACAGCCAGTATCATGGCAGCTCGTGCGGCTTGGGTCTGATCCATCGCATTGACCATCACAAAATCATGGATGATCCCTTGCATCCGTGCTTGGGTGACTTCCACGCCAGCTGCTCGTAAATGCTGCGCATAGGCTTCCCCTTCATCCCGCAAGACATCTGCTTCGCCTGTAATGATCAACGCTGGCGGCAGATCGGCTAACTCCTCTTTGGTCGCGCGTAGAGGAGAAGCGGTAATTTGATTCCGCTGTGTTTCATCCGTCGTGTATTGATCCCAGAACCATTGCATCCCTTCTTTGGTCAGAAAATAATTTTCACCGAATGCTTCATACGAAGGCGTATCAAAGCGGGCATCTGTCACAGGATAGAACAATAATTGTTGTGCGATCGGAATGCCACCACGGGCTTTCGTTAACAAGGTCATAACGGTCGCCATGTTCCCACCTACGGAATCGCCAGCCACGGTCAAACGGCTAAGGTCTAAGCCTTTGACATCGACAAATCCCGGTAATTGCTGCAAGACCGCATAATTTTGTTCGATCGCCGTTGGGTATTTTGCTTCTGGTGAACGACTATATTCAGGAAAAATGACGATCGAGTTGGTTCGTACCGCCAATTCACGGATCAATTTATCATGAGTCGCGGCACTGCCGAAGACCCAACCCGCGCCATGGAGATAATAAATGACAGGGAGAATCGCATGATTTCCTTCAGGACGAACAAAACGAACATTGATGGTCCCCCATTCGCCTGTATCAACGGTCTGATCTTCTATCTCAACCGCCAATTTATTGACGGGTGACTCTTGGACTTGTTCCAATAATGCGCGCCCTTCTTCTGGCGGTAATTCATAGATCCGTGGGTGCGGTGCATTTGCCTCACTAAATTCAACGGCTGCTTTTTCCAACGAAATTCTATCTGTCATACGATTCTCTCCTTTTGTTTGAAATCGTTCGTGTTGACCTTAAGGGTACCACCAAGTCATTCTGATGCAAAGAATCTTGCTTTCTTCTGTTTCCAAGCATTTTGTTCGACAAAAAAGGTGGTTTTTGCACTCTTAACTGCCTTACCTTCATGACCGATAACTGTAAGACACTCGCTGTGTAAACTTCCCAAAAAACTGAAAGGCGTAGGTAAGTACGTATGAAATTCACATTAGATGAAACACAAAATAACCGTCTGCTCGCTGCTATTTTTCAAGAACTCGCTGTCATAGTCTTTGATCCGCAAAAAGAAGTTGTTTTCGCCAATGCCAACATGACTGATATCCTAGGGTACAGCCAAGAAGAAATCATTGGCTTACCGCATCGGACCTTTTGTTTTGACCATTATGCTGTCAGTACGGATTACCAAGCTTTCTGGAATCAACTGCTTTACTCAAAGCAACGGTTTCAAGACAAAATCATTCGGAAAAACAAACAAGGAGAAAAACTGATTTTAGAAGGGATCTACTTCCCTGTCCTCGATGAGCAGCAAGAAGTCGTCAATGTCGTCAAAATCGCTTTTGACATTACCCAAAGAGAACAAGCCTTAGCGGTCACTATCAAAAAAGTGCAAGAAAGTGCTGCCTCCCTGACACGACTTTCTGCCAACGGGCACCAGCAAGTCGATCATTTGTCAGAGAACTTGGCGCAAGTCAAACAGCTGTCTGATCAAAATCAAGCAACGACCCATGCCTTAGAAATGGATAGCCAACAGGTGACAGCGGTGCTGCATGACATCGACCGCATTGCACAACAAACCAAACTGCTGTCCTTCAATGCTTCCATCGAAACAGCACGGATCGGCGAACAGGCAGCTGGCTTTCGGGTAGTTGCGGATGAAATGCAAAAATTAGCCGAACAGACCAAGCTGTTGACCCAAACCATTGCCGCAACCATGCAAGCCATCAACCAACAAGCCTTAGTCGTGTTAGATAGTGCCGATTCGACGATCGTGAAAATCAGTGATTCGCAAAAAAGTCTCGCTGCCGTTTTGCATTCTTACGACACGCTGCGAACGACTGCCAGTCTTTTAAACGATGAAGCCGAGTATTTATCAGAAACCAACGACGCTGAGTTGGAAACCACATGAAGTGAAAAAGAGCTCCGCTGTTTGCGACGCTCTCTTTTTTTGACCAATAAATTGATTCCCTATTTGATTTCATTGATACTCAGCACTCGCCAGCCTCCACCGCTTGCAACAACTGCTGTAATTCTTGCAAAAATGATTGGGTCGCAAAGCCCAATGCTTGGAGAGGAATGCGGTATTCCTGCTGAATCACCAAAAAGCTACTAAACATTTTATGCTGGACCTCAAAACTGAGGTTTTTCCAAACACTCCAGGAAAAACTGGCTATTCGTTTTTCTTTCTTTTCGTACGTGCACAAATACACTCGTTCAACGCCAAAAAGCAGCCCCGCATTCGCTTTCTTGCCAGTCATCTTTGCCGTTAGCAGCGCAAGAGGGGTCTCCGTTTCAGGCACTTGAAAACTAGCAAGGACTTGGCTTTGCCATTGCCGTGGCAGCACTTGTCTTTCTCCAGAGAAATAGAACAAAAAATTTTGTTTTTGAAAAAAGGCAGTCAAACGGTTTTGTCGCTGGTTGTGCTGATGGATGGGCGCCCTTTGAATCGGAGACGTCTGGTTTCTTGACGTTGGTTTTGGCTGCTCCCGTCCAACGAAAACGTCGGCTGATGGTGCGTTTTCCCTAGGAGCAACAGATGACAGACTGATTTTCTTCAGGAGAGCTGCCAGCTGGGTTAGCGCAAGCTGTCTATCCGTCAGGGGACTGGACTGGGCAATTTTGGCGTGGTCAAAGGGCAATTTGATGACCATTTTGCCGCGGCAATACAGACAGATTGCCGTGCCAACACCCCAGTTTACTTCTAGTTCCCCTAAACAATGGGGACATTGAATGGGAATGATATCCATAGGATCATCCTTTCGTTTCGATGCATCGATCAGAGCTATTCGTTGTAAAAATACGGATCGTATTCCAGCTGACAAACGCCAGCAGCACTAGAAGCGATAAGCCATAAAAACCGAAATACCAAATCAGGAATGCTAAAAAAAGGATCAAGGCGAATTCATACGCCATGTTTTCGAGACTGCTGTAAAATACTGTCTTTCGGACGAGTTTCTTCCTGCGCGCTTCAAAAGCTTTCTTCACGGCAGCCGTTGATGCATCCGGCTGACTCAATGCTTGAGAAAGTTCCGCTTTGAATCTGCCGTATTCTGAGAAAAACTTGACCTCTGGTACGAGCAAGAAATACCAAGTCGCAAGACAAGCAGTCAGCAAGATGACCGCTGAAGCGAGCAGACTAAAGGCAACAGCCGGTAATAAAAACCCATCAAATAGAAGATTCGAAGTAATTCCAGAAAAAAATCCCACAAAAAAGAAGGTATAGCAGAACCGCCAAAGAACACTGCTGGTCCTAGAAAAACTTTTCTTGACTTGCACCAGCTGTTCACATTCAGGAAGCTCGGTTGGAAAGAGCCGTTCAGCATCGGTACCATCAGCCACGAAAGAATAGGTTTGGTTTCCGTACCTGAATTCGCCAAGATAATAAGGAAAATACAGTTTTTCCGTATCGCAATGCTTAGGAAAAAGAGTTAGTTGAAGCTCGCTTGGGGTTTCTGTTCCAATCAAATAGTCTCTCGCTCCCGCTTCAAAGGCTTCCAATAAATGGGGAGCAGCGAGTGCCGTTTCCCTAGAAATATCAAAAGGTAGCACTTGGACGTCTTGGTTATGTGCCGAAAACTGCTGCATCTCTGTGCAATAAGCGGCTCCTTTTTTAATATGGAGCGGCAGTTTGCCATTGATACTGTAGTCAGCCTCTTTTTGGGCATCCGTCGGAAACACTTCACTGAAAACCGTGGTGTTGCCACTGCTATGTAAATGAATGCTGGCACTGATACGCCCCTGTCCCCTCTGCTGTTCCTGATGCACATAAGCCCCTCTTACTTGGGCTTCATAGCCGATCTGAAAATAATACAGGGGGATAAATACACGTTTCAGCTGAACTAATTCGAGCTCAAAAAAGACACTTTCCGAAATGGTGTCCTGCCAAGCCAGCTGCTTTTTCAAGGCCTGGAGACACCCCTCTTCGTCATAGGCAAAGGGATAGAAGCCTTCTTTGACTGATCCTTGAATGTGCGCTAAATCTTTGAGTGTGGCATCAGGTTTCTTTTGTTCCGTTTTTTGAAGTTCCGGTTTGATCAGCAACTCGTTCAAACAATACTGACAGACAGCTTTTCCTGAGTCCCAATCAACTTCTAGACGTCCCAAACAGCTGGGATATTGAATTTGGGTGATTTTCATTTTTACTCCTTTTTTTGAATACATATTTTCTTGTTGATAACCTAGTTGATTTTTTAGAGGGGAGAACCGTCTATTTTTATGGCGGCTTTTGGGGGAAGATACCACAGGAACCTGCTGATTTACAGATGTTTGCTCGTTTCATTATGTATGATCTTAACGTCTTTTTTCAGTGATGAAGCAAAAAAACGTACTGAAACTAAGTGCCCTTTCGATAAAGACAATACAGATAAAACAGCCAGTTACGTATCATATTATAACAAAAAATAGAGGAAATCTATTTATTATTGATAAAAATAGATATTGATTTGCGATTGCTACTCCCTTCTACTCTTATCAGCATTGATTACCGGTTATGAATGGCTTATAAGTTAGCAAAAATGTTATAATTAAAATATTCACAAGAAAGGAAATGAAGAAAGTTATGGGGATGTTTATTTTTGTTATTGGTTTTTTGACAATGGTTGTAAGCGGAATCTTTTTTGTTCTTAGTTTGATCAAGAAAAAGCCGCTTCGCAACAAGATTGTTATTTTTATGGGTGGTTTTCTCTTATTGATTGGCGGGGCATTATTGACTCCTGCAGCAACACCGGAGCTTCACGTAGATGAAGCAGAACTGGTTACCAACGAGCAAGGCGAAGCGGCGATTACGGGTCAAACCAACCCAGAAGCGCAACTGACGATCAACGGGGTGGAGGTTTCGCTGGCGGACGAAACATTTTCTTACACCGTGCAACTTCAAGATGAAGAGGAACAGGAATTTTCTCTCCAAGCCTCCATGGGTGGAAGCACCAAAGAAGAAGTCGTCACCGTCAAACCTTCTCGCGCATTTCTAGCGAGTTTGCAAGCTGAAAGACAAGAACAAGCAGCACTGGAAAAAGCTGAGACGGCACTGGCTCTTGCCGAATCCCAGCCAAACCAAAAGAATTACGACGAAGCCGTGACGCTGATTCATGCTTTAAGTAAAACCTACGAAGATCTCGCTACTCGGCTAGCTGTAGTTGAAGAACACCTTGCCATCAGCAAAGCCCTCGATGCCGCTGAAGCTTCTCTTGAACGCAGTGATTTCGATCAGGCAAAAGAATTGGTCGCACAAGCGGTTTTGAACAAGGAAACGTTTGAAGGTCGGTTATCCACTGTAGAAACTAAGATTTCTGAGAAAGAAGCAGAAGCACTCGTTGCAGAAGCTGTCCAAGCGGTGGAAGCGGCAGAGGCGGAGCCGACAAAAGATACCCTTGCTCGTGCAGAAGATGCTGTCGCTCGTCTCAAGACCCCCGATGAGGAATTAGCTACTCGAACAAAAACAGTGGCGCAAACAGTCGCTGCCAACGAACAAGCAGCCGCTCAAGCCAAGGCGGAGGAAGAACGGCAGGCAGCCGCCGCTGTGCCAGAACAAAGTCAGCCAGCCGCTGCTAGCAATCAAGCCCAAACGTCGGTCCTCGTTACACCAACAGGTTCGAAATATCATACGAGAAAATGCGGCAACGGTACCTACACGCCTGCCACTTTAGCAGAAGCGCAAAGTCGCGGACTTACTCCTTGCGCAAAATGTTTTCCGTAATAGTCACTAATATTTTGCAACGAAAAAAAACAAACCTCATTTTTGTCTAAGGTTTGTCTACAGTCTGAAGCGGTTGTCTCGTCGGAGACAGCCGCTTTTCTATCACTTGCTATTTCTCATCGTAAGAAAACTCGTACTCGTTTTGTTCGTCATCGATCAAACGCTTGTCATTGTTGTCCGCCATTTTGAATACTTTCTCAAAATCATCACCAGTCATGCGCACTTCCTTTTTCTCTTGATCAATGATCACTTGGGCATTTGTCACTTCAAAAGTGTGCATAGGACCAATGTCTGCCGCAGTCAATTCTTTACTTTTGGGGAACTCTGCTTGCAGATGTTCATTGATCTGCGCTAACTGTTCTTCTTGTTCCTCCGCGATATCCGCAGGTGATTGATTCGGATTGGTAAAAAAAGTCAGCGTTTTATTGACAGTGATCTTTCCATCTTCAAATAGATACAAAGCATATTGTTGATGACTGTTGCTATTGGTCAATACTTGATTCGCAGCTGCAGAGTCAACCCCTGAGCGGCTGCAGCTTGCCAAAAAAAATAACGCCGCTAAACAAACGGTAGCAAATATTCCTCTACCTAACTTGCTTTTCACTTTCATTTCCCCCTCCTCGTTGTGCCTCAGTTTCCTTCTTTCATGATTTTTCGCAAACCCGTGGGTTTGTGTTTCCTGTCAAATTGAGTTATTTTCAGTATAGCATAAACAATTTGCTTTTATAGCTTTTTTTTATAATGAAATTAATTTATCGCGCAAAAAAACCAACCTTGTTGAGACAAGGTCGGCTTTCTTTAGGATTGATTCGTTGAGATCTTTGAACGTTCTCGCTGGGATATGATCGCTGCCTATTGTCCAATTAGTCCGACAACAAGCCCTAAAACGATCACTCCTAGAAACCCATTCACAAGGTGCAGCCCAACTAATTTACGGGACTGTCCCGAGTAAACAGCCATCACGAAGGTGGCGACCCCATACACCCCTAGCCATAATAAGCAAGCGACTTGCAAGGAGGTCATCAGCCAGCCATCATGATCGAATGTGGCAAACCAATAGACGACTTGATAGGTCGCTGCCGATAAGAGAATCCCACCAACGATCGTTCCGCCAAAGGTAAAGAGCATGTCTCCGGTCGTCATCTGCTGACCGTTCCTCTTCTCTGCCATTCCTGATTCTTTCGCCCAAAACTTGCCCCACTTATGCATCGGATTGTAAAGCAGACTTTCCACCACGACCCAGCTGAGGGTACCGAAAATCAATGTCCAAAAATTAACCATTATCGTTTTCTCCTACACTTATTTTTAGCCATGTTCCTGAGAAGCGAAAAAATAGCCAAGCGGGCTGTTCCTTCTCCCTCAGTTTATGCCTTAAGAGAGGTTTCTTCAACCTTTTCCACTAGTGTCCCCTATTTTTCGCTGGTTCCAATAAAAACTAAGAAAAATGATCGTATACAGCAATGCGGTGAAACCTGTAACCGCTAATGGGTTAGTGATCAAGATACCGGCAAACAGCAAAAGCAACGCAAGGATCGCCCCACCCAAAAAAATCGTATAGCCCATTTTCTTCTGCTTGCGTACCAAAACAAACGCCGCCACACTGATCAACAACCAAATCAGTAATACAGTATACGACAGGGAGCCTGCCAGATAATTGAAGAGTTTGTCGCCTAAAAAGTAAGAAAGAACGACCCCAAGATATAAGGTGCCGCTACAAAACATGATCGCTCGTTGAGGCACGCTGTTTTTATTCAGCATCGTGAAGCGGCTTTTTTTCTGGCCATTGTTGCTTAACCGGAAAAACAACGTTCTTGAAGAAGCATAGACCCCAGAATTGATGGAGGAAAACAAAGCCAAAATGATCACTAAATTAACGATGTCGGAAGCAAAAGGCACATGGATTTTTTGAAACACCATCACAAAAGGACTGACATTTGGATCGGCTAATTGATTCCACGGATAAATGATCAGTAAAAGAAACAAGGGAATGATGTAAAAAGCGGCAATCCGAGTCATTACTCCTTTGATTGCTTGAGGGATCGCTTTTTTGGGATTTTCTGCTTCACTGATCGTGATGGCTACTAACTCAGAACCGCCATAAGAATAGATTACGACCAATAAAGAATTGATAAATCCTTTGAGACCATGAGGGGCAAAACCGCCATAGTCTGTCATTTGTCTCATCGTCGGGAAAAAGCCCAAATCAAAGACTTGCGTGGCAACCAGATAGAGACCCACCAAGATCAACGCAATCACCACACTGATTTTGGCCCAGGAAAGCCAATATTCCGTTTCTGCAAACAAGCGAACCGAAAACAAATTGATGATAGTCGTAAGTAGTGCCAAAATCAAAACAAAGATCCAAGCTGGAATATTGGGAAACCACAACTGCAAAAAGCTTGCGGCGGCAACTGCTTCGGCGATGATGTTGATCATCCACATCGACCAGTAGATCCAATCAATGAAATCAGCTGTATGCACGCCAAGATACGGCTGGACTAAGCCCGAAAGGCCATGTTGTTTTTGGTCAGATAAAACCAACTGACCCAGGCCTGTCATGACGACAAATAAGATCAGCCCGCAAAAAATAAACGCCAGCAAGACCGCAGGCCCCGCTAACTGGATCGCTTCCCCACTGCCTTTGAATAGGCCGGCACCGATTGCACCACCTAGCGCCAACATAGTGATGTGTCTGGTTTTCATCTGTTTTTTTAATTGATTTTTTTCTGTCATACGTTCCTCCTCGAAAACCGTTGATCCTTCATACATGGTGCTTCTCCCACCGTAATTATTTTTAATTATATGAATGATTTTTTTTAACTACCTCATAGAGAATACCAGACGTTTCTTCTATTGCAACTAAGAATTGAAAAAATTATCTATTTTTTCTGAAAATTCTATCTTCCTCTAATCTTTTTCACCTAAATCAAATATTGGCGAGCTTTTCTTTAGGCGAAGGCACTAAAAAAAGCCATCTCCCGACTTGTGGGAATGACTTTCTGTCCGTTTTTTCAAGCAGGCTCTATGATCAATGGGTCGTAAGCAACTTGTCTTTGATAGCGTCAGGGAGATCCTGCTCAGTCACCTCTTGATACGACTCCACATGTTTACCTTTTGCATCAAGCTCTAGGTAGGCATTTTCTTTTAATTTTTGTGGTGCCCAAAACGTGATTTTTATTTTTTGTCCATCTTCATTGATTCCTTCTTGCGTATATTCATAGGCGTCGTGTTCTTGCGGCACGCCGTATTCGTCTGATGTTTTGACATAAACCTTTTTCTCCGGTACGAAAGGATTGAAACGATCCACCAGCTGAACCAGTTCGCCGGAATCATCTTTCGTAAAATAAGACCATGTAACCAATGTGACGGTCCCGATCGTTAACACGAGCAGGATCATACTAATTGCTTTCTTCAAGTGATTGTCCTCCGTTTTTTCTATCTACCTTCAGTATAAAAAAACAAACGATAAATATAATCAAACTTAAGGCGTATTTTTCCGTCGGTCATTATAACTAAGGTATCAATGGAATATTTTTTGCTTTTCCACCTAAAATGTATAGACAAACAACTAAGTTACTCCTACAAAAACGTCCCTTCTCACAGGAAGACCAGACTGCTTAATAAGTATCGTGATTTTTCATTCTTTGTAGTAAACTAAACTGCAACAACTTACTTTTAAATACTCATGATTGAAACTATAGAAAACCGAGGTGCCTCATGCTAGAAATCAAACTGATCGATCAAGAACACCAAGCTGACATTCGCTTGAAAAACGAACCCTTCTCCTTATGGGGGAAAATGCTGCCGACTTATAATGAGGGCAACTGGCAGTACACAATCTGTAAATTTGCACCTGAAGACATTCAGACGATGCGTTTCCCAGATGAAAATTATTGCTATGATGAAATGAGCCGAAACAGTCTGTTTATCGGTGCTTATGATGATGGAAAATGCATCGGCTTAGCAATCGTTCAAGACGCTTTTTTCAAGTATCTGTACCTCTATGACTTAAAAGTCAACACAGACTACCGCCAGCAAGGAGTCGGTCAACTGCTGATCCAACAGGCACTGAAAGCGGCCCTTGCCAAGGGCTATCGCGGCATCTACACGCAAGCGCAGGACAACAATCCTTCTGCCTGTCTGTTCTACTTGCGGGCAGGCTTTCACATCGGAGGCCTGGATACGGAGGTATACAAAGGCACCAATCAGGAAGGCAAAAGTGACATTTTGTTTTATTTGGATGCAGCGGAAACGGCAGGCAAAAAATAGCTGAAAAAAGAAAAAAATTCCTCCTGCCAGATGGTACACTTAAGGCAACAATGTTTTAGAAGGTGAGGAAGAAGAATGTACGTAGGATTTGATATTGGCGGAACAAGTATTAAATATGGGGTTTTAGATGAAACCGGCGTGATCCTTGAAAAATCAGCGATCCCCACAAGTTATGAGCCAGCTCAGTTTTATCAGGATCTACTCACGATTATCGAAGATGCCCAGAGCCGCCACACGATTGATGGCATTGGGATCAGTGCCCCAGGGATCGTTCAAAAAGACGGGTTTATGTTAACGGCAGGCGCTATCAAATCGTTATATGGTGAAAATTTTAAAGCAGTCTTGGAAGCGCGTACAGGATTGCCTGTGGCGGTGGAAAATGATGCCAATGCAGCAGCGATTGCTGAAAAATGGATCGGCAATGCGCAAGAGGCTGCCAACTATTTGTGTCTTGTCCTAGGCACTGGTGTAGGCGGTGGGATCGTGATCAATAACCAAGTCTACCGAGGTGCTCATGGCATGGCTGGTGAATTTGGCTGGATGGTGATCGATCAGCTGCCAGAAGAAGGCAATATCGAGGAAAGTTCCATCAATAAAAAAACTGCCGTCGTGGGCGGCTTGATTCGCCTCTACAATTTAGCTGGCGCAGCAGTTCCTGGCTTTGAACCCACCCAAGACGCCAAAGAAATTTTTGACCGCGCGCAGCAAGGCGAAGCGTTGGCGCTGAAGCTGACGGACCAATTTCTAACGGATTTGTCTGTAGGGCTGATCAATTTGATTAGCTGTTTTGACCCAGAATTGGTGTTGATCGGCGGCGGCATCAGTGCCAATCCTTATTTCTGGGAACGCCTGCAGGCTCGCTTGACGATCACGGAAACACGGCATGAAGCGATCAATTATTTGCGCGGACAAACCATCGCACCTGTTCGTCCAGCGAAACTGAAAAACGATGCTGGCTTGATCGGCGCAGTCTATCAGATCCACCAACAGCTGCACCGTTAAAAGTTCGGATATGCTATACTGGTGTAAATTGATTATCTAGGACAGCGAGGAACCAGCATGGCGCTTTTTGAACAATTAAACTTGAACAAGCTCTCTGCGGTAGAACAAGAAATCTACCGTTTTATCGTCAATCACTTAGAAAAGATCCCATATATGCGTGTGCGCGACATTGCCGATGATGCTCATGTCTCTTCGACTTCGGTCTTTCGTTTTATTCAAAAAGTCGGCTTTCAGTCGTTTCCAGAATTTCGCTTCTATATCAAAAATCATTTAGAAAAAGCCCATTTTGACGCGCATCCTGAACACTTAGGTTTAGAAGCGCGCATCAAAGGCTTGAATATGCAGATCTTCCACCCTGATGCGGAATACCAAATACGAAAACTTGCCGAAGCGATGCGGGATGCCGATTTGATCTTATTTATGGGGATGGGGGCATCCGGTGCGATCGCGCAATACGTTGCCCGCAAGCTAGCCAGTCTCGGTTACTTTAGTATCAGCATTGATGAGCTGACCTACCCAATCAAAAGCTTTTTGCGAAAAGATCAAAAAAATGTTTTGGTTTTTCTGAGTGTCTCTGGTGAAACCAAAGAACTGATCGAAGTCATTACTGGCTTAGAGAATCAGGCAATCGTGCAAAAATATTGCATTACCCCCAATCGGGAAAGTACGTTGGCACGCCTGTGCGATTATTCGATCGAGTATGCGATCAAAGAGGAACGCAAAGACATCTTTCTTGATTTGACTAGTCAATTGCCTTCAGTAGCGATTTTAGAAACACTGATCGGCTATTTGCAAGATTATCGTTCCAACCCTTGATGGTTCAGTTTACTGAACCATCTTTTTTGTAACACTGTGTTCCGGCTGCGGAATTTTTTTCATTTCTTGAGAGATATGTACGGAATCCGTATCCGCTTACTTTCAGCCGCTTTCATTCGCTATAATGATGGCATCAATTAATGAAAGGTGTTATTATTATGCAAAAATTCAATGACCTGTTAGACCGCTCGTTGGTACCAATCGCAACAAAGTTGAACAATCAACGCCACGTAGCAGCGATCCGGGATGCGTTCATGCTGATTTTCCCACTGACCATCGCTTCTTCTCTCGTTATTTTGGTCAACAATATTTTATTTTCCAATGAAAGTTTCATCGTGCAATTATTTCAACTGAATCGGCTTTTCCCTAATCTGGAAAGTGCTCAGCAAGTCCTAGCTTCCGTGGCGAACGGGACCATCAACATCATGAGTTTATTCATTGCGTTTCTTGTTGCCCAACTTTTAGCTAAACATTTTCAAGCAGATGCTACGCTAGTTGGTTTGACAAGTGTCGCTGCCTTTATGATCTTATACCCGACCTCCTTTGCAGTAGATGATGTCAATGTGATCTCTACACAATATTTAGGCGCCCAAGGGTTGTTCGTAGCTATGATCGTGGCTTGTTTGGTCGGTGAATTCTTACCGAAGCTTTTCAAGGTCAAACGATTGCAGATCAAAATGCCTGAAATGGTACCACCAGCTGTTTCCCGTTCCTTTTCTGGCATGATTCCGATCGTGATCATCGTGGCAGTCACTGCTTTGATCAATTTCTTAGTTTTGATGATCGCACCAGAAGGCATCAATGAACTGATTTACAATGGGATCCAAAGTCCATTGCGGGATCTGGGGGGCAATGTCGTCGGTGTCTTGATCTTGGCGTTCTTGCAAACCACGTTGTTTGCGATCGGGATCCATGGACCAAATACTTTGAATGCGGTTCGTTCAGCGATTTTTACCGAACAGGACCTAGCTAACCTAGACTTTATCAACCAGGGCGGCTCCTTGTGGGACGTTCCTTACAAAGAAACTTGGGGCGTTTTAAATGATATGTTCGCAAATATGGGCGGAACTGGTATGACATTGGGCTTGATCATTGCGATCTTCATCGCTTCAAAACGTCCAGAACAACGTGAGATCGCTAAGATGTCCTTAGTTCCAGGGATTTTCCAAATCAATGAACCGATGATCTTCGGTCTGCCGATTGTCTTGAATCCAATCATGATCATTCCGTTTATTTTGACGCCAATGGTCAATATTTTGGTGGGTTATTTTGTCACCGTTATCTGGCCGATCATGCCGACCCCAGCGATTGGGGTACCATGGACGACCCCAGGAATCATTAATCTCTTTTTAGGAACTGGAGGAAATGCGATCGCTGCGGTTGTCGGTGTCGTTTGTCTTGCGATTTCGGTCTTGATCTATTTGCCTTTCGTGATCGCCTCTAACCGTTCCCAGAAAGTAGAATTATAAGCAAACGAATGAGTCGAGGAGGAATGAAATTTATGTCCGCAAAAATGCCAAAAGATTTTTTATGGGGCGGCGCGATCGCTGCCCATCAAGCGGAAGGCGCTTGGAATGTTGCTGGTCGTGGAATGAGTACCGCCGATGTCATGACGGCCGGCGGCAACGGTATTCCCCGTAAAATCACCAAAGGCGTCATTGAAGGGGAATATTACCCGAACCATGAAGCCATTGACTTTTATCACCGTTACAAAGAAGATATCCAGTTATTCAAAGAACTGGGCTTGAAATGTCTACGGACATCGATTTCTTGGAGCCGGATCTATCCAACGGGAACAGAAGAAGAACCAAATGAAGCCGGTCTCCAATACTACGATGATCTTTTCGACGAATTGCAGGCAAATGGCATCGAACCCGTGATCACTTTGTCCCACTTTGAAATGCCCTACGCCCTCTATGAAGAATTTGGTGGGTTTGCTAACAAAGAAGTGATTCCCCTCTTTGTCAAATTCGCTAAGACTGTTTTTCAACGGTATCGTGACAAAGTGACGTATTGGATGACTTTCAATGAGATCAATAATCAAGCAGATGGGCAAGAGCCGCTGCACGTTTGGACCAATTCTGCCATGATCATCGAGGATGACAGTCAAAAAGAAGCACTCGTCTTTCAAGCGGGCGTCAATGAGTTGATTGCCAGTGCGGCAGCCGTGATCGAAGGCAAAAAAATCAATCCAGAGTTTCAGATTGGCTGTATGATGGCCTATGTCCCGGTCTACCCCTACTCTTGTGCGCCAGCTGATTTGATGGCATCCGTCAAAGCCAATGAACGGCGCTATTTTTACAGCGACGTCCACGTACGAGGCAAGATCCCAACCTATGTGCAAAAATATTGGGCAAAAAAAGGCATCACGATTGAGATCACGCCCGAGGAACAAGCGCTATTAAAAGGGGGAACCGTTGATTATATTGGGTTCAGCTATTACATGTCAGGAACGATCTCAACCCTTGATGAAGTGGCTGGCACACCAACTGAGGATATCCCGGGAGCAAAAATCGTGAGGAATCCTTATATTAGTGCTTCTGATTGGGGCTGGCCTATCGATCCAGTCGGGTTGCGCTATGTGTTAAATACGATCTATCAACGCTATGACTTGCCGCTATTTATCGTAGAAAATGGCTTTGGTGCTTACGATCAATTAACCGATGAACAGCAAGTCCATGATGACTACCGCATCACTTACCTGAAAGAGCATATCGAACAGATGGAAAAAGCGGTGGTTGAAGATGGTGTACCGCTATTAGGTTATACGCCTTGGGGGATCATTGATATCGTCAGCTTCGGCAGCGGCGAAATGGAGAAACGCTATGGCATGATCTATGTCGACAAAGACAATACCGGCAAAGGAACCTTGAATCGTTTGAAAAAAGATTCCTTTGCGTGGTACCAGCAAGTGATCGCCTCTAATGGTGAAACGCTCTAATTACTGCTTCCATGACTAACACAAAAACCGCCCCTCGTTGCGCCATCCTCCTTTTTACATTAGGAGCCTGGCAACGAGGGGCGGTTTTCTTATTCTAGAATGAGGTGCGCCATTGCGAGGATGGCTTTTCTTATCATCACTAAACACTACCTCGATGCTGTGGTACACTATAGCTATTCATTTACTTTTACGTTAAGGAGGAACTGCATGAAGCCGATATTTCGTCCGATCCAATCTCAAGATGATGCCCCATTAGCTGCTATCATTCGCAAAAGCTTGACCGACCACCAGTTGGCGGTTCCAGGAACTGCCTATTTTGATCCCGAGTTAGACCACTTAAGTGAATTTTATGCAGCAGATCCTGCTAGCCGCCATTATTTTGTCGTCACCGATGAATCGGGTACCCTTTTAGGTGGCGGTGGTCTTGCCGCTTATGATTCAGAAGGGCAAATCGCCGAGCTGCAAAAATTTTATCTCAGTGATGCCGCCAAAGGGCAGCGTCTCAGCTATCCCCTGCTGGCGAAAATCGAGGCCAAAGCTTTTGAACTAGGCTATCGGCAACTCTATTTAGAATCCCATCATTCTTTAGAAGCTGCCTTGCATGTCTATCAAAAAGCCGGCTATCGCGCATTGTGCCAGCCACTATTGGCAGCACAGCATACCACGATGGATCGCTTTTATGTGAAAACACTCGCTGAAGAAAACGAATAGAAAAGCAGCCGTTCCTTGATCGCTAGGAATAGCTGCTTTTCCGTTATCCTTGTCCATAATAAGCATGTTCGCCATGCTTGCGGAAATAATGTTTATCTAGCAAGTAATCAGCGATCGGTGTTCGATCCAAGGTCAAAGCTTCGGTACCTAATGCCATTTCTGCAACCTCTTCTAAAACAATACTAGTGCTGACCGCTTGTTCCGCAGATTGCCCCCAAGTAAAAGGACCGTGTCCCGCTGTGAGGACAGCTGGGCATGCAAGCGGATCTAATCCCCGCTTTTCAAACGTCTCGACAATGACTTTGCCGGTTTCTTTTTCATAGTCTGCCGTTACCTCAGAGGCCCGTAACGGTCGTGTACAAGGGACACTACCATAAAAAGTATCCGCATGCGTCGTTCCATATGCAGGAATGTCTCGCTGTGCTTGCGCCCATTTTACCGCATTTGTCGAATGCGTATGAACGATCGCCTTGACGCCTTCGAAGTGCTTGTACAATAGCGCATGGGTTTTGATATCCGAGGAAGGCTTCAACGTCTTCGCCTCTTTCGGTGTTCCCGCTAAGTCGCAAACCACCATTGAATCAACCGTCATCGTCTGATAATCAACACCGCTGGGTTTAATGACGATGATCCCTAAATCTCGATCAATCTCACTGACATTTCCCCAAGTCAGCTTTACTAGTCCTTCCTCAGGCAGTCTCTTATTGGCTTGATAGACTCGCTCTTTCATCAATTGAAGCTGATTGATCAAGGTATCCGACCTCCTTTAGTTTTGGTAATAAAAATGCTTTGGCTTGTTCGATCTCCCCAATCGGGTCAGCGCTCGTCTCACTCCACATCTCGATGACAAAAGAACCGTTATAATTTAACCGCTTCAGCGTGCGTAAGCAGCCATCAAAATCAACACACCCAGTACCAAATGGTACTTCTTTAAACTTTCCTTGAAACTTATCTGAAACCGCCAATGTATCTTTCAAATGAATCTGGGTTATCTCGCAAATGCCTTTTTCTAATTCATAACCGACATCATTTTCTGGCCAGGCCGATAGGTTCCCGACATCTGGATAGACTTGTAGATAGGGCGAAGGGATCTGCTCCTTGATCCGTAAATACTTTGAGATAGAATTTAGAAACGGATCATCCATGATCTCTAGTGACAAAACGACCCCCTTTTCAGACGCCCTGGCGACGGCTTCTTTTAGATTGGCAATGAACCATTCTCGGCTACAAAGACTTTTTTCCTCATAATACACATCGTATCCGGCTAATTGGATGCAGCGAATACCCAAATCTGAAGCCAAGTCGATGGCTTTTTCCATCAGATGCATCGCGTGCTTGCGCTTTTTTTCATCGATCGAACCGAAGGGAAACCGCCGATGTCCACTGAGACATAAAGACAAGATTTTGATCCCCGAGGCATAGATTGCCTCGACGATCTCTTTGCGTTGCTCTTGGTCCCACTCTAAGCGTGCCAAGCGCTCATCGGATTCATCGATGGACATTTCAATGAAGTCGAAACCTCGGTCTTTGACAAACTGCAATCGTTCCGGCCAAGAAAGGGCTTTGGGTGTTGCTTTTTCATATAGACCGATCAAACTCATAGAAAACTACCCCCAAATCCGTAAAATCTCTTGCTTGAAATCAACTGCTGCTTGTTGCGGATCATCAGCGGCAGTGATGCCTCGTCCTGTGATAAAGGTATACACATCAATGCCAGCAAACAGAGCCAACGTCTCGACGCTCAATCCTCCCGTGACTGACACTCGAAACCCCATATCGATCAATTTACGGACTTTCGTTAAATCTTTTTCTCCCCATGTTTCACCAGCTAACAGTGCGTCACGACTTTGATGATAGATAGCTTGTGAGATGCCGGCATCTAGCCACTGCTGTGCTTGCTGGTAGGTCCAGTCACCGTATAATTCTACTTGGATCTCAGCAATTTCTTTTGCCGCTGCCTTCATTGTTGGGATCGTTGCTGCACAAATCACGGTCATATAATCCGCGCCAGCTTGCTGGCAGTTTTTGGCGACCGTCCCACCGGCATCGGCACATTTTGTGTCTGCTACGATCAACTTCTCCGGATACATTGCTCGGAAACAGCGTAAAACCTGTGCTCCTTCTTGCAACAATAAAATAGTCCCTGCTTCAATAATATCCACCACATCGCCGACTTTTTTGATATCAGCCAGTGCACTAGCTAAATCGGAGTGATCGCAAGCGATCTGCAGTTTTGGTATACTCATGAAATTCCCCTCTCTTTTGTTTGACCAACCTTTTTGTTTTGCCACATCCTGTTACGCTGACTACTCCTTTGAAAGACCCGCTTCTCTGACCCGCTCAATAATTTCTTTGGGGGACATCACATTTCTGACCCCGATCACTGTTACGCCCTTTTCTTTGGCTTTATCGAACATATTGACAAAGTTCATTGGCGTAAAGACCACATCGTAATTCTTGGCGGTGCTTTTGCCTTCAGAAATCGCGCAATGATGAATAGAGGTGATCGTAATCCCTTCTGACTTCAAAGCTTTTTCGACACTCCGCATCATCATCAAACTTGTTCCTGATCCATTTGCACAAGATACCAATACTCTCATCTTCTTTTCCTCCTAAGAATTCATTATTTTTGTTTTTCTACATACGCATCATAATCATCTACGATCAAGAAATACCCTTCTGGATCTCTGCGGTACTGCAACTGTGGAATCACTAATAAGATCACCACTACAAGAACCACACCAATGATGCCTAAGAATTTCATCAATACTGTAAAGAATGGCCAGACGGTCGCCCAGTCGAACATCCCAAGATAGCCGCCATATTGAGACAATCCTACCCAAGTAGCGATCAATGCCGAACCACCGATCTGAATAATGCCTGATAAGAATGGGAAAAGACAAGCCGCCTTGATGCCCCCACGGTTGTTGGCAAAAACAGCGATCGCAGCATTATCAAAGAACAGTGGGATAAACCCGGCAATCACGATCGTTGGTGAACGGAACAAAATCAGTAAAGCAATCATTAAGAATTGTCCTAGTGCACCGAATAAAAAGCCCACCGTCACAGCATTTGGTGAACCAAAGGCAAAGGTTGCGGCGATATCGATCCCTGGAACAGCACCTGGTAAAATCGTATTCGAGATTCCTTGGAATGACTCGGTCAATTCAGAAACGAAGGTGCGAACACCTAATTGAAGAATTGCTAAATAGACGGCAAACATTAGTGATGTTTGTAAAATATAAAATAAGAAACTTTGTCCTTCTGCCATAAATCCTGCTGTTATTAAATAATCTTGTCCAAGCGTTACTAAAATGATACCGAAGAAAAAGAGCATCAAAATCGAAGTCGATACCATGTTTTCATTGAAGACCGATAAAAAACCCGGCAGTTCGACATCTTCTAATTTCCGGTTGGATTTGTTCTTTTTGAACCGTTCCGCAAGTCGTGCAAAGAAGTAAACACCAAACATTTGTTGATGGGCAATCGCAAAACCAGCACCTTCCGTTAAATCTTGACAGATGCCAACGGTCAAATTGGACCCAACCGCCCAATAGCAGCCTAAGATCAAGCCCATGACAAGTAAGACTTCGATTCGACCCAAGTCTGGAAAACAGAATAGCAGCAGCCAAAAGGCCGTTGCGGCTTGCTGTACTTGCACATTTCCAGTAGTGAAGACGGCCCGCAGCTTCGTATATTTTTTAAAGCGAACGAGTAAGATATTAAAAACAAAGGCAATTAATAATAAGAGCATCGTGTCACCAAAGGTGCGTCCAAATCGTTCTTCAATGCCGGCGGTGATCGCATTTTGACCAAAATACGGGTCAGTGACCATCGCATCTAATTCAAAACGCTCCTTAAGCCCCACCAGGATCGGACGGAAATTATTGACCAATCCACCAGAGCCAATCGTCAAAATCAAGTAACCAACGGTGGCTTTTAAGAAACCTGCGACACATTCAACAAACGGCCGTTTCAATAGTAAGTAACCGATCAGTACAATAAAACCGATCAAAAAAGCTGGCTGCATCAAAATATTCTGAGCAAAGTAATCCCAGCATCTCAATAAGAAATCTCCTACCATTTCCATCTAATCCCTGCTTTCTTTTTGGTCATATTTCTCCATCACCGCTTCAAAATCTGCCATCGTTTTTACACCTAGTAAATCTTCCACCAGCCCATCTTCCATTAGCATCTCGGATAAACTAGCGATATTGTTCATATGTGCTTCAGCGTTTTTGGCAGCGAGCATAAAGAACAACTGCGCCTCTTTGTCGGGGTCATCATCTTGAAATGAAACGGGGGCTGGAAAAATCGTCAATCCGATCCCCGTTCCTAAGACGCCTTTACTTTCTGCTGAAGAATGGGGCATGGCTACTTTGGGAATGATCACAATATAAGGACCGTATTGATGAACATCCCGAATGACATCTTCAATGTACTGATCCGTGATCAACGCCTTTTGCTTTAATCCTTCGCCACTCGCCCAGATAGCGGCTTCCCAATCTTCGGGCTGTTCATGATTGATCGCAACCAACTCATTTTCATAAAAATAACGCAGCATTACCTTTGCTCCTTTCAAATTTGGCTTTTGCAGCATCCCCCCTTCTTTTATAAAAAAGAAGGGAATGGCGTATCATTATCGACCGAAAATACATCTTTGAAACCTCGATAGAAATTAAATTCAAGATCATCTTTATTCGTTGGGTAGGTAAATTTGCCGCCAACTTGCCAAATGTACGGTTTAAACTCATAGTTCAAACGATCTTTTTTAAACTTCCAAATCTCAGTGATCTCCTTTGGATCAGCCATAAAATTGGACCAGATATCATAGTGTACAGGTATCACTACTTTGGCATTGAGGGATTCTGCCATCCGCAACATATCGACTGAAGTAACCTTGTCGGTGATGCCCCGCGGGTTTTCGCCATATGCACCTAAGCAAACATCGATCTTGTACTGATTTCCATGCTTGGCAAATACATTCGAATAATGAGAATCTCCAGCGTGATAAATCGCCCCACCGGAAGTCTCAAACAAGTAATTGACTGCGATACGATCCATGTCCTGTGGCATTTTTCCTTTCAAGCTAGTATCCGGATCTTCACAAGTAATCAGAGCGGTTCGATCGAATGCTTCTAAAGCGACGATTTTCACCTGCCCAATGGTCACTTCATCCCCTGGTTTGACCACGATGGTTTTTTCTTCTGGTATTCCCCATTTCAACCAAGTTGCAACGACTTCATGGGGACCGACGAATTTTGCTTCTGGACAATTTTGATGGACTGCAGCTGCGGTATTGATGTCTAAATGATCGGAATGAATATGGGTCACCACTAACGCATCCACTCCTTTGATTTCAAATGGATCGATCACAAAGGGCTGCGTCCGTAAGTTAGGCTGCATTTCCTGTACACCACTCATCCGCATCATTTGATGGCCTTTTTTCATTTGCCCATTCCCATGGCTGCGCTTGCCAGTGCCGCACCAAAGGTCGCATAAAATGTTGGTTCCTTCCGCACTCTTTAACCAAATACCCGTACAGCCTAGCCACCACATGGAAACTGTGCCTTCTTTCACAAGTTCACTTTCGATCTCCTCGTTTAAATAGGTTCCCCATTCTGGAAACGTATTTAACAGCCAACTCTCTTTCGAAACATCATTTACGTGTACCATCTTTGTTCCTCCCTTGCTTATTTACACCTTGATTCTAACATATAGAAAAACGCTTTCAATCAAGTTTTATGTTAATTTATCTTATTATATGTTAATTTACCGAGAAATAAATGTGATTATTTAATATATATGGTAATGTTTCTGTGATATGTTAAAATGAGTTCGAAAGCAGAAACGATAAAAAAATGGCAGTTTCTAAACGACAGCTGTGCGATTTTCCCGCGAATTCGTGAGAAAGAGACACGTGATTTTGCTGCACAGGATAATTGCAAGCTGGACAAATGATAGAAGACAATAATAGAAAAAAGCGCATGTGAGGAGGAAGTATCGTGAAACGTTCCAATGAAGAAGTGAGGCAAAGAAGAAAACAATTGATCGATTTGATAAAAGCATCTGGTCTTTCTGATGTGAGGACCCTCAGTCATCAGTTGGGAGTATCAGAGATGACGATCCGCAGAGACTGTACTGTCCTCAGTGAGATGGGTCAGATCAAACAAACCCACGGAAAAATCGAATACTGTGAAGCTTATGAAGATGAAGCGCATCCCACCGACTCGATCGAGTACATCAAAGATCGACTGGCCAAAGAAGCGGCTCGCCAAGTAAAAGATGGCGATACCCTTTTCGTCAATACGAGTACCAGTGCGGCTCAAACGTTGCGCCATCTCACAGACAAACGAATCAGTTTGCTGACAAACAACACGAGTGTGATCCAAATGGAACACCATCCAAAATCAACGATTGTTTTAAGTGGCGGCGAAATACGTTACCCTAAAGCGGCATTGTCAGGAGACATCGCCGTGGAGTCATTTTCTCACGTTCGTTCTGATGTTACGATCATTGGCTGTAGTGGGTTAGATTTACAGACCGGCATTTCCACTTCAGTAATCCACGAAGCCAAAGTCAATGCGAAAATCATCGAAAATTCTGGCAAGTTGATCGTTATCGCGGATTATCGCAAAATCGGTAAGCAATCCAATTTTACGATTGGCGCAATTGCGGCTATCGATCTGCTGATCACCGATCATTATTCTGATCCCAAAGTCATCGATTTGATTGAGCAACAAGGTGTTCAAGTCATCCAAGTACCCGTCTAACCTTCTTTGCCGCTAAAAAAAGCCCGACAGTTGATCTGAAAAGTCACGCCTTGCTGCCTCTTCCAACAGAAACAGCAAAGCGTGCCCTTCGATCAACCGTCGTGGCTTTTTTCGTTAAACAATCGTGCACTTCAAACGTGCTTTATGGGTCGTGCCTCTTGTGAATTAGAGCCGCAGCAACCAAATCAATGCAACAGCACCCACGGTTTGGACGGCGCCAACGGAAAGACCATAGAATAAAAAGCGCGGGCCTTCTTTTAAAAACTTGCGGAAATCCAGCCGCAAACCGATGGCTGCCAACGCCGTCGTTTCAAACCACGTACTGATAAAATGAGCCCCCTCATTCAACCAGCTAGGCAGCGGCAAGAAGCTGTTCAAGATACAGATGGTCAAGAAGCCCAACACATACCAAGGGATCGGCAGCCGTAGTTTGCCTTTTCCTTTGGTTTTGGTGGGGGGCTTTGTCGTCATTCGTTCAAAAACAATGACGACGCCTGCCAACATGATGATGCGCGCGATTTTAAAGAGCATCGCGTATTTGACGGTGTCGGCATCAATCAAACTAGCCCCTGCCACGACTTGCCCGACGGATTGCAGCGTGCCACCAAGTAAGGCGCTTTTTTGCAACAGATCATCGCCGTATAAGGCCAAGCCTAAAAACGGCAGCGTCAGCATCATCACCGTTCCTAAAAGATTGACCAAGGTGATGATCTGCCCTTTTTCTTCATCATCGGCATCAATGGCTGGTGCGATCGCCGCAATCGCAGAGGACCCGCAGACAGCGTTGCCGCCTGCCATCATCAGGCTCATCTTTTGATTAAAGCCCATTTTTTTCCCTATCAAATAAGCAGCGGTAATGACCAAGCTCATCATCAGCAAAATAAAGAGAAAGCCCCGAAGGCCCATTTCACTGATGGTCTGGAAAGTGACGGTAAAGCCCAGCAAAACCACCGAATATTCCAAGAGCCGACTTTCCGCAACCTTCGTCCCGACTTGATAGCGTTCTTGCTTGAACAGTGTATTTCCTAAAATGATTCCTAATAAAATAGCAAGGGTTGCTCCCCCTAATTTTGGCACAGCCAAAGCCATGATTCGGGCGATGACGGCTACCGAAAAGGACAGGAACAAACCGGGAAGTATCAAAGCTGTTTGTCGTTGCTTCATTGCTTTCATCCTTTCATATAACATCCATTATACACAGATTGACCGATCAGTAGGATTTATTGGTATAATAGTTATGATTGAATTTTCTAATGGAAGGGATTGCAATGTTAAAATTACTGGAGACCTTTAAGATGGTCTATGAAACGAAAAATTTTTCGAAAGCTGCCGAACTGCTGTTTATTTCGCAGCCCACGGTTTCTGCTCAAATCAAGCAGTTGGAACAAGACCTGGATACACCGCTTTTTTTACGCAATGGTCGCAAAAACGTGATCGCCACGCCCCAAGCAGAGTACCTTTACGAAAAGGCACTGAATTTATTGGATGAGTGGTCGACGATCGCCAGCGAGATCCATACCAACACACAGCATCAAAGCCACTGTGTCCTAGGCATCTCTCATACCTATGCGATGGCCTTGATGCCTGACTTGATGATTGCTTTATACAACGCCTTTCCCACGGTGCGTTTTCGGGTATCGATGATGAACTCCGCTGAAGTCTTAACAGCGCTTGAACAACATCAACTAGATCTAGGGATCATTGAAAAACCCTTATCTGCACCAAGTATTTTACGTTTCCCGATTTTGAAAGATCAGCTCGTCTTAGCCGGTGATCCCCAAGCCGGTCCTTGGCTCGTCCGTGAAGCGAGTTCTGGTGTCTACTATTACACTAAACGCTATCTGGAGGAACAGAATATTCAAGGACCGATCATTGAGATCGCCAGCAATGAATTGATCGTCGCTTTGCTGAAACAAGGCTTCGGCTGTTCGATCCTTTCCAAGCGAGCCGCCCACGGCATTGGCTATCAACTGCTGGATAAAAACTTTGAGCGCCAATTTTACTTAATCCAGCGCAAAGTAGTCACAGAACCAGCCATTGAGGGATTGCGGACCTTCATTCAGGAGTGGTCGCAAGAGGATTCCTTGCAAGCAGAAAGCAAATAAATCCACTTGTTTTTAAGGGAGAGAACCACCGCCTCGTGGGATTTCTTAACCTTTTCTTACGATTACGCTTCCTCGCTGCCGATCTGGTCCGTTTGATTGTTTCTTAAGAAATTTGTGCTAAAATGAAGAGTACTGGCTATGGGCTCTAATGTTCCCCTTTTTGAGGAGAGCTTAGACCACCCTTTGACTACTTTTGCAGTTCGTGAAGCAAACCAGTAAGAAAGGATCTTGAAATGAACGAACAAATCAAGAACAAATTAGCGCTGCTTCCTGATCAACCTGGTTGTTATTTAATGAAAGATAAAAATAACAAAATCATCTATGTTGGGAAAGCCAAAATTTTAAAAAATCGTGTCCGTTCGTATTTTACAGGCAGCCACGATACGAAAACCGAACGGCTCGTTCAAGAAATCAATGATTTTGAGTACGTCGTTACCGAATCAAATACGGAAGCCTTGCTGCTGGAAATCAATTTGATTCAAAAAAATAAACCAAAATACAATATCATGTTAAAGGACGACAAGTCGTATCCTTTTATTAAAGTGACTAAAGAGCGCTATCCGCGTCTGATCATCACTCGTAAAGTTTCAAAAGACGGGGCTTTATATTTTGGCCCTTATCCTGATGCACGAGCAGCCAACGAAACCAAACGGGTGCTGGATCGCCTCTTTCCTTTGCGAAAATGCGGTCCTTCTCAAAAGCGGCCTTGTCTTTATTATCATTTGGGTCAATGTGTCTGTCCTTATGTCAACAATGTAGACCCTAAGGATTATCAGAAGATCGTGGATCAAGTCAAACACTTTTTCCATGGCGGTCATGTCGATATTTTGAAAGATCTGAAAGAGAAGATGGGCGAAGCCATTGAAACGTTAGAGTTTGAGCGAGCGGCTGAGCTGCGGGATCAGATCCAAGCGATCGATACCGTCATGACGCGACAAAAAATGACCCTGACCGATCTAATGGACCGTGATGTCTTTGGCTACAGTGTCGACAAAGGCTGGATGTGTGTCCAAGTCTTCTTTATCCGTCAAGGAAAGCTGATCGAACGAGAAGTCTCTTTGTTTCCTTTCTACAATGAAGCGGATGAGGATTTCTTGACCTTCGTCGGCCAGTTTTACCAAAAGAATGAACACTTCATTCCCAAAGAAGTCTTTGTTCCGCAAAATGTCGATGCTGCCCCATTAGAAGCGCTGCTGGAAACCAAAGTCCTGCAGCCCCAACGAGGCGACAAAAAGAAATTAGTCGATTTGGCCAATAAAAATGCCCGCATCGCCTTGGCACAAAAATTTGCGTTGATCGAGCGTACTGAAGAACGGACGATCGGTGCAGTGGATCGTCTAGGCGAAGCCATGGGGATCGCGACACCTTATCGGATCGAAGCCTTCGATAACTCCCACATCATGGGGACCGATCCGGTTTCTGCAATGGTGGTTTTTGTCGACGGGAAGCCGTTTAAAGATGATTATCGGAAATATAAGATTCGTACTGCACAAGGCGGCGATGATTATGGCTCTATGCAAGAAGTCATCTACCGCCGATACTCTCGTGTCCTAAAAGAAAACCTGCCTTTTCCTGATCTGATCATCATCGATGGCGGGAAAGCCCAAGTCGGTGCTGCCCAAGAAGTGCTGCATAACCAGCTAGGTTTAGATATTCCCGTTGCCGGGTTAGTGAAGAACAACAAACACAAAACCAGCGAGTTGATTTTCGGAGAATTTTTAGATCCAATTCAGCTGGAACGCAATTCTGTAGAATTCTTTTTGCTGCAACGGATCCAAGATGAGGTCCATCGTTTTGCGATCACCTTCCATCGCCAACTGCGTAGCAAAAATAGCTTTTCTTCCAAACTGGATGAAATTCCTGGCTTAGGACCAAAACGCAAGCAACAGCTGATGAAAACCTTCAAGTCGTTAAAAAACATCCAAGCAGCTTCCGTGGAAGAGATCCAGCAAGCTGGTATTCCCAAAGCCGTTGCGGAAACTATCTTAGCCAAACTAGGCGATCAAAACCAACCCACTTCTTAAGTCAAAACAAAAACGCTCCATAGCCAACAGTAGCTATGAAGCGTTTTTCGTTGAAGAACCATTTTGTAAGCCGTTACTTTTTGCGGTGCTGTAACAGATCAGGCTTCATGTCTAACATGGAATAGCCACGAACATCATACCGATTGCGGCTGCAGGAATAGTCCACTGGCCGTCCCGATTCTAAATAGATGATCTGTTCTAATTCCAATACTGGATCATCTACTTGGCACGCTAAATAGGTTTGATCGTATTCATCACTTTTGGCGGCCTGAAAGGTCCGATAAGCACCAGCAAATTTATAGCCTAAATCTTGCAACAGATAGTCATAGACGGATTCTTCCAAGATCTCTTTCGTCAAACCGCTGACCAGATCCAATGGCATATAGGAATGCTCAAGTATGTATGGATTACCTTCTAAGATCCGCAAACGGATCACATGGTAGATTGGTTGTTCAGCAGTGATCTGAAGCATCTCTTGAATTCTTGTTGTAGGAAAACAGACTTCAAAGGTGATGACTTGGCTAGTCAACGTCCGTTTTTCTTGTTTCATTTGATAGCTCAGGCCTTTGTATTCTGTCACCGATGAGGTATCTTTGCCCCAAAAGGAATGATTCAAAACTTTGGTCCCTAAGCCGCGCTTTGTCAGCAGCAAGCCTTCCATAATCAGGATATTCACCGCATTTTTAATCGTCATTCGGCTGACGCCAAACTCTTCCACTAACTCTGTTTGATAAGGTAAAAGACTGTCTTTCGGATAAGTCCCGTCCTTGATTCTTTTACGCAGAACATCTGCGATCTCCATATATTTGGGCATTTTGCCACCTCCAAAACGTGTGTTGTATTACTTGAAAAACGAGAAAAGAACCGGCCAAACGAAAAGAGTGTCATCACACCACTACACCTTCCAATGAAGCAGTGTGATAAGGGGTATTGCACTCTGATCGCGGCCGGATAAGGTCTATTACGTTTGGCGCTTGTTTCTAATCGACTCGATCAGACATTACGCATTTTTTAAACGGCGTGTTTCTTGAATTTGCGCCATTTTCACGAATGGCAAGTAGATAACGACCGATAAGATCAAGTTAACAGCTGCCAAGATTCCGCCAGCAATACTTTGTGTCGACAAAATACCGCCGATGATTGGTGGCGTCGTCCATGGTGCGATGACGGTACTTGCAGGAACTAAGCCGGTTGCAGTTGCAAAATAAGCAGTCGTTACTAAAACAAGTGGTGTCAACACATATGGGATGAACAAGATTGGGTTCAAGACAACGGGTAACCCAAACATCACTGGTTCATTGATCATGAACACACCTGGTGCAACGGATAGTTTTGCGACAGTCATATACGCTTTATGATGACGAGCAACTAAAAAGATCGCAATCAGAAGACCTAGTGTCGCGCCTGTTCCGCCGATGTTCACGAAAGAATCAAAGAATGGTTTGTTGACGATATAAGGCAAATCTGTGCCTGCTTCTAATGCTCGTGCGTTTGCTTCGATCGCTGGCACATTGATCGTTTGCATGAACGGGTCGATGATGTTGGCACCATGCAAACCAAAGAACCATAAGAATGCAGAGATAAAACCTAATAGCAAAGCAGCTGGGTAAGAGTTTGCCAAGCCCATGAATGGTTGTTGCACCAATTCATAGAAGGACAATACGATACTTGTCACACCAAATGCTTGGAAAATTGCTGTAAACAAAGCAAAGATCGATACGGTGATCATTGCTGGGAATAACGCAGCAAATGAACGTGATACTGCTGGTGGTACACCATCAGGCATGTTGATGACTAAGCGTGGGTTGCCAGCTAGACGACGGAAGATCTCAGTAGAAATGATCGATACGATTAATGCTAAAAATAATCCTTGAGAACCAAGTCCGGCAGCTGTTAACAAACCATCTGGGCCTGTCGCCATTGCACCTAATGCGAAGAAACTTGCAACTGAGATCGCCCCAGCACCTAATGCGTCTTGATTGTAGCTTTTAGCTAAATTATACGCTACTGTGAAAGCGATTAACAGACCAAGTATTGAAAAAGTACCTGCTGACAAGTTGTTCCCAAAGGCTTGCCATGTCCCTTCACCAAAAATGCCATTCATAAAATCAATATAGGCAGGAATTGGTAAGTTGTTGATCAATACCCCAAAAGAGCCTAAGATCATCAACGGCATCGTTACGATAAATCCGTCACGAATGGCCACTAGATGTCTTTGAGAGCCTATTTTAGAAGCGATCGGAATAAAGTGCTTCTCCATAAATCCAATAAATTTATCCATTGTTTTTTCTCCTTTCAAACCCTAAACAAAATAATGAAACCGATTTCTACTAAAGAATACCACGAGAACGTTTCCATGTCTAGTCTTTTCTTTATCAAAACTGTTCTTTTATTTAACCCAGCTTATCATTTGCAAAAACAGGTGGTTTTTTAATAGAATCCCCCCTTTGAAATTAGACAGAAAAATCCGCGATTTTACACAAAAAAAGCAATGCTGATTCCTACAGCATTGCTTTTTTCATTGTTATTAAAAGCCGTTATTATCTGAAACTTCTTTAAACCAACGACCTGATTTTTTCACCGTTCGTTTAGCATCATTTGCTAAGTCAACGGAGATAAATCCGTAACGGTTCTTGTAAGCATTGGTCCATGACCAGTTGTCCATGCAGGTCCACATATGGTAGCCAACACAATTGGTTCCTTCTTGGATCGCTTGGTGGACATACTTCAAGTGGTCAGAGACAAATTCGATGCGGTAATCATCTTCGATCACGCCATCAGCATTGACGAAACGTTCTTCTCCTTCGACACCCATGCCATTTTCAGAAATGTAGCACTTGATATTGCCATAGTTTTCTCGCGTGTTCGTCAAAATATCATAGATCCCTTTTTCATAGATTTCCCATCCACGATACGGGTTCATTTTTTTGTTCGGCATATCATAGTTATCAAAGTAATCATCAGGCATTGGACTTTTCGCTTGATCGATCGGTGATTCTTTCTTCATGATACGACGAGGTTGATAATAATTGATCCCCAACAAGTCGATCGTATTTTCGCGAATTGTTTGTAAATCATCAGCTTCCATCGCTGGTACCATATCTAATTCCTTGACGATGGTCACTAATTCTTCTGGGAACGTCCCTTTGACCGCAGGGTCTAAGAAAGAGCGATTAAAGAAGGCATCTGCGATTTGCGCTGCTTTGACATCCTCTGGATCGTTCTCATCTCTTGGATAGCTTGGCGTCAAATTCAAAATAATGCCGATCTCCCCACCAAGGTTCATCTCATGGTAAACTTTGATGGCTTTAGCACTCGCCAACGTTTCGTGGAACCCAACTTGGACTGCATGTTTCATGTTGATCTCATTCGGATAATGGAATTGGTAAAGATAGCCGCCTTCAACAGGGACGATCGGTTCATTATGAGTGAACCATTTCTTGACACGATCACCAAATAACGTAAAGCAGGTTTGCGCAAACGCGACATAGGCATCCACGGTCTCTCGGTTCAACCAGCCGCCTTTTTCTTGCAGCGCCATTGGCATATCGAAGTGGTATAAATTCATGAAAGGTTCGATCCCGTTGGCGATCAGCTCATCAATGTAGGCATTGTAAAAATCAACGGCTTTTTGATTGACTTCTCCTTTGCCTTGCGGGAAGAGACGACTCCATTGGATCGACGTCCGAAACGTCGTATGGCCGGTTTCTTTCATGAGTTGAATATCTTCTTGATAGCGTGTGTAGACTTGCGAGGTTTTTTCAGGACCTACCCCATTGAAAAATTTCTCTGGTTCCTGCTGATACCAGTAATCCCAGATGCTTGCCCCTTTGCCATCGCCTTCAAATACACCTTCTGTTTGTGGGCCACTAGCGGCTGACCCCCACCAAAAGCCTGCTGGAAATTGATAATCCATCTTCATTCACTCCTCATTTTTTCTTTGCTGCCCTAATCATAAAGGAAGCAGTTACAAAAATCAATCTTTTTTAAAATAAATGTATAGACATTTAAAATAAAACATGATACATTATCAATGTAATCGATTGCAAAAAGAAATTTAAGGAGTGAACTAATAATGAATGGTTTTATGGACAAGTTATCTGAAAAGATTTTGCCCTTGGCGAATGCCTTAGGACAAAATCGCTACCTGACCGTCTTGCGGGACGCGTTTATGCTTTCGTTCCCAATCACTATGTTTGGATCGATCGTGGTCGTTTTAAACAACCTGCCCTTCTTCAGTGATGCCACTAAAGGGACATTAGGAACACTGTTTGGCAATGGGCAAAATGCAACAATGAGTATCATGACTGTTTTCGTTACTTTCGGTATCGGCTATTATTTATCAAAATCATATGATGTGGAAGGGATTTTTGGCGGCGCCGTTTCGTTTGCCAGCTTTTTGATCTTAACTCCTTTCTTTATGACTACTGAATCTGGCGAAACGATCTCCGGCGTGCTGTCTCTTGATCGTCTTGGCGCAAAAGGGATGTTTATCGGGATGATCGCAGCATTTTTAGCAGCTGAAATCTATTGCCGCATCACAAAACGCGGCTGGCAGATCAAAATGCCTGATGGGGTGCCACCAGCAGTTTCTAAATCTTTTGCCGCTTTGATTCCAGCAATTATCACCTTAACGGTATTTTTAGTGATCAATGCCATCATGACGGGTGTCTTCAATGCCAACTTGCATGACTTGGTTTATGAATTGATCCAAAAACCATTGACTGGACTAGGCAGCAGCTTGCCAGCAACTCTATTGGCTTTGTTCTTTGTCCAATTCCTTTGGTTCTTCGGTCTACATGGTCAAATCATCGTCAACTCTGTGATGGACCCGATTTGGAATACATTGATGTTAGACAACTTAGAAGCGTATCAAAATGGGGATGCACTGCCGCATATCGTCACAAAACCATTTATGGAAACCTTTACTGTTGGATTAGGCGGTTCTGGTATGACGTTAGCCGTTGTTATCTTGATGGCTTTTGTATTGAAGAAAAAACAATACCGCGATGTGGGTCGTTTGGCTTTAGCACCAGGGATCTTTAACGTTAACGAACCAGCAATCTTCGGTATGCCGATCGTCTTGAATGCGACGATCCTGATTCCTTGGGTCGTGGCACCTCTTGTGGTAACGACCTTCAACTACTTAGTGATGGCGGCTGGACTTGTTCCTGCACCAACTGGTGTTTCTGTTCCTTGGACCGTTCCAGTGGTCTTCAGTGGTGTCTTAGCAACCAACTCTTGGTTAGGTGGTTTACTGCAAGTCATTGACGTGGTGATCGTCGGCTTGATCTGGTATCCATTCTTACGTGTTTTAGATCGTCAAGCAGAACCATCGATCGATTAAGCGCAACGGCTGGCTGAATTTTTTCAGTCAGCCGTTCTTTTTATAAAAAAACCAAGGTTTGATTGTCGAAACCGCTTTTTTCAGCTATACTTCTTGCGAGGTGATCAGATGCCAAAATACCAAGAAATTGCCAATATTTTACGCACACGTATCAAAAACAAAACGTATCCGCCTGACAGCTTACTACCGAACCAAACTGATTTGGTCGAGGAATTCGGAGTCAGCCGGATGACCATCAAAAAAGCCATCGGTATTTTAGCCATGGAAGGACTGGTTTATTCTCAGCGGGGCGCTGGAACAAAAATATTGAACCACCCATTCTTAAAAAAAGACACCACTGCTTTAACGGTCTATGAAGGCTTGTCAACGGAAATGGGCAAAGCTGGCCGCAAGCTAGTCAGTCAGGTCATCGATTTTCAAGTCGAATTTCCTGACCAAACGATCCAAGAAAAGTTGATGTTGACGGAAGAACAGCCGATCTATAGTATTGTCCGCTTGCGGATTCTTGAAGACCAACCGTTTATTTTAGAATATACCTATATGCCCGTCCATTTGGTGCCCAATTTAACTCGTGGCCATTTAGAAAGTTCTATCTACCGTTATGTCAAAGAGGAACTAGGGGTCCAGTTTGCTGGCGCTTACCGCACCATCGCCGCTGATAAAAGTACCGCGTACGATCAACAGTATTTGGACTGTAAAGCCGATGATCCGGTCTTAGAGATCGAACAGATCGTCTATCAGAAAAATGGCTCACCCATTGAATTTTCCCGTAGTCGCAACCGTTATGATGTGCGGGCCTACTCTTATTTAGATGTCCAGCACTAAAAAGACCTACCCACGGTTTCTGATGGAAGAAAACCGTGGGCAGGTCTTTTTGTTGTTTCATTCGTTACTTCGGTTATTTTTTCGCTGAGGGTTGGAATCGTTTCAGCCGCAAGGCATTTAATAAAACGGATACCGAGCTGAAGCTCATGGCCGCCCCAGCGATCATTGGATTGAGCAAGGGGCCGCCGAAAAGATGCAGCACACCCATTGCAACAGGGATGCCTAAGACGTTATAAGCAAAAGCCCAGAAAAGATTTTCTTTGATGTTTTTGATGGTTGCCCGACTTAACTCGATCGCGGATGGGACGTCCATTAGATCGCTGCGCATCAGTACGATGTCTGCCGATTCGATGGCGACATCGGTACCAGAGCCGATCGCGATCCCTACATCCGCTTGGGCTAACGCGGGCGCATCATTGATCCCGTCACCTACCATCGCAACCTTTTGGCCTTTGGCTTGCAGGCCAGCTACTTTGGCGGCTTTATCTTCTGGCAAGACGTCACTGATCACTTCATCGATACCGACTTGTTTGGCGATGGCTTGGGCCGTTCGGGCATTGTCCCCCGTGATCATTGCTACGTACAAGCCCATTTGATGCAACCGTTCAATAGCTTTTCGACTGCTTTCTTTGATAGTATCTGCCACAGCGATGATCCCGATCGCTTCGCCGTCTTTGGCAACATACATCGGTGTTTTCCCTTCGTGAGCCAATTGTTGGGCTTGCTCAATCATGCTATCGATGGCAACGTTTTGTTTTTCCAACCATTTCTGGTTGCCTAATAGGACTGGACTGCCAGCGATCGTTCCTTGAATCCCATGACCTGGAATCGCTTCAAACCCGTCAACTTCTTGTAGGGCGAGGGCTTGCGTGCAGGCTTCGATCACAATGGCTTCGCCTAATGGATGTTCTGAGCCTTTTTCAACAGAAGCCGCCAGCTGCAACAATTCCGTTGGCGTGTGATTGCCAGTAGGCAGGAGATCGGTTACGACTGGTTTGCCTTCTGTGATCGTGCCGGTTTTATCAAAGACGATCGTCGTCACGTTTCTAGCTGTTTCTAACGCATCGCCGCTTTTGATCAAGACGCCATTTTCTGCCCCTTTGCCCGCACCCACCATGATGGCGGTCGGTGTCGCTAATCCTAAGGCACACGGACAAGCAATCACTAATACAGAGATCGTAATGGTCAATGAGAAGATCCAGGTTTCTTGTCCTAAGAAAAACCAGGCAAGTCCTGCAAAAACCGCCAAGACCATGACGATCGGGACAAACACACCCGAAACTTTGTCAGCCATGCGAGCAATTGGCGCTTTGGAGCCTTGGGCATTTTCTACTAACTGAATGATTTGCGCTAACGTTGAATCTTCTCCCACATTGGTGGCTTCGTATTGAAACGAGCCATTTTTGTTGATACTGGCGCCGATCACCCGATCACCGACTTGTTTTTCGATAGGTAAGCTTTCTCCGGTGATCATTGATTCATCGATGGCAGAGCGGCCTTGGGTAACGATCCCATCCACAGGAATCTTCTCACCAGGTCGTACGACTAAGATATCGCCAGCTGCGACTTCTTCAATACCCACTTCGACTTCTTCGACTTGATGCCCGCTGCCGCGAAGCACGCGGGCTTTTTTCGGTGCGAGATCCAACAACTTCTTGATGGCTTCGGAGGTTTTGCCCTTCGAGACCGACTCAAGGTATTTTCCTAAGGTTACTAATGCCAAAATAACGGCGGCCGTTTCATAGTACAAGTGCATCGCATAGTGGGTCGTGCCCAGGTAGACCATCACGGTCCCATAAATACTATAAAAGAAGGCAGCACTGGTTCCCAATGCGACGAGGGAATCCATGTTGGGATGGCCTTTCCAAAGCGCTTTGAAACCAGCAATGTAAAAGGCGCGACCGAGGACCATCACCGGTAAGACCAAAAGCAATTGAGTGGTAACGAAATTGACTGGATAGGCCATCGGATCTAAAAAGCCAGGGATCGGCAAACCGATCATTTCCCCCATCGTCAAATAGAACAAGGGGATCGTAAAGAGCGCTGAAAGCCAAAACCGTTGCCATAAAGCACGAATCTCTGCCTGTTTTGAATCCACCTTGTCGGCAGAAGCGGTCGGCAGCTGTGCATCATAGCCCGCCTCTTTCACGGCAGCTGCGATCTTCGCGGCGGTCACTTGATCTTGTTGATAGCTGACCGTCAGTTTTTCTGTCGCCAGATTGACGGAGGCTTGCTCCACACCCGCTAATTTTTGGACAGCTTTTTCTACTGTTTGGGCACAAGACGCACAGGTCATGCCCGAGATGGCAAAGGTCTCTTGTCTTTGAGAGCCGATCAGTTGATAGCCCGCTGCTTTGATGGCCGCAGCGAGTGTTTCTTCGGTGAGCTGCTGCTCATCATAACGAATATGTAATTTTTCAGTAGCCAAATTGACCGCTGCTTGGTCGACCCCCACCAGCTTGCTGACTGTTTTTTCGACGGTCTGGGAACAAGACGCACAGGTCATCCCTTTTACCCCATAATTCTTTTCGATCATTGTTTCCTTCCTCCTTGCTTGCTATGCAAACCCATTAACCTTTTATGTTTACGGTTGTAATCTTCTTCTACTTTACAATTATCGTTTACACTTGTCAACGATAATACTCAAAAAAAGGACGTTCTCCTTTGAAGCGGCCCAAAACGCGAGACTTTTGGTCTACCTTTGGGCGGTCGCTACAGGTGGAACGTACTTTTTTCTAAGAAACGATCACTGCCGTTGCAGGGGTCGTTTCGCTTATTCAGGTATTGGTTTTAGGAGGCTAGCACTCTTGCCCGTTGGTTTTGATCAGCTCTTGGTACCAGTAGAAGCTGTCTTTCTTGTAGCGTGCCAAAGATCCTTCTTGCGTTTCATCTTGGTCGACATAGACAAAGCCATAGCGTTTTTGGTAGCCGTTCAACCAGCTTAGCAAATCAGTGAAGGACCAGGTGCAATAGCCAAGAACTTCCGCGCCGTCGCTGATCGCTTCTTTGATGGCATGGACATGCCCTGCTAAATAATCGATGCGGTATTGGTCATGGATTTGATGATCGTCGGTTAGTTTGTCGTATTCACCAAGTCCGTTTTCTGTAATGATCACAGGCACCCGATAACGGCTAGTGATTCGTCGTAAAGCGATTCGCAGCCCTTGAGGATCGATCTCCCAATCCCAATTCGTCCGTTCCACAAATGGATTTTCGGCTTTTTTGAACATTCCTGGTGTCCCGGTTTCTTCGGAGCTGCCTTTTTTCCCAGTGGTGTTCATTTTCCCCGCACCGACACCATCTAATGGATTGTAGGCATTTGTTGCTGTTTGGTAATAGTTGATCCCTAAGAAATCTGGTTTTGCTGAACGCAGCAAGTCCATATCTCCTGGTTCGATCGTTGGCGCGATCCCTTGCTCTTTCAAGTAATTCATTGCAGCAATCGGGTATTCGCCCCATAGATAGACGTCTAACCAATAATGCGCCATCAAGTCTTCCGCGTTTTCAGCTGCCAAAATATTTTTCGGGTCGCTGTTGATTGGGTAGTTTGGTGAGTAGGCGAAACTTGGTCCGATTTTCCCTGGGATTTTCATCTCATGGAACTTGTTGATCACCGAAGCATTCGCCAAGTTAGCGATATGATTGACTTCATACATCCGTTTAGGATCGGTCACTCCTGGTGGATGGGCAGCTAAAAGATAGCCTAAAGAAGTAAAGATATTTTGTTCATTCAAGCTGACCCAATAGTGGACTTTGCCGCGAAAGGCTTCAAACAATACGGCCGCATAGTTGGTGAAATCTTCAATGATTTTGCGAGATTCCCAGCCACCGTATTCTTCTTGCAAAGCTCGTGGCAGATCCCAATGGTACAAGGTCACCATCGGTTCGATCCCTGCTTTTATCAGTTCATCGATCAATGCTAAATAAAAGTCTAACCCTGCTTGATTGACTTCTCCTCGTCCTTCTGGAAAAATCCGTGTCCAAGCAATAGAAAAACGATAGGTTTTCAATCCTTGTTCTTTCATCAAGGCAACATCTTCTTTGAAGCGGTGGTAATGGTCGACTGCGACATCTCCGTTCGTTGCTTTAAAGGTTTTTCCTGGAATGCGGACAAAATCGTCCCAAACCGAAGCGCCTTTGCCGTCTTCTTGCCATGCGCCTTCTACTTGATAGGCTGCTGATGCTGAACCCCATAAAAAATCATTGGGGAATTCTTTTAGTTGTTTATGATCCAATTGTTTCCCTTCTTTCTGTTTGATGATACCCCTTTCTTAAGTATACCGATAATTGCCTGATTTGTCATAAGAAGATTTTGTACCTATGCCAAGAAAGCCGATGGCACGCAAAAAACATCCTTGCAAGCAGTGGCGTTCTCCTTGCAAGGATGCAGGCTAGCTATGGATCATGCGTCAAATTGTGCCTGATAGAGTGCGGCATAACGCCCCTCTTTAGCTACTAACTCTTCGTGGGTCCCTTGCTCTACGATATTGCCCTGTTCCACCACGAGGATCGTGTCGGCATGTCGAATCGTGGACAAGCGATGGGCGATCACAAAGGAGGTTTTGCCTTTCATCAGTTTGGTCATCGCTGCTTGGATCAGCAGCTCTGTTTGCGTATCGACATTCGATGTGGCTTCATCAAGAATCAATAGATCGGCATCCAACAGCATCGCTCGTGCAATCGTCAACAGTTGTTTTTGTCCTTGTGAAATACCGGTTCCGTCTTCAGAAATCAAAGTATCATAGCCTTTTGGCAGGCTCATAATAAAGTCATGGATATGGGCGGCTTGTGCAGCAGCTTGGACTTCTGCCAACGTCGCATTCGCCTTGCCGTAGGCCAAATTGTCGAAAACCGTTCCCGTGAACAACCAGGTATCTTGCAGCACCATTGCATAGCTTTGCCGTAAGCTGCGGCGTGTCGCTTGGCGGATATTTTTGCCGTCTAACCGAATCGCTCCTTGGTCAGGGTCATAAAACCGCATCAAGAGGTTCACAATGGTGGTTTTCCCGGCTCCGGTCGGTCCGACGATCGCGACCAAGCTGCCAGCCGGCACTTCCAGCGAAAGGTCTTTGATGATGGGCTGCTGTGCTTGATAGCCGAAGGTCACATGGTCAAAGGCGACATCACCAGACACCTCGTGGTATTCGTAGGCTCCAGGAACATCAGAAACTTCCGGTTCTTCATCCAGCAAACGGAAGATCCGTTCTGCCGCCGCCAACGCCGATTGCAAATCGCTGAAGATATTGGCTAACTCATTGATTGGTCCTGAGAATTTTCTGGAGTATAAGACAAAAGAAGAAACGTTCCCGAGTGTCAGATGACCGAACAAAAACAGCAAGGCGCCAAACATACTGATCAAGGACAAGGACAGATTGTTGATAAAGTTGATGGAAGGACCAGTCATACTACCGTAGTACTCGGCATTGTAATAGGCATCCACCGCTTCTTGGTTTTTTTCGTCAAAACGGCTGATGATCGCTTCTTCTTGGTTATACAGCTTGATCGTTTGCTGACCAGAAATAATCTCTTCCACAAAACCGTTCAGTTCGCCTAATTTGCGGGAACGACGGCGAAACAATGGTTGAAATTTGCTCATCAAAAAGCGGGTCAAAAAGATCGAAGCGGGAACCGTTACGACAAAAATCAGCACCAGCAGCGGCGAAATCAAAACCATCATCACAAACGAACCAATGATCGTCACAAGACTGCTGAGAACTTGAATGGCATCGCTGGCCAATGACGTATTGATGGTATCGACATCATAACTGATGCGGCTGATGATATCCCCAGTGGCGACTCGGTCAAAATACCCCACCGGCAGTTCGGAGATTTTATCAAAAATCGCCTTACGCATCGCTGCCACCACCCGCTGACTCAAGCGAATCATCATGAGCGAAATCAGATAACTAAGAAGGGAAGACGCAAGATAAAACAGCAGCATCAGCCCACAATAAAAGAAGACTCGGTCAAAAATGACCTTACCGGGACCCGGTTGAATGGCATCAATGGCGTACCCTGAAAGCAAAGGGCCCACCAAGGCGAAAATATTGCTGGCCATCATCAATACAGCGGCTGCCAGCAGGAGACCTTTGTACTCGTAAAGATAGCCCCACAAACGCCGTAGTGTTTTCTTACTATCCTTTGGTTTTTCCGTTTTTTTCTTCGGCATCGTCGGCACCTCCTGTCTGACCTTGATAAATGGCTTGGTAGATCGCATTTTCTGCTAATAATTCTTGGTGACTGCCAAAGCCGTTCATTTGACCGTTTTCCAGTACCAAAATTTTGTCGGCATGCTGGATCGAGCTGATCCGCTGCGCGATCAAGACCGTCGTCGTCTGTTGAAACTGCTGTTTCAGGACCTTGCGCAACTGAGCGTCGGTCCGATAATCCAGCGCACTAGCAGAATCATCCAAAATCAAAATTTCCGGATCCCCCGCCAATGCCCGCGATAACAAGACCCGCTGCTTTTGACCGCCGCTTAAATTGCTGCCTTTGGCATGCAGTGGATGAGCTAAGCGTTTGGGTAGTTGATTGATAAACTCCTTGGCTTGGGCGCGAGCCGCCGCTTCTTCGATCTGTTCTTTGGAAAACCGCCGACCAAAAGCGATATTTTCTTCGATCGTTTCCGCAAAAAGCACGTCTTTTTGTAAGACGACACCGAATAACTGATGCAACTCCGTCGGATCGATGGAGCGAATGTCGCGACCAGCGATGCGGATCATACCCTTCGTTGGGTCATAGAGCCGCAGCAGTAGTTTGACGATCGTTGATTTTCCACTACCAGTCGCACCGATGATCCCTAAGGTTTTTCCCGGCTGCAAGGAAAAATCGATGTCTTTCAGCACCCGAGTGCCATTAGGATAGGTGAAGGAAACTTTTTCAAAAACGATATGCGCCGACTCTTCTTTGACAGGCGCCTCAATGACTTGCATATTTTGCGGCAGGCGCAAGACGGATTGGATCCGATCGGCAGAAGCCAGCCCCTTCGACACGATTACAAAGATGCGCGTGATGCTGAGCATGGCATTCAAAATGATCGTAAAATAGGTCAAAAAGGCGATGATGACCCCTGGTTGGGTCAACCCTTGATTGACGCGAAAGGCACTGACGACGATCACTAGCGTCAGTCCGATATTCAAAAATAGGTCCATCAGGGGTGGTGTCGCAGCCATCGTTCGATTAGCGGTAGTTTCCGCAGCTACTACGTCTTGGTTGACGTGGTCAAAGCGCTTTTTCTCGTAATCTGCTTTGGACAAGGCCTTGATCACCCGAGCCCCAGTCACATTTTCACGGACAGTTCGCACCAACACATCCACTTGCTTTTGTAATGAGGCAAACAAGGGGATCCCCCGTTTCGAGATCGTGACTGCCGCCACTAAAGTGAAGGGCAAGACGCCCACTAAGACCAGCGTCAACACGGGATCTAATGTGGCAGTGATCATGATCCCCCCTAATAACAGAATCGGGGCACGAATCCCCATCCGTTGGATCATGCCTACCGTTTGATGGATGTTGTAAGTGTCTGTCGTCAAGCGAGACACCAAGGAAGGGATCCCGACTTCTTCGACTTGCGGAATCGACAGATAGGAAACTTTTTCAAATAAATCATGGCGTATACTGCCGGTGGTATCGCGAGCAACACTGGAGGCCATCCGATTGGCGATGATATTGGTGACGACTGCGATGATGGAGCAGACCACCATCGCCCCACCCCAAGCAAAAATCGCAGATACCTGCTTCGTGGGGATCACAGAATCGATGATATACGCCAAAATCCAAGGCAATAGCAAGTCCATCAGGGAGCCGAAGAATTTGATACTGACGCCAAGGGAGATGCGGCCGATATAGGGTTTTAAATATTGAGTCAAAAGATTCATTCCATCGCCTCATCTTTCGCTAAAAGCCGCTGGGAATTTTCTTTGACGATTTCCAGATCGGCGATCAACTGCTGCTGTTGGGCAGCAGAAAAACCTGCTACGACTTGTTCATTCCAGCTTTGAAGCAGCTGCTGGATCGCTGGTTGGACGCCGAGTGCTTTTTCGGTTGGATAAACCAGTAATTGTCGTTTGTCGGTGGGACTGCTGGTTCTAGTGACAAATCCTCGTTCTTCTAGGATTGCTAGTTGACGGGCAACATTGCTTTTATTCACAAAAATCTTCTTGGCTAAGGCTTCTTGACTGATCCCCGGTTGGCGGCAAATGTTTAAGATATAGGTATGATGCATCCCGCCTAAACCAAATTTTTTCAGTTCTTTTTCCCGATAAAGGGTGGCGAGACGGGCAATATGATTGATTGAGCGGATAATGGCTTCCATGAGCACTCCTGCCTTTCTTGGTTCTTCAAAGTGTCTTATCTATTATACGGAATAATCGTTGCGCACGCAACGATTATTGTTTCTCTCGGAAAAAAATAGGTACACTGTTGCTGATCAACAAAAAAAGAACTTCAGCCCTCTCGCTGAAGTTCTTTTTTGATTCATTTTATTCAGATTCTTTCAATAAAGCTTGTACGACCTTACGACGACGGTACAGCTGTCTTGTTTTCCAGCTGATAAAGCCGATGAGTAAAGCGAGCCAAGAAATGATCGTCAGCCATAAAGCTCCGTCGAAAAACCAAGGTGCGTCGTAATCAACGACTAAGACATTCTCCCCTGCTTGCTGTTGGACAGAAACGGCACCAATAGCACTCAAAGAGACATCTTTCTCAGTTAGTGGCTGCTGATTGAGGGTCAATTCAGTATAGCGGTAATTGATGATCGGTAACGCCTTCCACGCCTCTTGATCACCTTGCCAACGTAAAGTAAGTTTCCCGTTTTCCACGGTTTTTGCCACGGTATCATTTTTTTCAATGATTTCTTCCCCGTACAAATTGTACTTGTTCTTCTTGGTCTCTTGATAGAGGGGCAGATAATCTGGGGTAGAACGTTGATACAGCGCTAAGGCTAAGGACTTGTCTTTACTAAAATAGGCTTCCTTCAATTGCGCTTCAGATTCCGCCGACAGATAGGTGTGGTTTCGCAGTGAAACCGCCGCTTCATCGGAGTGCCAGTCCTGCATTTTGACCGTGTTTTGGATCAGGATTTGACCAATACTCAAAACTAAAACGAGGACGAACCAACGCGGATTTGCCAATGGCTTGCCCCGATAATAAGGAACCAGCAGGCACAAACCGACTAAGATCAAAATCGTGGCAGGAACAAAGAACCGAAAAGGGAATTGAAGTAAATTAATCACACCATTGTCAAGACTGCCTAGCCATTGCCAAGGAATAGCGTTCGATGATAAAACGAAAAAGACCGCTGCAGCTGCTGTCATTAATTTGAAGCCGCCAGATAGACGCGGCCAGACACGGATCGCACCGCAAAAGAACAAAGCACATAAGATGGGCAGCAGGTACGGAGTCGTCCACCAATAGCTGCTGGTTCCAGTAATGGTATTGTTCTGCATGTTGCGATTCACAAAAGGCGCGATCAACGTGTTACTCGTATAAAGATCCAACATCCCTAACCAAATATTGGCGGTCAGCAGCAAGAAGATCCCGATCGCTCCTGCTAAGCGCAGCACCAATTGTCGTTTTTCTTCGCCGGAAGTTCCAACAAAAAAGGCGCGTAAGAAAAAGGGCACATATAAGAGCACTAACAAGATGCTTGAAAACACATGGATTTGAAATAAGACCGCCACGGAAACTCCTACCGCAAAAGGCCGCAACCGTTTATGTTCCCCTAGTGCGATCAGTGGAATCAGGCACAGCGGCAGCACAGCCGCCCCCCAAGCAGAAAAGCCCTGCCGCTCAATCCAATACTGGACAGAATAGGTCGCCATAAACAGGATGCTCATCCCCACTGACAGCCAGCCATTGACTCGTAATTTCTTTAATAAGCCAAACATCGAAAACCCTGCTAGCAGATAGAGCAGCCCATTAGCGAGCAGCTGGTAAGAAAACCACGAAGGACTCAGCAAGACCAGCAGTCCTTGGAAGTAGGCAAAAAAGGGACCATATAATGCATTGACGATACGAGCAGATTGCTGAAACCCGTAGATAGAAAGAAAATATTGAAAATTGCCCTCTTTGATCTGCTGGCTAGTCTCATAAAAACGATTGAAGTGAAAGACCACATCAGAGCCCAAAATCATGCCTTGGCCTAAGATCTGCGGTAATAAAAAAACACCACTCATTGTAATCAGAATCACCACTTGCCAGAAAAGCGGCTTTTGTACTATTTTTTGTTTCAAAAAAAAACCTCCTTGCACCTTTTCGGTACGCTCATAAAAAGAGTACCAGATAGGGACGAGGAGGGGAAAAAGAAAGCTTAGTGAAAAGGGATACATGGTAAAAATTTAACCAATTACTAAACTTTTCTAGGTTTTAGGTGGTCGTTTCTTTGCTTTTTCTCAAATTTATTGGGTGATCGTTTGCCAACTTTCCAGTAGTTCGCTTAAAAGTGGGACGACCGTTTCTGCAGGGGCTGCCTCTTTTTGGACATTGGCACTGACTAGCTGATCGTACATATAGCCATACAGAGAATCGAGATCTTCAGCGATAGCGCCGCCTTGCTCACGGTCTAAAGAGACCCGTAATTCCAATAAAATATTCTGCGCCTTGACAAATTGCTGATGAGCTTGGCTCAACTCTTCTTTTTCCAATGCGATCACTGCTAATTTGATATTTTTGATCGCTGCTTGCAACAGCATTTCAATCAGTTTGTTGGGGGAGGCACTCATTACTTGGTTCTGCAAATAGTTGTTTTGCATTTTTTGATAATTCATCTTTTTTTCCTCACTATAAATCAAATTCGACGAAGGCGGCACTGTCTTCTTGCTGCAAATACGTTTTGACAAGATTGTTTTTGCGGTTCAAACGCCCCAATTCTTGTTTGATCTCTTGCTGCTGGGCTTTGACCTGGTCTAAGAACGCTTGATACGCTTGGATCACTTGTTGCGCCAATGCACTGGTTTGTGGACTATGGCTCTGTGCTTCTGCTTGCATGGCTGCTATGACCGCTGCATTGGCTGCCATCAAACGACTGGCTTCTTCGCTGTCGCCGCGCCATTGGGCAAAACCAGTTAAAATCTGATTCAAACGTTCATCTAATGATACGTGTGGCTCCATCGGTTGTTTCCTTTCATGTTGACGAGGGTTTCTTATGCGAATGAAAAATGACTGCTTTAATCGGCTATCCTGCCTAGTTTGACGTATTGGCAAACTGATTGCTTAGGTAGCTCAGCTGATTTTCAGCCTCCATCATCACGGAGTCTAACTTGGTAAACATTGTGATGTAACGCTCTTTTTTCATTGCTAAAATATCATCAAACCGTGTGATCTGCTTGTTTAAATCCTTGATGGTACTGTCATAGGTCGCAGATTTGGTGGCAATGATCCCTTTATTGGCTGAAGTATTGACGACATAGCTGTTGGCTAATTCTTTTAGGGCTAGTGTATAGCCAGTCTCTTTCGTGCTCGCAGTGCCATCAGCTTCTTTAGTTTTCGTACTTGCATAAAAGAAAGACTTCACAGCAGCGGGATCTTCCGCTAAGGCTTCTTTTAACTTTGTCGTATCCAATCCCAATGTACCATCATTATCGACGGTGGAGATGCCTAGCTTATTGGCGGTCAGCTTTGAGCCGCTGACGGCTGGAATGGTGATCAAATTTCGCAATTGGGTCTGTAGACGAGTCAATGCACTGTCTCCCACCAAGGTCCCCGTCTTGTTGTTTTCACTACTAGGATCTCCCACGGTCAAATTGTCGCCGATAAAACTCATCAAGCTATTGTATTGATCCACTAATCCTTGCACTGCATCAACGACTTTCGAGGTATCATTGGCTAAAGAAAGCGTCACATGCTCCTCGCTTTTTTTCGCTAACGTCAGAGTGACACCATCGATAACATCCGTCACACTGTTGCTGTCGCGAGTGATCTTCATGCCGTCTAGCTCAAAAATAGCCGGTTGGCCTTGCGTCGTTGTCGCAGTTGAACCGATCCCTAACCCTTCGGCAGCATTGCCGTCGATCAAGAAATTTTTGTCGCCCATTTTGGTGTTCGTTAAAATCAAACGGTTATCCACGATGCTCGCCGCGACGAAGGTCGTCTTGCTTTGGCTATTGATCTTGGCTGCCACATCTTTTAAGCTGTCTTCGGCCGTGATCTCGATCGAAGCGGTGATCGGTTTGCCATCTTCATCGACTTCCGAACTGGTCAATGACAGCTGACCACTGACATTTAGGGCCGTTTTGCTGCTTTGAGCTACTTGACTCCCCGTCACCTTCGTGGCTGTTGCTAGTTGGTTGACTTTTAGATCATAGGTGCCTTCTGGAGCTTCCGTTGTTCCTGCAATTGAAGCGATGCTGCTATTGGTGGTCGTCGCTTTTTTCGTTTGATAAGCATCATCTTTTTGTAATGCATCGACTTTTGACAAAAAGTTAGTCAAGCGAGTGCTGATATCACTCCATGCCGTTTTTTGTGCTTTTAGCGACGTGATTTTATTCTCAGCGCGGGTCTTGTTGATCGCATCTGCCGCCAATAATTTTTCAATATCTTCTGAAGTCACGCCAGAATAACTCCCTAGCGTTGTACTGATTCCTGAACTGCTGGTTACACTTGCCATGTTTTCATCCCTTTCGATCGACCGCGATGCCCATGTCATCCCATATTTTCCCAATCACGTCTAGCATGTTGGCGGGCGGGATCTCTTTGATCACTTCGTTGGTCTGCATATCCACTAAACGCACCATCGTACGCCCTGTGCGCTCATGTACTTCATAAGCCAATTTCATATCTTTGCCAAGTAGTCGCTGATTCACTTCCGCCACGGAGGCTGCGATCTTGTGCTGATCGGCTACTGAAAAATAGTGGATCGGCGGTTCAGTGGCCACTGTCTGTTCCTTTTTCTCCGCCAGTTTCCCCTCTTGGTGTTGCGGCTGAAGGTTGGCGTTCTCTTGATTTAGGGATTCGATCGGACGTGCTTTAGCGACCGACGCAACGGCTTCGATCGGGTGTATTCCTGACATTGGCTGAATATCCATCAGAGCTTCCTCATTTCTAAGCGTTTTTGTGCTGCTATGTAAAACACAAGAACTGCGCTTCCCCTAGGCAGTCCTTGTGTCAGTGGTTCACTTGATCAAAAATTATCCTTGTAACAAGCTCAATACGCTGTTAGGCATTGAGTTTGCTTGTGCCAACATTGAAGTTGCTGCTTGAGAAAGGATGTTGCTCTTCGTAAAGCTCATCATTTCTTGCGCCATATCAACGTCACGGATACGTGAGTTTGCTTCAGATAGGTTTTCTTGCGTTGTACCTAAGTTGTTGATTGTGTGTTCTAGACGGTTTTGCGCCGCACCAAGATCCGCACGTTGTGCAGAAACTGCTTTGATCGCTTCATCGATTTTTGTGATTGGGTTGTTTTCAACGCTGACAGTTGCCGCTGCTGCTTTGCCTTCATCAGAAGCGGTAAATGTTGCTAAAGCATCATCGTATGTTTTTTGAGCTGTTGCTTTTGCTGTATCATCCGCTGCTGTATCGATGGCTGTTTGTAATTCAGCAACTGTTTTACCAGCTGCCGCATCAACTGTGCCGTCCGCTGCATATTTTGTTGTAGCATCTGCTTTGAAGGCAGTCGCTACTGCTTTATCTTTTGCTGCAGCAACAGCTTTAGCATCGCTTGTGTCAATGGCTTGTGTTAAATCTAAGCCTTTTACTTTCAACGCAGATGAGCTCATGTTGTTGATTGAAACGCTCATTGTTTGGTTTGCGTTGGCACCGATTTGGAAAGTGAATGATTTCGCATCATCGCCTTCACCAGTTAACAAGCTTTTTGTATTGAATTCAGTGGTATTGCTGATACGGTCGATTTCATCAGACAATGCAGTGTATTCTTTGTTGATCGCACTGCGGTCGTCATCACTTAACGTACCGTTTGAACTTTGAACCGCAAGATCACGCATACGGCCTAAGATGCTGTGGGTTTCATTTAATGCACCTTCTGCTGTTTGGATCAATGAAATACCATCTTGTGCATTGCTTTTTGCTTGTGACAAACCGCCGATTTGGCCTTTCATTTTTTCAGAAATTGCTAAGCCAGCTGCGTCGTCCCCAGCTTTGTTGATGCGTAAGCCTGAAGATAATTTAGACAAAGAATTGCTTTTAGAAGCATTTGCTGCCGTTAGGCGTGAGTAAGTATTCAATGCTGAAACGTTTGTATTGATTCTCATGTGTAGTTCCTCCTAATTTTTATTCGCTAAGGTTTCCCTCTGCTACTATTTATCGGAAGAAACCGTTCAGGGTTAAGCCTTTTTTCTAAAAAAAATAAAAAACTTTTGCTCTCAGCAAAGAACAAAAGTTTTTGGGTTAATTTAAATAATCTAGAATGGACATCTGCATGATCTTTGTTCCCATTGCTAATGTTGAGCGGTAGGCAGTCATTTGATTTTGATATTCCATATACTTTTCCGCAATATCGACGTCTTGTTTGTTGGACAGTGTTTCGGTCAAGTTCAGCTTTTCCGTCTCATTCCGATCAGCTGCCGCCTCCAAGCGATTGTAGAGGGTGCCGATCTGCGCCCGTACATTCACCACATTAGTGGCATGCTGGTCATGAGCGGTTAAAAGCTCGCCCCCTAAGGCATCTTTATCATCACTGCGCAACGCAGACAATAAATCATTGAAGTAGGTGCTTAAATTTTGGGGATCCGTAGCGGTACCCGTCTCGTTCATCAGACGATCACCGCTGGCTAACAGATCCACCGAGACCCCGTTTGCGATTTCTCGCGGCAAGTCTTCGCTGGTGCCATTGTATTTGATACCGACGATGGCGTCATTTTCTTTGACGATCTCAAAAGGCGCCGTCGTTGTATTCGTTCCGCTAAATAGATAGCGGCCATCAAAGTTGGTGTTTAATGATTCAACGATGCCTTCGATCTCTTGCTCGATCTCTGAACGATTTGCCCCTAATTCCTCACTGCCAGCTGTCGCATTGGCAGAAGATTGAACCAATGAGCGAATCCGCAGCATCGAGGTACTGACGCTTTCTAAAGCAGAATCTTGGGCTTTTGTCCAAGAAATACTGTCTTTGATCGTATTATTGTAAGTTTTGTTTTGATTTAACGACACATTGAGATCCATGATTTTTGAAACCAGCAGCGGATTATCCGAGGACTTGCTGACTTCTTTCAAGCTCGATAGCTGATTCAACGTGGATTGGACTTTGGAGGCGTTGGTTCCTAGATTTCGTAAAAAATCATTGTAGGTGATGGAATTGGAAATACGCATGGTCTACACTCCTGTTCGATTGATCAATGTGTCTAACATTTCAGAAACGACCGATAATATGCGGGCATTGGCCTGAAATCCTTGTTGGAAACGAATCACATCTGACATTTCTTCATTTAATGAAACCCCAGACACCGATTGATTTTTGTATTCTAGTTGATTCAGCAGCGACAATTGGGCACTGACTGTATTGTCGGCTTGCTGTTTTGAGATCCCGTTTTTGGTGACGATGCTGTTAAAATAGCTGCTGACACTCATGCCAGATGCTGCATTGGCAAACGTCAATGTCTCAGAATCAAAAGAAGCGATCGTCTTTTCTGACAACGGGAAATCCAATTTGGCACTGCTGAGTTTCGCCATTGCAGCAGCTCTTGAACCATCTCCTGCTGCATTGCTCGTTCCGCCGGTCACCAGACTTGGGTTATCTAACAGTGCTTGGCTGACCCGAATCGTCGTCGCTGTGCCGGTATCATCTTGGCCGATCTCAAATAGTCCGCTTGTACGAGAAGCGCCGCCGGTAAAGACCATGTTCATGGCTTGCGCGATCGTCGTCGTAAAGTTGTTCAATTCCGTCAAGCGGCTGCCGATTTCACCAGATGATGCTTGCAGGCCCCCGATCGCGCCTTCTTTGATCGGCAATTCTGTATAGGCGGTGTCGCCATTGTCGGTGGTTTTCGTCAACAAGACGGTTCCTGCTGGATAAGACCCTGTGATGGTTTCGGCAGGATTCAAGGCGTTGCCGTCTTTGGAAACCAAGGCGCCTGTGTCGCTTTGTCCCACCACCACACTAAGGGTATTGCGTTCCTCCGCACTTAAAATCGTCTGTCCGCTCATGGATACAAACCCACGGCCATATTGATCGGTCTTGGTTTCGATCCCTGCTAGACCCGAGAGATCTTTCAACAGACTGTCCCGACGATCTAAGAGATCATTGGGTGTTTCACCACTTGTCGTCAACCCATAGATCTGTTCATTCAAGGATTGCAGCTGCTTGACCTTCTCATTGAAGTCCAGCGCGGATTTTTCGATGGTATCCAGCGTGTCGCTTTGCAGCTGTGTCATTTGTTTGCCCATTTGGTTGATGGTATCGGCAAACGTACTGCTGTTTTCCAGCACAAGGGTCTTAGACGTATCCAGTTCAGGATTGTTGGCTAATGCGGTCCAAGAATCAAACATCGTTGCCAGCTGTTTGGACAGTCCGTTGTCGGAAGGCTCATTCATTAAACTTTCCAGCTGTCCTAATATGTCTGCTTTTTGTTCATAATATGTATAGGTAGAATTGGCATTGCGTACTTGTCCAATGACAAAATCATCGACGATCCGTTCGACACTGCCGACTTTCACCCCCATACCGATGCTGCCGACACCCGCTAAATGATAAGACGCTTCGGCTTGCAAGTTGACTCGTTGTCTTGAGTAGCCGTCTGTATTGGTATTTGCAATGTTGTGGCTGCTGGTTTGCAACGCTGCTTGATTGGCGGTCATGCCCCGGGTTGCGGTGCCTAATGAACCGAATAGTCCTGTCATAGTAGTACTCCTTACATTTTTTGATCGATGATCGCTGTTGAGACTGCTTGTTTTTCTTGATATTTCGAATACGTATTTGCCGGTGTCTTGATATTTTCTTTGACTGCATCCATCAAAACAGTTTGGAAACTAATGGCTTGTTCCGTCAGCAGGAGATTCTCGGCTTGCTGCACTTGGATCTGGCGGATGAGTTCTTTGATCGCCACTGAAAGAGTTCCTTCATACGTGGAAAAAACGGGTACGAAGGCGGTTTTTTTCTCGACGAGTTCTGGTAATTTTTCTGCTTGATTTTTGATCAAGCAGGTCTTTTCTTTTTGCAGCAACCGCAAGAACTGCTGTAGCTGACGCTCAAATTCCCGTTCTGTCATCTAGTCGACCTGCTTTTCATCTTGTTGCAGCATTTTATCGGCGATTGTTTCGGCAGATACTTGGTAGGTGCCTTCTTTGATCGCTCGTTTCAATTCTGCCACTCGTTCACTGCGACTGGCTATTTGATTGGCACTCTTTTGAATGGCTTGAGCTGTTTCGGACAATTGAACATCGACGGTTTTTTCTGTCTGAGCAGCAGTTGGCTTTTCTTGTTTGACCGCTTCACGTTTGATGGCCTTGTCGCTGTATTCTGCGTAACCTCTTTCGATTTTCATAGGTTCTCCTCCGTTCTCATTCTTCTACCCTCTACTATCGGTCAAATCACAAAAAAGTTAAACCCATATGTTTAACTTTTTGCGATTTCTTCAAATTAATGCAAATTGTGGATGCGTTGTTTTTGCGAAAGAATGTTGGTGATCCGCACACCGAAGTTTTCATTGATGACCACGACTTCCCCAGTGGCGATCAGTTTGCCGTTCAACAAAATCTCTAGCGGTTCATCCGTCAGTTTTTCCAGTTCGATGACGGACCCTGTATTGAAAGATAAAATGTCCTTAATGGTTTTTTTGCTGCGGCCTAACACGACACTTAGATCCAATGGCACATCAAGGATCAAGTCCAAATTATCCCCATCGCTCACTCCGCTGGAGGTCAATGTTTGAAACGCCGGTTTGCTGACTTCTACGGGCTTTGATGCAGCCGCTGGTTCTGGCGTAGGTGCAGCAACGGGTGCCGTTGGCTGCGGTGTTGGTGTTTCCCGAGTAACGACAGTCGCTTCATCGGACAGCATCGCACTGGCGATATCGTTGACCACCGGATCCGTAAAGATCTGCATGATTTTGCTTTCGATCAAACCTTCGACGCGCAAAGAAAATGAGATACAATAAATCTCTTCCTCTGCCTCGATCCCGCTATACTCAATGTTTTCTGGCGTCTCCCATAGTTTGACGATCGGCGGTAAGATATCCACTTTGCGGCTGATCATCGTTGCCATCGAAGTCGAGGCCGTCCCAATCATTTGGTTCATGGCTTCGGCCACAGCACTTAGCTCTAATTCTGTAAATTGAGTGTTGCTGGTTTCACCGGTTCCACCCATCATTAAATCAGCGATCACGATGGCATCCTTGACTTCTAACAGCATCAAATTACTGCCTAAAAGGCCTTCTTTAAATTCAACTGTCGTCGCTACTTTTGGTGCAACGAGGTCGTTTAAGATCTCACCAAATTTGATTTTAGACACCCGGGGAGTCGTGATGCTGACCCGACGATCAAGAATGGAAGACAACGTCGTCGCCGCTTGCGACATGGAGATATTGCCAACTTCGCCGATAATGTCGACTTTGACTTGCTCTTCTAATCCTTGCGGCTGAGTTGGGGCACTTTGATTCAACAATGCATCGATTTCTGCTTGGGATAAACGTTCACTCATAGTTCTTGCTCCTCTTCTAACTTGTCTAATAATTCAATGGCTAAATGGTCCTCTTGCTTCCCAGGTTTTGCTCGGAAGTAAGGTTTTCCATCGATGAAGGTCTCTAATGGTTCAGTAATTTTTTTGTCTAGTTTGATGACATCGCCTTCTTCTAAGTGGAGAAACTCTGAAAGACTCATTTGAGCATGACCCAGCAGAACTTCTAGATTCAATCCGACCCCATTCAAACTTTTTTGCAACTCGCGGCTATCGTCTTGGTTGACTGGCTGATTGCTATCAAACCAATTGCGGAAACTTAATTTATCAATGATCCCTTCAAAAAAGACATAGGGGATACATAGATTGATGAAATGTTTCACTTCAAAAATTTTGATAGTAAAGGTCACTAATACGACGGGTTCGTTGGGCGACATGTTTTGCATCAATTGCGGATTCGTATCGATTCCATCCAAAACTGAATCCAAGGCAACGATGTCCTTCCAAACATTTTGGTAGACCCGTACAAATTGTGCTACTACTTCTTCCAAGATCGCTGTTTCAATATCAGTAAAACTTTTTTTCTCGCTAAAATCCATTTCGATCGGCTTGTTTTGATAAACATCCAAGCCGCCGCACAACAACTCCACCAACATCATACACAGTTGTGGGTTCATCTCGATCATCTGGATCCCGCTCAAAGGCTGAGAATGAAAGAGCCCCAACAAAGTAAATTTTGGTATCGAATGGATAAATTCGTCATAACTGACTTGTTCGATAGCTGCCAACTGCAAAGAAACATTGGTTCGCAGTTGGGTAGAAAGCATGCTGCTGCTCATCTTCGAGAAATCCTCGAAGATCATGTGCAGGGTATTGACGTATTCTTTCGACAGCTTTGTTGGTCGGCGAAAATCGTAGGCTTTCACTTTGGCTTGTTTGTCTTCTATCTCAATAATTTCTTGATCGATCTCTCCGCTGCTCATCGCATTCAACAATAAATCAATCTCTTGCTGCGTCAATACCTGATCCACACTAATCCCCCATTTTTTTAAAAAATCATGTGATCGATTTGAATCACACTGGCTACTTTTTCACCGATCGTCACGACCCCAACGGCATGTTCTGTCTCTTGATTGCCCAGTTGGATATCGTCTTCAGTGATATCAAGTACTTCAATTACTTCTTCTACGAGGACCCCTTTGGTCTCCTCTTGCTTCTTCATGATCAATATGTTTTTTTCGTAGGCTGGTTCCATGATGGGAATCAATTTTGCCAAACGAATCACCGTTACGACAGACCCCCGCAGATTGATCAACCCTTCCACCCACTCCGGTGCTAATGGCACCTTCGTAAAGGAAGGGGCATCAATGACCTCGTCCACCGAGTCCGCCGAGATCAAATAGTACTGCTGGGCCATTTTGAAAAGAATCATCTGCATGTCGCTATCCTCCTAGGCATTAGGCAAAGGCTTTGTCGATGGCAGTGATTACGCGGTCCGTGTCAAAGGGCTTCACGATAAAGTCCACCGCACCGGCGCGAATCGCATCCATCACCATTCCTTGTTGTCCCATGGCACTGCACATTACGACTTTGGCCTGCGCATCAAACGTGCGGATCATTTTTAATGCCTCTAAGCCATCCACTTCTGGCATCGTGATATCCATGGTCACTAAGTCTGGTGTCGTTGCTTGGTATTTTTCAAAAGCCTCTTGGCCATTTTGGGCTTCCCCCACGACTTCATAGCCGTTTTTTTCTAAAATATCCTTTAATTTCATGCGCATAAATACCGCATCATCAACAATCAATACTTTTTTTGACATTGTATTTGCCCCTTTCAAATTCCTAATGAATCAAATATGTTTTCTAGTACACCGATTTCTGGAATCAAAAATAACGATGCCTCTAATGTTTCTTTGGCGTAGACGAACTCATTACGGATCACCATCACCTGCTCATCATACTGGGCCATCGCCAAATAGATGGAGCTGATCGCTGCGCCAAAGAAATCATAGCTGGCGCTTGGTAAAGACGCACTCAGTTGGGTTTCCAACAGTTGCCCGATCGCGATCAAAAAAGAATTGGTAAGGATGTTGGTCAACTCGTTGATGACCGATTGCTTCAATTCTTCAGACGGATCGCTTTCTTGGATCATCAACTGACGCAATTTTGCGGCGGATTCATCCGTTAAGACAAACAAGAAGATCCCTCGAAATGCCCCTTCGATCTGGCTCATCACCACATGAACTTCTTTGTCTTCCGCCATGATCTGCTGATACAGGTCCTCATAAGCTAGAATCTCGACTTCCGGTACCCGCATATCGATCGGTTGTTGGACGAGCTTTGATAAACTAGTCGCAGCGTGACCACCGCCGATATTGATCAGTTCTTTTAGGCCATCGATCTGCAGCGCTGTATAGCTCATAAGCGGTCATCCTTTTTTTCCTGACAGATGGCATGAATGTCTAGGATCAGTGCGATCGAGCCGTTGCCCATAATCGTTGCCCCTTGATAGCGATTCAGCTTTTGCAGCAATGGATCGATTTTCTTGATGACGATTTCTTGCTGGCCGATCAGCTCATCTGCCAAAATGCCGTGAAACTGCTGGTCATTGTTGACGATGATGGCGAATTTTTTCTCAGATGGATCGCCTTCGATCGCTAAGAGTTGATCGGTCCGAACCAAGGGAATCAACTCCTCTTGAAAACGATAGACCTCATCTGAGACCGTCTGGATGATCTCTTCTTCTTTGACCATCACCACGCGTTCGACGAGATTTAGTGGGATCGCAAAGGTTTCTGCTCCGACGCGAACCATCAACGCTTGAATGATCGACAGAGTCAATGGCAATTTGATCACAAACTGCGTGCCTTTATTTGGCTGGCTCTTCATTTCGATCGTACCCCCTAGTTGGGTGATCTTGGATTGCACGGCATCCATCCCGACACCGCGCCCAGAAATGTTAGTCACTTCTTGTGCCGTTGAAAAACCAGGATGGAAAATCAACTGCTGCAACGCTTCATCGGAAAGGCCTTCCGTTGCTAAGCCTTTCTTTTCAGCACTTGCTTTGATTACTTGCGGATCAAGGCCTTTGCCATCATCCTCTAAAGTAATGATCACGCGATTGCCTTCTTGATAGGCCGCCAAGCGAATCGTGCCCTTGCGCGGTTTGCCCAGTTTTTCCCGAACATCGGGTGCTTCGATGCCGTGATCGACAGAATTACGTAACAGATGGACCAGAGGTTCGCTCAACTCAGAAACCACTGTTTTATCCAATTCCGTTTCTTCCCCAAAAATGACAAGTTCCATTTCCTTTTGCAGTTCATTGGATAAGTCCCGAACCATTCGTGGAAAGCGACTAAAGACGACATTGACTTGCTGCATGCGGATCCGCAAGACCAAATCTTGCAGCTCAGAGGTCAATCGCGAAACTTGCTCTAAGGGGTCTTTGACTGCTTCGATGTTTTCCCGCTCACTGACATCTTCCAATTGATTGCGATAGACCACCAATTCGGACACGAGATCCAAGAATGAATCTAAGCGATTCAAGTCGACTCGGATCGATTGATTTTGGGCGGACGCATGATGCGCGGGCGCCGGCGATTTTTCTTTCGTTTCTGTTGTCGCTTGTTGAAGAGCAGAAGTCTCTGACTCTGGGGTCGGCACTGGTTGAAGCAGCTCTTCTGCCTCCTCCAACACAGCGGCTGATGGATCAAACGGTGCCACCACGAAGGCTTCGATCTCACTATTGCTGGCGATGTTTTGCTCGACATCAGCCAGTGTTTGCTGCGTCAAATACAGCAGTGAAAAATCTGATTCAAAGGTGCCTTCTTCGAGTGTTTGGGCATCTGGTTCTGTATAAAGAACATCCCCTGCTTGGCCAAGCTTTTCCATGATCAAGAAGGCACGAGCACCTTTTAACATGGATTGGGCATCTAAGCGAACAGCAATTTGGACCGCTTGATAGCCATCTCCAGCCGCTTGCTCGATCACATACAGATCAGAAGGATCGATCTGTTGAAGCTGTGGGGTTAACGCGCCTACTGCGGTGGGTTTTTGGCTTACTTCTGTCTCGGTTGATATACCGCCAGAATGTTCCGTTTGGTCAAGTTCGGCCAATAAATCGGCAATTTGAGCTGGCTGCAGGTCTCGTTCTTCCCGCAAGTCCTCCACAAGTTCTGACAGGCGATCCAGACATTTGAAAATCAATGAGATCGATTGCTGGGTCACTTGCAAGGTCCCAGTTTTAAATAACTCAAAAATATTTTCCATTTTATGGGTCAGCTGCGTCATGACGTCATAGCCCATCGTTGCCGCCATCCCTTTAAGGGTATGGGCAGAACGGAAAATATCATTCAGCAAGGCGCTATCTTGTGGATCGTTTTCCAATTGCAAGACATGATCATTCAACTGCGCTAAATGATCGTCTGTTTCTTCAAAGAAAAGGGTACGATAGACACTATTGTCATCCAAATGGGTCCCTCCTTTACAAAATTATACTTTTTGATAGATAAACGAATCGATTTTCTTGAGACCGAATTGTTCCGCAAAATTGATCGTTTCTGTCGCTCCCGTAAACAAAATGCCCCCTGGGACCAATGCATCGCTGAATTTTTGATAGACGGCATCCCGAGCATCACTTTTGAAATAAATTGTCACATTACGGCAAACGATCACATCAAAAGGCCCATTGTACGGGTCTTTCAAAAGATCGTGTTGCTTAAAATGAACCCGCCGTTTGATTTCTGGTTTGATCTGAAACTGGTTCTTTTCTTTTGCATCAAAAAAACGGGTACGTTCTGCCGCTGAGACATTCCGCAATTCGTGGTCTCGATAGAGTCCTTGCTTGGCTTTTGCCAAAATTTGCGTATCGATATCGGTAGCCAAGACATTGGCTGTGGCAATTTGGTTTTTTTCTAGCAGCATCGCGATCGTATAGGGTTCTGCCCCAATCGAACATGCGGCACTCCAGATTTTGGGCAGCGTGGTTTTCGGGAGAACAATGGTTTTCAAGACGCGTTCAAAGGCGTCAAACAGTTCTTTGTTGCGATAAAATTCCGTTACGTTAATGGTGATATGGGCTAAAAAAGCCGCCCGCACCCCTTCATCGCCTTCGATCAATTGCTGGTATTCCCTCAACGTCTTTGCCCCGCTGTTTTCCATGATCGTAAGGATGCGGCGCTGCATTTGATTTTCTTTGTATGCGGCTAAGGGAATCCCTAATCGGCGATCCACCCACGCATTAAATAAGGCAAATTCTTCTTCCATCTTCTTCACCTGACCATCTGTGCAATTTTTGCTTCAATGCCCTGCAATGGCAGGACTTCATCCACGACTCCTTGTTCAATGGCATACCGCGGCATCCCAAAGACTGTACACGTTTCTTTGTCTTGAACGATCGTATAGCCCCCAGCCGCTTGGATCTGTCGTAAGCCAGCGGTGCCGTCTTTTCCCATCCCCGTCAAAACCACTGCCGCTAGTTGCGGGCCATAGTAGTCAGCTGCTGAGGAAAAAAGATAATCGACGGTTGGCCGCGTCCCATGCCGTTTTTCTCGCTGGTCCAGCTGCAGGTGCCCTTGTTGGACCGTCATGTGGTAATCCCCTGGACAAAGATACACTTGATTTTCGATCCGCATGCCGTCGACTGCTTCTTGTACTCGGACAGTTGTCTCTGTGTCTAAGCGCTTTGCAAAGGAAGCCGTGAAGCCCGCCGGCATATGCTGAACGATCAAAATCGGGCAACGCAAACGTGCAGGCAGACGGCGAATAATTCCCAGCAAAGCACGTGGTCCGCCTGTTGAAGCACCAATGACTAGCGCATCAAGTGATACCGGCAAGCTGTTTTGTGTCAGCTTAGTGGTCTGGGCTATCGTTGGTACTGGCGGGTGAACCGTACCGACTTCATGATCCATCGCCAAAATCTTTTGATGAAATTCAGCGATCCATTCTTTTTCGATCATCGATAGACTGACGGGTTTTTCCACAAAATCTCGGGCGCCAAGCGCCAAAGCCTCAATCGTGGTTTCTTGATTGGTTAATGAACTAAGCATGATGACGGGAATGGCTGATTGCTGTTTCATCCTCCGCAAGGTCTCTAATCCGTTCATCACTGGCATCTCCACATCCATTACTACCAAATCGATCGCTTCTTTGGTCAGATAGTCCAATGCTTGTTTGCCATTGCGGGCAGCGACGGTCACCTCGATATCAGGCAGCTGATTCAATAAATCTGTCACTACTTTCCGCATGAATGCCGAATCATCGACGATCATTACTTTTTTCATGTCCCTGTACTCCTTTTACAAATAAACGATTTCTTGTTTGACTTGCCGAACCATGGTCTTGAAATCCTGAAGATCTACGATCATCGTTCGACCAGCGCTGCCGCCAACATGTTTGGCTACGATCGGAATGTTTAGCCGAGCCAAGACTTCCTCGACGGCTTCAATATTGCGCTGACCAATATTGCTGGCAGCGTTAAGCGTCTGGAACTGAAACATATTGGCGCCGCCAACGATTTTCGCTTGAAAGCGAGGCCGACGGATCTTTTGTTCCAGCTCAGCCACCATCGCTGGCAATGCCAAATCCGCAAACTTCTCGGGCTTGATTTCCCGCTTGTGCAAAAAAGGCTGACTATCTGGCAGCATAATATGACTCAAGCCGCCGATATGACTGGCTTCATCGTAAATGATCGTGCCGATGCAAGAACCTAAACCCACCGTGATCAAACGCGTTGGCGCTTGGGCGATCTTATACTCCGAGATCCCCACATGCAGTTCCTCATTCACGGTCATCATTGTCATGGTCATTGGCGGCTGCCAATTCCTCTGTCTGATAGGCGTCTAACTCCGCCGTCATCTCAGCGGCTTGTTCATAGCTGAAGAGAAACGGCAGCTCCAATGCCAGCACAAGTTCATCGTCTTTTTTCAGAAAGGCTTCGATATAGTTTTGCTTGAGTCCTGATGTATTTAGTTCCGCATTGCTAGGACTTTCAACGAGCGGTAAAATGCCGACGATCTCTTCCACGTATAAGCCGATCGCCTGCTCTTGCCAGTGACACAACAAGACCACATTTTGCCCGGTTTCCGGTGTAAATTCATCAAACAGCTTTTTGCGGATGTCAATGATCGGCACCATCGCCTCTTCAAAAGGCTGGATCCCCAGCACGAAATCCGCCACTTCTGGCAGCTGTGTAAAAGAAGCAGCCTCAATGACCCGTACCACATAGTCGATACGCAAGGCAAAGAGTTGTTGATGACTTTTAAATACAACGTATTGTTCCATTGGCGTCACTGCTCCTTTTTAGAATTTGAAACTATCCACTTGGAATTTAAGGATAGTGGCGATCGTTTCGATCTCTTGCACATTCCGTTCAAAGTCTTCGATGACTAAGTAGAAGTCTTCTAAGTTTGCCGTTACTTCTTGGGTGCCGGCAGAGGTTTCCGAAACAGCAGCCGAAATGTTGCTGACGGAAACTTGAACCATGTCTTTTTTCTCAACGATCCCGGTAATATGGGCTTCCACGGCTTGAATACTTGAAACCAATTTTTCGACAATATCAGAGATCTCATTGGCTGACTCGATCGCTTTGTTGATATTGTTGGTTTGTTTTTCCCCGCTTTCAAAGGAATCCGTCACTGCAGAGACCACTTTTTCCGATTTTTTGCGGATCGTTTCAATGATCGAACGAATGCTTTTCGTTGATTGACTACTTTGTTCCGCCAAGCTGCGGACTTCTTCCGCAACGATGGCAAACCCTCGGCCCGCTTCTCCAGCTCGAGCTGCTTCGATGGATGCATTCAATGCCAGTAAGTTGGTCTGATCAGAAATGTCATTGATCAGCTGAACGATCTTACCGATGCTTTGGACATCTTCGTTCATGTCGTTCATGCTTTCCACTAATTCCGCTTGGTTTTGCCGTTCGATCTCCCAGCTTTCAAATACATGGAACATCATTTCCGAATTGTGAACATTGCTGCTTTGGGATTGACCGACATAGCCATTCATCAATTCGATCTCTTTGTGGATCTCTTCGATACTTAAGGCTAGCTCGTCCATATCAAAGGAGGTTTGTTCCGCTTCGGAGGCTTGTGAACTAGTGGCATCTGCGATGGCATTCATCGTCTGACGCACATTTTCAATTGAATTTTTGGCATTTTTTGAGGTTGTCGTTAAGCCGCCTACCATTTTTTCCATTCGGCTGCTTTCTTCGTGCATGCCAACGATCACCGCTTTGAAGGTGTTTAAAACCCCTTGAAAACGATTTTGAACTTGCCCAAAAAGGGAAGTTTGGTCGCTGCTGCCGATCTCATCGATATGCGACAGATCGCCAGAACCGACTGCTTCTAGTTCTGTCAACAACGTATCCATGCCCGAGTGAGTCTCTTTTTTTACCAAATAGGTCATTCCTACTAACACTGCGATTTCTAGCAGCAGTACGATCACTGAAAAAATAAAGAAACTTTTTGCTGCTTGTCCGTCTCCGTGGGTGCGGATCACGAAGAAATAGCATCCTAATAATACGATCAGGGTAAATCCTAGCGGAATCAACGCCGCCAAGCGGATTTTTTTGATGATAGCTTGTACCTTCTTCTTCATAACAGTATCCTTTCCTATGCAAAATGATCAGTCGTGCTGTTTATCAAGATTCGCTCTTCACTTGATAATCGTTGGGTCACTCCTTCTTTATCCGATTATGAAAACAATCTTCTAGTTATTTAATCGGATCTTTTGCTAGAAAAGTTAAGCATCTTCACCAGACATATGTATCTTTTGGATCAGCAAAGCGCGTATAGCCGCCTTGGTATTCATCACGAACCAAACGACCGTTTTGCAGCTCGACCACCCGATTACGGACTGTATTGACCATCGTGCTGTCGTGGGTCGCCAAGAGGATCGTGGCACCGACTTGATTGATCCGCAAGAGTAGTTTCATGACTTCGACGGCTGATTTGGCATCCAGATTGGCGGTGGGCTCATCGGCGATCAAGACTGCTGGCTCTGTGACGATCGCCCGCGCGATCGCTACTTTTTTGCGCTGTCCCACGGAAAGCTCTTCAGGATAGTGATCCTTTTGAGGAAACATGCCTACCAGTTGCAGTGCTTTGGCGGTTTTTTCCTGACGCATCTTGCGGGGAGTGCCTAGTACTTGCAGCGCATAGTCGACGTTTTTGGCAACCGTCAGATAAGGAAGCAAAAGGTCTTCTTGTCCGACGATACCGACTTGTCGTCGAACCATATAGAGATGACGGTCTTTGAGTTGTTCCAACAAGACATTGCCGACTTGGATAGAACCAGCCGAAAGCTCTTCTTCTTTCAAGAGCAATTTGAATAAGGTCGATTTGCCCGCACCGCTAGGACCCACCACATAGATAAATTCTCCTTGAGGGATCGCAACAGAAATATCGGCCAATGCCAACGTACCATTGCTGAATTTTTTACTGACCTTGGTTAAGCGAATCATGTTCTTTCTCCTCTAATCTGTAAAACGATTGATCACGGACCACATCTCATCGGCTGTCTGCATGGCTTTCGTATTCAATCCATACGCACGCTGAGTCGTTAACAAGTCTGTCATGGACGTCGCTAGATCCACCGTCGACTGTTCTAACTGTCCTTGCAAGACGCTGCCAAAGGCTGCCGGATTGGTTTGCGAAGTAAGCAACGCTTGATCACCGGCACGGTACAGTTGGTTGCCCACTGGTGTGATGTTTTCTGTATTCGTCGGCTGATAAAGGGTCAGCTGTCCCAACACGCGAGTCTGACCATTTTCTTCCGTCGTCAACTGACCGCTGGCATCTATTGCGATTTGCTGCGCATCTGGCCACTGCGCGGTTGGTACGTTTGTGGTCATTACCACAGGGTACCCTTCACTATTGACTAATTGCTTGTTCTCACTTAAATGAAAATTGCCTGCTCGACTCAGCAGCAATTGACCAGTTTGGTCCCGAACCCCGAAAAAGCCATTGCCTTGAATCGCGAGATCTAATGGCTGAGCAGTGCCCGCCAGATTGCCTTGGGCAAAACTGGTAGTCGTAGTCGCTTTTGCCCCCATTGACGCACCATATTGGGCGGCGTTGCCATTAAACAGCGTTTCTTCTGCACCGATGGCATTTTCCATCAATGCTTGAAAGTGCGTCGTTTGTGCTTGGTAGCCATTGGTATTGACGTTGGCAATATTGTTGGCTGTCGTGTCTAAGTTTGTCTGCAAATGATTCAACCCAGAACGGCTGATTCCTAATAATCCACTGATATTCATTGACTCATCCTCAAATCTTTCCTAATTCGTTGACCGCTTTTTGCAATGTCTGATTCGTTGAACTCAAGACTTTCTGATTGGCTTCAAATTCCCGAGAAGTCTGGATCATCGCCACCATTTCATCGGCAACCGCTACATTGGCTTGTTCTAAGGCACCTTGCTGGATCACGGGTGCATTCACCGTGGTTCCTGCTGCGTTGCTAGTCACATAGTTTTGACCAGCTGTAGTCAATGCTTCTGGGGGGAATGTTTGGATCTGAAAGTTCGCTGATCCTAAGGCGCTGACTGCTTGTCCATTGGCACCCAAGACAAGATAGCCTTCTTGTGTCACGTATTGATTCTGCTGATTGACGGTAAAGTCGCCATTTCTCGTATACAACCGCTGACCCGCATTGTTTTGAACGACAAAGTAGCCTTCGGAAAGCAGTGCAAAATCGCTGGCTTGTCCCGTCTGTTTGACGGCACCTTGGTCTTGACTGATCGTACTGCCTGCCAATTGGGTCCCTAAAGACAATCCACCGATGTCACGGCGGGTATCCGCATTGGGCCCGCTTTGGTAATTATGCAATGCCACTTCATCTAGCGCCGACTGGAACAAAGTTTTTGCTTGATACCCTGTTGTATTGACATTGGCAATATTGCCGCTCGTCGTCTCTTGTCGCTTTTGTAATAATGAAATGTTCCGTGATAAGACATCCAATCCTCGAATCATGCCAGTTCCTCCTCAATCAATGTGCGCAATTTGGCAATCGTTTTGCCGTGAATTTGTGAAACTCGCGGAATCGAGACTTCTAAGATTTCAGCGATTTCTTTTAACGTCAGTTCTTCGGTATAGTACAAACTTAAAATCAATTGTTCTCGTTCCCCTAATTTTTTGATGCACGCCACCAAGGCGGTGCGTTTTTCTTCGGCGACCAAGATATCTTCGACATTCTCGGCAGGATCCCGAACCATATCTTTTAACGTCATGCCTTCTTCTTGGTAAGCAAACAAGGTATCTTCCAAAGAGACGCTGGCTAAGTAGTGCAGACTCTCATAAATATCCGCTAGTTGACTTTGGTTGATTCCCAACTGTTTGCAGATCTCGGTGTCGGTCGCTTCTCTTTTGAGGCTTTGCTCCAACTCTTGCCGCGCTTGATAAAACTGATTGACTGCCGCCATTTTGTAACGGGAGATTTTAGCGTGCTTGCGTACTTCATCAATGATAGCCCCTTTGATGCGAATCGCTGCATAGCTTTCAAAAGGAACTTTTTTTGAGGGATCGAATTTCCGCAAGGCATCCATCAGCCCAATCACCCCAATATTGTAGAGATCGCCTGATTCATAATCGGCGGTTTTGATAGACAGGCGCTGAACCACCCGTTCCACTAGCGGCAGATACTTGATGATCTCCGCTTCTCGATCGACTTCATACATCGGCGATGCCCCTTCCTAAGAAAATTCTGCTTAAATGTCAATACTGCCCACCGTTTCGATCGCAATTTCATTGGGAATCTCATTTAGAGAAAGAACGGCGATATCTGGAAAATTAAAAACGATCATTTTTTTAAATGCTAACCGGATCTTAGGCGATGCCAGAATCACGAAATTGATATTTTGAGCGATCGCTGCATGTTGGATCCCACTGATGGCATCCAACAGCTTGGTCACGGTATCTGGTTTTAAGACCGGGTACGAGCCAGTTGCGGTTTTTTGGATACTTTGAGCGATGATTTCTTCTAGTTTCGGCTGGATCACCGCCACTTGCAGCTCGTGGTTCTCATTGGCATACTTGGCAGCGATCGTCCGTTTCAGTGCTTGGCGAACATATTCTGTCAAAACTTCTACGTCTTTCGTGACAACGCCGTAATCGGCTAAAGTTTCTAAGATCGTTGCTAAGTCATTGATGGGAATTTGTTCATCCAATAAATTTTGCAAAACTTTTTGGACCTCGCCGAGCCGCAAGATATCGGGGATCAATTCATCGATCACGACATTGTACTGCTCTTTGATGCCCTCCAATAATTTCTTGACTTCTTGGCGACCTAACAGCTCTGGTGCATGGGCATAGATGATTTCTTTTAAGTGTGTTGCGATCACGGTCAACGGCTCGATAATCGTAAACCCTTGCAGATCCGCCATTTCCTTATCGGATTCATCGATCCACATAGCATCCAGATGAAAGGCTGGTTCTTTTGTTGCGATTCCTTGAAAAGGAAACGGCTCTTCATTCGGACTGATCACCATGACTTTATTCGGGTAAATATCGCCGCGGCCGACTTCGTTGCCGCGGATCTTGATCACGTAATCGTTGGCATCCAAATAGAGATTGTCGCGAATACGAACGGGACTGACTAAGATCCCTAATTCTCTAGCACTCTGTTTACGGATCGCCACGATGCGGTTCATCAAGCTGTTGTCGATCGAACGATCCACGATAGGGATCAGACCATAACCGATTTCCACTGAGATTGGTTCCACTTGGAAGGAAGCCACGGAATCGTCTTCTTCCTGTGCTTCTTTTTTGCGCTCCAGTGCCAATTTTTGTTCCCATTGTTTTTGTTCCACTCGCTGCTTTTCTTCTTTTTGCGTAACCAGAAAGCTGGCTGCGAAAAGACCTAAGCCAATCAACACAAAAGGCACAAAAGGAAACCCAGGAACTAAGGCTAAGACGAAAAGAATCGCCCCCACGATCCGAAAAAGTTGGGGATTACGCATCACATCTGCCGCAATATCCAAACCAAAGGAACTATCGTTATCGGAACGAGTCACGATCACCCCAGAAGCAATCGAAATCAATAAAGAGGGAATCGAGCTGACCAAGCCATCCCCGATCGCCAGTTTCCCGAATTGGGCGAAGGCTTCCATGACGGTCATTTGTCCGCCCATGGAGAAAATGATCGCCCCACCGACTAAATTGATGACAGTGATCAAAATCCCTGCGATCGCATCCCCTTTGACAAACTTGCTGGCACCATCCATCGAACCAAAGAAATCAGCTTCTCGCTGCAGATCTTTTCGTCGTCTGCGGGCATCCGCTTCCGTGATCAATCCGGCATTTAGGTCGGAATCGATCGCCATTTGCTTGCCGGGCATCGCATCTAATGTGAAGCGAGCAGTTACCTCGGAGACACGCCCTGCACCATTGGTCACGACGACTAGCTGAACCACCATGATGATCACGAACAAAATGATCCCCACGATGTAATTGCTGCCGGCAACGACATTGGCGAAGGCATCGATCACGTGTCCGCCATTTCCTTGGGTCAAGATCAACCGAGTGGAAGATAGGTTCAAACCTAAACGAAACATCGTTGTGATCAGCAGCAAGGTTGGAAACGTAGTGAATTCCAATACTGATTTGGTAAACAGGGTGATCAGTAAAATGTTGATCGCAATCGTCAAATTGATAATGATCAGAATATCTAATAGTGCACTCGGTAATGGAATAATAATCAAACCAATAATAGCTAGGACGATCACCGAGATTAAGATATCCGCCAGACCAATGCCTTTTTTCGGTTTTGAGGCAGCCTCATTCATTTTTGTTCCTCCTGTTTCCTTAAATCTTGCCGCGTTGGCTTTCTTCTAACTGATAGACCAAAGCGATGATTTCGGCAATGGCTTCATACATCTCAACAGGGATCAGATCCCCGGGTTCTACTTGGCGATAAAGGGCTCGTGCCACTTCACGATTTTCGATCTGTGGAATATTTTCTTTCAGGGCTTCTGCTTTCATCCGCTGCGCCAGCTGATCTGCTCCTTTGGCTAGGACCCGCGGCACCCCTTCACTGCTGGCATCGTACCGAATCGCAATGGCGAAATGGGTAGGATTGGTGATCAAAACCGTCGCTTCTTTGACGTTGGCGATGGCATTTTGGGTCATCGCACGGTACTTCGCTTTGCGCTGTGCTTTGACTTGCGGATCACCTTCCATTTGCTTGAACTCTTCTTTGACTTCCTGCTTGCTCATCATCAAGTTCTTACGATGGCTATAGCGTTGGTAGCCGTAGTCGACTACGGCCAATATGATCAAGAAAATCGAGATCTGTAAAAACAATTCTTTGGCTCGCAGCAGCATGAACAGGATCGTTTTTTCCAACCCCACTTCACTCAAACCCAGTAAAACAGGGAAGGCGGCTAAAAATTGTTGGTAGCACAAGTAGACGATCACGCCGAATTTCGCCAATGTTTTGCCTAAATTCATCAACGAGCGCAAACTGAATTGCTGCTTGATCCCGCTGATAGGGTTCAGTTTTTTAAAGTCTGGTTTGACGGCCTTGCCAGAAAACAACAGACCAACTTGGGCATAATTCGTGAGAAGCCCGACTCCGAGCGCGACCAGAAAGACGGGCGCACACAACAAAAGCAGCAGCAAGATACTCTGCACCCCCAGTTTCGGCAGATCCGCCAAACTGGTTTGATAATCAGCCAGCTGCGCCAAACTTCGGGAAAAATAAGGCAAAAAAGAAGCGGCGAAAAACTGCCATAAAGACAGGATCAAAAACGAGAAGACCAATAGCGAAACAGCTGCTGCTAATTCCTGGGTCTTAGGGACCTCCCCGCGTTTGCGGGCATCCCGCAGCCGCTTGGCACTAGGTAGTTCGGTTTTGCCATCTTTTTCTGCCATCTTCTCACCTCCTGCTGGCTACCTGTTACTTTATTGAAAGGACTCGATAAACTCCTGCAAATAGCGGACCGTATCTGGCAAGTGTTTGCCTAAGTACGAAAGAACATTGGGTAGTAGCAAGAGAAACACCACAAAACTGATGGCGGTTTTCATCGAAAGACTCATCATCAAAATATTGATCTGGGGAATCGACCGAGAAATCACACCTAGCACCAGGTCCACCAACAGCAGCGCAATGATCATTGGTGCCGCAAGATTGACTGCCATCACCATCATTTGGCTGAAAAGTTTGACGATGCCTTCAACCGTCGTTCCTTGGATCACCACAGAGCCTAAGGGCACGATCCGAAAAGACAACAGCAATGCTGTGATCAGTCGATGATGCAGATCAAGTCCAAAAAACACAGCGATCGTCAGCCAATAGTACGTTTTGCCATACTGGGAAGAGGCGATTTGCAACGTCGGATCATAGGCTTGCGCCATCGAAAAGCCTACTTGAAAGTCGATCAGTTGACCCGCAATTTCCACACCAGTAAAGACCAGCTGACTCAAATAGCCCATCGCCATCCCAAACAGTACTTCCTTGATGACGAAAACCGTCAGCATAAAGAGGGAAAGCTCGGGAATCGCAGGTGTCGTCGGCAGACATAGGACCGTCAACGCCATGCCGATCACGATTTTTGCCAGTGACGGAAAATTTTGCTGTGAGAAGATCGGACAAAGGACGACAAACGCCAATATTCGACAAAAAATCAACACCGTCGCTTGAATCGGCGCCATCAGGTTTCCTCCTTACATTGCCGCAATCATCTTGAAAATCATTTTGGTAAAATTCAACAAGAGATTCAGCATAAAATTCCCCGCCAAGATCAAGGTCAAAAAAATCGCTAATAGTTTCGGCACAAAGCTCAACGTTTGTTCTTGGATTTGGGTAGTGGCTTGAAAAATACTGATCACCAATCCAACGAGCATGCCGACCAATAAGGCGGGGCCAGATATCGCTAGAATTCGAAGAAAGGCTTCCCTTAGCACATCAAGTACCATTTCTACTGTCATTTCCTCTTGGCTCCTTTCTTAGCGGCTATTGAAAGCTCTTGATCAGCGACTCCACGATCAGATACCAGCCATCCACTAAAACAAAAAGTAAGATCTTGAAGGGCAGTGAGATCATGATCGGCGACAGCATCATCATCCCCATCGACATCAAGATACTAGAGACGACCAGATCAATGATCAAAAAGGGGATAAAAATCAAAAAGCCGATACTGAAAGCCGTTCGTAACTCACTGATAATAAACGCCGGTACCATAACGGTCAGAGGAACATCGTCAGAAGAATGATACTTTTCGGTCTCCCCATCAGCTTCCGCAAACAAGGCAATGTCTTTTTCCCGTGTCTGTACCATCATAAAGGCCTTGATCCGTTTTTCTGAGCGGTCAAAGGCTTCGGCTTGGCTGATCTCTTGTCGATCAAACGGTTCAATCGCTTGCTGGTAGACGTCGGTATACACAGGTTTCATAATAAAAAATGTCAAGAATAAGGCCAACCCGATCAACACTTGATTGGGCGGGTTTTGCTGTGTACCTAACGAACTGCGCACAAAGGACAAAACCATGATGATACGAGTAAAAGAAGTCATCATGATCAGCAAGACTGGTAAAAGGGAAAGCAGCGTCAGCAACAAGAAAGTATTGATCGTATCACTTGAGCCATTCCCATTCGACAATAAATTGTTGATGGTGGAACTGACGTCTTCCGTGTCTAAGGCAAACGCCGTCTGCGGAAGCATCAGACTGCTGAAAAGGACCGCAGCCATGATCTTGATATTTCTGCCTTTGCTCTTCATTTTTGCTTGCCTCGTTTTCCAGCAATTTCCGCCTTGGCTTTGTTTAGCCATTCAGAAAAGTCTTTGCCAGCTTGCACTTGGGTGCTTTCTAGGCTTTGCTGTAAAAAAGCGGCCGTTTCTTCTGGCGTCAACTCTTTGATGATTTGGTTTTGCTGTTCAGAAAAGCTCATGACATAACATTTGTCCATGATTTGGACGATCCCGATCGAAGACGACTTGCTGACGGCGATTTTTTGCAAAATACGCAGCTGGTGATTGTGCTGGTTCGTGTAACGATTCAAATATTTCAAACTGATGTTGATCAAATAAAGAATAAGCAGCAAAAACCCAATCATTTTGACCAGCGATAAAAATGTTTCCATCAACATGCCTCTTTCTATTGGATCACTAAATCCGTCACATAAACATCCTTGGCGATTTCTGATCCGTATTCCTGATTAATTGTTTCTTTCAATGCTTTTTTTAAGTTCGGTACACTTTCGGCGGAGCTCAAAATACCGCTGGCCTTTTGTTGGCGCAATAAATTTACGACGCTGTCACGAATGACGGCCACATTTTTCGTGGCTTCCGCGCTTTTTTCCTCATCCGCCACTAAAATCGATAAATTGACCTTCATGTATTGCTGCTCTTGGTTGTCTTCTTTGGCCAGATTGACTAAAAATTCATCCAATGCCACGATCGCTTCGTCTGAGGAGATTTTGCTGCTGTCTTTTGCTGTTTCAGCAGCTGCTGTTTTTTCCCCCGTCAAAAAGTGATTCGTCACTAAGGTCCCGCCGATACTGCCGCCGACTACCACGATCAAGAGGATCGGCAGTAAAACAACCATACTCAAGCCTTTTTTCTCTTTTTCTGCTTTTGGTGCTTTTTCTTCTTTTGCCATCTTTCCCACCCTTACGTTTTCACTTGGTTCGAATGGATCACCGTATGATACTCGATCACCCGCTGCGCAACTTCTTGCGCAGCTTCCGTCACCACTAATGTTTTGCCGTCTGTCAGTGTGATCAATGTATCCGGCATTTCTTCGATCCGATAAATCAATGTTGGATTTAAATAGAATGGCTTACCATTCAATGCTGTCACTAGAATCATGGTCAAACTCCTCTCAATGGTGAAGCGTCACGTTCTTAACGTTTTAGATTCAATAATTCTTGCAGCATTTCATCAGAAGTCGTAATACTTCTTGAATTTGCTTGATAGGCACGGCTCGCAATGATCATTTCGGTAAATTCTGTCGAAAGATCGACATTGGACATTTCCAAGGCACCTGCTTGCAGCGTTCCTGCGCCATTGTTGCCAGGTCCTGCAACGATCGGATTCCCTGAGTTGCTGGTTTGGATATAGTTGTTGCCGCCGACTTTTTCTAAGCCTTCTGGGTTATTGAAGGTTGCGACACCGACTTTTCCCATCACAAAGGTTTGATTGCCGTATTTTGCCAACACTAAGCCATTGGCATCGATCGCCATGGAGTTATAGGTCAAGGTTTCCCCATTGACGGTCAGTGTGCTTGGGATCGACAAGGGAGATACCGCATCTTGTCCGCTCAATGCCGTGTTTTCATCAAAGTTGTCATCATAGACAACTGGTTGACCGCCATTGACTGAACGACCTAAGACTTGCATCCCATCACTATTGGTCAAGGTTCCGTTGCTGTCGCGCACGAATGCGCCATCTCGTGTGTAATAGGTTTCGCCATTTGCTCCTGGTCCTTGTACCATAAAGTAGCCCTGTCCGCTGATATAAAAATCCATGCTGCGACCTGTCGATTGCGGGGCACCGACTGTATTGATAGTATCGATGGAGCCCGTCTGAACCCCTAAACCGATCTGCGTTGCGTTGATCCCGCCTAAGCCATTGCCTGGCGCAGTTGCGTTAGACATCGTTTGGCTCATCATGTCTTGGAAAAGGACTCGACTTGATTTGAATCCAACCGTATTGACGTTGGCGATATTATTGGAAACCACGTCCATTTTCGTTTGAAGATTTTTCATTCCACTGACACCTGAATATAATGATCGTAACATGCTTGTTTTCCTCCTTATGGTTGGCGTATTTTCCTCTGTCATTCAGAAAATACTTGCAGCCCCTTTTCAGTCCAGCTGCTATTTGATAAATGTGGCGCTGTCAATATTGGTGACGGTGTGAAGCTCATTCATCCCCATCGCCGTAATGATGGTTCGTGAATGGACATCGGCGATCAAGCCCATATCTTTGTACACGAGCAGTGATTCTTTGCTGCCTTTTTCCGCGAGCTCACTAAGCGCCGTTGAAAGGGATTGATAATCATCGTCTTGTAAGGTCAATTCTCTTGCGGTCAAACGCTTTTGCGCATGATGGGAGACTTTGATGTCGTTTTGTTTTTGTTCAAGCATTGCAGAAAATGCTTGTTTGTCCACGGCTTTGCGGGGATGTTGATAAGGCTCTCCGGCAACTTTTTGCAGCCCCTGTTGAATCGTCAAACTCATTTTGCTTCGCCGCCAATCTCTTGGATCGCACTCATACTGTATTCTTTGCCATTTACGACGATCGTGGCGTAGCCATTGGCAAAACGGACCTTTTCGATGGTTCCTGACAATGTTTCTGTGCCGTCCATCAGGGTGACTTGTTTATTGATCAAGCTAAAGGCTTGCTGCTGTTGCTGTAAAATCACCGAGGTCGTCAACGTTTCGCTCAATTCATTCAAGCTCTCTAAGGTCGTAAATTGAACCAGTTGCGAGATATAGTCGGTGCTACCACCACCAGAAGAATCGCTGCCTCCCATCGATGGGTTGCTCATAGATGCGGCTAAGATCTTCAAAAAATCATCCATGGAGATATCTGAAGATTTTTTTGTTTGCGTTAATGCCGATGTATTGGCAATACCGGCCGCAGCTGCTGTAATTTCATCTGCCATAGGTCTCCTCCTTTACACTAAAATACTGATCGCATGATCGATCGGTGCTAATTGCGGCTCTTCTTCAGCCGTATTGCTTTGATGAAATGGCTTTTTGCTTTGTCCTTTTTGAGCCTGTAAAAAACGCTGTTGGTTTAACTGACTGTCACTTGCCATCATACTGCTGGCAAAGGATTGATTTGCCAGCGGACCAGCCTGCTGGACAGAAGCTAACGTAGGTTCTTTGATTGCTAGGATCGGCTGCTCTTGCTTTTGCAAAACTTGCTCTAGCTCATGCTTGATGGACAGCAATAATTCTTTGGCTTGTGGCTGCTGAACGGTCAGTTCTAAGCGGCTGCCTTGGTCATTCGTTTCTAGGGAAAGCTGGATCGTGCCTAATTTTTCGGGAACGAATTGCAGCGTGATTTTTTTCTCGCTTGCCGTGCTGCTCGTTTGGACGAGTTGGGTAGTCGCTTTTGCTAAGGGCAGGACCGCTTGTTCCATATTCGCTTTTGTTGGCGTTGGTCCTTGCTTGGTCAAAAGGGGAGAAACATCAAGCAGTTGCAGTGCTGGTGCCGCCATTTCATTGTCAGTTACTGCTGAAGAAGCAATGGCTTGTGCAGAAACAGCTTCCGCTTTTTTGGCGACTGTTTCATTCGTGCGTTGCAAGGTGCTAGTCGTATCCGTCGCTTGGTTGGTCACTGGCGACACTTGATTTAATGGTCCCGTTTGGCCCAATTGCGCGGTCCCTTCGTTGGACTGTTTCAGCTGTGCTTCTGTCGTCTGCGCAATCGCGGCTTTTGTTACTAAATCGATTTCCTTGAAAGTCGCGTTCCCTTTTGCCGTGGACTGCTCTTCGCTTACTAAGTCTTCTGGCAAAGGCGTTTCAAGCGTTGGTGCTGCGGCTTCACTTCTGTCATTTGTCATCAAATCCAGACCTTCAAGCGTAGACTCGGAGGGGTCGATGACTGTGGTGGCTACGTCTATTGGTGCTAAAGTTGCTGTGGCGCTCGTTTGGTTCTGCTCCGTCGTTGCCATTGATGCCTGTGGCGCTTCTTGAACCAAGCCTGCAAAAGGTGCCTGGCTGATCTGGCTCATTCCTGGCGCTTGTGTCGTTGCAGGTTGTTCGACTGCTGGAGTGATTTCTGGCTCCTGCGGCAGATGTTCCATACTGCTGGCAACCCCCATTTCTGGTGCGGCGGCGGTTTGCTCCGTCATCCCTGATGGTTCGATAGGGGCTGGCAGGTTGTTTTCGCTCTGTTCCGTCAGCTGTTGCATCAGCAAACTGAAGACTTCTGGTGACGCCTCCGTCTTTTTTGATTTGCTACCGACAGGTACAGCGGTTACGGCACTTGTTGTGATCTCTTTCATTGTTCACCTCCTCTCAGCTGATGCTTTGAAACCAAGGTCGTCTCATCACTAAAACCATTAGTGCTTTAAGAAAATAAGGCGCGATTGCCGAACTCATCCAATTGTTTTTGCTCTTCCAATTGCTGTTCATAGGTGTATTCAGCAAATTGTTTTTCTCGCAGTTTTTCCACGATCTTGCGTTCCTGCTGCGCTTCTACCACCACCGATAAAGACTCTGCCAATTCTTGCTTCACGTGAAACATTTTGTTCTGAACCTCATCGATGGTGGCATTCAAAGCAAGCAAATAGCGTTGCTGCACTTGCATCCGCCCAATGGTCATCTCATTGACATCAAAAAGCTGGGCTTTTTCCTGTGTCAGCGTATTCAGGTGCTGTTCTTGCTGAATCAACAATTGTTGTTTTTGGGCGTACGCCCGTTTGGCTTCTTGCTCAATGGTTTTTCGGTGATCCAATACTTTTTCTAAGGAAAAGTGAAATGCTTGCATAGCTGCTCCTTTATGATCTGTTTTACATGGTCGAACGCTGGCGCTCGATCAGCGCTTCTTCACTGAACAAATGCGCCAGTTCAAAAATCGTTTGTTCAAATGGGATCCGCTCATCCACTTTTTGCTGTAAAAACCGCAGGATGGGGTGATGCAGCGCGATCGCTTGGTCGGTCAACGCATTACTGCCGCTTTTGTAAGCACCGATATCGATCAAATCCTTGGCCTCTGCATAAACGGCCATGTTTTCTTTTAGTTCCCCCGCATGTTTATGCTGCTCCTCAGAAACGAGGGTCTTCATCAAACGGCTGAGGCTGTTTTGAATATCGATGGCAGGATAATGATTTTGAGCGGCGATTTTTCGGGACAACAGAATATGACCGTCAAGAATCCCCCGCACCGCATCAGCGATCGGTTCATTCATGTCATCCCCTTCTACCAAGACGGTATAAAAGGCCGTGATCGAACCTTTGTCCGACATCCCACTGCGTTCTAACAACTTCGGTAAAGCTGTAAACACAGAAGGGGTATAACCTTTGGTCGTCGGCGGCTCACCTGTCGATAGACCGATCTCCCGCTGCGCCATCGCAAAACGGGTCACCGAATCCATCATCAATACGACTTTCTTGCCTTGATCGCGGTAATACTCAGCGATCGCCGTTGCCACATGAGCCCCTTTTAGTCGTACGAGGGGTGGCATATCGGAGGTAGCACAGACAACGACCGACTTGCGGTAGCCTTCTGGTCCTAGATCATTTTCAATAAATTCTTTGACTTCTCGTCCTCGCTCGCCGATCAGGCCGATCACGATGACATCGGCTTCGCAATAACGAGCCAGCATCCCCAATAAGGTACTCTTACCGACCCCGCTGCCGGCAAAAATGCCGATCCGTTGGCCAAGGCCGACGGTCAAGAGACCATCGATCGCCCGGACACCTGTCGGCATGATCTCAGCGATTTTTTGACGACGAAAGGGGTCAGGAGAATCTTGACTAACTGGATATTCTGGCGCACTTTCCAGCTCCAGCGCCATATCTAACGGTCGCCCTAGTCCATCTAAGGTGTGCCCTAGCAGCGTATCATCGATTTTTACCGTCAACGATTTGCCAGTTGGCCGCACCAAACAGCCCGGTCCGATGCCTTCTAGCTGATCAAGGGGCATCAGGAGCACGGTTTTTTTCACAAAGCCCACGACTTCGGCTAAGGCTGTATGTGTCTTGTTTTGCAGTGCGACTTCACAGATTTCTCCTATGAAAACCGCCAGCCCTTCGACTTTGATCAACAGACCTACGACTTCGCTGACTTTGCCGTAAGTGGTAAAAAACGGCTGTGCTTGCGCTGTTTTGCGCAGCGCTGTGATCGGTAATTCAAACGTCATTCCTTCACACTGCTTTCTAGAAATTGGCTCAAAAAGCGAGCGATTTCTTTCCTCAGTTCAAAAACCACCAAGGCATTTTCAGATTCGATACAAAAATCATGTTCCGCCAAGCTGTCATCTGCCATGAGTAAATAGCGAAACCCGCTGATCGTCTGCTTTTTGGTTTCCAACAATTCTCGCAACCCTGCAAGATGCTGCTCTTGGCTGCGAACAGTCACAAATTGATCGGGTTGTTCAAATTGCCATAGCACAGACTCCACAAAAGGCAGGAAGCCTGCTTGCTCGTCTGTAAAACGTTGATTGATCAAGGCTTCGGCGATTGCCGTGCCGTAAGCGATCATTTCTTGCTTTTTCTCTGAGCGAAAGGTGTTGATTTCAGACACGGCTTCAGCGACATTGGCTTGGGCTTGTGTCATCAATGCTTGCGCGGCTTCTTTGCTGGCATTGAGTCCTTCTTGATAGCCTTGCTGAAAGCCATCTGCTTGTCCTGCTTGAAAGCCTTCCGTTCTCGCTTCTGCTAGAATTTGAGCTGCTTGCGCTTGTGCATCGGTCAAAATCTGCTGCTTCAAGGCTTCCATTTGCTGCAGATGCCGTTCCTGCTCCAACTGGCGTGCACGTCTAGCCGCTTGCAGTTCTGGATCCAAGCTCGGTTTCTCAATCGGCGCTTTGATGGTCGTATCCGTCAAAATACTGCGCGCAGCTTCAGTCGTTTTGACCGCCTGCTGCTTCAATAAACTGCTATTTGACCACTGCATCTTGGTCGCCCCTTCCGATGTAGATCTCACCGGTTTCATCTAGCCGTCGAATCACAGCCACCACACTTTGTTGGGCTTCTTCTACAGCAGACAAGCGGGTAGGACCCATAAATTGAATTTCTTCTTGCAGATTTTCCACCGCCCGTGATGAGAGGTTGGAGAAAATAAAGTTCTTGATGTCATCGGTCGTGCCTTTAAGCGCTAAGACTAACACATCGTTTTGAACATCTCGTAAGACTTTTTGAACATCCAAGCGATCGAGGGTCACGATATCCTCGAAAGTAAACAAGCTGGATTTCACTTCGTTGGATAGTTCCGGTTGCCGCTTTTCTAAGTCGTTCAAAATGTTCTTTTCGGTGCTGCGGCTGACTGAGTTCAAGATTTCTACCAGTGTGTGCACACCACCGACATTTTCCGTATCGTTCTCAATGTAATTCGAGAATTTGTTCTCGATCACTTTTTCGATCCGTTCGATCACCAAAGGCGACGTACTGGAGATCGTTCCGATCCGTTCAGCGATCTCCACTTGCAAATGATCGGGAAACTGTGACAAGACGCTGGCCGCTTTGTCCGGCTGCATGTAGCACAAAATCAACGCTACCGTTTGTGGATGTTCGCCGATCAACAGATTGGTCAACTGTTGAACATCGGCTTTGCGAGCGATATTAAAGGGCCGTTCCCGCAGCTGGATCTGAGTCAATACGTCAATGACTTCTTTGGCTTTTTGAGGGCCTAATGCTTGGTTCAGCAAATTTTTGGCATAATCGATCCCGCCGTCTAAGACATATTTGCGGGCCGTTGCGGTATGAGAAAATTCCTCCAACACTTGATCCCGCTCTTCGGGACTGACAAAGTCGATATTGGCGATCTCATAGCTCACCTTTTGTATAAATGATTCTGGCAGCAGCTTCATGATCTTTGCAGAGGTATCTGATCCTAGAGAGATCAGAAGAATCGCTGCTTTTTTTACCCCGTCTATTGTATCCATGGCTGCCCCCTTATTTTTCTTTCATCCAAGCTTTGATCAATTCCGCCGCTACTTCAGGATTGCTTTCGGCATAATTTCTAGCCGTTTGATCCAATGTTGGTTCTCCTGAATGTTCTGCTGCGGCTTCTTGTGTGGATGCTTCTGGCACCGCTGGTTTCGTTTCAGCAGACCGATTGCCGACACCGCCAAAAACGACTTCTTGTGCAACTGGGTTACTCGCTCCGGTGCTGACTGCGGACGGTTGTGCAAAGGAGACCATCTCCTCCGTCACATCGACTTCCAGCTCGTCTTCTTTGCGTCGGCGTCGGATCACGCCAACGATCATTAAGATCACCAAGAACAAGGTCAACACGATACCGCCGATGATGGCGTACTTGAGATAACCTTTGGCAGCTGCAATCGGTTCATTCCCTTGCGGATCAGCGGCTGGATCAACCTCTGCTTGGGCAAAGTCAAATCCTTGGATCGCGATTTGATCACCACGGTCATTGTCATAGCCGACGGCACTAGCAATCAACTGCTGCAATTCTGCTTGATCCGCTTGCGAAAGGTTCGCATTGATCACGATCGAGCTGGTCATTCGTTCGATCATGCCAGGGGCCGTAATGGTCGTGGTGGTCTCGGTATCCAATTCGTTTTCCACCGAACGGCTGTAGGAATTGTTTCCCTCTCCATCCGTGCCCGTCACATTGGAGACATTGTCATCCACCGTCCCTGATTGGGCTTCTTGGACGGTCCCTTGCGAACCAGCAGCCTGCACTGTCTCACTCTTGATCTCTGGGTCATCATAAGTAACTTTCTTCCGCTCGATCGAGTCAAAATTCAAGTCTAAATTGATCGACACTTGGAATTTGTCTGCACCATAGATCGGTGTCAGCAACTTCGCTACTTTTTCTTCTAACGTTTTTTCATAGGAATCTTTGATGGCAATGTATTTATTGTTTAAGCCACTTAATTGACTGGCTTCATCTTCGGTTCTCGTCAAGGTATTGCCCGCGCTATCAACGACTTTTACATTTTCAGGCTTCAGCTTTTCCACTGCGCCGGAAGTCAAGGTAACGATTCCTTGCACGGACTCGTCTGAGATCTGCTGATTTTTCAAGGTCAACACGATAGAGGCGGTTGGCGCACTTTCCTCCGAAGAAAAGACACTTTCTTCTGGCATCACGAGTAAAACTTTGGCGGATTTGACCGCATCGATCGACTCGATTGCTCGTTGCAGTTCGCCCGTTACTGCCCGCTGATACATGATCTTGCGGTCTTCGTCCGTTGTCATCATGTTGGCATCATCAAATAATTCAAAGCCTGTACTGGTATTTGGTAACTTATTGTCCACGGCAAGATTGATGCGGTATTCATCGACTTGGTCTTTATCGATCAAAATCGTCGTCCCATTGTCGGCTAATTTGTAGGCGATCTGCTGTTCCTCCAAATCCTTGCTGATCGTTCCCGCATCGGCATCGCTTAGATCCGTAAACAAGATACCGTATTCAATTCGCGTATTTAAATAATAAACAGCTGCTGTGATTCCGAGAACGCTGATAACGGAAAGAACAACGATCATTTTCTTTAAAGAGCTTTGCATTTGCCAACGGTCTTTGAGTTGTTCTGTCCATTCTTTCACTTTATCCATCATTTATCCTTATTCCCTCACCCACTGCTAAAACTGCATATTTTTCACGTCATTGTAAGCTTCTAAACACTTGTTTCGTACTTGAACGGCTGTTTGTAGCGCCAGTTGCGCCTCCGTCATACGAATCATCACATTGCCTAGATCGCTTTCATCGCCGGTGATCAAATTTACAGTATCTTGATCCATGACCGCCGTTTTTTGATTCAACTGATCGACCGCATGGGTCAAGTAAGAAGAAAACTGATTTTCCTTGGCGCCTGCAACACTGGTCTCGTTTGAAGCAGCCCCCGTGCCTAGTGTCCGCAAAACGTTTTGGTAGTCTGTTAATCCTGTCGTTAAAAGTCCATCCATTTTCTCGTTACCCCTTTGATATTTCTAATGCTTTTTTCAAGATCGTTTTATTCATTTCTGAAGCAGAAACATTGGCTTCGTACGTTCGAACCGCTTGCAACATTGCCACCATTTCATCGGCAATATCCACATTTGATTGACCGACATATCCCTCGTCGTTGGCAGCGGGATTGGTAGGATCATAGGTCAGCTTTTCTGTCTCATCGGCAGCGATCCCCGTCACTTTGACACCGTATGTAGCCGGTGTACCTTCACGGCTATTTTTTAAATTTTCTGAAAAAAGAATACTCTTTTTTTGATAAGCCGCGGTTGTTTGTGTTTGATTCGTATTTACATTTGCGATATTGCTGGAGATCGTATCTAGTTTTAACCGTTCCAATGCTAGACCGCTCGCGTTGATCGTTAGTCCGTTAAACATACCCATTTATTTTTCCTGCGCTTTCTATCAATTACTCAATACAAGGTTCATCATTTGCAAGCGTCCGTTGACTTGTGCGGTCAATGCACTGTAATATAACCCATTGGCTGCTTGATCCAACATCTCCACTTCAAGATCCACGTTATTGCCGTTGTCTTTGATGCTGGTAGTTGCATTTTCAGTGATTTTCGGTTTTACTTGAGAAACTGACGCTTCGGTTGCAGCGTCGGTCCCTGACGAAGCGAGTGCCTGCTTTAATTCGCTTTCAAACACGATGCGTTTTGCTTTGTACCCATCCGTGTTGACATTGGCGATATTAGACGAAATCAATTCTGCACGTTGTGCAGAAACGTTCATGGCTGTTTTTAATAAATCATAGGTATCCAACAATAATTGCTCCTTCCACCTTCTGTACCAAACGTTTTTTTCATCGATGGAACAGAAACAAATATATTTATTGATTTTTTTGTTATAGATTAAAAAAACAAGAAGACGTGATGTCATTATAGTAGAATTGTTTTTATTTTACAATTTGATTTTTGCAACTTTACGGATATGACATTTAAGTTACAGGTATGTTATGTTATTTGTTAAACACTGTTTCATCGCAATTTCGTCCCCAGTTATAAAAAGTAAATGATCGATATAAAGCGTTTTACAAGCATATCTATACTTTTTGATCAAAATCATTTTTTTGATAAAAAAACAAGCATTATTCGAAAAATTGATTAAAATATTTTCATTTGTGTTTGATGGTATGACAAACCCTGAGAAACACTTCACGAAAAAAAACGGTACCATCTATAAATATTCACAAAAATTGCAAGCTGTACCATTTCAAAAATTTGACGAAAATTTTCAAAAAAAGAACAAAAAAAAGAGAAGCAGAAAATTTATTTTAGTTATTTTTTGGATTATTTTTTTTTGCTATTAAGAATGATTTTAATTCACCGATAAAATAAATGAGGGTTTAAAACCTGGAAATAGAATTTAGGAGGACGCAACAAATGGATTTTTTCTTGCTGATCGGTATTATTTTAGGATTGATATCTGTGGTGGTTGGGATGATTGTAAAAGGTGCCAATGTGGCCGTTTTGATTAATCCGGCAGCCGCGATTATCATTTTCGTCGGTGTGATCGCAGCCGTTATCAATTCATTTCCCAGCAGTGATATCAAAAAAATCCCGAAGATCTTCGGCGTTCTGCTGAAAAATAAAGAATACGACTTAAAAACAACCATCAATACCATCGTTGAATTAGCCAACCAAGCTCGGCGCGATGGCCTACTATCTCTTGAAGGTGCTATCCAAAACTTAGAAGATCCTTTTTTAAAAAAGGGCTTGGAAATGGTGGTGGATGGCATCGCTGCCGAACAGATCCAAGAAATCATGGAAAATGAGATCTATGGGATCGAAGAACGGCATCGCATCGGCTCGGCTATTTTTAAAACCGCCGGCACGAGTTCCCCGACCTTAGGGGTGTTAGGAGCCGTGATCGGACTGATTGGGGCGCTAGGCAATTTAGAGGATGTAGAAGCACTGGGTCATATGATCTCGGCGGCTTTCGTGGCGACCCTTTACGGTATTTTCTTCGGTTATGTGCTGTTCATTCCCTTTAGTTCACGACTGACCTTAAAATCGGAGCAAGAGGTCCAAATGATGTCGATCATCGTGGAAGGGGTCTTAGCGATCCAAGCCGGACAATCACCGAAAAGCATTGAGAAAAAATTATACAGCTTGATCGATCCGAAAAAACGGCAAGAACAATTATAAAGGGTGAAGCGACATGAAACGAAAAAAGAAACATGAAGAACATGTAGACGAAGCGTGGCTTTTGCCTTACTCGGATATGTTGACCTTACTGCTGGCTTTGTTCATCGTCATGTTTGCCATGGCGAAAGTCGATGATGAGAAGTTCCAAGAAATCCGAAGCGAATTCGGCACCATCCTTTCCAGCCACCACAGCAATGCCTCCGTCATCGGGTCAGTGATCGATATGGGCGAGACCACGCCGCGAAAAAAAGCCGCCACTTCTGCCGAAGCACAAGCGCAAGAAGCAGCAGTTCGGACCCAACTGGAAAATCAACAGCTAGAAAAAATCAGCGACCAGCTGTCACAAGAACTCGCCGCTTCTGGCTTAAAAGACCAGACAGAAGTTCGCTTGGAATCTGATGGCTTGCATATCACGTTAGCTAGCAGTATTTTGTTTGCCTCTGGCAGCGCCGAGATCACGGACACCACTCGTCAGTCACTGGATCTACTCTCGGACTCACTGAAAAAACTAAAAGCTAACAAAATCGTGATCGCCGGGCATACCGATAACGTACCGGAAAAAGGCAATGGCCGCTACCAATCTAACTGGGATCTTAGTTCCGCTCGGGCCATTACCGTTATGGAATACTTCATCAGCAAAGGCGCTGTTTTAGAAAAAAATGCTGCCATTCAAGCCTTTGCCGATACCGAACCGAAAGCCGATAACAACACCCCCCAAGGCCGCTCGGAAAACCGCCGCGTGGAGATGATCATTCAGCGGACTGAAACGGCACAATAGTCCGTAATAAGGTTTTATAAATATCATTATGAATAGCCAAGACGACCAATATCCGTCTTGGCTTTTTTGTAGTCTCCTATTCACTAAACAAAAATCACCCACGAGCCATTCTTGCGAATAGCTGATGAGTGATTTTTTTGCTTGGTTTATTTTTCCACTTCAAAACGATTGGTCAATCGCTTCAACTCTTCTGCAATGTCTCTGAGGTCTGCCACATGGTTGGTAAATTCATCCATGGTTGCCAAGACTTCTTCTGCATTTGCGGAAACTTCTTGTGTACCAGCGGCATTTTCTTCCGTTGATGCGGAAATGTTTTCTAAGTTTTCCAGTACACTGTTTTGAATATTTTCGATACGGGCACTGGCTGCTTCAATATGATGGATGCCTTCGATCATATAGCTGCTGCGTTGGAAAACTTCTTTTGAAGACGAGATCGCTTCTTTGATCAAGTTGGTTTGGCGAACGCCACCTTTGACAGACGCCGACGTTTGTTTAACCATTTGACTAGATTGCTCACGAATTTCTTCAATGATCGCTTCGATCTCTTTGGTAGAGGCTTTGCTTTGTTCCGCCAATTTACGGATCTCAGCAGCCACGACGGCAAAGCCTTTGCCCGACTCGCCAGCACTTGCGGCTTCGATCGATGCATTCAAGGCTAGCAAGTTGGTTTGGTAAGAAATATCGTTGATGACCCCAATGATCGAGTTGATATTTTGGATACTATCATTCATTCCCGTCATGTTCGACATCAAGCGCTCCATCTGTGCCAACTCTTGTCGCCAGCTGTCATCGACTTGATCCATGATCGTTAAGTTTTCTTGATTGATCTTCGTAGATTCTTGTGACTTGCTGCTCATGCCGCCAACATTTTCTCGTAATTCTTTCACGACTTGCGACAGATTTTGCATTTGTGACACGCTGTATTCTGTTTCTTGGGCTTGAGCACCGGTCACTTCAGCTATCCCCGTAATGGTTTGAGAGACTTCTTCTGTCGCAATATTGGTTTGTTTTGACAATTCTAATAAAGAATCCGACATTCCTGCGACACTGTTGCTTTCTTTTTGTACTTTTTGGATCAATGCACCCGTGCCTTCGATCATCACATTGTAATTGTCCGCCATTTGCTGGATCTCATTGCCTGCTTTGTCTGGATATACAACTCGGCGTGCCAATTGATCCCATGTCCATTTTTCGCCTTTGGCTCTTTTGGTTTTGCTCATCTTCTCTAGTTTGCCTTCACCGACTTTTCTAAAGTAACGATTGAAGCAATCGATGATCGCTGCGACTACTTTGATCGCGGCATAAGAAACCAGTCCTACAAAGAGCAGCATCAAAATCGTAACGATAATGGTGGTGCGGACTAAAGCTCCTAGCTCTTTGTCTAGATCACTAGCTTTGACTTCGGAGTACGCCCAAACATTGGAATCAGCAGACTTGTCATACAACACATCGTTGACTTTATTCGAGTCGCCTAAACCAACCATGCCTGTCGGGTTTTTAGCTTCTTTGATTTTTTGGAATACTTCTTCTTCTTTGATATTCTTACCGATTTGTTTGGTGTTTTTTGAGGTCACGATGACCCCAGATTCTGAAACTAAGGTGACATTCCCAGTCCGCCCTACGGTAAAGGAAGACAAGATGTTTTGAATGCTTTCATAGGAAACATCGACGCTTAAAACCCCCACTTGATTATGGGAGTTTTTGACCCTGATCGAAGCCGACGTCACAAATTGATTCGACACCGTATCTAAATAAGGTGCTGTCCAATAGACTTCTCCTTCGGCTTTAACGGCCCCTTTGTACCATGGTCGAATCGTGGGCTTATAATCATCTGGTAAGGGATTGAAGGTCACATACTCATCATCTTCTGTTCCAAAAGTCACCGCTAAGAAGCTGTTGCTTCCAGCAATCGCTAAAGAAAGATCTGAACGGATGCGTCCCATACTGAATTCTGTTTTCATCGCTGGCAGTTCAGCCATTGATTTCAATTTGCTTTCCGTCGATCGGCGCAAACTCTTTTCTTCCGCCAAGATCAAATTGACGGCACTTTCTTTGTTCAAATCATTTCGTTCAATCAATAAGTTCTTGGTGGTTAAATAGGAACTTGTCAGCATGACAATGATCGGGATCCCCGCAACCAGCATCAAGGTGATCATCACATAAATTCCTATCGTCTTTTTTCTTTTTTTCACAACTGTGCCACTCCTTCATTTCCAATTTCACACAATCCACTGAAGACTCGTCCGTAGACGACCCTTAGTAAGGATAATCGGTCATTTCTTTGAATAATTAAGAGGATTCATTGTCAGAAACGGCTGCAAGCGCATTTTCTTTTTTGCTAAGGCTTACGGTTGCTGTTGTAACGAATAGAAAAGCTCCTCAGTCATAAAGGAGCGTTGCGACTGCATAAAAATAGCCAGCACGGAAGTTTCCGCACTGGCTGTAGGGTCCCATTTAATGGGACTGCTTTTTATTATCTATAACTCTTTGATGACAGCTTTTTCTTCCGCCGTCAAAGCGAAATCAAAGAGCGCTAAATTTTCGGCTTGATGTTTTTCTGAATGGGATTTCGGAATCACGATCACCCCACGCTCGATTTGGTAACGCAAGACCACTTGGCTCCAGGTTTTTTGATATGCTTCACCGATTTGGGTCAAGGTTTCCCGTGCCGCTTCCGAAATCCCGGAAAGCGGACCCCAGGCTTCTGGCACTACCTGATTGGCTAAGGAATAGGCGATGATCGCATCATTCCACTTGCCTGGATGCGATTCGATCTGATTGACCGCTGGTTTGATCCGACTGTTTGCCAATAAATAGCTAAGTTCTTCTTCTTGGAAATTGGACACCCCGATCGCTTTTAAGACTCCTTTATCGACATAAGCCTCAAGAACCGCCCAGACAGCGGCGATCTCTGCCAAGTTGTCCCACGGATGATGGATTAAATAAAGATCGATCGATTCCGTCTGCAAGGCTGCTAAACTCGCTTCGACAGACGCTTTCACGGCAGCTGCATCTTGCGTATGCTGTGGTTTGCCAGGAATCTTAGAAGTCAGGAAAAATTCGCTGCGGTCGATCCCGCTTTCCTTGATGGCTTTGCCTACCACGGCTTCGTTGCGATAAGAAATCGCCGTATCAAAATGCCGATACCCAAGCTTGATGGCAGTCAATAGCTCTGTCGTATCATCATTGATCGCACCTTGGTATTCTCGGTTTTCTTTCCCAAATGTATTCGTCCCACTGCCGATCACTGGAATCTGAATGCCGGTATTCAATTCAATCGTTTCCATGTTGCTCCCCCCTTTGTGTTGTTTCTAGTCTATCAAAAAAGCAGGAGTAAGGGGAAGAAAAACTCTTATTGCCGCTAAAAAACGGGGAAAAGCACAAAACGCATGTTCAAGCTGCCCCTCCTCCGTTATACTGAGGGTAAGACACGAAACACCCAAATAAGGAGGGTTACTTTTGAAAAAAACACTATTTTTTCTTTGTGGATCACTGACATTCGGTTTAGGTACGTTAGGAATCTTTTTGCCTTTCTTACCTACAACCGTCTTTTACTTGCTGACGGCTTATTTCTGGCTGCGGAGTTCCGATACCTATTATCAACGCTTGGTTCAATCAGAAAATTATCAAAAATACATTGAAAAACCACTCGTACAAAAACAGCTGAGCACCAAAGGAATGCTCCGGATGTTTGCCATGATGCTGATAGTCTTTGCAATTCCTGCACTATTGATCTCCAATCTGCTGGTACGTTTCGTCCTCGCTGCCATCTACCTCGCCCATGTCATTGGGATCACTTGGTATTTAAAAGGACGCAAACCTGCGATCCAAAAAACGGATCAGCCCCTGTAAGTACGACGCTAAACGAACACGCCGTAATCCACCAAGCAAGCGAACCTTGCTAGTGGACTGCGGTGTATTTTTTTCTCCTATTTTAGCGGGTGCTCACTGACGCCTCTTCGATGATGGGGGCCGATTGGGCGATCGCTAACCAGGCAGCAGGGATTCGGTATGGGGAGCAAGAAACATAGTCGATGCCGATCTCTCGCAAAAATGCAATGGAATAGGGATCGCTGCCGACTTCGCCACAAACACCGATCGAGTGCTCTGGCTGACGATCTCTTACGCCGGCGATCGCTTGACGCATCAAGGTGCCAACACCTACCTGATCTAAGTGCTGGTAAGGATCTTCTTGTAAGATCCCCGACTGCAAATAGGCTTGAATAAAGCTGCCGGCATCATCCCGCGAAAAGCCAAAGGTCATTTGGGTCAAGTCATTGGTACCAAAACTAAAGAACGCCGCCTCTTCAGCACACTCCCCAGCAATCAAGCACGCTCTAGGTGTCTCGATCATCATGCCGATCTCGATGCGCAACGGTTGCTGCAGGGTGGCTTCTGCTTGAGCGATCACCTGTGTCAACGTCTCTTTCAACACCTGCAACTCTGCAGGCAAACTGATCAGGGGCAATAAGATCGCCGCCTCTACCTCGACTCCTTGCTGCCGCAACTCCACAGCCGCTTCACAAATCGACGCTGTTTGCATTTCATAAATTTCTGGATAGCTCAGTCCTAAGCGGCTGCCGCGATGCCCCATCATGGGATTGACCTCTTGCAGTTCGTCAATTCGCCGCTCGATCTCCGCCAATGATTTTTGACTACGGCGGGCCATCTCAAGACGTTCATGCTCATGGGGCAAGAATTCATGGAGTGGCGGATCTAATAAACGGATCGTGCACTTCTTTCCTTGCGCGGCCTGCAGCATTTCTTTGAAATCGGCTTTTTGATACGCCTTGATCTCAGCCAACGCCGCCAATCGTTCCGCCTTCGTTTCTGCCAAGATGACTTCCCGCATTTTCCACAAACGCGCTTCCCCAAAAAACATATGCTCCGTCCGTGCTAAGCCGATGCCCGCTGCACCAAAGGCCAGCGCCGCCTCAATGTCATTTTTCGTTTCCGCATTTGCGTAAACCTTTAGATCTGCCTGGGCTTGCGCCCACGTCAAAAGCTGATCCAATAAGACCCGTTCCTGCACACTGGTCATAGGCAGCTGCCCTTGATACAGTTTGCCAGTACTGCCGTCTACCGAAAGCACGTCACCTTCTTCAATCAGCAACTCACCACAGCGAGCCTGCTTCAAAAATACATCGACACTTAATGCCTCGCATCCTACCACACAGCAGACCCCCAGACCACGGGCGACCACCGCCGCATGCGAAGTCATCCCCCCACGAGCGGTAATGATCGCTTCACTCACCACCATACCTTCAATATCTTCAGGTGAGGTTTCCTGCCGCAGCAGCAGGACTTTTTCTCCTGTGCGGCTGGCTTTTTCTGCTGCCTCTGCAGTGAAATAGACATGTCCTGAAGCTGCCCCTGGACTAGCCGGCAAGCCTTGCGCAAAGGCTTCGGCTTGCTGCAAGGCTTCGGGGGCAAATAACGGGTGCAACAATTGATCGATCATTTCTGGTGTAATGCGATCTAGTGCCTGTCTGATAGTGATCCGACCTTCTGCGACCATATCCGTTGCGATTTGCGCTGCGGCAGCGGCGGTTCGTTTGCCGTTTCTTGTTTGCAAGACAAACAACTGACCGTCATCGATGGTAAATTCAATGTCTTGCATGTCTTGATAGTGATCCTCCAAACCCTCAGCCAGTTGCTTTAGTTCCTGATAGATCATGGGATGCTGCTGTGCCAACGCTTGGATCGGTTGTGGTGTACGAATGCCAGCAACCACATCTTCCCCTTGGGCACACACTAGAAATTCGCCGAAAAGTCCCGGTTCCCCGGTTGCTGGATTGCGGGTAAAGGCGACACCCGTCCCACTATTTATCCCACTGTTGCCAAAAACCATTTCTTGAATCGTTACGGCAGTCCCTAGATCGTCAGGGATCCGATGGAGGGAACGGTAGGTCTTGGCCCGTGGGTTGTTCCATGAACGAAAAACCGCCGTGATGGCTGCCAACAATTGCTGAAACGGGTCTTGCGGAAACGCTTCTTGAGTATGTTCCATATAAATACTTTGAAACACGCGGCAGATCATTTGCCAATCATTGCCGGTCATCATTTGGTCTGACGCATAATTCTGCCGTTTCTTATAATCTGTCAAGTAGGCTTCAAAGTGCTCTTTTGCTACACCTTTCACCACATCCCCATACATCTGGATCAAGCGGCGGTAACAATCATAAGCAAAGACGGGGTCCCCTGTCTGCTGAGCCAACCCTTGGACGGTTTCATCATTCAACCCAAGGTTTAAGATCGTATCCATCATCCCTGGCATGGAAAACTTGGCACCACTGCGGACAGAAACCAACAACGGCGACTGCAGTCCGCCAAATGTTTTGTTCCTGCGGACTGCCAATTCTTCGATGGCAGCTTTGACTTGCTTGATGATCGCCTCAGGAAGAACCTGTTCTTCTAAATAGGTCAGGCAAATGGTGGCCGGGACGATAAATCCTTGAGGAACAGGCAAACCCAAATTGGTCATCTCCGCAAGATTTGCCCCTTTCCCGCCTAATAGTGCTTTTTGCTCTTTCGTGCCTTCTGAAAACCATACGACTGCTTTTTCCATCATGTTCCTCCTTTTAAATGTTATATACTATTTCGATTAATTAGCAGTATATAGTATGACACATTTAATCGTCAAGCCAAAAAAAGAAAACTTTTAAGGGATTTATCCTTTTTAAAAGAGAAGGATTGCCTTTTCATTCGGAAAATCATATAATCAATAGCATAGCACATAAAAGAAAGAAGGTGACACATTGAAATTAAGCCAAAGACAAATGAAAATCATTGAGATCGTCAAAGAGCATCAGCCAATCAGTGGGGAGACCATTGCGAAGCAGTTAGGTTTGAGCCGCGCAACCTTGCGGAATGACTTATCGATTTTAACCATGACCGGTTTATTAGACGCCCGACCGAAAGTCGGCTATTTCTACACAGGACAAACCGTTGAGCCTTTGCTTTTCGAAAAACTCTACCATACCAAAGTTGCAGAAGTCATGATCCCACCGTTGCTGATCTCACAAACGGTCTCCGTTTATGAAGCAGTCACGACTTTGTTTATGTACGATGTCGGTTCCCTCTATGTCAAAAATGACCAAGACGAACTGATCGGGGTACTCTCCCGCAAAGATTTGCTGCGCTTTGCGATCAGCAATGCCGCACCAGAAAAAACACCCGTAGCGATGATCATGACTCGCATGCCAAACATCGTGACCATCACACCGGCAGAAACGATCTTGACGGCTGGTACGTTGTTAGGACGACATGAAGTCGATACCTTGCCTGTGGTCGATCCGCAGGAACCAAAAAAAGTCATCGGCAAAATCACGAAGACACGGCTGATGAATTACTTTATTCAAGCAGGTAATGACAGTGACAACACACACTTTTAGGGGGCAAAAACAATGAAGAACGTTCGAATATATTTGATTTCAGATTCCATAGGCGAAACGGCACAAAAGCTGATCGCCGCCGTTTCCGCGCAGTTTCCCACGATCGACCTTTCAGATATCCAGCTCTTTCCCTTTACTAATGATGAAGAGAGCTTAGGCGAGATCCTCAAAGATGCCTTGCTAGACAAATCGATCGTCGTTACCACCTTAGTCAATAAAGAATTAGTCGCTTTTGTTGATGCCTTTGCCAAACGGACTGGTTTGCAGTATGTCGATTTTATGTCGCCTTTGACCACGATGCTAGAAAAAACATTCGGTGTAGAAGCCGTCCAAGAGCCTGGTGCCTTGCATCGCTTGAACCAAGCATATTTCAGCCGGGTGGCAGCGATGGAATTTGCCGTAAAATACGACGACGGCAAAGACCCACGGGGATTTCTCGATGCTGACTTTGTCCTCTTAGGGGTTTCGCGAACCTCAAAGACCCCATTGAGCCTATACATGGCAAATCGTGGCTACAAAGTGGCGAATCTGCCTTTGATTCCTGAAGTCGCTTTGCCAGCCGAAGTGCACCAAGTAGACCCACGGAAAATGGTCGGTTTGACTACGAATCCAGAATCCCTTACGGAAATCCGGCGGTCCCGGATGCATTCATTGGGCTTGAAAGAAGAGACCCATTACACCAATTGTGAACGAATCGAAGCAGAATTAGCCTACGCGAATGAATGGTTCAAAAAGCTGAACATTCCGGTGATCGATGTCAGCAAACGCTCCATTGAAGAAAGCGCGATGCTGATTGAAGAACAAGCCAAAGAACAGGCCCATGTTCAATAAAGACACCTTGGCAAACCTGACCGAGATCATCAACTTGGAAGCCATCCAGCAGCTGCCGAAAGCTACCGAGCATTTTGTCAGCGATCTGCATGGCGAATACGATGCCTTTGACCATATTTTGCGGAATGGTTCTGGCAGTATTCGAGAAAAAGTCGAGACTTTGTTTACCGGTGTCTTGACGAAAGAAGAACAGACTGAACTCTGTTTTGTCATTTATTATCCAGAGGAGCTATTACAAGAACAGGCCTGGACCCCTGCCGATTGGCGCTTGAAGATGGCACAGCTAGTGAAAGTTGCCCGCTTTACTTCCAGTAAATACACACGCTCCAAGGTACGCAAAGCATTGCCGACTTCTTTTGCTTACATCTTAGAAGAACTGTTGTACCAATATGATGCCGACTTCAATAAAGAAGCTTACTATCAGGCGATTTTTGATAAGATCATTGAATTAGAGGCAGCCCCGCTTTTTTGCCAAGAACTGGCGTACTTGATTCAGCGTTTCGTAGTGGACCATCTCCATGTCTTAGGCGATATCTATGATCGAGGACCGGCGCCAGACAAAATCGTCGATCGCTTGATAACTTTGCCTTCACTGGATATTCAGCTAGGCAACCATGATATCTTGTGGATCGGTAGCTTTTGCGGCTCGCTGCCCTGTTTGGCCAATACGATCCGCATCGCTGCTCGCTACGGCAATCTGGCATTATTACAAGATGGTTATGGGATCGATTTATCAAAAGCACTGGCTTTTAGCCAAAAATATTACACAGAAAATGCCGGCTTTTATCCGCAAAAAACAGTGGACCCTTTATCAAGCCAGCAAAAAAAAGCCGCCATGCTTTTGCAGCAGGCATTTGCCATCATCCAATTCAAAGTCGAAGCAGCCGTGATCCAGCGGCGACCGGCATTTGCGATGGCAGAGCGCTGCTTATTGCATCGCTTGTCTCAAGATCGGCAACAAATCCAGCTAGACCAGACCTATCCTTTGATCAACGGCTGTTTTCAACTAGTAGATCCCGATGATCCTTACCGTTTGACAGCCGAAGAACATGAAGTATTGCAAGATTTGCTGCGCCAATTTCAACGCTCGCCCCGCTTAGCTGCGCATATGCGCTTTTTGGTCGAGCATGGCACATTGTACCAGCGCTTCAACGACAACCTACTGTATCACGGCTGCCTGCCTTGTCGGGAAAACGGCGATTTCCTGGCCTTTACTTTCCAGCAGCAGCCCTTAGCAGGCAAAGCGTTGATGGACTTTTTTCAGCAATGTTTGCAGGAAAGCTTTGCCCAACCAGAAAACCAAACAGACCTTGCCACCGATATGATCTGGTATCTTTGGTGTGGCGAAGGCTCTTCCCTCTTCGGCAAAAAAGCCATGAAAACCTTTGAGCGCTACTTTATAGCAGATCGCAACACCCATAAAGAACAAAAAAATGCCTATTATTCTTTAAGGGAAAACGAAGACTTCTGCTGCCGTGTCCTAGCTGCCTTCGGTCTGCCGCCGACAGGCCACATCATCAATGGCCACACCCCTGTCAAAGTGCGTAAAGGCGAGACGCCCATCAAGGCAAATGGTCGTTTATTGGTAATTGATGGCGGACTTTCCCGCTCCTACCAATCCGTCACAGGCATTGCTGGTTACACGCTGTTGTCAAATTCCTTCGGCATGACCTTAGCAGCCCATCAACCCTTTACAGATCGCCAGCAAGCCATCCAGCAGCGACGTGACATCGTCACTCAGAAAAAAATCGTCGTGCGGCAAACGGAAAGAACCACGGTAGGGCAAACAGATATCGGCAAGCGGCTGCAGCAAGAAAGCCGCGTGCTTTTTGAAGAATTAAAAAATCATCCGATCCCTTGACGAGTCATTCGTCAACCAATCGGATGATTTTTTTTACAGTCCTTTGGAACTATGAAAGGCTTTGAGTTTTTCCAACGCCTGCAGCACAATGATCAAGACCAAGATCGCTAAGGCTAAAAAGAGCGTTTCTAACCCTTTTCCCTGCGCTAAAAGCAACTCCCTTAAAATCGCTGTGATACTGATCAAAATCAAGTAGCGCACCGGAATATGGTGACCTTCTTTTACGTAACGCAATAACATCAAAATAATTTCCAGTAAAATAAACAATGTTGCGATCTCTTCGATCAATAAAGAAAGATCGCTAACTTCATGCAGTGGGATCACATGGACAACGATTTTATAGATCGCTTCCGCCATCACCACCAAAACCAACAGAACCAACAGTCCTAACATAATATCAACCACAACACTAATCAATTTTTCGAAGTGCTTAAAATACTTTCCCATAACACCCCTCCTCGCACTTATTATAGCGAAACTACTCAGAATCACTTTATGATATGCTTGCAAGTGCAGCTTTTTTTATGGAGGCAGTGAATAAAAACGTAAGACGGCTCTTTTCTGTTCCAGCAATCCGCCAACAAAACCTTCCTCTTTGCTATTTTTTGATGTCTCAGAGTGAGAAATCGCGCATCTTTCGTTCACTTGGTGTGTTCATGGCTCTGAACATAAGCAAATAAAAAAGCTAGGCACAAGGCCTAGCTGAAATGGTCCCTTTAAGATGAGATTGATTTTTACAGTCAGGCTCAGTGAGCCCCTTCGACTGTTAGATCAACATTTTCACTCGTATCTTCCGCGGCTTCCTCGTCGCTATTGGAGGTTTCTGAAGACGGCTCAGTCGTTTCACTGCTGGAGCTGCTTGTTGTAGTACTGGTCGAACTCGTACTGGAAGAGCTTGAAGAACTGCTACTAGCGCTACTGCTAGAAGTATCGCTGGTGGTGGTTGATCCGCCACTGGGCGCGGTACTCGAACTGCTTTCGCTACTTGCTGAAGTGCTGACGCTAGGCTCTGTCTCTGCTTCACTTACGGAAACAGACGTGCCTTCATTTGTCGACGCTTCGATCGAGCGACTAGTCGTTGAAGACGGTGTATACGAACTAACACTGGCTTCATAAAAAATCTGACTGGAATCAGAGGTTTCTTCGATACTGCTGCTTGCTGTCTGGTAAGGTGGCTCAGAGGAACTACTGGAAGAATCTCGTACAAAGGGCGCGGCAACAAAGGCATTGGCGTCTTGATTGATCGCCACACTCAAAAAAACCGCAACAAAACAACTGACTAATGCCGACTGCATATTGAACTTGAATTTCATCGCACTCCCCATCCTTTCCCCAAAAAAGTGGTTGGACCTTCCGACAACGATCTATCTCATTCTTATATTATACAAAAAAAAGCAACCGTCAACAAATTAAGTTTTATTTTCAAAGATGACAAAGACATGAATGCCCGTTGCGCAACAAAAAAAGCCCGAGGGCGACGGTCGATCACCTGCGGGCCCGTCCCTTTACTAAGGGTTGGCAGGTGCGACGGATGCTCGTTCCTCTGGCTTTAATAGTTCCTTTACTTAAGAAATTCTTTTACTTATAAGTTTCGCAGATGATTCGGGTCATGGATCGGTGCTTCAATATCACTGTCTCCCATGCGCGGTGTTGGATGAACGGACTCATCGGGCATCGCTGTTTCACCTGGTAACGGTTGATCGATGATTGGCTCAGTATCTGCATCACGATCCGTTATTTTGTCCATCGGCTGATAATCGTAGACGCCGACAACGAGTTTGTCTCGTTCGATGTCATCTCGGTAGCCGTATAATGGATCATGTTCATCGTCTCTGTGATCTGAATCGCCAAAAGAAAACGCATCTTTGATTTTTTCCCAAAGCGAACGATCTTCGTCTTCACTAGCAGCATGCTCCACTTCCACATCATCGATGGATTCTAACCCAAATTGATCGATGACTGTTTGATTCGCATACAGCACGATATCGTCTTTGCCATAGCCTTCGTTTGTCAATTGCTCAATAACCGGTAATACTTCTGTTCGAGTGTCGTAACTGCCAATAATCGTTAGGTTTCTGTTGTGCATGTGAAATCCTCCTTATTTTGTGTACGCTTCGATTGTTCTGGTTCTGAAGCAATTCTTTTAAAACTAGCAATTTCTATTGCTTCTTTCATTCTAACGCAGGGTTCTATGATTGACCAAATAGTTTGATTGCGCTTACGAAAAACAAGTAGTTTCTTGAAAAACCGCTAACAGCTTAGTAAAAGCTTGATCCAGCATAAAAAAACCGCGTGAGCCAATGGCTTGCACGCGGTTTTTTTACTTGTTACTTGGAAACGATCAGTTTTTGTCCGACAAAGATCGTATAGCTGCTGTTGATGTTGTTCCATGATGCGAGTTGACTGATACTGGTGTTGTATTTTTGTGCCAGTGACCATAAGCTGTCACCTGATTTCACCGTATGCGTCTTCGTTGAACTACTGCTGCTGGTATTCGTATTAGAAGACCCACTGCTAGCAGCTGTCAAGTAGGCACCGCTGACCCAACCTTTGCCAGAAACATAATACCATTTGTTCGTGCCATTGACGGTCGTCCCGGTTTTTGTTGCGGTAACCGTGACGGTTGCCCCTTTGCTTAAAGAACCAGTAATACTGCTGCTGGTAGAAGCATCGGAACGAACATTTAAAATCTCGGTGGTTTTCATTTGCTGATTTGTGGTTGTTGAACCGTTATTATTGGAAGAGCTGCTGGTTGTTGTCAAGTAGGCACCACTGACCCAACCTTTGCCAGAAACGTAATACCACGTTTTATTGCCTTCCACTGAAGTGCCGTTCTTTTTCGCTGTCACGGTAACGGTTACCCCTTGACCAAGCGTTGTCACAACACGGCTGCTAGTAGAAGCATCGGAGCGAACATTCAATGCGGCCGTCGTTTTCATTTGTTGATTGATACTTGAACCATTGTCTTCTTTTTCCGCTTCAGAAGCATTATTGTTGGTCACTTCAGTAAGGTAGGCGCCGCTGACCCAACCTTTGCCAGAGACATAGTACCAATTTTTATTGCCGTTGACTGATGTACCGGTTTTCATAGAAGTGGCAGTAAAGGTCGTGCCTTTGCTAAGTGAACCAACCACTGATCCGCTAGTGGACGCGCTAGAACGAATATTCATCGCTTCCGTCGTCTTCATTTGCTTATTGATCGTCGTACCAGAATTGCTATTGTCAGAACCGGTGTTGCCTGATCCGCTATTGTTGTTTGAAGAGTCGGTCGAAACCTTCGTCAAATACGCGCCGCTGACCCAACCTTTGCCAGAAATCTTATACCACGTGGTGTTGCCATTGACGCTGGTGCCGGTTTTGGTCGCCGCTGCCGTAAACGTCGTATTAGCTGCTAACGAACCAGTAATAGAGGCACTGGTGGAAGCATCCGAACGAATATTCATAGAGGCCGTGGTTTTCATCTGCTGATTGATCGCTGTTTCATCACTGACGATCGTTTCATTGCTATTGCCGCCACCTGTGTTTGAGCTGCCGGTATCATATTGCGTTAAATTATACGTACTGATCAAATTGTTTAATTTGCTGGCATAAGAAGTATCGGTTGCATAACGCCCTTGTAGCCAAGCGGTCGCTTGTGTGTAAGAGGTCGTATTGCTTTTCCACGCACCGCTGTAATAGTAGTTGCCGCTAGAAAAACTCGTGTTGCGCAACACATATGCATTGTCTTCAAAAGACTCTTTTAATGATGGGTATTTCCGAAACTTAGCGCTGATCAAATAATAATTGCCGGAACCATCATCTTCATAGGTATCCATTGTCACATATTGGCCGTTGTAGCTACCTTTGATCCCAAACATATTGTTGGCCGTGGTCGTCAAAGTCGAGGCGCCCCAACCAGATTCCAAAATCGCTTGTGCCATCATAACAGAGGCATACAGATCGTTTGCTGCCGCCACTTCCGTTGCATAGCCGCAAATCTGACTGATAAAGGCAGCCGGATCGATCGTTGCCCGTGAAAATAATGCCCGACTAGTCAAATCAGAAAGGGCTGATGGTACTTCATCTGCTTCTAAGACTTCATCACTAGCGACTGTTGTGCTTTCTGTCGTCGCTGTTTCTGATCCCTCAGTAACTGCTTCCGTCCCTGACTCCTCCGTCGTTTCCGAAGTTTCTTCGGTCACAACAGGTGCTGGCGTCGATTCTGTGGTTTCCTCAACTGGCGTGCTGTCGGTTTCAGGTGTACTGCTGATTGTTGTTTGTTCAACGACTTTAAGGTCGTTGCTAGTTTCTGCCGTTGCCGTTTCAGCCGCATGCCCTAAGGTCGGGATAAACGTTGATCCCGCTACTAAAGTAGTAGCCATCGTAATACTTTTTTGGGTATATTGTGTGCGCTTCAAGCGCTTTTCTAAGCGGCGTCGTTCTTTACGAATTGTCATTTAATCCCTCCGTCGTATTAGCCTTTTTTTATTGTAACACGATTTATTAAAAAATGGGGGGTTAAGATGAAAAAACAGTGAAATCAACGAGATAAATTCTTGCTATGAAACAGTTTTCTCTTTTGCTTCATCTGCCAATACTCTGTTCTAAAAAAAGAAAAAAGAGTGGTTTTGGCACCAAAAAAGCAGCCTTTATCAAAAAGACTGCTTTTGGTGAATTGTTATTTAATAACAGGTGCGGGCTTTTGGGCTTTTTTTAGCATCGCATAGCCTATGTTGAGAACAAGCCCAAAAACGGCCAAGAAAATTGCCGTATAGAAGGCTTTTGTATAATCTCCTTGGTTACTTTCTGCGATTGCTGCTGCCACTCTAGGACCAAAGAATGCCGCCGTAGAATAACCAACAAAGACGATTCCATAGTTGACCCCTTGATTGATCGGTCCGTAATTTTCCATAACGATCGATGGGAAAACCCCCATCACGCCCCCGAAGCACAGTCCTAAACCGATGATCCCGACAGTGAAGATCACAGTTGTTTGACCAAGCGTCAATAGGAATAAGGACAATGCCACCACACCATAGATGATCATCAACGTATTCGTCCGACCAATTTTATCAGAAACGGTGCCCCAAAGGACACGACCAAAACAGTTGCTCAATGAGTACAAGCTGACATAAAAAGCAGCGGCAGCCGCCGTCAAACCAAACATACTTTGCCCGATCACTGAGGCGTTAGAAGCAATCATCAAACCTGAAAAAGCCCCTACCCCTAACATAACAATAATCAAGTAAAAAGTTGGTGTCTTCAGCATGTCCAGCCAATTCAGATTGATTTGAGGACCATTTTTTCCTTGATTCGCTGGTTGCCAACCCGCTGGACGGTAATTTTCTGGTGCTTTACGAATAAATAGACTAGCCACCAAGACGATCACGATATAGGCAATTCCTAAAATCCGAAAGGCTGCTAAGACATCTTGTGATTCGATCAAACGATTCGCAATTGGTGCGGCAATAATCGCTGCTCCACCCATGCCTGCTGTGATCAAGCCCGAAGCCAGTCCCCGTTTATCCGGGAATAGCCGAATCGTATTGCTTAAACAAGCCGAATAGGCAAAGCCTTGCCCTAAACCAGCAAAAACTCCATAAGTCAGGTACAGCATGGCGGGTGAGTTGACCAAACCCGTCAGGAAGAAGCCCGCTCCGAACAAAACGCCTCCACCAGCGATGACCCACCTAGCAGCTCCTCGGTCTGTCAGCAAACCACCCAAAATCATGGTAATCGGGCCAACTGCGGCATTGATGGTAAAGGCTAGCATGATCTCTTCCATGGACCAACCTTTTAATTGACTAAGAGGTCCTGCAAAAACACTAAAGGCGTATACAGCGCCCGTACACAGTAACACTGCGGTCGAAGCGATCAGAATCAGCCAGCGATTGATTTTTGTTTCCATTTTTTCTCTCCTTTGTTTTAAGCATGTTACTTTATTCACATGTTTTTTCAAAAGCTAGCGCGCGTGACGAGTCACAACGCGCAAGGCTTTTTATTCGAGATGTTCTGCGACTGCTGTCTTTCCAGCAATCCGGCCAAAAGTGAAGATGTCTGTCAACGAATTGCCGCCTAAGCGATTGCCGGCATGGATCCCCCCAGCAACTTCTCCTGCTGCATACAGCCCTTCAATGATTTGATCTTCCTTCGTCAACACGTGGGTTTGCGGATCGATCTTCAATCCCCCCATCGTGTGGTGAACCGCTGGTTTTCTTGGTGTGGCATAGAAAGGCGCTTTTTCCACTTTCAAGTCGAAAACATCTTTGCCAAACTCTGGGTCTTTCCCAGCATCCACATAGCTGTTATATTTCGCAACGGTCGCCTCTAAGACGGCTGGATCAACATTGATCTGCTCTGCCAGGCCAGCCAAGGTCTCACTGCGGAACAGCGTACCAGCAGCTACTTGCTTATCGATTTTTTCTTGGCTCGTGTTATAAGCGGTTTTCTTAATCTCTTCATCCGCGATCAAATAGAACAATCCGCCATTATCGATCGCCGCTTGGGTCAATACATCGCGGCTTTCGTACTCATTGACAAAGCGCTCACCCTTTTGATTGACCATCACAAAGTTAGCTGGTGGCACTTGCAGCCCACTGAATAAAGCCCCTGTGTTTGGATCAGATACGGGCATCATTTGCGAAAAGCCCATGCCAACAAGGTCCGCGCCAGCACTTTCCCCTAGCTTGATCCCGTCACCAGTGATCGCTGGTGAATTTGACGTTTTGATATCGTCTTCGATCTCTGTCCAATAGGTATTGTATTGTTTCAACATTTTCGTGTTCGCTCCGAACCCGCCGGAAGCTAAAATCACTGCTTTGGCATGGATCGTGACTTTTTGACCGTTACGGCCTTCCCCGATGATTCCAGTAACCTTGCCATCTTCGATCAATAATTCTTTGACAGGCGTATCGGTTAAGATCGTTCCGCCATGCTCTTTCACGAATTGATGTAAAGCAGAGACAAAGGCATACCCTTCGTTTTTGACTGGTTTATGCCCACGGCGCCATTTCGCTCCTACTGGCATATCGACATTGTTCATATCAAATTCTACGCCGATTTCTTCTAACCATTTCACTGAGGCCAATGCTTGATCCGTCAAGATCTTCACTAGCTCGTATTTCCCATAGATCGGTTGCCCATTCAAATCTTTGCGTTTTCCGCCTAAATAGGTTTGGATTCGATGCCATAAAGCAGAATCAAACAAGTATTCTTTTTCTGGCGTCGTTTCTGAAAGATAGGCAGTGATTTGTGCCTTCAAAGCTTTGAAGTCTGGCAAGTATTCTGCATCGATCTCTTGTTCATCGATCGTCAGCACTTCTTCTAAAGCACTGCGTTCGCCAGGCAATGCGGAGAAGCCGTTTTGCCATTTTGGATCCGCAGCATTCATCGGTCCGCCAGTACGTACGGTATTGCCGCCGATCGCTGGGAATTTTTCTACTAAGATCACGTCTTTATTGGCTTGCAGCACACTGGCAGCTGCACTCAGGCCCGCGCCGCCGCCGCCTACGACAACGACATCGGTGGTATACGTTTCATCTTCTGTTTGCAAAGCACTGGCGGCTTTTGGACGTTTGCGCAAGATATCTGGGTTCGCACCAGCCATTTTCACGGCTTTTGCTACCCCATCGACGACACCGTTACTAGTAACCGAAGCACCAGAGATCGCATCGACATTCAAGGTTTGCCCTTCAATAATTTCTTGAGGGATCCGTACGAAAACGACATCAGCGATCCCTTCGGATTCACCAGACGTATCGATATCGATAGCTTCGATCCGTTCTTCGCTCAATTTGACGACCATTGGTAGATCCCCGTTATGTCCTGGTGCTGTGACGGTGTATTCGCCAGGCTCATAAACGACTTCTTCTGGTACGTTCAACAAATTAGCGACTTCCGTAAACCGAACGAACTTGCGGAAACAACTTTCCAAAAAGTCGATCGTTCGTTGATCTTTTAAATTGCCTTGTTCATCAAAGGCTTGATGCGCACGTCCCAACAAGAACTCATTTCCTGGCATAACTGTTGCATTGACACCCGGTGCATCAAGGATTTGGCGCAAATGCAGCTGTGCTCGCGAGGAGCCTTGTACATCGTAGGATGCACCGACGATCATCACCGGTTTGCCATCAAAGGGATGGAGATTGAAGGAGAGCCATTCCAAGACGCTTTTCAATGCGGAAGGAATCGAATGGTTATGCTCTGGTGTCGCAATGATCACCCCATCGGCTGCTAAAATCTTGCTATTTAACCGTTGAATCACTTCACTATTGGTTTGATCTTGTGTTTCATTGAACATTGGGACATCCTTGATTTCCAGCAGTTCAATTTCTGCTAGGGCAGCAAATTCCCGCTGCATAAACGCCACTAATTGGCGATTGGTCGATTTTTTGGCGTTCGTTCCGATTAGGCCGACAAATTTCATGACTAGTTCCTCTCTTTCTTATGCTTGTTCCCACGAAAATTTCTTTGCACGTTCTTTAGCCGTTGAATATTCACTGACCAGACGGTTCGTGATTTCGACAAACAAGACAAATTCATTGAAACAATCTTCTAGTTCGGCAACTTTTTCGTTATCGATCAAGTTTCCTTGTTCATCGAAGGCTTGCATGGAATGCCCTAACAAAAATTCCGCACTCGGCATGATTCGGGCTTTGACTTCAGGAGCATCTAAAATCTGACGCAAGTGGGCTTGGGCTCTCGAAGAACCTAGTGCACCAAGAGAAGCACCCGTGATCATCACTGGTTTATCGATCAAAGGGCGCGTCGTATAAGAAAGCCATTCAATCATGCTTTTTAACACCGCTGGGATCGAGTGATCGTATTCTGGTGTACTGATGATCACCCCATCCGCTGCTTCGATCTTCTCTGACAAGGCTTGGACTGCCGCTGGTGCCGTCCGATCTTCTGGTTCATTAAATGCTGGCAGATCACTGATTTCGCAAAGTTCGATCTCCGCTTGGTCACTAAAATGGCTTTGAATAAATTGCAGTAAGCGACGGTTGGTCGAACGCGTCGAGTTGGTTCCTACGATTCCAATCAATTTCATTATCATCTCTCCTAATTGTGAATAATTTAACATTTAACCATAAATAAAAAGTTTTTGACCATTGGCTTTGATTTCTTTTTTCAATCGTTTCTCAAGTTGGTTTTTACGACCTACTGAGATGAAAGGCTTCTTCCTAAACAAAAAAATCTTCCCCAAGTACCCATTTAGTGTACGACTGAATTCTTTATTTGTGAAATATTTATTTAATTATCTATCGATAACAAATTTGTTATAATAAGAAAAATGACTAGGAGGACCACGCAATGGTACTTAAAGATTCCCATCTGATGTTGCAATACCTCGATACCTTGCTAAAGCATAGCAACTACACCAAAGCCGCCAAAGATCTCTACATTTCACAGCCTTACTTGACGCAAACCGTGAAACGTGCCGAACAAGAGCTGGGAACGCCCATCATCAATCGGCTGCCGGGACATTTTCAACTGACGGAAGCTGGTAAAATCTATTATCAATATCTAGAAACCTTGGAAACAGAATCTGCCAAATTGAAAAGTCGGCTGTCTTGGTATACCGCGACCGAGAAGCGTTCTTTGCGCTTAGGCATCTTGCCGAGCCTTGGCTCTTACCTGCTGCCGCTCTTTTTGCCTGCGTATTATGAACACTACCCCAACGTGCACTTTTTCTTGCGGGAAGACCTGCCCAAGCACAATGAAAAACGCCTGCTGAATGGGCAGCTGGACTTTTTTATCGGACAAAATCCTGAGACGATCGCACCGAATCTAACAGTCCACAGTACCAATCAAGAACGGTATCTAGCGATCATTCCGCCTTGTTCTCCCCTGTATCAACCAAAGAAGCGGTATTTAGCACCTGATTCATTGGCTGTCAAAGACTTGCTGCAAAGTCCGTTGATTTTGACCGCCAGCGGCTCGGCGATTCGGCGCCAAATCGATCAATTGCTGCAAAAATACAAAGTAGAGGCGAATGTTCTCATAGAAAGCAGCAATATTTATACCGCAGCGGCATTGGCAGAAAACAACCTTGGGATTGCGATCGTACCAGAAAGCGTGCTGCAAGCAGCGACCGCGACCCCTTTTAATCTTTATCCAATGCCAGAGGAACTCTTGTCCCTCACCTATTTTATTGCCCATCAAGCCGAACGGGCATTGTCAAACAGCGAAGCCGCCTTGATCGAGACCTTTTTGCAACACGTCTAGCTTTCCTTTTTTACCAAAAACAAGCAGCGATCACCTATATTCCTAGGTAGTCGCTGCTTGTTTTCATTCTGCTGTTGGCGTTTCGATCGAACGGGCTAATTCTTGCGGATAGATTAGTTCTCCTTGTTTGGTAATGACTAATCCAGTAATCCCTTCTAACGGCGCCAGCTCCTGTAAGATGGCTTGTGGCTCTTTGCCGAATAAGCGGGTCGTCCAAATCTCTCCATCAACCGATCTGTCGGAGAGAATCGTGACACTGGCAATGGCTGACTCTAACGGATAGCCCGTTTCTCGATCAAAAATATGATGATAGGTCTTGCCCGCTACCTGATAGGTTCGTTCATAGATCCCTGATGTAACAACTGATTGATTGCGCACCTTCAATGCGGCGACAAAATTCCCTCTCGGTAAGAAAGGGTTTTGGATCCCGATCCGCCAATAGCCATCAGCATGGCTCGGGGCATCGCCGTAAGTCATCACATTGCCTCCAAGATCGATCAAAGCGGCTGTGACACCAACCTGTTTGAAATACGTCATCAACAAATCAGCAAAATATCCTTTTGCCACAGCCCCTAGATCAAGCTTCATGCCGGCAGCTAACCCGACGGTTTGCAACGCTTCATCCAAAACGATTTTGGCAGGATCAGTCTTTGGCAGCAGCTCCGCGATTTTCTCAGGCGTTGGTAGATGGGCATCTTGGAACCCGATCCGCCATTCCTGCACTAAAGGACCGATGGCAATATTTAAGTAGCTATCTTTTGGCAAGCTATGGGTTTTCCCTAGTGCGATCAATTCAAACAATTCCGGTGCGGTGGCGATCGCTCCTTGTCCTGCCTGCTGATTGATCTGCATCAACTCAGATGTAGGGTCATTGGCACTAAATCGCTGTTCAAAGGCCGCAGCTCTTTGAGCAGCTTCCTCTAAGATCACTTCTGGGGTTTCATGCTGCACCCAAATCGTGATCACCGTTCCCATTCCCTGTAACACTCGTTGGCCTTCTGGCATTGTCCTTGCTCCTTTGTCCTCTTCTTTTGGCTATCATAGCAGTTTCTAGGAGAAAAAAGTAGTCTGCGGGATGCCGCCACTGCTTTTTTTAAAAAAAAACTGCGAGGTCTCCCTCGCAGTCTGCTGTTTCTATTGCTCAATGATAAAAGTCGAAGCGACCTTTCGCCAATACTTCTTTGACCCCACCAGTTTGGTACAAGGAACGGTCCATAATGGCTTTTTTCACCACGGAAGCGGGATAGCCTTTGATGCCCATTTTCCCTACTAAGCCAAAGGCATGGGTATTGCCGATCGACGCCACTGAACCTAATGATTCAAAGTGGAAATCTGTTGGTTTTTCCCCGTTCATTTGACGTAAGATATTTTTACCCGCATGCTGCCCCATCTTCAAAGCGATTTGAGCCGTTGTTGGATATGGGCGATTGGTCGCTGGGTCCATGACTGCTGAAACATCACCGACAACATAGACGTTACTATGATCAGGGTCAGTTAAGTCTTGATTGACCATCACACGACCCCGGCGAGCAGAAAAGTCTGATTCAGCCATCACATGGCTACCGCTGACGCCTGTGGTCCAAACGATGGTTTTGGCTGATAATTCAGCTGTTGCTCCTGTATCGGCATCATCTTGATAGACAACGACACCTGGTTTGATTGCTTTGATGGGTTTACCAGTCAGGAAGTTCACGCCCCATTTAACGAGATTTTTGATCCCGTAATCCGATAGTTTTTCATCAAACATCGGTAATAAACGAGTCACTGCTTCGACACAATACAGTTTGATGTCTTCTGGCTTGACGCCTGCTGCTTTCGCAAAGGTTTTACGGTTTTCCACCAATGAACCTAGCAATTCGATTCCGGTAAAACCAGCACCGCAGACAACGATTTTTAGGTAGTCAGGATTTTGTGTTTCTTTGTATGCCTTCATTTGTTTCAACAAATGATGATAGATGTTTTCTGCGGAGTCGACATCCACCATTTCCAACGCATGCTCCTCGACACCAGGGATCCCAAATGATTCTGATTCAAAGCCTAACGCCACGATCAAATAATCATAGGTGCACGTGGATTGATCTTTAAAAACGATCACTTGCTGGTTACGATCGATCGACGCCACTTCCTTTTGAACAAATCTCGTCTTTTGGGGACGAACAACATCATTGATGGGATAGCAAATGCGGTCTCTGGGTTGCGTACCAGCCGCAACTTCATGAAGATCGGTTGCCTCATAATGATAATCGTTTTTGTCGATCAATGTGATGTGAAACGCTTCTTTTGCTCCTTGCAGTACGTGCAATGCTCGCAATCCAGCATACCCTGCTCCTAAAATGACAACTTCCTTCATGTTTCCTTACTTCCTTTCTTTGCTGTAAAAATTATAAAATCAAACCAATCGCAAAACTTAGCACTTGTACGCATGCTCCGACCGCAAGGATCCGAACGGCACAAATGAAGGTCTCTCTTTTGATTTGTTTTTGCATAAATCGTTTTGTCTGTTGCCAGACAAAGGGCGCCGCGAAAAAGGTCAGAACCAGTGACCAAGGCGCAATGTTGAGGGCAACTGAGGCAATGATCGCAACAAACGCCAAGACGTTCATCGCGATAAATAATTTCAACGCACGGGCTTTACCAAGGTAATGCACCAGCGTATAGCGCTCATTTTTTTCATCCTCTTCCAGATCACAAATGTTGTTTGCCAACATCAAGTTGGCGATCCATAATGTGTTGGGTAATGAGATCAAGAAAATACTACCAATCGTGGCAACGTTCCATTCAAAGGTTTGATAGGCATTGAGATAGACACAGATCAATGAGATCATAAAGCCCATCGTAAAGCCAGAAAAGAACTCGCCTAAAGGCAAACTAGAAAGCGGCCGTGGACCAGAGGAATAAAAGATCCCGACTAGGTAACAATACAGCCCCATCCAAAAGAGCGGCCAGCCAACCACCATTGCCAAGGCGATCCCCATAGCGGCGGAAATGATGATCATGGAGACCATCAACCAAAAAACCAATTTGACAGACAACTGCTCCCGACCAATGATATTGGTTTTTTCTTTGTAGTCATGCCCTTCTGTGGCATGATGGTAATCGTTGTAGTTATCTAAAATATCCACCGCCATATTGAAAATCAGCATGGCAATGAAATACAATAAGACATAGCCAAGATGAATCGTTTGATAATTGTACCAGCTGTAGCAGACACCAATAAAAAATGGCAAAATACTGGCGGTTTTTGCTTTAAATTCGACAAGTTCTAAAAATACAGGTAGCGTCACAACTTCACCTCCTTTAGTGAGTGCATTAAACTAGTCAATCACGCCCCTTTACGCTAGAATAAGGGCTGAATGACTGTTAGAAAGGGTTATACTATGTTTGACTTTTGGATCGATTATCCGACGATCGAACAACGATTGAAAACCGTATGTTCCATCATTGAAGAACACGTTACTGTTCGTAACAAAGAGATACAAGATGTTTTGATCGACTTTACTTATTCAGGTGGAAAAATGCTGCGGCCAGCGCTCTTTTTTTTGTTTGCTGACTTAGGCGATCCCCATTATAAAAAAACCGACCAATTAACAAAAATTGCTGCTTCTCTAGAAATTTTACACATGGCCACTTTGATCCATGACGACATTATTGACGATTCGCCGCTGCGGCGTAGTCAAGTCACTGTTCAAGCCAAATATGGCAAGGATATCGCGGTCTACACGGGTGATCTTCTGTTCACCCAATTTTTTGAGCTTTTGATCGAAAGCATGAATGGCTCCCCGTTTTTAAAAACCAACGCACAAGCCATGAAACGGCTCCTTTTAGGTGAACTTGATCAAATGCACACTCGCTACAACATCCATGAATCGATTGACGACTATCTGCAAAGCATCAACGGCAAAACCGCTGAACTGTTTTGGCTCGCTTGTCTCGAAGGCGCTCATTTTGGCGGCCTCGATACAGAAAACCAAGAACGGGCAGGTGAGATCGGTCGCAACATCGGGATCGCCTTTCAAGTATTCGACGATATTCTCGACTACACCTCTGATAGCGGCACCTTGAAAAAACCGATTCTAGAAGATTTGGCGCAAGGGGTCTATACCTTACCGCTGCTATTTGCCAAAGAACAGGCACCTGCAGCATTCGCTCCTTATTTGAATAAAAAAGCAGCACTCTCCTTGGCAGAAGCCCAAGAAGTTGCGGATCTTGTCGTCCGTTACGGTGGTGTCGAAAAAGCGCGTGCTTTCGCGGTCACCTACACGCAAAAAGCCTTAGACGACATCGATCTACTGCCAGAAGCACCTAGCAAAGCCAAAATTCGTTCATTAACTGAACTGCTCTTGCAGCGCAATTACTGAGCCATACAGCAATGAGAAGAAAAGCGTCCATCACTGATTGATGGACGCTCTTTTTTATCGTCGTCCTTGGTCAATGGCCAATAAGTGTTGAAAATGTTTATTTTCTGCTGCCAATTCGGCAGGTGTTCCGCTCATGGTCAACTGACCATCTTCAATAAAAAGCACACGATCCATCATCGAAATTCCTTGCAAGTGGTGGGTGATCCAAATGATCGTTTTGTTCTCCAACACTTTGAAAAAGGTTTCGAGCACGCCTTGTTCCGTGATTGGGTCTAAGCCGACGGTTGGCTCATCCAATAAGATGATCGGGGTGTCTTTTAGCAAGATCCGCGCCAATGCCAAACGATGCCGTTCCCCGCCGGAAAAACGCAAGCCGGCTTCATCCACCATCGTCGCCAAGCCGTTAGGCAAAGCTGCCACCATTTCTTTCAACCCGACTTGCTCCAGTACGCGCCAGACTTCTTCTTCCGAAGCCGACTCATTGCCTAGCCGAATATTATTCAAGACGGTCGTATGAAAAAGATAGGGACTTTGATTGATGACACCGATCAAGTCACTGATCGACTCACTCAATGCCGTCACAGGTACGTCGTTTAAGGTGATCGACCCTTGCGTCGGTTGCAGATCGCCTCGCAACAAGGAGGCAAATGTACTTTTCCCAGAACCGCTGCGACCAAGGATCGCTAGTTTTTGATGCGCAGGAATCGTTAGATCCAGCCCATGAAGCACTTCTTTGCCTTCAGGATACTGAAAATGCAAGTCCTTGACTGTGATCGACACGAGGCCCGTCACTTCAGGTACTGACGGTTGCTCCATGGAGACTTGGCGATTTTCTTCTGGCAATGCATTGAAGCGATCGATGGAGTCTTTGTAGCGATTGGTTTCTTGAGCAGCTGACGGTAATGGCGCAAATGCATCAACTAAAGGAAAGACACACAGGACAAAGGCAGCGATCCAGTTGGCTGCTCCTCCGTGGTTACCTGGAAAGCGAATGCTGGTCCAAAGCAGCAATGCGACAGCGATCACCCCAAAGATGCTTTGTAAAAGAAAATCACGCCGGCGATCAAAGGACAGCATCTGTTCATCCACCGCCCGCAACTGCGTTTCCAGTTCCTTATGGGCAGCCACGTACTCGCTCCCTCTTTGAGAGAAGACCCAATCAGAAACCCCTAATACATTATCCGTCAATGTCGTATACAAGTTGTTTTTCATGTGTTTTTGCTTTTCTTGCCGCGCGCCGTTGATAATCACCGACCAAAGCGGCAAGACAAAGACGATGATCCCTAATAGCAGCAGCATCACCAAAGCAAACCACCAAGAAAAATAGCCGAGTCCAATGATCAAGAACGCATACAAGATCCAAGCGATCACAGTAGGAAAGATCGTCCGCAAATACAGGTTTTGAATATGGTTGATATCTTCTGCCAATAAGCCCAAGATATCCCCCGTGCGATGTGCTTGCTTAAAGAAGATCGCATCTTTTTCTACTACGTTGTATAATTTCAAACGTAAATTAGAGGTCATGCGCAAGACCCAGCTATGACTGGTCAACCGTTCCAAATAGCGAAAGACTGGACGGCCGATCCCAAACGCTCGGGTCAGTACGATGGGGATGTAAACCAATAGAATGTTTTCTGGGATCGATGCCGAGCGGCTGATCAGGTACCCAGAATTAAACATCAGTGCGCCACCACAGAAAAAGGTCAAGAAGCCTAGGAATAAGGCCAACGCCAAAACGTTTTTGTATTTTGACAAGAAAGGCTTGACCCAGGTATCGGTTTTCAATGAGCGCAATAAGCCGATTTTATTCAAGCTGTTCCCTCCTCATTCCATTGACTAGTTCTGTAAAAGCACCTTGCTTTTGCTGCAGTTGTGCCAAGGTTCCTTGTTCCACGATTCTTCCTTGATCCATCACGATGATTTCATCCATTTCTTCCATCCAGTGCAAGCGATGGGTTGCAAAAAAGACTAGACGGTTTTCCATCAGCGGCAGCATCCGTTCCTTTAAGGCAACTTCAGTTTCAATATCCAAATGTGCCGTTGGTTCATCAAACAAAAGAATCTTTCGTTGCTGATCTAAGAAGGCACGGGCTAAAGCGATCCGTTGGGCTTGTCCACCACTTAGATGCCGTTCTCCTTCTCCTAACATCGTCTCCAACCCTTGCGGCAGCTCTGCCAAAAGCTCAGTCAAGCCAGCCACTTCAATGGCTTTCAGTACGGCTTCTTTGGTAGCTGTCGGCTGATAAAACGCGACATTTTCCTGCAAGGTCAACCGATAGATATAAGGATTTTGCGGAATATAGATCAGCTGTTCTTGCCAGCTTGCTTGGCGAAAGGCCGTGGTCTTCGCCCCTCCAAGAGTGATCTCGCCACTGTCTGGCACGAGAAAGCCACTCAAAGTATTGATCAAGGTAGACTTGCCAGAACCGCTCAGACCGATGATCCCGATCTTTTTGAAGCCAGTCACGTTCAAGTTGATATCCGTCAAAGCCGCTTTTTCCTCGTAGGAAAACGCCAGCTGATCGATCGTTAACTGGGCGTCTTCCTGCCAACGAGGCACCGTTACTGCCGGTACTTGGGCTTCGGGCTGATGCAAGATCTCCGTCACCGCAGTCATCGCATTTTTCCCGTCTAAGGTTGCATGGTAATCACTGGAAAAGTCGCGGATCGGCAAGAAGTATTCTGGTGCTAAAATCAAGATGGTTAACGCTGGAAACAGCAAGATTCCTTCATTGATCAGCCGCAAGCCTAGCAAGACTGCCACGACGGCAATCGATAAGGTCGTGAAAAAGTCTAAGGCGAAGGTCGATAAAATACCGACTTTTAATGAAGCCATCGTCGCTTTCCGAAACCGTTCGCTGGAAGCAAAGATACTCTTGCCATATTTTTTACTGACCCCAAACAATTTCAGCGTGTCGATCCCTCGCAGGGAGTCGATGAAATGATTGGACAGTAATTGAAACGTTCGGTATTGTTTTTCCGCTTTGCTTTGCGCGGCATAGCCCAAGATGATCATAAAAATGATGATCAAGGGGAACACCAACAGCAAGACCAAGCCCGACTCCCAATCCAGATAAAAAACGAGTGCCAAAATGACCCAAGGAATGATCGACATATTCATGATTTTGGCAAGAATCAATTTCAAGTAGTTTTCGACTTGGTTGATCCCTTCCAAGACCATCGTTGTTACATTCCCCGTCCCTTGCTGTTGTGCGATCTGAGGACCGACCCGAAACAATTTCTCCAACAATTGATCCCGCAGATCGGCGGCTTGCTGGTAACTGTAATCATCGAGTCTTTTGGAACGGAAATAGATAACGGCTTGTCGGGCGATAAACGAACAAAAGAACAGCAGAATCCAGCCCCACTGTTCCTCTAATGGTCGTCCTTCCCATAAGCCAGTGATGGCACGTGCCAATCCATACGCCTGCCCAATAATGAAGAGCGCCTGCAGGAACGAAAGTCCCGCAAGCAGCCCTAAAAGTTGTTTCATTCCTGGGAGCTTCATGATTTGTTTATCAATCATTTATACCCCTCCAACGCCTCCGTATGACTGATCCGTTTACGGAAGATATAGTAACTCCAAGCCGTATAGGCCAAGACGAAAGGTAAGATCGTCAGTGAAAGATAACTCATGATCTTCAATGTGTAGCGGCTTGAAGACGCATCAGCGATCAACAGGTCATAGCTTGAATCGATCGAACTGATCAAGACTCTTGGGAATAACCCTGTGAAGATCAATGCCACCAAAGCGATCAACGTCAAGCCGCTCGCAATGAAAGCCATCATTTCTTTGCCTTTAAAGACGCCGATATTTGCAATCAGTGTCAGTACAACGATCACGAGCAACAAACCAAGCGTTGTCGCAAAATGATTTTCGAAGAAATCCGTTTGGAAGTAAAGCATCACAGCAAAGACGACTAAGCCTGCATATAAGATGCCATAAAAAATACTTGCATAGTTGCGTGCCCGTGCCCGAATCGGACCTTCCGTTTTCAAAGCGATATAGTTTAATCCGTGCAAGTAGCACAACAAAGTCAACGCGATACCGCCAACGATTGAAAAGGGATTGACGTAATCCGTAAAGGTTGCCGTCATGTTGCCATCTTCACCCAAAGGCATTCCTTGGATCATGCTGACAAACATCAGACCGAAGAAAAACGGTACGATCGTACTGCCGATCGTCAACGTCCAGTTCCAAATGTTTTTGTGTTCTTTCGGGAAGTTCGCTCGAAACTCAAAGGAAACACCGCGAATGATCAACCCGACTAAGATCAATAACAAAATCAAATAAAAACCGCTGAACAAAGAAGCATACCAGTATGGAAACGAGGCGAACATCGCTCCGCCGGCGGTCAATAGCCACACTTCATTGCCATCCCAGACAGGCCCGATCGTTTTAACGATCTGGTCTTTTTCCTCTTCATTGTGAGCCAATGTCTGCACAGACATCCCCACACCAAAGTCAAACCCTTCTAAGAAGAAGAAGCCAGAAAATAAAAGCCCAATCAACGTGAACCATAGTAATTGCAGACCGGTCATCCTTCAAACGCCTCCTTATCAAATGGGTCTTCGTACCCTTCTTGGTTGTCTCCTTGGCTGATTTCACCGAAGGCCTCTTTTTCAGGTCCATGATCCATTTCCCGTTTCACCAGATAGACCATCGTTCCACCTAAGCCAGAGAACAAGAGGAAGTAAACGATGTTTGAGATCAAGAGTGAGGTCACGGAAACGTTTGGTGACACACTATCTTCGATCGTAAACAAGCCGTAAACCGTCCATGGGTAACGTCCTAACTCCGTGATCAACCAACCAGCTGTATTGGCAATAAATGGGGTGAACAAAGTGATCGCCACTACCCAAAGCAGCCAGCGTTTTTCAAAGAGCCACGGTTTCTTCTTACGCGTAAAATACAACCCCAGACCAGAAACCAACAGCATCAAGGCACCAAAACCAGCCATGATCCGGAAGCTCCAAAAGAGTGTGTTGACCGGCGGGTAGTAATTACGGTCGCCGTAGGTTTCAATCAATTGCTGATTGACCGTATCCATCCCATCGATTGAGCCGAAGGGTTCATTGAAGGCTAAGATACTCAACATATATGGAATCGAAATACCGAAGACTTGGTGATGTTCCGCTTCATTCGCCCAAGCAACGACAGTCCAAGCCGCAGGACTCCCGGTATCTTCATAAGTTCCTTCCATTGCGGCAAATTTCATTGGTTGTTCTTCAACCAAGTATTTCATTTGTTCATCCCCGGCTAGCAAGACGGTGAATGAACCGAACAATGCCACCGCAAAACCGATCCGCATTGATTTTTTGAAGAAATCGCGGTCAATGTCTTTGTCTTTCTTCAATAGACGAAAGGCTGATAAGCCAGCAACAATGATTCCGCCCATCGTGATGGCTGCGGTGATCACGTGTAAAAACTCATACCACACTTGTGGATTTGCCAATAATGCACCGAAGTCAGTCATTTCTGCCCGGCCATTGTTCAAGGTATACCCCACTGGATGCTGCATAAAACTATTGGCAGCTAAGATCCAAAACGCCGATAGCATCGAACCAAGCGTCACCAACCAGAAAAAGGTGGCGTGCAGCTTAGGACTGACCCGATCCCATGTAAAGATCCACAATCCTAAGAACGTCGATTCTAAGAAGAACGCCAACAAAGCTTCTAAAGCCAAGGGCGCACCAAAAATATCCCCGACAAAACGAGAATAGTCTGACCAGTTCATCCCAAATTGAAATTCTTGAATGATCCCTGTCACGACCCCGACAGCAAAACTCAATAGAAAAATATTCCCCCAAAACTTCGTCATCCGGCGATATTTTTCATCTTTTTTGATCACATAAAGTGTCTCCATAATTGCAACGACGACACCAGTTCCGATCGAAAACGGTACAAAGAAAAAGTGAAAAATCGTCGTCATCGCAAACTGGATTCGCGCTAGTGTCACAATATCCATCCTACATCCTCCTATTTCATAAAAAAGTGCATTAAAATAATTCTAAAGAAAGAAAAATTCCAACTTCGAATATACTCCTCTAATCAGTAAAAAAGAAGCAAATTGCTTGCATTTACTGATTTTTAATCACTTCCTCTCCGATTCTTAAACATAAGGCGCTTTCATCAGCGGAATACAGCTTTTTAGGGATCTTCCCACCCGTAACGAGTTCCCTCAGAAAGCAAAGGATCACTCAATAAAATTCCCGGGAAATCCTCCTTTAAAACAAACGTGCTTAATGACTGATACATGGAAAACGTGGTCCTCATCCCTAATCTTTCCAATTGATCTAACGTTTGTTGCATTAAGTCCGCCGCTTTTGGCTTGTTTTGTTTTAATAGACATGTCCAGCCTTCAAAAAAAGGCATAAAGATCGCTTGCTCAATGTGTTCTTTTTCATAAACATGATCTCGCCATAAATGAAAGGTCTTTTCCGCATAATCCACCTCATCAAAAACAGCAAAGACGGAAAACACCGTCTCAAAGGTGTTGTATAGAATATCTTTGTTGCCGGGGATTTTGGCAAAGCGCTGGCTCTTTTTGATGGCGATCGTCAAACAGCGCCAAAGCAAAGCTGGCTCCATCGAAATTGCTACGCGGGCAAACAGCCGCAGCTCATAAACACCCCATGTATCGGTATTCAGCAAGTAATGCTTGGCAGAGTCCAAACAGTAATTGTGTTTCAGGTAAGCCTCCTCGATGGGCACCCCTTTAAAAAGCTCCTCTTTCATCAAGTAGTCAAAACGGATCAGTTGTAAGAAGTGGTCCAGCTCCAAGGAGTAATGCTGTTGAAAGTACGTGGTCAGCTTTTGATATTTCTTTTTTAATTTAGGTACTTCATCAATGGATTCGATCCCCATCGAACGGACATAGTCAACCATTAGCCTTTGAGCCTCCGAATGATGCTCCCCCGTATGCAGCAGCTGAAATTCGGCAAAACTCACTTCCAATTTATCTAGCAAGCGATGAAATCGTTCGCAGGAAATCGTCGTTTTGCCATTTTCAAATTGCGATAGCAAAGACATCGACAATTGTTCATCCACTAATTCCTTCAACAGCAAGCCTTTACTTTTGCGAAGCTCTTTCACTGTCGCACCATAATTGTTCATTTTTTCACCTTCTTTTTCAATATATTGAAATAAGCAGTTGCTTTTCCCAAAGAGCCTTTATAGTTGAATTATCTTATAGAAACGAGGGAAAAGCTATGGATACCCATATAAAAAAGAAAATGCTTCACGTGAAACATTTACAAAAAAGCTTCAAAGACAAAACCGTTTTGAAAGAGGTCACTTTTGACGTCACTCCTGGCGAAGTATTTGTCTTACTAGGATCAAACGGCGCTGGAAAAACCACTTTAGTCAAAATTTTGTCCACTATCCTACCTTTTGACCAAGGAACCGCGCGGATCGATGGGATCGACTTGACCAAAGATCCAGCAGCGATTCGCGAAAAAATCAGTCTGACAGGGCAATTTTCCGCCGTCGATCAAGAACTGACCGGACGAGAAAACTTGCTGATGATTGCTGCCTTGCGCCATGTCAAAAACAAACAGTTTATCGTCCAACATTTGTTAGAGCGTTTTGATTTGGTGGATGCCAGCAACCGACTAGTCAAAAATTATTCTGGTGGCATGCGACGACGCTTAGACATCGCCATGAGTTTCATCGGCGAACCTGACCTGCTCTTTTTGGATGAACCAACGACCGGGTTAGACCCGCAAAACCGCTTAGCCACATGGCACATGATCAAAGAGATCGCCGCTCAAGGACGAACGATTTTCCTGACGACCCAATACCTCGAAGAAGCTGAATTTTTAGCAGATCAAGTCGCCATCTTGCATGAAGGGAAAATCATCTTGCAAGGAACACCAACGGAAGTCAAAGCACTGCATCCTTCACAAACGATGGAAATCAGCGTATTGACGAAAGAACACTTGCAGACCGTGCGACAGCATCTGTCTGACTTTCCGCTGCAAGTCAATGAGTCCAGTCTCTCTCTGGCATTTCCCGTCAGTCAAGACTTCCAGCATTCCTTCACGCTGTTGCAGGAACTTAATCAACTACCGATCACTATCACTAGTTTCAATCAAAAGAATGCTTCGTTAGAAGATATTTTTCTAACACTTGTCCAAGGAGGAAACCAATGAAAGCAATTATAGAAACCAACACCTTATTCAAACGTAATCTCTTGCTATCGATTCGCAGTATGGAGACTTTGCTAAGTGGGATTTTGACCCCAGCGATTTTAATGATCCTCTTCGTCTATGTTTTCGGGGGAGCCATGAACGTCGGCGATACCTCTTATGTCGATTTTGTCGTTCCTGGTGTTCTCGTCCAATGTATCGCCCAAAGCGCCTCCTCCGTTGGGGTAACGGTGACGGAAGATTTGAAATCCGGCATGGTGGAACGGCTGATGACCTTGAACATCTCTAACTCAGCCTTTTTAAACGGGCATGTCTTCGCTGCGACCCTTCGGAGCTTGATCAGCACCTTGGTCGTGTTGATCGTTGCCATGATCATCGGATTTCGCCCCCAAGCCACAGTTGCTGGCTGGGGACTCGCCTTCCTATTGATCTTTTTCTTCACCTTCGCCTTTACTTGGGTCTCCGTTCTGGTTGGTCTCATCGCCAAAAGCCCCGAGACAGCGACCTTATTTACTGTCTTGATCACCCTTTTGCCCTACTTAAGCTCTGGTTTCGTCCCTACGGAGACCATGCCGCGCCCGTTAGCCGTTTTTGCTGAATACCAACCAATGTCGCCGATCATCCATTCTTTGCGCGGGCTTTTGTTAAACTTGAAAGATACCACCTTGATCAGTGCCTTTAGCTGGTGCGGCGGTATCGTAGTGGTGAGCTGGTTCTTGGCACGGATGCTTTATCAGAAACGGTTACGTTGATAGCGCTGGCTCCCTTTTTTGACTCTCTTATAAAAAAACGGCAACGACTAAGCTCCTGCTTCGTCGTTGCCGCTTATTTTTTAATCGAGGACTTCTCCGTTAGAAGCCGTCACTTTCTTATACCAGTCAAAGCTGGCTTTTTTGTACCGTTTTCCTGAACCATTACCCCAATCATCTAGATCCACGTAAATGAACCCATACCGCTTGCTCATTTCTGATGAGGAGCAGCTGACAAGATCGATCGGTCCCCAAGGATAGTAGCCGATCAGTTCTACGCCATCATAGATTGCTTCTTTCATTTGTTCAATGTGCTGTTTCAGAAAATCAATGCGATACGTATCATCGATCGTCCCTTCTTCATTCAATGTCTCATAAAAGCCCATACCATTTTCTGTGATCATGATCGGCAATTGGTACCGATCATAATACTCATTCAAAGCAATCCGTAACCCAATTGGATCAATCGCCCAGCCCCAGTCATTGGCTTCTAAATAAGGGTTAGGCGAAGCTGCGTCTTCTTTCCCGTAGTTTTCACTATGAATGATCCGCGTGTAGTAATAGGAGAAAGAAACAAAATCGACCGTATGCTTGAAGTCCGCTTCATCGTTTTCCCCAAATTGAATCTCGATGCCGTTTTCTTCAAAAAAGCGATAGGCATAATTCGGATAAGTTCCCCGCGCAAGTACATCTGAATAATAATATTCCATTTGATTATTTTTGAGAGCACTCAGAACATCCAACGGTTTACAAGTAGCTGGATAAACATTGCCATAATAAGACATCATCCCAATTTGAAAAGAAGGATCAATTTCTTTCCCTACTTTGATCGCTCTCGCACATGCTACCAATTCATTGTGAACCCCTTGGTACTTAGCTTGCTTCAGATTGTCGACTCGGTCAGCGGGAATACCAAGGTGGTTAAACGATTCATGGGTAATCAAGTTCATTTGATTGACTAAGATCCAATATTTGACTTTTCCTTGGTAACGCTTGAATACGACTTGCGCAAAATGAACAAAGAAATCAATCAGTTTTCGATTTGACCAGCCGTCATAAGCCATCGCTAAATGGATCGGCATTTCATAATGAGACAAGGTGATCAAGGGTTCCATGCCGTTTTCAAGGATACAATCGATCAATTCGTCATAAAAGCGCAACCCTTCTTCGTTAGGCGTTTGCTCGTCTCCCTTTGGAAAAATCCTCGCCCAGCTAATAGATGTTCGAAACGAATTCATGCCTGTTTCTGCCAAGAGTGCCAGATCCTCACGAAATGTATGGTAAAAATCGATCCCATCCCGTTTCGGGTAACGCCCTTCTTGATCATTTAAAGCAAATTCTACGTCTGCCGTCGTTATCTCTTTGTTGCTTTTCTTTTTTATATCGATATCATCACGAAAGCGATTGATGTCTGCCACGCTCCAGCCTTTTCCCCCTTCAAGATAGGCCCCTTCTAATTGATTTGCGGCAACTGCACCTCCCCAATAAAACTCGGCAGGAAATTGCTTCTTATTTTTCTTCATGTCATTGCTCCTCTTCTCAAAATTTGATTGCTCGCCTCTTAGACTTATGCTTCGGTTTGACCTTCTTCAAGTACTAATTTGCGCTCGTAGGCCTTGAAGAAAGGATAATAAATGCCCAAATAAATCAAGAAATTCACCACAACTAAGACAGCACCGCGAATGCTGGCTGTTGCGATCACTGCTGAAAAAATACTCGGAACCGTCCACACAGCCGCTAATGGATACGCCATTCCGGGAACAAGATTGGACACAAACGCGAAATAAGTCACGAAAGTGGTCACGATTGGTGCCACGACAAAGGGAATCGCCAGTGCTGGATTTAAAACGATCGGCAACCCAAACAACAACGGCTCATTGATGTTGAAGACCCCAGGAATAAAGCTGAGACGACCAAGCTGTTTTAAAAATTTTGATTTGGAGAAACACATCATAGCGCAAAGTGCTAAGGTTCCTCCGCCACCGCCGATCCATAAGAAAGTAAAGATAAACGGCTGTACCCCCAGATTGGGAATCGCTTGTCCGGCTTGTGCTGCTGCCATGTTTGCTTCAGAATTGACTAGCCAGATCGGCAACATCACCGTCGCTAATATTTGCGGATGAATCCCAAATAGCCACATGATACAAGTCAATCCTACATAGACCAATGGTGCTGCTAACGAGTTGGAAGAAACACTTAACAATGGCGTGATCAAACTTGCAATCAGGGCATTGATATCAAAGCCGATCAAGTGAACAATGATCCAAACGATCGTCATTGAAAAAAACACGGGAATAATCACTTCAAAACTGCTGCTGACGTTCGTAGGGACTTGCTCAGGCAGTTTAAACCCGATATTGTATTTTTTACAAAGGCGCATGCACTCGACTGCTAATATAGCGGTCAAAATACTAGCAAACATGCCTTCTCCTCCAAGATATTGCGTAGAGATAAACGTTCCTTCATCTAAAGAGGTGAAGGTCAATGTAGTAAAAAAGGTAAAAATTGCAGAAACGCCCCCTGCCAAACTATCCAGTTGGTAGCTTTGCGCTAATCGTGCGCCAATGCCAAAAGCTGCATAGATCGAAAGCAGTCCCATGCTCATATTGAAGGGAATGATCAGTTTTGCCACTAAGTCGGGATGATTGCCCATAAATGATACATACGATTGAGGCCATGGAATATACGGAATCAATAAAAAGATCGATCCAATCACTGTGATTGGAATCGTTGCAATCAATCCATCGCGAACAGCACTCAAGTGACGTTGATTAGAAAGTTTCATCATTGGCGGCATCACTTTGGTTTCAATAAATTGCATTAATTTATCCATCAGTAAATCCTCCTAAATTTTTTAAGATATATCTTAACTTGAATATAAGCGCTTTCTCATAAGGAAACAATAAAAGCTATTTTCCAAAAATGGAAAATAGCTTTTTACGTTTACTCTTTTCTCATATTCATAATCATAAAAATCATCCATAGATGAAGCACTTTTTGCGAGTAATAATTCGACGACATCAATGGAACGACCTCTTTAAACAAGACACGCTCTTCAAAGAGACTGCTTTGAGCGGCTTGCTCGCTGAACGTCAATAAAACTTTCTGACAGGCCGTTTTTTCAAGCAAGTAGGCCTTTTTGTCGATCCAGCTGCCTGTTAGATTGATCACAAAACAAATATCTGTTTCCCGCAATACTTGATCAATCAGCTGGTCTTCCGCATTACGGTTCACTTCAAAAACGATATAGCCCATTTGACTAAGCAGTTCCCGCAGGAGATTAACAACCGAAAAAGAATAGCTGTTACCCAAAATCGCCACTCGTTTTTTTCGTTTCATTTCTTCTGCGATCCGTGTGCATTGGTGTTGATCAAATTGGTCAAAAATCTGTTTTTGGACCATGTACTCTCGGGCTAAAAATTGGTCAACCATTTCAGATACTTCACTCTTTGTATCGAGATTCGCTAGCATCCCTTCAAACATCGTATTCGCCAAATGGTACTCTTGTTCAAAATAAATCGTGAGGTCATTACGCATTTCTTTAAAACTAGCATAACCAAGTTTCTTACAATATTTAGTGATACTGGCAGGGGTCGTCTGTGCAGCATAGGCGATTTCTTCAATATAGATTGCAGGAAATTCATCGATTCGCTCAATTAAAAGTTTTGTTATCAAAAAATTCAAATCGTATTTTTTACATTTAAATAGATGTTCATTTAAACGAATGTATACTTGACTTGTCGTTTTCATAGCGACCACCTCACTTGCTTATTTACGCTGCCGGTTTCTTCTATCTTAGCATAGGCATCCATTTCTTAGAACCTTTCACTTATCGTACCTTTTAATAGAAATCAAAAAAAGAGTCCGCCTACGCGCAACTCTTCGATTCAGATCCCCAGTTATTTCATTAACTGCTTTAACTGTTCATAAAAATTCTCATGGGTGCCACATAACAAGACTGGAATCACTTGGTCATTGATCACATCATAAGCAATACGATAGGTTACCCCTGCATACTTAACACCCTTCGACCAGATTCCAGCTAAAGCGCCATTTTTTGATCGCCGCTATACGGTTCGACAGCTATTTCATCATAAATGACATGAAGAAACTTTTGTTTCAGCGATTTCTCCTTCAACTTTTTTAAATAATTCACTACTTGTCCAGATGGAATCACCTCATAAGCCAACTTCAGTTGCCAACTCCTCTTTGGTCATTGCTTTCCCGTCGGTAGCAGTATCCTTTGCAATTGTCTTAAATGAAGAAATCAGCTTACTCTTACGCGCTTTAAATTCGGATAAAATATCTTCGTGTTCGTATCCCTCATTAATAATATCAGTCAAGATATCTTCACTGAAATCATCGAATGGTTTTACCGGTTCAATAAATTCATACAAGATTCCATTTTCTACTAGCTTTGCTTCTACTTCCACACCATTGGGAATATCAAAGTCTTTGGGTACCGTCAACATAATGGAATTCCCTTGTTTTCTTGTTTTCGTAATCATCGTTGCACTCCTCTCTCTGTTTTTGTAATTACTCTGTAAGAACATTATATTGTAATCGAATGTAATGACAAGTAATGCCGAAAGCTGAGTGTCAAATTGAGAAAATAAACCGCCTGCTACTTTGCCTTATTTATTACTATCGATGCAGCAGGTGATAAGGCCTATTAAACCAAAGAGCCCAATCTCCTTTTCCAGCGAAATATCGACAAAAATACGGTATACTGGACTTGATTGAATAAAAAGGCAGGGATACCCATGGATCTTAAAAACCGTCTGATCGCCTTCGCTCAGACCTTCAATGATGTTCAGGTCGACCATCCGTTTGCAAAGTTTCCAGAGTACCAAGTCTTGCGGCACCGCAAAAGCGGCAAATGGTTTGGCTTGCTGATGACTGTAGAAAAGCAGAAATTAGGCCTGGAAGGAACGGGAATGATCGAGATTTTAGATGTCAAAGCAGCGCCCGAAATGGTTTCGATCATCAATCAAAGTCGCGGTTATTTACCCGCTTATCACATGAATAAAAACCATTGGCTCACCGCATTACTAGATGGCTCTGTATCAGAAAAACAACTCCAATCTTTATTACGAGACAGCTATGAACATACCCGTTAAACCCAAATATCACCAAAAAACCGATCAACGATGCACCTGTATAGGCGCACCGTCGATCGGTTTTCTTTTATAACGGATCCTGTGTCATCCGTGAGTCTAACGAAACACTTAGGCCAACTCTTCTCCGTTTGTTGCAATGACTTGTTTGTACCAATCAAAGGATTTTTTCTTGGAACGATCCATCGTGCCGTTGCCTTCGTCATCGAAGTCAACATAGATAAAGCCATAGCGTTTGCTCATTTCGCCTGTTGAAGCACTGACAAGATCGATACAGCCCCATGGCGTGTAACCGATCAAGTCTACGCCATCAGCGATCGCTTCCCCCATTGCTTCAATGTGGCGGCGCAAGTAATCGATACGATAGTCATCTTCGATCTTACCTTCTTCGTTAAAGGTATCAATGGCTCCTAAGCCGTTTTCCACGATAAACAACGGTTTTTGGTAACGATCATACAGTTCATTCAACGCGATGCGCAGCCCTTCTGGGTCGATTTGCCAGCCCCATTCACTTGCTTCTAAGAATGGATTGCGGACGCCGCCTAACAAGTTTCCTTGCACTTCATCGGCTTCTTCTGTGGTGATATCCACGGCAGAAGACATGTAGTAGCTGAAGCCAACATAGTCAACAGTATGTTCAGCAATCAAGGCTAAGTCTTCTTCGGTAATCTCAAGATCCTCTTTATTGACGCCGTGTTCTTTGTACAAACGATCCGTAAAAGATGGGTATTTTCCACGTACTTGCACGTCGGCACAGTAGTAGTTGAAGGCTTGATTATGGATCATCGTCGCCACTTGGTTGACCGGGTTCGCATCAATGCTGTAAGTCGTTGCATAAATGATCATACAACCGATCTGTAACTCTGGGTTTAATTCATGGCCGATTTTGACTGCTTTACTGCTGGCAACAAATTGGTTGTGCCACGCTTGAATCACGTTTGTAAAGTCGCTGGCACCCGTGCTATTGACCATTCCTTGACTCAATGCGGAGAAATGGAAAGCAGAGTTAATCTCATTGAAGGTCATCCAGTATTTGACTTTGCTGTGGAACCGTTCCAAGACAACTTTTGCAAAACGTTCATAGAAATCGATCAATGCTCGGTTTTTCCAGCCACCGTATTCTTTGGCTAAATGCAAAGGCATTTCATAGTGAGAGATCGTAACCACTGGCTCGATCCCGTATTTCAAACATTCATCGATCAGCGCATCGTAAAATGCTAGCCCAGCTTCGTTTGGTGTCGTTTCATCGCCTTTTGGAAAAATACGTGTCCATGCGATGGAAAAACGATAGCTCTTGAAGCCCATCTCTGCAAACAACGCAATGTCTTCTTTGAAACGGTCATAATGGTCGATCCCGCGATGATTTGGGTAGGTGTATTTGTCCTCATCGATCGTCCAATCAAACGTATCACTGCCTAAAATCGCTAAACGCTGTTTGCCGCCAGGCATTGCATCCGCCACTGACAAGCCTTTGCCATCGCGATCGAACGCCCCTTCTAATTGATTCGCTGCGGTCGCGCCGCCCCATAAGAAATTTTCTGGAAATTTTGCCATTTGCTCGTTCTCCTTTTGTTTTCTTTTGATAAACCTACATAGCTGATTACTGAAAAATTCCCGATAAAAAACAAAAAACCTAAATAAGAGCCGCTGCTAAAACGAGAAGAGCGCTTTCTTATTTAGGTCTTGCCTGATCGAGTCAGTAACAATCCACGTGGGTTTTCTTTCTTTAACTATAGCACTAACTCATTGGCTTGTCATCATAAAATCGGTTTCTTTTAAACCGTTTCCCCCGTTGCAGGTACTTATATTCGTTTAACACTTGAACCAACGGTGTATGAATAAACATAATCACTCTAATCGAATTCACAGTTATCTCAATCGTTGTTTCTATATTTTGTAAGGCTCTTCTATCCTAGATGTAAGGACATAAGTCGTTGTTTTTCTGGTATGTCAAATACAATTGCTTTGTCTGCTCTTTTTTCAAAGAGCCTCCTTCCCCCTCCTGAGAAATGGCGTGATTGCACCCAGAAGATTCGCTTCACTTTGAAACTTACATCCTTGGATCTTTAATGGGGCTAACATCAAATCGATCAAATCCACTCGGTCACGCAACTCTTGATACTTCGATTGAACTTGATCAATCAAAATACTTTGTCGACTGATCCCTCCCCCAATCACGACGATTTCCATATCGATAACTGCTTGCAGATTGATGATCAGCGTCGCGATACGTTCACAATAGTTTTCAAAAAGCTGCGTTAATTCAAGACTAGCTTCCTGTTGGATTGCCTCAAAAACAGCGAGTCCATCATTTTCATCTTCAAGCCCTAAAAATGCGGCACCTTGCTTCACAAATTCAACCGCCGAATGCGTAAAACCAGTCACATCTGAGACATTCATCAATGAAGGAGCCTGGATCATGAAGCTTAATTCACCGGCTTGAAAATGGCTGCCTTCGAATAATGTATGATTTAAAATCAACCCCCCGCCAACACCAGTCCCTAAAATGATCGCTGCACCATTTTTTACACCTTGCAAATTTCCCAGCCACTGCTCAGCAAGCGCAGCTGCTTTCCCATCATTTGTTAGCTCACACTGAATGCCGCAAGCTTCTTCGATCAGTGCTTTTACCGGAACCTCATGGAGATAACCCAAGGAACCCCCAAAATAGACGATTCCTTTTTCTGCATCCACTTTTCCTGGTAGACTAAGACCTACACCTGCAATTTCGGTTTTGAATCGCTGAACAATCGTTCGGACTACTTCAAGAAAATCCTGCAAGCTTTGAGGCGTTTTTTGTTTGTCACAGGCAGATAAGCGTCCAGAATCATCTACAACACCATATTTAAAAAGTGTGCCCCCGACATCTATACTTAAATATTTCATTACGTTCCTCTAATTTCTATTTTTATTTGCGACTCATTAATCCAATGTCAACCGTTTGCCAATCAACAAATAAATCACCGCAAAAATCAGCATGACCATTCCAGAAAAGATAAAAGCAAAAGCAGCACGCTCATTGCCAAACATGATCGCCGGTAACGAACCGAAGTATGGGGCTAGAAAAGAACCCAGATTTGTGCCGACCATTGCTATTGAAATCGCCAAATTGATCGATCCTTTTGGTGCTTTACTCATGATCAATCCCCATGAATAAGGCAGTAGCAAGGATCCGCCAAAGCCTAAGAAAACAACGATCAGAGTAAATGTAACAAAATTCGTGGTCTGACTCAGAAAGATAAACCCAAGTCCCAGAAATAGATAGCTAATTGGTAAAGAAAAATGTTTTGTATGTTTAACGAGTTTACTGTAAAACAGATTGGCAATGATCGAAACAAACGTGTAGATCGACATGACGATACCAATGAATGAGGGATTGGCAAAGTTTTCTTCTGCGACGAAGATACTTGATTTTAGGAAAAAGACCATCAAAAACGCAAAACTGATTAGTAATGCGATCGCTTGCAAAATAACTGGTAAATTGACGGATTGCTTTGTTTTGTTCCCAATTTCTTCCTCTGATGCGTCGATATCAGTAAGTTTTGGTTCATCATCTCGAGGTCCCCAGATAAAATAAAGTACTAAAGGAATGATTCCGACAAAATTGGCAGCAAAGGCAATTTGCCAACCGTTAAACATCAGGATACCAATCAAAAAGGTAACGGCTGTTTGTCCAGCACTCTGAACGGCACTTTGTAAGCCGATAAGGCGCGCTTTTTCTTCGCCCTCATAATACTCGCCAATCAAACTGACGGCTAAGGAATTGAACAAACCAAAGCCCGCACCTAGGACCAAACGGGAGATATAGATCAATGAATAGCTGCTGGAAAAGACAGGAAATATTCCTGCAAGAAAAGATAAAATCAATCCCAATAATACTGTTTTTCGTGTCCCAATCATTCGAACAAAAAAGGAACTAAGTAACACGAAAATCATTACTGTGAAGTTGGAGGCAGTTACTAATGCCTCTACCGCCGTTGCACTTTGATCGACAAACGATTCTTGCATCAAGCTAACAGTTGCTGCAATTGCGCCACTCGTTGTCAGCATCAATGATAAGGAAAGAAGGGCTACTTTGAACATGAAGTGTTCAGATTTTCTATTTGTTTGCATAATTATCACTCCATCATTTTATTTTGCGATTAAAATAACTCGCTGATACGTTGTCAAAGTGCCATTCGTTAACTCTAAAATCAAATGAATTGTTTGACCAGATTGGATATTTTCTGGAATTTTCACTTCGACGGTTTCTGTGTTTTCTCGAACAAGCTTGATTGGATCAACGGGTGTTTTAGCAAGTTTTTCAGATACCTTACCAAACAATAAGCCCATTGATTCAAATTCAGCGCCTGTGGGAACAGGTGCCGTTTGATAGGTTGATGCCTCAAAATAATGCCACCATTTAAACGCCAAATCTCGCTGATTTGGATCAGATGCTTTTGCTTGAATCTGGACGGTTTCTCCGGGAGTAACTTGTTGATCGTTCCCCTTTTTAATAGATACAACCGGATAGTGGGCCGCTTCATCATACGTTTTGGCAACACACCAGGCTGCCCGACCTTTAAAATCATCTTGAATGTCATCGAACCATCTCGTTAAGGTATATTGTGCTTCATACCTTTGGTTATAAGGATTATAGTCCATTGCACTATTGATGTACTTGCGGGCACCAGCCACTTTTTCAAAACGGCCGCCCCAACCGCCATAGCTGGGATCATCACTATTTCGTAGCCCATTGTTTAAGAAATAGAAGTAAGAAGGGGAATCTCCTTCTGAGATAAAATCAAAGCGCGCATAGTCAGGATTTTTCTCTAAATATTGATCAATCCCTCGCTGTTCTTCTTCAAGTTCGCCTTCTAAAACATTGCCATCACCAATCAATGCATATTTTTTTAATAATGGGCCGTAATTGTCTCTTAGACTTAACTGCCATTTGGGCTGTAATCGTGTAGCTAGCTGAGACTCAACCATTTTCCAGGCATAGGCAAAATACCAGAAATTGAAACGATCGTTGATCACTTCAATCGACCAATTTTTCTCAATATATTCGCTATAAGTAACATCTTGGTCAAGAATGATATAAATAATCACCTTTTTTTCAATTCGTTCTTTGATTGCCGACCAATTTGGCTGATGAGCATACTTTTCCTCAATCGATCTCAATGCCCGTGCCGTTGTGTTCGTTCCTCCCCATGTTTGAATGTATAGTTTTCGTGGATCTGTATCATTGATCAAGTAGTCCTCAAGGAATTTGGAACCCTCGGTTTCTTTGGTCATTTCTCCCGGAGAATCAATGTTGCCAATATAGTAAATACTTTTCAAGTATTCGGGAGAAGGATAGTCTTCAGCGTGTATTTTCAAGTTCGGATATACCTGAGCATAAAGATCGATAAAGTCATTGATCCACTCAGATCCTGTCCAACGATACGGTTCAATGCCTTTATCTGGATCCCCAGCATAATGATAAACTGAACTTGTCAAGACAATCCCCTCGGTATCAAAACAGTCGCTATAAAGTAAATAGCGTAAAAATGAATTCATATCATCGACTTCACCATCGGTCGTTATAATTGTTCTGGCTTTATTATTCATTGTCATCATCTCCTTTTCTTCCAAAAATAGCGTCTTGCTTTATTAAAAATTCAGCCATCCTGTTCATCTCGAAAAAGCAAAACGAGGCATCCTGTTCCTATGATTTTCCTCTATCCTTCACTAAAAGCAGCTGACTTCTCAATGAACCGTTTCCATTTTTCATATTTCAAACGGATCACGGCCTGTTCGGCTTGCGGAACGATCGTGGTTTGCTGAATAGCTGGTTCATTCATGGTTGGATTGGCAACAAGCATCGTGCCGATGGCTGAAAATTCTTCGACTTCGCTGACGATGACGGGTTTATTGATCAAAGTCGCTAATAAGCTCATCAAGGCGCGGTTTTTCGAAACACCGCCATCGATCATTACCTGATTGATCAGTCGTTCAGCGACTTCTTCCATCACATCGATCACTGCTTTGATTTGAAAAATGATGCTTTCTAACACGGCTTTCAACAGCTCATGAGTCGTCGTCGTGCGTTTCATGCCGACAAAACTGGCGGTCATCGTATTATCCCAAAATGGGGCACCCATTCCTTGCAATGCTGGGATAAAATAGATGTCTTCTTGACTGTCACTGGTCAGCACTTCTTGACAGATCTCAGCTACATCTGGCAGCGGAGCCACTTGCTCACTGAACCAGTTGATGGCGTCACCACAGGAACGGATGATGCCTTCTAGCGCAAATGCTGTTTCCTGGCTAGTTTGCCAGCCGACCGTCGTCAAAATGCGGCGATCCCGCAACGTCTGCTCCTGCTGCACTTGCATCATGATCGAACAACCGGTGCCCATCGTGATTTTTACATCCCCAAGGCTTTGACAACCTTCCCCGAATAATGCCGCTTGTGAATCGGCTAAGATCCCTTTGATAGGGATTCCGTGATAGCTACCGAAAACCGTATCAGCAGGTTGGATCACTGGCAAGTCTGCTAAATGGATGCCAAAAAGTTTGACGAGTTCTGCATCCCAACGGCCCTCTTCAATATTGTAAAACAATGTTCGGCAAGCGTTGCTGGCTTCTGTCGCAAATACTGTCCCTTGCGTTAAATTCCACAACAGCCAGCTGTCCATCGTACCGATCGCCAACTCGCCAGTTCCCGACTTTTCCTTGATGGCTGATAATTCTTGGGCCAACCATTTCACTTTGGTGCCGGAAAAATACGGGTCTAAGCGCAAACCGGTCTTTTGATTGATCGTCTTTTCCCAGCCTTGTGCCGTCAATTCTTCACAAATCGCGGCGCTGCGATTGCATTGCCACACGATCGCATTGTACAGGGGATTGCCAGTCAATCGATCCCAAGCAACGATCGTTTCTCGCTGATTGGTCAATGACAAGGAAACGATTTGATCTGCAATGATCGCTTGGTCTTGAAACACTTGTGCCAGCAATTCTTGGACATTTTGCCAAATCTCGAGGGGATCATGTTCGACCCACCCGACTTTTGGATAAATTTGGCGATGTTTTTTATCGTAACGCTGCAGGATTTTCCCTTCTTGAAACAGTAAGAGCTTGGTACCGGATGTACTCTGATCTAAAACAAGCTGATAGGTCTTGTCCATCTTAAGCTCCTAGAAACGCAACCGCTGTTTTCGCTATTGAGGCACCATCTAAGCCATAATGGGCAAACAGTTCTGCCGAAGAACCAGTAATCAAGGCTTCATCCGGAAAAGCAATGATTTTTTGTCGAATGTCCGTTTCTTCTGCCAGCGTTTCCGCCACGGCAGCTCCTAAGCCGTTGTATCGGCTATGTTCTTCCACAGTGATCACGGTGCCTGTTTCTTTCGCCACTCGTTTGACCGTTTCTGAATCAAAGGGCTTCAAGGAATGAACATTTAAAACGGTAGCAGTGATGCCTTGTTTTTCCAATAGCTCAGCAGCATCCAACGCTTGGCGCACGGTTTCGCCGGTGGCGATCAATGCGACATCTTGGCCGCTTCTCAGCTCAATGGCTTTGCCGATCTCAAAAGGATAATCTGCAGAATCATAACAATCTTCAACAGGATTACGACCGAGACGGATATAGGCTGGTTCATTTGATGCCGCTAAGGCTTTAAACATTTGGATCGTTTCAAAGCGATCTGCTGGCAACAGCACTTGCAAATTAGGGATCGCTCGTGCCACTGCGATGTCTTGCAAGGAATGATGACTCATGCCTAATGCCCCATAGCTGACACCGCCGCTGATGCCTACGAGTTTGACATTCTTATTCGAATACGCGACATCGACTTTGATCTGCTCGATACTGCGCATGCTGAGAAAACAAGCTGGAGATGCAACGAAAGGGCGTTTGCCCATATGGGCTAAGCCGGCCGCAATACTGACGATGTTTTGCTCTGCAATCCCTACTTCCACCAATTGTGTCGGTAATTCCTTGGCAAAAGGTGCCAACGAAGCGGAACCACGAGAATCACTGGTCAACACCGTGATCGCAGGATTCTTTTTTCCTTCTTCAATCAATACGTCGCACATCGCTTGGCGATTGGCAATATTATTTTTTCCCATGAGTCAAAACCTCCATTTGCTGATCAAGTTCGGCAATGGCTTGTGCAAGCTCTTCTGCCGTCGGCACTTTATGATGCCATTGCGCTTGATTTTCGGCTGCGGAATAGCCTTTGCCTTTGATGGTTTTGGCAATGATCAGCTTCGGTTGATTGGGCTGATGCGGTTTTTCTAATGCAGCCACCAAGGCAGCCATATCATTGCCATCAACGATATGCACATCCCAACCAAAGGCACGCCATTTTTCATCTAGCGGCTCCACGGCCATCACATCTTCCGAGGCTCCAGTGATCTGCAAGCCGTTGCGATCAATGATGGCGGTCAAATTGTCCAGCTGGTAGTTGGCAGCCGCCATGGCTCCTTCCCATACCGAGCCTTCTGCTAATTCGCCATCTCCCAACAATGTATAGGTTTGATACGTGCGGTGATCCAGTTTGCCTGCCAAGGCGATCCCTACTGCAACAGGTAAGCCGTGCCCTAGCGAACCAGTATTCATCTCAACACCAGCTACTTTATTGTTTGGATGACCGATCAGTCGTGAACCAAATTGCGAAAAGGTGGCTAATTCTTCTTTTGGCAAAAAACCTTTATCCGCTAAAACGGCCCATAGTACTTCTGCCGCATGTCCTTTACTTTGGATATACTGGTCACGATCTTGCTTTTGGGGGTCTTTCGCATCGACATTCATTATCCGATAATACAAGGCCACTAAAATATCGGTACAAGAAAGATCCGAACCAGTATGACCCGTTTTTGCTTGATAGATCAGCTCTAACACGGATTTTCGAATCGTTAAAGCCTTCATCTCCAGCTCGTTTATTTCCATGATTGATCCCCTCTCAAGTATGCTTTGACGTCTTCTTCGATCGGATCATAAAAATCTGGCTGCACGCCGATGTATTTGCACGCTTCGTACAAAATCGGCACCACATTTTTTCTGACCGCCGCAACGTGATGAATATAAGGGCCCTCAACAAGTTTGAATTCCAAGCGATTCAAATTCGCAAATTCCAGATAGAGATAGGTCCCTTGATTGTATGGTCCATCGATCCCTTTACCAGTGCCCATCAGTAGTGAGTACTCGCCGTTGTCCCCATCAAAGCGACACAGCGTATACTCGTCTTTGATTGCCCGAAAAGCGACTGATCCTGGATAGTCAAAAACAAAATGTCGTTGCGGCAAGATCGGTTTGGTCTCTGCGGTGGAATAAGCAAAAACCCCTAAGTGCTGCAGCAATTCGCCATTCTCGTTTTCTGGATGGCGGCAGTTGACATCCGCAAAGATTGCTCGGTGTTCCCCCAACGAAGCGGCTTCGACCAACAGTTCCGAGATCGCCCCATGGACATCCGTCTCACAGACAAAAGGTAAGCCTTCTTCTTGTAACAGCGACAAGGAGGCATACGGTAAAATACCGATTTCGTCTTGTAAGGCCGTCCAACACTGGATGACCCCTGCATTGCAGCCGTAGCTTTCACATAAGTTTTGCAAAGCCACTTTGAGGGCTGCCACCATCTCCAAATCTCTCGCCGAAATTTGGACTTTCGTATTGGTTTCAAAATAATCAATGACTGCTTGCAATTTATCTGGCTGCTGTTCTTTGACTTTCTTGATTTCCTGCACCACTTCTTGAATCGGTACTGGTGATAGCGAGATATTGAAACGCTCCAATAGTTCGCCTTCGTTGCAGATCACGGTCCAAAAATCAAAGGGGCGCGGGCCAACTTGCAAGATTCGTGTTTGTTTGAAGGTCTTGACGACATTGCAGACTTTGATAAAGTCTTGCAAGCCGCGGGCAAATTCTGGTGAATCAATATCAGAATTTTTGACATAGGTGAAAGGCACCTTGAAACGGCGCAAGACTTTCCCAATAGCGAAAAGACCGCATTGCGTATCCCGCAAACGTGAACCGTCGGCGGCTGGCGTCTCATCTTTGGGTCCCCACAGTAAGACGGGAACATCTAGTTTTTTGGCTAGACGAGCACAGGCATATTCCGTACCAAAGTTTTCATTGGCTAGAAAAAGACCGTCGATTTTTGCTGCTTTGAATTTTTCGGCGATTTTTTCAACCCCTTCATCATCGTATAGCAAGCCATCTTCGTTGATATCTAAAATATCTACATAATCAATGGCCAGTTCGTCCATTTTTTGTCGTGTCAGATTGGCGTACTCAATGGCTGCTTCTGCACTAAATAAATTTCTTCTAGTCGGGGCGAACCCGATGGTTACTTTATCCATAAAACCACCCTTTGCGTTTTAGTATATTTAGCTAAATTTTTATTTCTTCGACGATTCGTGCTACATTTTTGCTCAGAAATTCCTCATCCGTCAGTAAAACGATTTTTTTATCAGGAAAGGCTGCGGCGACTTTCGCTTGATTGAAGCGGGTTTGAGGAGCTAAAATCAAAAAATCATAGTCATTCCCCACCATAAATATTTCTGAAAAAGGCGCGGAATTCACTTGGTAATACTGATCATCCGCTAGTTGTTCTTTGAGCGCTTTGACGAGCAGTGCGCTGGAGAGCCCAGTTGCACAAAAGAGACCGATCTGTGTCATCTATTCACTTCCTCAAAATGTAATCCCTTACTTTTCACACCTTAAATATAGCACAAGCTAAATTTTTTGCAATAGTTTTAGATAAATATTTTTGTTTAATAACTAAAAAAGGACAAAACGCTTGCTAAACGTTTTGTCCTTTTTCTTATTTTTATCTTAATTGATGCTTTCACGTTCGACGATCGTCGTGGCGACCAGCATTTTCAGATGGTTTTCATCTTCACTGGTGATTTTCTCGATCAAGCGTCGCACGGCTTGGCGACCAAGGTACACTTTATCTACTTTGACGGTGGTCAGTGGTGGGTTGCAAAATTCCGCCAAAGGAATATCATCGAACCCAACGATGGTCAACGGATGATCGGGAAACACTTCGCGAATGGCTTTCATTGCACCGATGGCGATATTGTCATTGACCGCAAAAAAGGCGCTTGGTAACGGTCGCTGATCGTCACGCATGGATTCCAAATAGACCTTCATGTCTTGATAGGAGCCTTCCAAGGTGGGTTCTACTAAGGCTTCCGTCTCTTCATAATGGATCAGATCATGCTCTTGGATCGCTTGGACGAACCCTTGCTTGCGTTCACGGAAGTTGTTGATTTGAAAGGTTGAATTGATGATCCCGATGTCACGGTGGCCTTTTTCGATCATCTTTTCAACGATCTCATAGGCGCTGTCACGATTATTGATGGCGACAAAATCAAAGTCCTGCGAATTAAAAATCGTATCTAAAATCACTAAGGGTACTTCCAAATGACGGAAGACTGCTAAATCTTGTTTTTCCAATTCCGTTCCTAACAATAGCAAACCATCTGCTAATTCTGGACGGATCTTTTCAATCGGGTCTTCTTCTGGTGCCAGTGTGATATGGGAAATGACCAGTTCATAGCCTAACGTACTGCACTCCATTTCGATTCCTCGGATCAATTCAGAAAAGAAAGGCGTATCCCCTACGACATTTCCTTGTTTGTTCATTATGACAAATTTGATTTTTTGACTTTCCGTTTTTTTAATTTCTCGCTGATCAAAATACCCCATCTCACGAGCGATCTTCAAGATCGCTTGCCGTTTTTGTTCACTGATCCCCTTACGATTGTTGATCGCATTAGAGACTGTTCCGCTGGAAACGCCAGCTTTTCGGGCAATATCAGAGATCACAACTTTCATTTGCTCACCGCTTTCTGCTTCTCATTCTGTTAAAAGTATAGCAAAAGAATTGTTTTTTTACTACCAAAAAAGCTAAAACAAACTAAAAATTTTAGTTTGTTTTAGCTTCTACTTTGATTAGTTACTTTGTTCCGCCAAAATGCAGAAAGACAATGGATCGAGGGTTATCCCTGACGCTGCTACGCCACGAGAAGTGATCCCAGCTCCTTTGGGGTCAGCAACGATGTGCCAAGAAGCATTTTCTGTTGTCGTCGGTAAGTCAAAGGACCAGCTTTCTTCCGTGCTGTTGAGTATAACGAACAAAGAACGCCATGGATGCTGTTTGTCACGATTGGGTACTTGATACGCCAAGCGATTTTCATCCTTTGTCTCATAAAAGACCATGCTTTCAGCCGTTTGGGTCGTGGCATCTCTCAATGGTGCATAGGACTGCCGCAATGCCCACAAGCCCCGATACAGCTCGCGCAATTCTTTGAAGGTTTTGGCACGTGCCCAATCCAGCTGATTGACTGCCAGTGGCGAACGGAAGGAATTTTCATCGCCTTCTTTGGTACGGCCAAATTCTTCCCCTGCTTGGGTCAGCACTGCTCCTTGGCTGGTAAACAAAATGGCTGCTGCTAGTTTGTTGCGGGCTAAAAGCTCAGGATCAAACTCATAATTTCTTTCCTTCGCTGAAGCCTGCATGGTTGCCACCAGTTTGTCCCATAAAGTCAAATTATCATGGACTGACGCATAGGCGATCACTTGGCGGGGCGATTTTGCCCAGCGCTCGGCGCCTTCTTGCCCAGCAACTTTCGTATTTCCTTGAATCGCCGTTGCCAAATTTGCCGCATAAAAGGTTTGCTTAACTTGCGGTTGACCATTCATTCCTTGAATAAACGCGCCGTCTGTGTCTTCAAAGACATCGCCTTTGATACTGTCTCTTAAATCATTACTAAAAACCGCAACGCCTTCTGACAGGGCCCAAACATTGCTTTTATTGGCTGGGATATTCGGCTGAATGATTTGATTGCTGCCGGCATCCCATGGCTCGCCGTATAAAATCACATGGCTGAAGCCAGCATCATCTAGGCGTTGCCGCAACTGGTTCATGGTTTCCACATCGATCAAGCCCATCAAATCAAAACGAAAGCCGTCGATTTTGTATTCTTGCGCCCAATATAAAACTGAATCAATGATAAATTTGCGCATCATTTTCCGTTCAGAAGCCACTTCATTGCCGCAAGCAGAACCGTCCGCAAAATTCCCCGCATCATCTTGGCGGTAGTAATAATCAGGCACCGTCAAATTAAACCATGATTCTTCTGTGATCGCAGTGTGATTAAAGACCACATCCATCACAACGCCGATGGCTTCTTCGTGCAGCGATTGGATCATTTGCTTGCATTCACGAATCCGTGTCTTGGGATCACTAGGATCAGAAGCGTATCGTCCTTCAGGTACATTGTAATTTTTCGGATCATAGCCCCAGTTGTAGGCAGACGAAGTTTCATCATTGTCAAAATCGAAGATCGGCAGTAGATGAACATAATTGATCCCCAGCTCTTTTAAATAAGCCATACCAGTTGGTTGACTTTCATCCCCTATCAGATGGGTCTTTTTTTCAGTAAAGGCTAAATATTTCCCGCGATTTTCTGGTGAAATCCCGCTGTTTTCGGCACCACTGAAATCTTCGACATGTAATTCCCAAATATAGGCATCTGTGATCGACTGCTGACCGACGCCGTGACTTTCCTGCCAACCTTCAGGATCTGTTTCCTTTAAATCAATGATCGCACCGCGGTTTCCGTTGATCCCTACTGCCTTGGCATAAAGATCCACCGCTTCGATTTTCTGCCCACCTCGTTGAAACTCAAAGGTATAAAACAGCTCCTTGACGTTTTCTTCCGTCGTGACTTGCCAACAGTTGTCTTCTTGAACCATTGGCAGCGTCAGCAGACGATCGTCAGTCCCAGCAACACCGCTTTGATAAATCAATACTGACACGGCCTCTGCTTCTGGTGACCAGCATTTGAACGTGGTTTGCTGTCCTTGAAAAGTCACACCAAGATCATTCCCGTGATACGTATGTTCTTCTAAAAAACCGATCCTGCGATCGATCGCAATCTTTTTTTCTCCATACTGCGTGTTTTGTCCCATCAAAATTCCTCCATTCAACGTTGCTAACTATAAAACCCAGTTACTTTTCTGCTATTTCTACCTTCTCATATTTCTTGAAAATTGCCAACAATAACTGACAGCGTGCATACAAAAAATAGCTAAGACCAAAAAAGCAGGCAATGTACATGCTGAAAACCAGCGCATAGGGTGAAAGAAGCATGATGACAATAGGGGCTGCAGTCAGAATATGAAGACTAAGTATTTTAAAAGGGTGCTTTGCGGCGACTTTGATGCTGTTCAAAAGGATCGTTTTGATTCCGCTATCGTAACGTGCGAGTAAGAAAAACGAAACTTGGAAAAATTGAAGCCACATGAACGTACAAATTACTAAGCCTACGGTAAAAAGATCAGGCGTCCCTTTTAGTTGGAAATAATACAACCAATCAGCAGTCAAAAGCCACAAAGAAAAAAGTAGACTGAGCCAGATAAGAGTGCTTTTTCGAAAGCTTTGGCAAAAGACCGACCAAAACTGCTGAACAACAGCCGGTGCTTTTCCTTCTATCAGATCAGTCGCCACTTTAGAACCCGCAGTAATGGCTGCACCGATCGTGAAGAGCGGCAAACTAAAAAACAAGAGTAGTACATTTAATAGGAGCAACTGGCTGAATTTCCAAGCGATTCGTGCGAAGAAGTTTTCTGAATGAAAAAAGTGTATCATGTGGGTTTACTCCTTTACTGATCCGACAACGATTCCTTGAACGAAATATTTTTGTAGAAGCGGATAAATAATCAATAACGGCACCACTGCCACCACGATCTTCGCTGCATTCAAGTTTCGATCAGAGACCGCTAGTAGACTTTGTAGCTGCTCGGAAGTCAAATTCCCGGCTTGTTGCATTGTTTCAGCAATGTTGACTGATAGTGTTTGGATATAGGTCATTAAAGGATAGTTTTCAGTCTTGGTCATATAGATCAGTCCACTGAAAAAATCATTCCAACTACCGACAATACTGAATAGAGAAACGGTTGCCAAACACGGCAAAGACATTGGAATATAGATTCGTCCCAAAATCTGCAGTGGGTTGGCACCATCGATCCGAGCAGATTCTTCCAATGATTTGGGAATTCCCCGAAAGAAATTCATCACCAAGATCACACTGCCGATAGGAACTGCACTAGGTAAAATCAGGGACCAAATCGTATTCAATAACCCTAGATTGCGAACGACCAAATACGTTGGGATCATGCCGCCACTGAAGAGCATAGCGAAAACCATCACACTCATGAATAATTTTCTCGTTCGAAATACTTTTTTTGATTTAGATAGCGGATAAGCCATCGTTACGATCATCACCAAATTCAGCAATAAAGAGATCACCACACGAATGACTGAAATACCAAAAGAACGCCAAAACTGCTGATCGCTCATGATGCGCTCATAAGCCGCTAAGGTCAGATCCACTGGCCATAGCCCCACAGCATTTGCCGCGACCGCACTGCTGCTGCTTAAAGAAAGTGCCACGACATTCAACATCGGTACTAAACAAGAAAGAGCCAAAACAATGACGATCAAATAAATTACTGCATGCCGTATACTAAATTTTTCTTTCATCTCTTTTTTCCTTTCCTTAAAACATCACTCTGTCAGTCTTCTTCTCCGCAATTTTGTTGGAAGACCAAATCAAGAATAGACCGATCACCGATTTGACCAGACCAACAGCGGTCCCTAAGCTATAGTCTCTACCGATCAGACCGATTCGGTAGACATAGGTATCGATAATATCGCCGCTTTGATACACAACCGGAGAATACAGGTTATAAATCTGGTCGAAGCCAGCATTCAAAATATTAGGCAGCGACAAAATCGTCATCAGCAAAATAAAAGGCATCATCCCCGGCAGGGTTACGTGCCAGACTTTTTTTGACCAAGAAGCACCATCCATCGTTGCTGCTTCATATAATCCCGGATCGATCGAGGTAATGGCAGCAAGGTACACGATCGAACTGTAACCGAAACTTTTCCAAACATCGGTCCCGATCAGCAAACGCGGAAACAACTGATTACTACCCAAAAAGTTTAATGGTTCTACACCAAAGTTTTGTAAAATCTGATTCACCGTTCCATCAAGACTGAATAAATTGACCACTACTGAAGCCAATATGACCCATGAAAGAAAATGGGGCAAATAAACGATGGTCTGAATGGAGCGTTTCATCCACTTTACACGTACTTCATTTAATAGAATCGCAAAAAGAATCGGTACGATCGTATTAAAGATAATTTTCCAAAAAGCGATAAAAATCGTGTTTTTAGTCACTAAGAAAATATCTGGTAAACTGATCAAATAGCGAAAGTGCTCGAATCCCACAAATTCAGAACCTAATACACCTTTCGCTGGCACATAATCTTGAAATGCCATCAACAGCCCAAACATAGGACCATAAGAAAAAATCAAAATAAAAATGATGCCTGGTAAAATCATCCCTAAAAAGAAAAGCTGGTCTCGAGAAAACCACTTTTTCTTTTCTTTTTTGCTTTCTTTTTCAACAGAAAGTTCCATTTACTTACTCCTCCATAAATTTTTTGCCTCACCAGCCGCTTGATGAAAAAATTCGAACAAAGAAAAGGCACCTGCAGTCGATTTCCCTGCATACAACCTTGCTTTTCTTTGTTCGAAAGACGAGTGTCAGAACCGCTGGAGTGGCCGCTTAATTATCTGCTCGCTGATCTACTACTTCTTGCATTTCTTCAAGTATGGCTGTCCCACCTTGGCTATTCCAGGTCTCAACATAGTTGTCGAAGTTTTCCAGGGGTTCTTCTCCAGTGATAAACTTAATGAAGGTCTCTTCCTCCAGTTTCCCTACTTGTGCGCCGTTTCGTTCATTGGCTTTGATCGAATCAAAACGCGGTGGTTTCACTTCATTCAAGCGTCCTTGCTCTCTGATACCGCCCATCACATTATTGACGGCTAAATAGCGAGAGGCATAGCGGGTCCAGTCCACCGGATCAGTTTCTTCAGGGCTATCCAGATATTGCTTGATTTTTTCGGCATTTTCTTTGATGAAGAAGTTAGAGATATCATCGATAGATGTTTCGCCAACCGCCGCCTTGGAAGCTTCTACTGCATCATCAATCTCACTATAGGCTTTTAAGAAAACAACATTCCATGGACGAACCGTCCCATCGACATCCACTTTCGCATAGTCATAAATTTCCGGAAACTCGGTTTCAATATCCTCCGAGTTGGCAACTTCACCATAAATCAGATTGATCATCTCCATGATTTTTTCCGGCTCAGAAAAACCTTTGCGCACCACGATGTATTGCCCAGTGCCGCGGTTAGCCACGGCATTGACCCCTCCATCGCCGTTAGCATTTTCAAGGGCATAAGGAACAAATTCAGCATTTGGATCATTTTGTTTAGCTTGTACTAAGCCCCAGTCAGGCATGTGCCAAGGACCAAAAGCGATCCCCGTCTCTCCATTAACCATCATGGCATGGATATCGTCATACGTCCGGGTACCAAATTGCGGATCCATGAATCCTTCATCTTGCCAGTCCTTCAGCAGCGTTAGTGCTTCTTTCATTTCTGGCGTATTGGAGCCATAAAACATCTGCCCGTTCTCATCTTGAAGATACGATTTTGGGTAGGCCCCAAACGCATTCATGATGGCTGTTCCGGTATATGCCGTGCCCCCATGATTTGGCGAAGACAACCAGAAGGCCAATGGCAAACCAACCGCTTTTCCGGTATTGGCTAAATCATTTTCTTGAAAAGCAATCGCTGTTTCCTTCAACTCATCCAATGTGATTGAGCGATTGCCATCTTTATCCAGTTCAATACCCAACTCATCTAGCCAGTCTTGGCGCAACCAAACAAGATTGGGCCCGAAGTCATCGCTAGTAGATGGAATCGCCATCAAGCGATCATCAAACGTGGCTGCTTCTAACTGAATCCCATCAAACGAATCATAGATGTCTTTTAGAAAATCGTCGGCATGCTCCTCAAATACTTCGGTCAAGTCTTCCACTAAATCATTGTTAACTAATTCTTCCAATTCATCTCTTGATCCGACGATCATTGTATCCGGTAATTCCCCTGAAGCGATCGCTAGCGATACTTGCCGATCGTAATCTTCCCCGTGGGCTTCAAAGGCACTCTCCAGCTCGATGCCCAAGCGTTCTTGAATCAATCGAGTATATGCGTTATTGCTGTAAGAATCCCCCTCAGGTAGTTTCGAGTTCGGTGCGGTCTGGCGTCCGATCGTAATCACGGTATCCCCATTTTCATTGGTCTTTGCTTCTTCTGAACTGCATCCTGTCATAATAAGTACTGAAGCAACTGCTGTTAACATTGCTGTCCCCCGCCTAAATTTCATTGTTTTCCTCCTCAAACTTTTTTGATATCCTTATTATACGCAATCGCTTCCACAGAAAATATAGCACTTTTTTCAGATTCATAGCACGATTTCCAGAAAAATAAAACGTTTACAAATTCGCTCTGTTGCTTTTTTTGTTTATCGCTTACTATAGAAAGAAGAAGCGACTGCGTAATATTCTCTATACGAAAGGACGGCGAAAACCATGTACCGACTGCTGCTTGCTGATGACAGCTACGATCAAAGAGAAGTGATCAAATACTTCTTGAGTCAGCATGAAAAAGAATGGCTGATCGAAGAAGCCAAAAATGGCCGCGAAGCCTGGCAACTTTTTCAGAAACAGCCCTTTGACTTGATAATTACCGACGTAAAGATGCCCTTTATGGATGGACATGCCTTCGTAGCGAGAATCAAAGAAGCAGCTCCTGAAATTCCTGTGATGTTTATCAGCGGCTTTGAAGATTTTCATTATGTAAAAAAAGCCATACAGTTACAAGCGGTTGACTACCTCTTAAAACCAATCGACCCTGATGATTTTTATGAACAAATAAATAAAATCATTCTTTTTATTGATCAACAAAAGCAACGTGCTTACACAAAAACAATCGCACAAACTCATTACTTGAAAGAGATTTTGAGTAAACTTTTTTATGGCTATCCTTGGCATTCACTGCCGAAGGAAGAGCAATCGATTGCACAAGATTTTTTTAAGACTCATCCCTCTTTTTTTCTCGTTACTTGGCCGCTGGATTCTTGGAATGCGCCGGATTTCGTCCCTTCACTGTCTGCTGCATTTCCTGAAATGTTCAATTTGTTTTTAGCTCCAGCACAACTGCTCTTTTTCAACGAACCTTTGCCAAAAAGGGAAATCGAAGAGCGAAAAAACAACTTAACTACCTATTTTTCCGAACAGTTTCAGCAAAAAATAACACTTTTTGACAGCGGACCAGTTCCCCACCATTCAGGGGTGTATGGCACCTATCATGACTTACTGAGAACCAGTCAGCGGTCTTTTTATCAGCAAAACAAAGGGAAAATCTGCCAGCTGCTTCCGGGAGATCACTACATCGTCAAGAAAGCGCTTTTTGAAAAAACCGTTTCGTATGTGAATCAATACGAAAGTAAAAAAGCACACGCGCTTGTGAAAACAGTCTTCGACTGCTTTGAAACAAATGGACGTGAAGAACCAACCAATGCCAAATTTTATTTTGCGACCTTTTATCAAACCATCATCGATCAGTGCTCGATCGCCTTTGATGCAGAGCATGGCGCTAATCAGATTGGAAAAATACTGGAAGCGCCAAGTCTGCAACTAATTGCGGATATTTTTGATGCCCTCTTTCGTTATATCCATGATGCATTGCTTCAAATCAACGGGAGCCAGTCAAATGACTATGTGCGCCAAGTAAAATCCTATATATTCGCTCATTTTCACCAAGAGTTGAGCTTGGAGCGCTTAGCAAAGGAAGTCAATATCAATCCTAACTACCTAAGCGAATTATTCAGCACTTCTGAAGGCATGGGTATCACCAAATACATCAAGTCTTACCGTATCAAACAGGCTCAGAAGCGTTTAAAGAACTCGAACTGCAGCATTCGAACTATCTCCAAACAAGTTGGCTTTAATCATTATTCCTATTTTTGCAAAACGTTCCGAGAAATTGTCGGAATGACGCCGGATGCGTATAGAAAGAGAGGTCCCTCTTGTTAAGAAAAGTCCACGATTGTTTTAAAAATTTTCGTTTTCAAAAAAAGATCGCCCTTATTTCAATTCTTTCAAGCATTGTTCCTCTGATCGTTTTGACCTTTGTCGGGGTATCTATCATCCGAGCCTTTATCCAACAACAGGAAAAAAGTGCTTACTCCGATAATCTCAAAAGTATCAGCTATCAGTTAGAAAGCAAAATCCATACCTATCGGGACAGCCTGCTCTTTTTAGCCAACAATACCGCCTTGACGCAAGAGCTTTCTAGTCAACGCTTCTCAAACTTTGATCAATACAATCTCTTTCAAAATACGATCGTGCCTTTGTTTCACAGTGTTCGTTTTCCGCAAGCAGATATTAAAGGCATCACGCTATACACCACGATCGATCTTTATGATCATGGGCAATACGTCAAAAAAATCACGGCTGATACAGCACTGCCTTTTCTACAAGAAAAACCTTCGACCGAGATTCGAACGTATTTTGACAAAGAACGGGAGGAGCTTTCTTTTTATACCAACCTTTTTTTAAAAGGCCATACCGCAGATTCCTTAAACTACATCGTTTTAACCATCGATCGAGCAGCATTGTTCACGAATCTTGATGCAGTCACTGAGGAGCCTTATGATTTGACGATTCAGTCAGAGACCGGGCAGACGCTTTACCGCATTGATTATTTGACGAAGCAGCAACGTACTCAAAAACAGTGGCTGGTTGGAAACGCAGTTATTGAAGAAGCCCCTGTACTGCTGGATAATCATTGGCAAATCGTTTTTGTTAAAACCGCACAGTCATTTTTCAGCAGTTTACTGTATCTAGTTGGTGCGGCATTTATTATCTTTGGTTTTGTATTAATGATATTGGTTTTATCCAGCTGGTGGTTGGCTAAAACCGTGGTACAGCCGATCAACTCTTTGACCCAGCAAATGGCCTCTTTATCAATGGATCAATTCAAAATCGAGCACACATATTCTTCAAAAGATGAAGTCGGGCAGTTATACACCAATTTTCAAAAAATGCTAGATAAAATCGCTGAGCTGATCAATGAAGTATATGAAGCCGAATTGAAACAAAAAGAATACGAATTGCGGGCTCTGCAAGCCCAGATCAATCCGCATTTCTTTTATAATTCCTTAGCACTGATCAGCAATACTGCCACACTAAACGGCAATCACGAGATCCGTGAGATGGCTCAGCTGCTGTCTCGATTCTACCGTCTCAGCCTAAACCAAGGATCCAACCGGCTATCCGTCAGCAAAGAACTCGATCTGACGATCACCTATGCGAAAATTCAGCAAAAAATGCATCACCATTCCTTTGATTTAGTCCTCGAAATTGACTCAAATATCGATGAATATCCGATGATCAATCTACTCTTGCAGCCGTTTGTCGAAAATGCCGTCTTTCATGGGCTTGATCATATTGAAGATGACCGCAGAGGGGTATTGACGATCCGCTGCCTCAAAGAAGGACAGTGGCTACGGTTTGAGATTCAAGACAATGGTCCCGGGATTGATCCTGAACAGCTAAAACAACTGGAGGAACCTTCTGAACAACATTATGGTATCAACAATGTACGCCAACGGCTAGCATTGTACTATGGCAAGCAAGCTTCCTTATCGATTCAATCAGTAAAAGGTGAAAACACCACAATTGTTCTACTCATACCGCAAGACTTACCTCCTCAAAAAAAACCGTCAGTGAAGAATGTTTAATCACTAACGGTTTTTTGGTGTCAAAATATTCAGATATTTATTTTAATGCTTGATTTCAAGTACCTATTCCTCTACAGCAAACGCACCAACCTCTAATAATCCTTGCCGACCCTGGTCTCGCGTCACGCCTTTTGCTTTCTTTAACATTCGTTCCCAATACTCCATGGTATCTTTTATAAAATCCTTGTTGCCGTCAGTACACCCTTCACGAATAAACAGCAATACCAACCCACTAAAAAAAATCAAGGCTTCTTCATGGTACTTCCTCAGATCGTTTTCTTGCGCACATTGAAAAACAGCTGATTCAGCAATTGCTTCTTGAAAATATGCAAAAGAACGCTCTTTTATGTAAGGACCACAACCAATATCATTTAAAAATAATGCAAAAAAGAGGGCCCGATTGCGACTGGCGAACACGTAATAGTCATGCCAAAAACTGTATAAAGGATCTAGTGTCGCCATTGACTCTTTTTTTGCTTCATGAATATCGCGAAACACATCATCGACCATCGCCTGCTTGAAATTCTGCATATTTGAAAAATTCAAATAGATTGGTTGAGTCGATGTTCGTGCGTAATTAGCAATGTCGCGGACAGTGAGTGGTCGATAAAGATACTCCACCAGATATTTTTTTAAGCAATTGATTAAATATTTTTTCGTAATCGTTGCTTTTCTCATAATACCCCTTCCTTTCTGGACGTCACCAATTCTTGCTGACGTTCGTCTCATTCATTTTGACTACTTGCAGCTTTTAGAAACACAACCAACGCCCATTTTCTTACTGAAAGTAATCTTTATACTTCTACTTTAACAAAAAAGAGCACGTTAACCTATACTTTCTGCCGATTTTATTAATTTTATTTTTTATTTTTGACCATTTTATCAAAGAAGCTCTTGTTGTCTTATGGTGCTCAGACTTAAGGCTGATTTTGACTGGTGCTGCTTGTGGAATGATACTATGTAATGTATAGTATGAGTATGAACAGGAGGAGAGCCTTTGGATGCCCAATTAAAAAAAGGATTATTGGAAATTTGTGTTTTGGCCTATTTGCAGCATGGTGACTCTTATGGCTATGAATTAGTCAAAAACATATCTCCTTTACTGCCAATCTCAGAATCAACGCTCTATCCTATCTTGAAGCGCTTAGAAGCCAGCCGAGCGGTTGAGACTTATAATAAAAGCCATCAAGGACGGACCCGAAAATATTACCGCTTGACCAGACTTGGCAAACAGCGGATCGACGATTTTTTAACCAACGACTGGCCCCAATTGACATTGATCCAGCGATTTATTAAAGGAGGAACATTAGATGAACAGAGTTGATTTTATCAAGGCATTGGCTGCAGAATTATCTGAAAAAGTCAGACCTAGCGAGATTCATCAGCTGATCAACTATTATGACGAGATGATCGAAGATTTGATGGAAGAAGGATACACCGAAGAAGAAGCCGTGGCACGCCTTGGCTCCCCAAAAGAACTGATCCAAGCAGTCACCGAAACGGAAGAGGTCGTAGTAGAGATTCCTCGCCGCTTTCATCCCTTTTTGCTTTTGATTTTAGTACTAGGCTTCCCATTGTGGGGCAGCTTATTGTTAAGTGCCGCATTGCTGATCCTAAGCTTTTTAATAATCATCTGGTGTGTGCCTTTCACCACTGGCATGATTGGTGTCACTACGTTTATCGGTGGGATCGCCAGCGTTGTCTTAAGTCCCATGCTGATGGCGGATGGTTTCTATCTCTTTTTAAGTCAGTTAGGTGTGGGGATTTTCTTATTTGGTTTAGGGCTGCTTTGCCTGATCGCCACTTATAGTATGAGCCGACCTTTTTCACGCCTTACCCACTCCCTTGTCGTTTGGCCGAAATCATTTGTTCAAAACTATCGAAAGAAGGCAGTCCTATGATCAAAATCAATAAGCGCTTTTTCGTTTTTCTCAGTCTGTTGTTTATTATTCTCGGACTGGTCATCACCTTTATCGGTTTTTCAATGTCAGGGTACTCACCTGATGCCTACCATATTGAGCATCGCCGCTGGTATCAACTCGTTGGTTTCTATACGGAATAACAGACGGAAAATAATTATAAGTTGATTTTTTCGTCAGAAAAACAATCGATTTTCAACAATTTCATGTTTTGATGAAAAAATTGAACTTTCCTTTTTGATCTCACCATATTACTATATAGGTACATCCTGTATCCTATTTCATAGGGTAACCAGAAAAACCCATACCATCCTATGGGTTTTTTTGCTGTCTATAAAAGCAAAAAAACGTGCCGCAAGTCCAGTTATCGCCAAGCCAGTTATTTTAGCTAACCTTGGCAGAGCCTGTCTGCAGTACGTTTTTTCTAATGATCGATTATTCCCCTAGTGCTGGCTGTTCTTGCACAGTGCCAATAGGAAACAAGGCGCGAAACACCCGGCGAACGATTGGGCCTGCAATAAACAATTGCAAGGGCAATGCGACGATCACATTTTTCCCAATGTTGCTTAGCCAATTGACGAACACCGAGTGATCAGGGTTTGGGTGCATCAACGCACCAAAAAGTGACATACAGATCACCATGCCGGCGATCATCAATGAAGAAATCAAACCGATTTTTTTCCAAGTAGCTGATTGATGGTCCAAAAATCGAAACGCCAAACCTTTTGCCGGACCAGAAACAATGAACCAATCCAAAATAAAGGCGACACAAAGGGCTAATGGCAATTCATTCCACGCCAATTGGAATGCCAATGCAGAAACACCGACTTGAAACATGAGGTTATAAACACTCATAAAATACACCATGAAAATACACATAAGTGTCGTATAGATCAAACTTTCTTTTTTGTTGATGGGCATGTAACAACTTCCTTTCTCTTTTTCGTACTCGACTATTCTAGCAGAAGGAAATTTTTCGTGTAAGTAAAAGTTTGAAAACTTTCAAAAAAGTTTTTTGCTATTTTTTTATCCACTTCTCTTGACACTTTCTTATGAAGTCAGTAGAATAGCGATAGATTAAATCGTACAGATAACAAGCGGGTTCGCTTGTCGAGAGAGAGGCGGTTTCTATGAGAATAGAAACGGTCTCTTTTTTTGCGAATTTTTAGAGGTGAGAATATGGAAAACAACAAAAAACTCGTGGGGGCGATCCTCGCAACCGGATTGATGTCATTTGCAGGCGTGCTGATTGAAACAGCTATGAATGTAACGTTTCCGACATTGATCGATCAATTTACGCTTTCAACATCCGATGTGCAATGGGTGACGACCATCTACTTACTGGTCATCTCCATCATTGTCCCAATATCGACCTACCTTTTGAAACGCTTCTCATTGAGAACCTTGTTTCTAGCTGCCAACGCCTTCTTCCTTGTTGGCTTGGTGATCGACTTTTTATCGCCGACGTTTGCCATTTTGCTGATTGGCCGCTTTTTCCAAGGTGCCAGCACAGGGATCGCACTGCCTTTGATGTTCCACATCATTTTGACTTACTCCCCCTTTGAAAAGCGGGGAGCGGCGATCGGCTTAGGGAATTTGACCACTTCCATCGCTCCAGCGATCGGACCGACATATGGAGGATTATTGACCGCCCATTGGTCTTGGAATGCGATCTTTCTTTTCTTGATCCCAGTCTTACTGATCTCCCTAGTACTCGGCCTTTACTCGATCCCTAAGACGGCTGGGGCAAAAGACACTTCCCTTGATTTACTGAGTGTATTAGGAATCGTCTTGATGTTCAGCGGCTTCTTATTGTTCTTGAATCAAGTAGGCACCTTAGCGAGTCTACTGCCGCTGCTTTTCGGTTGCATTGGTGCTGGCTTGTTTTATCAACGCTCAAAAGGCTCGAACCCATTGATTCGTTTGGCTGTTTTGAAAAACCGCAGCTTCAGTTTGTTTCTGTTTGGCTTTCTTGTTTGTCAATTCCTTTTACTGGGCATTTCCTTTGTCTTGCCGAACTTTGTCCAACTCGTCTTGGGAAAAGATGCCTTTACTGCAGGATTAGTTATGCTTCCTGGGGCGGCCATCGGGGCGGTCCTTGCACCGATCTCTGGTCGGTTGCTGGATAAAGTTGGACCGAAAAAACCAATCCTGTCTGGTTTGACGTTGATTGCCATCGGTTGGCTTGCCTTAGCCCTCGTTTTGCGTTCGCCTTTCATTTGGAGCCTAGTTGCCGGACATGTCTTTTACATGATCGGGATCGGCTTAGCCTACAGCAATATGATGACCACCGGCTTAAACAAGCTGACTCCTGCATTGTACGCGGACGGTAATGCGATCTTTAATACGCTACAGCAATTTTCTGGTGCAGTGGCGACGGCTGTGGTGGCGACCATTATCAATTTGGCACAAAATGCGGCGACTGATTACACCCAAGGGACGGTCATCGGCTCTCAAATCGCCTTATTCTTTTTGTGGGCCCTGGTCTTACTGACTTTCCTATTAACGATCAACTACTTCCGCAAAAACACCGACAAAAAAGCTGTCAGCTAACTGTAGCTTTGCCCATTGAAAAACAACGAAAAAAAGCCGCCTTCTCTCGAGGACGGTCCATAAAAAAATCCGCTTCCGATCCCCCTTCTTAGTCAAAGGGCGCTCTCGGAAACGGATTATTTTTTTAGTTTAATTCAGCTGAACCAACCGCTGTTTTGGCTGTCACTGTGCCTGTAGTCGTCAATGAAAGCTGACGCACTTTTTCGGCATTCGTGATGACCGTCAAGACATCGGTCTGTTTGCCAGCTGCGGTAACGGCATCTAGATCCATCACTGCAAGCTTCGTTTCTGGTGTGACCGTATCACCTTCAGAAACAAGGACCTCAAATGGCGCACCTTTTAGTTCTACAGTATCCAAGCCCATGTGGACGAGAACTTCCGCGCCACCAGGCGTTAAAATCCCGATTGCATGTTTCGTTTCAAAAATGCTAGAGATCGTACCTGCAACAGGAGCATAAATCGTTCCATTCGTTGGCTGAACAGCAAAGCCGTCACCCATCATTTTTTGAGAAAAGACAGGATCAGAAACTTCAGTGATGGCAACTACTTTCCCATCAGCTGGAGCATAAAGGGTTTCTTCTGAAACTTGTGCTGCTTCTGGGGCTGCAGTTGTCGGTGCAGCATTCGTTGGTGCAACAGCCGCTGCTGCAGCTGTATCAGCAGCCAATTGCGGTTCTAATTTATTTAAGAAGGTAACTTTTCTAAAGATGATGGTGCAAACAAACGTGATGGCAATCGTCACCGCCATTGAGATGAAGACCATTGGATAGTTTTCAATTTTAAATGATAAGAAGCCAGGTAGTCCCCCTACACCAATACCTAATGCACGGGTATTCGTTGCAGTGATCAGCATACCACCAAAGGCAGAACCTACCATTGCTGCGACAAATGGGTAAACATATTTCAAATTGATCCCGAACATCGCTGGTTCAGTAACCCCCATGTAAGCAGAAATCGTTGCTGGAACAGAGACTTGTTCTTCTTTTTTATTGCCACGGTGAAGGAACCAAATCGCCAATACTGCCGTACCTTGCGCAATATTTGACAGCATGATCATTGGCCAAAGGTTGGTTGTCCCAAAATCCGCTACTAATTGAGAGTCGATCGCTAGCGTTGTATGATGCAATCCGGTAATAACCAAAGGCGCATACAGGCCACCGAAAATGAAACCAAATAACCAGTTTAATGGTGAGGTCAAGCCAGCATTTACGACCCAAGAAATGCCTGATCCGATTTGCCAACCGATTGGACCTAATACCATGTGAGCTGCTAAAATAGTTGGCAGCAATGAGAACAATGGAACGAAGATCATTGAAACCGCTTCTGGAATCCATTTCCGGAAGAATCTTTCAAGATAAACCAATAAGAAACCTGCCAGCATTGCTGGGATCACTTGTGCTTGATACCCAATTTTATCAATAGTGAAGAACCCGAAGTCCCACGTATAATTTTGAGCAATTTCTGCAGCAGAAGTTGAACTTACTGAATAAGCATTTAATAATTGCGGTGAAACCAATGTAATCCCTAAAACAATCCCTAATATTTGCGTGGTTCCCATCTTACGTGTAATACTCCAAGTAATCCCTACTGGTAGAAAGTGAAAGATCGCTTCACAGGGCAGCCATAAAAAGCCGTTGACACCGTTCCAAAAAGTAGAAGCTTGCGTAATGGTTTGTCCACCTAGAGCTTCTAGCGGTACACCTTCTAAGAAATTTCTCAGCCCTAGCATCAAACCACCGACAATAATCGCTGGTAATAACGGGGTAAAGATCTCAGCTAACGTAGCGATCGCTCGTTGCACGATATTTTGATTGTTTTTTGCAATCGCTTTACTTTGTTCTTTAGAAACACCTTCTATTCCTGATACATCGGTAAAATCATTGTAAAACGTTGAGACATCATTGCCGATAATGACTTGGAATTGTCCCGCATTGGTAAACATTCCTTTGACACTTGGAATTTCTTCAATTGCCTTTTCGTTTGCTTTTGACTGATCGTTCAAAACAAAACGCATCCGTGTCGCGCAATGTGTTACTGCGTCGATATTTTCTTTGCCGCCAACATATTCCAGCAGCTTCTCAGCATCATCACGATACTTTCCCATAATTAATAAACCCCTTTCATATCCACTTGTATATATATGTTTTAATTACGCACTAATCATAACTTGATAGTTTTGATATTGCAAGCGTTTCAAACCAATTTTTTCACTTTTTCTACAAACAATACAAGTAATAAAAAAAAGAACCGTATTAAAACCTTGAAAAATAAACGTTTTTCAAAATATTTGATTAATATAAAATAATATTGCCAATAACTTTATTTACTGTTTATTTGACAAAAAAGAATAAAAAAACAGGTGAGATAAATTGAAATAGCTTACAACTTACGTTATAATCATCTTGCATGTATAGACAAGTTTAAAGGAGGACAACTACTGTGAATACGATTATATTGTCTAAGGAAGAATGGCTATTAACGGATCAAACCGGTACGACCTATCCGTTTTCTGGGACAGACAGTGAACGAGTTGCCGCACTGACCGCGCAGCTGCAGCAAATGGAAGGTGGCGGGATCGTCTCTGAATCGCTGGTGTTTACGAATGAAGAAGGGACTTTTTCACTGGACCAATGGTTGACAGAAAAATTGAATCGTCCCTTTGTTTGCACCACGAAAGAACAGTATGAAGAAAAAAGTGCTGAAATTCCTTGGAGCCTCGAATACTATGGCTACACCCCTGGTAAAGATGAATACTCGGTGGAGTCACTTTTAACCGTCGGCAACGGCTATCTAGGGCTGCGAGGTACAACGCCTGAGATGACCATTTGTGAAGCGAACTATCCAGGGCTGTATTTAGCAAGTCTTTACAATACGGTGGAATCGGATGTTTCGGGTCATACCATCAGTAATGAAGACTTCGTCAATGCACCGAATCTGCAAAAGATGTACGTGAAGATCGATGATGAAGTGATCGACATCGCCAACAATCAGCTCCTTTCCTTTAAACGGACATTGGATCTGAAGACCGGCTTGTTCCAATCAGTGGCAGAAATTGAAACCAAAAAACAAAAGCGTCTGCGAATCGAAACGAAGAAAATCGCCAATATGCAAGACGTTCACCAATACAGCTTGGTCTATCAGTTTACCCCACTGAACTTTTCCGGTACCGTTACCTTCGTCAGTGAAGCCGACGGATCGGTTTATAACTATAACGTCGCTCGTTACCGTAGCTTAACCAACCAGCATTTGACCGTGAAAGAGGCAGCAGCTGAACAAAACAAAGCGCATTTAGTGGTCACCACTAACCAATCACAGATTACCGTTGTCCAATCCTCTGAACTGTTTTCACAGGACCTGCCATTGGCTGAGCTGCACGCTGAAACAAACGACCAGGTCGTCCGTCAGCAAGTAACCCTTGAGGTGACGGAAGGACAAACTTATCGGGTCGAAAAATCAGTCACTGTTGCCGCTTATCGCCAAGAAGAGCCGCAACCGGCATTTACATTTTCTTCCTTAGCATTACCTGATTTTGCGACGATGTATACCACCTCAAAACAAGCCTGGGCTGAATTATGGGCGAAAGCGTCCATCGAAGTCACTGGTGACTTGATGTCACAAAAAATGCTGAATCTGCATACGTATCATCTGCTGGTCTCCGCAGCACCGAATGCTTATCAGGAGTCCTTAGATGCCAGTATCACTGCCCGTGGCCTACATGGTGAAGCCTATCGCGGTCATATTTTCTGGGATGAACTGTTTATCTTACCGTTTTACATTCTACATTTTCCTGACACCGCCAAAGAAATTTTGCTGTATCGCTACCGCCGCTTAGCTGCTGCCAAAAAAGACGCCCAAAAAGCCGGCTACCAAGGCGCCATGTTCCCATGGCAATCCGGATTGGATGGCAGTGAGCAATCCCAAGAACTGCATTTGAACCCTATCAGCGGCGAATGGAAAGAAGACCACAGTCGCTTGCAGCGCCACGTCTCCTTAGCGATCGCTTATAACATTTGGCAATACTGGCACAACACGCAAGATCGGGTCTTCATGGAACAATATGGGTTAGAATTGATGTTAGAAGTCGCCCATTTCTGGCAAAGTGCTGCCACCTGGGATGATGCTACTCAACGTTACTTTATCGATAAAGTCATGGGACCAGATGAATTTCATGAAAGCTACCCAAATAGTGAACAAGGTGGCTTGAAAAACAACGCCTATACCAATATGATGGTAGTATGGTTGTTTGAAGAGATCGAGAACCTCCAACAACAACTATCAGCAGAGAGCTTCCAAGCAGTATTGGAGAAAACGGCTTTAACCCCAGCGGATATTGCTGCTATGGCAGATATTCGTACCAAATTAGGCTTAGAGATCGATCAAGAAGGTATCATCGCACAGTTTGAAGGGTACTTCCAGTTGGAAGATCTGGATTGGGCCCATTACAAAGAAAAATATGGCAACATCTATCGGATGGACCGCATCTTGAACGCTGAAGGTAAGAGTGCTGACAGCTACAAAGTCGCGAAACAAGCCGATAGTCTGATGATTTTCTACAATTTCTCAAAAGAGCAAGTCAATCAAATTTTGGCGGATCTTTCTTACCAACTGCCAACAGACTATATTGAAAAAAATCTCCATTATTATTTGGCTCGCACCTCCCACGGCTCGACTTTGTCGCGGATCGTTCATGCTCAGTTAGCGGCAATGGTGGATGATCAGGAATTGGCTTGGTCGTTATACCAAGAAGCGCTCTCTTCTGATTACCGTGATATCCAAGGCGGAACCACGGCAGAAGGCATTCACGCCGGTGTCATGGCCGCTACGTTGTTTATTCCGTTAACCACTTTTGCTGGGATCGATATTCGAGAAGAGCAGTTGCAGATCACACCGAACTTGCCAAAAGCCTGGGACAGCTTAGCCTTCCAGCTAGAAGTTCGCGGCACCCACTTTGCAATGAATGTTACACATGAAACATTGACGATCACTGCTGATCAGCCAGTCACGATCTTAGTGAATGGGCAACAAGTTTCGTTAGAAGCAAACAAAGAAGCAATGATTACTTACTAAAAGGAGTGTTACACATGAAAAAAGGTTTTGTTTTTGATTTAGACGGCGTTATCACAGATACAGCTAAATACCACTACATTGCATGGAAAGAATTAGCTGCGGAGATCGGGATCGAGATCGATTTGAAATTCAACGAGCAGTTAAAAGGCATTAGCCGCATGGACTCTTTAGAGCGAATCTTAACCCTAGGCAATAAAAATGATGCCTATACAGAAGTCGAAAAAGAAGCCTTAGCAACGAAGAAAAATACCCACTATGTACAATTATTACAAAGCTTGACTCCTGATGATCTATTGCCGGGGGTAAAGACGTTCCTTGATGAAGCCAAAGCAAAAAATATTCCTTGTGCCATCGCTTCGGCGTCCAAGAATGCGCCGTTTATTTTGGACAAACTAGGTGTCATGCAAGACTTTGATACGATCGTTGACCCAGCAACCTTGAAAAAAGGCAAACCAGATCCAGAAATCTTTATCCAAGCAGCGCTGGCACTAGGCATTGAACCGGCAGAAGCAGTTGGCTTTGAAGATGCTCAAGCAGGGATCGACGGCATCAAAGCTGCTGGTATGTATGCGGTAGGCGTTTATTCAGGAGAAGAACTACACGGTGCAGATGTGATCGTTGAAAAATTGACGGATCTAAACATTGACGAACTTTTGGCGAAATAGTCGATTGCATTTCCAAATTGGCCTCGCTATAATAGCCAAAGAGGGGGCAATCCGATGAACAAGTTCAAAGAGATATTTTTAGATTTAGAACAAAAAATTCTAGCAAACGAATACCCTCCGCATTCTTTGCTGCCTAGCGAAAACCAATTGATCAAAACTTATGGTGTCTCCCGCGAGACTGTCCGTAAGGCATTGAATTTATTGCGGGATGCTGGTTATATCCAAAAGAAACAAGGGAAAGGTTCGATCGTTTTAGACTTGAATCGCTTTGATTTCCCGATTTCCGGCTTGACGAGTTTTCGTGAGCTGCAAGATACCCAACGCATTCCTAGTGAAACAAAGGTTGTCGAGATCCGTAAGATCGCCGTGTCGCCAAAGCTGCACGAGACCACTGGTTGGCCTGTCGCTTCTGAGGCATGGAAACTGATCCGTCAGCGGAGAATCGATGGAGAAGTGGTGATTTTGGACAAAGACTACCTTGATGCTTCTATCATCGAAGAGTTGCCAGAAAACCGAGCGAAAGTATCGATTTTTGATTACTTTGAAAATGATCTTGGCCTTGAGATCGCTTATGCACAAAAAGAAATCACTGTTGACCCCGTCAACAAAGAATTGCGGGATCTAATGGATCTGCGTCCTGAAGATCAGCATGTCGTTACGGTTCGCAGCCTCGTGTATCTAGAAGACACGCGCTGTTTTGAATATACCGAATCGATCCACCGACTGGATAAATTCCGCTTTGTGGACTTCGCCCGTCGGCGCAAGATTTGATGGACGTATAGACGTGAAAAAGACAAAACAGACCTAGACTTCACCGAGAAGTCTGGGTCTGTTTTGTCTTTCAATAGCCCCCCACTCGATGATGCTGGATCACTCCTCCCTCTTTTCGCCTCTGTCGCTAACGATTCATCCTTTTGTTTTCCCGGCGTTTGGCTGCCAAGGAACAAAAAAGGCGCGATCATTTATGGGAACGATGAAGCACAGTTGATTTTGAACAACTCAGTCGTCCTTATTAACAGTCAGCCACACAAAAAAGCAGTACCCTCTGAGAGGATACTGCTTTTGCTTGCTATTTGGCGTAATCCGTTGCGCGGGTCTCGCGAATAACGGTTACTTTGATATGACCTGGGTAATCCAAATCATCTTCGATCTTCTTGCGGATGTCGCGAACCAATCGTACAGCATCCAAATCAGAAATCTCTTCTGGTTTGACCATTACACGGACTTCACGTCCGGCTTGGACTGCAAAACTGGAATCGACACCTTTGAAGCCGTTGGCGATATTTTCTAGGTTTTGCAAGCGGCGAATATAATTTTCCAATGATTCGCTGCGGGCACCTGGACGGGCTGCTGACAAGGCATCTGCGGCTGCAACTAAAACAGAGATAACCGATGTTGCTTCAACATCTCCATGGTGAGAAGCGATCGCATTGATCACCACACCATTTTCTTTGTATTTGGCAGCTAACTCAGCCCCGATCTCAACGTGAGAGCCTTCGATTTCATGGTCAAGGGCTTTCCCGATATCATGCAAGAGTCCGGCACGTTTGGCTAACTGAATATCTTCGCCTAATTCTGCGGCAAGAACACCGGTTAGTTTTGCGACTTCGATCGAGTGGTTCAAGACGTTTTGTCCGTAGCTGGTACGGAAACGCAAACGACCTAAAATCTTGATCAAGTCTGGATGAAGGGTGTGAGCACCGACTTCAAAGGCTGCTTGTTCCCCATATTCACGAATATGTTCATCCATTTCTTTCCGAGATTTTTCGACCATTTCTTCAATTCGAGCTGGATGGATCCGGCCGTCTTGAATCAGTTTTTCAAGGGTCATACGAGCAATTTCACGGCGAATCGGATCAAATCCTGATAAGACGACTGCTTCCGGCGTGTCATCGATGATCAAATCGATCCCTGTCAAGGTTTCAAGGGTCCGAATGTTCCGACCTTCTCTTCCGATGATTCGACCTTTCATCTCATCATTTGGTAATGATACGACCGATACCGTGGTTTCAGACACTTGGTCTGCGGCACAACGTTGGATTGCTAGGGACAAGAGATTTTTTGCCTTTCGATCTGCTTCTTCCTTCGCACGCTGTTCAGATTCTTTGACCATGATCGTTAATTCATGGTTCAATTCCTCTTCCGTTGATTTCATGATCAACTCTTTTGCTTCATCTCTAGACAGCGCGGCGATGCGCTCTAATTCTTTCTGTTGTCCATCGATTAAGTTTTCTACTTCTTTTTCTCGCTCGTCAATTAATTGTTGTTTCTCACTAAGTCTGCCTTCTTTATCTTCAAGTGAGCGTTCTCGTTTTTCCAAAGAATCGTCCTTACGATCAAGTACTTGTTCTCTTTGGAGTAAACGATTTTCTTGTGATTTTAAATCAAGTTTGCTTTCTTTCAACTCACTTTCAATCTCTGACCGATACTTCTGATTTTCTTCCTTAGCTTCTAACAATGCTTCTTTTTTAAGAGTTTCTGCTTCTTTCTTAGCGCTTTCGATAATTCCAGCTGCAGAATTTTGGGCGCCGTTGATTTCTTTCTCATGACGAGATTTCGTCACATAAACTCCTAATCCAAGACCGACAATTAAACCGATGATAGCGAGGAGAATGTAAAGTAGTTCCAATGAATCCACCTCCATACTATCTTTTTAAATATTTTGTAATTTTGATTAACAAAGGATAACAAAATTATCAATTCGCTACTTCTTATGTGGAAATCCACATACGTTTATTCTAATGTTTGAACACAAGAGTGTCAACTTTAAATAATAAAGTAAACTTTCGCAACCCTTCCTTTTTACGGATGTTTTTTCAACAATGGACGAATCTAGCAAAAAGCCACAAAAAAGCCAAACAACGAGGTTGTTTGGCTTTTTCAAGACTTAGTCGTCTAATGGTAATTCTTCTTGCGCTTCCTCAAGGGTTACGGTCTCTCCTGTTCCAATCCCGTAAGCATCGCGGACGCGAGCAGAAACTTCTAGCATCATTTCTTGGTGTTCACGCATGTAGTTTTTGGCGTTTTCACGACCTTGACCGATACGATCCCCTTTATAGGCATACCACGCACCGCTTTTATCGACGATATCTTGTTCCACGGCCATATCCAGCAGTTCGCCTTCTTGGGAAATCCCTTGACCATACATCATGTCGACTTCTGCTACTTTAAATGGTGGCGCTACTTTGTTTTTGACTACTTTGATCTTCGTGCGGTTCCCGATAATATCTGTACCGGATTTCAATTGCTCAGCACGACGTACTTCCAAACGGATGGTTGAATAGAATTTCAACGCACGTCCACCAGGTGTCGTTTCTGGATTCCCAAACATGATCCCAACTTTTTCGCGAATTTGGTTGATAAAGATCGCGATCGTTTTCGTTTTGTTGATGGAACCAGAAAGTTTCCGTAATGCTTGTGACATCAAACGAGCTTGCAAACCAACGTGGGTATCACCCATTTCACCATCGATCTCCGCCCGTGGGACTAAAGCTGCTACCGAGTCAATAACTACGATATCAACCGCACCACTTGAAACTAAGGCGTCAGCGATCTCTAATCCTTGTTCCCCTGTATCTGGTTGTGATAACAAAAGATCATCGATATTTACGCCTAATTTTTGCGCATACTGAGGATCTAACGCATGTTCGGCATCGATAAATGCTGCTGTTCCGCCATTTTTTTGGACTTCCGCAATGGCATGTAAAGCAACTGTTGTTTTACCAGAACTTTCTGGGCCGTAAACTTCTACGATCCGTCCTCGTGGGTAACCACCTACACCTAATGCAACATCCAAGGCCAATGAACCACTTGGGATCGTTGAAATTTGTTGATCAACTTTTTCTCCAAGCTTCATGATGGCACCTTTACCATAGTTCTTTTCAATCTTCTTTAGTGCAGCATCTAAGGCTGCTTTACGATCATCTGCCAAACGGATAATCCTCCTTATATTCATCACTTTCGTGTGTCGTTCATAAGATAATAATAGTCCTTCTGAAGGGAAATTGCAAGAAAAAACGAACAAACATTCGCATTAATTTAATAATTCCTTACGTATTTGATTTAAGCCTGCCATGACAGCACTATGCCGAATATAGGCGCGGTCGCGGTTGAAGTGATACAGCTGGCTCGAGACGCCTTTGTCAGAAGCTAAGGCGATCCAAACAGTGCCTTTGGGCTGGCCTTCTAGTTCGTCTGGACCAGCAACACCAGTAAACGCCACCGCATAATCGGTCTCTGCTTGTTTGCGGGCATAGACGGCCATTGCTTCCGCACATTCCTGACTAACAGTCCCATAGCTTTCTAAAAGCGCTGGATCGATGCCTAAGAGCTTGCTTTTTGTTCCAGCAGAATATGTCACGAACCCACCGGGAAACACCTCAGAGACGCCAGGAATCCCTCCTAGGGTCGCTTGGAACAAACCAGCGGTCAAACTTTCCGCTGCGGTGACGGTTTTCTTTTTCTCGATCAGTAGCTCGACGACTGTTTCTGCCAGCGAATTTTGTTCCCCATATCCATAGAAATACGCACCGACCCGTGCTTGGACGTTTTCTTCTAATGCATCCAATTGTTTGATCCCTTGCGCCTCGTCTGCGGTTTTGACCGTCAGACGCAACGTGACCTCATTGGGTTTGGCATAAGGAGCAATGGTGGGATTGACTTGGTTCTCGATCAAATCGGCCAATTCTGTGACCAACGCCGATTCCCCGATCCCGTAATAGCGCAAAACGCGAGAAAGCAAGACTTCTTCTTGGGAAAACTGCTCTAACAGAAGTGGTTTTGCGTGGGTAAGAAACATCGCCTGCAGTTCACTTGGCGGTCCTGGCAGCAGCAAATAACTGGTAGCGGCTGTCTGATAAAAAATCCCGATCGCTAGTCCATTGGGATTTGGCAAAGACACACCGTCTTTGAAGACTAAGGTCTGCCGCAAATTGTTTTCCGTCATCCTCCGTTGACTGTTTTCAAAGAAGGCTTTCAATTGGTGATAACCTGGTTCATCTCGCACTAATTCCTGTCCCACATGGCGGGCAGTGACTTGTTTCGTCAAGTCATCGTCGGTGGGCCCTAAGCCGCCGCACAGCACGATCAAGTCGCTGCGTTTGTCGGCGATCGTCAGCAATTCCTCTAAGCGATTGGGGTTGTCCCCGACAACGCTATGATAAAAAACATCGATCCCTAGACTTGCCAGTTCTTCTGACAAGAAGGTCGCGTTCGTATTCACCACCTGTCCTAAAAGTAATTCGGTCCCGACTGCAATAATTTCTGCTTTCATTCGTTTACTCCTTCATTTATCAGATACGTAAAAGTCTTTCATATTGACAAAAAAAGTCCAGAAAACTTCTGAACTTTCGTGACTTGTATCCTTGTTTTTATCGCTTCTTTATCTAGATATAGAACTTTTACATAGAATCTTTAAAAACATTCGTATTTTTTATGAAATAATCGACCCCGGAATAGATCGTGAAGATCAAGCATAGATACAACATGATTTGATCGACAGGTAAACCGATCATTGAAAAGGGAATGTTGTTCAAGAACAAGAAAATGATCGCAACCATTTGTGTCGCGGTTTTGATTTTCCCCGGCCACGCAGCAGCCATGACTTCGCCGCTTTGTTCCACTAACAACAAGCGTAAACCTGTCACTGCCAACTCGCGGCAAACGATGATCGAAACTACCCAGCCTGGGGCTTTGTTTAATTCAACCAGCATGATAAAGGCCGTCATGACAAGCATTTTATCTGCTAACGGGTCAGCAAACTTCCCGAAGTTGGTAACAAGGCCTCTGGAACGAGCGATCTTGCCATCTAGCCAGTCTGTAATGCTGGCTGCCGCAAAAAGGATCGCTGCAATAAGATGGGTGTTTTCTAATTGTGTCGTACCAACGGTCAGCGTGCCAAGATCGATCGGCAAAACCAAGACCAAAATAAAGATGGGGATCATAATGATCCGTAATACAGTTAATTGATTGGGTAAATTCACGAAATAGACTCCTCTCTGCCGACTATTGTACGAAATAACGGCAAATCATGCCACTACTTCTGCTTTTCACCAGTCGGGTGCAACAGATAACTTTTTAGCTAATGATACCTCAATAAGGCGCATTTGTCAGATTTATGCCGCATCGTCTTGGTATTCAATCACGAGACGGACCGTCTTTTGTAACAATTCAAATTGTGGATCAGAAAAGTCCACTTCCTGTCCATTGGCCTTGATGGAGATATTTTGGCTTGCTCCCAGGGTCAAAGTTGCATTCGTGGCGCCTTCTGGCAGCGTCATCGATTGCGTTTCCCCCGCTTGAACAGTGTATTGGTACACATAAGCGTTGTCGACTTGTACACCGACCCAACAAGAAGCATCTAGCCCAGTAAATGCCAATTCAATAGGGTTTTCCGCATCTTTCATCGTGATCGTGATCGACGATTGCGTCGAATCACTGGCAGTCATCGTCATTTTCGCTTCGCTGGATTCCGTCGTACTTGATGACTCCGTCGCTTCACTCGAAGTACTGGTTTCTTCCGTACTTGTCGTGGTGGAAGCTGTAGACGCCGAATTTTCTACCACGAGAGAAGAACTCCCTTGGATCATCGGCGTCGTGTTCCGGTCTTGCCAAGCCATGTAGCCTACGATACTCACGATCGTAATGGCAACCAGACCTAATAAAATCATCGGCAAATAGCGGACGACAAAGGAGCCGCTTTTTTCTTCTACGTGCTGTGCTTTTCGCGAGCCGCTGACGGTTTCAGGCTGCGGTCTTTTTGGTAAGGGGGCGTCTAACGTCTCTTTGCCATCAAAAACGGCCACCAATTTGTCGCCGTCTTCTCCAACCGCTGCTGCATATTGGCGAATAAACGCGCGGACATAAAAAGTGCCTGGCAATTGATCAAAACGCTCCGCTTCAATTGCTTCTAAATAGCGTTTTTGGATCTTTGTCATTTGTTGTAATTCAATCAATGAAATGTTTTTATCTAAACGGGCTTGCCGTAATTTTGCTCCAATCGTTGTTTCGTTGGCCACTCGATCATCTACTCCAGTCTTTTATTCATCTTTAAAAAAAGCCCTAAAATCGCTGCGCTGCTTGTCGTAAGGTCAGCAAAGCTGCTCTATCATTTTAAAACAGGGGTTCCCTGTATACGTCAATAAAAAAGTTCCGTCGCGCCGATTTCCACTTGGACACGCCGTCTACTAAATATAACATTTTTTCCGTGATTTTTTGCAAGAAAACAAAAAAAGATTTTGCTCCAATAATTAAAGAATACCATAAAAGAAAAAGTCTGAGGATAGCCTAACGACAACTCGCAAACAAATTTTAATACTTTTCGCCAAATTGGCATCAAAATGCAAGGAAAAACCGTCCTTTGACGCAAAAAAGAAAACACTGAATGACCAAAGAGTTGGCCAGCCCTTGATCTGTTGGGCTTTCCTCCTTGAATCATTCAGTGTTGCTTAGATGACAGTTAGTTAACAAAATGCATCTTCGTTTAGGCTTTTTCCGTTGGATACATGTAAAAACGGCTAAACGCTTTAGGATCGATAAAGGAACGAGCCGCTTGCTGAACATCTTCCAAAGTGATCGATTGGATCACCTCCGGTAGATCAAAGAGCGTCGTTTCACCGAATAAGCTTTGGGTAAACTGGTTTGCAATAAACTCCAATGAGTTCAGGGATTGGAAATATTTCCCTAGCATTTTCTTCTTCAATAACGTCAAGTTTTCTTCATTAATCTCTGGGTCGTGCTGGAAATTCATTAAGATCGCTTCGATCTCCGCCAACATTTCTTTTGGCTCCTCAGAATCCCCCGAGAAATCGGCAAAGTAAAAGCCGCGATCCAAGTTCACTTCAAACCCAAACGTGTCATCGATGATGCCTTGATCATACAGACGCAAATAATTGGCGGACGTATTGCCTAAAACCAATTGGCAGAAAAGATTCAACGCATTTTTGAAGCGTAAAAGCTCTCTTCCTGATTCCGGCAGTTTGTTCAAGTCCCCTTTGATCCCTAACACGCCTTTGGCACGTGTCACTGGCATGGTAAGACTTGATTCTGCTTGAATATCGGCAAAGGTTTCTTCAGGAAACTGGCGAATGATCGCCTGCGTTTCTGGAAAGGTCTTGGCCGCTTGATTGGTCCGAATCCACGCCATCGTTTCTTCCGGGTCGATATTGCCTACCACAAAAAGCGTCATATTGCTTGGGTGATAGAAGGTATTGTAGCAAAGATACAAGTCTTCTGCGGTGATCTGCACAATACTTTCCACCGTACCAGCGATATCGATATGCAAGGGGTGCCTTGGATACAGATTTTTGATAATACCGAAAAACTGCTGCCAGTTCGGATCGTCATCATACATTTGGATTTCTTGACCAATGATCCCTTTTTCTTTTTCGACGGTTTCTTCTGTAAAATACGGGGCTTGAACGAAATCGATCAACGTTTCAAGGTTCAGCTTGATTTGATCGGTTGCCGAAAAAAGGTAGCTGGTTTTCGTGAAACTGGTAAAGGCATTGGCAGAAGCCCCCTGCCGACCAAAGGTTTGAAAGACATCGCCGTCTTCTTTTTCAAACAGTTTGTGCTCTAGAAAATGGGCAATGCCATCTGGAACTTGATGCAATGCTTCGGGTGAAAACCCGAAATGGTTGTCGACAGAGCCATAGTTCGTACTGAAAAGTCCGTAAGTTTTATGGAAATCGGCTTTTGGCAGCAAATAAACTTTCAAGCCGTTTGGCAATACTTCTTCATAAAGGGTCTCATTGATTTGCTGATAGACTTTTTTATTCATGGGTCGTCTCCTTATCCAGGAAGAATACAGCTTGCAAGGACACGTTTTTGGCCAATGCTTGGACATCTGCCACGGTCACTTGAGCCAATTTCTGCATAAATTCATCTTCCGTCATTTTCGTATTCGGTACCCACTGATTCAGATAGGCTGTTTCGATCAGTGCTTGTGGGTTATCCAACGAAAGCAAGTACTGGTTTTTCAACATCGCTTTTGTTTGTGCCAGTTCTTCCGCTGTGACTTCGCCACGCTGCAAGCTTTGCAGCTGTTGTTCGATCAATTTGAAGACCTTGTCCCGGTTTTTGCCGTCGATCCCTGTTTGGACCGACAAGTACCCGCGAAACGTATCGATACTGCTGGACGCATAATAAGCCAAACTTTCTTTCTCACGGACATTCATAAACAATTTGGAATGGGGGAAACCGCCAAACAACCCGTTGAAGACCATAAAGGCGATCCGCTCAGCTTGGTCATAATACACGCCAGTATGATAGCCTAAGTTCAATTTGGCTTGAATGATTGGTTCCCGCAAGATTTTCTCGCGAATGATGTTTTCCGCCGCTTGCTGATAAAAGACCGGCATTGCTTGGTCTGGCCGATCGGTAAAGGCCATGTTCTGGAAAATCTCCGCGACTTCTGCTTCAACCACATCGCCGATCACGAAAAGATCGATTTGGTCATTGTCCATCATTGAGCGATAGGTTTGGTAAAGCTCTTTTGCGGTCACAGCTTCTAAGTCTTGGGGACGACCAAAGCTCGGATACTTCTGGTTCTGATCGTTTTCAAAATACAACTCTTGCAGCCCTAAAGAAGCCAATGCTTGCTTGTCTTCGGCCACGCTGTTCATATAGGCGATCAAGTTGTGCTTTTCGATGGTGAAGTTCTTTTCTTCAAATTGCTCCTCGTGAACATTCGGATGGAACAAAACTTCTGCTAAAAAAGCGGCTGCTTGCGGCAAGACGGCTTCATCTGACACATACTTCCCGTTGACAAAGGACATCGCTGCATTGATTTGATGCAGATTGCCTCGTTTGTTGACATTCATACCAAAGCTGGCACCGTAAAGCTCCGCCAGTTGACTGCTAAATGCGGTCTGTGTCGGATAAGCCAAACTAGTCGTTTCTAATAAACTGGTTAATAAAGTCCGTTTGGCGGTCATTTCAGCCTGCAATGGTGCAGTGAACCGAACGAAAAAACGGATCGTTTTATACTTTTTGGTCGGCAGCACCGTTAACCGAATACCTTTTTTTAATTCAATAGACATGTGACACCCCTTCTATAAGCAAAATTATCTCTTCAATTATAGCATAGCCGACAAACTTTCTCCTTGGCTCATTGATTAAACCTACTGCAGCGAGCGTTTTTTTTTATAAATCTTGCATTTTTCGCTATACTATCAGTAAGATTTAGAAGGGAGGATACAGGATGATTAAAGAATTTAAAGAATTTATTTTACGAGGAAACGTCATTGACTTGGCGATCGGGGTCGTAATCGGGAGTGCCTTCACCGCAATCGTCACGAGTTTAGTTGAAGGATTGCTGACGCCATTGGTTTCATGGATCTTATCACTCTTCGGTAACGCCGATGCCTTTTCTGGCTTGGTCTTTGAACCCGCCAAAAATGTGGTCTTTGATTTTGGCCGCGTAATCACTGCCATTATTACGTTCTTGATTACCGCATTTGTTTTGTTCTTGATTGTCAAAGCAGTCAACAAATTACGCAATCTGAAACAACAACCTGAAGAAGAAGAAGTACCAGAAGTCACTGCAGAGGATTATTTAGAAGAGATTCGTGATCTTTTAAAAGCACAAACACCTACTGCCAACACCGTTGATCCACGCCCAACATCATTGGACGATACAATCAGATAAAAAGACGGCTCTTTGTCAATAAGGACAAAAGAAACCATTCGGATTCATCAGATTCATCAATCTTAGCGCTAAAAGAAGCAAGCACGCGAACCTTTCTAGAGAGTCGCTGTGCTTGCTTCTTTTTTCATCCCGACATGCAGGATCCCGTCTTCATAAAAAGGCGGTGTAATGGTTTTAAAGCCATACTGGCCGTAGAATTTTTCTAAGTGGGCTTGCGCTTCGATCTCAATAGGCAAAGCCGGATAACACTGCTCAATGCGTTGCAAAACTTCTTTGATCAGACGATGACCTTCGTTTTGCCCCCGGTATGCTGGTGCCACAATGACCCGACCAAAATGCACCGTTTGTTCCTGCTGGAAAATACGAGCGTAGGAAACGATCTGCCCGTCCTCATCGAGGGCCCATAAATGTTTGGCCTGTTCATCGATCGCATCGATCTCTTGATACGCACACGCTTGTTCCACCACAAAAACCGCTGTACGCAAACGGGCAAGTTGATAAAACTCCACCCCAGTCATTTCCCCTAACTCTTTTAGAAAAAACGCCATCCCATCACTCCTTATCTTATTGAACCAAAAAAGAGTCAACAAAGTGTCAACTCTTCTTGTTTCAAACAGCTTCTGATAAAAATTCAATCTCAACAGTTCTGGTTAAAATATCTGAATAACTATAAGAAACCCGCTCGAATGAATTCTCATTTGGATCCAAATCTACAACAAAAACTGAAGGATAAGTTTCTGTCAAAACGCCGCGACGTTCAGTTTGACGCTTACGTCCAGTCTGAGCAACTAGCATAATCTCACTACCGATACGGCCTTCTAAATCTTTCTTGATCGTAGCTAAAGTTGTTGGCATCGCATTCACCTCGAGCATCATCATACCACGAAAAGCAGAAAATTTCAAGTTTACCATAAAATAATTCTACTTTCAATAAGATTTTTGTTAAACACCCTTGATAAGCGCTATCAACTTTGTCCGTCCGCGACTGAAAGCGCTTTTTATTTTTTCGTAAGGCAGCTTTTCTTGCGCGGCAATCTGATCAAGTTCTAATCCTTTTAAATAATTCATTATAACCATTCGTTCTAAAGACGATAAATTTTTCGGATACGCTGCTAACGATTCATTAACGAACAAATAGGTCTCTGCAGTTTCCGCACAGCGATTATGATCGGTCAAAAACCGATTGCCTTCTTGTGAAAGCTTTTCTTCCAGCGAGCAGGCATCGACTTGGGCTTTGCGTTTTTGGGCATGCTGCGCCCGCAACAAGCTGCAGATACGATTTTCAAAGGATCGCTTAAACAAGATACCCAGCGTCGTTCCCTTGTCCTGATCGTAAGTCTTTAGACACTTATTAAAAACGATCCGACCTTCTTGCAGCCAATCATCTAAGTCATAATCCCGCAGATAATATTTTTTATGCAAAATCTCAACGATCGGTCGATATTTTCTGAACAACTCTTCAAATCTATCTGAACGGTGCGATACTTGTCTTTCCTTTGTGCGCATCGAGATCACTCCTTTTGTTTTGCTTCATTTGCTACAAAAGGAGCGTATCATAAATGGCTCGGTCATCTTCTAATTTACCAGACCAACTTTGTCCCTAACTAAGGTCCCGCAATTTCTTTTCAAGTTCGGCTAATTGTTCCGGTGACCAGGGGGAATTGCGCCGGAAATTTTCAAACCGCAAGTCGGTTTGATGCTCGTGGATGTCTTTTTCCGTTTTTTCCACGCTTTTGTACAATTCCCGTGCCGAAGTCCGCAAGGCACCTTGAGAGAAGATCACCCACTGTTCGGCTAAATCGCTGGTAGCGACGGTGACTTGCGTCAATCGATTGTTTAATTCACCAGCGATTCGTTCGATGTAGCTGTCGGCGGTCTCTCCTTCTTCGGTAAAAATAACTTCCAGCTGATATTTGGTGTAACTTTGTGTCACACCAGGCACCAGTTGGGCATCAAAAACAACGATGATTTTCAACCCTTCATATTTTGCATAATTTGACAGCCGGTTCAGTAAGGCTTCTCGGGCATCTTCTAAACGGTCCTGATTTTTCAAAAGAACCAGCTCCGGCCAAGCGCCAATCATATTGTAGCCATCCACGATCAGCAAAGGGGTTTTCATTGGGACGCCCCATTTCGGCTAGTAAAGGCCTGGTACATTAACAAGCCCGCCGCTACACTGGCATTCAAGCTCTGCACGTGACCGGTCATTGGGATCGTCAGCATTTGGTCCACTTCTTTTTTCAAGCCTTCTCCCATGCCGCGACCTTCGTTACCGATGATCAAACCGACCGCCCCTTGAGCATTCCATGTGCGGTAATCACTGCCGCTCATATCAGTACCAAAGATCCAAAAACCAGCTTTTTTCAGCTGCTGGACTGCTTGGGTCAAATTAGTCACGCGGGCCACAGGAATATGTTCCACTGCGCCAGTCGATGTTTTCACCACGATCGGCGTGATCCCCACCGCACGGTGTTTCGGAATGATGATCCCGTCTACGCCGCTGGCATCAGCGGTTCGCATGATGGAGCCAAAATTATGGGGATCTTCTAGATTATCCAAAATCAGATACAGCGGCTGTTCTTTCGTTTGGGCCAACAATTCATCCAAGGTCAAATACTGGTAAGGAGTGATCGCCAAGATCATGCCTTGATGGACCCCTTGGTCACTCATCGTATCCAGCTTTTGTTTTGGCACCCATTTGACCGGAACTGCCTGTTCCCGCGCCATTTCTTTCAAACGATCGATTTTTTCTCCCCGTGCTTCTTCGGAAAGAAACAGCTTGTTGCCTCGCCCTTCTTTCAAGGCTTCAGCAACCGCATGATAGCCAAAGACAAAATTATCTTCGATGGCTTCTCCAGCGGCTTCTTTGCGGCGATCCGGTCTATTTTCTTGTCTGGCTTCTGATCGGCCAGCTGTTTTTTTATTTGGACGCTTTCTTTGCGGTTTTTCTCGCATCTTCTTCTCCTACTTTCTTTATACACCAGTCTATTAGCTCGTCTAAGCGTTCTTTTTGCTGCGTGAGGTGCAAATACCCGATCAGCGATTCAAAGCCAGTAGCGATACGATACGTCGTGACATCGGCATTTTTGGCACCGGTATGGCTTTTACTATTACGGCCGCGGCGGTAAAAATCATGTTCTTCTTCGGTCAGGATCTCTTCATCCAACATCTTTTGGATCAACGCCGCTTGGGCTTTGGCAGATACATAGTGGGTCGCCATATGGTGCAGTTGGTTCGGTCGAGTTTGGCCTTGGGCGACTAAATAATCGCGAATATAGACTTCATAGACCGCATCCCCCACATAGGCCAATGCCAAACCATTCAATTGTTTATAATCTCTCATGCTTCTCGTCTCCATCGGGTTCCTTGCGGGGTATCTTCTAAGATGATCCCTTGTTCTTTCAACTCATCACGGATTTGGTCGCTGCGGGCAAAATCTTTGGCTTTGCGGGCGGCGATCCGTTCATTGATCAGTTGTTCGATTTCTTCATCCAGCAATTCTTCGGATACAAAATAAATCCCGAAAATCGTCAGCCATTCGCTGAATTTGGCTAATCCAGCGGCTAATAAAGCCAAATCTGTTTCTGGGTCTTCGCTAGCTAAGTTCAGCCACTTCGCCAATTCATAGACCACAGTGATCCCGTTAGCCGCGTTGAAATCGTCGTCCATTTCTTTGACGAAACGTTCTTCAAATTCTTCCAGAACCGCTGCATTGACTTCCTCATCGCTGGCTTGATAGTGACTGCTATTCAAGCGGAATTTGGCATTTTCATAGGTCGTCCGCAATTTTTGCAGATTGGTTTGTGCTTCATGTAAGGTAGTCTCGCTGTATTTGATTGGTCGGCGGTACTGAGTCGTTGCCAAAAAGAAACGCAGCACCTGTGGATCAACTTTTTTGACCATCTCATGCACCGTGACGAAGTTGCCTAGCGACTTACTCATTTTTTCTTCGTCTTCACCGATCGTCACATAGCCATTATGCATCCAATAGTTGGCAAAGGTCTTGCCGGTTTTTGCCTCGCTTTGGGCGATCTCATTTTCATGATGCGGGAAGGTCAAGTCTTGTCCGCCTCCATGAATATCGATGGTCTCGCCTAGGTGTTTGGTCGCCATGACCGAGCATTCGATATGCCAGCCGGGACGGCCGGCTCCCCAAGGAGATTCCCAAGCGATCTCATCGCCTTTTGCCGCTTTCCACAAAGCAAAATCCAACGGATCTTCCTTGATTTTTTGTTCTTCACCGGTCCGCTGGCTTGCGCCGACTTCCAGCTCATCGATGGATTGGTCGCTTAATTGCCCATAGTGAGCAAATTTACGGGTACGGTAATAAACATCGCCATTGACTGGATAGGCATAGCCTTTTTCTACAAGAGCAGCAATAAAGGCAATGATGTCTTCGATATGATCCATCACACGAGGATTCATCGTAGCAGGTTTGACGTTCAGCGCTGCGGTATCTTCATTGAAGGCGTTGATAAAACGCTCTGCCACTTCTGGGGCCGTCGTGCCTAATTCTTTTGCCGCACGAATGATTTTATCATCGACATCGGTAAAATTCATCAAATAGTCCACTGTATAGCCGCGGTATTCGAAATAACGACGTACGGTATCAAATGAAACGGTACTGCGGCCATTCCCGATATGGATATAGTTATAGACGGTGGGTCCGCAAACATACATTTTTACTTTCTTTTCTTCCAATGGCTGAAACACTTCTTTTTCCCGTGTCAGCGTATTATAGATTTTAATCATCGTGGGTAACCTTCTTTCCTTTGATTCGAACGATCTTTGCTGGGATGCCGACAGCAGTTGCTTCTGCGGGGATATCCTTCAAAACCACTGCATTGGCGCCGATCTTTGCACGCTCACCGATTGTGACAGGACCTAAGATCTGCGCATGGGCTGAGAGAAACGCACCGGTTTTGACCGTGGGATGACGCTTGCCTCGCTCTTTGCCGGTTCCCCCCAGGGTGACTCCGTGAAACAAGACGACATCATCTTCAATGATCGCCGTTTCCCCAATCACGACCCCCATCCCATGATCGATAAAGACCCCTTGGCCGATCTGCGCACCAGGATGAATCTCGATCCCAGTCAAGAAACGCCAAAACTGGGCCGTCAGTTTTGCCAAAAAATACCAGCGATGCTGAAACAAAAAATGCGCCCAACGATGCCAAAATAAGGCATGAAATCCTGGGTACGTGATGATGATCTCCAACGTTGATCGTACCGATGGATCGTGTTTTTTTGTTGCCGCAATTGCTTTTTTGAACCAAGTCATCTTCTCACCTACTTTATCCAAACTTCTTGATACGTAAAAAGCGTCTTTCAAATAAGTTTCCTTATTCAAAAGACGCTTTTTTGCGTGGTCCCACTTTTGTTCGCAGTTCGGCACTGCCTTCAAGCGGGTAACGTCCGCTGCTTCGTCTTTGACTTGCGCCAAAGCCACTCCTAGGTGCATTTCTTAGCCTTTTTTGACCACTCTCACCTTCCGTGGCCTCTCTGAAAAAAATCGGCTAGTACTTCGTCTATTCGCTGTGTTTATAACACGTTATTCAAATGATCAAGGGCTTTTTCTTTCCCTAATAATTCAACGGTATCCGGTAGTTCTGGTCCGTGGGTTTGGCCTGAGACCGCCACGCGGATCGGCATGAATAAATTCTTGCCTTTGATGCCTGTTTCTTTTTGGATCTCTTTGATGGCTGCTTTGACTGCCGCAGCCTCAACGACTGGCATCGCCTGTAATTTTTCTTTAAAGGCTGTCAAAACCGTCGGTACAGTTTCTCCTGCCAAGACTTCTTTGGCTGCATCATCTAATTCAGGGTGTTCTTCGAAGAACAATTCCGAAAGATCGACGATTTGTGCCGCAAAACTCATTTGTGGTTGATACAAGGACACGATTTTTTTCAACCAAGCAGCTTTTTCTTCGGTCAATGTTTCTTCGATGCGGCCAGCTTTTACCAAGTAAGGAACGCACATTGCCGTCAATTCATCCAAATCCATTTGTTTCATGTATTGGTTATTGACCCATTCCAATTTCTTGGCATCGAAGGCAGCTGGTGATTTGCTCAACCGTTCAGGATCAAAGATTTTGATCAATTCTTCTTGAGAGAAGATTTCTTCTTCCCCTACTGGTGACCAGCCTAAAAGTGCAATAAAGTTGAACATAGCATCTGGCAAATAGCCCAATTCACGGTATTGCTCGATGAATTGCAGAATCGATTCGTCCCGTTTGCTTAATTTTTTCCCGGTTTCGCTATTGATGATCAACGTCATATGCCCGAATTCTGGTGCTTGCCAGCCAAATGCTTCATAGATCATCAACTGTTTTGGTGTGTTGGCGATGTGGTCATCTCCACGCAGCACATGGGTGATTTTCATATGATGGTCATCCACTGCTACTGCAAAGTTGTAGGTCGGCATGCCATCACGTTTTTGGATGACAAAATCGCCACCGACATTATCTGATTCAAAAACGATCTCGCCTTTGACCATGTCGTGGAATTTGTATTCAGTATTGCGAGAGACACGGAAACGAATCACTGGTTTCAAGCCTTGTGCTTCTTTTTCGGCTTGCTCTTCCGGTGTTAAGTTGGCACATTTCCCTGCATAATGAGGCATTTCGCCACGAGTTCTTTGGCCTTCACGTTCGGCTTCCAATTCTTCTTCCGTACAATAACACTTATACGCACGATTGCTTGCAAGCAATTGATCGATCAGTGGTTGGTAGATATCGCCGCGTTCTGATTGACGATACGGACCGTATTCTCCTGGATTTTCAGGTGATTCGTCCCAATCCATTCCTAACCATTGCAAGTTTTCAAGCTGGCTTTTTTCACCATCTTCAATGTTTCTTTTTTGATCGGTGTCTTCGATTCGGATAATAAATTCACCGTCATTATGACGAGCAAACAAATAATTGAATAAAGCCGTCCGAGCATTCCCGATGTGTAAATGTCCTGTTGGACTTGGCGCGTAACGTACACGTACTTTTGTCATTGTTTTCCTCTTCCTTCATCTGATTTCCAAGCCAGCCAAGCTGCTTGGGGCTTATTGTTCAGTTTAGTGGGAAAGACCCGCGTAAAAAACAGAACCCTCAAGTTGAATTGTACAATCAATAACCCAATTAGTAAAGGCAGCTGGCATATTTTACGCCAGCTGCCTAGGATTATTTCTCTGATTTCGATCCTTCTTTGTTGTCGATGCCGCGACCAGAATGGGCTGGTTTGGCAAAAATCATCCGCCCAGCTGCCGTTTGCAAGGCGCTGGTGACGATCACTTCGATGTGTTCATTCATGTAATGCTGGCCATCTTCCACCACGACCATCGTCCCGTCATCTAGATAAGCGACCCCTTGCTGGCGCTCCGTGCCAGCTTTCACCACTAAGACGTGCATGCTTTCTCCTGGAATCACCACTGGTTTGACCGCATTGGCCAACGCATTGATATTCAAGACAGGCACATTTTGAAATTCAGAAACTTTGTTTAAATTGTAATCATTGGTCACGACGACACCATCCAGCATCTTCGCTAACTTGATCAGCTTGCTATCAACTTCGGAAATGTCTTCAAAATCGCCTTCATACATCTCAACTGCGATGCCTTCTTCTTTTTGCAAAGCATTCAAAATATCCAAGCCGCGGCGGCCCCGAACCCGTTTCAAACTATCGCCAGAATCTGCGATGTATTGCAATTCGTACAAGACAAAATTCGGAATCAGCAAGACGCCTTCTAAAAAGCCGGTTTTGGCAATGTCATAGATCCGACCATCAATGATCACGCTGGTATCCAAAATTTTGTATTTGTGGAAATGGTCCGCGATTTTTCTTTCTAGCATCTGCTGTTCATCTTGCTCTTGCGGCTCTGCCTTTTTGTTTTTCGGGGCAAAGACTTTTTTCCATTCATCGATCCGTGTCGTCCCGATCTGAAAACCGAGATACCCTAACAGGACCATCACTAAGATTGGGGCGATCCCGTTGATAAAAGGAATATCCCAATTGTAAAAAGGAATCGACACGATCACACCGATCATCAGACCGATGATCGAACCAATTGCGCCAAACAAGAGATAGGTTAAGCTCAATTCACTTAGTTTTTCTTCAATTTTGCGAATACCGGCTGCAATATATTTCGCTAATAGTAAAGATAATAAAAAGAAAATAAGGGCTCCAAGCAAACTATTAGTGATGTTATTATTCAGCCATTCATTTTGGGTTTGCCCAATGGCTTGCCATGCGATAGGCATCAGTGAGATCCCCAGACTTGCTCCGGCAAGTACCATTAGTGCGGTAATGACTCGTTTCTGCATACATGTTCCTCCATACTCCAGTAGGTTTCTTTTGTTCAAAAATCCGTGCTGCCAAACAGGCTCTTTCCGCCAGTCAGCGGTTGTCGATCGGTTGTTTAGTTCAAATGAATGAACCAGCAGCGTCAGGGCAAGAGGAAGGGAGATTGCCCCTTGCTCTTGCGTTGACTCCACTTTAACGGAAGACTTTCCGTAAGGTTTCGGCTAAGGTAGACACGCCTTCGACTTCGATGCCTTTTGGCGGCTGCCAACCAGTCAGATTATTTTTCGGCAAATAAACTTTTGTAAAGCCCAGTTTTTGTACCTCTTTGACCCGTTGCTCGATCGCGTTGACTCGGCGAATCTCACCTGTCAAGCCAATTTCACCGATAAAACACTCCGTCGGGCTGGTGCCTTTTTCTTTGTAGCTGGACGCGATACTAACAGCGATCGCTAGATCGATCGCGGGTTCATTTAATTTGACCCCGCCGGCTGCTTTTAAGTAGGCATCTTGATTTTGCAGCAGCAAGCCTGCCCGTTTTTCTAAAACCGCCATGATCAGCGAGACCCGGTTGAAGTCTAGCCCCGTCGTCGTGCGTTTGGCATTGCCGAACATCGTTGGCGTGACCAATGCTTGGATCTCCACCAAGATTGGCCGACTGCCTTCCATTGCCACTACGATCGCCGATCCGGTTGCGCCTTCTAAGCGTTCTTCCAAAAAGACTTGTGACGGATTGGCGACTTCTTTCAACCCGCCTTCTTCCATTTCAAAAATCCCGATCTCATTGGTGGATCCAAAGCGGTTTTTGACGGCCCGCAAAATCCGAAAGCTGTGGTGCTTTTCACCTTCGAAATACAAGACGGTATCCACCATGTGCTCCAGCATCCGCGGTCCTGCGATCGAGCCTTCCTTCGTCACGTGGCCAACGATAAAGATGGCGATGCCATTGGTTTTAGCGATTTTCAGCAATTCTGCGGTCGTTTCTCGCACTTGGCTGACACTGCCTGCCACACTGGTGATATCCGGTTGGGTCATGGTTTGGATCGAATCGATGATCACATAATCTGGACGGATGTTTTCGATCGCTTTACTGATCTCTGACATGTCCGTTTCCCCATAGAGATAAAATTCCGTGTCGATGGCGCCTAAGCGCTGCGCCCGCATTTTGATCTGCTCGGCACTTTCTTCTCCTGACACATACAAGACCGTTCCGCCGATCGCTGCTAATTGCTGGGAAACTTGCAAGAGCAGCGTCGATTTTCCGATCCCGGGATCCCCACCGATCAAAATCAAGGAACCTGGGACCACGCCGCCGCCTAAGACGCGATTCAATTCAGCCAGTTTCGTTTGGACCCGCGGTTCTTTTTTCGGTACGACATCGGCGATTTTCGTCGGCTGCATCTTTTGACCGGTCAATGTTGTTCGTACACGACGATCAGCAGTTTCTTGGATCACTTCTTCTACCATTGAATTCCAGCTGCCGCAATTGGGGCATTTTCCTAAATACTTAGGGGAACTATACCCGCAGTTTTGACAGACAAATTGACTTTTTGCTTTTTTTGCCATTGATCTCCTCCACTACTTCTATCAAACAGACCCCCAGGCAGGATTTACTGATTCGAGGAGCCAAAGCCGCCGGTTCGGCTGGCAGTGGTTGTATCTTGATCAGCTTTTAAGAACGGCAAGAAAATTCCTTGACCGATCCGCTCGCCTTTTTTAATGACGACATCTGTGGGGCCGAAATTGGTAAACTGAAACATGATATGCCCTTCATTATCTGGATTGTCATAGTAATCGCTGTCGATGACGCCGACACCATTCGTCAAGACTAAGAAACGTTTCAAAGGATTGCTGGAACGATTTGTCAGCTGCAAATACTCGTCTTCCCCCATATAGGCTTTGATCCCCGTGGGAATCAAGGTTGGCTTCAACTGTTTTGCGGTCTCTTTTGCCAACAGCGCTTTGACCCCGTCGATCACGCCCGCTTTCCAAATGCTTGGCACCACGATTTCTTCCGCTGCTTCAAAGTCGTAACCAGCCGCATGATGGGTGGCACGTTGAGGCAAGGTGATGCTTTTTTCTTTATATGATGTAATAATTTCAAATCCTCGTAATTTCATGGGTTCCTCCAATAATAAAACATATAGCTATTTTAGCATAGGAAGAACTATTTTCTTCATGGAAAACACAATTATCGAAAAGTCTTTACAATTTCTTCGTTTAAAAATAGCTCAAAAAGAAAAAAGAGCATGACGAAATGCCCATTTGCGAGTACAATAGAAAAAATATCAAAAAATAGGCGGTGGCATATGCGCGCAGATCTTTCAAACAAAAACCGAATCGTTGTAAAAATCGGCACCAGCTCGTTGATTTATCCCAATGGTGCCATCAATCTAGCTGGTATCGATGAATTAGCCTTTGTCTTAGCAGCTTTACAAAACCAAGGCAAAGAAATCATCTTAGTTTCCTCTGGTGCGATCGGTGTTGGCATGAACAAGTTGAATTTGAAAGAACGACCCGTGGAGATCCCGCAGCAGCAAGCCGTGGCCGCCGTTGGCCAATCGGAACTGATGACGATCTACAACCAGCGTTTTCAAAGCTATAGCCAGCAGACTGCACAGATCCTGCTGACCAGAGACATCATCGAATATCCCCAAAGCCGTCAAAACGTTAGCAACACCTTAGAACAGTTACTTGCGATGGGGATCATCCCGATCATTAATGAAAACGACACAGTGGCAGTGGATGAATTAGACCATCTCACCAAATTTGGCGACAATGACCAGCTGTCAGCGATCGTCGCTCAGTTGACGAAAGCCGAGCTTTTGATCATGCTTTCTGATATCGACGGCTTTTATTCCGCCAATCCGCTAAATGATCCTGAGGCTGTTTTGTATTCCGAGATCAATGAAATCACCCCGGAACTTTTAGAACAAGCTACGGGAAAAGGCAGTCCTTATGGAACCGGCGGTATGACCAGCAAATTAAAAGCCGCTCAACGTATCTTAGACTTGAACAGTCACATGCTGCTGGCTAACGGCAAGCAGCCGAAAATTATTTTTGACTTGCTCGCAGGGGAACCTGTCGGCACCCACTTTTATCAACGAACGGAGGATGAGCAATGAGCAATTTACAAACGATCGGTCAACAAGCACAAGCAAGCGCCCAGGCATTAAGCTTACTGAGTGCCAGTGAAAAAAACCACCTACTGGCAGCGATGGCCGATGCTTTAGAAAAAGCTACCGAGAAGATTTTAGCTGCTAATCAACAAGATCTAACCGCCGCAAAAGCCAAAGGAACCAGCCAAACGATGCTAGATCGTCTGTTGCTGACAGAACAACGGATCACCGAGATGGCTAACGGCATCCGAGAAGTCGCCCAATTGCCCGATCCAATCGGTGCCGTGGATAAAATGTGGCGCAATGCTGACGATCTTTTGATTGGTCAACAGCGAGTGCCTTTAGGGGTCATTGGCATCATCTACGAAGCCCGCCCTAATGTCACTACTGACGCGGCTAGTCTGTGTTTCAAATCAGGAAATGCCGTGATTTTGCGTGGTGGAAAAGAAGCCTTCCACTCCAATCAAGTCCTCGTGACTATTTTACAAGAGGCATTAGCTGCCAACGGACACTCCCGCCATGCGATCCAGTTTATCGAAGACACGAGCCACGAAACAGCGGCTGAGCTGATGCGGCTGACAGATTACTTGGATGTTTTGATCCCCCGTGGGGGCGCCGGCTTGATTCGACGTGTCAAAGAGACCGCCACAGTACCAGTGATCGAAACCGGCACCGGCAACAACCATATCTACATCGACCAAGCAGCCCAGCTGCCGATGGCTCTGGCGATCGTCACGAATGCAAAGACGCAACGCCCTTCTGTCTGCAATGCCATCGAAACGATCCTCGTCCATGAAGCAGTGGCGGCAGAATTTTTGCCTATGGTAGAACAGCAATTTGCCGATCAAGTCGAATTGCGAGGAGATCAAAAAGCGTTGGCGTTTTTGAACAACGCGCAGCTTGCCACTGAAGAGGACTGGGCAACCGAGTTTTTAGACTATATCTTAGCGATCAAAGTGGTGGCTTCGCTAGAAGAAGCCATTGCCCACATCAATCGCTACAATACGAAGCACTCTGAAGCGATCATCACTGATGATTATTTCGCTTCCCAATGCTTCTTGAAAGAAGTTGATGCGGCAGCGGTTTACGTCAATGCCTCGACCCGTTTCACCGATGGCTTTATGTTTGGCTTTGGAGCCGAGATCGGCATCTCAACGCAAAAACTCCATGCCCGTGGGCCAATGGGGTTAGAAGCACTGACTTCCACCAAATACATTGTTTATGGCGAAGGCCAGATCCGTAAGTAACGATACGCAAAAACAGCCACTTGCTGTAATGCCCCCCAATAGTTAGACTAAAAAGCTAACTTCAGGAGGTCGCTACATGCGCAAGCGGCTTTTTTTCGTCCTCTTATGCTTGTGCAGCCCGCAGAACGAAGGAAAGCGGTTCGATGCCGAACAATTCTGTCAGCACTCGATTGGTTGTGGCAAAAACGTCAGCTTCGCAACTCTTTTTCGGACAAGCAATCGTCTGTCCTTTGCTGGAAAACGCATCCTGACGGCTGCCCTCTACGAAAATTACTTCTTGCGTTCCTTTTTGATAGATCAGTCCTTCGTCTTCTTCTAATAATAAGCGCGTCTGCCACTGATTGATCTGGGCAATGGGCATTACCAAGGAAGCAGCATCCAAGTTTTCTAGCGAAAAACAACGACCATCTGGCAGCTGCAGCGTGAAGGTATTGAGTTCATAAGGCAAACAGGCATTGCATCCTCCTTCTGTGATGACTTGGCTCGTGAGGATTTCTACGTTCATTCTTTTTGACTCCTTTCATGAATGATTCATGTTTAGTTTATCACAAACCTATGGCCCACGGCGGAGCAATTATTCCGCCTTAAGTTGGATGTGTTTCTTTTTCTTTCTTGCTATGCTAAGGATAAGAAAAAAAGTCTAGGAGGAGTCACTATGAATACAGAAAGTTTATTAGGAAGAATCGTTACTGTCGTGGCAGTTTTAATCGCAGCATCTCTTGTTTTATCCGTCGTATTAGGCATTGTTGGTGGGTTGATCGGATTGATCTTCCGTTTCGGGATTCCTTTGTTGCTAGCCGTTTTGATCGTTCGCTGGTTAACCTCGATTCGCCAAAAGCCAAGAAAATATTATCGTTAATTGCAGGAAAACCAAAAACACCTGACTTTCCAACAGTCAGGTGTTTTTTTATCGATCAGCCTAATGCGACATCTAAAACCATCATTAAGATAAAGCCTAGCATGACGCCAAAGACCGCAAAATGGCGGCGACTCGTCAAGGTTTGCTGCGCTTCTGGAATCAATTCTTCCACCACTACATAGATCATAGCACCCGCTGCAAAAGCCAACGCATACGGCAAGACAGCGGACATACTCGTTACCAACAAAGCCCCGATCACACCGGCGATCGGTTCTACGATCCCGGACGCTTGCCCATACATAAAGGCTTTGGTTCGGCTTAACCCTTCTTGACGCAAGGGGATCGAAACGGCTGCGCCTTCTGGAAAATTCTGAATCCCGATCCCGATCGCTACCGAAAGCGCCGCTAAGATCGCTGCTCGCGGATCATCGGCACTAGCCGCCGCCCCAAACGCTACCCCTACCGCCAAGCCTTCTGGGATATTATGCAGCGTGATGGAAAAAAACAGCAAGATCGTTCGCTTCAAATGACTGGGCAAACCTTCTGTTTCATGATTTGGACCAAAATGCATATGCGGGAGCGTCTTATCTGCTGCATATAGAAACAAACCGCCCAAACCAAACCCGATGCTGACCACGAGCCACGGAATATCGCCATTTTCTTCGGCTCGTGCGATCGCAGGATCTAATAACGACCAGAAACTAGCAGCGATCATCACGCCAGAGGCAAACCCCAGCATCGTATTCAGGACATTTTTATTGATTTCTTTGAAGAAAAAGACTAGCGCTGCCCCAAACGCCGTCATACCATACGTAAAGATCGTCCCCGCCAGCGCTTGCTGCCATGGCGACAATCCAACCAACCAATCCACCATTTGTCTGCTCCTTTGTCTAACTATTCTACCAATACTCTAGCATAGGAAGCCGTCAGGTTCTACTAGGAAGGCAACAGCAGCCAAAATTTTTCTTTCACCAGCCCTAAGCCTTTCCTGATGAAATCCTCGGCTTTACTTGAAAGTTTCAACATTCATCGCTATAATGCTAGGAGACTCCATGTCAATTTATATAAAGTGAGGAAAAGAATTGATTACAGTAAGTGATGTAAGTTTGCATTTTTCAGACCGCAAACTGTTTGATGATGTTAATATTAAGTTTACGCCTGGTAATTGTTATGGTTTGATTGGTGCAAATGGTGCTGGTAAATCAACTTTTTTAAAAATTTTATCTGGTGAGATCCAACCTTCGACCGGGAATGTGTCTTTAGGTCCTGATGAACGGATGGCTGTCTTGAAGCAGAACCACTATGATTACGAAGAGTTTCCCGTGATCGAAACGGTCATCATGGGCCATAAACGTCTCTACGAAGTGATGAAAGAAAAAGACGCGATCTACATGAAGGAAGACTTTTCTGATGAAGATGGGATTCGTGCCGCCGAACTAGAAGGCGAATTTGCGGAACTTGATGGCTGGGAAGCAGAGCCCGAAGCAGCTGTTCTTTTGCAAGGCTTGAACATTCCCGATGAATTGCATCATGTCTTGATGAAAGATCTAACTGCTGGTCAACGGGTGAAAGTCTTACTGGCACAAGCCCTTTTCGGTAAGCCAGACGTCTTGCTCCTAGATGAGCCTACCAACGGATTGGATATCCAATCTATCAACTGGTTAGAAGAGTTTCTGATCAACTTTGACAACACCGTCATCGTTGTTTCCCATGACCGCCACTTCTTAAATAAAGTTTGTACCCATATGGCCGATCTAGACTTCGGCAAAATCAAATTGTTTGTCGGCAACTATGATTTCTGGTTGGAATCAAGCCAATTAGCTGCGAAATTACAATCCCAATCAAATGCCAAAAAAGAAGAGCAGATCAAAGAACTGCAAGACTTTATCGCACGCTTTAGTGCCAATGCATCAAAATCCAAACAAGCAACATCTCGGAAAAAAATGTTGGATAAAATCACTCTTGATGATATTCAACCTTCGTCTCGCCGTTACCCGTTTGTCGGTTTTAAACCAGAACGTGAAATCGGGAATGACTTGCTGCAAGTCGACAATGTCAGTGTGACGATCGACGGCAAAAAGATTTTAGACAATATCTCTTTCACCTTGAACAAAGACGACAAAGTCGCTTTTGTTGCCAATAGCGATATCACCACCACAACGCTATTCAAAGTCATCATGGGGGAAATCACTCCTGATACAGGTAGTGTTCGTTGGGGCGTCACCACGCAGCATGCCTACTTGCCAAAAGATACGACCAGCGAATTTGATACGGATACCCCGATCGTTGATTGGTTGCGTCAATACGCAAGCAAAGAAGAAGACGACAATACCTTCTTGCGCAGCTTCCTCGGTCGCATGTTGTTCTCTGGTGACGAAGTATTAAAACCCGTCAACGTTCTTTCCGGGGGCGAAAAAGTTCGCTGTATGTTGTCGAAAATGATGCTTTCAAAAGCCAACGTATTGGTGTTGGATGATCCAACCAATCACTTGGACTTAGAATCGATCACCGCATTAAACGATGGTTTGATGGCCTTCACCGGCTCATTGTTGTTTGCTTCTCATGACCACCAATTTATTCAAACCCTTGCGAACCGTATCATTGCGGTCTCTAGCAAAGGCGTGGTGGATCGTGCCGAAACGACCTACGATGAATTCTTAGAAAACAAAGATGTCCAAAAACGCGTAGCAGAATTGAATCAATAAGTTGCTTTAAATAAAAGAACGCTCCAGTTGCCCGCCACCAAGGCTGCAACTAGAGCGTTATTTTTATTTTGTCTAATACTTCGGGCAGGTTGGGCAGGTTACGCTTGTTCTAAACGGGCTTTGCCGAATGAAAACAGCGCCAAGCAGCCGTAGCCGGTATGACTGGAGATCGTTGGACCTAATGGATAATGATGAATAATAATGTCAGGAACTTTTTCGGTCAAACGCTTGATGAGTTTCTCCGCTGCTTCGGCATCGCCAGCATTGGCAAAATAAACCGTATTGGTTTTTGATTCGTGAAGATTGGCAATGGTTTGATCCACGATTTTTTGGATTGCTTTGTTGCGTCCCCGCACTCGATCAACGCTGCGTAATTTTCCCGCGGTATCGACGGTAATGATTGGTTTCACATTCAACAATCCGCCAATCGCTGCGGCCGTTTTAGAGATTCTGCCGCCGCGTTCCAACTGTTTTAAATCATCGACGGTGACCCATGAATCTAAACGCAGTTTGTTTTCTTCTACCCATTGGCTGACTTCCAGCAACGAACGTCCTTGGGCTTTTTGTTGGGCTGCTTCAGCCACTAAGAAGCCTTCCCCTAAACTCGCAGAGCGCGTATCGATCAAGGTGATCGCAACTTCTTTGTATTCTTCTTTTAGTAAGGCTACGGCTTGGACGGCACTTTGGAATGAGCCGCTCATTCCTGAAGAAAAACCTAAATAAAGGACCGGTGTGCCCGCTTCGACATATGGCCGAAAATATTCCATATAACGTCCGACATTGATTTGAGAAGTCGTCGGTTGCGCATGCTCTTTTAGTTTTCCTAAAAACCATTCCGTATCAAATTCTTTGCCCATATCATCGATATATTCTTTGCCATCTAATTCAATCAGCATTGGAATATAGGCGACATCTAGCTCCGCTAATCTTGCTGCTGGTAAATCACAGCAGGAATCTGTCATGATTTGAAACATGGTTTCACCCCTCTCGTTACCCCCTATTATAGCAAAAAAAGAACAAGACAGAAGAAATTCTCATCAAAAGCAGCCAAACTTATCGTTGACTGCTTTTGACACAGGAGTTCTTTGTCTTGTTCTGATGCTTTCGCGTCAGGTTAAATTTGCGCCCAAACACTTTCTAAGATGTTGGTTTGGCTGCGGTCTGGTCCTACCGAGAAGGTCGAAATGCGGACACCGACTAATTCAGAGATGCGATGCACGTAATTGCGTGCATTTTCTGGCAGATCCGCCAATGTTTTGCAGCCAGTAATGTCTTCAGACCAGCCAGGAAGTTCTTCGTAGACTGGTTTGCAGCGGTTCAACTCTTTCAAGCTTGCTGGGTAATGATAGATCAATTCGCCGTCTAGTTCATAAGCGGTACAGATTTTCACGGTTTCTAAACCGCTCAAGACATCGATCGAGTTAAGGGATAGGTTCGTGATCCCCGATACTCGTTTTGAATGGCGCATCACGACGGTATCAAACCAGCCCACACGGCGAGGACGTCCTGTCGTTGTTCCGTATTCACGACCGATCTTACGAATTTGTTCACCTGTTTCATCAAACAGTTCCGTTGGGAAAGGACCATCGCCTACCCGAGAGGTGTAAGCTTTGCAGACACCAACGACTTTGTTGATTTTTGAAGGACCCACACCACTACCAATAGTGACTCCCCCAGCAACAGGGTTGGATGACGTTACGAAAGGATAGGTTCCTTGGTCGATATCCAGCATCACGCCTTGTGCCCCTTCAAATAAAACCCGTTTGCCTTCATCTAAGGCATCGTTAAGGATCACCGAAGTATCCGTCACATATTTTTTGATTTGTTGGCCATATTCGTAATACTCTTCAAAAATGTCTTCAAAGGCAATTGGTTCTGCATCAAACATTTTCACGAATTGACGATTTTTTTCTTCTAAGTTGATGCGTAGACGTTCTTCAAAAATTTCCTTGTCTAAAAGATCAGCGATCCGAATGCCGACTCTGGCCGCTTTATCCATGTAGGCTGGTCCGATCCCTTTGATCGTCGTACCGATTTTGTTGTCACCTTTGGCATCTTCTTGCAGTTGATCCAAATGGATATGGTAAGGTAAAATAACATGTGCACGATCAGAAATCTTTAAGTTTTCTGTTATTATATTGTTTTCTTTCAAGTATGCTAATTCTTTAACTAATGATTTCGGGTTCACAACGACCCCGTTTCCAATGACACTGATTTTATCTGCATAAAAGATCCCTGAAGGAATCAAATGCAGTTTATAGGTCACACCGTCAAATTTAATCGTATGGCCGGCATTGTCTCCACCTTGATAACGTGCAATGACTTCCGCGTTTTCACTCAAAAAGTCCGTAATCTTTCCTTTACCTTCATCGCCCCATTGTGTACCTACTACTACTACAGATGACATATAATGACCTCTTTCTTTAATTAGTGCATTCCTTAAGTATTGTAACAAGATTCGCAAGCTCTTTCAATCTAAAATCGAATAATCGTTTTAAATTCTCATTTTTCAGGGGTAAAAAACGAACTATTTTCTTTGGAATAATTATTTATACACGTAAAAACGAATAAAGTCGGCACATAAAAAAAGCCCTACTGCCATCAGCGCAATGCAGACGGCAGCAGGAGCCTTTGTTTTTCAAATCATTGGTGCCTTACCCGAACTCTTCTCGCGGCGAGACCGAGGAGAACTTATTGTATTCTTTGATGAATAGAAGTTCGACGGTCCCTCGGGCACCACTCCGGTTTTTCTCAATAATGACTTCGATCACATTGTTGTTTTGTTGTTCTTCTGGTTCATCGTCATCGTCGCCTTCGCTGCGGTAGTAGTCATCTCGGTACAAGAAAGCAACGATATCGGCATCCTGCTCGATCGATCCTGATTCTCGGATATCACTTAAAACAGGACGCTTGTCTTGTCGTTGTTCCACACCCCGAGAAAGCTGAGACAGTGCGATCACTGGCACTTTTAATTCCTTCGCCAGTTTCTTTAATTGGCGAGAGATCTCAGAGACTTCTTGTTGGCGGTTTTCGCGACCCGTTCCTTCAATCAGCTGCAAATAGTCGATCAAAATCAAGCCGAGATTGCCTTTTTCTTGCGCGAGTTTCCGACAACGTGCCCGGATCTCAGAGATCTTGATCCCGGGGGTATCATCGATATAGATATTGGCGTTAGAAAGACTGCCCATGGCAACGATCAAATTCCGCCACTCTTCTTCTGAGAGCTGCCCCGTCCGCAAGTGACTGGCCTCAATCGAGCCTTCCGCACAAAGCATCCGGTTGACCAATGATTCAGCCCCCATTTCCAGACTAAAGATCGCCACGGAACGATCGGTTTTCGTTCCGACATTTTGTGCGATATTCAAGGCAAATGCGGTTTTCCCTACCGCGGGACGGGCAGCCAGAATAATCAGCTCTTCTTTTTGCAGTCCCGCCGTCATTTTGTCTAAAGCCGCATAACCCGTAGGTAATCCGGTGATTTCTTCATTGTTTTGCGCCAGTTGATCGATCGTTTCGATCGTCCGATTCAAGACTTCCGCTATCGATTGGAAGCCATTGCTGTTGCGCTTTTCGGATACTTCTAAAATACTTTTTTCTGCTTGATCAATGATCGACTGCACATCTTCATCTTGTTCAAAGCCTTTGGTTACGATACGGCTCGCTGTTTGGATCAGATTGCGTAACGTAGCTTTGTCGTCAACGATCTTCGCATAATAAGCAATACTTGCTGCTGATGGTGAAGCTTGACTCAATTCAGTCAGATACGTCAGGCCGCCAACATCTTCAAGACTATTGCTTTTTTCAATTTCTGCTTTCAACGTGATCAAGTCGATCGATTCACTACGGTCGTTCAACTGGATCATTGCTTGAAAAATTATTTGATGGCTGCGGCGATAAAAATCTTCTGGGGCGATTACTTCCATTGCATCGATGATCGCATCAGCATCTAAAAAGACTGCCCCTAGGACCGCTTGTTCCGCTTCAATATCTTGTGGGGGAACTTGATTTTGCCAAACTTCATTCATGCCATTCGCTCCTTCGTCCATTCATTCTACAAGATTCCCATCCAAAGTACAAGATTGCTTGGACGTTTGCCGAAAAAAACCCAACATATGACTGTTGGGAGTAATGCTTATTCTTGAATGGTATGAACATTGATCGTTGCTGTTACTTGTGGGTGCAATTTTACAGGTACTTGCGTGAAGCCTAATGCACGAATCGGCTGATCCAATTCGATTTTGCGTTTGTCGATCTTGATTTTGTATTGCTTGTTCAAGGCATCGGCAATTTGTTTTGATGGGATCGAACCAAACAAGCGGCCATCTTCCCCTGCTTTAGCATTGATCTTCACAACGGTTTCTTCTTTTTCAAGAAGTGCTTTTAACTCTTTCGCTTCTGCTAAGACTTCCGCATCTTGCTTTTCTTTGGCTTTTTGTTTGCCTTTTAATTCTGCCATGCTTTCATTGTTGGCAGGTTTGGCTAAGTTGTTTTTGATCAGGAAGTTTTGTGCGTAGCCATTAGGGACTTCCTTGATATCGCCTTTTTTGCCTTTGCCTTTGACATCTTGTAAGAAAATAACTTTCATCTTGGTCACTCCTTGTTATTGTTCATTTTTCGTTAATTCCGCTCGCAACTGGTTTTCTACATCGCCAATGCTGCTGTTTTTTATTTGCGTGGCTGCGTTGGTAAAATGTCCGCCGCCGCCTAATGCCTCCATCAAGGTTTGTACATTGACTTTTCCGGTACTTCTAGCACTAATACCGATCAAATCTCCTGGCTGTTTCGTAATGACAAACGCGGCATGGATCCCATTGATCGATAGCAGAGTATCGGCCGCTTTTGCAACGGTGACACTATCGTACACCCGATCTTCATCCGCTGCAGCAATCACGATATCTTCTCGGAAATGCTGGCTGCGAGAAACCAGTTCACTGATCATCAAATAGGAATCGAGATCCGTACTCAACATGTATTGAACCAATGACGTATCTGCGCCTTGATTTTTCAAATAGCCAGCAATATCAAAGGTCCGACCAGTGGTTCGCACCGTGAAGTTCTTCGTATCCACGTAGATGCCCGCTAATAAAGAAGTCGTAATAAATTTCGGGACTTGCGATCTGCGAGAAGCACGATACTGGATCAATTCTGCTACTAGTTCTGATGCCGAAGATGCGGAAGATTCAATATACGTCAATAAAGGCTTATCGGGAAACTCATCCCCGCGACGATGGTGATCGATCACTGCGATTTTGTCAAATTCATCATAGACCGCTTGCGAGATCGACATCGATGGCTTATGGTAATCTACCATCACTAAGACACTTTCTTCATTTGATAAATTAACTGCTTCTTCCCCAGTGATCACAAATCGTTCCAGCTCGGGGTATTTTTTCAATTCTTCCAATGCCCGCTGAATGTCGGCGGTGATCTCTTTCGGATTTAAAATGATGTAGCATTCTTTGTCGCTCATCATCGCCATGTAAGCCACCCCAAAAGCCGAACCTAAAGCATCCATGTCCGGGTAACGATGACCCATGATAAAGATCCGCTGGTTTTCAGCAAAAATCTTTCTCAACGCCGTACTCATGGCACGAGAACGAACACGCGTTCTCTTTGGTGTGCCGTCTGTATTGCCGCCAAAGAATTGCGGTTTCGCTTCTTCTTTGGCTTCTTTTAAAACGACTTGATCGCCGCCGCGAACTAACGCAATGTCGAGATTGTTTTGTGCCACTTCCCCGATCTCTTCAAAAGACTCTTCCCCATAGGAGATTCCCATACTGATCGTTAATGCCAGATCATTTTTTTCCGCAACTTGCCGTACTCTAGTCAAAAATTGGAATTTTTCTTCCTTCATCCGCTCAATATCTGAATACTTCGCGACGAAAAGAAACCGCTCGGAATTGATTCGTTTGTAAAAAACATGATTCTCACTTGCCCAATCAGAAATCAATGTCGTGATCAGCGAGTTCAAATAAGAAACTTGTTTGTCGTCTTTTTTCTCAATCAAATCATCGTAATTATCAATTGAAATCAACCCAATTGCTGCCATCTTTTTTACCCCTCAATGTATCATCCCATTTTTTTGAAGCTTTGTTCCTTATTTTACCATAAAACAATCAAATAGGCGATTGATGCAAAAAAGTTCCACGTGAAACTTTTTTGGTGAAACAACTATGAAAAAATTTTTGTCATTCGTTATTCTATCTACATATAAAATAACAAGTTTCTCTTCGATGGATAAAAAAATTGACAAGCTTCAAAAGAAACTTGTCAATGAAAATCATTCGATTTATTCTTCGCCTACGAATGGAAGTAATCCCATGATACGCGCACGTTTAATTGCAATGGTAAGTTTGCGTTGGTTTTTCGCACCAGTACCAGTTACACGACGTGGTAAGATTTTACCGCGTTCTGAAATGAAACGTTTTAGTAATTCAATATCTTTATAATCGATATGTTCAATATGGTTTGCAGCAATGTAGTCTACTTTACGACGTTTGCGTCCGCCTCTTCTTTGTTGTGCCATCCTATTTCCCTCCTATCAATTTCTTAGAATGGTAAATCATCGTCTGAAATGTCGATTGATGAGTTTCCGAATGGATCGGAGTTGTCTCGATCAAAATTAGGCATTCCTGATGGTTGAGAGGATTGAGTTTGATTTGAGTTATTGTTACCAAATCCAGAAGAACTGTTTGAGTTATACGTATTGTTACTGCCAGATCCGCTATCAGTTGTGCGTCTTTGCTCGGAAGCATTCCGCGACTCTAATAATTGGAAGTTGTCAGCAACGACTTCTGTTACATAAACACGTTGGCCTTGTTGGTTGTCGTATGAACGGGTTTGAATACGTCCAGTAACCCCTAATAAAGTTCCTTTGCGTGCATAGTTTGCTAATGTTTCCGCTGGTTTTCTCCAAATAACACAGTTGATGAAATCAGCTTCGCGCTCTCCACTTTGGTTGGTAAAATTGCGGTTTACCGCCAAGGTAAAGGTTGCGACACCAGTGCCATTAGAAGTGTAACGTAAATCAGGATCTTTGGTTAGTCTTCCTACTAGTACAACATTATTAATCAAAGTTCATCATCTCCTCATCGCTTTTGTTTCATGTGAAACAATATTATGCTTCTTCTTTGACAATCATGTGACGGATAATGTCATCATTGATTTTCGCAAGACGGTCAAACTCGTTGATTGCACTTGCAGTTGTTGAAGAAGAAACTTTAACGATGTGATAGATACCCTCACGGAATCCATCCATTTCATACGCTAGACGGCGTTTTTGCCAATCTTTTGATTCGATAACTTCAGCGCCGTTATCAGTTAAGATTGAGTCAAAACGAGCGATCAATGCGGCTTTTGCTTCTTCATCAATGTTTGGACGAATGATATATAAGATCTCATATTTCGTGTTTTCCATTGATTTTTCACCTCCCTGTGGACTTTGGCCCCTAGTTTTCTAGGAGCAGAGAGAGTGGTCTAATTAGACTACTCACAAATAATTATTATACACTTTTTTCGTCCCTACTGCAAGCTGTTTTTTGCGTCCCTGCATCTCCCCATCACTGCAAACAATCGCTTACACTGATAAATACGTCAGCTGCTGCCGATTTTTTGAAAAAGAGTAAAAAGACAGCTAGCTGCAGGTTCGCAGGTTGCTGTCTTCCTAGAAAACGTATTGCTTATTCTTGTGTATCCGTGGTGTCTTCCGTTGTTTCTTCCACAACTGGCACGTCTTGTCCCGCTGTTTCTTCGGCAGTCGCTAGTTCTTCTTCGACTTCTGGTTCAACCGTTGCCATCGTCACTACTTTGGCATTGTTTTCCATCTTCATCAAACGAACCCCTAAGGTTGCCCGACCAGTTTGGGAAACAGTCGCTACATTGAAACGGATCAAGACGCCTTTATCGGTGATCACCATGATGTCTTCCTCACCGCTGACCGTCGTCAAGCCGGCTAATGGACCGTTTTTCGCCGTAATGTTGGCTGTTTTGATCCCTTTTCCGCCACGACCTTTGATTGGATATTCAGAGCCTTTGGTGCGTTTGCCATAGCCGTTCTCAGTGATGACCAAGACTTCACTGTCTTCTGTGATCACAGCAGCGCCTACGACGTAGTCTCCGTCTCTGAGACGAATGCCTCGCACACCAGCAGCTGTCCGGCCCATATCCCGCACAAGGGCTTCTTTGAAGGTCACAGAGTAACCATCGTGGGTTCCAATGATCACGACATCTTCGCCGTGGGTTTCGATCACATTGACCAACTCATCATTTTCCCGAAGACCGATCGCAATCAGACCATTGGCACGGATATTTGAAAAGGCCGTCACTGAGGTCCGTTTGACCACACCTAGACGCGTCGTGAAGAACAAGTAGCGTCCTTCTTGAGGCCCACCAGAAGCCGAAATGATCGCTTCGATCCGTTCGCTAGAATCGATCCCGAGCAGATTGATCACAGGGATCCCTTTGGCTGCCCGACCATACTCAGGAATTTCATAGCCTTTGGCTTTGTAAACTTTCCCTTTATTGGTGAAGAACAGTAATGTGTCATGAGTCGAACAAGAAACCAACGTCTTCACGAAGTCTTCATCGTGGATCCCCATTCCTTGAACGCCACGTCCGCCGCGGCGTTGTGCACGGAATTCAGATTTAGCTACTCGTTTGATGTACCCATTGTTCGTCAAGGTAATGACGATTTCTTCTTCTTCGATCAAATCTTCATCTTCAAGACTTAAGACTTCCCCAACCAATAATTCAGTCCGCCGATCATCGCCAAAGCGTTGCCCTAATTCCTGCAACTCCGTTTGGATGATCTCTAGGACCCGTTGTGGGTTTGCTAGAATGTCTGTCAAATCAGCGATAAATTCTAACAAGCCTTGGTACTCGTTTTCGATCTTGTCGCGTTCCAAACCGGTCAAGCGACGCAAACGCATATCTAAAATTGCTTGCGCTTGGCGATCGGACAATTTGAAGCGCTCCATCATGCTATTTTTTGCTTCATCATCAGAATTTGATGCTCGGATCAAAGCAATGATCTCATCGATATGATCCAATGCGATCCGTAATCCTTCCAAGATGTGGGCACGAGCTTCTGCTTTGTTTTTATCAAACTGTGTTCGTCGAGTCACCACTTCTTGTTGGTGCTCGATGTAGTTTTCTAAAATTCGTTTCAAGCTCAAAATCTTCGGCACGCCTTTTTCAATGGCTAACATATTAAAGCCAAAAGAAGATTGCAGTGCAGTCATTTTGTAGAGATTGTTTAAGATCACCGATGCACTGACGTCGCGACGAACGTCGATCACGATCCGCATGCCTTCACGAGATGATTCATCTCGCAGATCGGTGATTCCTTCGATCCGTTTGTCACGGTGCAACTCAGAGATCCGTTCGATCAATTTGGCTTTATTGACCATATATGGCAATTCAGTCACTAAGATCCGTTCTTTGCCGTTGGGCATTTCAGTCACTTCGACTTTCCCGCGAACAGTGATCGAACCTTTCCCTGTTTCATAAGCACGGCGAATACCGGATTTTCCCATCACGATCCCACCAGTTGGGAAATCTGGTCCTGGTAGGACTTCCATCAATTCACTCGTTGTGACTTCTGGATTTTCCATCAATAGATCGATGGCTGCAATGACTTCATTCAAGTTATGAGGCGGGATATTGGTCGCCATCCCAACAGCGATTCCCGTCGTCCCGTTGACCAAAAGGTTCGGGAAGCGTGCTGGTAATACCGCTGGTTCTCGTTCTGTATCATCATAATTGCTTTGGAAATCAACGGTATCTTTGTTGATGTCCCGCAGCATCTCCATCGCCAGTTTGCTCATGCGGGCTTCGGTATACCGCATCGCAGCGGCACCGTCACCATCGACTGAACCAAAGTTTCCGTGGCCATCGACTAGCATGTAGCGATAGCTAAAGGGCTGTGCCATCCGCACCATTGATTCATAGATCGCACTGTCACCATGGGGATGGTATTTCCCCATGACATCGCCGACGATCCGGGCTGATTTTTTATGGGGTTTGTCTGGTGTCACCCCTAATTCATTCATTCCATATAAAATTCGGCGGTGAACCGGCTTTAAGCCATCCCGCACATCTGGTAAAGCCCTAGCAACAATTACACTCATTGCATAATCGATAAAGGACTCGCGCATTTCACTGGTCAGATTGACGTCATGAATATTTTGTTTTGCTTCTTCACTCAAGCTGTTTCCTCCTCTACGATTGGCTAGATGTCAAGATTTTTCACGTAGTGCGCGTTTTCTTCGATAAAGGCCCGTCTTGGTTCGACGCGATCCCCCATCAGCATTTCAAAAATTTGATCGGCTTCTATGGCATCATCTACGCTGACCCGCAGCATCATCCGGTTTTCAGGATCCATCGTGGTTTCCCATAACTGGTGGTCATCCATTTCCCCTAGACCTTTGTAGCGTTGAACCGTTGGTTTTGGTGTCGCAGGTAGTGATTCAATCGTATTTTTCAAATCTTGTTCGGCATTCTTGCCGGGTTGGATATAGTGGATATTTTTCCCTTGTTTGACACCGTACAATGGCGGTTGTGCGATATAGACATAACCAGCTTCAACGATTGGACGCATATAACGATAGAACAGCGTCAAAAGTAGGGTCCGGATATGGGCACCATCGACATCGGCATCGGTCATGATAACTAGCTTGTGGTAACGGGCTTTTGCTACATCAAAATCAGCACCAAACCCAGTACCCATTGCCGTAAACAGCGAACGGATCTCTTCGTTTGCTAAGATTTTGTCCATACTGGCTTTTTCGACATTTAAAATCTTCCCGCGGATCGGTAAGATCGCTTGGAATTCGCGACTACGGCCTTGTTTTGCTGAACCGCCGGCAGAATCTCCTTCGACGATAAACAATTCGCATTTTTCTGGATCATTACTGGAACAGTCGGCTAATTTCCCAGGTAAGTTACTGATTTCTAACGCACCTTTTCGGCGAGTCATTTCCCGGGCACGTTTGGCTGCTTGACGGGCTTTTGATGCCAAAAGTCCTTTTTCCACGACTTGACGACCCACATTCGGGTTTTCCATCAAGAATTTCGTGAAGTGTTCCGAAAAGAGACGATCGGTGACGGTCCGCACTTCGGAGTTTCCTAATTTGGTTTTCGTTTGTCCCTCAAACTGAGGATCTGGATGCTTGATGGAGATAACCGCCGTCAACCCTTCCCGAACATCTTCTCCGGTTAGGTTTTCGTCGTTTTCTTTCATCAATTTTGACTTGCGGGCGTAATCATTGATCACCCGGGTCAAGGCAGTCTTAAACCCGAATTCATGGGTTCCGCCTTCATAGGTATGGATATTGTTGGCAAAACTTAGCAGATTGCTGTGGTAGCTATCGGTATATTGCATGGAAACTTCAACCGTGATTCCTTGTTGCTCTCCTTCTAAATAGATCGGATCTGGGAAAATCACTGTTTTACTCGCATTCAAATGCTCCACATAGCTCTTGATCCCGCCGTCGTAATGATATTCTTTCAAGACGGGTTTTTCTTCCCGTTTGTCTTCGATCGAGATTTTTAAACCTCGGTTCAAGAAGGCTAATTCCCGAACCCGCGTCGCTAATTTGTCAAAATTGAATACAGTTGTTTCCGTAAAGATCTCTGGATCTGGAACAAAGTGGACGGTCGTTCCGTGGCGGTCGGTTTCATCGATCACTTTTAAGTCATCAACGACTGCCCCACGATGGTATTCTTGATAATACACTTTACCTTCCTTGTAGACTTTTACATCTAAAGTCGTGGATAGCGCATTAACGACGGAGGAACCTACCCCGTGCAGTCCACCAGATACTTTGTAGCCGCCGCCGCCGAATTTCCCGCCGGCATGCAGGATCGTAAAGACGGTTTCTACCGCTGGGCGGCCTGTCTTGGCTTGGATACCAACGGGGATCCCCCGACCGTCATCGACGACCGTAATGCTATTATCTGGTTCAATGATCACTTGAATACTTGAGGCAAAGCCTGCTAGTGCTTCATCGATCGAGTTATCGACGATTTCCCATACTAAGTGGTGCAAACCTTCTGAACTGGTAGAACCAATGTACATCCCAGGTCGTTTGCGGACGGCTTCTAGCCCTTCCAGCACTTGGATCTGACTGGCATCATAGGCTTTCGCACGTTCAACTAAGCTTTTTTCTTCTTCTGTCATTCAGTCTATTCTCCTTTAATATGTCCTTGCTCTACATAAAAAATCTCTGCTTCCACAGACATTTTGTCTTTCACATGTTCTAATGTCGTCGTTGTCAGAAAGGTCTGAACTTTTCCTTCAATGGTTTCCAATAAATGCAGTTGTCGGGAATCATCCAGCTCACTCATGACGTCATCTAATAAAAGGACGGGATATTCTCCCGTTTCTTCTTTCATCAAATCAATTTCTGCCAATTTGACACTTAGGGCCGTTGTTCGCTGCTGTCCTTGCGAACCAAAGGTCTGAACATTTTTCTCATTGATCAAAAAATCCAGATCGTCTCGATGGGGGCCTGCCAACGTGACTTGCCGAAATCGTTCACGGTCTTTGACTTGTGCCAAGGCTTTGACAAATTGCTGTTGGATCTCCTCCAGCGTACTCGCCTCACCAGGCACATTCGATAAGTAGTCGATCTGCAAGGTTTCTTTTCCTTGGCTGATCTTTTGGTGCAGCTGATTTGCCCAATACGCCAAGCGCTGAACAAACCGTTGTCTGGCTAAAATGATTTTACTGCCGAAAGCCACCAGCTGTTCCGTCAAAACATCTAAATAGATCTCATCGGTCTGTTTTTTTTCATTCAGCTGTTTTAAGTATTGATTGCGCTGTTTCAAAACGGATTGGTATTGAACGAGATCATAGAGATAGATTGGATCGATCTGCCCAATTTCCATATCGAGAAATTTGCGGCGGACTTGGGGACTTCCTTTTACAAGGGAGAGGTCTTCTGGAGCAAATAAAATGACATTCAACTGCCCTATGTAACTACTGAGCTTTTTTTGCTCAATGTGGTTTACTTTCGTTTTTCGTCCTTTTTTTGACAAAAACAGTTCTAACGGGATCGTTGAGCGTCCCCGACTGACACTGCCAGAGATCCGCGCACCTTCTGTGTCCCAGCGGATAAGTTCTTGCTCGCTGGAGGTGCGGTGGCTTTTGGTCATCGCCAATACATAGATGCTTTCTAAAATATTGGTTTTTCCTTGCGCGTTTTCGCCTAAAAAAATGACCAGACCTTTCTCAAAAGTCAGTGTCAGCGAATCATAGTTCCGATAATTGCTTAAATGCAACTCATTCAGCCGCATCGGCGTCTTCCTTCTTCACCATAAAAAAAGTACCTTCATCAGGTAGCTCAATACGCATTCCCGCATACAATTTGCGCCCTCGTCGATTTTCCGGCTCGCCGTCGACAAAAACGGTGTGCTCTGCAAGGTACCATTTCGCTTGGCCGCCGCTGCTGATCACACTGACTTCTTTGAGCATTTGTCCAAGTGTCATATATTCCGTTTCTAACGGTATTTGCATTTTCATAATTCCCCTCAATTCTATCAAAGAGCGTTTAGCTCTATTATACTCTTTTTTTGCCAAGAAAACAAATTCATCGGCATATTTTTCATTCTCAGAAGACTTACTGCTTTTAGACAAAAAAGAAGCCAAAATAGAAAAAAGGGCTTAAAAACGATTTTAAGCCCTTTTAACTCATTTATTCATTTTCAGATGATTGTTTCAACTTTTTTCAAAAGACATGAAAAACTAGTTGGTGCGTACCGGTGTGATCAGCTGAATAAAGCTGCCTTTGCTCTCTGTTGGCTCCAACGTAAAGGGCCGGATCGCTGAAATAAAGCGGATTACGATGCTGGTGTCACCAAATGCTCGTAGTGCAGCTTTCATATAGTCAGGATTAAAAGAGATCTCTAATGGGTCGCCGGTCACTTTTTCAAAAGAAAGGTCTTCTTCCACTTTCCCGATTTCTGGTGAGTTTCCATATAAGACAACGGCTTCCTCGGAGATCGCCAAACGAACGATGTTGTTACGGCCTTCATGAGAAAGCAATGACGCCCGTTCGATAGCTTGTAACAATTCTGGCACAGAAAATTCAATTTCAGTATTGAAGCTTGAAGGGATCAGACGGTTGGTATCTGGGTAAGTTCCTTCCAATAAACGAGAATAGAATTTCATAGTTTTCGTTTGGAACAATACTTGGTTATCCATAATGCTGATTTGGATCGCTTCTTCCTCATCCGTTAAGGAACGAGAAAGTTCCGTTAAGCTTTTGCCGGGAATCACGATATTGAAGGCTGTTTCCCCGCTTTCCAAGGGAATCACCCGTTGGCTCAGACGGTGTGAGTCCGTCGCAACAGCTAATAATTTTTGATTTTCTAAGACAAAGTGGACCCCAGTCAAGATCGGACGGCTTTCGTGTTGCGAAACCGCAAAGACTGTTTCACTAACGACCTTATTCAATACGTGCGCTGGAATCTCGATCGAATCTTGACTTTCGACAACTGGTAAATGTGGATAACTATCGGCATCTAAGCCGTTGACGGTAAAGTTGGCTTTTCCAGAAGTGATCGCTACTTGATTATTGTCTAAAACTTCTAACGTTAAGGTACTTTCAGGCAAACGACGAACGATTTCACTAAAGAAACGTGCTTGTAAAACGATCGCTCCTGTTTTTTCGATTTGCATTTGCGCTTTTTCGTTTTCCACACTTAAAAAAGTTTCAATGGAAATATCGGCATTGCTCCCAGTCATGGTCAATCCTTTTTCTGAAAGGGACAATTTTACCCCAGTTAAGATCGGGATGGTGGTTTTGGTTGAAATTGCCCGTTGGACAGTTTGTAATTCTTGCATGAACTCTGTTCGATTTAAAGTTAGCTTCATAGCGATACTCCTTTAATTTATAGTTATTAAATAAAAGTAATAGTAGTAATAGGCTTGTTAGTAATGTGGATAACTCGAGAAAAGAGTGATTAGACTAACGAAAACGCCTGTGAATAACTTGTGGACAACTTTTTTGGTTTTTTATTTATTATCCACAGATCAGCTGAAGAGGATTTGTTTGATTTCAGCGATCTCATTTTTGATCGTAGGATCTGTTTCGACTAAATGCTGAATTTTTTCGTGGGCATGAATGACCGTGGTATGGTCTTTGCCGCCAAATTCGCCGCCGATTTTTGGTAAAGAACTATCGGTCAATTCTCGAGAGAGATACATCGCGATCTGCCGTGGCACGACGATGCCTTTGACCCGTTTTTTCCCTTTTAGATCATTGACATGAATGTGATAGTATTTTGCGACTTCTTCTTGGATCTGTAAAATCGAAACTTGGGTCGAGCCATGGCTTGATTTCAAGGCTTTGATGGCTTCAGCTGCCAAGCTGGTTGTAATGTCTGAGTTTTGCATCGTAGCAAAAGCTTGTACCCGGACGAGTGCTCCTTCAAGTTCCCGGATATTCGAATCGATCTGTCCAGCAATATAACTTAAGGTATCGTCGGGGATCTCCAAGCGTTCGGCTTCGGCTTTTTTCCGCAAAATCGCGGTCCGCGTCTCTAGATCGGGCGGGGTGATGTCAACGGACAAGCCCCAAGCAAAACGAGAAACCAAACGTTCCGGCAAAGTTGGGATCTCATTTGGCAAACGATCACTTGTCAGGACGATCTGTTTATTATTGCGATACAGTTCTTCGAAGGTATTAAAGAATTCTTCTTGGGTTCCTTCTTTATTGACTAAGAATTGAATATCATCCACCAACAAAAGATCAACATTGCGGTATTCGTTTCGAAAATCTTCCATTTTGTTCTTTTGAATAGAAGTAATGAAATCATTGGTGAAATTTTCACTACTAACATACTTGATTTTGGCATTGGGACGTTTCAGCAACATTTGATGACCGATCGCATGCATCAAGTGGGTTTTCCCTAAACCAACGCCACCATAGAAGAACAGCGGATTATAAATAGACCCAGGATCTTCAGCAACAACTAAAGCAGCAGCATGGGCCATTTGATTGCCTTTCCCGATGACAAAGGTATCAAATGTGTATTTTTCATTTAAAATCGATTTCGGCGGCTGCTCGTTTTCTTCTGCAGTTGTTTTAATAGTAGATGGGGCTGTTTTTAAAGCTTCTGCTTCTTCGACAGTCACAAAACTAGGAATCAATTCTTCACCAGTTTTCATAAATCCCATTTCAACAATTTTGGCAGCTAGATTTTTTTCCCAATAAGATTTATGAAGATCGCTGGGTACTTCGATCAGCAGCTGATTTTTTTCAAACGACAAGACATTGGCAGTCTCGATCCAAGCGCTATAACTGGCCGGATTCAGCTCTTCTTTAAAGGATCGTTGAAGATCTTGCCAAATAGAATCAGCAGATGGCAT